>CAWAMI010000004.1:0-442991 GCA_963783105.1 uncultured Actinomycetota bacterium
CGCCAGCCGACGAAGGTCAGCAGGAAGGTGAGGAGGCACAGGCCGACCGCGCCCGTTCCGATGAAGGCTTCGATGGCCGAGTTGTGGGCGTGGCCGCCGATCTGGACCTTGCTCGGGGAGGAGCCTCCGGGTTCCGCCGAACCCGAAGCCGACCAGATACTCCTTGATCGTCTGAAACTGCTCGAGCGCGATCTGCCACAGCCCGACCCGACCGTTCAGATTGAACAGGCGTTCCCGGCCCTGCCCGCGCTCGGCGATGGACAGGAGTTGGGACGCCGAGTAGACGAGCAGTGCAACCCAGACGCCGACATACGCAGAGACGCTGAGGTAGCGACGGACACCCGAGTCGCGACCCCTCACCCACAGTCCACGGTCACGGCCACGATAAGGCCGGCAAATATCCCTCGGCTGTCGGACTCGATGACGGCGACGATGAGAAGGGCAAGTCGACAGCACCAGCCGGCCATCGACATCCGGAGATAGATGTGACCGGCGAAGAGGAGACATAAGGCCGCCGCGCCGAAGAATTCGGCGGCGACCAGCGGATGTACGCCATACCAGGTCAGCCGGCCGGTCTCGAGCGTTGCGACCGGCTTGTACAGGAAAGCGAAGACGGCAAGGCCTGACACGAAGTTCGTGAAGAGCCGGAGGAACGGGCGCGCCACCGCGGTGCCGTCGTCGTCGAGATGGTCGAGAACGCGCGCTGTGTAGACCGCCAGCAGGACAGGCACGAACAACTGCAAGGCGCGAACGAAGGAGTACTTGGGCACGAGCGACCACGAGGTCGACAGCAGCGCCCAGGCCGGCCAACGCCAGCTGACAAAGTGCAGGTTGTTGCCGACCGTACTGCTCCGCGGCAGCCAGGCGAAAAACAGGACCACAGCCATCACGAGGTAGAAGAGGACCTCGATGGCGTTCTGAAGACTTGGCCGCCCACTCGCAGCGTCCTCGACGGAGCGTTCGTTGAAGAACTGCGTGAAGCGTTGCGCAGAGATGTAGACGAAGAGCAGCCAAACCCACGGCAGCCATCGGAAGCGAGCCGGCAGACGTTGCACGGCGGCCGAGGCGCTTTCGGCGCTCAATCCCGCCGGTCGAAGGCGCCAGGCCGCTCCCAAGAAGGCGCAGCCGACGGCAATCAACCCGGGACATCGCCCAGGAAGGCGACCGGACAGCCCGCACTACCGCCACCGACACGAGAGCCAGGACGCCGGCGAGGGCGACCCTCGTCGTAACCCCATCGGGGACACCGGCCCGCAGAGCCTTGGGCGTCACCGACGGACCCGCCTGCGGCTGTGTGCATCAACGGGGCGCAGGGCCGTGGCCGGCCCCTCCCACGGCCGGGACCTGTGGAAGACGCGGCGACTCCCTCCTGGACGCATCGCGCGCGACAGTTTCACCTCGGTCAGCCCACTTCGTTCAAGACTCGGTCGCTAGCGCCCAACGCCACGACAGCGCCCAATTGACGCACCACGGTATGACGACGGTCGGATTCAGGATCTTCGCGTCTCACCACGGTCATGCAGAAGGCGTTCAATATGCACCGAACGCAGCAGCGGGCCGGGGAGGTAGCCCAAGAAGTCGGCGTCAGCCAGATCCCGTGCCCCCCAAGAGAGGTCGGCAGGTCCTGGGCAGAAGAAGGCGACCGGACGATCGAGCGCGAGGTAAGTCCGTCCAGATGCTGGAGTAGTTGGTGATGAGCGCCGACGATCTCGCAAGGACGTGGTAGATGCCGACCCGCGCCGTGGCAAGGCTTTCGTCATCCAGCAGAGGCAAGCCGAGATCGGCGTAACGATCGCTGTCGAAGGGATGCGGACGTACGGCAAGTTGAAGGAAATCTCCCCAGGGGGGCTCGTCGCGAATGCCTGAAGGGCCTCCCCGGTCTCTGTTCGGCTGAGTGCGTCGCTGTCATACCAGTAGCGGCGTCCGTAGCTGGCTTCCCGGAACGTCGGCGCCCAGATGACGAGAGGCACGTCTGGATTCAGCCCCAACCGGCGTAATGCCTCGTTCGATGCGGGGGCCAGGTACTGATCGATGTGGGGATTGCCGGTGACCAGCAACTCGTCCACGCCGACTCCCAGCCCGCGCGCCTGACTTCGCCCCAGGCCCTCGTGCCCGCAACGACGAAGCTGTCCGAACGGCGCTTGCCGCGTGCACCCGGTGGCGTCTTCGGGCCATCCCCGTGCCAGAGGTTCACGAAGACTCGTCCCTTGCCTGGCTTGGGCGAGCAGAAGAGTCTGTGGCTGTAGAACACCCGCTCAGCAGTGAGGAAGTGCCACAAGGCGAGCAGAGAAGCCTTCTTGACCACACGAAGTCGCGGTTCTTCGTCGACGCCCTCGAGCATCCACGGACGTCCTCGACCTGACCCGACGAAGTGAGCCACACCAGCTGCCATGGCTTCTCGCGCAGGGCAGCTCTGATCATCTCGACGACGTTTCCTTCGGAGTCGGCATGCCGAAAAAGACAGCACGGTCCGCAGGCCGGAGCACGGTCATCAACGCGGTGAGCGCTAGCGCAGCCGATCGACGCACGAGTCGGCTCAGGGCGCCGGCAACCGTCCTCCGGGCAGACCGCGCAGCCGCAGGGCGAGCGGCGCGCTTCGGGGACGACATCGGCTGATGCGTCAACGGCTCGCCACGACGTGGTACGCGTCCGGGTCGGACCACCAGACCCCCGAACGCTTGACCCTGGCAGGGACTCCCGCCACCAGTGCGGCGGGAGGGACGTCATCCACGACGACACTGCCGGCGGCGACGACCGCACCGTCTCCGATGGTCACACCCTTCAAGACTGTCGCGCCCAATCCGATCCAGACTCGGTCCCCGATCCTGATCGGAGCGGCAGTGGGGCCTGTGCCGAGGCTGTGGTTGTCGCTGTCCCGGATGGTGACGCGCTCGGCTATATGCGCGTCCTGACCGATCGCGACGTGTTTGAAGCAGCTGATCCTCGTGCCCGAGTTGATGTATCCGGACGCGAGCTGTAGGTATGCCCCGGGCTGTACCACGACATGTGAGCCGCTCACACACGCGAATCTTCCAGCCACATCGACGGTGGCGTCGGGCAGGAGGGTGAAGCTCCCGAGTTCGCAGGCCAATCCCGGCCAGGGAATCCCGACCAGCAGTTTGCCGGCGCCGCGCATACGGGCCCCGGGATATCGCCGATATGTCACACCGTCGAAGAGGTGGACCGGGCCACGGTGGAGGGCGGAGACGACGGGCTTGTACGACGAGGCCTGCTGCAGCTTCATCAAGCCGGTTGCCAGCACGCGGCGCGGGCTCTTCCTGCCACACGTGCTCTGATGTCTCTCATGGCTTGCAAGGGAAGAGCTGGTCAAACCGTCGCTTGCCACACTGACCGAGCTCCTCGATCGCGGGTAGCTGGTCCTGGATCACGGTATCGGTAGGCGCGGCGGCCGGCGCACGATCGAGGCGACGAAGGCAGGGTTGTTCCGGGCGTAGCGCTTCCACAACCGCCGCGGCTCGGTGGCCATGCGGTAGAGCCCACTCCAGGCCCGCTTGTTGGAGGACGTCGGGGCCTGCTTCTTCATCCCGCCAGGAAGTCGAAGGCTGCGCCGACGCCGACGAGGACCGGGGCGTCGAGGTCCTTACGGTTCTCGTGCATCCAGCGCTCTTGCTTCGGCGTGCTCAGCCCGACCCAGACGATGTCCGGCGCGGCCGCGTTGATCTCGGCCACGATCGCCGTCCGCTCCGAGTCCGACAGCTGGCGGAAGGGCGGCGAGATCGCGCCCACGATCTGGGCGCCCGGGCAGGTCTCGCTCAGCTTCGCCATGAGGTCGTCGAGGACATCGGAGTACGCGCCGTAGAGGAACATCCTCCAGCTGTGCTTCGTGGCGGCGGCGCAGGCGGCTCGCATCAGGTCCGGCCCGTACACGCGGCTCACCCAGTCGGCGCCGGCGCGGCGGCAGGCCCAGACCATGGGCATCCCGTCCGGAACCGTGAGGCCCGAGGCGTTGTGCACGTCGAGCAGCAGGGGATCCCGCTGGGACTCCATCACCCCGTGCACGCCCGTGACGCAGACGAAGTGTCGTTCCCGGCGCTCGATCCAGCCGGCGAGAACGTCGAGGGCCATCTCGGGGTGACCGTCGAGATGCCGACTCCGAGCACGTCGACGCGACGGCCGGCCCGCTGGTCCGCCGCGATCGGGGCGAGGGTGCTCACCGGGCGGCGAGGCTCTTCGCGACCTGGTCGGACACCCATTCGTAGGTGACCCGAAGACCGTCGCGGAGGCGGGTGGAGGGCTCCCAGCCGAGGTGCTGCCTGGATCAGCGTGTTGTCGCTGTTGCGGCCGCGCACGCCCTTGGGGGCGTCGAGGAGGTAGTTGCGCTCGAGCTGTGATGCCGGCGATCTCCTCGACGATGTCGACCAGCTGGTTGATCGAGACCAGCTCGCTCGCTGCCGAGGTTGAGCGGCTCGGCGACGTCGCCGTCCATGATCATCAGCGTGCCGTCGACGCAGTCGTCGATGTACATGAAGCTGCGGGTCTGCTCGCCGTCGCCCCAGATCTCGATCGTCGGTGTCGCCGGTCAGCTTGGCCTCGGCGACCTTGCGGCAGATGGCGGCCGGCGCCTTCTCGCGGCCGCCGTCCAGGTGCCGTGCGGGCCGTAGACGTTGTGGAAGCGGGCGACGCGGGTCTCGAGCCCGAAGTCCTCGCGGAAGTGGCGGCACATCCGCTCGCTGAACAGCTTCTCCCAGCCGTAGCCGTCCTCGGGCATGGCCGGGTAGGCGTCGGCCTCCTTCAGCGGCGGTCGACGTCGGCGTCGGTCTGCTTGTCCGCGGCGTAGACGCAGGCCGACGAGGCGAAGAAGAACCGCTCGACCCCGGCGTCGCTGCGCGGCCATCAGCAGGTGCGTGTTGATCAGCACCGAGAGCATGCACGGCGGCCTTGTTGTTCTCGATGAAGCCCATGCCGCCCATGTCGGCGGCGAGGTTGAAGACGTAGGAAAGCCCTCGACGGCCTCAGCAGCGCTGCGGCGCTCCGAGAGGTCGAGCTGGAGCTCCTCGGCAACGCTGTCGTGTTGGTGCCACTCCTCCAGGGGCTTCACGTCCACGGCGCGGATGTCCGTGAACCCCTGGAATCGAAGGTGCCGCACGAGGTGGCCCCCGATGAAGCCGCCCGCACCGGCAACCAGCACGCGCTTGTTCCTGTCCAGCGTCAAGGTGGCCCCCTCGCCATGCCGCCAGCCGCGCACCCACCAACGGCGGTCGAGTGCTACGGACGGTGACCATAACCCTTCGACGTAACGGGCGATACTCCTCGTCAATCTGATTGGCGAGTTTCACCCGTCGTGCAGCGCCGGTCGTCACTCTGCAGTATCTGCAAATCTCTGACTCGTGCAGGGGGTGCCCTGTAGAACTCGAGATGCAAGGGACTACCCTCCTCTCCCATCGCGCCCGGGGCTTCGGTTCCTCGGGTCGCCTGCGGGTCCGGGGGGACGTATGAAGCACGCCGTAGTCACTGGTGGGGCGGGTTTTCTGGGCTCACACCTCTGCGAGCGTCTGCTGGCCGACGGGTACGGGGTCACGTGCCTCGATAGCTTTCTCACCGGCACGCCGACGAACATCGCTCACCTGTTGCCGGAGCCGTGCTTCCGCCTCGTCCGCTGCGATGTGACCAATTACATTCACATTCCCTCGTCCGTAGACCTAGTGCTGCACTTCGCGTCACCGGCCAGCCCGATCGACTACTTGCAGTTGCCGATCGAGACGCTCAAGGTCGGGTCGATCGGCACGATGCACGCCCTCGGCCTGGCCAAGGAGAAGGGGGCTCGCTTCGTCCTCGCCAGCACCAGCGAGGTCTACGGCGACCCTCAGATCCACCCGCAACCCGAGGACTACTGGGGCCACGTCAACCCGGTCGGCCCGCGCGGGGTCTACGACGAAGCCAAGCGCTATGCGGAAGCCCTGACCATGGCCTACCGGCGCACGCACGCGGTGGACACGGGCATCGTCCGCATCTTCAACACCTTTGGGGAGCGGATGCGTCCGAACGACGGACGCGCCATACCGGCGTTTGCCACCCAGGCTCTACAGGGCGAGCCGATCACGGTTGCCGGTGACGGATCGCAGACACGCTCAATCATCTATGTCGCCGACCTTGTCGAGGGCATCCTTCGCCTCGCCGACTCCGGTCACAGCGGACCGATGAACATCGGCAACCCGCACGAACTCAGCATGCTCGCCCTCGCGAAGCTGATCCGGGAGCTCGCCGGGAGCAGCTCGTCGATCACCTTCATCGAGCGACCCGTGGACGACCCCTGCGTGCGCAAGCCCGACATCTCGCTCGCCGAGAGAGTGCTCGGCTGGCGGCCGGTCGTTGACGTCGAAGACGGCTTACGTCGCACGCTCGCCTGGTTCAGCGACTCGCTCGCCGTCGCCGCGTGACGACGGACCAGCTGAGACGGCCTCGCCTTCCACAGCACGCCCAGCGGGGCGGGTAGGTCCGCCAGCTGCTAGGCGAACTAGGCTGGCTCCCGCCCTGAGACATCAGTCGGCCTGACGCTCGGCGATCGCCCTGGCTCGTGCTGAATCACCCGCAGCGGTAGGCAACATGGACGTATGCGGCACATTTCCGAGCGGATCCAGATCGCTCTCGTCGCCGTCGGTGTCCTCGCCGTCTCCGCCTTCTGGGCCTACCTGCTCACCACCACACCGGAACCCGAGCCGTTTCCCGCTCCGTCGAGCGGATCCAGTACCCAGGCGGGCCTCGGGCACCGGGTGACCTTCGTCGGTGACGCCTTCACCGCGCCGACCCCGAGCGGCGGCAACGGGCCGAACGCCTACCCCGCGCTGATCGCCAACCGGTTCGGCTGGCAGCAGACGACGCTGGCCAACGACGGCATCGGCTACGTCGCCCGCGGCCAGATGGGCCTGACGCTGGCCGGGCTGACCGGGCCGATCGTCGACAGCCGGCCCGACCTGCTCGTGGTCTTCGCCGGACGTGCCGACGCGGCCTCCGCCGACGCCCGCGCCGTCGGGCCCGCCGCCCGCGAGTTCTACGACGGGCTGCGCCGGCAGCTGCCGGACACGCGGATCGTGGTCGTCGGGCCGATCGCGACCGACGCGACACCGCCGTCCGGTGCCGCAGGAGTGCGTGACGCCCTGGCCGCGGAGGTCCAGCGAACGCCGAACGCCTCCTTCGTCGATCCCCTCGCCGAGAAGTGGTTCGCCGACGCTCCCGCGGGGTCGATCGCCGCCGACGGCCAGCACCCGACCGACGTCGGCCACCGGGTGATAGCCGAGAAACTCTCGGCGGATCTGCTCGCGTTGGGCGTCGCGCCGCAGACCTCGTCGTCCTGAGAGGCTGACGGCCGAGGATCACCCGGCCCGGACGACAGGCCCTGCTCAGAAGGCGCTGTCGGGCGCCGCGTCGAGCGTGGCGAGCGTGCGGGCGAACGCGAGGACCTGCGCGTAGGCGAGGCGCCGGTCGAGCTTCTCGAGGTCGAGGAGCTTCGGCTGCTGCCGGCTGCCGGCCTGGAGCAGGTAGGTGGGCAGCGGCACCAGGCTCACCGTGCCGAGCCCGCCGGCGTAGAGCGGCGCCCCCTCGCCGAGGTAGATCGGGGTGGGTTGCACGGCGGCGACCGGTCCGACGGGGCGGCCGGACTGCGCGACGGCGCGGACGGCGTCGAGCCACGCCTTCTGCTCGGTGTTGGTCGGGCTCGTGGAGCCGGTCCGCCGGCAGGTGTAGGTGGTGCCCCACTCGTAGTCGCCGGTCGCGACGTAGCGGCCGTTCCGGTCGGTCCAGCGGGTGCAGCCGAGATGCTCCACCGTGAGCCCGGCGACCGCCGACCGGTAGATCGACGGGTGGTCGGCCATCCAGACGCTGGTGGCGTCGCTGCCGACCTCCGGCCGGGGCGTGGGGATCGGCGTCGTGAACTGCGGCAGCTGGAAGTGGCCGGTGACGAACGCGAAGTAGATCGGCCGGCGGTGCGGCCGGCAGGCGAAGTGCTGGGCGAGCGCGAGCATGCCGAGGGCGCCGTTCTCCTCGGTGGCGTTGGGCCCGTCGGTGTGGGTGTTGACGATCAGCGGCCGGGCCGTCGGGTCGCGTCCGGGGAGCCAGCCCCAGATCGTCTCCGTCGCGGCGCCCGACGTGACCGCGGCGGTGAGCGTGACCGTCGCGGTGGCCGCGCCCGAGGCGGCGGCACGCGACAGGCGGGCGCCGGTGGCGTCGCCGACCCAGACGGCCGGGCAGCCCGGGTCGCCCTTCGTCGGCACCCCGGAGGTGGCCGGGTAGGGCGTGATGAACGGGTTGTACTGGTTCGCGACCTCGTCGTCCGGCAGGCCGGTGTAGGCGACGATGACCGCCTTCACGCCGGCGTTCTTGGCGTCCAGCAGGCCGACGGGGGAGAAGATGCCGACGAAAGCCGGGTTGTTCTGCACCGCGGCGTAGGCCTCGTAGTCGGCGGCGGCCTGCTGCGACGTCTTGCCGCGCTCGTAGCCGCCCGTCGCCGCCTGGCCGGCGGCGAGCGAGAAGGTCGACGGCGCGGCCCGCACGAGGGCGACGCCGCCGCGGGCCGGCAGCCAGAACGCCGGGGAGTAGCCGGTGCCCGAGGTGCCGATCACCGCCGGCGGATAGGTGCCGAGGTCGACCAGCTTGCCGGTCACGCCCTGGGCGCGGCGTCGTTCCCGAGTAGGGGTAGTAGTAGGCGAGCGGCACCCGACCCGACGGCCCGCTCGTCGAGGGCTGGGTGACCGACAGGGCGTAGTCCCGCGCCAGCCATCGGCCGAACGTCTTGCGGTCCCGCCGCAGCCGGAAGCCGTGGACGCGGCCCATCCGGTCGGCGATCCAGTCGACGAACTGGTTGTGGCCGGCGCTGCCGGTGTAGCGGGTGCCGACGTCGACCAGCCGGTGCTGCCAGTTCCAGAAGGTGTCGATCGACGGCAGTCCGGGATAGCCGGCCGCGGCGTCGGCGGCGCGAGACGTCGTCGGTGTCAGCGCCGCGAGCGCGCCCGCGCCGGCCGCGCCGAGCAGCAGGGTCCGGCGGGAGAGACCTGCGCCGGACGCGATCGGGTCGGATCCGTCGATTGCCGCCATGGCCGCCCCCTCGCGTCCGGCTGTCGATTTCCGTCCCGGGGGTGAGTTACACCTCCGGCCGACACTCCTGCCTGCTGGGCAGCTCCCGGGTCGCGCCGATGGCGCGTGTCAGGCGTTCTTCTCGGTTGCCGGTCGGGCCGCCCTGCTCCTGGCGTGGGCGGCCACGTGGTGCACGCCCGACGGCCGGCCCGCACCGACCCAGCGCCGGTACAGAACCAGCGCGATCAGCACCGACGCGGCGATGCTGACGACCGGCTCTCCCCGCCGCAGGTTGACCAGCAGCGTGAACCCGACGACCCCCACGCCGAACACGTTCAGGGCCAGGGAGCCGATCCGGCCCTCCCGTCGGGAGAACACGACCATCGCCGCCAACCCGGCCAGGAAGCTGATGAAGACGGCGACCGCGTAGAACAGCACGAGGCGCTGGTCCTCGCCGCCGGCCGCGGTCACCACGCCGACGGCGATCACGGTGAACACCACGACCCCCCAGTAGGGCGTGTAGTGGCTGTTGGTCCGGCCCAGCAGAGCCGGCAGGATGCCGATCGTCCGGCCGTCCCCGTCGTCGGTCGCGGCCAGCGCCTTCAGCAGCCCCGGTCCCGCCTGGAACGAGCTGCTGGCGGCGGCGAGCAGCAGCAGGACGGTGACGACCTGGAAGGCCGCGTACACCGGTCCGGGGGCCGCGATCCGGGCGAGCTCGGCGATCTGGGTGTCGTCCGAATCGGGGATGCCGACCTGCAGGTGGTGGGCCTCGAGCGCCAGCCCGAGGGTGAGGGCGCCGACGATGCCGAGCGTCAACCAGAGCGTGACCCGCCCGAACAGCCGCTTGCCGTCGTCGCCCAGCTCTCCCAGCTGTGCGATCGCCGAGGAGGGGGCCTCGACGCCGGTGGCGAGCGCCATCGCGACGGGAAAGGCGAGCGCGACGGCGATCACCGGACGGTGCCCGGAGGTGCTGGTGATGACCCCCGTCGGGTGGACGGTCGCGCCCAGGCCGCACAGCAGCACGGTGGCGGCGAGCAGGAGGAAGCCGATGGTCATGGCGGCGAACAGCAGCCGCCCCAGGTGGCCGAGCCAGCTCACCCCGGCCACGAACAGGACGAGACCCAGCGCGAGCACCAGCCGGATCGGAGCGAGGGCGGGGACGTAGGCGATGACGGCCGACGCGCCCGCCGAGACGCTGATCGCGATGGTGAGCACGAAGTCGACGATCAGCGCGCCGATCGGCAGGAACGCCCAACCCTCGCCGAAGGCCTCGCCCGTCGCGGCCGCGGCCCCGCCACCGCGCGGGTAGCGGGCCACGAGCTGCTGATAGTTCACGACGATCACCGCGATGATGCCCACGACCAGCGTCATCGTCGGGACGAGCAGCGCGAGGTCCCCCTCGAGGGCGCGGAGGGCGGCCTCGACCGCGTACGCCACGGAGGAGACCGGGTCGGCCATCACGGCGAACGCGAACGCCAGCAACAGCACGGGACGGCTCCGGAACGCGGACGCGATGCGGGCCGAACGACCGGTCCGGGCCGAACGACCGGTCCGAGCCGAACGACGTCGGGTGCCCTCACCAGTGGGGGCACCGCCGCGCGTGGCCACCGCTCCTCTTACGTTGTGGACCCGTCGTCCCCGAGTGGCTCTCGCCGGCGGATCACGCCCGGGGGCCGACGCTACGCCGGGAGGGGCTCGGCTCGGATCGCGCCCCGCGGGCCAGATCGAGCAAGGGCCCGCCGTGGAACAGGCACCATCCCAAGTGCTACCATGTGCTACATGGATCGGGTCGGCGTGCGCGAACTTCGCCAGAACCTCAGCGTCTATCTCCGCCGCGTCGCTCAGGGCGAGTCCCTCGAAGTGACCGAACGCGGTCATCCCGTGGCCGTGCTCGCCCCGTTGCCCGACCGAGGTGCCCTTCGATCCCTGGTCGCGAGCGGGCGTCTGCGTCCTGCGCAGGCCTCGTTGAAGGCCTTGCCGGAAGCGCTCAGCAGCGGGAGCACGCCCATCAGCGAGGTGCTGGCGGAGCAGCGGGCGCAGGAGCGGTGATCGCCTACGCGGACTCCTCGGCACTGGTCAAGCTCGTCGTCGCCGAGTCGGAGAGCTCGGAGCTGAGGTCGGCGCTCTCGGCGTTCGACGCCGTTGTCAGCAGCGAGCTCTCGGTCGTCGAGGTGACGCGCGCGGCCATCAAGGTTGCCGGGAATCGGGGAGGGTCTCGGGCGGCGGCGCTGCTCGACAGTATTTCCCTCCTCCGCATCGATCGAGCGGTACTTGATCGCGCGGCGGTCCTGGTCCCGCCCACCCTGCGGTCGTTGGACGCCATCCACGTCGCATCGGCCCTCGAACTCGGCGAGCCGACGACGGCCGTCGCGTACGACGAGCGGCTTCTGCTGGCCGCGAGCGCCAACGGGTTGGCCACGGCGTCCCCACGCTGAGCCCGACGGCTGCTGGCCCGGCGCCGGACGTCGGAACCTCAGACGGCCCCGGCCTTGCGCAGCACCGCCAGCGCGGCCGGCAGCGTGGTGAGCTGCTTGGCGAAGTCGGCCGGGGTCGCGATCTTCCACGCCTCGGTGCGGACGTAGCAGCGGACGGCGGCGTCGAACGCGGCTCCGCCGACGGCCGCGCGGGCGGCGTGCAGGGCGGTGGTGCCGGCGCCGTAGACGACGGCCTGGTACAGCACGTAGTCGCGGCCGAAGGAGGCCATCGAGCGGCCCACCTTGTCGTCGCCGACGGGCTGGGAGTAGGCGGCGGCGTTGTCGTCGATGAGCGACTCGGCGTAGGTGGCGAACGCCTCGTCCAGCCAGGGGGAGCGGGCCTGGTCGTTGCCGACGAGCCCGTAGAACCACTGGTGGGCGAGCTCGTGGGTGACGACGACGCGGGCGCTGGCCGGGTCGGGCTGCGGCAGGACGAGCGCCACCCCCGGGTACTCGAGGCCGGAGGCGACGAGGCCGGGCACGGCGACGACGGTCAGCGTGCGGAAGGGGACGGGGCCGAACAGCCCGGTCAGGGCCGGCAGCGCCCGGCGCGCCTCGCCGACGAGCAGCGAGGGGGCCATCGGCACGCCCGGCGCGACGGCGGCGACGACCGACACCGGCTGGCCGCCGGCCTGCACGGTGGCGGTCTGCACCCGCAGCGGCCCGGCCACGACCGCGACGTCGCGGTGGGCGACCGCCTCGAAGCGCCACAGGCGACGGCCTGCGCCGGCGGGCACCGGAGCAGGTTCGCGGACGCCGTTGCCCGAGGCGACGACGGTGTCCGCCTCCGGGGCGGTCACGGCGATCGACGTGTTCGCGGCCTCGCTGTCCTGCGTCTCGCCGGGCAGGGGCGACGCCGGGTCGCGGTCCCAGCCGACGCCCTTCTTCCACGCCAGCAGCGGATGCCCGCTGCCCCAGTAGCTGGTCCGGCCGTCGGTGCCGAACCGGTCCCAGGTGACGGGCGGCAGCCGCAGCGTGAAGGCGAGGTCGGCCTGCACCGTCTCGCCGGCGGGCACGGTCCGGTTCAGCGGGATGCTGAGTGAGGTGCCCTGGGTGCCGCTGCGCGCGCCGAGCGCGGAGGTCCGGAACGCCCCGGCGCCCGGGCTGGTGGCCTTGGTGACGGTCAGGCTCGCGTCGCGCCGCCCGCCCTCCGGACCGTTGGGCCAGAGCCGGAAGACGACCTCGGTGATCGGTTGGTCGGGGGTGAAGCTGACCGACTCCGTGCCCCGGACCGTCCGGTGGTCGGCGGAGAGGTCGAAGGTCAACGCCACGGTGGGGCGCTTCGGGTCGGGCGCGGCGTAGCCGGCGACCGGGCAGACGGGCACGCGCACGGCCGCACTCGCCCGGGGGCTCGCCGGAACGGTCGCGGGGACGCTCGCCTTCGCCGCCTGATCCGCCGCGACGCGGGGCACGGAGTCGCGGGCCAGCGCGGGAAGCGCGTGGTCCGGGGGCAGCGTGGCGGCGGCGAGCGGCTGATCGGGCGCGGGTGCCGGGGCGGCGGCCGCCGGGACGGGCCCGCCCGCGGCCGGGGCGTGGGCGCAGCCGGCGAGCAGGGCGCCCGCCACGACGAGCGCTACCGCTGCCGGCCGCCGACCGATCGGACGGCGGGAGGGGGAGACGTCCATGCATCGGCTATCGACCGGGAACGCCGCCCGTTCAACTCGCCCGACCGATCGAGCGGCTCACCTGGGACTGCTCCGACGACGGTCAGTGGCAGGAATCGTCCAACCGGACGGCCATCGGCTTCGCGAGCGGCTGGACCGGGACGACCACGGGTTGCGGCGACCGCGGCTCGGTGTACTCGACGACGAGTGGTCCGGCTCTGCCCGGCGGGGATCTCCTCGTCGAAGTCGTAGACGGGCCGTCCGCGTTCCCGGCCGACGCCGACCTTCACCGGTCGTCCGTCGACCGCGGCGCCGGTCAGCTCCGCGTCGCGGGTGACGTACATCGCGACCAGGGTCCGGCTCTCGCCGGGGGGAGTGGCCCGCTGGTCGGAGCGGCCGCCGATGTAGTTGGGCAGCCCGGTCGCGGGTGCCGTGTTCTTCAGCGTGAACGTCGCGCGCACCAGCGCGGCGGTCGGAGTCGCACCGGACGACCTCGCGCGTCAGCGTCCGCTCGACGTAGTAGTCCAGCTTGTTGCCGCCGCCGTTGTTGATGACCGGCATGACGAACGGACCCGACTCGTCGAGCACGTTCCCGGCGAGCGGCGTGCCGTCGATGACCGCCTGCTCCTCGGGATGCGCGGACCAGAGCAGGACGCGGTGTTCGCCGGCGGCCCGCCCGAGCGCGGTCAGCAGCGCGGCGCTGCGGCCGTCGCCGCCGCTGAACCGGTCGAAGGCCTTCTCCGCGAGCTCGGTGAGCAGCTCCTTGCGGCGCTCGTTGTCGTCCGGGTACTTGAAGTACTCGGTCGACAGCGTCCACTGCGCGACGTTGTCGCCGGTCAGCACCTCGCCGTCGGACAGGCGCACCGGTCCCGTCACCTTGAGCACGTAGCCGAGGGCGACGGGGTCCACCGCGATGACGCCGTCGACGGGCTGGCCGGTCTGTTTCTCCCACAGCTTCTGCCAGATCTCCGCGGCCCACGGGTAGTGCGGGGTGGCGTTGGCGTTGCGCCAGCCGCGGTCGACGTCGCCGGCGCGCCAGCGGGCGTTGAACTCGGGGCCGAGGTCGACGACGGGCGTGTCCGCGTCCTTCAGGTCGCTGTCGCTGCCGGTCCGCTCGCGGTGGAGGTCGCCGTTCTCGGCGCGCATGACGGTGAAGGATCCGGCGAGCCCGCCCGTGCCGCGCGCCTCCGCCGGGTTCTGGAACATCACGAGGTAGCGGCGCGGGCCGTTCTCGCCGAGCATGGCCGGCCCGATGCGGGCGGCGCGGGTGGCGCCGTCGAGGCTGCCGGCGAGGCTGGCGAGCTGGTCGTCCAGCTCGGTGCGGGCGTTGGCGACGGGACCCACGACGCCGGTCTCCGGCAGGTCGGCGAGGGACGCCCGGGCGTTGGCGAGCGCGGAGTCGGCCCGCTCGAGGTGCGGGGAGGCGGCCGTGAGCCGGGCGAGCTGGAGGGAGCCGTCGCTGCGGCGGACCTTCGCGGGATCGAGCTGGTCCGCGGCGTTCACCAGCTCGGGAAGCGTCCCGTCGGCCAGCTCGTCGGCGCTCTTGGCGAGACCGCTGCTGGTCTCGAAGGTGCGGCCGAGGACGGGGATGTGCGAGGCGACCCACCACACGGGGTCGGAGGTCAGCCGCTGTGCGGAACCGGCGTCGTCGCGGATGGAGGCGAGGCCGGGGTTCAGCCGATCCGTCCGGCCGTTCGTGACGTCCTTCTGCAGCCTCGACACCTCGGAGCGCACGTCGAGGAGATGCTTGCGGGCGAGCAGCGCCGTCCCGCCGAGCCACGCGGACAGGAGCAGGAACAACACGACGACGCCCCCGACTCCGAAGAGAAGGGGACGTCGTCGGATTGCGGAGATCATGGGATCAGGGTGACCGATCGGTCACCCTGAAGCGTGGAGCGCAGCTCAGGCGAGCGCGGACGAGTCGCGACGCCGACGCGCCGCGACGACCACGATCGAACCCGCGCCGATGGCGCCGACGCCGAGCGCGACCGCCGTCGCCAGCTCGAAGCCCGTGAACGGCAGGCCGCTGGTGCCCGTGCCGGTCCCGGTGCCGGCTCCGTTGCCGGACACCTCGCCACCGTTGCTGAACGTGACCGTGCCGAGGCCCGGGTTGCCGGAGACGTTGCCGTTGTCGCCGCCGTTGATCGTGCCCGGGTTGCCGGGGCTACCGGGGCCGCTGGGGGCGCCGGGGCCGCCCTCGGCACCTGGGCCCTCGCCGCCGATCGGCGGCGGTTGCGGGTAGTCGGCCGGCGCAGCGAAGGCGACACCACCGGACAGGACGGATGCGGCGACGACGCCACCGGCAACAGCGAGACGAACAGTGCGTCGGCTCATATGGCAACCCCCTTGTTTCGACAGAGAGTAGCCGACGTGGAGGAGGCGTACACCCCGGGTTCGACAATTTCCCGAAAACGCTGAATAGCCCGAACGGGTGAATGATTCTTGCTCGATGGCGGCGATGGCAGCTGTCCGGCGTTGTGCGCCGACCGCATGGTGCCGCATCTCCTGCCGATAATGGCCTCGTGACGGACCTCCGCGAGCGCTCCGCCGACCGCGGCCGGGCGCCGCGGCGGCGCACGACGGGAGACCGCGTCCGGCTGGGCTTCGAGGTGCTCGGCGAGCTGCTGATCACGTTCGGTGTCGTGGTCCTGCTGTTCGCGGTCTACGAGCTCAAGGTCACCGACTGGCAGACCGCGGCGACGCAGCGGGGGCTGGCCAGCGACCTGCAGCAGGCCTGGTCGGGGGCGGGTCCGGGGCGCCCCGGTGGGCCGGACCCCACCGTCGAACCCGTGGAGGGCAAGCCCTTCGCCGTCCTGCGCATCCCGCGCCTCGGGGACGACTACTCGCGCGTGGTCGTCGAGGGCGTCAGCCACGCCGACCTGCAGAAGGGCCCGGGGCACTATCCGGGCACCGCGCTGCCCGGGGCCGTGGGGAACACCGTCATCAGCGGCCATCGCACCACCTACGGCGCTCCGTTCAGCAACGTGGACGCGCTCCGGCCGGGGGACGTCATCGACATCCAGGTCCGGTACCGCACCTATCACTACCGGGTCACCGGCACCCGGATCGTCTCGCCCGACGCGCGCGAGGTGCTGCTGCCGGTGCCGGACCGGCCGGGCGTCGTGCCCACCGAGCGCCTGCTCACGTTGACCACGTGCAACCCCAAATACTCCGCCGCGCAGCGACTCGTCGTCGTCGCCCAGATGAAGCCGGGGGATTACACCGACGCTCCGGCGTGACCCTTGGTTGCACGCCCCGCAATACCCGGTCCCGAGGCACGTTCTTGTTTCAGATACCCGTTTCTTGTGCTGTGCTCGGCCGTTGTGTTCGACGAACGAGGGGGCATAGGGGCGTCATGACACTGAGTGAGCAGACCGCGGGGGGATGGTTGCGGACGCGCCCGGGGACGTCGCTGCTCCTGCAACCACGCGTCCGCTACTCCGCGCTCGTTCTCGCACTCCTGCTTGGCGTCGCCACGCCACTGAGCGTGATGGCCGTGGGGAACAGTCCGGACAGCTACACGGTGCGGCCCGGCGACACGATCAGCAGCATCGCCGCCCGTCTCGACGTGCCGGGCGGTTGGGACGCGCTCTACGCGGCGAACCGTCAGACGATCGGGGCCGACCCGGATCGCCTGCGCGTGGGGATGCAGCTGCGCGTCCCGAGGACTCCGCCGCCCCCGGCGGTCGTCGCCCCGGACGGCAGTTACGCCGTGCGGGCGGGCGACACGCTCTCCACCATCGCCGACGAGCTCGCCGTGCGCGGCGGGCGGGCCGCGCTGTACGAGGCGAACCGGACCCGCATCGGCACCGATCCGGACCATCTCGTGGTCGGGACGCGGCTGACCGTTCCCGGGGCGCGCGCTCCGCTGACGTCGTCGGTTCCTGCTCCCTCGAAGCCGTCGTCCTCCCAGCCGCCGGCGGCCGCGCCGGCGCCGCCCCCGTCGAACCAGGCCGCCGCGCCGCCGGCGGATCTGGCGAACGACACCCGGGTGGCCGCCGCTGCTGCTCGATCTGAACAGCAGAACGGGCTCGCCGGCCGCGCGCTCGTCGGGGTGGGGGCCGTCGCGCTGCTCACCGTCGTGATCGCGTTTTTCCGGCGGCGCAGGCCCGCGCTGCATCCGTCCGCCGTGCACCCAAGCTCGTCGGTGGTGGCGGCCATGGCCAGGCCGGGTCAGCATGCGACGTCGGCCGACGATGGCGAGGTGCGCCTCGTCGACCCCTCGACGCCACTCACCAAATCGAGCCGGTAGCGGCACAGAACGCTTCTTCGAAGTAACAATCAGTTCGTGGTTGGGAGCCTGGTCGCCTACGCGTTGCTGCTTTTCGACGTCCTGGTGATCGCCGTCGTTGTCGTTCTGGTCGTGGCCGCGCTGATTCGGCTCCTGCCCGGAGGCCGTTCCGCGGCGCGCCGGAGGACCGGTACCTCCCGGTCGCGTCGGTCTCGTGCGCCTGAGCGTTCGGCTCCCGTGGGCCCGGCGACTGCGGGTCCGGCGCCGGCGGGTCCGGCTCCGGCGGGTCCGGCGCCGTCCGGTTTCGGCGCCGCCGACGGGGCGCGCCGGCGCCGCTGTGACAACTGCCGCAGCAGCTGGGTGGGGGAGCCGGGGTCGGACGCCTCCCGCCTTCGCCTCCGACTCCGTCGAGCAGCCCGGCGTCGGGCCCGCCGCCGGGGTCAGCCGGTACCGGCGTGGGCAGCGCGGCGCGGTTGGGACCGCTGCCCGAGTTGCTTCTCCAGCGATGTGCGGGACTCCCGCCGCCAGGACGACGCCGTCAGGCGCTGAGCCGCGTCGAGCCCGAATCCTGCGAGTCGGAGTCCGTGTCGGGCTTGTCGAGCACGATCCGCAGCGGCGGCTGCGCCGGCTGGCGCTGTTCGGGCAGCACGATGTGGTTCTCCTGCGGTTCGTGGCGCCGCGAGGCCGCCAGCGCCCCCGCTGCGAGCGACGACGCCCCGGACAGGACCTGGGCCCTGCGCAGCGCGCGCCGGTCCGGGTCGCGCATCGGCAGGACGGCGTAGACGATCAAGATGACGAACAGCACGAAGGCGGCGCCGAGGAGGCCGGCGAGCAGCGTCCTGTTGACCGGCTCGGGCTCCGGATACGCGGGCGGCTGGGCCGGGACCTCGGCGGCCGGGGGCGTTGCGATGGCGACGGGTCGCGGCGCCGCCTGCTGAGCCGCCGGCGCGGCCGGGACGGGAGCGGGCGCGGCAGCCGGCGCGGCCGGCGCGGCCGGAGCGGCGGCAGGCGCGGCTGCGGCCGGAGGTGCGGCGGGCTGCGCCGCGGCCGGGGCCGCCGGGCCGGTCACCGGCAGCGAGCACCATGCCCACGACCAGGCGGTTCGGGTCGGCGCCGATGGTCGTCCGGTTCGCGGCGTACAGCGCCTCGCGGCCACCCGGGACCTTCAGCCGCTCGGCGATCACCGAAAGCGTGTCGCCCGAGCGCACGACGTAGCGACCGTCGGCGGGCGGCTGGGCGGGGACCGGGGCAACGGCCGGAAGGGTCAGGTCCATGCCGACGGCGAGGCGGTTGGGGTCGTTGCCGACGAGCGCGGTGTTGGCGCGGTAGAGCGCCTCCCAGCCCCCGGGCACGCGGAGCTTCAGGGCGATGCTCGAGATGGTGTCGCCCGACGCGACGCGGTAGTGGGGGGTCGCGGGCGTGGTCGGCGCGGCACTGGCGGCGACGGGGGTCGCGAGCCCGATCAGCAGTGCCAGCGCGACCGCGCGTCGCTGGCCGCGACCCGTTGCGACTGCGCGCAGAGGTGTTCCGCCATCGGTGCCAGATCGCATGTCGTCCCCCAAACCCAACAGCCACCACGAAGGGGCCGGAGGCCGCCGCGGCTGGTGGCAGCGGACCTTGGACCACCGTTTCGCGAGCAGTCTGGACCGGCGCCGTCACCCATGTGGGCTAATTGGCGGAAGTCGGCGGGATTCGTCACGCCACGTCACCGGAGCCGGTCGGGCAGAGCGTGGAGGAGAACGTCAGCGGCCCGGGGCTCGCGCCCCGGGCCGCTGACGTCCTGCTGCGCGGGAACTACTTGCCGGTGTTGACGTAGCTGACGCAGTCACCCTGGTTCTTGAAGGTTGGGATGTTGAAGGTCTTCCACCCGTCCTTCTTGCACTGGTCCTTGCTGGACGGCGTCGAGGGTCGGCTCGAAGTCGTACGACTGTGATTGCCGGAGGCGCCGAACACGAGGGCGTCGTTCGCCGACTGTCAGGTTGGGATTGCTACTGCCCTGGTTGAGTCCGTAGCCGCCGAGGATCGTCGCGTCGGGGTTCGCTGCGACGATGTCACTCCATCTGACGAAGCAGTTGAATGTCGCAGACACCTCGGGATGGGCTTGCGTGGACCACCACTTCGCCTGGCCGCCGTTGAAGGCGTCCCAGGTCTGCCACACGTTGTTCGGTCACCGGGCCCTGGTCGGTGTTGTAGACGGGCTCGTAACACGAGCGTGGTGAAGCCGCCCGGCTGCCGGCGCCGTTCGAGTCGACCTACGATGTTGATGAGCCGTGTCCTGCTGCAAGTTCGCCGACTGCTGCGATAGGTGGAGTAGCCCATCGCGTCGATGTCCGCGAGGCGGCGTGCCGACGTGATCGTAATTGAAGAGCATACCCCTTATCGCGCGCCGGTCGGTGGTGACGAACTGGAAGCTGCCCGACGCCCAGCGGGCGGCGCGGCCGGCCCAATCCGGAAGGTCGCTGTGCTCGGCGGCGTGGTCCGGGTGTAGATGACCCAATTCTTGAGTCGGGCGGCGTGTCCTCCGCCTGCCGCGAGATGTCCGACGACTCGCTTCACGACTTGCGTCCGTCGACGGCGGCGCCGCTGATGCCGTTCCGGTCGCCGCGAATCCGATCCCGGCCGCCAGCGCGACGGCTGCCGCGGCAATGGTTCGTGCTGCTCGCATGGTTCCTCCCAGTCGACACGTCGTCGTGTCGGCGGGGATACAAGCCCCTAACCGAGGTGCTGTGCCGTTGCGAGGGCCGGTTCGTTGCGCAACCGACGCCTCAACCGCTGTGATCTGCCCACATTCGACTGACACCCGCCCAATTCGAGGAGCACACTCGTCGGCGGCAGAAACCGGCACGAGGAGGCGTCATGTCCCGTGTCACCACAGGTCTCGCCGTCGGCATCCCGACGGGGGCGGCAATCCTGGCCTGGAGCGTCGTCCACGAGTTCACGACCGGCCACGAATACCCGCTGGCACCGTCCCGGACGGTGCCCAAGGAGCGCCCGCTGATCTTCGGGCCGCGGGCGTCCGCGGAGGGCAGGACGCGCGAACTCGCCCGCCCCGCCCGCTGACGCCGCACTCCCGACAACCGCTCTACGCTCGGGGTCCGGACCAGAACGCCGGAGCGGATGTCGGGTGAGGCGCATGCACAGGGAGACCCGCGCGTCGGACGCCGAGCGCGAGGCCGTCGTCCAGCGGCTGCTGCGCGCGGTGCGCGACGGCCGGCTCAGCCTGGACGAGTTCGACGAGCGGGCGGCCGCCGCCTACGCCGCCAAGACGCACGGCGAGCTGGAGCACCTCACCCGAGATCTGCCGGCGAGTCTGTGGTGAGCGCCGGCTCCGCGGTGACCGGGCCGGCCTCGGCCGGACGAGCGTCCGCCTGACGGGCCACGACCGGGCGCGTGACACCGTTCCCGGAGGGCTGGGACGGCGCGGCCTCCCGACCGGCTGCCTGCTCGAAGAAGCGCAGGAGCTCGACCGGGAACGGCATGACGAGCGTGCTGTTCTTCTCCGAGGCGACGTCGGCCACGGTCTGAAGCAGACGGAGCTGCAGGGCTCCCGGCGTCGCGCTCATGGCGTCCGCGGCCTGCGACAGCTTGTTCGAGGCCTGGAACTCGCCGTCGGCAGCGATCACGCGGGCGCGGCGGTCGCGCTCGGCCTCGGCCTGCCGCGACATGGAGCGCCGCATCCCCTCGGGCAGCGAGATGTCCTTGATCTCCACCCGGTCGATGCTGATGCCCCAGTCCTCGGTGGGGGCGTCGATGACGGCGCGCAGCTCGCTGTTGATCTGCTCCCGGTCCGAGAGCAGGGTGTCGAGGTCGGCCCGGCCGATGACGGAACGCAACGAGGTCTGCGAGACCTGCGACGTCGCGTGCAGATAGTTCTGCACGTTGATGAGGGACTTCACCGGGTCGACGACGCGGAAGTAGACGACCGCGTCGACGCCGACGGTGACGTTGTCGCGCGTGATGGTGCCCTGCGAGGGCACGTCCAGCACGATCGTCTGAACCGGGATCTTGTACATCCGGTCCACGAACGGAACGATCAGGCACAGACCTGGCTGGCGGAGCTTCGACTGGAGGCGCCCGAAGCGCAGGACGACGCCGCGCTGGTACTGCTGCACCATGCGGACGCCGGCGAGGACCAGCACGAGCGCGACCAGGACGACGGCGAGTACGGAAATGCTGACGGCGGCCATGGACGGCCCCTCTCGTCCGAAATTGTCTTCACTGGTTCAACGCTCGTGGGGTGCGGGATGTGCCCATCCACGGTGAACCTCGCGCGTGGGGGTCCGGCTGGCAACACCCGATGCGATGTTGGCCGGCGGGGGAGGTGCTGCGGGGAGTCGACGCTCGATCGGGTGTGGACCGGCAAGGGAGGTCCCTCGGGCAGTCGACGCTCGATCGGGTGTGGACCGGCAAGGGAGGTCCCTCGGGCAGTCGACGCTCGATCGGGTGTGCTGGCAGGGGTCGCCCGCGGTAGGGCTCCTCGCCCCGCGGATGGCCGCGCCCGACCCGGGTAGGCGCACGGCATGAGAGCAATCGCCTACGACGCGTTCGGCGGCCCGGACGTCCTGCAGATACGGGACCTGCCCGACCCGGACGTCGGCCCCGACTACGTGCTCGTCCGGACCGCGGCGGCGGGGGTGAACCCGGTCGACACCAAGGCCCGGCAGGGCGGGCTCGAGGGCGCCTTCCCGTACGTCTTCCCCGTCATCCCGGGCTGGGACGTCTCGGGCACCGTCGAGGCGGCCGGCCCGGCTGCCGACGGCTTCGCGGCCGGGGACCGGGTCGTCGCCTACGCCCGCAAGGACTTCCTCGGCGCCGGCACCTACGCCGAGCTCGTCGCCGTGCACCTGCGCCACGTCGTCAAGGCGCCGACCCGGGTCGACCTGCCGACGGCGGCGGGTCTGCCGCTGGTCGGGCTGACCGCGCTGCAGTCCCTGGCCCGGCTGGACCTGCAGGCGGGGGAGACGCTGGTCGTGCTCAACGCCTCCGGCGGCGTCGGCACGATCGCCGTGCAGCTCGCGGCGCAGCGGGGCGTCACCGTGATCGGCGTGAACAGCGCCCGGAACGACGACTACGTGCGAGACCTGGGCGCCGAGGCGACGATCGACTACACCGCCGGCCCGATCGCCGACCAGCTCCGCGACCTCCGCCCGGACGGCGTGGACGCGGTGGTCGACTACATCGGCGGCGACGCGCTCGAGGCCGCGCCCCAGCTGCTGCGCTCCGGGGCCGAGGGGCGCTTCTGCTCGATCGTCGACCCGGGCGTGCTCGAGCAGGGCGGCCGCTACACCTTCGTCCGCCCCGACCCGGCCCACCTCGCCGAGCTCGTCGGCAAGGTCGACGCCGGCGAGCTCCGCCTGCTGGTCGAGGACGCCCTGCCGTTGGAGAAGGCCGCCGAGGCGCACGAGCGCAGCGAGGCCGGCCGCACCCGCGGCAAGATCGTGCTCACGGTGGAGTGAGCCGGTGCTGACCCGCCCCTTCGGCTCCACCGGCGTGCGCGTCCCCGTCGTCGGATTCGGCACCTGGCAGGTTCTCGACGTCCGCGGTCGGCAGCAGGAGGACGACCGCGCCCGCGTCGTCGCCGCCGCCCTCGACGCCGGCAACGCGGGGCAGGCGATCGCCGAGGGTGCGGCACGTGCACAGACCGTCGTCGACTCCTCACCGATGTACGGGGAGGCCGAGCGCGTCCTCGGCCGGGCGCTCGAACATCGGCGGGACGAGGCGTTCGTCGCGACCAAGGTCTGGACCCCGGACGACGGCGAGGCGCAGCGTCAGGTGCAGCGGGCGCTGGACTGGTTCGGCGGGCGGGTCGACCTGTACCAGGTGCACAACCTCGTCGAGTGGCGGCGCCGGCTCGACCTGCTGGAGGGGCTGCGGGACGCCGGGCAGGTCCGCTTCCTCGGCGCGACGCACTACTCGCCGTCGGCCTTCGACGAGCTCGAGACGGTGATGCGCTCGGGCCGGATCGAGGCGATCCAGATCCCCTACAACCCGCGCGAGCGGGCCGTCGAGCGCCGCATCCTGCCGCTCGCGGCGGACCTCGGGCTCGCCGTCGTCGTCATGCGACCGCTGGGCGGGGGCGGGCTCGTGCGTCGGTCGCCGCCGGAGGAGGAGCTCGCGGCGCTCGGCGTGACCAGCTGGGCGGAGGCACTGGTGCGCTGGGTCGTCAGCGACCCCCGGGTCACCGTCGCCATCCCGGCGACGTCCCGCCCCGAACGGGCGACCGCGAACGCCCGGGCCGGCGACGCGACCTTCGACGAGGAGCAGCGCGAGCGGGTGGCGCGACTCGCCGCCTGACGGCGCCGCGCGCCGCGCGCCGAGCGCGGGGCGGCCGCGTCAGGGCCGGACGACGAAGGCGTCGAACGGCACGTCCGCCGTCGTCGCCGCGGCCGACTTCGTCCCCAGGACCCGCACGACGATCGTGTGCCGGCCGGCGGGCAGACCGCTGATCCCGGCGTTCGTCGTCCGCCAGGCCTGGGCGGTCGCGTAGCTGTCGACCACACCGCGGTCCACACCGTCCACGAGCACGCGGGCGCGCCCGTAGGCCGGGCCGCGGGAGCCCACCCAGTCGACCCCGGTGCCGGTGAAGGTCAGCGTGACGGTGGCGTTGGCGGTCCGGTTCACCTTGAGCGATCCGCCGCTCGCGGCGGCGTTGCCGACGGTGCGCCAGCCGGAGAGGACGACCTTGCCGTTGGCCTCGTCCGTGGTGACGCTGCCGACCCGGAAGCCGTCGACGGGCACCGCGGTGCCGGACGACGCGGTCGCCTTCGTGTTCAGCACGCGGATCGTCACGGTGTGGCTCTTGTTGCTCAGCCCGCTGAACGTTCGCGTGACCGCCGCGTTGGTCGGGCTGTAGAGGTCGACGGTGCTCTTGCGGACGCCGTCCACGAGCACGTCCGCCCGGCCGAGCGACGATCCCGTGCGGGTGAGCCAGACGACCGACGTGCCGGTGAAGCCGAAGGCGGCGAGGTCCCCGGCGGTGGAACTCTGCCGGTAGGAGCCGGCGACGGCGGCGCTGTTCGCCACCGACGCCCAGCCGCCGTAGGCGATCGTGGCCGACGAATCCTGCACGGTGGTCGGCGTCGTCGACGGCGCGCGTGGGGTCACCGCGGCGCTGGCGGCCGAGGCGGCGCTGGTGCCGACGGCGTTCGTCGCCGTGATGGTGAAGGAGTAGGCGGTGCCGTTGGCCAGCCCCGGGACGACGACGCCGGTCGGCACTGCGGTCCCAGTGCCTCCCGGCGGTGCCGTCACCACGGTCGAGATGCCGCCGGGCTTCGACGTCACGGTGTAGCTCGTCGCCGGGGCTCCCGAGCCGGCCTTCCAGGTGACCGTCGCGGAGCGCGTTGCCGGCGACGGCGGCGGGCGATTTCGGCACCCCCGGCGGCCCGGGGACGACGGCCGGGGTCGGAGCCGAGGGGGCGCTGCTGCCGACGCCGTTGATCGCCGTGACGCTGAACGTGTACGCGGTGCCGTTGACGAGGTTGGACACGGTCAGCGAGGTCGGGGGAGCGCCGCCGGCGGGGTCGGTCACCGTGGTCAGGACCCGGGCCGGGGTCGAGGTGACGCGGTAACTCGTCGCCGGGGCGCCCGCCGCCGCCGTCCACGAGATCGTCGCGCCCGCGTCCCCGGGTACGGCCGTCACCCCTGCAGGCGTGGGTGGAGGGCCGGGGACGGCGGAAACCGGCTCGGAGGCGTCGCTCGTCCCGACCGGGTTGACCGCGCGCACGGTGACCGCGTAGGCGGTGCCGTTCGACAGACCGACGATCCGAGCGCCCGGGTCGGGCGCGATGACCGGTGCGTCGCCCGGGTTCGTGGTGACGACGTAGGACGTCGCCGGCGCCCCGTCGGGGGAGCTCCAGCTGACGTCGAGCGCCCCGTCGCCGGGAACGACCTGCACGTTCGTGGGAACACCGGGTGGCCCCGGGGTCACGGGCGCGCTCGGCGTCGAGGGCGCGCTTCGTCCGGCGGCGTCGATCGCGACGACGGTGAACCGGTAGGCGGTTCCGTTGTCGAGCCCGGTCACCGTGGCCTGCACCGCGCCGCCCGCGCCCGGGGTCACCGTCGCCGAGGCGCCGCCCGGGCTCGCGGTGACCTCGTAGCTCGCGCCGGGCGGGTCGGCCTGGTCGCGGGTCCAGGTGACCGTGGCCCGCCCGTCGCCGGGCGTGGCGACCACCCCGCTCGGGACGCCCGGCGGCGGCCCGGGGACCACCGCCGCGGACGGCGTCGAGACGCTGCTCCCGGCCGCGTTGTGCGCCGTCACGGTGAACGTGGCGGCGGTGCCGGGGGCGAGGCCGCCGACGTGGGCGGTGTAGCCGGTGCGGCCCGGAATGGCCGGCACCTCGGTCGTGCCGCCGCCGGGGGAGGTCGTGACCGTGAAGCCGTCGGCCGGGCTGCCGCCGGCGGGCTGGGCCCAGCTGACGTCGGCGGAGCGGTCCCCGCCCTCGGCGGCGACGTCGACCGGCGCGGCGGGTGCCGTGCCCGGGGTGATGCGCAGCAGCGTCGTCTGGGCGCCGACGTCGAGCGGGACGCTGCTCCCGACCGTCCGCCCCGCGGGGTCGGTGCCCGACCCTGGACGGAAGGTGGTGACGTCCGAGTTCTGCCCGAGGTCCAGCGTGACCGGGGTGGGCGCCACCGGCAGGTCGAGCCGGTTGACCTGATCCCAGACCGACGCCGCCCGCCAGAGCGCCAGCCAGTACGACCCGTCGCTCTTCTGCAGCAGGACCTGCCGCAGATCGGCCGGGGCGCCCGTGACCGCGTAGGCGAGGGAGCCGACGGGGTCGGCGGTCGGCGGCGCATCGTCGGCCAGCAGGGTGGTCAGGTCGCGCAACGCCGTCGCGGCCGGCTTGTAGCTCAGGTCGAAGTGCAGCAGTCCGAAGTGCGTCCCGACCTTGGTCAGGGTGACGTCGTCGACGCGGCTCTGATCGTTGCCCTCACCGACGTCCGCGAGCTCGTAGACGTAGGTGCGGGAGATCCCGAGGCGGAAGCTCTCGAGCAGCATCCGCGGCAGGTAGGTGGCGGTCGCGGCCTCCGAGGCGGGCTTGTGCAGCGACGGGGTGGCGGTTGCGTTGATCGCGTTGTTGTAGCCGTTCTCGGTGGAGAACAGGGGGCCGGTCGGGCCGGAGACGTAGGTCCTCGTGTCGGCGATCCGGGTCGTCAGGACCGACGACTCCGGGATGTCCCCTCCCGGGTAGGGGTGGAGGTTGCCGGCGTCCACGCCGGTGATGCCGGCGAGCGATGGGGTCGTGTTCGTGCCGCCGAGGGAGGGTCCGAGTACCGGCAGGCCGCCGAGCTCGGGGTGCGCCTTCACGGTCGGATAGAGCTGCGCCTGGTAGGCCCTCAACGCGGCGGCCCAGCGGGTGGAGCCGCTCTTGTCGTACTCGTTGGGACCCTCGACGGACGCGGTGCTGTCGGCGAACTCGCGGGCGATCAGCGCGAGCCACCCGTTGATGTTCGCCTGGTCCGTCGTCGCGTTTTCGGTCGGTTTGGGAGCGATGAAGTCGTAGCGAACCCCTGCGCCGCGCAGGGCGTTCAGATTGGCGATCTCCGTGGGGTTCTCGACCGGTCGGAGATTGTCGCGGACGTGGCGGATACCGAGCTCCCGCAGCCGCTGGGCGACGAGCTGCGGATCGGTCGCGTAGGGCGTTTTCGGATACTGCATGTGGGTGTTGACGCCGACGCTGTCGAGGAAGCTCGACGCCGACCGGGCCTGTACCAGCGGAAACGTTGCCGCGACCGAGGACGTCGAGGGCGGACCCACCCGGCTCGACGCGGATCCGCCGAGGGATGCCGCGACGAAGGAGCGCGAGCAGTACCGAGATCCGACGAAGGATCTTGCGAGCGGATATCCCCGGCACGCGGCGCATGGTAGGGGCCGCAAAACGCGCACGACATAGTCATTAATGCGTGGTGAAGCAGTTCGACGAAATGCAGGAAAAGATCAATAGGTGAGAACGACATCGATCGGCGTCGACCCGCCGCAGGACCGGCAGACGGAGTGCCCGCGGATCTCGTCCTCCGGCTGCCGCCGCCACCAGTGGGGTGCCTCGCCGGAGACCACGACGTCGTGCGCGGTCTGCCGCGCGCAGAAGATGCAGTGCCGCGGATTGTCCGGCCAGCAGCGGGTCTTGCCCTTCATGGGCGGCAGGCTAGCCCCGGCGAGCGGCCTCCCGTGGACGAATCGGGCAGACGGGGGCGGCACCCCGCGGCGCCACGAAGCTGACACCTGGCGATGCGACGATGCGGACGTGTCTCGAAGGGCCCGTCTGGTCAGCGCCGCGGCGCTGGTGGTGGCCGCGTTCGCCTGGCTGCTGCTGAACGGGCCGGTCGAAGGGCCCGTGCTCTGGCAGTTCAGCTCCAGCCACGGCGTGACGGTCGCGGATCTCGGGTCGGTCGCCGCGGTCCTGCTGGCTGCGGTGCTGGTCATCGGACCGGAGGGGCGCCGGTCACCGTAAACTCGCCCAGCGCTCCCATGGCTATCACTGCGCTGCTCGACGCCGCCCTCGCCGACCCGTCCCTGAAGCGATGGGTCGAGGACGCCGGCACGTCATCCCTCGACCCCCTGACCCGCGACCTGACTGCGCCGCCCGGCGTCCGTCCGCTGGCCGTCGCCGCGCTGGCGGCGCAGCATCCGGTGCTGGTCGTCACCGCCACCACCCGCGAGGCCGACGACCTCGTCGCCGCGCTCGGCACGGTGATGGATCCGGCACTGGTCGCGTCCTTCCCGTCCTGGGAGACGCTGCCGCACGAGCGGCTCTCCCCGCGCCCGGACACCGTCGGCCGGCGGCTCGCCGTCCTGCGCCGGCTGCGGCACCCGGAGGACGGCGGTCCGCTGTCCGTCGTCGTCGCGCCGGTGCGCAGCCTGCTGCAGCCGCAGGCGCGCGGGCTCGGCGAGCTCGAGCCGATCCGGCTGAACGCCGGCGACTTCACCGACCTCGACGAGACCGTCGAACGGCTCGTGGGGCTCGCCTACGCGCGCGCGGACATGGTCGAGCGGCGCGGCGAGTTCGCCGTCCGGGGCGGCATCCTCGACGTGTTCCCGCCGACCGAGGAGCACCCGCTGCGGGTGGAGTTCTTCGGCGACGAGGTCGAGGAGATCCGCACCTTCGCCGTCGCCGACCAGCGCAGCCTCGGGCCGGCCGTTGATTCTCAGGGTCATCCGCGAGGCGTGCTCGCTCCGCCGTGCCGCGAGATCCTGCTGACCGCCGACGTCCGGGCCAAGGCCGTCACGCTGCTCGCGCAGCACCCCGAGCTGTCCGAGATGCTGACCAAGCTCGCCGACGGGCATCCCGTCGAGGGCATGGAGGCGCTCGCGCCGGTCCTCGTGGACGACCTCGTGCTGCTGATCGACGAGCTGCCGGACGGCGCCCACGTCGTCGTCGCCGACCCGGAGCGGGTCCGGACCCGCGCGGCCGACCTCACCCGCACCAGCCAGGAGTTCCTCGACGCCGCCTGGGGCGCCGCGGCCTTCGGCAGCAGCGCGCCCATCGACCTCGGCGCCGCCGCCTACAAGCCGCTGGTCGAGGTCCGCGACCATGCCCGCGCGATCGGCGTGCCGTGGTGGTCGATCACCCCCTTCACCGCGGACGAGGAGATCGAGGACGAGAGCCTCACCGCCGCCGCGAAGGCGGCACCCGCCTACCGCGGCGACACCGAGGCGGCCATCGCCGACGTCAAGGCGTGGCTCGCCGACGGGTGGCGGGTCCTGCTCATGACGCAGGGGCACGGCCCGGCCGACCGGCTCGGCGAGATGCTCCGGGACGCCGATCTCGGGGTGACGTTCGTCGAGCCGGAGCAGTTCGGCACCGATCACCCCGACATCTGGCAGCCCGGGGTCGCGACGCTCACCTGCGGCAGCCTCGTCACCGGCTGGTCGAGCGAGCTGCTGAAGGTCGCCGTCCTCACGGAGGGCGACCTCGCCGGCGCCCGCGGCGTCGCGAGCGTCGGCGACAAGGTGAAGATGCCGCGTCGCCGCGGCAAGACCATCGACCCGCTGCAGCTGCAGCCGGGCGACGCCGTCGTGCACGACCAGCACGGCGTCGGCCGCTACGTCGAGATGGTGCAGCGGACCGTGCAGGGCGCGACCCGCGACTACCTCGTGCTCGAGTACGCCCGCGGCGACCGGCTGTACGTCCCGACCGACCAGCTCGAGCTCGTCACCCGCTACGTCGGCGGCGAGGCGCCGAGCCTCGACCGCATCGGCGGCGCCGACTGGGCCAAGCGCAAGGGCCGGGCCCGCAAGGCGGTCAAGGAGATCGCCGCCGAGCTCATCAAGCTCTACAGCGCCCGGATGGCCTCGCCGGGGCACGCGTTCGGCGCGGACAGCCCGTGGCAGCGGGAGCTCGAGGACGCCTTCCCCTACCGCGAGACGCCGGACCAGCTGCGGGTCATCGACGAGGTGAAGGCCGACATGGAGTCGGTCGTGCCGATGGACCGGGTCATCTGCGGCGACGTCGGCTACGGCAAGACGGAGATCGCCGTCCGGGCCGCGTTCAAGGCCGTGATGGAGGGCAAGCAGGTCGCCGTCCTCGTGCCGACGACGCTGCTGGTGCAGCAGCACTACCAGACGTTCTCCGAGCGCTACGCCGCCTTCCCGGTGACGGTGAAGTCGATCAGCCGCTTCAACTCCGCGAAGGAGCAGACGACGGTGCTCGACAGCCTGTCCACGGGCGAGGTCGACATCGTTCTCGGCACGCACCGACTGCTGTCGTCGACCACGAAGTTCAAGGACCTCGGCCTGGTCATCGTCGACGAGGAGCAGCGCTTCGGCGTCGAGCACAAGGAGCAGCTGAAGCACCTGCGGGCCAACGTCGACGTGCTGACGATGAGCGCGACGCCGATCCCGCGCACGCTGGAGATGGCCGTCACCGGTATCCGCGAGCTGTCGACGATCGACACCCCGCCGGAGGAGCGGCACCCGGTGCTGACCTTCGTCGGCGCGTTCGACGACAAGCAGGTCGCCGCCGCGATCCACCGCGAGCTGCTGCGCGAGGGCCAGGTCTTCTACATCCACAACCGGGTCGACTCGATCGAGAAGGCCGCCACCCGGCTGCGCGAGCTGGTGCCCGAGGCGCGCGTCGGCGTCGCCCACGGGCAGATGCACGAGGACGTCCTCGAGCAGCACATGGTGGCGTTCTGGGAGAAGCAGTACGACGTGCTCGTCTGCACCACGATCGTCGAGAGCGGGCTCGACATCCCGAACGCCAACACGCTGCTCGTCGAGCGGGCCGACATGTTCGGGCTCTCGCAGCTGCACCAGCTGCGGGGCCGCGTCGGTCGCGGGCGGGAGCGGGCCTACGCGTACTTCCTGTATCCGCCGGAGAAGCCGCTGACCGAGACCGCCTACGACCGGCTCGCCACGATCGCGCAGAACAACGAGCTCGGGTCCGGCATGGCCGTCGCGATGAAGGACCTCGAGATCCGCGGCGCCGGCAACCTGCTCGGCGGCGAGCAGAGCGGCCACATCGCCGCGGTCGGCTTCGACCTGTACATGCGGCTCGTCGGCGAGGCCGTCGCGGACTTCAAGGGCGGCGGCGAGCAGGAGCCGGTCGCCGAGGTGAAGGTCGAGCTGCCGGTCAACGCGAACATCCCGCGCGAGTACATCCCGGGGGAGCGGCTGCGGCTCGAGGCGTACCGCCGGGTCGCGGAGGTGACCTCGGAGGCGATGATCGACGAGGTCCGCGCCGAGCTCACCGACCGGTACGGGCCGCTGCCCGAGGTCGTCGAGAACCTGCTGGCCGTGGCCTCGTTCCGGGTGCTGGCCCGGACCGCCGGCATCGCCGAGGTCTCCGTGCAGGGCAAGCAGATCCGGTTCGCGCCGCTCTCGCTGCGGGAGAGTCAGACGCTGCGGCTCCAGCGGATCTACAAGGGCTCGATCGTGAAGCCGGCGGTCGGGACGGTGCTGATCCCGGCGCCCACCACGACCGGGCGGATGGGCTCGCCCCCGCTGCGCGACCGGGATCTGCTGACCTGGGCGCGTGGCGTACTCGAGGCGCTGGAGCTGGTGCCGACGCCGGTGACGGCGGTCAGCGCCTGAGAGCGGTTCCCCGGCTGATGGCGACGCCTACTTGGGTGTCGGCCCGTGAGGGGACCTTGGTTCGGGGGCGACACCTACTTGGGTGTGGGCTTGCGCGGGGACCGTGGTTCGGCGGCGACACCTACGTCGGTGTCGACCGGCGAGGGGTCCTTGGTCTGGCGACCACACCGACTCTGGTGTTGCGATCGGCCGAAAGCTCCGCCGGCGACGGGCCCGAGGAGACGTAATCCGGTGCGGTGGCGGGTCAGGCTTCCTGCTCGTAGCCCGGGGCCATGATCCGGAACAACGCGTAGTACAGGGCGGCCGCACCGGCCGGGGCTCCGACGGCGATTCCGGCGACGACGAGTCGCATGAGCAAAGCTCCCTTTCGTGGCTGCTGTTCGCATGGTCCGCGTGAACGGTGTCGACCATTCAGCGGGACGGCGAACTGCAGCGGAACATCAGCGGGATATCGATCACGGCGGGGCCGGAGCTGGCTACTCAGCTCTGTTTCGGGGACGTGGCCGATTGATGTCGAGAGTAGGAGAAGGTCCGATTTGTCGTAACCCTTGCGGGTGCAACTTGTCCTCGCGTTGGGGGAGCCGCGAGATGCGTTGTGCTGCGACGGCGCCGCGACCCGCGTCCGCCCGCCGCTGAAGATCGTCAGCAACGGGGTTGATCGACACGCCGGGCCGCCGGTTCCCGGGGGCGGGATGTCGACCTTCCTCGTTGCTCACGATCTTGTTCCGCGGCGGCGGAAACGGCGCCGTGCCGCGACACTCCGCGCGGGACGTCATCACGCGCCATACATTCGCGGTGGTGCAGGATTTGTACGATTCGGTGCCCGCCCCGGTGCCGCGAACCTCGCCATTCCCGGCGCCTTTCCCCGTGCCGTTCCGAACGGCAGAACAGGAGTAGGAACGCGCGTGCGCGCCATCACCCGCCGGACCATGCTCGCGGGCTCACTGGCCTCCGTGGCCACCTGGGCCACCGCGTGCGGCACCAGGACGCGGAGCGAGTCGGCCGGACCGCCGGCCGAACCGCCTCCGACGCCGACTTCCGCCGCGACGAAAGCGGCCGCCGCCACGCGCGACCCGCGGGTCATCGCCTCCCGGGCCACCGTGCCGGTCCTGTGCTGGCACCAGCTGCGGGACTGGCGGTCCTCCGACACCGCCTACAACCGCCAGGTCCTGATCTGCCCGCCGGCGGCGTTCCGCGCCCAACTCGACGCGCTCTCGAAGGCCGGCCACACGACGATCTCGCCCGATCAGTACCTCGAGCACCTGACCACCGGCGCCGAGCTGCCGCCGAAGCCGGTCCTGCTCACGTTCGACGACGCGCAGGGCAGCCAGATCACGACGGGGCTGCCCGAACTCCAGCGGCGGGGCATGGTCGGCACCTTCTTCATCATGACCGTGGTGCTCGGCAAGAAGGACTGGATGAGCGTGGCGGACCTCCGACGGCTCGACGCGGCCGGCATGACCGTCGCCTCGCACACCTACGACCACCACGAGGCCGACGCCTACAGCGGAGCGGACTGGCGCACCCAGATCGATCAGCCCCGCGCCCAGCTCGAAAAGATCATCGGCAAGCCGGTGCGGCACTTCGCCTATCCCTACGGAGCGTGGAACCAGAGCGACTTCCCGCACCTGGCCAGTGCCGGCTTCGCCACCGCCTTCCAGCTCGGCGACCGGCCGATGGACCCGAAGCAGCCGCTGTTCACCCTGCGGCGCACCCTGGTGAACTCGACCTGGTCCGGGCCGCAGCTGCTGGCCAACCTGCGGCCCTGACCGTGCCGACACCGATCCGCGGGCACAGCGTGTCACCACCTCCCGGGGGCGAGCGGGCCCTACCCTCTCCAGTCGTGACGACCGTGACCCGTCGTGTCCGCCTGCTCGTGCCTCTCGTGGCCCTATCGGTCACGGCGCTCGCGGCCTCCTGCGGAGGGGGCTCCGGGGACCGGCCCGCGGGGTCGTCCCGCAGTAGCCAGGTCGCGGCCGTGCCTCCCGCGCCGCCGCCGACCCCACCGCCGCCGCCGCAGCTGCCCCGCGGCGGGAGGCGCCTGCTGCCGGACTACCGGCTGATCGCCTACTACGGCGCCGCCGGCGGGGGCGGCCTCGGCGTGCTGGGGGAGGGGACGCCGGATCAGGCGGCCGCGGCGCTCACCAAGCAGGCGAACGCCTACGCGCCCTTCGGTCGGCGCATCCAGCCCGTCATGGAGCTGATCACCACCGTCGCCCAGGCGTCCCCGGGGCCGGACGGCACCTACTCCACGGCGAGCGACCCGGCGACCGTGCAGCGCTACCTCGACGCCGCCCGTCGGCACAAGATGCTGCTCATCCTCGACTTCCAGCCCGGCCGCGGGCAGTTCCTGCCGCAGGTGAAGCGCTACGAGCGGTTCATCAGCCAACCCGACGTCGGCGTGGCGCTCGACCCGGAGTGGCGGATGAAGCCGAACCAGGTGCCGGCGACGGTGATCGGGTCGGCGACGGCGGCGGAGATCAACTCGGTGTCCGCGTACGTGCAGGGCCTGGCGAAGGCGAACCGGTTGCCGGAGAAGGCATTCGTGATCCACCAGTTCACGCTGCCGATGCTCCCGGACCGACAGCGGATCGTCGCGCGCTACGGGCTCGCGACGATCTTCCACGCCGACGGCTTCGGGTCGCAGCAGCTGAAGAAGGGGGTCTACCGGCAGCTGGCGCTCCCGAGGCCGCCGTTCCGGATCGGCTTCAAGCTGTTCTTCGACGAGGACACCGACACGATGACCCCCGCGGAGGCGATGGCGCTGCGACCTCAGCCGGACCTGATCACGTATCAGTGACGGCGGTCCCGCTTGCCCGCGCCGTGCGCGGACGAGGCCTGCCGAAACAGTACGGTGAGGCGGTGACGCGCACCTCCCGTTCCCGCCTCCGCATCGGGGCCGCCGGCGTCGCACTCGTCGCCGTCCTCGGGGCTCCGGCACTCACCGGGTGCGAGTCCAAGACCGGTGTCGCGGCCTTCGTCGGGTCCACCGCCATCGAGACCAGCCAGCTCGCCGGCTACGTCGACCGCGGGGCGAACGCGGCGGCGAACGCGAAGGCGAACCTGAGCCGCGCCGAGATCCAGCAGTTCTGGCTGCAGACGCTGATCGAGCGCGACCTGGCCCGCCGCGTCGCGCAGCAGCAGGGCATCACCCTCAGCCCGACCGACACGCAGGTGTTCCTCTCCCGCTACGCGCCCTTCAACGGCGGGCTCGCGGCGCTGGAGCAGTCGGCGGCGGAGATCGGCATCGCGCCGCAGGACCTGTCGACGCTGTTCGAGGCGTGGGCGCTGGAGAACGCCATCGCCGACCGGGTGGCGCCGAACCTGGTGGCGCCGGACAGCGCCGCGCGGCAGGCGTTCCAGCAGCTGCGCTCGGCCTACCAGGGGCAGACCTACGAGCAGCTGGCCCCGCAGTTGCGGCAGCTGCTCGTGTTCGATCAGCGCCGTGCCGCCGTCCTGCCCGTCCTGCAGGAGGAGGCCCGGAAGACCGGCGTCTCGGTGAACCCCCGCTTCGGTACCTGGAACCTCGACCGGCTCGGCATCGGCGCCCCGCCCACCGACCTGTCGCGGCCGGCGAGTCCGTCGCCGCTGCCCGACGTCTCCGGCGGCGGCCAGCCGGACGAGACCGCTCCCCAGCCGGCGCCGTAGGCGAGCAGCCCCGATAGCACGACAGGCAGGACCGGTCGGCAGGACAGGACGACAGGACAGGACAGCCACGGCCATGACCTCGCTCGCGGACGCCCGGGTCGTCGTCGTCCGCAGTGCCCCCGCGGTTCCGCCCGGGCTGCTGTCCGGGCAGGCCTGGGACGTGCTGCGGGCCCGCACCGTCTGCTGCGCCCTGGCGGACCATCCGCAGCGCGAGGCGCTGGAGGCGGCCGGGGTCGAGGTGTCGGTCCTGGGCAGCTTGGACGAGGGGGAGACGCCCGTGCCCTCGGCCGACGGCGTCCTCGCCCTCGCTCCGCTGGCCTGGCTCGCCGACCCGGGCCGCTACGGCACGCCCGGTGCGGACGCCGGGCTGGTCGCCGAGCTGCTGGCCCGCGACGACGTGCTCGAGGTGGTCGGGGCGGTCGATCCGCCGGGGGCGCGGCTGCTGGACGCCGTCGCGGTCATGGATCGCCTGCGCTCGCCGGGCGGCTGCCCCTGGGACGCCGAGCAGACCTTCGACACGCTCAAGGGCTACCTGATCGAGGAGGCCTACGAGGCACACGAGACGGTCGAGGAGGGCGACCTCGAGGCGCTCCGGGACGAGCTGGGCGACGTGCTGCTGCAGGTGCTGTTCAACGCGCGCGTCGCCGCCGAGGGGCTCGAGCCGGGCACCGGCTGGGACGTCGACGACGTCGCCGCCGGCCTCGTCGCCAAGCTCGTCCGGCGCCACCCCCACGTCTTCGCCGACCGGACGGTGAGCGGCGCCGCCGAGGTCCAGCGCAACTGGGACGAGATCAAGGCCGCCGAGCGTGCCGGCGGCGACCCGTCGCCGGCGGACGCGCGCGGGATCGCCCGTCGTCGGGGTGCCGATGGGGATGCCGGCGCTGTCGCTGGCGGCGAAGCTGCAGTCGCGGGCCGCGAAGGCGGGGCTCGGCGCGGATCTGGGATCGCCGGCGCTCGCCTCGGCCGAGACCCCGGCCGCGGCGGTGGCCGCGCTCGCCTCCGATCTGCTCGACGACGACGTGCCGCCGCTGGTCGACCGGATCGGGGAGCTGCTGTTCGCCGTCGTCGCCCTCGCCCGGCAGGTGGACGTCGACGCCGAGGCGGCCCTCCGAGGCGCGGCCCGGCGGTTCCGGGGGCGGGTCGACGAGGCCGCGGGTGCCGAGCCGGGGCCGGACGAGGCGCCGTCGCGGCCCGCGTAACCGCCCCCATCGGCAGCCGACGGAAATTCGGGAGTCAAGCAAGCGCGTCATCACTCCGAGTAACCATGTATGACTCTGCGCAAGCTGCCCCGCCGGGTGCGTCTGGTCCTCGGCGCGCTTCTGGCCCTCGTCCCGATCCTGGCCGCCTGTGCCCCGGCCGCGGTCGCCGGGAACCCCAACGACTACTCGGTCAACACGCACCTCGGGCAGCGCCTGCGCTGGAACCCCTGCGCGCCGGTGCACTGGCGCGCTGACCTGCGCAACGCCCCGGCCGGGACGCTGACCGCGCTGAAGTCCGCCGTCGCCACCCTGTCGTCGAAGACCGGCATCCCCTTCGTGTACGACGGCGCCGCGACCTTCATCCCGCAGCGCGGCGGGCCGGCCGGCCCGGCCCCGCTCGTCGTCTCCTTCGGGCGGCGCGCCGGGCGTCCCTCCGCCTCCAACTACCTCACCGGCGGCACCAACGTCGGCTACGGAGGGTTCACCGCGACCGGCACGTACGTGAACGGCAAGCCGGTCTACAAGATCACGCGCGGCTTCGTGGTGATCGACGCCGACCGGTACCCGTTCCTGTCGAGCAAGGTCAAGCAGGGCATCCTGATGCACGAGCTCGGCCACGCCGTCGGGCTCAACCACGCCAAGTACAGCAGCGAACTGATGTACCCGACCATCAGCAACTCGTCGCCCAGCGGCTACTCGGCCGGGGACATCAACGGTCTGAAGCTCCTCGGCAGGAGTGCGGGCTGCCTCTGACGGCGGCGTCGCAGCGGTAGCGACTCCTGCGACCGAGTCACCACGCAGCGTCACACCGGTGAGGCCGGGGCCGTTCCTCGGTCTGTGACTCTCCACCACACCGACCCGGCCTCCGAGGGGGTCGCCGGACGCCGGCGGCCGATCCTGCTGATCGAGGACGAGCTCCCCTGGCCGGAGCTCCGCGCCCTGACCGCGGGCGCGGGGCTCGGGCCGGTCGAGATCGACAGTGCCGAGATCAACAGTGCCGAGATCGACAGCCGGGACATCGACAGCGCCGACGGGTCGGCGCCGGAGCGGTCGGCGGCGTCCGTGCCGGAGCCGGCCCCGCCCGTCGGCGCGCACCGCGCCCCCTCTCCGGGACGCCGGAACGTCCTGCTCGCGACGACGGCCCTGGGAGTGTTCGTCGCCGCCGGATACTTCGCCGGGGGATCGCTCGGGGACGCCGGCGCCTTCGGTCACGCCCGCGGCGACCTCGCGAACCCCGCCGGCTCGGTCACCCTCGCCTCGCGGACGCCGGCAACCCCGGGGGACCCGGCGTCGCGGACGGGGCCGGCCCCGGCGTCGGCGGCGACCCGGGCCGACGACGGCCAACTCACCGGCGCTTCGATCCCCGGCGTTCCGGCGGCCGTGGGTCCCCTCGCTCCAGGTCAGCTGCTCGACGGGCATGGCCTGCCCCTCGTCGGCGGCGGGGGAGCGGCGCAGGTCGCGCGCGTCCGGGGTCCCTCGGGGATGGGCGCGCCTGCCGGACCGTCAGCCCCCGGCGCCGGGAGGGCGACCAACGCTCCGCGGCCCGCCGCGCCCGCTCCGGCGCGCCCGTCGCAGCCGAGCAACCCCCGGCCCGCCCCGCCGTCGCACCCCGCTCCGCCGTCGCACCCGGCTCCGCCCAGCCGGCCGCACCCGGCGCCGCCGCCCAAGCCGGCCCACCCCAAGCCGGCCCATCCCAAGCCGGCCAAGCCCAGCAAGCCGGCGCCGTCGCCGAAGCACGGCAAGCCCGCCAAGTCCGTGAAGACGGCCAAGTACGTCAAGCCCGTCAAGCCCGACAAGCACGGCCGGCCCGCCCCGCACCACGGCCACCACTGACACGCCCGGCCCGTCTCGTGCACCCGATCGGGCGCACGAGGCGGGCCGTCGATCGTCCGACGTACTTACCAACGGCGTAAGCCATCGGACGACGGGGGGACGACAGTGGGTCAGCGCGCGGCCGTCCTCGCGCGCGTCCGGTACGCGACGGAGGGGCTCGTCGCCGGTGCCACCGCGCGCATCCCGGCGCCGCGGCGTTCGCCGGAGCGGTCGGAGGACAGCACCGGGCACCGGTGGCAGAGCCGTCCGCTGCTCGCCGGGGCGATCAAGGCGCTGATCTACCTGGTCCCGGCCGCGGCGGCGATCGCCGCCACCGTCCTGCTGAACTGGGGCGTCGAGACCCCGTCGAGCATCGGCGTGCGCATCGGCTGGTGGCTCCTGTTGCTCGGGGTGAGCACGGTGGTCGCGACCGTGGTGGAGAAGCAGACGCGGCGCCTGATGCCGATGGCCGTGCTGCTGAAGCTGACGCTGCTGTTCCCCGACGAGGTCCCCTCGCGGTACCGCGTCGCGCGAGCGGTCGGCGACCCTCGGCGGCTGAAGAACCTCGCGGAGGGCAGCAGCCCCCGGGCCAGGGCCGCGACGGAGGTGCTGGCGCGGGTCGCGCAGCTCTCCCGGCACGACCGGCACACCCGCGGCCACTCCGAGCGGGTGCGGGTGTTCACCGACCTTCTCGCCGAGCAGCTCGGCATCAGCGGCACCGACCGCGACAAGCTGCGCTGGGCATCGCTGCTGCACGACATCGGCAAGCTGCAGGTTCCGGCCGCCGTCCTGAACAAGCCCGGCAAGCCCACCCCGGACGAGTGGGACGTGCTGCGCGGCCACCCGGCGGCGGGCATCAGGCTGCTCGGCCCGCTCGCCGAGTGGCTGGGCCCCTGGGTGGGCGGCGTGTCGGACCACCACGAGCGCTTTGACGGCACCGGCTACCCGCGCGGGCTGAGCGGCCGCTCGATCAGCCTCGCCGGCCGCGTCGTCGCCGTCGCCGACAGCTTCGAGACGATGACCGCGACCCGCGCCTACAAGCGTCCGATGGCCGCGGCGGCGGGCCGTGAGGAGCTCGCGCGCTGCGCCGGCACCCACTTCGACCCCGACGTCGTGCGCGCGTTCTTGTCGATCGGGCTGCCCCGGATGCTCTCGAGCATCGGGCCGGTGTCGTTCCTGCTGCACTTCCCGTTCCTCAGCCGGCTGCCGGAGGCGTCGCTGCAGCTCGTGGCCGCGGCCGGACAGGCGGCGCTGCCGATGGCGACCGGCCTGACGGCGGCGACGATCGCGACGACCGGCGTCGCGGCACCGGCACTGGCGGACGGTGGGCCGGACGCCGGGGGAGCGACGGGTGCCTCGGCCGCCGCCTCGACCAGCACGGCAACGAACCCGGGCGGGCACGGTCGAGCAAACGCCGGAGGGGTCTCCGGGCTGGCGCCGGGGGCCACGCTGCCGAGGTGGCTGTCCGCGACGACCGTCGCGCGCGGCACCCCGCTGGCACCGCCGCGGCCCGCGGTCACGGCGTCGCCCCCCTCGGGGAACTCCGCCTCGACGACGGGTGCGGCCCAGCCGAGCGTGAGCGCGTCGTCGAGCGCGGGTCGCCCGGCGGCCTCCTCCTCCGGCTCGGGGTCCGCCGGCAAGCGCCCGACCACGGCGGGGTCGGGGAACCCGGGCTCGCGGGGCAACTCGGGGTCGGCGCATTCGGGCTCCACCGGCTCCAACGGCAACAACGGCTCCAACGGCAAGTCCGGCAACAACGGCAAGTCCGGCAACTCCGGCGCCGGCAACTCCGGCAACGGGAAGGGCAACGGGGGCGGCGCCGCCACCAAGGGGGCGAGCGGTACCCACGCGTCCGGCTCCGGTGCGAGCGGTTCCGGGAAGGGCAGCAGCGGCAAGTCGGGCCACTGACGCGGACACGCTGACTCGGAAACGCTGACTCGGAACCGCTGACTCGGACACGCTGACGCGGAAACGCTGACTCGGAACACTGACGGCGAGGCGTCCCCTCGGCGCAACAGCAGCCGGTTAGGCTCGCGACGGTCGATCGATCCGCCCGAGGAGTCCCGCCGTGCCGTCCATCGAGAACGTCGCCGCCCGCGAAATCCTGGACAGCCGGGGCAACCCGACGGTTGAGGTGGAGGTGTTGCTCGACGACGACACCGTCGGCCGCGCCTCCGTTCCGAGTGGGGCCAGCACCGGCCAGTTCGAGGCCAAGGAGCTGCGGGACGGGAACTCGACGAACGACGACCACCGCTACGGCGGCAAGGGCGTCATGCAGGCCGTCGCCTCGGTCGACGAGCAGATCGCGCCGGAGGTCATCGGCCTCGACGCGACCGAGCAACGGCTGCTGGACCAGACGCTGCTCGACCTCGACGGCACGCCCGACAAGTCGGCGCTGGGCGCCAACGCGATCCTCGGCGTCTCCCTCGCCGTCGCCCGGGCCGCGGCGACGAGCCTCGACATCCCGCTGTTCCGCTACCTGGGCGGCCCGACCGCGCATCTGCTGCCGGTGCCGATGATGAACATCCTCAACGGCGGCGCGCACGCCGACACCAACGTCGACATCCAGGAGTTCATGATCGCGCCGGTGGGCGCGAGCACCTTCGCCGAGGCGCTGCGCTGGGGTGCCGAGGTCTACCACGCGCTGAAGCAGGTCCTGAAGGATCAGGGCTTCAGCACGGGCATCGGGGACGAGGGCGGCTTCGCGCCGGAGCTTCCGGCCAACCGCGAGGCGCTCGACCTCATCCTCTCGGCCATCGAGAAGGCGGGCTACACCCCCGGGTCGGACATCGCGCTGGCCCTCGACGTCGCCGCCAGCGAGTTCTTCGCCGACGGCTCGTACGCCTTCGAGGGCCAGCAGCGGGACGGCGACGCGATGACGGAGTACTACGCCGACCTCGTCGCCAACTACCCGATCGTCTCCCTCGAGGACCCGCTGGACGAGGACGACTGGGACGGTTGGAGCACCATCACCTCGCAGCTCGGCCAGAAGGTGCAGATCGTCGGCGACGACCTGTTCGTCACCAACCCGGAGCGCCTCGCCCGCGGGATCGCGCAGGGCTGCGGCAACGCGCTGCTCGTCAAGGTCAACCAGATCGGCACGCTGACCGAGACCCTCGACGCCGTCGCGCTGGCGCACCGCAACGGCTACCGCAGCATGATCAGCCACCGCTCCGGCGAGACCGAGGACACCACGATCGCCGACCTCGCCGTCGCCACCGACTGCGGTCAGATCAAGAGCGGCGCGCCCGCCCGGAGCGAGCGGGTCGCGAAGTACAACCAGCTTCTCCGCATCGAGGAGGCGCTCTCCGACGCCGCCCGCTACGCCGGGGCGTCCGCCTTCCCGCGCGCCACCTCCGCGACGTCCGACCTGAAGGACGCCAAGCCCGTCACCGACCCCGCAGGAGCCGCCGGATGACGACGCGTGGCCCGTCGAGCCCCGACCGCCGCAACCCGGATCGTCGCAATCCCGCCCGTCGCACGGCCGCCCGCCCGGTCGGCGGCACCCGCCGCGGCGCCCCGGCCGGTTCCGTCCGGCGCGACGGACGCAGCTCGACCGTCCGCGTCCGGCCCAACCGCGGCGCAGCCCCCCGTCCCGCCTTCCGCCGAACGGCCGGAGCCACCGGCGCCGGCGAACCCGTCAGCCTCACCAAGTCGCCGCGCGCCGTCGGCTCCCGCCTCACCGTCACCACGCGGGCTGCGCTGTTGGCCCTGACCATCTGCATGGTGGCGCTGACCATGGCCTATCCGCTGCGCGCCTACCTGACCCAGCGCTCCACGATCGGCGACCTGCGCGAGCAGCAGCAGCAGGACCGGGCGGCGGTCGCCGACCTGCAGAGCACCATCGCGCGGTACCAGAACCCGGCGAGCGTCGCGGACGAGGCGCGGAGCCGGCTGTACTACCAGCTTCCCGGGGAGAAGGTCTTCCTCCTGCCTCCCCCGCCCGCTCCGACTGTCGCGTCCGATGGGAAGGTCCACACGCCGGCGGTGCCCGGCAAGCACGACCAGCCCTGGTACGCGCAGCTGTGGGGCAGCGCGGTCGCGACCAGCAAGTAGACCCGGCGGCCCGGCCTCACGGGCGGGCGTCGGGCAACGGGCGGACGTCGGGCAACGGGCGGACGTCGGGCAACGGTGTCGGCTCGCTGCCGGACCGCGGGGCGGGCGCGGTGCGTCCCCGCATCGGCGACGACGGCTGTGCCGGGATGCGGCCCCGCGCCAGCGACAGTCGCGGACCCGGGAGGGCGTCCCCCCGCTCGCGAGCGGCGATCAGCGACGCCTCGCCGAGCCCGCGTACGGCCTGCGCCGCCGCCGTCAGCGTCATCCCGCCGAGCAGTAGCAGCGCCCGGCGCCGAACCCCGTGCACCATGGGGCCTCCTCAGCAGGGTCTGCTTCCCGCACGGGCAGTGTGCTCCCAGCCTCCCGTTTCCGCAGCCGGTTGCGCCTGCTCGTCGCCGCCGACCGGTCCGATATCGGGCAGGCTGGACGGATGCACTCTGATGCTGAGGCGGACGCCGAGGCGGACGCCGGATCGGACGCCGGACTCGACCCGCGCGACGTCGCCGTGGTCGGCGAGCAACTCGGCCGCGAGCCGCGGGCGATCCGCGCGGTGGCGCACCGCTGCGGCTGCGGGCTGCCGGACGTGGTGGAGACGGCGCCGCGCCTGGCCGACGGCACCCCGTTCCCGACCCTCTACTACCTGACCTGCCCCCGGGCGGCGAAGGAGATCAGCCGCCTCGAGGCGCACGGCGTGATGCGCGAGATGACCGAGCGGCTCGCGACCGACGCCCACCTCGCGGCCCGCTACCGCGACGCACACGAGGACTACCTGCGCCGACGGGACGCGCTGGGCGTGCTGCCCGGGCGGGTCTCTGCCGGCGGGATGCCCGGCCGGGTGAAGTGCCTGCACGTGCTGGTCGCGCACAGCCTCGCCGTGGGGCCCGGGGTCAACCCGCTCGGCGACGAGGCGCTCGCGATGCTCCCCGACTGGTCCGAGCGGGGACCGTGCGTGGCCGCGTGCGGGGTCGCCTCACCCGAGGAAGGCCCGTGAGGGTCGCGGCCGTCGACTGCGGCACCAACTCGATCCGGCTGCTCGTGGCCGACGTCTCGCCCGGCGGCTCGTCCGGCGGGGAGGGCCCGCCGGTGCTGACCGACGTGCTCCGGCGGATGGAGGTCGTCCGGCTCGGCCAGGGCGTCGACCGCACAGGACGGCTCGATCCCGCAGCGCTCGAGCGCACGCTGCGCACGCTGCGCGAGTACGCCGAGCAGGCCCGGGGCCTGGGAGCGGAGGCGGTGCGCATGGTCGCGACCAGCGCCACCCGCGACGCCGAGAACCGCGCGGAGTTCGTCCACGGCGTGCGCGAGATCCTCGGGGTCGACCCCGAGGTGGCGACCGGCGACGAGGAGGCGGCGCTGAGCTTCGCGGGCGCCACCGGTGACCTCCGCGCGCGGGGGGACGTCGCCGAGCCGTACCTGGTCGTCGACATCGGCGGCGGCTCGACCGAATTCGTCCTCGGCGACGCGACCGGCGCGCGGGCGGCCCGTTCGGTCGACATCGGCTGCGTCCGGCTCACCGAGCGGCACCTCCACGACGACCCCCCGAGCGAGGCCCAGGTCCGTTCCCTCCTCGACGACGTGCACCGCGCACTCGACGAGGTGCGCGCGACGGTGGATCTCTCGGCTGCGGGCACGCTCGTCGCCGTCGCGGGGACGGCGACGACGGTCACGGGCATCGCGCTCGGCCTGCCCGCCTACGACGCCGAGCGCATCCACCTCTCGCGGATCTCCGAGGCCGAGGTCGACGACGTCGTCCAGCGGCTGCTCGGGATGACGAGCGACCAGCGGGCGGCCCTTCCCGTGATGCACCCGGGGCGCGTCGACGTCATCACCGCCGGCGCGCTGGTGCTCCGCGAGGTGACGCGGGCGGTCGGGACCGGCAGCGTCGTCGCGAGCGAGCACGACATCCTGGACGGCATCGCGCTGTCCGTTTCGGGGCATTAGCGCCAGCTCGGCGCGGCTCCCGGCTCAAGGGTGGCCCCGACCTGCCGTTGAGGAAGGCAGTAGTCCCCTTCCGCTCCGAGGTGTCCATGCGCTCGTCCGTCCGCCGCGTCGCGCCCGCCGCCGCCCGCGTGGCCGGTGCACGCCGCCTCGACGTCGAGGCCTGATGGCCGCGCCCCCGCCGCGGTTTCTCGCGCAGCCCGCGACGACCGAGCCCTCGCTCCCGGCGCAGCGCCGGCCCCGGCACGACCAGCTGCAGCAGGTTCCCGGTGCGGGAGTCGCCGCGCGGGTCCACCCGCTGGCCCCCCGGCCGATGCCGCCGGTCGCCTTCGCGCCGGCCGCCTTCGCGCCGGCGCCGGCGCCCACCACCGTCGGCCGGCACGCCGGGCCCCGGACGGCGGCTGCCCGTCGTCCGGTCGCCCGGCACCGCGCCGTGCGCCGCCGCTCCACCCGGCGGCGCGTCCTCTGGGGCACCCTCCTGCTGTTCGTGCTGCTGATCGCGGCCGGCGCCCGGATCGCGTGGAACGCCGCCGTCGCGCAGCGCGAGTCGGCGACCGCCATGGCCCAGTCCGCCGCCGTCCAGTCCGACATCACCAACGGCGACGTGCCCGCGGCGCAGCTGGCCCTCGCCGACATGCAGCGCTCCACCCGCATCGCCGCCGACGCGACGTCCGGGCCGCTGTGGCGGGCAGCGGCCGCGGTGCCCTACCTCGGCAACAGCCTCCGCACGTTCACCGGCCTCACCCGCGCCGGCGACGACGCCGCCCGCGTCGGCCTTCCCGCGCTTCTCGAGGCGGCCGGGGGTCTTCGTCCCGAGAGCTTCCTCCGTCCCGACGGCGGGCTCGACGCCTCGGCGCTGGTCACCGCGCGCGAGCCGCTCGGCCGCGCGATCGCGAGCCTCTCCCGGGCGCGCGCCGACGTCGCGGTCCTGCCCGACACCGGCTTGATCGCCCCGGTCGCCCAGGGGCGGGCGGACCTCGCCACCAGCCTCGACGTGGCGCTGAAGACCCTGCACAACACCGACGTCGCCGCGCGCGTCGCGCCGGACATGCTCGGCGCCGACGGCTCCCGCCGGTACCTCGTGACGCTCGCGATGCCGGGGCAGCCCTCGGGCGCCGCAGGCCCCTTCGTGCTGGTGGACGTGGTCGCCGGCACCCCGATGGTCGCCGGCGCCGGCACCGGGACGCTCGCGTCCGTCCAGGCGGGGAGCGGCGTCGGGATCGACGGCGTCGTCCGGGTCACCCCCGAGGCTCTGGCCGCCGTGCTGCGATCGACGGGGCCGGTGGTCACGTCCGGCGGGCTGTCCGTCGACGCCGACACGCTCGTCGGCGTGCTGAACGGGTCCTCGTCTCCCGGGCCGTCTCCCGGGCCGGCACCGGGACCGCCCGCGGCCCGCGTCGCCTTCGGCGGCCAGGCGCTGCAGGCCACCGTCCAGTCGCTGCTCAGCAACTCGGCCGCCTGGAACATGTACCTGCTGCAGGATCTCGGCACCCAGTCGGCGTCCGGCGACCTGCAGCTCACCAGCGCGCACGCCGCCGAGCAGCGGCAGCTCGCCACCACGACGCTGTCCCGGGCGCGACCTCACTAGCCTCGACCTCACTAGGCTCGAGGGTGATCCGAGGGAGGGGAGCGACGTGTACGCCTGGATCTGGCGTCATCTGCCCGGCCCCGCACCGGCGAAGGCGGCCTCCGCGCTCGTCCTGCTCCTCGCCGTGGTCGCGCTGCTGTTCTTCGTCGTCTTCCCGGCGGTCGAGCCGCACCTGCCGATCACCCAGGTGACCGTCGACCATTAGTCCGGGTTCCGACCCGAGTTCGACATTCGTCGGCCTGCTGAACGAATGTGCGCTTTCGCGTAAGTAGGTCCCGGGGTGGTGCCGATAGGCCTCCGACCTGGTAACTCAGCGGAACCTCGGGGGCTCTGTGCTGATGCGTCGTCGCGTCGCCATTCTCTTTGTCATCGTCCTCGGCCTCGTCGGCCCGGCCGCCTGCGCCTTTCAGACGCAGACGTCGCTGACCGCCGACGCGGCCGACCCGGACGTCACCTGGGACGGCCATCAGTACGTCCTGCACACCACCAACACGCACTACGGCAACGTCCCGACCTGGACGTCGCCCGACCTCGCGAACTGGACCTTCGTCGGCGACGCCCTGCCGACGCTGCCGGCGTGGGCGGAGGGCGGTTACACCTGGGCCCCGTCCTCGGTCCGCCGGGCGGACGGCACCTGGCTGCTCTACTTCTCCGCCTCCGTCCGGGGCAAGCGGACGGTCAACGACGCGCCGCTGAAGTGCATCGGCGTGGCCTACGCGCCGACCGCCACCGGCCCGTTCACGACCGTTCGGGCGCGCAACACCGCCCCGTTGCTCTGCCAGCCCTCGGTCGGCGGGGACATCGACCCGTCGGTCTATCAGGCCGCCGACGGTCGTACGTGGCTGACCACCAAGACCGACGGCAACAGCTCGTCGCTGCCGACCTCGATCGAGAACCGCCGGCTCGACTCCGGTCTCTGGACCTTCACCGGCGCTCCGAACACGCTGCTCAAGAGCACGATCGGCAGCTGGGAGGCGCAGGTCATCGAAGGGCCCGACCTGCTGTCCGCGGGCGGCCGGCTGCACCTGCTCTACAGCGGCGGCGACTTCTCCAAGTCGACCTACGGTGAGGGTCAGGCGCTGTGCGTCTCGATCTGCGCGCGGAACGGGCGGCTGCTCGAGGACCCGTCGTTCGGCAGCGGAGGGGGCGGGGCCAGCGCGTTCTCGAGCAACACGGGCGCGCCGCTGCTCGCCTGGCACGCCTACAAGCCGGGGACGACGACGCGGCTGCTGTCGGTCGGCACCCTCTCCTGGTCGTCGGGCGGCGTCCTCTCCGTCACCGGCACGCCGCTGCCGAGCACACCGTCCACAACCTCCCCGCAGCAGCGCGCCGCCGGCGTGCCGGGTTCCGTGGAGCTGACGGTGCCGCCGAACACGCCGATCACGGTGCCGAACGCGCACACCCGCTGACACTCCGGCCAGCACATCGGATCTGATGTGGGGCGGCACCCGGCTCTCCAGCGGGACCCACATCGGATCTGATGTGGGGCGGCACCTGCGATGGGTGTGCCGGTTTCAGCCCAGGCTCAGCGTCTTGTCCCGGTTCTGGACGAGCCCGGCGACGTGCATGCGGCGCGGGTGGTAGCCGTTGCGGTTCTCACCCAGCCAGAAGGTGGCGTAGGCGATCTTCAGCCGGTTGGACGGGTCGGTGAACGCCGTGGCGCCGCCGGGGCCCTGGTCGTTGCCGTTGCCGGCCAGCAACGGCGAACCCGGCTTGGGGCGGGTGCAGGCCGCGCGCGGCCCGTTCGGGCAGATCGCGTAGCCGGTGGCGTAGTTGCTCCGGCCGCGGCTGTCGAGGACGCCCGAGTAGTTCGCCGAGTAGAACAGGTACGTCGTCCCGTTGTAGTTGATCATCGCCGGGTTCTCGATGGTGCCGCCCTCCCAGGCGGCGGCCCGGTTGGTCTGGAGCAGCTTCACCCACGGCGCGCCCGGCTTGGGCTTGCCGTCGTTGCCCAGCTCGACCGACATCAGCGCCGACTCGTGGTTGCCGACCTTGCCGGCGGCCTTCCACAGCAGGTAGTTCCGGCCGGTCGCCGGGTCCCGGTAGGGGTAGGGGTCGATCGAGCCGGCCGGGTCGGCGCTGACCGGCTGGCACTGGATCGGTGCGCCGCCGCTGATGTCCCGGAACGGCCCGAGCGGGCTCGACGCCGAGGCGACGGTCAGGCAGAACCGGCCGAAGCCGTGCGGGTCGTCGGAGGTCCAGCTGGTGCGCACCGCCGAGTAGGCGTACCAGGTGTTGCCGATGTTGAAGACGCCGGGCGCCCACAGGTCCTTGTTGATCCACGGGCCCTGCGGGTGCGACAGACCCCAGGACGCCGGCCGGACCAGCGCGTCGTTGTTGTCGTACTTGCCGAACGCCGAGTCGGCCGACGCGCGGATCTCGCCCGGGATCGCCGGGTCGGCCGCGACGTCGTAGCCGGGCTTGCCGGGCGGACCGGCGGCCGACCAGCGCCGGTGGATGGTCCAGGTCCTGAGGTCGGTGCTCGTCAGGACCGGGAGGTAGCGCCCGCCCACCGGGGACGCGTAGGCGTAGTAGGTGCTGCCGACGCGGAGAACGTGCGGGTCGCCGAAGTCGCCGCTCCAGGTCTTGCCGCCCTCGAACCAGCCGTGGTCGCTCGGCCCGCCGTTCGCGGCGTCCTTGAACGACGGCGGCGGCGACGCCGGCAGCGTCGGGGCGGGGACACACGCCGCCGCGGCGGCGGACAGCCCTGCCACCAGCGCCAGGAGGCGGAGCGGGCGGGACGAGCGCAGGCGCCGAACGGATCTCACCGGGAATTGTTCGGCGCGCGACGTTCACGAATTGAAGCCAGGCCCCCTCCGTCACCTAACCTGACCAGCGTGATGCGGCGCGTACGGGTGAACGGGCCGTCGGCGCAGACCGATGCGGCGGACCGGGGCCGGCACCGGCTCGGTCCCTCGGCCGTCGGGCGCGAGACGCTGGGACGGCGGACCCTGCTGACCATCGCGGCCGTCGCCCTGCTCGTCCGGGTCGTCTACTGCCTGCTCGCGCTGCGCGGTTACGCGCCGACCACCGACGACGCGCACTACAACGACATCGCCACGAAGGTCGCCGACGGGCAGGGCATCGCCTCCCAGTTCCCCTACCTGTGGACGCACCCGACCGCGTTCCGGCCGCCGCTCTACCCCGTGCTGCTGGGCGGGCTCTACAGCGTCTTCGGGGTGCACGTCGGCGTCGCTCAGGCCTTCAACGTGCTGCTCGGCACCGGCGTGGTGGTGCTGGTGGCGCTTCTCGCCTTCCGGCTGGGCGGGCGCACGGCCGCCCTGGTCGCGGCCGGGGTCGCGACCGTTCACCCCGCGCTGCTCGCCAACGACGGGGTCATCCTCACCGAGCCGCTGGCCCTGCTGCTGATGCTCGCGGTGCTGCTGGCGCTCGACCGCGAGCGCGTCGTGCTCGCCGGGCTGTTCGCCGGGCTGCTGGTCCTGACCCGGCCGAGCGCGCAGCTGTTCGTGCCGGTCCTGGCCGTCTGCCTGCTGCTGCTCGCGGTCCGGCGGCGTCCTACCGGGACCGGCCGCGGGCAGGCGCTGCGCGCGGCCTGAAGCCCGTCGTGGTGTTCGGGCTCGTCGCCGTCGTCGTGGTGCTGCCCTGGGTCGTGCGGAACACGATCGTGCTCGGCAAGCCGGTGATCGTCACCTCGAACGGGTTCAACCTCGCCGCCATCTGGGGGCCGGCCGCGATCGAGGAGGGGCACTTCGTCGACCCCATCCGCGACGACCGGTACAAGGCGGAGCTGAAGTTCGACCAGCTCGAGAACCTCGAGGAGGCCCAGCTCGACACCACCCTGCGCAGGATCGGCGTGCGGGGGCTCCGCGACAACGCGCGGCTGATCCCCGGCAAGGTCGTCGGCAACCTCGGCTACCTCTACGACATCCGCTGGAGGGACAACGACCACGCCGAGCGCCTCGACGGCCGGGACATCGCCTTCCGGCACCGGACGCTGGTCTTCGTCTGGCTCGTCCTGCTCGTCGGCGCCGTCGGCCTGGTCCTCGCCCGGCGGTCGAGGCTCGGCGTGCTGGCCCTGGTCACGGTCGCGTACATGACGGCGGTGTCGATCATCACCGTCTCGCCGCCGCGGCTGCGCGCGCCGATCGACGTCCTCGCCTGCGTCGGCGTCGGGGTGGTCGTCGCGGCCCTGGTGCGTCGTCGCGCGCGCAGGGCCGAGCCGGCCGAACGGGCCGACGACCCGGCCGACGTCGCCCTCGCCGAGGCGGGTCGGCCCTGACCGTCCCGGGAGCGGCGCCGTTCGTCCCGCCCGGCCGCTGGCCCGGCGATCCCGCCGACCCCGCCACCCCCGTGGCCGCGACCGCCGACGACGTCGTCCGGCTGGCCGCGGGTGCCGCGGACGTCGCCGAACTCGATGCCCGCAGCAGCGTCTGCCGCGCCTGCCCCCGGCTCGTCGACTGGCGCGAGACGGTCGCCCTCGAGCGGCGCGCGGCGTTCCGGGAGGAGCAGTACTGGGGCCGCCCCGTGCCGTCCTGGGGCCCCGCCGACGCGCGCATCGTCGTCGTCGGCCTCGCGCCGGCCGCGCACGGCGGGAACCGCACCGGCCGCATCTTCACCGGCGACCGCAGCGGGGACGTCATCTTCGCCGCGCTGCACCGGGCCGGGCTCGCGGCTACGCCGACGTCGACGCGCATCGACGACGGCCAGCGGCTGATCGGCACCCGCATCGTCGCGCCGGTGCACTGCGCCCCGCCCGCCAACAAGCCGACCCCGGCCGAGCGGGACGCCTGCCGCCCGTGGCTCGTGCGCGACCTCGAGCTGCTGCGCCCGACCCTGCGGGTCGCGATCGCCCTGGGCGCCTTCGCCTGGCAGTCGCTGTGGCCCGCCCTCGCCGCCGCCGGGTACGGCGGGCTGCCGCGCCGCCGGCCGGTCTTCGGGCACGGTGCCGAGGCGGCCACCGACCCCGCGCCCGGAGCCGGCGGCGGAGCCGGGCTGGTGGTGCTCGGCTGCTACCACCCCAGCCAGCAGAACACCTTCACCGGCAAGCTGACCCCGGCGATGGTCGACGACGTGCTCGGCCGGGCGGCCGCGCTCGCCGGACTGCCCGGCCCCCTGGACCCGGCGGTGACGACGAGGTAGCTGTGACGCTGACGTAAAAGGATCCGGATGTGGCACAGCACGCCCGCCTGTCCGGTGAGGCCCAGGCTCACACGGGTAGCACAGGCGACATGAGTCAGTCAGGTCCCCGCATCCTCGTCGTCGGTGGCGGCTACGTCGGTCTGTACACCGCCCTGCGACTGCAGCGGAAGCTGAAGCCGGGGGAGGGCCGGATCACCGTCGTCGACCCGAACTCCTACATGACCTACCAGCCGTTCATGCCGGAGGCAGCCGCCGGCAACCTCGAGCCGCGGCACCTCGTCGTCCCGCTGCGGCGGGTCCTCGACGAGTGCGAGGTGATCAACGGCCGGGTCGAGAAGGTCGACCACGGCGCGAAGCGCGCGTTGATCACGCCGCTCGAGGGCCCGGCCCGCGACGTCGAGTACGACACCCTCGTCATGTGCCCCGGGTCGATCGCCCGGACGCTGCCGATCCCCGGCCTCGCCGAGACCGGCATCGGCTTCAAGACCGTCGCCGAGGCCATCTACCTGCGCAACCACGTCCTCGCGCGCCTCGACGCCGCCGAGTCCTCCGACGACCCGGACCTGCGGCGCAAGGCCCTCACGTTCTGCTTCATCGGCGGGGGCTACGCCGGGATCGAGGCCTTCGCCGAGCTCGAGGACATGGCCCGCGCGGCCTGCCGGTACTACCCGAGCATCGACCCCTCCGACATGCGCTGGGTCATGGTGGAGGCGACCGACCGGATCCTGCCCGAGGTCTCCCGCGGGATGGGGCTCTACACGGTCGAGCAGCTCGCCCACCGTGGCATGGAGGTCAAGCTCGAGACCCGGGTGAACTCCCTCGAGGGCGGACACGTCGTGCTCGACAACGGTGAGGAGTTCGACTCCGAGACCATCGTCTGGACGGCCGGGGTGCGCCCGCACCCGCTGATCGAGTCGACCGACCTTCCGATCGACGACAAGAAGCGGGTCAAGACCACGGCGTTCCTGCAGGTCGAGGGCGTGGCGGATGCCTGGGCCGCCGGTGACTGCGCCGCGGTGCCGGACCTGTCGAAGGACGACGGGTCGACCACCGGGCCCTCGGCGCAGCACGCGGTGCGGCAGGCCAAGGTGCTCGCCGACAACGTCCTGCGCGAGCTGCGGGGCAAGCCGGTCATGCCCTACGAGCACAAGTACGCCGGCTCGGTCGCCTCGCTCGGCCTCTACAAGGGGGTCGCGGAGATCTACGGCGTCAAGCTGCGCGGCTTCCCGGCCTGGTTCATGCACCGCACCTACCACCTGTCGCGGGTGCCGACGATCAACCGCAAGGTCCGGGTGCTCACCGACTGGACGGCCGACCTCTTCTTCCCCCGCGAGATCGTCTCGCTCGGTGCCTTCGCCGACCCGCGGGCCGACTTCCGCGCGGCGGCCGGGCCGAACCCGAAGGCGTCCGAGTCGACGCCGGGGGACACGCCCCGCGACGAGACCGGTGAGATGCGCGGCGACGAGGAGATGGCCGGCGTCACCGCCGGCGGCTCGCCGCCTCCGGAGCGGCCGTACCAGACCAACAGCGGTGAGACCAAGGGCTGATCTCCCCGAGCGCTGATCTCCCGGCGCCGCGAACCGATCGACGCGCCGCGTCCCCGGTTCGCGTTCGAGCGCTTCGGGAACGCGGGCATCGGGAACGCTGACGTCGTGGCTATGCGCGCCGGACGGCTCGCGATCGTCGCGGGCGTGCTGCTCGCGTTCGTCGCGGGATGCTACGACGGTGCGCGTCCGTCGGCGTCGCCGCCGTCCTCCGCGCCGCCCATCACCGCCTCGGAAGCGGGCGGTGGCTCCGGCGGTACCGCTCCGAGCAGTCCCGTAGCCGCCGGGAACGGCACCGGAGGCTCGGCGGCCGCCTGTTCGTCGAGGCATCTGGCGCTGCAGATCGGCGGCTCGCAGCCCGCGGACGGGACGACGGTCACGCGCCTGTTCCTGCGCAACGCCGGCACCGAGCCGTGCATGCTGCAGGGGTTCCCGGACGTCATCTTCCTCGACCGGACGTCGAAGCCGACGGGGCAGCCCGTCACGGCCACCGGCCCCGCCGGCGCCCCCGTCACGCTCGCGCCGACGCACGTGGCCAGCAGCGTCGTGCGCACCCCGCACGCCACCTGCACCCCGACCTCGGACGTCTCCCAGGCCGTGCGGGTCGTCCCGCCCGGCGGCGACGGGCCGCTCCAGACCTTCCTGGCCGTCGACCTGTGCGGGCCGTCGACCGTGACCGCGTTCGTCGAGGGGACCGGCGACGCTCCCTCGACGCCGGCCGTGCCGCCGCCCGACCCCGTGGGCCCCGACACCTGCAGCTCGGCCCACCTGGCGCTGGCGGTCGGGACCACCTCGGCCGCCGCCGGCACGCGGAGCAACGAACTCGTCCTGCGCAACGCGGGTACCGCGCCCTGCCGGCTGCAGGGCTACCCCGGCGTCTCGCTGCTCGACGGGCAGTACCGGCAGGTCGGGCAGCCCGCGCAGCGCACGGGCGACGCTCCGTCGGCCCCGATCGTCCTGGCGCCGGGCGAGGTCGCCTCCGCCAGGCTCCGCACCAGCCCGGTGCCGTGCGAGGGCGACGTCGTCCGGGGCCTGCACGTGCAGGTCTACCCGCCCGGGGAACGGGGGCCGCTGCAGAACGCCATCCTGGCGCCGGCCTGCGGGACGCCGCTCATCGAGGCGCTGTCGCCCGGCACCACCGGCGGCTGATACTCGACGGGTGCCCGAACTCGCCGTCGCCGTTCTCGGACCCGATCGTCCGGGTGTCATCGCCGCGCTGAGCGAGGTGCTGCTCGCGGAGTCGGGCAACCTCGAGGACGCGTCGATGACGATCCTCCGGGGACAGTTCGCGATGACCCTCGTCGTCGACGTGCCCGCCTCGGCCGAGGCGGTGGCTGCCGACCTCGCGCCGGTGGCCGAGCGGCTCGGCCTGCTCGTCTCCGTCCGCGACGCACCGTCCACGCACGCCGCGCTGGGCGGCGACCCGTTCGTCGTCACCGTCCACGGAGCTGATCGGCCCGGCATCGTGCACGCGGTGACCGCGGCCATCGCCGCCGTGGGCGGCAACATCACGGACCTGTCCACCCGCCTTGCGGGCGACCTGTACGTGCTGCACGCCGAGGTCGATCTGCCCGGCGATGCGTCGGCGCTCGCCGCGCGTCTGACCCGCCTGTCCGCCGACCTCGAGGTGGAGGCGCACGTCCGGGCCGCCGACAGCGACACGCTGTGATCCGACGGGCTGGAAGAGGAACGCCGTGACGGTCCGCGACGTCGTCCTCGCCCCGGCCCCGGTGCTCGCGCACCCCGCGGCCGAGGTCGATCCGCGGGACCCCACCGTCATCGCGCTGGCCGACGACCTCGTCGAGACGATGCGCCACTCGCCCGGCAGCGTGGGGGTGGCCGCGCCGCAGGTCGGCATCGGCAGCAGGCTGTTCGTCCTGGACGTGACCGGCCACAAGAAGGCCCGGTCGTGCTCGGGCCTCGTCGTCCTCGCCAATCCCGTGGTGCTGGACTCGGGCGAGCCGATGCCCGGGCGCGAGGGCTGCATGTCCGTCCCGGAGCTCACCGGCGACGTGACTCGTCCGGGGTGGATCGTCGTCCGTGGACAGGTCCCGGGCACCGGGGAGGAGCGGACGTACTCCGCCGACGCCTTCGAGGCCCGCGCCTTCGCGCACGAATTGGACCATGTCGACGGCTTGCTGTTCCTCGACCGGGTCGCGGGCGCGCACGCGATCCACCCGCGCAAGCGGTACCGCTGAGGCGGCAGCCGCCCACCGTCGCGACGCTGCTGGGGTAGAACCGAGACGGCGCCTGCGTCGCCCCCACTATGGTTCGTCGCCTCCGTAGTCCAATTGGCAGAGACACGCCCCTTAAAAGGGTGGCAGTGTGGGTTCGACCCCCACCGGAGGCACCACCCGCAGCCGCTGAGCCGACGCAGCGAGAGGACCCTGTGCCCGCCCAGCAGCCCGAACGGCCCGAAGCTGCCCAGCCTGACCAGCGGGCCCAGCCGGACCAGCGGTCCCAGCCGGACCAGCGGGCGTCCGGCGTCACGCGACGCCGGCTCCTCCTCGGGGCCGGTGCAGTCGCCGTGCTGGGAGCTGGCGCCGCCGTCGCGGAACCGCGACTCCGGGCCGGCAGCGGGGTCGCCGTGCCCGGCGGCACCGCTTCGCACCGGCCCGCCCCGCGTCCCGGCGCCGTGGTCAGCGGCAGCTTCGACTCCGCCGCCCGTCGGGCGCCGACCGGATGGGCGGTCGCCTACCCGCCGGGAACGAGTGAGGGGGACGCGCTGCGGTTCTTCCTCGTCCTGCACGGCCGCGGCGACGACCACCGGGCCGTGCTCGGCAGTCACGGGCTCGGCGGGTTCCTCGCGCAGACCGTGCGGCAGGGGACGGACCCGTTCGCGCTGGTCGCGGTCGACGGCGGCGACCACGACTACTGGCATCCGCGGGCGTCGGGCGCGGATGCGCAGGCGATGCTGGTCGACGAGCTGCTGCCGCTGTTGGCGTCCCGCGGGCTGAAGGTCGACCGGTTCGCGGTCGGCGGCTGGTCGATGGGCGGGTACGGCGCGCTGCTGCTCGCTGAGCGGCTCGGCCCCTCCAGGGTCGCGGCGGTCGCCGTCGACAGCCCCGCGATCTGGACCCGGTCGGCCGACACCGCCCCCGGCGCGTTCGATGGCCGGCAGGACTTCGACGACCACGACGTGCTGCGTCAACGGGCGTCGCTCCGGGGGATACCCGTCCGTGTCAGCTGCGGGACATCCGACCCCTTCCTGCCCGGCGTCCGCGCACTGCTCGCGGCGATGCCGGAGGCCGAGTCCGATCTCGGGCCGGGGGGGCACGACGTCGCGTGGTGGCGGCACGCCGCACCGGCCCAGCTCGCCTTCGTCGGCCGACAGCTGGCGGCGGCGTGAACGTGCCGCGTTCGCCGCAGGTCGCGCACCCTCAAGATCGCGAGCAACCGCGCTGATCGACACGCCGCGTTACCCGGCCGGCTGTACGGGATGTCGATCTTTCACGTTGCTCACGATCTTGATGGCAGGGGTAGGGGCAGGGCGCTCGCCGGACGCCGTGGCGCTGTAGGTGACCTTTCGTCTCAATTCGTGACTTGCGTTATCTGTTGCAGTTCGCGCAGGCTGCGGGAGGTGAGCACCGTCGGCCGCTCGGCCACCTTCTCGCCCGTATCCCGGACATCCCGACTGGTCGGCGTCCTCGCCGCCGCTTGCGCCGTCGTGTTCGCGGTCGCGTCCTGCGCCGTGCCCGGCACCCCGGTCACGCAGATCGCGGGCGGGTTCGTGAACCCGTGGGGGCTGGCGTTCCTGCCCGACGGCAGCGCGCTCGTCTCCGAGCGCAACTCGGCCCGCATCCTGCAGGTCTCCCCGAGCGGAGCCGTCACCCCGCGCGGCAGCGTCCCCGGCGTCGTGCCGGGCGGTGAGGGCGGGCTGCTGGGCCTGGCCGTCGCGCCGACCTACGCGACCGATCACCTCGTCTACGCCTATCTGACGTCCGCGACCGACAACCGCGTCGTGCGCTTCACCCTCGGCAGCGCCCCGACGCCGATCGTCACCGGCATCCCGAAGGCGAACAACCACAACGGCGGGCGCCTCGCGTTCGGCCCCGACGGGATGCTCTACGTCTCCACCGGCGACGCCGGGAACCGGGCGAATTCGCAGAACCTCGGGTCGCTGGGCGGCAAGATCCTCCGGGTCACTCCGACGGGGACGCCCGCGCCGGGCAACCCCTTCGCGAACTCCCGCGTCTACAGCTACGGCCACCGCAACGTGCAGGGCCTGGCCTGGGACGGCGGCGGCCGCATGTACGCGACGGAGTTCGGCCAGGACACGTGGGACGAGGTCAACCGCATCGTCGCTGGCGGCAACTACGGCTGGCCAACCGTCGAGGGCCCGGCCACGGACCCCCGCTTCCGTGCCCCGCTGACCACGTGGCGCCCCGCGGACGCCTCACCGAGCGGTCTCGCCTTCGCGGGCGAGGCGCTGTGGGTCGGTGCCCTCCGCGGGCAGCGCCTCTGGCGGCTGCAGGTCAGCGACACCGGCACGATCACCGGCCGCACCGAGTACTACCGCGGCACGTACGGCCGCATCCGCGCCGTGGCGGTGACCCCCGACGGGCAGGCGCTGTGGCTCACCACGAGCAACGGCAGCAACGACCGCATCCTGCGGGTGCCGCTGAGCTACTCCTGAGCCGACGACCGCGACCTCGCGAGCTGTCGCTGCCCGGGCCATTGGCGAGCGGCCCGGGCAGTGGCATGTCCGCTTCCGGTCTGCTGCCGCGGCTACTGGTAGGTGATCAGGTTCGGCGTCGGGTGCACCTGGTCGATCGTCTGCTGCGGGGTCAGCGTCGGAGAGTCCTCGTCGAGGAAGTTCTTCCACCCCCAGAAGACCGGGCCCGCCGGGACGTTGGTGTGGAGGGCCCGCCAGGTGTCCTGCTTCATCGGCTGGGTGCCCTGTCCGTCGGCGTGGATGAGGACGGCGAGTTCCGGATGGGACGTGTCGAGCGCCTGGCGGTTCCGGACCATCCGGAGTTGGAACTGGTGCACGACCAGGAGCTTCTGCGGGAGGTTGTTCGTCCTGGTGAGCTCGGCGAGCCAGTCCGCGACCCGATTGATCTCCGCCACGTCGGCGGAGCCGATCTGCTGGAGTGGGCGCTGCGTCGGTGTCAGCCGCCATTCCGGGTCCAGGGCCAGCCCGACGTTGGGCCGCTGCAGCAGCGAGGAGTAGCGCTTGGCCTGGTCCAGGAAGTCCGAGCGCCCGGGCTGCAGGTCGAGCAGCACGTAGAGCCCCCGCTGCTGGGCGAGGTCGACCCACGCTTCCAGGGCCTTCGGGTCGGCCTCGTCGGAGTAGTCCCCGTCGGGTCCGGCGGCGGACGACGCCACCGTCGCGATGATCTCGAAGGCGGGCACGACCGGCGTGTTCACCAGCGGGGCGTACCGCGAGGCGACCAGCCTCGCGACGTCCGCCGCCTTCTCCGCCCCCTGCTCGCCGAGCACGCCCAGCGCCGGGGTGGCCGGCGTGCCGTAGAGCGCGACGAGGGTGCGGCCGGGGAAGACGGTCTGCCCGCCGCCGGGTAGCTGCGAGCCGGACGTGGCGGTGGCGAGCTCGTACTCGAGGTCCTTCTCAGCGGCGAAGCCGGGACCGACGGCGAGGACGGCCTCCGGCTTGCCGTGCAACGCGTCGACGGCGGCGTCCGAGGTCCGGGGGTCGGCGGAGGAACCCAGCGAGACGACCTCGGCTCCGGCCGCCCGGGCGGTGGCGACGGCGGCGATGGTTCCGGGGCCTGCGCTCGCGAGCACGACCGCGTCCGGCAGCGGCCGCCCGCGGTTGACCGACGGCAGGGTGCCGCTCGCCCCCTGGGTGGGGGCCGGGACCGATGACGGCGATGACGGCATTGCCGCCGGGGGTGATGCCGTCGGATCGCCGGGCTTCGGCGCCGAGCCGGCGTTCACGGAAGCCCTGGCCGACGGGGTGGCACGAGGTTCGGGACGCAGGATCGCGGGTGCGCTCGGCGCGAGGCCTGCGACCGCCTGGACCTCGTCGTCGCCGGCGACCGTGCGCGGGGCGCTCAGCGGCACGCCCGTCGCCTGCTTCACCGCGGCCGGGTCGACGGGGGTGACGACGACAGTGCGACCGCCGGCCACGCGGTCGCCGGCTGAGCCCAGCGCGAGGACGTGGGTCGCCTTCAGCCGGTCCAGCTCCGCCGCGAGCGCGTCGGGCGACCCGCCGTCGCTCAGCAGGAGCGGGACGCCCAGCGCGACGGAGCTGGACGCCCCCAGCAGCTGTGCTTCCCGGTCGGCGGCGTCGGCGACGACCACCGCGCCGGACCGCGCGTACAGCGCCCGGCTGACCGCGAGCGACGCCCGCACCGGGTCCTGCTCGGCGACCGTCGTCAGCCCTGTTGACGGCATCGAGGTGGACACGGGAAGTCCCCGGTTCGACCTGCGCCCGTCCGAGCCGGAACCGCCGCCCCCGGCGGAACCGCTGGTGCATCCGGCCGGCAGCAGGATCGCCGCTGCGAGCAGCACGACCACCCGGCCAGTGCGCGGCACGGGACGTCCCGAGGAAGGGGGCGGGGTCAAGGGCACCTCGATCGCGTCGGAAGGTGTGGCCGCCCGCTGTTCCGGCCGACGAGACGGCGACCTCGACCGCGGGAGTAGCCGGAGCCGACTCTAGGTCGTGTCAGCCGCCCGCCACGCCGCCTGAGCGTGGCGCCCGGCCCGACGGAGGTTGCAGGTCGGTCACAGCGGCCCGCTCCCCGGGTTCGTGTCGACGGTGGAGGCTGCGGGGCGACCTCAGCGGCCGCGGAAGACGGGCGCCCGCTTCTCGACGAAGGCCCGGGCGGCCTCCTGGTGGTCCTCGGTCCGGCCCGTGTGGTTGTGGAAGGACGCCTCGAGGTCGAGGCAGTCCAGCAGCTCGCTCTGCGTGGCGCGGTTGAGCGCGTCCTTCATGTACCGGTGGGCGACGCGGGGACCGGCCGCGAGGCGGCGGGCGCGCTCGAGCACCTGGCCCTCGAGCTCGTCCGCCGGGACCACGGCGTTGACCAGCCCGAGGGCCGCGGCCTCCTCCGCCGACAACCGGTCGGAGAAGTAGTACAGCTCGCGCGCCCTGGCGGTCCCGACGATCTGGGTGAGGAACCAGGTGCCGCCGTAGTCCCCGGAGAACCCGACCTTCGCGAAGGCGGTGGTGAGCACCGCGTTGTCGGCGGCGTAGCGCAGGTCGCAGGCGAGGGCGAGCGCCAGCCCCGCCCCCGCGGCGGGTCCGGGGATCATCGCGATCACCGGCTTCGGCATCGACCAGATCTTGCCGCTCGTCGCCCGCTGCGAGAGCCGCTGGCGGTGCACCTTCACGTCGAAGGGCACATCGGCATCCGCTCCCTCGGACATCGTCCGCACGTCACCGCCGGCACAGAACGCGCCACCGGAACCGGTGAGCACGACGCAGCCGACCTCGTCGTCGAGCTCGACCTCGGCCAGCGTCGCGGCCAGGGCGTCGAGCATCGGCAGCGACAGGGCGTTGCGGCGCGTCGGGCGGTTCAGGGTGAGCACCGCGACGCCGTCGTCCACGGTCGCGATCAGGTCGTCGGTGCCGGTGTCGAGCGTGCGCATGTGCGGTCCTCCCGGGCCTCGGTCGCTTGTGGGCTGTCGGTCGCTGCTGGGCAGTCGGAAAGTCAGTGGTGGTCGATGCGGACGCCCGCGACGACCGCGGAACCCGGCGCGCGGCCCGGCGCGCTCAGGGACAGCGCGACGATGCCGTCCCGATCCGTCGCCGGGATGAAGCGGATGGACTGGCCGTCGGCGAGCGCGAGTTCGGTGCCGTCCGCCGGGACGTCGAGCACCGCGGCCCAGCGGCGGGCGGTCGCGGCAGGGTCGCCCACCGCGACCGTCAGCGACTCCAGCGCGCCGTCGTCGTGCGCCGGCACCGTTGCCTGGTGGACCGCCGCCTGCCAGGCCGGGCCGCCCCACCGCCAGCTCCCCTCGGGAGTGGCCTGGTCGAGGGCGAGCAGGGTGCCGGGCACGTCGCGCGGGTGCAGGTGCAGGTCGACGATGTCGTCCTCGGCGAAGTCCCAGACGACGCGGACGCCGAGCTCTTCGAGCCGCGACCGGGCGCCGGCCGCGTCCGGGATCTGCACCATCGCCATGTAGCCGCAGTCGCCGCCCTGGCGCTCCAGGTAGCGGCCCGCGGCCGTACCCGGACGGGTCGGGCTCACCACCTCGAGGAAGGTGTCGCCGAGCGCGAACACGGTGTTGTGCAGGCCGAACAGCCCGACGCCCTCGTCGCGGTAGGGGTCGCCGAGGCCGAGGAGGTGCTGCAGTTCGCCGGCGACCGCCTCGAGGTCCGCCGCCGCGAACGCGACCTGCCGCAGGCGGGGGAGAGTCACCGGGCGGACGCTACCCCCGCGGCCCCGGCCGTCGTCCTCAGCAATATGCAAGCCATGGTTTTCGACGTGCTGGCTGAACCGAATCGGCGCACGATCCTCGACCTCCTCCGCAGCGAGGAGAGGGCGGTCAACGATCTGGTCGACTCGCTGGGCCTCAGCCAGCCCGCCGTGTCCAAGCATCTGCGCACCCTGCGCGAGGCGGGGCTGGTGGAGGTCCGCGCCGATGCCCAGCGGCGGCTCTACCGGCTCCGGCCCGAACCGCTGCGGGAGCTCGACGGTTGGCTCGCGCCCTACCGCCGGCTCTGGGAACAGCGGCTCGACGCTCTGGGGCGCCACCTGGATTCGATGGACGACTGACGTGACGGAGGCGACATGCGCACGGCGAGAGAGCGGGCACCGCGCCCGAGTCGTCGCGAGCCCCAGGCGGGGTAGGCGGAGGCCATGAAGTTCGGCCTCGCCATCTTCCCGACCCACGACGCCATCGACCCGGCGACCATCGCCCGGGAGGCGGAGAGCCGGGGCTTCGAGAGCCTCGTGTTCCCGGAGCACACCCACATCCCGACCAGCCGCCGCTCGCCCTATCCCGGCGGCGGGGAGCTGCCGCGGCAGTACGTCCACACCTACGACCCGTTCGTCGCCCTCACCGCGTCGGCGCTGGCCACCGAGCGGCTGCGCGTCGGCACCGGGGTCTGCCTCGTCATCCAGCGCGACCCGATCATCACGGCGAAGGAGGTCGCGAGCCTCGACCACCTCTCGGGCGGCCGGTTCCTGTTCGGCGTCGGCGCGGGCTGGAACCGAGAGGAGATGGAGGACCACGGCACCGACCCGACGGTGCGGATGCGCGTCCTCGTCGAGCGCGTGAAGGCGATGAAGGAGATCTGGGCCAACGACGAGGCGGAGTTCCACGGCGAGTACGTCGACTTCGAGCCGCTCTGGTCCTGGCCCAAGCCGGTTCAGCAGCCGAACCCACCGGTGCTCGTCGGCGGCATGGGCCCGACGGTCGAGGACCGGGTGCTCGAGATCGGCGACGAATGGCTCCCGCAGAACGTCACGCTGGACAACGTCGACGACTTCGCCAAGCGGGCCGCCGCGCTGCAGCAGCGCGCCGCGGACGCCGGCCGCGGGACCATCCCGATGACGCTGTTCGGGGCGTCCCCGAAGCCCGAGGCCGTCGAGAGGTACGAGGCGGCCGGCATCACGCGCTGCCTGTTCCTCCTGCCGTCGGCCGGGCCGGACGAGGTCCTGCCGCGCCTGGACCGCCTCGCCGCCACCCACCTCGAGCGCTGACGGTCCTCTCCGCGGACGAGACTGTCGCGATGGACACCGACGAGGCGCGCGAGCGGTTCGCAGCGGCCCGGGTCGCGCGGCTCGCCACCGTCGGCCCCCGGAAGCAGCCGCATCTGGTGCCGATCACCTTCGCGATGGGCCGCGGACCGCTGGGCGACGTCATCTGCTTCGCCGTGGACGCCAAGCCCAAGTCGAGCCGGCAGCTCAAGCGGCTGGCGAACCTGGCGCGCAACCCCGACGTCAGCGTGCTGGTCGACGTCTACGACGACGACTGGACGCAGCTGTGGTGGGTGCGGGCCGACGGGGAGGCGCGGGTGGTGGAGAACGGGCCGGTGTTCGACGCCGCGCTCGCGGGGCTCCGCACCAAGTACCCGCAGTACGAGGCGCAGCCGCCGGACGGGCCGGTCGTGGTGATCGAGGTGAGCACCTGGCGGGGGTGGGCGGCGGCGGGGCCGGCGCCGGACTCGCCGGAGGCCTCGTAGGTGTGCTCTCAACTCGTCATCGCAAGGATCGGAACGAGATCCGCGCCAACGTGAAGGGCGCGTCTTGGAGGCCGTCGGCCGAGGATCTCGCCGCACTCGACGAGATCGTGCCATCGTCGCGGCCATGAGCACGGGAAGTCAGAGTTCGGAGCAGCCGCTGGCGGGACGGGTCGCGCTGCTGACCGGAGCCTCCGGAGGCATCGGTCGTGCCGTCGCGCTCCGCCTCGCGGAGGTGGGCGTCGACCTGGCCCTCACCTACGCCAGCTCCGAGGGGCCCGCGCAGCAGCTGGCCGAGGAGGTGCGGGACCGCGGCCGGCACGCTCTCGTCCTGCACGGCGACCTCGCCGATCCCGGCGTGCCCGCGCACCTCGTGGCCGAGACGAATCGACGGCTCGGGCCGGTGGACGTCCTCGTCGCCAACGCCGGGTTGGGGGAACAGCGGCAGTGGCCGGACGTGGACGTCGAGCTCTGGGACCGGACGCTGGCCGTCAACCTCCGCGCGCCGTTCCTGCTCGTGCAGGCGGTGGCGCCGGGGATGGTCGAGCGGAGGTTCGGCCGGATCCTCGCGTTGTCGTCGGTCGCGGCCTACACCGGCGGCGTGGTCGGGCCGCACTACGCCGCGTCGAAGGCCGGGCTCAACGGGCTGGTGCACTACTTCGCCGGTCGGCTCGCCGGGGAGGGCGTGACGGTCAACGGCATCGCGCCCGCGCTGATCGAGCAGACGGGCATGCTCCCGCAGGCCCCGGAGGGCGGGATGCCGCTGCCGATCCCGGTCGGACGGCTCGGGCAGCCGCACGAGGTGGCGGACCTCGCGCTGGCCGTTCTGTCCAACGGCTATTTGACGAACCAGGTCCTGCTGCTCGACGGCGGCCTGCACCCGAGCTGAGCGCGGGACCCGCGCGCGACGCGGCGGTCAGCCGTTGACGAGCCGCAGCACCGAGTGGGCCTCCGGACCCGACAGCCGACGCCGGGCCGCCTCCGTGGCGGCCTCGACGATCTGTGACCAGCGGGCGTTGCTCATCGCGTTGAGGCCCATGACGCCGAGCTCCCGGGCGCCGGGCTGGAACGTGAGCACCGGCGTGCCGCGGCGCCGCACGCTCAGGGCCTCGCGCCCGAGCGTCCCCCGGAACAGCAGGCGAGCGCCGAGATCCAGGCGGGCCGAGGGAGCGCCCGAGAACGACATCGGGCTGATGGCGATGACGGCGTCCAGGCCGCGGCCCGCGAGCAGGTCGAGGTTGGTCGGGGAATGGGCGCCGCCGTCGACGTATTCGTGCTCCTGGCCGTCGTCATCCGCGATGCGCACGGGCTGGAAGTAGCCCGGAATGGCGCAGGACGCGGCGATCGCCTTCGAGAACGGCGCCTGCGGGGCGCCGGCCGAACCGAACACGACCCGCTCGCCGCCCTTGCGCCGCACCGCGCAGATCCACGTGTTGTGCTCGGGCCAGACATCGCCGCCGACCGTCTGCACGAGCCGGACGATGCCGCCGGGGCTCACCCGCCCCGGCGGGACCATGCCGGCAATTCGGGACCCGAGCCGCGCCCGACCGCCGGTCCTCGCGGCGGCCTGCACGGCCCGCTCCGCCGTGGCGGCCGCGCCACCGCCCCCGGCGGCGCCGAGCCCGGGTGCGGAGACCTGCCCGCGCCGGTAGCTGCCGCTGACCAGGTCGTCGACCGGGACCCCGCTGCGCAGCAGTCCGCCGACGAGTGACCCGGCGGAGGTGCCGATGATGATCTCGCTGCTCGCCGGATCCCAGCCCGTCTCGCTCAAGGCCCGGAGGACGCCGGCGTGGTAGGCCTGCCCGACGATGCCGCCGGCACCGAGGACCAGCCCGATTCTTCGCATGGGTCCTGTGTACCGGAGGGACGACGGCTCTGTCCCTGATCCGCTGGTCGGGTACGTCGCGCGGCCGGGGCACGCCTGGTCAGGTGTCGAGGACCGAGGCGACTTCTGTTAGTGCTCGACGCCGCATCGGGTGTCGGGTGCGGAGGCAACCTCTGTTCTCGCTCGACACCGCTTCGGGTGTAGAGCGCGGACCTAGCCCCGGACCGCGCTCGACGCCGGGACAGGTGTTCGACGATCAGTCGACGTGGTCCCACTCGAGGCCGGGCGCACGTTGCAGGGGAGCGCCCCAGCAGGCGTCGGGCGAGCCCGGCTCGGCCGCATCCTCCTTCGCCACGCGCAGGGCCCGCTGAAGCGTGAGCCGGTCGCGATCGCGCGGGTGCCAGAACGTCGACACGTCATCGGGTCCCGCGAGGCGGACGGCGACGGTGTCGAGGCGCACATCGATGCCCCGGGCGTATTCATGCCGGAAGTGCTTCGACAGACGCACCCGCACGTCGACCGCCCCCTCGGGGCCGTCGACGAAGACCTCGACGGGGGGCCCGATGGGGCTCAGGGGAAGGTCGGTCAGCGGCACCCGGCCCGCGGCGATGTCGAACGCCCCCGCTTCGAGAAGGGCGGCGAGCAGCGCCTCCCGGTCGACCCCGAACGGGAACCACAGCTCGAGGTCGCGTGGCCGCGCCACGGCGCCGAGAAGCCGCGCCGCCGCCTTGCCGGAGATCAGATGCGGCAGTGCTGCGCGGGTGAGCGCCCGCGCGAGCGCGAGCATCGGCGGCCGGTACCGCGAGGGGAGCCGGTCCAGCGGTGCCCTCCCGAGCAGCTCCCGCGTCGGGTGGTCCTCGAGGCCGGGTTGCGGCACGAGTGCCACCGCGAGGCGCATGCCGCAGGCCGCGACCAGCCGCTCGAGGGTGGCGAAGCTCGGGCTCGTCGAGCCCTTCTCGTAGCGGGCCACCGCCTGCTGCGACGTGCCCGCCCGGGCAGCGATGTCGGCCTGGGTCAGCCCGGCGTGCCAGCGGGCCGCGTGCAACAGCTCGGCGGGATCCATGGCCCTGAGGGTGCGCCGAAACGGGCACCCGACGCGGAATTCATCCACAGGCAGGGGTTCTCCACGCCGCCTCCGGCGTGTAGGAACGAGCCCAACCGAAGGTGAAGCAGCTCACACGAAAGAGCGGGGCCGATGGCACAGAACGTCAGCGAGCAGGACGCCCGAAAGGTCGCCGAGGCGGCGCGCCAGACCGAGTGGAGCAAGCCGTCGTTCGGCAAGGAGCTGTTTCTCGGCCACTTCCGGCTCGACCTGATCTCGCCGCACCCACGTCCCGCCGTCGAGGACCGCCGGCGCGGCGAGCAGTTCCTCGCCACGCTGGAGCGGTTCCTGCTCGAGCGGGTCGACCCGTTGCAGATCGAGCGGGACAGCAAGATCCCCGACGACGTCATCGCCGGGCTGAAGGAGATCGGCGCGCTCGGGATGAAGATCCCCGAGGAGTACGGCGGGCTCGGCCTGACCGCCGTCTACTACAACAGGGCGCTCGAACTCGCCGGGTCGTGGCACTCGAGCATCGGCACGCTGCTCTCGGCGCACCAGTCGATCGGTGTCCCGGAGCCCGTGAAGAGCTTCGGCACCGACGAGCAGAAGCGGAAGTACCTCCCGCTGGTCGCCCGGCACGAGATCAGCGCCTTCCTGCTCACCGAGCCCGACGTCGGCAGCGACCCGGCGCGGATGGGCGCGACGGCCGTTCCCGTCGAGGACGGCGACGGCCGGCTCGCCTACGAGCTGACCGGCCGCAAGCTCTGGACCACCAACGGCGTGATCGCCGACCGGCTCGTCGTGATGGCCGTCGTCCCGAAGCCCGAGGGCATGGACCCGGAGGAGGCGAAGCGGACCGGCCGCCGCGGCGGCATCACCTGCTTCATCGTCGACGCGCACGCCGAGGGCGTCACCGTCGAGCACCGCAACGCGTTCATGGGGCTGCGCGGCATCGAGAACGGCGTCACCCGCTTCGACCGCGTGCGGGTGCCGGCCGAGGACAGGCTGGGGCGGGAGGGCGACGGCCTGAAGATCGCCCTGTCCACCCTCAACATCGGACGCCTCGCGCTGCCGGCGATCTGCGCCGGTAACGCCAAGTACGCCCTGCGCATCTCCCGGCAGTGGGCTGCCGAGCGGGTGCAGTGGGGGCGTCCGGTCGGCCAGCACGACGCGGTGGCCCAGAAGATCGCGTTCATCGCCGGGACCGCCTTCGGGCTGGAGTCCGTCCTGGAGCTCTCCGGCCACATGGCCGACGAGGGTCGCAAGGACATCCGCATCGAGGCGGCGATCGCCAAGCTGTGGGCCAGCGAGATGGGCTGGCAGGTCGTGGACGAGATGGTCCAGATCCGCGGTGGCCGCGGCTACGAAACCGCCGAGTCGCTGGCGGCCCGCGGCGAGCGCGCCGTGCCGGCCGAGCAGATGCTCCGCGACATGCGCATCAACCGCATCTTCGAGGGCTCTACGGAGATCATGAAGTTGCTGATCGCGCGGGAGGCCGTCGACCAGCACCTGTCGGTGGCCGGCGACATCATCGAGCCCGGCGTCCCCCTCTCAGCGAAGGCGAAGACGGCGGTGCGGGCCACCGGCTTCTACGCCACCTGGCTGCCCAAGCTCGCAGTCGGCAAGGGGACGACGCCGCGGGCCTTCGCCGAGTTCGGCGTGCTGGCGCCGCACCTGCGCTTCATCGAGCGCTCGGCCCGCAAGCTCGCGCGCTCGACCTTCTACGGCATGAGCCGTTGGCAGGGACGGCTGGAGAAGAAGCAGGCCTTCCTGGGCCGGATCGTCGACATCGGTGCCGAGCTGTTCGCGATGAGCGCGTCGGTCGTCCGGGCGCGGATGCTGGCCGAGGACGGCGAGGAGCAGGCGATCGAGCTGGCCGACCTGTTCTGCCGTCAGGCTCGGCGCCGCATCGACACCTACTTCGCCGGGCTCTGGGCCAACACCGACAGCCGCAACTACACGGCCGCGCAGGAGGTGCTCGACGGGCGCTACACCTGGCTCGAGGCGGGCGTGCTCGATCCCTCGGGCGATGGTCCGTTCCTCGCGGCTCAGCGGGGCGAGGAGACCGACCAGATCGACCTGCGGGACGAGGCGGCCACCGGGGCCGCGGCTCGGCACGCGCCGGAGGCGCGGAGCTCGCGGGAGCCGGCGGGGGCGGCCCCGGTCAGCTGAGGCCCGGTCCCGTCAGGGGTCTCGTTCGAGGTCGACGCCGGATCGGGTGTCGGCGCCGGACGGGGGTCTGGTTCGAGGTCGACGCCGGGTCGGGTGTCGGCGCCGGACGGGGGTCTGGTTCGAGGTCGACGCCGGATCGGGTGTCGGCGTCAGAGGGAACGCGGCAGGGTTCAGCAGAGCAGCAGGCGCAGGATCGGCTCGGCGCGGGCGGCGTCCGGCTTCTCGCCGAGGATCAGGTCCAGGTAGGTGTAGGACTCGATCATCCGCACGATGGCGAACGCCAGCTCCTCGAGGTCGACGTCGAGGTCGAGGTCCCCGCGGTGGGTCTCCTGCCGGAGGATGTGGTGGACGGAGGCGGTGAGCCGCGGCTGGAAGTCGTGATCGGCCCGCGTCAGCAGGCGCATCGCCAGCTCACCCTCGTCGTGGAGGAAGCGCTGCATCCCGGGGTCGCGGATCACCCGCTGCAGAAAGGCCATGACCACCTGGACGACGCGTTCGCCGCCCTGGCCCTCGGCCGTCTCGTCGGCCCAGGCGAGGACGCGTTCGGCGAGCGACCACAGCACCTCGACCAGCAGCTGCTCCCGCGAGCCGACCCACCGGTACAGGGTGACCCGGTTGATGCCGAGCTCCTCCGCGAGGGCGGTCATGTCGACCCGCTCGCCCGCCCGGAACCGCCGACGTGCGAGACGCACCGCGTCCGCGCGCACGGGGCGATGCGCAGCGGGCGTCGGCGTCAGGAGGGGCTCGGGCACGGCTCCAAGGGTCGCATTGGTCGCCGATGACCGCGGCACCAAGCGCGAACGAGGGCCTGTGGTGCGGAAAACACCGGTGAGCGTGCCCCTGATGGGCATGGGGAGGTCATCCTTCGCGGCGCTGATCCGCTGCGCTCGGCTGAACCGACTTCTGGCGTCATAGGAAAGGTCGACTCACTCATGGCTGTGGTCTCGCGGGATCTCGATGTTCCTCCCCGGGCGGTGTTCGAGGTACTCGAGGACGGTTGGCTGTACGCGCTCTGGGTGGTCGGCACGTCGCACATGCGGAACGTGGACGACAACTGGCCGGCGGAGGGGTCGAGGCTGTACCACGCGTTCGGCGCGTGGCCTGCCGTGGTACGCGACTCGACCGTCGTCCTCGAGTACGACCCGCCACGCCGGCTCATCCTGCAGGCACGTGCCTGGCCCGCAGGGCAGGCCCGAATCGAGATCGGGGTCGAACCGAGGCCCGGGGGGTCGCACGTCGAACTGAACGAGTATCCGGTGAGCGGGGCCGGGAAGGTCCTCCACAATCCGTTGGCCGACTCGTTGCTCTACCGCCGGAACGTGGAGACGCTCGAGCGGCTCGCGGCGCTGGTCGAAGGGCGCGCCGGCCAGGGCTGAGTCAACGGCGGCCAAGGGTCGGATGACCGCGGGGGCAGGGCCCCCGCGGTCATCCGTCTCAACCGCGGCTCAGACCTTGAGCTCCTTCTTGAGGATCTTGCCGGTCGCGTTCTTCGGCAGCTCCTCGAGGAACCGCACGCTGCGCGGGTACTTGTAGGCCGCCAGCCGCTCCTTGCAGTAGTCGATGACCGCCTGCTCATCGAGCGATTCGCCCGACTTCAGAACCACGACGGCGCAGACCTCCTCGCCGAGCCGGTCGTCCGAAACGCCGACGACCGCCACCTCAGCCACGGACTGATGTCCGTACAGCACCTCTTCGATCTCGCGCGGGTAGACGTTGTAGCCGCCGCGGATGATCAGCTCCTTCTTGCGGTCGACGATGAAGAAGAAGCCGTCCTCGTCCTCGTAGCCGAGGTCGCCGGTGTGGAACCAGCCGCCGGCGAACGCCTCCTCGGTGGCCTCCGGCCGGTTGAGGTAACCCTTCATCACGTGTACGCCCCGGGTGACCAGCTCCCCCACGTTGTCCTTGCCGCGGGGGAGGCGCTCGCCGTTCTCGTTCCAGATCTGGGTCTCGGTGCCCCAGATCGGCTTGCCGACGCTGTAGGCCTTCCGCTCCTGCTCGCTCACGTTGAACGTCGTGGTCGAGGCCGTCTCGGACAGGCCGTAGCCCTCGAGGATGACCACGCCGAACTTCTTCTCGAACCCGTCCATCACCTCGGCCGGGATGGGGGCGCCGCCGCTGACGGCCATCCGGAGCGTGGACACGTCGTAGGAGTCGACGTCCGGATGGTTCAGCAGGGCGACGAACATGGTCGGCACACCCTCGAAGATGGTCGCCTTGTCCCGTTGGATCGCCTCGAGCACCGTGCTGGCGTCGAAGCGGGGGATGAGCGACATGGTGCCGCCGAAGCGGACGGCCACGTTCATCACGCTGGACAGCCCGAAGACGTGGAACAGCGGCAGCACCGTGATGCTCACGTCGTCGTCCTGCATGTCGAACAGCCGACCCGGGATGTCGGAGTTCATGTACAGGGTGAAGTGGGTGAGCTCCGCGCCCTTCGGCTTCCCCGTCGTCCCCGAGGTGTAGATGATCACCGCGGTGTCCTGCGGCTCGCGGGGCTCGAAGACCGGGTGTTCGGGTGCGTTCGCCAGGAGGTGCTCGAACGGCTTCGCGGCCTCGCCGGCGTCGTCGATACCTACGGCGAAGACCTCCTTGACGCCGGCCTCGGCGGCACCCTTGGCGGCTTCCGAAAGGAAGTCGGCGTAGGTGACCAGCACCTTCGCCTCGGAGTCCCCGAGGTGGAAAGCCACCTCGGGGCCCTTGAGCAGCGGGTTCAGCGGCACGGCGACGGCGCCGGCCTTGAGAACGCCGAAGTAGCTGATGAGGAACTGCGGGATGTTCGGCAGCTGGATGGCGACGGTCTCGCCGGGGTGCACGCCGACGTCCTGCAGGCCGGCGGCGAGGCGGTCGGACGCCTCGTCGAGCTCCGCGTAGCTCATCGGGTTGCCGTCGAGCAGCGTGACGGGCTTGTCGGGCGACTTCGCCGCGGACTCGATAAGGATCGTGGCCAGGTTGAACATGCGGCCTCCTGGGGGCTTCGGCGCATCGGGTTCTCGTTCCGACCCTCCCCGATGTGACCGTGCGCACACAAGGGGCCGGGGCGGCCGTCGATGCCCGTGCAGTGTGCGCCGTGTTTTCGTTCGGACGCTGCGGGGAGCGCACAGACATGAAGGCATTGACCTGGCACGGCAAGCGTGACGTCCGCGTCGACGAGGTTCCCGACCCCAAGATCGAGAAGCCCAACGACGCCATCATCAAGGTGACGACGACCGGCCTGTGCGGTTCGGATCTCCACCTGTACGAGGTCCTCGGACCGTTCCTCGGCGAGGGCGACATCCTCGGCCACGAGCCGATGGGCGTCGTCGAGGAGGTCGGCCCCGAGGTCACCCACATCGCGCCGGGCGACCGCGTCGTCATCCCGTTCAACGTCTCCTGCGGGCACTGCTCCATGTGCGGGCAGGGGCTCCAGTCGCAGTGCGAGACGACGCAGAACCGCGAGCAGGGGATGGGCGCGTCGCTGCTCGGCTACACCAAGCTCTACGGCGAGGTGCCGGGCGGGCAGGCCGAGTACCTCCGGGTACCGGAGGCCCAGTACGGGCCGATCAAGGTGCCGCACGAGCACCCGGACGACCGCTACGTCTACATGTCCGACGTGCTGCCCACCGCCTGGCAGGCGGTGCAGTACGCGAACATCCCGTCCGGCGGCAGCGTCGCGGTTCTCGGGCTCGGGCCGATCGGTGACATGGCCACGCGGGTCGCGATGCACCTCGGGGTCGAGAAGGTGATCGGCATCGACCTGGTGCCCGAGCGCCTCGAGCGCGCGAAGGCGCGGGGGGTCACGACGGTCGACCTGTCCGCGGTCGACGACGTGGCCGAGGCCGTCAAGGACATGACCGACGGTCGCGGCCCGGACGCCGTCATCGACGCCGTCGGCATGGAGGCGCACGGCTCGCCGATCGGCAAGGCGGCGCACCAGATGGTCGGGCTCCTGCCCGACAAGCTGGCGGAGCGGCTGATGCGCAAGGGTGGCAACGACCGCATCGCGGCGCTGCAGACGGCGATCGAGATGGTCCGCCGCGGGGGCACGGTCTCGCTCTCCGGCGTCTACGGGGGTCAGGCCGACCCGCTGCCGATGCTCACGATGTTCGACAAGCAGATCAACCTGCGCATGGGCCAGGCGAACGTGAAGCGCTGGATCGATGACATCCTGCCGCTGCTCACCGGCGCCGGGGACCCGCTGGGCGTGGACGACTTCGCCACGCACCACCTGCCGCTGTCCGAGGCGCCGCAGGCCTACGACATGTTCCAGAAGAAGGCCGACGGGGCCGTCAAGATCGTCTTCAACCCCTGATCCGTCTGCGCCCGCCGCGGCTGCGTAACTTCCGACCGGCCTGGACCGGCCAGAAGTTACGCAGCCTGTGCTCGGAGGGCCCCGCGGGTGGTCTGCTGCATCACCGTTAGCCATCGGTGAGGCGAATTCCACCCTCTTGGCTGTGGATATGGCGCCTGGCCTGCGGAACGCTGTGATCGACTGAGACGTTGTACGTGTCAGCCGGTAGCAACGAGGGCGCCGGCGAGAGGAGTGGGTACCGCGATGGCATTGCGTTCCAGCAATCCAGCGTTCACGCGGGGGCCGTTCTCGAACCCCCAGCAGGCATACGGACATCAGCAGACCTACGCGCAGCAGGGCTACGGACAGCCTGGGTACGGGCAGCCGGGCTACGGACAGCCCGGCTACGGGCAGCCTGGGTACGGGCAGCCGGGCTACGGTCAGCCGCCGCAAGCCCCGACGTCGGAGCAGCTCGCTCGCCAGTACCGGCAGCCGAGCACGCTCACCTACGACGACGTGATCATGCACACCCTCGGGTTGTTCGCGATCGTCGCGGTCACCGGCGCGCTCGGCTGGGCGCTCGCGCCCGACAGCCCCGGCGTGGGCATCGCGGCCGGTCTGGCGGCCCTGGCGCTCTCGTTCGCGATCTCGTTCGGGCGGGTGATCCGTCCCGCGCTGGTGGTCGTCTTCGCGGCCATCGAGGGCGTCTTCGTGGGCGCGATCTCGCGGTTCTACGAGGACGCGTACAACGGCATCGTCCTGCAGGCCCTGCTCGGGTCGGCCCTGATCTTCGTGATCATGCTCGGCCTCTACCGGAGCCGGCGGCTGCGGGCGACGCCTCGGATGGCGCGCATCGTCTTCGGCAGCCTCATCGGCGTTGTCGCCCTGGGCCTCATCGACCTGGTGCTCCGCGGATTCACGGGCAGCCACCTGCCGGTCATCAACGATGCGACGCCGCTCGGAATCCTGTTCTCGGTCGGCGTCCTGATCGTCGCGAGCCTGATGTTCATCCTCGACTTCGACTACATCGAGCGGGCGGTCAACGCGGGGGCTCCGCGGCAGGAGGCGTGGCGCGCGTCATTCGGCCTGCTGGTCGGTTTCGTCTGGGTCTACCTCGAGCTGCTCCGGCTGCTGAGCAAGCTCCGCGCCTGACGCACTTCCGCAGGAGCCCCGATCCCGCTGGGGTCGGGGCTCCTCGCATGTCTGGCGCCGTCACCACAGCGGGCCGGCGCAACACCGGACGTGGTGTGGCGTGGGAGGGGTGGTCCTGCCTGGGCTCGACGCTTGATGTGGTGTGGCGTGGGAGGGGTGGTCCTGCCTGGGCTCGACGCTTGATGTGGTGTGGCGTGGGAGGGGTGGTCCCGCCAGGGCCCGACGCTTGATGCGGTGTGGCGCGAGAAGGATGGTCCTGCCCGGGCCGACACCAATTGCGGCGTCGGCTCAGCCTGCCCGATCCGGACCCGCCCGCGTCAGCTCGAACCGGATCAGGCAGCGCTGCTCGCGCTCCATCGCCGTCCGGTAGTCATCCCAGTCGGGGTGTTCACCGCTCACGCGTCGGTAGTAGTCGATCAGCGGCTCCATCGCCTCCGGCAGCGAGACGATCGACACGGTGCCCTCGACCTGGACCCACGGCCCGTAGAACCTGTCCGGGAACACGCACAGCCAGCCGCGTCCCTCGCGCCGCAGGTTGCGCACCTTGTACGCCGTCTCGCGGCTGCTGACGATCACCCGGCCGTCGTCGTCCACGGCCGCGTTGACCGGAGACATCTGCGGCGTGCCGTCCGCTCGCAGCGTCGCGAGGATGGCGTGCGAGTGCTCCCGGATGTGACTCCGGGCCTCCTCGAGGTCCAAACCCTAGAAGCCGGCGCGCTGAGCGCCGCGGCGCAGGTCCTGCTCGTGCACGATCGCGGACGCGAAGCCGTGCGGCAGGTTGTGCTCGTCACGCAGCCAGTTGACGCGCTCCTCGAAGCGGAGCAGACCGGGGCCGCTGTCCAATCGTCCTAGCCATGTCGGGAGGTCGCATCCCGTCACGGTGGGGACCCTGTCGATGAGGGTCTTGTGGGTCTCCGACGAGTGGTGCAGCGACATGCGCGCCTCCGAGGTCGAGCGATCAGCGGTCCATGGCGAGAAGGGTGCCGTATGGACAGGGCCGGGGCAAGACCTTCCCGGTGCGTCGAGGGCAACTGACGCACGTTCGTCACGTCCCGAGGGAGGCGGTGCTCCGATGCCAGGTGATCCGATGCCAGGCACGGCGTCGCCCGAGTTGGCGTCCGAGGTGCAGCGGCTGCACGCCGCGGTGGCGCACTGGAGCACCAGCCGATGGGACAGCCGCGTCGGCGACGGCCGCAGCCGGGCCGACGTCGTGTACGCCCTGATCGTCGAGCTCGCCCGCCTCGGCGCCGAGGCCGGCAGCGGCGCCCCGCCCGAGGCGACGCCGCGGCGCGTGGGGGCGCAGGCGCTGCCGGACCAGCTGGCGGTGGTCGGTGCCGAGCTGGTCGCCGCGCCCGACCTCGACTCCGTGGCCGACGCCGTCGCCTCGGCGTTGGCCGAGGCGCGGCGTCTGCTGCTCAGTTGAGCGGCGGAGTCAATTCAAGAGCGTGTCAGCTGAGCCGCTCGAGAACCATCGCCATGCCCTGACCGCCACCGACGCACATGGTCTCCAGGCCGAACTGCTTGTCCTGGGTCTGCAGGCCGTTGATGAGGGTCGTGGCGATGCGCGCCCCGGTCATGCCGAAGGGGTGGCCGACGGCGATGGCCCCGCCGTGGACGTTCAGGCGGTCCAGGTCGATGCCCAGCTCCTTGTAGGAGGGGATGACCTGGGCGGCGAAGGCCTCGTTGATCTCGACGAGGTCGATGTCGCCGATCGAGAGGCCGGCGTTGCGCAGGGCCTGCTTCGACGCGTCCACCGGGCCGAGGCCCATGATCTCGGGGGAGAGGCCGGTCACGCCGGTCGAGACGATGCGCGCCAGCGGCGTGATGCCCAGCTCGCGGGCCTTGGTGTCGCTCATGACCACGAGGGCCGCCGCGCCGTCGTTCAGCGGGCAGGCGTTGCCGGCGGTGACGGTGCCGTCCGGGCGGAAGATCGGCTTGAGACCCTGCATGCCCTCGACGGTGACGCCGGCGCGCGGGCCGTCGTCCCTGCTGACGACGGTGCCGTCCGGGGTCGTGACCGGGGTGATCTCGCGGTCGAAGAAGCCGTTGGCGATGGCCTTCTCGGCGTTGTTCTGCGAGCGGGCGCCGTACTCGTCCTGCTCCTGACGCGAGATGCCCTTGAACCGGGCGACGTTCTCCGCGGTCTGTCCCATCGCGATGTAGGCGTCGGGCAGCAGCCCGGCCTCGCGCGGGTCGCTCCAGGCGGTGCCCTCCTGGCCGGCGACCTCGGCGGTCCGTGCCTGCGCGTCGGCGAACAGCGGGTTGGTCGTGTCCGGCAGCGAGTCGCTGTTGCCCTTGACGAAGCGGCTCACCATCTCGACGCCGGCGGAGATGATGACGTCCGCCTCGCCCGCCTTGATCGCGTGCAGCGCCATCCGGGTGGTCTGCAGCGAGGACGAGCAGTACCGGGTGATCGTCGTGCCCGGGAGGAAGTCGTAGCCGAGCTGGATCGCGACGATGCGACCGATGTTGTGGCCCTGCTCGCCGCCCGGCAGGCCGACGCCCATGTGCAGGTCGTTGATGTCCTTCGGGTCCAGCTGCGGCACCTTGTCCAGCGCCGCCCGCACGATGGTGGTGGCCAGGTCGTCCGGACGAAGGTCCTTCAGCGACCCCTTGAACGCGCGGCCGATCGGCGACCGGGCGGTGGAGACGATGACGGCCTCGGGCATGACACGAGCTCCTTCTGCTAGCCGACGTCCGAGCCGGGGCAGCGCTGGGGATCAGGCGTTCCGGCGACGGGAACTGTCAGCTCCTGACAGTCGAAAACGAGCCTACGCGGCGGGGTCACGCTCCCGATCCGCCCAGCGTCAGGCGTGCCGGCGGGGGCGTCCCGGAGTCGTGAGGTCGAGGGTCTGCTGCGACGCGCGGCCCGGCGGGTCGAAGGGCGTCGCGGGCAGGGGGAGCAGGCGCCCGTCGTCGAGGGGCCGGCCGCGCTCGAGGATCCAGGCGCAGGACCGGCCGTTGGCCTTGGCCTGGTACAGCGCCTGGTCGGCCCGGCGGAGCACCAGGTCCGGGTTCCCCCCGGTGTAGACGGCGGCGCCGGCGCTGAAGGAGGTGACGGGGTAGCGCCGCGCCCATGCCCGACCGAGCCGGTCGAGCAGCGCGGAGAGCGGCTCGGAGCCGGCGGATGCGCCGACGCCGTCGGATCCGGAGCCGGAGCGCTGGCCCGACGCCGTCGCCGACGCGACCAGGACGAACTCCTCGCCCCCGGTGCGGACGGCCAGCTCGCCGGCCCTCGTCACCTCGTCGAGGAACGCCCCGAACTCCCGGAGCACCTCGTCGCCCGCGGCGTGCCCGAGGGTGTCGTTGACCGCCTTGAAGTGGTCGAGGTCGAGGGAGACGACGGCGTCGCCCGGGGTCATCCGGGCCAGCAGGGTCGACAGCCGTCGGCGGTTGCCCAGCCCGGTCAGCGGGTCGATCTCCGCGGACAGGCGGAGCCGCTCGGCCAGGGCCAGGCTCTCCAGCGCGGCGGTCGTCGCCGCCGCGAGGCTGCGCAGCAGACCGGCGCGGAAGGCGTCCGGGCGGAGTCCCTGCGACGTCCGGACGGCGAGCACGCCGCGGACGCCGGAGTCCGGGCGGCCCCGTAACGGCACCTCGACCGCCGCGCGTCCGGTCAGGCCCGGGATCGCGCGGGCGGACGTGCAGCTTCGCGAGCCGGCATCCAGCTCGACGGTGGGCGAGAGTTCGTCCTGGACCGCTGCGAGGGCCGGGCCGTCGCCGGCCGGGTGCGCGTCGACGGCCAGCTGCAGGTGCTCGTCGAGCAGCATCGGTTCCTCGCCGGCGAACCCGCCGGCGAGCTCGTCGGCCGGCTCGTCGGAGGCGTCCGGGTCGTCGGGGCCCAGCGGCGGCCAGACCGCCACGAGCTCGCGCTGGCCGTCGGTGACCGTCAGCAGCGCTGCGCTGTCCGCCCGGAGCAGCTTCGCCGCGAGCCGGACCGAGGCCTGCGCGGCTTCGTGCGGGTCGGTGGTGGTGGCCAGCTCGATCTGCCCGGACACGAGTCGCTGCAGGTCGCGCTCCCGGCCGATCTTGCGCAGGGCGTCCTGGCGGATCTGGTCGGCGAGGTGCGCGAGGACCTCGCCGGCCAGCGTGGCGATGACCAGCACGCCGACGGAGGCGGGCAGTTCGCCCGCGTTGCCCAGGCTCGAGGGCAGCAGGTAGCAGAGGAAGGCGCAGGGGATGAGCGGCAGGCACCGACCCGGGCCGAGGGCCAGCCCGGCCCAGGCGAACACGACGACGAAGAACGGACCGTAGATCGGGTCGGCGCTGGTCATCAGCCCGTTGATGCCGATGAACACCGACGTCCCGACCGCCAGGCCCATGCCGGCGAGTTGGGAGCGCTCCTCCCAGCGGCTGCGCATCGCGGCGACGCCGCCGCTGGCGGCCAGCACCACGACCACCATGCCGAAGTAGCCCGCCGCCGTACCCCAGCGGGGCAGCACGACGAGCAGCAGGCTGGCCAAGGGCCCCGGACAGGAGCCCGGTTCCGCCGAGGCGCCCCAGCAGGCGCAGATCGAGAACGTTCATCTCGCTCTCCGATCGGCGCTCGGCACCGCCGGGAGAGCCGACTGAGATGAAGAACTCGTTGCAGTTCGAAGGCCACCCGAACGGCCCCGGACGATCACCCGGTGCTCACCCGACCGGGTCGGCGCGCCGCCTTGCAGGTTGCGTACGAGCGGCTCGCCGCTGCCGGTGCAGCCAGGCGTAGAGCGCGGTCAGCGCCATCCCGTCGACGATCTCGCCGGCCTCGAGGCGCGCCTCGACGTCCTCGGCGGTCAGCCAGCAGATCTCGGCCGCCTCGCCGATCGACGTCGGCTCCCCGACGTGCTCGGCCTCGGTGGCGAGAAAGCAGGAGAAGGTCTGGTCGAGGAGCCCGGACGAGGGGTGGTAGCGCACGAGCGGCGTCAGGTCGCCGGTCGGGCGCCAGCCGGTCTCCTCCTCGACCTCGCGCCGCGCCGCGTCCTCCGGCGTCTCGCCCGGCTCGATGCCGCCGCCCGGTATCTCCCAGCCCCAGGTCCGGACGATGAACCGGTGGCGGTGGATGAGCAGCAGCCCGCGGTCGGGCACGGCGACCAGGCAGGCGGCGGCCGGGATGTGGCAGCGCACGACGTGGTGCTCCGGCACCCGGACGCCGCCGGGTTCCTCGACGTCGACGAGCACGACCGAGATGCGGTCCGAGTCGTAGACCGCGCGCTCGCCGTGCACCTGCCACTCGCCTGGCGCGCCCATCGTCCGCAGCCTACGGAGGGGAGGGTCGAGAAACTGTGAAGAAGATCTTCGGAAGCGTCATCCCGCTGCAATCTCGGGAGGTCTACATTCTCGACCGTGTCGGAGTCTCGGTACGTACGCGTGAAGGTCGGGTCCGAGGACGTCCCCTGCATCGTGTGCGGCGCCGACACGCCGCACGATCTCGTCGTGAGCGGCCTGCCCGGACTCGTGCGCCGGCACAAGCCGACCTCGCGACCTGCGGCACTACAGCCTCTGCCGCACGTGCGGCACGAAGATCCCGCGCGCCGTCGATCTCACCGCACCGAACCCGCGGGCGGGTTCGGAGACCGACCGTCAGCGCTGGTTCGCCAACCCCAGCGGAGCCACGGCGAGACCGGGGAAGATCCCGCTGACGTCGCCGACGCCGCAGCGCTTCTGCAGGATCTCGGTCAGGATCTGCCGGTAGTCGGTGGCCATGGCGAGGTCGCCGTTGTCGAGCTGCGTCGGGCCGAGCCCCGGCCACCGGCCGTAGACCTGCCCGCCGCGGAGCCCGCCCCCGAGGGCCAGCACGGCCTGCCCGTAGCCGTGGTCGACGCCGCCGTCGCCGTTCTCCTTGGCGCGACGGCCGAACTCGGTCAGCGTCACGAGGGTGACGTTGTTCATCCCGGTGCCCGTGCCGAAGCCCAAGTCCTTGCTGAACGCGGCGAGGCAGGCGGCGACGTCGGCGAGCTGCTTGTGCATCCAGCCGTTCGTGTCGCCGGGCCTGCCCAGGCCGTTGTGCATGTCCCAGTTGCCGTAGTCGAGCGTCGCGACCTGCAGGCCGACGCCCTGCCTGATCAGGCGGGCGAGGTCGCGCAGCGCGTTGCCCAGCGCGGAGGTCGGGTAGACGGCGCCGTTGGCCGGCGTGTAGCCGGCGGCCTTCATCGTCGCCGTGGTCGACAGCGCGGCCAGCGTCGTCGCGGCCTGCTGGGCCACCGGGTGGTCGACGCCGGCGTACATGGCCGAGAGGGCGGCCGTGAACTGCGGGCGGTAGCCGTCCCAGACGTTCAGGGTGAAGTTGTCGATGGACGTCATCGCCATGTCGGGCGAGGGGCCCATCAAGCTCGCCGGTGTCATGTTCGAGCCCAGCTGCACGGCCTGGAAGGCGGTACCGGCGCCGCGGGCGCCGATCACCCGGTCAAGCCAGCCGGTCCGGAGCGTCGTGCCGGGCGCGGCCCGCTCGATCTCCTCGCTGTCCTTGAAGTGGCTGCGGGTGCCGGTCGGGCCACCGACGCCGTGGACGACCGCGAGCTTGCCGGTGTCGTAGAGCGGCTTGAGCGGTGCCAGCGCGGGGTGCATGCCGAAGACGCCGCCGAGCGGAAGCGCGAGGCTGGACGGGATGCCGATCGTCGGCCGCAGGGTGGCGTAGTTCGGGTCGCCGACCGGCGGGATGACCGACAGCCCGTCGACACCACCGCGCAGCGAGAGCACGACGAGGACGTCACCGCTGTAGGACGGGTCCGCGGCGTAGGCGACGCGCGAGGAGAGGAACTCGCCGCCCACCGAGGCAGCCGCGGCAGCCGCGCCGGCGACGCCCATGCCCTTGAGCATCGAGCGGCGGGTGAACCCGGCTCCCTCGGAGGCTCTGCCGTCAGCACTGTCGGCGGGGCAGTCGCAGGCCGGACGCTGGGACGGGATGCGGGAACGGAGGAAGCTCATCGCTGGATCCAGTTCGGCGAGTCGAGGACGAGGCAGATCGTTTCGCCGATCCGCCACGTCACGTTGTCGGAGACCTTCGTCGAGAGGCTGTTGAGAAAGGCCAGGAGCGCGTTGCGCTGCGGGTCGGCCATGCGGACCCCGAGCAGGCGAAGGGAAAGGGTGTCGACCATCGCGGCGTTGTCCGCGAGGGTCGCGGTTCCCAGCAGCGAGGTCGGGGCGGGCGTGGCCAGCCCGTCCTTCCACCAGGCGTTGACGACGCCGACGTGAGCGTTCCAGCGGCCGATGGTCCCGGCGGTGGACATCCAGTTGGTGGTGAGGTCGGGGAAGCCGTTCGGTGGTCCCCAGTTCAGCGGGGCCTGTCCGAGACCGTTCAACAGGTAGTAGTAGCCGTTGAGGCTCTTGCTGTCGCCGGGAGCGGGGGTGACCCCGATGGCACGGGCGGTGCCGAGGACGTCCTCGAGGGGGCGCTTGGTCTTCTGGCCGATGCCGGCGGCGAACTCGCTGCTGGTGAACAGGGCGCGCAGGACGGGGGCGATGGCGGTGTCGTTGGCGAGGTAGATCTGCGCCAGGGTGTCGATGAGGCTCTGCGGCGGGACGTCGGCGACGAAGCGGGTGGCGAGCTTGGTGGCCAGGCGGCGGGCGGTGGCCGGGTGGTGGGCGAGGTAGTCGAGGTATTGCTCGGCGACGTGCAGGCCGTCGAAGTTGTTGCCGTTGGGGTGGGAGAAGCCGAGGACCTTGACGGGGCCCAGGTAGCGCCAGTCGTTGCGGTAGAGGAACTCGCCGTGGACGCCGACGGTGTAGCCGGTCATCAGGCGGGCGGAGTCGACGACCTCGGCCTGGGTGTAGCCGGCGTCGACGCCGACGGTGTGCAGCTCGAGCAGCTCACGGCCGTAGTTCTCGTTGAGGGTGTCGACGCTGCTGGTGGCGTTGTCCAGGTAGCGACTCATCGCCGAGCTCTTGGCGGAGGCGGTGAGCAGGGTGGAGAACTTGCCGAGCGCGTTGCGGCGGATGACCTCGCGGTCCTCGACGGTCTTGAGGTCCCAGACCTCGCCGGAGGGGGTGGCGACGTTGAAGTGGTTGGACCAGAACTCGACCATCACCTCGAACAGCTGCCGCTTGCTCCACAGCGCGCGGGCGATGCTGGCGCGGCCGAGCTCCATCATCGGTTCCCAGCCGAACGCGGGGTAGGCGCCGCGGATCTGCATCGTGCTCATGGGTAACGACGGGTAGCGCGTGAGGTAGTCGTCGCAGACCGGATCCGGGATCGAGGCGGGGTTGAGCTGCTCGTTCAGCCAGGCCGGGATGCCCTTGGCCCGAACCTCGGCCACCAGCTCCGGGGTGGGGCCGAAGGTCGCGCGGCGCAGCAGGTGCCAGACCGGATCGGTTCCGAGCAGGTTCGGCAGGGTTTCGGGAGTGGGTGATGAGCTCGCCGGCGGCGTGGGAGTCGGGGTGGCGCTGCCCGTGGCGCTCGGCGTGGGCGTCGGCGTTGCTGTCGCGGTCGGCTTCGGCGTCGCAGAGGCGGTCGGCTTCGGCGTCGCTGTCGCGGTCGGCTTGGTGGTGGTGGTCGCCGGCTTCGGGGTCGACGTCGAGGTGGTCTTGGTCGGCGTCGTCGGCGTGCACGACGCCAGCCCCACCGTCGCGATGCCGGCGCCGGCGAGGGCGAGCAGGTTCCGGCGCTGTACCTGTCGAGGTGTGCCGGTACTTCCCAGATCAACCTGCGCTTCCGGCGCCTGCGCGGTGTTGCTCACCGTGGATGTCTCGGCAGGGGGTCGCCGGTCCTTTCGGCGCAGTCCGCGATCCGGCCGCGGGCACCGCCGAATCTCGTCCGTTCGGGCTAGTGATCTCCAGCCGGCCTAGTGACCGCGGATCGTGACGAGGCCGGGCACCTGCCGGACCATGCGGACGTGTGGCCCGAATTGGGGGTCGTCCCACGTCCCGCCGACCCGACGGAAGCCGGCCCGCTCGTAGAAGCGCGCGGCGGGCGACCGCGCGTTGCACCAGATCAGCCCGCCGCCGAGGCGTCCGACCTCGTCGAGGAGACGATCGACGAGGGCCCGCCCGACGCCGCGGTCGCGCCACCCGGGCTCGACCGCCATGCCGCGAAGCCGCAAGACCGGCTCGCGCACCTCGGCGCCGGGTTCTTCCCGCAGGGCCTCCGGCAGTGACTCACCGAGGGCCTCCGGCAGGGGCTCGGGCAGCAGGGCAACCACCCCCACGATCCGGTCCGTGGCGGGGTCGCCGGTCAGCTCGTACGCGGCCAGGTGGAGGGCGGACGGCGCGTCGTCGCCGGGGAACCGGACCTGCGCCGGCGGGAGGCCGGGGCGCAACACCGCGGCCCGTAGACCGTAGGTGACCTCCGGCCGCACCTGCTCGACGGCGACGGGCAGCACGCCGTGGCGGCCGGTGCTCAGGCGCGGGCCCGACGGCCGGCCCGGGCCCGCATGTAGTCCTGCACCACGTACGAGCCGAGGTGCTCCGCGTCGGGCGAGAAGACGCGGCCGCCGTTGCGGCGGGCGACCTCCTCGACGAACTCCACCAGGCGCGGCTCGTCGTCGAGCATGAACACGTTGATCGTGGCGCCGCGACGGGTCAGCTTGTCGACCTCGGCGAGCGTCAGCTCCAACGTCTCCGGCATCGCCGGCCAGTGGAACCAGGGCGTCCCGTCGCGCAGCAGGTGCGCCGTCGGCTCGCCGTCGGTCACCACCAGCACGACCGGCTCGGCGTCCGGGTACTTGGCGAGCTGGCGACCGGCGAGCAGCAGCGCGTGCTGCAGGTTCGTGCCCTGCACCATCTCGCTGTCGAGGCCGGCGAGCTCGGTGGGGGAGAGCTGGCGGGCGTAGTCGGAGAACCCGATGACGTGCAGCGCGTCCTGCGGGTACTTCGTCGTGATCAGGCTGTGCAGCGCCAGCGCCGTCGACTTGGCCACGCCCCACGTCCCGCGCAGCGCCATCGAGTAGGACAGGTCGACCAGCAGGCAGACCGCGGCGGTCGTGCGCCGCTCGGTCTCGGCGACCTCGAAGTCCTCGACCTGCAGCCGGACGCGCCGGTCCGCCGCCGTGCCGCCGCCGGCGCGGCCCTCACTCGAGCGCCTCAGCACCGCGTTGCGCACCGTCCGCACCACGTCCAGCGGCTGCTCGTCGCCGAACCGCCACTCCCGGCTGGAGCCGGTGAGATCGCCCGCCGCGCCCGCGTCGTGGACGTCGTGCTCGCCGCGACCCCGGGCGTCGAGATGCCGGAACACCTTCGTCAGCGCCGACGCCCCGAGCCGCCGCACCGCCCGAGGGGTGAGCTCCAGCTGGCCGTTGCGGCGGTTGAGGTAGCCCTGGCGCTCGAGCTCGCGTTCGAGTTCCTGCAGCGCCTGGAGGTCGTCGACCGCGGAGCGTCCGAGCGCACGTGCGACCGCGTCGGAGTCGATGTCCTCCAGCGAGGCGCCGGGGTAGTCCTGGTTGAGCGCGCCCGCCAGCTCGTCGAGCTCCGCCAGCTCCTGCAGAGCGTCGGTGGCCTCCCCGAGGCCGAGCGGCTCGTCGCCGGTCATCCGCTCCCGCGAGCCGCGCCCGCGCCGGCCGCCCCAGTCGAGGTCCGGTCGGGCGCCGCGCAGCGCCGACTGCAGCCGGGACATCTCGGCCTGCAGCCCGAGGTCCTCGAGCGCCGTCGACATCAGGTCGGCGAGCTCCTGCCGCTGCTCCGGCGACAGGCTGCGCATCAGCCGCTCGGCCGCCGAGGCGCGGCGCGCGAGCGCGTCGGTCAGTTCCTCCAGCGACTGCGGGTTCTCCGGGAAGAACTCGCCGTGCTTGTTCATGAAGTCGCGGAACTGCTGCTCGGTGTCCTCGCCGCGGGCGTCGGCCTCGAGCATGGCGTTGAGGTCGGCGAGCATGTCCTTGACCCGTTGCAGATCCTCGGGCGAGGCGTTCTGCAGCGCGTTCTTCATGCCCTTGAACTGGCTGTCGAGGACCTCGCGCTGGAGCAGGTCCTTGATCTGTTCGTAGGCCTCCCGGGCCTCCTCCGAGCGCCAGTCGTAGTCGGAGAGCTGCCGGACGGCCCGGGCCGGGTCGTCCGGCAGGGTGTCCAGGTCGAGCTCACGCATCCGCGCGTCGTCGGACGGGTCCGGGAACAGCTCGCGCCGCTCGGCGTCGACGGCCTTGGTCAGCAGCTCCTGCACCTGCTCGAGCGTGCCGTCGAGCCGGCCCCGCTCCCGGGCCTCCCGTCGGCGCCGCTCGACGGCACGGCGCAGCTCGTCGAGGCCGCGCCGGTTCTGCGACCCCCGGCGCATCAGGTCGTCGAGCGCATCCCGGGGGCTGCGGCCGTCGAGGATCGACTCGCCCATCTCGTCGAGCGCGCCCGCGACGTCGAACGGCGGCGCGAGGGGATCGGGACCGCCGTCCCACGGACCGTAGCGGTAGCCGGGGAGGCTGCTCATGGCCGAGTCGCGGTTGCCGTCGCTCCGCTGGTCCGGACGGTGAGGCCCGATGGGGCTCATCCGTAGACCGTCCGGCCCGGCAGTTCCTCCTTGGACAGCCGCCGGTGCAGGTGCAGGCCCTCGAGCGCGAACTCCAGCGCGGACGCGGCGATGCCCGGGCTCTCCGCCCCGTCGAGGTCGAGCCGGGTCAGCACCTGGGACAGGCCCGGCACCGGGCCGATCGCCGTGAGCAGCGCCGTCGCGGGCACGAGGTCGCCGGTCTCGATCGGGCCGCCCGCCTCGACCCGCTTCTGCAGGCCGGAGAGGTCGACGCCCGCCAGCCGCGCCCGGAAGGTGTCGGCCACCGTCCGCTTGAGCAGGTGGGCGAGGATGTCGACCTCCCGACCCTCCTCGAGCGAGTCGAACTCCACCTTGCCGCGGACGGCCGGGACCATCGCCGCGAGGTCGGCGACGCGCGCCACCGGCTCGGCCTCCCCGGTCACCGCCGCCCGTCGAACCGCCGAGGCCGCGACCGTCTCGGCGGCGGCGACCGCGAGCCGCGCCGAGACGCCGGAGCGCTGGTCGACCTGCGGAGCCTCCCGGACGGCGCGGGTGAAGCGGGCGACGACCTCGAGCAGGAACTCGGGCACCACCGATCCGCCGGTCGGTGCCCCGTCCTCCCCGTCCGAGGAGCCGGTTGCCGACTCCTGCCAGCTCAGCACCGACTCCTGCCGCATCAGCGCCAGCTCGTCGTCGAGGCGCAGTGGGTAGTGGGTGCGCACCTCGGAACCGAAGCGGTCCTTCAGGGGCGTGATGATGCGCCCGCGGTTGGTGTAGTCCTCGGGGTTGGCGCTGGCGATCAGCAGCAGGTCGAGCGGCAGCCGCAGGGCGTAGCCGCGGACCTGGATGTCGCGTTCCTCCAGCACGTTGAGCAGCGCGACCTGGATGCGCTCGGCCAGGTCCGGCAGTTCGTTGACGCTGAAGATGCCGCGGTTCGTGCGGGGCACGAGGCCGTAGTGCACGGTCTCCGGGTCGCCCAGGCTGCGGCCCTCGGCGACCTTGACGGGGTCGATGTCACCGATCAGGTCCCCGACGCTGGTGTCGGGGGTCGCGAGCTTCTCGCCGTAGCGGTCCTCGCGGTGCAGCCAGTCGACCGGGAGGTCGTCGCCGAGCTCGGCCAGCAGGCCGCGGCAGCGACCGCAGATGGGGGCGTAGGGGTGGTCGTGGATCTCGCAGCCCGCGACGACGGGCGTGTGCTCGTCGAGCAGGCCGATCAGGGTGCGGATGAGGCGCGTCTTGCCCTGGCCGCGTTCGCCGAGCAGGACGAAGTCGTGGCCGGCGAGCAGCGCCCGCTCGACCTGGGGGAGGACGGTTTCGTCGAAGCCGAGGATGCCGGGAAAGCGTTCCTCGCCGGAGGCGAGCCGGGTCAGGAGGTTGTCCCGGACCTCGGCCTTGACGGTCTTGTGGACATGGCCGCTGTCGCGCAGGGCGCCGAGCGTCGAAGCTCTCACTTTCTCAACGTACGCCTGTCGAACGCCCTGCTGGCAAGGCCGAATTTGATGGGCACAGACCACCCGTTCGGCGTGCGGCTTCACCCGATAGCGCGGCAGAATCGACAGCGATCTGGGAGACGATGACCGCATGGCGTTTTTTGGTGACGGGCTGTCGAACAGCCCCGATCTTCGGGCCGCGGCCCGCGAGGCGGTGGACCGCGCGCTCGAACCACTCGGCGCCGACCCCGACCTGCTGGCCGTGTTCGTCTCCGGCCCGGACGCCGACGAGATCGGCGCCCTGGCCCCCGTGCTCGCCGAGCGCAGCGGCGCCCGGCACGTGATCGGCTGCAGCGCCTCCGGGGTGCTCGGCGGGGGCCGGGGGTTGAAGGGCGAACCGACCGACCGACCGGTGCCGGCCGTGAGCGCGTGGGCGGCGGTGCTGCCGGACGTGCAGCTGCGCGTCTTCCACCTCGAGGTGATGCGCGCCGACTCCGGGCTCGCCGTCGTCGGGATGCCGGACCGGCAGCCCGAGGAGCAGGTCGGCCTGCTGCTGGCCGACCCGTACAGCTTCCCGCTGGACAGCTTCGTGACGCGTTCCAACGACGCACTCCCCGGCCTGTCGCTGCTCGGCGGCGTGGCCGCGGGTCCCGCCGGCCCGGGCTCGACGCGGCTGTTCCTCGACGGCCGGGCCATCGACCGCGGCGCCGTCGGCGTGCTGTTCCGCGGCGGTCATCTGCGCACGTTGGTCAGCCAGGGCTGCCGGCCGATCGGTACCGACATGGTCGTGACCAAGGCCGACGGCAACGTGCTGCTGGAGCTGGCGGGGGTCCCGGCGCTGACGAAGGTGCGGGAGGCGATGGCCGAGCTCTCGGAGGAGGAGCAGGAGCGCTTCCGGACCGGGCCGCAGATCGGCGTCGCGATGGACGAGTACGTCGAGGATCGGGCGCACGGCGACTTCGTCGTCCGGCCGGTGTTGGGCATCGACGAGGCGCGCGAGGCGGTGGCCGTCGGCGAGGCCGTCGAGGTCGGACGCACGGTGCGCTTCCACGTCCGGGACGCGGCGGCGGCCCGGGCCGACCTGCTCGGTCAGCTCGCGAAGGTCGGGCCGGCGAAGGGCGCGCTCGTCGCCAGCTGCGTCGGCCGCGGGACGGCGCTGTTCGGCGACGACGACGCCGACGCGCTGGCCGTCCGGACCGTGCTCGGCGCCTCGGGGGTGGCCGGCTTCTTCGGCGGCGGCGAACTGGGACCGGTCGGCGGGCGCAACTACCTGCACGGTCTGACCGCGGCGGTGCTGGCCTTCCCCTGATCCTTCCCTTGCTCCGGCGGCGCCCTTTGGTCGAATGGCGCGGGTGGAGACCGTTCTCGCCGTCGACATCGGCGGCACCAAGCTCGCGGCGGCACTGGTCGACGCGGACGGGACGATCCTGCGCCGCGGGCAGGTGCCGACGAACCAGGCGGGCGGTCCGGCCGATCCCTTCCCGGCGCTGGCCGAGCTGCTGCGGGGACTCGCGGACGGGACGACCGTCGCCGGCGTCGGGGTCGGCTGCGGAGGTCCGATGCGCTGGCCCGAGGGGGTGGTCAGCACCCTGAACATCCCGGCCTGGCGCGGCTTCCCGCTCCGCGAGCGGTTGCGCGAGCTGTTCCCCGGCGTGCCGGTGCGCGTGCACAACGACGCCGTGGCGTTCGCGGCCGGCGAGCACTGGCGCGGGGCCGGGGTGGGCGTGGCCGACCTGCTCGGCATGGTGGTCAGCACCGGGGTCGGGGGAGGCCTGATCCTGAACGGCAAGGTCCGTGACGGGCCGACCGGCAACGCCGGGCACGTGGGTCACGTCGTGGTCGACCCGGACGGCCCCGAGTGCACCTGCGGTGGTCGCGGCTGCCTCGAGTCGATCGCGCGCGGGCCCGCGACGGTTGCGTGGGCGCGGGCGCGCGGGTTCGCCGGGACGGACGGGGTGGCGCTGGCCGAGGCGGCGCGGGGCGGCTCGCCGGTGGCGCGGGCGGCCCTCGAGCGGGCCGGCTCGGCGGTCGGGCAGGTGCTCGCCGGGGTGACGGCGATGCTCGACCTCGACCTCGTGGTGATCGGCGGCGGGCTCGCGTCGGCCGGGGACCTGTTGTTCGACCCGATCGGGGCGGCGCTCGAGCGGCACGCCCGGATGCCCTTCACGCGCCGGCTGCGGGTCGTCCCAGCGGCCCACCCGACCGACGCCGGGCTGCTCGGCGCGGCCGCCCTCGTCCTCGCGGGAGATCGCTACTGGTCGGCGGACTGATCGCGGGCCCCGGGCCTGCGCGCTCGACGCCGGATCGAGTGTGGGGAGGCCAGCGAACCTGCCCGGGCGCTCGACGCCGGATCGAGTGTTGGGCGGCGAGCGGACCTGCCCGGGCGTCCGACGCCGGATCGAGTGTTGGGCGGCGAGCGAACCTGCCTGGCCGTTCGACGCCGGATCGGGCGTACCGGTACGACCCGCGCTCAGACGCCGAGCTCGGCCAGGAACCCCGCGACCTCTTCGGCGACCCGCTCCGGCCGCTCGGCCGCGACGAGGTGGCCGGCGTCCGCCACGGGCACCCATACCGCGCCGGGCAGCTCCGCGGCCAGGCGGCGCCCGTAGGCCGGGGAGCGCAACCGGTCCCGCTCACCCCACAGCACGAGGGTCGGCGGCGGGGCCGCGCGCAGGGCCGTCCAGGCGCGCTCGACCGGCCCGAGGTCGACGGCTCGCACGAACCGGAGCAGGGCGGCGGCACCCTCCGGCGTCCGCAGTGGCGCGAGGTAGCGGTCGAGTTCGCGGTCGGACAAAGACGCCCCCAGCGCCCGCGCAACGATGCGCCGGCCCCACGCCGGGCGCGCCCGCAGCAGAGCCAGCAGCGCCTCGCCCGGGCCGCGCGGCAGCAGCGGCAGTGCAGGCCCGGTCGGCCAGGCCAGCTCGTGCACGGGGGCGCCGGCCAGCACCAGCGCGGCCACCCGCGAGCCGGCCTGCGCGGCGAGATGCACGGCGACGGCGCCGCCGAGGTCGGCGCCGAGGACCGCGAAGCGGCCGATCCCGATGCGGTCGAGGGCGGCGAGCATCGCCGCCGCCTGCTCCTCGAGCCGGTAGGCCCCGCGCCGGGCGGGCCGCTCGGACTCGCCGCACCCGACGAGGTCGGGCATGACGCAGAGCCGGTCGCGCTCGAGGTCGCGGGCGACGTCCCGCCAGACGTAGGAGGTCGCGGGCACGCCGTGCAGCATCAGCAGCGGCAGGCCGGCCGCGTCCCGGCGCCCGTGCTCGACCACGTGCAGACGCAGCGGGCTGTCGAGTCCCACGATGACCTCACGACCGGGCAGCGGATGCAGGTCGGGCTGGGGCATGCGGGCACCCTATGGCGCGCCGTTCGAGAAGAGCTGTCAGGCTCTCGGTCGTGCGTCTGGTCGCCTACACCGATGCCGTCGGCGTCGGCGGCGCCGAGATCAGCCTCGCCAACCTGCTCACGGAGCTGCGCGACGACCCTGCGCTCGAGCTGACCGTGCTGGGCAGCAGCGCCGAGGTGGTCGAGCGCGTCGCCCCCGACGGGGTGCGGGCGATGCTGGTCCCGACGTCCCGTCATCCCGCGGCGCTGGCGCGGTTGCGACCGGACATCGTCCACGTGAACCTGCCGGTGCCCTGGTCGTCCTCCCTCGGCGTGGCGGCGGCGCTGGCCCTGCCGGGCACCAGGGTGCTGGCCGTGCAGCAACTGCCGCTGCGGACGGTGACGCTGCCGATCTGGCTGCGCACCCGCGCGCTGCTGCGGCGGCTGGACGCCCACGTCGCGGTCGGCGCGCAGAGCTGCCGTCGGATGGAGGACTTCTACGCCCTCGGCCGCGGCAGCCTGCGGTCGATCCCCAACTTCGTCCCGGACGTCCCGTGCCCCGCACCGCCGCGCGAGCGCGAGGAGGGGCTGGTCATCGGCAGCTTCGGACGCCTCGACCGGGTCAAGGGCTACGACGTCCTGCTGCCCGCGGTGGCCGCGATCCCGCACGCGCGGCTCGTCGTACTCGGGGAGGGCGACGAGCGCGCGGCGCTGGAGCAGCAGGCGCGTGAGCTCGGCATCGCCGACCGGGTGGAGTTCGCCGGGTGGGACCCCGAGCCGCGGCGCCGGCTCGCGGAGTGGGACGTGTTCTGCCTCCCCTCCCGCTCGGAGGGCTTCCCGCTCTCGATCGTCGAGGCGATGCTCGCCGGGCTGCCGGTGGTGGCCACGCGGGTCGGCAGCGTGGCCGAGGCCGTGCAGGACGGGGAGACCGGGATCCTGGTCGCGAAGGACGACGTCGCCGGGCTCACCGACGCCCTGTTCGAACTCGCCGACCCCGCCCGGCGCGAGCGGTTCGGCCGGCTCGGGCGCAAGCACGCCCTCGAGAACTTCACCGTCGAGAAGATGGCGGACGCGTTCCGGGCCCTCTACGACGAGCTGCTCGACCGGCCCCGTCGATCCCGGCTGCGCCCGGGGGCCGAGAAGGCGTGAAGGCTGCGACGGCTGCTGCCGTCCCCGTCCGGCGCAGCGGGTCCGGCGGTCAGCCGGTGTAGGGCTCGACGGCGACGATCTCCACGGACGCCGTGCGTCCGTTCGGCAGCGAGTAGTCGACCGTCTCGCCCGGGCCGTGGCCCGTCACCGCGGAACCCAGCGGGGACTGCGGCGAGTAGATGGTCAGCGGCGTCGAATGGTCCTCGCGGGAGCCGAGGACGAAGCGTTCCGTCTCGTCGTCGCCGGGGAACCGGACCTCGACGACCATGCCGGGGCCGGCCTTGCCGTCGGTGGGCGGCGCCTCTCCGACCTTCGCGTCGCGGAGCAGCTGCTCGAGCTGGCGGATGCGGGCCTCCTGCTTGCCCTGCTCCTCCTTGGCCGCGTGGTAGCCGCCGTTCTCCTTGAGGTCTCCCTCTTCACGGGCCTCGTTGATGCGGGAGACGATCTCCGCACGGCCGGGCCCGGACAGGTGCTCGTACTCGTTGCGGAGACGGTCGTACGCGTCCTGGGACAGCCACACCTGCTGCTGCGACATGCACGCTCCTGGGGAGAACGGGGGCCGGCGGCTCCCGTCCCGAGATGGGTCGGGAACAAAGACATGATGTTAACGAAGTCGGGTGCTCGTGGGCAGAGGCGCCGATTTCGCCGTAGGCGCTATCGGCCGGTCCGGACGATGCGGCAGCCCTGCAGCAGCGCGGTCTCCGCGCGACGGGTGGTCGGCACCGTCACGGTCACGACGCTGGTCTCCTTGCCGTCCGTGCGCGGCGGGATGGGGATGTCCCGCAGCGAGCCGACCCCGCCCTGCCGATCCGCCGCGACGATGTCGCAGGAGGCGGTGGCGGCCGGCGCCTTGTAGACCTCGAAGGTGAACTCGACCGTGGTGTCGCTCGTGGCCACCGTCGTCCTCGGGTTGAAGCCGAGGCGGTCCGGCTTCTGCTTCGCGTACAACGCGCCAGCGACCGCGATCAGCAGGATGACGACCGTCGCCAGCACCACCCACGGCGCGGTGGACCGGCCGCCCAGCCAGGGGATGTCCCAGCCCCGCCGCCACCAGGGGCGGGGCGCTCCGGTCGACCCCGTCGTGCCGGTGTTGCGCTCGGTCGCCGTCCGCGCACGCGGGATCGTCGGCGTGCCGCCCTCTGCCCGCGCGGCGCCGCCTCGCCGCCCGCCGTCGTCGCTTTCGGTCATCGGGAACAATGGTTTCATGGCCGACGCTGCTACCGCTGCGATGAGTGCTGCCACCTCGACCGACCCTGCTGTCTCGACCGACCCTGCCGCCTCGACCGACCCCGCTCGCCGCCGGCTGATGTGCGTGCACGCGCACCCCGACGACGAGTCGAGCAAGGGCGCGGCGACCATGGCCCGCTACGTGCGGGAGGGCGTTGACGTCCTGGTCGTCACCTGCACCGGCGGCGAGGCCGGCTCGGTGCTCAACCCGGCGATGGACCGGCCGGACGTGTGGGAGAACCTGCCCGAGCTGCGTCGGCGGGAGATGGAGCGCGCCCGGGAGATCCTGGGGATCCGGCAGGAGTGGCTCGGTTTCGTCGACTCCGGGCTGCCGGAGGGCGACCCCCCTCCGCCGCTGCCGGAGGGCTGCTTCGCCCTGCAGCCGGTGGAGGTGGCCGCCGCGCCGCTGGTCCGCCTGATCCGCGAGTTCCGCCCGCACGTGGTGACGACCTACGACGAGAACGGCGGGTATCCGCACCCCGACCACATCATGTGCCACACGGTCACGGTCGAGGCGTTCGAGTCCGCCGGCGACCCGGAGCACGCGCCCGAGTCGGGCGCGCCCTGGCAGCCGCTCAAGCTCTACTACAACACCACCTTCCACAAGGACCGCGTGTTCGCGCTGCACCAGGCGGTGCTCGCCCGAGGCCTCGAGTCGCCCTACGCCGAGTGGGTGGGGAAGTGGGTCGACAAGCCGGAGGACGCGAACCGGGTGACCACGAAGGTGCCGTGCGCGGACTACTTCGAGCTCCGCGACAAGGCGCTGCTCGCGCACGCCACCCAGGTCGACCCGAACGGCCGGTGGTTCGCGATCCCGATGGAGCTCCAGCGGGAGGTCTGGCCGACCGAGGACTTCCAGCTCGCCCGTTCCCACGTCGAGGTGGGCAACTTCCCGGAGTCGGACCTGTTCCAGGGCGTCCCGCTCGACGGCTGACCCCGTCGCGTCGCGCTGCGCGCGGAACCCGCGCCCCCTCGTGGGACGTTCTCCTGCCGACCGGTGCAAACGCTCTCGCCGTCACGGCGAGCCGTCCTAGGCTGCCATGCGGCCCGACCGCCGGCCGACGACTTCCAGAAGGGGACCTCCTCCATGCCGCTGTGGAACCAGCTCCGTAACCAGACGCAGTCGATGCAGTCGACGCTGCTCGCCAAGAAGAACGACCTCAAGTCGGGCGGCTTCCGCGACGCGACCATGGCGATGTGCGCCCTGATCGCAGCTGCGGACGGCAGCGTGGACCCGGAGGAGCGGCGCAAGGTCGCCTCGCTGATCAGCCAGAACGAGGTCCTGCAGAACTTCCCCGCCGATCAGCTGCAGCAGATCTTCAACGACAACGTCGACAAGCTGCTCCGGGACTTCGACTTCGGCAAGGTGAGCGTCCTGCAGGAGGTCGCCAAGGTGAAGAAGAAGGACACCGAGGCCCGTGCCGTCATCCAGATCGGCATCATCATCGGCGGCGCTGACGGTAACTTCGACGAACAGGAGAAGAAGGCCGTCCGGGACGCCTGCCACGCGGTGAACCTGAACCCGGCCGAGTTCGACCTCTAGCACCCCGACCAGCAGCGCCGGAACGGAGGGGCCACATGTACCTCGCCGCCAGCCCCGGCCCCGGAGGCTACGGCTTCCTGATCTTCGTCGTCTTCGTCCTCGCGGCCATCGGAATCTTCATCGCGATGGTGCGCAGCATGCGACGGATGCGCGCCCACGTCGACCGCGGCGACTTCGGCGACGACACCCGGTCGCGTCCCCGCCGTGGAGGTCCACCGCCGAGCGCGTGACTCACTCGTCGGGCGTGCCTCTGCGTCGCGTCCGCTTGACGTCGGCGCGGCGTCGTTTGTCGGCCAGCCGGCGTTCGGTCGACCCGCGCGAGGGCTTCGTCGTGCGGCGGGGGTGCGGGGGCGGGGCGGTCGCCCGACGCAGGATCTCGATCATCCTCGCCTCGGCCGCCTCCCGGTTCCTCAGCTGCGAGCGCTCGTCCGATGCCGTCACGGCCAGCACGGAGCCGTCGACGAGCCGTGCGGCGAGGCGGGTGCGTGCGCGGGTGCGGAAGGGCTCCGACAGCTCCATCAGGTCGAGCCGCAGTTCGGCACGGCTGTCCGAGGTGTTCACGGACTGTCCGCCGGGGCCGCCGCTGCGTGAGAACCGCCACGACAGCAGCCGCTCGGAAATGAGCAATCCGGGCCGTATCGCGAGGTCGGCCATGGTGCGAGGATCTCCGGAAGTCGTGGTGCGGATGTTCGTTGAGGAGGATTCTCCGCAATACTCGAGACGAGCGCGTCGCCGACGCAGCCGTCGGTTCCGCCGGCGGACGACATTGCGGAGGAGGACGCCGTGGTAGCGGGGGAAGTCGGGTCGCGGGACGTCGAGGATCTGGGCGTCGAAGGCTCCGACGAGGCGTCTCTCGACGGACTGCAGGCCAGCCTTCTGGAGATGCAGCAGCTCCTGGTCGAGTCCAGCACGTTCGTCGAGTTCCTCCAGGATCTGACGTACCTCGCCGCCCGGAGCTTCTCCGAGGACGTCGCCTGCAGCATCACGCTGGGCGAGGGTCGACGGATCGAGACCGCCGCCAGCAGCGAGGATCTGGCCCGGCTGGCGGACCAGGAGCAGTACGGCGCCGCGGTGGGGCCGTGCCTGGCCGCGATGCGCGACGTCTCCGAGGTCGTCGTCGTGGACCTGCCCGCAGAGTCCCGCTTCGGCGACTACCCCAGCCGTGCCGCCCCGCTCGGCGTCCGGTCGATCGTCGCCCTGCCGCTGCGCACGTCCGAGAATGCGCTCGGCGCGATGAACCTCTACTCCCGTGAGCCGGGGGTGTTCACCGACGGCTCCCTGGTCCGGGCGCGGGCGTTGGCCGCGGCAGCGAGCGGGGCGGTCGAGATCTCCCGGCGGATGTCGGAGCAGGCCGAGCTCAACGAGGACCTGAAGTCGGCGCTGGCCTCGCGTCGCGTCATCGATCAGGCGATCGGCATCGTGATGGCGCGCGAGAACTGCGACGCGGACGCCGCCTTCGGGGTGCTGCGCCGCACGTCGCAGAACGAGCACCGGAAGCTGCGCGAGGTCGCGATCGAGGTCGTCACCAAGACCGGCGGCGTGCGTCCCACGGAGGCGCCGGTCTTCGCGCCCGGACGCCGTCGGCCGTAGGCCCGACGTCGGGCACCGGGACCGTCACGGGCACCGGGACCGACCGTCCGGCGAGGCGTCAGCGACCGCCCCACACGGCCTTCGCGCCGCTCTCGCCCGTCTGGAAGACGACGTAGAGCGCGACGAGGGCCGCGAGCACCGCGACGACGGCGACCACCCGCTCGGCGAGAACCAGCGTCCGCTCGGCCGAGGCGGTCCGCAGCCCGGCGGGGGCGCGGGCGCCGAGCCAGCGATCGAGCCGGGTCGGGGGTGCGGCGGTCGCCCGGGCTGCGGCGGGCCCATCGGTACCGCCGGTCCGGCGCACGATGTCGATCAGGACCAGGGCCAGCGCGCTGGCCGACAACAGGAGCATCGCGGGCAGCATCCTCTCGCCCCACTCGGCGTGGTCCTGCACCAGCTGTTGGACCCCGAGCCGGCGCTCGAGGTCCTCCCCGCTGTCGGTCGTCACCGGGACGAGGACCGTCGCGCCGGCCGCGGCCACCACCACGAACGCGCCGAAGTGGCGCCGCGCCGCCGGCCACAGGGCGGCCAGCACCGTGCCGATCGCGACCAGCGGCACCAGGACCACCACGCCGTGCACGATCAGCGCGTGGAGCGGCAGCCCGCGGACGGTCTCGGGCAGGGCCACCAGGCTCACCGGTTCCACGGCTCCTTCGATCGGTCGAACCTCGTCAGCTCGAACCTCGTCAAGCCAGGGTCACCTGGTCACCGGTCACGGTGACGTCGACCTTGGGCAGCGGCTCGCTCGCCGGTCCGGTGATCACCGCCCCGGTGCCAGGCTGGAACTGCGACCCGTGGCACGGGCACTGCAGGACGCCGCCCTGCGGGGCGACCGTGCACCCCTGATGGGTGCACTTGGCGGACAGGCCGGTGACGGTGCCGCCGGAACGGGTGAGCAGCACGGTTCCGCCGTCCGGGTTCTCCACGGAGATCGTCGACCCGTCCGGGATCGAGGACAGCGACGTCAGCTCCTTCGAACCGCCGCCCCCGCCGGACGACGACGACCCGGATCCGCCGGACGAGGAGGAGTCGCTGCTCCCTCCGCACGCGGCGAGGACGGCGCCGCCGGCGACAACGACGCCGGCCCCCGCGAGCAGGGTTCGCCGGCTGGGGCTGGGCTGAACGTCCATCGGACCTCCGCGAGACCTGTTGAAGTCACAACAACCTCGCGCAAGCTAACAACTCGGCATCTCCGGCGTAAGGCAGCGACAGGCCTTTCCCAGGTAATCGTTAGGTTCCGTCGCCTGCTGTTCTCGTCGGATCCGTGCGGGTGGGACGGATCGGCGGGGACTCCGGCCGGCGTGGCGTGCGTCCACGACCTCCTGCTACCCGGGGGTGCCAGGTGCATGTGCGCGGGTGGGAACAGTTGGCGCAGCCGGAACGCAGGTGAGCGCTGGATGAATGGTGTCGTCCGCAGCGAGAAGACTCTTCGACATGCCGAATCGCCTGGCCGCCAGCACGAGCCCCTACCTCCAGCAGCATCGCGACAACCCGGTGGACTGGTTCGAGTGGGGCGAGGACGCCTTCGCCGAGGCGCGCCGACGGAACGTGCCGATCCTGCTCTCGGTCGGCTACGCCGCCTGCCACTGGTGCCACGTCATGGCCCACGAGTCGTTCGAGAACGACGACACGGCCGCCCAGATGAACGCGGGCTTCGTCAACATCAAGGTCGACCGGGAGGAACGACCGGACGTCGACGCCGTCTACATGGAGGCGACGCAGGCGATGACCGGCTCCGGCGGCTGGCCGATGACCTGCTTCCTCACCCCCGCCGGTGAGCCGTTCTTCTGCGGCACCTACTTCCCGCAGATCCCGTTCCGGCGGCTGCTGTCCTCGGTGACCCGGGCCTGGGAGGACGAACGCGAGAAGGTGCTGGCCGGGGGCGCCGACATCGTCCGGCAGTTGCAGGAGCACTTCGGTGGCCCGCGGGCCACCGGAGCGGCGCCGAGCCCGGACATCCTGGACGCCGGCATCGCCGCCCTGGGGCGGACCTTCGACGCGCGCCTCGGCGGGTTCGGGGGAGCGCCCAAGTTCCCGCCGTCGTCGGTGCTGGAGTTCCTGCTCCGCGCCCACGCCCGCAACGGCGACCCGGCCGCGCTCGCGATGGCGGAGCGCACGTGCGAGGCGATGGCCCGCGGGGGCATCTACGACCAGCTCGGCGGCGGGTTCGCCCGGTACAGCGTGGACGCGAGCTGGATCGTCCCGCACTTCGAGAAGATGCTCTACGACAACGGCCTGCTCCTGCGGGACTACCTCCACCTCTGGCGCACGACCGGCTCCGCGCTGGCCGAGCGCGTCGTGCGGGAGACGGCGCAGTTCCTGCTCCGGGACCTGCGCACCGGCGAGGGCGGCTTCGCCAGCGCGCTCGACGCGGACACGAACGGTGTGGAGGGACTCACCTACGTCTGGACGCCGGAGCAGCTCGTCGAGGTGCTCGGCGAGGACGACGGGACGTGGGCCGCCCGGCTGTTCGACGTGACGCCCGACGGGACGTTCGAGCACGGCGCCTCCGTGCTGCAGCTGCTCGTGGACCCGGCCGACCCGGAGCGGCTCGAGCGGGTGCGGACCGCTCTGTTCGCGGCACGCTCGCAGCGACCGCAGCCGGCCCGGGACGACAAGGTGGTGGCCGCCTGGAACGGGTTGGCGATCACCGCGCTGGCCGAGGCCGGGGCGCTGTTCGAGGAGCCCTCGTGGGTCGAGGCGGCCGTCCGGGCCGCCGAGCTGCTGCGCGACGTGCACCTGGTCGACGGCCGGCTCAGGCGCGTCAGCCGGGACGGTGCCGTCGGGAATCCGGCGGGCGTGCTCGAGGACCACGGAGCCGTGGCGGCCGCCTGGCTGGCCGTGCACCAGGTCACCGGGGACCTCGCCTGGCTGACCGCCGCCGAGGGGCTCCTCGAGGTCGCCCTGACCCGCTTCTCGGACGGCGACGGCGGCTTCTTCGACACCGCCGACGACGCCGAGGCGCTCGTCCGCCGCCCGCAGGACGTGACGGACGGCGCGACCCCGTCCGGGTCCTCGCTCGTCGCCTCGGCGCTGGTGACCTACGCCGCGCTGACCGGCTCGTCGCGGCACCGGGAGGCCGCCGAGGCGGCGGTGGCGAAGGTGACGCCGTTGTTCGGGGCGAACATCCGCTTCGCCGGCGAGGTGGCGGCGGTCGCCGAGGCGATGCTGGCCGGCCCCGCGGAGGTGGCGGTCGTCGACCGGCCCGACCTCGTTCGACTCGCCCGGCTGGGAACCTCGCCCGGGGCCGTCGTCGTGACCGCCGGGCCGCTGACCGAGGACCGTCCGGACGCCGCCGTCTACGTCTGCCGGCACTTCGCCTGCGAGCGGCCGATCACCGAGCCGGATCAGGTACGGGAGCGACTGGGGGTCCGCGTTCCCGGGTGAGTCGGACCGGGATCGCGGACGCCGGGATGGGTGTTGGCCGGGCAGGGAGGTCGGGTCCGAGGTCAACGCCAGATCGGGTGTTGACCGACACCCCCAGCGGAGGTGCGGGTGTCGGAGTTCTCACGAGCTCGATCGGGTGCTTGCGCGAGGGTAGGTGTAACGGTGTAATAGCCGTAACGCTGAAAGGAGCCCCAGATGAAGACGCAGGAACGTGCACGCAGCTTCGACCGGTCGGACGCGCAGGTCGCGGAGGACGTCGCGGCCTGGCTGCGGGGGCGGCTCCCGGACAACTGGGTCGCGACGGCGCCGGGCGTCTCGGTGGACCGCGACGAAATCCTCATCACCCTCACCCTGACCGCGCCCGAGAGCGAGGGCGCCGAGCCCAGCGCGGTCGCGGCAGCCGAGACGGGCCGCATCTCGCGGTTCCGGGAGGACACCCGCGAGGAGCGGATGCAGGTGGCCCGCGAGGCCGAGCACCGCTACGGTCGCCGGGTCGCGTGGGGCGCCACCGCCGGCGGGACCACGTTGTCGTTCACCACGCTCTCCGTGCCGGTGATGACCCGGCTGCGGCAGCCGGAGCGGCAGGTGCTCGACACGCTCGTCGACGCCGGCGTCGCCCGGAGCCGCAGCGACGCGCTGGCCTGGTGCGTCCGGCTCGTGGGCGAGCACGCCGACGACTGGCTCGCCCAGCTCCGGGAGGCCATGCAGGCGGTGGAGCGCGTGCGGTCGCAGGGGCCGGAGCTTTAGGCGCTGCCTCCAGGTGGCTTCGCTACGACGAGCGGCCCAGCGACCGGCGCCAGTTGGCGACCTCGGTCAGCTTGCTGACGATCGAGAGCTTCACTCGCGGGCGACCGCTCTCGCGCCCGCGGCGGCGCTCCGTCCAGTCGATCGCCTGCATGCTGCGGCTGGTCACCGCGAGCGGCTGCCGCGTGCGGACCAGCCGCCGGAACGAGGCCGCCGACCCGGTCGGCTTCGGTAGGACCCCGGCGAGCGCGTCCTCGATCAGCGCATCGATCGTCTCGGCGGCGTCCGCCTTGTTCATGCCGATGCCCCCGGAGGGCCCGCGCTTGATCCAGCCGACGACGTAGGTGCCGCGCACCGGATCGCCGGTTTCCGCGTCGACGACCCGGCCGGCCTCGTTCGGCACGGTCGCGCTGTCCTCGTCGAAGGGCAGGTCGGGGATCCGCGTCGCCCGGTAGCCGATGGAGCGCACGACCAACTGGGCGGGCAGGTCCATCTCCTCGCCCGTAGGGACGGCCTTCGTCGAGCCGTCCCGGTCCTCCAGCGTGGTCCGGGCGATCCGGATCCCCTCGACCCGATCGTTGCCCGAGAGCGCGACCGGGGAGGACAGGAAGCGCAACAGCAGCCGCCTGCCCGCCGGACGCTCCGGCTGCGCGCTGCCGATGTCGGGCTCGTCGGGGACGAGCTCGACATCGGAGAGCAGGGCGGCCTTCGAGCCCGGGGTCGCCGACTCGATCGCCCGCCGGACCTCGGGGCTGTCGACGACGGCGACCTGCACCCCGGGCAGCTGTTTCATCGCGAGGAACTCGGGCCGGGTGTAGGCCGCCTGGTCCGGCCCGCGGCGGGCCAGGAGGACGACCTCCCGGACCCGGCTCGCCCGGAGCGCCTGGAGCGCGTGATCGGCGATCTCGGTGCGGGCGAGTTGCTCGGGGTCGCTGAGCAGGATGCGGGCGGCATCGAGTGCCACGTTGCCGGTCCCGATGATGACGACCCGTTCGCCGGAGAGGTCGACGGCGTTCGTCGGGACCTCGGGGTGGGCGTTGTACCAGGCGACGAACGTCGTGGCGGAGATGCTGCCCGACAGCTGCTCGCCGGGTATGTCGAGCTCCTTGTCCGTCGCCGCCCCCACGGCGTAGATCACGGCGTCGTGGTGCGCGGCGAGCTCCTCGTGGGTGATGTCGCTACCGACCTCGACGTTCAGCCGCATCGAGAGACGGTCGTGCCGGTACAGGTCGGCGAAGCTCTCCCCGATCTTCTTCGTCGAGGGGTGGTCGGGCGCGACGCCGGAGCGGACCAGCCCGCTCGGGACCGGGAGCCGGTCGATCAGCGTCACCTTCGCCGGCGTGGCGGTGAGCAGTTCATGCGTCGTGTAGAGCGCAGCCGGTCCGGTACCGACCACGGCGACCCGGAGCTGATCGGCGTCGGCCGGCAGCGACGGGCGGAAGTGCGGCCGGTCCCACGGCCGTTCCTGGCCCAGGCCGCCCCCGGTGTTCTCGGTGTTCTCCGCGTTCTCTGCGTCGTCCTCGTAGTACTGCTTGTTCAGGTCGGCGTAGAAGGCGTACTGCGGGGTCAGCCGATCCGCCGGGTAGGGCGCGTCCACCGGGCAGGCCTCGGCGCAGGCACCGCAGTCGATGCAGACCTTCGGGTCGATGTACAGCATCTCCGTGGTGCCGAAGTCCGGTTCGTCCGGCGTCGGGTGGATGCAGTTGACTGGGCAGACCGCGATGCAGGACGCGTCCGTGCAGCAGGTCTGGGTGATGGCGTAGGGCATCTCAGATCAGGTGCGCACGCTTGTAGATGGCCTTCGCCGGTCCGGTCAGCAGGCCCGTCGAGGACAGGAACCCCATCAGCTTGGTGCAGCTGGCCCGCAGCTTCGCGTGGTGGTTCTCGTTGCCCTTGGCCTCCTTGCGGGCCCGATCGACGTCGAGGCCGGCGTTCGCGTAGATCTCCGGGTTCCACATGCTCGACACGATCAGGTAGCCGGCGATCGCGACCACGACGGAGCTGATCTGCCGCCGCACGAAGCCCGCCTTCTTCATGCGTTCGCGGGTCTCCTCCCGCGCGAACGTCATGTGCCGGGACTCCTCGGTCACGTGGATGTTGTTGATCGTCCGCACGAACGGCACCACCCGGTCGTCCCGCATCCAGTCCCGCTGCATGACGTCGAGGACCTCTTCAGCGACGAGGATGGCGGCGTACGCGGTCTCGCCGAAGGCCAGCGCCTTGAAGGCCCGTCCGAGTTCGACGACCGGCCGCGGCGGCGTGTACGGCGGGGCGTCGAGCTTCGCCGCGCCGCGAGCGAACATGATCGAATGCCGGCATTCGTCCGCGATCTCGGTGAGCGCCCACTGGAACTCGGGCGACGTGACGTTCTTCGTGTAGATGTCCCGCAGCATCATCTGCTGCAGGATCACCTCGAACCAGATGCCGGTGTTGGCGACGCAGGCCGCTTCCTGCCGGGTCAGCTCGCGCCGCTGTTCCTCGGTCATCTCCTGCCAGTAGGAGGTGCCGAACAGCGACGACCACTCGGGACTGGTGCCGTGGTAGCTCTTGTCCAGGGGCGTCTCCCAGTCGACCTCGACCTGCGGGTCGCGGGAGAGCTGCGCGGACGAATCCAGGAGTCGCTGGGAGACGTCTGATCCGCCGAGCGGTGTCGCGACGGCGTTCTGCTGGTCTGCGGCGATGGTCATGGTGCGTCCTTCGCGTGCGGGTCGTCGGCGGTGCTTCGGTTCGGCGCAAATCGCCACCAATCGGCCTGCCCGATGTTCCATGCGGTCATGCACCATCGCCGGCGGGACGAAGCGACCGATCCCTGACGGGCGCGAGTCGGCCCAACCCTCCGGGTGCCGATCGGATCGAATGGGGCGAACCGGTTGTCTCGGCGCGCACGGCGGCTCATGCTTCGCGGCACGGAGACCGGGGAGCAGACCCCTCCCTGGCGGGAGTGCTCATGTCCGATCTCGTCCCTGACCTCGATTCCGTCACCACCGAGCTCGAAGCCGCCGCCGCGGCGGCCTTCGCCCGTCGCCGCGAGCCGGGCCTGGCCCTGGCGGACGACGCCGCCGAGGTCGCCCTGGCCTGTCGCGCGATGGCCGACCGGTTCGCCGCGGGCGGGACGCTGCTGGCGTTCGGCAGCGGCGGTCCGGCCGCGGACGCCGCACACGTGTCCGTCGAGTTCCTGCACCCGGTCATCGTGGGCAAGCGGGCGCTGCCGGCGGTGTCGCTCTCGGCCGATCCGGTTGGCCTGTCCGGCGCCTCGTCGGCGAGCGATCCGGCCGAGGCCCTCGCCGACGCGGTGCGGCTGCACGCCCGGCCCGGCGACATCGCCCTCGCACTCACCGATCGCGACCCGGTGTCCGACGTCCTGCGGCGAGCCCTGGCGGCTGCGTCGGCACGGGGAGCGCTCACGGTCGCGCTGTGCGCCGGCGAGGGCGCCGAGCTCCGCGCGGACGCGTCGGTCGACCACGTCCTGCTGGCCCGCTCGACGGATCCGCGCGTGGTCAAGGAGGTGCACGTGACGACCTACCACGTGCTGTGGGAGCTGGTGCACGTCTTCCTCGAGCAGCGGGAGAGGGCGGCATGAGCACCCGGTCGGGCCCGCGGGACGCCGGAGGTCGGTCCGACGAACTGGACGCGCTCTACCCCTTCCTCGCCCCCGACGATCAGGCGAGCGATTCCGACGCCGTGGTGGAGCAGGTGAGCCGCTCGACCGCGGAGAAGGCGCTGGAGATCGTCGCGTTGCGTGAGCGGCTCGCCGACGAGCTGGCCCCGGGGCTTGCGACCTGCGCCGCGGCGATGGCGGCCCGCTTCGCGGCAGGGGGACGGCTGTACTGCTTCGGCAACGGCGGGAGCAGCACGGACGCCCAGGCCGTCGCCAACCTGTTCTGCTCGCCCGGCGCGGGCGCCCGACCGCTGCCCGCCATCGCCCTGCCCAACGACGTCGCGGTGATGACCGCGCTCGCGAACGACGTGAGCTTCGAGGTCGTCTTCGCCCGTCAGATCGCCGCTTTCGCCCGTCCGGGCGACATCGCCTTCGGACTGTCGACGAGCGGCGGTTCCGCCAACGTCCTGCGGGCGTTCGACGAGGCCCGCCGGCGCGGCCTGCTCACCGTCGGCCTCGCCGGCTACGACGGCGGCAGGATGCGCGAGGCGGGCCTCGACCACCTGTTCGTCGTCCCGTCGCCGTCGGTGCACCGCATCCAGGAGGCGCAGACGACGGTGTACGACGTGCTGTGGGAGCTGGTGCAGGCCGCGCTCGAGCGGTGATCGGGAAAGGGTCGGGACAGGGAGACGCGACGATCGGGGTGTCGTTCTCGCTGGTCGGGCTCGTCGTGCTCGCCGCGGCCCGGCCGAACCGCGCCATCGGCTGGCTGCTCGTCGCCAGCGGGGTCGCAGGCGGACTGTCGGCGTTCGCCACCGCTCTGGCGGCGGTCGCCCCACCGGCTGGGCGCGGCTCGCCGTCTTCTTCGAGAGCTGGCCGTGGGTACCGGCCTTCCTCCCCTGCTGACGCTGCTGCCCCTGCTGTTCCCGGACGGCCTGATGCGGGGGCGGCGCGCGCGGAGCGACCGGACCTCGTGGTGATGGACCTGCAGCTACCCGACGGGTCGGGGGTCGACGCGACCCTGACCATCCTCGCCGAGCAGCCGGGAGCTGCCGTGCTGGTGAGCGGGAGCGGGAGCGGGAGGTGCTCGACCATGTGGCCCGCGGGTTCGACAACCGCCGGATCGCGCAGGTGCTGTTCCTGTCCGAGAAGACGGTGCGCAACCACGTTTCCGCCGTGTTTGCCAAGCTCGAGGTCGCGGACCGGAACGAGGCGATCGTGCGGGCCCGCAACGCCGGCCTCGGCGGCTGAAAATCTGAACACGACCCCAAGATCGTCCGACTCGTCAACCGGGACAAACCAGGTCATTCGACCATGATCATCCTGAAGGTTGTGTTCGAGATTTAAGGCGCTCGGCCGGGCGGCCGTGCGTCGGCGGCTCCGGGTCAGCAGATACCGGTCAGCAGATCCGCGGCAACGGGTCGCCCACGAGCACGTCGATCATCCGATGGCCGCCGAACGCCGTGCGCCCGAGCACCCGTCCCGGCGGCTCCTCCCGGACCTCCCCGATGACCGCCGCCTGCTCGCCGCCGGGCATCGACCGGAGGGCCTCCAGCGCCGCGTCGGCCTGCTCCGCCGCCACGAAGGCCACGAACTTCCCCTCGTTGGCCACGTAGAGCGGGTCGATGCCGAGGATCTCGCCGGCTCCGACGACGGCGGGGAGCTGCGGCACCCGGTCCTCGGCGATGACCACCCCCACCTCCGCGGACAGCGCGATCTCGTTCAGCACCGTCGCCACCCCGCCGCGGGTTGCGTCGCGCAGGCAGTGGACGCCCGAGCCGGCGACGGCGAGCATCCGCTCGACCAGCGGCCACAGCGGGGCGGTGTCGCTCTGCACGTCCGCCTCGATGTCCAGCCCGCCGCGGGCCAGCATGATCGCCACGCCGTGATCGCCGATGGTGCCGTTGACCAGCACCTTGTCGCCCGGCCGCACGAGCTCCGGCGCGAGGACGACCTCCGGGTCGAGGAGGCCGACGCCGGTCGTGGTGATGTACATCGAGTCGCACTTGCCGCGTTCGACGACCTTCGTGTCGCCGGTGGCGACCGGCACGCCCGCGGCGCGCGCCGCGGCACCCATGGCCCGCACCTCGCCCTCGAGCACGTCGGCGGCGAGGCCCTCCTCGAGGATGAGCGCCGCCGACAGCGCCAGCGGCCGGGCGCCCGAGACGGCGAGGTCGTTGACCGTGCCGTTCACCGCCAGCTCGCCGATCGACCCGCCCGGGAACCGGATCGGCGAGACGACGAACGCGTCGGTCGTGAAGGCCAGCCGCGCCTCGCCGACGGGAAGCAGCGCCGCGTCGGTCAGCTGCGCGAGCGCCGGGTTCTCCAGGTGCGGGAGCACCAGCCCCTCGACCAGCGCCCGGCTCGCCTTGCCGCCCGCGCCGTGCGCCATGGTGATGCGGTCGTCGCGGAAGCGTGGGCGGCGCCGGCGCATCGCCTCGATGCGCGAACCGACCAGATCCTCGGTGAGCTCTCTCGGCATCTGTCCCGGACCCCTGCCCCTCAGACCTCGAGCTGGATGCGCTGCTTCGCGTAGCGCCCGTAGTTGTAGTAGGCGGCGCAGGCGCCCTCGGACGAGACCATGCAGGTCCCGATCGGCGTCTCCGGCGTGCAGGCCGTGCCGAAGACCTTGCACTCCCACGGCCGCAGCACGCCCTTCAGCACCTCACCGCACTGGCACGCCTTGGGGTCGGCGACCCGCACGCCCGGCACGGGGAAGCGCTGCTCGGCGTCGAACTCGGCGTAGCGCTCGGAGAGCTGCAGGGCCGAGGAGGCGATCGACCCGAGCCCGCGCCACTCGAACCACGGGCGCAGGGCGAACACGTCGGACAGCACCCGCAGCGCGGTCGGGTTGCCGTCCCACGGCACGACGCGGCCGTACTGGTTCTCGACCTCGGAGCGCCCCTCGTTCAGCTGCCGCATGATCATGTAGATCGACTGCAGCAGGTCCAGCGGTTCGAAGCCGGAGCAGACGAGCGGCTTGCCGTGCCGGCGGGCGATGAAGTCGTACGGCCGGCACCCGATGACCGTGGAGACGTGGCCGGGCCCGATGAAGGCGTCGAGGCGCAGGTCGGGGGAGTCCAGGATCGCCTTGATCGCCGGGATGATCGTCACGTGGTTGCAGAAGACCGAGAAGTTCCGGAGGCCCTCGGCCTTCGCCCGCAGCACGGTCAGCGCGGTGGACGGCGCCGTCGTCTCGAACCCGATCGCGTAGAAGACGACCTGCCGGTCCGGGTTCTGCCGGGCGATGCGCAGCGCGTCGAGCGGCGAGTAGACCATCCGGATGTCGGCGCCGCGGGCGTTGGCGTCGAGGAAGGACCCGTTGCCGCCGGGCACCCGCATCATGTCCCCGAAGCAGGTGAGGATCAGGTCGTTCTGCTCCGCCAGCGCGATGCCGTCGTCCACTCGGCCCATCGGGATGACGCACACCGGGCAGCCCGGCCCGTGCACGAGCTCGACGTTGTCGGGCAGGTGGTCCTGCACGCCGTAGCGGTAGATCGTGTGGGTGTGGCCGCCGCAGACCTCCATGAAGGAGTAGGACCGGCCGGGCTCGGTCAGCTCGGCGATGCGCGTTCCGAGCACGCGGGCCAGCTCCGGGTCGCGGTACTCGTCGGCGAAGCGCAGCGCGGTCATCCGGTGCCTCCTGTGAGCCGCTCGAGTGCGACGCCCGCGTGGACCAGCAGTCGGTCGCCGACGGACACGGGCCCGACCAGTTCCGCGGCGACGACCTCGGGGCGCCCGTCCTCGTCGCGGCAATGCGCGTCCGCGCCGTCGATGCGCTCGACGGTCAGCTCGACCGCGACGTCGCCGCAGGTGATGCAGCCGTCCCGGATGTCGCAGGCCGAAGCGGACGGGGGAGGCTCGAGATCCAGCCAGACGGTGCTCATTCGATCCTGCTCATTCGATCCTCGATCCCGCGACGGCGTCCAGCTCGTCGGTGAACGCCTGCCCCATCAGCTCGAGCATCGCCAGCGCCTCGGCGGCCTCCTGCTCGTCGACCTTCGACATGGCGAAGCCGACGTGGATCAGGATCCAGTCGCCGACGGCGAGCTCCTCGTTCTCGAGCAGGCCGATGTTGATGCGCCGCCGGACCCCGAGGACGTCCACCAGCGCGAGCTGATCGACGCCGGCCGGGGCGGACGGGTCGCCTGCCGCGGCGCCGGCCGCACGGGGCAGCTCCACGACCTCTCCGGGGATGGCGAGGCACATGTGTCAGGTCCTCTCGTGGGTGTGCTCGGCAGTGTGTTCGGCAGAGCGCTCGCCGGCCCGTTCGCGGGAACCCGCGGCGCGGCTGGTCGGAACGGCCGGCTCGTCGGCGTACTCGATCCACGCGAGCGTCAGCTCGTCGCCGCCCTCGAGCTCGACGTCGAAGCCGCCGCAGGACGGGCAGAGCGCACCGGGGTCAGGGGTGGCGAAGCGGTTGCCGCAGGTGGTGCAGACGCCGGTGGCCGGGACGGCGATCACGTCCGTGATCGCGTGTTCGGCGGGCGTCCCGGCGGCGACGAGCGCGAACGACTGCTGGAAGGCGTCGGGAACCAGACGGTGGAGGGTGCCGGCGCGGACACCGATGCGCTCCACGGGCCGGTCGCCGGACCGGCGCAGGACCGCATCGAGGACGCCCTCGCAGTATCCGATCTCGTGCACGCCATCTCCTTCGCCTCGGGCGGGCCGGCGGACCGACCCGCCGCCTCACATCGAGCGGATGCGCATGTAGCGCTGGATGTCCGGCCAGCTCTGCACCGCCAGCCACAGGCCGCCGACGGCGGCGCCGCCGAGCACGACGGTCGTGAGGACTCCGAGCGTTCTCATGAGCTGACCTCCTGGTGTGAGCCCGTGCGGGCGTCGTGTTCCTGGGCCGGTTCCCGGAGCAGGCGGAGCACCGCGTCGACGGCGGGAGCGACCGCCGCCGCGACGGGCGCGCTGAGCCCGATGCGTTCCTCGACGTCGAGGGGCTCGCAGCCGACGACGACGGTGGGCGGCAGCTGTCCGCCCATCGACGTGAGGCTGCCGAGCATCGCCGCGGGTGCCATCCCGTGGGCGTCGAACTCGCCGTGCCCGACGTCCTCGGGGCCGACCTCGAGCACGACGACGTCACCGGGCTGCCCACCGCGGGGCAGGGCGTCGAGCAGTATCAAACGTTCGTAGCCGTCGAGCAGGTCGTAGGCGAGATGCATCCCGCGGATGCCGTAGTCGACGACCCGGACGTCCTCCGGCAGGGCCATGTCGGCGAGGGCCACCGCCGCGGCCGGGCCGAAGCCGTCGTCGCCGAGGAAGATGTTGCCCACGCCAGCGACCAGGGTGCCGGGCCGGCCGTCCGCGCTCACGGTTTCACCGCCGGATCGGGTGCGGCCCCGGGCCCTGCGTCGGACGCCTCCGGGGTGAGCGGTTCGAGCTCCTCGGGGCCGAAGTAGTAGTACCGGCCGTACCACTCGTGCAGATCGGCGGCGGGGTCGTCCTCGAGGGTGACCGCGACGTGGGTGCCGCCGTCGACGTCGGCATGCACGCCGGCGACCAGCGCGGCCCGGCCGGCGAGGAAGAGGTCCTGGGCGTCCGCCCGGCGGCTGGGCCGGAGCAGCACGCGGCTGCCCCTGGCGACGGGGACGCCCGCGACCCGGACGACGTCGGTGCCGGGGTCGACCGCGGCGTCGGCCTCGGGGTCCCACCACGGGACGTCCTCGCCCGGGCGCTGCGCCTCGGGAGGCGCGTCCGCCGGGTCCCGCCGGGCGCCGTGCAGCCGGAGCATCTCCTCGTCGGAGAGGCCGTCGCACCGGTCGAGGATCGCCGCCGCCCGTCCGTCGGTCGCCCGCGCCGCCGCCTTCTCCTGCTCGGTGAGGGTCTGCACGCGCAGCGTCAGGATCTCGTCGATCTCGGTGGCGTCGAACAGGTCGCCCGGGCTCTCCGGGGCGACGGCCGGGCAGTCCTCGAGGATGATCGGCGCGACCAGCATCAGCGGGCTCGTCCGGGCCCGGCCGATCAGCACGGGCCAGCAACGGTCCGGTACGGCGGGTGGCGCGACGCCGACGAGATCGTCGGGCGGGTCGATCGCGGACGCGAAGACGCCGCCGCGAACCGCGAGCAGCAGATGCGTGCCGACGAAGGAGTGCTCGGCGGCGCGGTTCCGCGCCGAGTGCCGGTCCTCGCCGGCGACAGGGGCGCCCTGGTCGACCGGACCGGCCTCGGCCGCGGGTGGTGCGGTCAGGTTCGCGACGCGGACGCTCAACCGGTACAGCCCGCGGTCGGCGTCGACCGGTTCGGCGGACACCTCGAGCCGGCCCTCGAGCGGGTACCGGGTGCGGACCAGCCGGGCGGCGACCTCGCCGGTGCTTGCGTCCGGGCCGTCGCCGGTCCCGTCGGTCACCGGCTCGGTGCTGCTGCCGCCCGCGACGGAGATCGGGATCCGCCGGCCGGGGAGGAGGTCGTCGAGGCCCATCCCCGCCACGACGACCTCCTGCTCGACCGCCTCCTGCCAGCTGACCCAGCTGGTCCCGGCGACGGACAGCTCCTCCACGGGGTGGAACCCCGTCGCTTCCTCCGGCCCTCGTCCTTCGACCTGCCGCTGTTCGACCTGCCGCCGCTGCACCTGCAGGAACCGGACGTGCACCTCCAGCGAGAGCTCGCGCGCGCTCGTCTGCAGCAGGCAGCTCGTGCCCATCGCGGACGGTTCGCCGACCCCGGCCTCGACCGACCCGGGCGGGCCGAGCACGCCGAACTGCCAGCGCACCTGGTTCTTCGTCGACGTCGCCCGGTACGGGTAGAGGAGGTAGCCCTCGTAGAGGACCGCGTCCGCGACCCGGCGGGCCTGGCGGAGAAGGTCCTCGACCGAGGGGGTGCCGACGCTCATCGCGCCACCCGCTCGGCGTCGAGGAGCCGGTCGATGGTCGCGTCCCACGAGAGGAGCCCGTGCTCCGAGCGGTAGCGGATCAGCGCGTCGAGGCTGTCCCGGCCCAGCCGGAGCCAGCCGCTGTTGGGGAAGTACCGGTCCATGACCGCCCGCCAGGTCGCGACCGGGAGCCGATAGGAGGCCTCGAGGTGCCACGGCACCTGCTCGACGCCGAAGCCGTGCGCGCCGGTGCCGGGGCGGAAGACCGTGCCGCTGAACAGCAGCACCACCGGGACCTCGCCGTCGCGGAGCGCGTGCAGGTACTTGGTGCCGATCACCTCCAGGTCGTAGGTGCAGGGCACGGGCAGATCGAACTCCAGGTCGCCGGTGAAGCCGCGCAGCGTCGCGGTGGTGTGCGTCCAGAGGAACGGGCGCAGCGTGTCCCGCCACCGGTCGCGTCCGCCGAACTGGTCGACGAGCCCGGCGGCCTCGTCGTCGGTGTACGACCGGCGCTGCGGTTCGATGCGGACCTGCGCCCTCAGCGCGACGGCCGAGACCGGCTCGCCGCTGTCGTCGGTCACCCGCATGCGGAACAGCAGCGTGGGCGTCGCCGCGTAGGGCTCGGGGAGCGCGTCGAGCACGGCGAAGGCGAGGCTCATCGCGGGCTCCCGGCCGGGTCCGGCGCCGGGCGGCTGACCCGCTCGATCTCGGCGAAGAAGTCGCGGAGCAGTGCGCGCGCGTCGGACCCGCCGTCGAAGCCGCGCCAGACCCGCCGCAGGCGGCCGACCAGCGCGTAGCAGGCGTCGATCGGGACGAGGTAGCAGCGCACGTCGGGGCCGCCCGCGCCGCGGACCAGCACCGCCTCCACGTCCGACCGCAGATCCTCGAGGGTCGGGTAGGCGGCGACCACGTCGTCCCAGGCCTCGAGGGGTAGCTGCGACTCGGTGGCACCGGCGGGGCTCGGGTAGAAGGCGGCGGGCCGGCCGGACCGGGAGTCGAGGAACACGAAGGCGAGCCCGACCGGCACCTGAAGCGACTCCCACGGGTCGGCGAGGTCTCCCCGCCGAGCGGGGTCCGCGGGAGGTGGCGGAACCGTCAGGTACCGGTCGGGCACGGTGCGGTAGGCGAGCGCGGCGCCGTCGGCGACGAACAGCAGCGCGCACGCGCGGCAGGTGCAGAGCAGCCGGCGACCGGCCACATCGACGACGTGGGAGTGGGCGAGGTCGCCGCTCGTCCGGGGCAGCAGCGTCTCGTCGTCGGGCGGGATCGGCGTGCCGCACATCTCGCACGCCTCGCCCGGGGCGACCGGCGGACGGTCGGTCCGGATGCGGCGGAGCACGGCCAGGGCGTCGGCGGAGGCGTCCGTGGATACGGACCTGGATACGGAGCCGGATGCGGAGGTGGAGGTGGTGCTCACGCCGGCACCGTCCGTCGCCGTCCCGGCAGGGAGATCTCGAGCCGGCCGCCCCGGTCCAGCAGCGGGAACGGCTCGAGGTGCCCGGTCCCGGGTTCGAGTCCCGCGCCGGCGCGGCGCACGTCGAAGTGTCGGTTGCAACCGGGGCAGGTGAGGATCGGGTCGCCCGTGCCGAGCGCCCGCTGCAGCGAACCGGCGCCGGTTCCGGCGGTGAAGTCGGACGCGCAGTCCGGGCACAGGTCGCGGTAGGCGTAGAACCCGTTCCGCCACCGGCCGACCAGCACCGGGACCCCGTCGAGGAACAGGTGCCGCAGCGTCCCGTCGGCCAGGTCGTCGATGCCCTCGAGCGACTCGTGCACCACGCCCGCCGAGGCGGCGTCCGGCTCCTCCGCGAGCCGGGTCCGCAGCGCCTCGACGGGGATCACCCCGGCGGCGGGGGCACTGGCGGCCGGGGACGTGGCGGCCGTCGAGCCGGTGGTCTCGGTCTCCACCTCGATGCCCGTCACCTCGGGGGCCGCCGCCTCGAGCGCCTCGCGGACGGCGAGCTCGAGCGTCACCGACGACGACGGGCAGCCGTCGCAGCTGCCGAGCATCCGCAGCCGGACCACGCCCTCGGGCGAGATGTCGACGAAGCGGATGTCGCCGCCGTGCGAGCCCAGGTAGGGCCGCACCTCGTCGAGCGCGCGGACGATCCGCTGCTCGATCCCGTAGGGGTGCAGCCCGGAGACGAGCAGCAGGCTCGAGACGAGGTCGTCACCGGCGAGCCGGTCGAGCAGGTCGGGGCCGAGACAGCCCGCCTCGTCGACGACCTCGAGCAACCGCTCCAGGCCGGCGCCGTACAGGTCGACGAGCAGGCGCACCAACTCCTCCGACCGTTCGAGCGAGGCGGGTCCGGCCGCCGCGCTCGCCTGCAGCAGCGACTCGATGCGGGCCCCCGTGCTGCGCGGATCGGGTCGCTCCGCCTCCTCCTGCCGGACGGCGTCAGGCACCCGCCACCTCGCCGGTGGCCGCCTGCGTGGGGGAGTGCAGCTTCTGCAGCGTCTTGCCCTCGCCGAGGTACATGTGGACGCCGCACGGCAGGCAGGGATCGAAGCTGCGGACCGTCCGCATGATGTCGATGCCCTTGAAGTGCTCCCGGTCGTTCTCCTCGAACAGCGGCTGGTCCTGCACCGCGTCCTCGTAGGGGCCGGGGGTGCCGAACGAGTCGCGTGGGTTGGCGTTCCACGGCGTCGGCGGATACGGGTGGTAGTTCGCGATCTTGCCGTCGCGGATCACCATGTGGTGCGAGAGCACCCCGCGGACCGCTTCGGTGAACCCGCAGCCGATGCCCTCGTCCGGCACCTCGAACGGCTCCCACGTCTTGGTCCGGCCGGCCCGGATCTCCTCGAGCGCCTTCTCGGCGAAGTGCAGCGCGCAGGCGGCCGCGTAGGCCTGGAAGTAGGTCCGGGCCCGGTTGCGTTCGATCGTGTTGCTCCACTGCGGGATCCGCCACTCGAGGTCCACCGGGCCCTTGAGCGCCGTCTTCGGCAGGTGGATCAGCACGCTCTGCCCGGTCGCCTTGACGTAGCCGGTGTCGACGAGCCCGGACAGCGCCGTCGACCACAGCCGCGCGAGGGGGCCGCCGCCGGTGTCGAGCGCCAGGTGATCGGTGCCGTCGAACCAGCGCGGCGACATCACCCAGCTGTACTTGTCGTCGAGGTCCCGCTTCTGCGGGCGCGGGTTGGTGTGCTGGTTCCAGGGGTGCCGACGGTCGATCGGGTTGCCGAGCGGGTCCCGGGCCACGAACATCTCCTGGTCGGTCCAGTCCTCGTAGTACGAGCTGCCGAGCAGGATGCGGATGCCGAGGTTGATGTCGACCAGGTCGTTGGTGACGAGGTTGCCGTCGACGATGACGCCGGGGGTGACGAACATCCGCCGGCCCCACTCGGTCATGTCCTTGTACTCGAAGTTGCAGACCTCGGGGTCCTGGAAGGCGCCCCAGCAGCCGAGCAGCGTGCGTCGCAGCCCGACCTGCTCGTAGCCGGGCAGCGCCTCGTAGAAGAAGTCGAACAGGTCGTCGTGCATCGGCACGACCTTCTTCATGAACTCGACGTAGCGCATCAGCCGGCTCATGTAGTCGGTCATCAGCTGGACCGTCGCGACCGTGCCGACCCCGCCCGGGTACAGCGTCGACGGGTGGACGTGGCGCCCCTCCATGAGGCAGAACATCTCGCGGGTGGAGCGGCTGACCTGCAGCGCCTCGCGGTAGAACTCGCCGGTGAACGGGTTCAGCGCGCGCATGATGTCGGCGACGGTGCGGTAGCCGTGCACGCCCGCGTTGGGGGCGGCCGTCGCCTCGGCCCGGGCGAGCACGCCGGGGTTGGTCTCGGAGACCATGCGCTCGCAGTAGTCGACCCCGACCAGGTTCTCCTGGAAGATGTTGTGGTCGAACATGTACTCGGCGGCCTCGCCGAGGTTGACGATCCACTCGCCGAGGTGCGGCGGCTTCACCCCGAACGCCATGTTCTGCGCGTAGCAGGAACAGGTGGCGTGGTTGTCGCCGCAGATGCCGCAGATCCGGCTGGTGATGAAGTGCGCGTCCCGCGGGTCCTTGCCCTTCATGAAGATCGAGTAGCCGCGGAAGATCGACGACGTGCTGTGGCACTCGGCGACGGTCTTGTTCGCGAAGTCGATCTTCGTGTAGATCCCGAGGCTCCCGACGATGCGGGTGATGGGATCCCACGCCATCTCGACGAGGCCCTTGTCGTCCTTCGCGGCCTCGGAGCGGCCGGGCATGGTCGCGGTCATCGATTGCCCCCTCGGGCGCTGCGTGCGGTTGCAGTTGTCGGCGACGCCGCGCGACGCCCTGTCGTGGACCGGACCGGCTGCACGCCGGCCCGGCCGGTCTCACCAGGTGCGGTTGGCTCCGGTCTTCAACTCGGTGCCGGGCACCCGCCAGCGGGGCTCCTTGTCCAACGTCTTGTTGGTGGTGCCGCGCAGCGTGCGGATGGTCGACCCGTAGAGGCCGACCACCTTGGTCGAGAGCTTCGCGCCCGGCGGCTCGTCCATGAACGGCATGAACTTGTCGGGGAAGCCCGGCATGGTGCAGCCGATGCAGATGCCGCCCACGTTCGGGCAGCCGCCGACGCCGTTGATCCAGCCCCGCTTCGGCACATTGCACTGGACCACCGGTCCCCAGCAGCCGAGCTTGACGATGCACTTCGGCGAGCCGTACTCGGTCGCGAAGTCGCCCTGCTCGTAGTAGCCGGCGCGGTCGCAGCCCTCGTGCACCGTCATGCCGAACAGCCAGGTCGGGCGCAGGGCGGAGTCGAGCGGGATCATCGGCGCCTGCCCGGTCGCCTGGTAGAGCAGGTAGGTGATCGTCTCCGACAGGTTGTCCGGCTGGATCGGGCAGCCGGGCACGCAGACGATGGGGATGCCGGCCTTCGACGTCCAGTCCCAGCCGAGGTAGTCCGGGACGCCCATGGCGCCGGTGGGGTTCCCCGCCATCGCGTGGATGCCGCCGTAGGTGGCGCAGGTGCCGACGGCGAGGACGGCCAGCGCCTTCGGCGCGAGCTTGTCGAGCCACTCGCTCGTCGTCACCGGCTGCCCGGTCATCGGGTTGTTGCCGAAGCCGGACCAGTACCCCTCGTCCTTGAGCTTCTCGTTCGGGATCGAGCCCTCGACGACGAGCACGAAGGGGTCGATCTCGCCGCGGTCCGCCTTCCAGAACCATTCGAGGAAATCGTCCGCGCCGCCGCTCGGGCCGCATTCGAAGTCGATGAGCGGCCAGTGCACCGCCACGTTCGGCAGGCCGGGCAGGGCGCCGAGCGCGATCTCCTCGATGCTCGGCTGCGTGGCCGCCGTCAGGGCGACCGAATCACCGTCGCAACTCAGGCCCGCATTGATCCACAGAACGTGAACCGTCGTCTGCTCGGCCTGGACCGATTCCGCCGTGGGCATGGATGCCCTCCCCTCGACCCTGGTCTGCTCAGGAGTCGGTGCGGCGTGGGCCTTCCGGCATCTACCGGGGTGCGCGACGCGGGACGGTGATATACCGCACACTTCGACCCTGTCAATGGCGGGATGGGCGGCGCGACGATGACCGACGGTGACCGCGAACGGGTGCGCCGGCGGCTCGGTATCCGGGTCGACGGCGTGGTCCAGGGCGTCGGTTTCCGGCCGTTCGTCGTGGTCGAGGCGACGCGGCTCGGGCTCACGGGTCTCGTCGGCAACGACCCGCGCGGGGTGTTCGTGGAAGCGGAGGGCGACGACCTCGCCCTCGCCGCCCTGCTCCGGGCGCTGCGGGCGGGGCCGCCCCGGGCGTCGGTCGAATCGGTGCGCTCGCGCCGTCTCCCGCTGGTGCGGGACGAGGGCTTCCGGGTCGTCGCGAGCTCCTCCGACGGGGCCCGGGAAGCGCTCGTGCCGGTCGACAGCGCCACCTGCGACGACTGCCTCGCCGAGCTACGGGACCCGGCCGACCGGCGGCACCGCTACCCGTTCGTCAACTGCACCAACTGCGGCCCGCGGCTCACCCTCGTCCTGGACGTCCCCTACGACCGGGCCCGCACGACCATGGCGGCCTTCCCGATGTGCGACGACTGCCGCCGCGAGTACGAGGACCCGCGGGACCGACGCTTCCACGCCGAACCCGTGTGCTGCCCGGCCTGCGGCCCTCGGCTGCGGTTGCTCGACCCCGGCGGCGCCCCTCGACCCGAGGAGCCGCTGAACGCGGCGGCGGCGCTGCTCCGCGCCGGGGCGATCGTCGCCGTCAAGGGGCTCGGCGGCTATCACCTCGCCGCTCTCGCCGTCGACGAGGAGGCGGTCGCCTCGCTCCGCGGGCGCAAACACCGGGAGGACCGGCCGTTCGCGTTGATGGTGGCGGATGTGGCCGCCGCGCGCGACCTGTGCGAGGTGACGGAGGAGGACGCCCGGACGCTCCGCGGGCCGGCGCGGCCGATCGTGCTGATGCCGCGGGCGGCCGGGCGCGCGCGCGTCGCGCCCGCCGTGGCTCCCCGCTCGGCGTCCCTGGGCGTGATGCTGCCCTACACGCCGCTGCACCACCTGCTGCTCGAGGCGGTGTCGGGTCCGCTGGTCCTGACCAGCGGGAACGTCTCCGACGAGCCGATCGCCTTCGACGACGACGACGCCCTGGAGAGGCTCGGGCCGCTCGTCGACGCGCTGCTCGTGCACGACCGCCGGATCCACACCCGGGTGGACGATTCGGTCGTGCGCTCGGTGGCGGGACGGGCGGTGCCGATCCGGCGATCCCGCGGCTTCGTGCCCGGGGCGCTGCCGTTGCCGGTGGCGGCGGCGCGGCCGGTGCTCGCGTGCGGACCGGAGCTGAAGAACACGTTCTGCCTCGCCCGCGGGAGCCGCGCCTTCGTCTCCCACCACATCGGTGACCTGGAGAACTACGAGACGCTGCGCAGCTACACCGACGGCATCGACCACTTCCGGCGCCTGCTCGGGGTCGAGCCCACCGTCCTCGCGCACGACCTGCACCCGGAGTACCTGTCCACCAAGTACGCGCTCGAGCAGGCGGAGTCCGACCCGCAGGTGGACCTCGTCGGGGTTCAGCACCACCACGCGCACATCGCGTCGTGCCTCGCCGACAACGGGCGCGTCGGGCCGGTGCTCGGCGTCGCCTTCGACGGGCTCGGGATGGGCACCGACGGCACCCTCTGGGGCGGCGAGTTCCTCCGCGCCGACCTCGCGGGCTTCACCCGCCTCGGGCACCTCGCGCCGGTCCGGATGCCGGGCGGCGCGGCGGCGATCCGGCAGCCGTGGCGGATGGCCGCCGCCTACGCGGCCGGGCTGGGGCTCGACGGTCTGGGGCTCGACGGTCTGGGGCTCGACGGTCTGGAGGTCGCCGAGCGGGTCGGGCGGCGCCGGTGGGACGACGTCGTGCGCCTGGGGGAGAGCGGGGTCGCGAGCCCGGAGACGACGAGCGCGGGACGGCTGTTCGACGCGGTGGCGTCCCTGATCGGCGTGCGCGACGAGGTGACCTACGAGGGGCAGGCGGCCGTCGAGCTGGAGCAGTGCGCCGACCCGGCCGAATGCGGGACGTACGCGTCGCGCGTCGTCGAGGAGGAGACGGTTCGGCTCCTCGGGGCGGACCTCGCCGGCGCTGCCGCGGCGGACCTGCGCGCGGGGACGCCCGTGCCGGTCATCGCGGGCCGGTTCCACCGAGGAGTGGCCGATGCCGTCGTCGCCGTGTGCCGACTGCTCGGCGCGCGCACCGGGCTCGACGTCGTCGCGCTCTCCGGCGGCGTCTTCCAGAACGTCCTGCTGCTGCGGCTCTGCGTGGCCGGGCTCGAGCGGGCCGGCTTCGAGGTGCTGCAGCACCGCAACGTGCCGCCGAACGACGGGGGCATCAGCTTCGGCCAGGCGGCGGTGGCGGCGGCGCGAAGCCACCGCTGAGCAGTCGCCGCGCCGCGCCCCTCACGCCGCCGCCCGCGCCCCGCCGCCGCCCGCGCCCCGCCGCCCGCGCCCCGCCGCCCGCGCCCCGCCGCCCGCGCCCCGCCTCACCCGGCCGCGATCAACTGACCCTCGGCGGCCCTTCGCACAGGTCGGAGGGTCAGTTGATCGCGAAGGGCGGGGGGAGGGCGAGGCGCGCGGCGGGCCTGCTGCGGACCGATGTGGATCAACTCGCCCTCGGCGGCCCTATGCGCAGGTCACAGGGTCAGTTGATCGCGGAGGCGAGGCGAGGTACCGCAGGCAACCCCGCCCGCCGGCACCCCGCCCGCCGGCACCCCGTCCGCCGGCACCTCGTCCGCCGGCACCCCGTCCGCCGGCACCCCGTCCCGCCGGCACCCCGCCCGCCGGCACCCCGCCCGCCGGCACCCCGCCGTCGCCTGCCGCCTTCCGCGATCAACTGACCCTGGACGGCCCTATCGCGCAGGTCGCGGGGTCAGTTGATCGCGGAGGCCGGGGGATGGGTGAGGTGAGGGGGCCGGGGTGGGGATTGCGCGGGGGAACGCGGTCGAGCGCCGCCGGCCGCCCGCCGTCAGCTCAGTAGTGCGCCAGCCAGATCCCGACGTAGTGGCACAGCGCGCCGACGAGCGTGCAGGCGTGGAAAACCTCGTGGTAGCCGAAGGTGGCGGGGCGCGGGTTCGGGCGCCGGGTGGCGTACGCCGCGGCACCGAACGAGTAGAACGCCCCGCCGACCATCATCAGGACCGCGGCCGCCACCCCGCCGCCGCGGATGATCGCCGGCATGAAGAAGATCGCGACCCAGCCGAGGGCGACGTAGGCGGGGGTGAGCAGCCAGCGCGGGGCGCCCGGCCAGATCAGCCGGAACGCGATGCCGGCGGCCGCGCCGATCCAGACCACGGTCAGCACCAGGCGCGCGGTCGAGGCGTTCAGGGAGGCCACCGCGAACCCCGTGTACGACCCCGCGATCAGCACGAAGATCATCGAGTGGTCGACCCGCTTCATCACGAGCCGGGCGCGTGGGGTCCACGTCACGCGGTGATACAGCGCACTCGTGGCGAACAGCCCGCTGACGCTCACCGTGTAGACGGCCAAGGCCAGCCGGTGGTGGGGCACCACGGCGATCAGCACGATGCCCGCGACCAGCGCGATCGGCGCGGCGACGAGGTGAAGCCACCCGCGGAGACGGGGTCGGAGCAGATCGCGGGGGTGGATCGGGTCGACGACCCCGATGTTGGTGCCGACGTTGGTGCCGAGATTGCTCACAACCCAACGCTAGTCGGCGCAAGCGGGCCATCAAGGGCGAGGAGTCCGGGTAAGGTCCGCTTACCCGAAGGCCGCAGCGGAGCGCCTTCGGGTCGACGTCTTTGAGGGAGAGAGCGCTCGTGACTACCGCTGCCACTATTCCAGGCCTCGACGCGGCCCCGACCAAGCACCAGAAGCTCGTTGCGTGGGTTCGCGAGATCGCCGAACTGACCCAGCCCGACTCGGTGTACTGGTGCGACGGCTCCGACGAGGAGTGGGAGAGGCTGACCAGCCAGCTGGTCGAGGCGGGCACGCTCCGCCAGCTGAATCCGGAAAAGCGGCCGAATTCGTTCTATGCCGCTTCCGACCCGCGCGATGTCGCCCGCGTCGAGAGCCGCACATTCATCTGTTCGGAAAAGGCCGAGGACGCCGGCCCGACGAACAACTGGACGGACCCGGCCGAGATGCGTTCGACGCTGAAGGGCCTGTTCGAAGGCTCCATGCGCGGTCGCACGATGTACGTCGTCCCGTTCTGCATGGGCCCGCTCGGCTCGAAGATCAGCGCCCTCGGCGTCGAGATCACCGACAGCGCCTACGTCGCGATCTCCATGCGCGTCATGACCCGCATGGGCAAGCCGGCGCTGGACGAGATGGGCACCGACGGCTTCTTCGTGCCGGCCGTTCACTCCCTCGGCGCTCCGCTGGCCGAGGGCGAGGCCGACGTGCCGTGGCCCTGCAACGACACGAAGTACATCGTCCACTACCCGGAGACCCGGGAGATCTGGTCCTACGGCTCGGGCTACGGCGGCAACGCCCTGCTCGGCAAGAAGTGCTACGCGCTGCGCATCGCCAGCGTCATGGCGCGCGACGAGGGCTGGTTCGCCGAGCACATGCTCATCCTCAAGCTCACGTCGCCGGAGGGTGTCACCAAGTACATCGCCGCCGGCTTCCCGAGCGCGTGCGGCAAGACCAACCTCGCCATGCTCACGCCGCGCCTTCCGGGCTGGAAGGCCGAGACCGTCGGCGACGACATCTGCTGGATGCGCTTCGGCGACGACGGCCAGCTCTACGCCGTCAACCCGGAGGCGGGTTTCTTCGGCGTCGCGCCCGGCACCGGCGAGTCGACCAACAAGAACGCCATCGACACGCTGCACGCCAACTGCGTGTTCACCAACGTCGCGCTCACCGACGACGGCGACGTGTGGTGGGAGGGGCTGACCGACGAGCCGCCGGCGCACCTCATCGACTGGAAGGGCCGCGACTGGACCCCGGACAGCCCGGAGCCCGCCGCGCACCCGAACTCCCGGTTCACGGTCCCCGCGTCGCAGTGCCCGACGATCGCTCCCGAGTGGGAGGACCCGAAGGGCGTGCCGATCTCGGCGATCCTCTTCGGTGGTCGTCGTGCCACCGCCGTCCCGCTGGTGACCGAGTCGTTCAACTGGCAGCACGGCGTCTTCCTGGCCTCGAACGTGGCCTCCGAGGGCACCGCCGCGGCCGAGAACAAGGTCGGCGCCCTGCGTCGCGACCCGTTCGCCATGCTGCCGTTCTGCGGCTACAACATGGGCGACTACTTCGGCCACTGGCTGAAGATGGGCAAGCAGGCCGACGAGAGCAAGCTGCCGAAGATCTACTTCGTCAACTGGTTCCGCAAGGACGAGCGCGGCAAGTTCATCTGGCCGGGCTTCGCGGAGAACACCCGCGTGCTCAAGTGGATCGTCGAGCGGCTGGACGGCAAGGCCGACGCCCAGGAGACCCCGATCGGTAACACGCCCACCAAGGGCGTCGCTGGACGTCACGGCCTCGACCTGTCAGCAACGAGCAGATGGACGTGCTGCTCACCGTCGACAAGTCGGTGTGGAAGGAAGAGGCGAGCCTCATCCCCGCCGACTACGAGAAGTTCGGCGACCACCTGCCGAAGGAGCTATACGACGAGCACGAGCGCTCGTGCAGCGGCTCGAGAGCTGACCGAGGCTCCGCTGGTCAGCAGCGCTCCGAAGGGCCCCGCCGATGCGGCGGGGCCCTTCATCGTTCTCGCCGGCGTCACGTGCGCAATTCGTAAGACGCGTTCCCGGTGGTGTCGTCGCTCCGCGCCGAGTAGTGCGGCGTACATTTCCTGCTTCGTGGGGCTCGCTGACCGACTCGCCGGAGCGTTGACGGATGCGGCCTACCGTTCCTACGAGCGTCGTCTCACCGCGGAGCTCCGTGGGGCACCGGTTCCTCGGCACGTCGGGGTCATCCTCGACGGCAACCGTCGGTGGGCGCGCGAGCGCGGCGCCGCGCACGTCTCGCAGGGGCACGACCGCGGCGCCGACAAGATCGAAGAGTTCCTCTTCTGGTGCACCGACGCCGGTGTCGAGGTGGTCACGCTGTGGCTGCTGTCCACGGACAACCTCAGCCGCCCGGCGGAGGAACTCCAGCCGCTGCTCACGGTCATCGAGCGGGTCGTGAACGACCTCTCCGCTCCCGAGGAGCCGTGGCGGGTGCACCCCGTGGGAGCGCTCGACCTGCTTCCCGACACGACGGCGACGGCGCTCAAGGAAGCCGCTGCGGCCACGGTGAACAAGACCGGGCTGCACGTGAACGTCGCGGTCGGCTACGGCGGGCGCCAGGAGATCGCCGACGCCGTCCGGTCCCTGATGCTCGAGCACGCGGCCGCGGGCGCGACGCTGGAGGAGGTCGCCGCCCGCCTCGACGTCGAGCACATCGCCGAGCACCTCTACACCCGCGGGCAGCCGGATCCGGACCTCGTCATCCGCACCAGCGGGGAGCAGCGGCTGTCCGGGTTCCTGCTGTGGCAGAGCGCCCACAGCGAGTTCCACTTCTGCGAGGCCTACTGGCCGGACTTCCGCCGCACGGACTTCCTGCGCGCCCTGCGGGCCTACGCCGTCCGGAGCCGTCGCTTCGGCACCTGAGCAGGGTGCGCCCGGACCATCGCGCACGCAGAACGGGCGGCCACCCGCGGAGGGTGACCGCCCGTTCCAGGAGCGTGGGGCGCCTACTTGATGCGCTGCAGCAGGCTCGCCACGAGGCGTCCGCCGGCCACCCAGACGGCCGCGGCCACGCCGTAGTTGACGAGCGTGTTCGTCTTGTCGTTCTTGAACTTGAACAGGCTCTTGAACGGCCCGGCGAGGCTGTCCGCCCAGTCCTGCACGTCGGAGACGATCGTGTTGCTCGGGTTGCCGTTGAACATCACGAAGATGATGTGGAGCACGAGGATCGCCGCCGCGATCCCGGCGATCACCATGACGATCTTGGCCAGGATCCCGGCGACGCCGCCCGCGCCCTGCTTGAACTGCGACCCGGCGTTCGCATTCCGGAAGCGGTCCATCAGGCTCGGTCGGTTGCCGCTGTCGGCTCCGGCCTCGTTCTTCGTCTTGGTCGCCATGTTCCCCTCCAACGAGCAACCAGCAGGGTGGTGACGCGGGTCGCAACCCTGTCGGCTGTGCTGTGCCCAGGCAGGGCGCGGGCTAGTCCTGTCGAACCGTGTCCGTTTGACATCGTCCGAGGTCATACGGCCGACATCTGCGGCGAATCCGGCAATTCGCGTGCCGGAGCGAGGCTCAGCCGGAGGCCGGCCGGGTCATCGCCAGGAGGTCGAGCGCGTCGTCGAGCTGCTCCTCGGTGAGCTTGCCGTCGGAGATGTAGCCACGCTCGACGATCACCTCGCGGATCGTCTTCTCCTCCTTCAGCGACTGCTTGGCGACCTTCGCCGCCTCCTCGTAGCCGATGTAGCGGTTCAGCGGCGTGACGATCGACGCCGACGATTCGGCGTAGCGACGGCAGCGGTCCTCGTCCGCCTCGATGCCGTCGACGCACTTGTCGGCGAGCAGGCGGCTGATCGAGGACAGGATGCGGATCGACTCCAGCAGGTTGCGCCCGATCACCGGCAGCATCACGTTCAGCTCGAACGTTCCGGCGCTACCGCCGAAGGCGACGGCGGCGTCGTTGCCCACCACCTGCGCGACCACCTGGCAGACGGCCTCGGGGATCACCGGATTGACCTTGCCGGGCATGATCGACGAGCCGGGCTGCAGGTCGGGCAGCCGGATCTCGGACAGCCCGGCCCGGGGACCCGACCCCATCCAGCGCAGGTCGTTGGCGATCTTGTACAGCGACATCGCGTAGGTGCGCAGCATCCCGGAGCACTCGACGAGCGCGTCCCGCGACGCCTGGGCCTCGAAGTGGTTGCGCGCCTCCGTGAGCTGCAGCCCCAGGTCGGCGGACAGCCGCTCGATCACCTTGGCGGCGAAGCCCGGGGGAGTGTTGATGCCGGTGCCCACGGCGGTGCCGCCGAGCGGCAGCTCGCGGACACGGGGCAGGGACGACTCGAGCCGCTCGGCGCCGTACCGGACGGCCGCGGCGTAGCCGCCGAACTCCTGGCCGAGGGTCACCGGCGTCGCGTCCATGAGGTGCGTGCGGCCGCTCTTCACGACCTCGGCGAACTCGGTCTCCTTGCGGCCGAGCGAGTCGGCGAGGTGCGCGATGGCGGGCAACAGCTCCTGCTCGATCGCGCGCGCCGCGGCGACGTGGATCGCGGACGGGAAGGTGTCGTTCGAGCTCTGCGAGGCGTTGACGTGGTCGTTCGGGTGCACCGAGCCGCCCAGCTTCTCGCTGGCGAGCCCGGCGAGCACCTCGTTGGTGTTCATGTTCGTGGAGGTGCCGGAGCCGGTCTGGAAGACGTCGAGCGGGAACTCGTCGACCCACTGCCCGTCGACGACCTCGGTGGCGGCGTCGGCGATCGCCGTCGCGACGTCGGTCGGGATCACCCCCAGCTCGGCGTTGACCCCGGCGGCGGCCCGCTTGATCGCCGCGAGCGCGGCGACCAGCCGTTGCTCGACCCGCGTGCCGCTGACCGGGAAGTTCTGCACCGCCCGCTGGGTCTGGGCCCGCCACTTGGCGTCCTTGGGAACCTGCACCTCGCCCATCGAGTCGTGCTCGACCCGGAACTCCCGATCGCTCGTCACGCCCCGAGATTAGCCAGCCGCCGACGTGTCCCCTAGAACGGCACCGTGGAGTACGCCTGCAGCTTCGAGAGCCGGTGCTGGCTCTGCACCCGGCGGATCGTGCCGCTCTTCGAGCGCATGACGAGGCTGTCCGTGGTCGCCCCGCCGGCGCGGTAGGTGACGCCCTCCATGAGCTCGCCGTCGGTGATGCCGGTGGCGACGAAGAAGACGTTGTCGCTGTTGACCAGGTCGCGGGTGTGCAGCACCCGGTCGGGGTCGTGGCCGGCGTCGAGGACCTTCTGCCGCTCCTCGTCGTCCTTCGGCCACAGCTTCGCCTGGATGGTGCCGCCGAGGCAGTGCATGGCGCAGGCGGTGATGATGCCCTCCGGCGTCCCACCGACCCCGAGCAGCAGATCGACGCCGGGGGTGTCGTTCGCGGCCATGACCGCACCGGCGACGTCGCCGTCGGACAGCAGCTTGACGCGCGCGCCCGCCTCGCGGACCTCGCGCACCAGTTCGTCGTGCCGGGGACGCTCCAGGATGGCGACGGTGACGTCCCGCGCCGCCATGCCCTTCGCCTTGGCCACGGCACCGATGTTGTCGGCGACCGAGGCGTTGATGTCGACGACGTCGGCCGCCGCCGGCCCGGTGACCAGCTTCTCCATGTAGAAGCAGACGCTCGCGTCGTACATCGAGCCGCGCTCGCTGACCGCCATCACCGCGACGGCGTTGTTCATGCCCTTGGCCGTCAGGGTCGTGCCGTCGATCGGGTCGACGGCCACGTCGCACTCGGCGCCGAGACCGTCGCCGACCTCCTCGCCGTTGAACAGCATGGGCGCCTCGTCCTTCTCGCCCTCGCCGATCACGACGACGCCCTGCATCGACACCGTGCCGACCAGGCGGCGCATCGCGTCGACCGCCGCACCGTCCGCGCCGTTCTTGTCGCCGCGGCCCACCCAGCGGGCGGCGGCGAGCGCAGCGGCCTCGGTCACGCGGACCAGTTCGAGGGCGAGGTTGCGGTCGGGGGTCTGACCGCGCACCTCGAGAGGCACCTCGGAAGACGGGGTCGCCTGGCCGGCGGAGGAGGTCTCGGTGGTCACGCCCCGGATCGTATTTGCCGCGGGTTCCCGGGAGGAGACCCGCCGCGCCCGTCGAATGTCCAGACCAGGGCGAAAGCCCGGAAACGTCTCGGGGCCGCAGACCGGCTGGGGGGTCGGCGGCTCCGAGGCCTCCGGGGCGCGCTCCCGCCGGTCGCCGAACCGGCGGAGAACGACTTCGGGGGGCTCATCCGATTCGGGGGCCCGCTCGACGAGCGGGTGGATGGCGGTGGCCGGGTTCGGGGGCCCGGCCGCTGTACGGCCCGGGGCCGGCGTGCGTCGCCGCGGGTGTGTGAGAAGCCGCACCTCGAACGTGGTCCTGCGCGGCCTCAGGCTGGGCAGACTTCCGGCATGCCGCGCGTGGATTTCGACCCGCGTTCTCTCGGCCGTCAGGCCGAGACGATGCTCAACTCGATCGTCGTGCCCCGGCCGATCGCCTGGGTCTCGACCCGGTCCGCCCTGGGCGTCGACAACCTCGCGCCGCACTCCTACTTCACCGTCGCCTCGACCTCGCCGGCGGTCGTGCAGTTCACCTCGGTGGGGGAGAAGGACTCGCTGCGCAACGTCCGGGAGACCGGCGAGTTCGTCGTCAACGTCAGCACCCGTCCGATGGTGATGAGCATCAACCGGACCGCGACCCGCTTCCCGGCCGACGTCGACGAGTTCCTCGCCGCCGAGCTCACCAGCGAGCCGTCGGAGATGGTGACGCCGGTCCGCGTCGCCGAGTCCCCGATCGCCCTCGAGTGCTGCTTCGTCGGGGAGCGGTCCTTCGGCGAGAGCACCGTCGTGTTCGGGGAGGTGCTGCACATCGCCGTCGACGAGTCGGTGCTGCGCGACGGCCGCATCGACCCGGAGCTGCTCCAGCCCGTCGCCCGCCTCGGCGGGACCCAGTGGACCGGGCTCGGCGACGTCTTCGAGCTCCGGCGCGTCCCCCTCGAGGAGTACGAGGTCGACCGGCTGCGGGCCGCGTCCGCCGAGGCCGCGGAGCAGCGCCCCTCCGCCTGAGCCGAGGCGTCCCGGGCTCGCCCGGGCCTGGCGTCGACGGCTACGCAGGCAGAATGGAGCCGTGGCCACGGGGACGAAGCGACGCGGCTTCGAGACCGTGCGCGACATGGTCCTCTCGCTCGGCGTGATCCTCGCCGGGGTCCTGGTCTTCGTCGCCCTGCAGCCCAAGAACGACCACGATCCCATCCCCGCCGTGGACTACCGGCCCCAGGTCGATCAGCTCCGTAACAGCGCGCCGTACGCGGTCGTGATCCCCGACCCGGTGCCCGCCGGGTGGGAGGTCAACTACACCCGCGTCAGCACGACGCCGGCCGCCGAGCTGCACATGGGCCTGGTGCTGCAGCGGAAGCGGTTCGCCCAGCTCGACGAGACCAACCAGCCGACGCAGAACTTCTTCGCCGACGCGAAGGTGCCGGCCGAGGCCGCCGGCAGCGTTCCGATCAATGGCGCCACCTACGAGATCCGCCGCAGCGGTTCGGGCGACGAGCAGCAGGTGGCCCTCGTGCGGCGCCTGCCCGGCGGGGCGGTGGTCACGCTCTCGAACGGGGCAACCGCGAACGGGGCGTCCTACGACGAGCTGGTCGCGCTGGCGTCGAGCCTGCGCGAGCAGCCGATCCCGCCCGGGCGCTGACTGTCGGCGGGTCGCGCGGCTACGTGTCGGCGGGCTGATCCTCCGTCTGTTGGCGGTCGGCGGCCTCCCGCGCCGACGACATCCGACGCCGGGCGCCCTCGAGCCACGCCTGGCACTGCCGCGCCAGCTCCTCGCCCCGCTCCCACAGCGCCAGCGACTCCTCCAGCGGCACGCCGCCAGCCTCGAGCCGGCGGACGACGTCCTCCAGCTCGGCGCGGGCCTGCTCGTAGGTCAGCTGATCGGTCACGCCGCGGTCCCCTCCCCGTGCTGCCCGTCCCCGTCCCCGTCGCCGCGGACGGCGACCTTCAGCCGCCCCTTCGCCAGCCGGACGTCGAGCGCCTCGCCCGCGCCGGTCTCCGCGACGTCCCGCAGCACCGACCCGTCCGAGCGCTGGACGACGGCGTAGCCGCGTTCGAGCGTCGCCAGCGGACTCATCGCCCGGACCCGCGCGACCGAGTGCTCGAGGCCGTGCTCGGCCCGGTCGAGCGCCGACGACAGGCACCGCGTCCCGCGCTCGGCCAGCGCCCGCACCTCCAGCGCCCGCCGCTCGAGGTCCCGCTCCGGCGCGGCCAGCACGGGCCGGCTCCGCAACCCGTCCAGCCGGTGCTGCTCCGCGTCGAGTCGTCCGACCACGGCGCGGTGGGCCCGGTCGCGCAGCCCGCCGACCAGCGCGATCTGCTCGCCGACGTCGGGAACCACCCGCTTCGCGGCGTCGGTCGGGGTCGAGCAGCGCAGGTCCGCGACCAGGTCGAGCAGCGGGGTGTCCTGCTCGTGACCGATCGCGCTCACCACCGGCGTCCGGGCGCCGGCGACCAGCCGCACGAGTGCCTCGTCGGAGAAGGGGAGCAGGTCCTCCAGCGACCCGCCGCCGCGGGCGAGCACGATGACCTCGACGTCGGTCGCCCGGTCCAGCTCGCGCAGCGCCGCGCTCACCTCGCTGACCGCCAACGGGCCCTGCACCGCGACCTCGCGGAGGGCGATGCGGACCGCGGGCCAGCGGCGCCGCGCGTTCTCCACGACGTCCCGTTCCGCGGCGGAACCCCTGCCGGTGATGAGCCCGACGGTGCCCGGCAGGAACGGCAGCCGCCGCTTGCGGTCGGCGGCGAACAGGCCCTCGGCGGCGAGCACCGCCTTCAGCCGCTCGAGCCGGGCGAGCAGCTCGCCGACGCCGACCGGCCGGATGTCGTAGGCGACCAGCTGCAGCGAGCCGCGCGTCAGGTGCATCTCCGGCTGTCCCCACAGCACCACGCGCGCGCCGTCCGAGAGCCCGGCGACCAGCGCGGGCCCGCAGGCGACCCGCAGCGACACGTCCGCCACCGGGTCACGCAGGGTGAGGAACGCCGTCCGCATGCCGGGGCGCCGGGAGATCTCCGTGACCTGACCCTCGACCCACACCCGGCCGAGCCGGCCGACCCAGCCGGCGATGGAGCGCGCGACGGTCCGCACCGGGAGCGGCGCCTCGGCGCTCGTTTCGAGACCCACGTCCGGCGAGGTTAGTCGGGCCGGGGACTGACCGACGCCTTCGCGCACCCAGCAAGATCACGAGCAACGCGGTCGATCGACTCGCCGCACTCGGGCCACCGTCCACCGGGGTGTCGATCTACCCGGTTGCTGGCGATCTTGTGGGCAGAGGCAGGCGGAGAGGGCTGGCGGACGGGACAGCCGGTCGTCGGGCGGAGGTAGGTGCTCGGCGGCGGCCCGTCTCATGCCGCCGGCGCGCCGCGGTCTGCGAAACTCCGCACATGATCGACGCTCGCCCGCGCGACCTCGAGGCCGTCATGCTCGTCGGCGGCAAGGGGACGCGGCTCCGGCCGCTGACCATCTCGGCCCCGAAGCCGATGCTGCCGACCGCCGGCGTGCCGTTCACCGCCCACCAGCTGGCCCGGGCGCGGGACGCCGGCGTGGGGCACGTCGTGCTCGCCACCGCCTACCGCGCCGAGGTGTTCGAGGAGTACTTCGGCGACGGATCGGCGTTCGGACTGGAGCTGACCTACGTCACCGAGACCGAGCCCCTCGGGACCGGCGGCGGCATCCGCAACGTCGCGAACCACCTGCGCAGCGGCCCGGACGAGCCGGTCCTGATCTTCAACGGCGACGTGCTCTCCGGCGTCGACCTCGCCGCCCAGGTCGAGGGCCACCGGCGAAGCGGTGCGGACGTGACGCTGCACCTCGTCGAGGTGGACGACCCCCGCGCGTTCGGCGTCGTGCCGACCGACGAGACCGGGCGGGTCACCGCCTTCCTGGAGAAGACGCCCGACCCCCCGACGAACCGCATCAACGCCGGCTGCTACGTCTTCGACCGGCGGATCATCGACGGAATCCCGGCCGGTCGTCCCGTGTCGGTCGAACGGGAGACGTTCCCCGGCCTGCTCGCCGAGGGCGCCCTCGTGCGGGGGCACGTCGAGTCGTCCTACTGGCTGGACCTCGGCACTCCCGCGGCGTTCGTGCAGGGGTCCTGCGACCTGGTCCTCGGCCGGATCGAGAGCAGCGCCCTGCCCGGCCCGGTCGGCGAGGCGCTGCTGCTCGAGGGCGCCGAGGTGGCGCCGGACGCGTCGGTGACCGGGGGGACGACGCTCGGTCGGGGCGCGCGGGTCGCCGCGGGTGCCCGCGTCGCCGGGTCGGTCGTGTTCGACGGGGCGCAGATCGGCGAGGGCGCCGAGGTCGTCGGCAGCATCCTGGGCCGCGGCGCGGTCGTCGGGGCCGGCACCGCCCTCACCGGCGTCGTGCTCGGCGACGACGTCCGGCTCGGCGCCCGCAACGAGCTCCGCGACGGCGCCCGCGTCTTCCCCGGGGTCGAGCTGGGGGACGCGGCGGTGCGCTTCAGCTCCGACCAGAGTTGACGGCCCCCGCTACTTCTTCGGGGCCGGCGCCGGCGCCTGGGTCTGCGTCTGCGTCTGCGTCTGCGTCTGCGGCGTCGAGGTGCCGGCGCCGGCACCCGGAACCGTCGGCGCCGGTGGGTTCATGCCGGACGTGGCGTCGGGGTTGAGCGCGCCGCCCGCGCCGCCGGACTCCGCGGCGGTGGGCGACTTCCAGTCCTGGCCCTCCGTGGGGTCGGCGTAGGCCTGCTGGAAGTCGCCGATGACGGTCGCGTCGACGGTGCCGCAGCGCTGCGTCCGGTCCCAGGCGGTCAGGACGACGTGGCGGCCGTCCGGGAACACGCCCCGGTCCCAGGGGACGGCGATGAACCGCTGGCCGGCCTGCTGCGCGAACTGCTGCAGCTTGTCGACCTCGGGCCGGGGAAGCTGCGGGTCGTACCAGGCGACGACGAACCCGTGCTCGAGGTTGTGCACGGCGCGCTCGAGCTTCGGCTTGTCGGCCCGGTTGTAGAAGCGGATCGAGTCCGGCAGCGGGTTGGCGTCGTGCGGGCCGGAGGACGGCGGGATCTGCTGCCCCTTCTCGCCGAGGAGCTTCGCGTAGTCGACGGTCGCCGTCACGTGGTCCCGGCTGATCTGCGCGTCGTTGCGGACGCCGGTGCAGTTCGCCGCCTTCGCGGCGGCGGCGGCCGGCGTCACGTGCCCGACCGAGCGCTTCGCGGAGCGCTCGCGGGCCTGCAGCACCGACGGGACGATCGCGGCGAGCAGGACGGCGACCGCCAGGAAGCTGCCGAACCCGTAGATCAGGAACGAGGAGCGACGCTCCTTGCGTCGCTGCTCCCGGCGCAGCGCCTCGACGCGGGCCCGGCGGTCGGTCCGGTTCGACTTCGCCATCGTTTCCCTTCTTCGACGTCAGCGCCCGGTTCGACGGCGGGCTCGGTGTCCGCAGCGCACCCGGATGCGGGGCTGCGCGGACTCTCGCGGAGCGGCCCGTCCCCGGCCGGGAAGTTTACGAACAGAATGGGCAGGTGCCCGTTCTGCGCTACCGCTCCGGCCTGCCGCTCGATTTGCGGCTGACGGTGGCGCCGCTTCGCCGCAGCGCGGGTGACCCGACCCATCGAACGGTCAACGGCGTCGTCTGGCGGACAGTTCCGGCGACGGCGGATGCCGGCGAGGCGACGCTGCGGCTGGAGCAGATCGGCGAGCGCGAGATCCTCGCCGCAGCCTGGGGGCCCGGGGCCGAGGCGGCGCTGGCGGGGGTGCCCGATCTGCTGGGTGCCCGCGACACGAGCCACGAGCTGTGCGTGCGCGGGTCGCTGCTCCGGGACCTGACCCGGCGCTACGTCGGCCTGCGCCTGGTCCGGACGGGGCGGGTCTTCGAGGCGCTGGTGCCGGCGGTGCTCGAGCAGAAGGTGACCGGGGTCGAGGCGTTCCGGGCCTGGCGGTGGCTGGTGCGGCGGTACGGGACGCCCGCTCCCGGGCCGGCGCCGGACGGGTTGCTGGTGATGCCCGGGCCGGACGTGTGGCGCCGCATCCCCTCGTGGGACTGGCACCGCGCCGGGGTCGACGCGAAGCGGTCGCGGACCGTCCTCGCCGCCTGCGCGGTCGCCTCCGCCCTCGAGCGGACGCTGGCGCTCGGCACCGGGCCGGCGGTCGCCGCGGCGCTGCGGACCGTGCCGGGGATCGGGGTCTGGACCGCGGCCGAGGTGGCCCAGCGCGCCCACGGCGACCCCGACGCGGTGTCCGTCGGGGACTTCCACATCCCGAACCTCGTCGGCTGGGCACTCGCCGGCCGCCCGCGCACCGACGACGAGCAGATGCTGCAACTGCTCGCGCCGTACGGGCCGTACCGGCAGCGCGTGGTCCGGCTGCTCGAGGCGGGCGGCCCGCGACCGCCGCGCTTCGGCCCGCGCCACGCGATCCGCTCCTACGCCGCCTTCTGACGCCGCCTGGGCGCCGGGCGCACCCCGGGGGTGGGCGGGATCAGCGACGGAGCAGGAACTCCTCGAGCGCCCGCGGCGGGCGCTCCGCCGGCGCCGAGGCCGGGTGGCCGACGCCGACCGAGCCCATGGGGTGCCAGTCGTCGGGCAGGTCGAGGACCTCGCGCACGACCTCGGGGCAGAACAGCGTCGAGGACACCCAGCACGAGCCGAGTCCCTCCGCGGCGAGCGCGACGAGCAGGTTCTGCACCCCGGCGCCCATGGCGACGAGGAACATCCGCTCCTCCGCCGAGGCGCGCCGGGCGTCGGGGTAGGGGTGGGCGCCGTCGGCCACGAGGAACGGCAGCACCAGCACGGGAGCCCGCCGCAGCACGTCGCCGCGGGCGGTGCGCCGGGCGATCGCGGCCTCGTCGAAGCCGTCGCGACGCAGGTCGGCGACCCAGGCGTCGCGCATCCGGTCCAGCAGTTCCCCGCGGCGGTGCTCGACCAGGACGAACCGCCACGGCGTCGTGTGGTGCGGCGCCGGGGCGGTGACGGCGGCGGCGACGGCCCGCTCGACGGCGGCCGGTTCCACCGGCGCGTCGGAGAAGCTGCGCACGGTCCGCCGGGCGGTCACGGCGGCGAGCTGGCCTTCCCGCCGCGCCTCGGCGGTGCCGAGCCGGAACAGGTCGTGCTCCGCCGCCCGCACCAGCGCCCGCGCCCCGCGGCCGTCGTCGGCCGGGGCGGCGTAGCCGCGCACGACGGCGACCGGCACGCCGTCGAGCTTCCCGCAGACGAGTTCCGCGGCGGCGGCGAGCTCGTCGGCCTCGGCGACCTCGGTCATGCCGAGCTCGTTGCCGTACGGGTCCTTCTGCCCGACGAAGGACCGGACCGCCGCGAAGCCGGCGACCCCGATGGCGACGTCGACGAGCCCCTGCCGCCACGGCCGGCCGAAGGTGTCGGTGACGACGACGCCGACCTCGACGCCGCGCCGCTCCGTGAGCCCGGCGCGGATCCGCTCCGCCGAGGCGTCGGCGTCCTCGGGCAGCAGCGCGACGAGGTCGGTGGCGACGTTCGAGGTGTCGACCCCCGCGTTGGCCAGCACGAGCCCGGAATGCGTCTCGACGATGCGGGTCGGACCCCGGCGGGCGACCAGGCGGCGCATCTCGGCGTCGACCGCGGCCTCCCGGGCGGCGATCCGGTCGCCCTCGGCGGGCACCAGCCGGCCCTCGGCCTTGCTCACCACCTTCGACGTCACGACGACGACGTCGCCGTCCTCGAGGTCGGCGGCGGCGTCTGTCAAAGCGGCGTCGATCAGCTCGGCCAGGTCGTCCCCGGGCCGGATCTCGGGCAGGCCGAGAACCGGCTCAACGCAGAGCACGCGCGACTTCCAGCGCCGCCTCCGCCAGCGCGGCCGCCGCCGGCAGGTCGCGCATGAGCAGCGGCCGGACCGCGACCTCGACTCCCGGAACGGTGGCGGCGGCGTCGCCGGTGTCGACGAGCCAGCCGTCGAGCAAGCCCTCGGCGTCCCGGGACCCACCCTGATCTCGAGAGCCACCCTGATCTCGAGAGCCATAGTGGCGCCCCACCCCCTCGGCGCTGACCTCGACGCCGATCGCCGGCAGGCAGGCATCGGCCATGCCTCGAACCGGTGAGCCGCCGACGATGGGGGAGACCCCGACGATCGGTGCCGACGCCGCCCGCAGCGCGTCGCGGATCCCCGGCACGGCCAGGATCGTCCCGATCGAGACGACGGGATTGGACGGCGGCAGCAGCACGACGTCGGCCTCGGCGATCGCGTCCAGCACGCCCGGCGCGGGCTTGGCGTCCTCGATCCCGATGATCGGGAAGCTCTCCGCGGGCAGCTTCGCGCCGTACCGGATCCACCACTCCTGGAAGTGGATGGCCCGGCGGCCCCCTCGCCCCGCGGCATCGGCGGGCACCTCGGTGACCACGTGCGTCTCGGCCCGCTCGTCGGTCATCGGCAGCAGCCGGACGCCGGGGGACCAGCGCTCGCACAGCTCGGCGGTCACGCGGGAGAGCGGGAACGCCTCGAGCAGCTGCGTGCGGACGAGGTGGGTGGCGAGGTCCCGGTCGCCGAGGCCGAACCATGCGGGGCCGGCGCCGTAGGCGGCCAGCTCGTCCCGGACGACGAAGGTCTCGTCCTCGCGGCCCCAGCCGCGGTCCTCGGCGATGCCGCCGCCGAGCGTGTACATGACGGTGTCGAGGTCCGGACACACCTTGAGCCCGTGCAGCCAGATGTCGTCGCCGGTGTTGACGATCGCGGTCACCTCGGCCTCGGGCGCCACCCGGCGCAGGCCGCGGAGGAACCGGGCCGCGCCGATGCCGCCGGCGAGCGCGACGATCCGCATGCCTCCATCCAATCAGGACCGAACGGGCCGGCTCGGGACGGCGGAGGCGCGCCGGAGATCGGCCTAGGCTGCACCCGTGGCAGCGTCTCTCCCGGCTGATTCGTCCCCGCCGCCGGTTCCGCCCGCGCGGCCTTCCGCGTCCGCCATGCGCCGGGCGCTCCGCCGCGCCCGGGACGGCGTGACCCTGGACGTCGCCGAGGCGGCGGTCCTCCTCGCCGCACAGGGCGCGGACCTCGACGACCTGATGGCCAGCGCCGCCCGGGTGCGCGACGCCGGCCTCGCGGCGGCGAACCGGCCGGCCACCGTCACCTACAGCCGAAAGGTCTTCATCCCGCTGACCCGGCTCTGCCGCGACCGCTGCCACTACTGCACCTTCGCGACGACGCCGAACCGGCTGCCGGCCCCCTACCTCAGCCCCGACGAGGTCCTCGAGATCGCCCGCCGCGGCGCCGAGCTCGGCTGCAAGGAGGCGCTGTTCACCCTCGGCGACCAGCCCGAGCAGCGCTGGTCGGCGGCCCGGGAGTGGCTCGACGCGCACGGCTACGACTCGACGCTCGGCTACGTCCGCGCGATGGCGATCCGCGTGCTGGAGGAGACCGGGCTGCTGCCGCACCTCAACCCCGGCGTCCTGTCCTGGGAGGACTTCCAGCGGCTCAAGCCCGTCGCCCCCTCGATGGGGATGATGCTCGAGACGACCTCGCGCCGGTTGTTCGAGCAGCCCGGCGAGGCGCACTTCGGCAGCCCCGACAAGGACCCGGACGTCCGCCTGCGGGTGCTCGAGGACGCCGGCCGCAGCGCCGTCCCCTTCACCACCGGCGTGCTCGTCGGCATCGGCGAGACCCTGACCGAGCGGGCCGAGGCCATCTTCGCCATCCGCGCCGTCAGCCGGCGCTACCGCGGGGTCCAGGAGGTCATCGTCCAGGGCTTCCGGGCCAAGGACGACACCGCGATGCGCTCCGCCGACGACCTGCCCACCGACGCGCTGCTGGCCGCCGTCGCGGTCACCCGGCTGCTGCTCGGGCCGTCCGCGCGGGTGCAGTCCCCGCCCAACCTCGTCGAGTCCGACGACGTCGCCCGCCTGCTGGCCGCCGGCGTCGACGACTTCGGCGGCGTCTCGCCGCTGACGCCCGACCACGTCAACCCCGAGCGGCCGTGGCCGCAGATCGACGCCCTGGCGGCGGCCAGCGCGGCGGCCGGCTTCCGGCTCACCGAGCGGCTGACGGCGCATCCGGAGTACCTGGCGGAGCCGTGGCTCGATCCGCGGCTGGCCCGGCACGTCGCGGCGCTCGTCGATCCGGCGACCGGCCTGGCGAACGAGCAGGCGCGACCGGTCGGGTTGCCCTGGCAGGAGCCGGACGGCGGGCACGGTCCCGGGCTGGTCAGCGCGGGCCGAACGGACCTCGACACCGCGATCGACACCGAGGGCCGCCGCACGGACCGGCGCAGCGACTTCACCACCGCCTACGGCGACTGGTCGGAGCTGACGGTCGCGGAGGCGGCGCGGCAGCGGGGCTCGGCGGTGGCGGCCCCCGCCGCCTCCGAGCGGCTGCGCCCGGAGTTCGCGGCGGCGCTGCGGGAGGCGGAGAGCCGCCTGGGTGGCCCTCTGCCCATCGACCTGTCGGACGCGACGGCGCTGACGCTGTTCGACCCGCTGCCCGGGGCTGAGATCGAGGCCCTGGCCCGGCTGGCGGACGACGTCCGGCGCGACCGGATCGGCGACGACGTCACCTTCGTCGTCAACCGGAACATCAACTTCACCAACGTCTGCTACACCGGCTGCCGGTTCTGCGCCTTCGCCCAACGGCGGACGGATGCCGACGCCTACTCCCTGTCGCTCGCGGAGGTGGGGGAGCGGGCGGACGAGGCGTGGGCGGTCGGCGCGACCGAGGTCTGCATGCAGGGCGGCATCCACCCCGACCTGCCGGGCACCGCCTACTTCGACCTCGCCCGCGAGGTGAAGCGCCGGCAACCGGAGCTGCACCTGCACGCCTTCAGCCCCATGGAGGTGCTCAACGGCGCGGCGCGCACGGGGATGTCGTTCGCGGACTGGCTGACCGCGGCGCGGGAGGCGGGCCTCGGCAGCATCCCCGGCACGGCGGCCGAGATCCTCGACGACGACGTCCGCTGGCTGCTGACCAAGGGCAAGCTGCCGGCCGCCACCTGGGTCGAGGTGGTGACGGCGGCGCACGGCGTCGGGCTCCGGTCGAGCGCCACGATGATGTACGGGCACGTCGACACGCCCGAGCACTGGCTCGGGCATCTGCGGCTGCTGCGCCGCATCCAGGAGGAGACGGGCGGCTTCACCGAGTTCGTGCCGCTGCCGTTCGTGCACGCGAACGCGCCGATCTACCTCGCGGGTCTCGCCCGGCCCGGGCCGACGGTGCTCGAGAACCGGACGGTGCACGCGATGGCGCGGTTGCTGCTGGCCGGGGCCATCGACTCGGTGCAGTGCTCCTGGGTGAAGCTCGGCGTCGACGGCTGCCGGCAGGTGCTCGCCGGCGGCGCGAACGACCTCGGCGGGACGCTGATGGAGGAGACGATCAGCCGGATGGCCGGCTCCCAGCACGGTTCCCGGAAGAGCGTCGAGGAGATCGAGGCGATCGCCGCGGGGGTGGGTAGGCGTCCGCGGCAGCGGACGACGATCTACGGTGCTGTGTCAGAGGAGCGACTCCGGGCGGCCCGTCTGCCCGAGGCACGCATGCCCCTACGGCTGCTGAGCAAGGAGGCCTCATGACGAGCGGAGCGTCCCGCGGTGGCGAGCAGGCCGGTGCCGGCCGGGGCAGGATGCGGCGGCTGACCGAGGTACCGCAGAAGGTCGAGGGCCTGTCCGAGGAGATGGCGGCGCTGCGGTCCGACGTCGCGCAGCTGAGGCAGGAGGTCGTCGACCTCACGCGCCGGCTTCCCGCGCCGGACCAGGAAGGCGCCAGCCCCTTCGCGGGGCCCCCGGACGCCGAGGGCGAGGACGAGGGCATCGAGCTGTTCGCCGAACGCATGGCGGTGCTCGAGGACGGGCTCGACGACGTCGCGGACCGCCTCGAGGGCATCACCCGCGACGGGGTGAACCTCGTCAGCGCCCAGCTCGAGCGGCTGAGCCAGCGGGTCGACAGCCTGGCCGCACGGCCCTCCCTGACGCAGGAGCAGCTGGAGGAGATCCTCGCCCGCGTGGCGCAGCCGTCGCGGACGCCCACCTCGACCTGACTCGGGAAGGCGCTACCAGACGGACACGCGTTGTGACCCTCACCGCGTGTCCCCGGGCGTGTCGATGACGCTGCGTATTAGTTCGCTGACTGTTTGTCGGACGGGTTGACGTAACGAAGCTGCGTGCGTGTAATTACTCGCGTGTCATTCCCCCCGCCGCGAAGCGAAGTGCGCTACGCGCTCCTCGCCCGTGGTGTGGACACCTGCGATCCGCGCCGGGCAGTCATCGGCGCACCATTCGGGTCAGGAGGAGTCCAGTGAACACGGAACTCGAACTGGAGGGCTTTGCCCTCGACCTCGTCGGCGAGGCGCAGGAGTGGCAGGAGCGCGCCCTGTGCGCGCAGACCGATCCCGAGGCCTTTTTTCCGGAGAAGGGCGGGTCCACCCGCGAGGCCAAGAAGATCTGCACCGACTGCGAGGTCAAGGCCGAGTGCCTGGAGTACGCCCTCGCCAACGACGAGCGCTTCGGCATCTGGGGCGGCCTGTCCGAGCGGGAGCGGCGTCGCCTGCGCAAGGCCGCTGTCTGACGACCGGCAAGGTCCCGGGCGGTAACGCACGGGTAGGTGTGGTCGGCGGAGCGAGGGTGGCCCCGTGGGCAACACCGGGATGGGTGTTGGGCCGACGTCGAGAAGCTCGCTGTGCGCCGACCGCCCTCGCTCACTCGTCGAGGCGACTACTCCTCGAGAAATCCGTGTCCCTCCGGGTCCACGACCTCGGGTTCGACGTCGAGCAGGTGCGCCACCTCGTGGATGACGACGTCGAGCACCAGGTCGCCGAGGTCGTCCGGATCGACGGCCCGTGCCTCGAGCGGACGCCGGTACACGACGATCCGCGGCGGCGTGGTCATCCGCCCGCTCCCCGTCGCCGGCTGGAGGCGGGACAGCGGGACAGGGTCGTCGACGACGCCGTCCGAGTCGGTGAGGTCGATCGCGGATTCGGCCGGTGGTACCTCTTCGACGGCGAACTCGACGCCGTTCAGTTCCCGCGACCAGCGCTGCTCGAGATGTTCGACCGCGTCGAGGACGAGGTCGTCGAACTGCTGGGCCCGCGTGCGGTTGATCGGCACCTCGGTGCCGGCGAGGCGCCCCCGGAGTCCCCGGCCGCGCCGGTCGCGACGGCGACGCACCCGGCGGGACGGGCTCGACCCGCCCGCCCGGACGGTTCGCGACCCGGCGCCCCGCTCGGGCGGGACGTGCTCGGAGGGAACGGGCTCGGACACAGGGCGAACAGTACGAGCCGCGGCACGGCGACGCACGTCCGGACACGGCGGAGCGACACGCGACCCGCGGCGGGGGGTTGCCACACAAGCGAGGCGAGTTCGGGCTACCTTTTGACGGTGATGCCCCGGCGCTGCTCGCGGGCGGCCTGCAGTGCGTCGGCCGTCGCCACTCTCACCTACGCCTACGCCGATTCGACGGCCGTGCTCGGCCCGCTGGCGCCGTACGTCGAGCCGCATTCCTACGACCTCTGCGACGAGCACGCGGACCGGCTGACGGTCCCGCGCGGCTGGGAGGTCGTGCACATCGAGGGCGATCCCACGCCCCGCCCGCCGTCCTCCGACGACCTCGAGGCGCTCGCCAACGCGGTCCGCGAGGCCGCGCGTCCCCCGGCGCCGCCGTCCAGCACCGGCAGTCGCGGGCGAGGGCACCTGCGCGTCATCAGCTGACCGACCGGGCCTCCGGTCACGCTGCGTCAACTCTCACCCGAACGGGTCGTCCCGTCCCTCGGGTCCCCGCCGATGGGTCCCGGTCAGACATCCGCGGCGCCGCTCCCTCCGGCGTCCGCGGGTGGCCGCTGCCGGACGAGAAGGTGCCGTATGCCGAGCCGCAGGATCCTCAGCAAGAGCTCCGACCTGGCCGCCCGCATCCCGATGCAGGTGCCCGAAGGCGGCCTGCGCACCGATCCGACGCTGCTGCGGGGCCTGTGCTGCCCGGAGTGCAGCGGCACCCGGGTCACCAGGATCTCGATGAAGCTCACCGACGGTTCGCCGGTCGACTTCGTCTCCTGCCACGACTGCGAGCACAAGCACTGGCGGGGCTCCGACGGCGCCCTGGCCCTCGACGGCGTGCTCGACCGGGCCCGCAAGCGCTAGTCGTCAACTTCCCCCGACCGGCCTCGGGAGCGTCGCCCGATCGGCCAGTCGGTCGCCTATAGGGTTTCCGACGTGCGGGACCTGTCCAAAATCGTCAAGGCCTACGACATCCGAGGTGTCGTCCCCGACGACCTCGACGAGCAGGTGGCCCGCGATGCGGGGGCCGCCTTCGTCCGGCTGGTCGAGTCGCCGCGGATCGTCGTCGCGCACGACATGCGCGAGTCCTCGATCCCGCTCTCGGAGGCGTTCGCGCAGGGCGCGACGAGCCAGGGGGCCGACGTCGTCTCCGCCGGGCTCGGCTCCACGGACATGCTCTACTTCGCCTCCGGGAAGCTCGACATCCCGGGCGCGATGTTCACCGCCTCGCACAACCCGGCGCAGTACAACGGCATCAAGATGTGCCGCGCGGGCGCGTCGCCGATCGGGCAGGAGAGCGGGCTCGCCGACATCCGGCGGATGCTGGCCGACGGGGTCCCCGCCTACGAGGGCAGCCCCGGCACGGTCACCGAGCAGGACCTGCTGACCGAGTACGCCGACTACCTGCGCGACCTCGTGCCCGGCCTGTCCGACATGCGGCACCTCCGGGTCGTCGTCGACGCCGGCAACGGGATGGGCGGCCTGACGGTTCCGCCGGTCTTCGCCCCGCTGGACCTGGACTACGAGGCGCTCTACTTCGAGCTCGACGGCTCGTTCCCGAACCACGAGGCGAACCCGATCGAGCCGGAGAACCTCCGCGACCTGCAGGCCGCGGTGCGCCGTTCCGGCGCCGACGTCGGTCTCGCCTTCGACGGCGATGCCGACCGCTGCTTCGTCGTCGACGAGCGGGGCGAGGTCGTCTCGCCCTCGGTCCTCACCGCGCTCATCGCGACGCGGGAGCTGGCCAAGCATCCCGGCGCGACGATCATCCACAACCTGATCACCTCGCACGCCGTCCCGGAGATCGTGCGCGAGGCGGGCGGCGAGCCGGTGCGCACCCGGGTCGGCCACTCGTTCATCAAGGCCGAGATGGCGCGTACCGGCGCGGTGTTCGGTGGAGAGCACTCCGGCCACTTCTACTTCCGCGAGTTCTGGCGGGCCGATTCCGGCATGCTCGCCGCCCTGCACGTCCTGGCCGCGCTCGGCGGGCAGGAGAAGCCGCTGTCCGAGATGCTGGCGTCCTACTCGCGCTACGCCGCGAGCGGCGAGGTCAATTCGACCGTCGACGACGCGGTCGCCGTGACCGAGAGGATCGAGAAGGACTACGGGTCCCGCGACGGCGCGACGGTGGACCATCTCGACGGGCTCACCGTCGACCTCGGCGACGGCCGCTGGTTCAACCTGCGCCCCTCGAACACCGAGCCCCTGCTCCGGCTGAACGTGGAGGCGCCGGACGAGGACCGGATGGCGGCGTTGCGCGACGAGGTCCTCGCGGCCGTCCGCGCATGACCGCCGACCCGAACGCCGGCCTGCACCGACCGACGAGCACGTACGCACGAGGGGAGACGACGTGAACCTGGACCCGGCGCTGCTGGAGATCCTGGCCTGTCCGAAGTGCCACGCCGACCTGCGGGTCGACGAGGCCGCCGAGAGGCTGGTCTGCACCGGCTGCGGTCTGCGCTACCCGGTGCGCGACGACATCCCGGTGATGCTCATCGACGAGGCGGAGCAGGGCTCCCCGGGCTCGTCCGACCCGACGGGGGCTTCAGGGGCCGCCGAGCCGGGGCCCGCGGGGCTGTGACCCTCGACGAGGGAGTCCTCGAAGACGCCTCCCGACTCGAGGTCGGGGATCCCGGCGAGATGTTGCGGGCGGTCGCGAGCGCGGCCGCGCAGGTGCGGGAGTCGGCGCAGGCGAGCGCCGAGGCCGGCATCGAGCGGCTCGGCGAGGAGGGACGTCCGCGCTCCGTCGTCGTGCTCGGCATGGGGGGGTCGGGCATCGCCGGGGACGTCCTGGCCGCGCTCGCCGGCCCGGAGGCGCCGGTACCGGTGTACGTGCACAAGGGCTACGGGCTGCCGCGCTGGGTGGGTGCCGCCGATCTCGTCGTCGCCGTCTCCTGTTCGGGCGGGACCGAGGAGACGCTGAGCGCCCTCGACCTGGCCATCCGCCGGGGCAGCCGCGTCCTCGCGGTGGGGGCGGCGGAGTCCCCGCTGGGCGAGGTCGCGCGGCAGGGGCGGGCGCTGTTCGTGCCGATCGAGGCCCGCGGTCGCCAGCCGCGCTCGATGCTGTGGGGCCTGTCCGTGCCGCTGGCGCTCGCGGCGGACGCGCTCGGCCTCGCGTCGACGGGTGCGGAGGGCGTCGAGGCCACGGCGGTGCGGCTCGAGGAGATCGCGACGGCTTGCCGCCCGGACAGCGAGTCCTTCGTCAACCCGGGCAAGAGCTTGGCGCTGGCGCTGGCGGACCGGCTGACGATGACCTGGGGCGCGTCCGACGTCGCCGGGGTGGCGGCGTACCGGATGTTGTGCCAGCTGGCCGAGAACGCGAAGACCGTCGGCGTCTCGGGCGAGCTGCCGGAGGCGAACCACAACCAGGTCGTCGCGTTCGACGGCCCGGCCGGCGGGCTCGGCGGTCAGGGGGCCGCGGACATCTTCGCCGACCCGGACCTCGCCGAGTCGTCCGCCCTGCGGCTGCGGCTCGTCCTGCTGCGCGACCCGGCGGACGAGCATCCCCAGGTGACGCGGCGGGCGGAGGTCTCGAAGGAGATCGCCGAGAACCGCGGGCTGGCCGTGACCGAGCTGGTCGCCGAGGGCTCGACCCGGCTCGAGCGGCTGGCGTCGTTGGTGGCGCCGATCGACTACGCGACGGTCTACCTCGCGCTGGCGCTGGGCATCGACCCGACGCCGGTCGTCGCGATCCAGGACCTCAAGAGCCGCATCGCCGTCTGAGCTGCCCGCGGTGCCGTGCAGCTATCGCCGGCGCTTGGGCCTCTGGCGACGAGGCTGGTGAGGCTCCGGCGTCGTGCGCAGGGCGAGCGTCGCGAGCGAGGGGCCGAGGGGCTGCAGGCGGGTCTCCCAGCTGCCGCCGAGGATGCTCCGGACCGCGTCGGTCAGCCAGCGCTCGGCATGCTCGGCTCCCTCGGCGGCGACGGCGGCCACGACCTCCCAGTCCCCGCGGCGCCGCAGGGCCCGCTGCAGCACGGGCCACAGCGGCGCCGGCTCGTGCACGGCGAGATGGTCGGGCCAGTCGAGCTCCGGGAGGCGGGAGCCGCGCTGGCCGTTGCACCGGCGGTGGGCCAGCCGCAGGTTGGCCGGGTCGTTGGTGCCGCCGAGCGAGCGGGGGACGACGTGGTCCACGGACGGGGCATGCGGCGAACCCGGGGGACTGGCGGGGTCGACGGGATCAACAGGCCCGGCGCAGACCCAGCAGGTCCACTCGTCCCGGTCGCCGAGCTCATCGATACGGACGCCGTAGGGCACGACGGGATCAACCTGGTCGATTCGGGCGGCATTCCGCTGCTGATTGCTGTGCCGCTCGCCGCAGAGGGCTGGAAACGCTGCCCGGAGTGCTCCGGGACGCTTCGTGGGTAGGTGCGCGCGGCTTCCGGGCAGCGTTGATCTTCGGGACGGCGCGGGACGGCGCGGGACGGTGGGGGACGGCGCGGGACGGCGCAGGACGCTGGCGGAATGCTGCCCGGAGTGCTCCGGGGCGCTTCGTGGGTGGGTGCGCGCGGCTTCCGGGCAGCGTTGATCTTCGGGACGGCGCGGGACGGCGCGGAATGCTGCCCGGAGTGCTCCGGGACGCTTCGTGGGTGGGTGCGCGCGGCTTCCGGGCAGCGTTGATCTTCGGGACGGCGCGGGACGGCTGGGGCGGTGGGGGACGGTGCGGGACGGCGCAGGACGCTGGCGGAATGCTGCCCGGAGTGCTTCCGGGGCGCCTCGTGGGTGGGTGCGCGCGGCTTCCGGGCAGCGTTGATCTTCGGGACGGCGCGGGACGGCTCGGGGCGGTGGGGGACGGCGCGGGACGGCGCAGGACGCTGGCGGAATGCTGCCCGGAGTGCTCCGGGGGCGCCTCGTGGGTGGGTGCGCGCGGCTTCCGGGCAGCGTTGATCTTCGGGACGGCGCGGTGCGCTGGCGGAATGCTGCCCGGAGTGCTCCCGGGGCGCTTCGTGGGTGGGTGCGCGCGGTTTCCGGGCAGCGTTGATCTTCGGGACGCGACGCGGTGCTGTCGCGCCCGTCGGGCCCGGGTCAGCCAGGGAGCGTGAAGGGATTGTCCTGCGGCGCGTTCGGGGGCTCCTGATCCGGCTGCGCGGCCTGCGGCTTGGCGAAGCTCGGCGGGGGAGCGGCTCCGGGTGAGGACGGCTGGGCCTGCGGCGGGTGAGCGTGGCCGTTGTGCGCGGGCGCGTACTGGGTCTGCTGGTACTGGGTCTGCTGCTGCTGGGTCTGCTGCTGCTGGGTCTGCTGCTGCTGGGTCTGCTGGTACTGGGGCTGCGGCTGCCCGTACTGGGGGTTCGGGTACTGGGGCTGCCCGTATGAGGGCTGTCCGTACTGGGGCTGCCCGTATGAGGGCTGTCCGTACTGGGGCTGCCCGTACGAGGGCTGGCCGTATGAAGGCTGGCCGTACGGGGACGTCCCGTACCCGTACTGCGGCGTCGACCCCGGCGCGCCGAACGCCCCGCCCGGCGCCAGCCCCCAACCGCCGTGCCGCTGCTCGTCCCGGCGCCGGCGCTCGGCCAGCACCGCCGACAGGTACGCCCAGCCCGGCGTCCCCATCGGCGGCGGCGGGGTCACGACCTGCTGCACCGCGGAGACCAGCCGCGCCCCCAGCGACTCCCGGGCGGCGTCGGAGAGGTCGGCCGCGCGGCCGAGGAACTGCCGCGCCGAGAGCGCCATCGCGTCGTCGAAGCGGGAGAGGTCGAGCGTCCCCGCCCACGCGGCGAGCGGCGGCGGCATGTACGGCACGTCCGTCCCGCTCGTCGGGATCCGCTCCTGCAGCACCACGGTGCCGGCCATCAGGTCGCCGATGCGCTTGCCCCGGTCGGAGATCATCGAGCAGATGATGGCCGGGACGCCGAACAGGGGGAACGGTCCCTCGACGATCGCCCGCATCAGCGCCCGGACCAGGGCCTGCCGGAACCGCATCGGTGCCCCGTCGTCGCGCACCGCCCGCAGACCCATCGCCGCCTTGCCGAGCGTCTTGCCGTTCCACAGCGTCTCGAGCACGAGCGGGTAGCCGACCGCGGCGAGCACGTAGGAGACGAGGAACAAGGCCGCGCCGATCGCCTCGTCACTCGCGGCGCGGGCAGACAGCGCCACGAGCACGCCGAGCAGGATGATCTGCACCACCGCGTCGAGGGACGCGCCGACCATCCGGGACCCGACCCGGGCGACACGGAGGTCGATGGCGACGGCCTCACCGGTGATGACTTGGCTCACCGCTCTAGCATCGCAACTGACGGGACACTTCGGGCGGTGCCCGATGATTGGGCCCGTCCCATTCGTTCAGGTCCGACTCTTGGGTTCGGCACGACTCGGTGGGGGTGGCGGTGGACGTCGACGTCTACGTCGCCCGGCACCGCCCGGAGTGGCAGCGGCTGGAGCTGCTGGTCCGGCAGGCGGCGCGGCCGAAGCGGCTGTCCGGGCGCGAGTTCGACGAGCTCGTCGACCTCTACCAGCGGACCGCCACCCACCTGTCCGTGGTGCGGACCCGCTCGCCCGACCCCGGCCTCGTGGACGCGCTGTCCGGGCTGGTCACCCGGGCCCGCGCCGTGGTCGCCGGCGCGCGCGACCCCAGCTGGCGGGCGGTCTCCCGGTTCCTGCTCGAGACGTTCCCCGCCGCCGTCTACGCGCGGCGCTGGTGGCTGCTCGGCACCACCGTCGTGTCCGTCGCCGTGGCGCTGGCCCTGGGGTTCTGGATCGCCAACGACGCCTACGTGGCGGGCGCGCTGCAGCCGCAGGAGTCGGTCCGGGCGCTGTGCGAGAGCGAGTTCCGCGACTACTACAGCAGCCACCCGGCCGGGTCCTTCGCCGCCCAGGTCTGGACCAACAACGTCTGGGTCTCGGCGATCGCCATCTGCTTCGGCGCGCTGCTCGCCATCCCGACGGTGCTCGTCCTGCTGTTCAACGCGGTCAACGTGGGAGTGACCGGCGGTTACATGGCCTCCTGCGGCCAGACCGGCGAGTTCTTCTCGCTCATCCTCCCGCACGGGATGCTCGAGCTGACCGCCGTGTTCATCGCCGGCGCCGCGGGCCTGCGCATGGGGTGGCGCATCATCGACCCCGGCCCGCGAAAGCGCGCCGAGGCCCTCGCCGAGGAGGGACGCAGCGCCGTCGGCATCGCGGTCGGCCTCATCGTCTTCCTGGCGATCAGCGGCATCCTCGAGGCCTTCCTGACCCCCTCGCCGCTGCCGCCAGCTGCGCGGCTGGCGATCGGCTTCCTCGTCTGGGGCGTCGTGTTCGGCGGCACGATGTACCTCGGCCGGCGAGCCGTGCGGGGAGGCGCGACGGGCGACCTCGACGACTCCGACATCGAGGCGCGGGCGCCGGTCTCGGTCTGACGCGCGGTTCGCAGAGCGGCCGCCGTCAGAGCCGGCCGGCCGCCTTGAGGGCCAGGTAGGCGTCGGACACGGCCGACGCGAAGTGCTCCGGCGGCGCGTCCACGACGTCCACCCCGCGCCGGCGCAGCAGGCCGGCCAGGCGGCGGCGCTCCGCCAGCGCCCGCTCGGCCGCGGCCGCGGCGTAGATGTCCGCCGCCTCGCCGCGCCGCGCCGACAGCTCGGTGACCCTCGGGTCGGCGAGCGCCGCCAGCAGCACGGTGTGCCGCCGCAGCAGGGGAGCCAGCGAGGGCAGCAGCCCCTCCTCGACGACGGCGGGCACCAGGTCGGTGAACAGGACGACGAGGCTCCGCCGCCGGGCCACCCGCAGCACCTGACCGATCAGCGCGTCGTGACTGGTCTCCACGAGGCTCGGCTCGAGCAGCGCCATCGCGTCGGAAAGCGACGACAGCGCCGCCCGCTCCACCATCGCGCGGGGGGAGACGTCGTGAGCGACGAGGTCGATGCGGTCGCCCGCACGCAGGGCCAGGGCCGAGAGCAGCAGGGCGGCGTCGAGGTTGTGGTCGAGACGGGGCTCGTCGCCGACCCGCCCGGCGGCGGTCCGTCCGGTGTCGAGGGCGAGCACGACGCGGCGGTCGCGCTCCGGCCGGTACACGCGCACCTCGAGCGACTGGCGCCGGGCGGTGGCGCGCCAGTCGATCGTCCGGACGTCGTCGCCCGGCACGTACTCGCGCAGGCTGTCGAACTCGGTCCCGCGGCCCGGGCCACGCGCCGCGACCTGGCCCTCGACCTGGCGCAGCCGGGAGAGCTTCTCCGGCAGCAGTGCCCGCGAACGGAAGTGGGGCAGCACCCGCAGCCGCGCCGGCACCGCGATGCTGCGCTGCCGCCCCGCCAGCCCGAGCGGGCCGAGGGAGCGCACCACGACGGCGCGCGGACGGCGGTCACCGCGGCGGGTCGGGGTCAGCTCGCCCTCGGCCCGTCGTCGCTCCCCGCTGGGCACGGACAGCGGCACCACCGAGGGTCGCAGCCCGGCCGACGGCGGCCAGGCGTCCCGCAGCCGGCCCCGCACCGTCCGCCCGCCGTCGTTGCGGATCAGCAGCTCGCTGGCGACGGACTCACCGAGCCGCCCGGAGGCGGGCAGGCGCCGCTCGAAGGCGAGCCGCTCTCGGGCTGCCCGCCAGCGCGATGTCGGCGACGACCAGGGCCAGCAGCACGAGGTTCGCGAACAGCAGCGTGACGCCTGGCGCGGGGGTCAGGACCACGAACGCGATCAGGACCAGCGCGACGAGTCCGGTTCGCCCGGTGAGGATCATGCGCGAGGGGTTCTGCCGCAGCTCATGGGTCCGGGGCCGGTGGAGATCACCGTCAGCGCGGCACGGGCACGGTCGCGAGCACGCCGTCGAGGACCGCGTCGACGGTGACGCCCTCGAGCTCCGCCTCCGGCCGCAGCGCGACGCGGTGCCGCAGCGTCGGCCGGGCCAGCGCCTTCACGTCGTCCGGGGTGAGGTAGGTGCGGCCGGACAGCCACGCCCACGCCTTGGCCGTCGCGAGCAGCGCCGTCGCCCCGCGGGGGGAGACGCCGAGCGAGAGCGACGGCGCCGTGCGGGTCGCGCGGGCCAGATCGACGACGTAGGCGAGGACGTCCGGGCGCACCTCCACCTGCCGGCAGGCGAGCCGTCCGGCGGCGAGTTCCGCCGGTCCGGCGACGGCCCGGACCCCGGCGGCGTCGAGGTTGCGGGGGTCGAAGCCGGCGGAGTGCGCGGCGAGGACGCGGACCTCGTCCTCCCGCGGCGGCAGCGGCATCGTCAGCTTGACCAGGAAGCGGTCGAGCTGGGCCTCCGGCAGCGGGTACGTGCCCTCGTACTCGATCGGGTTCTGCGTGGCGATGACGAGGAACGGGTCGGGAAGCGGTCGCGCCAGCCCCTCGACCGTGACCTGCCGTTCCTCCATCGCCTCCAACAGCGCCGCCTGCGTCTTCGGCGGCGTCCGGTTGATCTCGTCGGCGAGCAGCAGGTTGGTGAAGATCGGCCCCTGCCGGAACTCGAACGTGGCCTCGCGTGAGTCGTAGACCAGCGAGCCCGTGACGTCGCCGGGCATCAGGTCGGGCGTGAACTGGACCCGCTTGGTCTCCAGCGACAGCGTGCGCGCCAGGGCCCGCACGAGCAGGGTCTTGGCGACGCCGGGCACGCCCTCGAGCAGCGCGTGCCCGCCGCAGAGCAACGTGACGACGAGGCCCGAGACGGCCTGGTCCTGCCCGATGACGACCTTGCCGACCTCGCCGCGGAGCGCCACGAGGGCCTCGCGGGCGACACGGGCGTCGGGCAGGGGGCCCGGCTGCTCCGATCCGGCGGCCCCGGATCCGGGGGCCCCGGACCCTGACGTCCCGAATCCGGTGGTTGCCTGCGCTTCCGTCACCGGGCGCGTACCTCCCGCTCCAGTCGATCGATCTCGTCCGCCAGTCGCACGAGCGCCGCGTCATCGCCCGGGGTACCCGCCACCGGCTCGCCGAGCCCGGGGACCTGGCCGGGAGGCGCCCCCGCCGTCCCGGTTTGCGCCGTACCGCCCGGTACGGCCGAACCGTACAGCAGCGCCGCGACCTCCCCGGGCTGTCGCCCCGCGCGCGCCGCCACCGCCGTGACCAGCCCCTGCGGGTCGGGCTCGCCGCCGTGCTCGAGCGCCCCGCCGAGCCGCGCCCGCGCCCCGGCGCGCAGCGCCTCGGCGGCGGCGCCCCGGGCCTTCCCGGCCGCGTACAGCCGCGCGCGACCCTCGACCGTCTCGGCCGCCGGCACGACGACCGGGAGGGGCTCCTCGACCACCGGGCCGAAGCGACGGCCGCGCCAGAGCGCCAGCACCGCCACCGCGATCGTGAGCTGCAGCGTCGCCCACCAGACCCAGCTCGGCAGCAGGTCGAGCAGGCCCGGCGGGTCGGCCGCCGGGTCCAGCGACGGCTGGTACCAGGTCACCGACGTCGAAGGGTCGCCGGGCAGGCCCGCGCCGGTCATCAGGCCGAGCGCGAGCGCGGCATTGCCGTCGGAGTCCAGCTTGTCGTTGGTCAGGAACGTCGGCGACCCGAGCACGACCAGCGGCGTCGTCCCGCGCTGAGCGAGGACGAGGCTGCCGCCGTAGCAGGCGGCCGACCCGCCGGCGTAGGTCCGGCCGCCGACCTCGGCCCGGCCGGCCGTCTGCGCCGCCGGCAGCGGGCAGTCCGGCGGGCGCACCGACACCCCCTGCAACCGGGTCTCGGTCAGGTTCGCGTCGGGCACGTCGGCAGGCGTGAGGAGGACGACGCGGGAGGCCGAGCGGGCGCCGTCGAGCACCCGGTCGAGCTCGGCCGGTTCGAGCCGGCCGGCGAACGGGACGACCAGGGTGCCGCCGGCCTCGGGTGCCGCGCCGCGCGTCGAGTCGACGCCCCGGTCGCGCAGCAGCTCGCTCAACGCGAGCGTGCCCTCCGGGTCGGCCGAGCGGGGGTCCAGGCTGCCACCCTGGGAGGAGTCGGTCGCGAGCACGGTCAGCAGCACGACGAGCGCGAGGACGCCGAGCACCCCGGCGCTGCCGAGCACGCCCGGCCGGCGCCACCAGCGACCGGCCGGGGGGCGACGCGTTCCGGTGGGTGTCGGAGCCGGATCGCCTGCGGCCGCGTCCGGTGCGGGCGGCGGAACCGGGCTCGGCGGGGCGTCGACGCTCACGCGGGCACCGCCGGACCGGCGGTCGGCGTGGGCTGGGCGACCGGTGCCGGACGGTAGCGGCCCAGGGCGTCGTCGAGGTCGACGATCACCCGGTAGTCCGCCTCGGACGCCTGCCGGTCGCCGTACCAGATCTCGCCGAACGTGGTCGCGGCCGCGTCCAACGCGGAGCGCAGGGGCGGCGCGACGGCCCCGGCGTCCCGCGCGACCTCCGTTGCTGTCCGGCCGAGTCGGGGCTCGATGAGGGTCCGGTCCTCGAGGGTCCGGACGACGGCCCGGAGCCGGGCCCGCACGGCCTCGGCCCACTGGCGCTCGGCGGCGAACGCCTCGGCCCGGGACCGCAGCTGTCCGGCGGTGACCGCGGCCGGGGCGTCGAGACCGGCGAAGGAGGTCTGTGGACGACGCAGCGGACCGAGCCGGTAGGCGACAACGATGCCCACGGCGAGCAGGATCGCGATGGTCAGGAGACCGAACGCGCCGCCGGGCGTGGCCGAGGAGGCCTTGTCGAGCAGGTCGCGCACGAAGTCCACGACCTTCTCGAACGCGCGCATCACGAGCGAGGGCCGGGCCTCGTCGTAGATCGCGCGGTCCAACTCGCGCGTGGCCTGCTCGCGGGCGCCGTCCCGGGTTATCGGAGCCGCGGCGGCGGCCGGCGCGCTCAGCAGGGTCGCGCTCAGCAGCGTCAACACGCGGCGGTCGGTCGCGTCACGACGGGCTCGGTGGCTGGCTTCCGGGCGGCGGGTATCCCGGGGGTTGCTGCCCCCCGGGCTGGGTGCCGGGCCAGGACGGCGGGCCCGAGCTCGGGAAGCCCTGCCCGGTGGGCGATTCCTGGGCCGCGGGCACGGCCCCACCGGGTCCGCCGGCCCCACCGGCGTCCGGCCCGGCTGCCTCGTAGGCGCGGGCCGTCTGGGCCAGCGTCAGGTCCAGGCCCTCGCGGCGCATCCGCTGGTCGACGTAGAGGAGCGCGGAGATGCCGGCGGTGATCGGCGCCGTGACGGTGCCGCTGAGGATGTTGCCGATCGCCAGCAGCGTGAGCGCGCCGACGCCCTGCTCGGCCTGGGTGGTCGTGTCGCCGGAGAAGATGCCCGAAGATGCTCCCGCACCCAGCGCGAAGGGGAAGGCGAGGATCCCGCCGACGATGGCGGCGATGAGGCCGCCGAGCAGCAGGATGCCGAAGATGCGCCACCACGACCCCCGGACCAGGTCGCGGCTGCGCCGCATCGCGCCCGTGACCGCGCTCCGCTCGAGGACGAAGGCGGGGGTCGCGAGCGCCAGCAGGACGCCGACGTAGATCGCCCCGATGATCAAGCCGATCACGGCCAGCACGGTGAGCAGGAGCACCAGGAGGGACAGGCCGACCAGACGTGCCATGCGGCCACGGAGGCGGGCGACCGCTCCCGACATGCCGATCGTCCTGCCGAGGACCGCCTCGCTGACGACGATCACCAGCGCGCCACCGAGGATCAGCTGGCCGAGGAAGCCCAGGAACTGCGTGAAGATGCCCACCAGCACCTGGGCGACGTCGCCGCTGTCGCGCAGCAGGATCCGGGCGATCAAGTCGATGACCTGGAAGACGGCGATGACGGCGAAGGACATCCCGAGCGTGGCCGCGGGGTTCCTGCGCAGGGTCGCGAAGGCCCCGTCGAGGATTTCGCCGACGCCGAGGGGACGCAGCGGGATGACGCCCGGCTTGTAGGCGCCGGCGAACCCCGGGAAGCCGCCTGGCTGGCCGTACTGCGGCTGGGGCGCGCCGTACTGGGGCTGGCCGTACTGGGGTTGGGGCTGCCCGTACTGAGGTTGCGGCGCGCCGTACTGGGGCTGGCCGTACTGGGGCTGGCCGTATTCGGGCTGGCCGTACTGGGGCTGCCCGTACTGGGGCTGCCCGTACTGGGGCTGCCCGTACTGCGGCCCCCCGACCGGCGGACCCTGCTGCGGCTGGCCCTGCTGCGGCTGCCCGTACTGGGGCTGCCCGTAGACCGGCTGCTGACCGGCGACCCGCGTCGCGTCCGACGGCGGGTTCGACGGGTCGCCGCTGCCGGGCTGCTCTGCCGGCGCGTCCGCCATGGGACCTCCTCGCGGATGAAGATTTGATCGTGCCAGATGCCCGCCGCCTGCGTGCGCATCGGCGGGCCCGGCGTCGCCGGAACCTGGCGCATCCCCCCTCTCGCAGCTTGAAGTGCCAACATGGGGTCCGCCGGGTGCCGAAATGGAATCCAGATCGTTACGAGGACGGACAGAAAGACCGGACAGCAAGACCGGACAGGACGTTGGAGGAGGTCGTGACCCAGTCACCACAGCGGGTGCTGGTGGTCGATGACGATGCCTCGCTCGCGGAGATGCTCGGCATCGTGCTACGTACCGAGGGGTTCGAGCCCGTGTTCGAGGCCGACGGTCGCGCCGCCCTGTCGCGCTTTCGGCAGGCGAAGCCCGATCTCGTCCTCCTCGACCTGATGCTGCCCGGCCGCGATGGGCTCGAGGTGTGTCAGGAGCTCCGCCGCGAGAGCGGGGTCCCCATCGTCATGCTGACGGCCAGGGGCGAGACCGACGACATCGTCCGTGGCCTGGAGTGCGGCGCCGACGACTACGTCGTCAAGCCGTTCAAGCCCGCCGAACTCGTCGCGAGGGTCCGCGCCCGCCTGCGTCGCCAGGACGAGGACGACGGACCGGAGACGCTGACCGTCGACGACGTCAGCATCGACGTGCAAGCGCACGAGGTGTCGCGCGAGGCGACGTCGCTGACGCTCACCCCACTCGAGTTCGACCTGCTGGTCACGCTCGCCCGCCGGCCGCGGCAGGTGTTCTCCCGGGAGCAGTTGCTGCAGCAGGTCTGGGGCTACCGGCACGTCGCCGACACCCGTCTCGTCAACGTGCACGTCCAGCGTCTACGCGCCAAGGTCGAGAAGGACCCGGAGCAGCCGCGGGTGGTCCTCACGGTGCGCGGGGTGGGGTATCGCGCAGGTCCGCCGTGACCACCCGGACGCCGGGGCCGAAGGGCGGGCAGCGGGGCGGACGGGCGACCGAGCGGGGCGGGGAGGTCCGGAACCGCCGGGACGGCCGGCGCGAGGAGTCGCCGCGTCCCCGGCTCGCGAGATCTTCGCCCCCGTCCCGCGCGCCGCGCCCGCAGCCGACGGCGCTCGGTCGGCTGACCGGTCGGCTGGCCCGACGGCTGGAGCGCGCCCGCGACTCGAGGCCGTCGATCCGCTTCCTCGGCCGCCACTGGCGCCGCTCGCTGCGGTTCCGGGTCGTGCTGGCGACGCTGGTCCTGTCGAGCATCGTCGTCGCGCTGCTCGGGGTGCTGCTGCTCGACCGGGTGGGCGCCGGGCTGCTGGAGGACAAGCGGCGGACCGCGCTCGCCGATGCCACCTCCGGCCTCACCTACGCCCAGGGGCAGCTGACCGCAACGGACCGCACCGACGTCCAGGCCGTGAACGCGTTGCTCGAGACGCTGACGACCGACCTCGGCCGGCGGGGCAGCCCCAGCGGTCTGTTCGAGGTCGCGGTGCTGCCGGTGGACGCCGAGGGTGACGGGTTCCGGACCGAGCCCTTCGACCCGCGCGAGATCCCGGACGAGCTCCGCAGCGCGGTGCAGTCGGGTTCCGCCGCCGACGTCTGGGTCCCTCCGGGTGGAGCGACCGGGTCGGCCGGCGGCCTGCTGGTCGGAGCGCCGCTGACGGCGCCGACGGGCCGCTACGAGCTCTACTACCTGTTCCCCCTGACCAACGAGCAGCGGACGATGGCGCTGGTCCGCAGCACGCTGGCCGTGGGCGGCGGTGTGCTGGTGCTGTTGGTCGCGGCCATCGCGGCGCTGATCAGTCGTTCGGTGGTGTCCCCGGTGCGGGAGGCGGCGCGGGTCGCCGAACAGTTCGCGGCGGGGCGGCTCGAGGAGCGCATCCGCGTGACGGGCGAGGACGAGCTCGCCCGGCTGGCGACGTCGTTCAACGACATGGCCGCCGCGCTGCAGCGCCAGATCCGGCAGCTGGAGGAGCTGTCCGAAGTCCAGCAGCGCTTCACCGCCGACGTCTCGCACGAGCTGCGCACCCCGCTCACGACGGTGCGCATGGCCGCCGACGTCCTGCACAGCGCGCGCGGCGACTTCCCGCCGCAGGTGGCGCGCAGTGCCGAGATCCTCGACTCCCAACTCGGCCGCTTCGAGCGCCTGCTCGTCGACCTGCTGGAGATCAGCCGGCACGACGCGCAGGCCGCCGTCCTCGAGGTGGAGCTCGTCGACCTCGCCCGCCTGGTCGCCCGCACGGCCGACGAGTACGCGTCCACCGCCCGTCGTTCCGGCACCCGGCTCGACCTCGGCGGTGTGCCGGGCGGTGCCGTCGTCGCCGAGGTGGACGTGCGCCGCGTCGCCCGCATCGTCCGCAACCTCATCGACAACGCCATCGACCACGCCGAGGGCGGGCCGGTGCGCATCGACCTCGCCGCCACCAGCACCACCGTCGCACTGCGCGTCTCCGACTCCGGGATCGGCCTGCGGCCCGGCGAGCAGGAGCGGGTCTTCGACCGCTTCTGGCGCGCGGACCCGTCGCGGGCCCGCACCACCGGAGGTACCGGGCTGGGCCTGGCGATCGCCCGCGAGGACGCCCGCCTGCACGGGGGCGACCTGGAGGCCTGGGGAGAGGCCGGCGTGGGCGCGTCCTTCCGGTTGGTGTTGCCGAGGCGCAAGGGCGCGCGGGTGGGGCGTCCGCCTCTCGCGCTGATCCCGGAGCGCGCCGCGACGCCGGTCGGCAGGAGCCGATGAGCGCCCGCCGGGCGGGCCTCGCCCTCGGTCTCGCCGTCCTCGCGGGCGCGACCGCATGCGGGCTCCACCCCCCGTCCGACGTCCGGGTGGACCGCCGCGTGGTGGACGACATCGGCAGCGAACCCGACGTCCGGCGCCTGCCGCCCGGCCCGAGCTCCGGCGAGTCCCCGGAGCAGGTCGTGCGAGGTTTCCTCGGGGCCGCGTCCGCGCTGGACTCGGACCACGCGCTGGCCCGCGAATTCCTCACCTCGGACGTCCGCTGGGACGACCAGGCCGGCGCCAGCGTCTACGACCCGACGACGCTCAGCGTCCGTCAGCTCCCGCCCGTTCGCGGGCAGTCGTCGAACCAGGTCCGCGTGCGTCTGCGGGCCGACCGGGTCGCGACGGTCGACGACGACGGGGCGTACCTCCCGGCGCGGGGGAGTATCGACGTGACCTTCCCCGTCGAGCGGGTCGGCCGGGATTGGCGCATCGCCGCCAGTCCTCCGGGGGTGCTGCTCACCACGCGGGACCTGACGCGTGCCTACCGGCCGGTGCAGCGGTATCTGCTGTCCGCACAGGGCAACGTCCTGGTGCCCGACCCGGTCTACCTGCCCGGAACGCGCGACTCGTTGCCCGGCACGGCCGTGCGGGCGCTGTTCGCCGGTCCGAGCAGCTGGCTCGCCCCCGCCGTGCGCAGCGAGGTCCCGCCCGATCTCGAGCGGCTCGGCAGCGTCGTGGTGGACGACGGGGTGGCCGTCGTCGACCTCGACCGGGTGGCCTTCGACGTCCCGTTGGACGTGCGCCCGCTGCTGGTCGCCCAACTCGGCGCGACGCTCGGCACCGTCCCCGGCGTCGACATGGTCCGCGTGCTGGCCGAGGGCCGGGCGTACCAGGAACGGGACCCGGCGGGCCCCGCCGTCGTCCCGCAGGCCCTCCGTCCCCGACTGGACGGTCCGACGCTGGCCGTCGGGCCGGACGGTGGGCTGCTCCAGGTCCAGGCGCCGCAACCGGGCGAGGCGCCCGCGGGGGTGATCCCGACGCCGGGGCCGTCGCAGGACCTGCTGACTGCGGTCGCGGACCCGAACGGCAGCGGCACCATCGCCGCCATCCGCTCCGAGGGGCTGGGTGGCCAGCTGCTCGTCGGTCCGCTCGGTGGCCTGCGCGAGGTGCCCGTGCCGGTCGGGTACATGCTCGGACCGACCTGGTTGCCCGGGCGGGGTGTTCTCGTGCTGGTGCCCGGCCCACGGCTCCTGCTGGTCACGCCGCAGGGACGGGTTTCGACCCTGGTCGGCGGCATCCTCAGCATCCTCGGACAGGCGCAGGAGATGGCGGTGAGCCCGGACGGGGCCCGCATCATCCTGCGGACCGGGCCGCTCGACCCGTCGCGTCCCGGCCCAGGCGTGGCCTCGCGGTTGTGGCTCGGGCGCATCGCCGTCCGCAACGGCCGACCGGTCCCGGAGGGCTGGGTCCAGATCGCCACCGGGCTGGATGACGCGGGGCACGTCAGCTGGTCCGGGTCGACCCAGCTGGTGCTGACGGGTCGCCGGGGTGACACGGCCCCCGGGCTGTGGCGGGTCGACCTCGGACGCCTCGAGGACCCGGTCCGCGTCCCGACGGAGGGCCTGCCCGCCACCCCGACGGCGGTGAGCGCGGCACCCGGCCGCAGCCTGTTCGTCGTCGCGGGCGCGCGGTTGTGGCGGCTGGACGGGGAGCGGTGGACCGACCTCGGGCCGGCGAAGACGGTCGCCCAGCCGCACTGACCGTTCGAGGGCTCGGCATCGGTGCTCGGCCCTGGTCGGCCCCCGCCTGCCCGTGCTGTGGACGGCGCAGGCAGGGCGAGCGTCGTCGAGTCACAGTCCTCCCATGACCAGTCCTCCCATGACCAGTCCTCCATGACCTCGTCGGCCGATGCGGGCCTGCTCGACCTGCTCGTCCCGAACGCCTGCGCCGGGTGCTCGGCCCTGGTCGGCGGACCGTGCTGTCCGGGCTGCCGCGCGGCGCTGCCGTCGACGCTCCTCGACCGGGCGGTCGCCCTGGAGGACGGTCTGGTCCTGCCGGTGTCCGCCGCCGGGGTCTACGGGGGCGGCCTCCGCCGACTGCTGCTGGCCTACAAGGAGCGAGGGCGGGCCGACCTCGTGGAGGTGCTGGCACCGCTACAGGCCCGGGCGGTGCTCGGGGTGCTGGTGGGCCACGTGCCGCCGGGGCGCGTGCACGAGGTCGTCCTCGTGCCGATCCCGTCCCGGCCGCGCAGCCGCCGGGCGCGCGGCGCGGACATCGGCCTGGCGCTCGCACACGCAGCGTCGCGACGGCTGCGGGCCCGTGGCTGGCCGGTCCGGGTCGCCCGGCAGCTGCGGCACCGCCGGGCCAGCGCCGACCAGGTCGGGCTGGGGCGGGCCGACCGGGCGCGCAACCTGCGGGGCAGCCTCGTCGCCCGGCCTCCCTCGTCCCGGACGGGCCCGGTCGTGCTCGTCGACGACATCCTCACGACGGGCGCCACGCTGCGTGAGGCCGCGCGGGCGGCGCGGCGGGCGGGCTGCGACGTGGCGGGCGGCGCGGTGCTCGCCGCGACGGGACGGGCTGGGAGGGCCCCCCTGTCCTCACCGCCGTGAGGGGTCTAGCGTGAAACGCCCGCGAAGCAGCGTCGCATCACGTCCCGCCAACGGCCGGACGGGTGCCCATCGGGATCCCCGACGAGGAGGCAGCGTGGACATCGTCGTCAAAGGACGTCGCACCGAGGTGTCCGACCGGTATCGGAACCACGTGCGCGAGAAGCTCGCCCGGCTCGCGAAGCTGGACGGCAAGGCGTTCCGGATCGACGTCGAGGTCTGTCACGAGAACAACCCGCGGATGTCCGGGATGTCCGAGCGGATCGAACTGACCGTCTACTCCCGTGGCCCGGTCATCCGCGCCGAGGCCGCGGCCGGGGACTCCTACGCCGCGCTCGACATGGCGACCGCCAAGCTCGAGGAGCGGCTGCGGCGGGCCGCCGACCGGCGGCACGCCCGCCAGCACGGGCAGGTCCACGGCTCCGGCTCGCCGAAGGGCGCGGCGCCGCCGGTCGACCTCCCGCCGGTGTCGGCCAACGGGGTCGGGTCCGCCGCCGAAGCCGGGGCGGAGGCCGTTCCGGCACCCGCGCCCGTCCCGGCCGCCGAGGACGCTCCGGACGCGGAGGATCTCGGAGACGTGCTGATGGCCGAGGGGCCGCTCGTCGTCCGGCAGAAGACGCACGAGGCGCCGCCGATGACGCTCGACGAGGCGTTGCACCACATGGAGCTGGTGGGCCACGACTTCTTTCTGTTCTGCGATTCCGCGTGCGACCTGCCGAGCGTCGTCTACCGGCGCCGCGGCTACACCTATGGCGTGCTGCGGCTGAAGACGAACAGCGCGGCCTCGACCGGACTCAACGGGCGATCCGACTCGTCCGCCGGACCCGCGCCGGCACAGTCGGTCGTCGCCCCGAGTACCGCGACGCCCTGATCACCGCGACGCCTGACGCACGCGACCCCCTGACCACGCGGCCCCGACCGGGCCAGCCCTTTCCGACCTCCCTCGGACGGGCTGACCCCGGCGATTCGTTCCCCGCTCGAAATCGGGACGACTTGACCGCGATGTCGCACTTCGTCACCTTTGCCTGACGCAGAACCACCGCGACGGATGACGGGCTGTGGCGACTTCGGTGGTTACATGGTCCCTTGGGGTCTGATCCGGTTCGACTAGTTCCGGGCGGGCCGGCACAGGGAGGTCAGCAGTGAGCTCGGAGGCGGCGGACGCCGGCGTGGCCGGTCAGGGTGCGGACCCGATCCGCGTCCTGGTGGTCGACGACCACGCGTTGTTCCGTCGCGGGCTGCAGATGGTGCTCGGGTCGGAGGACGACATCGAGGTCGTCGGGGAGGCCAGCGACGGGGCCGAGGCGATCTCCGTCGCGACCGAGACCACGCCCGACATCGTGCTGATGGACGTGCGGATGCCGCGTCGCGGCGGCATCGACGCGACCACCGCGATCAAGGACGCGGTGCCGAGCTCGAAGATCATCATGCTCACGATCAGTGACGAAGAGGCCGATCTCTACGACGCGATCAAGGCGGGCGCGATGGGCTACCTGCTGAAGGAGATCTCCATCGAGGAGGTCGCCTCCGCGGTGCGCGCCGTCCACAACGGTCAGAGCCTGATCAGCCCGTCGATGGCGTCGAAGCTCCTCACCGAGTTCGCGTCGATGATCAAGAAGACCGACGACCGGCAGCAGGTCCCGACGCCGCGGCTCACCGATCGCGAGATGGAGGTCCTGAAGCTCGTCGCCAAGGGCCTGAACAACCGCGACATCGCCAAGCAGCTGTTCATCAGCGAGAACACCGTCAAGAACCACATCCGCAACATCCTCGAGAAGCTGCAGCTGCACTCGCGCATGGAAGCGGTCGTCTACGCCGTCCGGGAAAAGCTGCTCGAGATCACCTGACGCTCGCGCGTCGGGCCCCGCCTGGCGGGTAATCCTGCCGCCGTGCGCTCCGCGGTCAGGGTCGGCGATCCGGTGAACCATCTCCTCGGGTCGGGCTCGGGCGGCTTGCTCTCGGGCGGCCAGGTTTCGGGCGGCGGGCCGGACTGGCGCCGCCTCGCGCGTCGCGCCGCGATCGCCGCGATCGCCGGCACCGCCGCCACGTCGGCAGGGGCCGTCGTCGCCCACCGGCGCAGCCCGACCGTCCGCCGCGAGGTGCAGGAGGCGAAGCGATTCGTCGGGTCGCTGCCGGCGCTGCGCGTCGGTCCCGCCGTACCGCCGCCGACCCCGCCGGGGCGGGCGGTGCTCGTACCGGACCGCGGCGAGGTGTTCGTCCGGGACTCCGGGCCGGTGCCGGGGCACCCGGACGCGCCGACCGTGCTCCTGCTGCACGGCTGGACCGCGAGCGCCGACCTCAACTTCTTCCCCCTCTACGGCCCGTTGGCCGAGCGCTACCGCGTTCTCGCCGTGGACCATCGGGGCCACGGCCGCGGCGTGCGCTCGGTGGAGACGTTCCGGCTCGAGGACTGCGCCGACGACGCCGCCGGGGTGCTGCAGGAACTCGGCATCGACTCCGCCATCGTCGTCGGCTACTCGATGGGCGGACCCATCGCGCTGCTGCTCGCCCAGCGGCATCCCGGCCTCGTCTCCGCGCTGGTACCACAGGCGACCGCGCTGGAGTGGCAGGCGACGTTCTACGAACGGGCCGTGTGGCGGGGGCTCGCGCTCTGGGAGCTCGGCCGACGGGTCGGCACCTTCGACATCTTCGTCGAGCGGGTGGTCCGCGAGGCGGTGAAGTACGCACCCGAGGTCGAGCCGTACGCGCCATGGCTGGTCGCGGAGTTCCGGCGCGGGTTCGCCTCGTGGCTGGCCGAGGCGGGCCGCGCCCTGTCGGAGTTCGACGCCCGGCCGTTCGCCGGCTCGCTCGACATCCCGGCGGTCGTGTGCGTGACGACGGGCGATCGCCTCGTGCGCCCGCGAAAGCAGCGGCAGCTCGCGGAGGCACTCGGCGCGGACGTGATCGAGATCCGGGGTGACCACGGGGTCCCCGTCCTGCGCGGCGGGCGCTACACGGAGGCCACTTTGCAGGCGGTGAACCGGGTCGCGGCGGCGGTCGGACGCGGCCCGCTCGTCGGGGCCGCCGGATAGGTCGGGTTCCCGGCATCCGGCGGCGCGTCAGCCGACCCGGTCCTCCGGCAACAGCGAGCCGATCCAGCAGTCGACCCGCTCGCCTCTGAGGTCGAGACCGCGCCGGAGGATGCCCTCGACGCGGAACCCGACCCGTTCGGCCAGCGCCCGTGACCCCGCGTTGCCGACCGCTGCCCGCCACGTGATCCGGTGCAGCTCCGCGGCGCCGAACCCCCACCGGCAGGTCGCCGCCACCGCGCGGCGGCCGACCCCCGTCCGGCGGGCGGAGGCCGCGACCCAGAAGCCGATCTCGGCCGCCCCGGGTTCGACGAACCACAGCGAGACCGTCCCGAGCAGGGCCGCGCTGGTCGAGTCGAGGACAGAGAAGGTGGCACGGCGGTCGTCCCGCCATCGGGCGTCGCTGACCGAGACGAAGGTGCGGGCGTCGGCCTCCGTGTACGGGTGCGGGACGCGCGTCCAGCGGACGATCTCCGGGTCCTGGCAGGCGGCGGTGAGCTCGGGGATGTCCGCGGCCGCCGGCGGCCGCAGGTGGATGCCTCCGGCGGTGATCTCGGCGGGTTCCACCGTTCCAGTGTGCTGCCGTGGCCGGGCATGCTGCCTGCGGAGGACGCGCGTGCTCGCCGACGTTCGGTGGCGCTGGGTAGCCGCGGCTGTGCGGAACGGGCCAACCCGCCTCGACGGGCCTACCATTCCAGGTTGACGTGCCGTCAGCCGGCCTGCTCGACCCGTGGGCCCCAGCAGCCGGCACGTGACGGCACGACCGGACGTTCAGACAGGCAGTCGTTCAGACAGGCGACAGCGACGCACCGAAAGGTTGCCCGTGGTTCTCGACAGACTCCTCCGCGCCGGCGAGGGACGCATCCTGCGCAAGCTCAAGAGCCTGGCCGACCAGGTCGAGGCGCTCGAGCCGGACTTCGAGGCGATGTCGGACGCCGAGTTGCGAGCGATGACCGACGAGTTCCGTGCCCGGCTGAAGGTGGACGCCGAGACCGGCTCTGAGGCGACGGTGGACGCGAAGGAGGACGTCGACTTCGACGCCGACGAGGCGGACTCGGACCTCGGCAATGACGACGCGGCCGACGCGGCCGACGCCGCCAGCGACCGGGTGCCCGTCGCCGCCAAGGGGCGTCGCGGGCGCAAGGGCTCGGACGACGACAGAGGATGCCGGAGCTGGCGGCGGCGAGACCCTCGACGACCTGCTGCCGGAGGCGTTCGCCACGGTGCGCGAGGCGGCCAAGCGCACCCTCGGCCAGCGGCACTACCACGTCCAGCTCATGGGTGGCGCGGCGCTGCACCTCGGCAACATCGCCGAGATGAAGACCGGTGAGGGCAAGACGCTCGTCTCGACCCTCGCGGCCTACCTCAACGCGCTGGCCGGCAAGGGCGTCCACATCGTCACGGTGAACGACTACCTGGCCCAGCGCGACGCCGAGAACATGGGCCGCGTCCACAAGTTCCTCGGCCTGACCGTGGGCGTCATCCACCCCTCGATGTCGCCGGACCAGCGGCGCCCCGCCTACCTGTGCGACATCACCTACGGCACCAACAACGAGTTCGGCTTCGACTACCTGCGCGACAACATGGCGTGGTCGATCGAGGAGACGGTCCAGCGCGGGCACAACTTCGCGATCGTCGACGAGGTGGACTCGATCCTCATCGACGAGGCCCGGACCCCGCTGATCATCAGCGGTCCCGCCGACAACCCGACCCGCTGGTACCTCGAGTTCGCGCGGATCGCCCCGCTGCTCAAGAAGGACGAGCACTACGAGGTCGAGGAGGGCAAGCGGACCGTCGCCATCACCGAGGAGGGTGTCGAGAAGGTCGAGGACCAACTCGGCATCGACAACCTCTACGAGTCGGTGAACACGCCGCTGGTCGGCTACCTCAACAACGCGCTGAAGGCCAAGGAGCTCTACAAGAAGGACAAGGACTACATCGTCAACAACGGTGAGGTCCTCATCGTCGACGAGTTCACCGGCCGCGTGCTGTCCGGCCGCCGGTACAGCGAGGGCATGCACCAGGCGATCGAGGCCAAGGAGGGCGTCGAGATCAAGCAGGAGAACCAGACTCTTGCCACGATCACGCTGCAGAACTACTTCCGGCTCTACGACAAGCTCTCCGGCATGACCGGTACGGCCATGACCGAGGCCGCCGAGTTCAGCCAGATCTACAAGCTCGGCGTCGTGCCGATCCCGACGAACAAGCCGATGATCCGCGACGACGCGGCCGACGTCGTCTACAAGACCGAGCCGGCCAAGTTCGAGGCCGTCGTCGACGACATCGCCGACCGGCACGAGGCCGGCCAGCCGGTGCTGATCGGCACCACCTCGGTGGCGAAGTCGGAGTACCTGTCCCAGCTGCTGACCAAGCGCGGCGTGAAGCACGAGGTGCTCAACGCCAAGCAGCACGACCGGGAGGCCGCGATCATCGCGCAGGCCGGTCGGCTGGGCGCCGTCACCGTCGCGACGAACATGGCCGGCCGCGGCACCGACATCATGCTCGGCGGCAACCCGGACTTCCTCGCGGACATGGAGCTCCGGCAGCGGGGGCTCTCGCCGCTCGAGACGCCGGAGGACTACGAGGCCGCCTGGTCGGACTCGCTGGAGAAGAAGAAGCGCGAGGTCGCGGACGAGCACGTGAAGGTCGTCGACGCGGGCGGGCTGTACGTGCTCGGCACGGAGCGGCACGAGTCGCGGCGGATCGACAACCAGCTCCGCGGCCGCTCCGGCCGTCAGGGCGACCCGGGGACGTCCCGGTTCTACCTGTCGCTCGGCGACGACCTGATGCGGCTGTTCAACGCGGCGATGGTCGAGTCGATCATGAACCGGCTGAACATCCCGGACGACGTCCCGATCGAGTCGAAGCTCGTCACCCGGGCCATCCGCTCGGCGCAGACGCAGGTCGAGGGCCAGAACTTCGAGATCCGGAAGAACGTCCTCAAGTACGACGAGGTCATGAACAAGCAGCGCACCGTGATCTACGCGGAGCGCCGCCGGGTGCTCGAGGGCGAGGACCTGCACGAGCAGGTGGTGCACTTCATCCGCGACACCATCGAGGGTTACGTCACCGGCGCCACCGCCGAGGGCTACCCGGAGGAGTGGGATCTCGACCAGCTGTGGTCGGCGCTCGGCACGCTCTACCCGGTCGGGGTGGAGATCCCGCCGCCCGGCGAGCGCGACGGCCTCACCGCGGAGGGTCTGCTCGAGGACCTCGTCGAGGATGCCCTCGAGGCCTACGAGCGCCGGGAGGAGCAGCTCGGGCTCGACCCGAACGGCCAGCCGGTGCTCCGCGAGCTGGAGCGCCGCGTCGTTCTGTCGGTGCTCGACCGCAAGTGGCGCGAGCACCTCTACGAGATGGACTACCTGCAGGAGGGCATCGGCCTTCGGGCGATGGGCCAGCGCGACCCGGTGGTCGAGTACCAGCGGGAGGGCTTCGACATGTTCGCCTCCGCGATGGACGGCATCAAGGAGGAGTCGGTCGGCTTCCTGTTCAACCTCGAGGTGCAGCAGCAGGAGCAGCAGGCGGCTCCCGAGGCCTTGGAGGCACAGCCGATCGAGTCGTGGGCGTCTGGACCGGCGGGCGGCGCCGCCGAGGCCGACACGGCGACGGAGGCCGCCCCTGCCGGTGCGGCGCCGCCGTCGACCACCACGTCGGCGACGAACGGCAACGGCCGTTCCGCCGTCCCGCTGGCCAAGGGGCTGGAGCAGGCCGGACGGCCCGCGCGGCTGCAGTACACGGCGCCGGCGATCGACGGCGACACCTCGGGCGGAGCGGTGACGACGTCCGGTCCGCAGACCGAGCTCGGCGACGGCGTGGTCGACGCGACCGGCGGCGAGCCCGCCCGCAACGCCCCGTGCCCCTGCGGCTCGGGGCGCAAGTACAAGCGTTGCCACGGCGACCCGACCCGGCGGGCGAAGGCCTGAGTCGGCAGCTGCCCCGACCCGGACGGTCGGAGCCGGAGTCCGCCGTCACCCCACCTCGAGGCGGGTCAGGAGCCAGCCGCGCTCGCCGAACTCGAAGCGCATCGCCAACGCCCCGCAACGACGCTCCCGTCGGATGACGGCGCAGGCCTCGACGACGTCGTCGGCCACCCGCAGGGTGCGAAGGCGCACCACGGACGGCGGGCGTCCCGCGGCCCGCGGTCGCCGACGGGACAGCAGGTCGCCCGCGATCTGCGGGCTCGTCCGCGGCACCAGCTGAGCGGCGGGACGCCAGCCACTGAGCACCTCCAGCACGCCCCGGAGGACGAGGGTCACGGGTGGCGGTGGCGGGGCCGTCTCGGTGGGCTCGGTCGGCCCGGTCGCTCCGGCCGGCGACGCCACCGGGGGGACGACGCGGAGCGCGACCGGTCGGTCGTCGGACGGAGCGTCCGGTGGCTGCGGCGCGGGTGCCAGCGCGGAGGAGCCGTCCACGGCGGGCGGGGGCGCGTGCCGGGGGGGGCAGCGGGGTCAGGGGCAGCGGGGTCAGGGGCAGCGGGGTCAGGGGCTCGGGGTCCGGAAGTCGGGACAGGTGGGACACGGGTCTCCTTCGGCGTCGGGACGTGGACGGGTGGGCGGACGTCAGCGGGGCGGGATCAGGGAAGCGGGGGAGGGGTCAGCCGTTGGCCCGGCAGCAGGAGCGACGGGTCGGGGCCGATGACGGCGCGGTTGGCCGCGTACCACTCGGGCCAGGCCCGGGCGATCCGAGCGTCGGTCGCAGCAGGGCCCAAGTGGCGGGCGACGACGGACCAGAGGCAGTCGCCGCGCAGGACCACGACCTCGTCGGGCGTCTCACCGCTCGCTGCCGGTCGTCGCTGTGGAGGAGTGGCAGCGCCCGGCGTCGCCGTCACCTGCGGCGCGAGGACCGGGGGCGGGACCGCCGGCAGCGGCGCGAGCTGCAGGGTGCCGGGCGCCAGCCGGTCGAGTGACGGAACGGCGGTGGCTGTCGTCGCGACGAGCGCGGCACGGCCGGGTGCAGGGGACGCGGCGGCGGCGCCTGCGCTGCCGACCACCACGGACAAGCCGAGCGCCACCGCGAGCCCCTCCCGGATCAGGCGGGGCAACAGGACCGCGGAGAGTCGTCGGCTCAGCGCCCCCAGCGCACCGGCGCCACGCCCGCCGAGAACGGTGAGCGCCCCCAGGGCCAGCCAGGACAGGACGAGCCACGCGGCGACGCCGACGACGGTGACCAACGCGTGTTCCGGGTCGCCGGCGGCCCAGGAGGCCCAACCGCCGGCCGAGGCGTCCGCCGGCAGGTCCGCGGGGCGTGGACCCGCGATGACCAGAACAGCGACGGCGGCACACCACGGCAGGAGACAGCGCAGTTGACCACGAGTCATGCCCGAACCTTACGTTTGCTTGTGTTTGCTTGCGATGGCCGAGTATGCCGGATGCGGAGCCGATGGAGGCGGGGGCCTGTGGACAGCGGCGCGCGTGGCCGGCCGGAGGCGCGGGCACACGGTCAGGCGTGCGCTGGGACTCGCTGTTCGACGATCTGGAGGGGCGGCTCGAGGCGGCGGACAGCGCAGAGCTGGCCGCCGAGGTCCGGGAGCGGGAGCGGGCCGAGCGGGCCCGGCTCCGCGTGGTCGACCGGTTGCGCGGGGCGCTCGGCCGCGAGATCGAGGTGACTCTCGCCGGCGGTCGTCGCGAGCGGGGAGCGCTCCGGCGGGTAGGGGCGGACTGCGTGCTGCTCGCTGGGGACCAGGGCGGCGAGGGTGCGGCGGAGGTGCTCGTCGCCCTTGCTGCCGTGCAGTCCGTCGGGGGCCTGACGGCGCGGTCTGCGGAGCCGGGGTCGGAGGGCGTGGTCGGCGCCCGGCTGGGCCTGGCCGGCGTCCTTCGCGGCCTCGCGCGCGATCGTGCCCGGGTCCGCGTGCTGACCGGGGACGGTGCTCAGCTGGCCGGTGTCCTCAGCCGGGTCGGCGCGGACTACGTCGAGATGACCGAGGAGGCCGGCGGCGGGGAAGCCCGCCTCCTCCCTCTGGCCGCGCTGGCTTCCGTCCGGACGGCCGGCCCGCCGTGACGTGCGCTGCCGGTCCGGCGGCCCGGGTGCCGGTCGGGTGTCGGTCGGGCGTCAGTCCGGCAGCTCGTGCCGGCCGAGCGGGTTGGCCTGGACGAACGCACGCGTTTCGGAGTAGGCCCGCTCGATGTACGCCTCGAGTTGGGCCGCCTCGACGCGCCACTGTCCACGGCCGCCGATCTTGATCGCAGGGAGCTCGCCGCTGCGGACCAGCGCGTAGGCCTGGCTGGCGGAGATGTTGAGCACCTCGGCCACGTCGGTGAGCTGCAGGAACCGTGCACTCATGGCCATCTCTCCGTCGTGGTGCAGGAACGTCGCAGTCGACGTGGTGCTCCCGAGCAGTCTTGCAGAAGTTTGCCTGCACTTGCTTCTGCTTGTGGACGACTGCCTGTCCACACCTCGCCAGCACGTTGGGTGACCGAAGGGGCAGAATCGGGCACGATGCGTGACATTGACACTGACGTTGTTCGTGGGGGAGTGAAGTGAGCACCATCGCGCCGACTCGGCCCGCCCGAGACGCCGAGCCGACACCGCCGTCGGCTCCGGCCGGTCGCAGGAACGTGCGCCCGCGGTGGCGCGATACGAGGCTCCTGCTCGGCGTGCTCCTCGTGCTCCTGTCCGTGATCGTCGGCGCCCGGGTCGTCGCCACGGCGGGGGACACGGCCTCGTGGGTGACCGCGCGCGCGGACCTGCCCGCCGGGCACGTCCTGACCGACGCGGATCTCGCGACCGCGTCCGCGAAGTTGGACGGCCCGGCCAGCGTCCGTTACTTCCGCGCGGACAGCCGGGGAGCCCTCGTCGGTCGGCCGTTGGTTCGCCCCGTCGGCACGGGCAATCTGCTGCCGCAGGACGCCATCGCGTACGGACCCGTGGCACCCACCCGCGTGGTGCCGGTGCTGGTCAAGGCGGGCCGGTTGCCGAGCCTGTCCCCTGGGGACCGGGTGGACGTCTACGTCCTCGTCAAGGGCGACCGTCCCGGCACGGATCGCGAGCTCCTCGTCGTGGGCGGCGCGGAGTTCCTCGGCGGCGACGTGCTCGGCAGCGGCGACACCGCGGCCCAGCTGCGGGTCGCGGTACCGGATGCTGTCCGCGTCGTCGCGGCGAGCCAGAGCGAGCGCGTCGATCTCGTGCGCATCGACGGCGACGCACAGGCGGTCGCCCCTGCCGCGCCGACCGAGGCCCCCGGCTTCGGCGGCTGACGTGGCGGTGGCGGGAGAGGTGCCCGAGCCGGAGCCGCACGACGTGCGCCCGTCGACCGGCCCGGGCGGGGGTGGCCTGCCGGTGCTGCTCGCGGTCCCCGAGCCCGGGGCGGAGGCGGAGCTCGTGGCCTCGCTCGGCAGGCCCGGAGCCGTGGTGGTCGTGCGGCGTTGCGTGGACCTCCCCGATCTGCTGGCCGCCGCGTCGACGGGGACGGCCGTGGCAGCCGTGGTGTCGAGCGCGTTGCGCCGATTCGACCAGGACGCGGTCGCCCGGCTGCGCCGCGCCGGCGTCGCCGTCGTCGGACTCGTGGTCCCTCCCCAGGAAGCGGGTGCTGCTGCCGCTGGCGCGGGCAGCGCCGCCGACGCCGCCGAGGTGCGGTTGCGGCAACTCGGGATCGAGCAGGTCGTGGTCGCCTCGCCGGCCGCGGACTCCGGGAACCCGGACGGGCTCGCGGCCGAGGTCGCGCAGGCGGTGCGAACCGCCGTCGCAACCGACACCGCCACCGGCGCCGGGCCGGGCCTCGACGGCCCGACGGCTCTGGACGGAGACCCCGATCGGGGAACCGTCGATCTCCGCTCGCCGGCTACCCCGCCGGGACCGCGTCGCGTGCTGGCCGTCTGGGGCCCGACCGGCGCCCCGGGACGGAGTCTTCTCGCCTGGCACCTCGCCGGCGAGCACGCGGCGGCCGGGCGCTCGACCCTGCTCGTCGACGCCGACGTCTACGGCGGGACCATCGCCCAGCTCGCCGGCCTCGTCGACGAGGCCCCCGGCGTCGTCGCCGCCTGCCGGGCGGCCAACGCCGGCGCGCTCGACGTGCCCCGTCTCGCGGGCCTGGCCCGCTCGATCCCGCTCCCGTCCCGGGAGGCGGCGCCGCTGTCGGTGCTCACCGGCATCGGGCATGCCTCCCGCTGGCCGGAGGTGCGCCCGGCCGCTCTGGAGACGGTGCTCGCCTCCGCCCGGGCCCTCGCCGAGCGGGTGATCGTCGACTGCGGCTTCAACCTCGAGGACGACGAGGAGCTGTCCTACGACACGTCGGCGCCGCGCCGCAACGCCGCGACCCTGGCGGCCCTCTCTGCGGCGGACGAGGTCCTCGTCGTCGGCTCCGCCGAGCCGGTCGGTCTCACCCGCCTCATCGCAGGACTCGACGACCTGCGCAGCGCTCTGGAGGCCGCCGGCGCCGCGCCCACCGTCCGCGTCGTGGTGAACCGGCTGCACGCCTCCGGCCGGCAGCGGCGCGAGGTGGCGGCCGCCCTCGAGCGGCACGCGGCCGTCGTCCCAGCCGGCATGCTGCCCTTCGACCCGGCCGCGACGGACCGGGCGCAGCGGGAGGGGCGCCTCCTGCTGGAGATCGAGCCCCGCTCGCCGCTGCGGCTCGCGATCGCCGGGCTCGTCGAGGCGCCCGCACACGAGGACATCGCCCGGCCTCGGCGGCGCGGTCGGCGGGCGACCGCCCGGGCGGGCTGACCCGGCGAACGTGAGCTATGGCACTTGCCGGACGGCGGGCGGTTACGAGGAGCACCATGGCGCACGAACGAGCCGTCGGTGCCGCTGACCCAGGGTCCCCGGGCCGCGGGGCGGCGTCGCCCCGGCGACAGGGAGGTGCAGCGTGGCCGACCGGCTGAGCCCGCTCGACGCCTCCTTCCTCTACATGGAGGACCGCACCACCCCGATGCACGTCGGCGGAGTGGCGATCTTCGACCTGCCGAAGCGCGGGTTCGACTACGCCCGGCTCGTCCGCCTCATCTCCGAGCGGCTCGTGCTCGTGCCGCGGTACCGGCAGAAGGTGCGCTGGGTCCCGGGGCATCTGGCGAACCCGGTCTGGATCGACGACCCCGACTTCGACATCACGTACCACGTCCGGCAGAGCGCGTTGCCCAAGCCCGGCACGGACGCGCAGCTCCGGGAGCTCGTCGCCCGGCTGCAGTCCCGGCCGCTCGACCGCGAGCGACCGCTGTGGGAGCTCTACCTGGTCGAGGGCCTGTCCGACCATCGCATCGCTCTCGTGACCAAGACCCACCACGCCGTGGTGGACGGGATCGGCGCGATCGACATCGGCTCGGTGCTGCTCGACCTCAGCCCCGAGCCGCGGGAGACCAGCCGGCAGCGCTGGGACCCGGCCGCCGCCCCGACGTCGGCGGAGCTCGTCGGGGGAGCGCTCGTCGACTGGCTGCGACGCCCCGCCTACGTGGTCGACGCCGCCCGCACGACCGCGCTGGCGACCATCACCGACGTGCGCCGGGTGGCGGACGCCGCGGGCCGGACGCTGAACGGCCTGTTCTCGGCCGCACGTTCGCAGGCCCGGGGCGCGCCGACGAGCCCGCTGAACGCGGAGATCGGGGAACAGCGGCGCTACGGCACGGCGGCGACGTCGCTCGAGGACTACAAGCTGATCCGCAAGGCGCACGGCGGCACGGTGAACGACGTCGTGCTCGCGGTGGTCGCGGGCGCGCTGCGGACCTGGTTGTTGACCCGGGGCGAGCGCGTGACGCCCGCCACGAGCGTGCGGGCGATGGTCCCCGTCAGCGTCCGGGCCCCGCTCGCCGACGACGGGGACGGTCAGTCGGAGCAGGCGACCGGCAACCGCATCGCCTCGTATTTCGTCGAGCTCCCGGTCGGCGAGCCCGATCCGGTGGTGCGGTTGTCGCAGGTGAGCTACGAGATGGAGGCGCACAAGGCCGCCCAGCAGTTCGTCGGGGCCGAGGCGCTGATCGGGCTGACGGGCTTCGCGCCTCCGACCCTGCACGCCGCCGCGGCACGGTTGGCCAGCGACTGGTCGCGGCGGGTGTTCAACACCGTCGTCACGAACGTGCCCGGTCCCCAGTTCCCCTTGTACGCCGCCGGCGCCCGGATGCGGTCGATGTACCCGGTCGTTCCCCTGGCCAAGGGACAGGCCGTGTCGATCGGCATCACGTCCTACGACGGTGGGGTCTACTACGGACTGAACGCCGATCGCGACGCGATGCCCGACGTGGACGTGTTGGCGCAGTGCATCGAAGAAGCGCTCGGCGAACTGCTCGAGACCATCTGAGACCCAGCTGATCGAAGTTCGGGAGCCGAGGCCACGGAGGCGGACATGACGACGTTGGACAACAGGCCACCCGCTGCGCCGCAACCTCTGACCGGCGGGGGCTCGGGTCCGCGGCGCGGACTCGTCCTCGGCGCCGGGGGAGTCCTGGGCGCGGCTTGGATGGTGGGCGCCCTCCGGGCCCTCGAGGAAGCCACCGGCTGGGACCCGCGCACCGCCGAGGTCGTCGTCGGCACGAGCGCTGGCTCGGTGCTCAGCGCCTTCGTGAGCCTGGGCGTCAGCACGGAGCAGATGGCGAACCATCAGCGCGGCCTCAGCGTCGAGGGCGAGCCATCCGTGGAGTACGACTACGACGGGCAGGCGCCGCTGCCGCCCCGCCCGCGGTTCGGTCGGCTCGGCTCCCGGTCGCTGCTGCTGCAGACCGCGCGGCACCCGCGCGCGGTGCCGCCGATGGCCGCGATCGCGTCGGTCCTGCCGCCCGGTCGCGGTTCCATCCGGGCGGTCGGCGACCTCGTCGACCGCGTGAAGGCCGAGGCCGTCGCCCTCGGGCTCCGAGGCCCCGACGAGCCCGCCTGGCCCGCCGCCCCGAAGCCGTGGCTGGTGACGATGGACTACGACGCCGGTCGCCGCGTGGTGTTCGGCCGCGAGGGTGCGCCTCCCGCCGAGCTTTCCGCCGCCGTGACGGCGTCCTGCTCCATCCCCGCCTGGTACGAGGCGGTCGACATCGGCGGTCGCCGGTACATCGACGGGGGGACCTGTTCGGCGACGTCTCTGGACGTCCTGGCCCCGCTCGAACTGGACGAGGTCATCGTGCTCGCCCCCATGGCGTCCTTCGCCTACGACCGGCCCCGGACCACGTTCGGCCGGCTGGAGCGTGGCGTGCGGCGCGCGACGACCAAGCGGCTGTTCCGCGAGGCCGCCAAGGTCCGCCGGACCGGCACGCGGGTCACCATGTTCGGCCCGGGCCCGGAGGACCTGCAGGCGATCGGGGCCAACCTGATGAATGCCCGGCGTCGCGTCCGCGTCTTCGAGACCTCGCTGCGGACCACGGCCGCCGCGGTGCGGGGACACTCCATCTTCTCGGAGTCGGTCTTCTCGGAGTCGCCGTCGATGGCGGCCGGCTGAGCGTGCGGGTCTACCTGCCGGCCACGCTGACCGGCTTGCCGTCGCTGCTGCGCGATCGGCGGTTCCCGGGCGGGAAGGGCTGTGCCGTCACCCCAGCCCTGCGGGAGTGGTACGCGGCCGGCGACGACGACGAACTCGAGTACTCAGCCCTGCAGCGTGCCGCTCGGCAGTCGCTGGACCTGCTGGCCGACGACGTCCGCGCCCCGCGCCGGCGGGTGGTCCTCGCCGCCGAGGTGCCCGACGCGGCCGTCCGGCCCGGCGACGGGGACGACCCGGCAGCGGTCACCGTGGACGGCGAGATCCCGCTCTCGGCCGTCCAAGCCGTGCACGTCGACGGGGAGGACGCCGTTCCCCTCGTGCGCGCCGTGCTCGTCGACCCTGCCGACGAGATGGCGCAGGGCGATCTCGAGGACGCCGACCTGCTCTGGTACGCCACCCAGGAGATCGACCAGCTGCTGGGGCCGTGACGGTGCCGGCCAAGGCGGCCTGGAACCGTGCTGGCCGCGCTGGTGCCGGGCGGGCTGCCGAGGGGGCCGGCAGAGGAGACGGCAGCGGCGTCAGTGGTCCCCGCGGTCCCGGCGGTCCCGGCCCGGGAGGACGGTGACGACGAACAGCGACGCGGAGATCCCGGCGATGAGGTAGATGCTCTGCGAGAGGATGATCCGCCCGCCGTTCTGCACGCTCTGGCCGACCAGGAAGAAGATCACCGCGACCGCAAGCGTGACGACGGCGAAGACCCTGCGAGCCACGGAACCCTCCGATGGTTGCTGCGAACCCGTTCACCGTAACCGCTGGCGCGCCTGACGTGTCCCCATGCCCCGCCAGGTGTGGCTGCCGTCGCCCGCTCACGTGCGTTCCGCCCGCGACGTGCCGCGCCCCTCGTGCCAGCTCGATGCGAAGCCGGTCGGCGAAGCGGGGGTCGCGCAGGAGATCCAGGCACTTCAGCGACCGCGGCATCCCGCCCAGCCACAACTCGCCGTCGCGCGAGACGGTCTCGATGCCCGAGACGCGCGGTGACCCGTCGCGCCTCAGCCTCGCGATGACCTTGTGCTTGTGCGCGTCGAACCGTGCCTGGACCGCAGCCGCCAGCTCGGGTGCTTCCTCGTGGGATCTCGACCAGCTCGTCATGGGCCGCATGCTCGCGCAGCCCTACGACAATTCCTGGCCGTCCGACGCAGGTGCAGGGCGGGCGGCCGGCCGGCCGGATCAGTCGGCTGCGTTCTCCTGCATCTCGTTGATCTTGTCCGCGGCGTCGGCCTCGCTCATGTCGTCGGGGATCTCCTCGCCCAGGCTCTCCGCGAGCGGCTCGAGGTACTTCATCTGGACGTCGTTGGCCGGCTCGTCGTCCTTGATGCCGAAGTTCGGGTCGTCGTCGTTGCCCGCCTCCTCCGGCGAATCCCCGCCGGAGTCCTGCGGACGCTCGCCCTCCTCCGGGTCCTCGGTCTTCGCCAGCTCCCCCGGCTCCTTGTTCCGGGAGTCGGAGCTGTCGGAGTCGGAGTCGGAGCTGTCGGAGCCGGCTTCCGAACGCTGCTCGCCCGAGTCGCCCGAGTCGCCCGAGTCGCCCGAGTCGTCCGAGTCGCGGGCGCCGTCGGGGGACTGGTCCCCGGTCTGGTTCCCGGCCTCTTCCTCGGTCCCGTCGGTCGCCTCGTCCTTCGTCTCGTTCTCGGACTTGTCGTCGTCGGCCATCCGTCCTCCGCACTCGTTCGGCTCGCTGCAGTCGCACCGCTTGCGCAGTGCTGCGCCGGGTCGCGACCGGCCCTACCCCGCCGCGCCCGTCTGCTACCCGCCGACCGGCGGGGAGGCGTCAGCGACCGCGCCCGGTGCGCTCCTGCAACTCGTCGATCTTCTTCGACGCCTCGGCCTTGTTCAGGTCGTCGGCCACCGGTTCCGACGCCTCCTCGGCCAGGGTCTGCAGGTAGGAACGCTGAGCGCCCGTGGCCGGCTCGTCGCCCGTCACCCACGCGTCGGGGTTCTTGGTGGCGTTCGACCCGGGGTCGGACTCCTGCTTGATGTTCAGGGACTGGTCGGACTGGCTCATGGTGCCGCTCCAGGGTGGTCGTATCGATCGGGCGCGTTCTCGAACGCGTGTTCGATCTGCTGCCTACCCGGTCGCTCGCCGGACACACCTCGGGCTCGCTCGTCGATGGCGGTCTGTCGGTAAACCCTTTGATCAATCTTCGCGGAGTGGACCGCGACGAACACCGGCACGGCGTAGCGTTCTCGGCAGTGTTCGCGGCGCGGCGCCGCGCCCCTCGAGGCGGAGATTCCAGTGAGGCCCCGGTGACGATCGGCGTGCGGTGGGGAGCCGCCACGGACGCCGGCCGCGTCCGTGAACTCAACGAGGACAGCCTGCTCGCCGAGCCGCCGCTGTTCGCCGTCGCGGACGGCGTCGGCGGCCACGCGGCGGGGGAGGTCGCGAGCGGCATCGCGGTGGCCGGGCTCGGCCGCTTCGCCGGGAGCGGGGCCGTCGAGGCGTCGTCGGTGCTGGCCGCGGTCCGCTATGCCAACGCCGAGATCCGGGACCACGCCCGGTCCGTCTCGGCCGAGAAGGGCATGGGCAGCACGATCGTCGGGCTGGCGCTCACCTGGGTCGGCGACGACGACCGGCTGCTCGTGTTCAACGTGGGCGACTCCCGGGCGCTGCGCTTCACCGGCGGAAGGCTCGAGCAGGTCTCCCGCGACCACTCGCTGGTGGACGAGCTGGTCCGGGGTGGCCACATCAGCCCCGAGGAAGCCGCAGTGCACCCGCAGCGCAGCGTGATCACCCGCGCGCTGGGGGCCCAGGACGACGTCAACGTCGACAGCTGGGATCTGCCCGTGACCACCGGCGACCGATTCGTGCTCTGCTCCGACGGGCTGACGAACGAGGTCGAGCCCGACCGGATCGAGCAGGTGCTCGGCGAGATCCCGGACCCGCAGGACGCGGCCGCCCGTCTGATCGAACTCGCGCTCGAGCACGGCGGCCGCGACAACGTCACCGCCGTCGTCGTGGACATCACCTCCTCGGAGCCGCCCGCCCGGGCGGGCGACGTGTTCACGACGATGGCGAGCCGGAACGGCGCGGCCGACGAACCGACCCTGCCCATGGGCAGCGTGGGTGGCGCTCTCGGTGGAACCGTCGGCGGAAGTGTCGGCGCCGATGCCGGGGCTGCCGGTGCCGGCGTGAACGCCGGTGCCGATCCGGCGCTGCCACCGCTCGACGGGCCGATGTCCGGGCACGACCGGCGGTCGATGCCGCGGCTGGACCACGCGCCGGACAACCGACCCACCAACCCGCTCCTACCGGTGGACGAGCCGGGGTACTCGCACGGCCTGGGCGGCGCCGTGCTCGGTCGCAGACGCGACCCGCATTCTTAACCGGAGGTTCTCGCGCGTCGACGCGCCCGAGGGCGGGGTGCGGCCCTACCGTTCGAGGCGGTGGGCACGCACCTCGAGCAGGCGAGAGGTGACCGCTGCGCGGACTCGGGCCGCGCCCGGTCACCGCCGGATCCGACCGGTAGTCGGGTCCCCACGCCCCTGGGCGGCTCCCAGGAGTGGCCGGATCCTCCGCCGGATCCAATCCGTCCTGTGCCGTCCCTGCTCGTTCCCATCCGTCCTGCTGAGAAGGGCCCCGACCGTGTCCCTGCGCAAGACCTACGTCCTCGACACCAGCGTCGTGCTGTCCGACCCGCGCGCGTTGGCCGCCTTCGACGAGCACGATCTCGTGCTGCCGTTGCCGGTGCTCGGCGAACTCGAAGGCAAGCGGCACCACCCGGACCTCGGCTGGGCCGCGCGCCAGGCGCTGCGCCGCCTGGAGTCCCTCCGGCTGCGGCACGGCGGGCTGGACAGCCCCGTCCCGGTCAACGACGCGGGCGGGACGCTCCGGGTCGAGATGAACCACCGCGACCTCGCCGGTCTGCCGGCCGGCCTGCGCAGCGAGGCGCCGGACGCCCGGATCCTCGCCGTCGCGGCCAACCTCGCGCTCGAGGGGGAGGACGTCGTGCTGGTCAGCAAGGACCTCCCGCTGCGGCTGAAGGCGTCCGTCGCGGGCCTGCCCGCCGAGGACTACCGGCGTCGGCAGGCCGCCGACGCGTCCTGGACCGGCATGGTCGAGGTCGAGGTCAGCGGCATGACCGTCGACACGCTGTTCGCCGAGCGGGCGCTGGAACTCGCCGAGATCGACGAGCCCGGCCTGGCCGACCTCCCGGTCAACAGCGGGGTCGTCCTGCACGCGGGCAGTCAGAGTGCCCTCGCCCGGTTGCACGCGGACAAGCGGCTGCACCTGGTCTCCACCGACCGGTCGCTGTTCGGCGTCACGGGACGCAGCGCCGAGCAGCGGATCGCACTCGACCTGCTGGCCGACCCCTCGCTCGGCGTCGTCTCGCTCGGCGGGCAGGCCGGCACCGGCAAGACGGTGCTGGCGCTGGCAGCGGGATTGGAGGCCGTCCTCGAGCAGCGGCAGTTCCGCAAGCTCGTCGTCTTCCGGCCGCTGTACGCGGTCGGCGGCCAGGATCTCGGCTACCTGCCCGGGGGCCAGGACGAGAAGATGGAGCCATGGGCCGCAGCGGTCGCCGACGCGCTCGAGTCCGTCACCTCCCGCGAGGTCATGAACGAGGTGCGCGACCGCGGGCTGATCGAGGTCGTGCCTCTCACCCACATCCGCGGACGCACGCTGTCCGGCGCCTGGGTGGTCGTCGACGAGGTGCAGAACCTCGAGCGGACGGTGCTGCTGGCCGCGCTGTCCCGCCTCGGTGAGGACAGCCGTGCCGTGCTCTGCTGGGACATCGCCCAGCGCGACAACCTGCACGTCGGCCGGCACGACGGCATCGTCAGCGTCGTGGACGGGCTGAAGGGCCACCCGCTGTTCGGGCACATCTCGCTCACGCGCTCGGAGCGGTCGCCGGTGGCCGCGCTCGCCAGCCGGCTGCTGGAGGAGAGCGACGACTTCTGACGGGACGTGGGCCGCGACTGCACACCCCTCGCGGCAGGCATAGCGTCGAGGGGTGGGCACGCCGTCGGAGGAACGGGCCGCGGACGTGCCCGCCCCGCCGCCGGGCGAGGACCGGCCCCGGGTGGGTGGGCGGCTCGAGCGGCACTGGGTGGGTGGGCGGCTCGAGCGGCACTGGCTCGACGCGACGACGTGGGTCGACCTCGCCCGTGGGTGGCTGCGGGACGCGGACGACGTCTACAACGCGCTGACCGACATCGTGCCGTGGCGGCAGGCGCGGCTCTGGCGCTACGACCACTACGTCGACGAGCCCCGCCTGACCGGCGGCACCCGGCCGACGGCGCATCCCGCGCTGGTGGAGGCGACCCGCGAGCTGCGACGGCACTACCGCGTCGAGTTCGACGGCCCGGCGCTCGCCTGGTACCGCGACGGCCGGGACGCGCTGGGGTCCCATCGCGACCGCGAACTGCGGCACACCTCGAACACGCTGATCGCCATCCTCACGCTCGGCGTGACCCGGCCGTGGGTGGTCACCCCGCGCGGGCACGCCCGCGGTTTCGGACCCGCGCCGGGCTCGGTCGACCTCGCGCCGCGCAGCGGCGACCTGCTGGTCCTCGGCGGTCGCGCGCAGGCGGACTGGCTGCACGGCGTCCCTCCCCAGCCGGGTCTGCGCGGGGGACGGATGTCGGTGCAGTGGCGGTGGACGTCCGGCGACGGGCCGCCGGAGAAGGGGCCGGGCTACCGGGCGCCGCGGCACTTCTCGCGCGGCCGGTGACCGTCGCTCCCTCCGGCGTCAGATCAGGCTCGTCAGATCAGGAAGCGGAACACCGGGTCGTCGGGCTCGAGCCGCCGGCAGTTGAGCGGAGACGCGTCCATCCGCGCCTGCAGCGGCGCGAGGTCCTCGGCGCGGCTGAGTTCGAGCCCGACGAGTGCCGGGCCGAACTCGCGGTTGTTCCGCTTCACGTACTCGAACAGCGTGATGTCGTCGTCCGGACCGAGGATGTCGGAGAGGAAGCGCCGAAGCGCGCCGGGCTCCTGCGGGAACTCGACCAGGAAGTAGTGCTTGAGCCCTTCGTAGATGAGCGAGCGCTCGACGATCTCGTTGTAGCGGCTGACGTCGTTGTTGCCGCCGGAGAGGACGCAGACCGTCACCTCGCCGGGCGGCGGGGTCACGGCGGCGCCGATTGCCGCCGAGGCGAGGGCGCCGGCGGGCTCGGCGATGATGCCGTCGTGCTGGTAGAGCCGCAGCATCTCGGAGCACACGCGACCCTCGTCGACCGTCGTCACCTCGCTCGCGGCGTCGCGGATGAGCGGGTAGGTCACCGCGCCGGCCAGCCGGACCGCGGCGCCGTCGACGAACGGGTCGAGTTGCTCCAGACGTACCGGACCACCGGCGGCGAGCGCGGCGGTCATGGACGCCGCCCCGGCCGGCTCGACCCCGACGGTCCGGACGTCCGGATGCCGCTCGCGTAGCCACGTCGCCATGCCCGCCAGCAGGCCGCCACCGCCGACGGGGACGACGACGCGGTCGGGCGGCCTGCCGATCTGCTCATCGAGCTGTTCCACGATCTCCGGCGCCACCGTGCCCTGACCGGCGACCGTGCGCGGGTCGTCGAAGGCCGGCACCAGCACGGCTCCGGTGCGGGCCGCGTGGCGGGCGGCCTCCGCGGAGGCGTCGTCGTAGGTCTCGCCGACGACGAAGATCTCGACGTATCCCTCGCCGAGGCTGCGGATGCGGTCGCGCTTCTGCCGGGGCGTGGTACCCGGCAGGTAGATCCGCGCCGGCAGGCCGATGAGGCGGCAGGCCCAGGCGACTCCCTGGGCGTGGTTGCCGGCGCTCGCGCAGACGACGCCGTGCCGGACGGCGCGCTCCGGCTCATCCGCGATGAGGTTGTAGGCGCCGCGGATCTTGTAGGACCGGACGATCTGCCGGTCCTCCCGCTTCAGCCACACCTGGCCGTCGACGAGCGCCGACAGCCGTTCGTTGAGCTCCAACGGGGTGCGCACGACCAGCCTGCGCAATCGTTCCGCCGCCTGCTCCACGGTCGCCGCGTCCACGACACCACCGTCTACACCACAGCGGTCGCGCAGGCTTACGACCGGGGTGCGAACAAGCGCTTCAGACCACCCACCCGACGGCCGATGCAGACGACATGGCGACCTCGCAGGCGGCGGCTGGCAACGTCTCCCTGTCGCACCGGTTGTTCCGCCATGTCCTGCTCGCGGTCGTGCTGCTCGCCGCCCTGCTCGTGGCCGTCGTCGGACGCACCACAGCCCCCACGGAGGGCCTCCGCGCGCCCGTGCAGGTCTCGGCCGACTCGTCCGGTGCCGGGCCGGCCGGTTCGCACGGCCTCCGCTGACTCCGGGCGGCGGCCAACGAGCGCCCGCCTGAATCCGGACGTGTTCCGACAAGTCCGGCGGCGGATCTTTCGAGACTCCTACGAGCCGCGCCGCACCCTGTCCACCGGCGATCACGGTCGCTAGCTTCCGCCCTGAGACGACGGAGCGGCGGGAGGGACGACGATGTTCGGCCACGGTGACAACCCCGACGGCAAGGCCCGGGGCGTCCTTTCGGCGGTGGACGCGCTCCTCGCCGAGGGGGAGCGGCGCCGGGCCGCGTCCGTCGTCCGCGGGCTCGGCCGGGGGGTCGACGTCGGCCGGGCGGTGGACTGGCTGCTCGTCGCGACCGACCGGCGCGTCCTGCTGCTGACCCTGCCGCCGACGGCCGGCGGAGTGCCGAGGCTCGTGAGCAGCTATCCGCACGGCGAGGTGCTCGTCATCGACGCGCATCTGTCCGGACCGGCCCCCACGCTGGTCGTGCGGTTCCCGGACAGCGCGGACACCGTGGACACCGTGGACGCTGTGGACGCTGTGGTCGCCTGGTTCCACCCTCCGGCCGCGTGGCGGGAGGAGACGCGACGGCTCGTCGACGAACTCGGCCGCGTCGTCCCGTACCCGGAGGAGGACGCCGCCGACGACTCCGGGTCGGGCGGCGGGGCGGGCGGCACGCGGGACCGGAGGGCCGCGGACGACTTCCGGTCGTGATCTCCGGCGGCTGTCGGGCGTACGCTGCCGCCCGCTTCGCAGGGGAAGTCGGCGACGGAGGTGTGCCATGGCGTCCGAGGCAGGAGAACTCCGGCTCGCGGTCGTGATGAACGGCGGCGTCAGCCTGGCCGTCTGGATGGGCGGGGTGGCGCACGAGCTCGACCTGCTCCGGAGGGCGTCGGCCCGGACCGACGCGCCTGACGAGGACACCTCCGACGCGGAGGCCGAGCCTGCGGTCCCCGAGTACGACCGAGCGGCCTTCGAGGGCTGGCGACGGTCGGTACGGGAGAAGGATGTCGGCTCGGTCGTCATCGACGTCATCGCCGGCACGAGCGCGGGCGGCCTCAACGGGGCGCTGCTGGCGACCGCGGCGGCGAGAGGCGCGTCGCTGGATCCGCCGAGCGAGGACGCGTCCGAGGGGCCGTTCCTGCGCCGGGTCTGGGAGAACGAAGCGGCCCTCGAACAGGGTCACCTGCTCCGCGACGAGTCGACCAACGGGACGCTGCCGACGTCCGTCCTCGACGGCCACTACTTCGAGGAGATGATCGACGGGGTGCTCCGGGGCATCCGGGCGCCGGCGGGCTCGCCCGAGCCGGTCACGCTGTTCCTCACGGCCACCGCCGTCGGCTCGGCGGAGCAGCGCTACGTCGACGCGTACGGACGGCCGTTCCTCGTCGCCGACCACCGTCGGCTCTACCGGTTCCGGTCCGATCCGCACCGCTTCACCTACCTCGTCGACGACGAACGATTCGACCTCGCGCCGATGCGGGAGTTCGATCGCTTCGCCCCCGACCTCTCGAAGGCCGCACGAGCGTCCGCATCGTTCCCGGGGGCGTTCGCCGCGGTCCGCGAGCTCGAGACCATGACCGCGCCACCGGTCCGCGTGCTGCCGGAGCGACCCGGCCCGGCGGCCTGGCTGATCGACGGCGGCGTGCTCGACAACGCCCCCTTCGGCCCGGTGCTCGACAGCATCGCGCGGCGCCCCGTCACCGGTCCGGTCCGTCGGGTGCTGATGTACGTGGTGCCGACCCGCGGCACGCCGCCCGCGCCGAGCACGGACGGCACCGGATCCGACGAGCCGCCGCCCGAGCCGCTCGAGGAGCCGGCCGTCGTCCAGCTCGCCGCCGCCGGCTTCACCTATCCGCGCGAGGTCGACTTCCGCGACGACGTCGACCGGTTGGACGAGATGCTCCGCAGGGGCGACGCCTCCGAGCCGGAGAACGTCGCCTTGTTCTCGCGGATGCTCGCCGACCCCGGACGCCGGGGGGAGCTGCTCGCCAGCGCGGACGGATTGCTCGACCCCTACCGCCGGGGCCGGGCGGTCGGCGCGATCGCCGAGTTCCGGGCGGCGGCCGGGCCGCCGGCGGATGGGCCGCAGACCTCCCGGCTCGTCGAGTCCGAGGACGCGTCGCCGGAGAGCGTCCTCGCCGCCGGGCCGGAGTGGCTGGACCCGATCCTGCCGTCCGTCGCCGTCCTGGATGTCGAGCCGTGGCACTGGGGGACCGCTCCCGCCGAGCGGTGCGTGCGGCTGATGGTCCGCGAGCTGCGCGGCCGCGGTGGTAGCCGGCCGACCCCTGCGTTGCGCTCCGCCGTCACCGCGGTGAGCGAGAGTCTCTCGCGGATCGAGGCCTTGCGCGACGCGTTGCAGGCCGAGATGGCAGCGGTGCCGTCCGACCCGGCCGCGCCGTCGCAGGAGGTCGCGGAGACCGTCGAGGTCCTCAACGGCCTGGTGCGCCGGCTCGCCGTTCCGCGGGTCATCGGGCGTCTGGTGCTCGCGGCGGCGGAGGCGTTCGCCGCCACGCTGGAGACGGCGACTGCGCCCGAGGAGGTGGTGCGGTGGGCGTTCGCCGTCGAGGTGCTCTCCCGTGGGCTACGAGCGCGCGAGCCCTACGCCCGTGCCGCGGGGTTCGAGTTCCTTCGGGTGGGCCCGGACGTGGAGATGCCTGCCGTGGGCATCGACACCGCCCGTGCGCTGGAGATCGGCGACACCAAGCTCTACGGGCTGCGGGCTGGGCACTTCGCCGCGTTCGGGAAGCGGGAGTGGCGGCGCTGGGACTGGCTGTGCGGCCGCCTCGACGCGGTCACGCATCTCGGCCGCATGCTCGGCCTCAGCGCCGAGCAGATCGCCGAGCAGCAGGCGACGGTTCTCGCCTCCGAGCAGGTGAGCGCCGAACAGGTGGCGGAGCGGCTCGATGATCTGACCGCCACCACCAACGTCGAGCTGCTGCGGCAGCTGCACGCCGAGCCGGCGGGCCGCCGGGCGATGGAACGCTTCGCCGACGAGGTGTTCGGCGTCGCAGCCGGCATCCGTGACCCGCGATTCCTCGGCCGTGTCGGCCGGACCGCCGCGGTGCTCGGCCGCACCGATCCGCTGCCGGGGATGGGCGCGTGGGAGCGGGTCGGGCGCCTGCTGCTCGGCGGGCGCGTCCGGCGCCGGATGTGGAGCTGGACGAAGGGCTGAACCGGAGCTTCCGACGGGCGCGGAGGCGGCGAGCCGTCCCGCAGTTCAGCCGTCCCGCCACCTCGAGCGCTGGGCCGTCCGCTGAGCCGTCCGACCCCGACCGAGGCCCAGACCGACGGCGGTGTCGACGTCGTCTTCCAGGCACTGGGCGGACCGACGGCGGTACGCATCGGGTCCGCCCTCGGCTTCCTCGCCACCTGGGCGCTGCTGCTGTTCGCGGTCGGCTACGCCCGGCACCTCAGGCGTCGCGCACCCGCCGGCAGTCTGCTGCCGACGTTCGTCCAGATGGCGCTCACCGCGGGCGTCGGCGCCATGTTCGTCGGCTTCGGGCTGAAGGCCGCCGCGGCCGGCGGTCTGACCGGCGGCATCGACGAGTCCTTCTACACGCCCACGGACGCGGTCGTGATCAACACCCTCGCGGGACAGATGCAGTACGTGGGCTGGCAGGGCGTCGCCGTGGCGATGGCCGCCACCGTGGTGGCCGCCCTGCGGTACCGGATGGTTCCGGTGTGGATCGGCGTCGTCGGGGCCCTGTTCTCGCTGTCCGTCGCAGGCTTCACGCTCGTGCTGGGCCTGCCCTACTCGGCCGGTCTCGCCGGCCCGGTCTTCCTGGTGCTGCTGGTCGTCGCCCTGCTCACCAGCCGGGTGTCGCGGACCTGACGCCGCTCCTTCGACGCTGCCGTCACCCGCGGGCTCGCGGGTGACGGCAGCGGCGCGTCCGGCCGCGTTCCGCGCATCACAGCAGCGCTTCGATCAGCCGGGGGCCCGGTTCGCGTAGCGCTCTGTCCAGAGCGGCCGACAACCCTTCCGCCGTATCCACTTGCTCCCCCGGGACGCCGAAGCCCCGGGCCAGCGCGACCCAGTCCGGCGCAGGGTCGTCGAGTTCGGTGAACATCCGCGAGGCGGGGCCGGGCGCGGAGACGCCGTCGCGTTGCTGCTCCGCGCGCAGGATGCGGTAGCGCCGGTTCGCGCAGACGACCACGGTGACGTCGAGCGCCTCGCGCGCCATCGTCCAGAGGGACTGGGCCGTGTAGAGGCCCGAGCCGTCCGCCTGGTAGGCGATCACCGGTCGGTCCGGGCAGGCCAGGGCGGCGCCCGTCGCGCTCGGCAGGCCCTGACCGATCGCCCCGCCCGTGAGCGCGAGGGCGGTGTGGGGCGGCGCGGCGGCAGCGGCCGACCAGTACGGCGCGCTGGTCGTCAGCGCCTCGTCGACGACGATCGCTCCCTCCGGCTGGCGGTTGGCCAGCACGGCACCTGCCGTCTCGGGAGTGAGGGCGCCGGTGGGGAGTCCCGGAAGCCGGGGCGGTTCGCCCTCCTGCGCGTCGCCGACGGGTAGCCGGTCGAGCACCGCGGACATGGCACCGCACGCGTCGTCGGTCGGACCGGCCAGGTGCAGCGTCTCGACCCCCTCGGGTACCTCGGAACTCGGCGTGCCGGGGTAGCCGAAGAAGGTCACCGGGGCGGAGGTGCCGACCACGACGACCCGGCGCACGCCGGCCAGGGATTCCGCCGCCTGCTCGGGGAAGTAGCCCAACCGGGTCGGGGCGACCCGACCGGCGCCGCGTTCGATCCGTGCCGGGAACTTGTCGCTGACGAGCCGGCAGCCGGTCGCGGCTACCAACCGCGAGGCGAGGTCCAACCCCTCGACCGTCAGTGCCTGAGGCCCGAGCATCAGCGCCGCCGGCTCCCGGCCGGCGAGGGCGTCGGCGACGGCCGCGACCGTCTCGTCCGGAACCTCGTTCCGGGCGGCGGGCGTTCGTGGGTGAGCGGGAGGCGCGGACGGGCTCCACAGGCAGTCCGCCGGCACCACGAGCGTGGCGATCTGGCCGCCCCGACCGGCCGCGGCGGCGACGGCGTCGGCCATGTCGCCGGGGACGTCCTCCGGTCGCGCGCTGGCGTGGAACCAGTCCGACACCGGACGGGCGAGGGAGGCGATGTCCGTGGCGAGCGGCGGGTCGTACGGGCGGTGCCAGGTGGCCATGTCGCCGACGACGTTGACGATGCCGCTGCCCGCTCGGCGGGCGTTGTGGAGGTTGGCGATGCCGTTCGCGAACCCGGGGCCGAGGTGCAGCAGGGTCATCGCGGGACGGTCCGCCATCCGGCTGAAGCCGTCCGCCGCGCCGGTGACCACCCCCTCGAACAGACCGAGCACGGGTCGGATGCCGGGGAAGCGGTCGAGTGCCGTGACCAGCGGCATCTCCGTCGTGCCCGGGTTGGCGAAGCAGACGTCGATCCCCGCCCCGTGGGCGGTGGCCAGCAGGCTCTCGGCTCCGTTCACGAGGCCTTCCCCCGGGCTGCGGAGCAGGAGTCGGCGAGCATCGCCGCCAGCCGCGGCCAGGTGTCCACGACGACGACGTCCGGCGGCACGTCACCGGGGCCGGGCCCGAGGGAGGAGCCGAGCCCGCCGGTGAACAGGTAGCGGCACCGCACCGACGTCAGATGGTTCAGCACGCTGAGCCGGTCGTCGACGAAGTGGGTCACGCCGAGCCGGCGGCAGACCGGTTCCTTGTCCGCGCGGGCCCGCACGAAGTGCAGCTGCTCCGGGCTCAGGCCGGTCGCCGACCAGAAGTCGGTGTGGTCCAGCCAGGCGCGGGTGCGCTCGGCGATCTTCGGCCCGGCCTTGCTGATGAGAAAGACGCGGTCCTCGAACGAGCCGGCCGCCAGCCGGGCGATCGTCTCCACCGCATCGGGCACCGCGGGGGTCTCCAGCGGCCGGTCGCCGAAGAAGCTGGTGTCGCTGCCCTCGGCCACCCGGTCGATCAGCACCCCACCGACGTCGACGCCGAGCGTGGGTGGCACGACGGGGGAGCGCCGACCCCGGCCTGATGTGGTCATGCTGCGATGCTGGCAGACCCCGCGCGAGCGTTGGATGGTCAAACTTTGACAAAGCCCTGACGCCGGAGTCGGACTTGTCGCGATTCGCCGCGTTTCAACAGCCCAGATCGACGAGCTTCGTCAAGGTTCGTTCAGCCAACCGACCCGCTCACCCACCAGGGCGTTCCTAAAGCGCGGTGAGCACCACGATCCCGCCGAGCGCGGCGGCTCCCACGATCTGCCAGGCGATGTAGTCGCCGACGTGGCCGCTGTGCAGCCCGCGGATGACGCGCAACGGCGCGGCGAGGCGCGATTCCATCGCCCGGCCCACCCCCCGCACCGCGGCCACGGCGAGAAGGGCGGCGAGCGCCGGGGAGATCAGCCCCAGCAGCACCGACGTCGTCGTCCACCCCTCCACGTGCGGGGTCTCGATGGACGTCGGCGGCAGTCCGTCCAGCACCTGCGCGGCGAAGCCGGGCCGGTCGATCAGCACCGCCGCCGCGTGTGCCGCCCACTCCTGCAGCGCGGGGACGATGCCGACCGCCAGCGCCCCCGCCAGCAGGACCACCGCCGGAACGAGCATCGTCGGCGTCAGTCGCTCGCCCGGGTCCGGACCCCCCGTCTCGCGAGCCCGGCTGCTCGGCGCCTCGGCGTGCCGCGAGCTCTGGTCCTCGGGACCGGGCCGGCCCGCTCCGAGGAAGACACGCGCCCACACCCGCAGCACCGCGGCGCCGGTCAGCGTCGCGGTCGTGATGCCGACCAGGGGCAGCCACGCGAACCCGACGGCGTGCTCGGCAATGGACTTGCCGAGCCCCGTCCCGAAGGGCGGCAGCCCCGCGAGCCCGAGAGCCCCGAGGACGACCAGCCCGCCGGTGAACTCGAGGTGTCGCGCCCGGCCGTGCAGCTCCGGCTCGCTGATCGTGGCGTAGCGGTGCAGGAGGACGCCGACCAGCAGGAACAGTGCGCCCTCGACGCCGGCGTGGCCCAGGGCATCGATGGTCGTCCCCGCGAGCCCTGAAGCGTCGACGGCGCCGATGCCCACGAGGAGCAGTCCGCCGTGGGCGACGGTCGCGAAGGCGAGCATGCGCTTCAGGTGATGCTGCAGCACGCACATCAGCGAGCCGACCAGCGCGGTGAGCACGCCCGCACCGACCAACGGTCCCTTCAGCGACTCGGGGGAGAGGCTGCCGGAGAAGACGGTCCAGTACACCCGGGCCACCGCCACGGCGGACAGCGCCAGCAGCGAGCACGAGAGCATGACGCAGACCGGCGTCGGAGCGACCGCCTCCGCGTCGGCGGTCCAGAAGTGGAAGGGCACGACCGCCGACTTGACCAGCAGGCCGCCGACGACGAGGACGAAGGCCGTCACCACCAACACGTCCGGCGGACGGTCGGCGAGTACGCGCCCGATGGGCGCCAGGCCCAGGTTGTCGGTGCGGGCATAGAGCAGCGAGATGCCGGTCAGCACGAACACCCCGGCCACCGTCGTCGTCGCCCCGAAGGTGAGCGCGCCCTGCGACGGCTGGTCCTGCGCGGTGAGGTATCCGGTGAGGGCGTAGGCGGCCGTGCTGGTCAGCTCGAAGAACACGAACAGCGAGAAGAGGTCGCCGGTGACGGCGAAGCCCAGCAGGCCGGTGAGCAGCAGCAGCATGAGCGAGTGGAACGCCGGGCCGGTGACGCTGAAGCGCCGCCAGGAGAAGATCAGGACCGTCATCGTCAGCCCGGCGGCGAGCAGCGCCATCGCCGCGCCGAGCGGATCGGCGGCCAGCACGATCCCGACGCTGAACCCCTGGCCCGGCGGCCCGCTCGGCGTCCATCCGCCGACCCAGCTGACGACCCGCGAGCCCGGCGCGGCATCCACCTGGTGCAGCAGCACGGCGGCGACCACGGTGGCGGCGAGCGCGGCTCCGATCGCGACGAGGTCGAGCACGACCCGCGGCAGCCAGCGACCCACGGCGGTGAGGCCGGCGGCGGCGATGAGGGGGACGACGATCGCGAGCAGCGCCACGCAGTCAGCCGCCGAGCTCTTGCAGGCCGTCGGGGTCCCGCGTGCCGGAGGTCTGGTGGACCTTGACCGCGAGCGCGAGGAGCAGCGACAGGACGGTGGCCCCGACGACCACGTCGGTCAGGCACAGCGCCTGCACGACGGGGTCCACGACCGGCACACCCGGGTCGGTGTCGGCGAACACCGGGGCGGTCGCGTTGCGGCGCCACCCGATGCCCAGCAGCAGCACGTAGGTGCCGGACTGGGCGATGGACAGCGCGACCACCGTGCGGATGAGGTCACGGCTCACGACGGCGCCGGCCAGCCCGGCCAGGATGAGGAAAGCCGCGACGAAGTAGGGCAGGAGGCTCACGCGTCCGACCCCTCGGACGTGAGGGTCTGTTCCAGGAACTCGCCGAGCAGCAGCACCATCGCGGAGGTGACCTCGACCCCGACCGCCACGTTCAGCAGGTCGACCGTGCCCGCCGAGAAGAGCTCGTTGAACTCTCCGAGCGGCAGCGTGTTGGCGAGGAATGCGCCGCCGGCGAAGAGTCCGATCAGCCCGACCGCGACGTATCCGGTGACGCCCGACGCCTCGCCGAGGTCGGCCAGCGGAAGCGGCCGGACGCGGCGCAGCGCGGGATACGAGCCGGCGAGGAACAGCAGGTGGACGCCGGTGGCGAGGACGACACCGCCCTGGAAGCCGCCGCCGATCGACAGGTGGCCGGTGGCGACGACGTAGTAACCGACGAGCGTGACGATCGGCAGGAGCAGCACGCCCGCCGCCCGTACCGCGTCGAGCGGCTCCGGCGCGTCCGTGACCTCGACCTCCGGCTTGCCCGGGGCAGGTCTGAGCAGGATGACGGCGCCGAGCACGGCCGCGAACAGGAGCGAGGCCTCGATCAGCGTGTCGAAGGCGCGTTGGTCGAAGTTGATCGAGGAGATGACGTTCGGCGTGCGCTCCCGCAGCGAATTGCGGACGGCGGCGTCGCCGTACGGGTGGCTGTCCCGCCCGCTGACGGGCGCGTCCAGCAGCGCGACGATCAGCAGGATGCCGAGGCCGGCGAGGCCGACGACGAGCAGCACGGCGCGGGCGGAGCGTGTCACTCGGCCTCCCGCGCCGCCTGCTCGGTGTCGATCCGGGGCCGGGCGTTGGCGCTCGGCTCGGCCCGGTTGCGGGTCTTGGCGAGGGCGAGCAGCACCATCAGCGGGACGACCGCCGCGCCGACCGCCAGCTGGGCCAGCGCCACGTCCGCGGCCCCGATCGCGACGAAGGTGACCGTCAGGACCAGCCCGTGCACGCTCAGCACGACGGCCTGGGCCAGGGGTGACCGCGTCGTGAGCACGACGCCGCCGGAGACCGCCACGAGCACGAGCCCGACGGCGAGCAGCACCGTCACGAGGTGGGCCCCGAGGGGAGCCCGGGTTCCTCGACGTCCAGGAACTCCGCCGGTGGGTCGTCCGAGCTCAGCGCCGCGCGGGCGGTCACGGTCGTGGCGATCGGTCCGGTCACGAGCAGGACGACAGCGACGAGCAGCGCCTTGCCGGCGCCGCGTCCGATCCCCTGGTCGACGGCGAGGCCGAGGCAGAGGAGCGGCGCGCCGAGCGTGCCGGCGGGGGCGAGCCCGTGCAGCTGAGCGGGCAGGCCGGGGAGTCGCAGCACCGCGACGCAGCTCAGCAGGACGGTCAACGTGCCGAGGCCGACCAGGACGGCGACGATCACCCCACGAGGGCTGTCGATCGGGGTCACGGCAGCCGCTGGACGAAGCGGAGGAACACCAGCGAGCCTGCGAAGGACAGCAGCGACAACACGATGGCGAGGTCGAGGTAAACCGATCGATCGTCGCCCACCGCCACGAGGAGCAGCACGAGCGTCACGACGGTTCCGGCCAGCTGCATCCCGACGAGCCGCGAGAGCACGCTGCCGACCGCCGCCCGGGCCAGGCACAGCGGCAACCCGACGGCGGTCAGCACGACGGCGAACACGAGCGCGGTGTTCACTCGCACACCTCCTGCGGTAGCCGTCGGCTCGTCCCCGGCTGTTCGTGCAGGAGCAGCCGGGAGCCGTTGATGGTCGCGACGTAGCTGCCGGGGGCGAGACCGAGGACGACGACGGCGAGCGCGCGACGGCCGGCGGCGCGCCGCGGTCCTTCCTGCGGCAGGGTCACCTCGCGCAGCGACCCGGCGGCGCGCTGCTCGGGCGAGCCGACCAGCAGCCGGGCGAGACGAACCGTGTCGGCGACGGTGCTGGGGACGGCGTGGACGAACCACCGCAGCCACCGCGGGTCGAGGGCGTACCGCTCCTGCATCGTGTCGTGCGCCAGCAGCGCGGCGAGGGCGGACACCGCCGAGCAGCCCAGGCCGACCAGGAGGTACGCGACGTCGGTGCTGCTGACGAGCAGGAACCACAGCGCCAGCAGGAACACCCACCAGAGGACAAAACGGCGGGCGCCATGCACGCCCGCACTCTGGCAACTGTGCGTAGCGAGCGCGAGGCGACGCGCCGGGCCGCATCTCGGGGTTCGGCGGGGGGCAGAATCGGTCCGTGCCGGACGCCTGCCCCTGCGGCTCCCTGCAGCCCTACGAGGCCTGCTGCGGACGCTTCCACCGCGGGCAACCGGCGCCGAGCGCCGAGGCGCTCATGCGGTCCCGGTACAGCGCGTTCGCGGTCGGTGACGAGGGCTATCTCCTCGAGACGTGGCACCCCTCGACACGCCCCGACACGCTCCACCTCGACCCCGCGCAGCGCTGGACGGGGCTGCAGGTCGTGCGGACCCGTGGAGGGGGTCTGTTCGACGGCACGGGGGTCGTCGAGTTCCGGGCGCACTACGTGGTCGAGCGGCGCGGTGTCGGCCGGCGCGATGCGGAGCTGCGCGAGACCAGCCGGTTCGCCCGCGAGAACGGCCGGTGGTTCTACGTCGGGCCGCTGTCGCTCGACTGAGCGGCGGACTGAGCGGCGAACCGAGCGGTGCCGAACCGAGCGGTGCCGGGCTTGGCAGCCGTCAGCACGACGTACACGCCCCCGCGTGTCGTCTCGCTCGTGACGTCGGACAGCCCCGCGCGGGTCAGCTCGGAGCGCACCTCGTCGACGTCCCGGACCCGGTGCTCGTGCCGGATCGTCGCGGGGTTGGTCCGCTGACGCGTCGGGTCGGGGAAGCCGACGGCGACGCGACCGCCGGGGGCGAGCACCCGGGAGACGGAGGCGAACGCGGCGGCGAGGTCCTCGAAGTGGTGGATGGTGTTGACCGTCATCACCGCGTCGAGGCTGCCGTCGGGAAGCGGCAGGTCGGTGACCGACGCCTGGTGCAGGCGCAGCCGCCCCTGCCGCACCGCCGAGCGGAACTGCAGGCGGGCGCGCCGGATCGTCAGGTCGGAGATCTCGACGCCGTGCACCGTGCCCGTCGGACCCACGGCGTCGAGCAGCAGCCCCAGTCCGAGCCCGCCGCCGTAGCCGATGTCTGCCACCCGGTGTCCGCGTCCGATGTGCAGGGCGGCCGCCGCCGTCGTGATGATCTGCCGATGCAGCCGGTTCAGGGCCGGGGTCGCCACCCAGCCCATCGCCCCCTGCTGGAAGCCGAGCTGCGGCCCGAGCATGGTGATCGTGCGGGTGCGAAGACGTCCTCGGACGGCGCTCAGCATGATCCGAGCGTAGAGACCGGACGATCCGAGGGTGGGCGCTTTGCCGCAGCCGGGCCCAGGGCCGCGCGACGTCCCCGCGCGGGGGCCAGGACGGCCCCGACTCCGTCTCCGAGTTCGAGAGCGCTGAGGTCGAGGCCAGCGAGATCGAGGTCGGAGGATCCGCGCGAGTCCGGCCGCAGCGCCGACACGGGGACGTTCGCGAGCATGGCCAGTCCGACGAGTTCGTCCGCGCGGCCGGGGTCCGTCGGCGAGCCCACGAGCAGTTGCGCCGCCGCCGACGAGCCGACGGCATCACGCACCGCATCGATCCCGACGACCACCGAGCCGGCCGCCCCCGGTCGGGACGCAGAGAGCGGACTCCTCGGCCGCGGCACGAGGCCCGGGGCCCGTGACTGTCCCTCCGGCACGCGCCGCTGCTGCCAGCGCAGGTAGGGGAGGAGGTGCGGCCAGGCTCCCGCCACGGCGAGGTCGGGTTCGGCGAAGCCCTCCAGCTCCGCGGTGAAGCGGAGGCGGCCTCCTCCAGCCCAGGCAGCGAGTGCGCAGTCCGGGCGCGCCGGCTCGGCCACGAGCCGGTCGAGGGCGCTGAGGTCGGCGATGGACACCCCCTGCAGGGCGAGTCCGGACCGGAGTGGCCCCCACCGCGACATCCGGTCCTGGGTCTCGTCCGAGCGCGACCCGGTGTTGATGTACACGGAGACGATCGGCGAATCGAGCCCCAGTAGTTGCGTCATCGGGTCACTGAGATCCGCTCGTTCCTGCACCAGGAGTCGCACGTCTGCCTCCACCGCTTTCCGTCATCCCTGACGGGATCGCAACCTGCCCGAGGTTCGATGCCGTGCTCTAGAGGCGAAGGTCCGTGCGCCGTTTCAGACCGAGGTGAGGACGACGTCGACCACGTTGGTGTCGGCGTGCCAGTAGAGGTGGCCGTGCTGGAAGTCGCTCCGGCGGCCGTTCGCGTAGGAGTACTCGTCGCTCGTCGGGAACCCGAGGGGGCCGGCTTCGGCTCCCATCGACGCCCACGTCGCCCGGATCCTGCCGTGCACCTCATGGGCGCCGGTCGACCGGCTCCAGAAGACGGAGCCGCGCCGGAAGTGGTTGTAGCGACCCTGACGGTTTCCCGTGGGCGATTCGTCGGTCGTCGGGTATCCGAGCAGACCCGCGGTCGAGTCGAGACGCTGGTACTCGTCGAGGATCGCGCCGTGGACCGACCACGCTCCGGACGGCCCGGACCAGTACATGCGCCCGCTGCGGAACAGCTGCCAGCGCCCGTCCGGCAGCCCGAGTTCCACGGTCCGTGGGACGCCCAGGACGCTGCGCATGCCCCCGAGCTGCGCGTAGTGGGCGCCGATCAGCCCGTAGGTCATCGTCTGGGCGAGTGTCGTGAAGCCGTACCCGCGTGCGCGCAACTGCCGGATCACCTCGGGAAGTGCAGCCGGGTCCGTCGAGGTCGGGTTGGGGTGCATGAGGATGATCGAGCCCGGCCGGACCTCGTTCAGAACGGTGGAGACCACGGACGACACCGGCCATCCCCGCCAGCCGTTCGAGTCGACGTTCCAGAGCACGTCGAGGTAGTAGCCGTGCGCGGCGAGGGAGTCGTCCACGGCCGCGCTGCGCCCGCCGTAGGGCGGCCGGAACCATCCCGCGCTGGTCAGGCCGAGGCCGTTGAGCTGGCGCTCGGTGCTGTCGAGCTGGTCGTAGAGCTGGGGACGGCTGAGGTAGCGGACGTCCGGATGGTTCCAGGTGTGGTTCATGATCTGGTGACCGTCGCGGGCGATCCGCTGCACGACGCTCGGGAAGTTGCTGGCGAACTGGCCGTTGACCGCGAAGGCCGCGGAAATGTGGTTCGCGGCGAGGATGTCCAGGACCTGCACGGTTTTGACGTAGTCGCCGTTGAGATCGAAGGTGAGCGTGACGGTGGGCCGCGCTGTGTCGCCCCCGTAGACGGCGGCGGCGCGGGACGGCGGCACGTCCGGCGCGCAGCCCGCGAACAGCAGAAGGGGCGTCAGAGCGAGCAGCACCCGATGACGACGTCGGGCGGCGCGGCGCGGTGCCCCCACTGCTCGGAGGATTCTCCGCGGTCCGTGCATGACGACCCCCAGCCCCGACGTCGAGCCGTGGCCCGGCCCGCGCTGCGACGGATGCTGCTGCTGCGCGGTGGCGCCCCGCCAGGGACCTCTGTCTCGGGTCGTGGGACCGAAGTCTGGGGCGGACCCGGTCGAGGCATCCGACACGGCGCAAGGCTGGGCTGGGTCGGTCGGGAGCGGGTCGGGGGAACTCCCCGGTCAGGGCGTGCGGCTCCCCATGTTTCGCCCGAGCAGCGAGTGGAGCCGCTCGAGGCTGTCCGACCAACCCCCGCGGTGCAGGGCCAGGCGCTCGTCGGTGGCGAAAGGCTGCTGGAGGAGTCTCACTTCGCACCCGTCGCCGCTCGCTCGGAGGGTCAGGGTCACGACGTTCTCCTGATCGTCGGGAGTGGGCTCCTCGTAGCGGAACGTGTAGACGAGGCGGTGTGGGGGCGCGACCTCGATGAACTGACCGCCCAGGTGAAACGGCTCGGCACCGGGCGGATGCGCCTCGTAGCGGTAGGACCCGCCGACCGTCGGCTCCATCAGCAAGACGGTCGTGGTGAGTCCGCGCGGTCCCCACCAGCGCGCCACCGCGCGGGGATCCGTCATCGCGGCGAAGACGCGTTCGGGCGGTGCGTCAATGGTGTGGCTCAGCTCCAGAACCAGGGGAGTTTGCTGCACCTCGATCATCTCCTTCCCCCGGGGCGGCGAGCAGTGTGCCGCGTGTCGCGCCCGTCGTCACGCTGCCCGGGGCCCTCGACCGGGCGGTGAGGCCCCTCTTCAGAGCACCCAGCGGACCGGGCGGCCGGGGTCCGGTTCGTAGCGGCAGACCGTGCCCGTCCGCACCGTGTCGTGCAGCAACCGCGCGAGCCCGGGGTCTGCGTCCCCGATCCGCTCGATGGCCGCGGCGATCGCCTTCCGGACCGCGACCCGGGCGCGCTCGCTCGTCCCGCCGGTGGTGCGTTCGCGACCGGCGAGCCCGACCGCCGAGCGCAGCTCGGCGAGCAGCGCCTCGCGTTCCGATTGCAGGCGCTCGACGCGGGCGGCGGCCGACCAGGACTGCGCCTCGTCGAGTTCGGCGTCGATGTCGGCCAGCCGCCGCCGGTAGGCGGCCAGCGCCCGCCGGTCGAGCACCTCCGTCCCCGCCTCGGGCGGCGGCCCGGCCCGGGGGTGCCCGGCGACGGCGTCCGAGAGGTCGAGGGCGCCGACGTCGGCCTCGGGTCGTTGCAGCAGCAGGCGCAGGTAGTGCAGGCCCTTCATGTCCCGGACCATGCCGATGGCGCCTTCCCGGCCGACCCACCAGATGCCGTCGGTCCCCGGGCGGAGATGCACGACGTCCGGACGTGACGGAGCGGGCCGAGCGGGCAGCCGTCGCAGCCACCACGTCGCGCCCATCCGCTCGTACGCGCCGGCCGCCGACTCCCTCCGGGCCGCGGCCTCGGCGTCCCGCCCGAGCAGTGCGGCAGCGCGGTAGAGGTAGTCGTCGACGACCCCGTCGAACGCGACGCCGCCGGCGTTCACCACCCCTCGCCCCGCGTACGGCTCGAGCAGGCCGCGGGCGATCTCGGCCAGCTCGTCCACACCGGTCTCGACGGCGACCTCGACGAGGCAGGTCATCGAGAGCAGCCAGTCGGAGTCGCGCGGGATACTCCCGAAGTCGGGGCCGGCGAGCTGTCGGAGCAGCGCCCGCGCGCGGTCCGGCTGGTCCGCGGCGGCCCACAGCGTCGCGGCCTCCGCCGTGATCGAGATGACCCCCTCGCGGGTCCCGAAGCTCTCGTACAGCTCGGCCTCGCGGACCAGCCCGCCAACGTCCCCGGCCTGCCTCGCGATGTGCGCCCCGAGGCTGCGGACGATGGCATACGTGTCGGCCTCCGCCGCCTCCGTCCCCGCTGCCGACGCCTCGCGCAGCGCGTCCCGGGCGCCGTCGAGATCGGAGGTCAGCAGGGCGAACATTCCCCGTCGCGAGGCGGCGAAGAACCGCACCCGCGCCGAGCCCGACTCGTCGGCGAGCACGTCGAGCGAGCGCAGCTGACGGCGCACGGCGGTCACGTCGAGCGCCTCGAGCGCCGTGGTCAGGCGCCAGAGGTGGGCGGACAGGCGCGCCTCGACGTCCGGGAGGTGTGCGACGACGTTCTCCAGCCGCGCCGTGACGCGGATCCGCTCGTCGAGGTCGTCCGGACCCCAGTGGACGAGCAGTTCCGCGTCCAGGGCCGCGGCGAGCAGGGGCGCGTCGTCCGTCGCCTCGGCGAACGCCAGCCCCTCCGCCGCGAAGGCGATGGCCCGGTCGGGGTCGCCTCCGTAGGCCCAGGTGCGTGCGACGGCGACGGCCAGTCGCGCCCGCTGCTCGCCGTCGGCGAGCATGTAGGCCTCGTGCAGAAAGGCCGGCACCCGCCCCGGGATCGTTCCGAACCTCTGCGTCGCGGCGAGCTCCAGCGCGGCCGTGGTCATCCCGTCGAGATCACCCGTGGCGCGAGCGGCGTCGTACGCGCGGACGAGGTCCGCCCGGCCGGCACCGCGCGGACCGGGCACCGGCGTCAGGGTCGGTGCGCGTGCGGAGCGACCAGGCGGGCCCGTCACGGCGGAGATCGTAGGACCATCGGCGAGGGGTCAGGGCCGGATCAGCCGCACCGACGCCGCGTGCTGGGCGACGCGAGCCCGATCCCAGTCACCGGTGCAGTAGACCGCCAGATCGACGATGCCGCGGTCGCCGACGTCGGCCCGGACGAGCTCGCGGGAGTGCCAGCGCTCGCCGTCGGCCTCCCAGTCCTCCTCGATCTCGAGCACGAAGCCCGTCGGGGTCGGGTCGAACCGCCGCTCCGTCACGCACGACGGATCCGCATGGCCGGCGAGACGGAGGGCCACAGCCGCTTCGACGCCCTCTGCCTGCCGCCGCCACCGCGGCGTGGTGAAGTCGCAGAAGACGTCGGAGGCGAACAGGTGGGGCGTCGGCTCCCGCGTCTCGAGGAAGTCGATGAAGTCGTCCGCCAGCGCGCGGGCGTTGATGGGCACCCGGTCGACGGCAGGGTTGCGGGCGGCGGCCGTCACGACGGCACCGGCGCCTGCGACGCCATGTTCGCGGCGAGGACCGCCATCGTCGCGTGCAGCGCCTCGGTCGGACTGAACTCGATCACCTCGGTGCCCGCGTAGACGCGGGGGAGGTGCCCGGGTGCGACGTAGTAGGCGTCGCCCGCGGTCAGCGTCTCGTCGTGGTCGACGTAGCGGATGTCGACCCGGCCGTTGAGCACGACGCCCCAGTGCGGGCACTGGCAGCGGTCGTCGGGCAGGCCGCGGAACAGCGGCGCCGGGTCGGTGTCGACGTGGAAGGTCTCGAACGAGACGGTGTAGTCGTCGAGCTCCACGTAGCGGCCGGTGATCTCCGGCTCGTCGAGCAGGGTCGGCGCGTCCTGTTTGCGAATGCTGGACATCTGGCTTCCTCCAGAGGTGTCGGGGACCGAACACCCCGACGGCGTGACGAGCGGCGGAACACTGTGCCGCCGCGGGGCACCGCCCGCCCCCGTGGGGCGAAGGTCCTGCCGCGAAGGGCACAAGGCGCACAGCCGAGCCGTGGGAACAGGCGAATCCTCGGCACCGCGCCAATGCGGAGGTCACCATGAACAGCATCGACATCGGTCCATCGAGCTGGGACGACGCGCGAGACGGAGCGTTCTATCGCATCGTGGCCGACCTGTTCCCCCCGGCTTTCCTCGCCGGGGCGACGGTGTTGCTGGCCAGCTACGACGACGAGCATGCGGCCGCTCGCGAGCGGATCTCCATAGCGGGATGAACGAGCGGCCGCGCTCAGGGCCGGAAGTCCTCCCGGCCGAGCCGATCGGCGGATGGCGATGCGGGTCGACCGGTTCCACGATCGCCGCGTGACCGGTAAGGACGTGCCGCTGCCGTCGGCACCCGTGCTCCCGCGACAGCCGGGTCCGGCGCGGGACGTCGCTCCGAAGCGCTCACACGAACAGCTCTACCGCGCCCGGCGCGCGCCCGAGATCGTCGAGGTGCCGCCGGCGACGTTCCTCGTGATCGACGGGCGGGGCGATCCGGACACCTCCGAGCGCTTTCCCCGGGCCATCCGGGCGCTGTACTCGGTCGTTCATCCCCTGATCGGCGAGTTGACGCGGGCCGCCGTCCGCGGCGTCCACGTCGCCCCGCTCGAAGGACTGTGGGCCGGCGGCCGGCAGGCCCTGCTGGAGGCTCCGAAGGATGAGTGGCGCTGGACGCTTCTGATCCGGCTACCGGACGCGGCCACCCTCGCCCAGGTCGAGCGCAGTCTTGGAGAGGCCGCTTCCAGGAATCCGGAGCTGCCCGTGGCCGAGCTGCGTGTCGAGGAGTTCGTCGAGGGCCTTGCCGCACAGGTCATGCACGTCGGCCCGTACGACGCGGAGGCGCCGACCCTCAAACGCCTGCACGCGTTCATCGCCGAACAGGGATACCGCCCGCACGGCCGGCACCACGAGATCTACCTCGGCGATCCTCGTCGTGCCGCCCCGGCGAGACTCAAGACGCTCCTGCGCCAGCCGGTCGTCCTCGCTCACTGATCTTCGCGGTGCACTGACCGAGGTCCATGTGGTCATTCGCGCGCTGTGGTCCGGGGCGGCTGGCGCCCTACGTCTACGATCCGGCACGGTCGTCGAGCAGCGGGCGATCTGGACCTCCGCCTCCAGCGTCGGCCGCTTCTGGTGATCGGCTGAGGTGGATCGAGGCCCGGGCGGGGCCGAAGGACCTCACGATCCACGCCCAGCGACCCTCGCCCCCTCCGCGCGGACCGCGAAGCATGCGCAGGAACGACAGTCCTTCTCAGCCGGGGCGATCCGGGCATGCACTTCCTGGGGGTCGACGTGAGCACCACTGAGCAGCCGTCGAAGCGGACCGCCACTCCACCCGCATCGGCGCACGGCGGCAACGCCGTCTACGGCCTGGGGCTGATCGGGGCCGCCGTCTACTTCTGGCAGCAGGCGGACGGCCTCGGCGAGCACGTGGTCGGGTTGCTGAAGGCCCTCGTGTGGCCGGCGTTCCTCGTGTACCAGGCGTTCCAGTCGCTTGCCGGCTGAGCGGGCTCGCCCCTCACGCGCGCAACCGCAGGCTCACGAGTTCGAACGGAGCGACCTCGAACCGGACGACGCGGCGCCTCCCGTCCGGATCTTCCTCGACCCGGCAGGGGGCGGTGTCGCGCAGCGGCCGATCGCGTTCGAACGCGTCCGCACGTTGCGCCGTCCGCACCGGGAATTCGGTGCGCAGCACCACGGACCGCGCACCCCCGAGCGCCTCGAACCCGCGCACGACGATCCCGTCGCCGTCGTCGGCCGGTTTGACCGCCTCGAGGACGAAGGCCGGGTCGTCGACGGCGAGGAAGGAGCGGGTCTGCTCGGCGGCTGACGTCGGCAGCACGAGCAGCGGCGTACCCAGCGCGGCGGTCTGTGCCAGCACGTCCCTCAGGTCTCCGGAGTGCACCGTGAGGGAGTAGGTGAACCGGTGCTCCCCGCGGTCGCACGTGGGGTCCGGTGCGGTGGGCGCGCGCAGCAGGGACAGCCGGATGCGCTGGCCGTCGAGGTCGTAGCCGTAGCGGCTGTCGGAGAGGAGTGCGACGCCGAACTCCGGCTCGCCCACCTCGACCCATTGGTGGGCGCAGAACTCGAACCGCGCCCGCTCGGCCACCGTCCGCGGACGGGTGGGCCGCCGGACGTGACCGAAGGCGACCGCGCACCGCGCGGCGGCGGAGTCGACGTCGACCGGGAACGCCACCTTCAGCAGGCGATGCTCCTCGTGCCAGTCGATGCCGGTCTCGAAGTCGATCCGCCGGCTTCCCGCGGACAGGACGACGTCGCATCGCAGGGTCGAGGCGACGCCGACCCGGCGGGTGAACCGGACGCGGCCCAGGAGCGGGCCGCGCTCGACGACCTCGACGTCGACGGGGGAGTCGAGCTCGCCGCCGGTCGCGAAGGCGCCGGCGTCGAGCTCCCAGGCGTCGAAGTCGGCCGGGTCGTCCACGTGCAGGTGGTAGACGTTGCCCCGCTCCCCGGGCGCCAGCACCTGACGTCCGGTCGCGAGGTCGACGACGCTCGTCAGCGCGCCGGTGTCGTCCCAGCGGACCTCGAGCGCCTCGTTGCGCACCCAGCCGTCGCCGACGGTGACGCCGCCGTGGGCGTCCCCATCGGGATCGGCATCGGCGTGCCGGGACGGCTCCGGAACGACGGCGACGCCCATCGGCGGGACGTCGACCCGCCGCAGCATGCCGTCGATCTCGACGACCTCGCGCCGTCGGAACGGCGTGGAGTTGAAGACCGCACGCGACCGCGGCGTCCCCGCCGGGGTCGACCCGTCGCCCAGGGCGGTGGCGAGCTCGCCGGCCGCCTCGTCCCGCACCCGGCCGGCGAGACGCAGGACCTCGGCGTGGTCGCGGGCGGTGTCGTCGTAGACCCACCGGATCGACGAGCCCGGCAGGATGTCGTGGAACTGCGTGACGAGCAGCCGCGTCCAGGCTCGCTCGAGGTCCCGGAGGTCGTGCACGGGGGCGGGGCTGCCGGGCGGGCGCAGCGCGCTCCACAGCTCGGCCGCCGCCAGCGTGCGTTCGCAGGCGCGGTTGCCGGCCTTCGTCCGCGCCTGCGACGTGTAGGTGCCCCGGTGCCGCTCGAGGTACAGCTCGCCGGCCCACACCGGCAGGTCGTCTTCGCGCGCCTCCAGCCGCTCGAAGAACGCGTCCGGCGGCTCGAGGTGCACGGCGGGCAGGCCGTCGAGGTCGGCGGACCGGTCGGCGTTCTCCAGCATCTCGCGGGTGGGACCGCCGCCGCCGTCCCCGAAGCCGTAGAGGTACAGACCCAGCGCGCGCTCCGCGGGCAGGGCGGCGGTGTCGACGCTGCGGCGGAGGTTCCGCGGGGTCACGAGCCCGCTGTAGGTGTCGGAGGTCGGGAAGTGGGCGAGCACGCGGGCGCCGTCCAGCCCCTCCCACCAGAAGGTGTGGTGCGGGAAGACGGTGGTGTCGTTCCAGCTCAGCTTCTGGGTGACGAAGCGCCGCAGGCCGACGGCGGCGAGGACGGTCGGCAGGCCGGCGGGCATGCCGAAGTCGTCCGGCAGCCAGGCCTCGGTGCAGGGCCTGCCGAAGACGCGGGTGTAGTAGCGCTGCCCGTGCACGAACTGCCGGATCAGTGACTCGCCGGAGGGCAGGTTGACGTCGGCCTCCACCCACATCCCGCCGACCGGGACCACGGCTCCCGCGGCGATGGCGGCGCGGAGCCGCTCGAACAGCGCGGGATAGGCCTCCTCGACCCAGGAGACGTGCTGCGCCGCCGGCATCGCGAACACGTAGCCGGGATGTTCGGCGGCCAATGTGAGGGCGTTCGCCAGCGTCCGGGCGACCTTGCGGACCGTCTCCCGGGCGGGCCACAGCCAGGAGGTGTCGATGTGGGCGTGGCCGATGGCCGAGATGCGCTGCGCGTCGCCCGGCGCCGGACGGGCGAGCGCCGGTGCCAGCGCGGTCCGGGCCTCGGCGGCGGTGCCGGGCACGTCGTCGGCGTCGAGGACGCTCAGGAGCTCGCCCAGCGCGCCGGAGATCTCGTCCGCGCGACCCGCCGGCAGGCGCTCGACGGCAAGCCCGGTGAGGACGCGCAGGTCCGCGGCGAGGGCGGAGACGGTCCGGTTGCGGACCGCGATCTCGCAGCGGACGAGGCGGAGCTGCGGCGGCCCGCCGGGATCGGCCAGCAGCAGCGGCCAGGCACCGTGCGGCTCGCCGAGCCGGGGGTTGGCCGCCGCCTCCACCCAGAGCTCGAACCTCTCACCCGCCCCGACGGGGACCGAGGCGTAGGGCGCTTCGGACGACAGGCCCTCGATCGGGACACCGTCGTGCCAGAGCAACCCCTCGCCACCCGGGCAGCCCTCAGCGGTGCCTTCGCCCGCGAGGAACTGGTTCTCGAAGCGAAGGACGACGTGCTCGCCGGCCCAGCTCTCCGGCACCCGGCCGCGGAGCCGGAACCAGCTCGTTCCCCAGCGCGGTCCCCAGTGCAACCCGACGGTGGCCGGACGGGCCGGCAGGACCGTCGCGGACTCGACCGGGAGCGGCTCGCCGGGCAGGTCGACGACGGCGATCCCGACCGGCTCCGTCGGGCCGAAGACCGCCGGCGCGACGGCCTCGTCGAGCAGCGTCAGGACGCGGCGGACGAGCCCGCTCGGGCCTGCGGATGGTCGACGCGTCACGACCTGTCCGCGACGCGCTCCCGGAGGAATGCCACGACGCGGTCGCGTGCCCGGGAGGCCGAGTTCGGTCGGTCCTCGCGGACCTCGAGGGTGAGCACCGAGTGCGCCGTCCGGTTGTAGCCGTCCTCGTTGCCCCTGGAGCTGTCGAGCACGATGAGCTCGACGGCTTCCCCGAAAGCATCGCGATAGGCGCTGAACCGCTCGTCGGGGACGGCGATGTCCCGGCTGAACTTCAAGCCCATCAGGCACAGCCCCTCGCGCGTGCGTTGCTGCACCGTCGCCGTCTCGGCCGGCGACAGACCGATGTCCCTGCGTCGACTGCGGCCGATCGGGAAGGGGACACTCGGTTCGCCCATCACGGCGGCCGCCACGGCCTCGTCGACAGCGGTGGCCAGCGCGAAGCCGCCGGTGAAGCACAAGCCGATCACGCCGACCCCGCGTCCGGGCGTGCGCCCGTTCAGGTCCGAAGCGAGCGCTCGCAGGAACGTCGAGACCGGCCGTTCCGCTCGGGCGGCGAACGCCTTCATCTCCGACGCGACGCACAGCCGGGCCGTCGTCCCCGCCCCGTAGCCGGCCGAGATCGGCTTGCCGGGGGTTCCGAACAGCGACGGGATGGCGACCGTGAAGCCGTGCCCGACGAGGTGGTCGGCCAGGCCGAGCAACTCCGGGCTGATCCCTGGTATCTCGGGCAGCAGGACCACTCCCGGCCCGGAGCCCTTCTCGTAGACGTCGTGCGTGAGACCGCCGGCTGAGAAGGGAGCGGCCTGCCAGCCGTCCAGCGTCGAGGTGGGTGCGGGCATCGAGGTGTCCTCCGCTCGGTGGGGGCTGGCGACTGCAGCATCTCAGGGTCGGTGGCCGCCGCCGGCGCCGAGGCCCTTGACGCCGGGTGCACAGTGACCCCTGCCCGTGCTCCGGAAGGGGGACGACGCATGTCCACGACGGCGCCTCCCGCGCGCAGGACCTCACCCATCGGCCTGCTGGTACCGCTGCTCTGCGGGGTCGCGGTCGCGGCGTCGCTCGGCGTCTATGCGAAGACGCATGCCCCGGCAGGGCGACCGCTGTTCACCCTGGGCTTCTCCGGCGTCCTGCAGATGAAGGCGTGGCTGTCCACCGTCGTCCTCGCCCTGGTCGCCGTCCAGCTGGTGACGGCGTTGGGGATCTGGGGACGGCTGCCGGGGGTTCGGTCGGCTCCTTCGGGGATCGCGCTGGTCCACCGGTGGAGCGGCAGCGTGGCGTTCGTCCTCAGCCTGCCGGTGGCCTTCCACTGCATCTGGTCCCTCGGGTTCGTGACCGGAAGCACGCGGGTCGTCCTCCACGGGATCGCGGGATGCGCGTTCTACGGCGCCTACGCCGCGAAGATGCTCGGGCTGCGCACGCGAGGACTGCCGTCGTGGGCGCTGCCGGTGCTCGGCGCGACGGTGCTGTCGACCTTCGTCCTCGCCTGGGTGACGGCGTCGCTGTGGTTCTTCACCCGAACCGGCGTCGCGCTGACCTGAACGGGGGGAGACCGTGACGACTGCGCAGCCGACCCGCCGCTCGCTGCTGGTGGGCTCGTTGGTGACAGCCCTGGGGGCGGTCGCGGGCTTCGTCGTCGCGCGCAACAGCGACGCGGCAAGGGCCCGGCCGCCCGGGTCGGCCGCCAACGCCTACGGGTCGACGTCCGCCGCCGGGGGAGCGGCGCTCGTGCCGGTCGCCGACGTCCCCGTCGGCGGCGGCCGGATCCTCGGTGCCCAGGGGATCGTCGTGACGCGCGCCGACCCGGCCGTCGTCTCGGCGTTCTCCTCGACCTGCACCCATCAGGGCTGCACCGTCGATGTCGTGGCCGACGGCACGATCGACTGTCCGTGCCACGGCAGTCGGTTCGACCTCCGCACCGGCGCGCCGGTGGCCGGGCCGGCCACCCGACCGCTGCCCCGGGTGCCGGTGGTCGTCCGCGACGGGCAGGTCTTCCCGGCGTAGGGACCCGGTCAGAAAGGGGATCGGAGCATGACGTGGTGGCACTCCTTACCGACGTGGCTGTGGCTCGCCGCAGCAGGATTCGCGCTCGGGGCTCTCGTGGCGCTGTCCTGAGCCCGACGTCGCCCCGGAAGTCCCCAACGCGGTCTTGGCCCCAGCCGCCGAACAGGCCGTCGGCGCCGTCTCCCCGCCGGACCGCACGCCTTGGTCGAGCAGGTCCTTCGGCCCTGGGTCGCACCCGCTCCTCCGCGGACCGTCGGCGGCGAGTCGAAGTGCGCCACGCGGGACAGGGCGGTGCGGGATGGGCGGAGCGACGAGGCCTCGGCGGGTGACGCTGCTGGCCGCAGTGGCGGTCGTGCCGCTCCTGCTCGGAGTGGCCGCCTGCGGCGGTGGTGGCACGACCAAGCAGGCGCAGACCGCGCCCTCGAGCAGCGCGTCCGCCGCGGCCCCGAGCCGGTCCGCCGCGGCCCCGAGCCCAGCGGCGCCGGCCCCCGTGGGGTCGCCCGGGGTCACCGCGGCGAACTACGCCGCCGTCGCCAACGGCATGACGGTGGCTCAGGTGGACAAGCTGCTGGGTCCGCACAGTCTTCGGTACGACGTGCCGGAGTTCAGCGAGACCGGCTACACGTGGGACGCGGCCAACGGGTCCTCCGCCGACGTGTTCTTCAACCGCAGCGGGCTGTCCACCCACAAGAGGGCGACGGGCACGCTTCCCTGATCGGCCCGGCGGGAGCCGCGCGCGGACCGCGGCTGCGGCTGCGGCCCATTGACCACCTCGGCGGTGGCCCGCACCATCGCCGCCACTTCAGGACCCGTTTCCCCCCGAAAGGAACGACTGTGAGCCTTCCCGCCACCATTCGCGACGGCAGTACCGGCCACGCGGTCCAGCTCGCCCAGTACGAGCTGTGCCGCGACCAGTTGCTCGGCGGGCCCGCTGATGTGGACGGCGTCTTCGGCCCGCACACCGAGCAGGGCGTCCGCGATTTCCAGCAGGGCAAGGGCCTGACCGTGGACGGTGTCGTCGGGCCCAACACGTGGGCCGCGATGCTTGCCGAGCATCCCGACCCTCCGACGCTCGGGCCGGGCTCGACCGGCAACGTCGTCCAGAGGCTGCAGACCTTCCTGAACGAGGCGAACCCGCCGGCCAGCCCTCCGCTGGCGGTCGACGGTCACTACGGGCCTCGGACCGAGCACGCGGTCGAGGTCTACCAGGCGGCGCACGCGGTGGCCGCGGACGGCGTGGTCGGCCTGCGGACCTGGGTCGTGCACATCGGCGCCGCCGGGGCGATGGTCGCGTCGCAGGTCGGTGTCTGAGCCGGCTGTTGTAGGTCCCTCAGAGCGTGGCGGCGGGCCCAAGGTCCTGCCGGCCGTGCCGTTCCGCGGCTGGTCCGCCGTCGTCGTCGGATGAACGATCGAGACATGCCCGAGCAGGACGCAGCACCAGCTCCCAGGAGTGCCCCTCCGCGACAGCCACCTCTCGGGCCACCGCCACCGCCACCGCCACCGCCACCGCCACCGCCGGCTCACGGGCCGCCTCCGGGCTACGGACCGCCTCCGCGCTACGGACCGCCTCCGGGCTACGGACCGCCTCCGGGCTACCGGCCGCCCGCGCCACCGCCTGGCGCGGGCTGGGGTCCCCCGCCGCCACGTCCGTCCGGCGTACCGGTCGCGTTGATCGTCGGCATCGTGCTGGCCGTGCTCCTCGGTGCCGCTGCCGTCGTCGCCGTCGCTACTCGCGGCGGTCCGGGCCCGACGCCCCAGCCACCCGCCTCCGGTCAGGTCTGGGACCTGCTCGGCAAGGGCTTCAACGATCCCGCCGTGCAGACGTGGGTTCGCTCCTGCAAGACGCCGACGCCCGGCAGCCTGGCGAACGTCATGTGCGACGACGAGGGCTTCGAGCTCGATCTCGACTCCACGCTGACCGTGACGCAGGTCGTGCTCTACCGGGAGGAGGGTGGCGGAGGATTCCGGCAGTACACAGGGACGATGCCCTCCGGACTCGCCTGGTCCGACAGTTACGAGGACGTCGTGGGGAAGCTCGGGCAACCCGTGGCTGTCGACGGCGGCTGGGGAGCCGTCGAGGTCGAGAGCACGTTCAGCGCTAGCCCCAACACGCTCCAGGTCACGTGGGACACCTTCCATCGGACGGACGCGGACCTGGCCGCCGCCCACATGCATTCCATCTCGATCAAGGCTGAGTGAGCTCGCGGTGCGCATCTCGCACTTGCCGGGACGTCCTGCCCGGGCACCGCGTGTGTTCCCCCGCAGGCCCGCCAAGTGAGCGGGTACGACGTTCCCATGCGACACCCCTCTCTTGCCGGGCTCCTGTTCGCCGCCGGCGGTTCGACCGCCGCAGCCGCCATCGGAGGTCTGGGCTCCCGCCGGGCACCGGAGGTGTACGCGCGGCTGGACAAGCCGGACTGGGCGCCGCCGGCCGGTGTCTTCGGCCCGGTGTGGACCGGGCTCTACTCGGCGATCGGCGTCGCCGGATGGCGGTTGTGGCAGCGCCGGACGGAGCCGTCCGCCGCCACCGCGCTCCGGCTCCACGCGCTGCAGCTCGCGCTCAACGCCGCCTGGCCGTGGACGTTCTTCTCCGCCCGCAGCCGCGGCGCCTCGCTGGCCGTCATCGCGGTGCTGGACGCCGCCGTCGCCGCGGAGATCGCCGCGGCGGCTCGCGTCGACCGACCGGCCGCCGCATTGCTCGCGCCGTACCTGGCGTGGAGCCTTTTCGCGACCGCGCTGACCGCATCGGTCAGCGACCCGGGAGGGGAGTGAGCGGGCGCCCGGTCACTCCCCGGTGAGCGCACTCGTCAGGAGCCGGCGGCCGCCGTGTCACGGCGCGGGAGCTTCCAGTTGGGCCGCACCCAGTGGCAGGTGTAGCCGTTGGGGTAGCGCTCGAGGTAGTCCTGGTGCTCGGGCTCGGCCTCCCAGAAGGGGCCGGCCGCGGTGACCTCGGTGACCACCTGGCCCGGCCACAGGCCGGACGCGTTCACGTCGGCGATGGTGTCCTCGGCGACCCGCTTCTGCTCGTCGCTGGTGTAGAAGATCGCCGAGCGGTACGAGGTGCCCACGTCGTTGCCCTGGCGGTTCCGCGTCGTCGGGTCGTGCACCTGGAAGAAGAACTCGAGCAGGTCCCGGAAGCCGACGACGGCCGGGTCGTAGGTGATCTCGATGGCCTCGGCGTGCCCGGGGTGGTTGCGGTAGGTGGCGTTCGCGTTCTCGCCGCCGGTGTAGCCGACCCGGGTGGAGAGCACGCCCGGCCGCTTGCGGATCAGGTCCTGCATGCCCCAGAAGCAGCCGCCGGCCAGCACGGCGCGCTCGGTCGTCTCGCTCATGGTTCCTCCCGGGGCAGCTGGGCTGATGTCAGGCCCAGTCTGCCGGTCGACGTCGCGGATGCAGCAGCACGGGTTTGGCGTCCGCTCGACGTTCGCACGCGGGGCGCCACGTCCACTCGTCCTGTGCATTGCTTGAACGGGCGTCGTGTGGAGCTTGTTCCGGCAGGGGCACTCGGTGCTCCTGCCGAAAGCCCATTACTGACTCGGGGACGACGACCCCGGCCAGGGTGTCCTCTCCAGAACCCCGGCCAGGGCCGCCGCCACCCGGGAAACGGGCGCATCCGGCCCGTTCGTCACGCTGCCCATGCAGAATTCACCCGTTTCAGCGGACCCGGCGCTGGCCACTGGGCAGTTCGGAGCCCCCTCGTTCCGCCGTTCGGCCCTGAGAAGGTCGGCAATCGTTCGTTCCGGATCGAGCGAACGCAAAGAACAGCTTCGCGAGATGTGGTCGACAATCGCGTCGACTCGCTAGCGGTCGTCGGGGTTTCGGTCGTACCTTCTTCCGCGGTTCGGGTACAGACGAGGTCGGGGAGATCCGAGTGGACGCACCGCCCGTTCTCCAGCTGGTGACGCGGTTGGCGGAACTCGAAACGGCGCGGGCTCGCGTGGAGGAATCGCTCGAGGGGATGCGCACGCTGCTGCGGGCCGACACCGCGGGCTTCAACCAGGTGGACTTCTGCACAGGCGTTGCCGCCAGCTACGGAGGCCCCGCCGCAAGCGTGGCGTGGACCAACGTCGCCACAGGATTGGTCACCGGCATCAGGCCGAGCACCACTCCGACCGGCCGGGCGATCTCGGTCACGCCGCCGGAATCGCGACGGAGGAGCCCGCATCCCGTCCGGCCCACCATGCTCGCCAGGACCTCGCGAGCCGCGAAGGTGTTCTTCGCCGTCTTGTCGTCCGCGAGCCCCAGGCCGGTCTCGGCCACCGTGAGCTCGGCCAACGCGCGGGCAGAGCAAGCCATCGTGTCGGCCAGCCCGCTCAGCACGGAGTCGGTGCGCGGCTCGTCGAAGCACTGGAAGTGTCTCTGAGCCCGCGAAGCCGCGGTGAAGACGTCGTCGGGATCGGGATCGGGATCGTGGGGGCGCGGGGGCGTGGGACCAGGGCGGTGGGAACCGGAGCGAGTTCGATCGTGCTCATGCCTGACGGGCGCTGCCGGCCGACGTCGACAGGTGGTCGGCAGGAGCACAGCGATCTGCGGCAGGTCGCGGCCCCGGGATCCTCGCCTGCGCCGCTGGCCGGAAGCCGGCGGAGAACATTCCGGGGATGGTGACCACCGCGACGCCTGGTTCGGCCAGGCCGATCTCGCCGCACACGCCTCGAATGTGCTGCTGCAGACCCCCAGCCGCACCGTCCGATTCCCACACGCTCACCGCCAGGGCCGAGCGGCCCACCCGCCGGACATTCTGGGAAAGGCAGCCTTCTGTCGTCTCCACGCAACCCCGCCGGGTCTCTACGCGCTATTGCGTATGCCTGATAGATCCTGCATTCGATGAAACGTCGACGCGATCGCAACGTTTCCTTCACACGTGTACGCACTACCGCGTATTGAGCCTCCGACGCCGTGGCGACAAGCTCGCCTCTCGCGACGCTGGGTCGGCTGGAAAGGTCGGCCGCAAGGCGCGCGGCGCCGGAAACCGGTCTCGCGGCCGCTCCGATCCAGCGCACGCCCCGGGAAACTCGCTGGTGGTCGCGTCGGCGTGAGCCGGTCAGCTGACCCTGCGTGAATTCACAGCCGCGAGGAGCGGTATGAACCGGTCGACTGGGCGGAGTTGATCGAAACGGTCGGCGGGAGTACCGGGTCGCCGATCCCACAGTGCGCGGCGTCGGCGCTGAAAGGACCGGGTCACGGCCCTCGGTCGACGACATGAGAGGACCCTCATGCTCGGCTTAAGCGGCGCTTAAGGCGGGACCCGCAGCCTGTCCGCATGGCCTCAGCACGCACATGGGTGTTCACCTTGGCTGCCGCCGGAAGCGCCGTCACCGGCGGGGCGATGGTCATCACCGCGGCACCCGGACCGCCGCAGGCCGCTGTCGCCGCCGCTCCCCAGGACCCGGCTCAGGTCCCGACAGCGGACGAGCTGGAACGGCGCCTCCGGGGGATGTTGGCGGAGGAGAGCGGTCTGCGGGCCCGCCTGGCGGACGCGCGGCGACAGCTGGATGTGCGATCACCCGCCGTCACCCGCGAGCAACCCGCGACGACCCCGGCCGCCTCGGCGCCACGCGCGCGACGGCTCACCGGATCCGCGACATCCGGAGTGAACGCCCCGTCATCGCGACCGTCGACGCACGCCACGACCGGGGCCAGCGGGGCGTCCTCCACCCGGCCGACATCCCACGCCACGACCGGCGCCAGCGGGGCGTCCTCCACCCGGCCGACATCCCACGCCACGACCGGCGCCAGCGGCAGCGGCGCTCGCAGCGGTGGTGGCCACGAGCGGGAGGGCGGCGGCGAGCGGGAGGGTGGCGACGACGATGACTGAGCGTTCGCCCGCTCTGGCACGCATCGAGCCGACCGCGCCCCACGCAAGCCGACGGCGACTGCGCCGTCGGCGCCTGGCAGCGGCCGTGGCCGGCGTCGCCTCGGCCGCCGGCTCGTTCGGCGCTCTTGCCTGGGCATGGACGACGGACCCGAGCGCCGCCGCGCCGGCGCCGCCCGTCCCGGCGCGCGCGACGGCTGATCCCCACTCGCAGCAGCTTCTGCGGCAGATCACGACCGACGAGCAGGAACTTCGTCGGCTGCGCGGGATGGTCGCGGCGGCCGAGGCCCAGGCGCGGTCGAGACCGCCGACAACCGCTTCGACCGGGTCCTCTCCGGCCCGGCGATCCGATGTCCGGGCGCCGGCGCGCCAACAACCGGTCGCGCAGGAGCCCGTCGTTGCTCCGCCCGTCGTTGCCCCGCCCGTCGTTGCCCCGACCGTGCCGCGTCCGCAGCCCGTGCACGCCACCACCGGAGCCTCCGGTGCTCGTTGAGGCCGGCGCCGGGTACGTCCTGGGCAGCGTCCAGGCCATGGCCTGCCCGATCACCGTGCGGGCCGTCCGGGACGACGAGTCCGTCGACGACGTGGAGCGCGCGGTCCAGGAGGCGCTGGCGGTCTTCGTCGACGTTCAGGCGGCGTGCACCCGGTTCGACCCCGACAGTCCGTTGATGCGCGCGAATGCAGCGCCGGACCGATGGCACGCGCTCCCGGACTACTGCTTCGACGCGGTCGCGGAGGCCTACGCCGCCTATCTGGCGACCCGTGGCCGCTTCGACCCGCGCATCCTGACGGACCTCGCCCGATTGGGCTACGCGCGTTCCATGGCCGAGGGGGCACCGGCCGCAGGCGAACTGCCGACGGTTCTCCCGCCGCAACGCGAGGCCCTGCCGCCCTGGCGCCCCTGGTTCCGGCGGGACACCCGCGAAGTCCTGCTCGGCGAGCATCCGATCGACCTCGGTGGCATCGGTAAGGGGTTGGCCGTCCGATGGGCGGCGAACCGTCTGAGGTCCGTCGGCAGCGGCGCGCTGGTGGAGGCCGGCGGCGACATCTCCTGTCGAGGGGAAGCGCCGGAAGGCGGTCCCTGGCGGGTGGCGGTGGAGGATCCGACGGGCGGCGACCCGTTGGCCGTCCTGAGCGTGTCGGACCTGGGCTGCGCCTCCTCTTCCGTTCGACTCCGCCGGTGGCGGGTGGGCGCCGAGCAGGTGCACCACCTGCTCGACCCCCGCACCGGACGACCCGGAGGCGCCGGCCTGCTCGCCGTGACGGTCCTGCATCCGGATCCGGCCACCGCAGAGGTCTGGAGCAAGACCCTGTTCCTGGCCGGCCGGGAGGGCATCGCCGCGATGGCGGAGCAGTACGGCCTGACCGCGCTGTGGGTGGAGGACAGCGGGCGCCTGTCCTGCACACCCCCGATGAACCGGCACCTGCTCTGGACGGCGACATGAGCCTGCCCTCGTCGGCGACCCGCCGGGTGGCCCTGCCCCTCGGCGTCGTGCTCGGCGCCCTGTTCTGCGGGGAGCTGCTGGCCGCCCTCAGCGCCTCGATGTGGCAGAGCCGGATGTTTCCCTGGGTGGCCACCCGCGGCTTCGGCATCGCCGCGTATGTCGACCTCTTCGTCGCTCTGGCGCTCGGCACGTGGCTGCGGCACCCGTGGCAGCGACGCATGCCCGGGCCGACGCCCGCCACCCTGTTGCGGTTGCACGTGACGGTGGTGGCGGCAGCGGCGGTCTTCACCGCGGCGCACATCGTCGCGGTGCTCGCCGACGGGTTCGCGCATGTCGGGTGGCTCGGAGCCCTGGTCCCCGGCCGGTCCGCTTACCGGCCCCTCGGGGTGGCCTGCGGGACCCTCGGCCTCTACGTCGCCCTGCTGGTGGGGGTGACGGCGTGGTTGTCGGGGGTGCTGGTGGGCCGGTTCTGGCTGCCGATCCATCGCCTTGCCTACGGCGCGTTCGGACTCCTCTGGGTCCACGGGGTCATGGCCGGCAGCGACGCCACGGCACTCCGGCTGCTGTACGTCGCGACCGGCTCCCTCGTCGTCGTCCTGAGCGCGTCACGCCGGCTCGTGGCGGAGCCGTTGATCCCGGTGGAGGTGCGGTGACCGGCGTTGTTCCCGCGCTCGCCGGGCTCGGGGAGCAGGGGGCCGTGCTGCTGGCGGGGCCGCCGTCCGGAGCCGGACGGGAGCCTCTCGCCGCCCACCTGGAGCGTCTCGGGCTCCTGCCGTCCGCATCCGAGGCGGTTTGCGCGGAGATCCAGGCCAGCGGGCTCCGCGGGCGGGGCGGCGCCGACTTCCCGGTGGCCCGGAAGATCCAGGCCGTGCGCGATGCCGCGGCGCGCACGGGACGTCCCCCGGTCGTCGTCGTCAACGGCAGCGAGAGCGAGCCGGCGAGCCGCAAGGACGAGGTGCTGCTTGCGTTCCGGCCGCACGTGGTGCTCGACGGCGCGGCCGCCGCGGCCCGGCTGGTCGGTGCCGACGAGGTGATCGTCCACGTCCACGGCGCATCGCCGGTGCACAGCCTCGCCGCCGCGCTGAACGAGCGCGCCGGCGCGGGCCTCCCCGACCCGGCCTGGCGCCTGAGCCGCGGCGCCGGTTCGTACACGTCGGGGGAGTCGACCGCCGTCGTCCGGTACCTCGAGGGTGGGCCGGCGCGACCACGCTCGAACCGCTCACCGATCGCCGAGCGGGGTCTCCACGATGCCCCGACGTTGCTCCACAACGCCGAGACGTTCGCCCAGTTGGCGCTGCTGTCCCGGTTCGGCCGCGCCGCATGGCGCCCCGACGGACCCGCGGACGGCAGCTTCCTCGTCACCTTGGACGGGGACGTCCGTCAGCCCGGGCAGGTCGTCGAGGTGGCCGGTGCGGCAACGCTCGGCGACCTCCTGTCGGGGCCGGGTGGGGCGTCCTGCGACGCCCCGGTCCTCGTCGGTGGTTTCGCCGGTAGCTGGGTCGACACCCGGCGTGCCCGGGGTCTTCCGCTCGGCCGTGCCGGCATGGCGTCGGCCGGGGTGCCGGCCGGCTGCGGCCTCATCGCGGTCCTGCCGGAGGGCGGGTGTGGCGTCGCGCAGACCGCCCGGCTGGTGCGCTGGCTCGCGGGTCAGAGCGCCGGACAGTGCGGGCCCTGCGTGTTCGGTCTGCCCCGGCTGGCCGACCTGATCGAGCGGTTGGCCACGGGTCGGCCACGCCGCCGGGACCATGCGCAGCTGGGCCGGCTGTCGTCCGCGATCGCTGCCCGTGGCGCGTGCCGGCACCCGGATGGCGTCCTGGGCCTCGTCGCGAGCATGCTGAACGTGTTCTCCGCGGACGTGGTCCGGCACGTCGCCGGGTCACCCTGCCGGGTGGCCGAGGCGACGCCGTGGCTCCGACTGCCCGACGATCAACGGGGTGCTGCATGAGCTCGGGCGACAGCGACGATCTGCGGCTCCACATCGACGGGGAGCGTTGCCGGGGCCACGGCATCTGCGCCCTGCTGCTGGCCGAGCACGTCGACCTGGACGACTGGGGCTACGCGGTCCTGGACCAGGCGGCGGTGAACTCCCGAAGGTCCGCGCGGCGGGCGCGACGGGCGGTCCGCGCCTGCCCGCAGCAGGCGTTGCACCTCCGTCCGGCCGTCGAGAAGCTCGGAGGACCGCAGGTATGACCCCCGAGCCGCCGCAGGGGCGGGTGACGCCCTGGTGGGTGGGCCCCGCCGTCCTCGCCGTCCTCGGCGTCGCGGTGGGAGCTTTTCTCGTCGCCCGTCCGTCGGCCGAAACCGGCTTCCCCGCTCAGGTCCAGGTTCGTGGTGCCGCGCCGCTGAGCGCACCGGTGGATCCGACCCGTCTCCCGAGCCGCACCGCTCCGGCGGCGCCCTCGCACACCTCCCCTGGGGGACCGACGGCGCTCCCCGCTCCCGGATCCCCAGCGGAGCCCTCGGCCGGGGGTGGTGTGGCGGTGGCGGCCGGGGCCGCCGGTTCGGCGCCGGCTGAGCCGGCGGGCCATCCGGCGGAGCGAGAAGACCATCGTGCCGGACCCCCGTTGACCCCGGTCGGGTCCCCGTCCGCCGCCGTCGTCTCGCGCCAGCAACCGGTGCTCTCGGGACCCGGGGACGAATCGAGCGAATCCCCGTCGACCGGCGACGGAACGGACGACTGACGTGGGCGCGCCGACCAGGTCCTCGCCCTCGGCATCGGGGCGGACGCACGCGAGCCCCGATCACGACCGCTCCGGAGTGACCGTGCCCGCCCCGCGCCGCTCGGCGCGGGAGAGGCGCGCCCGGAGCAGTCCTCGGCGACGGCTCGGCACAGCCGCTCGTCTCGCACTGTTCCAGGGGCTGATCCTCGCGTTCATCCTCGCGGTGGTGGTCGCCGGGATCGTCCATGCGTTCTCGGCGCAGACCCACACCTCGGCGTCCCGACAGCTCGGGGCCGAGGCTCAAGCCTTCGCCCTGCAGGCCCAGAGCCGACCCCGGACGCAGGGACTGCCCGAGTTCACCCGCGACTACCTGGCCGCTCGGGCTCTACCGGACAACCAGGTGGACGTCGTGATCCTGCCCGGTCCCAGGGTGCTCGGGAGCGCCGGATCGGGCGACCTGCTGGCCAGCGGCGTGCTGGAGCCCTGGGGCAGAACGCCGCCGACCAGCGGTTCCCTCCGGACCGAGACCGTGGCCGGGCGCCCGCTCGAGCTGTTCGCAGCACCGCTGAAGGACGGGGACAAGACCATCGGTGTCTTCGTCTCCGCCCTGGACCGGTCCCGGCTGGTGGCCGACCAGCGTCGCATCCTCCACCTCGCGGTCGGGGAGGCGTTGGTCGCCCTGCTCGCCGCGGCTGCGGCCAGCTATCTCCTGCTGCGCCGGCTGCTGAACACGGTGGGCCGCATCACCACGACTGCCGCCGGCCTCGGCAGCGGCGACCTGGACCGGCGGCTGGGGGACCAGGGCTATGACGACGAGGTGAGCGAACTGGCCGCGACCTTCGACGTCATGGCGGATCGCATCGCCGCCGCCATCGTGGCGCAACGCCGGCTGCTGTCGGACGTCTCGCACCAGCTGCGAACACCGCTGACGGTGGCCCGAGGCCACCTCGAGGTGCTCGCCCGGACCGGCGCCGACGACCGGAAGGAGGTCGAGGAGACGGTCTCGCTCGTCGTCGACGAGGTCGATCACATGCGGTCGCTGGTCGAGCGGTTGCTGCTGCTCGGCTCGGCGCTGGAGCCCGACTTCCTGGAGACCGCACCGGTCGACCTGCGGGCCCTGCTGGCCGACGTGGTCGAGTCGGCCCACGTTCTCGGCGACCGGGCGTGGTCGTTGGGGCCGGTGCCGGATCTGACGCTTCTCGCCGACGGCACGAAGCTCCGTGGAGCGTTGCTGAACCTGCTCGACAACGCCGCCACGGCGACGGAACCGGGTGACGCCATCGCGGTCACCTGCGTCCGGCAGACGGACGGCACGTTGGTGGTGTGTGTCGACGACTCGGGTCCCGGCATCGCGCCCGAGCAGCGGGCGATGGCCCTCGCCCGCTTCCGGCAACCCGTCTCGACCACGCGGCACCACACCGGGCTCGGGCTGGCGATCGTGAAGGCGGTGACGGAGGCGCACGGAGGACGTCTGTCTCTCGAGTCCAGCCCCCTCGGCGGGTGCCGGGTTCGCGTCCTGCTGCCGCCGGATCTGATCATCGAACCGGTCTGAGCGCGATGCAGCTCCTGATCGTCGAGGACGACCCCCGGATCGCGTCCTTCCTCGTGAAGGGGCTGCGGGCGGAGGGGCATTCCGTTCTGTCCGTTGCGAGCGCGGAGGACGCCGATGAGCTGCTGCTTTCCGGATCCGATACGCCCGACCTGATGCTGCTCGACCTGTCGCTGCCCGGCGGTGACGGGGAGGATCTGCTGAGGCGGCTGCGGCGACGCGGTAATGCGCTCCCGGTCATCGTGGTGACTGCCCGCGCCGGGGTGGCGCACCGGGTACGCGGGCTCGATGCCGGCGCCAACGACTACGTCACGAAGCCCTTCGCCTTCGAGGAGCTGCTGGCCAGGATCCGCGCCGTCTGGCGGTCCGCCGCTCAACCGACGGCGAGCGAACTGGTCGTCGAGGACCTCCGGCTCGATCTGCTGACGAAGGTCGCGTTACGAGCCGGCCGCCGGATCGAGTTGGCGCCCCGGGAGTGGGCGCTGCTCGAATTGTTCATGCGGCACCCCACCCAGGTCCTGAGCCGGACCCGCATCCTCAGCAGCGTCTGGCGCTACGACCTGGACCCTGGCAGCAACGTCGTCGACGTCTACGTCGGCTACCTGCGCAAGAAGATCAATCTGCCGGGTTGTGTGCCGTTGCTGCACACCGTCCGCGGGGCGGGCTATCGCCTCGTCCGACCGTGAGCGACACGAACTCCGAACCTCGACGACCCCGAGGTCGAGGAGATCGAGGCGAGGCCTATGTCCCCGATGGCTTCGGCCGAGGTGGGTGGCACACGTGGCCTGCTGGTTCTCCTCGACGTCTGCGGGAATCGGTTGCTCGTGTCCCAAATGACGAGCGCCAGGCGTCCCTCCGACGACAGGGACCGCGACGCCTCGGGCCCGCCGGGGGAGCGGGCGGTGGCGAAGTTCTCGCGGTTCGGCCTATTCGCCCGAACGGTCTTCTACCTGCTGCTCGTCTACCTCGTCGTCCAGACGATCGTCGACGGTGGTGGAGGGAAGCAGGCGAACGCGCACGGCGCGTTGACCACGGTCGGGTCGAAGCCGGCGGGCCAGGCGGCGCTGATGGCGACTGCCTTCGGTTTCTTCGTCTTCGGCGCCACTCGGGTCTGGGGCGCCCTCCGGGACGACGCTCCCTCCGTCTGGCGGCGACTCACCACGCTGCTGCAGGGCCTGTTCTACCTCGCCCTCAGCTGGGTGCCCCTGTCCTACACCCTGGGCCACCGGTCCGCCGGCAGTGAGCAGCAGCAACAGCAGACGGCACGAGGCCTGCTTCACCTTCCGGCCGGGCGCGAACTGATGGTGGCGGTCGGCGTCATCATCATTCTGGTCAGTCTCAACCAGATCCGGACAGGGGTGGGCCAGGACTACGCCTACGGGATGGATGTCGAGCAGTCACCCCGCTGGATCCAGGCCCTGGTACGGGCAGCGGGCACCATCGGCATCCCGGCTCGGGCCGTCGTGTTCCTCCCCATCGGGATCTTCTTCATCATCGCCGGCATCCAAGGCAACGCCAAGCAGGCCGATGGGCTGGACCGGGAACTGTCCAGTCTGGCGGACAGCGCCTGGGGGGATGCACTCCTCGCGCTGATCGCGCTCGGCCTTCTCGTCTTCGCCGTCTACTCCGGTCTCGAGGCCCGCTACCGGACGGTCACCAAGGGCAAGTGAACCCGGGCTCGGCGAGGTGGTCAGCTCTGCGCGTCGCCCTCCCGGTGGGCGTCGGTCGTCCGCCAACGGCCCGGCGCCGGGCCGGCTGCCGGAGAGGCCACGTGCACGACAGCGTGGCCGTTGGTCAAGCTGCGTCCCCTGGGTTCCGGCGGTACAGTTAGTCGTACCAGTTGCCGAAGAGGCGCGTGGGCTCGTCGAAGGGGACGTTGATGTCGATCACGGCTAGCGAAGCGCGTCGGCGACTCTTTCCCTTGATCGAAGAGGTCAATGACGATCAGGTGGCAGTCGAGATCGTGTCGCGGAGCGGGACCGCGTATCTGGTCTCCGCGGATGAGTACCACGCGTTGCGCGAGACGGTTCACCTGCTCCAGTCCCCGCGGAACGCAGAGCGTCTCCGGCAGAGCCTCGACGACGTTCGCGCCGGTCGCGTGAGCGAGAAGGACCTCGCCTCCGAGTGAGAGTCTCCTTCACGGCCAACGGCTGGGAGGACTACTGCAGCTGGTCCGATGACCGGAAGACGCTGCGTCGCATCAACAGGCTTATTGATGGGGCCACCCGCGACCCGGGCGCGGGAACAGGCAAGCCGGAGCGGCTCAAGGGTGACCTGGCGGGCTGCTGGTCCCGACGCATCGACCAGGAGCACCGCCTGGTCTACACGGTCAGCGGTGAGCAACTGGTCATCCTGCAGGCGCGGTACCACTACTGAGCGAGTGGGACCGCGGAGTGCTCCCCGCCCCTGGAAGGTTGTCCACAGCTTGTTCTGGTCGAGTTGTCACGCTCTGCACATGCACATAGCGTGACTGACTGACCGGTTTGCGGGGTCTTTCGGGGGTTCGTCGTGACGCTACGCGCTGATGACGCACGTCCCGACGCGTCCGCGGCGGCCATCGCCGAGGTCGAGGAGCATGTCCGGCAGCTGATCCGGTCACGCGGAGTTGACCCTTCGCGGGACACGGCGACCGCCCGTCGACTGGTGCAGGAGGCGCTGGACGCCTACGGCGAGCGGACGCTGGCCGGGTTGCTGCCGACCATCGCCGACCCGGAGTTGGCGGCCTCGGCGCTCTACGACCGGGTCGCCGGCGCCGGTCCGCTGCAGCGCTACCTCGACGATCCCGAGATCGAAGAGATCTGGATCAACGAGCCTGGCCGCGTGTTCATCGCACGCCACGGCCGCAGCGAACTGACCACGACGATCCTCACCGACGCCCAGGTGCAGGACCTGGTCGAGCGCATGCTCAAGACGTCCGGACGGCGTGTGGACCTTTCCCAGCCGTTCGTCGACGCGACGCTTTCGGACGGCTCGCGCCTGCACGTCGTCATCCCGGACATCACCCGGCGGCACTGGTCGGTGAACGTCCGGAAGTTCGTGCTCCCCGCCGGGCATCTCGACGACCTCGTCGCCATCGGCACGCTGACCGAGCAGGCCGCGCAGTTCCTCGAGGCGGCGGTCGTCGCCGGGCTGAACGTCGTCGTCGCCGGCGGCACCCAGGCCGGCAAGACGACGATGCTCAACTGCCTCGCCGCCGCCATCCCGGGGCGGGAGCGGATCATCAGCTGCGAAGAGGTCTTCGAGCTGCGGCTGCCCGCACCCGACTGGGTCGCGATGCAGACCCGGTCGCCGAACCTCGAGGGCACCGGCGAGATCCCGCTCCGCCGGCTCATCAAAGAGGCGCTGCGGATGCGGCCCGACCGCCTGCTCGTGGGGGAGGTGCGGCAGGAAGAGGCGCTCGACCTGCTGATCGCGCTCAACAGCGGCGTTCCCGGCCTCGCCACCGTGCACGCCAACTCCGCCCGCGAAGCCGTCACCAAGCTCTGCACCCTGCCCCTGCTCGCGGGTGAAAATGTCGCGCACCATTTCGTTGTCCCGACGGTCGCGAGCTCGGTGGACCTCGTCGTCCATCTGATCAAGGACGGGTCCGGCCGGCGGCGGGTGCGCGAGGTCGCGGCACTGCCCGGCCGCGCCGAGAACGGCGTGGTCGAGGTGGCGCAGCTGTTCGCGACCGACGAGCAGGGCCGGCTCGTGCGTGCCGACGGCTACCCGCCGCATGCGGAGCGGTTCGCGTGGGCGGGTTTCGACCTGGCCGAGCTGCTGGGGCCGGCCGTCGAGCGGGCGCCGGTCGCGAGGTGGGCCTGATGGGTCTCTTCCTCGGGCTGCTCCTCGGCCTCGGGATGTTCCTGATCGTGACCAGCGGACAGCCGAGGTCGGCGACGCCCCGCCCGCGCTTCCGCCCGCTAGACCGGGTCCGCACTCTGCTCATCGACGCCGACGCGCGTGACCTCGGACCGGTGCAGTTCCTGCTTCTCAGCGCCGGCGCGGCGCTGGTGACGGGGGTGGTCGCCCTGGTCGCGACGGCCACCGTCTCGCTCTCGGTCGCCTTCGCCGTCTTCGCCTCGCTCGGGCCCCGGGCGCTGCTCAAGCACCGCGCGAACACGCTGTCGGAGCAGCGCCGGGAGCTGTGGCCGCACGTGGTCGACGACCTCGCGAGCGCCGTCCGCGCCGGGCTGTCGCTGCCCGAGGGGCTGGCCGCCCTCGGCGAACGCGGGCCGGAGGCGCTTCGGCCGCCGTTCGCGCGGTTCGCCGACAACTACCGCGCCACCGGCTCCTTCGGCCGCTGCCTCGACCAGCTCGCCGACGACCTCGCCGACCCGGTCGCCGACCGACTCGTCGAGGCCCTGCGGGTCACGCGCGAGGTCGGCGGCACCGACCTCGGTCGCCTGCTGCGCACCCTGTCGCAGTTCCTGCGCGAGGACGCCCGCACCCGCGCCGAGCTCGAGGCCCGGCAGAGCTGGACCGTCAACGGCGCCCGGCTCGCGCTGTTCGCGCCGTGGACCGTGCTGCTGCTCCTCGCGCTGCGCGGAACCACCGTCCAGGCCTACGACTCGCCGACGGGCGTCGCCATCCTCGTGATCGGCGGCGGGCTGTCGGTCATCGCCTATCTGCTGATGCGACGGGTGGGTCGGCTGCCGGAGGAGCGGCGCGTGCTGCGTGTCGCCGGCCCCACCTCGCTCGAGCCAGTCCGATGAGCCCGGCGACCACCGGGGCGCTGCTCGGCCTGTTCGGCGGCGGCGCGCTCGTCTACGCGATCGGCCGCACGCCGCCGATGCGCCGCACCGATCTCGGCGACCGCATCGCCCCCTATCTGAAGGAGTCGACCGGCAGCTTCGGCCCGCCGGCTCCCGCGGCCGACGGCGGTCCGTTCGCGACGCTCGTCCGGCCGCTGCTGCACGACGCCGCAGGCCGCCTCGACCGATTCCTGGGCGGTCGTGAGGCGCTTCTCCTTCGGCTCGAACGGGCGGGCGGCCGGCAGACGTTGCAGGAGTTCCGGACGGGTCAGGTGCTGATCGCCGTCCTCGCGGCGCTCGCCGGGGCGGCGGTGCTGTCGCTGAGGGTGGTGACGGGGCTGGGGCCGCCGCCGCTGGTCGGCGCCGCGCTGGTGGTGGTCGGCGGACTCGGCGGGGTCCTCGCCTGCGACGCCGTCCTGTCGCGCCAGGTCCGGCAGCGGGAGCTCGCCATGGTCGCCGAGTTCCCCGCGGTCGCGGAGCTGCTGGCCCTCGCCGTCGGCGCGGGGGAGAGCCCGCTCGGCGCGCTCGAGCGGGTCACGCGCACCAGCGGCGGTGAACTGTCCGGCGAGCTGCGGCGGGCGCTCGCCGACACCCGCGCCGGCACGCCGCTCGTGGTCGCGCTCGAGGGGATCGCGAAGCGCACCGCGCTGCCGTCGCTGACCCGGTTCGTCGACGGGCTCGCGGTCGCGGTCGAACGCGGCACCCCGCTCGCCGACGTCCTGCGCGCGCAGGCCGCCGACGTCCGCGAGGCCGGCAAGCAGGCCCTGCTCGAAGCCGGCGGTCGCAAGGAGATCGCCATGATGGTCCCGGTCGTCTTCGTGGTCCTGCCGGTGACCGTCCTGTTCGCGGCGTATCCCGCCCTGGTCAGCCTGACCTTCACCGGATAGGAGATCCGATGCCCGTCCTCGCCCTGCTCGCGGCCCTGTGGGAGCTTCCCGCCCGCGTCGCCCGCCGGCTCGAAGCCGACGACCCGGAGCGCGGCGACGTGCCCGGCTGGGTGCTCGTCACCGTCATGACCGCCGCCCTCGTCGTCGCGCTCATGGCCGTCGCCGGGCCGCGGCTGACGTCCGCCTTCAACCGGGCGATCAGCTCCGTCAACGGGTGACCGCCCGGTCGGCCCCGTCGCACGCGATGCCCGACGACGAGGGCGCCGCGGTCGTGGAGTTCGTCCTCATCGGCGCGCTGCTGCTGCTCGTGGTGATGGGCGTCGTGCAGCTGGCGCTCGTGCTGCACACCCGCAACGTCCTCACCGCCGACGCGGCGGAGGGCGCCCGGCACGCGGCAAGCCTCGGGCGCGGCGAGTCCTCCGGAGGCCCCTACGCGCAGGAGCTGCTGCGCCGCACCCTGCCCGGTGCCGCCCGGACGATCTCGTGCCGGGGCCGCGGCGAGACCGGCGCGGGCGGCGTGCCGCAGACCGCCGTCACCTGCGCCGGGTCGATCCGGCTCGCCCTCGTGCCGCTCGGGCCGCGGCTCGACATGACGGTGACCGGCCGGGCCGTCCGGGAGACGACGTGACCGCTGCGGTGGACGGACGTCCCGTACGAGACGCCGCGGAGAAGCCTCACGGAAGCGTTGGGCGCGGGTCTCGCCGCTCGAAACTCCGGACACCGGCAAATGCTGCCCGGAAGCCGCTGGAGCTGGCCCGGCGCGCCCTGCCGAGCGTTCCTGGCAGCGTTGGGCGCGGGCCTCGCCGTCCGCAGCCCCGGGGGTCCGCGAACGCTGCCCGTACCACCGATCGGTGTGGCGACGAGGGCACGGCGACGATCGAGTTCGTCGGCGTGACCCTGCTCCTCCTGTTGCCGCTGCTCTACCTGCTCCTCGCCGTCTTCTCCGTCCAGCGCGCGGCCTTCGCCGTCACGCAGGCCGCGCGCGAAGCGGGCCGCGCGTACAGCACCGCCCCGACGTCGGCCGCCGGCATGCAGCGCGCCCAGTACGCCGCGCGGCTGGCCATGAGTGACCAGGGCGACCAGGGCGTCGCCGATCGGACCACCGTCCGCTTCGCCCCGGAGGGCGCCGACTGCGACGGCTCGACCGCCGACGGCGCGGCGTCGCTGCAGCCGGGCGCCCGCTTCGAGGTCTGCGTCCGCAGCTCCGCGCCCCTGCCGGCGGGTGGGATCTCCGTGCCGGTCTCGGGGCGCTTCACGGTGGCGGTCGACGCCTTCCGGCGCGCGCGGTGAGCCTCGAGGCGGTGAGCCAGAGGGCGGTGACCGTCGAGTCGGCGTCCGCGGCGCAGGACCGACCGCGTGACGACGAGGGCAGCATCCTCGTGCTGACCCTCGGCTACGCCGTGCTGCTGATGGCGTTGGTCCTGGTCGTGGTCGACGCCTCCGCGGTGTTCCTGGCCCGCCGCAGTCTGGCCGGCGCCTGCGACGGGGCGTCGCTGTCCGCCGCGCAGTCGGTCGACACCGACGAGGTGTACCGCAGCGGCGCCGCCGGCACGAGCCTGCCGCTGGCGAACGTGGAGTCGGCGGTCCGGCGCTATCAGGCGCAGACCTATCCCGAGGGGAACCTCTCCGGCAGCGTCCGGGGCGGGGACACGGTTGTCGTCACCGGCACCCGCGTGGTCGACCTGCCGGGCATCTCCTGGCTCGGCATCGGTGACGTCACGATCAGTGCGAACGCGGAGGCCTCAGCCCGTCAACTCGGCGGTGGCTGAGGCCACCGGTCGTATCGGACTGGTGCGACAGCAGCCCGAATTGTGAGCTTTCGACCCCCGGCATGCTTGCGCCAGACTGTGACCGGGGACACATAGGCCGGGCACCGAGGGCCCGATACCGGGACAGACCCCCCTATCCGCCCGTGCTCTCGGTCCGGATCAAAAGGAGCACCCGTGACGAGCTATCCACGTACGGAACGGCCAGGAGCACGCCCCGACGCCTACCCGAACGGGAACGGCGCCGTCGATGACGGCGTGTACCCCACCGAGGACGGCCACGGCGGCACCCGGCAGTTCGCCGGGGCGCGCGGCGACCACCGCGCGACGCGCGAGCCGCAGTGGAACGAGCCGCAGTGGAACGAGCCGCAGGGGAACGAGCCGCAATGGAACGATGGTCTGGACACGCCGGCCCAGACCACGGACCACCAGGTCATCGCTGACCCCGCCCCGCTGGGCCTCGGCGCCTTCGCGCTCACCACCTTCGTGCTGAGCGTCTTCAACGCGGGGATGCTCAGCAAGGAACTCGAGGTCGTCGTGCTGCCCCTCGCCCTGCTCTACGGTGGGATCGCCCAGATGCTCGCCGGGATGTGGGAGTTCAAGAAGGGCAACACCTTCGGGGCGACCGCCTTCAGCTCGTTCGGCGCGTTCTGGCTCTCCTACGCGGCCTACGCCAAGTTCGTGGCGCCCGAGATCGCAGATCGACCGGACGCCCACCAGGCGACCGGGCTTTTCCTGCTGGCCTGGACCATCTTCGCGGCGATGCTTCTCTTCGCGGCCATTCGCATCAGCGGCGCGCTGGCCATGGTCTTCGCGACCGCCACGGCCGGGTTCGTCCTGCTGACCGTCGGCGCATTCGCCCAGAACACGTCGCTCACGCACATCGGCGGGATCCTGGGCCTCGTGACCGCGGGCTGCGCCTGGTACACGGCCTGGGCAGGCGTCATGAACGACACCTGGAAGCGCACGATGATGCCGGTCTTCGAGATCAAGGGCCGCGGCTGAGCCCGTCGAGCCGCCGCCCCCGCGCCCGCGGGGCGGTGGCTGGAAAATCTTCGCACGGAAGCCCCGATCTCCGGTCGAAGACCGGGTCAAAGCGGACGCTGATGGGGTTTCCGCGCGGAGATTGCACACTGCTCAGCCGCGGGCGGCGGCCGCTGGCTCGGTCGAGCGCTCCTGCTGCGGCACCCGCACCCGCCGTCGGATCCGTCGGTCGATCTGCTCGGCGACGTACTCGCCGTCCCGCGTGACGCCGCCGACCAGCATCGAGTAGAAGCCCTGCAGGAAGGGCAGGCCCACGAAGTACAGCCCGGGCAGCTCCGGGCTCACGCCCCGGGCGTGCTCGGGCCAGGCGCCGGCGCCGAGCGGCAGGTCGATCCACGAGCTGTCCTTGCCGAAGCCCGTGCACCAGACGACGTTCGCCACGTCCAGCACCGTGCCGTCGGCGAGCTGGGGCCGCCCGTCCTCGACGCCGACCACCCGCTGCTCGTCGAGACGCACACCGGCCGCGCCGAGGTGCTTGCGCTTGACCCGCACCAGGGGAGCGCCGCCGGAGAGGATGTGCTGACGCATCCTGCGCCCGATCGGGGTCCGCATGGTGAGCAGGTGGTTCCAGGCGAACCAGATCGCCGGGAACAGCACGCGCGCCGGGGGTCCCTCGATGTCGAACGGCAGCTCGCCGTGCACCCGGCCGACCAGGTACGTCTCCCGGGTCGCCGCGAGTTCCAGGGCGATGTCCGCGCCGGAGTGCGACGCCCCGACGACGAGCACGGGCCCCGGCTGCAGCTGCGCCGGATTGCGGTAGTCGGCCGAGTGCAGCTGCCGGATCGACGGGTCCAGCCCGCCCGCGAACTCCGGGGTGAGCGGCTGCTGCCAGGTGCCGGACGCGACGACGACCGCGTCCGCCGTGTACGTCACGTCACCGGTGCGCAGCACGTACAGATCGCCGGCTCGGGACAGCTCGTCGACCCGCGTCCCGGTCCGCACCGGGAGGTCGTGCACGTCCGCGTAGCCCTCGAGGTAGTCGGCCATCTCGTGCCCGGTGGGGAACGCCGACGCCGGCATCGGGAAGGGGAGACCCGGCAGGGCGTCGTACCGGGCGGGCGTGAACAGACGCAGCGAGTCGAACCGCCGGCGCCACACGTCCCCGATCCGCGGATCCGCCTCCAACACCAGGCACTCGCGCCCCCGTCGCTGCAGGTGGTAGGCCGTGACGAGCCCCGCCTGCCCGCCACCGATGATGATCGTCTCGATGTGCTGACTGCTCTGCATCTCGGAACTCCCGGTCGCCGTGGACTACGTGGCGCCGGCAGGTTAGGTCCGCGGCGACGCGCGCCGCATCCGCAGAAGTGTGTAGATCCGCCCCGGGATGGGGGCGTGTGTCAGACGAGCGCGTGCCGATGCGCGTAGGCGGTCGCGGCTGACCGCGACGAGCAGCCGAGCTTGGTGAAGATGTTCGCGACGTGCCTCGCCACCGTGCTCTCGGACAGGAAGAGCGTGCCGGCGATCGCGCGGTTGGTCGCGCCGGTCGCGACGAGCCGGAGCACCTCCAGCTCCCGGAGCGTCAGCCCGTCCGGCGGGCGCGCGCTCTCGTGCCGCGAGGGGCGCTGCAGGTCGTCGAGCCGGGCTAGGTCGCCCACCGCCCCGAGCTGCTCGAAGCTCCACCGCGCCGCGGCGAACTCGAGCGCGGCGCTGTCCTCGTCGCCGAGCGCGCGGCAGGTTCGACCCAGCAGCACCCGGGTCCGCGCCGCCTCGTACGGCGCGTGCAACTCCTGCCACCCCGCGAACGCCTGCCGCAGGCTGCGCAGCGCCTCCGCCCAGCGATGCTCGGCGAGCAGGACCGCGCCCGCGGATGTCGCCGCGGCGGCGGCCAGCATCGGCGCCTGCCGCAGCGAGGCCGCCTCGGTCAGTCCGTCCACCGCCTCACGCGCCGCGGCCACGTCTCCCGCCGCCAACGCCACCTCGACGAGTGCCGGCAGGAGGTGCGCCTGTCCGCGGACCGGATGTGCCTCCGCCACCGCCCGCTGCAGCCCCGCGAAGGCCACGGCCGGCTGTCCCTGCTCCAGTCGCAGGAGCGCGAGCCCCGGTTGCGGGTCGTGGCCGTGCCGGCTCGCGGCCTCGAACGCCGCCTCGGCCTCCGCCGCCTCGCCGCGGAGACGGTGCAGTTCGCCGCGCTGGTAGCACGCCATGCCTGCGGCCGACGTCGGTGGCGGCCGGGTGAGGCGGATGCGTGCCCGCTCCGCCTCGACCGTCGCCTCGGACCAGGAGCCGTGCAGCGCGAGGAGCTCCGAGCGGTGCACGAGGCACTGTCCGCGGTAGGGCACGAGCTGCGGCTGTGCCCCGCACCAGCGGTCGAGGGCCGTGGTCCACTCCTGCCCCCGCTGGATGTCGAAGTTGGCATGGCAGGTCTCGATGACCGCGCAGTAGGCCAACCCGACGATCTGCGGCGCCAGCTCGTCCAGGGTCAGCGAGACCATGAGCTCGTCGATGTCGGCCAGCCCGCGCCCCACCTCGCCGAGCGCGATGAGCGCCTGGCCCCGGCCGAGCTGGGCGAGGGCTCGCAGGTCGGGATCACCGAACCGCTCACCGATCGCGACCGCCCGGTCCTGGAGATCGAGAGCCTCCCCGGGGCGCCCGGCGAACAGCGCCTGCATGCCGTACGAGACGAGCAGGAACCCGCGCCAGACGGACTCCTCGATGCCGGCCTCGTCCAGCACCCGCTGCGCGCGGGCGAACCAGCCGGCCCCGCGGCTCGGCTCGCCGCGCAGGGTCGTCGCCAGCGCCAGCCAGTAGGCGACGCGCGCCGCCGCCTCCACCTCGCCGAGGGCCAGGAACGCCTGATGGGCCCGCTCGCGGGCGGCGTCGGACTCCGCATCGCGGCCGGCGAGGAAGGCCGCCAGGCCGAGCAGTTCGAGGTCGGCCGCCGCGAGGGCCTCCGCCTCGTCGACGGCCGTGAGGGCCTCGTAGGCCGTGAGCCACGACCGGTTCGCGGCGGCGCGTCGGCCGTCGTCCACCAGGTCCGCCCGGGTCACGGCGCCATGCTCCCGCGGCGGCCGGTGCCGTCAAGGGACGAGCGGCGCGGAGGTCTCGGCGGCGAACGGCGAAGGGCCCCCACCGTCGCGTGACGGTGGAGGCCCCCGGCGTGGGTGTGGGCGAGCCCGGCCTCAGATGCCGAGCGGCAGCGTCGACTGCGGGAAGCGCGACACGGTGTCTGGCCGGTACATCAGGTAGATGATCACGGCCGGGATGATGAGCCCGAGGATGGCGCCGCCGCCCTGCGTGATGAGCACGATGCTCAGCAGGATGCTGACCGCGCTGAGGACGATGGCGGCGGTCCGCGACCACGGAACGAGCTTGCGCAGCTGGAGCCCGAGGTAGATCTCGAAGGCCCCGAGGGCCAGGTAGAGAACGGCCAACAGGCCGAAGAAGGCGCCGAGGCTCGCCACGGCGAGCAGCAGGAGTCCGCCGAGCAGCGTCAGGCCGCCGGAGACGAAGAACAGGATGCTCGCGATGTTCACCGAGGACGGCAGCGCCCCGGGCTGGCCGTAGCCGCCCTGCTGGAAGCCGCCCGGCTGGCCGTAGTTCTGCTGGCCGTAGTTCTGCTGGCCGTAACCCTGCTGGGGCTGGCCGTAGTCCTGCCCGTAGCCCTGCTGCTGCGGTTGCCCCTGCTGGGGCTGTCCGTACGGCTGCTGGCCGTACTGCTGGGGGTTCTCCGACATGGCACGTCCCTCGTCTCGACGGAAGGGCGGGCATCGCTCCCGCCGCCGCTCGCGTCTGCGAAGGCGGCACCTGATATTTGAACGTGTGCGCCGGTTCTGCGCGGGAGATTTCACATACTTGTCGCCGAACATCCGTCGAACGGTCCGTCCTGACCTCGCTCAGCGCCCGTCACCAGCGGCCGTCCTACCGGTCCACGCGCCGCCCGAGCAGGCAGAACTCGTTGCCCTCCGGATCGGCGAGCACGATGAACGGCGCGTCGCCCTGCCCGACGTCGACACGCCGGGCCCCGAGCCCGAGCAGCCGCTCCAGCTCCTCCGCCTGCTCGCAACCCGAGGGGCTGACGTCGAGGTGGATCCGGTTCTTGACCGACTTCTCCTCCGGAACCGGCACGAAGACCATCAGCGGCAGGACGTCGAATCCGCCGGTCTCGGACGCCCAGTACATGCCGCGTGGGTCGGCGGTCACCTTCCAGCCCAGCACCTCGCTCCACCACTGCGCCTGCGCCTGCGGGTCGCGGCAGTCCACGATGATCTCGACGAGAAGGGAGCCCATGGGCTCACCTAAACGGACGGGAGGCCCGGCCGTCGAGGAACCGATCGACGGTCCGCGGCCGGGCTATCGTGCTGCCCCCATCGAGCATGGCTCAACGAGGTGTGCGAACCATGACCACTGCCGGGCAGATCCCAGGAGAAGCGAGCCTTCCCGACCCGACACGGAAGGTCCTGCACGAGCTGGTGGAGGCCACCGGCTGGCCCGCCTCGAAGGTGCTGGAGGTCGCCGTCGAGCGGTACGGGTTCGTGCTGCTCGGGGGCGAGCCCGGGGAGGAGGGTTCGGGCGGCGCCTTCCGCAAGGTCGGTTCCGATCGAGCCGCGACCGTCGGCCTGCGGCAGAAGGATGCGAAGAACTTCTTCCTGGTCGAGCCGTTCCGGTACGTCAAGGACGGCGGGCAGCGGTTCGTCCCGTGGCCCGATGACGAGCATTTCGATCCGCGCAAGGCGGTGACGGACCTGGCCTCCGTCCCCGAGCTCCTCACGTGGCTCGTGCCCCGCTACGGACGCCATTCGCTTCCGGCCCTTCTGCACGACGACCTGCAGGACCGGTTCGAGGAAGACGGGGGCCCCGGCGCGGAACCCGGTTTGGACTCGTGGAAGGCCGACCGCATCTTCCGCGACGCCATGGGCGACGCTCGCGTGCCGTTCTTCCGGCGCTGGGCGATGTGGGCGGGCGTCAGTACGCGGACACGGTGGAACTCGGGGCTGCTCTGGAGACTGCTGATCGTGGCGTGGGTCGCCGTGTTCGGGGTGGGCATCGGCGTCGCGACCCCGGTCGCGGTCGCGTTCGGCTGGCTCGGCGGCTGGCCGCTCGTGCTCGCCATCGCGGTCGGCTTCCTGGGTCCGGTGGTCCTGTCGCCGTTGTGGATCCGGGAGATACGGGCCGGGCTGATCGCGGGCTATGCGCTTCCGGTCCTCGCGCTCCCGCTGGTGTTCGTCGGACTGGCCACGCTCGTGTACGTCCTCCTCGAGCTCCTGGCCAAGCTGTGGGAGCCGGACAACCGCATCACGAATGCGCAGCCGACGCCGTCCGATGCCTGACGGGACCCGCGGCCTGATCCGGGCTCGGTTCGGCCGCGCGCCGCTGCCACCACAGCAGTCCGGCCGCATGCACGACCAGCACCGCGAGCAGCCCGTTCGCCACCGACGCCAGGTAGAGATGCTTGACGATCTCGAACTCGCCCTCGCCCAGCAGCGCGGTCGCCATCGCCACGCCCGCGCTTGCCGTCAGCAGCACCAGGACGGCGCGTAGCCCGGCCGACGTGTTCCGCTCGTCGATCGGCCGTCGCCGCAGGAGCCAGGCCAGCGCCAGGGCCGCCGCCCAGAGGGCCGGGACGAGCACGGCGGACGCCTCGCGCAGGCCGCGGCTGACGCTGCTGTAGAGGCAGAGCTTGCAGGAGTCGTACACGGGCCGAGCCGAGTCCGCCTTCGTCTGCGTGCCGATGTGCGGGGAGATGCCGCGGGGGATCAGGTCCATCGAGGCGGTGGCCCCGCGGTGCGCCAGCGCCAGACCGCGACCGGGGTGGCTCAGGTAGAAGTCGGCGAGCCTGCGGTTCGTGACCTGGTCGAAGAAGCCGGCGAAGTGCGGATCCTTCAGGGCGTTGCCCGGGAGGTAGATGGCCCGCCCGGCGTAGCGCGCGAGCGCCGGGTCGAGCCCGAGGTCCCGGAGGTCGCCGATCGGGTCGTCGGAGTGGCCGAGGATCTCCACGAAGACCGCGTTGTAGCGGTTGCTCTCCGTCAGGTGTCGCGGCTGCGAGTGCAGGAAGGCCGCGGCGAGGACGAGCAGCAGCCCGGCGACGACCGCGGGCGCGATCCGCCCGGTCCAGCTGCCGGACCACCGGCCCCACCCGCCGCGCCGGGCGAGGAGCAGCACGCCGATCGGCAGCACGAGCACCGCGTCCTGCGACTTCGACAGGATCAGCGCGGACGAGGCGGCCGCGATCGCGAGCAGCCCCCAGGGCGTCACGACCGGCCGGCGCCAGGCGTGCAGCACGGCGGCGACCAGGAACAGCAGTGCCAGCATCGACGCGGGCTCGGTGTAGAAGGAGTTCAGGTAGACCACGAAGCGGGTGTCGGTGACCACCACGACGAGCAGTCCGGCGCTGACCGCCCGAAGCGCCCGCGGGCCCGGCAGCGCCCGCACCACCAGCCACACGGCCCCCCCGAGCGCCACGGCGTGCGCGGCGCCGACGACCCGCAGGTCGAGGTCCGGGCCGAAGCCGAGCAGGTCGTGGATCCAGCGCACGGCCCGCAGGAAGTACAGCTCGGTTGCCGTGTAGCCCTGCTCGGCCGGCGGACGCGGCACGAAGTCGAGCACCAGGTACGCGAACTTCGACTGGCCGGGCGGGCGCGCGGCCATCAGGCCCATCGGGTTCAGGACGCGCTTGTAGTCGCCGTTGTCCGCGAGCCCGAGCGCCGGCGACGTGAGGATCTGCAGCAGCGCCGACGTGGTGGCCAGCAGTCCGGCGAGGGGGCCGAGGCCTGGTCTCCACCGCCTGCGGTCGCGGCGTGCGGCCGGCCCGGGGAGTTCCGTCGGCTCAGGTGGTCCGTCCGGTTGGCGGGAACCGGACGGCTCCGCCGGCTCGGTGGCCGCGGCGGCTCCGGACGACGCCCTGGCCTCGCGCATGCCCCACCTCCGCGAGGGAGGCTAGTCGCGAGGGAGTCCGCCGCCTGCCCATCGCTGCGTGGCGGGCGGACTGTCAGCCGCCGCGCAGAAGCCCTACGCCGGTTGGCAAAACAAACTTTGACGAAGCTGCGGTCCGGGCCCTCCTGAAACCGGCACGTAGAGGGTCAACTCCGGCATCGGTGGCCGAGCTTTGTCCGGATCTGGTCAGGCACCCCTGCACCGAGGCGGCGGGCGGAGGACACCAGCCCCCTCGGCTTCGGCGCTGCGTACCGGCCGGTCGCGATCTGCGAGGAATTCGGACCCGAGATCCTCGGGAGTCGCGAACGGCGGCGCGGGATACGAGAACGGCGCCGGGCAAACCGCGCACGCCACCCTCTGCGTGACCGACGGTGAGCACGCCCGCCTCTCGTCCGGCGTTTCCGGGACGGACGGCGGTCGGGCGTGGATCAATGCGTGCCGACAGCCCACCCGACAGAGGGGGAACTGATCATGACGACGCTGCTGCCCCCGCCGCTGAGCGACCGACTGCCCCGGGTGCTGAACCGTCTCCGACTGCGTCCGCCGAGCCTGCCCGCCCAGGTCGAGGCCGCCATCCCGTGGTTGATCGAGCCGCTCGGCAAGGTGCCGGGCATGCGCCGCCTCGTCAGCGAGGCGGTCATCAACCACTACGCCTACTCGGCCAAGCCGCGTCCGCGCCCGCTGACCCTCCAGGGCGACTACACGACCTGGCGCGGCCTGACGGACCGCACCTGGACCGGCCGGCACCTGCCGCCCGCGGAGCCAAGGGACGACCTGCCCGCCGAGTCGGAGGTGGTCGACCTGTTCCGGCGGACCGAGTTCGTCCCGGCGACCGACACCAGCGCCATGTTCATGTTCTTCGCGCAGTGGTTCACGGACAGCTTCCTGCGCACGAGCCACACCGACCCGCGCCGGAACACCTCGAACCACGAGATCGACCTCTGCCAGATCTACGGCCTGTCCGAGACGCAGACCCAGCTCCTGCGCGCCCACGAGGGCGGGCGGCTGCGCACCCAGCAGATCGACGGTCAGGAGTTCCCGCAGTTCCTGTTCGCCCCGCGTGCGCCGGGGGAGCCCCTCGCCGTCAAGCCGGAGTTCGAGGGCCTGCACGACGACCGCTTCCTCATCGACGTGATCCTCGCCGGCGCCTCCGCCGAGCATGCGGACCACGTGTTCGCCGTCGGGCTCGAGCACGGCAACTCGACCATCGGCCAGACGATGATGAACGTCGTCTTCTTCCGGGAGCACAACCGCATCGCCGGCCTGCTCGCCGACGCCTACCCCGGCTGGGACGACGACCGCCTGTTCGAGACGGCGCGCAACGTGATGATCGTGCTGACGCTCAAGCTGGTGGTCGAGGAGTACATCAAGCACATCGCCCCCTTCGACGCGCCGCTGGAGGTCGTCCCGTTCCTCGCCGACGGCGAGCGCTGGAACCGCTCCAACTGGTGTGCCATCGAGTTCGACCTGCTCTACCGGTGGCACCCGCTCGCGCCCGACGAGGTGAAGGCCGGGCCCGAGGGCGACGCGCTGACGCCGGCAACCTTCCTCAACAACAACCCGCTCGTGCTCGCCCGCGGCGTCGAGTCGCTGATGGCCCAGTGCTCCCGCTCGCGCGCCGGGCGCATCGGCCTCGGCAACACGCCCCGCTTCCTCACCGACCGCTTCGCACCGGACCGGCCGTCCGTCGAGGAACGCACGGTCGCCCTCATGCGGCAGGCGCGGCTGCGCTCCTACAACGACTACCGCGAGGCGTTCTCCCTGCCGAGGCTGAGGGACTTCGACGAGCTCACGACCGATGCCGAGGTGCAGCAGCGGTTGCGCGCCCTCTACGCCACGGTCGACGACGTCGAGTGGTACGTCGGCATCTTCGCGGAGGACTACCCGGACTACTTCATGATGGGCCAGCTCATGACGACCATGGTCGCCCACGACGCGTTCACCCAGGCCCTCACCAACCCGCTGCTCGGCCGGCAGGTGTTCAACGAGAAGACCTTCTCGCCGGTGGGGATGCGGATCATCGAGGAGACCGGCACGCTGCGGGAGATCGTCGCCCGCAACGCCGCCGACGCCGCCGAGGTGCACGTGGCGTTCAGCTGCTGACCGTATGAAGGCGGCGGGTTCGTTCGATCCGACGATTGATTGTCCATAATCGGCGCCATGTCCCGACGCCGGATGCTCGTGCGCGCCGGAGCCGCCGCCGTGGGCCTCGCGCTCGCCGCGACCGGTGGCGTCGTGCTGTTCGACGACGACGGCGGCCCGGCGACAGATGCCGCGGGGGACGCCGCAACGGTTCGCTCCCGGCCGGTCGCGGCGGCGCCGGCCGCACCGAAGCCGCACGCCCGCCGGCTCGACACGTCGTCCGTCGTGGTCGCGGCGCCGCGCGGCGTGCAGGTCTACGCCACCCCAGACGGTGCCCCGAAGCTGCGGCTGCCCGGCCGCACCGACCTCGGCGCGGAGCAGACGCTGCTCACCACCGGCCGTCGCGGCGGCTGGTGGGAGGTCGAGCTCCCGGTGCGGCCGAACGGCGCCCGCGGGTGGGTCCGCGGCGCCGACGTCGAGGCGCGGCCGATCTCCACCAGGATCGAGATCGACCTCGGCTCGCACAGCCTGGCGCTGCTGCGCGACGGCCGGCTCGAGCGTCGCTTCCCGGTCGCGGTCGGGACGAGGGCGACGCCGACCCCGGCGGGCAACTTCTACGTCACCGACAACCTCTCGACCGGCAACCCGTCGGGCGCGTACGGCCCCTACGCGCTGGGGCTGTCCGGGCACTCCGACGTGCTGTTCCAGTTCGGCAGCGGCGACGGCGTGCTCGGCATCCACGGCACGAACGAGCCGGCCAGCATCGGTACGGACGCCTCGCACGGCTGCGTCCGCATGCGCAACCCGGACATCACCGCGCTACGGGCGCTCGTCCCGCTCGGGACCCCCGTTGTCGTCAGCGCCTGACGGACTCAGGGCCTGACGGACTCAGGACCTGACGGACTCAGCGCCTGACGGCGTCGGGACGTTGCGGCGTCAGGACATCGCGTTCGCGACGATCGTGCCCACCGCAGTCGCACCGCCGCGGTTCGGGTGCACCGGCGCCGCGTCGCCCACGGGCACCAACGGCTCCACGTACCGGACGACCGGAGCCTTGCAGGCGTCGTGGCCGATGGTCGGGGTGTAGGTGTCGACGTAGGAGGCGCCGTTCGCGGCGGCGGAATCGGCCAGCATCTGGTTGAGCTGCTTCTCCACGCCGCGGAGGTAACCGACGTCCGTGGTCGTGATCGGCATCTGCGGCCAGCAGACCGTGGCCGGGTCCTGGCCGGACTCCGGAAGGATCGCCGGGTAGCCGGCGACGTAGATCCGGGCCTGCGGCGAGCGCGCGTGGATCTCCTGCAGGACCGCGTCGACGTCGCTGCGGGTGGCCGCGATGCGGGCGGCGAGCTGGTCGGTGCCCCCGGCGGTGTAGAAGTCCTTGCACGTCTGGGCGCCGCTGCGGGTCGGGCCGTTGGGGGAGTAGGCGGCGCAGTTCTCGATGATGCTGGTGAAGCCGATGTCGTTGCCCCCGATGGTCAGGGTGACGATGTCGGTGTCGGGCTTCAGGGCATCGAGCTGGGGCGGATTCGTGCCGCCCTCGTAGGTGGTCTGGGCGTGCGTCATGTCCTCGGTCTGCGCGCCGCTGCAGCTCACGTCGGTCAGGACGGTCTGATCCTGTCCGGCCGCGACGTGCGGATAGTTCGCCAGCGACCGCAGGCAGCCCGGCCGGCTCGGGTCCTGCGGCGTGATCAGCGGGCCCGCGGCGTAGGAGTCGCCGAGCGCGACCTGGGTGTCGCCCGGAGCCGCGGTCGCCGCCGGGGTTCCGACGAGCGCGAGGCCTCCCGCCAGCGCCGCTGCCCCCGCGACGCCGAGCCAACGGCGCCGGAGCGCCGAGCGAGTGCCGGACCGAGTCGTGCCTGTGCGCATCCGAGGATCTCCTTCCGCGCCCCTGGCGGGCGCGCCGTCGATGCCCGCCTCCGAGCGCGAGCCGCTGTCGATTGCAACGAGGCTCACCCGCGCGGGTGACGAGAGGTGTCACGTGTAAGCCGACAAACTCCGGGTGGGAACCCGTCTCCGTCGTCGCGTGCTCCGGGCTCCTTCACTGCTCGTGAAGTTCGCGGTGCTCAGCCTGGTGCTGATCACGGTCCTGGGCCTAGTGCTCTCCCAGCAGCTGTCCCGGACGATCAAGCACCGCAGCCTGGCGACGAACGAGCAGATGGCGGCCCAGCTCGTCGACTTCGTCGCGGAGCTGTCGACCGCCGGCGTCCGCCTCGATGCGGGCGGCCTGCCCACGGTCGAACAGGCGATGCTGCTGAAGCGATCGTTCGACACCTACTCGAAGCTGGGCGGTGTCTCGGGGGTCGACGCGTGGCTGCCCAACGGCATCCTCAGCTACTCCGACGACGCCACCGTCGTCGGGTCACACGCGCCGATGCCCGCGGGCATCCGCGGCGCGCTCCTGGGCGACCTCTCCTCCGAGATCATCACCGAGACGGGCGACCCGCGGCTGGCGGCGATCCTCGGGCAGCACGGGCCCATCTTCGTGATCTACGTGCCGATCCACGTCAGCGAATCCGCGCCGGTCATCGCCGCGGTGGCCATGTACATGCCGTACACGCCGATCGCTCAGGCGATCAAGCAGGACACCCGCACCGTCGTGCTGCTGCTCGTCCTGTGCCTGGGCCTGCTCTACCTCGGCCTGTTCCACCTCGTCTGGCAGGCCTCACGCCGGCTGCGCCGCACGGCGAACCTCAACGAGCAGCTGGCCAACCACGACGCGCTCACCGGCCTCCCGAACCGCAGCCTGCTGCAGGACCGGGTCCGGCAGGCGCTGTCCGCCAGCGCGCGTACCGGCCGGTTCCCCGCGCTGCTGCTGCTGGACCTGGATCGGTTCAAGGAGATCAACGACACCCTCGGCCACCACCACGGCGACCTGCTCCTGCAGGAGGTGGGGAAGCGGCTGCGGGAGAACCTCCGCGACGCCGACACGGTGGCGCGCCTCGGCGGCGACGAGTTCGTCGTCCTGCTGCCCGACCTGCCGAACCCGCACGCGGCGCTCGGCATCGCGGAGAAGCTCCTGGAGGCGCTCTCCCAGCCGTTCGTCCTCGAGAACGTGACCCTCGACGTCGAGGGCAGCTTCGGCGTCGCGGTCTACCCGGACCACGGGGACGACTTCGAGGCGCTGCTGCAGCACGCGGACGTCGCGATGTACGCCGCCAAGGAGTCGCACGTCGGCGCGTGCCTGTACGAGCGGAACCAGGACATCAACAGCCCCCGCCGGCTCGCGCTGCTCGGCGAGCTCCGGGCGGCGATCGCCGACGAGTCGCAGCTGGTGCTGCACTACCAGCCGAAGGTGCAGGTCGGCACGGGTGAGGTCACGGGTGTCGAGGCCCTGCTGCGCTGGATGCACCCGAAGCACGGTCTGCTCGGGCCGATGGAGTTCATCCCCGCCGCCGAGCGCACGGGGCTGATCCGCCCGCTCACCCTGACGGTTCTCCGACGCGCCCTGGCCCAGAACCGGGCCTGGCTGGAGGCGGGCCTGCCCCCGATGCGCATGGCCGTCAACATCTCCACCCGCTGCCTGCTCGACGTCGACTTCGCCGACCAGGTCGAACGTCTGATCGTCGAGAGCGGCGTCGCCGCCGACCAGCTCGAGCTCGAGATCACCGAGAGCACGATCATGACCGACCCCGAGCACGCGATGGCCGTGCTCGTCCGGCTCGCCGCCTTCGGTGTCTCGCTCGCCATCGACGACTTCGGCACGGGCTACTCGTCGCTGTCCTACCTCAAGCGCCTGCCGGTCCACCAGCTGAAGATCGACCGTTCGTTCGTCATGGACATGGACCAGGGCGCCTCCGACGAGGCGATCGTCCGCTCCAGCGTCGACCTCGCCCGCAACCTGGGTCTCGACGTCGTGGCCGAGGGCGTCGAGACGGAACGCACTTGGCAGCACCTCGCCGACCTCGGCTGCGACCAGGCGCAGGGCTACTACTTCGCCCGGCCGATGCCGGCGGCGGATCTGCCGGCGTGGCTGGCGACCTGGCGTGAACGGGACGGCGTCCCCAGCGTCTGACCACCGCGAGGGTGGCGCGGACGATCTTCGGCGCGCCGATGCTCACGGGCAGGTGTTCCCCGCCTGAGCCGTAGCGTGGAGCCGGTGAAGGGCCGGGTCCAGGACGTGCTGCGGCGGCGCGCGCACGCGGTGTCGACGGGCATGTCGACGGGCCTGTCGACCGGCGGAGTAGCGGCGGCGCTGCGCCGCCCGGGCGCGCGGGCCCGGTGGCTCGCCGTCATCGTCGCCGTCCTGCTGCTCTGCAGCGCGCCCGCCCTCGTGTCGGCGTTCCCGGTGTCGACACCTTCCCGGTCGGTCGTGCAGTGGATGCAGCTCGTGCTGTCCTCCAAGACCGTGCCGCACTCGGGACTCGTCGAGTCGCGCGGGACGCTGAACCTGCCGGACGTCGACACGGTCCGGCAGGACGTCATCACCCTGCTCGGCGACCGCACGCGGCTGCGGGTCTGGCAGGCCGCCCCGGACCGGTACCGCGTCGACCGCATCACCCCGTACGGGGAACAGGACACCTACGTCACCGGCCGCCGCACGCTCACCTGGGAGAGCAACGAGCGTCGGCTCACCCGCGAGGTCGCGCCACCGCAGTTCCCGCAGCCCGCGCCGCCCGACGTCCTGCCGACCTCACTCGGCTACCGGTTGCTGGAGGCCATGCCGTGGGACGGCCGCGGGGTACAGCTCGGCAACGAACAGCGGGTGGCCGGTCGCGCCACGATCGCGATGACCTGGCACCCGAACGACCCCCGCAGCCTCGTCGGCCAGGTGCGGATGTGGATCGACGCCGAGAACGGCCTGCCGCTGCAGGTGGAGATGAAGTCGACGACCAGTGACCTCGTCGCCTTCGAGACCCGGTTCCTCGACCTGTCGCTGACTCCGCCGAGCGACGAGGTGCTGCGCTTCGACGCCCGACACACCCCGCGCATCGACATCCAGAACATGCCGCCCCCCGCCCCGCAGGACCTGACCCCGCAGTACGTCCTGCCGACGGAGCTGGCGGGGCTGCCGCGGCGCAGCGACGCCCGCCCCTTCCTCGCCACCTACGGCCAGGGCGTCTCGGTGGTGTCGCTGATCGCCTTCGACAGCGCGACCGCGGACTCGATCCGGCAACAGATCGACTCGCCCGGGCGTCCGCCGTACAAGGGGTCGTTCGGGGAGGGCACGTTGATCGAGGCGCCGATGCTGCGGGGGCTCATCTTCTCCTCCGGCGAGCGGGGCTACGCGCTGGCCGGCACGGTGACCCTGGACGTCCTGCAGCAGATCGCGCAGCAACTCGTGGACAACCCACCGGATCGGACCGGCCAGTGATCACGACCGATGGTCTGACGAAGCGGTACGGGCAGTTGACGGTCGTCGACTCGCTCGACCTGCGCGTGCAGGAGGGCGACATCTACGGCTTCCTCGGCCCCAACGGCTCGGGCAAGTCGACGACCGTCCGGATGCTGCTGGGCCTGGTCTTCCCGAGCGCCGGCCGGATGGAGGTGCTGGGGGAACGGATGCCGCACGGCGGGGCGAAGACGCTGCCGCAGATCGGCGCGCTGATCGAGTCGCCCGCGTTCTGGATGCGCATGTCCGGCCGGCGCAACCTGCACCTGCTGGACGCCGCCGGGCCGGGCAGCACCCGCGGCGACCGGCGCGATCGGGTGGAGGAGGTGCTGCGCGAGGTCGGCATGGACACGGTGGACGACCGGCCGGTCAAGGCCTACTCGCTCGGCATGAAGCAGCGCCTCGGACTGGCGGCCGCCCTGCTGCGCAGCCCCCGCCTGCTCGTGCTCGACGAGCCGACGAACGGGCTCGACCCCGCCGGCATCCGCGAGATGCGCGAGCTGCTCGCCAAGCTCAACGCCGGCGGAACGACCGTCCTGCTCAGTTCGCACCAGCTGGGCGAGGTGCAGAGCCTGTGCACCCGGGTCGGCATGGTCAGCCACGGCCGGATGGTCGTGCAGGACGACGTCGCCGCCCTGCGCCGTCCGACGGGCCGCATCCGGATCACCACCCCGGACGTGGAGCGGGCCGTGGCCGTGCTCGGCCGCGTGGTGGTGGGTCGCGACGGCGAGCACATCACCGTGGAGGGCGGCCACGCCGAGGACCTCAACCGGCGACTGGTGGAGACGGGGATACGCGTGCGGGAGCTGATCCTGGAGCGGCGGACTCTGGAGGAGGTCTTCCTGGAGAAGACCGAGAGTTCGGTGTTCGCATGAGCCTGAATCTGCGGGGACGGAACCTACGCGGGCTGAGTCTGCGGGGACGGAACCTGCCCGCGCTGGGCGGCGGCATGATCGCGGTCGAGCTGCAGCTGCTGCTGCGACGCCCGCGCACCTGGGTGTCGCTCGCGATCCTCGTCGCGCTCCCGACCGTCATCGCGGGCTTCGTCGCCGCCACGGACATCGCGCCGCGTCCGGGTCAGGGCCCGGCGCTGCTGTCCGAGGTGCTGGCCAACGGCACGCTGTTCGCCGCGGTCGCCCTGGTGATCGACATGGTGCTGCTGCTGCCGCTGTCGGTCCTCGTCGTGGCGGGTGACAGCGTGGCGGGGGAGGCGGCGTCCGGCACCCTGCGCTACCTGCTGGTGCGGCCGGTCGGTCGGACGCGGTTCCTCGTCGCGAAGCTCGTCGCGATCTTCACCTACGTGCTGATCGCCGTGGTGACCGTCGCGGTCTCCGGGTTGATCGTCGGCAACCTGTTCTTCGAGGCGTCCGGGGAGATCTCGTCGATCTCCGGCGGCCCGCCGATCAGCCAGCAGGGCACGGCCCTGCGGATCGTGCTCGCGGTGCTCTACGTCGGCGTCTCGATGCTCGGCGTCGCCGCGTTCGCCCTGTTCCTGTCCACGCTGACCGACGCACCGCTCGCGGCCGCCCTCGGCGGTTTCGCGGTGCTGGTGGCGAGCACGGCGCTCGACCCGCTCGACGCCGCCGCCTCGATCCGTCCCTACCTGCCGACGCACTACTGGCTCTCGTTCGTCGACCTGTTCCGCAACCCCATCCTGTGGCGGGACATCGAACGCGGCCTGCTGCTCCAGGTCGTGTTCGTCGCGATCTTCCTCGGGGCCTCGTGGGCGCTGTTCACGACCAAGGACGTCACGAGCTGACGGTCGTCCACCTCCAAAGGCCCGCTTTGGCTTCGGTGCGACGGGCGACGGGCGACGGGCGACGGGCGACGGTTCCGGAAGCGGGACTGCGTAAGGACACGCCGACGTCTCTCGGCGTGTCCTTACGCAGCCGCCGATCGGGTGCGCCGAGCTCGCTGCCCTTCCACCGGACGACCACGCAGCAGATCACGGACGCTCGCCCCCGCCGTAGTCTCGACGCATGGCCGATGACCTGCCCGAGCAGCTGAAGGAGCTCGACAGCACCCTCGCGGGCATCGAGTCGGTGCTCGACCTGCCCGGCCTCCGCCGGCAGCTCGCCGACCTCGAGGCGCAGGCCAGCGACCCCGACCTGTGGAGCGACCAGGTGCGGGCGCAGGAGGTCACCAGCAAGCTGTCCCGGGTACGCGCCGACATCACCCGGGTCGAGGGGCTGCGCGCCCGGCTCGAGGACGCGCAGGCCGCGGTCGACCTCGAGGACGCCGATCTCATGGCGGAGGTCGCGGGCGACCTGCCGGCCCTGCGCCGCGAGATCTCGGGGCTCGAGGTGCGGACGCTGCTCTCCGGCGAGTACGACGAGCGCGAGGCGATCGTCCAGCTCTCCGCCGGCGCCGGCGGGGTCGACGCGGCCGACTGGACCGAGATGCTGCTGCGCATGTACCTGCGGTGGGCGGAGCGGCACGGCTACCCGACCGAGGTGCTGGACACCTCCTACGCCGAGGAGGCGGGGCTCAAGAGCGCCACCTTCAAGGTCAGCGCGCCGTTCGCCTTCGGCACCCTGCGCAGCGAGCACGGCGTGCACCGGCTCGTCCGGATCAGCCCGTTCGACAACCAGGCCCGCCGGCAGACGTCGTTCGGCGGTGTCGAGGTGACGCCGGTCGTCGACGTGAGCGACCACGTCGACATCGACGAGAAGGACCTGCGGATCGACATCTTCCGGTCCTCCGGGCCCGGCGGTCAGGGCGTCAACACCACCGACTCGGCGGTGCGGATCACCCACCTGCCGAGCGGCATCGTCGTCTCCTGCCAGAACGAACGCTCGCAGCTGCAGAACAAGGCCGCGGCGATGCTGGTGCTCCAAGGCAAGCTGCTCGAGCGCCGCCGCCAGGAGGAGGCCGAGGAGAAGCAGCGCATCACCGGCGGCCCGCAGGACGTGAGCTTCGGCTCCCAGATCCGCAACTACGTCCTCCACCCCTACCAGCTGGTCAAGGACCTCCGGACCGACGTGGAGACCGGCAACACCGGCGCGGTGCTCGACGGGGACATCGACGACTTCATCGACGGCGAGATCCGCTGGCGGCGCGCGTTCGAGACAGGCGCCGCGACCTGACGCGCGGTCGGCCTCAGCCGGTGCGCTCGACGGCGAAGGCCAGCGCGCCGAGCAGGACGGCGAGGGCGATCAGCAGCTGAATGACCAGCTGACGCGTGACCATCGGGAGCCGGTAGCCGAGGCTCGCCCGGGAGGCGCGGCACGTCGGGCAGCGGCCCTCCGAGACGGGACCGCCGCAGGCGGCGCAGGCCAACTCGTTGAAGCCCATCTCCGCCTCCTCGCCTGCCGTACGCGTCCTACTGTCCTCGCACCAGTGTCGACCTGTCGACCGCTGAACTTCAGCGCAGGAACAACTCGCCCGAGCGTCCCAACGTTCCCCGACGGTATGCCCCCGTGTGGTCGGCGGCAGGCGATTCGCGCATGTCGGCACCGTCATCCGGCTCGCCGACGGCGTTTCGGGGTCGATGGGAGCAGGTCAGCACCTAGCATGCCGCGACGAGGCTCTCCATGATTTCTGTAGTCGATGTAACCAAGCGATATCCGGCCAATCCGCGGCCGGCGCTGTCGGACGTCTCGCTGACCATCGAGCGGGGCGAGTTCGTCTTCCTCGTCGGGACGTCGGGCTCGGGCAAGTCGACGTTCCTGCGCCTGCTGCTGCGGGAGGAGCTTCCGACGAGAGGGTCGGTCACCTTCGCGGGGCGGGACCTCAACCGGTTGCCGGCGCGCAAGGTGCCGCAGCTGCGGCGGCAGATCGGGTGCGTCTTCCAGGACTTCCGGCTCCTCCCGAACCGGACCGTCGCCGACAACGTCGCGTTCGCGATGGAGGTCATCGGGCGGCCCCGCTCGGCGGTCCGCTCGGTCGTCCCCGAGGTTCTCGACCTCGTCGGGCTGGCGGGGAAGGGGCAGCGGATGCCGGAGGAGCTCTCCGGCGGCGAACAGCAGCGGGTCGCCATCGCCCGCGCGTTCGTCAACCGGCCGCAGGTGCTGATCGCGGACGAGCCGACCGGCAACCTCGACCCGAACACGAGCGTCGGCATCATGCGGCTGCTCGACCGGATCAACCGGACCGGCACGACCGTCGTCATGGCCACGCACAACGCGGAGATCGTCGACGCGATGCGCCGCCGGGTCGTCGAACTCGACGAGGGCAAGCTGATCCGCGACCAGACCCGCGGCGTCTACGGGGCGACGGTCTGATGCGCCCCGTCATCCCGCTCCGGCCGATCGTCCGGGACGCCGGCAACGGCCTGCGCCGCAACCTCACCATGACCTTCGCGGTGATCCTCTGCAGCGCCGTCTCGTTGGCGCTGCTCGGCGCCGGGCTGCTGCTGCAGCGCCAGGTGGCCGTCACGAGCGACGCCCTGTTCGGCCGGGTCGAGCTGAACATCTACCTGGCCGACGGCGTGACGCCGGACGAGCAGCAGATGCTCGCCGACCGGCTCGCGCACGACCCCGCGGTCAAGAACTTCGAGTTCGAGACGCAGGAGCAGGCCTTCGAGCGGGCCAAGAAGCTCTACGCCGACTCCCCGGGGCTGCTCGACGGCCTCGGGCCCGACGTCGCCCCCGCCGCCTTCCACGCCAAGCTCGTCGACCCGACGCGCTTCGCCGAGGTCGCCGCCTCCTACCGCGACCAGCCCGGCGTCGACAGCGTGCCCGACCTGCGCAAGCTTCTCGACTCGTTCTTCCGCTGGCTCAACGGCTTCAAGGTCGCCGCGTTCGTCCTCGCCGCCGTGCAGGGCTTCGCGACCCTGGTGCTGCTCTACAACACCATCCGCGTCTCGGCCCACACCCGCCGGCGCGAGACGTCGATCATGCGGCTGGTCGGGGCGTCCAACGCCTACATCCGGGCGCCGTTCGTGCTGGAGAGCGCCGCGGCGGGCCTGCTCGGCGGCGTGCTGGCGGCCGGCGCGCTGATCGTCCTCCACGTCGCGCTGGTCCGCGGCGTGTTCAGCCACCAGCACTTCACGACGCTGATCACCGCCGGCGACGTGGCGGAGGTGTCGGTCCTGGCGCTGGGCGCCGGGGTGCTGCTGAGCAGCCTGATGGCGTGGGTCGCCCTGCGGCGGCACCTGCGGGCCGCCGACCCGAAGCGGCCACCGCGCCGCCGCGCCACCGACGTCCCCGAGCCCGCGACTCCCTCCGGCGGAGGCATCGACCGGGTGCCACGAGGCCGCCGCGGTTCGCGGCAGGAGAGCCGGGCGCAGGAGAGCCGGCCTAGGGTGGGGCACCGGCGGCGCTGAACCGCGCCGTCCGACTGCTGACCGGCGCCGCCCGGCCTCGCCGGGAAAGCCGCGGGTCGTCGACGCGGCCGCTCGTACGATCGGGACATGCCCCGGGAGAGCGGTCGCAAGATGATCGCGCAGAATCGCCGCGCGCGGCACGACTTCTCGGTGCTCGACACCTACGAGGCCGGGCTGGTGCTGCAGGGAACCGAGGTCAAGTCGCTGCGCGAGGGCCGCGCCAACGTCACCGAGGCGTTCGCCCAGATCGAGGACGGCGAGGCCTGGCTGCACAACCTCTACATCCCGGAGTACACGCAGGGGACGTACAACAACCACAACCCGCGCCGGCGCCGCAAGCTGCTGCTGCACTCCGAGGAGATCGAGCGGCTCGTCGGCAAGACCCGGGAGAGCGGGCTGACGCTCGTCCCGCTCGCGCTGTACTTCTCCAACGGCAGGGCGAAGGTCGAGATCGCGCTCGCCCGCGGTAAGCGCGCCTACGACCGGCGGCAGGACCTCGCCGAACGGGATGCCGGCCGCGAGATGCAGCGCGCGCTCGGGCGCCGAGCGAAGGGACGAGAGGACTGAGCGCCATCGCGCCCGCGCCCGCCGCGCGCAGGGCGGTCGGCGACGCGCGACGGCCGCTGCTGCGAGCCCTCGTCGTGCTGGTCTGGATCCCCTCCGTGCTGCTCGCCGACCGCGGGGCGTCCCTCGCGGAGCAGCGCATGCTGGGCCTGGCCACCTGGCTGCTGCTCGGCGTCCTCCTGCTCGGCGAGGACGCGCTCACCCGCCTGCAGGTCGGCGTCGTCGTGGTCTACGCGACGTTGATCGAGTTCACGTTCGCGGGCGGACTCGGCGTGTACGTCTACCGGCTGGAGGAGTCCGGCGCGGCTCGGGCCTGGTACGACCAGGTGCCGGCGTTCGTCCCGCCGGGGCACGGGCTGGTCTACCTCGCGGCGCTGCTGCTCGGGCGTCGGTTGCAGCATTCCGGCGCGACGCGCGTGGCGGTGCCGGCCGCCGTCGCGGCGGTGGCGGCCTATGCCCTCTGGGGCCTGACGCTCGCGCCGCGGCTGGACGTCCTCGGTGCGCTGTGGGCCGCCTGCCTGATCTGGTTCCTGCTCCGCGGCCGCGCGCCGGGGGTGTACGCGGCGGCGCTGCTCGTCGTCACCTACCTGGAGATCCTCGGCACCTCGCTGGGGACGTGGGCGTGGCAGCCGGCCGACACCGTCACGGGGTGGATCGCGATCGGCAACCCGCCGAGCGGCGCGGCCGGAGGCTACTGCTTCTTCGACGCCGCCGCCCTCACCCTCGCGCCGATGCTGCTCGGGATGATCCATCGTCGGCGCCGCGGAGGACCGGCGGTCGACCCGGTGGACCCGAACCCGAACCCGAACCCGAGGCCGACGCCCGGCCCGTGCCGCTGTCGGCGTGATCTGGGAGGAGCTCGGCCTGCCCGGGCTGGCCGACGTGCACGTCCACTTCCTGCCGCAGCCGGTGCTGCGCAAGGTGTGGGCGTTCTTCGACAACGCCGCCGAGAACTACGGACGCGAGTGGTCGATCGAGTACCGGCTGCCGGAGCCGGAGCGCCTGGAGATCCTCCGTCGGCTCGGGGTCCGCGCCTTCCCGGCGCTCGTGTACCCGCACAAGGCGGGGATGGCCGACTGGCTGTCGACCTGGGCGCTGGATTTCGCCGAGACCCAGCCCGACGTCGTGCCGACCGCCACCTTCTTCCCCGAGCCGGAGGCAGAGGCCTCCGTCGTCCGCTCCCTCGACCGCGGCGCCCGCATCTTCAAGGCGCACCTGCAGGTGGGCGGCTACGACCCCCGCGATCCCTATCTGGACCCCGTCTGGGGCCATCTCGCCGACGCGCAGGTGCCGGTCGTCCTGCACTGCGGGGACGGGCCGGTGCCCGGACCGTTCACGGGCATCGGCCCGACGTCGGACGTGCTGCGGAGACACCCCACCCTGCGGCTGATCGTGGCGCACCTGGGGATGCCGGGCTACGACGACTTCCTCCGGCTCGCCGCCGCGTACGAGTCCGTCGCGCTGGACACGACGATGGCCTTCACCGACTTCTCGGAGCAGACGGCGCCGTTCCCCGCCGCGTCCCGGCCGCTGCTGCGCGAGCTGGGGCTGGCCGGGAAGGTGCTGCTCGGCAGCGACTTCCCGAACATCCCACACCGCTACGAGCACCAGCTCGAGGCGCTCGTGCGCCTGGATCTGGGGGACGACTGGCTGCGGCAGGTGCTGTGGGAGGCGCCGGCGCGCACGCTCGGGCTCGCCCCGGCTTAGCTCGTGCGCCGCCGTCCGGTGGGCCGGCCCACCACCACGACCAAGGTCAGCGCGATCACCACGAGCCCGTAGACCGTCGCCGTCGGCCGCAGGCCGTAGGCCGAGGTGGCAAGGCCGGCGAGCACGGCCGGCACGCTGAACGCCAGGTAGCTCACCACGTAGACGGCGGCGAACAGCTCCGCCCGCTCCTGCGGACGCGCGAGCGAGGAGAGCGTGCGGAACGCCCCGAGGAAGGTCGCCCCGAAGCCGACGCCGGCGACCGCCGACCCGACGAAGAACCCGGGTACGGATCCGGTCGCGAGCGAGATCAGGGTGACGGCCGCTCCCGCGGCGAGGACCAGACAACCGCTCAGCAGCAAGGACGGTGCGGGGCGATGCTGGACCGCGAGCACGGTCAGCGCGGCGGCCACGTTCAGCACGGCCACCACCAGCCCGCCCACGAGGTGGTTGTGCAGGTCGAGGACGTCCGCGGCCAGGGACGGGCCGAGCGAGAGGTACAGGCCGCCCAGCGACCAGGTCGCGACCAGCGCCGGCGCGGTCCGCCAGAACGTGCGGCGCCCGGACGGCGGCACGGCGATCTGCGGCCGCAGGGAGGCGAGCGCCCCGGGGCGCCGGGCGACGGTCTCGGGCAGGAACGCGACGCTGCCCGCGAGGGCCAGGAAGCCGAGCCCGAGCAGGACGAACACGAGGCTCGTCGGGGCCGGCGCGTACTGCACGAGCAGACCCGAACCGAGCGCGCCGATCGCCAGCCCGATCGGCGGCGAGAGGCTGTTGAACAGCGCGCCGCGTCCGGGCCGTCCGGCGGGTTCCAGGTCGACCAGCGCTGCGCTGATCGTGCCCAGCGCCGCTCCCGTGGCGAGGCCCTGGACGATGCGGGCCAGCACCAGGCCGCTCACCCCGTCCGCGAGCAGGAACAGCCCCATCCCCGCTGCCTGCAGGACGAGGGACGCGGCGAGCACCGGCCGCCGACCGACGAAGTCGGAGATCGAGCCGATCGTCAGCAGCGCGATCAGCAGGGCCAGCGCATAGACCGCGAACACCGCGGTGAGGGTGGTGGCGGCGAAGTGCCACTCGGCCTGGTACACGACGTAGAGCGGCGACGGGGCGCTCCCGGCCGCCATGAACAGCAGCAGGACGGTCGCGACCAGCCAGAACTGGAGCGAGCCGCGTGCCGCGCGAGATGTACCGGAAGAGACGGCGGTTTCGGATGCGGCGCCCTCGGCCCCCGCCGCGGGCGGGGCGGGCCGTACCGCAGCGGCGGACGCTTCTGTCACATACGGCCGAACCCCGCCGGATGCCCCGAACTTCCCGATTGACGGGACGGACGAGCCCGGGGGAGTGTGATCGAACCTGTTGCGGAGACAACGACGTCTGCTCGGAGGAGGGACGTCCGGAGGTGCCCGGTGGCCCTGCTCGACGAAGCTCTGTGGGACGGCAAGGCGTTCAACGACGGCTGGCAGACGACGGCCGGCGGCACCGCCGAGGTCCGGGAGCCCGCCACCGGCGCGGTGCTGGGACGGGTCGGTATCGGGAACGCGGCCGATGTCGAGGCAGCGTGCGCCCGGGCCGCGCAGCGGCAGCCGAGTTGGGCGTCGACCGGGTTCCAGGAGCGGGCGGCAATCCTCCGCCGGGCCGGTCAGCTCTTCGAGGAGCATGCGAAAGAGATCCAGCAGTGGGTGATCCGCGAGGGCGGCTCCGTGCCGGGCAAGGCGGAGCTGGAGACGCACATCGCGGCCCAGGAGTGCTACGAGGCGGCGGCGCTGCTCAGCCAGCCGCTCGGGTCGATCCTGCCGAGCGAGCAGCCGCGCCTGAGCCTGGCCCGGCGCCTTCCGGTCGGCGTGGTCGGCGTCATCGCCCCGTTCAACGCTCCGCTGATCCTCGGCATCCGGTCCGTCGCGCCGGCGCTCGCCCTGGGCAACGCGGTGGTGTTCAAGCCGGACCCGCGCACCGCGGTGTGCGGCGGGATCTCGATCGCCCGCGTCTTCGAGGAGGCCGGGCTCCCGGAGGGCGTGCTGGCGATGCTGCCCGGCGGAGCCGAGCCGGGTACGGCGCTCGTCACCGACCCGAACGTGCCGGTCATCTCCTTCACCGGCTCGACCGCGGCCGGTCGGGCGGTCGGTGAACTCGCCGGTCGCCACCTGAAGCGCGCGCATCTCGAACTGGGCGGCAACTCCGCGCTGATCGTCCTCGACGACGCCGATCTGGACCGTGCGGTCTCGGCCGGCGCCTGGGGCTCGTTCCTCCACCAGGGTCAGATCTGCATGACCACCGGTCGCCATCTCGTCGCCGACGCGATCGCCGACCGCTACGTCGAGGCGCTCGCCGAGAAGGCCGCGAACCTGCCCGTGGGGGACCCGGCGACCGAGCCGGTGGCGCTCGGACCGATCATCGACGAACGGCAGCGGGACAAGATCCACGAACTGGTCACGTCCAGCGTCGACGCGGGTGCCCGGCTCGCCGCCGGCGGCACCTACGAGGGGCTGTTCTACCGGCCGACCGTCCTCGACGAGGTCGCTCCGACCACCCCGGCGTACGCGAACGAGGTGTTCGGCCCGGTCGCGCCGGTGATCCGCTTCTCGTCCCCGGAGGAAGCCGCGAAGCTCGCTCGCGAGTCCGAGTACGGGCTGTCCCTGGGCATCCTCACGGCCGATCCGATGCGGGGACTCGCGCTCGCCGACCAGATCCCGACCGGCATCGTCCACATCAACGATCAGACCGTCGACGACGAGGCCCGCGCCCCCTTCGGCGGGCGGGGTGCCTCGGGTACCGGCTCCCGGTTCGGCGGGCCCGAAGCCAACATCGAGGCGTTCACCGAGACGCAGTGGGTGACGATGCAGAGCGAGATCGCCGGCTATCCGTTCTGAACGGCACGTTCCGGCTGCACCGGCAACCGGGAGACGTTAGCCGGGGCGATGCTGGGCAGGGATCAGGGGTGACCCCTGTCGAGCCCGGGCGCTCAGCCGTCCTCCCGACGGGCGCTCTTCCTGTGGCACTGACAGCCGGTGTCGTCCTGGTCGCGATCAACCTGAGGCCGGCCGTCGCCAGCGTCGGTCCCGTGCTGTCGGACATGCGGACGGACACCGGGCTCTCGACCGTCGGTGCGTCGGTTCTCACCGCGATCCCGATCCTCTGCTTCGGTGCCCTCGCGCCGCTTGCCCCCCGGCTGGCCCGTCGCCTCGGGCTCCGGCCGGCACTCGCCGTACTCCTCGGGGTCCTGCTGGTCGGCCTTCTCCTGCGCCTGTTGCCCGGCATCCCGCTGCTGTTCGTGGGCACGGTCATCGCCGCCGGCGGCATCGCATGCGCCAACGTCCTGGTCCCGGCGCTGATCAAGGACGACTACCCGAACCACACCGGCGTGGCGATGGGCATCTACACGACCACGCTCACACTCGCCGCGGCCGTCGCGGTCGGCGTCAGCGTCCCCCTCGAGCAGGCCATCGGGGGCGGCTGGCGCACCGCGCTCGGCGTGTGGGCCCTGCCGGCGGCCGGAGCGCTGGTCGCCTGGGTGCTGCTGGCGCGCTCCGGCGCGGAGAAGCCGCCCGAGGTGGCGCCGATCCCGGGCAGTCTGCTGCGCGAGCCGCTCGCATGGCACGTCACCGCGTACTTCGGGCTGCAGGCGCTGGGCTTCTACGCGGTCCTGGCCTGGCTGCCCACCCTGTACCAAGATGCGGGCTACAGCCCTGCCGCGGCAGGAGGCCTCGTCTCGCTGACCGCCTTCATCCAGTGTCCGGTCGCGCTCGTCGTGCCGGTCCTTGCCACCCGGGCGCGGGACCAGCGACTGCTCGTGCTCCTCGCCGGGCTCTGCGCCGCCGGCGGCCTGCTCGGCATCCTGACCGCGCCGACCAGCGCTCCGCTGCTGTGGATCCTGCTGCTCGGTCTGGGGCAGGGTGCTGCCTTTCCCCTTGGGCTGACCCTCGTCGTGCTGCGGACCGCGGACCCGGCGGTCACCGCCCGGTTGTCGGCCATGGCGCAGAGCGGCGGCTACCTGCTCGCCGCGCTCGGACCGTTCCTGGTCGGCGCGTTGCACGACCTGACCGACTCCTGGGCCGCGTCCGTCACCCTCTTGCTGGTACTGCTCCTCCCGCAGGTCGGCTCGGGTCTGGTGGCCGGACGAGCGCGGCTCGCCGTGCCGCGGCTGGCGCCCGGCGCCGCCGCCGAAGCCGCCGCCGAATCCGAGTCCGACTCCCGCTCCGCACGTTCTCGCGAATTGGAGATCCGATGACCGTCCGCACCGAACCCCCCTTCCGCGCCGACCACGTCGGCAGCCTGCTCCGGCCGCCCGCCCTGCTCCGGGCGCGCGAGGAACACGACGCCGGCGAGCTCTCCGGCGCCGAGCTCGCGAAGGTCGAGGACGACGCGATCGCCGACGTCGTCGCCATGCAGGAGGAGGTCGGCCTCCACTCGGCGACCGACGGGGAGTTCCGCCGGGCCTCCTGGCACATGGACTTCATCTACCAACTCGACGGCATCGATCAGGCCGACGAGCGGATGCAGGTCAAGTTCCACAATCCGAACGGCGACATCGAATTCGCGCCCGCCGCGCTGAAGGTCACCGAGCCGATCCGGGTCACGAAGACGATCTTCGGCGAGGCGTTCCAGTACCTGCAGTCTCAGGTGACGACGGCGGTGCCGAAGCTGACGATCCCGTCGCCGAGCATGGTCCACTACCGCGGCGGCGCGACCCTCATCGATCCGCAGATCTATCCGGACCCCGAGCAGTTCTGGACGGATCTGTCGGCCGCCTACGCGGAAGAGGTGCGTCAGCTCGCCGAACTCGGCTGTACCTATCTGCAGTTCGACGACACCAGCCTGGCGTACCTGAACGACCCGAAGCAGCGGGAGATGATCGCCCAGCAGGGCGGCGACGCCGAACACCAGCACGAGCGCTACATCGCGCAGATCAACGCGGCGCTCGCCGGCCGGCCGGAGGGGATGCGCATCACGACGCACATGTGCCGCGGCAACTTCCGGTCCTCCTGGGCTGCCGAGGGCGGCTACGACTTCGTCGCCGAGGCGCTGTTCACCCAGCTCGACGTCGACGGCTTCTTCCTCGAGTACGACGACGAGAGGTCGGGCGGCTTCGAGCCGCTGCGCTTCGTGCCGCCGGGCAAGCAGGTGGTGCTCGGCCTGGTCACGACGAAGCGCGGGGAGCTGGAGGACGCCGACACGCTCAAGCGCCGGATCGACGAGGCATCGAAGTACGTGCCGCTGGAGCAGCTGTGCCTGTCGCCGCAATGCGGGTTCTCCTCCACCAGCGAGGGCAACGACCTCACCTACGAGCAGCAGGTGGCCAAGCTGCGGCTGATCGTCGACGTGGCCGCCGACGTGTGGGGCGACTGACCGACGTGGCCCCGTGACGGTCTCGCGGTGAGCGCGCGCTTCCAGGAGCTGGACTGGCAGCCGACCCCGATGGGGGACGTCACGCTCCGGCGGCGCCGCGATCCGGTGCTCGGGGTCGACGTCTACGAGGTGAAGCTCGGCGACGAGTACCTGATGTCGAGCCTGTTCCCGGTCGCGGAGATCGAGCTGGCGCGGCTGGGGCTCGCGGCCGCCGTGGGCGACGAGTTGGACGTCGTGGTCGGCGGACTCGGCCTCGGCTACACCGCGCGGGCGGCGCTCGAGTCGCCGCGGGTCCGCCGGCTGCACGTCGTCGAGGCGGTCGAAGCGGTCCTCGACTGGCAGCGGCGGGGGCTGCTACCGGGAGCGGACGCCCTGACGGGCGACCCCCGGACCACCTTCGTCCTCGCCGACTTCTTCGCCCTCGTCGACGGCGCGGGGTTCGGGAGCGGGGAGCCCGGCGACTCGGAGGCCGACGCGCCCGCCCGTTGGCACGCGATCCTGCTCGACATCGACCACACCCCGGAGCACCTGCTCGACGAGGGGCACGCGGCGTTCTACCGGGTCGACGGGCTGCGCCGGCTCGCAGGGTGGCTGCACCCCGGCGGCGTCTTCGCTCTGTGGTCCGACGCCGCGCCCGACCCGGTCTTCCTCGACGTGCTCACCGAGGTGTTCGAGACGGCCGAGGGCGTCGTCGTCGAGTTCGCGAACCACCTCACCGGCGGGACGTCGGCCAACACCGTGTACGTCGCCCGCGTCGCCGCGGACCGGTCCTGAGCTGTGGACGGGGACGTGCGCGAGGCCGCGGCGTGGGGGAGACTGCCGATGTGCTCGTGATCCTGGCCGCCGCGCTCTTCAGCACGATCGCGCTGCTCGGAGCCGCCTTGTTCGCGTTGCTGGGGCAGCTCAACGCCCTGCGCGGGGAGTTCGGATCATTCCGCGCCGAGTTCGGGTCATTCCGTGGTGAGGTCGCTGCCGAGTTCGCCACCGTGAAGGCCGACCTCGCCCGCATCGAGCGGAAGCTGGACGACCACATCGCGAGCCCGCACCCGGCCGGGTAGCAGGCGGAGATGACAGCGCGGGCCGGCTCCGGGGTCGTTCTCGAGGCCGACGACGTGCGGCTCCCCGGCACGCTGACGGTGCCCGACGGTGCGCTCGGGGTCGTGGTGTTCGCGCACGGCAGCGGCAGCAGCCGGCTCAGCTCCCGCAACCGCTACGTCGCCGAGGTCCTGCAGGAGGCGGGGCTGGCCACGCTGCTGTTCGACCTGCTCACCGACGCCGAGGCGGCCGACCGCGGCAACGTCTTCGACATCGCCCTGCTCGCGCGGCGGCTGGACGCGGCCGCCCGGTGGGCCGCCGACCAGGCTTCCACCCGCGAGCTGCCGCTCGGCTACTTCGGCGCGAGCACAGGCGCTGCGGCGGCGCTGTGGTCCGCCGCGCAGGAGGACTCGCGCGTCGCGGCCGTGGTGAGCCGCGGGGGTCGGCCCGACCTGGCCGGTCCGGTGCTCGGCGCCGTCCGTGCACCGACCCTGCTGATCGTCGGGGGAGCGGACGAGCAGGTGCTCGACCTGAACCGGCAGAGCCGGGAGCGCATGGCGACGGAGACCGAGCTGACGATCGTCGCCGGGGCGGGGCACCTGTTCGAGGAGCCGGGCGCGCTGGAGGACGTCGCGGAGCGCGCCCGCACGTGGTTCCTCCGCCACCTGCCATCAAGAACCGACGAGAGCTGAGGAGCACGCGTGACCCGACCAGACGTGGTGGCCTTCGACGTCAACGAGACGCTGTCCGACATGGCGCCGCTGGCGACGACCTTCACCGACGCCGGGCTCCCCGCCGACCTGCTCAAGGCCTGGTTCGCCTCCACCCTCCGCGACGGCTTCGCACTCGCCGCCGCGGGCACCGAGGCCGCATTCGCCGACATCGCGGCCGATGCCCTGCGGACCCTGCTCCACGGCCGGACCGACCTGCGCCGGGATACGGACGACGTCGTCAGCTCGGTGCTCGGCGCCTTCCAGCAGCTCGACGTGCACCCCGACGTCGCGGAGGGGATGCGGACCCTCGCCGACGCCGGGATGCGCCTGGTGACCCTGACGAACGGCGCCGCCTCGGTGGGGCGGGGGCTGCTCGAGCGGGCCGGGCTGGACGGCCTCGTCGAGGCATTCCTGTCCGTCGAGGAAGCCGGGCGGTGGAAGCCGGCCGCACAGGCCTACGCGCTGGCCGCCGAGCGGTGCGGCGTCCCGATCGATCGGATCGCGCTGGTCGCCGTGCACCCGTGGGACGTCGACGGCGCGCAGCGCGCGGGCATGACCGGCGCCTGGATCAACCGTTCGGGCGGCCCCTATCCCTCCGTGTTCGACGTGCCGGATCTCGTCGGCGCCGATCTCCCCGACGTCGCGGCGCAGCTTCTCGCGCTGCCCTGACCGCGGGCTGTGGACACCGGTGACCGCCGCGGCTCGATGGGGGAGAATGAGCGCATGGTCGCCGTCCTCGCCACCGCGTTGTTCACGACCATCGCCCTGCTCGCGACTGCGTTGTTCACGCTTCTGGTGCAGCTCAACGCGTTCCGAACGGAGGTCGCGACGCGCTTCGACGGGGTGGACGGCCGCTTCGACGGGGTGAACGGGCGCCTCGACGGGCTGTCAACAGAGGTCGCGGAGGTCCGGGCTGACCTGGCCCGCGTCGAGCAGAAGCTCGACGATCACATCGGCAGCCCGCACGCCGCTCCCTGAGTCGGGGCGGAGACGGACCCGCGCGGTTGGACTGACCGCATCGGTTCAGGGAAGATGGTCTACGCGCCGATTGTTGTAGACGGCGTGCCAGGGACAGTCCCTGGTTCGAGGGGGTGACTGGTTTCGACTTCGGACGTCATAGCAGGGGAAGCGAGCCGAGGATGAGTGTTCGTCTCGTTAACGATGCACTCGAACCAATAGCTGCCAATTCTGACAGCACTGCTCAGGCGGAGACCGGTACGCCGGCCTACGCCCTCGCTGCCTGATCTAGGTAGATGAGCCGTCAACCTGAGGATGCTTCCGACTCAGGACCTGGCGTCGACTAGGGAGCTCACCGTTCCACCCGGTCACGGGGTGGTCCGGAACATCAAACAGTGACTGGGCCCGTCACCGGCTCGTCTGCGTGACCGGTGGGGCCGAGCAAGATCACAGCAGACTACGCTCGTAGAAGCCCTGGTGTGGGGCCGAAGGACGAGGGTTCGATTCCCTCCACCTCCACCACCAGCAGCTGACGATGTCGCTGCCAGCACGTGTAACGGCCCCGGCGGACCCGGAAATCGGGTCCGACGGGGCCGTTGTCGTTGCCGTGAGGGCTCTGGAGCCCGGCGCGAGGCCGCAGTCGGGTAGCCGAGCGGGCCGTCACCGGTTCTCGGGCATGCGGCGGCCCGGGACCGTCGCAGATGGCCGGGTCCGGGGCGCGCGGAAACCGCGCAGGTGCTGCGGGTGCAGGGAGGGCGGGCGCATTGAACCGCGGGAATCGGTCGCCGCACCCGCACTCTTCAGACACGATGACGGTCGTTCACCGGACGGGCAGGTGCACTCGGCGCTTCACGCCCGATAACAGATCCTGTTATCGTGGTCTGGTGGAGGGTACGTACGGTGACTTCGTGCGAGCTCGGCGGGGCATACTCGGGATGTCCCAGCGGGACCTCGCAGAGCGTGCCGGCGTCAAGCAACCCCTCATTGCGGCGATCGAGGCCGGTCATCGCCGGCCGTCGGATTCTGCACGGGCCGCGCTTGATCGCGCGCTCGCAATCAGGCCGTCGGTGGCGCTCGTCGCCCGCCGAGAGGAGGTACGGACCCTGTTTGCCCGAGCTGGGCTGCCCGAGCCACGGGTGTTCGGCTCAGTGGCGCGGGGTGATGACCAGGAGTCGTCGGACCTGGACCTGATGGTGGAGTTCACCGACCGGCACGACATCGTCAGCCTGTTGACCCTGGAACACGATCTCGAGAAGTTGCTGACCGTGGCGGTCGACATCGTCGATGCCAGAGCTGCCAGCCGGGTACTCGACCATGCTCGGAACGAGGCGGTCAAGCTGTGACCGGTGGCGAGCCTGATCCGGACTCTGAACGCGTCCGGCGTCGCCTGCGGGACCTTGCGGACTTCGGCGCCGACGCGGCTTTCACGGTCGAGTTGGGCATCGAGGCGTATCTCGACGACAGCCCACAGGGGCGGTTGCTGCGAAACAATGGTCGGCACATCCTGGTCCAAGTCGCAACGGTGGTCGAGAAGCTTCCGGCGACCTTCAAGGAAGCGCGCGACGATGTTGACTGGGTGGCAATCGCAAGGATGCGCAACCTTATTGCCCACCACTACGACAAGGTGGACGACCGGTTGGTGTTCACCACGCTCGCGCACCGGATCCCCGATCTGCTTGCCCGGCTCGGACCGGAGGGCTGATGCCGCCCCAGGAGGTTCATACATCCCGCGGGGCCGGTTCGCCGAGCCCCCGGACAAGCGCTTCCAGCTCTCCGAGCCGCGCCTTCGTGTTGTAGTACCTTCCCGGCTTCCCCACCAACCTCCCGGCAACGAGGATGTTCGCGACGCAGCGAACAACCCCTTCACGACATCAGCGGCGGACCGCCCACCGGGCGGCCCGCCGCTTGTCAGTTCCGCTGCGGGGTCAGCGCCCCGCCAGCTGGTCGATGCCGACGAAGGTCTGCGCCGAGACCGAGGGGATCGCACCCTTCGGGCTGTTCTTGTTCACGAAGAGCATGTAGGCCCCCTCGGGCGCGACCGTGTTCGACGGCGGGGACTTCACGGTCAGCACATTGCCGTCCCGGGCCACGATCGGCAGTTCGACGGAGCGCTGGTTGCCGTCCACGAGGTGCGTCGTCGAGGTGTTGCGCACCAGGGAGACGTCCCGGATGGCGGCGGCGTCCGTCCCGGAGCCGAGGGTGATCTGGAACGTGCCGTCGCCGTAGCCCAGTCGCGTCGGCGCCTGGTCGATCACCGGACGCGGTCCCCAGGACAGGTACGGCGGGCTGTAGATCTCGAAGGACGGGTCCCGCCCGTCGTTGGGTGCGGTGACCCCGCCCGGGAGCGTGACGTCCTTGGCGTACAGCGTCGGGATCGGAGCGTGTCCACCGAGCAGGATGCGCCCGTCCGGCAGCAGGGCCGCGGTGTTGTGGTAGGTCCGCGGGTTGTGCGACATGGCGAGGGGAGACCACTTGCCGGTGGCGGGGTCGAACATCTCGGCCTGCCTGTTGGCGATCTCGGTGCCCGGCACGGCCACCTCGTCCCGGTCCGCGCCGTTGAAGGCGAAGACGGTGCCGGTCGGGCCCACCACGCCGGACGGGTACCACCGGGGGCCGGGGAGGTCGCCGGTCGGACGGGTGCTCATCCGATCCTTGCCCCCCGAGGTGTCGATCGTGGTGATGCGACTGTCGTTGGTGCTGAAGTAGCTGCCGGGACTCGGCGGGTTCAGGACGCCGCCGGCCGTCAGGAAGCTCGCGCTCGTGTAGTGACCTGACGCGTCCGGCACGAGCGGCAGCATCATCGAGAACGTCGAGCCGCGGAAGCCGCCGATGGTGGCCGCGTCGCCGCCGCCCGGGATGCCCACGGCGGCGTCCGGGTTGCCCACCACGGTCGCGGGGTCGATCGAGTTCCCGGCCGCGAGGTCGGTCACCCCGGGGATGCCGAGCGACTGCCAGGACTGGGCCTTCGGGTCGTAGACGGACGCCAGGTTCCAGGTCGCCTCGTCGTAGGACTGGCCGAACGGGTTGAACGACTGTCCGGCGGCGTTGTAGAAGACCTTGCCGTCGGGCAGCAGGGACAGCCGGGGGAACAGCGGGAGTGACTGGTCGGCGCTGCTCGGGTTGGTCGCCCACTTGCCGGTGAGGGCGTTGTAGGTCTCGGTCTGCTTGACGTTGGTCAGCGAGTCGCCCGGGTGGGCCTGGTAGACCGGCTTGACCAGCTTGGTCACGCCGCTCGCGGTGAAGATCTTGCCGCCGGGCAGTGCGACGTCCGTCGGGTACCAGCGGCCGTAGGCCATGGTTCCGGTCTGGGACCACGTCTTGGTCCGCGGGTCGTAGATCCGGGACTGCTTGATGCCCTCGAGCTCGCTGATGCCGTAGTTGCCCGACCCCACCGGCACGCCGGGCTCGTTGTAGTAGTCCGTCCCGCCGTTGACGAGGATGCGCCCGTCCGGCAGGAAGATGTTGTCCGAGCAGAACAGGGCGCCGTCGTTGTACTTCTCGTTGCTGACCAGCGGCGGTGGGAGCAGCTTCTCCGAGGTCGGATCCCCGTCGGGGTTGGCGCCACCGTCGGACGGGGTCGGCGTGGACCACGTGGCGGACGTGCCGGTCGGGTTTCCGTGCAGGTTCAGCACCCGGCTCTGGTCGTTGGCGCTGTTGTGGCCGTACTCGATGAGCACCGAGGTGTTGATGTTCTCGGTGCCCTCGAGTCCGTCGAAGTACATGACCGTGCCGTCGGGCATCACGTTGACGCTCACGCCGGCGGGCTTGCAGTTGTAGATCAGGCCGTCGTAGGTCGGGTCGTCGGAAGGGACCCCCTTGCGCTCGACGCACTTCGCGCTGGTGGGCTTGCCGTTGATCGTCGGTTCGACGAACGGCGCGCTGAAGGAGCCGCCCACCGCGGGGTCGGTGACGACCACGGGGTCGCCCGGCAGCGGCGGCAGCGCGGGGAGCACGCCGGCTGCCGAGGCGGGACTGCCTCCGGACGCGCCGCCCGCGGAGACGACGCCCGCTGCCAGCGCGACGAGGACCGACAGGCGCGTCACCCGCCGGCCGGCGACCCGGGCGCGACGCAGGCGGCGATGGGTCGACCGCGCGGATGACGTGCGAGCAGCGGACATCGGAGCTGAGCGCATGGGTAGAAGGCCCCCGCCTCTTCAGGCAGCGGCACATGCCGGTCTGGGGACGACCTGGGCGCGCTGCTGCCGAATACCACCCCAGCCGGAGTGGTCTGGATCACTGTGCCCAGGAAAACGACGATTCGCACTTTTTGGTGTGACGAATGTTCTTCAGCGGAGGAACCGGCGCCGCCACCACCAGGTCCCGGCGACCGCCGCGAGAAGCGCGCACCCGCCGACGACCGCCCATGCCAACCCGGAGTCACCGGATGCCTCCGACGGGAAGACCCCTTCGGAGGCGAGGACCGCGCGGGCATCCGGGGCGGGCACCCACTCGACGACGCCGTCGAGGCGTAGCTGTCGCGATCCGAGCACGACGGGCACGGACCAGCTCTGCAGCACGGTGCGGGAGCCGGCCAGCAGGACGGACGTGGGCGGCCTCGAGCCGGGGTACCGGGTGCGTGGGTCGAGCCAGTCGTAGCTGGCCTGGTCCGACACGTGCCGCCAGATCGGAGCGGCCGAAGCATTCGGGGCGGCCTCGGGCGTCCTTCCCCGTGCGATGGTGTCGGCGACGTGCACCGGGCTGCGGACGTTGACCGCGACACCGGTCACATCGATGCGCGCGAAGGGCTCACCCGCCTGTCCCAGGACGAGGAGCGGCTCCGGGCCGGTGTTCTGCACGAACAGGTCCGGGTAGCGGCCGGTCTGCAGCGCCGTGGTGAGCCCGGGTGCCGGGTGCAGGTCAGAGGTGAGCCGGGCGGCCGCACCACCGACCGGAGGTGCGTACACCACCTGGCCGTCCAGGCGGGCGTGCCGACCGTTGTATTGCAGCGGGATCGACCAGACGGCGAGGGTCGTCCGCCGATGGCCGGCCACCACATCCGCGGGGGCGGTGTCGATGTCCGGGCGCACGCGCGCGTCGAACCAGGCCCAGGACGGATCGGTCGACAGCTGGACCCAGGCCGGCTCGGCTCCCGGCTTCTGCGCGCGGGCGGGGACCCGGGCTGCGCCGCTCGGGTCGGCCGAGCGATAGAACTCGGCGGAGTTGAGGTTCCCCTCCGCGCCCCGCGGACCGATGCGCAGGTACGGATCGCCGAAGCGGTCGAGCACCTCGAGCGGGCGCGGGGTGGTGTTGGTCGCGGAGAGCTCGGGGGCGACGCTGTCGACGATCGAGAACGTGATCCCGTCCTGGCGCGGCACCATGCCACCCACCGAGTTGTCGATGGACGGGTTGGCGCCGTGCGCCTCTGCCGGGAGCTGCAGGACAGAGATGGCCGCGGTGGCTGAGGCGAGAACCGCGAGGACGGCGACGACGACGGTGCCGGTGCGGGATATGCCGCCTTTCGTACGGCGTCGTCGCATCCTGGCACCGTAACCCCGGCGGCCGAGGGGGCTCCTTTGGTGAGGCCGCGTTCGCAGTTCTTGCAGTGCCCACAGGCCACGTCGAACGGCAGGACGACACGATCGCCCACCTCGACCTTGTCGATGCCGTCGCCGACCTCGATGGCCTCGCCCATGTTCTCGTGCCCGAACCAGCGACCCTGCTCGAAATCCGTCCTGTCTTCGCCGCGTTGCCGACCCGGTCAGCCGAAATCCGCTGTCGAACGGGATGCTGCGGCGCAGCACCGCCAGCATCTGCTCGGACCGATGCTGCTCCGATGGGTTTCGTGAGCGGGCCTGCCGGGAGACGCGGCGCCTTCTCGTCAGGGCGGGGCGTCCCGGTCGGCGGCCATCCGGGCGGCGACGGCGGCCCGGGTACGGACACCGAACTTGGTGAAGACCCGGGACAGATGGGTCTCGATCGTCTTCTCGCTGAGATAGAGCTGGCTCCCGATCTCCTTGTTGGTCCGGCCTGCGGCGACCAGTTCAGCGACGTCCTGCTCCCGGGCCGTGAGGGCAGTTCCGCGGCGAGGGGGCGCGTCGACAGCCCTACGGTGTCCGCGGTCAGCGCGTCGACCGCGTCGTCGAATGTGTTGGAGGACCTCATCCCGGGTGCGTGTGGCGCCGGCTGCTGCCGACAGCAGCTGGGCCCGATCCAGCGCCGCCACCGATTCCGCCGGGTCACCCTTTTCGGTCGCCTGGGCGACCAGGATCAGACCTCGGGCCTCGTCGAGACCGGACGGGATGCGTTGGGCGTGCCGGACCGCCTCCCGTGCCCGCCGAGCCGCCGCCGCGGTGTCGCCCCGCGCAAGATCGACCATCGCGCAGGCACGTGCAGCTCCAGCAGCGGCACCGGCCACGGTTCCGGCTTCTCCGAGAGCACCGGCCCTCGCCGCGTGCTGCCCGGCGGCGTCGAGGTCGCCCAACGCGAGATCCGCCTCGACCAGCCAGGGCGCCCACCGGCAGATCCAGCCGGGTTCCAGGTCATAGGCGGCCAGCAGCGGCCGAGCGCGTTCCGGCTCCCCCCGTGCCACCAGCACCGCGCCGAGCACCGCACGAGCGATCACGGCCAGCGCCGACACATCGAGCTTCTCGGCGAGCGCGACGCTGCGTTCCGCGGCGACCAAGGCGGCGCCGACGTGCCCCGTCTCCAGCAGGGTCCAGGCCCGCATCCATAGCGCCCACTGCAGCGTCTGGTCGATGCCGGAGATGTGCGCAGCCTGCTCGGCGGCGTCGGCTGCGGCGTCGGCCTCCGCCATCTGTCCGCCGAGCCCGAGCGCAGAGGCGGCAGCAATGTCCGATGCGACCGCTGCCGCGCTGTTGCCGCCGCGGCGGTTTGCCTGCGCCGCTCGGCGGGCGGTCGAGAGGGCGTCCGGCAGCCGTTCGAGCGCGAGCAGCGCCCATGGCACGGCTAGGCAGAGTTCACCCGCTGCAAGGAGTTCCTCATCGGACGCGGCCGCCAGGTCGGCCACGGCCTGGTCCGCTTCGTCCGCGGCGGTACCGATATGGCCTGCGAACGCTTCGGTCATCGCGAGCAGCGCCGCCGCTGCGGCCCGGACGGGGCCGGTGACCTCCCGCTCCCGCGCTGCCCTCGCCCACCGTCGGGTTTCCCCGAGTTCACCCCGTTGGTAGGCAGCCAGCGCGAGCGAGGCCTCGAGCCGCCCGCTCAGTTCCGCGTCTCCGACGGTGCGCCGCGCCATCCGCTCGAGCCGCAGCCGCGCCGCGTCATGTCGGCCGAGCAGCCGCTCGGCCGATGCCGCAGTGAGCGCCAGCCGGAGCGCGAGAGGAAGCGTCGGGCCTTCCGGAACCGCCGACTCCGCCACGGTTGAATCGGTCACGGCGAGAGCCGAGGTCAGCCGGCCCGCTTCGACGAGTACCTCGGCCAGCTCGGCCGATCCTTCCGGGCTCGGCCCCAGCCGTTCCGCCGCCGCGAGCCACTCGGCAGCGGTGGCGGGTGACTGGGGTCGGATCTGCCTGGCCGCGCTTCGCAGGATTGCCGCGGCCCCCGTGTCGCCGATCGCCGCGCTGTGCGCTAGATGGCGCGCTTGCAGAGGAATTCCGGCGCCGAGGTCGGCCAGTAGGCGTGCGGCGTTGTGGTGCATGCCGAGCCGACGCCCAGGGGCGAGACCCTGGTAGACGGCGCTGCGCACCACCGGGTGCCGGAACGCGAACTGCCGCGGCTCGGGCTGCACGCGCACGAGTGCCCCGGAGACGAGCAGGTCCAGCCCGGTCAGCCGGTCCTGCTCGTCCAAGCCGGCGACCCGGCCTGCGTGGTCCACGTCGAAGGGGTCTCCGAGCACGGCGGCCGCTGCCAGCAGTTCTCGGGCTTCGACCGGCAGGCCGGCTACTTCCGCCATGACCACCTCGACCAGGCCTGCCGGAACCTCGCCGTCCGAGCGACGGAGCTCCTCGAGGAGCAGCGGATTGCCACCCGACGCCCGGTACAGCCGATCCCGCAACGCCCGGTCGGGCACATCGGCGAGGAGGAGATCGGCCGCGGGCCGGTCGAGGGAGCGGAGCTCGAGCAGAACGGCGTCGGAGCCGAGACCAGATCGAGCCGCCTGCTGCAGCCGCGCGGCCACCTCGCCCGGCCGCATCGCAAGTGCGACAACGCCCCCCTGCGGCAGCGGATGCCGCAGCAGTTGGTCGAGGAACTCCCGGGTCGCGGGGTCGGCCCAGTGCAGGTCGTCGAGGATCAACACGATCGGCCTGTCGGCTGACCAGCCGGCGAGCAGGTTGCGCAGGGTGCGGTGCAGCCGCCACCGATCGGCCGCGCCCGCCCCGATCGACGGGGCCCCGAGACCGGGGAAAACGGCGGCGAGCCGGCCGACCTGCTCGGGTCCCAGCGAGGCCAGGAAGCCCGGGGGCAAGCTGAGGATCCGGCCCTCCAGCGCCTCCACCACCGGAGCGAGTGCGACGTCCTGTTCGAGTTCGGTCGCTCGGCCCTCCAGCACGTCCAGCCCGGCCGCCTTGGCCCGAACACGGAGGACCTCCAGGAGCTGCGTCTTGCCGATGCCGGCCTCACCGCGGACGCACAGGACCCGAAATCCGCCCTGTCGAGCCGTGTCGACGAGGCGCTGCAGAGCACCGAGCTCCGTCTCGCGCCCGACCAGGCGCATCCCTGACACCCGGGCAGGCTAGTCCCGGGATTTCCCCGATGTCCCGCGCTCGCAGCAGGGCGCACTGTTCGCCGTGTTCCCACCGCTCGAGTCCAGGAGGACATCGTGACCGCTCCGACCACCCGGCCATCACCCGAGGGCAGCCCCACCGACGTCCGCACCCGCAACGAGCTGATCTGGCACCGCTCGGCCGAGGCCCTTTACAGCAAGCGGCTGGAGGACTTCCTCGCCGACTGGCAGGACGACGGACGCTACGAGGTCGCGTACCCGGTGCCGGGGATGCCGCCGGTCGTCGAGGGCAAGGACGCGTTGCGTCAGCTGTTCGGCGGCTTCCTCGCGGCTGTCGAACGGGCCGGCGTCCACGACGTCCACTTCCACCAGACCGAGGACCCGACGGTCGCCTTCGTTCAGGAGCGAATGGTCCTCGACCTCATCGACGGGAGTCGGTACGAGAATCGTCTGGTACTGCGGGTGACGTTCCGGGACGGACGGCTCGCCGAACTCCTCGAGTACTACGGCTACCGCGAGCACGAAGCCCTGCTCCAGCGGCTCGGCCTCGTCGCCTGACCATGGCGCCCGGCTCTGGTGAGCGCGATCCCGCCGAGGACGTCACCCGGGAATTCGGTCAACGTCGTGAGGGACGGCAGACGATCCAGCGCGAGGACGAACAACGGACGCACGTGCTCGACGAGGTGACTGCGGCAGCGCCGCTCGCTACCCGGATGTGTCCGACGAGGTGATCCGGCAGCAGGCCGTCGAGGTGCTCAGCGCGGCGCAGGGCAACCGGGTCACCGGGGCCCTTGTCGCCCGGCTCGTCGAGGCGCGGCTGATCGCGCTCCTGTGAGCGTTCCGAACCAGTGGCCAAGACCCAGCTGTTCCAGACGCCGTCGCCGGGCAGACGCGCCTACGCCAGCTGCCTCGATGAATCGCTGGCGGGCTTGCGAGGTGGCGGGATTCCGAGCCGTGCGCGCAACCGGCGACGCCGTGCCCGCCTGAGGTACCAGCCGGTCCACACCAGCAGAACCGCCGCGACCGGGTACGCGACCACCTTGCTGACGGTCAGCGCCAGGCCGGTGGAGCTGCTGAGCACGACCGTCGCCTTGAGCAGCGACTCCACGAGGAAGCCATAACCCCAGACGAGGGTGACGACGCTGAAGTCCTTCCGGATAGCGGCGTCCTGCCCCAACTCCCGCAACTCCGCTGCGGTGATGCCCCGGGTCCCGGCGATCGCTCGGAGCAGCACGAACATCAGCGGACGGCGGAGCAGCACGGAGACCAGACAGGTCAGCGAAAACAGCAGGGTCGGGACGGCACCCTCGAGCAGGACCAGCCTCGGATCCCTGGTGAGCAGGCCGAGCGAGCTGCCGATGACCACGCCGAGCAGGACCAGCGCTCCGATGACGTCCAGCCGCCGGTGCCGCTTGGCCGCGAGTGCCACTCCCACCGCCGGCGGGATGCCGCTGGCGATCAGCGCCGCGACGTCGCCGACGCCGAGGCCGTGGAGGACGCGGTAGGTCAGCAGCGGACCGCAGATGTCGAAGATCAGCGTCGTCAGCAGCGTCCGCCAGGTGAACGTCCGACGCAGGGCACCCGCGACCGCCCGGTTGTTCACGGCCGGCCTCGAGGTGGAAGTGCGCGGAACCGCTCCACGTGCGCAGCATCCCACGAGTGGGACCTGACCGCACCCGCCCACGCACGCCTCCGGCGGCGGGCTTCATCCCCAGCGGGTGATGCCCGGCGAAGCGTGCCGGCCGGAGAGTCGGGACGGTCGCCGGTCGTGGGTTCGTGACGAGGCCCCCACGGCGAGGCGTCGCAGGACGGCAGTGGTCCGGGGAGTCGCGGGAGGCATGTCATGGCCAGAGGCGGCACGGTCGGGAACGCAGGCGCGGACAGCGCTGCGGCGACCGCGCCGGGCACGCGCTCCTCCAAGGGCGCGCGGACGGCGGCCCCGCAGGTCCCGCGAGCCCGCGCGCAGTCGGACGAGCCGCCGCCGGCATCCACCGCCTACGGCATGCCGCTTCTGCGCACCGCAGGCGCGGTCGCCTACGCGCCCGTCGCCATCACCGAGCAGCTGCTCTCCCGCAGCCGGCCGCTCTGGTACTACGCCGGCGTCGCGACCCTCGCCGGGGTCGGGGCCATCGACTGGCCCGTGGCCGGTGTGGTGATCGCCGGCGTCTGGGTGGCGCGACGTCGGCCGCCCGAGGGCGGGTCCGTCGGGAGCGCCGACTCCTGATCCCCGGACGACGGACTTCCGGACGACCGACTTCCGGACGACCGATTCCCGGACGACCGATTCCCGGACGACGGTTTCCCGGACGACGCAGCCTCGACCCTCCACAGGAACGGCAGGGCGGGGCGTGCTCGGGCTGAAGTCGGTTCGGGCGGCGGCGGACACCGCGGGCCGTGCCGCAGTCGCCGTCGGCGGCCTCGGGGTGGCGACGGTCGGGGTCGCCGGGGGCGCGGGCATCGGCCTCGGGCTCGGGTGCCGGGATCTTGTCGCCGACGCCCTTCCGGCGCTGGTCGACGCTCCGGCGCGGCTGCTCGAGAAGGTCGAACCCGGCCGGGGCGACCGGGCGACGGTCGACACGGCCGCCCTCACGCTCGGCGGCGACCTCGTCGCCCTGGCCGGGTCCGGGCTGGCGCGCGTCATGGGGTTCGGGCGGGCGCCGCGGACCCTGCCCGCGGCGGTCAGCCTGCTCACCGAGCAGCGCTGGTTGCGAGCTCCCATCGACGACGTGCTGGGCCAGGTCCGGACGGACCTGATCCTCTCCCTGCTCGGGGCGGCGAGTCGGGCCGCGAACGGTGACACCGCTGCGCTGGCGGTCGATGCCGCCCAGCACGGCGCGGTGCTGGCGGAGCAGCTGGCGCGCCGGCGGGCGGAGACGCTCTGGGAGCTGCGACCGACCGAACTCGGAATCAGCGACAGCGACAGCGCTACCGACAGCGACAGCGACGCGCCTGCGCCCGGCCCGCCGCGCCCGGCGCCGCTTCCCGAGGGGCCGATCGAGCGCCTCGAGCGGGACGCCGCCGCCGGAGCGTTGCTCGGCGGCGGCGCCTTCCTCGCCGGTCGCCGCGGCCTCGAGGGTTCGGCCGAAGCCGTGCTCGCCGCCGTCCCGCGAGCGGCACGGGCCAGCCGGGAGTGCTTCGCCGCGATGCTCGCCGTCCGGATGTCCGGTCCGGAGGTGCTCGTCCGCGACGCCGCCGCGTGGCGTCTGCTGGACCGGCTCACCGCCGTCGTGGTCGGTGCGTCGGCGCTACGGGCGGACCGGTCCCTGGTGCTCGAGGCCCGCGCCCGGCGCAGCGACTGGACCGACGAGCGGCTCTGGTCCGCGGTGCAGCGCCACCTCAGCCGTCCCGGCGGGGCCCTGTCCCGCGCTGACGAACAGGACGACGAACAGGACGACGACGGCTCGGCCTCGGGCCTGCACGTCGGGCCGCCGAGCGGACCCGGTCCGGCGGGCACGACCGTCGGCGGCCCCCGGTGGCGCGCGGTCGGCGACCGGCACGGGCCGATCGGTCGGGTGCTCGTCGGCTCGGAGCTGCACCCCGCGGCCGACGCGATGCTCGCTGCCGCCCGCCGTGCCGGCCTCACGGTCGTGCTGCCGGATGACGCAGATCTGTTCGAGCTCCGCAGCCGTGCCGACGAGCTGACGGCCGCCGATCGACTGGCCGACACGGTCCGGCGGCTGCAGGACGAACGAGGGGACGTCGTCGGAGTCATCGTCGACGACGATGCGGGAGCGTTGCACGCGGCCGACCTCGGCATCGGGGTCCTGCAGGATGCCGGCCCCCATCCCGCCGGCCCGCTCCTCGCCGACGCGGACGTCCTGTGCGCGTCGCCCGCCCCCGTCGTGACGCTGCTCGCCGCCGTCGCCCAGGCCAGGACGGCCAGCCGTCGGGGGCGCACGCTCGCGCTGTCCGGCAGCACGCTGAGCGCGCTGCTGCTGGTCGCCGGTCCCCGGCCCGGCGCCCGATCCCGCGCCCTCAGTCCCGTGACGCTGGCCGGGATGTTCGGCCTCGTCACCGGCTGCGGGCTCGGTTGGGCGGCAGGCCGGGCCCAGGCCGTGCCGCGGGTCGCGCTGCTGCCCTGGCACGCTCTCGACCCCGCAGACGTCCTCGCTCGCGTGACCCCGCCGCCGGCCGACGACACCCGCGACCAGGCGGCGGCTCCCTCGCTTCCCTCGCGTCTGGCCACAGGGATCACGGCGAGCCGCCCGGCAGCGTTCCTCGGCTACGTGCGCGCCGAACTCGCGGATCCGCTGACGCCGGTCCTCAGCGTCGGCGCGGCGGCCTCGGCGATCCTCGGCTCCCCGGTGGACGCCGCGCTGGTCAGTTCCGTGATGGGTGCCAACGCCCTGGTCTCCGCTTTGCAACGGCGGCGCGCCGACCGGGCGCTGACGGATCTGCTCGCCGAGCGACGGCTCGTCGGCCGCCGGCTCGGACCGACCGGAACACCGACGCCGGTCCCCGCCGAGCGGCTGCGGCCCGGCGACCTGATCGCGCTCCGAGCGGGCGACGTGGTGCCGGCCGACGCCCGCCTCCTCGACACCTCGGGTCTCGAGGTGGACGAATCCGGGCTGACGGGGGAGCCGACGACGGTGGAGAAGCAGACCGCGGCCACCCCCGGGTCCCCGCTGCCGGAACGGTCCTGCATGGTGTTCGAGGGCAGCGCCGTGGTCAGCGGCTCCGGCCGGGCCGTCGTCGTCGCGGTGGGGGACGACACCCAGGCCGGCCGGGCGCTGGCGGCCGTGACCCCACCGAGCCGCGGCGGCGTCCAGGCGCAGCTGCGCTCCCTCACCGACCTCGTCCTGCCGGCCACCCTGGCCGGCGGCCTCGCCGTCTCGCTGCTCGGTCTCGCCCGGCTCCGGCCGCTCCGTGCCGCGGTTGCCGACGGGGTCGCGGTCGCGGTCGCCGCCGTCCCCGAGGGGCTCCCGCTGGTCGCCACCGTCGCGCAGCTGGCCGCGGCTCGGCGGCTGTCGAGCCGCGGCATCCTCGTCCGGTCCAGCCGGACGATCGAGGCGCTGGGCCGCCTCGACACCATCTGCTTCGACAAGACCGGCACCCTCACCGAGGGGCGGCTCCGTCTGGTCCGGTTGGCGAGCCTCGACGCGGAGTGGCCGATCCGGTCCGTGCACCACTCGTCCAGCGGGCGGCGGCTGCTCCGGACGGCCGTCCGCGCCTGCCCACCCCCGAACGGAGCCCCGCCGCTGCACGCGACCGACCGGGCCGTCCTCGACGCCGCGAAGCGGCAACTCGCCTCCGGCCGCCCCCGGGTCTGGCACCCGATGCACGAGGTCCCCTTCGAGAGCAACCGCGGCTACGCGGCCACGCTCGGCCGCACCAGCCGGACGCTGCGCCTCTCGGTCAAGGGTGCCCCCGAGGTCCTGCTACCCCGCTGCCAGCGGATCCGTTTGGCCGGCGACGCCGAGCCTCGTCCGATGACGCCGGAGGACTCGGCCGCCGCCGCCGCCGTCATCGACCGTCTGGCCCGGCGCGGGCTCCGGGTCCTCGTCGTCGCCTCGCGGGACCTGCCGCAGCGGCCGGACGACGTCGAGGGAGCCGTCGACGAGCTCACGCTGGTCGGCTTCCTCGGCTTCGCCGACGTCGTCCGGCCCAGCACGGTGCCGGTCGTGCGACAGCTGGACGCCAACGGCATCGGGGTCCGCATCATCACCGGTGACCACCCGGTTACGGCCCGGACGGTGGCGAGCCAGCTCGGCATGTCCGACGCCCTGATCGCCACCGGGGCGGACCTGGACCGGCTCGACGACGCCGGCCGGCGGGCCCTCGTCGAGCGGACCGACGTGTTCGCCCGGGTCAGCCCGGAGCACAAGGTCCGCATCGTCGCGGCCCTGCAGGCGGCGGGGCACGTCGTCGCGATGGCCGGCGACGGCAGCAACGACGCCGCGGCGATCCGGCTCGCCGACGTCGGGGTCGGCGTCGAGGGCGTCGCGTCCACGGCCGCCCGGAACGCGGCCGACCTGGTGCTGACCCGTCCCGACCTGACGCTGCTGCTGGCCGCCCTGGTCGAGGGGCGGGCGATGTGGCATCGGGTCCGGGACGCCGTGGCGGTCCTCGTCGGCGGGAACGCGGGCGAGGTGGGCTTCACCGTCCTCGGCACCGGGCTCACCGGCCGGGCGCCGGTCAGCACCCGGCAGTTCCTGCTCGTCAACCTGCTCACCGACATGTTCCCGGCGATGGCGGTCGCGCTGAGCGAACCGGGGCGCGCGGCGGCTCCGAACGGCCGCTCGAGTGCGGCGGATCGGGCCGGTGCCGATCTCGCGGCGATGCCGCCGCCGGATCTGCACCGCGAGCTGCGGCGCTCGATCCTCGTCCGCGGCGGGGCGACGGCCGCCGGGGCGACCGCGGCCTGGCTGCTCGGTCGCTTCACCGGCACGCCCCGTCGGGCCAGCACGATGGGTCTGGTCGCCCTCGTGGGCACGCAACTCGGTCAGACCCTGGTCGTCAGCCCGCGCAGTCCTCTGGTCTGGGCGACCGTGCTCGGCAGTGGCGCCGCCTTGATCGGGATCGTGCAGACGCCGGTCGTCAGTGCCTTCTTCGGATGCACACCGCTGGACCCCGTCACGCTGCTGTGGGCTGCGGGTTGCGCGAGCACGGCCACCGCGCTGTCCGTGCTGCTGCCGCGGCTCGGCGCGCTGGTGCCCGAGACCGCCGGCGAGACCGCCGGGGAGTTCGCCCGTGAGGCGGTCGCGCTGCTCACCCGTCCGCGAGTCAGCCCTCCCGGAGTCAGCAGTCCTCGGGTCAGCCCTCCTCGAGCGCCTCGCCGAAGTCGGCCAGCAACCGGTGCCGATGATCGAGCGCCAGCGCGTGGCCCACGCCCAGGATCACCGCAACCGGCCACTCGATGATCTCGAAGGCGGCCAGCACGCCGAGCCCCGCGAGGAACGCGAGCTGATCCGTCGACGGCAAGGTGACGGAGCCGACGATGGGGAGGTCGAGCTGCGTCATGTTCCGCGCGTGCGCCGTCTCGGCCGCAGCCCGGCCATGGGGATGCGCGGCGTCCGGTCCGGTCGCGCGAGGCGCGCGGGCAGCCGCCGGTCGCCGGGTCGCCTTCGTCGGTCGGCGGGCCGTGGATCCGTCGGGCTCGTGGGCCGAGCTGCTGATGCTCACGCGGCCGATGCTCCTGGCCGTTCCCGCAGGCCGCGTCACCCGTTCGGGATGATGCGGCCCGCGAGGCCGGCCGGTCTGGTCAGCGCATCGTCGATCTCGGGCGCATTGCAGAGCCGGTGAATGCCTTTTTCGCAGCTCGTGCAAGTTCCCGGGAATGTTGACTCTGTGTGACGGCTGGGCGCGATTAATGCAAACGGCGTCGACGTCGGGTGTCGATTCCTGCTATCAACGCGCCTTCCGGATCGTCGGTGCGACGATCTCTTCCCGGAAGGAGTCCAGAATGAGGCGAACAATCGGGTTGCTGGCCGCCCTCCTCGGATTCACCGCCGCCTTCGTCGGCGGTCCGGCTTCCGCCGGGGCGAGTGGGAACTCTGTCGTGATTCCGCCCTCGGCAACCGTGTACGGGAAGACATACGGACAGTGGTCGGCGACGTGGTGGCAGTGGGCGTATCAGACGCCATGGAAGGGGCCGAACGGACGGCGCAACCTGTTGGTCGCCCCAGACGGTCACGTGGACTGCGGCTTCGGCCAGACCAGCAACAAGGTGTGGTTCCTCGCCGGCACGTTCACCAGCACCGCAGCGCCCGGTCAGCCGACCGCGCTCGCGGCGAACCGTCAGTGCACCGTGCCCCGGGGAACCAAGCTCTTCTTCCCGATCGTGAACGCCGAGCAGGACAACGTCGACGCCACCAACGACAAGAACCCGCCGACGCATTACAACGTCGCGCAACTCGCCGCCGCCGCGAAGGGTTTCATGGATCCAGTCCGAGGAATGCGCGCCTGGATCGACGGCAAGTCCGTGCCTGGCCTGTCGAACACGGCGACGACGCCTTTCCGCGTGAAGTCACCCCTGTTCTCCTACTGTGTCCCGAGCCGCAGGAACAGTCTCTACGCCGCAATCGGAGCCGATGTCCCGGCGGGGCGTATTCCGCCGCCCGGCGCCAAGGCGGATGGCGCTTTCGTGATGCTGCGGCCGCTGAGCCCTGGCGTGCATCATCTGCACTGGGTGGGCGGCGTCCCGGGTCCGGACGGCTTCTCTCAGGACATCAGGTACACGATCACGGTGAAGTAGCCGCCGTCGATGCGAGCAGGGGCGGACGGGAAATGACGCCCCTGCTCGCATCGCCCTCAGGCGCCGGACGGGACCAGGAGGTCGACCAGCCGGGTGCCGCTGTCGGTGTCGACACGGAGGGCCACCAGTCCTCGGCCCCGGGTCTGGGGCGCCGCGATGTTGCTTCTCGCGGCAGGGGTCGTCGCCGTCGTGCTCTACACCTACGTGGACGTCGGACAGCTCGGGCCGGTGCCGGACATGTACGAGCCGACCTGGGCGCTGCCCGGCAAGGTCGCGTCCGCCTGGGCCGAGGGCATCGGGGCGTGCCTGGCCCTCGCCGGTCTGGTGGTCTTCAGAGCGCGCCGTCCGGCACGAGGATCGCGCGACCGCCCGGGATGCGCCCGTCGTCGAGGTCGTCGAGGGCGGTCAGCGCGTCGCTCAGCTCGTACTTCTTCGTGGCGAGCCGGACCTTGCCCTGGGCGGTGAGGGTCATGAGCTCGTCCAGGTCGTTGTAGGAGCCGACGAGGTTGCCGATCACGTTGATCTCGCGGGACACGAACTCGATGGTCGGGACGTTCACCGCGCCGCCGTAGCCGATGACGAAGTAGGACCCGGCATCCCTGGTCATCGCGATGCCGTCCGACTCGGTGCCGGACTCGCCGACGAAGTCGAGGACCACGTCGGCGCCGGTACCGGCGGTGAGTTCCAGGACCGTCTCGACGTGGTTGCCGTCGGCGGCCACGGTGAAGTGCGCGCCGAGCTGTTCGGCACGGTCCAGGACCTCGGCCGAGCGGTCGACGACGACCACCTCCGCCGGCGTCATCGCGAGCAGGCACTGCAGGCCGATGTGACCGAGCCCGCCTGCCCCGATCATCGCGACGCGGACGCCGGGGTAGATCAACGGCTGCGCCTTGCGGACGGCGTGGTAGGCGGTGAGCCCGGCGTCGGCCAGGGCGGCGACATCGGCCGGCTGCAGCCCCTCGTCCAGCTTGACCACGGAGCGGATCGAGGTCCGCAGGTACTCGGCCATCCCGCCGTCGACGCTGATGCCCGGGAAGGTGCTGTCGGCGCAGTGCACGTCGTCGCCCGCCCGGCAGGCCCGGCACAGGCCGCAGGTCACCAGCGGGTGGAGGATCACCTTGTCGCCCTCGGCGACCGTGGTCACCGCCTGTCCGACGGCGGCGACCGTGCCGGCGTTCTCGTGGCCGATCGTGTACGGCAGCTCGACCCCGGACTTCTCCGCCCACTGACCCTCGATGATGTGCAGGTCGGTGCGGCACACGCCGGTGGCGTCGATGCGCACCAGCACGTCGAGCGGGCCCTCGATCGTCGGCTCGGGAACGTCGTCCAGGCTCGGGGGCTTCCCGTACTCGTGCACGCGGACGGCCTTCATCGTCACCTCTCAGGTTCGGGTGCGCTGCGTGTCACAGCATTTCCCGTCAGGGCGGGCAAGGAAAGTCGGGCCGCCGGCTCTCGGGCATCGGGTCACGCCTGCAGGTCGAGCACCTGCTCGGCGAAGGCCCGTCCCGAACGCAGGCCGGCGCCGGCTCGGGCGAGCGCGATCGCGCAGTCCTCGGCGACAGCCATCCGGATCGCCTCCGCCAGGGCGGGCGCCGTCAGCTCGCTGCACACGCCGAGGCCGTTCCGGGAGACCATCGCCGTGACCCTCGGGTTGCCCGCCGCGACGACGGGCGTCCCCAGCGCGACGGCCAGCCCGAGCAGACCGCTGGAGCCGACGTTGCTGTACGGCAGGAGCAGGAGATCGGAGGCCAGGATCGCCGTCTGCAGCTCCCGGTCGCTGACGTAGTCGTCGACGAGCACCATCCGGCCCGCTCCCGACGATCGCCCCGCAGGCCTGGAGCGGGCCGAGTCCAGCAGCAGCCGGGTCTCGTCATCGGCCTTCCCGACGAGGAGCAGGGTCACGTCGCCGAGCGCTCGCCACGTGTCGAGCACCAGCCCGATGTTCTTGCGGGAGTTGAGGAGGCCGACGAGCCCGACGGTCACCGGCCCGGTGGGGACGCCGAGCGTGCGCCTGGCGTCCGGCTTGGTCAGGCCTTCGACGGGTGTCAGGACCGGGTCCCTGACCCAGGTGCCGGACAGGGTGCGGGGCATGCGGGCGCCCGGCACGACGTCGTCCAGGAGGAGCGGAGGCTCCCCGAGCGTGACCAACAGACGGCTGACGACCGCCTTCAAGCGCATCGCCGGTCGCCACCCGGGCGGGATGTCCGGGCGCATCACCAGGCAGCGCACCCGTCCGCGGGGCGTCCGGTGGCCCCGCCATGGCCGCCGAGCGAGGAGACGGGCGAGAAGAGCCGCCGGCAGGTGGCGGTCCGCGCGCGGCACGACCACGAGGACGCCCCGACGTCGGAGCCTCGCGAGCATCCGCGCCAGCTGGGGCGTGGAGAAGGCCTGCGCCGCGGCGGGAACGGTTTCCAGCTCCTCGAGCGGGGCGAGGTGTCGGTCGAACTCGACGGTCTGCACCGCGCTGCTCTCGGTCAGCAGCACGACAGGGCGCCCGTGTGCTCGTGCGGCGTCGGCAAGAAGGCGCACGAAGAAGAAGCGGTGACCGAGCGGATTCGGTTCCACGACGACGACGGTGCGACTGCCGAGATTCCCCAGGGCGTCGAGGAGTCCGTTCCGGTCGACAGGGCAGGCATCGGAACCTCCGAGGCCGGCGCGGGACGGGTGACGGCGCACGCGGGCATTGAAGCGGAGTCAGCGGTCCGCAGTCCCGCGGATGCGGGTTCCCGGCGTCCGACGACGACCGGGTCAGAGCCGGGCGAGCGTGTTCTCGTCCTCGGCGCCGTCGAAGTACTGGTCGAGCACGGCCCGGAACACCGGTTGGGCCGGCGCGGCGCGGGCGAACAACGTCATCGACGAGCGCAGCTTCATCGCGTCGATGCCGCCGAACACGTCCACCGGGTTGGTGTGATCGAGCGCGGTGAGCGCCTCGGCCGACTCGACCAGATGCGGACCGAGTACCTCGTGGGCGAGGTAGGCCTGCGCCTCGGCCAGGCCCGAGATCGCGTAGTGCCGCGCCATCGGGCTGCTGCCGAGGCCGGCGATCTGCGGGAAGACGAACCACATCCAGTGCGTGCGCTTGGACCCGGCGCGCAGCTCGTCCAGCGCGCGCGAGTAGGTGTCGCCCTCGTTCTGGGCGTCGACGAACCGCTGCAGGTCGAAGTGATCATCAGGCACCGGGGAACCGTAGCCGGTTCTCGGCCGCGGGTCCGCAGAGAGGCCGGATCGTTGCCCGCGGTGGTGGGGAGCCAGCACCACCTCGCCCGACCAGGCACCTCACCGACTCGCGAGGATTCCGCCGTTTCCGCCCGGGGCGGGGCCGGGATCACCTAGCGTTTTCCCAGGAGCTCGGCGGCTGCCGGCCAGGGGAGAGGGACGACGTTGACGAGCGTGGACCAGGCCCCGGACGTTCGGGACGAGGCGTCGATCGATCGCCCCCTGTCCGAGCGGTGGCACGAGGTGGTGGCCCGTCGCGGCGACGACGTCGCGGTCACCGACTCCGAGGGAAGCCTCACCTACGTTGAGCTCGACCGGCAGTCCGCCACGCTGGCCGACCGGATCGCCGACGCCGTCCGGCGAAGGAGCGGAGTCGGCGCGGGCCTCTCGGCGGGGTCGCCCGACCCGGTCGCCATCCTCCTGCAGCACGACCGCTGGGCGGCCGTCGTCATCCTCGCCTGCCTCAGGGCGGGCGTGCCCCGCGTCAACCTCGACCCCTCGATGCCGGCCGCGCGACTTCGCCAGATCGTGGACGGCAGCGGAGCGCGGGTCGGCGTCGTCACGCCCGGCACGGAGGCGCTGGGGGCGGAACTCGGCCTCGCCAGCGTGATCGAGGCCGCCAGCGTTCTCGAGGCCAACAGCGTTCTCGAGGCCGGCTCCGGGGCGAGCTCGGTGCCCCGGCCCCGGGGCGCCTGGCCGTCCGACGACCTCGACACCGTCATGGGCATCACCTACACCTCGGGCTCGACCGGCGTGCCCAAGGGCGTCGCCGTGCGCTACCGGACCATCGGCCGCGAGGTGCACCGCCGGACGTCCGACGACTGGATGCGGGAGAGCGACGTCGTCGGCGTCGTCATGCCGCTGACCTTCGGGGCGGGTCAGGGCGAGGTGACCGGGACGCTGTTCGTCGGGGGCCGGTGCGAGTTCTTCAACCCGCGCGAGCAGGGCGTGGCGGCGATGGGTGCGTGGCTCGAGGCCCGCGGCATCACCGTTCTCGCCGCGCCGCCGTCGCTGCTCACCGCGCTGGTCGCCGCCGCCGGCGAGCGCGTGAGGCGGTCGTCCCTGCGCTCCGTGCGCAGCAGCGGCGAGAAGATGCTGTGCACGGAGGCGCTACGCATCAAGCGTGCGCTGCCGGCCGGCTGCCGCATGCTCAACGTGTTCGGCTCGTCCGAGGCCACGTTGATCAGCAGCTACGAGATCACGGACGACACGCCGGACCTGCCGCGTCCGGTCCCGGTCGGACGACCGCTCGCGGGTATCGAGATCCGGCTCGAGCGCGAGGACGGCAGCGAGCCGCCGCCCGGCGAGAGCGGCGAGCTGCTCGTGATCTCGCGGGTCCTGCCGCTCGGCTACTGGCGCGACGAGGTGCGCACGAGGCAGCGCTACGTCCCGCTGCCCGACGGGCGCACCCTGCTGCGCACCGGCGACCTCGGTGCCCTGCTACCCAACGGCATGTACCGGTTGGCCGGCCGCAAGGACCTGTCGGTGAAGATCCGCGGCAATCTCGTCGAACCGCTCGAGGTGGAGTCGGCGCTGCTGTCGATCCCGCGCGTGCAGGCGGCCGCGGTCGTCGGCCGGCCGGGGAGGAACGGGCACGACCGGCTGATCGCCTACGTCGTGCCCGAGCCGGGCCCCGACCTCCGTACCGCGGCCCTGCGACGAAAGCTCCGTGAGCGGCTGCCCTCGTACATGATCCCCGAGGCCGTCGTCTACCTGACCGAGCTGCCCCGAACCGATCGGGGCAAGCTCGACCGCAGCGCACTGCCCGAGCCGCCGGAACGATCCGCCGCCGACCTGACGCCCCCGCGCACCGCCTGGGAGAAGCGGGTGGCCGAGCTCTGGTCGGCGGTGCTCGGGGTGGACGAACTCGGGCTCGAGGACGACTTCTTCGACCTCGGGGGCGACAGCCTGGCCGCAGAGGAGATGGTCACCCGGATCGCGGACACCTACGGCATCACGGTCAGCAGCCGCCTGCTGGTCGACGCCCCCAGCGTCGCCGAGTTCGCCTCGCGCCTCGACCAGCCGTTGGCCCCGACCGGGGAGAGCCTCGTCGCGCTGCGCCGCACCGGCACGCGTCCGCCGTTGTTCCTCGTCTCCGCCGCCGGGCAGACCGCGCTGAGGTTCCTGCCCCTGGCTCGACGGCTGTCGTCCGACCAGCCGGTCTACGTCCTCCAGATGCGTCTCGACGACGGACGTCAGATCCGGGCGTGGTCCGTCCGGCAGATCGCCCGCGCCCACGTGCGGGCCATCCGCCGGGAGGTGCCGCACGGGCCCTACGTCCTGGCCGGGCACTCCTTCGGCGGGACCGTCGCCTTCGAGATGGCGCATCAGCTGCGCGCCGCCGGCGAGCAGGTCGCGCTTCTCGTGCCGCTGGACAGCTTCGCGCCGCACCCGAACGCGATGCCGCCCGTGCAGCGCAAGAACCCTCTGCACCTGCTGAAGGCCGCCGCGAATGTCGCGGCGACCAGCGCGGGCAAGCGTCCCGAGGCCGGCGTGAAGATCGGCTACACCCGGCAGGGTCGCGTCCTGGCGATGATGTACCGCGGGCGGCCCTACGCCGGCCCGACACTCGTCGTCACCGCCGCGGACGAGGGCAACCCGGACTCGCGTCGGCGTCCCTGGACGAGGTTCCTCTCCGGCCGCTGGTCGGCCGTCAGCGTGCCCGGCACCCACCACGGCATCCTGCAGGAACCGCACGTGGCGCAACTGGCCGCCGTGCTCGACAGCGCGGTCAGGACAGCGGCGGGCGCCTAGTCCGGTTCCTGGACCTGCTCGCCGTCCCGCAGCCGCCAACCGGCGACCACCTGGGGCAGGACGAGCAGCAGACCCAGCGTGATCGCCGACGCCACGACGGGCCCGGCCACGCCGACGCGTTCGGCCAGCACCCAGGACAGCCCCACATTGGCGACGCTCATGTTGAGCACCGCAGTCGCCTGCCGCGACATCTCCTCGGGCCGGTTGAGCAGGGTGGAGGTGACGAACCCGCTGATCTGCACGATCAGGAGGGCGCCGAAGGCCCAGCGGAGACCGGGGGAGAGGCGGATCTTCTCGTCCGAGACGATGCCGGCGACCAGCGGGGTCGCGACGACGTAGACGAGCCCGCCGACCGCCGCCACCGCCGCGAAGCCCGTGGCGACCCGCAGCCACAGGCTCCGGAAGGCCAGGCCGTGGGCGCGCCGGTGCACGAAGATGGGGAGCAACGCCATCGCGGCGGTGCTGAGCACCGTGAAGCCGGGTGCGTAGAGCTGGGTGGCCAGGGCGTACTCCGCCAGAGCCTGGGGGTTGAGCTGGTGACTGATGACGATCTTGTCGCTCTGCAGGCTGATCGGGAACCCGACCGAGATGAGGAACATCGGGAGCGCGATCGGCAGCACGCGGACATCGGACGGTCCGCGCAGCGACGTCCGGATGCCCACCAGCCTCCAGGCGAGGACACTCATGAGGCACACGCTGATGAGGTTGGCGACCGGGAACAGCAGGACGTACGCATCGGCGGGCGCCGACACCGCGTAGAGGCCCAGCGCGAGCATCAGCGCCGACGCGGGCTGGACCACGGTTGCGGCGACGGCCACGTGGTTCTTGCCGGCGCCGAGCAGCATCCGCTGTCCGAGGCCCAGCGGCAGCGCCGCCGCGAACAGCACCAGCGTGGCCGTCGCGGTCAGGTCGGGGTGCGCGACCTGACCGTCCAGGCCCAGGATCGGTCCCCACGCACCGGCAAGCCCGAGAAGCGCCGAGACGACCGCGACGACCACGGCCGAGGCGAGCAGCACGCGGCGGCTCCGGCGGATCACCTTCGCGACGTGCTCGTCGGTCGCGGGCGACCGTGAGGCGGCGACCGCGCGCGTCACCGCGCCGCCGACCCCGAGATCGGCGAACGGCAACAGCTGGAACAGGGTGCCGATCAGCAGCACGGCACCGAACGAGGCGGGGCCGACCGCGGAGATCAGCACGCCGGTCTCGACCAGGCCGAGCACGGCGAACACGGGCAGCAGGGCCGCTCGCATCCCGCCGCTCGCGAGTACGGGACGGAGGTCGGACCGGGTCCGTCCGACCTCCGTCCGGCTCGGACCCCCTCCGGCGGCTTCCGGGAGGATCCGGCGCGGGCTCACCGCGTCACCAGATCATCGGGTCATCGGGTCATCGGGTCATCGCGTCACCGGACGAGCTGCCCGGTCCGGCCCTCGTAGGAGATCAGCGGCTCCTGCGGGTTCCAGTGCCCGGCCTTGCTGTCCCAGGTCTGGAACCGGAAGCTCTCCAGCGGGTACGGGTCGGCGACGCCGCCGGTCTTCCAGACCACGCCGTCCTGCTGCAGGCCGGGCTTGTCCAGGGTCAGGTTGCGGGCGGTGTTGATGACCGAGACGCGGTCCAGGGCCGGGGCGGCCTTGAGGATCTCGACGAGGATCGCTGCCTGGTCCCACCCGTAGGTCAGCTGGCTGTTGGTCGGGTCGGCGTTCGGCGCGTACTGCTTCAGCTTCGCGAAGTAGTTCTGCATCGCCGGCTGCGCCACGGCCGTCGGGTTCAGCGGGTCGAGGCGGCTGCTCTCCGAGATCACCCCGTTCGAGAACTCCGGCTTGGCCAGGCCCACCGTGGACTTGGACGTGCAGTTCGCGGACATGTAGACGACGTCGAACTGGCCCGCCGCGGCGTCGATCGACTGCGGGCACTTCAGCGCCGCCGCGCCGATGAACAGCGCGTCCGCACCCGCGGCCCGGATCGCGGTCATCTGGGGGATGACGTTCTGGTCCGTCGGCTCGTAGGTCTGCTGGGTGACGATCTCGACGTTCTTGCCCTCGGCGGCCTTCGTGAGCGGGTCGCGATAGGACTTGCCGAAGTCGCTGTTCTCGCTGATCGAGGCGATCTTCGCGCCCGGCTTGGTCTTGACCAGGTAGTCGACGAACGCCGCCGCCTCCGCGGAGTAGGCCACGTTCGCGATCAAGGTGAAGGGGTGGTTCACCGGGTCGACGAGCGCGGGTGAGCCGTTGGCGACGAGCAGGTTCGGCACGCACTCCTTGTCGAGCCGATCCCAGATCGCCAGGTTCTGCGGCGTGCCGAGGTTCTGGATGAAGCCGAAGACCTTGTCCTTCTGCAGCATCTCGTTGACGTTGGCCACGGTGCGGGACGACTGGGATGCATCGTCCTTGCCGACCAGCTGGAGCTTGTGGCCCTTCACGCCTCCCTGCTCCGCGTTGACGTAGTCGAAGTAGGCCTGGATGCCCTCACGGCTCTTCCCGACGGCAGCGGCGGGCCCGGACTGGGGGTTGCTGACCCCGAAGGTGATCGTGTCCTTCGTGACGCCGGTGGTGGTGCCGCTGCACCTGGCCGGGTCGACGGTGCCGTCGGCGCGGGTCGCCGGCGCGTTGGTGTCCGCGGAATCGCCTCGACCGCACGCCGTCGTCATCGACAGCAGGCAGGCGAGGACGGCGACGACGGGAGCGGCGCCTCGTCGGAACTGCATAGGGGCTTCCTCTCGGATGGGTGAAGGGTTGTGCTGGTCGGAGCACCGGGCCTCAGGCGGCAGGCGGGAGTCCGGGGTGTGTCTAGGGCACGCCGGCACCGGAGGTGATGCGGTCCGGCTGCGTCTCGGGCGCCCGCGACGGCGGGGCCGATGTCGGCGGCGGCGGCGGAGGTGACGCGGGTGCGGCCGTTCCCGGTGCCGCGGGGGCGGTGAGCTGCGGCTCCGGCTCGCCACCGCGCCCGCGCGCGTACCGGCTGCGCAGCCGGACTGCCAGCCCGACGGCGCCGCCGGGCATCAGGAACATGAGCAGGACGAGCAGCGCGCCGTAGAAGACGTTCGTGGCGCTGCCGTCGAGGTGGGCCACATCCGTGACGAGGCTGGGGACCCGCTCGAGGAAGACCGCGGCGACGACCGCGCCGAGGACGTGGCCGGAACCACCGACGACCAGGCCGGTCACCAGCGAGATCGACAGGGCGATCGTGAACGAGTGGGCGTCCAGGTACGGGTAGGGCTGCACGACGAGCCAGAGCGAACCGGCCACCGCGGCGAGCGCGCCGGACAGCGCGAATGCGGTGACCTTGTAACGCGCCACCGGAACACCCATCGCGGTGGCCGCGGTCTCGTTGTCCCGCGCGGCGTGCAGTGCGTGCCCCACCCGGCTGCGGCCGAGGTTGTGCACCAGGACGAACAGCGGGACGGCCACCGCGAGCGCGACGTAGTAGCTCCACTGGTCCTGCGCCAGCCCGGCGACCGCCGGGGCGAACACCGGCACCGACCTGCCCTGCGTCCCGCCGGTCACCGACGCGAAGTGCTGCACGAACGTCGGGAAGACGGTGGCCAGCGCCAGGCTCACCAGCGCCAGGTAGATGCCCTTCACCCGCAGCGCGGGAAGCCCGGCGATCCCCCCGGCGAGCAGGCCGACGCCTGCCGCGGCCGCGGTGGTGACCAGGTGCGGCCACCCCGCGTCCGCGACGAGGATCGCCGTCGTGTAGGCGCCCATGCCGAAGAAGGCGCCGTGACCGAGGGAGATCTGGCCGGACCAGCCGGTGAGCAGGATCAGCCCGAGCACGGCGATGGCCAGGGTGATCGTGGTGGCCAGCCGCTCCACCTCGTACGGCGAGGTGACCAGCGGCAGCACGACCAGCGCCGCCAGGCCGACGAGCAGCAGTGCCGCCCGGCCGGCCGGGACCCGGGACCGCAGCCCGACGAGCGCGCTCATACCCGGGCCACCCGCGGGGTGCCGAAGAAGCCGGTCGGCTTGATCAGGAGCATGCCGAGCAGGAGAACGAAGGCCACCGACACCTTCAGGTCGTTGGCCACGTAGCCGCCGGCGAGGCTCTCGAGCACGCCGACCAGCAGCCCGCCCACGATCGCCCCGGGCAGGCTGTCGAAGCCGCCGATGATGGCGGCGGCGAAGGCGAGCACCAGCACGCCCTGCATGAAGCTGCTGTCGAAGGCCACCACCGTCGGCGCGACCAGGGCGCCGGCGAGGGCCCCGAGCGCGGCCGCGAGCCCCCATCCCGCGAGCAGCACGCGGTTGACCCGGATGCCGACCAGCGCCGCGTTCTGCTGGCTGGTCGCGACGGCGCGCATGGCCAGCCCGGTTCTCGTGTGGTTCATCAGCAGCCGGAGGGCGACCGCGACCGCGACGAGCACGCCCAGGGCGCCGACGGTGGCCGCGCTGATCTCCAGCGACCCGACCTCGATGGTCCCCGAGCCGAACAGGCTCGGCAGCACCTTGCCGTCCGGCCCCCAGATCCACTGGGCGAGGGAGTGCAGGCCGAGCAGCAGGCCGATGGACACGGCGATCAGCGGCAGGTGGTCGCCGTGCGACCGGGCGGCGATGGGCCGGAAGACGAGGCGCTCGACGAGGGCGCCCATGCCGAACGCGAGAACCAGCGAGCAGACGACGGCCAGCGGCAGCCAGAGCCCGGCGTGGTACAGCGTCCAGGTGACGTAGGTCGAGAGCATCGCCATCTCGCCCTGCGCGAAGTTGAGCATGCCGGTGCCGCGGAACACGAGCACGATGGCCAGCGCCAGGGCCGCGTAGATGCAGCCGGTCTGGACGCCGTCGAGGACGCGCTGGAGGAACAGCTCCACCTACGAGCCCTCTCCCGGGGACCCGAGGTAGGCGCGTCGCAAGGCCCGCCCGTCGGAGAGCTGCCCGGCACTGCCCCCGGCCACGATGCGCCCGGCCGCGAGCACGTATCCGCGGTCGGCCATCTCGAGCGCGAGCCGCACGTTCTGCTCGACCAGCAGCAGAGCGGTCCCGGACGCGGCGACCAGCTCCCGCAGCCGCGCGAGTACCTCCCGGACCAGAACGGGAGCGAGACCGAGGGACGGCTCGTCGAGCAGCAGCAGCCGCGGGCGGCTGAGCAGCGCCCGGCCGATCGCGAGCATCTGCTGCTCGCCCCCGGACAGGGTGCCGGCGGGGGAGCGTCGGCGCTCGGCCAGCTGCGGGAAGGACTCGTAGGTGTGGGCGATGTCGACCGCCACGCCCCGGTCGCGGCGGGTGATGGCGCCCGCGCGGAGGTTGTCCTCGACGCTCAGCCCGGGCAGCGTGCCTCGACCCTGCGGAACGTGCGCGATGCCCAGGCGCACCAGGTCGGCGGGGGCGTGCCCGAGCACACGCGTGCCGTCGAGCTCGACGTCTCCCCTGACGACCAGGCCGGACGCCGGGACCAGGCCCGACAGGGCGCGCAACGTCGTCGTCTTCCCGGCGCCGTTGGCGCCGAGCAGGACGACGATCTCGCCGCGACCGACCTCGATGTCGAGTCCGTGCAGCACCGGCAGCGCACCGTAGGACGCACGCAGGTCCCGCACCCGCAGCAGCGGAGCGTGCGGCTGCGCTACCGCCCGGCCTCCCTCGACGGTCGTCAGCCTCATGCGGGCGCCCCGAGGTAGGCCTCCACCACGGCCGGGTCGTCCGCGATCCGGGCGGGGGTGTCGTGGGCCAGCACGCGGCCCCGGCCGAGCACGACGACGTCGTCGCACAGCGCCATCACCATCGCCATCTGGTGCTCGATGAGCAGCACGGTGAGGTCGAGGCGTTCCCGCAGGTCCCGCAGCAGGTCCGTGAAGGGATCGAGCTCCTCGGGGGCGAGCCCGCTGGCGGGCTCGTCGAGCAGCAGCAGCCGGGGGCGGGACGCGAGGGCCCGGGCCAGCTCGACCCGCTTGAGCGTGCCGTAGGGCAGGCCGCTCACGGGCGCCTCGGCGAGGGAGGAGAGCCCGAGCAGGTCGAGCATCTCGTCGGCCGTGGCGAGGCCGCGACGCTGCTCGCGCCGGGCGCCGGGCGTCGCGAGGGCTCCCCGCAGCCACCCCGCCGTCGAGCGCGCGTGCGTCGCGAGCCGCACGTTCTCGCGCACCGACATCGTGGGGAACAGGGCGAGTTCCTGGAAGGTCCGGGCGATGCCGAGCCCGGCGAGCGCGGAGCCGGGCCGGCGCAGCAGGTCGACCCCGTCGAGGACGATGCGTCCCGCATCGGGTTCGTAGAAGCGGCTGATGCAGTTGAACAGCGACGTCTTGCCGGCGCCGTTCGGCCCGATCAGCCCGACGACCCGACCGGCGGGCACACCGAAGGTGACGCCGTCGATGGCCACGACACCGCCGAAGCTCAGGACCAGGTCCTGGATCTCGAGCAACGGTGAGCCGTCATCAACCACGCCTTTCACGTTCGGGGATCGGGGCCCCGCGCGCGGTGAATCGTCCGCTTGTAGGGCATCCGTTGTGCGACGGATACGCCGGATTGGTGACGTTCGATGCGCCGACCTCCGCCACCGTTTCGAAACCGGACTGCGTAAGGACACGCCGAGAACTGTCGGCGTGTCCTTACGCAGTCGCCGAGGGGGGTGGGCCGAGCGGGGTGACGGTCCGGCTGTGCCTTCCGCGGCGCCCTAGCGGGCGGCGGCGGTCGCGCCGATGCCCTCGTTCGCCGTCAGCAGGGCGAAGACGGCGGACGGCTCCAGCGGACGGGCGAAGTGGTAGCCCTGTCCCTGCCGGCAGGCCAGCGAGCGCAGGTGCTCGAGCTGCGTCGTTTCCTCGATGCCTTCGGCGATCGTGTCGAGGCCCAGGGTGGTCGCCAGGTCGACGACGGCCCGGACGAGCGCCGGATCGGCGTCGGGAGCGGCCAGCGCGGCGACGAAGCTCCGGTCGATCTTGACCGTGTCGACCGGCAGGCTCTGCAGGTAGCCGAGCGAGGAGTAGCCCGTGCCGAAGTCGTCGACGGCGAGGCCCACGCCGAGCGCCTTGAGCCGGTTCAGCTGCTCGAGGGACCGCGGCAGGTCCTGCATGAGCATGGACTCGGTGATCTCGAGCGTCAGCAGGTGCGGGTGCAGGCCGCTGTGGCCGAGGGCGACCTCGACGTCGTCGGCGAGGAACGGGTCGGAGAGCTGACGGATCGAGAGGTTGAACGCCAGCCGCAGGGGCTCGGCGTCCGGCCGCTCGCGGTTCCACGCCGTCACCTGCTCGCAGGCGCGACGGAGCATGACCCGGCCGATGGAGACGATGTGGCCCGTCTCCTCGGCGAGGCTGATGAAGTCGCCGGGCAGGATCAGCCCGTGGGTCGGGTGCTGCCAGCGCAGCAGGGCCTCGACCCCGGTGACGCCGCCGGAGGCGAGGTCGTAGACCGGCTGGTAGTGCAGGACGAACTCGTCCCGGGTCACGGCGCCCTCGAGGTCCGCGCGCATCGCCAGCCGCGACACGACCTCGTCGTGCATGGACGGCCGGAAGATCGCGGCGCGGCCCTTGCCCTCGGCCTTGGCCAGGTACATCGCGACGTCTGCGTCGCGCACCAGGGCGTCTCCGTCGGTGCCCTCGATCGGCTCGAGCGCGATCCCGATACTCGACCCGACGGCCACCTCGCGCTCCTCGAGCAGCACCGGTGCCTCGAGCGCGGCGAGGATCCGATCCGCGGCCTCCCGGGCGACGGCCTCGTCGACGGGCGCCTCGAGCAGGACGGCGAACTCGTCGCCGCCGAGCCTCGCGACGGTGTCACCCCCGCGGACGCAGCCCTCGAGCCGCTCGGCGACCTGCTGCAGCAGGCCGTCGCCGGCGGCGTGGCCCAGGCTGTCGTTGACCGTCTTGAAGTCGTCGAGGTCGCACAGCAGGACGGCGATTCCACCCTCCGAACTGCGGCGCTGCGACAGCGCGTGCTGCACGCGATCGCCGAACAGAGCGCGGTTCGCGAGGCCCGTGAGGCTGTCGTGGAAAGCCTGGTGCCGAAGCTGGGCCTCGCTGCGGCGCAGGTCGCTCGTGGCCGCGTCGATCATCCGGAGCGCCTTGCTGCGGGACCGTCCGAGCACCCACACCAACAGCCCCGAGAGCAGGCCGAGCAGGGAGACGCCGATCGCCAGCAGCGTCGGCTGGTTGCCGATGCGGGCCTTGGTCACGCCCTCGACGTCCGCGACCCGGAGGGTCCAGCGCTCGCCGAGGTCGGTGATCGGGGTCCGGACGGACGGGGAATCGGCCGGGATCGGCGGCGGCGGGTTGGTCGCCAGCGACCCGATCGGGAGGTAGTCGCGGGCGAGGACGGAGTCGTCGTCGTCGAGGAGCTCCGCGCGGAAGCTGCTCTTGGCCGCCTGGAGCGAGTCCTGCAGGAGCCAGTTGCCGTAGACCATCATGACCGCCCACTCCGGCTGGCCGGAGGCGGCGCGGTACGGCTTCGCGACGAAGAACGTCGGTTCCTCGTTCGCCTCGAACCAGCGGAAGCTCACCCGCTCGGAGGCGGTGGGTGACCCGCTCGCCGCCGATTCGGCCAGCACCTTCGACATCTGCGGCCCGAGCTGCGACTTCAGGTCCAGATTGGCGATTCCGAACGAGCTGACGACGGAGAACTCCTCCGCCACGTGCGGCGCCGTAGCCGGGCCGGTGATGCGACCCAGGCTCAGGACGCCGGGGAAGGACTTGATGAGGTCCGCCTTGGCCAGGGCCGGGGACAGCGGCGCGCCCTGCCGCAGCGTCTGCTCCGACAGGGCGAACAAGTCATCGAGTCGCCGCAGCCGCTCCCGGAACTCGCTGCGCACCGCGTCCGACTGGCGGACGAACTCCTGCTTCGCCTGGTTCCGGATGCTGGCCCGCCAGGCTTCCGCGCCGACGACGCCGGCCGTGGTGCTGACGAGCACCAGGAGGATGGCCAAGGTCGTCGACAGCGCGAGCGCGCGGGCCGCCCGCCGCCCGTTACCCTGCTCCGTCACCTCGGTCATGAAGGGTCCTTCGACGGACGAGGCCGTGCGGACGACCGCCCGAACGGGGGAACGTGCAGCGTGCGCCGGATTCTCCGGTCACGTCTCCGCGAGGGCGTGCCCCGCGCTGCGCTCCAGCAGCCTCCGCAGGGCCCGGGCCACGACCGCCGGGCGCTCCGTCGTGACCATGTGCCCGACGTCGGGCAGGACCTGCACCTCGGCGTCGGGGAGGGCGGCGGCGAGGGTTCTCGCGTGTTCGACCGGGGTCATGAGGTCGGCGCTGCCGACGAGGATGGTGACCGGGAGCTTCTCGAGCACCGGCAGGGTCGCGAGCTTGTCGTGGTCGAGAAAGGTGGGGGCGAAGGCGGCGAGCACGTCGACGCCGGTGCCGCCGATCATCGTCTCGACGTCGGCGACCAGGGCGGGGTCGACGTCGCCGCCGAAGGAGAAGCGGTGGACGACGGAGCTGACGACGGAGGCGGTCAGCGAGGAACTCCGACGGCGCAGCGTGGACCGCGGGCTCGCGAGGGCGGCCACCAACGGCAGCCCGCGGGACAGCCCGACGAGATGATGCGGCCGGACGCGGCGGAGGACCACCCCGGCCGCCCTCGGCAGGCCGAGGGTGACCTCGGACAGTTGTCCCGCGCTGGTCGCGAGCAGGGCCACGCCCACGACCTGGCCCCCGAACAGCTCGGGCCTCCGCTCGGCGAGGGCGAGCACGGTCATCCCACCCATCGAGTGGCCGACCAGCACCACGGGGCGGTCGCCGCCGAGTTGCTCGAGAACGCATTCGAGGTCGGCGCCGAGCTGGTCGATCGTGCAGCTGGCGGCCTCGGAGCGCTCCGAGGCGCCGTGCGAACGGTGGTCGTAGAAGACGAGGCGGGCTCTGACATCGCCGTGCGCGAGGTCGCGGCGCTGGAAGCGCCACGACCGCCGGTTCAGGCCGTAGCCGTGCACGAAGATCATGGTGAGGGGCGCGTCCGGGTCGCCGGCGACCTCGGCATGCAGGCGGAGGCCGTCGTGGGTGGTCACCCCCGCGCCCGGGTCCTCGGGCCACGGCGGCAGCGCCGTCGGCGCCCCGGACGGCTCAGCGGAGCTCGCCGTCCCTCCCGCGCTCGCCGTCTCGGTGCTCGTCGTGTTGGTGCTCGTCTGTTTGCTCGTTGTGTTGGTGCTCGTCGTGTCGGTGCCGGCAGAGCTCTCGTCGTCGAGGCCCGAGCTCGCCCTGGCACGCGCCCGTCGGCGGCCGGCGACCGCGACGCCTGCCGCGCCCGCCGCGCCCGCGACGACGGCGCCGCCGAGCGCCCCCGCCCACGCGCCGCGCCTCACCGCCCGCTCGCAGGCCGCAGCGCTTCGCTTCCCATGTCGGCAGTATGGCCGCGGCCGCAGAACGCTGGTCGTCCCGGCCCGGCGGTGCAGCTGGGCCGCGTGTCAAACGTCCGGCGCCGGGGACGGCTTCAGAGGACGCGCAATCGAGCAGAAGGAGGAGGCCGTGAGCGACGACGCGATCGAATCGGTCGAGATCCCGGTGACGGCGAGCAACCAGTCCTACCTCGTGCAGCGTCGCGGGAACGAGCTCGTCATCGGGCGTAAGGCCGACGGGGTCGTCCTCTGGCAGGACGAGACCGTGCCGGTCGACGACCTGTCCCAGGACGCCCGCTCCGCTCTCGAGGCGGGCGACACGTCCTCCGAACCACTTCAGGTGGCTCTTCAGGCCATTGCGCAGGCGTTCGCGCAGCGCGGAGGCTGACGACCGTCCGGGTAGCGGCCCGGGCGCCCCGGACGCGCCGGCCCCTTCCGCCCGGCATACTCGCGCCGGGCGGGGTCGCGCATCCACCGCCGCCCGGTCGTGACGGCAAGGACGGGAGTGCTCGTGGCAGGGGCGAAGGCGATAGCGGGGGCCCGGGCTCTCTCGGGAGTCCTGTCGATCCCGACCCGGTTGGGGGATCTCGTCGCGGCCGGCGTGGCGGTCGGCCGGACCGGTGTGATTCGCCCCGTCCGCCCGGATCGCCTGCTTCACCTGGGCGTCGCAGCCCTCCGCAACGGACCCACGGTGGCGACCGCCCTCGCCGTCGGCGCCGCCCGGCACCCACGGCGGATCGCCCTCGTCGACGAGCACGGGGCGATGAGCTATCGGGCGGCGTCCGACGCCGCTCAGGCCCTTGCGGCGGGTCTGGCCGCGGCCGGCGTCTCGGCAGGCGACAAGGTCGGCGTCCTGTTGCGCAACAGCCGCTACATGGTGCTGACGTTGGCCGCGCTCGCCCACCTCGGCGCCGACGCCTTGCTGCTGAACACCGGCTTCGCCGCGCCGCAGGCGACCGAGGTGATGAAGCGGCACGAGGCGAGCGCCGTCATCCACGACGACGAGTTCATCGACGTCATCGACGAGGCGGCCCGGGGTCGCATCCGGGTGGTCGGTTGGGCCGAGGGCGAGGTCGGTGACGGTGCGGTGGGTGACGGTGAGGTGGGTGACAGGGCGGTGGGTGACGGCGCGACCAGCATCGACGCGCTGCTGCGCCGCTTCGCCGGCGCCCGCATCCGTCGTCCCCGGTGGGCCGGTCGGCTGATCATCCTGACGTCCGGGACGACCGGCACCCCGAAGGGCGCCTCCCGGGGCGGCATGCACATGGCCGCGGGGGCCAACCTGTTCACCGCCCTGCCGGTCAAGGCCGGCGAGGTCACGGTGATCGCCTGCCCGATCTTCCACTCCTGGGGCCTCGGCAACCTGGCCATCGCTCTCGGCCTCGGCAACACGTGCGTGCTCCGCCGGCGATTCGACCCGGAGCAGACGCTCGCCGACATTGCGAGCCACCGGGCGGGCGTCCTCGCGCTCGTGCCGGTGATGATGCAGCGGATGGCCGACCTGCCCGAGTCGGTGCGCCTGGGCTACGACGTCAGCTGCCTGCGGGTGGTCGGCGCCAGCGGCTCCGCCCTGCCCGGCGACCTCGCGATCCGGTTCATGGACGCCTTCGGCGACGTCATCTACAACCTCTACGGCTCGACCGAGGTCGGCTACGTCACCGTCGCCGGACCACGCGATTTGCGCTCGGCGCCCGGCACCGCGGGACGGATCGTCCGCGGCAACGAGGTCGCCCTGCTCGACGACTCCGACCAGCCGGTCCCACAGGGGCAGGTCGGCCGCATCTTCATCCGGGGTCCGCTGCTGTTCGAGGGTTACACCGGCGGCGGCAGCAAGAACCAGGTCCGCGGGATGATGTCGACCGGGGACGTCGGCTACCTCGACGAGGCGGGCCGGCTGTTCGTGACCGGCCGCGACGACGAGATGATCGTCAGCGGCGGCGAGAACGTCTTCCCGGCCGAGGTCGAGGACCTGCTCGCGAGCCAGCCGGAGATCGAGGAGGTGGCCGTCGTCGGCGTGGACGACGAGGCCTTCGGTCAGCGGCTGGCGGCCTACGTCGTCCTGCACGAGGCGGGCTCGCTGTCCGCGAAGGACGTCCGCGACCGGGTGAAGCGCGAGCTGGCCGGCTACAAGGTGCCGCGCGACGTGCACTTCCTCGACGCCCTGCCCCGCAACGACACCGGCAAGGTCGTCAAGCGGCGCCTCGCCGAGGAACCGTCGAAGGCGTGATCCGGTGAGCGGGCACGTCGCCGTCGGCGCGCCCGACGCGGGGACGCTTGCGGCCGGGGTCCGGGCCGGGCGGCTCGACCCGGTGGAGATCGTCGACACGACGCTGGACCGCATCGGCGCGGTCGACGGCGAGGTGGGCGCGTTCGTCGAGCTGGACGCCGCGGGGGCTCGTCGGCAGGCCGAGGAGCTGCGCCGCTCCCTGCGCTCCGGCGAGACCGCCGGGCCACTCGCCGGCGTGCCGCTGGCGGTCAAGGACCTGTTCGACGTCGCCGGCTCGGTCACCCGGGGCGGCTCGCGGGTGCCGGCCGGTCCGGCGGCGCAGCGGGACGCGACGGCGGTGACCCGGCTGCGGCGGGCGGGCGCGATCGTCGTCGGCCGGACGCGCACGCACGAGTTCGCGTGGGGTCTGACCACCCAGCACCCGGTGCTGGGCGGCACCCGCAACCCGTGGGACCTCACCCGCATCCCGGGCGGGTCGAGCGGCGGATCGGCCGCCGCGGTGGCCGCGGGCATGGCGGCAGTCGGGCTCGGCACCGACACCGGCTGCTCGATCCGGTTGCCGGCGGCCTTCTGCGGGCTGGTCGGCCACAAGCCGACCTTCGGGACCGTCCCGACCGACGGCGTCCTGCCGCTGGCGCCGTCGCTGGACCACGTCGGGGCGCTCGTCCGCACCGTCGCCGACGCGCGGCTCGTGCTGGGCCTGCTGGCCGACGAGTCGCCGGCGCCCCCGGCACCCGTCGGCGGGCTCCGCGTCGGCGTCCTTCGCGGCAACGGGTTGCCCGAGCCTGCCGGGCCGCTCGGCGACCTGATCGACGGCGCGGTCCGTCGTCTGGCCGCAGCGGTCGCTTCTGTCGTCGAGGTCGAGCTCCGCGGCGCGGAGCGGCTGGTCGACGTCTACCGCGTGGAGCAGGGTCGCGAGGCGTTGCCGTGGCATCGGGAGACCGGCCGCTGGCCGCGGCACGAGCGGCTCTACGGCGACGACGTCCGGGCGCGGCTCGCCGCCTGCGAGACGCTGACGGCCGACGACCTGGCGGAGTCCGCGCGGCTACGGGCCGACCTCCGGGACGACGTCGGGCGCCTCTTCGACCAGGCCGACGTCCTGGTCCTGCCGGTCGCCGCGTGCAGTCCCTCCCGCGTCGAGGACCCGGACCGGGGCGTGCTCCCTTCGCCCGTCGGCGGGCGCACCGGCACGGACGAGAAGGGGCAGCACGGCGACCTCCGGGCCGCCGTGCTGCCCTGGACGGTTCCGGCGAACCTCGGGGGGTGGCCCGCCTGCTCCGTCCCGATCGGCCGGGATCCCGACGGCCTGCCGGTCGCGGTGCAGGTCGTCGGTCCGGCCGGGAGCGACGCACGCGTGCTCGACGTAGCCGCTGTGATGGCCGCCGAGCTCGCTGTGCCGCTCCTGCCCTGAGCTCCTCTCAGGCCGCCGCGCCCATCAGGGTGAGCGTGGCCGAGTGCGCCGCGCCGGAGGCGTCGAGCCAGCTGACGCTGACCTGCTGACCGGCGGTGTCGTTCTGCAGGGCGGAGGAGAGGTCGGAGGTCGAACTCACCCGCTGCCCGTCGACCGCGACGATGACGCTTCCGGCGGTGATGCCGGCGGACGCCGCGGGGGAGCCCTCGACCGTGGCGCCGACCACTGGACCCTGGGCGTTGCCGGCACCGTTGGAGCCGTCGGTCACCTCGACGCCGAGGTAGCCGCGGTTGTCGCCGGTGTTGCTCGACCCGCTACCGCTCGAGCCGCTCGACCCCTGGCCGGACTCGATGTCCTTCGCGATCGTCAGCGCACTCGAGATCGGGATGGCGTAGCCGGCCCTCTCGCCGCTGCCGGAGCCCGATCCGGAGCCACCGGTACCGAAGCCACCAGAACCGAAGCCACCAGAACCGAAGTCACCAGAACCCTGGCCGAACTGCGCCGCCTGGCTCGCCGAGGCGGCCGTGTTCATGCCGATGACCTTGCCGGCCGTATCGGTGAGCGGACCACCGGAGTCGCCGGCCACGATCGGTGCGTTCACCTGGATGAGGCCGTGCAGCGTCTCGGCGTTGCCGCCGCTGGAGTCCGTCGCGGTGATCGTCTGGCCCAGCGCGGTGACCGAGCCGGTGACGACGGTCGGGCTGCCACCGCGACCACCCGCGTTACCGATCGCGACAACCTTCTGCCCTACCGAGACCGACGACGAGTCGCCGATGCTCGCCGGCGTGAGGCCGGAGGCGTTGCGCAACTGGATGACGGCGACGTCGTCGCCCGGGTCCGTCCCGACGACGCTGGCGGAGTACCGCTTACCCGTGTTGACGTCCGTGGCGGTGAGGGCGGTCGCGTCCTCGACCACGTGGTTGTTGGTGAGGATCGTGCCGTCGTCGTCGAGGATGATGCCGGTGCCCGCGGCGGTCGCGTTCCGACCGCCGAGCAGTGCGGTGATGTTGACGACCCCGGCGTCGTAGTCGACCGTGCCCGCCGGCACGGCGGTGGTGGACGAGCCCGAGCCGGAGGTGCGGTTCAGCGTGCCGACCGAGCCGTTCGTCAGCAGGACGGCGCCGGCGGCGACGACGCCGGCGAGGCCCAGCGCGAAGGCGGTGGGGGCGAGCCGCCGGCGGCGGCTCGGGGTGTGCCCGGGACCCGCGTAGCCGTGCGGCGGCCAGTAGGCCGGGGGCCCGTACGCGGGGCGTCCGTAGCCCGGCGGCGGGCCGGGGGGCGGGCCGTAGCCGGGCGGGGGCCCCGCAGGCGGTCCGGCCGGCGGTCCGGCGGGCGGTGCGTAGGGGTGCGTGGGCGGGCGGCCGTAGCCGGGTCTGCCGGCGGGGGGTACCTGGCCCTGCCCGGGCTGACCCGCGGCGGAGCCGCCCTGGTCGAGCGGCTGCCAGTTCAGCGGCTGCCCGCCCGGGGTCTGGCGCCGGGGGTCCGGGGTGTTCTCGTTCACCGTCGACTCGCTCTCTACCGAGGACGCCGGCTGGTCCGTCGGCGTCCTACTCAGGAGACCGCCGGAGGCTGGGAGTTCCCTGGGAGTCAGCTGCAGACCAGGTGTGACTGCTGCCGGGTCCGTCCGCGACACCGCGCGCGGCCGCCGGACCCGGCTCTCACCTGCGTCGACGTGGCGATCACGCGAACAGGGATACGTTTCCGCGCCCCGGGAAGGGCTGTTTGCGACCGCGAACAGCAGCCGGAAGGCTGGGAGCCGAAGGGATCGACCGTGGCAGAGCCACAGCCGCACGCCGCGCAGGACGCGTCGACGGGCGAGCTCGTCAGCCGCCTGAGCCAGCAGATGTCCACCCTGGTACGGGACGAGATTCGGCTCGCCCAGCTCGACCTCACCGAGAAGGGCAAGCGCGTCGGCATCGGCGCCGGCGCCTTCGGGGGTGCCGGAGCCATCGGCTACCTCGCCCTCGCCACGCTGATCGCCGCCGCCGTCCTGGGCCTCGCTGAGGCCGTGCCCGCGTGGCTGTCGGCACTGATCGTGGGCGCCGCGCTGCTCGTCGTGACCGGCGTGCTCGCCCTGTTCGGCAAGAGCAAGGTGCAGTCCGCAACGCCGCCGATGCCGACCGAGGCGGTCGAGGGTCTCAAGCTCGACGTCCAGACAGTGAAGGAGCACCGGCGGTGACGACCGAGAACGGACCGACGGGTCCCGGCGACGAGACGAACCCGATGCCCACCAGCCCGCGCCCGACGAGTCCGCCCCCGTCGAGCCCGCCGCCCAGCAGCCCGCCGCCGTCGAGCCCGCCGCCGTCGAGCCCGCCGCCGGCCAGCGCGCCGAGCGAGCCGGACGCGGGCGTCGCCGAGGGCTCGGAGGCGGACCGGATCCGTGCCGAGATCGCGGAGACCCGCGCCGAGCTGGGGGACACGGTCGACGCGCTCTCGGCCAAGCTCGACGTGAAGAGCCGCCTCGACGACAAGAAGACCGAGGTCACCGAGGTCGCCAAGACGAAGGTGAACGAGGGCGTGGCGACCGCCAAGCAGACGGCCGCCCGCGTGCAGGAGGTGGCCACCGACGAGCAGGGCAAGCCCACCCCGCCGGCCATCGGCACCGCGGCGGGTGTCGGCGCGCTGCTGTTCCTGCTCCTGCTGCTCCGCCGCCGTCGGCGCCGGAAGCGTCGCGCGCTGGACGACTGACGCGCGAGGCGTCTGACGCGCGAGGCGTCTGCTGCGCGGGGCCTTGCTGCGCGAGGCATCCCGGCTGGCGGCAGCGCGACGGGCAGGATCGGGCACGTGCTCCCCTCGCTCGCCCAGGCCGCCGCCACGGCCCGCTCCCGCTTGCCCGCGGACGTCTGGGACTACTTCGACACGGGCGCCGGCGACGAGACGGCCCGGGCGGAGGCGTCCGTTGCCTGGTCGCGCTACCGCATTCGCCCCCGCGTCCTCCGGGCGGTCGGCTCCGTCGACACCACGACGAGCGTGCTCGGCACGCCGGTGGCGTCGCCCTTTCTCGTGGCCCCCGCCGCGTTGCACGGCCTCGCCGCCCCGGGTGCCGAGGCGGCGACGGCCGAAGCCGCCGCGGCTGTAGGTAGCCTGCTCGTCCTGTCCACCCGCTCGACGCTGACGCCGGACGCGGCCGTCGCCGGTCCGTGGGGGCGGACGCCGTGGTGGACCCAGCTGTACGTCCTGCGCGACCGTGGGCTCACCCGCGCGTTGATCGAGCGGGCGGTGGCGGCCGGCGCCGGGGCGGTCGTGCTGACCGTCGACACGCCCGTGGTCGGCCGCAAGCGGCGGGGGTTGCGCGACATCCGCCGGGCCGACCTGCTCGCCTCGCTCCAGCCCCTGCTCGACGAGCACTCCGACCGGGCGGCCGGCCTGTCCGCCGAGGACGGCATCGAGCAGGATCCGGACCTCACCCCGGACGTCGTCGATTTCGTCCGCGAGGCGAGCGGGCTGCCCGTCGTCGTCAAGGGCGTGCTGCGCGGCGATGACGCCGGCACCCTGGTCGACGCAGGTGCGGCCGCGGTCTACGTCAGCAACCACGGCGGTCGGCAGGTCGACCGGGCCGTCTCGACGTGCACGGCGTTGCCGGAGGTCGTGGATGCGGTCGGGGATCGGGCCGAGGTCTACGTCGACGGCGGCATCCGCTCCGGCACCGACGCCCTGGTCGCCCTGGCCCTCGGCGCACGGGCGGTGCTGGTCGCGAGGCCGGTGCTCTGGGCGCTCGCCGCCGCCGGGGCGCAAGGGGCGCGGCACGTGCTCGGCGAGTTGACCGACGACCTCGCGCACGTCATGGCGCTGGCCGGCGCCTCCTCGCTCGCCGCGCTCACGCCGGATCTCGTCGTCACCGCTCCTGGCGGGCCGTAGTTCCCGACCGACCGGCCGACTGACGCGATGGCCCACCCGCCGCAGACGTACCGGTGACCTGAGCCTGCCCCCTGACCTGCGTGCGGGGGTGCCACGCGGAGGCGGGCGGGGCGATTCTCGGGGAGGCACTGGCCGATCTGCGAGCTGCTCGGCAAGATTGAGGGCCGGCGGGTTGAAGGTATCCGAGGGCTGGAGGTGCGATGGGCGATGAGGATCGCAGGCGGCGGATCCTAGCCGAGATCGGCCGCCCGGACTCGGTCGTACGAGCCGAGCATGTGGCGCTCGGTATCTGTCATTTCGCGGTCGAGCATCTGGCGGCTTCGGGGTGTGCGGTGACGCTGATGGCGCGTCCGCCCTCGGTCGAGGTGCTTGCCTCCGCCGGACGGAATGCCGACGAGATCGCCGAGCTGCAGTTCACGCTGGGGGAGGGTCCCTGCCTGGACGCCTTTCGGGTCGGCGAGCCGATGTTCGCGGTCGACCTCGCGAACCGGGGTGCACGCTGGCCGATGTTCTCGACCCGGGCAGCCCAGCTCGGGGTACTGGCCGAGTTCTCGCTGCCGATGCAGCTCGGTGCGGCCCCCGTTGGGGTGTTGGACCTGTGTCGGGAGCAGCCGGGGATGCTCACCGAAGATCACCTGGCCGACGCCATCACTGCCGCCGAGATCGCCACGGACGCGGTTTTGTTGCTGCAGGGAGCGTCCGACGGTGCCGAGCTGGCGGCGCTGCTCGAACCCGCCGGGCTGGACCGCATGGTGGTGCATCAGGCCACGGGCATGGTCTCGGCCCAGCTCGAGGTCACGGTCGCGGACGCGCTCGCCACGCTGCGGGCGGCCGCGTTCCGGTCGGGCCGGTCGATCTATGACGTCGCAGCCGACGTCGTCGACCGGAGGATCCGTTTCCGTGACTGAGCCCGACCGGCGTGGTCGTACCCTGGCAGGCAGCCGGGACCCGAACCACCCTGGGGAGGGCGACGTGCAGGACCGTGATCGGTTGCTCGCCCGGACATTCGTCCGGCTCGCGGACACGCTGGTGGACGACTTCGACGTCGTGGAGTTCCTGCACGAGCTGTGTGCCGACGTGGTGCAGCTCGTGGGCGCGGAGACAGCCGGGGTGATGCTCGCCGACACCCGGGGCGGCTTACGGCTACTCGCGTCGTCCGAGGAGCGGATGCGTGTCCTCGAGGTGTTCGAGCTCCAGAGCCAGGAGGGGCCGTGCCTCGACGCCTACCGCACCCGCGACACGGTTGCGGCGACCATCGAAGACGGCGCGCGGCTCTGGCCCAGCTTCGCCCCCTATGCCGCCCAGCTCGGCTTCCGCTACATGTGTGCCGTGCCACTGCAGCTCCGGGACATCACGCTCGGGGCGCTGAACCTGTTCCGGGCCTCGAACGATCCCTTCGCCGCGGCCGACCTCGAGATCGCGCAGGCGATGGCCAAGGTCGCCGCCACGGGGCTCCTGCAACGCCGCGCCATCGGCGAGGAGAACCTGGTCTCCGAGCAGCTCCGAACCGCCTTGCAGAGCCGCATCGCCATCGAGCAGGCAAAGGGCGTCCTCGCCGAACGGCTCAACCTCTCTGTCGACGACGCGTTCCAACGGCTGCGCAGCCACGCCCGCAACACCAACCGCAAGCTGACCGAACTGGCCCGCGACGTCGCGAACAAGCGCGTCGATGCCAGCGCGTTCACCGAATCGGCACAGCCGTAGACGGCGTCCGTGCACCGCCTCGGACCGACAGGCAGGACCTACGGACCGTTCCTCGGCGAGGGATCCGGCCAACGCGAAAATGTCGTAGGGCTCTGCTTGGATCGAACTCATGTTCGAACAGACGAAGCGCGAGCTCGCGGCGGCGGCCGCGGCTGACCTGAGCCTGGCCACGTCGTCCGGGCTCGGCGACGAGATGCGGGAGCTGCGGCGCATCGAGCTGGAGTCGTTGGCCCAGCGGCTGCGCCGGCTGGACGTTCATGACCGAGTCGGTGGTTACGTCGACGACGGGCAGGTGACCGCCGCCGCGTGGCTGCGGCACGAACTCGGCATGAGCCATAGCGCGGCCACGGCGGAGGTCGGCGTAGCGCGGGTGCGCCGGTGCTGCCCCGCGCTCTGCGCCGTGTTCGACGCGGGTGCTACGTCCTTCCGGCATCTGCAGACCGCAGCGGCGGCGATGCGCCGGTTGACCGAACCGGAGATCTGGGCCGCCCTGGACGGGAGGATCGCCGGCTGGTCGAAGGAGACCACCGCCCGGGAGTTCGCGGAGATGCTCGACGCGCTGGTCGAGCAACTGCGCAAGGAGCCGAAGTCGAAGGACGAGAAGCAGCGCGATCAGCGGCGGCTGGCGGTCAGCAGCGGCTTGAGCGGCATGGTGAACGTGTCCGGCCGGCTGACTCCCGAGGACGGCGAGAAGCTGTGCGCGGCCCTGTCCGCCGCCTCACGGCCCGACGTCGAGGGCGAGACCCGCTCGACCGGTCAGCGCAAGGCCGACGCTCTGTCCCACATCCTCGACACGGTGCTCGACACCGCCCTGCTCCCCGTCGACGGCGGCGAGAAGCCGCACATCACGGTTCAGGTCCCGCTCGATCAACTCGCGGACGCTGAGGACGCCGGTACCGACGCGGGCGCACTCGAGAACGAAGGTGAGGCTGGGCCGCTGTGGCTCGCCGGAGCTGCGGAGCGGGCCAGGCGGGCGGAGGCAGCGGCCGCGACCGCCGAGGCGCTGGACGGTCGGCCCCGCTTCGCCTGGACCGGGCCGGCCAGTCCTACCGCCGCTCGCCGCCTCTCCTGCGACGGCATCGTGCTGCCCATCTTCACCCGTGACGGGCAGCCGATCGATGTCGGCCGCCGGACGCGCGTCATCTCCGCGGCGATGCGGGCCTTCGTCGTCGCGCGCGACCGGCACTGCCGATGGCCGGGCTGTTCCATGGCAGCGCGCTGGTGTCAGGTTCACCATGCGCGCCACTGGCGCGACGGAGGCGTCACCGACCGGTGGAATCTCGTCCTGATCTGCGAAGCGCACCACCGAGCGGCTCACAGCGGACAGTTCGTCGTCGTCCTCGACGCCCCCGGGCACATCACCGTCCGACCCCGGCGCGCGGGCGAGCCGTACTACGACGTCCGCCACGACCCGCCACCAACCGAGCAGCTCACCATCCTCGGGCAACTCGCCACTGCGGCACGCCACCTCAGGTCCGCATGACAGAACGCCTACCGCTGAACCAGGTCGTCCGGCACCTTGTCGTCCTTGTCCAGCGCCTCGAACAGGCGGAGCGCGTTCGCCCGATCCCAGTTGACGACGTCGCCGACTCCGCTGACCGGTCCCGTGCTCGCGATCGGGACCGTGGCCGTGACGCCGCTGCTGCCGGACAGGCTGCGCATGGCCAAGCCGAGTCGGGCGACCGACCAGATGTGCGTGCCGTTGTCCACCGTCAGGGAGTCGACGGCGTTCGACCCGAGAGGTATCGAGCGGAACGGGTTGATCAGCACGAGGGGCTTCGTCGACTGGCTCACCAGCGCCGCGAGGAACTGCCGCTGCCGCTGAACGCGGTCGAGGTCGGCGTTGGCGGTCGCCCGGGTGCGGACGTAACCGAGCGCCTGCGCGCCGTTGAGCTTCTGACAGCCGGCCTGCAGGTTCAGCCCGGCCTTCGGGTCGTTGATGGCCTTGTCGACGCAGATGTTGACGCCGCCGACGGAGTCGACCATGCCGGCGAAGCCGCCGAAGCCGATCTGCGCGAAGTGGTTGATGCGCAGCCCCGTGGCCTCCTCGACGGTGCGGGTCAGCAGCTTCGCGCCGCCGAGGGAGAAGGCCGCGTTCAGCTTGTTGCGTCCGTGCCCGGGGATCGGCACGTAGCTGTCCCGCGGCAGGCTCACCAGCGAGGTGCCGTTGCCGCCGGTGTGGATCAGCATGATCGTGTCGGTGCGGGTGCCGGCGGCGTCACCCGTGGCGAGGTCCTTCTTCTGTTCCTCGGTGAGGTCGGCTCGGCTGTCCGAGCCGATGAGCAGCCAGTTGGTGCCCTCGCTCTTGGGCCGCCCGTCGTAGCCGCCCAGGGCATCGACGCGCGTCAGCTTGGTGTCCCAATAGAGCATCAGCCCGACGAACAGCAGCAGGAGCACGACGAACGCCGTCAGCAGGCGCTTCCCCCAGCCGAACCGCCGCCGAGGTCGGGCACGGGGCGGGTACGGCTGACCGGGATACCCCTGCTGATCCGGCGGCGCGCCGCCCGGGCCGCCGTAACCGGCCTCCCGTCGGCGCTGGGAGCGCTTGTCCTTCTTCCGCGGCGACAGCTCCGGCGGCAGGGGCAGGTCGCCGAGCGGCCTCGGTGGAGGCTTCGACGGCGGCTGCGCGGAGGGTGGGGAGGCGTCGCGGGGCGGGAACGAGGGCCGGACCATGCCGCGCGTGTCGTCCCCGGGCGCGGCGTACCCGCGGCTGTAGCGCGGGTCGTCGGTCATGGCTCCTCCGAGGCTGGCGGGGACGGTCACGAAGGTACGGCCTCGGCCGCCCCTCGCCCGCCTCGGCGTGCCGACGGTTCCCTTACGTCGCCGCGGCCGGGGCCGTCAGCTGAAGTAGCGCCGCGGGTTGTCCACCAGCATCGTCTGCAGCTGCTCGTCGGTGAGGCCGCGCTCCCGCAGCATCGGCAGGACGTCCTCGGAGATGTGCTTGTAGTTCCAGTTCGGCGAGAAGGCCTCCTTCGCCGCCTCCGCGTCCTTGCCGGGGAAGTAGTCGATGTAGCACGACGCATCGTGGGCCAGCACCATCCGGTCGGCGTAGCCCTGCTCGGCGAGCGTGACGATCGTGTTCACGCGCTGGTCGGTCGGGTTGAAGATGTCGAGCCCGAAGCGGTCCATCCCGAGGATGCAGCCCGCGTCCGCGAGCTCCTTGAGGTAGTCGAGGTCGTTCGAGTCGCCGGCGTGGCCGATGACGACCTTGGTCAGGTCGACGTTCTCCTGCTCGAACAGCTCCTTGGCCAGCCGACCGGCCCCGATGAACGAGTTCGTGTGCACCGTGATCGGCGCACCGGTCTCCCGGTGCGTCCGGGCGCAGGCCTTGAGGATGCGCTCGGCACCCGGCGTCATGCCCTTGTGCTCGACGATGCACTTGAGGAACGCGGCCTTCACGCCGGTGCCGGCGATGCCCTCGGTGATGTCCTTCGTGAAGTCGGTGACCATCGGGTCGACCTCGAGGTCGACGAGCAGGCCGGGGCCGCGGTACTCGTACTGGTGCGGCACCTCGTCGTCGAAGTACAGCCCGGTCGCCACCACGATGTTGATGTCCGTCTGGCCGGCGATCGTCTGGATCCGGGGGATGTAGCGGCCGAGCCCCCACACCGTCGGGTCGACGATGGTGTCGACACCGAGGTTCTTCAGCTCGTTCAGCTTCGTGACCGCGTCGGTGACCCGCTCGTCCTCGTCCCACCAGGAGTCCCCGTAGTTCTGGACGTGTTCGGTGGAGAGCACGAAGACGTGCTCGTGCATGAGCGTCGTGCCGAGGTCCGAGACGTCGACGGGTCCGCGGGCGGTTTCAACAGTGGGCATGCGTCTCCTCGTGGCGGGTGGGGCGGGACGGACGTCGGATCAGCGCAGCGGCTGCCCCCACTCGGTCTCCTCGCGGAGCACGGGCTTGAGCACCTTGCCGCCGGGGTTGCGGGGGAGCGGTTCGGGGCGCATCGCGACGTACTGCGGCACCTTGAAGTCGGCCAGCTGCTCACGGGCGAACGACACGACCTTCTCCGGGTCGAGGTCCGAGCCGGGAAGCGGAACGACCACGGCGCCGACCTTCTCGCCCATCATCGAGTCGGGCACGCCGACCACCGACACCTCCCCGACCCCGGGCAGCCGCGCCAGGGCGTTCTCGACCTCGACGCAGTACACGTTCTCGCCGCCGCGGTTGATCATGTCCTTCTTGCGGTCGACGATGCGCACCAACCCGAGCTCGTCGATGCTCGCGAGGTCCCCGGAGTGCAGCCACCCGTCGACGAACGTCTCGGCGGTTTGCTCCGGCTTCTGCCAGTAGCCCGCGACGACGTTCGGCCCCCGGATCAGCAGTTCGCCCACGCCCGTGTCCGGGTCGGGCTCCGCGAGGTCGACCTCGCACACCGGGGCGGGGAAGCCGACCGAGTCGGCGTGCTCGGCGGCGTACTCGTTCGGCAGGTAGGTCGCGACCGACGACGTCTCGGTCAGCCCGAAGCCGTTGCCGACCCGGGCGCCGGGGAACTTCGACTTGATCTCATGGACGAGCGCCGGGGCGATGGGGGCGCCGCCGTAGCTGAGTGCCTTCACGCCGGAGGTGTCGGTGTCGGCGAACTCCGGCTGCTGCATGGCCAGCCAGTAGATGGCGGGAACGGTGGTGAGCACCGAGATCTGCTCCTCGGCGATCGCGCGCAGGAAGGCCTTCACCTCGAACGCCGGCATGATCACCGAGCATCCGCCGAGGCCGATCAGGACGAGCAGCTGACTGTTGCAGCCGGTGACGTGGAACAGCGGCACCGAGATCAGCGTCCGCAGCCCGCGCTCGCGGGGCAGGCCGAGGCAGCGGATGCAGGTTTCCACGTTGGACAGGAAGTTCTCGTGGGTGGTCATCGCCCCCTTCGGGAACCCCGTCGTGCCACTCGTGTAGAAGATGCCGGCGAGCTCGTCGTGCGCCTGGTCGTCGACGACGAGGGGCTCGCCGTCCGGCAGGGCGCCGGGCTCGAGCACGACCCGGCTCCCGGAGTCGTCCACGATGTAGGCGACCTCGGGCTCGGCCAGACGGGTGTTCACCGGCACGACGACGCCGCCGGCCAGCAGGGTGCCGAAGAACGCGAGCACCCAGTCGTTGCCGTTGGGCAGCCGCAGCGCGACGCGATCGCCGCGGGTGACGCCGGCGTCGCGCAGCCCGCCCGCGACGCGCGTCGCGCGGTCCCACAGCTGCGTGTAGGTCAGCCGTCCGTCCGGCGCCCCGTACTCGACGAGGGCCTCGGCGTCGGGGTCCGCGTCGACCGCGGACCGCAGCATGGCGACGAGGTTGGCCGGGAGGCCGGTGTAGTGCAGGACGCCGTCGTCGCGCCGTTCGATGCCGCTGGTGTCGAAGGGGCTGTGGCCGGTGGTCCGGCTGGGCTGTTCGGCCATGACGCCTCCTCACGTGAAACGGCCTGGGTCAAAGGCCCGTCAGTGAGGTGTATCACAGCTCCCGGGGAGCTGCTCCGACGGCTACTGCGGCTTCGCGGCGCCCGCGAGAGGCATGCCGTCGGTGAGGTCGTCGATGGCCCTTGCCTTGATGTCGGCCTCCTGCTCGGGGGCGGCCTGCGGCTGCGGGGCGGACGCGGCCACGCCGTGCCGAGGCAGCAGCAGGGACGGGATCAGCGCGAGCGCGGTCGACCCGACGACCCACCAGAAGGTGGTCCCGAACGCGCTGGCGATGGCGCCGGCGACCGGTGTGCCCGCCGCGGTGGCGCCGGTCGAGTCCAGGCCGCCGGTCGAGCCGGGGACGTTCGCGGTGATCTGCCGCTCGAGGACGACGGCGAACAGCGCGGTGCCGAGCGAGCCGCCGACGCGCTGCACGATGTTGATCATGGTGGTGGCCCGCGGGACGTCCGCCCGGGAGAGGTTGACGTAGGCCGCGGCCATCGCCGGCATCATCACGAAGCCCATGCCGAGACCGCGGACGAACAGCGAGCCGGCCAGGAACGCGATGTTGGTCGTGGCGGTGACCTGCGTGTAGGCCAGGGTGCCGAACGCGATGCCCAGCACGCCGAAGGGGACGACCCGCCCGGCGCCGATCCGGTCGACCAGGCGTCCGCTGATCGGCATCGCGATCATGGCGCCGAGGCCCTGCGGCGCCAGCAGCAGGCCGGCCTCGAGGGCGCTCGAGCCGCGGACGGCCTGGTAGTAGAGCGGCAGCACGAACATCGCGCCGAACAGCACGGCGCCGACCACACCGGAGGTGATGCTGGCCGCCCGGAAGGTGCGGTCGCGGTAGAGCCGCAGATCCATGAGCGGGTTCGGGACGCGCAGCGCGTGGCGGACGAAGGCGGCGATCAGGACGAGCCCGATGCCGATGCCCCAGAGCACCTTCGGGTCGGTGAGGCTGCCGGTACTGCCGGCCTCGGAGAGCCCGTAGACGACCGAGGCCAGCCCGGGCGAGACGAGCAGCAGGCCCCGGACGTCCAATCGGGAGTTCGCGATCCGCTCGGACGTCGGCAGCATGCGGGCGGCGAGCAGCAGCGCCACGGCGCCGACGGGCACGTTCACGTAGAAGATCCAGCGCCAGGAGAGGTTGTCGACCAGTACGCCGCCGATCACCGGGCCGAGGATCGGGGCGAGCAGGGCCGGCACGCCCACCGTGCTCATCATGCGGCCCATCCGCGCCGGTCCCGCCTCGCGGGCCAGGATGCTCATCCCGATCGGCATGATCATGCCGCCGCCGAAGCCCTGCAGGACCCGGAAGACGATGAGGCTGGGCGCGGACCAGGCGAGTCCGCAGAGCACCGAGCCGAGGACGAACAGCGAGAGCGAGAGCATCCACATCTGCTTGGCGCCGAAGCGCTCGACCGCCCAGCCGGAGAGCGGGATCACGGTCGACAGCGCGAGCAGGTAGCCGGTGCTGACCCACTGGATCGCCGAGAGGGTGGTGTCGAACTCGCGTCCGAGGGTGTCGACCGCGACGATGACGATCGTGGTGTCCAGAATCGACATGATGATGCCGAGGACGACCACGGCGGCGATCCGTCGCAGCGCCGGGTCGATGGTGGTGGGGACTGCGGCCGCGGACGGCGTTGCTGCGGGGCCGGGCGGGCCGGCTGGAGCAGAAGTCACTCCTTGGACGTTAGACCACCGTTGAGTTCAGTCAAGTAAATTATGGAGAAAGCTCAAGGAGTCGGGGAGGAGGGGCTTAACATGGCGGGCGTGGAGGACAGGTCGGCCTCGTCGGAGGCGTGGCGAGCGATGCGCAGGATGCTGCTCAGTGGCGAGGGTCACCGTCGGATGCTCGCGGCGTGCAGCGAAACCGGTCTCACCCCGGGGCTGCTCAAGATGGCGATGCAGCTCTCCACGGACCGTCCTCAGGCGATGCGTGACCTCGCGCTCCGGCTCCACTGCGACGCCTCCTACGTCACCTCGGTGGTGGACGGGCTCGAGCAGAACGGGATTGCCGAGCGTCGCCCGCACCCGCGGGACCGGCGCGTGAAGACGGTCGTGCTCACCGAACACGGCGAGAGAGTCCTGCACGAGGTGAACGCCGTCCTCGACGCGGCGCCCAGCGCCTTCGACGTCCTCGACGCCGACGAGCAGGCGCAGCTGCGCGACCTGCTGGTCCGGGTCGCCGATGCGGCCGAGGCGGCGGAGGACGCGGGCGCTCCCACCCCTGCGTGACGGCCTGATGAACGTCGCGGAGTTGGCGCGGACGTTCGACTGGTCCGCGACGCCGCTCGGCCCCCGTGGGAGCTGGCCGCCCGCGTTGCGCGCGATCACCGAGACCGTCCTGTCGGCGCCCGTGTCGATGGCCCTCGCGCTGGGCGAGGCGTTCGTCCTCGTCTACAACGACGCGTACGCCGCGATGCTGGGCGGCAAGCACCCGCGAGCCTTCGGCGTCCCCGCGTCCGAGGCGTTCCAGGAGAGCTGGTCGCTGCCCGGCCACGGCGACGTCGTCGAGCAGGTGTTCCGCACGGGCGAGCCGTTCTTCGAGGCGGAGACGTCGCTGCCGGTGCGCCGGGGCGGCCCGGACGCGCCGGTGGAGTCCGTGCTGTTCTCCCGTGCCTACACGCCGGTCCGTCTCGAGGACGGGTCCATCGGCGGCGTGCTCACCGTCGTCACCGAGCTGACCGAGGTCGCCCGTGCCCTGTCGAACGTCGCCGACCTCGCGAGCCGACTCAGCGTCGCCCTGACGGTGGACGACGTCGTCCGGGAAGCGCTGCGGCACGCGATGGGCGTGGGTGCCGACCACGCTCGGGTCCTCCTGCCGGAGGGGTCCGCCACCCGCATGGCCCGACGCGCGGCGGCCGACCCGTGGGACGAGAGCACCGAGCGGCTGCCGCCGCTGTGGGTGTACGTGCCCTCCGATGCCCCGTTGCCCTCGGTGGCGACCCTCCGCGACGGCAAGCCCCGGTGGCTGGCCGACGAGCAGGAGCTGGCGCCGTACCGGCGGGGTCTGTCCACCGAGCCGCTCGGCGCGACTCCCCTCGGTGCGGTGGCGACGGTGCCGCTGCCGGTGGGTCCATGGCAGGGCGCGCTGTCCCTCGGCTGGCACGACACCCGCGCCTTCAGTCCGGCCTACCAGTCCGCGCTGACCACCGTCGGCACGCTGGTCGGCGCGGCCCTCGCCCGCGCGCAGCGTTTCGACGAGCAGTTCGGCCTCGCCGACACCCTGCAGCGATCCATGCTGCCGACCGGGCTGCCGCACCTGCCGGGCCTGCTGCTCGGGGCCCGCTACGCGCCGAGCACGCCGGGCGTGAGCGTGGGCGGCGACTTCTACGACGCGTTCGCGCTGCCCGACGGCCGCGTGCTCGTCGCCATCGGCGATGTCGTCGGCGGGGTCGTCGGCGCGGTCGTTGGGCAGGGCGCCGAGGCGGCCACGGTGATGGGTCAGGTGCGGGCGGCCCTGCGGGCGCTGGCCATGCAGAACCCCGATCCCGCGGCCGTCCTGGCGGCCCTCGACCCGTTCGTCCGCACGCTCGGCTCGTCGATGCTGGTGACCACTCTGGTCGGGCTCATCGACGAACGAGCCGGCCTGCTGACGCTCGCCGACGCCGACCATCCCGCGCCGTTGCTGCGCCGCCGCGACGGGTCGGTCGCCGCGCTGGAACCGAGCGTCGGTCCGCCGCTGGGGGTGTCGGCCCCCCGCGCCGCCAGCGAGGTCCCGTTCGGCGCCGGCGACCTGCTGTTGCTCTACACCGACGGTCTGATCAGCGGGGCCGGCGTCGGCGCGTCCGCCGGGACGGACCGGGTTCGCGCGCTCGTCGCCGAACAGCCCGACCTCGACCCGCGCAGGCTGTGCGCGGTCCTGCTGGACCGGTTCGGGAACGGCACGGACGACGTCGCCCTGCTCGCCGTCGCACGGGTCGACGGACCGCGGCGTACCAGCGCCCGCGCGCTGCCGGCGGAGAGCACCGCGCCCGGCCTGGCCCGCCGCTGGGCCCGTCACATGCTCGCCGGCTGGGGGCTCGACGAGGAGCAGATCGAGATCGCGGTCCTCTGCCTGAACGAGCTGGTGACCAACGCGTTGCTGCACGCCCGCAGCGCCTCGCGCCTCGAGGTCGACCTCGACGACACCCGGCTGCTCGTGCTCGTCAGCGACGAGGGTCAGGCGTCGTCCCTGTCCGCCCAGCTCTCCCAGACCGACGCCGCCCGCGGACGGGGTCTCGCGCTGGTGGAGCAGCTCAGCGAGGCCTGGGGCACGGAGCGCGACAGCAGCGGCACGACGGTCTGGTTCCAGCTGGGACGGGACGACCCCCCGCCGTCAAGCTGACGGCCGCCGTGCTCAGGCGCCGTGGACCTCCGGCTTGCGGACCTCGGGCACGTGGATCTCCGGCTTGCGGATGAAGTACCGGAAGGCGAGCCAGTTGGGTCCCGCGCTCTTCGACGGCTGCAGGAACCGGACCTCGAAGCCCAGCCCCTCGAGGTAGTCGACGAGCTCGTCGTGCCGGATCGCGTTCATCTGCATGACGGCCTTGTCGCGCAGCTTCTTCGCCCGGAAGATCAGCTGGTTGGGAAGGAGCTGGTAGGCCAGGCCGCGGCGGGTCGGCGCCGGGACCGACGGAAGCGTGAACACCAGCCCACCACCCGGGCGCAGCACGCGGAAGAACTCGGCCAGGTACCCCTTGGCCAGCGCCGGCGGCATGTGCTGCAGGACGATGTGCGTCAGGACGAAGTCCACCGACTCATCCGGCACGACGGCGAGGTCCTCGGCGGTGTTGAGGACGAAGTCGATGTTGGCCGCTGGGTCGTAGCGGCGCGCGTGCTCGAGCATCGGCCGGCTGATGTCGACCCCGACGACATGCCCGAACCGCTCGGCCAGGGGCTGGGTGAGACGGCCCACCCCGCAGCCGAAGTCGAGGGCGTCGTCGTGGCGCTGACCGGGCAGGAAGCGCTCGACCAGCGAATCGAGTTCCGCGATCTCGTCGTGACCGGTGCGGAAGAACGCGTCCTCGTCCCACCCTCCGCCGCGGTGCGTCCGGCGGGAGTACACGCCCCACAGAGGGTCGCGCTCGCCGAACGATTCCCAGTTCGTGCGCACGTCGTCCAGAGCGGTCACGACCACAAGCTAGGCGCAAATCTGCCGGGAGGGTTCGAATTCAACAAGATCACCCGAACGCGCCATAGCACGGCAGCTCCCGCCGCCCGGATGCGGGCTCCGGTCGGGAAGGATCGGAACCGCAACGGAAGTTACCCCCAGGGGCAGGGGACCGACCGCCTCCCAGCCGCGTCCGGATCGTCGAAGGAGCATCGTGACCGAGAAGGATTACCTCGTCAGCGGGATGACCTGTGAGCACTGCGTCGCCGCCGTGCGTGACGAGATCTCGCAGCTGCCCGGGGTCGGCACGGTGCAGGTCGATCTCGTGCCGGGCGCGGTCAGCACCGTCAAGGTCTCCTCGGACGCGCCACTGCCCGAGGACGGCGTGCGCGCGGCCGTGGAGGAGGCCGGTTACGAGCTGGTCGCCGAGCGCTGAGGCCCGGGTCGGCGATTCGTCAGCGCCGCTGCTTCTGCTCGTACATCGCGGCGTCGGCGCGGTCGAGGAGGCCGACCTCCGAGTCGTCGCGGCGCGGCAGGGCGTAGCCGACGCTGGCGGACAGCTTGAGTGCCTGCCCCTCGATGCGGAGCGGCCGCGCCAGGGAGCGCCGGACCCGGGACCGGGCCGCGGCGACCTCGTCCGCGTGGGTGATCCTCAGCAGGACGACGAACTCGTCCCCGCCGACCCGGGCGATGAGGTCGGCGTCGCGGGTCACCCCGGCGAGCCGGCGCCCGACGGCGACGAGCACCGCGTCCCCGATGCTGTGCCCGAACTCGTCGTTGATCGACTTGAAGTTGTCGAGGTCGACGTAGAGCACGGCCCAGGAGGGCTGTTGCTCCTCCGGTTCCTCGCCGTCCGGCGCCTCGCGCGCCGGGCCGTCCTCGTCGCCGAGGTCGGTCCCCGGGGCGGCCGGCTCGTCGCCCCCGAGCAACGGGGTGAGTTCCTGGTGCAGCGCGCGACGGTTCGCGAGCCCCGTCAGCGGGTCCTCCAACGCCTCGCGCCGCAGGTCCTGCTCGGTCGCCCGCTGCCGGGAGAGATCCTCCACCTGCACGAGCTTGTGGGCGTCGCCGTCGGGCTCGTCGAGCGCGATCAGGGTGACCCGGACCGGCACGATGTCCCCGCCCGCCGTGACGTAGCGCTTCTCCAGCGTCACCTCGCTCCGGTCGCCGGACAGCACCTGCTGGCCCATCGCGGAGGAGGTGCCGCGGTCGTCGGGGTGCGTGAAGTCCAACAGGCGCCGGCGGACGAGCTGCTCGCGGTCGGCGCCCAGAGTCGCGGCGAGCGCCGGGTTGACCTCGATGACCAGGCCGTCCTCGGCCGTGAGCGCCAGTCCGACGGGGCAGAGCGCAAACACCGTCGAGAACCTGTCGCCCGACGGCGCGCGCTCGGCCATGAGCCACGAGCTTACGACGTATATCCCGATCGTGTATCGATGGCGCTACGGACTGCGAGCGGTCAGGCTGCGGGAATGCCGAACCCCGACGACGATCTCGAGCCCCACCCGGAGGGCGGCCGCTACCACCGGATCTGGGAGTCCTCCCTGACCGTGCCCATCTCCGTACTGCCCGGCGGCTACGAGGGTGACCGGAAGGCCGGCACCTGCATCGCGTACGCGCTGGCACCGGGGGAGCGGTCCCGTTGGCACCGGGTGCGGTCCACGGAGCTGTGGCTGTGGCAGGGCGGAGGGCGACTGCGGCTGCGCACCGGCGGCACCGGGACGACGCCGCAGGGCGAGCGGGAGGTCCTGCTCGGGCCCGGTGCTGCGCTCGTCGCGGTGGTCTCGCCGTCCGAGTGGCAGAGCGCGGAGCCGGCGGACGACCAGGCGGTACGCGTGGCGTGCGTGGTCGTGCCCGGCTTCGACTGGCGGGACTGGGAGGTGGCGCCGGCCTGACCCGCCGGCGAGCCCTTCAGCGCGAGGTCGCCCGCTCCTTCTCCAGGTGCCGCAGCGCGGCGACCAGCGCGTCCGTGTAGATCGACGCCTTGAGGACGGCGGCGTCGTGGTCGCGGGCGATCTCGATCCGCCGCGCCGACAGCCGGCGCGCGAGGTCCCGCTGCTTGTGCGGCGGCACGAGGCTGTCCCGGGTCGTGACGATGACCGCGCTCGGCACGTCGAGCTCGCCGATCCACGGCCGGGAGTCGTAGCGCCCCAGCTCACGGCCGGCCTCCGCGATGTCGATGGAGCTACCGCGGGACAGCTCGCCGGACAGCCACGCGTTCGCCGCGGCCGGGGTGCCGAGCACGCCGAGCATCACCGACCAGGTCAGCTGCGGCGCCAACCCGAGGGCGAGGCGCAGGCCCGTCATCCCGCTCCAGGCGACCTTCATCCACGGGCCGCCCCAGTTGGTCGACGTCGCGCACAGCACGACGCTCGCGACCCGCTTCGGGTGCGCGCGGGCCAGCAGCTGCGCGATCGGCCCGCCCATCGAATAGCCGACGGCGACGACCGGGTCCACGTCGAGCGCCTCGAGAAGCGCGGCGGCATCGTCGGCGCAGTCGGCGAGGCGGAACGGGCGAGGGCTGCGCAGGCCGCGGCCGTGCCCGCGGTGGTCCATGGCCAGCACGCGATATCCGGCCTCGATCAGCGGGAGGTAGACGGCGTACCAGTTGAGGTCGGCCGACACCGTCCAGCCGTGCAGCAGCAGGACGGGATCGCCGTCGCCGCCGCTGTCCCGGACGAAGAACTCGCCGCGGCCGGGCACGTGCACGACGCGGGCCGGCGGGAGCTCGTAGGGCGGCTCGGGTGTGCTGGACAGGTCGTTCGACGGGTGTCCCGGCGCGAACGGCTGCCGCAGCAGCGTCCCCGCGAGCGCGGAGGCCCGGCTCCGCTTGCGTCGCCGACTCCCGGGGCCGGTCCCGCGGCCGCCCGATCCTCGACGACCGGAGACCTGGGCGACGGCGGCGAGAGTCACGAGTTCGGTCCTCCGGGAGCGACGAGACGGATGACGCAGGTGCGCGTCGAACCCGATTCAACCCGAGACGCGCGGGATGTCGCCCCGCGGGTCCCCTTCGACCCGGTACCCCCCGGCCTGCCACGGGTTGCTCCCGACCGCGGCTCTTGACCGGGACGAGCGGTGGGTGCATTCTGCCGCCGCCGACGAGTGGGGGCCATGCGGCCTGCCGCCCGGGGGCACGCGACGACTCGGTTTCGGGAGGCCGGTATGTCCGCAGCTTCACACGCCAGTACATCCACGTCGGGCAGGTCGCTGGGCACGGCGCTGTTCGCCCGGCCGGCGGCCGGAGCGGACGGCCGCACGGGCCCCGGCGCGCTCGACCCCCGCACCTCGCGGGCGCGGCTCATCCTGTGCGCGCTCGCCCTGGGCCTGGCACCCGTCCTGCTCGTCATCGCGAGCCTCGTCTCCATCAGCACGAGCGACAACGCGGCGCAGGGCGTGGCCGACGTGGCCGCCGACCGGAACCAGTTCGTCGCCGGGAACATCCTGTTCCTGCTCGGCGCCGCCGCTCTCATCCCCGGCGCGCTCGCCCTCGCCAGCCTGGTGCGGGCGCGGGGCTCCGCGTGGATGACCACCGGCGCCTCCATGATGGCCTTGGGCGGAGGCTCGATCGCGATCGCCCTCTGGTCCTACACCGTCGTCGGCTTCCTGGGCACCGAGTCCGGCGTGGCCCGGGACGCGGCCGTCGCCATGTTCGACCACGGGGACAGCAGCCTGCTGTTCGGCGCGGCCTGGGTCATCGGCACCGGCGCGCTGCTCGGCATGATCATCGCCGCGATCGGGCTGATCCGCGCTCGCTCGGTTCCGTTGTGGGAACCCGTCCTGTTGATCATCGCGCCGGTGGTGTCGTTCTTCGGGGAGAACGGCGTGCTCGGCGCGGCCCTCAGCATCCCGCTCGCGATCGCACTCATCGCGCTCGCCTACGAGGTGCTGAGGATGGTCGGCCGGTCCCGGACCGTCGCGGAACCGGCAGCCGCCGGCGGCGGCAGCATCGACCTCACCGAAGCCGGCATGCCGGCTCCGCGGCAGGGAGTCGAGCACTCCGGCACTCGGAACCCGGCGGCGGGCAGCACGTCCGTCGGCTGAGCGTCACAGCCGTGCGGCGGCGGAGCGGGCCGAGCCGGTCCGCTCCGCCACACCGGCGCCCCACTCCGACGGATCCGTCGCGGGGGTGCCGGGGGCCAGCGGACCGGATGGGTCGGACCACCGCGTGAGGGCGGCGTCGAGCCGCTCCAGCGCGACCGACGCGGCCCGCCGCGCGGTCGCGTCGTCCCTCGCCGACGGATGCTCCTCGGGTCGGCCCGGCCCGGTGGTGGTCGCCGCGGCCCCCCGGTCGTCAGCCGTGCCCGACCCTCCGTCCGCGGCGTCGCTCCGATCGCGGGTCGTCGCCACGAGTTCGTCGACCCGCGTGGTCAGGCGGTCGAGGCGTCGGCGCAGATCGGGGCGGGTTCCGGAGGTCGCGGCGAGGGCGCTCACCAACATCCGCGCCGAATAGGTCGCGGCCGACAGGGCGAACACGCGTTGCTCGAGCCGCCGTGCCGCCGCCCCCGGCACGCCCTTGGCGACGGGGCGGGCCACATCGCGCAGGTTCTGGAAGGCGGAGTCGACCGATCGCAGGGCCGTGCCGATGCCCCTCCCGCCGCCCGGGTCGAGGGCGGCCCGCAGCAGGTCGCCGAGGCGCTCGAGCACGTCTGCCTCCGCGTCGCGCACGACCGGGCTGCTGCGCGACGGCACCAGGACCAGCGCGGCCACTCCGCCGAGCAGCGCCCCGACGGCCGTCTCCTCCACGCGGAGCAGGAGCAGGTGCTGGCTGAACGTGCCGAGCAATACGTAGAGCAGGGCCAGCACGACGGTCACGGCCACGCTGCTCGCCAGGAACGACACCGGTTGCAGCCACCAGGCGGCGAACAGGCAGGCGAACAGGAGCACGAGGGCCACCGGCTTGCTGCCGGAGACCAGGGAGGCCAGGAGCAGGCCACCGAGCAGCCCGCCGACCGTGCCGAAGGTGCGGGCGACGGCACGGCGCAGCGTCGCCCCTCGGGTGTCGGCGCCGACGAAGACGATGTAGGCGGCGATCGCGGCCCAGTACCAGCGGCTGGGCGACAGCAACTCACCGAGTGCGATGGCGGCCGCGACGGCCACGGTGGCCTGGATGCCCTGCTTGAGCCCCAGGCGCGGATCGGCGCCGCCGCCGCCGCCGCTGCCGTTACCGCCGCTGCCGCCGTCGTTCTCGTCCTCCTGCTCCTGCCACACCTGCAGGTACTCCGCGCGCTCGCCGCCGCGTTGCAGGGCGGACGCCGCCTCGGCCAGCTCGGCGAGGGCGCGCCGGACGTGCCGGGCGCCGGAGAAGCGCGAGTCGCCGCCGGCTCCGTGCGCCCCCCGCGCTCGCGCGTCGTCCGCCTCCGACGCGATGTGCGACGCATAGCTGTGCAGCGCCATCGGCGACCGCCCGCTGCGGATCGCGCGGCTGACGGCACCCAGTTCGGCGGCCAGCTCCCGCCGGTCGGCGTCCGACAGGCCCTCCCGGACGGCACCGCGCACGGCCGAGACGGTGTGGGCGGCGGCGACCTCGAGCAGGAAGACGCGGTCGCGCAGCGACTCGGAACCGCCGGCCGCCTCGCTCTCCCGTGTCGGAACGATGCCCAGCTGCTGCTCGACCATCAGCGCCACCCGGTTCAGGTCGCCGGACGCGGCGATGACGCGTCGTCGCAGCCGCTGCGGAAAGCGGGGGTCGCCCAGCACGTCGACCGCGGCGTCGAGCAGGGCCGACGTCTGACCCTCCAGCGCGCGCACCAGCCGGCGCAGCGTGCGGTCGGGTCGCTCCGGGAGCACGACCAGGCGCAGCAGCGCAGCTGTCGCCACCCCGACCGTCACGGCCAGGGCCAGCCACGGCACCTGCCCCGGGCGCACCCGGAGGAACTGGGTGAAGAAGAAGGCCATGAAGGCGAGGAAGCCCGCCGCCGACCAGCGCGGTCCGCGTCGCCGCAGGGTCGTCGCGCCGAACACGATGCCCACGAAGGCTGCGTCCGCGGCCAACCGGTGGCTCGACAGCGCCGCCCCGGCGGCGACCGAGACCGAGGCGACGAACGGCAGCAGCAGGAAGGTCAGCGCGGCTGCCGGTCGCTCGTCCTCGGTCACCGCGAGGCCGCTCACCATTGCGACGACCGCGCCGAGCAGGGCGACGGCCGGGGGCTGGTGCGCGGCCGAGGCGATGACGGAGTTGATGCCGAGCGCGATGGCGGCGCCGGCGGTGGCCCGCAGGGCTCGTCGTGCCCGCCGCCACCCCGGGTCGCGCGCGGCCAACCGCGAGGTCAGCGCGCGCGTGCGGGCTCGCCACTCTGCCCACCACGCCGCCCACCACGCCGCCCACCACGCCGCCCACCACGCCGGTTGCTGCGCGCTCACGCGAACAACGGTTCCCCGCCCGCGAGTCCCGACGCCGCGCACGGCCGGACGTGGGGGAGGACTTCGGACGTCAGGCGGGTATCCGCTCGCGGTCGCGGGTGCCCTGGCGACCCAGCCCGGTCAGCTCCGCGAGGAGTCGGAACGACGTGAGCCGATCCGCCGGGTCGTGCACCATCGTCGTCGCCATGATCTCGTTCGCCCCGGTGGCGGCGAGCAGGTCCTCCAGGCCCCGGCGCACCGTCGTCGGGGAGCCGAGGACCGAGGTGGAGAACCGGTCCTCGAGCACTTGCCGATCCACCGGGGTGTAGGGGTACTCGGCCGCCTCCTGCGGGCTCGGCAGCGGTCCCGGCCGGCCCTGGCGCAGCTTGACGAACGACAGCCCGGACGGCATCGCCAGCTCACGGGCTCGCTCGTCGGTGTCGGCGACGAGCACGGACGCGGCGACCATCGCGTACGGCTCGGCGAGGGCCTCCGAGGGACGGAAGCGCTTCCGGTAGAGGTCCAGCGCCGGGATCGTGTTGGCCGCGCTGAAGTGGTGCGCGAAGGCGAAGGGCAGTCCGAGCAGGCCCGCGACCTGGGCGCTGTAACCGCTCGAACCCAGCAGCCAGATCGCCGGGATCGACGGCGGTCGCGGCACGGCGCTCATCGCCGCGTACGGGTGCCCGGTCGGGAACGAGTCGGTGAAGAACGAGACGAGGTCGCTGAGCTGCTCGGGGAAGTCGTCGGCGGACAGCGCGTCGACGCTGCGGCGCAGGGCGGCGGCCGTCGCGGGGTCCGTGCCGGGGGCACGGCCGAGCCCGAGGTCGATCCGGCCCGGGTGCAGGTTCTCGAGCATGCCGAACTGCTCGGCGACGACCAGCGGGGGATGGTTCGGCAGCATGACGCCGCCGGATCCCACCCGCAGCGTGCTGGTGGCGTCGGCGATGCGACCGATGAGTACCGCCGGCGCGGAGCTCGCGATACCCGGCATGTTGTGGTGCTCGGCGACCCAGAAGCGCGTGTAGCCGAGGCGCTCCGCCTCCTGCGCCAACTCCACCGTCGCCTGCAGCGCCGCCCGCGGCGTCGACCCGCTGGAGACCGGGGCGAGATCGAGGACGGACAGCGGCACGGCAAGGGGAGCGTCGGGCATGTCTCGCGCAACGTGCAGTGGCCGCACACCCTTCCCGCCGTGGGCTCAGCGGGAGCCGAGCAGGGCCTCCTGCAGGGCCGGGCGCACCTGGGCGAACTCGCGGTCGAGCCGCCGGAGCAGGTCGTCGACCTCCTCCGGGTCGAGGGAGCCGCTGCCCTCCAGGGCGGTCCGGCCGAGGTGCTCGAGGGCGGCGGCCACCTCGGCCACGCCGCGTGCCGCCAGCGAGGCGCTGCTGCCCTTGACCGCGTGCGCGAGCCGGGTGGTGCTCTCGGCGTCGATGATGCCGGCGCGGAGGGCGGCGAGACGCTCCTCGGTGGCCGACACGTAGCTCTCCAGCACCGCGGCGAGCGCGTCCGCCGGGAGCGTCACGAGGTCGTCGAGGATCTCCCGGTCCAGCAGGTCCGACTCGTCGTCGGCCGACGTGCCGGCCGCCTCGCCCGGACCCGGGCCCTGCGGGGCCCAGCGCTGCAACGTCTCCGCGAGCATGGCCAGCCGCACGGGCTTTCCGAGGTGATCGTCCATGCCGACGGACAGGCAGCGCTCCCGATCGACCGTCAGGGCGGACGCGGTCACCGCGATGATCGGGATGCGCCGCTCGGTGCCCTCGGCCCGCCGGATCTCCCGCGTGGCCTGGTAACCGTCCATCCGCGGCATCTGGCAGTCCATGAGGATGGCCGCGTAGTTGCCGACCCGAGCCGCCTCCACGGCCTCCACGCCGTCACCGACGACGTCGACCCGGTAGCCGAGTGAGGCCAGCTGGCCCAGCGCGACCTTCTGGTTCACCGGGTTGTCCTCGGCGAGCAGCAGGAGCGGCCCCTCGGACGCGGCGACGGCAGGGCCGGCAGGGTCGGCCGGCGCCGCACCGGGAACGCGGGACGAGCCGGCGAGCAGCGAGGCCGGCGTGCGCGCGGCGGGGATGTCCTTCGGCCGGACCGGGCTGGTCAGCACGAGCGTGAAGGAGAACGTGCTCCCGGTGCCGGGGCGGCTGATCAGATCGAGCGTGCCGCCGAGGAGGGTGGTCAGCGAAGAGCTGATCGCCAGTCCGAGGCCGGTGCCGCCGTAGCGGCGGGTCGTCGACTCCTCCGCCTGGCGGAACGGCTCGAACAGCGACGGCTGCTTGTCGGGGTCGATGCCGATCCCCGTGTCGACGACGGCGAAGCGGATCGCAACCGCCCGTCCGATCGTCGCCTCGCGGGTCACCTCCACGCGGACGCTGCCCTGCTCGGTGAACTTGCACGCGTTGCCGATCAGGTTGAGCAGCACCTGGCGCAGCCGCGTCGGGTCGGTACTGACCCAGGCGGGCACGCGCGGGTCGACGTGACTGACCAGACGAAGGCCCTTCTCCTCGGCCGGACCCGCGAACAGTCGGACGGCGTCGTCGACGAGCACGCGCAGGTCGACGTCCACCACCTCGAGATCGAGCTGCCCCGCCTCGATCTTGGAGAAGTCGAGGACGTCGTCGAGCACCGTGAGCAGCGCCTGGGCGCTGCGGTGGGCGAGCGTCGCCTGCTCACGCTGCTCCGGCGGCAGGTCGGCGTCGCTGAGCAGCTGTGTCATGCCGAGCACGCCGTTCATCGGCGTCCGGATCTCGTGACTCATGTTGGCGACGAACGCCGACTTGAGGCGGGAGGCCTCCTCGGCGAGGTCGCGGGCGGTGGCGAGGTCGAGGGCCTGCTCCTCGAGCCGGGCGTTGGCGGCGGTCAGTTCGTGCGTCCGGGCCGCGAGTTGCTCGGCCGCGCGCTGCGCGGCGCTGATGTCGAGCACCTGCACGACGTACTGCTGGTCCGCTCCCTTGCCGCTGCGCATCAGGGCGCCGCTGATGTCGAGGATGATGTCGCGGTGCCGCTTGCGCGTGCGGAACGAGACGACCGCCCCGTCGTCGTCGACCGACACGTCCTCGCGCCCGGGTTCGAGGTCGTCGACCAGGTCGAAGGTGCTCCAGTCGCTGCCCAGCAGCTCCGCCACGGGTCGCCCGAGCATCGTGGCCAGCGTCGAGTTCACCGTGACCATCCGCTGGGTGCGCCGGTCGACGATCGCCATTCCGACGAGGGCGTCGTCGAACGCGCTGCGGAAGCGCTGCTGGCTCGCCAGCAGCTCGTCGGCGCTCTGTCGCTGACGCGAGCCGAGCCGGACGAGCAGCACCGTGCCGAACAGCAGCGCCAGCCCGAGCACGCCCGCCGTCCCGAACACGACGCGGCGCAGCTGCGTCAGGCCGGCGAAGGCCTGGCTCTTGTCCACCTCGGCCGTCATCGACCAGCCGAGCCCCCCGACGGGGGCGAAGGCGCTCAGGGTGTCGGCGTGCGCGTTCTCGTCGATACCGGTCCGGCCGGCGAGAGCGCCGCGGACCCGGACGTCCTCGGAGCGCGAGACCAGCTCGTCGCCGACGAGCTCCGGGTCACTCAGGACGGTGCCGCGCTCGTCGGTCACGATCAGGCGCACACCCTGACCACGGGCCATCTCCGCGTAGGAGCGGAGCTGCGAGAAGTCGTAGGACATGCCGAGCACGGCCACCCGGCGGCCGGAGCTGTCCTGGACCCAGGTCGAGATCGAGACGACGCGGCCACCGTCGTGCCGGTTCTGGAAGGCGGGCGACACGTAGGGGGTCTCGCGACCGCGGAGGCCCGTGAACCAGTCCCGGTAGCTGAAGTCCGAGCCGACCAGCGCCTGCGTGGCCTGGTCGTCGGGGGCGGCCGCGAGAAGCCGCCCGTTGATGTCGGTGAGCCAGGCGCCCGAGATCCCGGGGTCGAGGGTGCGCAGCTGTCGCAGCTGGTCGTCGACGGCGGGCAGGTCGACCTTCATCGGGTCGCCGGCGCCGACCGCGTCTCCGAGCAGGTGCCGATGGGCGGCGTTGCCGCTGACGGCGACGAGCTGGGTCAACTGCTGTTCGGTGAAGGCGGCGGCGCCGGTTGCTGCGGCCCCGACCCGCGTCTCGACGTCGGCGCGCACGGCCCGGCCGGCGTAGGTCAGGCCGCCGAAGGACAGGACCGCGAGCGGCACGAGCGTGAGCAGGGCGAAGCACAAGGCAGCAGCGACTCGCGCGAGTCGTTGCGAAACCCGCGAGGCTCGTCCATAAGCGCTCACCGTCCAGGTGTCGTCGCAGATCTCCCCGAGGTTGATCTCCGAGTCCCCGGTTTCACTCCCACGAGCGAACCCGTCACTCAGGTGGCCGCCCGCGGCGGCGGCCGGGGAGTGGCCCGCCGAGGGCGACGCCGACACGGGGCGGCGCTTCTACCAGCCGTCGCCGGCGCTCACCGCGGCCGCGTTCAGAGCCTTGTCGACGGCGGCGAGCAGCGCGGACGCGACGAAAGGCTTGGTCAGGTACGTGGCGCCGAGGGCGCGACCGGCCTCGATGTCCTGCGGCTGCACGCGGGCGCTGAGGAAGACGGCGGGCAGGCTCTCCGCGCCGGGACGCTGCCGCAGCTCGGCAAGCAGCTCGAGCCCGTTCATGCCCGGCATGCTCACGTCGAGCACGGCGACGTCCGGCATGCCGCGCTCGTCCACCACGCGCAGTGCCTCGTCGGGGTCAGCGGCGCTGACGACCCGGTGACCGCCGTTCTTGAGGCGGATCTGGACCAGGTTCAGGACGACGGGATCATCGTCGACGACCAGCAGTCGGCTCATCGGTGCTCCTCCTCCCTCACTGCGGGAAGTCGGGAGCCCGAGCCCTTCTGCACGAGCCTCCCGGTCCGTACCCATCGGGCGCAGGGGCGGATTTCCCAGCGGTCGACGGAAAGGATGTTGGGGAATTCACCCGAAGGCGTGAGCCGACCGGGCGAATCTTCCCGGTCGGTCCGACCCGATCGGTGCTGCGCTTCAGGCGTGGATCGGCGGACCCGAAAGACGCTGGGTGACGTACTCCCGCGTCCCGTCGAGCCTGCCCGCGCCGATCGGTCCGCACCGATGACGGCGCCGGCTGCTCCCGCCCCGGGCTTCTACGCCGACCCGCTCGACCCGGCCGGGCAGCGGTGGTGGGACGGATCCGCCTGGACCGAGACCGTGCGCCCCGCCGTCGCCGAGGAGGACCTTCCCGCCGAGCCGGTCGTGGACGAGTTCGTCACGGACGAGTTCGACGAGAGCAATCCGGACAGCGTCCCGGGTCTGGCTCCCGACCCGCTGCCCGCATCCGGTCTGCCCGTTGAGCGGGCCACGACCGCCGCCGAACTCGCGACGCAACCCCTGGTCACCGTGCCGCCCGGCCTCTACCCGGACCCCTACGGCCAGGCCGCGCTGCGCCGATGGGACGGCACGCAGTGGACGACCGAGACCTCCGACGGGCTGCCGTTCGAGCCGGAGCCTCCCGCCGCGGAGTCGGTCCCGGCCGTCGATCCGCCCGCCTTCCCGACCCGGTCCGACGTCCTGCCTCCGTCGCGGCGCCCCGGCGGAGGGTGGGCCCGGCCCACGCGCTCCCGGCGCCCCTCGACCCGGGTTCTCGCCGCGGCGGCCGTCGTCGTCCTCAGCGTCGGCGTGCGGGTCTTCTTCCTCCTCGACGACGACGGGCCCGCTCCCGCGCCGTCGCAGGTCGCGCAGACGATCAACCTCCGGGCCGGGGACCTGCCGCGCGGGTGGACCCCGCAGGATGCCTCGACGCCGGACGCCGACCCCGGGGAATCCGCCCTCAGCGGTTCCAACGACACCGGGCCGGCCCTCGCCCGCTGCCTCGGCGCTCCTGACCCCGTGAAGGCGGAGGTCTACAGCGCGACGAGCCCGACGTACACCAGCGGTGCGGCGGAGGTCTCGAGCGACGTCACCGTCGTGCGGGACGCAGGTACGGCGGCCGCCGACCTCCGGGCGATGCGCGGCCCCAAGGTGGCGAGCTGCATCTCGACCGTCGCGAACCCGGCGCTGAAGAAGGCGCTGGCCGCGCGGGGGATCACGCTCAGCGGGTTCACCGTCAAGCGGCTGCCGGACGTTCCCGCGAACGGTTACGCGATGCGACTGACCTGGACCATGACGGCCCGGGGTCGCTCGATGCCGCTGCACAGCGACGTCTACGGTTTCGCCCGCGGCGCGGTCGAGGTCGAGCTGACCTCGACCAAGGCCGGCGCGACGCCGGACCCGAAGCTCGGCCGTCAGATGCTGCAGCTGCTGCAGACGCGGGCCGCCCACATCGGTTGATGAGGCCTCCGGGCCGTCCCTAGGGTCGGCACGTGACCCCCGGCGTCTGGTACGTCCTGCAGCACGTGCCGTTCGAGGGGCCGGGGCTGATCGCCGCCGCCGCCGCGGAGGCCGGTCTCGACCTCCGGGTGCGCCGCCTCGACCTCGGCGAGCCGGTGCCCGACCCCGTCGACCTCGACGGGCTGGTCGTGATGGGCGGCCCGATGGGCGCCTTCGACGACGACGACCACCCGCGGCTGGGCGAGGAGCGGGATCTGCTCGCCCGCGCCGTGGCGGCGGGCCGGCCGGTCCTCGGGGTGTGCCTCGGCGCGCAGCTGCTCGCCGCGGCGTGCGGCGGGCGCGTCGTCCGGGGTGACGCGGGGGAGGAGATCGGCCTCGGCATCGTCGAGCTGACCGGGGACGGCCGGGCGGACCCCGTGCTCGGCCCGGCGGGCCGCGTGCTGCCGGTGCTGCACTGGCACGGCGACACCTACGTCCGGCCGCACGGGGCGCCGGGGCTGGCGGTCTCGAGCCGCTACCCGGAGCAGGCCTTCCGCATCGGCGAGCGGGCCTACGGTCTGCAGTTCCACGTCGAGATCGACGAGCCCGCGGCCGCGGCGATGGAGCCGTACCTGCCGGGCGACGTCCGGCTCGATCGCCGTCACCTCGCGCTGGTCACCCGCACGGGCCGGGAGGTTCTGCGGCGCTTCTTCGCCCTGACTGCCTGACTTTCGCCCGGCCGTGTCAGGAGGGCAGGCCGAGCAGCCGTACCGCGGAACGCGCCGCCGCCCCGCCCGAGGAGATCGCCGCATCGAGTGCGCGGGGCACGTCGAGGTCGTCGAGCAGCGCGTCGAGGACCTCGCCCTCCCCGGCACCGCTGCCGTTCGGCCGCCCGGCGGCGGCGTAGAGGTCGTCAACCCGGGCCTCGGCGGACTCGAGCAGGTCGTCGGAGAAGTCCCACCCGGCGTGCCAGGTGCGGTCGAGCAGCAGCAGGCGCAGCGCCGCAGGCCGGTGGCGGCGCAGCACGTCGCCGACGAGCACGAGGTTGCCGGCCGACTTGGCCATTTTCGCCCCCTCGACGCCCACCGTTCCGATGTGCATCCAGGCGCGGGCGAACGGGGTCACGCCGCAGACGGCCTCGGCCTGGGCCGCCTCGTAGGTGTGGTGCGGGAAGCGCAGGTCTGCTCCGCCGGCGTGCAGGTCGAGCGAGGCGCCGACCACCGTCAGCGCCATCGCGGTACAGCCGGCGTGCCAGCCGGGGCGCCCCGGGCCCCATGGCGACGGCCAGGCCGGTTCGCCGGGCGCGGCCCGCTGCCAGAGCACCGCGTCGAGCGGGTCGGCGCGGTGCGGGTCGTCCAGCTTCTCGCCGTGCTCGGCGAGCAGCGCCTCGGCCTGCGCCCGGTCGAGCCCCGCGCGGGCGGGGACGTCCGCGCCGCGGAAGTAGACCGAGCCGCCCGACTCGTAGGCGGAGCCGAGGGTCAGCAGGTGCGCCGCCAACCGCACGACGGCCTCGACGTGGCGGTGGATGCGGGGCTCGTGGTCGGGGGCACGCACCCCCAGCGCCGCCATGTCGCGGTCGAACCGGAACTGCTGCAGCACCGCCAGCTGGTCGTAGGGGGTGTTGGCGCGCTGCGCCGCGGCGAGGATGTCGTCGTCGACGTCCGTCACGTTCCGGCAGACCTCGACGTCCACGCCCAGCGCGCGCAGCACGCGGACCGCGGTGTCCACCCAGACGAAGGTGGCGGCGTGACCGAGGTGGGTCGTGTCGTAGGGCGTGATGCCGCAGGCGTAGACCCGGGCGCGCCCGACGATCGGCAGGGCCGTGCCACGCAGCCGGAGGGCTCGCGCGGGCGTCTCGATCGAGCGGGGGAGATCCACGTCGTGAAACTCTGCCATTGTCCGGGGCGAAGGGGTTCCTCCTTTGCGGGTTCTGCCGATGGCGGAAGCATGGCGCTGCTCGAGATGACAACCGACGTGGACACGGTGAGCGTGGCGGTGCGCGGCCCCGTCGACCGGGACGTCGTGGACCAGCTGCGCTCGGTGCTCGCCAGCGTCGTGGCGCCCGTGGCGCCCGAGACGGCGATGGAGCTCGACCTGCGGGACGCCACCTCGTTCCCGCGGCTCGGGATCGGCGTGCTCGTCTCCGCCCGCCGCTGGTTCGGCGACCGGCTGCGCATCCGGGGCAACAGCGAGGTGTTCGCCCTGGTCGAGGAGACGGGTCTGGGCCGGGTGCTGCACCTGTCCGTCTGACGTCGTTGCCCCGAGACGTGCGTTGGGTGCTCAAACTTTGACGAAGCCCGGGGTCGAGTCCCTGAAAAACGCCCAGAAAACGGCCTGAACCGGGCAACGAGGCCCGAGCTTTGTCCGGATCTGGACGGAGCTCGGGTGTGACGGCCGGTGGCACGATCGGCGCATGACCTCATCGGACACCCGCGTCGCCGTCATCACCGGAGCGAGCAGCGGCATCGGCGCCGCGGCGGCGCGGGCGCTGTCCGCCGCCGGCTTCGCGGTCGTGCTCGGTGCGCGGCGGCTCGAGCGGGTGCGCGCCGTGGCCGAGGAGTGCGGACCCGACGCCCGGGCGGCCGAGCTCGACGTGACCGATCCGGAGTCGGTCGCCGCGTTCGCGGCCGGCATCGAGCGCTGCGACCTCCTGCTGAACAACGCAGGCGGCGCCCTCGGCCTCGCGCCGGTGGCCGAGGCCGACGAACAGCAGTGGCGCTGGATGTACGAGGCCAACGTGCTCGGCACCATGCGCATGACCCGCGCCCTTCTCCCGGCGCTGCGGGCCGCCGAGGGCCATCTCATCAACATCGGGTCCGTGGCCGGCGTGGAGACCTACGACGGCGGCGGCGGCTACACCGCGGTCAAGCACGCCCTGCGCGCGGTCACCGACACGCTCCGGCTCGAGCTGCTCGGCACCGGCATCCGGGTCACCGAGATCGCCCCCGGCCTGGTCGAGACCGAGTTCTCGCTGGTGCGGCTGGGCTCGCGGGAGAAGGCGGACGCGGTCTACGCGGGGATGACGCCGCTGACCGCCGACGACGTCGCCGACACGATCGTCTACGTCGCGACCCGCCCGCCGCACGTCAACCTGGCCTATGTGCGGCTCACCCCCACCGACCAGGCGACCTCGAAGGCCGTGCACCGCCGCACGAGCTGACGGCCGCTCGGTCGGCGGGACGGCCGCGGACCGCGGGTGGTCCATGGTGATCGATCACGCTCCGTGGCGGTTCGGGTTTCCGCTGGGTTGCGGCGGGTGATCTGTAGGGCTAATGGAGGCCGCGGCCGGCCCGCGCCGGGCGGCTGCGACGATGTGCCTCTCGGAATGTGACATCGCGGCGCATGGGGGGACAGGGAGCGGCATGGGGCTCAGTGACAAGGTGACCGGTCTGGTTCGGGGCGGCGTCGGAGGAGCGGTCGGCAAGGTGGGCCAGAAGGCCGAGGTCGCCCGGGTGCTGGCCGGCACCGGCATCATCAAGCCGGTCCGACCGGACCAGCTGGTGCGCATGGGCATCGCCCTCGCCCGCTGGGGCTTCACCCCGGCGACCGGCTGGGGGGTCGGCGCCGCGCAGTACCCGAAGGAGAAGGCGGTCGTCGACGACTTCGGGTCGCTGACGTTCGCCGAGATGGACGAGCAGTCCTCCGCCATCGCCACCGCCCTCGGCGAGAAGGGCGTCAAGGAGGGTGCCGCCGTCGGCGTCCTCATGCGCAACACGCGGTGGATGCTGCTGACGCTGTCCGCCCTGTCGAAGATCGGCGCCGACGCGATCCTGCTCAACACCGGCTTCGGTGCCCCGCAGATCGCCGACGTCTGCGAGCGCGAGGACGCGAAGGCCGTCGTCTACGACGCCGAGTTCGACAACCTCTTCGCAGAGGCCAAGGACGACATGCTCTACGTCCTCGGCTACGTTGCCGAGGACGAGCAGGACGTGAAGGGCGACAAGCCGACGCTGGCCGACCTCCTCGACACGTCGGTCAAGCTCGGGCGGCCGTCGCATCGCAGCCGGCAGATCATCCTCACGAGCGGCACGACGGGAAAGCCGAAGGGTGCCCCGCGCTCGGTCGAGGGCCCGGAGCCCGCCGCAGCGTTCCTGTCCAAGATCCCGCTGAAGGCCCGCGGGACGACCATCATCGCCGCGCCGATCTTCCACGCCTGGGGCATGGCGCATCTCGGCCTCGCGCTGATGCTGTCCAGCACGATCGTGCTGACCCGCAAGTTCGACCCCGAGCACACGCTGAAGCAGATCGACGAGAGCAAGGCCGACGGCCTCGTGGCCGTGCCGGTGATGCTGCAGCGGATCATGGAGCTCGACGAGTCGGTCCGCGACAAGTACGACACGTCCTCGCTCCGGGTCGTGGCGGTCAGCGGCTCGGCGCTCCCGGGGGATCTCGCCACCAAGTTCATGGACGCCTTCGGCGACGTGATCTACAGCCTCTACGGCTCCACCGAGGTCGCCTACGCGACCGTCGCCAACCCGAAGGACCTCCGTGACGCCCCCGGCACCGCGGGACGGCTGGTCATGGGCACGACGATCAAGCTCATCGACGAGCAGTCCGGCGAGCAGGTGAAGCAGGGCGACGTCGGCCGCATCTTCGTCGGCAACCCGTTCATCTTCACCGGCTACACCGGCGGCGAGGACAAGGACCGCATCGGCGACCTCGTGGCCTCCGGCGACGTCGGCCGCTTCGACGAGCAGGGCCGGCTGTTCATCGAGGGCCGGGACGACGAGATGATCGTTTCCGGCGGCGAGAACGTCTACCCGGCCGAGGTCGAGGACCTGCTCTCGAAGCTGGACGGCGTCCGCGAGTGCGCCGTGGTCGGCGTGGACGACGAGAAGATGGGCCAGCGCCTGGCCGCCTACATCGTCAAGGACGGCTCGGGGGACGTCTCCGAGAAGTCGGTGCAGGACTACGTCAAGAAGAACCTGGCCCGGCACAAGGTCCCGCGCGACGTGCACTTCATCGACGAGCTGCCGCGCAACGCCACCGGCAAGGTCGTGAAGAAGGACCTGAGCTCGGACGACGACGGCTGAGCCGCCCCGCGCGCCCTCACCTTCGCGCCACGCGGCCCCGCACCTCGCTCGCTCGCGTGGCCCGCACCTCCCTGATCCGCGACTGCGTAAGGACACGCCGACAGCTCTCGGCGTGTCCTTACGCAGTCGCGCCTTCTTTCGGTCCCGGGCAGCTTCGGGGGCAGCGGAGGGTGCCCGTCCATCCCCTCGCGGTGAGCGCCGCGGCGATGGTCGCGGCGACCGTGTGCGGGTCCGTCAGGAGGACGAAGCCGGGGAAGCGCAGGACTCCGAGGCGGTCGACCGTGTGCTGGTTGTCCCGAGACATGTCGGCCCACCAGCCTTCGGCGTCGAAGTGCCCCTGTTTGCCGTCGAACTCCGCGACCAGTTGTGAACCGTCCGGGCAGTCGTAGAGGCTGTCGACCAGAGCATTCCCGAGACGTCGCTGTCGTTGTGGTGCGGGCAGGCCATGGCTGGTGGTGATGTGGTGGTGCCGCACCTCGAGCAGGGTCTCGGCACCCTCGCCGGCCAGCTCGAGCACCTCGGACAGCAGGGCGTGTCGCGGGAGGTTCGGGTAGCGCTGCAGTACCTCTTGCAGTCGGGGCACCGTCGTCGTCCGTCGCTGAACGGCAGAGGCGAGCAGCGCGACAGCCCGATCAGGAGATGCCGCGGCAGAGGCACAGTCCAGCACCGCCCGCTCGAGCCGAAACCGCCGGGGGAGCGCGGTCGGCTGGAGGTCTCGCTCGTCCCACCTGCGCGTGCGGTGGATACGCAGGCCCGGCTGCTTCCTGACGATGCGCGGGTCCGGAATCACGATGTCGATCACATCCGGCTCCGACAGCTGCCGGTCGGCCAGCCACCACGCTGTGCGGAAGCCGACGAAGGCGCCGAGGCCGGCGTAGAGCATCCCCGCCCAGGCTCGCTGCTCGGCGTCGAGTGCACCGGTGCTGGTCGCGACGACGCCGGGGTGCACCCGCCGCCAGCGTCCCTTCGAGACGCGGTACGTGACGGACTGCCGAGACAGCCCGTTCTCCTCGGCCTGGTGAACCGTGAGGATCCCGTGCTGCAGCTCCAGCAGCTCCGCGAGGTCGTCCGACACGAGCGGAAGCCTGAGCCATCGACAGAGTTCGTGGCCGGCCCGGTGTGGACAACCGCCCAGGCGTCCAGAGATTGCGTAAGGACACGCCGACAGCTCTTGGCGTGTCCTTACGCAGTCCCGGAATCGGGGGTGGGGGTGGGGGTGGGGGCGGAGAAGGGGGCGGGGGCGGTGCGCTACTCGAAGATCGTCTGCAGCGCCGGCACGCCCTCGGAGAGCTGCAGCGCCTCCCGCGGCAGCTCGCGGCGGACCCGGAGGAAGTGCTCCCGCGCCGCCTCGATCCCGCCGTCGTCCTGCCGCTCGCCGTCGACGACGAGCGGTCGCAGCAGCGGACGCGCACCCTCCGGCCCGTCCACGTCGAGCGGCCCGGACGGGCGGAGCTGCACGACGTCGGCCTCGGCGTGGCCCCTGGCGTCGAGGCGGCGGAAGGCGGTCTTGCGGCCGCCGTGTGACCGCTTGTTCAGCGACCATTTCTCCACCGGCGTCCCGTCCCGCTCGACGAGCTTGTAGACGAACCCGGCGGTCGGCGCCCCGGAGCCGGTCACGAGGCTGGTGCCGACGCCGTAGGAGTCGACCGGGAACGACGAGAGGCCGGCGATCGCGAACTCGTTGAGGTCGCTGGTGACGACGATCTTCGTCCGGGTCGCGCCCAGCTCGTCGAGCAGGTTCCGCACCTCCACCGCCAGCGGGCCGAGGTCACCGCTGTCGATCCGCACAGCGCCGAGCTCCGGGCCGGCGACCTCGACCGCTGTCCGGACCCCCTCCAGAACGTCGTAGGTGTCCACGAGCAGCGTCGTGCCGCGCCCGAGGCTGGCCACCTGGGCGGCGAACGCGGTCTTCTCGTCGGCGTGCGCCAACGTGAACGCGTGCGCGCTCGTCCCCGACGTGGGGATGCCGTAGCGCCGTCCTGCCTCGAGGTTGGAGGTGCGGGCGAACCCGGCGATGTAGGCGACCCGCGCCGCCGCGACGGCGGCCTGCTCGTGGGTGCGACGTGAGCCCATCTCGACGCACGGCCGCTCGCCCGCAGCGCAGGTCATGCGCGCCGCGGCGGAGGCGATGGCCGAGTCGTGGTTGAGGATCGACAGCACCAGCGTCTCGAGCAGCACGCAGTCGGCGAAGCTGCCCTCGACCACCATCACCGGGGTGTCCGGGAAGTACGCCTCGCCCTCCGCGAGTCCCCAGATCGACCCGCGGAACCGGTAGTCCGCGAGCCACCCGGCCGTCGCCTCGTCGACGACGTCGTGCTCGCGGAGCGCCGCGATCTCCGCCTCGCCGAAACGGAAGTGTTCGAGCGCGTCGAGGAAGCGTCCGGTACCGCCGACGACGCCGTAACGCCGCCGGTTCGGCAGCGAGCGGGCGAAGACCTCGAACACCGCGGAACTGGTCGCCGCGCCGGACTCGAGGGCGGCCCGGAGCATCGTGAGCTCGTAGTGGTCCGTGAGCAGCGCCGTACTGGACGTCATCCGCGCAGCTTATGAGCCGTCGCGCGGCCGTTGCCGGTCAGGTCAACCGGTGACCTCGGCGGGTCCGCCGTTGCAGAATGTCGCCATGGCAGGAGCACTCGAACTTCCCGTCGAGGAACGGGCGGACGAGCTCGAGGAGGATGTCGCTCCCGACCGCCCCTGGGTCACGATCGTCTGGGACGACCCGATCAACCTGATGTCCTACGTGACCTTCGTCTTCCAGGACATCTTCGGCTACAGCCGGGAGAAGGCCCAGCGCCTCATGCTCAACGTGCACCAGCTCGGCAAGGCCGTCGTGTCCAACGGCACGCGGGAGGAGATGGAGCGCGACGTCGCCCAACTCCACGCCGCCGGGCTGTGGGCGACCCTGGCGCACGACTCGTGACGCGAGGGTTCCGCCGGACGAAGAAGGGGGTCACGGCGACCTTCGACGCCACGCAGGCCGGCGTGCTGCGCCGCCTCGCCGGCGACATCGAGGAGCTCATGCAGCTCCGCGCCGAGGCGGACGGGTCGGGGGACGCGACGACGCCGGGGTCGGGTCCGGCCGACGACGACCCGCTGGCCGCCCTGTTCGCCGACTTCACCTCCGGGGCCTCGGAGCGTCCGGACGATCCGGTGCTGGCCCGTCTGCTGCCGGACGGCTACGCGGACGTCACCGCCGACGGCGGAGCGGACGACGGCGCGGCCGCGGCCGATTTCCGCCGCTTCACCGAGGCCGACCTGCGGGCCGGCAAGAGCCAGACGGCCCGGCTGATCCGCGACTCGCTGCCGCCCGAGGGTGGCACCGTCCTGCTCGACGACGAGCGCGCGACGGGATGGCTGCGCGGGCTGAACGACATGCGCCTGTCCCTCGGCACGGCGCTCGACGTCGGGCCGGACACCGAGCGCGAGTACCTGCGGCTCGACCCGATGTCGGTCCGCGCGCGTCGCCTGTACCTGTACTTCTGGCTCGGCGTTCTGCAGGAGACGCTGCTCGAGGCGATCACCGACCGCTGAGGCGGGCGTGGCGACGCGCAGAAGTAGCGTCGAGGCCGTGCTGAAGCTGTCCCGGGACTTCTACGACCAGATCGTCGCCCACGCGCGTCGCGACCACCCGGACGAGGCGTGCGGCGTCATCGCCGGACGCGACGGGCAGCCGGAGCGCTTCATCGAGATGGTCAACGCGGCCCGCTCACCCACGTTCTACGAGTTCGACTCGATGGACCTGTTGAACCTCTACAAGGAGATGGACGCCCGGGACGAGGACCCCGTCGTGATCTACCACTCACACACGGCGACCGAGGCCTACCCCTCGCGCACCGACATCTCCTACGCGTCGGAGCCGGAGGCCCACTACGTGCTGGTCTCGACCCGGGAGGACCAGGACGATCCGGGCGACCCCGAGTTCCGGAGCTTCCGGATCGTCGACGGCGTGGTCACCGAGGAGCCGGTGGAAATCTCCTGAGCCCCGATCGTGTTGCAAGATTGCACTATGGCTGTGCAGGTAAAGGTGCCGACGATCCTCCGATCCCACACCGGTGGGTCGAAGTCCGTGGAGGCGTCGGGCGACACGCTCGACGCCGTCCTGAAGGACGTCGACTCGCGGCATGAGGGCCTCCGGGCCCGACTGGTCGACGACGAGGGCAAGCTCCACCGCTTCGTGAACATCTACGTCGACGACGAGGACGTGCGCTTCAACGGCAGCCTCGACGCCCCGGTCTCGGAGAACTCGACGGTGACCATCCTCCCCGCGGTCGCCGGCGGCTGAGCCGGCCTCCCGGCGGGCACACCGTCTCCGCGGCCCCCGCCGGGCTCGCGCCCTGCCTGTAGAGAAGGACGTATCTCATCCCATGCGGTTCGAGAGCCTCGTCGACTCCGTCGGCAACACCCCGCTCGTCGGGTTGCCGCGGCTGTCGCCGTCGCCCGACGTCCGGCTCTGGGCCAAGCTCGAGCAGAACAACCCGACGGGCTCGGTGAAGGACCGGCCGGCGCTCTACATGGTCGCGCAGGCCGAGAAGGACGGGCTGCTCTACCCGGGCGCCACCGTGCTCGAGCCGACGTCGGGCAACACCGGCATCTCCCTGGCGATGGTCTGCCAGCAGAAGGGCTACCGACTCGTCTGCGTGATGCCGGAGAACACCTCCGAGGAGCGGCGCCAGCTGCTGCACATGTGGGGCGCTGAGATCGTCTCCTCGCCGGCCGCGGGCGGCTCCAACGAGGCCGTCGCCGTGGCCAAGCGGATGGCGGCGGAGAACCCGGACTGGGTGATGCTCTACCAGTACGGCAACCCGGCCAACAGCCTGTCGCACTACGAGACGACCGGCCCCGAGCTGCTCGCCGACCTCCCGACGATCACCCATTTCATCGCGGGCCTCGGCACGACCGGCACCCTGATGGGCGTCGGCCGGTTCCTGCGGGAACAGATCCACGACGTCAAGATCGTCGCGGCCGAGCCGCAGTACGGCGACGTCGTCTACGGGCTGCGCAACATCGACGAGGGGTTCATCCCCGAGCTCTACGACCCGTCGATCCTCACCACCCGCTACTCGGTCGACCATCGCGCCGCCCTGCGCCGCACCCGGGAACTCGTCGAGCAGGAGGGCATCTTCGCCGGCATCTCGACCGGCGGCATCCTGCACGCGGCTCTGGCCCAGGCGAACAAGGCGGTGCAGGCGGGCGAGCGCGCCGACATCGCGTTCATCGTCTGCGACGGCGGGTGGAAGTACCTCTCGACGGGTGCCTACAGCGGCACGCTGGAGGACGCCGAGGCCGCCCTCGAAGGCCAGCTCTGGGCCTGACCGCGCCTGACTGGGCCCGTTACGCGAGGCCGGTCCACAGCCCTGTGACATATGTAACCGAGACCCGGCCCTTCGCGATGCACGTATTCGGCTACTTCTGGCTATTAACCTGAAGGTGATGAGCAACGCATCGATCGGGGTTTTCGACTCCGGCGTCGGCGGGCTCACCGTGGCACGGGCGATCCTGGATCAGCTCCCGCACGAACCGTTGCTCTACGTCGGCGACACCGCGCACGGTCCCTACGGCCCGTTGCCCATCGCCGAGGTCCGTCGGCACGCGCTCAAGGTCATGGATCATCTCGTGGCCGAGGGCGTGAAGATGCTGGTCATCGCCTGCAACTCGGCCAGCTCGGCCTGCCTGCGCGATGCCCGCGAACGCTACGACCTTCCGGTGGTGGAGGTCGTGCTGCCGGCCGTGCGCCGGGCCGTCCGATCCACCCACACCGGCCGGGTGGGCGTCATCGGCACCCGCGCCACCATCGGCAGCCTCGCCTACGACGACGCGTTCCATGCCGTTCCCGGCATCGAGCTGACCACCGTCGCCTGCCCCCGCTTCGTCGAGTTCGTCGAGCGGGGGGAGACCTACTCGCCCGAACTGCTCGCCCTCGCCCACGAGTACCTCGAGCCGCTCCAGCGCGCGGACGTCGACACCGTCGTCCTGGGCTGCACGCACTACCCGCTGCTCACCGGGGTGCTCAGCTACGTGCTCGGTGAGGGCGTGACTCTGGTCAGCAGTGCCGAGGAGACGGCGAAGGACGTCTACCGGGTGCTCGCCCGCTCGGACGGCTTCCGCGATCCGGCGCTGCCTGCGCCGACCCACCGCTTTCTCGCCACCGGCGACCCCGAGCCCTTCGAGCGGCTCGGTCAGCGCTTCCTCGGGCCGGAGGTCGGCCAGGTGAAGCGGGCGATCGACCTGGCCGCCACCGGCGAGCTCCCCGCGCTCTCGAGCCTGGGCTCGCCGGCCCGCGGAGCGGCGCAGCCCGCCTCCCGCCCCCGCGAGCGGGCGGAGGCCTGAATCGTGCAGCTCACCATCCTCGGCTGTTCCGGAACCTTCCCCGGGCCGCTCGGGCCCTGCTCGTCCTACCTGCTCGAGTCCGACGGCTTCCGGCTCCTCCTGGACATGGGCAACGGCTCCCTGGGGCCGATGCAGGCCCGCGTCGGCCTGCTCGGCCCGGACGCCGTCCTCCTGAGCCACCTGCACGGAGACCACTGCCTCGACCTGATCGCCTACTCCTACGCCCGCCGCTACCACCCGGACGGGCCGCTGCCCCGGCTACCGGTCTACGGTCCGCAGCAGACCCAGCAGCGACTCTGCGGGGCCTTCGAGGACTGGCCCGAGGACGGGCTCTGCGAGGTCTACGAGTTCCACGACCTCGCGCCCGGTCAGCGTACGGTCGGCCCGTTCACGGTCGAGATGGACCGGGTCTCCCACCCGATCGAGGCCTACGCCTTCCGCGTCTCCGCGGACGGGGCGACGGTGACCTACTCCGGCGACACCGGCAGCTCGGAGAACCTCGACCGGCTGGCCAGCGGGAGCGATGTGTTCCTCTGCGAGGCGTCCTGGCACGACAGCCCGCGCAACCCGCCCGGGGTGCACATGTCCGGCCGCGAGGCGGGGGAGACGGCCGCGAAGGCCGGCGTCGAGCACCTCGTGCTCACCCACATCGTCCCCTGGGCCGACCCTCCGGCGCTGTACGAGGAGGCGCGCGGCGTCTTCTCGGGCAAGGTCACCCTCGCCCAGCCGGGGCTCGTCCTCGACCTCTGAGTGACGGCGTTCGTGCGGCCTGTCGGCCTGCGCCTCGCGCTCGCCCTGTTCGCCCTGGCGCTCGGCGGCTTCGGCATCGGTACCACCGAGTTCGCGACGATGGGCGTGCTGCCCGAGATCTCCCGCGACCTGCACGCGTCGATCCCGTCGGCCGGTCATCTGATCTCGCTGTACGCGCTCGGCGTCGTGATCGGGGCGCCGCTGCTGGCCGTGCTCGGGGCGCGCCTACCCCGCAAGCAGCTGTTGATCGCGTTGATGGTGGCCTTCACCGCCGGGAACCTGATGACCGCCCTGGCCCCCGGGTTCGGGGTGATGGCCTTCGCCCGCTTCTTCTCCGGCCTGCCGCACGGCGCCTACTTCGGCATCGGCTCGGTCGTCGCCGCACGGCTGGTCGCGCCCGAACGGCGCGGTCAGGCGGTGGCGATGATGATGGCCGGGCTGACGGTGGCGAACCTGCTCGGCGTGCCCCTCTCGACGGTGCTCGGGCAGGCCTTCGGCTGGCGGGCGACCTACGTCGTCGTCGCCGTGCTCGGCGGGCTCACCCTGCTGGCGCTCGCGGCGTGGCTGCCGCACGTGCCGCCCAACCCCGCGGTCGGCATGCGCACCGAGCTCGGCGGGCTGCGCCGCCCGCAGCTGTGGCTCGCGGTTCTGACCGCCTCGATCGGCTTCGGCGGGTTCTTCGCCGTCTACAGCTACATCGCGCCCACCCTCACCGAGGTCGCCGGGTACGCGCCCGGCTCGATCCCACTGGTGCTCGCGCTGTTCGGGCTCGGCATGACCCTGGGCAACCTCCTCGGCGGCCGGCTGGCCGACTGGTCGGTGCCGCGCACGCTGCACATCGGGCTCGCGGTTCTCATCGCGGTGCAGATCGCCTTCACGGTGGCGGTGCACGCGACGGTCCCCGCCGCGGTCGGCGTCTTCCTGCTCGGCGCCTCGGGCTCGGCGATGATCCCGGCGCTGCAGGCCCGGCTGATGGACGTCAGCGGAGAGGCGCAATCGCTCGGCGCCGCGTTGAACCACTCGGCGCTCAACGTCGCGAACGCGCTCGGCGCGTGGCTCGGCGGGCTCGTCATCGCGGCCGGGTTCGGCTATCCGTCGACGGCGTGGGTCGGCGCCGGGCTGGCCGCGGCCGGCCTCGTCGTCGTCGGGATCTCGGGGGCGGTCGAGCGTCGGCAGCGGACGAAGCAGCCCTCCGATCGGCGCGACGAGCCGTTCCCGGACGCGGCGGCGGTGCGGAGTCCTGCCTCCGAGCCCGTTCCCGCGCTCGATTGAGAAGGCTCCTGTCCCGTTCACACGACGGCCACATCTTCGTGGGGTGAGACTGGCTCCCGTGCGAGTACTTGTCGTCGAGGACGAAACCCGGATGGCCGCCCTGCTGAAGCGGGGCCTGGAGGAGGAGGGCTACGCCGTCGACCTCGCCGCCGACGGCGACGAGGGCCTGTTCCACGCCTGTGAGAACGACTACGACCTGATCCTGCTCGACGCGATGCTGCCCGGCATGAACGGCTACGACGTCTGCCGGCAGCTACGGGAGCGTCGCCGGTGGGCGCCGGTGCTCATGCTCACGGCGCGCGACGGGATCGCCGACCGCGTCGCCGGCCTCGACGCCGGCGCCGACGACTACCTGACCAAGCCCTTCGCGTTCGCCGAGCTCACCGCGCGGCTGCGTGCTCTGCTCCGTCGCGGCAGCGCCGAGCGTGCGCCGGTGCTCACCGTCGGCGACCTCACGCTCGACCCGGCGGCCCACGCCGTGTACCGGGGCGAGACCCCCATCGACCTGACGGCCAAGGAGTTCGCGCTGCTCGAGCTGCTCATGCGGCATCCGGGCGAGGTGCTCAGCCGGACGCGCATCCTGGAACACGTGTGGGACTTCGCCTACGACCCGAGCAGCAACGTCGTCGACCAGTACATCGCCTACCTGCGCCGCAAGATCGACCGGCCGTTCGCCCGGGAGGACGTCGAGACGGTCCGGGGCGCCGGCTATCGGCTCCGCGCGTCCGCACCGGCTCGCATCCCGGCGTGACGGCTCGGGCGTGACCACCGGCGGGGCGCCGCCGGGACCGGAGCCCGGCGGCGCGCGCGGGCGGCTCCCGCTGCCCCGCGGCCTGAGGGGGCGCCTGTTCGCCATCTACACCGTCGCCGCGGCGCTGCTCATACCGCTGGGTGCCGCGGGCTTCCTGTTCATTCTCGCGATCAGCCTGCGCGCCAACCTCGACAGCGACGTGACCTCGCGCGCGGAAACCCTCGCGAACGTCCTCGCGGCCAGCTCGGACCGGCCGGACGCGACCCCGGCTGCCGCGCGGGTGCCGCTCCACAGCACCCCGCCCGTCACCATCGACGCGTTCCGGACCCCGGAGGGCGAGCTGCTGTCCGCCACCGGGGGCCGGCTGCCCGAGTTCACCCTCCCGGCGGGTCTCGTCGCGACCGGCGCGCCGGGGGAGCAGTCGCGCGGCTCGCTACGGATCGCGGACACGACGTACCACGTCGTGGCCGTCCCGGTCGAACGTCCGGACGGCCGCTGGGTCGCGATCGCCGGGGCTTCGCAGGCATCGAACGACGAGGCGGTGGACGAGGTCAGACGGGGGCTGCTCGTCGCCGTGCCCGCCCTCATCCTCCTGGTCGCGGCCGGCTCCTGGCTGCTGGCCAGGGGAGCCCTGCGCCCGGTCGACCGGATGCGGCGCGACGCCGTCGCGCTGAGCGCCGACCCGGGTGCCGGCCTGCTCCGGGTCCCCGACACCCGCGACGAGCTGGCGGCCCTCGCCGAGAGCCTGAACGAGCTGCTGGACAGGCTCCGGCGCAGCCTCGCCCGGCAGCGGTCGCTCGTCTCCGACGCCGGGCACGAGCTGCGCACCCCGCTCGCGGTGCTGCGCACCGAGCTGGAGTTGGCGGACCGTCCGGGCCGCAGCCGCGAGGAGCTGGCCGAGGCGGTGGGGCACGCCGCCGTCGAGGCCGACCGGCTCTCCCAGCTCGCCGACGACCTGCTGTTCCTCGCCCGCGCGGACGAGGGGGAGCCCCTGGTCAAGCCGCAGCCGACGGACGTCGCGGCCCTGCTGAGCAGCGCCGCCCGCACCTTCCGGAGCCGGGCCGAGGAACTCGGGGTCGTCCTCGTCGTCGACGTGCCGGACGAGCTGCCCGCGCTGGCCGACCCGGCCGCCCTTCGCCGCGCCATCGACAACGTGCTGTCCAACGCGCTCGAACACAGCCGCGCCGGCGGACAGATCCGGCTCGCCGCGGTGGCGTCGGAGCCGCGCGACCGGACGACCGCTGGGCCGTTGCTCGTCAGCGTCACCGACACCGGCCCGGGGTTCCCGGACGACTTCCTGCCGCACGCCTTCGAACGCTTCCGCCGCGCGGACGCCGCCCGACGGCACGGCACCGGGCACGCCGGTACCGGGCTCGGCCTGGCCATCGTGGCCGAGGTGGCGGCGGCGCACGGCGGGCAGGCGAGGGCGGGGAACCGGGCCGGGGGCGGGGCGTCCGTCGAGCTGGAGCTGCCGATCCTGCCCCCGCGCTGAGCCCGGTCGCCGCATGGCGCGTGGCGGGCAGGGCAGGCTCCGGGGCGTGGAGCTCCGAGCGTCCGATTCGCCGCCGATGGCGCGGCGGACCGGGCTCGTCGCGCTGCTCGGCCTGCTGGGGTTCCTCACGCTGACGGTGGTGGTCCTCGTGCATCCGGAACCGCTGCCGCTCGACCGGGAGCTGCACCGACTCGCCCTGGAGCACCGCGGTCCGATCGGGGGCCTCGCGAAGGTCGTCACGGCCCTCGGGACGGGTCCCGTCGTCGTGCCGGTGGTCCTCGCGGCGGGTGCCGTCGCGGCATTGTGGTCGGGCGCGCACGGGCTGGGCCGGCGCTGGCTGCTGGCCGGGAGCGGACTGCTGGTGCTGGGGGCCGGGCAGGCCGTCCGGTTCGGGAGCATGGTGCTGATCGACCGGCCGCGACCACCGTCGGACGACTGGCTCGTGTTCGCGGCCGGCCAAAGCTTCCCGTCCGGGCACACGACGACCGCGGGTCTCGCCTACGGGCTCTCGGCCGTCCTGCTGGGCCTCGCGCTGCCTCCCGGGGTGGCCCGCTGGGTCCTGACGACGCTGCTGCTGCTGGTGGCGGGTCTGGTCGGGGCGAGTCGCGTCGTGCTCGGCGTGCACTGGACGACCGACGTCTTCGGGGGTTGGTGCCTGGCGCTCTGCGTGGTGGCGGCGTCGACGCCCTTCATCGAGCACCTCGGCCGCCGCGTGCAAGGGTAGGAACATGCCCCGTCCGGATGCCCGCCGCCCCGACCAGCTCCGCCCCGTCACCATCACGCGGGGGTGGCAGACCTATCCGAAGGGCTCGGCGCTGATCGAGTTCGGGCGCACGCGCGTGCTCTGCGCCGCGAGCGTGCTGGACGACGTGCCCCGCTGGCGTCGGGGCAGCGGCCTGGGCTGGGTGACCGCGGAGTACGCGATGCTGCCCAGCGCCACCCACACGCGCAACGACCGGGAGTCGGTGCGCGGCAAGGTCGGCGGTCGCACGTCCGAGATCAGTCGCCTGGTCGGTCGCGCGCTGCGGCCCTGTGTGGACCTCCGCGCGCTCGGGGAGACCAGCATCGCTCTCGACTGCGACGTCCTCGTCGCCGACGGAGGTACCCGGACCGCCGCGATCACCGGCGCCTACGTCGCCCTGGCCGAGGCCGTGCGCGGAATCGGGAAGCCGAACGCGCTCGTGCAGAGCGTCTCGGCGGTGAGCGTCGGTGTCATCGGCGGCGAGCCCCGGCTCGACCTCGACTACGAGGAGGACGCGGCCGCCGACACCGACATGAACGTCGTCGTCACCGGCGACGGGCAGTTCGTCGAGGTGCAGGGGACCGCCGAACGCGCGCCGTTCGACCGCGGCACGCTCGATGCGCTGCTCGACCTCGCGCTCGCCGGCTGCGGCCAACTCGCGCAGCACCAGCGCGCGTCGCTCGACCCGCTCATGCCGACCTCCTGAGCGGGGCCCGAGAGCCGTATGACCACCCGCATCGTTCTCGCGAGCCGCAACGCCGGGAAGCTGGTCGAGCTGACGCGCATCCTCGGTGACGCCTTCGAGCTGGTGCCGTTACCCGACGACGCTCCGGAGGTGGAGGAGACGGGCGCGACCTTCGAGGAGAACGCGCTGCTCAAGGCGACGTCGGCGGCTCTGGCCACCGGGCTGCCCGCGGTCGCCGACGACAGCGGGCTGACCGTCGACGCGTTGAACGGCATGCCGGGGGTGCTCTCGGCGCGCTGGAGCGGTCGGCACGGCGACGACGACGCGAACCTCGACCTCGTGCTCGGTCAGGTGGCGGGAGTCCCGGACGACCGGCTGGGGGCCGCCTTCGTCTGCGTCGCGGCCGTCGCGACTCCCTCGGGCTTCGAGCGGGTGGTGCGGGGGGAGGTGCGCGGGCGGCTCGTCCGCGCGCGCCGGGGCCGCAACGGGTTCGGCTACGACCCGGTGTTCGTGCCCGCCGGCTACGACCGGACGACGGCCGAGATGCCGTCGGAGGAGAAGGATGCGATCAGCCACCGGGGGAAGGCGTTCCGGGCGCTGGCTGCGGTTCTTCCCGACCTTCTCGGGGTTTAGCACGGGCCGCCTGCGGTCAGCACCGGGGGAGAAGTCAGCGTCGAGGGGACGTAACGATGAACGATGTGAAGACGGTCTTCAAGGCGACCTTCGCCCTGCTCGCGGTCATGGTGGTGGCGACGGTGATCGTCGACCGCTTCATGGACAACCCCGCCCAGGCGCCGGGCGACAGCAAGACCTGACGCGGCCGCGTCCCCTGGAGACGCTTGCCGCCACATCGATCTGGCCCTACGGTTAGTTCAGCTGAGCCCGCAGCTGCGATCCGCCCGGGCCCGAGCGCCCGTCTCTCGTGAGAACAGGACGGGTATCCGTGATGCACCCTCCTCCTTCGGGGCCCGCCAGACAGGTTTTCCGATGACGGTCGTGTCGGCACCGGTCGTCGCCCGCCCTCGTCGGCCGGACAGCCTTTCGGCTTCGATGAAGCTGGAGCGGGAGAGTCGGTTGCACGAGCTGACGCTCGTGCTCGACGACCTGAGTCGGCGCTACCCGACGCTGTCCTCGACGACCATCCGCTCGCTGGCCGTCGACGTCCTGTGCCATTCACTGCCGGAGCGGCTCACCCCCTCGCTGGTCGCCCGCGTCCTCGAGGCGCGGCTGTCGGCGATGCTCTGAGCTCGACGGGCGTCGCTTCGGGGTCAGCGGTCACCGAGCCGCCTGCGCGCTCTTCGACGACGGCGCGGAGCCGCGGCAGGTCCTGCTCGAGAGCATGCTTGTAGATCTCCGCGCGTTCGGCGAGCGCCGCGAGGAGCACGTAGCCCCGCCAGATCATCACCGCGATGACGAGGTTCGGGATGAGCCGGAGGGCATTCAGCCAACGGTCGGTGTCGCCGTTGTCGAACGAGACCACCGTCGCCACGAGGTTCAGCAGGAACAGCACCACGAACAGCGCGGTCGCCGCCTGGAGCAGGCGCCGCGCCGGGCGCACCTCGGGGACGTTGGACAGCTGCACCGCCGTCTCCTCGTGCTCGCAGCCGAAACCCACCATCGTGCTGGGGTGAACACGTGGCGGGACGAACGGTACCCACCGGCGGCGCCTGCGGGTGCGCGTTCGCATCACGCCGTGCCCAGAGGCCAAGCTGAAAGCATGACAGAACAGGACCGGACCCCCGAGGCCGACAAGCACGCGACCGCGATCATCAGTGCCATGCTGCAGGCGGAGGACTCCGGCGACGCCTCGGACCTGCACACCGCGCTGGAAGCGGCGTCGAAGAGCATCCCGGCGTCGCTGGCCGTCACCGCAGTGGCGGCGCAGGCCGCGACCGCGGTGCGGCTGCTGGCGATCCGCGAGAACACGCCGTGGCCTCAGGTGATCGAGCGACTCGGTGCGGCCTCGCAGGTTCTGCGCGGCGGCGGATCGGGGCTGGGGGACGCACACAAGACGTGATGCCGTGGCGGGGTCAGACGACCGCGGGCGAGCCCTCGACCTCGGCCGGCTCCTTGCTCCGGACCATCCGCTCCGTCGGCAGGTGCCGCGTGAAGGCCAGGCTTCCCGCCGCGATGGCCGCGGCGGCGAGCAGGCCGACCTTGAGGCCGACGAGTTGCGCGTCGGCGTAGTTCTCCACCAGTGCCGTCGCCTCGTCCGGCGGCACCGAGGTCTCCGCGAGCGCGCCGGCGACCTGATCGGTGGAGACGAACGTGACGCCTGCTTCGAGAGAGACGCCAACCTGGTCCCCTACCGCCGCCGACACCCGGGGGTCGGACTCGACCTTGCCCGTCAGCGTGGTGGCGAGGGCTCCGATCAGGATGGAGCCGATGAAGGCCGTGCCGAGCGCGGAGCCGAGGTTCTGGGAGGTGTATTGCAGGCCACCGACCTCGCTGCGCTCGCTCTCGCTGACGGCGGACTGGGTGACGTTCCCCAGCTGGGACGCCATGAGACCCATGCCGACGCCGAGGACCGCCATGGCGAGGCCGAACGCAAGGTCGTCGATCTGCGGCTGTACGGCCGCCAGCAGCCAGACGATGGCGACGAGCATCACCAGGACGCCGCTTCGCACGATCGTCCGAGGACTGGCGTACCGGCCGAGCAGCGGACCGAGCACCGCCGTGACGAACATGGTGATCGACACGGGCAGGAGCCGCAGACCGGTCTCGAACGCGTTGAACCCCTGCACGATCTGCAGGTAGAGCGGGATCGCGAAGAACACGCCCAGCAGCACCGTGTTCTGACCGAGCAGCATGCTCAGGCCGCTGCGCAGTGGCGGGTTCCGGAACAGCTGCCGACGGATCAGCGGGTCCTGCCCCGTCGCCTCCCGGTGCTCCAGCCAGTGCACCAGCACGACCAGCAGGCCGAGCCCGGCGCCGATGACGAACAGCGTCGGGGCGAAGCCGAAGACGGTGAAGGGCGGGTTGCGGGGCGCGAGCCAGCCCCAGGTCGCGCTCTGCAGCACCCCGAGAACCAGGAGGGCGAGCCCGGCCACGGACAGCGCGCTGCCGACCAGGTCGAGGCGCGGCCGACGTTCCGGGGTCGCGTCGTGGACCCAGCGCACCATCGCCAGGATGATCAGGACGACGACGACCTCGCCGACGAACACGAGCCGCCAGGTCAGGTAGGTCGTCACCCATCCGCCGAGCAGCGGCCCGACCGCGATGCCGGCCCCCGCCAGGCCGCCGATCGTGCCGTAGGCGATCGCGCGCTCCCGGTCGGCGTAGTTGCCGGCGACGAGGGCGGCGAGCGCGGGCAGCACCAGCGCGGCGCCGACGCCCTCGATGACGGACCAGCCGACGACCAGTACGCCGAGCGTGGGCGCGACCGCCGTCGTGGCCGACCCGATCGCATAGATGACGAGACCGATCGTGAACGTCCGGCGGCGCCCCAGCAGGTCGCCGATCTTCCCGCCCGTGATCATCAGCGCGGCCATCACGAGCGCGTACAGCGTGATCGTCGCCTGGATCGCCGAGACCTCGGTGTCGAAGTCCTCGACCAACTGACTGATCGAGACGTTCATGACCGAGGTGTCGAGAACCATGAGGAACTGAGCGGTCCCGAGCGCCGCCAGCGCCCCCCAGCGGTTCATCCGTACCTCCAGGCCGGCTCGACTGGTCCGACGGTCCACGCCGCTCCCGGGGCGGACATCGTCCGGATGAGATGACTTCCCCGGCTCGACGCGCGTCGGCGTTCGTACGCGGGCCTTAAGTCCCCGCCCGATCGGTCGATCGCCCCGGTCTCGGCTCGGGCATGGGCGCGCACTCTGTCGGCAGTCGGGTCGCCGCCCCGCTTCCGGCGCGTCGGCATGGCCGAGCGGAGACCGCGGCCGAGATGGAGGACGACCAGTGGGTGCCCAACCGGAGACCCAAGTCCAGGGCAGGGGCGCGACGTGAGCGCGTCGCGGGTCCGAGAGCCATCGACCCGTCCCGTTCCGGCGCTGCCTCGTCAGCCCGCCATCCGACCGGTCGGCGGTGCAGAGCCCCACTCGGTGCCGAGGCCCGCGCTGGTCCGGCGGCTGCGGCAGGCGCCACCGGTCGTCGTCGTGACGGCCCCGGTCGGCTACGGCAAGACAGATCTGCTCCGGCGATGGGCGGCGGCGGATTCTCGCCACTTCGCCTGGCTGTCGCTGAACCCGAGCCACGATCATCCCCTCGTCCTGCTGGCCGACGTGCTGACCGCCGCGGATGAATCCGAGGCCATGGGCCGGGACCTTCTCGCCGGGCCACTGGAGGACGCCGCCTTTCTGGAGGCGGTGACGCTGCCGCGGCTCGCGGCGCGGTGGGCGTCCCGCTCGGCCCCGCAGGTGCTCGTGCTCGAGAACATCGACGTCCTGCGGAGCACCCAGGCCCGACGCATCGTGGCGGCCGTGTGCGAATCCATCCCGCTGGGCTCGCAGGTCGTGTTGAGCGGGCGCGGCAGGCCCGCCCTTCCTGTGGCCCGCTGGGCGGCACGGCATCACCTGCTGTGGCTCCGTGCCGACGACCTGGCGATGACGCCGGTCGAGGCCCGTGCGCTGCTCGAGGCGGAGGGGGTTCATCTCACCGGCGCCGAGGTGACGGGGCTCGTCCGGCGCACGGAGGGCTGGCCCGCGATGCTCGGTCTCGCCGCGGAGATGTTCCGATGGACGAGCGGTGCGGCGGGAGCGGTCCAGGACTTCTGCGGTGCGCATCCTCTGGTGTCGAGCTACCTGCACGAGGAGGTGCTCGCCGGCCTGTCGCCGGATCTGCTCGCGTTCCTCGAGCGCACGTCGATCCTGCAGGTGCTGGACGCCGAACTCTGCGACGCAGTCCTCGGCGAGCACGGCAGCGGGGCGCGGCTGAGCGGCCTCGTCGCCGCGCACGTGCCGATCACCCTCGACCCCGAGCAGGCCGGCAGGTTCCGTTGCCATCCACTGCTGCGAGACCTGTTGGCGTCGGAGCTCGAGCAACACGAACCCGAGAACGTGGCGCGCTACCACCGGAGGGCCGCGGAGGAGCTGCAGCGGCGCGGCGACATCGACGCGGCCCTCCACCACGCGCAGCGATCCGGGCAGATCTCCCTCGTGGCCGACGGGCTCTGGAAGCAGATCCCGGCCGAGATGTCCCACGGGCGGCGGGCGCGCGTGGAGCGATGGCTGCACGCCCTTCCGGAGCGCGAACTGCTCGCGCGGCCGAATCTCGCCGTCGCCATGGGCTGGTGCGCGCTGGAGGCGGGCCGGCCGGTCGATCTCTGGGCGGCCGCGGCGGCTCGGGGTGCCTCGGCGCCGGGTTCGAGCGAGGCGCCCTCCTCGGCCGCCGCCGCCTTGCTGCTGAAGGGCGCCATGGGTGCCGACGGCCTCGCGGCCATGGAGACCGACGGCACGACCGCCTACGCGATGGCGGCGCCCAGCGACCCGTTCCGCAGCCTCGCCTGCTACGTCGCGGGGACCGCCCGTCATCTCCGGGGCGATGCCGTCGGGGCGGCGAAGTGGTTGGACGAGGGTGAGCAGCTGAGCCGGATGCTCGACGTCCCCACCGTCCGCGCTCTCTGCCTGGGCCGACAGGCCTTCATGGCGTTCGAGGGCGGCGACCGGGAGCGGACCCGCAGCCTGGCGACGCGGGCCGTCGGCGTCGTGGACCGGCATGACCTCGCGGAACTCCCGACGATGGTTCCGGTCCTCGTGATGGCGGCGCTGGACTCGGCGCAGGGCGGCTACCGGACGGCCGCGGAGCGGCTGACGCGGCCCGCCGAGCGGCTGCTCGGTCTCATCGGGCCGCGCGTGCGGTGGCTCGACGTGGAGTCGCGAGTGCTCCTGGCCCGGGCGCATCTCCTGCTCGGGGACCCGAGGGCGGCCCGCTCCGTGCTGGCCGACCCGCCGGGGATGCGGGCGGCCGTCGCCGACAGCCCGCTGCTGCTCCGCCTGCTGGACGAGGTGCTGCCGCTGATCGGCTCGGCGTCACCGGTGACGGTGCTCGGCCCGAACGCGCTGACCACCGCCGAGCTGCGCGTTCTCCAGCTGCTGCCGACGCACCTCTCCTTCCGGGAGATCGGAGAGGCCCTGTTCCTGTCCCGGAACACGGTGAAGACCCAGGCGATCGCCGCCTACCGCAAGCTCGGCGCGACCTCGCGTGGCGAGGCGGTGGAGGCCGCGCGTGCGCTCGGGCTGCTCGTCCCGCCGCCGACGCTGGCGGCGGGATAGCCGTCTGCTCGAGGGCATCCTCGTGCGGGAGGGGGGAGTCGAACCCCCACGCCCTCTCGGGCAACAGGACCTAAACCTGCCGTGGCTGCCGTTACACCACTCCCGCGCAGGGGCCAGTCTGCCGTCCGGCGCCGGTAGCGGCCACTGGGTTCGGGCCGCAGGGTTCAGGCCGCGGGGAGGTCCCGCATCAGCTTGGCGACGTGGCCCGTCGCCTTCACGTTGTAGAGCGCGGTCTGGACCGTGCCCTCCGGGTCGACGACCACCGTCGAGCGGATGACGCCGACCATCGTCTTGCCGTACAGCTTCTTCTCGCCGTACGCGCCGTAGGCCTCGAGCACGGACTTGTCCGCGTCCGACAGCAGCGGGAACGTCAGCCCCTCCGCGTCGCGGAACTTGACCAGCTTGGCGGGCTTGTCGGGTGAGATGCCCAGCACCGTGTAGTCGCGGCTGTTGAGCTCCGAGAGGTTGTCGCGGAAGTCGCAGGCCTGCTTCGTGCATCCCGGGGTGGACGCCGCCGGGTAGAAGTACACGATCACGTGCCGGCCGCGGAAGTCGGCGAGCGAGACGGAGTTGCCGTCGGCGTCGGGCAGCGTGAAGTCGGGGGCGGGGTCTCCGGGGCTCAGGCGAGGCATCCCAGCAGCGTAATCGGGGGGAGCAACAAGTCAGCTGCTGCGGGCCACCGCCGAGGGGTCGAAGCCGAACGGCAGCTCCAGGCGGTGTCGGCTCATCAGCTCGCGGTCGGCGAACAGGTCGGCCGTCCGCCCGTCGGCGACCACCGATCCCTGGTCGAGGATCACCGAGCGCGGGCACAGCTCGAGCGCGTAGGGCAGGTCGTGCGTGACCATGAGCACCGTCAGGTCGAGCCGTCGGATGATGGTCGCGAGCTCCCGCCGGCTCGCCGGGTCCAGGTTCGACGACGGCTCGTCCAGCACCAGGATCGACGGCTCCATCGACAGCACCGTCGCCACCGCCACGCGGCGCCGCTGCCCGAAGGAGAGGTGGTGCGGCGCGCGGTCGGCGAACTCGAGCATGTCCACGGCGCCCAGCGCCTCCTCGACCCGCGTCTCGATCTCCGTCGCGGAGAGGCCGAGGTTGGCCGGCCCGAACGCGACGTCCTCCCGCACCGACGGCATGAACAGCTGGTCGTCCGGGTCCTGGAAGACGATGCCCACGCGACGGCGGATCTCGGCGGTCGTGCCCCGCCCGACCGCGATGCCGTCGACGAGGACCCGCCCCCGCGTCGGCTCGAGGATCCCGTTGAGATGCAGCGCCAGCGTCGTCTTGCCGGCCCCGTTCGGACCCAGGAGGGCGACGACCTCGCCCGGCGCCATCCGCAGGTCGACGCCGGACAGCGCGGCGTGCCCGTCCGGGTAGCGGTAGGAGACGCCCTCGAGCAGGAGGGCGGGCTGCGGCGAAGCGGAGGTCATGGCGGCTCAGGAGAGGACGGCGGTCGCGGCCACGGCGACCGCCACGACCGGCACGGCCAGCGCCGACGCCCACGCGGCGGTGCCCGCCGACGCCTCCCGCAGCACCGGCATCCGCCCGGAGAAGCCACGCGAGCGCATCGCCAGGTGCACGCGCTCCCCGCGCTCGTAGGAGCGCATGAACAGCGCGCCGAGGGTCCGAGCCAGCACCGGCCACGACCGCACGCCCCGCGCGGTGAACCCGCGCGACTCACGCGCGATGCGCATCCGCGACAGCTCGTCGCTCACCACGTCCATGTACCGAATGGTGAACGACGCGATGAGCACCAGCTGATGCGGCATCTTCAGCCGCTCCAGACCGTGCAGGATGTCCCGGATCTCGGTCGTCGAGGCCAGCACGATGCTCGCCAGCACGCCGAGGCTCGCCTTGGCCAGGACGTTGAAGGCGCCCGACAGCCCGTTCTCGGACAGCCCGATCCCCAGGACCTCGACCTGTTCGCCGCTCGCCACGAACGGCAGCAGGAGAGCGAAGCCGACGAACGGCAGCTCGATCGCCATCCGCCGCAGCACCGTGCCGATCGGCAGACGGGCGAGCGCGACCGTCCCGCCGAGCAGCACGGCGTAGGCGGCGAAGGCCCAGTACGCGTCCCGCGGCGTGCTCACGACGGCGAACACGAACGCGACCACCGCCACGATCTTGCAGTGGGCCGGCAGGCGATGGACCGGCGAGGCCCCCGGCCGGTACAGCGTCGTGCTGTGCGCGCCGCCCATCAGGCCGAGTCGTGCGACGGTCGCCGCAGCCGGGCGACCGCGAAGAAGAGCATCCCGCCGACCGCGAAGGTCACGCCGACGCCGATGATCCCCGCCAGGCCTCCGGCCAGCCGCGGGTTGTCGATGCCGGACACGGCGTAGTCGGCGAGCGGGAAGTCGGCGAGCCCGTGCCCGGACTCCTTCGCGTCGATGCCCTTGTCGGCGGCGACCTTCTCGAGACCGTCCGGCTTGCTGCTGGCGTAGCCGCTGACGAACCCCGCCAGCAGGAAGGCGACGAGCAGGCCGACGAGCAGGACGCCCTTGTTCCGTGTCATGCGGCCGTGCGCGTCGCGGCGCGCCCCTCGCCGACGACGGTCGCGGCCTCGTCCTCGATGCGTAGCGACCGGGCGCCGTACACGAGGTCGGGCCGGCTGTTCATCACGAGTCCCACGGTCAGCGCCGTGATGATGCCCTCGCCGATGCCGATGAGCAGGTGCACGCCGACCATCGCCACCGTCAGCGATCCGAGGGACAGCCCGTCGACCGTCCCGCCGATGGCGTACTCCAGCACGAAGCTCAACGCCGCCAGCGGCACGGAGAGCCCGGCGGCGAGCCCGGCGACCAGCGGCACCACCGAGGTCCGCCGGGGCGCGGCCCGCAGCAGGGCCCGGAAGATGAGATAGCCGCCGAGCGCCGAGACCAGGGCCATGTTGGTGATGTTCAGCCCGAGCGCGGACAGCCCTCCGTCGGCGAACAGCAACCCCTGCATCAACAGGACGACGGCGACGCAGGCGGCCCCGATCCAGGGACCGACGAGAACGGCTGCCAGGGTGCCGCCGAGCAGGTGCCCGCTCGTCCCGGACACCACCGGGAAGTTCAGCATCTGACCGGCGAAGACGAAGGCGGCGGTCAGTCCCGCCAGGGGAGCGGCGCGCTCGTCCAGCTCGGCGCGGCCGCGGTGCAGGCAGTACCCGATGCCGGCGACCGCGACGGCCCCATAGGCCACGGACGTGGGGGCGTCGACGAAGCCGTCGGGTATGTGCACTGTTCTCCCACCTGCGATCCGGAGGCGGCGAGCGGAGGCCGCGCCGGCGCCGGCGGGAACGAGCCCGAACGGCGGCGACAGGCGCCATCCTGCGCGAGTTGCCAAAAGTTTGCAACTGGAAGCAGCTCGCGGGAGCACTCGCACGAGAGCGCATCTTTCGGGTGACTCCCACGTGGGCAGGACCGACGAGTCGCTGTGCTACTCCGTGCGCACGCGTGGGAACATTGCCAGCAACTCGCACCGAAGGAGGCAGGGAGCCCGTGCCGCAGGACCCCGCACAGATCCAGCGACAGATCGAGGACACCCGCGCCGAACTCGCGCACACGATCGACGCCATCGCCGACATCGTCAGCCCCAAGCGGGCTGCCAAGCGTGGCGTCGATCAGGTGCGCGTCAAGGTCGAGGAGCTCAAGGCGCAGCTGAACGGGACGCCGCAGCTGAACGGCTCGTCCGGGCAGCAGGCCCTGCCTCCCGGGATGTCCTCCCAGCTCGAGGGCAGTTCCCTCTACGGGACGAAGCGGACTGTCCGCTGGGACAGGATTGCAGTCGTCGGCGGAGGGGCATTCGTCCTGCTGTTGATCGTCCGCCGCCGGCGAAACCGGGGCTGACCTGCGACGTTCCTGAGCTCGGGCGAAGGGGCCGCAGCGACATTCGTCGGGAATTCGGGACCGGGAGGACGTCCGCGTGAGCTGCGAGCATCTGCTGGCGGCCGACCACCCCATACCGCAGCAGCATCCCCGCTCGTCGGAGCACATCCACCTGACGCCGGTACCGACCGCTCCGCGCGAGGCCCGGAGCTTCGTGCGCACGACGGCCGGGGTCCTCGACGCCGACCGACTGCACGACATGCTCGTGCTGACCAGCGAGTTGGCCACCAACGCGGTCCTGCACGCCCGGACGGCCTTCGACGTCAGCGTCACGGTGACCGACGACGTCGTGCTCGTCTGCGTCGGCGACCGCATGGACGGTCACCCGAGGTCGCCGGTGCAGTCCGATGGTCGCGAGGACGGGCGTGGCATGGTGCTGGTCCGTTCGTTGGCCGACGAGTGGGGGATCAGCCCGGGCTCGGGGCGGGTCGGCAAGGCGGTGTGGTTCCTGTTCCGTCGGCCGGTGGGGGACGGCCGCGGCGGACACGCGGAAGGGCAGGTCATCGGACGTGGATGACAGCACGGGTCGTACTCGCCCGACCCCCGGCGACGGCGGGCAGAACGGCGACCGGGGCCGCTCGGCCTCGGCGTGGGTGACCGCGCGCGAGGGCCAGTTCAACTCGAGCTCCACCGGCTCGCCCTACGGACAGATGTCCGGCCGCGCGGAGAGCCAGGTCGTCCGGGGCGCCCGCGCCGCCGACGCCCTCGCCATCGACGCCTCGGTGACGGGCGACATCCCCCGGCTCGAGACGGGCATCCCCGGCTTCGACCACATCGCCATGGGCGGCCTCCCGCTGCGCCGGACGACGCTCGTCGTGGGCAGCACCGGCTGCGCGAAGACGATCCTGTCCGGCCAGTTCCTCGCCGAGGGCGTGCGGCGCAGCCAGCCGGCGGTCTTCGTCACGCTCGAGGAGTCCGCGGACGACCTCCGCCGCAACCTCGGCACCCTCGGTTTCAACGTGGAGCAGGCCGAGGAGGACGGGCTCTGGGAGTTCGTCGACGCCTCTCCCGTCCTCGACCCCGAGTCGGGCATCGCCCACTACCGCTTCGACACCCTGCTCGCCCAGATCGGGCACGCCGTCGACCGCACCGGCGCCGTCCGGCTCGCCCTGGACTCGCTGTCGTCGGTGCAGACCATCCTCGACGAGCCCGCCGGCCGGCAGCAGCTGCGCAACCTCGTCGCCGAGGTGCGGAAGATGGGCCTCACCTCGATGTTCACCCTCGAGGCCGAGGAAGGGGCGAGCGCGTTCGGGCTCGGCGAGTTCGTCGTCGACAACGTGATCGTGCTGCGCAACCGGCTCGAGGAGGCCCGGCGGCGCCGCACCGTCGAGGTGCTGAAGATGCGCGGCGCGATGCATCGGAAGGGCGAGTACCCCTTCACCGTGCTGCCGCACCAGGGCATCGTGATGCTGCCGTTGTCCACGCTGCAGCTGACCTCGCCGTCCTCGGATGCGCGGGTCAGCTCCGGCAACCCGGGGCTCGACGAGCTCTGCTCCGGCGGCCTGTTCCGCGACTCGATCGTGCTCGTCAGCGGCGCCACCGGCACCGGCAAGACGCTGATGGCCACGGAGTTCCTCGCCGGGGCCCGCGACAACGACGAGCGGGCGATGATGTTCGCCTTCGAGGAGAGCCGGGACCAGATCTTCCGCAACGCCGTCGGCTGGGGTCGCGACTTCGCCCGGATGGAGGAGGAGGGGCGTCTCAAGATCGTCCCGGCCTATCCGGAGGTCGCGTCCCTCGAGGACCACCTGGTGGAGATCAAGCGGGAGATCGACGAGTTCCGCCCCAACCGCGTCGCCATCGACAGCCTCTCGGCCCTGGAGCGGACGGGCAGCGGCAAGGGCTTCCGCGAGTTCGCGATCGGCCTGACGTCCTACCTGAAGTCGGAGGCCGTGCTGGCGATGCTGACGGCCGCGACGCCGAGCCTGTTCGGCGGCGACTCCGTCACCGAACAGCACGTCAGCACGCTGACCGACACGATCATCCTGCTGCGCTACGTCGAGCTGCAGGGCGAGGTGCGCCGCGGTCTGGCCGTGCTGAAGATGCGCGGCTCCGCCCACGACCACGAGATCCGCGAGTTCACCATCGGACAGGACGGGCTCGAGGTGCTCGAGCCGTTCCGCAACCTCGGCGGCATCCTCCGCGGCGACGTCGTCGACGTCCCCGCGCGATGAGGTCGATCACGATGGACCCGGGGCAAATCGTGACATCGGCAGGGTCTCATCGGCGTGTGATGCGGTTACCGCGGGTAGCAGGAGTTCGGGAGTCGCCGTCCAGCACGGGACCTGCAGCACCGTCGGCCCACCTCGGCGCCGACAGAGAGGGAGGACACGGACAATGACCGCACTGCCGGGCAGAATCGTTCTCGTCACCGGCGCGGCCGGCGGCATCGGGCGGCGGATGGCCCTGAACGCGGCACGGTCCGGCGCCACCGTGGTCGGCTGGGACATCGACGGCGACCGCCTCGACGTGCTCGTCAAGGAGATCGACGACATCGCGCCCGGCCGGGCCCACAGCTACGTCTGTGACGTGACCGACCCCGACGTCGTCGCGAGCATGGCGAAGAAGGTCGAGTCCGAGGTCGGGCCGGTCGACGTGCTGATCCTCAACGCCGGCGTGATCAACGGCAAGCTGATCGAGGAGCTCAGCGACGCGGAGATCAAGAAGACCTTCGACGTCAACGTGCTCGGCCTCTACTGGTGCACCCGGGCCTTCCTCCCGACGATGAAGCAGCGGCGCTCCGGCCACATCGTCACGATCGCCTCGGCGGCCGGCCTGCTCGGCGTCGTCCGGCAGGTCGACTACAGCGCCACCAAGCACGCGGCCGTCGGCTTCGGCGAGTCGCTGCGCGTGGAGCTGCACCGCTACGCACCCGACATCAAGACGACGCTGGTCTGCCCGTACTACATCAACACGGGGATGTTCGACGGCGTGAAGTCCCGGTTCTCCTGGCTGCTGCCGATCCTCGAGGAGGAGGACGTCGCCCAGAAGATCGTCCGCGCCGTCGAGCGGGACAAGTACGAGCTGTTCATGCCGTGGTCGGTTGCGACGCTGCCGTTCCTGCGCGGCCTGCCGGTGCGGTTCTTCGACAAGACGATGGACATCCTCGGCGTGCACGCGTCCATGGACGAGTTCCACGGGCGCGTCCAGGAGGAGAAGAAGTCGGAGAGCGTGAGCTGATGCGGACCGAGCTGATCTGAGCCCGGCCGGGCGGTAGCGTTCGGCCGTGACCGAGTCGGTGTGGGACTACCCCCGTCCGCCGCGGCTCGAGGCCTCGCCCTCCGAGGTGGTGATCGAGTTCGGCGGCGTGCCGATCGTCTCCACGCGGCGCTCGCTGCGGGTGCTGGAGACGAGCCACCCGCCGGTGCACTACGTGCCGATCGACGACGTCGTCCCGGGCGTCCTGCGAGAGGCGTCCGGCTCGTCCTACTGCGAGTGGAAGGGCGTGGCGGCGTACTTCGACGTCGTCGCCCCCGAGGGCGGACCGGTCCTGAGCCGGGCGGCGTGGCACTACCCGACCCCGACGACCGCGTACGCGGCGATCCGCGGGCACGTCGCCTTCTATCCCTCGCTGATGGACCGCTGCCTGCTCGACGGCGAGCAGGTCCAGGCGCAGGAGGGCGACTTCTACGGCGGGTGGATCACCTCGCGCGTCGTCGGGCCGTTCAAGGGCGGGCCGGGTACGCGCGGCTGGTGACGTCGCGGAATGCCGCGGCGGCTGCGTAAGGACACGCCGGCAGCTGTCGGCGTGTCCTTACGCAGCCGCGGTTGAGCGGTTGAGAGCCGAGGAGCTCAGCCCCGCTCCGGCGGCGCCACCCATCCGCGTGTCAGCAGCACGCAGAGGTCGTCGACGAGGCGCGTGCGGGGCACCGCGCGGCTCTGCAGCCACCAGTCGCCCGCGGCCTGCACCGCCCCGACCATGCCGTGCGCCCACGCCAGGGCCGTCGGCCGGTCGGCCTCGTTCAGGTCGAGGTCGGTCATGATCCCGGCCGACAACGCGTCCGCCACCCGTCTGGTCTGCTCCGCGACGAGGCCGGTGAGCGTCGGCTCCTCGAACTGCGCGCGGTGCAGCAGGAAGCGGTAGATCTGGGGCTCCTCCTCGATGGCGGCGAGGTAGGCGTCGACGACGAGCCGGGTGCGTTCGTAGCGGTCCGCGGGCTGGCGCAGCGCCGCTGCGAGCCGCTCCATCAGATCGGCGATGTGCCGGTCGGCGAGCGCCCGGTAGAGCCCGCCCTTGTCACCGAAGTGCCGGTAGACGACCGGCTTGCTGATGCCGGCCTCGGCCGCGATGGCCGCCATGGAGGCCTCCGGTCCGGACCGTCGGACCACGCGGTCGGCGGCCTCGAGCAGGGACTGCCGCCGCTCCTGCGAGCGACCGGACCGGATCGGGCGCGCGACGACGGGGCCGGCGGCAGCGGCGCCGGCGCGCGGTTCGGGAGCGGAGGCCGTCATGACGGGGCAGCTCCTTCGTTGCGCGGGGTTCGCGCGGCGGGCGACGCCGGACGGGCTCCGAGCTTAGTTGGCGGTGTGGCGTGCGACACCCGTTGCTTGACGAACGTTACCGCCGGTAACACCATGGCTGAAGCCAGTTCAACACACTGCGCTGCTCCAACGACGAATGGGTTTCAGCATGGGCGAGTACAGCCTGGAGATGTCCGAGGACGTCATCGAGGTCCAGAAGTGGGTGCACGAGTTCGCGGAGAACGTCGTGCGTCCGGCGGCCCACGAGTGGGACGAGAAGGAGTCGACCCCGTGGCCGATCATCCAGGAGGCCGCGAAGAACGGCCTGTACTCGCTGGAGTTCTACGCCCAGCAGTGGTTCGAGCCCAGCGGCCTCGGCATCCCCGTCGTCATGGAGGAGCTGTTCTGGGGTGACGCCGGCATCGGCCTGTCGATCGTCGGGACGACGCTCGCCTCCGTCGCGGTGCTGGCCAACGGCACCAACGAGCAGATCGGCGAGTGGGTGCCGCAGATGTTCGGCGACGAGAACGACGTCAAGCTCGGGTCGTTCTGCTCCTCGGAGCCGGACGCCGGTTCCGACGTCGGCGCCATCCGCACCCGGGCCGTCTACGACGAGGCCAAGGACGAGTGGGTCATCAACGGCACCAAGACCTGGGCGACCAACGGCGGCATCGCCGACGTCCACGTGGTCGTCGCCTCCGTCGATCCGGAGCTGAAGACCCGCGGCCACGCCTCCTTCGTCATCCCGCCGGGCACCAAGGGCCTCTCGCAGGGCCAGAAGTTCTACAAGCACGGCATCCGCGCCTCGCACACCGCCGAGGTCGTCCTCGACGACGTGCGCGTGCCCGGGTCCTGCCTGCTCGGCGGCAAGGAGAAGCTCGACGAGCGGATCGCCCGGGCCAAGTCCGGCACCCGCACCGGCAAGGGCAACGCGTCGATGGCCACCTTCGAGGCGTCGCGCCCCTCGGTCGGCGCGCAGGCCGTCGGCATCGCCCGGGCCGCCTACGACTACGCGCTCGAGTACGCCAAGCAGCGCGTGCAGTTCGGCAAGCCGATCATCGAGAACCAGGCCGTCGCGTTCCAGCTCGCCGACATGAAGACGCAGATCGACGCGTCGCGTCTGCTGGTGCACCGCGCGGCCTGGATGGCGCGCAACCAGAAGCCGTTCACCGCGGCCGAGGGTTCGCAGTCGAAGCTGCACGCCGGCGAGACCGCGGTGCGGGTGACCGAGCAGGCCATCCAGATCCTGGGCGGCAACGGCTACACCCGGGAGTACCCGGTCGAGCGCATGGCCCGCGACGCCAAGATCTACACGATCTTCGAGGGCACGAGCGAGATCCAGCGGCTGGTCATCGCCCGCACCATCTCGGGCGCGCCCATCCGCTAGGGGCGCTCGCGGCCGGGATGTCCCGGCCGAAGCGCGGCGACGCAGCTCAGCGGCGCCGTCGGGACGGGGGTCCGGCGGCGCCGCTGTCGCGTGTCCGGAGCCGTTCGCGGTTGTCGTTCGTGTGCGCTGGGCCGGCGTCCGCGCGGGGTCGTCTCGAGATCAACGCTGCCGGGAAGCGCTGAGTACCCGTGTCCGGGACGGTCCGACGCGTTCCGGGCAGCGTTCTATCGCGATGGCAGCCTCAGCCGGCGACGTCGCCGGTGGCGTCCCGGAACAGGCGGGCGTTGTCGATCGCGACGGCGGCTCTGCGCGCGAGGTCCTCGGCCAGCGCCACGTCCTCCGGCCCGAAGGTGCGGTCGTCCGCCGACGACACCAGGGTCAGCACGCCGAGCGTGCGGTCGCGCGCCAGCATCGGCACGAACATCACGGCTCGCATCGCACCGATATCCCGCAGCAACTGCCGGTGCTCGTCGTCGACCGCGCTCGACTCGACCATCGCGTCGGTGATGCCGTTGATGATCTCCGTCTGCCGGGACCGCAGCACGCGGTAGGGAGCGGAGGTCCCGGGGTTCGGCGGGTAACGCCGCTCCAGCTCCTCGCCCAGCGCGATCTTCGCCGGGTCGACGTGGGCCACCGCGAGGGTCTGCAGGGTGCCGTCCTCGACGGTCGCGACGGAGCACCAGTCCGCCAGTACGGGAACGGCCAGCTCGGCGATCCGGGTCAGGGTCTGCCTGTAGTCGAGCGTGCTCGCCAGCTCGACGCTGGCCTCGGCGAGGAAGGCCAGCCGGGCGGACACCGCGCGCAGCTGGCGGACCGCCGACGACCGGTCGAGGGCCTGCGCGCACGCGTCGGCCAGCGAGGACAGGAACCGCTGGTCGTCCTCGGTGAGCCGCCAGCCGTCGAAGAACGACAGCGCCAGCGCTCCCAGGCGGCGCTCACCGACCGACAGCGGCATCACGGCCAACGCGTGTTCCGCGGTGGGCATCCCCGCGACGAGCGTCGGGTAGCGGCGGATCCGCTCGGCAACGGTGTCGAGCAGGACGGCCTCGTTGAGACGGATCGCCTCGCTGGCGGGCAGGGGGTCGGACAGCCGGAAGGTGCCCCAGAGCTCGTCGGCCTCGTCCGCGAGCCCGGCGGCGTGCGCGATCCGGATCTCGGCGTCCGGCTTCAGCGTCGCCGGGGTGCCCGGGCGGTCCAGCAGGCACAGCGCCCCCACGCCGGCGCCGAGGGCCTGCACCGCGTGCCCGAGTACGAGACGAGCCACCTCGGCCTCGTCCAGCGTCCCGGACAGGGCCGCGGTGACCTCCTGCAGCCGGGCGAGTCGGTTCGCGGTCCGCTCGGCGTTCTGCCGCGCAACGTGCTCGGCGGCGTAGGCCAGCGAGCGATCGAGCGCGGACGCCGCCTGCGCCGCGAGGGCACGAACGAAGTCCCGCTCGTCGTCGTCGACGACCAGGTCGCTGTCGAAGCCGAAGCGCAGCACGCCGAGCACCCGGTCCCCGACCAGCAGCGGTGCTGCCACGACCGAGCGCGACGACGGATCGGCGTCCCGCACCTCGGGGTAGCGGCGGTCGCGCTCGGAGCGGGACTCGACCCAGACCGGTTCGCGGGAGCGGATGGCGTCCGTGCTCGGGAAGTGGTCGTCCAGCCGCAGCTTGGCGGCGCGATCCAGCGCGGTCGCACCCAGGCCGAGCGCACCGGCCAGGATCAGGTCCTCGCCCTCCAGCCGCACGAGCGCGCCGCGGACCGCACCCAGTGCGGCGGACCCCTCCTCCAGGACCACACCGGCCACCTGCTCGGGGGTGCGGGCCTCGGAGAGCCCGGTGGCCACGCGGTGCAGCCGGCTCGCGCGCGCCGCGGTGCGCTGCACGACGGCGAGGGTGGCGAGCTCGGCGAGCAGCCTGTCCCGGAAGGGCTCCACGGGTGGGAGCGGATCGCCGTTGTCGGACGCGCTCGTCGCCGCCCGGATCTGGTCGGCCATCCACCGTCGGAACACCCGCTGCTGCGGTGAGGCCTCCAGCGTCAGCAGCCGGTTGGCGCGCGAGTAGCCGTCGGCCTCGTCGAGGGCCTGCAGGAACTCGGCGCCCAACTCGACGACGTCGCGCCCGAGCGCGACGGTGATCGCCGTCTCGTCGGCACCGGCGGCCCGCGCGTCCAGGGCCTGGCGCTTGAGGCTGCGCCGGAGAGGGGCGACGGCCGCCGCCGCCGCCTCGACCCGGGCGGCGACATCAGCGGGAACGGTGTTCTGCCGCTGTTCGGAGGTCGACGAGGCGGCCAGGGTGAGGTCGCGGACGAGGCCGTCGACGTGCGACTCGGTGGCCAGCAGCAGCGTCACCGGCACGCCGGGGATGGTGGTGACCGCGCGCGTCGGCTCGGGCTGCTCGGGGAGGGACTCGGCCGACGGTGCGGGACTCGGCGCGGGAACCGCCGACGCGTCCGGCGGGGGCGCGGACGTGGGTGTAGGGGTGGCGTTGGGTGCGGACGTGGGGGCGCGCCCCGGCTCCGCGCCGTCGTCGAGCTCGCACCAGACGACCTTGCCCTCGCCGAGCGGCGCCGCCCCCCAGCCCGCGGCCAGCGCCTCGACGAGCGCGAGCCCGCGTCCGGTCATCTCGTCCTCGCCGGACAGCCCCACCTCGGGCAGGACCGGGCTGGCGTCGCTGACCTCGATCCGGGCCTTACCCGGCCGGTACGTCACGCGCAGCGTGATCGGCGGTCCGGCGTGCAGCAGGGCGTTGGTGACGAGCTCCGTCGTGGCGAGTTGTGCCATGTCGACGAGGTCGTCGTCGGCCGAGTCGCGCAGGACGGCGGTGATGTAGTGCCGCGCGCGGGGCACGTCGTCGAGACCGAGGATGGGCATGCCCTCGGCGGAGGCGACGTCGGTCGACACGCGTCTCCCTTCCGCCCGGGCCGTCTCGCCGATCACGGGAGGTCGGTCCCCGAGCCAATGGGACGACCTACCCGCACGACCACTTTCCTACCGCACGGACCTGAATCCCGCGCGCTGCCGCCGTCGTCCTGGCCAGCACAAATACACCCAAACCGGGCTGATGGGACCGAACGCGCGCAGTCAGCCGTGCAGGGTCGGCCGGTAGACGAGCTCCTGGATGGACCCGTCGAGCGTGTGGCTCTCGAGCAGCTCGAGGTCGAAGTCGGCCGCGCCCGCGAAGAGCGGGTCCGCCCCGGTGCGGCCGGTGAGGACCGGGAAGATCGTCACCTGGAGGCGGTCGACGAGGCCGGCCGCCATCAGCGCCCGGTTCATCGCCAAGCTGCCGTGCGAGCGCAGCGGGACGTCCGACTCCCGTTTGAGCCGGGCGACGACGTCGACCGCGTCGCCGCCCTCCAACGTCGCGTCCGGCCAGTCGAGAGGTTCCTCGAGGGTCGTCGACACCACCGTGGTCGGCATGTTCCGCATCGCGCTGTTCACCGGGTCGAGCCCCTCGTCCGAGGCGGCGATCGGGCCGAGCATCTCGACGAACTGCCGGAAGGTGGTGGCGCCGAGGACCATCCGCTGCCGTTCGCCGAGCAGCGCGAGTCGGCGGTCGAGGAACTCGGGGCCCTGCTTGCCCCAGTAGCCGCCCCAGTCGCCGTCGTCGTTGTAGGAGCCGTAGCCGTCGAGGCTGCAGAAGACGTCGAAGGTGTAGGTAACGGTCATCTCGTTCTCCTCGGTGCGTTTCGGGTGACACAAGGGGAGACGGATGGGTGCCGCCCATGTCATCGCAGCCGAGGCCTCGGTCACCTGCCGCGGCCCGGCGGCGGCGCACCGCCTACCCTCGACCCGGTGTCACGCCGGAACCGCCTGTTGGCACCGGCGTCGCTGGGACTGGTCGCCGGGGTGGCCCTCGACGCCGCGTTCGGAGACCCGCGGCGGCACCACCCGGTCGCCGCGTTCGGGTCCGCCGCCCTTGCGCTCGAGCGTCGCCTCTACCGGTCCTCGCGGGGAGCCGGAGCCACCCACCTGGCGGCGTCCCTCGCCGTGGCCGGCGTGCCCGCCCTCGCGGTGAGCGGGGTGAGCCGCGTGCGGTGCTCGCCGACGGGTTCCGTCGCCGCGACGGCTGTGACGACGTGGGCGGTGCTCGGCGGCCGTTCGCTCGGACGCGCGGCGACCGAGGTCGGATCCGCCGTCGTCCGCGGCGACCTCGACGCCGCACGCGCGCGCCTGCCCAGCCTGTGCGGGCGCGACCCGGTGGCGCTGGACGGAGCCGGCCTGGTGCGGGCGACGGTCGAGTCGGTCGCCGAGAACACCTCCGACGCCGTCGTCGCGCCGCTCGTGTGGGGCGCGCTCGCCGGGCTCCCCGGCCTGGTGCTCTACCGGGCGGTCAACACGCTGGACGCGATGGTCGGGCACCGCAGTGCCCGCTACGCCTCGTTCGGAACGCCCGCGGCCCGCCTCGACGACGCCGCGAACTGGCTGCCCGCCCGGCTCACCGCCGCCCTCGCGGCGGCACTCGCCCCGCTGGTCGGCGGTTCGCCGGGGGACGCGGTGCGGGCCTGGCGTCGTGACGCCGCCGCCCACCCGTCGCCGAACGCCGGCCGTGCGGAGGCGGCCTTCGCCGGAGCGCTGGGTGTCCGGCTGGGCGGACCCGTCGTCTACCCGTACGGCGCCGAGGAGCGGCCGTTGCTCGGCGACGGCCGTGCCGTCGAGCCCGGCGACGTGGAGCGCGCCGTGCGGTTGAGCCGGGCCGTGACGGCCGCCGCGCTGGTCGTGTGCGTCGTCGCGAAGAGCTGGGTCGCCCGGAGGGTTCGGTGACGCGAGAGGCTCCGGCGCTGCTGGTCGCGGGGACGACGTCCGACGCCGGCAAGAGCGTCCTCACCGCCGGCCTGTGCCGGGCCTTCGCGCGCCGCGGCCTGACGGTGGCGCCGTTCAAGGCGCAGAACATGTCGCTGAACTCGTTCGTCACCCTCGACGGCGGCGAGATCGGGCGCGCCCAGGCGATGCAGGCCGCCGCGGCCGGTGTCGAGCCGGAGGCCGCCATGAACCCGGTGCTGCTGAAGCCCGGCGGGGAGCGGTCGAGCCACGTCGTCGTCCTCGGCCGCTCGGCCGGGGCGGTCAGCGCCCTGTCCTACCGCGAGCGCAAGGCGGCGCTCGCCGAGGTCGTCGCCGCGTCGCTGAGCCGACCTGCGCGGCCGGTTCGACGTCGTCGTCTGCGAGGGCGCCGGCAGCCCGGCGGAGATCAACCTGCGCGGCACCGACATCGCGAACATGGGACTGGCACGGGCAGCCCGGCTGCCGGTACTGGTCGTCGGCGACATCGACCGCGGCGGGGTGTTCGCGTCGATGTTCGGCACGCTGGCGCTGCTCTCGCCCGAGGACCAGGCGCTCGTCGCGGGCTTCGTCGTCAACAAGTTCCGCGGCGACCCGGCCCTGCTCGAGCCCGGCCTCGAGATGCTGCGCGGGTTGACCGGGCGACGGGTCTTCGGGGTGCTGCCCTGGCAGCCCGGGCTCTGGCTCGATGTCGAGGACTCGCTCGACCTCGAGGCCGACCGGGGAGAGTCGGCGCCGCCGCTGGGCCGCGACATCCTGCGCGTCTCCGTGCTGAAGCTGCCGCGGATGAGTAACGCCACCGACATCGACGCGCTCGCGGCGGAACCCGGGGTGCTGATCCGCTTCGCCACGCGGCCCGAGGAGTGCGGCGACGCCGATCTCGTCGTCGTCCCCGGCACCCGCGCGACCGTGGACGACCTCGGCTGGCTCCGCTCCCGCGGGCTCGACCGGATGCTCGCCGAGCGGGCCGGGCGCGGGCTGCCCGTGCTCGGCATCTGCGGCGGGTACCAGATGCTCGGGCGCACGATCTCCGACGAGGTCGAGTCCCGGGCCGGGTGCGTCGACGGCCTCGGGCTGCTGCCGCTGTCCGTCACCTTCGGGCAGGACCGGGTGCTGGGGCGTCCCTCGGGCCGGGTCGGCGACGTGCCGGTCGTCGGCTACGAGATCCACCACGGCCGCATCGCCGTCGACGGCGGCGACGCGCTGGTGCACACCGACAGTCAATTCGGCGGGGGGCCGGAGGGCTGCCGCGTCGGCTCGGTGTTCGGCACCGTCTGGCACGGCCTGCTGGAGAACGACGGGTATCGCCGGCACTTCCTCGCCGAGGTCGCCGCGCTCGCCGGCCGCGCGTTCGTGCCCGGAACGGTGTCGTTCGCCGCCGTCAGGCAAGCTCGACTGGACGCGCTCGGCGACCTCGTCGAGTCCGCGCTCGACGTCGACGCGCTGCTCGACCTCGCCACGAGCGGCCCGCCCGCGAACCTGCCTTTCGTCCCGCCTGGAGCGCCCACCCCATGATCCTTCTGCTCTCGCACGCCGACACCGAGCTGCTGGCGGCCGCGGGCTCGGGTACGGCACCGAGGGCGAGCTCGCCTACCGCGTCGCCAACCCGGCGCGGGTCGAGCCCGACGACCTACCCGGCCTGCTGTCCGGCGCGGATGTCGTCGTCGTCCGGCTGCTCGGCGGCCGGTCGTCCTGGGAGGCCGGGCTCGACACCGTGCTGCGCTCCGGGCTCCCCGTGGTCGTCCTGGGCGGCGAGCCGACCCCCGACGCCGAGCTGCAGGCGCTGTCGACGGCCCCGGCCGGCGTGGTCACGGAATCGCTCGCCTACCTCGATCGAGGGCGGCACGGAGAACCTCGCCAACCTGGCGCGGTTCCTGTCCGACACCCTGCTGCTCACCGGCCACGGCTTCGCCCCGCCGGCGCCCGTGCCCGCGTTCGGCATCCGCGCCGGCCGGACGCAGCTGCCGGACCGGCCGACGGTCGGCATCGTCTACTACCGCGCCCACGAGACGAGCGGCAACGCCGGCTTCGTCGACGCGCTGGCCGACGCGGTCGAGGCCGTCGGGGCGAACGCCCGGCCGGTGTTCAGCGGCTCCCTGCGCGGCGCCGGCGACGACTTCTACGCGCTGCTCGACGGCGTCGACGCCCTCGTCGTCACCGTGCTGGCAGCAGGCGGGGCGCACGCCGCCAGCGCGACGGCCGGGGGTGACGACGAGGCGTGGGACGTCGGTGCCCTCGCGGCGCTGGACGTCCCGGTCCTGCAGGGGCTGTGCCTGACGTCGACCCGTGCGACCTGGGCCGAGTCCGACGCCGGCCTCGGCCCGATGGACGCGGCGATGCAGGTGGCGATCCCCGAGTTCGACGGCCGGATCGTCACGGTGCCGTTCTCGTTCAAGGAGGTCGGGGCCGACGGGCTGTCCCGCTACGCGGCCGACCCGGAGCGGGCGGCCCGCGTCGCCGGGCCTGGCCGTCAAGCACGCCCGGCTGCGGTCGGTGCCGAACGCGGAGAAGAAGATCGCGCTGGTGCTGTCGTCGTATCCGACGAAGCACGCCCGGGTCGGCAACGCGGTCGGGCTCGACACCCCGGCCAGCGCCATCTTCCTGCTGCAGGCGATGCGGGAGGCGGGCTACGACCTCGGCCCCGACGACCAGCTCCCGACCGACGGCGACACCCTCATCCACACGCTCATCGCGGCCGGCGGTCACGACGTGGAGTGGCTCACCGAACAGCAGCTCGCCAACGCCTCCGCGCGCGTCCCGCTCGCGGACTACCGGGCCTGGTTCGACGCGCTCCCCGCCGACCTGACCGACGGCATCCGCGAGCACTGGGGCGAGCCGCCCGGCTCGCTCTACGTCGACGACTCCGCCGGGCAGCCGGAGATCGTGCTCGCCACCCTGCGGTTCGGCAACGTGCTGCTGATGATCCAGCCGCCGCGCGGCTTCGGCGAGAACCCGGTGGCGATCTACCACGACCCGGACCTGCCGCCCTCGCACCACTACCTCGCCGCCTACCGCTGGCTGGAGACGTCGTTCGGTGCCGACGCGGTCGTGCACCTCGGCAAGCACGGCACGCTCGAGTGGCTGCCCGGCAAGGGCCTCGGGCTCGGCCCGTCCGACGCCCCCGACGCGGTGCTCGGCGACCTCCCGCTGATCTACCCGTTCCTCGTCAACGACCCGGGCGAGGGCACGCAGGCCAAGCGGCGGGGCCACGCGACGATCGTCGACCACCTCGTGCCGCCGATGGCGCGCGCGGACTCCTACGGCGAGATGGCCAAGCTCGAGCAGCTGCTCGACGAGCACGCCAGCGTCGCGGCGATGGACCCGGGCAAGCTGCCGGCCATCCGCGCGCAGATCTGGACCCTGCTGCAGGCCGCGCAGCTGCATTCCGACCTCGGCGTCACCGAGCGGCCGCCGGACGAGGAGTTCGACGACTTCCTGCTGCACGTCGACGGCTACCTGTGCGAGGTGAAGGACGTCCTCATCCGCGACGGCCTGCACATCCTCGGCCAGCCGCCGACCGGCGAGGCGCGCGTCAATCTCGTGCTCGCCGTGCTGCGGGCGGCGCAGGTGTGGGGCGGGACGTCGGGCGCCGTCCCGGGGCTGCGGAGCGCGCTCGGGCTGATCGAGGGATCGACGGCGCGTCTCGACGTCGACGGCGTCGAGGGCGTCGCGCAGGCGCTCGTCGAGGGCATGGAGAACGTCGGCTGGGACGCGGCCAAGGCGTCCGCCGTCGCGACCGACGTCCTCGGACGGGAGGCGCCGGAGGTCGTGCGCGTGCTGGAGTTCGGCGCCCGTGAGGTGGTCCCGCGGCTGGCGAGGACGACCGACGAGATCTCGAACGTCCTGCACGCCCTGGACGGCGGCTACATCCCGGCCGGGCCCAGCGGCTCGCCCACCCGCGGCCTGGTCAACGTGCTGCCGACCGGCCGCAACTTCTACTCGGTCGACCCGAAGGCGATCCCGTCCCGGCTCGCCTGGGAGGTCGGCACCGCGCTGGCCGACTCGCTGCTCGAGCGGCACCGGACCGACACGGGGGAGTGGCCGCAGTCGGTCGGGCTCACGGTGTGGGGGACGTCGGCAATGCGGACGTCCGGCGACGACCTCGCCGAGGTGCTCGCGCTGATCGGCTGCCGGCCCCGCTGGGACGACGCCTCGCGCCGGGTGGTCGGCGTCGACGTCGTGCCGCTCGAGGAGCTGGGCCGGCCGCGCATCGACGTCACGCTGCGGATCTCCGGCTTCTTCCGCGACGCCTTCCCGCACGTCGTCGCAATGCTCGACGACGCGATCTGCACCGTCGCCGGGCTGGACGAGCCGGCGGAGTCGAACTTCCTGCGGGCGCACGCGCTCGCGGACCTGGAGGCGGCGCTCGGAGGCGGAGCCGACCGTGAGGCAGCATGGCGGCGCTCGACGACCCGCATCTTCGGCTCCAAGCCCGGCGCGTACGGCGCCGGCCTGCTGCCGCTGATCGACGCCGGCAACTGGCGCGGCGACGCCGACCTCGCCGAGGTCTACGCCGTCTGGGGCGGCTACGCCTACGGCCGCGGGCTGGACGGGCGGGAGGCCCGGCCGGACATGGAGAACGCGTTCCGCCGCATCAGCGTCGCCGCGAAGAACCAGGACACCCGCGAGCACGACCTCGTCGACTCCGACGACTACTTCCAGTACCACGGCGGCATGGTCGCGATGGTCCGGTCGCTGACCGGCTCCGATCCGGCGGCCTACGTCGGCGACTCGGCGACGCCGGATGCGGTGAAGACCCGGTCGTTGAAGGAGGAGACGAACCGCGTCTTCCGCGCCCGCGTGGTCAACCCCCGCTGGATCGCCGCGATGCAGCGGCACGGCTACAAGGGCGCGTTCGAGCTCGCCGCCACCGTCGACTACCTGTTCGGCTACGACGCGACCACCGGCGTCGTCGACGACTGGCAGTACGAGAAGCTCGCCGCCTCCTACGTCTTCGACCCGACGGTGCGCGAGTTCCTCGAGAAGTCGAACCCGTGGGCGCTGCGCGGAATCTCGGAGCGGCTGCTGGAGGCGGCCGACCGCGGGCTGTGGGCCGAGCCCGGGGCGGAGACGCTCGATCAGCTGAAGGCGGCCTACCTGCAATCCGAGGGTGACCTCGAGGGCCGCTGATGGGCGCTCCGGCAGCCGGTGCGACCGCGAGCGCGACATGGAGGCCCAGCGGACGGCTGTCCTCCGGACGAGCGGCGTCCTCGGCGGAGCCTACGAACCGGGTTACCTGGAGCGGCTCCGTAACGACTGGCCGCCGTGATCGTCCTTGACGCGAGCGTCCTCATTGCCCATCTCGACCCCGCCGACACGCTGCACACCCCGGGCCACGGATCTTCTTCTGAAACTGGCACCGGAGCCGCTGGCCTGCAGCGTTGTCACGCTTGCGGAGGTGCTCGTCGGTCCCGTACGAGCGGGGCTCCGAACCCTTGCAGCGCAGGCGATCGAGGACCTCGGCGTATCGGTTGCACCGCTCGACGGTGCGGCGGCTGAGCGGCTCGCTGTGCTGCGGACCGAGACGGGCCTGTGCCTACCCGACTGCTGCGTCCTGCTGGCGGCCGAGCAGTTGAAGGCAGCGGTCGCCACCTTCGATGAGCGGCTCAGGCGGAGTGCGTCCGGCCGGGACCTGCCCCTGGCGGACTGAGTGCGCTGCTTCCGTCACCGGAGGCGCCGTCCGAACAGGCTCGCCTGATCGGGTGTGCCGAGGGCGAGTCGGGCCTGCAGGACGTCCACACCTCTTCGTGTGTTGCTTGCGGCAGGGGGTTGGTCCGGCACCCGACACCTGAGCTGGTGTGCGCGGGCCTGGGGCCGGGTGAGCCCACAACACCCGAGCAACGACCTTGCGTCGAGGGGCCCGGACGATCACAGTGCCAGCGCCATCGTCCCGTTTCCCGATCGAGGTAGCCCGGCATGAGCGAGTTCCCGACCATTCCGCGTCCCGCCGGCGAGCACACCCGGCTGCGGGACTACGGGCACCTGCGCGCGCTGTTCATCAACGCCACACTCAAGCGGAGCCCGGAGCCGTCGAACACCGACGGCCTGCTCGACCGGGCCGCTGCCGTGATGTCGTCCGCGGGCGTCTCCGTCGAACGGCTGCGGGCCGCCGACCACGACATCGCGACCGGCGTCTACCCGGACATGCGCGACCACGGCGCCGCGAGCGACGAATGGCCCGAGATCTACGAGCGCGTGATGGCGGCCGACATCCTCGTGCTCGCGGGTCCGATCTGGCTCGGCGACAACTCGTCGGTGATGAAGCGGGTCATCGAGCGGCTCTACGCCTGCTCGCACCTGCTGAACGAGGACGGCCAGTACGCCTACTACGGGCGGGCCGGCGGCTGCGTCATCACCGGCAACGAGGACGGCGTCAAGCACTGCGCGATGAACGTGCTCTACAGCCTGCAGCACCTCGGCTACGTCATCCCGCCGCAGGCCGACGCCGGGTGGATCGGTGAGGCCGGACCCGGGCCGTCCTACCTCGACCCCGGCTCCGGCGGGCCGGAGAACGAGTTCACGAACCGGAACACGACGTTCATGGCGTGGAACCTGATGCACCTCGCCGCGATGCTCCGCGCGGCGGGCGGCATCCCGGCGGTGGGCAACTCCCGGCTGGCCTGGGACGCGGGCACGCGCCCCGAGTTCGCGAATCCCGAATACCGCAGCTGACCCGTTCTCAGCCGCCCGCCGGGACGGTCGCGGTGCGACCGGCGGGGGACCGGGGCCCCTCCCGACGTGATCGTCGCCTCCACCGGGCGCTACGGGCTGCTCGGCCGGGCCATCGCTCCCGCGGTTGTGACAGGATGCAGCGGACGGACAGGGAGGAAGCCGGTGCGAATCCGGCGCGGTCCCGCCACTGTCACCGCCTCCGCTGCCCCCGAAGCGGAGCGGAAGCCAGGAACTCCTCCCGTCGCTCGGCCGACCAGGGCGTGGACACCCAAGGGAGGTTCCTCCGTGAACCGTGCGCGCGTGCGTTCCGACCTGCCCGGAGCGTCGTGACCACCTACCCGTTCTCCGCGGTTGTCGGCATGGACGATCTGAAGCTCGCGCTGCTGGTCAACGCCGTGAGCCCGGCCGTCGGCGGCGTGCTGCTGCGCGGCGAGAAGGGCACCGCGAAGTCGACGGTGGTGCGCGGTCTGTCCGCGCTGTTGCCGCCTGTCCGGGTCGTGATCGACTGCCGCTTCTCCTGCGACCCCTACAACCCGGACCCCGCCTGCCCGGACGGGCCGCACGCACCCGACGCCACGTACCCCGACGCCACGTACAGGGAGCGGCCGGCGCGCCTGGTCGAACTGCCCGTCGGGGCCAGCGAGGACCGGGTCGTCGGCTCGCTCGACCTCGAGCGGGCGCTCGGCTCGGGCGTGAAGGCCTACGAGCCCGGTCTGCTCGCGCAGGCCCACCGCGGCGTGCTCTACGTCGACGAGGTCAACCTGCTGCACGACCACCTCGTCGACCTGTTGCTCGACGCCGCCGCGCTCGGCACCTCCTACGTGGAGCGCGAGGGCGTGTCGGTGCGGCACGCGGCCCGGTTCCTGCTCGTCGGGACGATGAACCCCGAGGAGGGGGAGCTCCGGCCGCAGCTGCTCGACCGGTTCGGGCTCACGGTCGAGGTCAGCGCGACCCGGGATCCGGCGGAGCGGGCCGAGGTGGTCCGCCGCCGCCTCGCCTACGAGGACGACCCGGACGCCTTCGCCGCCGAGTGGCGGGAGGCCGACGCCGAGCTCGCCGCCCGGATCGCGGCCGCGCAGGAGCTGCTTCCGAAGGTCGTGCTGAGCGACGCGGCCCTCCGGCAGGTCACCAGCGTCTGCGCCGCCTTCGAGGTCGACGGCCTGCGTGCCGACCTCGTGACCGCACGCGCCGCCGTCGCCCTGGCGGCGTGGGCGGGGCGGGACCGGGTCACCGCCGAGGACGTCCGGCAGGCGGCGAGGCTGGCGCTGCCGCACCGCCGGCGCCGCAACCCCTTCGACGCGCCGGGACTGGACGATCAGCAGCTCGAGCAGGCCCTCGACGATGCCGGCGCCGATGCGGACGGCGACGAGGACCCGTCCGGCCCGGACGATCCCGGCGGCCCGGACGATCCCGGCGGCCCGGACGATCCCGGCCCGGACGGCGGAGGCGGCGGGGGCGGCGTCCCCGAGCCGGAGTCGTCCGTCGATGGCCCGTCGGACGCCGGTGCCCAGCCGCAGGACACGACGGGGGCGCCGGGACCGGCCCCCGCACCGCAGACCGTGGGCGCCGCCGACCCGTACCGGGTGCGGACGCTGTCCGCGCAGCAGGTCGGGGTCGACGCGCCCTCCGGACGCCGCGGCCGGAGTACCGGAACCACCGGGCGGACCGTCGGCGCCCGTCGTCCCGAGGGTCGCGTCGGATCGCTCCACCTGGCCGCGACTCTCGCCGCCGCGGCGCCGCACCAGCTCGACCGCGGGCGCCGGGGGCCCGGCCTGTTGCTCCGCCGCCACGACTTCCGCGAGGCGGTGCGCGAGGGCCGGGAGAGCAACCTGGTGCTGTTCGTCGTCGACGCCTCGGGGTCGATGGCGGCCCGCGAGCGGATGCGCGCGGTGAAGGGCGCCGTGCTGTCGCTGCTCCTCGACGCCTACCAGCGGCGGGACAAGGTCGGGCTGATCAGCTTCGCGGGGAGCGAGGCCGACCTCCTGCTCCCGCCGACGTCCAGCGTCGACGTCGGCGCCGCCCGGCTGGAGAGCATGCCGACCGGCGGCCGCACCCCGCTCGCCGCCGGGCTGCTGCGGGCCGCTGCCGTGCTGCGGGTCGAGCGGCTGCGCGACGCCACCCGTCGCCCGCTCGTCGTGCTCCTCACCGATGGGAGGGCCACCGCCGGCTCGTCCGCAGGCCCGTCGGACGCCTACAACGACGCGCTGCGGGCGGCCGCCCGGCTGTACGGGACGTCCGGCGTCCTGATCGACTGCGAGAGCGGGCCGGTGCGGCTCGGGCTGTCCGGCGCGCTCGCCACCGCGATGGGTGCCGAGATGCTCCGTCTCGAGGAGCTGGCCGCGGAACCGCTGGCCGGCCTGGTCCGCGATCGACGGGCGGCGTAGCGCGTCATGCCACCCATGCCGGAGGCATGCTGATGCCACAGGGACAGCCCGCCGTCGTCCCGGACGACGGCCTCACCACGCGCCAGCGTCGCGACCGCGCGCTGCTGATCGTGCACACCGGCGTCGGCAAGGGGAAGTCGACCGCCGCCTTCGGTCTCGCGCTGCGCGGCTGGGCGCAGGGCTGGCCGATCGGCGTCTTCCAGTTCGTGAAGTCGGCGAAGTGGCGGGTCGGCGAGGAGAAGGCGCTCAAGGCCCTCGGCGCGCTGCACGACTCGACCGGCGAGGGCGGGCCCGTCACCTGGAACAAGATGGGCGAGGGCTGGTCCTGGGTGCAGCGCACGATCGAGGACAGCGCCGACGCGGCCCGCGAGGGGTGGGAGCAGGTCAAGCGCGAGCTCGCCGCCGAGACCTACCGGCTCTACGTGCTCGACGAGTTCACCTACCCGATGAAGTGGGGCTGGGTCGATCCGGATGAGGTCGTCTCGGTGCTCCGGACCCGGCCCGGCCGCCAGCACGTCGTCATCACCGGCCGCGACGCCGCCCCGGCGCTGATCGAGGCCGCCGACCTCGTCACCGAGATGGGCAAGGTCAAGCACCCGATGGACGCCGGCCAGAAGGGGCAGCGGGGGATCGAATGGTGAGGGGACGACTCCGGGGCGGTACCGCGTGGTGACCGTGCCCCGCCTCGTCGTCGCCGCCCCGGCGTCCGGCACCGGGAAGACGACGATCGCCACCGGCCTCGTCGCGGCGCTCGCCGCCCGCGGCACGAAGGTCGCCCCGTTCAAGGTCGGGCCCGACTACATCGACCCCGGCTACGCCGCCCTCGCGGCCGGCCGGGTCGGTCGCAACCTCGACCCGTTCCTCGTCGGCGAGGACCGGATCGCGCCGCTGTTCGCCGCCGGCTCGGCGGGGGCCGATCTCGCGATCGTCGAGGGCGTGATGGGCCTGTTCGACGGCCGCGGCACGAGCGACGAGGCCTCGACCGCGCACGTCGCCCGCCTGCTCGACGCGCCGGTGCTGCTCGTGGTCGACGCGACCGGGCAGTCCCGCTCCGTCGCGGCGCTCGTCTCCGGCTTCGCCGCCTTCGACCGGCGCATCCGCATCGGCGGGGTCCTGCTCAACCGGGTCGGCTCGGACCGGCACGAGGCGCTGCTCCGTGAGGCGCTCGCCGACGTCGGCGTGCCGGTGGTCGGGGCGCTGCACCGCGACGACGCCATCGAGACGCCGAGCCGCCACCTCGGGCTCGTGCCGGTCGCCGAGCGCAGCCCGGAGGCAGCGGCCACGGTCGCCCGTCTCGGCGAACTCGTCGGACGCGGCGTCGACCTCGACGCGGTCACCGCGCTGGCCCGATCCGCCCCGCAGCTGACGACGCGGCCGTGGTCGGCCGCCGACGAGGTCGGGCCGCCGGTCGCCGGCCGCCCCCGCATCGCGGTCGCCGGCGGCAGCGCCTTCACCTTCTCCTACGCCGAACACGCCGAGCTGCTGACCGCGGCGGGCGCCGAGGTGGTGACCGTCGACCCGCTGGTCGACGAGACCCTGCCGCCCGACGTCCGCGGGCTCGTGATCGGCGGCGGGTTCCCGGAGGTCTACGCGGAACAGCTGTCCACCAACGAGCGGCTGCGCCGGGACGTCGCCGCACTGGCCGGACGCGGCGCCCCGATCGCCGCCGAATGCGCCGGGCTGCTCTACCTGGCCCGGGACCTCGACGGCCTGCCGATGTGCGGCGTCCTGCCGACGTCCGCGCGGATGACGGGACGGCTCACCCTCGGCTACCGCGAGGCGGAAGGCCTCGGCTGGCCGTTCGCCGACCGGCCGGTCCGCGGGCACGAGTTCCACCGCACCGCCACCGATCCGGGCTCCGGGGAGACGCCCGCCTTCTGCGTGCAGGGGCGGCCCGAGGGCTTCGTGCAGGGGCGCGTCCACGCGTCCTACCTGCACCTGCACTGGGCCGGGGTGCCGCAGATGGCCCGGGAGCTCGTACGTGTCAGCCAGGAGTCGGGATGCGGCTGATCGGCGTGGGCGTCGGACCCGGCGACCCGGACCAGGTGACCGTGCAGGCGGTGCGCGTGCTGACCGAGGCCGACGTCGTCGTCGTGCCCGTCGGCGACACCGGCGAGATCGGCCGCGCCGAGCGGACGGTGCGCGCGCACGTCGAGCGCGACATCGAGCGGCTCGTCTTCCAGCTGGGTGCCGAGACTGAGACATCAGAGTCAGGGCGGGGACCCAGCTGGGACGCCGCGGGCGCGCGTGTCGCCGAACTGTTGCGCGAGCCCGGACGCACCGACACGCGGACCGTCGCCTTCGCGACGATCGGCGACCCGAACGTCTACTCGACCTTCAGCTACCTGGCCCAGACCGTGCGGGCACTGCTGCCCGAGGTCGAGATCGCGACGGTGCCCGGCATCACCGCGATGCAGTACCTCGCCGCGAAGAGCAACACCAGCCTCGTCGAGGGCGTCGAGCCGCTGACGCTGATGCCGCTGACCGCGGGTCTCGACCGGCTGCGGGAGGCGCTGGAGGCCGGCGGCACGGTCGTCGCCTACAAGGGCGGGCGAATGCTGCCCGACGTGCTGCGGGTGCTGGAGGAGACCGGACGGCTCGACGGCGCCGTGTTCGGCGCCTCGCTCGGCCTACCGCAGGAGGACGTCCGGCCCGCGAGCGAGCTGGACCGCAGCGCTCCGGCGCCGTATCTGTCGACGGTGATCGCGCCCGTGTCGCGCGTCGAACGAGGGAGTGCACTGTGACCACGCAGCAGTCGACGGCGACCGAGCAGGCGACCCGGCAGACGGTCGGCAAGGTGACGTTCGTCGGAGCGGGCCCGGGGGCCGCCGACCTGCTGACCTTCCGCGCCGCGCAACGCATCGCCGACGCCGACGTCGTCATCTGGGCGTCCAGCCTCGTCACCGCCGAGGTACTCGACCATGCCCGCGCGGACGCGGAGATCGTCGACTCGGCCGCGATCCCGCTCGAGGGCGTCCTCGACCTGTACCGCCGAGCCGTGGACGAGGGGCTGCACGTCGCCCGGATCCACTCGGGCGACCCGTCGCTGTGGGGCGCGGTGCAGGAGCAGCTCGACCGCTGCAAGGAGCTGGGCCTCGAGGTCGAGATCGTGCCCGGCGTGAGCGCGTTCTCCGCGGTCGCGGCGATCGCCGAGCGCGAGCTGACGATCCCCGAGGTGGGGCAGTCGGTCATCCTCACCCGGCTCGGCGGTGGCAAGACGCCGATGCCGCCGGGCGAGGAGGTCCGGGAGTTCGCCCGGCACGGGACGACGATGGCGCTGTTCCTGTCCGCCGCCCGGTCCGGCCAGCTGCAGGAGGAGCTGCTCGAGGGCGGCTACGGGCCGGAGACGCCGTGCCTCGTCGCGTACCAGGCGACGTGGCCGGACGAGCTCGTCGTCCGCTGTGTGCTCGGTGAGCTGGAGGCCACCGTCAAGGCGCACAAGCTCTGGAAGCACACGCTGGTGCTCGTCGGGCCGGCGCTCGGCGCCGGTGGCACCCGTTCGCACCTCTACCACCCCGGGCACTTCCACGGCTTCCGTCGTGCCGAGCCCACCTCCCGACAACAACTCCGCGCGCGGCAGCAGTTGAAGGCGAGCCGTGGCTGACGAGTCGATATGGCCGGACTCGCCGGAGCTGCGCGAGCCCGACCTGCCCCGGACCATGAAGGTCCGGCAGAAGGCGCTGCGCACCGGCTGGACGACCGGGACCTGCGCGGCCGCCGCGGCCAAGGCGGCGACCACCGCGCTGGCCACCGGCACGCAGCCGCCGACCGTCGACACGCCGCTGCCCGGCGGCGACCGGGTGACGCTCCCGGTCGACTCCTACGACGTGTCGCGGACCGAGGAGGCGCCGGCCCGAGCCACTGCGGTCGTCGTCAAGGACGCCGGTGACGACCCCGACGTCACGCACGGCGCGCATCTGACGGCGACCGTCTCCTGGCGGGACGCGCCCGGCGTCGAACTCGACGGCGGGGTCGGGGTCGGCGTCGTCACCAAGCCCGGCCTCGGGCTGGAGGTCGGCGGCCCGGCCATCAACGCGACGCCGCGGCAGCAGATCCGCGACGCGGTCGGGGAGGTCGTCGAGCTCGACCGGACCGGCGTCCGGGTCGTGGTCAGCGTGCCCGAGGGCGAGCGCATGGCCCGCAAGACCACGAACGGCCGGCTCGGCATCCTCGGCGGGATCTCGATCCTCGGCACCACCGGCATCGTCCGGCCCTTCTCCACCGCCTCCTGGCGGGCCAGCGTGGTGCAGGCCGTCGACGTCATGGCCGCGCAGTCGGAACCGACGCTCGTGCTCGCCACCGGCGGGCGCACCGAGAAGGCCGCGATGCGCCTGCTGCCGGATCTGCCGTCGGTCTGCTTCGTCGAGGTCGGCGACTTCACCGGCGCGGCGCTGCGCGAGGCGGTCGAGCGCGGCCTGAGCCGCGTGGTGTTCGTCGGGATGGCGGGCAAGCTCACCAAGCTCGCCGCCGGCGTGCTCATGACCCACTACACGCGCAGCAAGGTCGACACCTCGGTCCTCGGCCGCATCACCCGCGATGCCGGCGGAAACGCGGAGTTGGCGGACGAGGTGGCCGGCGCGAACACCGCCCGGCACGCCTACGAGCAGTGGGAGTCCGCCGGCCTGCTCCGGCCGGCGGGGGACCGGCTGTGCGCCGCGGTCGCCGACGTGCTCCGCCGGTTCACCGACGGGGCGCTCGACGCCGAGGTCGCGATGGTCGACTTCGGCGGCAGCAGCTGCGTGGCCGCGACCCGTCCCGAGTGGGTGTCGGGGTGATCACCGTCGTCGGATGGGACGGCTCGCCGCTGACCCCCGCGGCCGCGGACGCCCTCGCGTCGGCCAGCCTCGTCGTCGGCGGCGCGCGGCACCTCGCCGCCCTGCCGGTGCCGGAGCAGGCCCGCACGGTCGTCCTCGGCTCGCTGGAGCGCGGCTTGGCCGAGCTCTCGCGGGACCGGGCCGGCCGGGCCGTCGTCATCGCCTCCGGCGACCCCGGGTTCTTCGGCATCGTCCGCGCCATCCGCGCCCTCGGCGTCGAACCGGTCGTGCTGCCCGCGGTCTCCTCCGTCGCGCTCGCGTTCGCCCGGCTCGGGCTGCCGTGGGACGACGCGCTCGTCGTCAGCACCCACGGCCGCGCGATCACTCCCGCCGTCAACGTCTGCCGCAGCAACCCCAAGGTCGCCGTCCTCACCGGCCCCGGCGCCGGGCCCGCGGAACTCGGCGCGGCGCTCGTCGGCAGCTACCGCACGCTGCACGTGCTGACCGCGCTCGGCACCGAGGACGAGGAGTGGCTCGAGTGCTCGCCCGAGGAGGCGGCGCTGCGGGAGTGGCGGAACCCGAACGTCGTCCTCTCGCTCGGGCCCGGCGAGAGCGACGGGCCGGCGCGCTGGCTCGCGGGGCGTGACCCGATCCCGCGGGAGTGGGCGCTACCCGAACACGAGTACCTGCACCGCTGCTCGATGGTGACCAAGGCCGAGGTGCGGGCCCTGGTGCTCGCGCGGCTCGGCCCCGGCCTGGGCCGCTGCGTCTGGGACGTCGGCGCCGGCAGCGGCTCGGTGGCCGTCGAGTGCGCCCGCTTCGGCGCCTTCGCGGTCGCCGTCGAGCGTGAGGCCGAGGCGTGCGCCCGGATCGAGGCCAACGCCGGCTCGCACGGGGTCGACGTCACCGTGGTCTGCGGCGAGGCGCCCGCGGCGCTGGCCGGCCTTCCGCAGCCCGACGCCGTGTTCGTCGGCGGTGGCGGCCTGCCCGCGGTCACGGCGGCGGCCGAACGGCGACCGGCCCGGATCGTCGCGGCCTTCGCCGCCGTCGACCACGCGCTCGCTGCCCGCGCCGAGCTGCACCGGCGGCAGTACCGCGTGGACGGGGTCCAGCTCGCCGCCAACCGCTTCGCCGAGCTCCCCGACGACTCGGTGCGGCTCGCCGCGACCAACCCGGTCTTCGTCGTCTGGGGTACCCGGGACGAGGAGGGCTCGTGATCGGCTCATGATCGGCCTGATCGCCGTCACCGCCGCCGGACGCAGCGCCGCTGCCGACCTCGCCGCCCGCTGGCCGGACACCCGCACCTACCCGGTCGCCGAGCTGCCGGCGGCCTGGCGCGAGTGCGACCAGCTCGTCTGCTTCCTCGCCACCGGCGCCACGGTCCGGCTGCTCGCCCCCCTGCTGCAGGACAAGCACACCGACCCGGGGGTCGTCTGCGTCGACGACGCCCGGCGCTTCGCCATCGCGCTGGTCGGCGGGCACGGGGTGCCGGGGACGTCGGGGGGCGCGAACGAGCTCGCCGAGCGGGTCGGCGAGGCGCTCGGCGCGCAGCCGGTCGTCAGTACCGCGACGGACAGCCGCGGGGCCACGGCGCTCGACCAGCTCGGCTGGCCGGTGGAGGGCGCGGTCGCCCGGGTGACGCGGGGGATGCTCGACGGCGAGCCGGTGCGGCTCGACGCCGACGGGGTCTGGCCGTTGCCGCCGTTGCCGCTGGCCGAGCAGGGGGACCTGGTCCTGCGGGTGAGCGACCGGATCCAGCCGATCGACGAGTGCACGCTCGTCCTCCGGCCACCCAGCCTGGTCGTCGGGGTCGGCGCGAGCCGCGGCGTGACCGCCGGCGAGGTGCTCGGGCTGATCGACGCCGCCCTCGCCGACGCCGGGCTGTCGACGGCGTCGGTGCGCGGGCTCGCCACCGCCGACGCCAAGGCGGACGAGGTGGGCATCGTCGAGGCCGCCGAGAGCCGCGGCTGGACGCTGACGACCTACCCGAGCGAGGTCCTCGCCGCCGTGGCCGTGCCGAACCCGAGCGACGTCGTCCGCGAGACCCTCGGTACCCCGAGCGTCGCCGAGGCGGCCGCGCTGGTCGGCGGGGGAGTCTCCGGTCAGGCACCCGAACTCGTGGTGGAGAAGCGGAAGTCGGCGATGGCCACCGTCGCCGTCGCGCGGCACGCGCCGCGTGGGCGGCTCGCTCTCGTCGGGCTCGGCCCCGGCGCCCGCGACCTGCTGACGGAACGCGCCCGCCGCGAGCTCGCCCGCGCGTCCGTGCTCGTCGGGCTCGACCAGTACGTCGACCAGGTGCGGGACCTGCTCCGCCCCGGCACCCGCGTGCTGGCCAGCGGCCTGGGCGACGAGGAGGCCCGCGCCCGGACCGCGGTGGACGAGGCCCGCGCCGGGCACGCCGTCGCGCTGATCGGCAGCGGCGACGCCGGCGTCTACGCGATGGCCAGCCCCGCGTTGGAGATGGCGGACGAGACGATCGACGTCGTCGGCGTCCCGGGCATCACGGCCGCGCTCGCCGCCTCGGCCGTCCTCGGCGCACCGCTCGGCCACGACCACGTGGCGATCAGCCTGTCCGACCTGCACACGCCCTGGCCGGCCATCGAGCAGCGGGTCCGGGCCGCCGCCGAGGCGGATCTCGTCGTCTCCTTCTACAACCCGCGCAGCCGCGGCCGGGACTGGCAGCTGCCGCGGGCGCTCGAACTCCTCCGCGAGCGGCGGCCGGAGACGACCCCGATCGGGCTCGTCCGCGACGTCAGCCGGCCGCGGGAGCGGGTGCTGCTCACGACGCTCGGCGAGGTCGACGCGGCCGACGTCGACATGCTGACCACGGTGGTGGTCGGCTCGTCGCAGAGCCGCATCATCGCCGGGCGGATGGTCACCCCGCGGGGGTACCGATGGGCGCCATGACCCCGGCGGGGGCGACGCCCCGCCTCCCGCCACACTCGCCCACCCGACTGCGTAAGGACACGCCGACGTCTCACGGCGTGTCCTTACGCAGCCGCGTCGGCGCGCCCGCGCCCGTTCGCATCACGGATCGGTGCGCGGGCTGCGGAGCCTGCCTGCTGACCTGCCCCGAACACGCGCTGCGCCCGACGGGGGACGTCGGGGAGCCGCTGATCGCGCTCGTCGACCGCTGCACCGGCTGCGGCGAGTGCATCGAGATCTGCCCGGCGGACGCGATCGACGGGACAGACGGCCTGTGGGCCAGGCCTGTCGCAGGAAGGACGTCATGAGCACCGCGCCCCGGGTCGTGCACCCGATCGAGTCGAGGTCGTACGAGATCCTGCGCTCGCGCGTCGACACCTCCGGGCTGCTGCCGTTCACCCGCGCCGTGACCGAGCGGGTCGTGCACGCCAGCGCCGACCTCGACTACGTATCGGACCTAGTCTGCGACGAGGACGCGCTCGCCGCCGCCGCCGCGGCACTGGCCGCCGGTGCCCCGGTGGTCGCCGACGTCGAGATGGTGGCCGCGGGCATCACCGCGCGGCCCGTCGTCTGCCGGGTCCGGCAGGCCACCGGATCGGCCGCCCGCACCCGATCGGCGGCGGCCGTGCACCTCGCCCTCGACGAGGTCGGCCCGGGCGCCGTCTGGGTCGTCGGCTGCGCCCCCACCGCGCTGGAGGAACTGATCGCCCTCGGCGGGACGGCGGCCCCCGCCCTCGTGATCGGGTTGCCCGTCGGGTTCGTCGGCGCCGCGGAGTCGAAGGCCGCTCTGCGCGAGTCGGGTCTGCCCGCCGTCAGCAACGTCTCCGAGAAGGGCGGGTCGGCGGTCGCCGCGGCCGCTCTGAACGCCCTGCTCTACGTCAACCGGAAGGAGACGTCGTGACAGCGCAGTCCGACATCGCCAACTCAGAGATCGCGCAGCCGGCCGTTGCCGGGCTGTCGACCCCGCCGCCGCTGCTGATCGTCGGGCACGGCACGCGGAGCACGCTCGGCGTCGCCGAGTTCGGCGAGCTGGTCGAGCTCGTCCGCGAGCGGGCGGCCCGCAGCGTGGTCGGTCCGCCTGCCGTGGTGGGCGGGTTCCTCGAACTCGCGCCGCCGCCGCTCACCGACTCGGTGGCCGAGCTCGTGGCCGGCGGCGCGCGGCACATCTCGGTCGTGCCGCTCGTGCTCGTCGCGGCCGGGCACGCCAAGGGCGACGTGCCGGCGGCGCTCGAGCGCGAGCGCGGTCGGCATGCAGATCTCGGCACTTCTGACGGCGACCAGGGCCTCAGCTTCCGCTACGGACGGCCGCTCGGGCCGCACCCGTCGCTGCAGGCTGCGATGGAGGCCCGCGTCGATGCGGTGCTCGCGGGCGACAGCCGCGCCGACACCATGCTGGTGGTCGTCGGCCGGGGGACGACGGACCCCGACGCCAACGCCGAGGTCGCCAAGGTCGCCCGCCTGCTCGAGGAGGGGCGGGGCTACGCCGGCGTCGAGTACGGCTTCATCAGCCTCGCCGAGCCGGGCGTGCCGGCCGCGCTGGAGCGGTGCCGGAGGCTCGGGGCGCAACGGATCGTCGTCGTCCCCTACTTCCTGTTCTCCGGCGTGCTGCCGGACAGGGTCGTCGAGCAGTCGCAGGCGTTCGCCGCCGACCATCCCGAGCTCGACGTCCGGGTCGCCGGGCTGCTCGGCGCGACCCCGGAGCTCGCCGACCTGGTCCTCGAGCGCTACGCCGAGATCCAGCGCGGGGACCTGCGGAGCAACTGCGACACGTGCCTCTACCGGGTCGCGCTGCCCGGCTTCGAGCACCGGGTGGGCGCGCCGCAGACGCCGCACGACCACCCGGACGACCCGACCGACCCGCACGCGGGCACGGGCACTCGCACGGGCACGGGCACGGGCACCATTCCCACGGACCGGCGCATGGCTGACCCGTTCCGCTCCTCCCACGCCGACCCGCTCCGCTGGCACGGCGACCGGGAGGTCGCTCCCGGCCTCCTCGACGCCGCCGTCAACGTGCGGCTGCCCGCGCCGCCGCCGTGGCTCGCGGAGCGCATCGCCGCGGCGCTGGACGACCTCGGGAGCTATCCCGACGCGACCTCCGCCCGTCGGGCCGTGGCCGACCGGCACGCCCGCCCCGAGTCGGAGGTCCTGCTCACCGCTGGCGCCGCCGAGGCGTTCGTCCTGCTCGCCCGCGCGCTGCGCCCGCGCCGCGCGGTCTGCATCCACCCGTCGTTCACCGAGCCGGAGGCCGCCCTCGCCGCGGCGGGCATCGAGGTCGACCGCGTCGTGCTCGAGCCGCCCTACCGGCTCGACCCCCACTCGGTCTCCACACTGATCCCCGTCGACGCCGACCTCGTCGTCCTCGGCAACCCGACCAACCCCACATCGGTGCTGCACCCCGCCGACGTCGTCCGCGGCCTGCTGCGCCCCGGCCGCGTCGTGCTGGTCGACGAGGCCTTCGCCGACTTCACGCCGGGGGAGCCGGAGAGCCTCGCGTCCGCCCGGCTGCCCGGGCTCGTCGTCGTGCGCAGCCTGACGAAGATGTGGGGGCTCGCCGGCCTCCGCGTCGGCTACCTGCTCGGCCCGGCGGAGCTGGTCGACGCCTGTGCCGCCGCGCAGCCCGCCTGGTCGGTCTCGTCGCCGGCGCTGGTCGCCGCCGCGGCCTGCTCGACGCCCGTGGCCGTGGCCGAGGCGGACGCGGCGGCGGCGGAGCTGGCAGTCGAGCGGCAGAGGCTGGTCCGCCGGATCGTCGGGCTGCCGGGCATGGACGTGGTCGGCGGTAGCGCCGCACCCTTCCTGCTCCTGCGCGCCGACGGCGGGGAGCGTCTCCGGCTCCGCCTGCGCGAACTCGGCGTGGCCGTGCGCAGATGCGACACGTTCCCCGGCCTCACCGCCGACCACCTCCGGGTCGCCGCGCGCGATCCGGCCCACAACGCAGCCGTGGCCGATGCGCTGGCCGCCGCAATCCCGCCCACCGACCGTCGCGTCGACGTCTCGTACTCGCAGGAGATCGCATGAGTCCCCAGAACCCGCCCGAGCTCGCCGAGCTGCTGACCCGTGTCCGCCCCGCCGACGCCGAGGCGACGCGCCAGGCCCGGGAGTGGCAGGACCGGCTGACCAAGCCCAAGGGTTCCCTCGGCGTGCTCGAGGACGTCTCGGTCGCGCTCGCCGGGCTGGCGGGCAGTGTGCCGCCGCCCGTGCCGACGCCCGCCGCGGTCGCGGTCTTCGCCGCCGACACAGGCGTGCATGCGCAGGGAGTCACGCCGTGGCCGCAGGAGGTCACGGCCCAGATGGTCGGCAACTTCCTCGCCGGCGGCGCCGCCGTCAACGTCCTGGCCGCCCAGGTGGGCGCGCAGGTGACGGTCGTCGACGTCGGCGTCGCGACGGCCCTGCCCGTCGACGACGCGTCCGCGGAGGACCCGTCCGCTGAGGAGCCGGCGACGATCACCCGGCTCCGTCGCGCGCCGATCCGCGCCGGCAGCCGCGACTTCACCGTCACCCAGGCCCTCACCCGGCAGGAGGTGTTCGATGCCGTCCAGCTCGGCGCGTCGGTGGCGCGCGACCTGATCGACGACGGCGCCCGGTGCCTGCTGCCGGGGGACATGGGCATCGCGAACACGACCCCGTCGGCCGCGCTCGTCGCCGTGTTCACCGGCTCCGACCCCGCGCTGGTCACCGGCCGCGGCACCGGGATCGACGACGCCACGCTGGACCGGAAGGTCGACGTCGTCCGCCGCGGTCTCGCCCTGCACACGCCCGATCCCGCAGACCCGATCGGCGTGCTGGCCGCTGTCGGCGGCCTGGAGCACGCCGCGCTCACCGGCTTCCTGCTCGAGGCGGCCGCGTCCCGGGTGCCCGTCGTCCTCGACGGGGTCACGACCGGTGCCGCCGCCCTCGCCGCGCGGGCCCTCGCGCCGGACGCGCCGGCGGCGTGGTTCGCCGGGCACCGCTCCGTCGAACCCGGCGCCGCCGCGACCCTGACCGCCCTCGGCCTGCGCCCGCTGCTCGATCTCGACCTCCGGCTCGGCGAGGGCAGCGGCGCCCTGCTCGCCCTCCCGCTCGTGCAGTCGGCCGCCCGGATCCTCGGCGGCATGGCGACCTTCGACGCGGCCGGTGTCAGCGAGAAGGCCTGAGGCATGTATCCGCTCGTGCTGCGCCTGACCGGCGTCCCCGTCACCGTCGTGGGTGGCGGCACGGTCGGGTCCCGTCGGCTGGCGGCCCTGCTCGAGGCCGGTGCGGACGTGCTCGTCGTCGCCCCCGAGCCGTCGCCCGAGATCGAGCGGCTCGCGGGGGAGGGAACCGTCCGGCTCGCCCGCCGCCCCTACGCGCCGGCCGACCTGGAGGGTGCGCGGCTGGTGCACGCCTGCACCGACGACGCGGCGGTGAACGCCGCCGTCGCCGCGGACGCCCACGCCCGGGGGCTGTGGTGCGTGCGGGCGGACGACGGGGCCGCGTCCGCGGCGGTGACCCCTGCGAGCGGTTCGGTCGACGAGCTGACGGTCGCCGTCACCGCCGGCGGTGACCCGCGGCGGGCGCGGGACGTGCGGGACGCCGTCGTCGCCGGGCTGCGTGACGGCTCGCTGAGCGCCCCGGAGTACCGCGGCCGGCGCGGCAGGGTCGTCCTCGTCGGCGGCGGGCCGGGCGACCCGGACCTGCTCACGCTGCGGGCCGCACGGCTGCTGCGTCAGGCCGACGTCGTCGTCACCGATCGGCTCGGACCGCGGGCGATGCTCGACGAGCTGGCGCCGGGCGTCGAGGTGGTCGACGTCGGCAAGGTGCCGCGGGGGCCGGGTGCCCGCCAGGAGGAGATCAACCGCATCCTCGTGGAGCGGGCGTCGGCGGGTCAGTTCGTCGTCCGGCTCAAGGGGGGCGACCCGTTCATCTTCGGCCGCGGCGGCGAGGAGATGCTCGCCTGCGTCGAGGCCGGCATCGAGTGCGCGGTGGTGCCGGGCATCAGCAGCGCCGTCGCCGTGCCGGAGCTCGCCGGCATCCCGTTGACCCACCGCGGGGTCGCGCAGGAGTTCATCGTCGCGTCCGGGCACCTGCCGCCCGGACACGCGGGCTCGACGGTCGACTGGGCGCACCTCGGCACGAGCCGGGCCACGCTGGTGCTGCTGATGGCGGTGGACAACCTGCCGCACATCGCGGTCGCGCTGCTCGAGGCCGGACGCGATCCGGCGACGCCGGTCGCCTGCATCCAGGACGGAGCGATGCCCGGCGAGCGCGTGATCGTGGCGGAGCTGGCCTCGGTGGCGGACGAGGCGAAGGCGGCGGAACTGGCCGCCCCCGCGATCGTGGTCGTCGGCGACGTGGTGCGGCTCCGGAGCCAGGTCGGGGCGGACCGGAACCCGGCCTCCGGGAACCGGGTGGAGCTGTAGCGCAGCGTGCCCTGAACCGGTTGGACCGCCCCCGGACGGTCCAACCGGTTCAGCGACAGCGCAGCGGCAACTGCGGGCGGGAGGAGGGGCTCAGCCGAGCAGGCTCAGCTGAGGTGCTGCAGGCTGGTGCCTGTCAGCCCAGGAGGTCGAGCACGTTGCGGGTGCCGAGCCCGCTGGTCACGTACTCGTCCGCCGCGGCGAGGTGGGTCGACCAGCAGCTGGCCGCCGCCTCGGCGTCGCCGGCCTCGATCGCGGCGAGCACCGCCTCGTGCGCCTTCTGGCCCTTGCGGGCTGCGCGCCGCGCGGTGCCGCTGGAGCTGGACTGCACCGCCATCGTCGTGTTCGCCGTCTCGACGATGGACCGCATCATGCGGGTCAGCACGATGAGCGTCTGGTTGCCGGTCAGCTCGACGAGGACGGCATGGAAGGCGTCGTGAGCCGAGGTGATCGCGATCTCGTCGGCGCCGTTCTTCAGCGCGGCCTCACCCTCGGCGAGGCACTCGCGCAGCCGCGCCAGGTCCGCCTCGGTGTGCTTGCTCGCCACCGTCGCGGCGCACGACGGCTCGATGAGCCCCGCCGCCTCGTACACGTCGGACAGCGTCGCGCCGCGGTGCTCGAGCACAAGACCCGCATAGCGGGCGGCCACGTCGACGTCCGGCGTGTGCACGCGGGCGCCACCGTGGGCGCCGCGCCGAACGCTGATGAGGCCCTCGGCCTCCAGCACCCGGAACGCCTCGCGCAGCGTCGGACGGGAGACACCGAACTGGGCCATGAGCACGGCCTCGGGCGGCAACGCGTCGCCCTCGTGCAGCTCGCCGTGCACGATCTGCCGACGCAGATGCGCCGCCACCAATTCGGCGGTCTTCGGTACTCGAACACGCTGACCGACGCGACCGCCATCTGCGCCGAACATCACCCCGGCGTCGCGCGTTGGATTGACCAGTGCCACGCGTTCGCCTCCTTCCCTGTCAGGCGGCCCGCCACCGCCAACGGTAGGAGAGGACGACGTCAGGTTACCACTCTGGGTGACTTCATCTCATCCAATTGCAGAATTGTGGACGGGCGACGGGGACCGGGCAGTTCGAACTAGTCCGTCGCGCCGCTGTTGATCTCCGAACTGCTCTGACCTGCGTCTTCTGCGCCCGGGCGACCCTGTTGGGGGTCGGAATTAAGCAGCTGATATAGGGGATATTCAGGCGGTCATGGCGGTGATAAGCCTCACCTGGACCCCGGGAACCAAGTGGGCAATAGAGGCAGATCGGGCGCAGACTGCTACGGAGCGTGATGACCGGCTCGCCGGTCCGTTTCCGGATGGCCCGCCACCGGTGCTGCATTTCGCGACGCCCGCCGAAGATCATTCTCAGGCGTTCTGGTGCGGGCCGGGTACGGGCCGCGTGTTCTCCGGACGACGGTGGGGCCGTCGGCGAGACTGACCCGGCGGGGCGCCCGATGCGCCCGACCAGCGGTGCCATTGCCGACCGAACAGAGCCGTGCCAGCCGAGGAGGGGTCGTGCCCGACGATCGGCTGACGTCCGGCCACGTCCTGGTGTGCGGCCTCACCGGCCTCGCCGTCCGCGTGGCGGAGCAGCTCCACCTGTCCGGCGTCGAATGCGTCGTGCTCGACGACGGCGCCCGGAGCCGTTCCGCCGAGCGGATCCGGGGGCGGTTGCGCGAGCTCGGTGTCCCGATCCGCGACGGTGTCGGCTCGCTCGACGCGCGGCTGCTCAACGGCGGGATCCGGGACTCCCTCGCCGTCGTCGCGACCGGAGACAGCGACATCGACAACCTCGAGCTCGCGCTGCACGTGGCCGAGTTCGGCGAGCACATCCGGCTCGTCGTCCAGCTCAGCAACCCTCGGCTGCGACAGGAGCTGCGCGCAGCGCTGCCCTACGCGTGCGTCCTGTCGGTCGAGGAGACCGCGGGCCCGGGCTTCGTCGAGGCGTGCGTGCAGTCGAACGTGCTGCACGCCTTCCGGCTCGGCGAGCAGCCTCTCGAGGTCATCGACGTGCAGGTCGACCGGAAGTCGACGTGCCGTGAGCTGTTCGGCACCTTGACCCCGATCAGCGTCCGGCGCCTCGACCCGGACGAGCCGCTCGAGATCTGTCCCGGCCGCGACACCCGGGTCGGGCCGGGGGACCGGGTGACGCTGCTGGGTCGTCCCGAGGACTTCGTCGCGGTTGGCGTGGGCACCGGCGACGACGAGGTGACCGCCTCGCTCGTGGCGCTGACGGCGGGCGAGATGCGCGAGACGAGACCGCCGGGCCGCACCGTCGCGGGGATGCTGCGCTCGGCGCGCGCGTCGGTCTCCGCGGTCTTCGGCGAGATCGACCGGCCGGTCCGGATCGCTGCGGTGCTGGTGCTGCTCATCGTGGTGGCGAGCACGCTGCTGCTCCGCCTCACCTACGAGAACAACTCGGTGACCGACGACCAGGGGCGTCCGATCGGCTTCGGCTGGCTGCAGGCGCTCTACTTCACGACCACCATCGTCGCGACGGTCGGGTTCGGCGACTTCAGCTTCGCCCGGGAGTCCGGGTGGCTCACCGCCTACGGCATCTTCCTCATCCTGGTCGGCGCCGCTGCGGTGGCGACCCTGTACGCGCTGGTGACCAACTTCGTGCTCAGCCAGCGGCTGGAGCAGGCCTTCGGCCGGAAGCGCGCCATCACCGCCCGGGGGCACATCCTCGTGGTCGGGCTCGGCAACATCGGGCTGTCGGTCGTGGAGGGTCTGCTGGCCATCGGTTGGGAGGTGGTGGTCGTCGAGAAGGACGCCCAGAACCGCAACCTCGGTGTCGCGCGCGCTCGCCGGGTTCCCGTCGTCATCGGCGACGCGACCAGCCCGACCGTGCTGCAGCAGGCCAACGTCGAAGAGGCGGCGGCCGTCGCGGTGATGACGAGCAGCGACCTCGCCAACGTCGAGTCGGCGCTGTCGGCGCGAGCCGCCTACGCCGCCCGCCGGCCGACGGCGGAGCGTCTGCGGGTGGTGGTCCGGATCTTCGACAGCTCGCTCGCCGAGAAGGTGCAGAAGCGCTTCGGGGTGAGTGTCGTCCGCAGCGCCTCGGCGCTGGCGGCGCCGTGGTTCGTCGGTGCCGCGCTCGGCCACGACGTCGTCAGCACCTTCTACGCCCAGCGCCAGCCCTTCCTCGTCGCCCGGATGCGGGTGCACGCCGGCGGGGGCCTCGACGGTGCCGTGCTCTCGGAGATGGGGACCGGCCTGCGGATCGTGGCCGCGACCGACCCCGAGGAGGTCGGATCGGACGCCGCCGACTACGGCCTCACCCGCCACACCCGCCTGCGGGCGGGGGCGGAGGTGCTGGTCGTCGGCACCTATCAGCGGGTCATCGCGGCGTTCCGGGCCAACGAGCCGGTCGCTCGCTGAGGCCGGGAGCCGTCAGGTCAGCAGCAGGATGATGCCCACCGTCACGCCACCGATGACCACGACGAGGCGCAGCAGCCACGCCGGGATGCGGCGGGCCACCACCGCGCCGAGCGCGCCACCGACGACCGAGCCCAGCGCCACGAGCCCGGCCGCGCCCCAGGCGACCGAGCTGAACACGATGAACAGCACGGCCGCGATCCCGTTCACCAGCCCGGCGAGGACGTTCTTGGTGGCGTTCAGCCGCTGCAGGTCGTCGTCGACCAGCAGGCCGAGCAGCGCCAGCAGGATCACACCCTGGGCGGCGCCGAAGTAGCCGCCGTAGATGCCGGCGGCGAAGGTCAGCGGGGGCAGCAGCCAGCGCGCCTCACGGGGAGCAGCCGTGGCGTCGCGGCGGTTCCGGAGCCGCTTGGTCAGCAGCGGTTGCACGCCCATGAGCAGAGCGGCGGCGATGACGAGGAACGGCACGATCGCGCGGAAGGCGTCGGGTCGCGCCAGCAGCAGAAGACCGCCGGTGAGCCCGCCGAGCAGCGACGAGGCGCCGAGGCGCAGCAGCCGGTTCCGCTGTCCGCGCAGCTCCGCCCGATAGCCGTAGACCCCACTGGCGACGCCCGGCACGAGGCCGACGGTGTTGCTGACGTTCGCCACGATCGGCGAGTAGCCGACCGCGAGCAGCGTCGGGAAGGTCAGCAGCGTCCCCGAGCCGACGATGGTGTTGATCATCCCGGCGCCGAGTCCCGCCGCCACGATGGCGAGGGCCTCGAGGACGCTCAGGGTCCACCGTCCGATCGGGAAGGAACCGGGACGAACCGGTCCACCGTGTGCGCGACCACGCTACCTGCGGGTGCTTCGGCAGATCTTGCTCCGTCCGGCCGCTGCAACACCCGTCGCGCGTGCCGAGGAGAAAGGTGTGACGTCGTCGTCCCTGATCGGATCTGCCCCCCGGTCGATCACCTCGGACCAGCTGGCCGCGGTGCTCTCCGACGCGTCCGCGCCGCGCCGAGCGGCGAGCCGGTGGTCGCGGTGGACGAGTGGGACCGTCCCGAGGCCCTGCTGCTGCCCGTGACGACCAGGCCCGGCGGACCCGCCTACCGGGTGGTCCGGCCGCTGATGCGGGTCGCGCCCACGACCCCGGTCCGGGACGCCGCGCTGCGGGCGGTCGCCCGGCCGGCCAGCGCTTCGACCCGATCGTCTGCACCGACGACGAGGGCCACTTCGCCGGGCTGAAGCAGTTCTCCTGTGGCGACGTCGTTCCCGGCTGCGCCGACACGTTTCTGGCCCCGACGGAGCAGGACATCCTGAGCGCCGTCGCCGAGCACGCCGGCGCCGACCACGGCCTCATCGAGGTGCCGCCGTCGCTGGTCGAGCAGGTTCGTTCGCGCATCGTCGCCGTCTGACCCCGGCCCCCGGCTGCGACCCACCTCACCCGGCCCGGCTCCGTCGACGGGCCGTCGAAAGCTGCAGCCGGGGAAAGACAGCCGCATGACTGTGACCCGCGACGCAGGAACCGGGCCGGCGGAGCCAGCGGCAGCACTGCGGCGGCTGGGTCCGCTGCTGGCGGCCTACGCCTTCGTCGTCACGATGCTCGGAACCACGCTGCCGACGCCGCTGTACCCGACCTACCGGAGCGAGTTCGGCTTCTCCCAGTTCCTCGTCACGGTCATCTTCGCCACCTACGCGGCGGGGGTCATCGCCGCCCTGCTCCTGTTCGGGAACGCGTCGGACTCCATCGGCCGGCGCCGCGCGATGCTCCCCGGGCTCGCGCTGTCCGCCGCCAGCGCGGTCATGTTCCTGCTCGCCCACGGCCTCGGGCTGCTGCTGGTCGGGCGCGTGCTGTCCGGCCTGTCCGCCGGCATCTTCACAGGGACGGCCACGGTCGCGATCGTTGAGCTGGCGACGCCGGAGAACCGGGGTCGGGCCACGCTGCTCGCGACCGTCGCCAACATGGGCGGCCTGGGCTGCGGCCCGCTGCTGGCGGGCCTGCTCGCCGAGTTCTTCGACCACCCGCTGCGCCTGCCGTTCGTCGTCGACCTGGCGCTGCTGGTGCCCGCGGTCGTCGCGGTGCTGGTGGTCCCCGAGACCGTCGAGGTGCGCCACCGGTTCCGGTTCTCGGTGCAGCGGCCGACGGTTCCGCAGGAGGTGCGTGCCGTGTTCGTCCGCGGCGCCATCGCCGCGTTCGCCGGCTTCGCCGTGCTCGGCCTGTTCACCGCCATCGCCCCGTCGTTCCTCGGCGAGATCCTCGGCATCCACCGCCCGGCGGTCATCGGGGTCGTGGTGTTCGCGGTCTTCGCCGCATCGACGATCGGCCAGCTCGCGCTGAACCGCATCCCCGGCCCCCGCGGCCTGGCCGTGGGCTGCGGCGGCCTCGTGGCCGGGATGGCGGTGCTCGCCGCAGGCCTGGCCGCGAGTTCGCTCGCCCTGCTCGTCGTCGGCGGCTGCATCGCGGGGCTCGGGCAGGGGCTGAGCTTCCGCTCAGGGCTCGGTGCGGTCAGCGCGAACTCGCCGTCCGACAAGAGGGCCGCCGTGGCCTCGACGTTCTTCGTGGTCGCCTACGTCGCGATCTCGCTGCCGGTCGTCGGCGTCGGCCTGCTCGCCCGCGCGATCAGCCTGAAGGCGACCGGGCTGGTGTTCGCGGGAATCGTGATGCTGCTGGCCGCCATCGCCCTGGTGTTGCTGCTCCGCGGTGAGCGTGCGAACGGTCGAAGGCGCTGCCCCGCCGGGGCGGCGGGGCTCCCGCTCGACGCGGGCTGACGCGCCCGCGCGCGTCAGAGCGCCCGGTCGATCGTCTGCACGAGAAGACCGTCGACGACGCCGGCCGCCAGCTCGGCCGGGCCGATGCGGACGCCGGTGCGGTGCTCGTCCCGCCCGGTCATCTCGGCGACGAAGCCGCCGAAACCGCGCCCCCGCCGATCGACCTCGAGGTGGACGTCGTATCCGTCGCCGGCCGCGCGGAACACGAGCTCCACCTCGTCGACCCTGCCCTGGTAGTGGCCGCCGAACGGCTTGAACTCGAGCTCCTGCACGAACCGGTGGTGGCCGCCGCGGTGCGGGTCGTGCTCGTGATCCACCTTGTGCAGCCGGAGGCCGAGGCGGTCCATCGCGTCCAGCACGGCGCGCTGCATCGGGTTCGGCACGACGTGGACGACGTCGCTGTCCTTGGGGTCGATCGCCGCCTCGACGTCGAGCCCGGTCCGCAGCGTGACCTTGGGCGAGCGACCGAGGGTGAGCGGGGTGTCGGGCGGAAGGAACAGCTGGAGAGGGATGTCGAGCCGTTGCCCGGGCTGCACCGTCACGGGGCCGGAGACATCCGCCTGCAGCAGTGTGACGCCGACCGTCTGGGTCTGGTCGTTCTGCTTGCGCCTGTAGGTCGTCTCGACCTTGACGTAGATGCGGCGGAACTCCTGGGGACGCTTGCCGCCCTGGATGACGACCACGCCGGGCAGCGGGCCGCCGGGCGAGCCGTCGCCGTGCAGCTGCGTGTCGACGTCCGCACCGCCGATGTTCAGCCTTGACCGAAGGCCCATATCCGTTTCGCTCCTTGAGTACCTCGGGGACCCCGTCATCCTCGCCCGGCACGCGGGCACGCGGGGGCGGAACGGTCATGACGAACCGGAAACGGTCAACGACGCCTGCGGGTCTGTCGCGCCCCGATCCGGGACTGCGTAAGGACACGCCGGCGGACGTCGGCGTGTCCTTACGCAGCCGGCGGTGGGGCAGGGGTTGGGGTGTCCGGAGGGGGTGCTCACCCGTTCGCCACTTGCGCGAACGGTGATCACGACGTTTCGTGACGCACAGTGGCGGAAACGAGACCGCCGCTGGGGGCGGCAGGAGGCGTTGCACGAATGGCGAGCACCTCGCGCGACGAGAGCGACCGCGACGACAGCGATCGCGACGACAGGGATCGCGACGACAGGGATCGCGGCGGCACCTCGTCCGGCGGACGGCGGCGCCGCCGACTCCCGGCGGTCCAGATCGTGCGGCAGGGGGTCGCGCAGCTCCGGGAGATCACCGGTCGCGCGCCCGACACCGTCTCCGGCATCGAGCCGACCGACGACGGCTGGATCCTGCAGGTCGAGCTGGTCGAGCTGGAGCGTGTGCCCGCCTCGACGAGTGTGCTGGCCAGCTACGAGGCGGAGCTCGACGAGGAGGGCAACCTGCTCGAGTACCGGCGCGTGCGCCGCTACTTCCGGAACCAGGCGGACGGGCGCGAGTGAGCACCCCGGGCGCGTCCGGCACGACCGGGGGCGGCTCCTACGGGGGCGGTTACCTGCCCGCCCGTTCCTCGCCGGCGCTCGCGCAGACCGCCGGACGCGGTGACTCCCTCGCCGACCTGCTCGAACGCGTCCTGGACAAGGGCGTCGTCATTGCCGGCGACATCGTGGTCAACGTCCTCGACATCGAGCTGCTGACCCTGAAGGTGCGGCTGCTCATCGCCTCGGCGGACACGGCCAAGGAGATGGGCATCGACTGGTGGACCGACGATCCCTTCCTCTCGGGTCGGGCCAAGGATCTCGAGTCCGAGAACCGGGAACTGCGGGAGCGGCTCGACCGCCTCGAGCGCGCTCTGGAGTCGGGCTCCTCGAACGGGTCCACGAGGTCGTCGGAGCCGACGTCGGCCGACAGCGACGCGGAGCCGGCTGCGGAGGAGCGCTGACGTGCCCGACCGCCCGGAGCAGCCCGACGCCCGCATCGCGGAGGCCGCCCGCGCGCGGGCGGCGAGCCTGGTGGACGAGATCGAGCGGGACGCCGTCGAGCGTGCCGTCGCGCGGGTGCGGGAGCGGCTGACCGACGACTACGCCCGCGTGCTGGAGGAGGCCGTGTTGACCGAGCTCGCGCACCGGGCCCGCGCCCGGCCGCGCGACGCGTCGCCCGTCTCGGACCCGCGTCCCGCCGCGGAGCCCGCCGACGAGCCGCTCGGCTGGTACCTGTACGCCCTCGTCTCCGGCCCCCGCCGGGGTCTCGCCGCCGAGCCGGGTCTCGACCCCGCGTTCCCCGTCGAGGTGATCGGGGACGACGAGCTGGCCGCGGTCGGCAGCCCCGCCCGGCTCTCGCTGCTGCAGGCGGGGCAGGAGCGCGCCGACCTGTCCCCGGACGGCTGGTTCGCGACCGCCCTGCGCCGGCACGAACAGCTCGTCGAGTCGGCCGGCGAGACCGTGATCCCGATGCGGTTCGGCACCGTCTACCCGGACGCCGATCGCGTCCGCAGGCTCCTGGCCGGGAACCGCGACGTCGTCCTCGACGAGCTGCGCCGCCTCGCCGGGCAGTCCGAGTGGGGCGTCAAGCTGATCGCCGCCCGCCCGCCTTCCCGGAGGACCGAACCGGCCCGCGAAGCCGACGGTGCGGTCCCGGTGAGCGGCGCGGGCTACCTGCGCCGCAAGGCCGAGACGCGGTCGAACGCGCAGGCGGCCTCGCAGGCGCGGCGCGAGCTGGTCGCGTCCGTGCACGACCAGCTCGCCGGCTTCGCGACCGGGGCGGTGGTCACCCCGGTCCAGCGGACGGGCGGGGAGTCCGAGTCGATACTGCTGAACGCCTCCTACCTGGTGCGCGCGGATGACCTCGAGGCGTTCCAGCGCACCGCCGCCCAGCTGGCGGAGGAGGTGGGGGACAACGATGCGGAGGTCCAGCTCACCGGTCCCTGGCCGCCGTACCACTTCGTCGAGCTCCGCCTCTCCGACGAGGGCGGGCCGCCGTGAGCGCGGGCACGCCCCGCCCGACCGTCGGCAGCGTGGCGCGACCGACCGACCGTCAGGAGCTCTCCGACATCGGCCTCGTCGATCTCCTCGACCGGGTGCTCGACGCCGGCGTCGTCATCTCCGGCGACGTCATCCTCTCGCTCGCCGACGTCGACCTCGTCTACCTCAATCTGCGCCTGCTGCTCGGCTCCGTCGACACGCTGTTTCCGCCGTGATCCACGTCTATGGGCTCACCGAGATCGGCGGCTCGTCACCGGGACTGCGTGGCATCGAGGACCGGCCGGTCCGTCGAGTCGCCGGTGCCTTCGCGTCGGCCGTGGTCTCGGAGCACCCGACGGCACCGGCGCCGGACGCCGAGGTGCTGCTGCGGCACGCGCAGGTCGTCGAACAGCTGCTGACCGCCGGGCCGGTGTTGCCGGCGCGGTTCGGCACCGGCGCCCTCGACGAGGCGGAGGTACGGGAGCGGCTCGCCGACCCGGACCTGCCCGACGCGTTCGACCGGGTACGCGGACGACTCGAGATCGCGGTCCGGGTGGTGACGGCGTCCGATCCGCCGACCCGGTCCTCGCCGGGGGAGCCGACCCCCCGCGACGCCGATGATCCGGGCGACACCGAACCGCGGACGAGCCGAAGCGGGCGCGAGCACCTCGCCCGCCTGGCCGCCCGGCGCGCGTCCCTCGAGTCCCGCCGCTCGGAGTCGGACCGCCGGATCGCCACCACGCGGGCACGGCTGGAGAGGCTCGCGGACGACGTCGTCCAGCGTCCGCCCGGATCGTCGCGCGTGCTCTGGCACGCGGCGCTGCTCGTGCCCGCCGACGACCGCGAGGCGTTCGAGGCCGCCGTCGCCGAGGCGGCGGCCGATCTCGCCCCCGACCTCGCGGTGCTGTGCACCGGCCCCTGGCCCCCGTACAACTTCACGCCCGACCGGACGACGGATCGGTCGGGGACCGTCGAGCGGAGCGGGGCGTGAGCGACGACAGCAAGGACGTCGGCAAGCTGCTGTTCGGCGACCCCGCCGTGGCGGCGGCGATCTCGCGGGAGTCGGCGGTCTCGCGGGAGTCGGCGGCGTCGCGGGCGCCGCGACGTGTCGCCGCCGACCCCGAGGCCACCGAGCGGGGGCTGGCCGGGCTCGTCCTCGCGATCATCGACCTCGTGCGGCAGCTGCTCGAGCGGCAGGCCGTGCGCCGGATGGAGGGCGGCACCCTCTCCGAGGACGAGATCGAGCGGCTGGGCCGGGCTCTGATGGGGCTCGAGGAGAAGATCGGCGAGCTCCGCGACGTATTCGGGCTGAAGCCGGAGGACCTCGACCTCCCGCTCGACCTGAGTGGCCTGCTCGATGAATCGGGATTCCGCCGCGGGCCCGGGACCGCACGGATGTAGTTCTGCTGCTCAGAACGTTTGGGAAAGGGCAATCTCACCCTGAGTGAACAAAATGTGTGACCTGGGTCGCAAGCAGGGCACATAAACGGCACCCCAGCGGCACGGACATGGATGTGTGATGCAGCAGAGCGCAATCACGACAACGCCCAGGTCAAGCGGCCTGTACGACGTCCTCGAGTTGATTCTCGACAAGGGACTCGTCATCGACGCCTACGTCCGGGTTTCCCTTGTCGGCATCGAGTTATTGACGATCGACGCACGCATCGTGATCGCCAGCGTCGACACCTATCTGCGGTTCGCGGAAGCGGTGAATCGCCTGGATCTCGCTCAGAGCGGCAACTCGCAGACGCTGCCCGAGGTGCTCGGGGACGTCACCGAGAAAGGCGCCCAGGGCAAGTCCAAGGGTGCCCTCAGCGGCGCTGCCGAGGCCATCTCCGACGCCTTCTCCTCCGGTCGGGACGACAACGGCGACGAGGACCGCCCGCGGCGCCGCTCGACGTCGTCGTCACGCGAGAAGCAGCCGGCGCGCCGTAGCCGCGAGAGCTGACCGCGATGCCGCTGTACGTCTACGCGCTCGTCGACGGAAAGCATCCGGACCCCGTCGAGCTGACCGGCGTCGCGGACGAGCCGGTGCGTCTGTTCCGCGACGGGGACCTGGCCGTCGCCGTGAGCGCCGCACCCGATCCGTTGGTCGGTCGTCGCCGGGACCTGCTGGCGCACTCGGCCACGGTGGAGGCGCTGTGGGCGGACGGATCCGTTCTCCCGATGCGCTTCGGGATGGTCGCTCCGGACGAGGACGCGCTGCGGCGGGACGTGCTCGCCGACCCGGACGGACGGCTGCGGCAGCGGCTGGACGCCCTGCGGAACCAGAGCGAGATCACGGTCAAGGTGTGGCACCAGGAGGACGCGGTGCTGCGCGAGGTGGTCGCCGAGGACCGTACGGTCGCCGACCTGCAAGCCCGCGCCCGCCGGTCGGGGGCCTACGCCGACCAGATCCGGCTCGGGGAACGCGTTGCGGCCGCGGTGTCGGAGAAGGCGGGTGCCGACGCCGACCGACTGCTTCGGGACCTGACTCCGCTCGCGGCCGCGTCGGTTCCCGGCCCGCCCGTCGACGGGGCGCTGCTCAACGTCGCCTTCCTCGTCGAGTCCGGCCAGGCCGACGCATTCCTCGCGGCAGTGGACCAGCGGCTGCGGACCGAGCGGGACCGACTGAGCGTCCGCGTCGCCGGCCCGCTCCCGCCCTACAGCTTCGTCGAGTCCGAGGCGGCTCCGACCGAGGCATCCGCGGACAGCGTGCGCCGACGCACGGCCCGTACGCGGACCGGTCGCTCCGGCCCCGCGGACGGCGTGCCGGCAGGGGCCGGGCCGAGCCGGCGGGCGCGGTCCTGATGGGTCTGCTCGGGCGCCTGCTCACGCTGCCGCTCGAACCGGTGCGCGGCGTCGCCTGGGTGGCCGAGACCGTCCAGGACGCCGCCCAGCAGGAGTACTACGACGAAGGCCGGATCCGGCGCGAACTGCTGGATCTGGAAGCCGACCTCGAAGCCGGCCGCATCACCGAGCAGGAGTACGAAGCGGCCGAGGACGAGCTCGTCACCAGATTGCTCGAAGCACAGAAGCGTGCTTGAACCACCTCGCTCGGGCTGATCCGAGCGAGTCCGTGGCGGCGTCCCCCAGCCGCCGTTATCGATCGCCACGAGAGGTAGGTGCGATCATGAATCAAGCAGTCAAGGTCGGCATGGGAGTGGGCGGCGGTTACGCCCTCGGCCGGCGCAAGAAGATGAAGCTGGCCATCGGGCTCGGCGCGTGGTTGCTCGGCAAGCGCATCCGGCTCGACCCGCAGGCGCTGCTCGTCGAGGGCATGCAGAAGCTCGCCCAGAACCCGGACATCATGAAGCTGTCCGACGAGGTGCGCGGGCAGCTGTTCCAAGCCGCCCGGGCCGCGGCCACGAAGGGCCTCACCGACCAGCTGAACATGCTGACCGAGACCCTCAACAAGCAGGCCGAGTCGGTCCGTCAAGGTGCCGAAGAGGGTCAGAAGGCGATCGAGGAGACCGGCGAGGTCGCGGGTGACACGCTCGAAGGTGCCGGCGACACGATCGACGGAACGGTCGAGGGCGTGGGCGACACGGTCGGCGGTCTGACCGGCGGCGCACCCGACGAGGACGAGGACGTCCGGGACGAGGACGAGTCGGACGAGCCGCGGGCCGAGGAGGAGTCGGAGCAGCCGCGGGACGAGGACGCGGAGGACGAGGGTTCGGGTCAGGAAGACGTCGGGCTCGAGACCCGCGGTCGCAGGACCGGTTCGTCACGGAGCAGCAGCGGTACGGGCAAGCGTGCCGCTACCGCGCGGAGCGGCAGCAACGGCTCGACCGCGAGCGGGCGCAAGCCACGTTCCGGCGCTACGTCGTCGCGCAGCGGCGGGGAGTCCCCGCGCACCGCGAAGAAGAGCGCGACCCGGTCGTCCCGCGCGAAGTCGTCGGACGACGACGCCCCCCGCCGACGTCGGGCCGAACGCCCGGCCGGCCCGTCCGACGGCGACGACGAGCGGCCGCGCCGGTCCCGCCGGACCGCCGCCGCCCAGCGCTGACCCCCAGAGAGAGACCTGATAGCTCATGGCAACAGGAACCCAGTCCAAGTCGACGTCGCTGTCGGACATGTGGAGCGGCGTCCAGAATGCGGCGAGCAAGAACTCGGCGACCGAGAAGCTGCTCGGCGCCGCGCAGAACTTCGTCGGAGCCCAGGCCCAGAAGGCGATGACCTCGGTCGGTGAGAAGGCCGGCACTCTGACCCAGAAGCTGACCGACTTCAGCGAGGGCAACAGCGAAGGCATGGGTGGCCTGCTCGGCAAGGGCGCGGAGAAGGTCGCCGAGGGCGACGACCCGGGCAAGGCGATGGTCAAGGCCGGAGGCGAGCAGCTCAAGGACAAGGTCAAGAACGTCTTCTCCCGCGGCAAAGGCAGCGGGACCCCGAAGGTCATCAACATCATCGAGGACATCAACGTCGGTGTGCCGGTCCGGGTCGCCTACGACCAGTGGACGCAGTGGCAGGAGTTCTCGAAGTTCATGAAGGGCGTCCAGAGCGTCGAGGCGACCGAGGAGACCAAGTCGAACTGGCGCGCCAAGATCGCGTTCTCGACGCGGAGCTGGGAGGCCACGGTCACCGAGGCGATCCCCGACCAGCGGATCGCCTGGACCTCGGAGGGTCAGAAGGGCAGCACGAAGGGTGTCATCACCTTCCACCCGCTCGGCGACAACCTGACCAAGGTGCTGCTCGTCATCGAGTACTACCCCCAGGGGTTCTTCGAGAAGACGGGCAACATCTGGCGGGCCGTCGGTCGGCGCGCACGCCTCGACCTCAAGCACTACCGGCGCTTCGTCATGACCCAGGGCGAGGCATCCGATTCCTGGCGGGCCGAGGTGCGCGAGGGCGAGATCGTCCGGACCCACGACGAGGTCGTGGAGGAGGAGGAGCGTCAGCGCGACGAGCAGGACCAGGGCGGCGAGCAGGACGAGCGCGCCGAGCAGGAGGAGCGCGACGAGTTCGACGACGAGCCGGAGGACGTCGAGGACGAGTACGACGAGCCCGAGGACGTCGAGGACGAGTTCGACGACGAGCCGGAGGACGTCGAGGACGAGTTCGACGACGAAGCCGACGCAGACGAACCCGAGGACGTCGAGGACGAGTTCGACGACGAGCCGGAGGACGTCGAGGACGAGGCGGAGCCGGAGGACGCCGAACCGGAGCCCGAGCCGGCCCAGGGCCGCCGGGGTCGAAGCCGGCGCGGCGGACGTCGACGGGAGCCGGTCAACGCCTGACGCGGGAACGCGTTGATCAGCCGTGGGTGGTGAGGTGACCCGGATTCGCCGGCGGAGCGGTCCGCGAGGGTCATCACACCGCCCACGGCCGATCGTCGCGCCGGTCTCCGGCGGGTCGGCCTAGCGCTCGGCCAGGATCCCGTCCGCCTCGTCGGCGGCCTCGACCTCGTCGCGCGGGACTCCCAGCAGGAACAGCAGGGCGTCCAGGAACGGGACGTTGACCGATGCCGGCGCAGCGGCCCGCACCGCCGGCTTGGCGTTGAAGGCCACGCCGAGCCCGGCGACGGCGATCATGTCCAGGTCGTTGGCGCCGTCGCCCACCGCGACCGTCTGCGGCAGCGGGACGCCGGCCTGCTCCGCGAACCGGCGCAGCGCCTCGGCCTTGCCCGCGCGGTCGACGATCGGCCCGAGCAGGCGCCCGGTCAGTCGTCCGTCGGCGACCTCGAGGAGGTTGGCGGCCGCGAAGTCGAGCCCGAGGCCGGCGGCGAGGGGTTCGACGATCTGCGAGAAGCCTCCCGAGACAAGTCCGATGCTGCACCCCATCCGGCGGAGCGTGCGGAGCAGCGTCGCGGCACCCGGGGTCAGAACCATGCGCGAACGGACCTCGTCCAGCGCCTCGACGGGTAGACCGGCCAGCAGTTCGACCCGGGCCCGGAGGCTTGCCGCGAACTCCAGCTCCCCGCGCATGGCCGCGGCGGTCACCTTCGCCACCTGGTCGCCGACGCCCGCCAGGGCGGCGAGTTCGTCGACCACCTCACCCTGCACCAGCGTCGAGTCGACGTCGAAGACGACCAGCCGCTTGCCGCGACGCACCAGCCCGGCGGGCTGGACCGCGAGGTCCACGCCGGAGTCGGCGGCGACGGCGGCGAGCTTCTCCCGCAACGGGCCCGGATCGCCGCCGCTGATCGTCAGCTCGTAGGCGGTGACGGGGTAGCTCGCCAGCAGCTCGATCCGTTCGATGTTGCTCGAACAGGAGGCCAGCGCGTCGGCGACGGCGGCGAACGTCCCGGCGCCGACCGAGGGTGCCAGCAGGGTGACATGCTGACGGCCCGGCCCGGCGGAGGAGTCGCAGTCGTCGTCCGGCGGGGCGACGGCGACGTCGAGGTCGACGTCGAGCTCGGCGGCGACGCGGGCCAGCTCGTCCCGCAGCGGCCCGGATGCGCCGGCGTCGGCGTCCGGGGTGTCCACCCGGATGCCGAGCAGCAGAGCTCCTCGGACGGTCACCTGCTCGATGTCGACGAGCACCGCGCCGTGCCGGGAGAGCGAGGCGCAGAGGGCGGCGGTGACGCCGGGGTGATCCGGTCCGCGGACGGTCAGCAGCAGGCGTGGCACCGCATCACGGTATGCGGACGGGCATCGCCTTCTGGTCTCAGGAGACGCCGACGCTAGTCCCAGGACACTCCGACGGCGCTCGAGCAGCTCACGCCTCGTCCTCGGTGTCGACGACGATCACCTCGGCTTCGGTGATGTGCCGGTTGATGCCCTCCGGGACCGAGCCGGTGAGCCGCCCGGCCAGACCGCGGCGGCCGACGTTGCCGACGACCACGTAGTCCGCGCCGCGGTCGGAGGAGACGCGACCGAGCACCTCGAGGGGCTCGCCCTTGCCGGTCTCGGTCTCGACCTCCACCTCAGCCGCGGCCTTGGCCTTCTCCTCCGCCTCACGCAGCGCGGCCTCGGCCGGGTTCGATCCCCGGAACTGGTAGGCCATGTCGCCCATCTCGTCCTCGGCCGCCTTCTGGTCGTGATGGCTCGGCTCGAGGTAGGCGCTCACGATCAGCAGCGAGCCGCCCTTGTCGGCGGCCAGTCGGGCGGCCCTCTCCACGGCGCGGAATGAGGTGTAGGAGCCGTCGGTGCCGACGAGGACGAGCGGTCCGGAACTCACGAGGCCTCCTGGGCGGTGGGATGGTGGCGGCTTGGAGTGATCTTCTCCCTCTCTGGCGCAGATCCTGCCATCGACGTTGTTGCATCGCGCACACCCCTCGACAGCACCAGCGGTCCGGGTGACCGCTGGTGCTGTCGGCCTGCGGGCGGGGTCAGCTCGCGGGCTGGGTCAGGTCGTAGACGGTCGTCCCGCCGACGGTCCTTGCCGGGTAGGTCGACGCCACCCAGGACGCGATCTCCGAGCTGCTGTTGCTGCCGCCTCTCGACGGGCTACCCCCCATGCCGCCGGCGACGAAGTAGTGGATCTTGCCCTCGGCCACGTACTGCTGGAACTGGGCGAGGCTGGGGGAGGGGTCGCTCCCGTTGAACCCGCCGATGGCCATCACGGGCAGTCCGCTGGCGAGCTGATAGCCCGAGGCGGAGTTCGAGCCGACCGCGGCCGCCGCCCAGGTGTAGGAGTCGGCGTCCTGCTGGAGCAGGCTGACCATCTCCGAACTCGGGGTGCTGCCCTGGAGCAGGCCGCCGGCGCCGCCCGGCCCACCGAAGGCACCCGTGCCCTGCTGGCCCGTGCCCTGCTGGCCCGTGCCCTGACCCGGGAGCGCGAAGCCCGGAGGAATGCCCTGGGCCGTGCCGGTCCGGCCACCCTGCGCGCCGGGGCCGAAGCCCTGCCCGCCGCCCGGACCGCCGCCCGGACCGCCGCCGGCGCCGCCGCCCGGACCGAATGCGCCACCCGGACCGAATGCGCCACCCGGTCCGGCCGAGACGATCGAGCCGGTCTCGGCCGTGGTCGCGGTGTCCAGGGAGTAGGCGATCGGTCCGGCGAGCCCGGCGGCGAGGGCGACGACGACCACCACCGCACCGACCGTGCGAGCCAGCTTGGGCAGCGCCAGCGCCGCCGCGGCCGCGAGGCCGCCGACCAGCACCAGGGCACGGAGCCAGGGCACGAAGTCGGGCGTCCGGTCGAGCAGCACGTACGACCACGCGGCGGTCACCGACATCGTGATCGCCAGTACCGCCCGGGCGGCGATCTCCGCGCGGCGGCGCCAGGCGACGACCGCACCGATGCCCACCATCCCGGCGACGGCCGGGGCGAGGGCCACCGTGTAGTACGCGTGGAAGATGCCCTGCATGAAGCTGAAGACGAGGCCGGTGACCAGCAGCCAGCCCGTCCAGATCAGCAGCTCGGCCCGGACGCGGTCGGTCCGCGGGGCGCGGCGGGCGAACCACAGCGTCGCACCGGCGAGCAGAAGCGCCGCCGGGAGGAGCCAGGCGATCTGACCGCCGATCTCGCTGCCGAACAAGCGACCGACGCCGGACTGGCCCCACATGCCGCCGCCGGCACCCCCGGCCGGTCCGCCGCCGCCGACGCTGCCGGTCTCGTCCCCCGTCAGGCGGCCGAAGCCGTTGTAGCCGAGGGTCAACTCGAGGATGGAGTTGTTCTGCGAGCCGCCGATGTACGGGCGGCTGGAGGCCGGGATCAGCTCGACCAGCGCGATGTACCAGCCGGCCGAGGTGACCATCGCCAGGCCGCCGATCAGCAGCTGCTTGGCGCGATGGAGCACCGTACGGGGGCCGGCCAGCAGGTACACGGCGGCCAGGCCCGGCACCACGAGCAGCGCCTGCAGCATCTTCGTCAGGAAGGCGAAGCCGATCAGCACGCCGGTGAGCACCAGCCATCGGGTGCGACCCTGCTCGACGGCCCGGCCGGTCGCGTAGGCCGCCGCGACGAGCAGCAGCACCAGCAGTGCGTCCGGGTTGTTGAACCGGAACATCAGCGTGGCGACGGGCGTGACCGCCAGGACCAGCCCGGCGAGCAGGCCGGCGCTCGGCGTGAACGCACGGCGCACGGAGGCGTAGAGCAGCCCGACCGAGGCGACGCCCATCAACGCCTGCGGGGCGAGGATCGACCAGGAGTTGACGCCGAACAGGCGGGCCGACAACCCCATCACCCACAGCGCGACCGGCGGCTTGTCGACGGTGATCGAGTTGGCGGCGTCGGAGGAGCCGAAGAACAGCGCCTTCCAGCTCTGCGAGCCGGCCTGCGCAGCGGCCGAGTAGAAGCTGTTGGCCCATCCGGATGCGGACAGCCCGTAGAGGTAGAGGGCCGCCGTGGCGACGAGCAGAGCGAGCAAGGACGGCCGCACCCACGACGGGTCGTCGGCGCGCCCGCGGAGCCAGCGCGGCAACCTGCGGCCGGGCCGGGAGCGCGGGACCGCGGGCTGTGCTCCGGGCGGTGCCGTGAGCCCGGGAGCGGCTCCGGAGTCGCGGGTGTCAGGGCCCCGGGAGTAGCCGGGCGGAATCGTCGTGGTCATGGCGCAACCCTCGGCGGCCGCGCTGGCACGCTCCTGAGATCAACCTGTGCTCTCCGTGAGAGCCGCCGCAGGGCTCAGGAGGCGGGAACCACCTGCGTCCCGCCTGTCCGCACCGGCAGGTCGAGCCGGATGCCGGTGAGGGTCAGCCTGCTCACGGGACCCGTCGGGGGCTTGTAGGTCGGCGTGTCCACCTGCTGCAGGTCGAGACGCAGCCGGTGCCCGGCGGGCAGCTGCCAGTGGTTCCCGTAGAGCGGGAGCCGCATGGTGCCCTTCAGCGGGTCGCCGTAGACGAAGTCGAGCCTGTAGACGCCCCGCGTGATCAGCAGCGGCGTGCCGTCCGGTCCGACGTCCCACACCCGGGCGGCGACGACGCCGGTCGCGCCCGGGGTCGCCGTGTAGTTGGCGGTGACGGTGCCGATGCCCACGGTCGTCCGGGGCGCGGGCAGCGGCGCGGACGTCGCCCGGTACCCGAACCGTCCGCTCGGAGCCGCCGGTGTCGTCCCGACCGTGCACCCGCCGTGCGTCGACGGCGAGAGCGGGAGCGTGCTTCCGACGATCGCATCGGTCTTGACCCCGTCCGGGTCGCCGGCCCCGCTGGTCGGGGACAGGGTCGCCTTCTTCTTCGGCCGCACCGACAGGGTGCCGACGCCGAGCTCTTGGGGTGAGGAGGCGACGACCTCCTGCGGGTCGGGTGAGGGGTTGGCGGTGCAGTCGGTCATCTGGCTGGCCACGGTGGTCGCCGCCGGTTGCGCCCCGTTGATCTGCTGCTGCAGGAACGTCCAGGCCTGGTCGTTGATCCGGTGCCAGGTGCCGGGCTTGTTCTGGGCCCTGCTGTGGCCGATGTCGGCGAACCGGGCCTCGACCGGCCAATTCTGATCGAGCCCCTTGAGGTAGGTGAACATGCGCGTGGACTCGACGGCGGGGAACAGGTCGTCGGTCCAGCCGGACACGGTGAACACGGCGGTCCTCCGCCCGGCCGCCTTCTGCGCCGCCCAGCCGGGCGAGTAGTAGGCGGAGTGCCAGTGCGAGAAGGCGTGCCGGACCTGCCCGACCAGCGGGCCGTCCGTCCGCGGCGCCACCGAGTACGGCTCGCCCGCGGCCAACCGGCCGAGCCAGGCCGAGAACGGTTCCGTCGGCGGGTTGGTCTCGGGGTCGGGCGGCAGGTTCTGCGGGGCCGTGTTGGTCCCGTCCTCGAAGGTGCCGCTGGCCCTGCCCTTGGCGTAGAGACCGGCGATGTAGCTGGTCTTGCCGACGCCGAAGGGGTTGCCGTCGCCGTTGCGATTGCGCTGCGGTCCGGATGAACTCGTGTACGGGGTCGGTCCGCGTCCGCTCGGGGCCAGCGAGTAGGCCAGGTCGGTCCACGGGTACTTCGGGACCGCGACCTGGACCTGCAGGACGGGCAGCGTCGGGTCCACGGTCCTCGGGAAGGTCCACGTCGGCTCGGCTGCCTGCAGCCAGCTCTCGCCGCCGCCGTAGGAGCCACCCGTCACCGCGACCTTCGTCGGGTCGACACCGGGGAACTCCTTGGCGACCTTCGCGGCCAGCCATTGGGTGTCGCGGATCTCCACGTTCTTGTTCTTGACCCGGATCGTGCCGAACGGCGGGCAGTCGGAACCCTTCTTGGGGCAGGTGGTGCCGGGCGGCGTGGCCGGCTCGTAGGGCGCGCTCGCGCCGTCGTCGCCGAAACCGCGGGCGGTGTAGCTGAGCACGTAGTAGCCGTGGGCCGCGAACCAGTGCGAGTTCCAGTGCCACTTGTCCGCGTTGTCGGCCTCGTCGTTCGTCGACTCCCACTCGTGCTTGTCGTTGCCGAAGCCGTGCAGCATCACGATCAGCGGGTGCGGGCCGGCGGTGCCGGCCGCGGGCTGGGTGACGTCGACGTCCATCAACGAGGTGTCGAAGCTGGGCACCTCTCCCGAGCAGATCGTCTGGCCTCCGTAGGGCGCGCACGTCAGCCCGAGCGGGGATGCGGCCGACGCGCGTGAGCCGGAGGGCCCGGCCGCCACGATGCTCACCCCTACCAGGGCCAGCAGGGCAACGAGCAGGGTTGCAGCGGTCCGACGCATGGTGCCCCCTCAGCACGCGCGGCCGACCCGGCCTGTGCCGGGCGGCGCGTGTGGGTGGTTCCCGTCACAGCCGGGCTTCAAGCCCCGGTCCCTTCAAGCCCAGGTCCCGCCCCGATGGTCACGCTGCGTGCACGGAACCGCGGGACAGGCGCCGAGAAGGAGGCCATGCTGCTGCTCGGGCGCATGTCGAGACAGCGGGATGCGGCACAGGGGAGGGGTGCTCGTCGATGAGCGAATCGAGCTGGGACGACTACTACGGCGACGGCACGGACGCGACGGCCACGGAGGTCACGGCCACGGACGTGGGGGCGACGGACGTGACAGCCGAGCCGGCACTCGATCCGGACGCCGCCGCGGCGCTCGACAGCGCGAGTGTGGCGGCCGACTGGGCCGATTGGAACGCGGAGACCGCGGACGAGTGGAGCGCCTCCGCGGACGCGGACACGGACAGTGCCGTCGCCGCGCTGGAACAGGGTGACTACTCGGGGGCGGCCTATCAGTTCGAGCAGGCGTCGTACGAGTCCGGCGTGGCCGAGGACTACGCGGAGACGGCCTCCGACTACGCCGCCACGGCGTCCGATTACGTCGACACCGCCGTTGCGGAGCAGTCCTACGACAGCTACGAGTAGTCGGCGATGCCCTTCGCGGTCTCGACCTGCTCCCGGGGCGTCGGCGCCACCGTCGCTGCCACCCGCAAGGAGCTGGTGACAGCGCTGCGTGGCCTCGGGTTCGAGGTGAAGGCCGAGCAGGTCACCTTGGTCGAGGCGCGCCGCGGCTCGCAGCTCGCCGCGGCCGCGCTGCAGGTGAAGCGTCTCCCGGTGCTCGTCTCGATCCAACTGCGCGGCGTCGACGCCGCGACCACGGTCGTCGACATCCGGGTCAGCGACGGTTGGCAGGGCGGCACCGGCCGGGCGCTGGGGCTCTCGCGCTCCTACGCCGAGGTGTTCGCCGACGTCGGTGCCCGTCTGGACGACGCGCTGCGCGGGCTCGACCCGAAGCTCGACGCGCCGCCTCCGCAGGTGGTCGGCCTCGGCCCCGCCCCAGGACTGCTGGACCGGGTCACCGCGCGCGGCGGGAGCGGCGGCGGCGTCGCCCGCGTGGAGGGCTGGCTGGAGGGACGTCGGGCGGCGCGGCCGGAGGCGTGGCGGTCGGTCGCCGGGGTACGGCTCGTCAGCTCGGACGGCGAGGCGCGTCTCGGCCTCGAGCAGGTACAGGCGATGCTGACGGTCGCTCTGCTGGTCAACCGGACGCCGGGGTCGATGCCGGAGCGGTTGGCGGCCGACGTCGAGCGCTTCGCCTCCCGGCTGGAGGGCGCGCTCGCCGCGCCCGGCGCGGGTGCGCCGCGTCTCGACGTGTCGGCGGAGGAGCTTCCCGTCGTGCGCTTCCTCTGGGAGCAGGCGAGGATCCGGACGGTCCTGCCGTTGCGGACGCTGCAGCGCTGCACGACCTGCCGGCACGAGAAGGTCGTCAACCCGGACTACAAGCACCTCGCCGAACGCAACCGGAAGATCCGCGGGGTCGGTGGCGCCGTCGGGGCCACCTTCTCGCCCGCGGCCGGGGCCAGCCCCTTCTTCCTCGTGGGCCGGCTGCTGCCGCTGGCCAAGCTGGATCCCGAGTACGTGTGCCCGCGCTGCCAGGGGCTCGAGTCGGACGACCGCGTCATCGTCTTCTGCCCGAACTGCGGCGAGCGGCGGGACGAGGCCGTCCTCAAGACCTGCCGCCGCTGCGCGCACGACTTCCGCCGCGCGCTCGAGCCGGAGCCGCTCTGGCGGGAGCCGGAACCGGACCCGGTGGCGCCTCCGCCCGCCGAACCGCCGCCGGGGTTGCCGGCCGGGTCGGCGGCCGGGTTGGCGGCCGGGCCGCCGGCCGGGCCGCCGGTCGCCGGGCTGCCCCCGCCCGCGGGCGCCCCGGCGGTGGCTCTGCCGCCGCCGAACGGGTCGCCGCCACTCGCGCTCCCCCCGCCGAGCGGTGCCCCGCTCTCCGCGCTGCCGGCTCCGGACGCCCGTCCGCCCGCTTCCGCCCGCCGAGCACGGCCCGACGCCGCCGCGCCCCGCCGCCTGGCTGCCCGATCCCGCCGGCCGGCACGAGGCCCGCTGGTGGGACGGCTCCCGCTGGACCGATGCCGTGCTGATCGCCGGGAGGCTCTCGCACGACGCGGTCGACGCCCCGCGTCGGGGGACCTGACCCCGCTGCGTCCTCCACCCGAGAACCGCGTAGCTTTTCGACAACCCTGGAGAGTCGAGCCGACTCGGCCACGTCGAGATGCATCAAGATGATCGCTGCGACGGGATCTCTCCGCGGCTCGCACGGTCCGCCCAGACGGGAGGCAGTCCTTCGATGGTGCTGCGAGGTCCGGCCCCGGGCCGTCCGGAGGCGGGTCCGTGATCGTCGCTCCCGCCCGCGTCCTGCTCGTCGAGGACGACGAGGGCGACGCCTTCCTGGTCCGCGAGCTGCTCGCGGACGGCGACACGCCCCTCGAGATCGAATGGGTCCGGACGCTGGCGGAGGCCCGGACGGAGATCGCGAGCGGTTTCGAATGCGTGCTGCTCGACCTGGGCCTGCCGGACGCGAGCGGACCGGAGGTGCTGCACGCCGTCCTCGAGGCCGCACCCGACGCAGCCGTGTTGGTCCTCACCGGTCTGGACGACGAGCGGACCGGGCTCGAGGCGCTGGCCAGCGGCGCGCAGGACTACCTGGTCAAGGGGCAGGTCGACGGTCCGCTGCTGGGCCGTTCGATCCGGTACGCCCGCGAGCGCAAGCGGCTCGACCTCGAACTCCGCAGGCTCTACCGCACCGAGTTGCGCGCCGCGGAGAACGCCCGCCTCGAACGGGGGTTGTTGCCGCAGCCGCGCATCGAGGACCCGTCGCTGGGCATCACGACCCGCTACCGCCCGGGCCGCGACGCCGTGCTCGGCGGCGACTTCTTCGACGCCATCGAGATCAGCGACGGCTCGCTGTTCGTCCTCATCGGCGACGTCGCGGGGCACGGCCCCGACGAGGCGGCGCTCGGCGTCTGCCTGCGCATCGCGTGGCGAACGCTGGTGCTCGCCGAGGAGCACCCGGACCGGCTGCTGCCGATCCTGCAGGACGTCCTGGTGCAGGAGCGACGGTCCGAGGAGGTGTTCGCCACCCTCGCGATGGCGGTCATCTCGCCGGACCGGTCCGGCCTGCGCCTGTTCCTCGCCGGCCACCCGGCGCCGCTGCTGCTGGCGGAGGACGCCCCGTTCCAGCTGCCGGACGACCTCGTCGGTCCGGCGCTCGGCGTCGTCCCCGGAGTCGTCTGGGGGAGCCGCCCGGTCGAGCTCCCACCCAACTGGCGGCTGCTGCTGTTCACCGACGGGCTCGTCGAGGGACACGACGAGGCGGGCGGGCGGCTCGGCGTCGAGGGACTCATGGCGCTCGCGCGGGAAGCGCCGGGCTACGACCGGTCGACGGAGCTGCTGGAGACCCTCCTGGACGGCGCCCGCCGGCTGCACGGCAGCGACCTGCCGGACGACGTGGCCGTCCTGGTGGTCGAGCACGGTGGGCCCGTGGCCGCCGAGGTCCAGCGGTGACCGATTCGACGACTGGCCCGACGTCGGGCTCCTCCGGCTGGGCCCTCGACCGACGGCTGTGGAGGCTGCTGTCGGCGGCCGGCGTCGCAGTGCTGGTGCTCGTCGGCGTCGCCGCTGTCCTGCTGGTCAGCGTCCACCGGCAGCAGGACGTCGTGACGGACAAGTACTTCTCCATAGTGAACGACTCGAACGACCTCTTCCTCTCGCTGGTGGACGCGGAGACGGCCGTCCGCGGCTACGTGCTCACCGGCGACCCGTCGGCGCTCCAACAGATGCAGCGCCTGAACAGCCCGGAATCACAGCAGCGTTCTGCGGAGCTGCAGCGGCTCATCGGATCTGATCCGAGACTCCGCAGGCCGCTCGATGCAGCCGGCGCGTCCGCGCGGACCTGGTACGTCGACTTCGCGCAACCGGCGATCGCCCGGGTGCAGCGCGACGGCGCCCGCTCGGTGAACGCGGCCGAGATCCAGCGCGGGCGGATGTTGTTCGACACCGTGCGGGGCGACTACGGCCGCTACCTCGCGGCGGTGATCGAGGGCCGGGACCAGAACAACAGCAGCCTCACCCTCCGCACCAACCTGCTGTTCGTCGCCGTGGTGCTCGGTGCGATCGGAGCAGTGCTCGTCGGCTACCTGATGTTCCGGGCGCTGCGCCGCTGGGTCACCCAGCCACTCGCGGCGCTCGCGGAGGAGACCCGAACGGTGCGTTCGGGGGCCCTCGACCACGAGGTCACCGTCGACGGACCCGACGAGATCGTCGGCCTCGGCCAGGACGTCGAGCTGATGCGGCAGCGGCTGGTGGACCAGCTGGCCCAGGTGGAGCGGGTGCGCGACGGCCTGCAGGATGCCCAGCAGCGGTTGGAGACCCAGGCCGCCGAGCTGCAGCGATCCAACCGCGATCTCGAGCAGTTCGCCTACGTCGCGTCGCACGACCTGCAGGAACCTCTCCGCAAGGTCGCGAGCTTCTGTCAGCTCCTCGAGCGCCGCTACGCCGGCCAGCTCGACGAACGGGCCGATCAGTACATCGCCTTCGCCGTCGACGGCGCCAAGCGCATGCAGCAGCTCATCAACGATCTGCTGGCGTTCTCCCGGATCGGCCGCCGCACGAGCGGGCGGGCCGAGGTGTCGCTCGACGCGTGCCTGCAGGGTGCGTTGCGGAACGTCGCGAGCGTCATCGAGGAGGCGGGCGCGACCGTCGACGCCGATCGGCTGCCGACGGTCTGGGGCGAGAAGGCCCTGCTGACGGCGCTGCTGCAGAACCTGCTGAGCAACGCGATGAAGTTCCGCGGCGACGAGCCCCCGCGGATCCGGCTGTCGGTGGAGAGCCGCCAAGCCGAGGCTGGCGACGAGTACGTCTTCCGCTGCAGCGACAACGGCATCGGCATCGAGCAGCAGTACGCCGAGCGGATCTTCGTCATCTTCCAGCGGCTGCACGCCAAGGACCAGTACGCGGGCACCGGCATCGGCCTCGCGATGTGCAAGAAGATCATCGAGTGGCACGGGGGCCGGATCTGGCTCGACACCGAGCACAGCCGGACGGGGGAGGGCACGACCTTCGTCTGGACGTTGCCGGTCGCCGAGCGCGGTCGATCGATCATGGACCCGGCGCCCGACGAGGCCGGGACCGTTGCGGACCGCGAGTTGGTCGAGCCCGACGGGCGTGGCGAACCGCGTCCGGCGGCTACCGGCTCCTAGCTTTGGTGCTCGGCGATGAGCAGTCCCGAGCGAGACCCGGCGAGTGCAGGAGGAGAGCGCGTGAGCGAATCGGTAGCGGCCATCGACGTCCTGCTCGTCGAGGACGACCCCGGCGACGTCCTCATGACCCGTGAGGCGTTCGAGGACTACAAGGTCCACAACAACCTCTACGTCGCCACCAACGGGGTCGAGGCGATGGCGTTCCTGCGCAAGGAGGGGGAGTTCGCCGACGCTCCGACGCCGGACCTCATCCTGCTCGACCTCAACCTGCCCAAGATGGACGGCCGCGAGGTGCTGGCCGCCGTCAAGGAGGACGCGGACCTGCTCTCCATCCCCATCGTGGTGCTGACGACGTCGGAGGCGGAGGAGGACGTGGTGCGCTCCTACTCCCTGCACGCGAACGCGTACGTGACCAAGCCCGTCGACTTCGAGCGCTTCGTCAGCGTGGTGCAGCAGATCGACGACTTCTTCGTCAGCGTGGTGCGGCTGCCGCGGTCCCACACCCGCTGACGCCCCGGCGCCTGACCGTCGGCGTCCAACCCGGTGAGGCAGCCCACGGTTACGATCAGATAGTTACGTGCTACAACTAAATAGTGCGTCCCACTACCACCGCCCCCGCACCAGGTCCGCTCCGGCAGCCCCGCGCGGTGTACGCGGTCGCCTTCGCCTGCGTCATCTCGTTCATGGGTATCGGGCTCGTCGACCCCATCCTCCCGGCCCTGGCCGACCAGCTCCACGCCAGCCCGAGCCAGGTGTCGCTGCTGTTCACGAGCTACCTCGTGGTCACCGCCGTGGCGATGCTGGTCACGGGGTGGGTGTCGAGCCGGGTGGGCGCGAAGCGGACGCTTCTCGCCGGCCTGAGCCTGATCGTCGCCTTCGCCGCCCTGGCCGGATCCGCAGACAGCATCGCCGGAATCGTCGGCTTCCGGGCCGGGTGGGGGCTCGGGAACGCCCTGTTCATCGCCACCTCGCTCGCCGTGATCGTCACGAGCGCGAGCGGCGGGTTCGGCGGCGCGATCATCCTCTACGAGACGGCGCTCGGCGTCGGCATCGCCTGCGGTCCGCTGCTCGGCGGGCTGCTCGGCAACGTCAGCTGGCGCGGCCCGTTCTTCGGCGTCGCCGTCCTCATGCTGATCGCGCTGATCGCGACGGCCACGCTGCTGCCGGCGACCCCCAAGCCGGCCCAGCCCTCGAAGCTGTCCGAGCCCATCGCCGCGCTGAAGCATCGAAGCCTCGCCACCACGAGTGTCGTCGGACTGCTCTACAACTGGGGCTTCTTCACGATCCTCGGCTACGCGCCGTTCCTCATGGATCTCTCCGCGATCCGGCTCGGCTTCGTGTTCTTCGCCTGGGGCATCCTCGTTGCCGTCTTCGCGGTCTTCGGCGCCCCGATGCTGAAGTCGCGGATCGGCACCGCCCGCAGCCTCTACGGCAGCCTCGCCTACCTCGTCGTGCTGCTGGCGATCATCGGGCTGTTCCCCGGCTCCCGCTGGGCCGTCATCGTCGCCGTCGTGCTCTCCGGAGCGGCCATCGGCATGAACAACACGCTGGTGACGACCGCGGTCATGAGCATCTCGCCAGTTCCGCGCAACGTCGCCTCCGCCACCTACGGCTTCGTCCGCTTCATCGGCGGCGGTCTGGCGCCCTACGCCGCCGGCCGGCTGGTCGAGCACTACAACGAACACGTCCCGTTCCTGCTGGGCGCCGTCGTGGTCCTGGCCGGCGCGCTCCTCGCGACGCGGGTCCGGACGGCGCTCGACGACGCCGACGCGGACGAGTTCGCGACCGGTCCGTCGCACGAGCGGGCCGACGCCGAACGCGCCGCCGAGCAGTATCCCGCGGTGGAGGAGGAAGTGATCCTCGCCGAGGAGGCGCTGGTCCTCGACCGCCGCGCGAGCTAACGACCCGCGCCGGCGGCGAGGAACCCCGGCAGGTATCCCTGGGACTGGCCGGCCGCCGGCGGGTGGAAGCTCGACGCGGACGGGGTGGCGAGCCGGCCGGCGCGAGACGTCAGCCGCGGTGGCGGCTCACGGGGGCGACGAGCCCGATGACGAGGCCGAGCACGGCGCCCGGCAGAACCAGCCGCAGGGCGGCCCGGCGAACTCCGACACGGTCGACGGCGGTGAGGATCATGCGTCCTCCAGCAGTGGGATCGCTGCGTTCGGTGGTTGTCGCCGGCGGGCGCCGACGACGGGTCCTCCGTAACTCATCGAACGCGGGCGAGGTGAACTCGCGGTGCGCAGCAGTTGATCTTTCGGGAACGGTTGGGTGCCGATCGCTCCTGAGCCTTGAAGGCTCCGCAGCAGTCAGTTGACCGATGCGGCGACCGTCGTCGAGGACGACGGTGCCCCTGTGCACCGGACGGCCGGTGTGCGAGTTCGCCGAGCCGCGGGCCCCTGGCGTCGTGTCCGCCCGAGTTCCTGGAGCACGTCGATGCCCGACACCACACCGGCCCCCACCGTCGCCCTCGTCCACGGCGCCTTCGCGGACAGCTCCGGCTGGAGCGGCGTCGTCGAGCGCTGATGGCTGCCGGCGTCGCGGTGACCTCGATCTCGAACCCACTGCGGGGGATCGGGATCGACAGCGCCTACGTGACCAGCGCCCTTGCCCAGATCCCCGGACCCGTACTGGCGGTCGGCCACTCCTACGGCGGGGCGGTGATCACCAACAGCGCGGCAAAGGCCGGCAACGTGATCGGACTCGTCTACGTGTCCGCCTTCGCGCCGGACGAGGGTGAGGTCATCCTCGACATCGAGGGCGGCTCCACCGACAGCGTGCTCAACACCGCCCTGGTGCCCTCGCAGTACCCGACCGGCTCCGATGGAGCGACCGAGACCGAGTTCTCGATCAGCCCCGACAAGTTCCACGAGGTCTTCGCCGCCGACCTGACGGTCGAGCAGGCCGCGGTGATGGCCGCCACCCAGCGGCCGGCCTCGGCCCTCGGGTTCAGCGAGAGGAACGGACCGCCGGCCTGGAAGACCCTGCCCTCCTGGGCCGTGGTTTCGACCGGTGACCGGGCCGCCGGCTCCGACGTGGTCCGGTCCATGGCCGTGCGCGCGGGAGCCACCATCACCGAGCACGAGGGCAGCCACGTGCTGTTCGTCGCCCAGCCGCAGGTCGTGGTCGACGTCATCCTGCAGGCGCTCGACTCGCTCGGCGCACGGGCGGCCGGGCATGCCTCCGTCGCCGGCTGAGCCGGGCGGGAACTCCGAGGACCCGGCCGAGGACGACGGCGTCCTGGACCCCTCGGACAGCCTGGCCACCGATGACCTGGCCGCGGATGTCCTCGACACCGGTGTCGACGCGGGTGAGGGATACCGGGGTGCGACCCGCTACGGCACGACGTTCGCGGAGGAACAACGCGGAGAGGGGCTCGACGCCCTCCTCGCCGAGGAGGAGCCCGAACCCACCGACGACCCGCCGTGGACCGACGAGAACCAGCCCGAGGACCTCGGCCGGACGCGGCAGCCGCGGGCCGGCCGGTTGGTGGACCCGGAGGACCCGGAGGACCCGGACGACCTCGGCCCGGCCTCCGACGCCGACCGGGGCGTCGGCGAACTCGACCTCGTGGCCCGGGAGGCCGGCGTGGACGGGGGAGCAGCGAGCGCCGAGGAGGCCGCGGTGCACCTGACCGACGACCCGCCCTACCGATAGGGATCGGAGACAGCCCATGTCCGTGTCGCCCACGCCGAGTACGCAGCCCGCGGTCGACGCCCTCGACGGGAAGCTGCGGCGCACCGAGATCCAGCACCTCTCGTCGTCCATTGCGGGACGCGAGATCGTGCAGGTGCTCACCGAGATCCCTGTCGGGGTCGCATCGGGCTGGCACTTCCACCCCGGCGAGGAGGTCGGCTACATCGTGGCGGGCACGGTCCAGATGCAGGTCGAGGGGGCGCCGACGCGCATCCTGCACGCCGGCGACGGCTTCCTGATCCCGCCGCGGACACCACACGAGGCGCTCGACCTCGGGCCCGGGACCGGGGTGATGCTGTCGACGTACGTGGTCGAGGTGGGGGAGCCGCTCACGACGCTCGTCGGCTGAGCCGGTCACGGTCCGCACGGTCCGCCGCCTCGAACCGTGCGTTGTGACAAGCGGGAGCCCCAGAGGGATCGCCGCAGCTAGGTCGGCGGGCGTACGGTCACGCCGTTCGGGGTCAGCAGCGCCCCCGGGGGGAGTGCCGTGACGGGTCGAGACGGTCGCCAGACCCCGAAGCCCCCCACGCTCGGACCGGCGGTGCTCACCGCGCACGAGCGGGAGGTCGTCCGTTTGGCCGCGGAGGGTCTCACCAACAAGGAGATCGGCTCCCGGCTGTTCCTGTCGCACCGCACGGTCGGCGCACATCTGTACCGGGCGTTCCCGAAGCTGGGCGTGACCTCGAGGGCATCCCTGCGGGACGCCCTCACGGCCATGACCGCGAGGCGTCCGCGGAGAATCACGGGTCCGATGAGGCCGGGTCGACCTTCTCCCACTGCGACGGCGTTGCCGGCGCTGACACCGCGGGAGCGCGTGGTCGCGGACCTCGCGGCGGCCGGGCTGACCAACAAGCAGATCGCGCAGCGGCTGGAGATGTCGCCGCGGACCGCGGGAGCGCACCTCCGCCAGGTATTCCGGAAGCTCGGGGTGCCGAGGCGTGCCGGCATCCGCGACGGGCTCGCCGCGGCCGCCGAGTGACAAGGATGATGACTGGACCCTTCGGGGACATCCGCCAGGTGCCCGCCGGCGACCTCGACGTCGGCTACGCCGATGTCGGCCCGCAGGACGGACCGGTCGCCGTGCTGTTGCACGGCTGGCCCTACGACATCCACACCTTCGCCGAGTGCGTGCCGATGCTCACGGAAGCCGGCTACCGCGTGATCGTGCCGTACGTGCGCGGCTTCGGTTCGACCCGCTTCCTGTCCGCCGGAACGCCGCGCACCGGCCAGCAGTCCGCGCTCGCGGTCGACACCGTCGCGCTGATGGATGCGCTCGGCATCGAGCGCGCCGTCTCGCCGGAGCGGATGGGGAGCGGACCGCGGCCGTCGTCGCCGCCCTGTGGCCGGAGCGCTGCCGCGGGCTCGTCCCGGTGAGCGGATACCTGATCGGCTCCCCGTCGTCCGGGGCGCTGCCGCTCCCGCCTTCGGCCGAGCGACTCTGGTGGTACCAGTACTACTTCGCGACCGAACGTGGCCGTGCCGGATACGACAGGTACCGCGAGGATTTCGCGAGGCTCATCTGGCAGACGGCCTCGCCGGAGTGGCACTTCGATGATGCGACGTTCGCCCGCAGCGCCGCCGCGTTCCACAACCCCGACCACGTCGACATCGTCATCCACAACTACCGATGGCGGCTCGGGCTCGCCTCGGGCGAGCCGCGGTACGACGATCTCGAGAGTCGGCTCGCGGTTGCGCCGGCGATCTCCGTGCCGACCGTGACCCTCGAGGGCGATGCGAACGGCGCCCCGCATCCGGAGCCGAGTTCGTACGCCGGCAAATTCTCGGGCGCCTACGAGCACCGGACGGTCCGCGGCGGGATCGGGCACAACCTCCCGCAGGAGGCCCCGGACGCATTCGCTCGGGCCGTGTTGGAGGTCGACCACCTCGCCGCGAGGCGTCGGCGGACGTGAGTGGCGCCTCGCGAGACGGGGCACGCCACACCGTCTGAGGTGGTCCGGGGCTTGCTCAGATGCCGAGGACGAGCCACACGCGGTCGAGCAGGGGGAGCCGTCGATCTCGGTTCCGTCCGGATAGCCCTTGTCCGGGGAGAAAGCGTCGCGCTCGACCGACGAGAAACGGAAGCCGCAGCGCTGGTAGAAGCGGAGGTTGCCGACGTCGGCGGCGGCCGTGGCGACGACCATCTTCGTGGCGCCCATCTCGGCTCCCCTTCCCAGGCCGGCCTCGACCAGGGAGCGGCCGATGCCGGACCCGCGGTGCCGAGCGTCGACCGCCAGTTCTTCAGCTCCACCGGGTCGCGGTCCTGACGGCGGATCATCGACGACATCCTGCTCCGGGACGCGAACGACGACTACGACGCCCGCGTCGAGGTAGCCGTCGAGCTGGCTCGCCGAGTCCTCCGCCTCCTCGAACAGCCCGCGCAGGACCGTGCGGTCGCCGGAATAGCCGTCGATCAGGACGTCCCGGGCTCCGGGAGGGGGCGTCACGTCGGACTTCGGATCCTCGCTCGGTTCGGGATCGCGCCCGAAGACCCACGGCGCGAGAACGACGTCCCGGCCGTCCGGGTCGCGGTAGCTGAGGGCGCGGTTCGCGGCCCAGTAGGGGTGGGGCGCGTCGTCGGGCATGTGTCCGACGTGCCGCAGACGCGCCTCGGCCACCGCGACCGCGGCCGCATCGTCGAGGTAGAGGACGAGCTGGTCGAAGGAGCCCGCCGCGGCGGCACCGCCTCGCGAGCGGATGATCTCCATCTCGGTTCCGGCGTCGGGCAGCCCGAAGACCGTGCCGTCCTCGTCGAAGCTGTCGGAGAACTCGGCTATCACCGGCAGCCCGAGGACGTCCCGGTAGAAGGCGATGGTCTGGTCGTAGTGGCTGCTGGCCCGCGCCCACCGCAGCGCACCGGGGCGCAGGTGCCGCGGCCAGGTCGTTCGGGTTCGGGTGTCGGTCATCCGCGTTCTCCCTCCGAGTCGGGGAGTGGGACGCCGATGCTGACGCACGCGAGAGATCAACACCGGCGGAACAGCGTGAGGAGGCGAAGAGCCAGGTTTCTTCGAGGCCGAGGGCTGACCCGGTTAGGTTTCGTCCCATGCCCACCGGACGTCTCGAAGCGTTCAGCGACGGCGTCATCGCCATCCTGATCACCATCATGGTGCTCGAGCTGCACGTCCCGGAGCAGACGACCTGGGAGGCGGTGCGCGACGAGCTACCGGTGCTGCTCAGCTACGTCTTGAGTTTCGTCTACCTGGGCATCTACTGGACCAACCACCACCACATGATCCAGGTGACCTCGCGCGTCGACGGGGCGGTGCTCTGGGCGAACCTGCACCTGCTGTTCTGGCTCTCGCTGGTGCCGTGGGCCACTGCATGGATGGGCGAGCATTCCTTCGCCACGCTGCCGACGGAGCTGTACGGCGTCGTGCTGCTCGCCGCAGCCATCGCCTACTTCATCCTGCAGTCCGTCATCATTCGGCTGCAGGGGGACGGCTCCATCGTCGGACGCGGTGGGCGTGACGTGAAGGGCAAGCTGTCTCCGCTGTTGTGCCTGCTGGGCATCGCTCCCACGCCGGTCAACCGATGGCTCGGCGTGGCTCTCTACGTCGTGGTCGCCCTGATGTGGCTGGTGCCGGACCGGCGGATAGTCCGGGTCGTGAGCGCGAAGTCAGACCTAAGGGGCATTGGCGAGAGCTAGGCAGGATCCGGGCCTATCCGTCAGCATGACAGCGTGGGGGAGTTGGACCGGCGTCGGCTGCTGTTCCTGGCTGCGGGAGCGGTGGGTGTGCTCGGCCTGGGCGGCACGGTCGCGTCCGAGCAGACCTTCAGCTCCTCGACGGGCGCCCCCGCCCGACCGGCGATCCCGCGGCCGCACCCGGGTGCGCCGAGGCTCGTCGATCACATCCCCGGTCCGACCAACCGGATCGCGCTGACCGTCGACGACGGGTACTCGAGGGAGACGGTCGCGGCCTACGTGCGGTTCGCCCACGACTCGGGAATCCACCTGACCTTCGCCCCGAACGCCGCCTTCGCGGCTCAGTGGGAGCCGCACGCGAAGACCCTGCGGCCGCTCATCGACGCGGGCCAGGTGCAGATCGCGAACCACACCTACCACCACCTCGACCTGCGCCGACTGAGTCCGGAGCGGGCGCGCGCCGAGATCTCGACCAACGAGGCATGGATCAACAAGACGTTCGGCGTGACGTCACGCCCGTGGTTCCGGCCGCCGTACGGGGGACGGAGCCGCGCGACGGACGACCTCGCCGGGGAGCTGGGCTTCACGAGGATCCTGTTGTGGAACGGCGACCTCGGCGACGCCTTCGTCATCAGCCCGACGACGCTCATGACCAACGCCCGGCGGTACCTGCAGCCGGGAACGGTGATGCTCGGTCACGCCAACCATGCGACGGTCACCCGCCTGTATGACCAGTTGGTCGCGCTCATCCGGGAACGCCACCTCGAGCCGGGCACGCTCGACGAGGTCTTCGGGACCAGCCGGTCCGTCGGCTGATGGGCCGGTCCTACGCCGCGGCAGGCTGAATCGCCAGGAGCAGCGTGCGAATGGTCTCGCGCTCCTCACGAAGTTCCTGCCGCACCCGCGGCGTATCCGTGTGCCGGATCTCGCTCGCCAGGTTGCCGAGCCTCGCCTCGAGGACCTCTCTCAGGACCTCGGCCTGCGCCTCGTCGAGCTCGATGACCATGGCTCCTCCTTCGCTCGGGGTCAGCGTCGTCCTGCTGCTGAGAACTCGCGATGGGCGAAAGTCCTCTTCACCGAGCCGAAGGCAACGATCTCGACGCCGCGCCACACCCTCGTCAGGGCTCCAGTTCGAACCACACCCGCTTGCCTCCGGCTGCGGTCGCCTGCCAGCCCCACGACGCGGACATGGCATCGACGAGCCAGAGTCCACGACCACTCACGGCCTCGACGTCCATCTCCTGCGGCTGCGGTTGGTCCGCCGAGCTGTCCTCGACGGAGACTCTGACGTGGGGTAGCGCGGCGTCGATCTGCAGGACCAAGGGGGACTCCGTGTGCAGAACGGCGTTGGCCACCAGTTCGCTGACCAGAACGAGCGCTGTGTCGACCGTCTCTGCGGGAAAGCCCTCGAGAGCGCTGCGCAGCAGCCCACGCGCGAGCGCCGGGCTCTGCGGGCTGTCCGGCAGCGCGTGCCCGGCCTCTGGCGCATCCAGCCCGCCGCTGACCTGTGCAGCCGCGGAAGGGAAGGCGCCGTGGCCCGGTCCGGCTCGTGAGGAGGGGGGTGGTGCAGTCACCGGTCTGCCCTCGCGGAATCCTGAGTTTCGGTTGCCGCGCGAGGACCAGACCCGGCCTTGTCAGGCCCTCTATCTTTCCGGTCTGACCGGTTCCAATCCGACCGGGGGGCGTGGAATGGCGGACCGCGACGAACGATTTCGGCGCAGATCCTGATCAGCCGCTGCCGCCTGATCAGCCGCTTCCGCAGTCGTCTCGTGTCCGAGGACGATGGTCTGGATGACGCGGATGATCCGGTCGAGGTCGTCGACGGCGTCGGTGAGCTCGTCGCGGGTCCGGGTGTCGGAGCCCGGCAGAAGTGCCTGCATGTGCAGTCCAGCTCTGAACAGGTCCTGGATCACGGCGTCGGCGTCGGCGTCGGCGTCGGTGCCGGCCATCCGCGTGCTCTCGGCCCGGAGAACGCCTGGTCGACGCCGCCCACCGTTCGGCAGGTCGCAATCCACTCCCGTGGGCGGGGCGGTGACGGCAGGGGTCGGCAACCCGGGACCCCGAATGTCGTCTCGCCGATCCCGAAGCAGGACCTCGACCTGACCTGCACGTGGTTCCGTCATGCATCTCGCCGCCTCGGCTCCGAGTCCGCACTGCGAGGACCACGAGGTCCGGATGCTCCGGGCGCGTCAGACGTTGAACAGTGTTGCACGCCGAGGCGCTCGCGGTCAGCTGTCGAGCGGAACGACGGCGGGTGGCAGGGCGATCGCCGGCAGCAGATCGGTGAGCAGCTGACGGACACGGGCGTCGATGTCGGCCACGATCCGGCGGATGGCGGCGGGGTCGCGGCCCTGGGGGTCGTCGACGGGCCAGTCCTCGTAGCGGGCGCCGAGGTAGACCGGGCAGGACTCACCGCAGCCCATGGTGACGACGGCGGTGTAGCGGCCGTCCGGGTCGAACGGTTCGGGCGTCTCCCGGCTGGTGTCGAGGCCGAGATCGGCAAGGACGGCGGCGACCTCGGGATGGATGCCATCGCCGGGCTCGGAGCCGGCGGAGGCGACGTCGACGGCGCCGGCGGCGTAGTGCTCGGCGAGGACCTTGCCGGTGACGGACCGGCCGGCGTTCTTGCGGCAGGCGAACAGGATGCTCGGCTTGGTGGTCACGGCCGTTCTCCGGCGGGTAATGATCGACGCCGGAGCCAGAGCGCGACGTAAACGAGGGCGACCAGCGCCGGCACCTCGATGAGCGGGCCGACGACTCCGGCCAGGGCCTGGCCGCTGGTGACGCCGAAGACGCCGATGGCGACGGCGATCGCAAGCTCGAAATTGTTGCCGGCGGCGGTGAACGCCAGGGTGGCGGTCTTGGGATAGCCGAGCCGGAGCCGGCTGCCGAGGGCGAATCCGCCACTGAACATGATCGCGAAGTAGGCCAGCAGCGGCAGCGCGATGCGGGCGACGTCGCCCGGCCTGCTGGTGATGGTGTTGCCCTGCAGGGCGAACAGGATGACGATCGTGAACAGCAGGCCGTACAGCGCGACCGGGCCGATCCTCGGCAGGAACCGGCCCTCGTACCAGTCGCGGCCGCGGGTCCGCTCGGCGAGGGTTCGGGACAGGTAACCGGCGAGCAGTGGAACGCCGAGGAAGACCAGCACGCTCTTGGCGATGTCCCAGACGCCGACGTCCAGCGCGGTCTGCTCCAGGCCGAGCCAGCCGGGCAGCACCTGCAGGTAGAACCAGCCGAGCGCGGCGAAGGCCACCACCTGGAAAACCGAGTTGATCGCGACCAGGACGGCCGCTGCTTCGCGGTCGCCGCAGGACAGGTCGTTCCAGATCAGCACCATCGCGATGCACCGTGCGAGGCCCACGATGATCAGCCCGGTGCGGTAGGCCGGCTGGTCGGGCAGCAGCAGCCAGGCCAGGGTGAACATCAGCGCGGGGCCGACCAGCCAGTTGAGCAGGAGCGACGCGGCGAGCAGCCGCCGGTCGCCGGTGACGTGGTTCAGCTCGCCGTACCGGACCTTGGCCAGCACCGGATACATCATGAGCAGCAGGCCGAGAGCGATCGGAAGGCTGACCGAACCGACCGCCACCGTGTCCAGCGCGTCGTCCAGCCCCGGGATCAGCCGGCCCAGCCCGAGCCCGACCGCCATCGCGAGGACGATCCAGACCGGCAGGAAGCGGTCCAGGGTCGACAGCCGCTGGAGTACCGGGGCGTCGGGCTCCACCGCCCGCGGCGACTCGGCGACGAGGTCGCTCACGGGCAGCAGCCTGCGCTGCCCGTGAGCGGTAGCGGCACGCCTGCGGTGAACTCGACGTCGACGGGAGCGGCTGCCGTGGGGACGCAGGCGCCGTCGGCGCCGGTCTTGCAGCCGCTGTCGCCCTGCAGGCCGCCCGCCTCCGGAGCGTCCGCCAGCACCGTGTAGACCTCCCACGGTGCCCCGTCCGGGTCGTGCACCCAGACCTTGTCCTGCACCGCGTAGCAGCAGGTGGTGCTGTCCTGCGTCAGCGTGTCCAGCCCGGCGCCGGTCAGCCGCTCCGTCGCTCCGCTGACCTCGGACGGACTGTCCACCTCGACGCCCAGATGGTTCAGTGCGCCGGCCACGCCGTCGCCGCGGACGTCCGCGCTTTCGATCAGCACCAGCTTGAGAGGCGGTTCCGACACGACGAAGTTCGCGTAACCGGGCCGGCGCTTCGTCGGCTCCGCGTCGAACAGCTTCGAATAGAAGGCCACCGCCTCGTCCACGTCCCGAACGTTCAGCGCGAGCTGTACACGTGCCATGAGCCCACCTTCATCGACGCACGTCTATGACCTGGCGGGGACAGGATGGCCAGATCCATCGACGCCTGTCAACATAGATGTCGATGAACCTTGGAGGTCCGATGCCCGAGCTGCTGGCGCTCACCGATCCGGCGCACGACGTGCTGGCCTGCTGCTCGTCCTTGGCCCGGGAGCCGATCAGCGCGGATTCCGCGGTCGAGCTCGCCGGGTTGCTCAAGGCCATCGCCGATCCCACGCGGCTCCGTCTGCTTTCGCTCATCCAGGCCCACGACGGCGGGGAGGCCTGCGTCTGCGACCTCACGGAGCCGATCGGGCTGACGCAGCCGACCGTCTCGCACCATCTCCGCGTGCTGCTCGAGGCCGGCCTGGTCACCAAGACCAAGAGGGCGACCTGGGCCTTCTACCGGGCCGTACCCGAGCGCCTTTCCGCGCTGGCGGCCGTGATCGCGCCGGCCCAGCAGTCGTAGCCGGCCGCCTCCGGACTCGACACCTAGACGGCGCGGCGGTAGCGCCAGGCGGCCAGGGGCGCGCAGACCCCGACGATGCCGACGATCCACACGCACGACCAGAACAGGTCGTGACCGGCCGGGATGCCGAGCATCAGCTGCCGGGCTGCGGAGGCGGTCAACGACACCGGCTGGTTCTCCGCCCACGGTTGCAGCCAGCTCGGCATGGTCCCCACCGGGACGAACACCGCCGAGGCGAACACGAGCGGCGCCAGGATGGGGAACGAGGCGGCCTGAGCGGTCTCGGGATCCTTCACCGCCATCCCGACCAGCGAGAAGATCCAGGACATGGCGTAGCCGAAGGCGAGCACCAGCAGCATTCCCGCGACGAAGCGGCCGAGCCCGTTGCCGTACCGGAAGCCGACGAGGAACCCGACCAGCGCCATCATGATCGTGACGAACACGTTCCGCGTGAGGTCGGACAGCGAGCGGCCGACCAGAACCGCGGACGACGACATCGGCAGGGACCGGAACCGCTCGAGGATGCCGTTGTTCAAGTCGGTGGCCATGCCCACGGCCGTGATGATCGAGCCGAACACGGCGGTCTGGACGAACACGCCGGGGATCAGGTAGTCGACGTAGGTGAGCCCCGGCGGCAGGCCGCGGATGGCCCCGCCGAACACATAGGTGAACAACAGCACGAAGATCACCGGCTGGATCAGCGTGAACACCATGAGCTGGGGGGTCCGGCGGATGCCGATGAGGTTGCGCCACGTGACCGCGAAGGTGTCCCTCGCCGGCGCCAGCCAGCTCCGCGGCCGACGCTCGTGAGGGGCAGCAGCCGGAGACGTCGTGGCGATCGTGGTCATGCCGCCCCCCGGCCGCGCTGTGACATCCCGTCGGACGGGCCGAGGGCCTCGCCACGGGTTTCATCGGTGGTTCCGGTCAGAGCGAGGAAGACGTCGTCCAAGCTCGGGTCGCGCACCAGCAGGTGCGCCGGCGAGAGCTCGGCGGCCTCGAGCTGAGGCAGGACGACGGTCAGCAGCTTCGCGCTGTCCTGGGTCGACAGACGCACGGTCGCCCTGTCCCGCTCCAGCCCGTCATCCAGCCTGTCCGCGAGCAGCGTGGCGGCGCGGCTCGCCAGGCTCTCGTCGGCGTAGGTCAGCTCCAGGATCGTGCTGCCGAACTGCGCCTTCAGCCGCGCGGGCGTGTCGTCGGCGATCACTCGCCCGTGGGCCAGGACCGCGATCCGCCCGGCGAGCTGGTCGGCCTCCTCCAGGTACTGCGTGGTGAGCAGGACCGTCGTGCCGCCGCGCACCAGCTCGCGGATCATCTCCCAGAGTTGATTGCGACTCTGCAGGTCCAGGCCCGTGGTGGGCTCGTCGAGGAACAGCACCCGCGGGCGCTGGACCAGCGCCGCAGCGACGTCCAACCGGCGCCGCATGCCGCCCGAGTAGCCCTTGACCGGCCGGCTGCCCGCCTGCGCGAGTCCGAAGCGTTCGAGAAGGTCGTCCGCGCGTCCGGCGATCAGCTCGGGACGTAGCTGCGCGAGCCGGCCGACCAGCCTCAGGTTCTCGCGACCGGTCAGGTTCGGGTCGACGGCGGCGAACTGGCCGGCGAGGCCGATGTCGAAACGCACCTGGCGAGGGTGGGCGACCACGTCGGTACCGAGGATCTCGGCGCGGCCGCCGCTGGGCCGGAGCACCGTGGCCAGGATCCGCACGAGGGTCGTCTTGCCGGACCCGTTCGGGCCCAGCAGGCCGAAGATGGTCCCGTCGTCGACGGCGAACTCGACCCCGTCCAGCGCCGTGACGTCGCCGAACTGCTTGGTGAGTCCCTCGACGCGGATCGCGTGGGTCATGACCGAGCACCGTGAACCACTCGGCCCCGCGCGCCAAGGGACCAAGTACCTGAACGGACCTGCACCTGCGCGGGGGGAGGCTTACCCGAGGCCGTTCGTCGCCGCGGACCTCACTTCCCGGGCGTGGTGATCGGCGACGATCTCGGCAACGCCCGGCAGGTCCCGGATACTCAGCTGGAGCCGTGGCTCCGTGCGGGCCGTCTGCGGCGAGGAAGCTGGGGTCATGACGTCGATCGCCATCATCGGCAGCGGTTTCGGCGGCCTCGCTGCCGCCATCGAGCTCGAGCGGAGCGGCTTCTCCGACATCGTTCTGCTGGAGAAGGGCGACGACGTCGGGGGGACCTGGCGCGAGAACACGTACCCGGGCGCCGCGTGCGACGTCCCCTCGCCGTTCTACTCGTACTCGTTCGAGCCCAATCCCAACTGGCCGCATCGCTTCTCCCGCCAGCCCGCGATCCTCGACTACATCCGCCGCGTCGCCGACAAGTACGACGTGCGCCGCCACATCCGCTTCGGGACCGAGGTGATCGGGGCCACCCTGGACGAGGCGACGGGTCGCTGGCACGTCGAGGTCAGCCGGGGTGAGCCGCTCGACGTCGACGTCCTGGTCTCGGCCGTCGGCCAGCTCTCGCGGCCCTCGCTGCCCGACATCCCCGGGCGCGACTCGTTCGGTGGAGTCGCCTTCCACTCGGCGCAGTGGCGGCACGACGTCGACCTGACCGGGAAGCGCGTCGCGGTGATCGGTACGGGTGCCAGCGCGATCCAGTTCGTCCCGGCGATCCAGCCGTCGGTGGCACATCTGGACGTGTACCAGCGCACGCCGCCGTACCTGCTCCCGCGACCGGACCGGGTCTTCGGACCGAGGCACCATGCCGTGTTCGCCAAGGTTCCGGCGACGCTGCTCGCCGAGCGGGCCGCCTGGTACGGCGCGGTGGAGGGGCTCAGCGTCGCGTGGGTCTACTCCAAGGCGCTGTCCGCGGCGATCCGGGCCTATTCGCGCTGGCACATGAGGCGGCAGACGGCAGGTCGGCCGGGCTTGTTCGAGAAGGTCTGGCCGGACTACCCGGTGGGCTGCAAGCGGATCCTGTTCAGCAGCGACTATCTGCCCGCCGTCGAGCAGCCGAACGTCGATCTGATCACCGACGGCGTCCGGGAGATCACGCCGACCGGGGTGGTGACCGCGGACGGCGTCGAGCATCCCGCGGACGTGATCATCTGGGGGACCGGCTTCAAGGCGACGGAGTTCCTCGCCCCCATGAAGATCACCGGCGTCGGCGGCCGTGATCTGCATGCCCAGTGGTCTCAGGGCGCTCGCGCGTACTACGGCATCAGCGTCCCGAACTTCCCCAACCTGGCGATCATGTACGGCCCGAACACCAACACGGGCGGGGGATCGATCATCTACTTCCTGGAGACCCAGGCGCGCTACATCCGGGACATGGTCGAGCACCTCAGCCGGGACGGCGGGCCGATCGCGGTGCGGGAGGACGTCGCGGACGCGCACGACGAGCAGATCCAGCGCGAACTCGCGGGCAGCGTGTGGAGCCGGTGCGCATCGTGGTACCGCAACCCGGACGGGCGGATCACGACCAACTGGCCCCGGCTCGGCGCCCAGTACCGCAAGCAGGCCACGTTCCGCTCCGAGGACTACGAACGAGTGCCGTAGGGAGGCCGGACCGGTGCCGGCCGGCCTGCTCATGCCTCGGCGCACTCGTGCTGCCGCTGGCACTCCATGCACAGGGTGGCGGCGGGCAGCACCTCCAGGCGGGAGAGCGGGAGGGGCGTGGTGCACACGCGGCACCGGCCGTACTCGCCGACGTCCATGAGCCGCAGCGCGGTGTCGATGTCGGCGAGAGCGGTCACGGCGCCCCGGCGTAGCGCGAGGACGATCTGTTCCCGCGCCCCGCTCAGCTGACCGATCAGCTCCGTGAGCTCGGCGATCTGCTCGAAGCGGAACGAGCGTTGTTGGTCGAGCGCCGTACGCAGGGCCGGCAGATGCGGCACCAGATCCGTGCGGGGGCGAAGCGGCGCGGGGCGGGCGGACGAGTTCGAGAGGACGGACGTCGGCATGGGGATTCTCCGGAAGGGGACGGCGCTGAGGCGGCCGAGGACCGGCCGCCCGGAGCTCCGACGCCACGACCGAGCGAGGACGCTGAGCAGCTACCGGGCGGTCGAGGTCGTGGAGCAGACCTCCGGAGGTGGGCTACGCCCACGATGCGGAATGAGGAGCAGGAGGGCGCGCATCGCACCCGGTCCGCGCCGGCGCACGAGCCAACCGCCTCGGGCGAGAAGCAGGAGCGCAGCCGCGCTCATGGCCAGCGGCAGCTGCGTCGACGAGGTCGGGTCCGGCCGGGTGGGTTGAGGCACGGCGTGGAGCGCCGTCGGGAGAACGGCGCTCGTGTGCATCGTCGCGGCGGCGGTCCCGCTCGCCCGGGTCGAGGCGCTCGCGCGGTGCACGGTCGGGCCTGCGATGAAGGCGAGCACGAGGACGAGCAGGCCCACGGGAACCGCGACGCGGATGCGCGGGTGCCCGGTGCTCACGACCGTCCAACGCCCGGGCGACCGGCTCGGGTTCCGTCGGCGGGCCACCGTGCCGGAGTGCGCCGCACGCGTGCTCGGGACGGTCGGGGTCGGACCAGGACAGGACGGGTGCGCCGTCAGGGACTCGAACCCCGAACCCGCTGGTTAAGAGCCAGCTGCTCTGCCAATTGAGCTAACGGCGCGCGCGATCAACTATACAAGCGGCGGCGTTCCGCTCGGCGCGGCGCCGAGCGGGCACGCGAGACACCGGACGCCGTCAGCGCGAGTGCCGGATCGTCACGGACATCCGCCGAGAGCTCCCAACTGCACGAGCCACGCGCTGATGTCTTGCCAGCGGCTGTGATGATCGACGGTGACCATGAAGGCTTCGCCATCATCTGGCGCCACCCGCACGTCGTAGTCGTTGAGGAGCAGGAAAGTCCTCATCGCGACCCAGGCCACCCGCTTGTTGCCGTCGACGAACTGCTGATCGGCGGCCAGCGAGTGCAGCAGAGCCGCCGCCTTGTCCCAGATGGTCGGGTAGGCGTCTTCGCCACCGACCGTTGTCTGCGGACGGCCGACCGCGGCGTCGAGTAGTCCGTAGTCGGCGACGACCGCTCCGACTCGTTCGGCGATGGCCAGTACGTCCGCACGGGTCAGGAAGACCGTCACTGCGCCAGTTTGTCGAGAAGCTCGGCGTCCTCGGTCATGATGCGGGTGATAGCGGCGTCCCGCCGGCGAACGTGGCGGCGGTTGGCGAAGTACTCGTCGAGGGCGCGCTTCACGATCTCCTGCTGCGATCGCCCTTCCTCCTCGGCCACGTCCCGCAGCGCGCTGGACTGTTCGTCGTCGAGCCGGAGTGTCATCGCCACGCATGGATGATACCGCCGCGGTACCACTCAACACCAGTGCTCGCAGAGCTCGAGCCTCAACGCGCGTTCAGGCTTTGCGAGCCACCTGATCTTCCGTCGTCCGTCATCGCGGTCGGCTGTGTCGAATCGTCACCGACATCCGCGGCCCCACCGGTCGCCGCGTCTTCGGCACCGTGTGCTCCCACTCGTGCTGACAGGCGCCGCCCATCACCACGAGGTCGCCGCCGCCCGGCTCGAGCACGTGCGTCGCCCGCGTCGTGCCCTTCGCCCGGAGCAGGAAGCGCCGGCGTGCCCCGAGCGAGACGGTGACGACCATGGGGTTCGTCAGCACCTTGGCGTTCCGGTCGCCGTGCCAGGCGACGCTGTCCTCGCCGTCGCGGTAGAGGTTGACCCAGACGCTGTCGAAGCCGACGCCGTAGCGCTCGGACAGGACGTCGGCCATCGCCTGCAGGGGAGCGGGCAGTGCGTCGAGCCCTGTCCCGGTGTCGCCGCCCGGCACGAGATCGGCGGCCGGCGTCGCGTCGACCTCGCGCAACGCGGCGGCAACGTCCTCCCGGCTGAAGGTCCGCGTACCGGGGGCGCTGCTCCGCCACCCCGCGGTCAGCCGCGGCTCCCGGACCTTGCGTTCGTACATCCAGACCTCGCGCTGCTGCCACGCGCCGATCCGCAGCAACTCCTCGAACAGCTCGTCGGCCCCGCGAAGCCACCCGGGGGCGTAGTCGACCCAGGACCGGTCGTCGAGTTCGATGCGCCGCAGTGTCCCGAACGCCCGGTCGGGCTCCACCGGCCCGGAGCCCAACAGCGACGGCTGCCACGCGAGCCGCGGTTGCACGCAGTCAACGGTAGTCCGCCTCAGCCCTCGCGCGTCGGGCCCGAGAGCCCATCGCCGTCACGCAGAGGAGTTGGGACGTGGCCCGAGAAGACCTCAGGTGTGGCACTATCCGGGCTCGGCTTACGGCGTTCGCAGTTCCGGGATCGGATGTCCGCTGCGGCATGGCGCGTTCCTACGCCATCCGCAATGATGCAGCCCGGCTCAGGTTGGAGCCTCCGCAGGCGCTCCTGTCGAGGTTGAGGAAGGAGAGAGGTCGTGGCGCTCGACATGGTCAGCACCGGCACGAACCCGGACCGGTCAGGTTCCGGGTCCTCGAAAGCAACCGGCCCGGGCGGCGAGCCGCTCGGTCTGCGCGAGCGCAAGAAGCGCGCGACCCGGCAGGCCCTGCACGGCGCCGCCCTCCGCCTCGTGGCCGAACGCGGCTTCGACGACGTGACGATCGAGGACATCGCGGCGGACGCCGACGTCTCTCCCCGCACGTTCTTCAACTACTTCGGGAGCAAGGAAGACGTCATCGTCAACCCCGACCCGGATCGGGTGGAACGGCTGCGCGCCCTGCTCGCGACGCACACCTCGCCCGACGAGGAGCCGCTGGACGTGCTCGAGAGCGTCCTGCTGGCGAGCCTGGACGAGCTGACCGACCGCCGGGACGAGTGGCTTCTGCGGCTGCGTCTCGTGCGGGAGATCCCCGCGCTCACCCCGCGGCATCTGGCCGCCTACGAGGCCATGGAGCGGGCACTCATCGACGACGTCGAGCGCCGGACGGGCAGGGACGCGGCGAACGACGTCTTCCCCGTGCTCGTCGGCAGCGCGTCGATGTCGGCCCTGCGGTCGGCCATCGCGCGCTGGGGCGCCGGCGACGGCCGGACCCCGCTACCCGAGTTGCTGCGCGAGGCGTTCGCCGCCCTGCGGAGCGGGCTGCGGGTCGGGGGAGACCAGCCGGCCTGAACCCGCAGCGGGCCCGGACCCGCGGCCGGCCGGGCCGAGGTGCGTCGAATGCTGTCCGCCGGGCAGAGCCCGCCCGTGGGAGATTTCGAGAACTCGACGCAGGTGACGGTCGGCGAGCAGGTTCTGCTCGAGTACCTGTCCGACGTGTCCAATCTGCCGAAGTACTTCGCCATGATGAAGAAGGCGGAGCGCACGGGGCCGGAGGAGGTCGAGACCTCCGCCGACGTCAACGGCGTGCACCGGGAGGGATGCGCCTGGTTCCGCGTGGACCACGAGCGCAAGCACATCGAGTGGGGCTCCGAGGGCGACAGCCGGTACAGCGGGCAGATCGACATCGACGGCGACACCCGGCAGTCGACCGTGACGGTCCGCCTCCACACCGAGCGGGTCGGCGACGGCGACCCCACCGTCGCGGAGGGGATCCAGACGACCCTCGCCAAGATCAAGGAGCTGGTGGAGATCGATCCCGGCTGAGCCCTGGCCCCGCAAGATCGTGAGCAACACGGTTGATCGACACGCCGGGGAGCGTCCCACGGCCCGCCGTGTGTCGATCTTCGTCGTTGCTGGTGATCATGCTTCGGGAGTAGCGGCGGGCGTCGCCGCGAGGCCACCCGGTCGGCCGATGGCGGAATGTTGCGCGCACAACTACTGTTGGATCGGGCGACCGACGCACCCGTCGGACCCGAACAGGTCAGGAGTGTCGCCATGCCAGCGGTCACCGCCGACAACATCCTCACGCTCCCGCGGCTCGACCCGGTCGACCCGCAGACGACGTCCGAGCGTCCCGTCGTCAGCGTCAGCACGGCGCCGCGCGGGTTCGAGGGGGAGGGCTTCCCGGTGCGCCGCGCCTTCGCCGGCGTCGACATGCGTGCGCTCGACCCGTTCATCCACATGGACCAGATGGGCGAGGTCGAGTACGCGCCGGGGGAGCCGAAGGGCACGCCCTGGCACCCGCACCGCGGCTTCGAGACGGTCACCTACATGATCGACGGCCAGATGGCCCACTCGGACTCCAACGGCGGCGGCGGGCTCATCACCAACGGCGACACCCAGTGGATGACCGCCGGCTCCGGCATCCTGCACATCGAGACGCCCCCCGAGCACCTCGTCGCGAGCGGCGGCCTGTTCCACGGCTTCCAGCTGTGGGTCAACCTGCCCCGGACGCAGAAGTTCGCCGCGCCCCGCTACCAGGACATCCGCGGCGGTGACGTCGCGCTGGTCAGCTCGCCGGACGGCGGATCGCTGCTGCGCATCATCGCCGGTGAGCTCGACGGCCACGCCGGCCCGGGCTCGACCCACACCCCGATCACGCTCGTCCACGCGACGGTGAGCCCGGGCGCCGGCATCACGCTGCCGTGGCGGCAGGACTTCAACGCCCTCGCCTACGTCCTCGGCGGCAAGGGCAGGATCGGGGCGGAGCGCCGGCCGATCGAGAGCGGCCAGCTGGCGGTGTTCGGCGCCGGCAACGCGGTCACCATCACCGCGGACCCGCGCCAGGAGAGTCGGAGCCCCGACCTCGACGTCCTGTTCCTCGGTGGTTCGCCGATCCGGGAGCCCGTCGTCGCGTACGGCCCGTTCGTCATGAACACCAAGCTCGAGGTCATCCAGGCCTTCGAGGACTACCAGGCCGGGCGGCTCGGCAGCATCCCGGCGCAGAGCCTTCCGCACGGCGCGGTGCAGGGCAGCACCGGGTGAAGCCAGGCCCAACGGGGAATGTCTGGGGGATGCCGAAGATGTCCCGAGCAGCCCTCGTCTTCCTCGCCGCCCAGCAGGCGCGCAAGTTCGCGAAGACCCCGCGCGGCCAGCAGCTGATCGCCCAGGCGAAGCAGGCGGCCAACGACCCGCAGGCGCGTGCCCGCCTCATCCAGCAGGTCAAGGAGCGGACCGGTCGCGGTGGCGCCACCGCCGGCCAGCCCGGCGCGGCCGACCCCTACCCGCCGGCGACGCAGCCGCTGGCCACGCCGGCTCCGGCTTCGCCCGGCCCGAACGTCGGGGCCATTCCGCCGCCTCCGCCGAGCCCGTCCCTCTGACTCAAGCCCGGAAGCAGGCCGCCAGCGCCCGCACCATCAGCCCGACGTCGTCGGCGGCCACAAGCTCTCGGCACGAGTGCATCCCGAGCAGCGGCGCCCCCACGTCCACCGTGGGGATGCCGGTGCGGGTGGCGGTGAGCGGGCCGATCGTCGAGCCGCAGGGCAGGTCCGCCCGGCTGACGAAGTGCTGCACCGGCACGCCCGCGTCGGCGCAGCGCACGGCGAACCAGGCGCCGGAACGGGCATCGGTGGCGTAGGCCTGGTTGGCGTTGAGCTTCAGCACCGGTCCGCCCCCGAGCGCCGGGCGGTGACCGGGCTCGTGCTGCTCCGCGAAGTTCGGGTGCACGGCGTGCGCCATGTCGGCCGACACGAGCCGCGAGCGCGCCAGCGCGCGGGGGAGCGCCTGCCGGTCGTCGGGGTCGAGCACCGCGACGAGGCGGTCGAGGACGTCGGCGAGGAACGGCCCCCGTGCTCCCTCCGCCGAACCACTCCCGACCTCCTCGTGGTCGTTGGCGACCAGGAGCGCCGTGGCCGTCCCGTCGCCGGAGGCGGCGTCGAGGAGTGCGAGCAGGCCCGCGTGGCAGGAGGCCAGGTTGTCGAGCCGCGGCGCCGCGATCCACTCGCCGTCGGCGCCCGTGACGGCGGACGGCTGGGTGTCGGTGGTGACGAGGTCGTGCCCGACGATGTCGGCGGTGGCGACGCCGGCGACCTCGGCCAGCGCCTCGAGCAGCCCGGATTCGACGTCGAGGTCCGGACCCCACAGCGGGACGACGTGGCGCTGCGGGTCCAGCTTGACCCCGTCCCGCAGCGAGCGGTCCAGGTGGATGGCCAGCGAGGGCAGCCGCAGCGGTGCGCCGGATAGCCGCACGCGGCGGAGGTCGACCTCGCCGTCCCCGGTCCGGATCGCGACCCGGCCGGCCAGCGTGAGCTCCCGGTCGAGCCACGTGTGCATCAGGACGCCGCCGTACGGCTCGACCCCGACCAGGCGGTAGCCGGCCCGCCGCACGTCCGGCCGCGGTCGCACCTTGAAGGTCGGCGAGTCGGTGTGGGCTCCGACCAGGCGGATCCCGACCTCCGCGGGGGAGGCCGCGCCGACCCGGAAGGCGATGAGGCTTCCGCCGTCGCGCACGACGTAGCACCGGTCGCCGGGGGAGAGATCCCAGCCGTCCTGCTCGTCCAGCTCGCGGAAGCCGGCCTCCGCGAGTCGGCGGGCCATCTCGGCGACGGCGTGGAACGGCGAGGGTCCGGCGTCGACGAACGCGCGCAGGTCGGCGGCCAGATCCCCGCTCGAGGCGGCCGGGGAGAGCGGCTCGGTCATGCGCCGAACGCTAGCGGGTGTCGCTCGATCTCCGCCGGCACGACGGCGGGGCAGCCGTCGCGTCAGGCGTTGCTGCGCTGCCCCCGCTGCTGGGTCCGCTTCTTGCGCTCCTGGTCCGCGAGGGTGTCGAGGCGCTCGGCCTTCGCCCGCTTGGTCTCGGCGGCTTGCGCTTCGCTCTCGGCCCGGCTGACCTTCTGCTCGCGCTGCTCGGCGGCGCGCTTCTCACGCTGGCTCAGCTCGGCTTCCCGCTGTTCCCGGGTCGAGGAGACGGCCGAGAGCCGCTGGTTCGCCTTGTCGTCGGCCTTCTCCTGCTTCTCGGCCGCGAGGCGCTCGGCCTCCTGACGGGCCTGCTGCTTGGCCTGCTGCTCCTGCTGACGCGCCTCGGCGAGCTCCTCCTGCTGGCGCTGGACCGCCTTCGAGCGTTCCGTATCCGCGGCCTTCTTCTTCTGCTCGAGGTCCTCCTGCGCCTCGGCGCGCTGCGCCTGCGCCGAGCGCTCGAGGTCGCGCGCCTGGCGGAAGGTCTCCGCACGCTGCACCAGGGTCTCGCCCCGGCTCGCGAGCTGCTGATCGGCGAGCACTCGGCCGGCGAGGCTGTCGATGCTCCCGAGCGCACGCTCGATCAGCAGGCGACGGGGGGAGTCCTCCGGAAGTCGCGTGAGGTAGCGCTGCTCGAGGAACAGCGAGGGGCTCCGCAGGATGCGGTACTGCAGCTTGCCGAGAGCGCGGGGCGCGGTGGCGAGGGGCATGTCTTCTCCTTGGATCCGGCGTGGCCGGGAGATCTGTGGGTGGTCGGACGTCAGGCGGACGGGTTGCCGAGGCGCTCGGCCCGGGCGCGGACCTGCTGGGCGGCCTGCTCCTGGGCGTCCGCCTCGGCGAGGGCGCGCTGGTGCTCCCGCTCGGCCTCCGCCTCCTGCGCGGCGGCGTCGGTCAGCTCCTCCTGGGTCCCTGCGGTGGCCTCGCGGATCTCGGTCCGGGTCTCGGCCTCGGCGATGGCCTCCCCGGCGATCTCGACGCGCTCGGCATCCTTCTCCGCCTGGGTCTTCTGCTCGGCCCGTTCCTGCTGGACCTTCGCGGAGAGCTGGTTCGCCTGCTGCCGCGCCTCGGCGCGCTCCTGCTCGGCATCCTTGCGCTCGGCCGCGAACTCGTCGTTGGCCTCCGACTCCTGCGCGTCGGCGAGCGACTCCCTGGCCGTCGCCTCGCGCCGCGCCTGCGCCTCGTTCTGCTGCAGCTGACCCTCGGCCGTCAGCGAGTCGTTCCGCGTCACCGCTCCGGCGAGTTCCTTCGCCTTGCCGGCGATGGCGTCCTTCAGGCCCTCACGGGCCTCGGTGGCCTTGCTGTTCTTGTCCTCGGGCATGTGCGTCCCATCGATTGCGTTGTTCCGACCGCCGATCGTCAGACCGGGTCGTCGTCGTTCGTCGAGTCCGTTCGGTGCCGATGCGGGCCTGATCCCGAGCCCGTGCATGTCGGCCGATGGCGGACGGTTGCTTCCCCATCCGAACACCTTTGACCTGCCCCGATGGGCTGCGTGCAAACGACAGCAAGCGCTCGTCGGCGCCCGGATGCGGCACACCCGGATACGGGCAGGTGACGCAGGTCGGGAACGTCGTCGTGCTCGGTCGTCCCCTGCCGTCCTGACGGAACCGGCCCCCGACGGCGCCACCGCTCCTACGCTGCTGCCGCCGGCCGAGCGATCGGCGGGCGGTAGCTGTCGGAGCGGAGGGTCGCGGATGGTCGCGAATGTGCAGCAGATCGACGAGTCGCTCGTCGGCCGGTCGGCCAGCAGGACGAGGCAGGTGACGCAGCGGGACATCGAGCTGTTCACCGCGATCTCGGGTGACCGCAACCCCATCCACTACGACGAACAGCTGGCGTCGGGGACCCGCTTCGGCGGCATCGTCGTGCAGGGCGGCGTGACCACCGCGATACTCAACGCGGTGGTCGCCGAGGAGCTGCCCGGCCCCGGCAGCGTCTTCCTGGAGCTGAACCTCGCCTTCGACGCCCCGGTGCGGCCCGGGGACGAGATCACCGGCCGGGTCGAGGTGACGTCGGCCCGCGGCGACAAACCGGTCACCCGGCTCGACGTGCGGGTGACCCGGGGGGACGGCGTCGTCGCCGTGCACGGCGAGGCCGTCTGCTACACGGTTCCGCTGGGCGACGACTGACCCCAAATGCCCGACCCGACGGGAGCAGGCGGTAGCGGCGGGCCTAGCATCGGAGGAGTCATTCCTCACGGTCTTCCCAGCGATCCAGAGGAGTGGGCGTGGACTGGTGCCTCGACCCCCAACAGCCCTCCGCCGCGAGCGACCTGCGGCGTGAGATCGGGAACTACCTGCACCGGCACGCCCGCGACCCGGCCGCGGTGCCGGACGCCGAGCTGGCGGTGGGGGAGCTGCTCGGCAACGCGGTCCGCTACTCGGAGGGCCTGGTCTGGGTGGCGATCGACTGGACCGATCTCCACCCGACCCTGACCGTCCGCGACCTCGGCGAGGACTTCAACCTCGACGCGGAGCTCCCCGACGACCTGGCCGAAGGCGGACGGGGCCTGTTTCTTGTCACCCATCTGACCCACCAGCTGGACAAGGCCCACCGTCGGGGCGGCGGCAAGACGATCACCGCCTCGCTCGCGCTCGAACGCCCCCACGAACTCGACATCGCCCCGCCCCGGCACTCGATCGGTGCCCTGCCCGACCTGACCGAGGCCGGTCCGGAGGGCTTCGGCAAGGAGTCCTTCCTGCGCGCTCTGGTGGTGCAGCTGTCCCAGGCCGTCGAGGCGACGCACGGCCCGGTCGCGGCTCAGGCCGCGGTGGCGCAGGTCGGCGCGGACGTCGGGGGGCAGATGGAGGCCGCCTACCGGGCCGCCCAGGCGATCTCCGGCCGCCTCACCCCCGAGCAGATCGCCGACTGCTACGTCCGGCTGAAGGCGGCGATAGACGGCGACTTCTACGTCATCGAGGTCAGCGACGACCGCATCGTCCTCGGGAACCGGGCCTGTCCGTTCGGGCCGGTGGTGCAACGCTCGCCCGCCCTCTGCCGCATGACGTCCAGCGTCTTCGGCGGCATCGCCGCCCGCAACGGCCAGGGGGCGACCGTGACGCTGGAGGAGCGGATCGCGGTCGGCGACCCGGAGTGCCGGGTCGTCGTCGAGCTGAGAACCCCGGCCCCTCGCGCAGGGCCGGGCCACCACTACCCGAATGCGACGGCTGACGTCCTCCGCGCGGACGTGCCGGCCCAGGCGGAGCCACCCGGCCTGTCCCCCTCGGCGCAATGATGCGATAGTGCGGCAGCAGCCGATCTGCGAGGAGACCGGGCCCGGCCGCGCGGAAGGCGGGTTCGATGCAGGTGCCAGAGTCGAGGTCGGCGCCCTCCGCCGAGCTCCTTCAGGACGAGCGGCTGCTGCTCGCCCTCGAGGCGGGTCACATGGGGACCTGGTGCTGGACGGTGGGCGGCCTGCTGGACTGGGACGCGCCGCTTCAGCGGGTCTTCGGGCTGGAGCCCGGGACGTTCGAGGGCACGTTCGAGGCCTACATCGATCTGCTGCACCCGGACGACCGGGCCCACACGATCGCCACGATCGAGAATTCACTCGCCGCCGGGCGCGACCACTACGTCGAGCACCGGGTTCTCCTCGCCGACGGCACGGTGCGGTGGATCAGCGGCACCGGCCGCGTCCTGCCGGACACGGAGGGCCGGCCGACGACGATGGTGGGGGTCGGTGCCGACATCACCGCGCTGAAGCTGGCCGAGGAGCGGCTGGAGTTCCTGGCACGGGCCGGTTCACTGCTCGGCTCGTCGCTCGATCTCGATGCCACCCTGCAACAACTGTGCGACCTCGCCGTGGAGCGGCTCGCGGACTGGTGCTCGGTCGACCTGGTGGAACCCGAGGGTGTCCGGCTGGTCGCGGTCTCGCACCGCGACCCCGGTCGGGTCGCCTACGCCCGTGAGCTGCGGGAACGCTTCGGCGTCGACATGGACGCCGAGCAGGGGCTGCCCGTCGTGCTCCGCACCGGGCAGCCGGAGGTGCTGCCGGAGATCAACGAGGCACTGATCCGCGCCGCGCTCGCCGAGATCCCGGACGTCGCCCCCGAGGACGTCGAGCAGTTCCTGGCCCTGGGCCTGCGCTCCTCGATGACCGTGCCGCTCGCGACCGCCACCGGGCGGGTGCTCGGCGCCCTGACGCTGGTCTCGGCGGAGAGCGGCCGGGTGTACGGCGAGAGCGACGTCCAGCTCGCGATGGAGATCGCCCGCCGAGCCGGGGTCGCGGTCGACAACGCGCGGCTCTACGCCCGCGCCGAGCACGCCGCCCGCACGCTGCAGCAGAGCCTCCTGCCGCCCGTCCTGCCGCCGTTGCCGTTCGCCGACCTCGCCTCGTACTACGCGCCACTCGGACGCGACGCCGAGCTGATCGGCGGCGACTTCTACGACGTGTTCCCGCTCTCCGACCGCAGCTGGTGCCTGGTGATCGGGGACGTCTCCGGCAAGGGCGTGGACGCCGGTGCGCTGACGGCGGCGACCCGCTGGACCTTCCGCTCCGCCATGAGCCGGTGCGGCGAACCGGGGACCGCCATCCGGGAGCTCAACGACGCGCTGCTGCAGCAGCAGTGGGACGGCCGGTTCGTCACCGTGCTGGCGGTCGTCGCCGAGCCCACCGACGACGGAGTGTTGCTGCGCTACGCCTCGGGCGGTCATCCGGCGCCGATCGTGTTCCGCGGCGACGCACCCGCCGAGGTGGTGCCGATCGAGGGCCGGCTCGTCGGGCTGCTGCCCTCGGACGACCTCCCGACCCGCGAGATCTCGCTCGCCCCGGGCGACGCGCTGGTCCTCTACACCGACGGCTTCAGCGAGGCCCGCCAGGCAGACCGCATGTTCGGCGAGGAGGGCATGCTCGCCACGCTCGACGCCGTGCCCGCCGGCGCGGGGGCGGATGAGCTGGTCAAGACGTTGACCGGCGGCGTGGCCGCGTTCGGGGAACAGGCCGACGACATGGCCCTGCTCGTGCTGGCGCTGCCGCCCCGCTGAGCGGACGTCGGTCGCCCGGGTGGCCTACGACTCGGCGCTGCCCAGCACGACGCCGAGCAGCAGGACGACGATCGCGGAGGTCCCCGTGAGGGCTCCCCAGACCGCCATCCCTCGACGGGTGGTCGCTCGGGCGTGCAGGAACGCGGACACCCCGGAGAGCACCACGAGCACGAGCTTGACGCCCAGGACGGCCTCGTAGCCGTCGGACTCCTCCCCGCTCTCCGCGGCGATGTTCCAGAGACCGGTCAGCACCAGCACCCCGAAGGCCGGCCAGGCGAGCCGGCCGAACTGCCGGGCGGCGGCCTGGGTCGCCTCGGGCCCGACGCCGCGCAGCGCCGGGACCAGCCCGGCCAGCGTGATCTGGCCGCCGACCCAGACGGTCGCGGCGAGGACGTGCAGGAACAGCCGGAGGGTGTCGACGTCGAAGGTCACCACCCGCGCCAGGCTAGGCCGCTCCGTCAGGCAGGCCGCGGCGGCGCGGCGACGGAGACGGCGAGCACCGCGACGTCGTCGTCGGTCTCGGGCGAGACGAACCGGTGCACCAGAGCGTCACAGATCCGCTCGGGGTCGAGCGTGCCCAGGTCGAGGACGACGTCCCGGAAGGTCTGCAGGACCTCGCCGAGCCCGGCGTCGCGGGTCTCGATCAGCCCGTCGGTGATCAGGACGAGGGAGCACGGTCCGGACAGCTGGACGCGGACGGGGTCGGTTCTCGGCGCCGGCACGCCCAGGAGCACCCCGGCCACGTCGAGCAGCTCCGCGTCCGTCGGGGTGACGAGCAGCGCCGGAAGGTGCCCGGCGCTGGCCACGTCGACGTAGCGGCAGGCCGGGTCGAACAGGAGCAGGACGACGGTCGCCGTCTCCTCCGGGTGGCTGTGCTGCAGCAGGTCGTTGAGCAGGCGAAGCGCCGTCGTCGGGTCGTGCATCTCGTTGAGATAGGCCCGCAGCGAGAACCGCAGCTCCGCCATCACCGTCGCCGCTCGCAGGGAGTGCCCCTGCACGTCCCCGACCACGACCGCCAGGCGACCGTCCGGCAACTCGAAGGCGTCGTAGAAGTCGCCGCCCACGCTCGCCTGGTCGCTGGAGGCGATGTAGCGGGCGGCCAGGCTCAGACCGGGCGGCTCCGGCAGCCGCTCGGGAAGCAGGGCCTGCTGCAGGGTGAGGGCGATGCTGTGCTCCTGCACGTAGGCCCGCAGGTTCAGCAGAGCGACGCCCATGGCGTCGGCCAGCTGCCGGACGAGCGCACCGTCGTCCTCCCGGACCCGGGTCTCGCCGGGCGGTACCGCGACCGCGATGCAGGCGCGGCCGCTCCCGTCGTCCCGGACCGCAACCGCGCACCACCGGCGGTCGGCGACGTGGTTTCGCGCGAGCATCGCGGACCAGGCGGGAGGCGGGGCAGCCGCCTCGCCAGGCGTCAGCTCCCTGATCCAGGTCAGGTCGAGCGGCTCGGAGACCACCTCTGTCCGCGGCGCGGCGCCGGGGCTGACGCACAGTGCCCGGAGCTGTCCGGTGTCGGACTCGGCGGCGGCGAGTGCCGGCTGTCCCAGGATGTCGGCGGCCCCCGACGCGGTGGCCTCGAGCAGCCGGAGCAGCGAGTCCGCCGCGTTGACCGGAAGGGACACGGCTGCCAGCCGCGCAAGCCGCTCGGCGAGCAGGACGGTCTTGCGTCGGGTTTCGTGCGAGCGTGCCAGGGCCCGTACGACCGCGAGGAACTCGTCCCGCTCCAGCGGCTCGATGAGGTAGGCGTCTGCTCCCCGGTTCAGGCCCTCGGCCCGTGAGTGCACATCGATCGCGGTCGCGGAGACGTGGAGGACGGGGACGGTGGACGTCGCCGGCGCAGTCTTGATGCGGCTGCAGAGGTCGAAGCCCGACATGTCCGGCAGATGCACGTCCAGCACAGCGACGTCGATGTCGCTCGTGGCCCGGTCGAGACCCTCGGCGCCCGTCGCGGCCTCCTCCACCGAATAGCCCGCCCGTTGGAGCCAGCTGCTCACGACGTAGCGGTGCGGCTCGCTGTCCTCGACGAGCAGGACCCGCCCGAGCGGCGTCATCCGGCGCTCCTTCCAGCGAGGTCGCCGAGCAACCGCAGGAGCCCGGCGCGGGTGAGCCGGCTCTTCGTCAGCAGCGCGGCCGCCGGCTCGGCCGCCCTGCGGACCTCGGCGTCGATGTCCACGCTGGTCATGAGGACCGCGGGCAGGTCCCGCAGCCGCGGATCCGGGTCCTCCCGCAGTCGCGACAGCACCTCGCCACCATCCACGTCGGGCATCCGCAGGTCCAGCAGCAGGATGTCCGGGATGAGCCGGTGGACGGAGTCGAGCGCCTCGGCGCCGTTCCCCGCCTCGGACACCCGCGCGGCGGCCCCCTGCAGCATCCCGCGGATCAGGTGGCGGAACGCCTCGTCGTCGTCGACCACGAGGACGTGGCCGAGCTCGACCGCGACGGCGTTCTCCGGGTCGCCCTCGTCCGGCACCTGGACCGGCAGCGTCACCGTGAACGTGCTCCCGCGGCCCACCTCGCTGTCCAGCGTGAGGGTTCCCCCCAGCGCCTCGGTGACCCTCCGGGCGTACGGCAGGCCGAGGCCGGTGCCCTTGCGTGTCGACTGCAGGCGCCCGGGCACCTGGACGAACTCCTCGAACACGCGAGACTGGTACTCCGGCGGAATGCCGATTCCGGTATCGCTGACGACGATCTCCACGTGGTCACCGGAAGGAGAGGCGGCGGTCATCCGCACCTGGCCCTGCTCGGTGAAGGCCACCGCGTTGGTCAGCAGGTTCCGCAACACCCGGGCCAGGAGCTCCCCGTCCGTCGGGACCTCGGCCAGGTCGGGTTCGTCGACGACCAGGTCGACGCCTCGGCGCTCGGCGACGGGGCGCAGGGTGCCGCGGAGCTCGGAGAACAGGCGTCGCAGCTCGACCGCTTGGACGTGGATGTCGAGGCCACCCGACTCGGCCCGGCCGAGATCGAGCAGTTCGTTCACCAGGCGCAGCAGTGACGAGGAACTCGACCGCAGGTAGCCGACCTGGCGTCGCTGCTCGTCGTCCAAGCCGCTTTCGCCGAGCAGCTCGGTCAGGCCCAGGATCGAGTTGACGGGAGCGCGCAGCTCGTGGCTGACGCTGCGCAGGAAGCGGGTCTTGGCCTCGTTCGCCTCCGCCAGCTGCTGACCCTTCTCGTCGAGTTCGGCGTAGAGCGCGACCACCCCCCGGTTCGTCTCCTCCAGTTCGGTCGACAGCTGGGTGTACATCGCCACGACGCCGCGGTTGGTCTCCTCGAGCTCCTCGTTCAGCCGGATCAGCTCCTGCTGCCGCGTGGTCAGCTGATCCAGCGTGTGCATGAGGTCGGCGTTCTGCTGGCGCAGCTCCTCGACGGGGCTGTGCACGCTCGAGCTCCGCAGCGTTTCGCGGAGGCGGTGCAGCGCCTCCGGCCGCGTGACGGCGCCGAGGGGCAGGCGCTTGGTGAGGACGAGCGTCAGCGCGCGAGCCGCGTGGGCCGGGCCGGCTTCGACGGGGGCTACCGTCACGGCGATGTCGTCGACGAGCCGGCGGGCGGCGTCGAAGCTGGTGTCGGGGACGGGCGTCGGAGGCTCGGGGGCGACGACGCTGACCACGAGTTCCGGTGGGCGCTCACGCACCTCGAACCGCGCGGTGGCGGGCTGGTCCGACAGGATCTCCCGTCCCACCTCGGAGAGGGCGACCGCCAGACGGATCTGGTCCCGCGGGTCGTAGCCGAGTGCCGTTCCCACCTCGCGTCCGCGCTGCCGCAACTCGAAGACGCTCGCCTCCGTCAGCCAGGTCAGCTCGAGGATGCTGGTCACGCCCCTGGTCACGCCCCTGTTCACGCCGGCACCGGAGCCAGCGCGAGCACGCTCGCGTCGTCGTTGCGGACGCCGAAGTCCCGCAGGACCGCGGCCGCAATGAGGGTCGGCGAACGTCCGAGGAGCCCGGGGTACTCGTCGAGCCGCAGCTTGTTCGTCACCCCGTCGCTGTGCAGCACGATCACGGCGTGCTTCGGGAGCTCGTACCGCGCCTCCCGGAGCACCCGTGCGTTGTGGCCGGTGATGCCCGGGTAGCTGATCATGCCGCGCTGCTTGCGCCCGTCGAGCACGTAACCGCTGATGTTGCCGACCCCGGCGTAGCCGACCGTGCCGTCACCGGGGAGTTGCACGACGGACGCCGCAGCGCCCCGGGTCCCGGAACAGCCGCGGTGGACGGCGGTCAGAAGGTCGACGGGAGGTCCTGCCCGGGCGGTCCGGAAGGCGCGGACCGCTGCTTGCGAGGCCAACGCCGCGAGGGGGCCGTGCCCGAGGCCATCGGCGACCAGGCCCGAGAGCACCCCGTCGTCGACCCGTATCGCGACGGCGTCGCCGCAGACGTCCTGCCCGCTCATCGGCCGGGTCAGGCAGCCCGCGCGTCCGGCCGCGCCGACCGGATCGGCGACGAGGTCGCAGGAGCCGAAGGTGGCGACGACGAGGGTCCCCTGGTCGGGCCGGGACCAGACGTCCCACGAGGTGGACAGCCGGCTCAGGGCACCCAGCCCGATGCCGAGCGTCCCGCTGGTCGAGTGCCCGTCGGCGACGGAGGCGCTCACGTCCGGCATGCCCGGCCCGCGGTCGATGGCGACGAAGGCGACGCCGGCGTCCGGGTCGGACTCGCCGTCCGGCCTGCATGCACGCAGGAGAACCGTGCCGCCGCCGGCGTGTTTGATCTGGTTCGTCGCCACCTCGGTGACCGCGATGCCGAGCTCGCCCGCCCGCGTCTCGTCGAAGCCGAGCCGCTTGGACAGCTCCACCGCGGAACGTCGCAGCGCCCCGACCGAGCTCTCGTGCTCGATCCGGTGCCAGGCGACGTCCTCGGTTCTCATGGCGGCGGCGGGATCAGCGCACCCACTTCACGATCTCGACGGTCGTCCCCCGGCCGACCGCCGTGTCCAGCCGGAACTGGTCCACGAGCCGTCGCGCGCCGGACAGGCCGAGCCCGAGTCCGGAGCCGGAGGTGTAGCCGTCCGTCAGCGCGAGGTCCACGTCGGGGATGCCCGGCCCCTCGTCCTCGAAGACGGCCCGGACCCCGCCCTTGCGTCCCTCGGCGAGGACGTCGATCGTCACCTGGCCGCCGCCGCCGTAGACCAGCGTGTTGCGGGCGAGCTCGCTGGCGGCCGTCACCAGCTTCGTCTGGTCGATCAGCGACAGCTTCGCCGCCACGGCGAGCGACCGGATGGCCTGTCGCACGCGCACGATGTCCTCGTCGGACACGATCGGAAGTTCCTGCACCTCGGTCGCGGTGGGCATCTCAGCCCTCCTCGAGGAGCTCCGGCTCGGCGTTCCCGGCGGCGAGGGACGCCAGCACCGCCGTCGTCTCCGCCTCCGCCTCGCGGTTGCGGGCGAGCAGGGCCAACCCCTTCTCCACATCGAGCGCGGTGTGGACGCCGCCGAGCGACAGCCCGAGCTCGACCATGGTCATCGCGACGGCCGGTCGCATGCCGACCACCACGGCGGCCGCGTCCAGCACCGCCGTGATCGAGGCGATGGACGCCAGCATCCGGCCGATGAAGCTGTCCACGATCTCCAGGCCGGAGATGTCGATCAGTACCCCGCGGGCGCCGGTGTCGACGACCCGCTTGGCCAAGTCGTCCTGGAGTTGCAGCGCGGTGTGGTCGTCGAGGTCCACCTGGATGGAGACGAGCAGCGAGTCCCCGATCTTGAGGACCGGGACCCGGTCCATCAGGACGCTCCCGCCGGCCGTGTGCGCGCCTGGGCGGACGAGCGGATCGCCGCCGCGAGGGCGTCCGCGAGCGTCGCCTTCGTGCGGATGTCGCCGAACTCGATGCCGAGCGCGACGATGGTCTGCGCGATCTGCGGCCGGATGCCGCTGATGATGCACTCCGCGCCCATGAGGCGTGCCGCGACGATCGTCTTGAGCAGGTGCTGCGCGACCTGGGTGTCCACCGCCGGGACTCCGGTGATGTCGATGATGGCGTGCTCGCTGCCCGTGTCGACGAGCGCCTGCAGCAGCTTCTCCATCACGACCTGCGTCCGGGCCGAGTCGAGGGTGCCCACCAGCGGTACGGCCACCACGCCGTCCCACAGCTTGACGACCGGCGTGGACAGCTCGAGCAGCTGCTCCGCCTGATCGGTGATGATCCGCTCCCGGGCCGACGTGAACGTCTCGAACGTGAACAGACCGAGTTGGTCGACGAGCTTCGAGAACGCGATGAAGTCCTTGAAGCTGTTCGGGTCGGCCTGGTCGAGGACCTCGAGCAGCGCTTCCTTGAGCGCGAAGACGGCGACGCTGGTCTCGGTGGGGCTGAAGCCCTGACGTGCACGGTTGTGCGAGAACTCGGTCAGCACGCTCCGGGCCACGTCGAACGTCGCGGACTCGATGCTCGACAGGTCGCCGCCGCCCAGCCCGGCCCGCAGCGCCTCGAACAGTTCGCGTTGATCGCTCTGGAGTTCCGCTCGCGCCGCCCGGCCGCGGAGCTGGCGGGCGGAGATGTCGAGCCAGGTGCCGAGCACGTCCGTTTCGCGCTCGGTCAGGAGCGCGGAAAGGCGGGCGGCCTCATCGGCTTCGACGGTCACAAAGAGCCCTTCGTCGGCATCCAGGTGGGGTCTCACGGTGATCGGGACAGCCCTTACTACCGCATCGTTGCGCAACGGAGAACCGATTCCGTGCGCGGGCGAAAATCGTGGACCGCGCACCGACCGAGAAGTGCGGCTTTGTGGGGAAAAGCTGCGCGAGGCCCAGTGCGGCTCAGTTGTGCGGCTCGGCTGTGCGGCTCAGTTGCGCGGGTCGACGATGTGCCACCAGCACTCGGCAGGACGTCGTCGGGGTGCACGATGGGCTCGTCCACCTGAGTGGCCCAGGATCGATGACCTGACGCCGGCGACCGGAGGACGTGCAGTCCACGCAGTGAGGAGCACCGGATGCGCAAGACGATCGCGCTCGTTGTCGCCCTCGGTGTGTGGGTGATGCTGGGGGGCTGCGCGACCCCGGCGCCGACGCCGGTGACCAAGGTGCTGATGATCCTGGAGGAGAACCACACCCTCGGCCAGGCGCAGGCGGGGATGCCGTACCTGATGGGCCAGGCCAGGCAGTACGGCTATGCCACCGGCTATCAGGCCGTTGCGCATCCGTCGCTACCGAACTACCTCGCGATCACGGGCGGCTCGACCTTCGGCGTGACCGACGACGCCGGACCCGGCGCGCATCCCGTTCCCGGTCCTTCGGTGTTCGGTCAAGTTCTCGCCGCCGGCAAGGCCGCCAAGGTCTATGCGGAAGGGCAGCCGAGCAACTGCGCCACTGGCAACACGGGCACATATGCCGTACGGCATACCGCCTGGCCCTACTACCCCTCGGAACGAACCCAGTGCCGGGCCAACCAGGTCAACCTGAACGGGCTTCCGGCCGCGATCACCAACGGCCTGCCGACCGCCTCCCTCGTCGTGCCCGGACTGTGCAACGACGGGCACGACTGCCCCCTGAGCACGGCGGACAACTGGCTCCGGACGTGGCTGCCGAAGATCAAGGCCGGGAAGGACTTCACCTCCGGGCGATTGGCCGTCGTCGTCACCTTCGACGAGGGCGTCGGCACCAACCAGAAGGTGCTGACCGTCGTGTTGCGCCAGGGGATGCACGGAAAGGTGGTCACCAGCCCGCTGACCCACTACAGCCTGACCGGGTTCATCGACGACGTGGCCCACGTGCCCCATCTCCGCAAGGCAGCCAACGCACCCTCGTTCAGAAACGCCTTCGGGCTGACCACCTGAGCCGTACGCGCGCCCGGGGGGCTTCCGCGAACGGACCCTGACCGGGTCGGACGGGCGGTCCGTCGCCGGCCGAATCGTTGGCTCGGGAAGTCAAGGCTTGTCCAGTGCGTTCCGACGAGTACCGTGATAAGAGAAATCATATCGGGGGTGCTCATGCCGGCGTCGACGCTGCTTCGTTCCGCACGCCGCTCAGCAGGCATCTCTCAGCGGACGCTCGCGCAGCGAGCAGGGCGTCGCCAGCCGCAGATCGCCGACGTCGAGCGCGGTCAGCACGACGTCACGGTCGACGTGCTCACCCAGCTGCTGACAGCAGCCGGACACCGACTCGTCGTCGTGCCGACCACCCGGACCACTCCGGCTGAGACCGCCGAGGGAATTCGGGACGCGCTGCTCGCCGCTCGGCCCGACCGGGCGCTGCGGGAAGCTCTTCAGCTCTCCGACGATCTAGCCGCCTGCGAGCTGCCCGTCCGAGCCGCGCTGTGCGCAGCGGAGCCCGAGACGACTGGCGACATCCGCTACGACGCGCTGATTGCCGGTCTCGTCGAACTGCGCCTGCCCGGCCGCAGCTGCCCATCCTGGGCGCGTAGCGCAGCCCGGGTGCTGCCAAATCGCTGGTGGGTCGATGAGACGCCCGGCCTCGCGGAGCTGAACCTGGCTGAGACCCCGCCGGCGCTGCTCCGGCACGGAGTCGTGCTCGCCGCCGGAGAGCTCGTCAGTGCCTGAACGGCAGGGACCGAAGCGCACGTTCGATCGATCCGCACTGCTCGTAGCGCTCAAGGAGCTCGCGGACCGACTGGCCGACGCCGATGTAGGCGCCGGCATCCGAGTCATCGGCGGCGCGGCCGTCGCCCTCACCGTGGACCCGGAACGAACCGCGACTCGCGACATCGACGTCGTCATCTACCCCCCGTCCGCGGCGGGGCCAGTGCGCATCGCGGTACGCGAGATGGCCGCCGCCGCGGGCTGGCCGGACGACTGGCTCAACGACGCGGCCAAGGCCTACCTGCCCTTCGCCGGAAGTCCCCGCTGGAGCACACTTCGCCAGCAGGGGTCGGTGGAGATCAGCTTGGCTCCGACCGACCTGCTACTGGCGATGAAGCTGCACGCCGCCCGCGGCGCCCGCGACAGCGGAGACATCCGGACCCTGCTCACCGCCTGCGAAGTCAGTTCGGCGCAGGAGGCAGAAGAGATCTACGCCATCTACTACCCGGGTGAGGACCTCAAGCCGAGGGCCCGGCTCCTGCTGGCCGACTGCTTCCCGCCGACAAATCAAGCTCAGGGCTGACCACGAAAGTGGTCCCCCGCTGGCGATCGGATGCAGACCCAGGCCACGAAACTCGACCCTCGCCTGCCCCCTCGGCCTGCAGGGCCCGAGGGGCCAGACGGGGCCGGGAAGTGCGTCTCCCAGGCGTGACTGGGAGAACGGGATGGGGTGAGTGACGGGACTTGAACCGGTTTGGAGCCCCTTCTCTGACCTGCACCGATCACCGAACGTGCAGGTCAGACGGGTCAGTACGGGGAAGTACGGGTCAGTACGGGGAAGTACGAGTGAGTCCTGACACCGCGTTTTGACACCGAGTTTTTGGTGGACCGGCGGCGACCAGGTTCAGTCGTTCCGCAGGTACACGTGGACGCCCTCGCCGCCGAAGGGCTTGAACCAGTCCTCGAACTTCATCGAGACCATGCCGGGCGGCCCGTCCTCCGGGCTGTTCTCGATGCCGTCCCATGAGGGGTCGAAGAGCAGCTCGTGGTCGAGGTCGGTGAACGCCAGGTCCCAGAGGAGGCCGGCGCCGTCCTCACTCAGGGAGGGGTCGTCCGGGTTGAGTTCTGTTCGGACCTTTGCCCCTTCAATGATCTCGCGCATGACCAATTCCTCGGCGAGGCAGCTCAGGCCACGCCAGCCGCGCGGGTCGGCGAGCTTGGCACCAATGGCGGTCAGGCAGAGGAACATTTTCAGCATGAAGCGGTACTCGTTGGCCCGCTCGTGGAAGAGGTTCGGCACCGCGCTCGAGATGTAGTTCAGGCTCCCCGAGTCGAGGTCGCTCATCCACTCGTCCGTGATGATCTCGACCGTCAGGCCGAGGGCGGTGCGGTCGGTCTCGCTCAACTCCTCGAAAGCGAGGACGTGGTCCTGCGGGCTGTCTGTGGGCATGTAGTCCTCTCTATGGTCTGGTTACTCACGATGAACGACAGAACGGCCGTCCTTACGAGAACCTCGGATTTTCACTCGGACAGGAAGTAGACATGGTCCGAGGACGATCTCGGGGGAGTCGGTATGACGCAGCAGTTCGGACCGCCGCCGCCACCGCCGCCATATGGACCGCCGCCAGGCCCGTCCTGGGGGGCACCGCCGCCACCGCCGAGTCGTACTCCATCCGCCCCCTGGATCGTGGGCGGCATCGTCGCGATCCTCGCGGCCTTCGGAATCGGCACGGCTGTGGGCAGTGCTGCCGGCGGCGGTGACGGCACCACCGCCAAGGCCAGCGCCTCGCCCTCAACGAAGGGCAATAGCCCGCTCGCTGCCGACCGGTTCCCCAGTTCGAGCCCGAGTCCGACGTTCAGCTACACCCCGCCGTCGTACACGCCGAAGGCGTCCGACTTCGACGTGAAGCTCCGTATCACCCAAAAGCAGTGCTTCGGCTCGGCCGGCTGCAACGTCAGCTACAAGATCGACGTCAGCTACAGCGGGCTTCCGCCCGAGGACGATGTCGAAGTCACCTACCAGATCACCGGCGACGAGAGCGGCACTCAAATCCAGAGCTTTACCTACTCTCCCGACGGGACCTACAACTACACGTCGGGAACGGCCAGCACGTCCTCATCCTCGGTTCAGCTCAGCGCGAAGGTCACCGACGTCTCGGCGTCCTGACGCCTGCCCCCGACGGGCCGTCACTCCGGTCGTCGCAGGCCTACTCCTGGTCGCGTGCCGCAGCCCCGAGCTCCTCATCCATGGCAGCCAGCAGCCGCCTCGTCTCCGCCTCATCGTTCGGTGGGGGCGATGGTGGCGATGTGGATGTCACCCACACGAGGTTGCTCTCGGCAGCCACGCCGGTGCGAATTGACCTACCGCGACGCCGCGCGGCGGATCGGAGCGCGCGCCGAAGTAGTGACGGGTCCTCGATGCGTCGTGCGGACTGCCCGGTCGCAGCGACCTCGTTGAGCATCCGGTCCGCCAATGCGGTGATCGTTGCTGGGTTCATGGCCACCTCTCGACTTCACTTGGCTCCGCGCGGAGATCGGCGCTTCGGGCGAGGAATCGGAAGGAGTTGATCGTCTACTGCCGAACCAGCGGCCGGCAGAGGTTCGGGCGTTGGCGAACGGGGTCGAACGGACGCGGTGACGCGGGCTGCGCTGACGATCTCGTCCAGGTCTCTCTCGGAGAACCGCACCACCTTCGGACTCAACCGCGTGAAGGGGATCGTCTCGGCGGCCACCTGCCGGCGAAGCCAAGACTGTGTGACCGACAGCGCTGCTGCCGCTTCGTCGTACTTGAGCAGACGCCGGCGAGGCATCGGGTCATGCTACTCATAGGCTGTAGACGCATAGTCATCACATCAAGATCGTCGGGCTGGTGCCAGTCGATCGCCGGGACACGCTGCGCGAGTTCGGGGCAGGGGTCAGCCGGCGGCGACGTGCACTCGGCCTGTCGCAGGAGGGGCTCGCCGAGCTCACCGGCCTGCATCGGACCTACATCGGCTCTGTCGAGCGCGGAGAGCGGAACCCCACGCTCACGACGATCGAGTCCTTGGCTTCCGGACTGAGCTGTGCGCCCGCGGACCTGCTTGATGGTCCCTCCAACACGCCGACAGATTTCGACTCGAACAAGCGTTCGAAGGGGTAGGTTGCCCGAATGGCGGACCACAGCAGCATCGAGTGGACCGAAGCAACGTGGAACCCGACTACGGGCTGCGATCGGATCAGTCGTGGCTGCGACAACTGCTACGCGCTCTCGCTGGCGAAGCGCCTCAAGGCAATGGGGGTCGCCCGTTACCAGCTCGATGGCGACACCCGCACGTCGGGTCCTGGCTTTGGCGTGCAGTGGCACCCGGACTCGTTGGACGTCCCGAGCCGTTGGCGACAGGGCCGTCTGATCTTCGTGAACAGCATGAGCGACCTGTTCCACGCTCGCGTACCCAGGTCATTCATTGAGCAGGTGTTCAACGTCATGGCTGAGACGCCACGGCATACCTATCAGGTGCTGACCAAGCGTCCCCGACGCGCGGCACGCCTGGCTGAGGAGTTGCCGTGGCCCAGCAACGTGTGGTTGGGCGTTTCTGTCGAGGACACTTCGACAGCTTGGCGCATCGACGAACTTCGTAAGGTTCCCGCCGCCGTTCGATTCGTCAGTGCTGAACCGTTGCTTGGGCCATTGCCGCACACGGACCTGCACCGCATCGACTGGCTGATCGCAGGGGGTGAGAGCGGTTCTGGGTACCGCGAACTGCGGAAGGAGTGGGTGACGGACCTTCGCGACCAGTGCACAGCGGCCGGTACTGCCTTCTTCTTCAAGCAGTGGGGCGGCGCGAGGCCGAAAAGTAACGGGCGGGAGCTTGACGGTCGCACCTGGGATGAGATGCCGGAACTCAATGCCGCCCGGCTGGTCCCTAGGTGACGGGAACGACGAGAAACCGTTGCAGTTTGCCCTTCGGGTTGTCACGCAGCCGCCCGGCACGGTAGTGCTGCGCCAAGGCCTGACGCAGATGCTTCTCACGCGCTAGCCCAAGGGCCTTGCCGAACACGTCACGCAGCCGTGACTGGACAACGAACGGCTCGCCCTGCGCGAGGAGGTCAGCGAGGTTTGCCTCGATCTCGAGTACCCACGCCTCCTCGTCCTCCTCGAACTCAGGCGCCTGCTCGAGGCCGTCCAAGGTGAACTGGCCAATCGCCTCCAACGCCCGCGCTGACGAGGGGTTAGCTGCGTGCGCAGCCCCTCGCCACTCACTGGCTGCTGCGGAGAGAGCTTCGTGGAAGGCCCAATGCCCGTCCGGGTGCTGGGTGAAGTGCATGAGCAGGTACTCGGGTCTTGCACCGATCTTGTCGGCGACGGGCACGGTCCAACCGCCCCATCCGCCAGTGGCCGCGGTCAGACGCTCGCGGTATCCCCGAACAACCTCGTGGAGGCGGTCCGCACTGTCGCGCTGCAGGTAGACCGACTGCCACCAGTCCCCACCGAGGGTCTGATCCATTCGAGCGAGCGTGCTGTCGCGGTTCCTTGCCCTTTCGCTCGTGATGAGTCCTCCGATGCGGTCGAGGGCCTGCACGCTGAAATTGAGAAGCACCTCGGTTTTGGGATGGCCGTACCTGCTCCGACCGAGCAGCTTGTGCGCCATGGTGTCGAACGGGATGCCCACCCCGAAGGGGTCGAGGTACGCGAAGAGGGGGACATTGCCGCAACCCTCAATGAGCGGTACCAGGTGGTCCTCGATCCTTCCTTGGTGCGCTACCACATCCAGGTCGCCGGCCTCTTCCGCGAGAACGGCGTTGAGCTGAGCGAAGTAGCCGACGTCCAGTTCCACGAAGATGCAGCGGAGGTCGCGAAAGGCGCTGATGCTCCGCGCGGTCCGCAACGCCAGCAGGGGAGACGCAGGGTCACCACTCTCGTACCTGCCGGGGCCCGCATAGCCATCGAGGAAGATGACTTTGCCGCCACTCCTGCTGCCAGTCTTCGACGCGAATACGACGACGTACCGCTTCAAGATCCCGTGCTTCAAGACAGCCGCAGGCTGAGGCGCCTTGAAGAACGCCTGGTTTCCCCCCACCTGTCAGAGCCTAAAGCTCGACATCGACGAACGATCCAAAGCTCGGCTTACGAAGTCGTGATGGCGATCTGGCCGAGCCGACGCGATGCACGAGTGACGGGATCACATCCCGATTCGGTCATGTGAGTGACGGGATCGGACGTACCGCACACGAGAACGCGGACGACGTTCGCCCAGTTCAGCGGGCTGCCGAAGCCGGCGATTCCTGCGTCGTCCAGCGCGATCTGACACCGCAAGTGCGCCATCTTGCGGCATCTTGACGGGACCTGACACCGAGTTTGACACCGAGTGGTGGTAAAAGTGC
>CAWAMI010000005.1:0-238403 GCA_963783105.1 uncultured Actinomycetota bacterium
GCTCGAGTACGTCGAAGACGACGAACGCCACATTGGCGCCGCCGCCCCGGACTCGCCCTTGTAGACCGGCGAAGTGCAGCCGGCCGTCCTGCCAGCACACGACTTCGCCGTCCAGGGTCGTTCCGTCCGGTACCTGGCCGAGCAGCTCCGGAAAGCGGTGAGACAGGTCCTTCTCATGTCGGGACTGCAGCCGGCCGCTGGTGAGCACTCCCCGCCAGCCGTCCCACTTGGGCTCGTAGGCCCAGTCATCGCCGGGAAGCGCTGTCGCCGACTGCGCCAGCATCACCTGCACCACACGCCAACGCTACTGATGCTGGTCCTCCGGCACCGATCGGAGTGCGGGTTTCAGCCGCTCCTGGGGGAGCCAGCGCTGGATCAGGCGGACGCCGTCGCCCGACAGGTCCGGCACCACGAACGTGACGAGCCCGACCCACCCCTGCGCCTCCCGTCGCCAGGCCAGCAGGCGGCGATGACGCCCGCGGACCGCGTGGTCCTCACCGTGCTCGAGCGCAACGCCGGCACCGCGCCGGTGGCCGAGATCGAAGGCGGCCCTCGTCGCCAGCGGCCGGTCAAAGAGCGCCGACGCAGCACAGACGCTGCTGATCGCGCCATACCTCCGACCGGCGGGCAGAGGATTCGTACGGCTGGCTCGAACGGCCCGCGGACCTCCGAGCCGGCACCAAGCAACGCCCCGGCAACCAAGGGGCGTCCTCCTACAGTCGACACATGAGTTCCCTCGAATACACGAGCTTCACGACCTACCTCGACGACACCGGCGCCATGGTCGGATGGACGCCGACGGGGCCATCCGCGACGAGCGGATGAACGTGACGGAGGAACTGGGCCGACTTCGCGGACACGGATGGCAGATCGTCGACGTCGACACTTCTGAGACAGTGATCGAAGACGGCGACGCCAAGACCGTGGTCATGACGAGCTATCTGCTCGAGCGACGTCCCGCCTGAGGCTGGCCGCCCTGCCTTCGAGCCGCGGCAAGGTAAGGCTGCAGCACCGCGTCGAGGGCCGCGTTGTGCTCTCCGCAGAGGTCGATCTCGTATGCCTGGCCGTCCAACTCGAACGTCCGGGTGGCCTCGACCTCGACCCACCACTCCGACAGGTCGTGCATGTCGCAGACCTTCACCATCGCCATCGCTCGGATGTACCTGCACGTGCGGTCGCGAAACGAGCAGGCAGCACGCTGGTGCTGTTCCAACGCCCGTTGCGTCAGCACGATGAGCAGGTCCAGTCGCTACCGTCGTGGTGTGGCCGAGCGCGAGTACACGAGCCTCACGACCTACTTGAACGACGCCGGCGCGCTCGTGGTCATGGACGCCGACGGTGCCATCCGCGACGAGCTCGATCGACGTCCCCGGCGAGCTGGCCAGGCTGCGAGCGCAGGGCTGGGAACTCGTGGAGGTGGAGACCTCCGAGACCGTGCTCCGCGACGTGGAGTCGCAGAGGTGCTGATGACCAGCTACCTGCTGCAACGCGACCGAGGTGGCCGCGAGTGGACGTAGCTCGCGGTCGTCGCGCCCGCCGTCGCCGTTGATGGTGAAGGGCGTCGGCAAGGTGGTCGCCGCCATGAGCCGGGCCAAGTCCGGTGGCATGGTGGTGCTGCTTCCGACGCTGCTGCCAGCCGTTGGATCGGACGTCGAGCCTCGAAGGCGCACGGCCCCCGATCGAGGAAAGGGGATCACTGCTCGGGCCTATGCGGAATGACGCATAACATCTTTGCCACGTCCGCGGCGGCCACGGCATTCGGTCGCAGGCCGCAGTGCCGGTCCTGCAGCCACGTCCGTCACCTGCGCGTCACTTCCTGAGCGGCGAACAGGGTCGGCGGTTGCCCGTCGCCGCAGAACGCCGCGTAATGCTCCGAGGTTCCGTTTCCACTCGACGAACGTCGATGCCTTCCACATGAACCAGGAGAGCCTCGAGCGACATGAAGCAAGTGCACGACGAGCTGTGGACGAAGCCGGCCGAGTGGAGTCGTACCAGCGAGCCGCTGGTGTCGGGCCGCTCCGTTTTCGGGCCCGAGCCCGTCACCGAATGCGAGATGTACACGCCAGACGAGGCCGCGACAATACTCAAGATGCCGGAGTCGTGGCTGCGCTACAAGGTGAAGCGGGGCGAGATCCCCTGCACCCGCCCCGGGAACGGCCGGGAGATCCGTTTCTCGCGGCTCGACCTGATCGAGATCGCTCGCATGGGACGGCAGCACCGGTCCAGCGGGGGACGCGCCGGCCCGGCCGCCGACCCCACGACCGAAGCGACGACGAAGGGCCTGACACGCAGCGAAGGACCCCCGGCACTCGCCGGGTGTCTTCGTTCTCGACCAACTGCAGGGCGGCAGCTATCGGCTCAGGCGGCGACCACTCGATGCGTCGGCGGCGTCCGGTACCGGGGTCAACGCGGCTTCGATCGCGGCCATCTCGGCGGTGGCGTCCTGGGGGAGCAGATAGCCGTAGCGGTCGGCGGTGAAGGCGTAGGACTCATGGCCCAGCCGCTGGCTGACTTGGTAGAGCGTGCCCGTGGTCGGGCTGGCGTGCAGCTGCCAGGCGACGTAGGTGTGCCGCAGGTCGTGGATCCGCAGCGCCGGTAGCGGCCCTGCCTCACCCAGGCCGGCCTGCTCGATCGCGGGCCGCCAGACCCGGGTGTAGAAGTTCTGGTGCCGGATCTCCCGACCGCTCGGGGTGGTGAACACCAGGTCGGTCGGCGTCCTTTCGGCGAGCTGGGTCAGCAGCAGGTCCACCGCCCGCGGGGGCAGCGGCACGGTGCGCTGCGCGGCCGCGGACTTCGGGCGGCCGAGCACGTAGCCGCCGTACGGGCTGCGCTGCAGCGTCCACTCGACCCGCAGATGCGGCGCCCGTCGGACCGGCGCCGAGGAGGTCGACGTAGCGGGCCCGCAGCCCGGTCAGCTCCCCCCACCGCAGGCCGGTCGCGGCCAGCAGCTCGACCAGCGGCCGGTAGGACGGGTCGATGGCGGCGAGCAGCCGGTGGAACTCCGGTGGAGCCAGCGGGCGGATGGGCGGCTTCCACACCTGCGGCAGCCGGGTGCCGCGGCACGGGTTGCGGCTGCGCATCGGGCGCGGCTCGTGCAGGATCGCCGCCTCGAAGATCTGGAACAGCAGGCCGTGCTTGTTCCGGATCGTCTTCGGCGACAGGTCCTCCTCGGCCAGCGCCGGCGACCCAGCCGCCGATCATCGTGCGGTCGATCGCGGTGATGTCCAGTTCGCCGAAGACCGGCAGGAAGTCCCGCTCGACGGTGCGGCGGTAGTCCGGCAGCGGTGCGGGGCCGCAGCCCGGACAGGCCGACAGGCCAGTAGGCCGCCCAGTCGGCGAAAGTGCACGGCCGGCCCGCGACCGGGCGCGGGGGAAGCGGGCTCGCCGGCGGCGGTCGTCTCGGGTCGCTGCGGGTCGGGCGGGTGCCGCCGGCGCGTTCGACGAGCGTCTGGTACAGCTCGGCGTCGGCGCGGCGTGTCGAACGACTCCTCTTCGGTGCGCGCCGCTCTCGCGCCAGCGGACGCGGTGGACGGGGGTGCGCGGTGCCGCGGGTTTCGATCCAGGCCATGGGGTCTTGCTCCTGCTTCGGACGGGTCGCGGTCCGGAGCTGGTTGTCGACCCTCTGCTCCCAAGAAACGGAGACTGGTGCTCCCAAGTAGGAAGGCCCCGACCTGGACGTGCAGGTCAGGGCCTCCAAGCGGTGGGGTGAGTGACGGGACTTGAACCCGCGACACCTGGGATCACAACCCAGTGCTCTGCCAGCTGAGCTACACCCACCGAGACCGGCCGAAGCCGGCGGACCCAGTCTAGCCAGGCGTCGTGCCGTCCGCCGCGGAGTTCTCGGCGGCGGGGTTCTCGGTCGTGGCGTTTTCGGCGTCGTCACCGTCGCGGAGGGCGGTGGCGATGGCCCGGGCCTCATCGGTCGACGGCCCGGGCTGCGGGACGAAGATGGCCTGCCGGTAGTACCGCAGCTCTTCGACGCTCTCGAGGATGTCGGCGAGCGCGCGGTGCCCGCCCTTCTTCTCGGGGGAGGCGTAGTAGGCCCGCGGGTACCAGCGGCGGGCGAGCTCCTTCACCGATGAGACGTCGACCATCCGGTAGTGCAGGTGGTCGTCGAGTTCCTTCATGTCCCGCGCGAGGAAGCTGCGGTCGGTGGCGATCGAGTTGCCACACAGCGGCGCCTTGCGGCGCTCCGGCACGAACTGGCGCACGTAGTCGAGAACCTGCTGCTCCGCGTCGGCGACGGTGAGCGTCGAGGCGCGCACCGCCTCGGTCAGCCCGGAGTCGGCGTGCATCTTCTCCACGACCGGGACCATCGCGTCGAGGGCCTCATCGGGGGCGTTGATGACGAGGTCGATCCCCGGGTCCACGAGGTTGAGCTCGGCGTCGGTGATGAGCACCGCCACCTCGACGAGCCGGTCGTCGACGAGGTCGAGCCCGGTCATCTCGCAGTCGATCCACACGAGCCTGTCCACGGCGCGAAGGCTAGCCGACGGGGAGCGCCGGGCCGGGGACCTCCGGCCGGGGCGGAACTCGTTTCGCAGCGACCGTGATCGGAAGGATCACGTCGTAGCCGACGGCGAGCGGGCCCGGTTTACGCGCATACTGAAGGTCCGTGACCGAACTCAGGAGGAACCTCGGGTGACCTACACCATCGCCGAGCCTTGTGTGGACCTCAAGGACAAGGCCTGCATCGAGGAATGCCCGGTCGACTGCATCTACGAGGGCGAACGGATGCTCTACATCCAGCCCGACGAGTGCGTCGACTGCGGTGCCTGCGAGCCGGTCTGCCCGGTGGAGGCCATCTACTACGAGGACGACGTCCCGGAGCAGTGGAAGCCCTACACGGAGGCGAACGCCGTCTTCTTCGCCGAGATCGGTTCGCCGGGCGGCGCCTCGAAGGTCGGCCTGGTGCACTCCGACGCGCCGCTGGTCGCCGCGCTGCCGCCGCAGCAGCACGACGACTGACGCCGGCCATCTCGGAAGGGCCAGAAAGGCAGTGACCGCGTCCATCCCGGCGCGGTCGCTGCCCGACTTCCCCTGGGACCGGCTGGTTCCGTACGCGACGAAGGCGCGGAGCCACCCGGGCGGCGTGGTCGACCTCTCCGTCGGCACGCCCGTCGACCCCACGCCGCAGGTCGCGCAGGATGCCCTGCAGGCGGCGTCGAACGCGCCCGGCTATCCCTTCACCGCGGGGACGGAGGCCGTGCGAACGGCCGCCGCAGGGTGGCTGAGCCGACGGCTCGGCGTGGCGCCCGACACCGCGGTGCTGCCGACGATCGGCAGCAAGGAACTGGTTGCGCTCCTGCCGTCGCTGCTGGGGCTGCGCAGCGGCGACGCCGTCGCGCTGCCGCTGCTCGCGTACCCGACCTACGCCGTCGGTGCGCTGCTCGCCGGCGCCGAACCGATCGCCTCCGACAGCCTGACCGGCCTCGGGCCCGCGCCGGTCCGGATGATCTGGATCAATTCGCCGTCCAACCCGACCGGGCGGGTGCTGCCGCCGGCGCATCTGCGCAAGGTCGTCGACTGGGCCCGGGAGCGGGACGTCCTCGTCGTCAGCGACGAGTGCTACTCGGAGTTCGGCTGGGACGCGGAGCCGATCAGCGTCCTGCACCCCGACGTCTGCGGCGGTTCGCACGAGGGCCTGCTCGCGGTCCACTCGCTGTCGAAGCGGTCGAACCTCGCCGGCTACCGGGCCGGCTTCGTGGCCGGCGACCCGGACGTCGTCCGCCGGCTGCTCGAGGTGCGCAAGCACGCCGGGCTGATCGTGCCGGCGCCCGTGCAGGCGGCGATGGTCGCCTGCCTCGACGACGACGCGCACGTCGCCGAGCAGCGGGCCCGCTACGCCGCCCGGCGCGAGGTGCTGCGGCCGGCGTTGGAGGCGGCCGGCTTCCGGATCGAGCACAGCGAAGCCGGCCTGTACGTCTGGTGCACCCGCGACGAGGACTGCTGGGCCACTGTGGCGGCCCTGGGCGACGTCGGCGTCGTGGTCGCGCCGGGGGAGTTCTACGGCCGGGCCGGCGGCCGGCACGTGCGCGTCGCGCTGACCGCGACCGACGAGCGGATCGCCCAGGTGCCGGAGCGGCTCGCCGCCCTTCGCTGACGTCGAGGTCGGGACCGCGCCGGCCGGCCGCAGAGGTCCCGACCGTCGCGGTCGTTGGGGACGTTCGGCACTGTCCGCGGGTCGGGCCCGCGCCGACGCTCGATGCGACGGCATCCGTGGATCCGGCGAGGGTCCGGGTGGAAGGAAGGCGGCGGACGTGGCTGCAGCACCGAGCGCCGAGGGGGCATCGCCCGCCCGGCATGCGGAGGGATCGACGGAGGAAGGGACCGCGGCGATCCCGCGGCAGATCACCGGCCCGTACCCGCACGGCGGCTGGCTGCGGAGCACGGACGCCTTCACCTGGCGCATGGAGGCCGACCCGCTGCTCCGCTCCACCGTCGTCAGCGTGGCCGAGCTCGACCGGAACCCGGACTGGCCGCGCCTGGTCGAGCGGATCGACCGCATGTCCCGCCGGCTGCCGATCATGCGGGAGCGGCTCGTCCGCCCGCCGCTGCGGCTGCTCCCGCCGCGATGGGAGACGGCCCCCGACTTCGACCTCGGTTACCACGTCCGACGGGTGCGGGCCAGCGCGCCCGGTTCGTTCGACACGGTGCTCGAGTTGGCCCGGGGGATGGGCATGGCCCGCTTCGACCCGGCGCGTCCCCTGTGGGAGGCGATGATCGTCGAGGACCTGGCGGACGGCAGGGCCGCGGCGATCATCAAGCTGCACCACGCGTTGGCGGACGGCATCGGCGGGCTCCAGATGGCGCTGAGCATGTTCGACTTCACGCGGGACGCGTCCGCGGAGCTTCCCGACGTGCCCGGCCTGCACGAGGACACCGAGACGGCGGACGGCCCCGCGAACGCCCTGTCGGCGGCGACCGGAGTCGCGCGGGAGGTGGTCCGCGAGGTCACCGCGGCGGGCCGCGGCGCCGCGTGGGCGGCGCTCGAGGGGGTGCGGCACCCGCTGGCCGCTGCCGAGACGGCGCGATCAGTCGCGCGGGCGGTCGCGCCGATACCCCGGACGCTGTCGCCCGTTCTGACCCGCCGGCAGCTGGGGTGGCACTACGGGACCCTCGAGATCCCCCTGGAGGATCTGTCCGCCGCCGCGCACGCCGTGGGTGGAACGGTCAATGACGCGTTCCTCGCGGCGGTCACCGGCGCGCTGGCCGAGTACCACCGTCGGCACGGTCGGTCCGTTCCCGAACTGCGCGTGACCTTGCCGATCAACGTGCGGACGAGCGACGACCCGACCGGCGGGAACCGCATCATGCTGCTGCGCTTCCCGTTGCCGGTCGACGAGCCCGACACCGCCGAGCGGATGCGGGAGATCGGGCGACGCGTGGAGCAGTGGCGCCACGAGCGCGCGGTCCGGCTCGGCGAGCCGATCGCGGGAGTCCTGAACCTCGTCCCGCGCATGGTGATCGGCGAGATGCTCAAGCACGTCGACTTCCTCGCCAGCAACGTGCCGGGCTTCCCGGTGCCGGTGTATCTCGCCGGCGCGAAGGTGCTGCGGCAGTACCCGTTCGGCCCGACGATCGGCGCCGCGCTGAACGTGACGCTGCTGTCCTACTGCGGCACGTGCTGCATCGGGGTCACCACCGACACCGGAGCCGTGCCGGTCGCCGACGTGCTGATGGACTGCCTCGAGGAGGCCTTCGAGGACGTGCGGCGCCTCGGCAGCTGACTCAGAGCGCCTCGACCGCCGGGGCGGGTGTCGCCGCGGCCCGGCGTCGCTCGGTGAGGCTGCCGGCGGTGAACACGATCAAAGCCACCCACACCAGCAGGAAGCCGACGAGCCGTTCGGGCGGCAGGGGCTCGTGCCGCAGCAGCACGCCGAGCAGGAACTGCACCGTCGGCGTCAGGTACTGCAGCAGCCCGAGCGTCGTCAGCGGGATGCGGGTTGCGGCGGCGCCGAACAGCAGCAGCGGCACCGCCGTGACCACACCCGATCCCGCGAGCAGCAAGCCGTGGCCGGGGGCGTCGTCGGTGAAGGTGCCCGACGAGCCGAGCGTCGCGACGAACAGGGCGGCGGGCACCACCAGCACCGCCGTCTCCACACCCAGGCTCTCCAGCGCCCCGACCCCGACCTTCTTCTTGATCAGGCCGTAGGAGCTGAAGGTGACGGCCAGCACCAGCGCGATGTAGGGCGGGTGGCCGTAGCCGACGGTCAGCACGAGCACGGCCGTGGCCGCCAGACCGACGGCGGCCGCCTGGGTCCGGCTCAACCGCTCGCCGAGCACGACCACGCCGAGCAGCACCGTGATCAGCGGGGTGATGAAGTAGCCGAGCGCAGTCTCCACCACGCGTTCGGTGTTGACGCCGTAGATGTAGGTGCCCCAGTTGGCGGCGACGAGCACGGCGGCGAGGGCGAGCAGCGGGCCGCGCCGACGGTCGGCCAGCAGCCGCGGCACGCTGCGCAGCCGATGCAGGTAGGCCAGGACGCCGAGGACGACCACGAGCGACCACAGGCAGCGGTGCGCCAGGATCTCGCCCGCACCCGCCGGCTCGAGCAGCGGCCAGTAGAGCGGGAACAGGCCCCAGAGGCAGTACGCCCCCAGCCCGTACAACAGGCCCTGCCGCTCGTTCATCTCCTCGCAGCGTATGCCCGCGGATCAGCCCCGTTCGGGTGGCGGAGGACCCCTCAGGACGGGCTCCAGCCGAGCCCGGTGCAGATGTTGCGGACCCGGTCCAGCGCGTCGCCGCCCGACCCCGAGACCGCCCCGCTGACCAACGACTGCACGTCCTTGATCTGCGGGACCGAGGACTGCCGGGCGGAGTCCGCCGCCTGCAGCAACAGCTGGGCGCGCTGCGCCTTGCTGACGGCGTCGTCGCCGGTGACCTGCGCGGCCTGGTTCACCTTGTTGCAGGCGTCGATCCCGTTCTGGTCCAGGCTGCCGGAGACGCCGGCCGAACCGGTCGGCGTCGCCCCGGCCGGCGTCGATTCGGCCACCGACGGCGGGGCGGAGGTCGCCGTCGAGTTGTCGTTCCCGCTTCCGCAGGCGGACAGAGCCAGTCCGACGGCGACAGCGAGCGGCAGGAGACGGATCGATCGTCGGGCAAGGATGGGCATGGCGACACTGTGCCGAATCTCGCTGCAACACGTGGTCTTTTCTGTTGCTTAGTGATCAGGAGGTCGCGGTAGGTACGCCCCACCGCAGGACGGAGACGTCCGTGAACGAGGGGTAGCGGCAGATGGCTGAGCGAATGACCGGCGCTGACGCAGCCTGGCTGCACATGGACCGGCCGACCAACCGCATGATCGTCAACATGGTCGCCTGGTTCGACGAGGAGCCGGACTGGGACGAGATGCGGGCGGCGCTGCAGAAGCGCTGGGTCGACGTCTACCCCCGGTTCCGCCAGGTCGTGCGCGAGCCGGCGCTCCCGCTGGGCCGGTTCGCCGTTCCCGAATGGGTGGAGGTCGACGACGTCGACCTGGACGACCACATCGTCACCGCACGCCTCGACGACCCCGGCGACGACGCGGCGCTGCACGCCTACGTCGAGAAGCACGTGGCCGACTCGCTGCCCGACGGCCAGCCGTTGTGGCAGGTGCACCTGCTCAGCGGCTACCGCGACGGAGGCGCGATCATGCTGCGCGCGAGCCACGCGCTCGGTGACGGAACGGCCCTGATGCACGCCCTGCTGGCGCTCGCCGACGACACGCCCGGCAAGGACGAGCAGGGGCCGCCGGCGCTGGTCGCCCCGCCGGTCGACGAGGACAGCGGCCCCCGGGGCAATGACTCGGTGCGTGCGCTTCGTCGCCGGCTACCTCGACACCCTCGGCGACTTCGCGAAGGGCCAGCTGGGACGCGGCCGGGACTTCGTCGCCCACGCCCTGACGAACCTCAAGCTGATCCCCGCCCTGCAGGACCGCAAGACCGTGCTGCGGGCGCGGCTGGGCACGAAGAAGCGGGTCACCTGGACCTCGACGGTGCCCCTCGACGCGGTCCGCGCGGGCGCCAAGGAGGCCGGCGCCACGATCAACGACGTGCTGCTCGCCGCCATCGCGGCCGCCACCGGCCGCTACCTGCGCGAGCACGGCAGCGAGGTCGACGAGATCGGCATGATGCTGCCGTTCAACCTGCGGGCGCTGGACGAGCCGATGCCTCGCAGCCTGGGCAACAAGTTCGGGTTGGTGTTCCCCGTCCTGCCGGTGCGACCGATGGACCGCCAGGCCCGCATCGACCGGGTGCACCGCGTCATGCGGCACATCAAGAAGGCCGATCAGGGCCGGGTCGTCTTCGCGTGGGTCAGCTCCCTCGGAACGACCCCGACCCAGGTCGAGCAGGTCGCGATCGACCGCTACGCCGGGATGAGCTCGCTCATCGTCACGAACGTCCCCGGTCCGAAATCCCGCATCAGCATCGCGGGGAGCGAGGTGACGGGTCTGCTGTTCTGGGTGCCGACCTCGGGTCCGGTCGGGGTCGGGCTGTCGCTGATCAGCTACGCCGGCGAGCTGCTGATCGGGATCATGGTGGACGCGGGCCTGGTGCCGGACGTCGAGCGCATGCGCGAGTTGCTCGACGAGGAGCTGGCCGCCTTCACCGCCGCCTGACACGGGCGTCCGATTCTGTCGGAGGCCTCCACTAAGTTGGGCGCATGAGCACGCCGGACAGCAGCCCTCTCGACAGCAGCCCCTTGGACCCTGTCCTCGACGAACTCTGGGAAGGTCGCGCGGACCTGACCCCGGAGAACGAGGACGCCCGCAAGATCGTCATCGACGCGGTCGACGCCCTCGACGCCGGTTCGGCCAAGGTCGCCACCGTCGGAGCGGACGGCGAGGTGCACGTCGACGAGCGCGCCAAGCGCGCGATCCTGCTCTCGTTCAAGGTCCTGCCGATGACGGAGAGCGCAGCAGGCGACTTCCACTACCACGACCGGGTGCCGCTCAAGACGCGGTTCGACGGCGTGCGGGTCGTGCCCGGCGCCATCGCCCGCTGGGGCTCGCACATGGAACCCGGCGTCGTGCTCATGCCGAGCTACACCAACATCGGCGGCTACGTCGGCTCCGGGACGCTCGTCGACACGTGGGCGACCGTCGGCTCCTGCGCGCAGGTGGGCCGCAACGTCCACCTCTCCGGCGGGGTCGGGCTCGGCGGCGTGCTCGAGCCGCCGGCCGCGCGACCGGTCGTGATCGAGGACGAGGCGTTCATCGGCTCCCGCTGCATGGTCGTCGAGGGGGCGCGGGTCCGCCGCGGCGCGAAGCTCGGCGCCGGCGCCATCCTCACCAGCAGCACCCGGGTGTACGACGCCGAGTCCGGCGACGAGCTGCCCCGCGGCGAGGTGCCCGAGCGGGCCGTCGCCGTCGGCTCCACGCGCGTCCGGAGCTTCCCCGGCGGCGAGTTCGGCATGCCGTGCCTGCTGGTGCTCCGTCGGCTGGCCGAGGACGAGATCCACGACAAGACGGCGCTCAACGACGTCCTGCGCCAGCACGGCGTCAGCACCTGAGCGGCGGGCCGAACCCGTGGCCTTCCCGCCCTTGGATCTCGCCGCGGACCCGGTCGAGCTCACCGCGGCCCTCGTCGACGTGCCGTCGGTCAGCGGGGACGAGGCGGCCTTGGCCGATCTGGTCGAGGTCGCGCTGCGGGAACTGCCGGGCCTGACCGTGGAGCGGGACGGTGATGCGCTGGTCGCGCGCACCGACCTCGGCCGGCCGCAGCGGGTCCTGCTGGCCGGGCACCTCGACACGGTGCCGATCGCCGACAACGTCCCGTCCCGGCTCGACGACGGGCGGCTCGTCGGCTGCGGCACGTCGGACATGAAGTCCGGGCTGGCCGCGATGCTCGTCGGGGCCGCGGCCGCGCTGCGTTCCCCGGACGGCCCGGCCGACGACCTCACCCTGGTCTGCTACGACCACGAGGAGGTCGAGGCGGCGCGCAACGGGCTGCGCCGCGTCGCGGCCGCGCGGCCGGAGTCGCTCGTCGCGGACCTCGCCGTCCTGTTCGAGCCCACCGACGGAACGATCGAGGCGGGCTGCCAGGGGACGTGCCGGGCCGAGGTGCGGGTGCCCGGCCGGCGCGCGCACTCCGCCCGCTCATGGCTGGGGGAGAACGCCATCCACGCGGCGGGTCCGCTGCTCGAGCGGCTGCGAACCTACGAGCCGCGCAGCGTCACCATCGACGGCTGCACCTACCGCGAGGGGCTGTCCGCGGTGCGGATCGCCGGCGGTGTGGCCGGCAACGTCATCCCGGACGAGTGTGTCGTCACCGTCAACTACCGCTTCGCCCCCGACGTATCGGAGGAGCAGGCGCAGCAGCACGTGCGGGACGTGGTCGCGCCGTTGCCGGCGGTCTTCGTCGACTCCGCGCCGGGCGCGCTGCCCGGCCTGTCCGCGCCCGCGGCCGCCCAGTTCGTGGCGACCGTCGGGCAGGAACCGCGGGCGAAGTACGGCTGGACGGACGTCTCCCGCTTCGCCGCCCTCGGCATCCCGGCCGTCAACTTCGGACCGGGCGACCCCAACCTCGCCCACACCCGTGACGAGTCGGTGGACGTGGAGGCGATCCGCTCGGTCACGCAGGTGCTCACCCGGTTTCTGATGCGACGGAGTTCTTGATGCGGCGGAGTTCGTGACGTGATGAGCGACCTCGAGTTCAGCCGGTCCGGCACCGGCGACCCGCTCCTGCTGATCCACGGCATCGGGGACACCCGCGCTGCGTGGACGACCGTCGTCGACCCGCTCTCCGAGCAGTTCGACGTGATCGCGGTCGACCTGCCCGGGTTCGGCGCCTCCAAGAAACTTCCGGCGACCGAGACGCCGACGCCGGACGCCCTCGCCCGCGCGGTCGCGGCCTGGATGGACGCGCAGGACCTGGACAGCGTGCACGTGGCCGGCTCGTCGCTCGGCGGGTGGATTGCCCTGGAGCTCGCCGCCCTCGGCCGCGCCCGGACCGTCCTCGGCCTGTCGCCGGCCGGCTTCGCCGAGGGCCGGACTCAGCGGCGGGGCGAGCTGATGCTGCGGGCGGCGCGGGGGATGGCGAGTCGCCTGGCACCCGTCGACCGCGGACTCTCGCCGCGCCTCCGGCGCGTCCTCGAGCCCGCCGCGATGCGTGTCCTCACGCACTCGTCGATGGTCGCGCGGCCGTGGCGATGGCCGGCCGACGAGGCCCTGGCGAGCCTGGAGGCGCTCGCCGCCGCGACCGGCTGGGACGGGACGCTCGAGGCCGTGTCCGGGCTGGGCTACGCGCCGCCTCCCGGAGGGATCGACGTGCCGGTCACCCTGCTGTGGGGTGCGAAGGACCGGCTGCTGCCGCCGCGGCAACGCGAGCGGGCGAGTCAGCTGCTGCCGAACGCGCGTACCGGCGTGCTGCCGGGCTGCGGGCATCTGCCGATGTGGGACAACCCGGAGATGGTCGTCCGCGCGGTGCTCCAGTCGACCGGCCGGCGCGCCTGAGGCGGGCTCACCTGAGGCGGGTCCGACCGAGCGTCGTCAGCTCGGCTGGGGGACGGTCGCCCGCCGCTGCATCTCCTGCGTCACCGCGGACAAGAGTGCGGGCGTGCTGATGTCGGCGAACGGCCCGCCGTCGTAGGGGATCGTCCACACGTGCAGCATCTGCGCCGTCGGCCCGATCGCCGAGCCGGGCGCGCACCGGTTGCCGGGACCCGGGTTGAGCGCGGTGCCCTCGGCGTTGTTGACGCACAGGTTGGTGTGGATGTGCCACGAGGTGAGGGCGCCGCCGACGAGCGGTCCCTGCGGGGCGTCGGGCTCGGCGATGTACATGGCGCCGAGCAGCATCGACGCATTCCCGGAGCTGACGTAGACCAGGGACTCGACCCGCTGCGGGTCCAGCACCCGCCCGTCGTTCTGGAAGGCCGGGTTCCCGACGTGGATCAGCGGCCCGGTCGCGTTGATGACGCGGTATCCGGCCTTCTCCGCCGACTGCAGCGTCGGGTAGCGGTTGGCGACCGCGCCCGTGGTGTCGGCGACCAGCCGCTCGGCGGCGGCGCGCTGGTTCGCGGTGACCGGCGCGTCCGTGCAGCTGCCGGGAGCATGCCCGACGTCGGCGGGATCCCCGCTGTTCGCGTTGTGGGCGTGGCAACCGGCGACCCAGCCGGCCGGCACGTCGCCGAGGGCCGCCGCGCCGTGAGTGTGCCCGGCAGCGGTCGTGGCGTGCTCGTGCTCGTGGCCCCCCACGGTGGGCACCAGCGATGCGGTCGTGCTCACGACGACGCCCGCGATCAGCAGCCCCGCGCCGCCGAGGGCGACCGGACGCCGCAACGCGACCCGCGACACTCGCGGGACGAGCAGCAGGGCGGCCGCCGCGAGCGCGACGCCTTCGAGCACGGTGCTCAACGTGTCGATGAAGGCGACCTTCTCGGGCTGCCCCGCGCCGGGGCCGGCCGGGAGCCCCGCGGTGCGGCTCACGATCCAGAGGCAGATCACGCTCAGCTGCCCCAGCAGGCCGAGCGTGAGCACCTCGCGGGAGCGGGTCTGCAGCACCGCGACTCCCCAGGCGAGCTGGGACCAGGCGATGAGGCCGAAGAACAGTCCGGCCGCCCTCCACTCCAGCCAGTGCTCCGGCATGACGGAGAAGTGGATGGCGGCGGCGCCGAACGAGGCCGCGGCCGCGACATACCGGAGCGGCAGATCCGCCGACACCGTCGGGCGTCGCCGCGCGATGCGGGGTGCGTCCGACACGGGCGCACGCTGCTCCGGGGCGGGGGTGAGAAGCGTCACCGGCTCATTGTCAGCCCCGGCACGGTTCGTGCAATGCGGAACGCCGGATCGTCGGTGTCGGGCCGGCGGCGGGAGACCGGGCACGTCGCGGTCCGGCTCACGCCGATCAGGCGAGGACGAAGTACCGGAGCCACAGGTAAAGCCCGGAGATCGGGATCAGCACGAGCGTCACCACGATGCCGTACTTGGTGAACCGCCAGAACGAGATCGGGTGCCCGCTGCGGGCGGCTATGCCGAGGACGACCACGTTCGCGCTGGCGCCGACCGCGGTCGCGTTACCCCCCAGGTCGGCGCCGAGCGCCAGCGACCACCACAGGGAGGTGCTCTGCGGCCCGCCCCCGCCGCTGTTGACGAGGTCCGCGACCAGCGGAGACACGGTGGCGACGTAGGGGATGTTGTCGACGATGGCGGACAGGACCGCCGAGCCGCCGAGCAGCGACATCGAGGCCAGCAGGTGGCGCTCACCCACCGCGTCGGTGAGCGTCCTGCCCACGCGGTCGACGACCCCCACCTGCACCAGGGCGCCCACCATCACGAACAGGCCCATGAAGAAGACCAGCGTCGACCACTCGACCTCCTCGAGGAACTGGGCCGGGTCGAGCCGGGACAGCGCGACCGCCGCGCCCGCCCCCAACAGCGCCACCATCGACGGCTCGACGCCGAGGGCCGAATGGGTCACGAAGCCGACCAGGACGAGCGCGAGCACGGCGCCCGAACGGATCAGCAGGCCTCGGTCGCGGATCACCTCGCGTTCGTCCAACGCCATGAGCGCGGCCACGCGCTCGGGATCGTGCTGGAAGGACGACGCGAACAAGACCCGGCACAGCCCGAGGAACACGAGGAGCAGGACGACGACCACGGGCGCGACGTTGACCACGAAGTCGTTGAAGGTCAGCCCGCCGCGACTGGCGATGATGATGTTGGGCGGGTCACCGATCAAGGTGGCCGCTCCGCCGATGTTGGACGCCAGCGCCTCCGAGATGAGGAACGGCACGGGGCTCAGCGCCAGGCGGTCGCAGACGAGGAGCGTCACCGGTGCCACGAGAAGCACCGTGGTCACGTTGTCCAGCAGGGCCGAGGCGACGGCGGTGAAGCAGACCAGCGCCGCGAGCGTCGGAAAGGGTCGCCCGCGGGTGAACTTCGCCGAGCGGATCGCGATGAACTCGAACACGCCCGTCTGCTTCAGCACGCCGACGATGACCATCATCCCGAACAGCAGGAAGATGACGTTCCAGTCGACACCCGTGCGCTCACTGAAGAAGGCCACCTGCGCGTCGACCACGCCGAGCAGGACCATCGCCGCGGCACCCGTCAGCGCGGCCGCCACTCGGTGGATCCGCTCGGTGGCGATCAGCACGTAGGCGGCGACGAAGGCCGCCACCACGAGGACTGTGATCACGCGTCCGCCGGGTCCTCGGGGTCCGAGGGAAGCAGATGGTCGAGCAGCCTGCTGACCGTGACGGCGCCGATGTAGCGACCGGACGAGACGACCGCCACCAGCGGGCTGTGCGTCCGCGCCATCGTCGCCGCGACCTCCAGGCTGGTGGCGTCCTCCTCCACGACCGGCAACTCGGAGACGTGCCGCTTCGGAGGAAGAAGATCCCGCACGGTGCTGCCGGTCAGGGCACGGCACAGCTGGTCGGCCGTGGCGGGATCGATCGAGCGGGCCAGCGCCGGATCGTCGCGGACGTAGCCCGGGATGATGAGCCGCAGCACCTGCGATCCCGGCAGCACCGTGTAGGGCTGCTCGTCGCTGCCCGCGACGATGAGTCCCGGCAGCCGGCGCCGCGCCATGATGCGCGCAGCCTCACTCGCGTCGGTGTCGAGCGCGACCATGGGCACGGCCGAGGCCAGATCTCGGGCCAGCATCATCACTCCTCGGCTCGGCCCCGGGTCCGCCGGCAGGCCTCTGGCGGCACCCGGGACGGTACCGGGCCGCTCCGGTCATCCGAGGTCCGGGCCGCCTGCCCGGATTGCAATCGCCGCGGCGGCTCAATATCCATGGGTGTGGACACTGTGCTCCTGCTCGGGCTCCTCGTTCTGGGCCTCGTCGTCCTGACGCCGGTGGCGGACCGCATCGGGGTACCCCAACCCGTGCTTCTGACGATCTTCGGTCTGGTCCTGGCCCTGGTGCCGGGCGTGCCCGCTCCCGAAGTCGAGCCCGAGCTGATCCTTCCGGTGGTGCTGCCGCCGCTGCTGTTCGCCGCGACCCAGGTGACCTCCATCCGCGAGCTGCGGGAGGCCGCCCGGCCGATTCTCGGCCTGGCCATCGGCCTCACGCTGACGACGGCCGCGGTCGTGACGGTGGTCGCGCACCTGCTCGGGCTGCCCTGGGCGGTGGCGGCCGTACTCGGCGCCGTCGTCTCGCCGCCCGACCCGGTCGCCGCGAGCGCCGTGGCCGGCCGGCTCCATCTCCCGCCCCGGCTGGTGACGATCCTGGAGGGCGAAGGGCAGTTCAACGATGCAACAGCCCTGGTGCTGTACCAGCTGTCGGTGGCCGCCGTGGTCGCCGGCTCGGTCACGGTGGGCGACATCGGGCTCGGCCTGCTCCTCGCCGTTCCGGGCGGCCTCCTGCTGGGGCTGGTCGGCGGATGGCTCGCGCGCTGGGCGCTGGGGCTGCTGGTCGATCCGGCCGCGGAGACCACCGTGACGGTGGCCGTCCCGTTCCTGCTCTACCTCACGGCCGATGAGCTGCACTCGTCCGGCGTGCTGGCCGTGCTCGTGGCCGGGTTGTACCTGCGCGGGACCGTGGATCGGGAGATCACGTCCGCGGGCTGGGTGCTGGGCCGGTCGGTCTGGCACTACGTGGAGTTCGTGGTGAGCGGGCTGTTGTTCGCCTTCCTCGGGATCGAGCTGACGAACGTGCTCGGCACGACCACCCTGCTGGACGACGGGCGCACCATCGTCGTCGCCGCGGCCACCCTCGGGGTGCTGCTGGTCATCCGGTCGGCGGCGATGTTCGGCTCGTCCTACCTCGTCGGTCGCCGCGCCAGTCGAAGCGGCTCGGCCGTGCCGTACGGCTGGCGGGAGTCCGCGGTGGCGTCCTGGGCGGGGATGCGCGGGGTGGTGACCGTCGCGACGGCCCTGGCCCTTCCGCAGACGATCGACGGCGGCGGCCCGTTCCCGGCCCGCGAGGAGGTCGTGCTCGTCGGCCTCCTCATCGTGCTCGTGACGTTGGTGGCGCAGGGCCTGACCTTGTCGCCGTTGATCCGCGGCCTGGGCGTCGCGAGCGATGCGGACCCGCTCGCGGACGCCCGCCGGTTGCAGCGCGTCGTCGCGGAAGCAGCGCTGGAGCGGTTGAGCGAGGTCGAGGACGTGCCCGACGACGTGCGTCGAGCCGTGATCCAGCAGTACGAGAGCCGGTTGACCTACCGCAGGTCGGTGCAGGACCTCGTCGACGCCAAGGACGACGGGGCGCAGACCGATCAGGCCCTGCGGGATCTCCTCGCGCAGGCGACCGAGGCGGAGCGGGACGCGGTGCTGCGTGCCCGGCGCCGAGGCGAGGTGAGCCCGTCGGCTGCGGACGACGTGCTCTTCGACATCGAGGCGCGCGCCCTCCGGTACGACTCCTGAGGCCCTCCGGCGAGCAGTTACACGTCGATGCCGATGTACTTCGTCTCGAGGTACTCCTCGATGCCCTCGAAGCCGCCCTCGCGACCGAAGCCGGACTGCTTCACGCCGCCGAACGGGGCGGCGGGGTTGGAGACGAGCCCCTTGTTCAGCCCGGCCATCCCGACCTCGAGACCCTCGAGCACGCGCAGGGCGCGGGAGAAGTTCTCGGTGAAGACGTAGGCCACCAGACCGAACTCGCTGCTGTTCGCCGCGTCGAGGGCCTCCTGCTCGGTGGAGAAGGTGGCCACGGGCGCGACCGGGCCGAAGATCTCCTCCGACAGCACGCGGGCGTTGCTCGGCACCGAGCCGAGCACGGTCGGCTGGTAGAAGTAGCCGGCGCCGTCGCCCTTCGACCCGCCGACGACCACCTCGGCGCCCTTGCCTACCGCGTCCTCGACGAGTTCGGCGACCTTGCCCTGCTGATCCGCGTCGATGAGGGGGCCGACGTCGACACCCTCGTCGGTGCCGCGGCCGACGGTCAGCCCGCCGAGCTTCTCGCCCAGCCGCTTGGTGAACTCGTCCGCGATCGACTCGTGGACGTGGAAGCGGTTGGCCGCGACGCAGGACTCACCCATGTTGCGCATCTTGGCGACGACGGCCTGCTCGACCGCCTTGTCGAGGTCGGCGTCCTCGAACACGATGTACGGCGCGTTGCCACCGAGCTCCATCGACAGCTTGAGCAGCGTCTGCGACGCCTGCTCCATCAGCAGCCGGCCGACCTCGGTGGAGCCGGTGAACGAGAGCTTGCGCAGCCGCTGGTCCTGGATCAGCGGCTGCATCACCTTGCCGGTCGAGCTCGAGGTGACGATCGAGAGGACGCCCTCGGGGAGGCCGGCCTCCATGAGGATCTGACCGAGCGCGAGCATCGTCAGCGGCGTCGCGCTGGCGGGCTTGACGATCATGGTGCAGCCGGCGGCGATGGCCGGACCGATCTTGCGGGTGCCCATGGCGGCGGGGAAGTTCCACGGCGTGATGAGCAGGCAGGGACCGACCGGCTGCTTCATCGTCAGCAGCCGACCGCCGCCACTCGGCTCGTTCGACCACCGTCCGTTGACGCGGACGGCCTCCTCGGAGAACCAGCGGAGGAACTCGGCGGCGTAGACGACCTCCGCCTTGCTCTCGGTGAGGCTCTTGCCCATCTCCATGGTCATGAGCAGCGCCAGGTCCTCCTGGCGGTCGATCATGGCTTGGTACGCCCGCCGCAGGATGTCGCTGCGCTCCCGCGGCGACACGTTCTTCCACGTGTGCTGCGCCTCGGTCGCCGCCGCGAGCGCCGACATCGCGTCCTCCGGCGTCGCGTTGGCGATCTGACACAGCGCCTCGCCGGTCGCCGGGTCCTCGACCGTCATCGGGTCGCCGGAGCCGTCCTGCCACTTGCCACCGATCAGCAGCTGCTTCGGAACCGCGTCCAGAACCCGCTGCTCGTCCTTCGTCTGCGCCATACGGGAAACCTAGCCCGATCGCGTTCCGCCAAACGAGCCGGTACGCGACCGCCCCCGCCGGCAAGTCCGACGGGGGCGGTACGGGGCGGGACGGCGGCGCGGAGAGCCGGCGGCGTGCCGCCGCTTCCGCGGAGCTGCGTAAGGACACGCCGAGAGACGTCGGCGTGTCCTTACGCGGTCGCGGTCACCGGGGCCCGGCCGAGCGCGACCGAGCCTGTTCGGCGGGGGAGGAGTGCGTCAGTCCTGCTCGGCGCCACGCTTGAACTGCGCGGCCACCTCCGCGACGCGCTTGCCGCTGTAGGTCGCGGACGCGAGGTCGACCTCGGCGGGCGGGTTCGCACCGTTGGCGCTGATGTGCGAGGCGCCGTAGGGGTTGCCCTCCTGGAACTTGATCGGGTCGGTGTAACCGGGCGGGACGATGAAGCCGCCGAAGTGGTACAGCGAGTTGTAGAGCGCGAGCAGGGTCGTCTCCTGGCCGCCGTGGGCGGTCCCGGTCGAGGTGAAGCCGGAGTAGACCTTGTCCGCGAGCAGGCCCTGCGCCCACTGCGGGCCGAGCGTGTCGAGGAACTGCTTGAGCTGCGCGGCAACGTTGCCGTAGCGGGTCGGGGTCCCGAAGATGACGGCGTCGGCCCACAGGATGTCATCGGCGGTGGCCTCGGGGACGTCCTGCGTCTCGAGGGCGTGCTTGCTCCAGCCCTCGTTGGACTCGATCGCCTCCTGCGGCGCCAGCTCCTGGACCTTGCGGACCCGGACCTCGGCGCCGGCCTTCTCGGCGCCCTCGCGGACGGCCTGGGCCAGCTGGTACACGCTGCCGGTGGCCGAGTAGTAGATGACCGCGACCTTGGCCTGACTGTCCTGCTGGCTCATGTCGTCCTCCGCTCCGGGCGCCGTGGCCCGAGTAGTTGCATGTTCAATCGCTTGCGTCAATCCTAACAGAAGTTGAGGGCGCAACCATTCCGATGGCGCCGGTTCTGTTGCGGATGCAACTACTTGTATGCCCGATCTGGTCGGAGCCACTCGCGTCGTCGCGTCCGGTCCCGCCATCGATCGGCCACGAGGCCGGGCCGGCCTGCCGAGCGGGTGCCGAGCGGGTGCCGATCGGGCCGGACGACGGGTGCCTCCGGGCGGCCCGGGTAGGCCGTCGGTGACCACCCATCAGCGACTGAAGGAGTTCTCATGGCCCAGGAACTGTCCGGCAAGCGCATCGCGTTCCTCGTCGCCCCCGAGGGCATCGAACAGGTCGAGCTGACCGAGCCGTGGAAGGCCGTCAAGGACGCCGGCGGCGAGCCGGTGCTCGTCTCGACCCAGAGCGGCGAGGTACAGGCGTTCAACCACCTCGACAAGGCCGACACCTTCTCCGTCGACGCCACCACCGACTCCGGCTCCGACGGCTTCGACGCGCTCGTCCTGCCCGGCGGCGTCGCCAACCCCGACAACCTGCGGATGCACTCGGACGCGGTCGCCTTCGCCAAGGCGTTCTTCGATGACGGCCGCCCGGTCGCCGCGATCTGCCACGCACCGTGGACCCTCGTCGAGGCCGACGTCGTCCGCGGCCGGCGCATGACGAGTTGGCCGAGTCTGCAGACCGATCTGCGCAACGCCGGCGCCGAGTGGGTCGACGAGCAGGTCGTCGTCGACACCAACGGCAACAGCACGCTCGTCACGAGCCGCAACCCCGACGACCTCAAGGCGTTCAACAGCGCCCTCGTCGAACAATTCGCGAGCTGACGCCAGCTGATCTCCGGACGGAGGAGGAGCAGCGGGAAGCGGCCCCCACCGCTTCCCGCTGCTCCGGGTCGGGCTGACCCGTGAACACATGGACGGTTCAGCGGGCAGCCGAGGTGCTGTGCCGGGTCGCCGTCGCTGACGGACCCCGGTTCGCCGCGATAACGGCTGCTCAGCGTCGGGTGTGACGCTTCGTAGTACGTCTGCAACTCTTCGCGCGGCGGATATGTCGCCTTCGCCCGCCCGCTCGTACGGTGATGGGGTGACGACGGAGTCCATCGACCCCGACAGGGCCGCCGAGGCCGCCGAGTTCGCCGACGCCAACCGGATCGCCGAGGCGGCGCAGGGCCCGTCCGGCGACGGCGGTACCCCGGAGCGGCAACGCGGCCCGGTGACGCTGCGGCGCAGTCAGGTCCAGCCGTCGACGACCGACCAGCGGCTTCTCGACAATCGCGGCCCGTCCGACTGGGTGCACACCGACCCCTGGCGAGTCCTGCGCATCCAGTCGGAGTTCGTGGAGGGCTTCGGGCTGCTCGCCGAGCTGCCGCGGGCGGTCACCGTCTTCGGCTCCGCCCGCACGCCGAAGGAGTCGGCCGACTACGACCAGGCGCGGGAGCTCGGTGGGCGGCTGGCGTCGGCGGGCTACGCCGTCATCACCGGCGGCGGGCCCGGCGCGATGGAGGCCGTCAACCGCGGCTGTCAGGAGGCCGGCGGGCTGTCGGTGGGGCTCGGCATCGAGTTGCCCTTCGAGCAGCACCTCAACGACTGGGTCGACCTCGGGCTGAACTTCCGCTACTTCTTCGCCCGGAAGACGATGTTCGTGAAGTACGCCCAGGCGTTCGTCATCCTGCCCGGCGGCTTCGGCACCCTCGACGAGCTGTTCGAGGCGTTGACGCTGGTGCAGACCGGCAAGGTCACCCGCTTCCCGGTCGTCCTCATCGGCAGCGAGTTCTGGGGCGGGCTGCTGAACTGGATCCGGACGTCGCTCGCCGGAAGTGGCCGGATCTCACCGCACGACCTCGACCTGATCCACGTCACCGACGACCTCGACGAGGTGGTGCGCGTGATCCACGACAGCCACCGCAGCCGGGCCGAGCGGCTCGCCGACATCGACGACTTCTGACAGACACCGACGACTTCTGAGACCAGCGGCGGGCGGCGAGAGACGATGCGGATCTGCGTCTACTGCTCGTCCAGCACGACCATCGACGGCTCCTACCTCGAGATCGCCGAGGCGCTCGGAACCGCGCTCGCGAAGCGCGGCCACACGCTCGTCAGCGGTGGCGGCAGCGTCGGCAGCATGGGCGTCGTGGCCCGGGCCGTCCGCGCGGCGGGCGGGCACACCACCGGCGTGATCCCGCAGGTCCTGCTGGGTCTCGAGGTCGGCGACCAGGACGCGCACGAACTCGTCGTCACCACCGACATGCGCGAACGCAAGGGCCTGATGGACGCCCGGGCCGACGCGTTCATCGCCCTGGCCGGCGGGCTCGGGACGCTGGAGGAACTGCTCGAGATCTGGGTGGGTCGCATCCTCGGCGTCCACGCCAAGCCGGTGGTCGTCCTGGACCCGCACGGTCTGTTCGCGCTGCTCCGGGCGCAGGTGGACGAGCTGGTCGCGCAGCGTTTCGTCCGCCCCGACGCGCGCGACGCCATCGCGTGGGCCGACAGCGTCGAGGACGCGCTCGACCTCCTCGAGGCGGGCGCTGCCGGAGCGGGCCTTGGAGCGGGCGACGCCGAGGCCGCAGAGGTTCCGGAGGTCGCGGAGGTCGGCGCACCCGCACCCGCGGACATCCCGCCCGTGGACGAGCCCGCCGAGGGGGAGTGAGCCTCAGGCCAGCCCGCGGCGGGCGAGGACCGGGGGCCGGTCGCCGCGGACGGCGCTGACCGTGTCGAGCACCCGTCGCGTCGCCCGGACCGCGTGGGCGCGCACCATGCGGGCCCCCATCCACGCGGCGAGCGCGGTGACCGCGAGGGTGCCCTCCAGCCGCTGGTCGAGGTCGAGCCCGAGCGCCTCGCCGAGGAAGTCCTTGTTGCTCATCGCGACGAGGACCGGCCAGCCCGTCGCCGTCATCTCGTCCAGTCGGCGCGTGATCTCCAGCGAGTGCCGGGTGTTCTTGCCGAAGTCGTGACCCGGGTCGATGAGGATGCCGTCGCGGCGGACGCCGAGCTGCACCGCGCGTTCGGCCAGGCCGACGGTCGTCGTGACGACGTCGGCCACCACGTCGTCGTAGGCGATCCGGTGCGGGCGGGTGCGGGGCGGCAGGTGCCCCGCGTGGGTGCAGACCAGACCGAGCCCGGTGGCCGCGGCGACCTCGGCCAGCGCCGGGTCCGGGCCGCCCCAGGCGTCGTTGAGCAGGTCGGCGCCTTCGGAGGCCACGGCCCGCGCCACCTCGCTGCGGTAGGTGTCGACGCTGATCACCGCCTGCGGGTGCCGGCTGCGGACGGTGCCGACGAACGACGCCACCCGGCGCGTCTCCTCCGCCGCGTCGACGTCCGCCCCCGGCGCGGCCTTCACCCCGCCGATGTCGACGACGTCGGCGCCGTCGTCCAGGGCCCGCTCGACGGCGTCGAGGGCCTCGGCCTCGCCGTAGGTGGCGCCGCGGTCGAAGAACGAGTCCGGGGTGCGGTTGATGATGGCCATGAGGGCGAGCTCGTGCGGGCGGAAGGTGCGCGTGCCGAGCGTCAGGTCCATCGCCCCAGTTGTACCTGCCGGGCACGGCTCCATCGGGCGCGAGCACAGCCGGACCTGGCACGATCAGGGGCATGGTGCTGCTCGCGGAGCTGCTGCTGGTCGCCGGGATCCTCTACGGCGGCTACCGGTTCGCCACCCGGCCCGACGGACGCATGTCCGTCGTCGAGCCGGACCGGAGCCCGGAGACGCGCGCAGAGGGCCCGCTGACCGGCGACGAGCTCGTGACGATGCACATCCCCGCGGGTTTCGGCTACCGCAAGGTCGACGTCGACCGGCTGCTCGACCGGGTCGCGCGCCAGTTGCCCCGGGCGTATCAGGGCCCACCGAGCGACACGTCCGCCTCCTCGCCGGAGGCGGTCTCGCTGACCAAGCCGGCGAAGGAGCCCGCGGATGGCTGAGCTCGCCCTGACCGTCGACGTCGACGCCCCGCCGGAGGTCGTGTTCGACGCACTGACCGACTGGACCAACCAGGGTCAGTGGATGGCCGGGACCGCGGTGCGGGTCACGCACGGGGACGGCCGGTCCGTGGGTTCCCGCATCCTGGCCCGCACGGCGGCGGGACGGGTCGGCTTCGACGACCCGATGGAGATCACCGGCTGGGACCGACCCCGCCGGGTGCAGGTGCACCACCTCGGCCGGGTCGTCCGGGGGGACGGCGCCTTCGAGGTGGAGCCCCTGCCGGACGGCCGGTCGCGCTTCCATTGGGTGGAATGGCTCGAGCCGCCGCTCGGCTGGTTCGGCCAGGCCGGCTTCGCCGTGACCAGGCCGCTGATCGCGGCGGCCGTGCGACCGTCGCTGCGAGCCTTCGCCCGCTGGGCGGAGAAGCGCGGCTGAGCGTCGGCTGACGAGCGATGGACCGCGGGCCGCCGGTGCGCGTGAAGATCAACGCTGCCCGGAGTGGCGGAGGTGGGGCCGGCCGCGGGCGCCGGACGACTCCGGGCAGCGTTGATCATGGGTTGCCGCTGGTCGCCGGTGCGCGTGAAGATCAACGCTGCCGGGAGTTGCGGAGGTGGGGCCGGATGCGGGCCCGGGACGTCTCCGGGCAGCGTTGATCATGGGTGGGCCGCTGGTCGCCGGTGCGCGTGAAGGTCAACGCTGCCGGGAGTGGCGGAGGCAGGGTCGGATGCGGGCCCGGGACGTCTCCGGGCAGCGTTGATCATGGAGGCGAAGGGCAGCGCAGGATGCCCGACCGTTCAGCGACCCTGGAAGGTCGGCATCTCCCGGCGCAGGAACGACTGGACGGCGTCCCGGTGGTCGGCGGTCCGCCCCATCTCGCCCTGCAGGTGGGCCTCGAAGGCCATCGCGTCCGGGAGCGACGACGTCGCGGAGTAGGCCAGCGAGCGCTTGAGCGCGGCGTAGGCGGCGGTGGGCCCGTCCGCGAGGCGGGCAGCCAGCTCCGCAGCCGCCTGGGCGAGCAGGTCGTCCGGTAGCACGGCCTGGACGAGCCCGAGTTCCAGTGCCCGCTCGGCCGGGATGCGCTCGGGCAGCATCAGCAGGGCCGTGGCCCGGGCGGCGCCGACGATGCGGGGCAACGTCCAGCTCATGCCGGCATCGGCGGTGAGCCCGATGCCGGTGAACGCCGTGGACAGGACGGCGGAGCGGCCGGCCAGCCGCAGGTCACACGCCAGCGCCAGGGACATCCCGGCGCCGGCGGCGGCGCCCGGAATCGCCGCCACCACCGGCTTCGGCATCGTCGCGACGGCGGTGACCAGCGGGTTCAGCCCCCGCGTCAGTAACTCGTGCAGGTCCGGCGGGGTGCCCGCGTCGTAGGCGTCGCGCATCTCCCGCAGGTCCGCGCCGGCGGTGAACGCCCCGTTCGCCCCGGTCAGCAGGACCGCGCGGATCGTCTCGTCGGCGGCCGCGCGGTGGACGGCGTCGAGCAGGGCGAGACCGGTCGGGCCGGACAGCGAGTTCCGCGATGAGGGGCCGTCGAGGGTGATCGTGGCGACGGCGCCGGTGGTCTGGAGGTGCACCCGTGTCACAGCGTCGTCCTGGGTCACGTGTCTCCTCGGGAGCGCCGAACGGGTGGGAAGGGTCGTCGGTGGTGGTCTCGGCCCCACCTTGCTCCGAGATCCGCGATAATGGTGCACGACTGCAGTCTCCGACCCAGGAAGAGGTGTACCGATGGCGGCCATGAAGCCGCGGACGGGTGATGGTCCGCTCGAGGTCACGAAGGAGGGCCGCGGCATCGTCATGCGGGTCCCGCTCGAGGGCGGTGGTCGCCTCGTCGTCGAACTGACCGCGCAGGAGGCCAGTGACCTCGGGGATGCGCTGAAGGCGGCGTCCGGCTGACGCCAGCACGTCGGTCATCGGCGGCCGCTTCACCTCGGTGGGGCGGCCGTCGTGCGTGGGGGCGGCGGTGCGGCGGGAACCGCGGCGGCGTGAGCTGCTCCTGCCGTCCCGGGCATGGAGCCGCCGACGCCGCAGGAACCGTGGGGGCAGTCAGCCGATCCGTTCCCGGATCGCGGCCCGCACGTCGAGCTTGGCGACGCGCATCGCCCACAGGATCAGCGGCACCTGCAGCGGCAGCCGCCCGTAGGCGACGAGTTGCTCGGCCACCGACCGGTCGGACCAGTCCACCGCCATCTGCACGTTGCCGGGGAAGACGCCGACGAACAGCGCGGCCGCCACCAACGCCCCGCGATGCCGGGTCGACGGAGCCGCGACGAGCGCCGCGACCGCGAGTTCGACGACGCCGCTGCCGTAGGTCCAGGTGCGCGCCGACCCGGGCAGCCACCCGGGGATCAGCTGGTCGAAGGGCGTCGGGGCCACGAGGTGCAGCACGCCCATGGTCGCCAGCGCGCCGGACAGGACGCCGGCCGAGCGGCGCGAGCCGAGGTCGACGTCCGGCAGGACCGACGAGCGCGTTCGGCCGGTGCCCGACCGCGTCATGCGGCCGGTGACCGGCCGGCGAGGCGTTCGAGCACCCAGCGAAGGCTGTCGGTGCCGGTCATCGCGTCCTGCCAGCCGGCGAGCGCCTGCTGCACCTGCTCCGGCGGCAGCACGCCGAGCACGTCGACCCGCAGCTCGTCGACGTCGGCCTGCTCGACGTTCAACTGATCCAGGTAGCGCGCCAGGATGCCGCCGGGGTGGGGCTCGCGCACCGTGTACAGCTCGCCGGTCTCGAGCACGTGACTCAGCCGGTAGGTGGCGTGCACGTCCTCCGAGCGGGTCCAGGCGTCCCCGTACTCGACCTCCTCCGACTCGCGGCGGCGAGGGTCGGCGTCGTAGAAGGCGGCGATGGAGGCCGCCGAACCACCCGCACCCGTCGTCACGGCTCAGCCCTCCTCGGGGGCGACGGTGGCCGCGAGCAGCCCCGTCCCGACCGGCAGCAGGGCCGGCGCCAGCCGGACGTCCTCGGCCACCTGCTCGGTGAGCCGGCGAAGGGCGGCGGACTCGGCGTCGCGGGCCGTGGCGTCGGCGGCACGCGAGGCACCGTCGAAGATCAGCACGCCGCCGGGGCGGAGCAGCCGGACGACCTGCTCGAGGTAGTCGGGGTACTCCCGGCGGTCGGCGGAGCAGAAGACGATGTCGTAGGCACGGTCCGCCAGGCGGGGGAGGACGTCGAGAGCGCGGCCGTTGATGAGCCTGGCCCGCGACGTCGGCACGCCCTCGGCGGTGAAGCTCGCCCGTGCGAGCCGCTGGTGCTCGGCCTCGGCGTCGATGCTGGTCAGCACCCCGTCCGGGCGCATCCCGCGGAGCAGCCACAGCCCGGACAGCCCGGTGCCGGTGCCGACCTCGACGACCGCCTTCGCCTGCGCGGCCGCGGCCAGCAGACGCAGCGCGGCACCGGCCGCGGGCGAGACCGGCACGATGCCGACGTCCTCGGCTCGTCCGCGGGCCGCCGTCAGGACGGTGTCCTCGGGCACGAACGACTCGACGAAATCCTCGATCGTCGTCATCTGGGCGGCTGTCCCCGTCTCCTCGCGTGCGGAAGTCTGTGGCGCAACCGGCACCGCGCACGTCGACCCCGGCGGTTCCAGCGCTCCAGCGGCGACAGCCTACGGGAACGGCCCAGGGCACGAGCCCGCCGGAAAGCGGCCGGCCGGCCGGCCCGTTCACAGGCAACCCGAAGGTTGGGAGGGGAACTGGCTGTCGGGGCATTGCGTTGTTCCCGTTGAGACCGGACAGTCGTGTGTCCGGCGGGCCGGGCCGCGTGCCTGGCGTTCCGAACCCGGACGGGGGAGAATTGACCGCGTCAGCCACGTATTTCCCGGGCCGGGCGTTCGCCGCCCGCAGGGATCGGGCGAAGGAGAGCGTGCCGGTCAGTGAGGCGGCTTCGGCCTGGGTCCCCCCGACCTGGGACGAGGTCGTCCGCACCCACAGCCCCCGCGTCTTCCGCCTGGCCTACCGCCTCACAGGCAACCGGCACGACGCCGAGGACCTGACGCAGGACGTCTTCGTCCGCGTCTTCCGCTCGCTCGCCGACTACACGCCGGGGACGTTCGAGGGCTGGTTGCACCGCATCACGGTCAACCTGTTCCTCGACCGGATGCGCCGCGCGCAGAAGATCCGCTTCGAGGCCCTTCCCGAGGACGCCGAGCGCGTCGTCGGCCGCGAGGTCAGTCCCGAGATCGCCGTGCTCGACGCCGGCCTCGACGCCGACGTCGAGGCCGCCCTGGCCGCCCTGCCGCCGGACTTCCGCGCGGCGGTCGTGCTCTGCGACATCGAGCAGCTGTCCTACGAGGAGATCGCCGCCACCCTCGGGGTGAAGCTGGGCACCGTGCGCAGCCGCATCTCGCGCGGACGAGCTCTGCTCCGGGCCGCGCTGCCCGACCGGGCGCCGCGCGCGGCCGTCTCTGTTGGCAGCGACTGCGTCGGTGTTGGCAGCGACTGCGTCGGTGTAGGCAGCGACTGTGCCGGTAGGGATTCGGCGGGCGGATCGGACGACCGGGAGCTCTCGTGACCGGCCACCTCGGCCCGCTGGCGGCGGCGCTCGTCGACGATCAGCTGAGCCGAGCGGACCGGGACCGGGCGCTCCGACATCTCGTCGCCTGTGACGGCTGCCGCGAGGAGGTCGAGCAGCAGCGGGCCGTGAAGGCCCGCCTCGACACGATGGGCGAGCCGGCCTTGCCCGGCAGCCTGCTCGAGCGGCTGAACGCCATGCAGCTCCCGTCGCCGCCGTCGTCGTCCGCCGGGCAGCTGCCCCTGGCCGCCGCGCCCTTCCCGAGCGGCGGCCCGGGCCCGGTCGGGGGCGCGCCGCTGACCAGTCTCGGCGGGGTCGGGGTCGCCGCCACCCTGGAGAGTTCGAACCGCCGTCGTGCCCGCCGCCTCGTCGTCGGCGCCGCCTCGCTCGTCCTGGTCGGCGGGGGAGCCGCCTACGCCGCCGGTGGGAGCGATCAGTCGCTGCAGCCGGTGCGCCCGGCGGTCGACGTCTACACGGTGCAGCACGGCACCACCAGCGGCTCGGTGCCGCTGAACGACCCGGCCGTGACCGCGGTGACGACCGGCTTCGGTCGGTGAACCGGGGCAGACCATCAGCCCTGCTGGTGGTCGGGCTCGGCAGCTTCCTGGTGACGGTGATCCTGCTGGGTTCGATCGCTCCCGCCACCGCCGACCCCGCGCCGGGGGCTCCCGCGAGCCCGACTCCCGCTCCCCGGCCCGGCGCCGTGCCCCCCGAGCAGATGGCCCCGATCCATCGTCTGGTGCTCGCCTGCCGCGCGGGCGTTGAGCTGCCCTACACGGGTGTGCAGCAGGTCCGGGTGGCCTCGGCCTCGGGCGACCGCGAGTCGGTCGTCGAGGTCGCCCACCAGCCCGGCGCGGGTGTGCAGCTGGTGGTCCGGCCGACTCCGACCAGCCCGGGTGGCACGTACGTGGGGCAGCTCGACGGTCCGAGCCTGCTGCCGACGCTCGACGAGGCGACGCTCGCCCGGATCGCCTCGCGCTACGACGTCCGCGGCCCCCGGCAGGGCGAACCGGTCGCCGGCCGGGCGACCGAGATCGTCGAGCTGGTCCGCACGACGGGGACCGCCGCGGGCAGCGTCGCCGCCCGCTTCTGGCTGGACCGGTCGACCGCGCTGCCGCTGCGACGCGAGGTGATCGACGGCGGGGGACGGGTCCAGCAGGCCAGCTCGTTCACGTCGATCTCCTACCGGCCGCCGACGAACATCCCGCGTATCGCCACGGTGGTGGGCACCCCACCGGACCTCGGCCAGGGCGTGACGACCGACCAGCTCGACGCGCTGCGGCGGGGCGGCTGGCTCGCGCCGGGTGGCCTGCCGGACGACTTCGACCTCGTCGACGCGCGGGTGCACGGCTCGGAGACGGTGCGGGAGGGCACGCCGCCCCACGTCCTGCAGCTCACCTACACCGACGGCATCTCCGTGGTCAGCCTCTTCGAGCAGGTGGGCCGGCTCGACCCCGACCCGATGGTCACGTGGACCGCGCGCCAGCAGGGCGACGGAACCGTCTACATCGACGCCGGCACGCCGGAGCGGGTGGTGTGGTCCGCCGACGGCCACGTCTACACGCTCGTCTCCGACGACCCGGACGTGGTCGACGCGGCGATGGCGGCGTTGCCGCAGCCGACGTCCCCGCCGGGACTGGCCGAGCGGCTGGGGAAGGGGCTGCGGCGCGTCCTGTCGTGGCTCAACCCGTTCGGGTGAGGGCCGTGGCGGCGGGCGCCGGCTTTCCGGCCGGGTGACGGTGGCGGCGAGCAGCGGGAGCGCACCGGACGAGGGAGATCGGTACCGTGAACAGGGGCGGCTGTGCACCGCAGCCCGTCGTCGGCAGGAGGCCCCGACCGTGAGCGAGACGGAGCGCGACGTGCCGCCCGAGGGCAGTGAGCAGGGCGAGTCGCGGCCGGATCTCATGGACTCCCTCGGCTTCGACCGACACGGCGGCTTCGATCGACACGGCGGCTTCGACCGACACGGCGGCCTCGACCGACACGGCGGCGGGCAGGCGGACCACCCCTGGTCCCGCCCGGAGGGTCATTCGACAGCCGGTCACTCGGCAGGGGCTCACTCGTCAGGGGAGTCCGAACCATCGGTCGCCCCGCCGGTGGTGCCGCCGCCGCACGTCGCCCCGCCGCCGGTGGGACCGCCGCAGACGGCGCCGCCGGGCGGCTATCCGGGCGGCTATCCGGGCGCGAACGGGCAACCCGGCGCCGACCCGCGGCCGAGCTACGGCGCCGTGCCGCCGTCGAGCTACGGCGCCGACCCGAGGTCGGCGGGTCAGCACCAGCCGGGTCCGTTCCCGACCGGGCAGTACCCCGCCGCTGCGCCCCAGAGCGGTCAGTGGCAGCACCTCGGCAGCCCCCTCCGCGGCCCCGACTACCTGCCGCAGCCCGGGCCGCCATCCGGCAACGACACCCAGGCCCTCCCGCCCGTGCGTCCGTTCGATCTGCCACGACGGAACCGGACCCTGCTCCTGCTCGCCCTGGTCATCGCCCTGCTGGGCGGCCTCGCCGGAGGTGCGGTGGGCGCCGCCTACCAGCGCAGCCAGGGCCAGTCGACAGCGGCGGGGGTCCTGCCGCCCGGGCCGATCCTCGGCACCGGCGCCCCCACGCCCGTCGACCCGAATCCCTCCTCCGTGTCGTCGATCGCCGCGCGGTTGCTGCCCTCGGTCGTCACCATCAGCGTGAACGAGGCGGCGGGCACGGGCACCGGCTCGGGCGTCATCATCCGGCCGGACGGCTTCATCCTCACCAACAACCACGTCGTGGCGGGCGCCGCGAGCGGCGGCACCGTCAAGGTCGACCTGTACAAGGGCGACCGCGCGGTCGAGGCCAAGATCATCGGACGTGACCCGAAGACCGACCTCGCCGTCATCCGCATCCCCGGCTCCAACCTGCCGGCCGCGACGCTGGGGCAGTCGAAGAGCCTCGTCGTCGGGGCGCCGGTCGTGGCGCTCGGCGCACCGCTCGGCCTGTCCAGCACGGTCACCTCCGGGATCGTCAGCGCGCTCGACCGCAACGTCGACGTGCCGACCGACAACGGCGACGGCGGCGTGCTGATCGGCGCCATCCAGACCGACGCGGCCATCAACCCCGGCAACTCGGGCGGCCCACTGGTCGACAGCCAGGGCCAGGTCATCGGCATCAACTCGGCGATCGCGACCGCCCCGGGTTCGGCCGGATCCGGCGGCAACATCGGCGTGGGCTTCGCCATCCCGATCGACTACGCGCGCTCGGTGGCGGAGGAGATCATCCGCACCGGTAAGGCGACGCACCCCTACCTCGGGATCACCGCCTCGTCGGTCGAGCGCGGCAGCGGCTCCCCGTCCGGGGCCCAGGTCCGGAGCATCGTGCCCAACGGTCCTGCCGCACGCGCGAACCTGCAGGTGGGGGACCTGATCACCAAGGTGGACGACGTGCCGATCGCCGGCGTCGACGACCTCATCGCCGCGACCCGCCTGCACAAGATCGGCGACGTCGTGAAGGTGACGTACATGCGCGACGGACGCAGCACCACCGTCGACGTGACGCTGCAGGAGGCGCCTGGCTGAGCAGCACGTTTCGCTGCGCTGTCGGTTGGCTGTGGTTTGCCCTCGCGTCGCCGCACGGTCGACGGTCGGACGTAGCCTGAGGTCATGCTGGGGCAGTTCGGATGGGGCGAGATGCTGCTTCTCGTCATCGTCGGTCTGTTCGTCTTCGGTCCGGAGCGGCTGCCCACGATCGCGCGGGACGCCGCGAAGACGATCCGGCACTTCCGGGACAGCGCCCGCAGCATGCGCGACGACCTGTCCGCCGAGCTGGGGCCGGAGCTGGCCGACCTCGACCTGAAGTCGCTGAACCCGAGGACGTTCGTCGAGAAGCACCTGCTCGGTGAGGACGACGAGCCCGTCGACGCTCCACCGGCGGCACCGGTGCCACCGGTGCCATTGTCGAAGAGCGACCGCACGTCTGGGACCGCCATGCCCACTCCCGACGCGACGCCCTACGACGACGACGCCACCTGAGCCTGCTCAGCGGGCCGGCGAAGATCGTCAGCAACGGGGAAGATCGACACCCGGCGCGCCGACGTCGCAGCGGGGCGTGTCGATCGACTGCGTTGCTCACGATCTCGGGCAGGCCACGCGAGCCCGCCCGGAACGCGCTACTTCCGCGTCACTTCCGCGTGGGCGTCAGCCCCAGCGACCGGCCGGCCAGGCCCCGCGAGCGCGTGGTCAGCCGCTCGCTGATGCCGCGCATGGCCTTGCTGGCCTCGGTGTCGGGGTCGGAGAGCACCAGCGGCTGACCGGCGTCGCCGCCCTCGCGCAGCCGGGTGTCGATCGGGATCTGCCCGAGCAGTGGCACGTCGTGCGACAGCGCCCGCGAGAGCCGCTCCGCGACGGCCGCGCCGCCGCCGGAGCCGAACAGGTCGATGTGCTCGCCGCAGTGCGGGCACGGCAGGTAGGCCATGTTCTCGACGACGCCGACGACGTTCTGCCGGGTCTGCATGGCGATGGTGCCGGCGCGCTCGGCCACCTCGGTCGCGGCGAGCTGCGGCGTCGTCACGACGAGCAGTTCGGAGGACGGGATGAGCTGGGCCAGCGAGATCGCCACGTCGCCCGTGCCGGGCGGCAGGTCGAGCAGCAGGACGTCGAGGTCGCCCCAGTAGACGTCGGTGAGGAACTGCTGCAGCGCGCGGTGCAGCATCGGCCCGCGCCAGGTCACCGGGGCGTTGCCCTTGGTGAACATGCCGGTCGAGATCACCTTCACGCCGTGCGCCTGCGGCGGCATGATCATCGAGTCGACCTGGGTCGGCAACCGATCCACGCCGAGCATGCGCGGGACCGAGTGCCCGTAGATGTCGGCGTCGAGCAGGCCGACGGACAGTCCCTGTCGGGCCATCGCGGCGGCCAGGTTGACGGTGACCGACGACTTGCCGACACCGCCCTTGCCGCTGGCCACGCCGAACACGCGGGTGAGCGACTCGGGCTTGGCGAACGGCACCTCGCGCTCGGGCTGGTCGCCACGCAGCGAGGTGCGGAGCTTGGTCCGCTGCTCGTCGCTCATCACGTCCAGCTCGACCGAGACGCGACTCACGCCCTCGACCTTCGACACCGCGTTGGTGACCCGGCCGGTGATCTCGTCGCGCATCGGACAGCCGGCCACGGTGAGGTAGACGCCGATCGCCACGGCGCCGTCGTCGGCGACGTCGACCGACTTGACCATGCCGAGTTCGGTGATCGGCCGGTTGATCTCCGGGTCGTTCACGGTGGCCAGGGCCGCCGAGATGGCGGTGCGCAGGGCTTCAGTGCTGGCGGACAAACTCCACCGATTCCTGTCTGTCGCGCGTGAGAGAGGGCTGCGGCGCGCGGGACGCGGACGGCCGCGCGACCGGGCATCTCAGGTGACGATGCGCCACCCAGCCTACCGGGGACCTCCCGGCCCGGGCTCACGGCGACAGTGCCGACAGCGGCGACATGGCCGACAACCCGATCGGCCGCTACCGCGTTCGCGAAAACCGCTTACGATTTGCCGATGCCCAGCAATTCTGACGATCTTCTCGGGAATTCGTCGGTCGTCACGGTCGAACCGCCCGCCCCGGGGACGCAATCCGCGGAATCGACGTCCGCCGCGTCGACAGAGAAGGACTTCCAGCCGCTCACCGACACGGAGATGCTGGCCTGGCGCGGTTTCCTACGGGCGCATGCCCAGGTCATCCGCGTCCTCGAGGCCGAACTCGAAGCCGAACAAGGCATGCCCCTGGCCAATTACGACGTGTTGGTTCAGCTCGCCGATGCCGAGGGCCGCTCGCTACGGATGAGCGAACTGGCCTCCTCGGTCCTGCTCAGTCGCAGCGGATTGACCCGCCTCGTCGACCGCCTGGAGCGGGAGGGCCTGGTGGAACGCCGGGCCTGCCCCGACGACGCGCGCGGCACCCTGGCGGTGCTCACCGACGCCGGCATGGCCCGGCTGGAACAGGCCTGGGTCACGCACCTGCGCGGCGTGCGTCAGCACATGATCAACCGCTTCGACGAGCAGGAGCTCGCCGTCCTGGGCGAGCTGTTCAGCCGGCTGGATTCCTGAGCTCGACCGGGACCGCGCCGGGCGTGCCGACGGTGCCGGCTGTGCCCGGCGTCCCGGACGCCGGCGTCCGGCACCAGGGACACACCCGCCAGTTCGGCTCGATCTGCTTGGCGCACCCCGTGCACCGGCCCGAGTGGGCGTCGGTGCCGCACCAGGGGCAGCAGAGCATGCCCTCGTCGACGCCCCCGCCGCAGCTGGTGCAGCGCACGGAGGTCTCGACGACGCCCTCGCCGGCGGTGACCCGCAGGACCTCGTCGTAGGTCGTCTCGCCGCGGAAGGCCTTGAGCATCCCGGACTGCCGCAGGCTCCGCACACCGGAGGCCTTGGCCGCGGCGTGCACCTGCCGCTCGTCGCCGCCGCCGCGCAGGGCGTCCCGCAGCTCCGGCGTCACGGACAGGACCTCGTAGATGCCGGTACGGCCCCGGTAGCCGGAGTGGCCGCACTGGTCGCAACCCTTGCCCATGACGGGGGAGCCGGCGGTCACCTCTTCGAGGCTGATGCCGAGCGCGAGCCGCGTGTCCTCGCTGGGGATCGTCGGCTCGGCGCACGACTGGCAGGGCTTGCGCACCAGGCGCTGGGCGACGACGAGCGACAGCGACGGCGCGAGCAGGAACGCCGGCGTACCCATGTCGACGAGGCGGCTCACGGCGGCGACGGCGCTGGTGGTGTGCAGCGTGGAGAGCACCATGTGGCCGGTCATGGCGGCGGCGAGCGCGTGCTCGGCCGTCTCCAGGTCGCGGATCTCACCGACGAGCACGACGTCGGGGTCCTGCCGCAGCACCGCGCGCAGGCCGGCTGCGAAGGTCATGCCGGCCTTGGTCTGGATGTTGACCTGGGTGATGCCGGGCAGCGTCACCTCGACCGGGTCCTCGAGCGTGACGACGTTCTTCTCCGGCGTGCTGACCTCGTTCAGCGCCGCGTACAGCGTGCTGGTCTTGCCGGCACCGGTGGGACCGGTGATGAGCACCAGCCCTTGCGGGTCGCGCACCGCGCTCATCAGCATCGCGAGCTGGTCCGGCTCCATGCCGAGCGTGTCGGTGCCGGGCAGCTCGGTGCCCTGAGGGCAGCAGCCGCAGCACGATCTTCTCGCCGTACAGCGAGGGGAGCGTGGAGACGCGGCAGTCGACCTTGCGGCCACCCGCGACGATCTTTGCGCGGCCGTCCTGGGGGCGGCGCCGCTCGGCGATGTCCAGGCCGGCGAGGATCTTGAGGCGGCTGGTCACGGCGGCGCTCGCCGACCGCGGGGCCGACGTCACGTCGCGGAGCACGCCGTCGACGCGGAAGCGGACCCGCACGCCGTCGCGCTGGGTCTCGACGTGGATGTCGCTGGCCCGCTGCGTCACCGCGTCGACGATGAGCATGTCGACGAGCTTGACGATGGGGGCGTCGTCGGCGGCCGACTCGGAGGCGTTGTCGTCCGAGGCGCCGCCACCGCCGTCGTCGAAGTCGTCGAGCAGGTTGCTGACGGCGCCGGCGTCGCTGGCGAGGCTCCAGACCCGGGCCAGGGCCTGACGCAGGTCCCGCTCGACCGCGACGGAGACGTAGATGTCGCGGGTGCGCAGGTGCAGGCGCACCTCGTCGAGGCTGATGACGTCGGTCGGGTCGACGACCGCGATCCGGGGGATGCTGTTCGGCTCGGCGGACAGCACGAGGATGCCGGCCTTCTCCGCGACCGCGCGCGGGAGCTTGCGCGCCACCTCCGGGTCGACGCGCACGTTGGCCAGGTCGGCCATCGGCAGCCGCAGGGCCTGCGCGAGCGCATGGGCGAGCTGACGCTCGTCGGCGAGGCCGGTCTCCACCACCAGCCGGCCGAGCCGGCGCCGCGGCCCCGGCGTCGTGGCCTGCAGGGCGAGCAGGTCGTTCAACTGCTCGGCGGTGATCACGCCCTGCTCGACGAGGACCTCGCCGATGCGTTTGCGCACGGTCGTGCGCTGGGTCGGAACGGGAGTGCTCACGTGCACCACATCGGCACGAATTCCCGGTTGGTGTAGCAGCCGTTCGCCGTGGGCGCCCGGGAGGTGCTAGGGCGTGCCCTTCTCGCTGCGGAGCCGGTCGGAGCGCTTGTCGCTGCGGGCCTTGTCCGTCCGGGGCTTCCCGTCGGCGCGGGACCGGTCGGGACGGGATTTCTCCCCGCGCGGTCGGTCGGCCCGGGGTTTGTCGGGCAGCTTCTCCGCTCGCGCTCGCTCGCGCTCCTCGGCTTCCTCGTCGAGCTCTTCGAGGAAGGCCCGGAGTTCGGCCCGCAAGTAGTCGCGCGTGACGACGTCGCCGATGCTCACGCGCAGCGAGGCGACCTCACGGGTCAGATACTCCGTGTCGGCCAGCAGCCGGGAGTTCTGGTCGCGGTCCTGGGCCAGGTTGACCCGGTCCCTGTCGTCCTGCCGGTTCTGCGCCAGCAGGATCAGTGGTGCCGCGTAGGAGGCCTGCAGACTCAGCAGCAGCGTCAGGAAGGTGAAGGTGTAGGGATCGAACTGCAGTCGAGCAGGCGCCAGCGCGTTCCAGCCCAACCACAGCAGGATGAACACCGTCATGTAGATCAGGAATCGCGACGTCCCGAGGAAGCGGGCTATCCGCTCGCTGAATCGGCCGAACGTCTCGGGGTCGACGGTCGGGCGAAGCGTTCGCCCGGGAACCCGAGGCTGATCCAGCCGGCTGTGCCGGCGCGGTTCACGCGCCATCCTCATCGGCTCCCGGCGGTGGCTGCTGTCGCCGGCGCCGACGTGCGGGCCGGAGCCTCCATCTCGCGTTCCCGCCAGTCCGCCGGAAGCAGGTGGTCGAGCACGTCGTCGACGGTGACCGCTCCGAGCAGGCGCGACTCCGTGTCGACGATCGGGACGGCCACGAGGTTGTACGACGCGAGGTAGCGGGTGACCTCCTGCAGCGCGCAGTCGGGGGCGAGGGGGTCGATCTCGGTGTCGACGACCCCGCCGACGAGCGACGACGGCGGCTCGCGCAGCAGCCGCTGGAAGTGCGCCATCCCCAGGTAGCGACCGGTCGGCGTCTCGTACGGCGGCCGGACGACGTAGACCTGGGCCGCGAGGGCGGGGGAGAGCTCCGGGGCCCGGACGCGGGCCAGCGCCTCCGCGACGGTGGCGTTCGGCGGCAGGATCACCGGCTCGCTGGTCATGATGCCGCCGGCCGTGTCGTCGGCGTAGATGAGCAGCCGGCGTACCGGGGCGGCCTCCTCCGGTTCCATCAGCTCGAGCAGGCGGGCGGCCTCGTCCGCCGGCAGGTCGCCGAGCAGGTCGGCCGCGTCGTCCGGGCCCATGGCCTCGAGGACGTCGGCGGCCCGCTCGTCCTCGAGCCCGCCGATGAGCTCCACCTGCTCGTCCTCGGGCATCTCGCCGAGCACGGCGGCGAGCCGGTCGTCGTCGAGGGCGGCGGCGACCTCGTTGCGTCGCTTCACCGACAGGTCGTGCAGCATCGTCGCGAGGTCGGCGGGCGGCAGCTTTTCGAACGCGGCGAGCAGGTTGGCCGCACCCTGGCCCTGTTCGGGGAGGCTGAAGCCGCTGACCTGGTCCCAGTCCAGGGTCGAGACCTTGCCGCGACGTCGCCCCTCCTTGACCGCGACCTGCGTCAGCAGCCAGTCCCGGGTGCGGGTCTGCTCGATCGCCGCGTCGAGCACCGTCACCTCGACGCCGTCCTCGAGCCGGGTGACGCGACGGTCCAGCAGCTCGGCGAGCACCAAGGTCTCGCCCGTGCGTCGCTCGAAGCGACGCCAGTTCAGCGTCCCGGAGGACAGCACGACCGCGCCCGCCTCGACGCCGGTGACGCGGCTCATCGGCACGAAGATGCGGCGGCGCTGCACCTCGACGGCCAGGCCGAGCACGCGCGGTGCCTGCCCGCGCAGGCGCAGGGCGACGACCACGTCGCGGATGCGGCCGACCGAGTCGCCCGTGGGGTCCAGGACGAGGACGCCGGCCAGGCGAGCGCAGAAGACGCGCGCGGGCGGCGAGGTCATGCTCGTCCCCGTCGCGTTCCTGGGCTCGACACTCCAGGAATGTACCGCCGGGGCGCGCACACTATCTTTCTCGCAGCACCGGCGCGCGCGTGGTTTTCGGCTGCGTTCACGCCGGGCTGTGCTCGCTTCGGCTCGTTACGCGAAAGTTCCCGAGAGGACCCCAGGGATGCCCCAGCACCCGACCCGTCCCTGTCGTCGACGCTCCACCCACCCATCCACCCGGCACTCCTGGACGGTCGCGCTGCTGCTCACCGCCCTCGGCGCGCTGGCGTTGGTCGCCTGCGGCGGTGAGGAGGAACGACCGCTGCCACCGGTCCCGACGCCCGTCGCGGCAGATCTGACCGCGCCGCAGATCGTCACCGAGGCGCAGCGCGCGCTGTCGTCGGCGTCGTCGGTCCACATCAAGGGGGAGTACAAGCAGGACGGCAAGCCCATCTCCGTCGACATGCGCCTCGCCACCGGCGCCAAGCCGACCGATGACCGGGCCACCGGCGTCGTCACGACCGACGGGGTGAAGGTCGAGCTCCGGCGGATCGGTGACACGATCTACCTCAAGGGCGACGACAAGTTCCTCGAGGCACTCGGGCCGCAGGCCCAGGCGACGAAGGGGAAGTGGCTGAAGGCACCGGTTGCGCAGGCCGACCGGGGGCTCGCCAACCTGACCGACCTGAACGTCTTCGCCAGCACCCTGGCGCCGGGAGAGGGCGCGCTGACCAAGGAGACCGTTCGCAAGCTCGCCGGTCAGCCCGCCATCAGCGTCCGGTCCGCGACCGGCGCCCGCCTCTGGGTCGCGAACACCAACAAGCCGTATCCGCTGCGCATCGAGCGGATCGGCCCGGCCACGGGCGTCCTCGACTTCATGGACTACGACGCGAAGGTGGACGTGAAGGCGCCGACGCCGAGCCAGGACCTGGCGAGCGTCAGCTCCTGACGCGCAACTCGGCCGGGTTCGTCGCGCTCATCAGGCGGCCCCGCGGCCGGCCTGGGAGGCGGCGTAGGCGCGCCGTCGCAGCGCCTGCAGCCAGCCGGTCGGCCTGATCCCCCCACCGGTGTTGTCGTCCACGTTGAACTGCAGCGCGCCGGATTCCTCCGGCGTCAACCGCTCCCCGAGCCGCACGTCGGCGACTGGCTGCCAGGCGCCGAGGCGACCCGCGACCAGCAACTCGATCCGGATCTCCTGCGCGGCCTCGGCGACGTCGGCGAGCCGGGTCACCCGGCCGGACGGGGCGCTCACCCGGGCGCCGAACCACGAGGCGCCGCCGTCGCCGAGCGAGTAGGGGAGGATCGAGGAGAGCGTCCCGACGTCGAAGCCGACGTTCGGCACGAACAGCTGCCGCCCGACAGGCAGCGACGACGAGCTGCCCAGCAGCAGGTCCTGTGCCTGCCCCGGGCCGTGGGCGTCCTCGATCCGGACGGCGAGGCCGAGCACGTCGGGCAGGGGTTCGGGCAGGCCGGCGCCGCGGGAGAACCGGACCACGCCCGCAAACGTGCCCGGCTCGTCGAGCAAGGGGACGCCGAAGCCGGCGCCGGACGGCCGGATGGTGACCGTCGCCCGGAAGCCGATGCCGGTGGGGTGGAAGACGCGTGCCGAGCGAACCGCCGAGCCGACTTCCATCGCCGCGGCGGTCAGGGTGTCGACGACGCGGAAGGCAGGGTTGCGGTCGGTCGGCATCTCGTTCGGCGCTCGCTCGGTCGGCATTCGTGGGCACTACCCGACCGTCCGGCACTCACCCGATCCCGCGCCCTCGGGGAGGCCCGAGGCTGGGTGTTTCAGCGGTTGCCAGAGCGACCGCTGGCGCACCCAGCCGGGGCGGCGAGATCAGTAGCCGTGCACCAGCCGGCGCCGCTTCGCCCAGCGCCGCCGCCAGGACAGCTTGTAGAGCAGCACGAGGACCTTCGGGGCCTCCGCGACGATCCCGTCGAACTCCTCGGGCGTCATGACGTCGGTCATCGTCCCGAAGAACATCGGGGTGTCCTTGCGGACCTCCTTCATGTGCACCTTCGCGTCGGCGTCCCACTCGGCCTGCGTGAGGTGCCGGCGCAGCAGCGGAACGGCGTCCGCCTCCTCGTGGTCCAGGTGGGTGTTCAGGGCGTCGGACAGCTCGGCGAGGTAGCGCGCCCGGTCGACCAGCGGCACCGAGCGGTCCGAGGCGGCGCGGATCAGCGGATCGATGTGCTCGTGCTCCTCTTCGAGGCGGTCGAGCACGACGGCGGCGGCGGGGTCGCACCGGCGCAGCATCGGCCAGAGCCGCTCGTCCTCGCCGGTGTGGTGGGCGTGCAGCGAGCGCATCATCATCGCGATCTGGTCCGAGATCGCGTCGTGGGTGTCCGGGTCGACCTTCGGGTCCGGGGCCGCGGCCGCCGCCGTTGCCAGCCGCGCGAACTCCTTGCGGAACACGCGGTGGGCGATCAGGAAGACGGTCAGATCGGGGCCGGGCCGCCACGGTGGTGCCCGCTGCGGTGTCGCTCGTCGCGGCGACCGGGACGGTGCGCTTCTGGGTGTCGAGCGTGGACTGGGTGGACATGGCTGCTGCCTCCTCGGTGGGTAGGTGGCGCTGCCCGTGCAGCGACCGACCACACCGTGGAAGACGGCGTCAGCGATCCTCTTGTGACCGTCTAGTGGCGACGCCGGCGCGCCCGCCACCGCCGAGCTCAGTCCTCCGGGTTCCGCGGTCCCGGCAGGCCGAAGCGGATGGGCGCCGTGGCCGTGGTCGTCGTCGAGCCGGGCTCCTCCGCGTCGGCGGCGGCCTGGAGGCGAGCCTGCCTCGCCTTGGCCTGGGCCCGCTTGATGGCGGCGTCGATGTAGAGCTGGCGAGTGCGTTGGTCGTTGGGGACCGCGCTCATGGGCTCCTCCTCGCTCATCCCCCGAGGCGAATGAAGCCCATGCTCCTCGCGAGAGGAGCCCCCGTCCTCGATCTGCCAGGTTGCAGGCGCAACGAGGGTCCCGGTACGAACGGGTTTGTGCCTGTTCGCGAGGAAGATTCTGTGAGCCCGTGCACCCCCGTGCCCACTTCGTCACGAACATTTCGTCATCCTGTGTGACCAGCGGTCGACAGTGCGGTTCCTCGTCCGCTGAGTCGTCAGGACGGCGCGGACACCGGTCGAGCGGCGGCGACCTGTCCTGCCCACCAGGTGAGCCCCTCGCGGCGGCAGTCCCGTTCCGCCGCGGCGAGGTGACGCTCCGCGACGGCGGCCTCGCCGCGCGCGGCGAGGGCGGCCGTCTCGGCCCAGTCGTGCAACAGCGGCGTCTCGTCGGCCTCGGCGAGTCGCCGGGCCTGCTCGCGCTCCCCGGACGCCGCCATCGCCCAGATGCGGACGGTGGTGGCGAAGTACGGGCCCACCGTCTCCAGGGCAGGCAGCACCGTCCGGACCTGGTCCCAGCGGCCGCGCAGCGCGCCCATCAGGCCGGCGAGGACGGCGGCCAGACCGTCCGTCCCGAAGAACCCGAGAGCGCGCTGCTCGACGAACGCCGACTGGTACGCCCGCCAGCCCTCGTCGAACCGACCGCTCAGGCAGAGCCGGTTCGCGTCCCACAGGTGCTGGATGGCGATCGGCGGCGGTAGCTGCAACCGTCGCAGGAGCGGCTCGCAGGCCTGGGCCGCCGCATCCGCCTCCCGCACCTCGAGCCGGGAGATCCGCATCATGACGGCGACCTGGTGGCCGAGGAGCTCGGTCGCCGGCATGGCGTGCTCCCGGCCGAGGGCGATCAGCTCCGCGGCGACCGCCAGGAGCTCGTCGACGAAGCGCGGCATGTGGACGGCGTGGTACCGGCAGGTCAGGGCCACCGCCAGCAGACGGGGCTCGCCGATCCGGCGCGCCATCGCCACCGCCTCGGCGCTGAACTCGTCGCAGCGCGGGTCGTCCGAGCCGTCGTAGAGCTCGGCCGCCAGCGTGCCGAGGAGCCGGCAGCGCAGCTCGGAGTCCTCGGCGGGCAACTCGGCGAGCACCCGCTCGAGCCGGCCGACGATGTCGAGGTCGACGTCGGCGTAGTGGTGCAGGGTCCACACCGTCGGCGCATCCAGCGCGACGAGCGCCCGCGCCGTCAGCGCCGGGTCCCCGGTCTCGTCCGACGCGCGCAGCGCCGCCGCGCGGGTCCGACGGGCCGAGACCCATTCGCCGGCGTCCAGCTCCGCGCGGACGAGCGCCAGACGGAGTTCGACCGCGCGCCGGGCGTCGGCGGGGGATGCGCCGGCGTCGACCGCCGCCCGCAGCCAGCGCACCGCCTCGTCGTAGGCGAAGCGCCGCGCCGCCGCTCGCGCTGCCGCCTCCGCGTTCCGCAGCGCCCGCTCGGCCTCACCCGGACCCGCGGCGAGCGCCTGGTACGCCACGGCCGCCGGGTCGCCGCCGGCGGCCTCCAGCGCCCGGGCGGCCCGGCCGTGCAGGCGGCTGCGCCGGAGCGGCGGCAGCGTGCCGGACGCCGTCTCGCGGATGAGGTCGTGCGCGAACCGCAGCCGCCCTGCGCCGCGGTCGACGAGGACGCCGCTGACGACCGCGCCGTCGAGGGCGTCGAGCACCGTGTCCTCGTCGGTCCCGCTGACCGCGGTCAGCAGGTCGGGGTCGACGTCGCGGCCGAGCACGGCGGCGGCGGCGAGCAGCGCCTGCGAGCGCTCCGGGAGCCGGGCCAGCCGTCGTCGCAACGCATCCTGCACCGTCGGTGCGACCACCTCGAGCGCCGTCGCGCCCTCGCTGGAGGCGAGCTTGAGGGTCTCGCGGACGAAGAACGGGTTGCCGGCGGTGCGCTCGACGAGCCTGCGCACCTCGTCCGACTTCAGAGCGACGTCGGACTCCGCGGCCAGCCGCTCCACCGCCCGTTCGTCCAGACCGGGCAGCGCGATCCGCAGCGCACCGGCGTCCGCGAGGCGGGCGAGGGCGTCCTGCAGGGCCGGTCCGCCCTCGCCGCTGCGGATGGTCGCGACGAGCAGGATCCGCCCGCCGCGCCGCAGCGCGACCAGGTCCAGCAGCAGCCGCAACGAGCTGCCGTCGGCCCACTGCAGGTCGTCGAGGACGAGGAGCAGCGGGGTGTCCGCCGTGCTCGCAGCGAGGTGGCGCGCCACCGCGTCGTGCTGCCGGAAGCGGGCCTCGGCGGCGTCGCCGCCCGTGCCGCCGGCGTCCCGGTCGTCATCCGGCGACCGGGACGAGCCGGTCGGCGAGGCGTGCTCGAGCAGGTGGGTGAGGGGCAGGGCCAGCTCCGGATCGGGTGGCCGCGCCGCGACCAGCGCGTCGAGGACCTGGTGCCACGGCCACAGCGCGGGCACGCCCTCCGCGTCGGGGCAGCGCCCCCAGGCCACTCCCCAGCCGGAGCCCGTGAGCTGTCGGGCCAGCGCCTCGACGAGATAGGTCTTGCCGATCCCGGGCTCCCCGGACAGCACCGCGACGCGCAGCCCGGCGCCGCCGCGCGCGACGAGGTCGGCCTCGGTCCTGAGCCGGGCCAGCGCGGGCTCCCGGCCCACCGGCACCGCGGCTCGGTGGAGCCCGGCGTCGGCACGCGCGGCCGCGGCGTCGTCCGTCTCGTCGTCCGCGTCGCGTTGCTGCGGGACGGGTGCGGAGGGCGCTGCGGTGACCGGGGCCTCGCGAGGGGCCTGCCAGTCGAGCTCCGGCGCCTGCAGCAGCACCTGGCTCTCCAGCTGTCGCAGGGCCGGGCTGGGATCGATCCCGAGCTCGTCGAGCAGACGCTCGCGGACACCGCGCAGCACGGCCAGGGCGTCGGCCTGCCGGCCGGTGCGGTACAGGGCGAGTGCGTGCAGGCGCCCGATTCCCTCGCGCAGCGGATGGTTCGCAGCCAGCATCTCCAGCGCCGGCACCGAGGCGGCGGCGTCGCCCTCGGCGAGCGCGGCGGCGAGGCGGTGCTCGCGGGCGACCAGCCGCAGCTCCGCGAGGCGCGACACCTCCGGGGCCGCCCACTGCTCGTCGGCGAAGTCGGCGTAGGCCTCGCCCCGCCACAGCGCCAGCGCGTCGTCGAGCAGGCCCGCCGCCGCGGCCGGTCGACCCTCGGCCAGCGCCCGGTTGCCCTCGTCGAGCAGGCGTTCGAACCGCGCGCCGTCGACGTCGTCCGGCCCGGCCCGCAGCGCGTAACCGGGCGGGGTGCTGACCAGGACGGTCGCGGGGGAGCGCGGCGGCCGGTTCGGCTCGAGCAGCCGCCGCAGGTTCGAGACGAAGGCCTGCAGCGATCCGACGGCCCGGGGCGGCGGCTCGCCGTTCCAGAGGTCCTCGAGCAGCCGGTCGACGCTCACGACCTGTCCGCCCGCGAGCAGCAGTCGTGCGAGCACCGACCGCTGCCGGCGCCCGCCGAGGTCGAGCGGGCCGGTCTCGGAGCTCACGGCGAGCGGTCCGAGCACGCGGAACTGCATGCACGCCTCCCTCGTCGGTGGAGCTCTCCCTGCGGGCGGCGGGCGGGCGGCCCGGCTGTCCGCATTGTTCCGACCGCTCCGCCGGCATGCGGGACTTTCTCGCCCTCGCACCTTGCAGACAACGTGGAATCCCCTTGCGGTCGATCACAAGTCGGCTGCCAACGGTTCACAAGCGCTCTCGCCGACCCTCGGCCCCGTCGGAGTTCGACCGACGCGCCGAGAACCGAGGAGATCACCGTGTCCCGCACCGCCAGCCGTTCCCGCTCCACCGCCGACCCCGGCCCGAACGCCCGCTCGAGGGCCGACCTGCCGAGCCGCGTCGACCGACTCGTCACCCTTGTCCTGCACCATCGGCGCGCGGTACTCGTGCTCTGGCTCGTCGCGCTCGTGGCCGGCGGCATGGCCTCCGGCAAGCTCTCCGACCGCTACAGCTACGACTACGACCTCCCCGGTCAGCCCGGCTACGAGGCCTCGGAGCAGATCCTCGCCCTCTACGGCAACGGCGGGCAGCAGGCACCCGCCATCGCCGTCGTCACCGTTCCCGAGGGCGAGACCGTCGTCGGCGACCTCGACCGCATCGCCGCGGCCTCGACCGAGGTGGCGCGCGCTCATCCGACGATCCGCGTCGTCGACTACGCCTCCACCCGCGACCCCGCCTTCCTCACCCCGGACGGCCGGACGACCTTCCTGTACTGGTTCGAACCGCAGCCGGAGGGCGGCGGCGTCGGGCCGGCCGACAGCACCTCCGCGGCGAAGGACCTCGAGCTGGCGCTGCCCGGCTACGACGTCGAGCTGACCGGCATCCAGGCGCTGTCCGCCGGCTCGGCGGAGGAGGGGCCCGGAGTTCTGCTCGAGACGCTCATCGGTGCCCTCGGCGCGCTCGCCGTGTTGGCGTTCGTGTTCGCGTCCTTCCTCGCCGCCGTGCCGCTGATCGTCGCGGCCGTGTCCATCTCCTCGACCTTCCTGGCGCTGTTCGGGCTCTCGCAGGTGACCAACGTGCACTTCATCGTCGAGTTCCTGGTCGCGCTCGTCGGGCTCGGCGTGGCCGTGGACTACTCGCTGCTCGTCGTCACCAGGTGGCGCGAGGAGCGCGAGGCCGGCGCCGACAACGACGAAGCCGTCCTGACCGCGGTGAAGACCGCTGGGCACGCCGTCGTGGTCAGCGGCGGAACGGTGGCGATCGGCCTGCTCTCCCTGCTGGTGCTGCCCGTGCCCTTCCTGCGCAGCCTCGGCGTCGGCGGCCTGCTCATCGCCACCGTCAGCGTGCTGGTGACGCTGACCCTGCTGCCGGCTCTGCTCGGCGGGGTCGGTCCGCGCATCGACCGTCGGCGGCTGCGCCGGGCGGCGAGCACGAGCCACGGCAGCGAGCGGTGGGCCAGATGGGCCGGCTGGGTGGTGCGGCGTCGCTGGATCGCGGCGGGGATCGCGCTCGTCGCGCTGGCCGCCTTGCTCGTGCCCGTGTTCGGGCTCCGGCTCGGCTTCGCGTCGCCGGAGGCCTCCGCGGCCAACGGGCCGGCGCGGGACGGCTACGAGCGGCTGATCGCCCAAGGCGTGCCGACCGGGGTGCTGACCCCCGTCGAGATCCTCACCTCCGACGGCGCGGCACCGGCCGTCGCGGCACGGGCGGCGGACGTCCCCGGCATCGCCTCCGTCGTGACGCCGGCACCCGGCGCCGACGCGGCGTCCGTCGTCGTCGCCGTTCCACGGCAAGCCCTTCTCGACCTCGGCTCGGTCGAGCATCGTCCGCGACGTCCGCACCGCGCTCGCCGACGAGCCGGACGTGCGCGGCGTCGGCGGCGTCGGTGCGGCGCTGGACGACTACAACAGCTCGGTCTACGACCGCGCGCCGCTGCTGGTCGGTGTCCTGGTGCTCGTCACCTTCCTGCTGCTGGTCCGGTCCTTCCGGTCCGTGCTGCTCCCGCTGAAGGCGGTGCTGCTGAACCTCGTGTCGGTGGCGGCGACGTTCGGCGGGATGGTGCTGTTCTGGCAGCACGGCTACGGGTCGGAGCAGGTCTTCGGCACACCCGCGACCGGCGCCATCACCTACTACGTGCCGGTGCTGGTGTTCGCCTTCCTCTACGGCCTGTCGATGGACTACGAGGTGTTCATCCTCAGCCGGATGCGGGAGGAGTACGACCGCAGCGGCTCGACGGAGCGGGCGGTCGTCGACGGGATGCGGCACACCGGCCGGCTGGTGACGAGCGCCGCGATGATCATGTTCCTCGCGCTGCTGTCGCTGGCCTCGAGCCCCCAGACCGACCTCAAGGTGTTCGCCACAGCGCTCGGTTTCGGGATCCTGCTCGACGCCGTCATCGTCCGGGCGCTGCTCGTGCCGGCGCTGGTGGCCATCGCCGGGAAGTGGAACTGGTGGCTGCCGTCGCGGCGCCCGGCGGAGGTGCCGGTGCCGCGGCAGACCCGGCCCGAGGATCGGGAGCCGGAACTCGTCGGCTGACCGGCGCCCAGCCGAGGTTGCGGAACTTCCGACCGGCTCGGACCGGCGGACTGTTCCGCAGCCTCGGCGGAGGCGGCAGCGGTCCGTGACCGGCGCCACCCCGTACCCGTGGCGGCGTGGGGGACAATGAACGCCGAATCCGTTCCGGAACGTCCATGTGCTGCTTCAAGGAGTGTCCGTGCCGCCGCTGCGTCCTCGCCGGTCCTGTCTCGCCGTCCCCGGCTCCAACGTCAAGATGCTCGGGAAGGCCCAGGGGCTGCCCTGCCGACCAGGTGTTCCTCGACCTCGAGGACGCGGTCGCGCCCGGCGCGAAGGAGGACGCGCGCAAGAACATCGTCGCCGCGTTCAACGAGGGCGACTGGTCCGGCAAGACCCGCACCGTCCGCGTCAACGACCTGACGACGAAGTGGACCTACCGCGACGTCATCGAGGTCGTCGAGGGCGCCGGCGCGAACCTCGACTGCATCATGCTGCCGAAGGTCCAGACCGCCGAGCAGGTCCACTGGCTCGACATGCTGCTGCTGCAGATCGAGAAGGTCATGGGCTACGAGGAGGGCCGCATCGGCATCGAGGCCCAGATCGAGAACGCGCTCGGCCTCACCAACGTGAAGGAGATCGCCTTCGCGTCCGACCGCGTCGAGACGATCATCTTCGGCCCGGCGGACTTCATGGCGTCGATCAACATGAAGTCGCTGGTCGTGGGGGAGCAGCCGCCCGGCTACGACGTCGGCGACGCCTACCACCACATCCTGATGTCGATCCTGATGGCGGCCCGCGCCAAGAACATCCAGGCCATCGACGGCCCGTACCTGCAGATCAAGGACGTCGACGGCTTCAAGCGCGTCGCCGGTCGCTCCGCGGCGCTCGGCTTCGACGGCAAGTGGGTGCTGCACCCCGGCCAGATCGACGCCGCGAACGAGGTCTACTCGCCGTCGCAGGAGGACTACGACCACGCCGAGATGATCCTCGACGCCTATGGCTACTACACCTCCGAGGAGGGTGGTCTGCGCGGCGCGGTCATGCTCGGCGACGAGATGATCGACGAGGCCAGCCGCAAGATGGCCGAGGTCGTGGCCGGCAAGGGCCGCGCCGCGGGCTTCAGCCGCACCCAGAAGTTCGAGCCGCCGGCCGCCTGAGCGGGCCCTCAGCCGCCGAACAGCCCTGTCCCGTGCTGCGGGGCGGGGCTGTTCGCGGTCCGCGCGGAAATCCGGGCCGATTCCCGCGCTACCCGCGAGCGGCTGGCGGGCTGTTCGCGGTCCGCGCGGAAATCCGGGCCGATTCCCGCGCTACCCGCGAGCGGCTGGCGGGCTGTTCGCGGTCCGCGCGGAAATCCGGGCCGATTCCCGCGCTACCCGCGAGCGGCTGGCGGGCTGTTCGCGGTCCGCGCGGAAATCCGGGCCGATTCCCGCGCTACCCGCGAACGGCTCAGCCGATCGTCAGGTTGAGGATCTCGGGCGGGGTCAGGTCGGCCGCAGGAGTGCCGGTGCCGCCCTGCTCGCCTGTCCCCGGGTCGCCGCCGGTGTTGCCCGGGTCGACGCCGCCGCCGTCGCCGCCGGTCGGGTCCACGGGATCGGGCGTCGGGGTCGGCGTCGGCTCCGGGTCGATGACCGTGCCGCCGCCCCCGGTACCGCCCCCGGTACCGCCACCGCCGGTCCCGCCGGTCTCGCCGCTCCCGCCGCTCCCGCCGCCGCTCCCGCCGCCGCTGCCGCCGCCGCCGAGGTCCGGCGGGTACGTCGGGAGGATGATCGGCGGCCGCGAGCCGGTGGAACCGCCACCGCCCCCGGCCGAGGGCGCGCCGCCGCCGCTGCCTCCGGCGCCGCCGCTCGGGTGGGCCGGCGCCACGGTCACGCTGCCGCCGCTGCCGACGACGACGACCCGACCGGATGCCGCCGCTGACGCCCCGCCCGCGATGGCCGCGATGGACGGAGCGGGCGTCGGCGTCCGCGAACCCGTCCCCGCCAGCACCGCGGCCGTCGACGGGGACGCCTCGGTCGTCGTGGACGCCGGCGTCAGCACGCGCGGGCACTCGTTGGGCGGGGTCGTCTCGCTGGCGGTCAGGTCGGCCGCGGAGGCACCGGGGGACAGGTCGCGCGGAGCGCCGATGGCGAGCAACGGGCCGCCCCCGGTCGGGACGCGACGGATGTCGTGCCCGTTGAGCGCGAGCCCCGAGACGCCGCCGGTGGCGAGCACGGAGACGGTGACCGTGGTCGCGAGCGCCGTCCGCCGCCGCCGCGCCCGGACGGTCCGTTCGCGGATCCCGGCGTACTCCGGGTCGTCGAGCGGGTTCGCCGGCTGAAGGACATCGTCCAGATGCTCGAACATCACGCCGCCCCCGATCCGTCGCCGAGCATCTGTATCTCACAACGCTTGCGGACGTTCAGCAGGGCCCTGTCGGAGGTGCGCCGATGCTCCTCCGGAGTCAGCCGGAGTTCGTGCGAGACGGCGGCGGTCGACCAACCGGCCAGCTGCTCCAGGACGAAGACCTGGCGCTGCCGACCGAGCAGGGTGCGCACGCCCATCCGGAGACGCCGCCGCTCGTCGCGGTGGGAGGTCTCGCCGAATCCGGTCCCGCTCGGCAGGCTGCGGCCCCGGCCGAGCCAGAGCTCGTCGCGCAACGCGAGGGTGGCGGCGCGCAGGCACGCCGAGGCGTCGGTCGAGCGGCGGCGGACCTGGCTCGCGCTGGATGCAGCCCAGACCATGGCGTCGCGCGCGATCACGTCCGCGGCGACCGGGTCGCCGAGCAGCCGGTACGCCACCCGGTAGGCGGCGGCGTAGCGCGCGGGCAGGTCCTCGGTCGACGGGCCGTCGGTCGCGATGCTTCCGCCGATCATGGGGCGCATTCTGCCGTGCGGCGCCGCCCTGAACGGCCTAATCGCAATGATTCATCGGGCCAGTTCCCGCGCGACGCGTACGGCTGGTCACAGCGCCGTCTCAGGGACGGTTGTTCAGGAATACTGGACTGTCACCACGAATCAGCCGCCGCCTACCCGCTGGTCGCACCAGCCGGGCTGCCGCAGCCGAAGGGATCGATCATGGCCCGCCTCGCGCAGACCGAGGGACTGACCGACGTCCAGCAGGAGATCCTGTCCACGGTCAAGTCGTTCGTCGACAAGGAGATCCTGCCGTACGCGACCGACCTCGAGCACAAGGACGAGTTCCCCGAGGCGATCGTCGAGGGCATGAAGGAGATGGGGCTGTTCGGCCTCATGATCCCGGAGGAGTACGGCGGCCTCGGCGAGTCCCTGCTGACCTACGCGCTGGTCGTGGAGCAGATCGCCCGCGGCTGGATGAGCGTCAGCGGCGTCATCAACACCCACTTCATCCTCGCGTACATGATCATGCACCACGGCACCGAGGAGCAGAAGCAGAACTACCTGCCCCGGATGGCCACGGGTGAGCTGCGCGGTGGCTTCTCGATGAGCGAGCCGGGCTGCGGCTCGGACGTGTCCGCCATCAAGACCAAGGCCGTCGCCGACGGCGACGAGTTCGTGATCGACGGCTCCAAGATGTGGCTGACCAACGGTGCCCGCGCCGGACTGGTCGCCACCCTGGTCAAGACCGACGAGGGCGCCGACTCGGTCTACAAGAACATGACGACGTTCCTGGTGGAGAAGGAGCCCGGCTTCGGCAAGCAGGGCGGGCTGACCATCCCCGGGAAGATCGACAAGATGGGCTACAAGGGCGTCGAGACCACCGAGATGGTCTTCGAGGGCCACCGGGTGCCGGCCTCCTCCATCCTCGGCGGGGACGCCGGCAAGGGCCGCGGCTTCTACCAGATGATGGACGGCGTCGAGGTCGGCCGCGTCAACGTCGCCGCCCGCGCCTGCGGCATCTCGATCCGCGCCTTCGAGCTGGCCATCCAGTACGCGCAGCAGCGCGCGACGTTCGGCAAGCAGATCGCCGATCACCAGGCCATCGCCTTCAAGCTCGCCGAGATGGCGACCAAGGTCGAGGCCAGCCACCTGATGATGGTCAACGCCGCCCGGCTCAAGGACGAGGGCAAGCGCAACGACGTCGAGGCCGGCATGGCGAAGTACCTCGCCTCCGAGTACTGCTTCGAGGTGACCACCGAGTCGTTCCGCATCCACGGCGGCTACGGCTACTCGAAGGAGTACGAGATCGAGCGCCTGTTCCGCGAGGCGCCGTTCCTGCTCATCGGCGAGGGCACGTCGGAGATCCAGAAGACGATCATCAGCCGCGGGCTGATGCGGGAGTACAAGCTCTGACCCGCTGCCTTCGACGTCGAGCGCCCCGGACCGAGATCGTCCGGGGCGCTCGACGTCGGGGGCTCAGGCGTAGACCGACACCGACATCCCGTTGAAACAGCATCGGCTGGAGCCGCTCGCGGGCGTCGATCGTCATCCGCACGCAGCCGTGGCTCACCGGATGGGAGGGCACCGAGAGCGAGCCGTGCAGCGCGTAGCCGCGGTAGTAGTAGGCAGGCTTGTACAGGGCGCCGAGCGGGCCGTACTCCCAGCCCGTGTCGTTGATGCGGTAGATCTGCCAGCGTCCGGTGGGCGTGTCGTTGTACGCGGCTCCACGGGAGCCGTCGCCGGTCGCGGAATCGATGATCCGGACGACCCGCCGGTCGAGCGTCAGATAGGTCACCTGCCTGCTGAGGTCGACCTCGATCCCGTACAGCGGCCCGCCCCACTGCGGGTTGTAGCGGGCCTGCGGACGCAACGGCCGATCGAGCGCCGCCCAGGTGTTGGGGCCGGCCACGCCGTCCCTGGTCACGCCTTGGACCTTCTGGAACGCGACGACCGCGTGCCGCGTGCTGCCGCCGTACACGCCGTCGACGGCACCGACGTCGTAGTTCAGAGCGGACAAGCGTTGCTGCAGGTACGTCACGTCGGGGCCGCGGTCTCCCTGCGACAGGGTCGGCCGGTTGGTGTCGCAGGCCGTGAGGAGGACCAGTGGCAGCAGCACGACCACCGGGAGGACGAGTAGTCGGAGGCGCCGCGCGGGCCCGGGGGCCGCGGCTCGCTCGCCGGCGCGCTCTCTGGTCGGGATGACTGTTGAGTGCGACATGCTCCGACCGTCGATCGACGCCGTTACGGATCGACCGCGCCCGCCTTGCGATCGGACTACGACCGGCCGGGCCGTCGGGCGACCCCGGGCGCCGGGCCCGGGACGACGAGAGGCCGGCCGCGAAAGCGCGGCCGGCCTCTCGTGCGTCTGCCTGGGATCAGAAGGGATCAGAAGGTGCCGACGAGGTAGTTCGAGTCCCAGATCGCCTGGCGCTGGACGCTGCCGGCGCTGCTCGAGACGGCGATCATGTTGTTGCCGCCCTCGTAGATGCCCACGTGGTAGACGTAGCCGCTGCTGTCCGCGAAGAAGATCAGGTCGCCCGGCTCCTTCGCCGACTGCGACTTGTGGACGCTGGCGTCGTACTGGTCCTGCGCCACGCGCGGGATGGTCTTCCCGGCCTGCTGGAACGAGTAGGACGTCAGACCCGAGCAGTCGAAGGAGTCGGGGCCGCTGCCGCCGGACGCCTCGGGGTCACCGATCTGCTGCTGCGCCACCGATAGGGCGGCGTCGTCCACGTCCTGGGCGTGAGCCGGGAGAACGCCGAGGCCGGCGACGGCCACGGCACCTCCGACGAGGGCGATGCGGACGCGGGAACTCCGGGTGCGGAACATGAAGGAAGAGGTCCTTTCGGGCGCCTGCGGGCACGCGGGACCTGGCCGGAGACGGCGCACCGCAGCAGCGGTACACGGCTCCTGCCGTCACGACGAAACGGCTGCGGCCTCCCGAAACGGAGGCGCCCCCCGACGCCGAGCCCGCGGACGAATCCGCTCCCACCCCATAACCGAGAACAGTTCGGGAACGGCGGACGCGGGTGGGACGTGGCGGGACATCGCGCCGTTCAATTCCGGACGAAGGGGACGTTACCCACCTCGAATCGAGGCGCAACCCCCTGTGTCATGTGCCATAGGTCGGTGTCATCCTGGCCCGCCGTGACGTGCGACGACGCTGTTCGCGGCGCAACGATGCCGGTCGGGCGGCCCAGGAACCGGCTGGGCGTGTCGGCCACGGCGACTGCGTAAGGACACGCCGACATCTCTCGGCGTGTCCTTACGCAGCCACTCGCCGGCGGGCTGGCATCGGCAGTGGGCTAGAGGTACTGCTTGGAGGGCTCGACCATGGCCCGCACGGTCTTGCCGTCGTGGAACTCCCCGATGGCGGTCATCACCCAGCCCTGCTGGCCGCGCTGGACCTTGCACATGACGAGCCCCGTCGAGGGCTTGCTGTCGGAGAGGTCGAAGCGGACCAGCTCCTGGTTGGTGAGGTCGTCCACGAGCCGGCAGAAGGCGTTGCGGACCTGCGTGAACCGCTGGCCCTGGAAGCTGTTCACGGTGAACACGAGGGCCTGGACGTTCTGCGGCAGCGCCGCGAGGTCGACGTTGATGACCTCGTCGTCGCCCTCGCCGGCGCCGGTGAGGTTGTCACCGCTGTGCCGCACGGCGCCGCGCGCGCCCTTCTTCGACATGAACCAGATCTTGTCGACGTCCTTGCGACGGTCGTCGTAGAGGATGCACGAGGCGTCGAGGTCGATGTCCTCGCCGTGGCCGACGTCCCAGCCGAGGCCCATCCGGACCCGGGTGAGGGGCGGCGCCCCGGTCTTGACCAGCGAGACACTCTGGCCCTTCTGCAGCGACACCCGGCCCTTGTCGAGGTTGACCATGCCACCGGCCGGTGCCGCGGGCGGCGGCGGAGGCGGACCCCACTGCTGCTGCGGCTGCTGCTGCGGAGGCGGGGGACCCCACTGCTGCTGCCCCGGCGGCGGGGGCGGCGGCGGGCCCCACTGCTGGGGCTGCTGCTGGGGCGGGGGCGGACCCCACTGCTGCTGCGGCTGCGCGGGCGCCCGTCCCCAGTCCGGCTGCGGAGGCGGCGGGGCGGACGGCGCCGGCGGCGGGGGAGCGGAGGGCGGTGGCGGTGCGGCGGCCGGTGCAGGCGAGTCGTCCACCGAGATGCCGAAGTCGGTGGCGATGCCGGCCAGACCGCTGGCGTAGCCCTGCCCCACCGCGCGAACCTTCCAGGCTCCCTGGCGGCGGTAGACCTCGACCAGCAGCAGCGCCGTCTCGGGACCGAGCCCGGTGGGGGCGAAGCTCGCGAGATCCTCACCGGCGCCGCCCTTGACCGCGACCGACAGCGGTCCGGCGGAGCCGAAGTTCGGCGGGCCGCTGCCGTCGAGGCTGGCGGTCAGCACGATCTTGTCGATGTCCGGCGGCACCCGGCCGAGGTCGATGTCGAGGGTCGACGGCGGCCGCAGCCGCACACCCGGGCCGTTCGGCTGGTTGTAGAAGATGAAGTCCTCGTCGTTGCGCACCTTGCCGGTGGCGGTCACGAGCAGCGCGGCCAGGTCGACGAGCGTGCTCGACGAGACCTCGACGATCACCTGCGGCACGCCGAGCGGGGCGTTCGACCCCTTGGACAAGACCTGACCCATGCGTGTCCCTCCTGCGGCACCTGCTCCACGGCTCTGCTGTGCGACCGGCTCTGCGGACCGACCGGTCCCGCCATCCAATCGCGAGATGCGGCCCTCGTGCTGCCGGTCGTGATGATCGTCGGGTAACGGTCTGCGGACGGCTCCCGCCGTCCCCGCCGCGGAGAACGAACGGCAGACTCGGGACGTGCCGTCGCCCCCGTCGTCGTCTCCGACCCCCTCCCCGTCCTCACCGGGGTCCGAGACAGTGCTCGCCTTCGTCGAGGCGCACCTGCTGACCGTGCTCGGTCAGGACAGCGGACGCGCGGGGGTGACGTTCCTCGGCGCCGGACGGATCGACGTGCTGCGCTTCGGGCCGGACGAGAGCGGGCTCGTCCGCTACGTCACCGTCGGGATGTCCCGGGAACCGATGACCTCGGCCTCGTCCGCCGTGGTCGACCCGTCGGGGCCGCGGGCCGAGCTCGTTCTCTCGCTGACCGGTACGCAGGACAAGGTGCTCCAGCCGTTGGCCGCGCTCGCGTCGTCACCGGCCGTCGAGGGCGTGGTGGTCGGTCCCGGCGCGAGCCTGGACACGGGCGAGCCGCTGTGGCCCGGAGGGCGCCAGACCGGCGTGCTGGTGGCCGAACCGGGCGGGCTCATCCCCGACCTGGAGCTCGGCGAGGACTTCCCCGACGCCGCGCCCGTGCAGTTCCTGCCCGTGCTGCCGATGCTGCCGGAGGAGGCGGCCTACAAGCGCATCCACGGCGCCGCCGCGTTGCAGGAGAAGTGGCTGGCGGCCGGGACGGACCTGCGCGATCCGAACCGCCGGCCCGTTCGCCTGCTCTGACCGGCCCTGACGGCAGCCGTCGATGGTGCCCTCGCGACGGCTCTGACCAGCGGGAACCCACCTCTCGTGAGGTCAGGCGCCGCCGATGACCCTTCGGTGAGGTTCTGCTGAGGTCGGTCCGCGACCTTCGGCGGCATCCCACCGAAGAAAGGGGTGCCGTCATGACCAAGACATGGCGCGGGGCGGCGGTTCTGATCGCCACTCCGGTACTCATCCTGGTCGCCGTCCCGCTCGGTTCCGCCGAGCCGGGGCAAGGCCCGAACGCCGAGGCGACCGTTTCCCTCGCGAGTCTGGCCAACCCGGGCGTGACGCAGAGCTTCGCCGGCGGCCCGATGAAGCCGCTCGGCGAGGTGCCGAATCAGGCCCACACGACCAGGAGCACGTATGGGCTGCAGGCGGGGACCCTTCCGGGTCCGGACTCGAGCAACCAAGCCGCGCGAGTGCGTGACGGCTCCTAGAGTCGCGGCTGAGGGCATCCGCCTTGCGCGCCTGCCCTCAGCCGAGACCCGTGGTCTGCGGGATCTTCAGCGCGTCGACGGCGGGGCCGTACATGCCGCGCTTGATGGCGCCGAGCGTCGCGCCGTCCTTCGCCGCCAGGGGGCGCGCGATCTCCAGGGCGATGCCGAGGACCTCGCCCTCGCCGGCCGTCGCGTCCACGATGCCGGCGGCGAGCGCGTCCTGCCCGCCGTAGCGGCGGCCCGTCGTCATCGCCTCGTGCGCCGTCTTCTTCGACAGGCGGCCCTGGATGAGTGCGGCCATGCCCGGCGTGAACGGGATGTGGATGTCGACCTCGGGCAGGCAGAAGAAGCCGCGGTCGCCGCGCATCACCCGGAAGTCGGCGGCCAGCGCCAGCATCGCGCCAGCGGCGAAGCAGTGCCCCTGGATCGCGGCGACGGTCGGCACCGGCAGCGTCAGGACGCGGGAAAGCAGCGCGTGCACGTTGTCGACGTGGCTCGGGATCTGGTCGGCGTTCGCGGCCATCCACTCCAGGTCCAGCCCGTTCGACCAGAACTTGCCGGTGGCGGCTAGCACGAGCGCTCGCGGCGCCCCCGCGGCCTCGACCTCGTCGAGCAGCTTGTTCAGCTCGCCGACCGAGGTCGGGTTGAAGCGGTTCTCGTCGCTGCCGAGGTCGAGGACGAAGACCTCGCCGTCGCGGTCGAGCTGGGCCACGTTGTCCTCCTCGGGTGCGCCTGGAGCGCGAAGTTACTCGTCAGTAGAGCATGCAGCCACGAGAGCCGGGTCACGCGGCCGCGCTCCCGGGCGCGGCTCGCCCGTCCCGGACAAGGTGCCGGCCGGCCTCACGATCCTGCTTGACGGAACCTCACGTCGAGTCCACCGTCTCCCCGGTTCACCCCCCTTTTCGGGCCCTCGGCGCTTGGGGTACGGCATGGATCTTCAAAGAACCGGCCGGATCTTCGGCTGGCTGTTTCTCGGCACGTTCCTCACCAGCATCCCGGCCCGACTGCTCTTCGTGCACGGAGTGGGTGCGAGCTGGTCGGACATGCGCTTCGTCGCGGGAGACACCTCCGCGGCGAGCCTGAAATTCGGCGCCGTCCTCGAATTCGGACTGATCGTCACCCAGATCGGTACCGCGGTCGTCGCCTATCCGCTTCTCCGGCGCCAGAGCGAGATTCTCTCCCTCGGCTACGTCACGGCTCGGGTCATGGAGTCCGTCTTCGCTGCCATCGGCATCATGAGCCTGCTGTCGGTCGTGTCCGTGATCGACGCATTGGACGGAGCGAACGGCGTAGGGGCGGCCGCCCTCGACGTGCAGGGCAACTCGCTCGTCCGCACCTACGAGTGGGCGTTCGAGTGGGGGCCCGGGCTCGTCGCCGGTATCGGGAACGGCCTGATACTCGGCTACCTGATGTACCGGTCGGCCCTGGTCCCGCCGCGGCTGGCGCTGCTGGGTCTCGTCGGCGGCTCGTTGCTGATCTTCTCGTTCTTCATGATCCTCGGTGGCGTCTACAACAACGGGGAGGGGCCCTCCGGTCTGCTGACCCTGCCGGAGGCCGCCTGGGAGCTGTCGCTCGGCGTCTACTGCGCGTGGAAGGGCTTCCGTCCGTCGAGCCCGATCGCCCAGCCGGAGATGGCGATGGTGCGGCAGGGCGGGCCGCGCGGGGTGTCCGACGAGAAACCGCTTCGGGTCCCCGAGGTCCGGTAGGCGTCGTTCCGGACCGGGTCCGGTCCGGGCGGCGGCCACGAGAGGGACCGGACAGGGTGGCGGCTGCCGCCGGGCGGTGGGATACGTTCGGCAGTGCCCAGGAGCATCGGCGCAGGTCAGCGCCCGTATCCACACGACGAGCAGGTCAGGAGAATCCTTCAGTGCAGTTCGGTCGGTACTACGAGGAGTTCGAGGTCGGGGCGACCTACAAGCACTGGCCGGGCAAGACGGTCACCGAGTACGACGACCACCTGTTCTGCCTGATCACCATGAACCACCACCCGCTGCACATGGACGTCAACTACGCCGAGAAGACGACGCAGTTCGGCAAGAACGTGGTGGTCGGCAACTACATCTACTCCCTGCTGCTCGGCATGTCCGTGCCGGACATCAGCGGTAAGGCCATCGCCAACCTCGAGGTCGAGTCGCTCAAGCACGTCGCGCCGACCTTCCACGGCGACACCATCTACGGCGAGACGACGGTGCTCGACAAGAACGAGTCCAAGTCGAAGGACGACCGCGGCGTCGTCTACGTGGAGACCAAGGGCTACAACCAGGACGGCAAGCTCGTCTGCATCTTCCGCCGCAAGGTGATGGTGCCCAAGCAGTCCTACGGCGACGCCCGCGGCGGCGAGCAGCCCGGCCGCCCGGAACTGCAGGAGAGTTAGGCTCGAGCGTCTCAGGGGGCCGGCAGGACCGCCTGCGATTGGGTGACCTGCGCGACGCGGCGCCCCTCGTCGTCGGCGAGGTCGGTCTGCACGACGATCAACGTGCGGCCGCGGTGCAGGGGGCGCGCGGTCGCGGTGACCGCGCCCTTTCGGACGCCGCGGAACAGGTTCGTCGTGGAGCTGGTGGTGGCGGTGCCGCCGGCGCCCTGCGGCAGGTTGAGGAAGGCGCAGACGGCGCCGACGCTGTCGGCGAGGCTCATCAGCGCGCCGCCGTGCATCAGTCCGCCGACCGTGCAGCGGTCCGGGGCCCAGGCGAGCGTCCCGACGACCTCGTCGGATGAGGCGCTCAGCAGCTCGATGCCCAGCTGCTGGGCGAACGGCATCGACGCGATCAGCGCGGGCAGGTCGATCGGCACGAGCGGCAGACTAGCGCCGCCATGGAGAGCGGCGGTCTCGCGCTGCGGCTGGCCGCTCGACCCATCTCCCCGCTGCCGGGACTCTTGATTCCATCCAGTTCTTGAGCGTCAGTCACCTAGCTCGTCAGCTTGCAGCTTCCGCTCGAGCCCGCCGAGGCGTCGCGCGATGATGCGGTGCGTCGGCGATCCTGAGCGCGCGCCTCCCGAACAGCACCCGACGAGCTCATGCCACAGAAAGTCGAGGGTCTCTCGACAGCGGATTTGGCTGGTCGAGGAGACATCTCCTTGCGGAGAACGTAGTAGATGTTCTCCAAGCTGATCCAGCCGCTGAGCAGCGGGTCCTCCTCTCGAGCTTCCTGATACAGCAGCTCCACCACCTTCAGAAGAAGCTCAGTCGAGCGGCGAGCAGCCGAGTAATGCTCCTCCAAGTCTGTCAGATCACCGTCGCCACTCGAGAAGAGGGAACGTAGTTCTGTCAATGTCACAGGTATTGAGCTGTGCCGCCTCGGCAGCGACGAAAGGTCGTCGACGGTAATGAGAATGAACCCGTTGTTGGCCGCCCACTCGCGCACCCTGTCCGTGAAGTTAGGTCCAACAACGAGCCCATAGTCCGCACGATGCTTATGAAGGTGCTCTTTGAGTGCGTCGAACTTTACGGCGTTGTCGTTGATAAGGCCCGAGGCGGAGGATTTCGCATCGATGATGCACCTGTACGAGTCAGAGGTGGGCAATTCTGCCTCAACCACAACATCCGTGCGTCCACTGCCACCGAGGTGCACGCTTCTGAATCCCAGGAAACGAAAGCAGGCCGCGACCGCCGCCTCGAACTCGGCGCTAGCGTCGGACCGGTTCCCCAGTTCTGTCAGACGTTGTATTAGCGACCCCGGCAAGTCGTCATGCACGTCGTAGCATCGCGAGTCCCGGTCGGTGCGGCCGGGGCGGCAGGGTGCTCGAGGACGAGCGATAGCGCAAGTGTCCGGCCACGAGCTGTCACCTTATACCGTGTCCAGTCGATTCGTTCCACGAGGAGCGCTTCGCTTAGAAAGCCCAGTCTCGTGCGTACCTCACCATTGTCGAACTGGCAGTCTATGAATCGCCTGTTGAGGGACTGGGCGGTCTGCGACACCGAGGTGGGCTCATCGAGAATCGTGAGAAGCTCGCCCACCGCGCGGTAGCGGGTGTGGAGATAGCGAACAAAGTCGACCTCGTTACCCGGCTGCAGCAGTTCATGAGTGAGTGGCGTTACCGCGTAGCGGTCGTAGCTGACGAGGTCAAGTACGCGGAGTTGCCGCAGTGTCTGCAACGTTTGCGCAGACGACGTCTTCTTGAGATTGAGCTGCTCGCGACACATCGTATGGAACTCGTCGCTCGTCACACTCTCGCCAACCAAGCCGACAAGAATCCGGATAGCCTCCAGGGGCGGAGCGGAAGGAGTTGCCGCAGTAATGTCCTCTCGAGTGTTACGTCCTCGCGGTATGTAACCGATAACGGACTTCCGCTTCCTGAGCGACTCCTGATCTAGCCGTTTGAGCATGACCGATATGGATTCGCTGGGCTCGGGCAGCTCAATGTCATCATTCTCAGTGACTTCGCCAACCAGGGCATTGGCTATCGTCCTGGTGGTCAATTGGCTCCTGCATATGAATGCTTGGCCACGCGGGGTAATCACAATGCGGCCGTCGGACCACTTTCCACCGCCCCCAGTAGCTCCAGCCAGCCCAGGCGACGGGAGAACGGTCGAGAGATCCACTGCAGCGAAGCGCTTCGCGGCGTTCAGCGGTCGTGAGCCGCGGTCTTCTCGTCGATCTCGTTGAGTAACTCGGCGAAGAACTTAACTTCCCTCTGCAGGTGGTCCAGCAGGTCGTCGTCGTCCTGTGACTTCAGCCATTGAGCTGCCGCTGGGGTGAGGGACCACGTGTTCGCAGGCCTTCGAACTGCCAGCGAGCCTCTCGACAGCTGATTGCCGCAAAGGTCGTCTACCGGCTTTGTGAGCTGTTTGCCGGAAGCCATGGTCACGGTCATTGAAGCCCCCACCTTCAGTGGAAGCTGGCTGAGTAGATCTTGAGGAGCGACTCGACGATCGCCTGCTTGCCTGGCACGAAGCCGATCGTGTTGGACTTGCGTCGCCAGTCGAGAGTGTCGGGTCGTTCCTGTCGGACACGCTGCTCATCTCCATTCACACGTGATACGAGGTCAGAAGGCGAAGCCATCGTTTCAGAGGGGTCAGACAATTTCGGGTCGGCGAGGCTCTGCGTGGAGGTAACCATCTACGCGGGCCGCCCCTGCAGGGCCGCGTTGAGGCCGTCCTCGACGGGCCGGCGACAGGAGCCGGGTCGGCAGAGCTTAGGACCGGCCCGCCAGCAGCCCCCACGACTCGAGCGTGGTCACGAGCCCGGCGGTCGTCGACACGGACCGCGGGTCGAGGTAGCCGACGTCGAGGGCGTCCGTCGCGGCGGCCATCGTGCCGCCCAGCACGGTGCAGACGTAGTCGCCGACGTCGTACGACCCGATCCGCACCCGGCCGACGAGCCGGCCCACGCGCACGGCGAGCCCGGTCTCCTCCGCGACCTCACGGGCGAGCGCCTCGGCGTCCGTCTCACCCGGTTCGACCCGCCCGCCGGGCAGCGACCACAGCCCGCGACCGGGCTCGTTCGCGCGCCGGACGAGCAGGAGCCGGCCGGCCTCGTCGGTCACCACCGCGCCGACGCACCGGACCGGGCCGTCCTGTCGGGTCATCACCTGATCCTCTGCCGCTTCGCCACAAGATCGCGCCTGGTCTTGACCAGTTTCTCTCGCGGGCCGACCGTGGAGGCGCTCGAGGCCGTCATTCCGCTGCCGCTCGGTGCCCGCCGGGCCGCACAGGGCCGCACCGGCTCGTCGAGGAGGCTGGAGAAGGATGAGCGCCGCTCCCACGTGTCCGCGCTGCCTGTCCCCGGTGAAGCCGCCCGGCCTGTGGTCGAGCTCCTGGGAGTGCGAGAAACACGGCAGCGTCCTGCCCTTCCACTTCGCGGCGGTGACCTCAGAGGCGGCGCTCGCGCACCTCGCCGAGGCGGCGCGCGTACCCGTGTGGGTGCCCCGGCCGCTGCCCGTCGGATGGGTGGTGTCCGGCATCGCCTGGGCCGGCGACGAGCGGACCGGCGCCCGCGCGACCGCGGTCGCGTGCACGGGTCCGAGCCCGGTCGGCGGCCCGGGCGACCTCGTGGTGGTCGCCGAGGAGCCGGGCGTCGGGCTCGGGGCGCGGCTCGCCGGGCTCGAGGGTCCGGATCCGGCGGTCAGCCCGGGACCGCCGGACTTCAAGGTGACGGCCGCCAACCACCCGACCGCGCTCTGGGCGCAGGCGACGGGCACCGACCGGTCCGCGTTCGTCGGTGAGGCCAAGGCGGTCTGGCTGGAGATGGTGTTCTGGCCCGCCCGCGCGAGCCTGCTGCTGCTCGAGCACGTCGTCCTCGCCGATGTCCGCGAGGGGGTCTACGCCGACGTCGACCTCGTCTTCGGCGCCCCGTCGCCGTACCTGACCTCGGGCGCGGCGGTCTGACGCCCTCCCGTCAGCCGGCCGGGACCGCCGGTCGCGTCGCCGTCGCGTACTGCTCGAAGATGCGCTCCGCGGCGGGGCGGGCCGCCGCCGCGTCTGCCGGGACGAGGCTGAGCCGGGTGCGCCGCTCCAGCAGGTCGTCGACGTCGAGCGCCCCCTCGCTCAGCACCCCCCAGGCCAGCTCGGCGCCGAGCACCGGCACGCCGTCGGCAATCGGCTCGGCGAGGCTGGGGTCCGCCTCGGCGAGGGCGAGCACGGCCGGGGCCTCCGTGCCGTAGCGGCGCACCAACCGGGCCGGCGCGGTCAGCCCGCCGAGCGCGTCCCGGGCGTCGGCGCCGACCAGCGGCACCGAGCGCGTGACGCACTCTTGCTCGGTCAGGCCCAGGGCGTCGACGGTGTCCTCCGCCATCTTGCGGTAGGTCGTCAGCTTCCCGCCGACCACCGTCACGACGCCCGACGCGCTGCGGTGCACGAGGTGGCGACGGGAGAGGTCGGCCGTCTTGCGCGCGGGGTCGGTGCCGGCGACCAGCGGCCGCAGGCCCGCGTAACCGCCCACCACGTCCTCGCGGGACAGCGGGCGGGCGAGTGCCTGCGACAGGGTCCCGAGCAGAAATGTGACCTCGTCCTCGGCGGGCACGGGCACGTCGGGCCGCTCGTCGATCGGGTCGTCGGTGAGGCCGACGTAGAGGTTGCCGTCGGGCTGCGGCAGCGCGAACACGTACCGGTTCGACTCGCCGGGCACCTCCGCGAACAGCGCCGCCGACGGGGAGTCCAGCGCGCTCGCCCGCAGCACCAGGTGGCTGCCCTTCGACGGCCGCAGCTGCACCTCCGGTTCCAGGGTGTCGGCCCACACGCCGGTGGCGTTGACGACCGCGCGGGCCGCGACCTCGACCGTCCTGCCGGTGAGCTCGTCGCACAGGGTCGCGCCGTCGCCGCGCAGGTGCTCGGCCCGCACCCGCGTCAGGATGCGTGCGCCGTGGGCTGCCGCGGTCCGGGCAAGGGCGACGACGAGCCGGGCGTCGTCCTCGAGCTGGCCGTCCCACGACAGCAACGCGCCGGACAGCCCCTCCCGCCGCAGCGCCGGCACCCAGCGCAGGGTCTCCTCGCGGCCGATGTGCCGGGCCGACGGCAGGAGCCCGTGCTCGGTGTGCGCCGCGATCCGCAGCGCCTCGCCCGCCCGCGCGCCGGCCATGAGCTTCATCCGGTGCACGCGGCTGAACTCCGACGTCACCGGCAGCAGGAACGGAAGCGGCCGAATGAGATGCGGGGCGATCGTGCCCATCAGCGCTGCCCGTTCCCGGGCGCTCTCGTAGGCGAGGTGCACGTCCCCGGAGGCGAGGTAGCGCAGACCGCCGTGCACGAGCTTGCTGCTCCACCGGCTCGTGCCGAACGCGAGGTCTCGCCGCTCGACGAGCGCGACGGACAGGCCGCGGGTGGCGGCGTCGAGGGCGACGCCCACGCCGGTGACCCCGCCGCCGACGACGAGGACGTCGACCGTCGTCGTGCCGCCGGCGAGTGCGTCGAGTTCCTCCTCCCGCCGCGCGGCGGTGAGCCGGTCCGAGGCCGACCGAGCGGGGATCTCCGCGGATGCGGTCATGGCGAGCTCCTCAGGTAGGCGTCGAGCATGGTGCGGAGGTCGTCCCCGAGTCGGACGGGCGAGTCGGGGTCGGGCAGGTCGGCGCACGGCGACCCCGGGCCCTCGACGATGCGGGTCGAGAAGACGACGGACTGGGCGGTGAGCAGGATCAGCCGGGCCGCTGGACCGGGGTCGAGTTCGCGTACCGACCCTTCCTGCATGCCGGCCCGCAGCTGGTTGCGCACGTGCTCGAGGGCCAGCCGCTGACCGGAGCCGAAGCGGTCGACGACGAAGGGCAGGAGCAGCTCCGGGTCGAGCTCCAGGACCCGTCGCATCATCGGGTGCTCGGCCAGCCGTTCGACCGTGAGCGCGACGCCCTCGACGATGCGCTCGCGCACCGTGGACAGGTGCCGGACGTCGGCCTCGGCGCCGAACACGACCTCGCCGATGGACTCCGTGAGCAGGGCCCGGAACAGCGCCGCGGCGTCGCCGTACTCCCGGTAGACGGTCATCCGCGAGACGCCGGCCCGGCGCGCGACGTCGGTCAGGGTCGTGCGTCGGAGGCCGACCGCCGCGACCTCGTCCGCGGCGGCCCGCAAGATAATGTTACGTTGCGACGCCATCTGTCACACCGTACAGCGCGGTCAGGCGAACCGCACGCTCGACGCGAAAGGCGCATACGTGGACGTCGCACCTGCCGACAAGACCTCCTCGCGGGAGCGCGGGATGCCCTCCGGCGACGTGACGTCACGACGTGCGACCTGGCACGCCTGGGGCGTGCCACCGGACGGGCACCTCGGCCTGTCGCCAGACGCCCGGCGCTACCTGCGGCGCGAGATCGGCCTACCGCACGACGCCCCGGTCAGGGTGCCGACCGAGCTCGAGGCGATGCGGCTCGGAGCGAGCCGGCTCGACGGCGAGGTGCGGGCGCGGCTGGCCGAGGTGGCGGAGGTCGCCGACGACCGGGAGAGCCGGGTGGCGCACGCGGGCGGGAAGTCCTACCGCGACCTGGTGCGCCGACGCGCCGGCGACGCCGAGGACGCGCCCGACGCGGTCATCCGGCCGCCGGACGCGGCGGCCGTGGCGGAGGTGCTGCGGATCTGCAGTGACGCGGAGGTCGCGGTCGTCCCCTTCGGTGGCGGCACGAGCGTGGTGGGTGGTGTCGAGCCGCTGCGGGGCCGCTTCCCGGCCGTGGTTGCCCTCGACCTCGGCCGGCTCGATCGACTGCTCGACGTCGACGCCGAATCCCAGATCGCGGTCCTGCAGCCCGGCATGCGGGGCCCGCAGGCCGAGGCGGCGCTGAACGAGCGGGGCTTCACCCTCGGCCACTTCCCGCAGTCCTACGAGCAGGCGAGCATCGGCGGCTACCTCGCCACCCGCTCGGCCGGCCAGGCCTCCACCGGTTACGGCCGCAGCGACGAGCTGGTCGTCGGGCTGCGCGCCGCGACCCCGCGCGGCGAACTCGCGCTCGGGCGGGTGGCGCACAGCGCAGCCGGCCCCGACCTGCGTCAGCTCCTTCTCGGCAGCGAGGGCGCGTTCGGGGTGCTGACCGAGCTGAGCCTGCAGGTCCGGCCGCTGCCTCACTCCAAGCGCTACGAAGGCTGGTTCTTCCGCAGCTTCGCCGAGGGGGCCGAGGCGTTCCGTCGCCTCCGGCAGGCGGGTGCCGCGCCGGACGTCTGCCGCCTGTCGGACGTCGACGAGACGCGCTCCCAGCTCGCGCTGTCGGGGCACGACCGCGGCCTCGGCGCCCGCTACCTGCGGCTGCGCGGCCGGCGCTGCCTCGCCGTCCTGGGGTGGGAGGGCGACGAGCAGACCATCGGCGTGCGCCGCTGGCAGGCCGTGCGGCTGCTGAAGAAGGCCGGCGGGCTCTACGTCGGTCGCGGTGCCGGCGCGGCGTGGGAGGCGGGTCGCTTCGACGGTCCCTACCTACGGGACGACCTGCTCGACGCCGGGGTCCTCGTCGAGACGCTCGAGACCGCGACGACGTGGGCGAAGCTGGCCGACGTGCACCGGGCGGTCCGGAGCGCACTGATCGACAGCCTCGGTCGCCGGGGCGCGACCCCGCTCGTGCTGTGCCACGTCTCGCACGTCTACGTCACGGGGGCCTCCCTCTACTTCACCGTGCTGGCCCGGCAGGAGGAAGGAGCATCGGACGCCCTGGCGCAGTGGGACGAGGCCAAGCGGGCGGCCACCGACGCGCTGATGGCCTCCGGGGCGACGCTGACCCATCACCACGCGGTCGGCGCGGACCACCGGCCGTGGCTCGAGCAGGAGGTGGGCGGGCTCGGGGTGGCGATGCTGCGCTCGATCAAGGCGTGTCTGGACCCGGTCGGCATCCTGAACCCCGGCAAGCTGGTGCCGTGACGGACGCACCCCCCGAGCAGCACACGCCCGAGCAGCACACGCCCGAGCAGCCCGCCCTGATGCGGGCCATGCTGATCGTGAACCCGAATGCGGCCGGCGGTCGCACGCTGCGCCGTCTGCCGGACGTCGTCGCCACCCTGCGTCGCGGCGGCGCGGACGTGCAGGTGGAGCGCACCCGCGACCTGCCGCACGCCGACGAGCTCACCGCCACCGCGGCCGCCGACGGCCGGGTGGCCATCGCCTTCGGCGGAGACGGCCTGGTGGGCCGGGTCGCCGGCGCATCCACCCGCTGCGGCGCGCTGGTCGCCGCGCTGCCGGGCGGTCGAGGCAACGACTTCCTCCGCTGCCTCGGCGTCGGTCAGGACCCGGTGCTCGCGGCGGTCGCGCTGCGGGACGCGGGGGAGCGGCGGCTCGACCTCGGCTGCGCGAACGGCCGGCATTTCGTCGGGATCGCCAGCGTCGGCTTCGACTCCGACGTGCAGGTGCTGGCCAACCGCACGAAGCTGGTCCGGGGCTCGCAGGTGTACACCTACGCCGCCCTGCGCACGCTCGCCACCTGGCGGCCGGCCCGCTTCGCCGTCGAGATCGACGGCGAGCGGATCGAGCACGTCGGCTGGTCGGTCGCGGCCGGCAACTCCCAGTTCTACGGCGGCGGGATGCGCTACGCGCCCACGGCGCTCCTCGACGACGGGCTGCTCGACGTGGTCCTCGCGGCCGAGAGCAGCCGGCCGCATTTCCTCCGGCAACTGCCGCGGGTGTTCTCCGGCGCGCACATCGACGACCCGCACGTGCACGTGCGGCGGGCTCGCCGGTTGGTGGTCGACGCCGACCGTCCGTTCCAGCTCTACGCCGACGGCGACCCGGTCGCGGACCTGCCGGCGGAGGTCGTCGTCGCCCCCGGAGCCCTGCGGATGCTGGTCCCACGGACGGCGACGCCGTCGCCCGCCCGGGCGCTGCCGGGGTGAAATCTGGTCGGAAAAAGTCGGTCGACCGAATAGAAGCTGGACAAACGCCCCCGGAATCACCCTGAAGGGTTCACGAACGAGGGCGAACTTTGGCAGCATGAATGCGTGGCATGGGGGGTGACGGACCGCGTCGAGGGCGGCGATGGTCTCCCGCCGCACGCGAACGGCCCCGGCACCGAGGGCCAGCGGGTCGACGAGGCGCACCTCGACGACCTGATCAACGAGCACAGCGCGGCCGATGCCGATCTGCTCGACGAGCAGGAGCGCGCCCAGATGGCGGCGCTCGCGGCCGCTCCGTTGCGGGCGGTTTCCTCCTCCCCGGCGCGCGTGGTGGCCGCCCTGCGTGGCGGAACCCGCGCCGTCGGCTCGGTCCTCGGCGGCGTCGGCGCGGCCGGGGTCGCCACCGTCCGGGCGGGGGCGGGCGCCGTCGGCGCGGCCCGGGGACGGCTGGCCGCCCGCGCCGCCGCCCGTCGTCCCTCACACCGCGCCGACGTCACGCGACCGGTCCGGCGTCCCGCGCGTCGGCTCGGTCTCGCCGCCCTGACCGCGCTCGCCGTGGCGGCTCCGGCCGCTGCGGCTCCCGCTCCCTGGGGAGCGTTGGTCGGTGCCAGCGTCGGCGACAACCGGCGCGTCCTCGGCGGGGGCATCCCCGACGACCTCTTCTCGCCGAACGCGCTCGGCCCGCTGCCCGCGACCCTGCCGCAGCGGGGCCTGTCCGGCGTTCCGACGGCGGCGCTCGGCACGACGGCCAACCCCGAGGCCGCCGGGTTGCCGCTCGGTGGCGCCGACAAGTCGATCCCGTCCACGGTCCTGCTGGCCTACCAGAAGGCCGCTGACCGGCTCGCGGTCGAGAACCCCGGTTGCCACCTCTCCTGGTCGCTGCTCGCGGGTATCGGCAAGGTCGAGTCGAACCACGCCCGCGGCTGGAACGGGAACGACCGGCTCACCTCGGCCGGCGACGCGAGCCCGCCGATCCTCGGCCCCGTTCTCGACGGCAGCCTGCCCGGCACCGCCCGCCTGGCGGACACCGACCGCGGCCTGCTCGACGGCAACGCGCAGTTCGACCGGGCGGTCGGGCCGATGCAGTTCGTCCCCGGCACGTGGAAGCTGCTCAACAAGGACGGCAACGGCGACGGCAATCCCAACCCCAACAACATCTGGGACGCGACGCTGGCGGCCGGCAGCTACCTGTGCGAGGCCGGTGGCGACCTCTCCCGGCCCTCGGCGCAGGCCGCGGCCGTCTTCGCCTACAACCCCTCGGTCGAGTACGTGACGACCGTGCTGGCCTGGGCCCGGGCGTACGCGTCCGGCGCGGAGGTCGACCTCAGCACGCCGATCGCAGGCATCGGCAACCTGCCCGGGGTGTTCGCGGAGCCGCCCGGCTTCTCGATCCCCCTCCAGCAGCCGTACACCGGCGCCATCTATCCGGGCTTCCCGATCGACACCGGCGGCAGCGGCGGCGGTTTCGGTCCGGTCGGCCCGGGATTCACCGGCGGGTTCCCGACCGGCGGGTTGCCGACCGGTGGTGGTTCGACCGCGGGTGGTTCGACCGCTGGTGGTTCGACGGGCGGGACGCCCAACTCGCCGAAGCCCAACCCGCCGAAGCCCAACCCGCCGACGACGTCGAACCCGCCTCGCGGGCAGCAGCCGCCGCCGGCACCGACCCCGCAGAACCCGAAGCCGCCGACGCCGCAGAACCCGAAGCCGCCGACCGAGCCGGTGCTTCCTCAGCCGCTCGCCGTGACCCTGACGTCGGTGACGGCCGTTCGCACACCCGCGGAGCCGACGACCGGGAAGCCGGCGACGTCGGTCGGGGTCACGGCAAAGATCGACGCGTCGAAGGCCGGCAACGCGCAGATCGTCCTGACGCTCGCCGGCGCGAAGGACGTGCAGCTCACCAGGGTCGAACAGGTCAAGGTCGTCAAGGGCGCCAACACGGTCGAGTTCGACGCGATCGACGGCGGGTTCTTCGGCGACGTCGGTGTGGACGGTCCCTTCTCCGCCACCCTGACCGCCCAGGAGACCGACGGGACCGGGAAGACGACGGCGTCGAAGGCCAGCGCACTGGGAACCAAGCAGATCGGCCCGGACTGGAAGGCGTCCGAGTTCGAGGGCTACCGCCCCACCCCGACCATCGAGGACATCTCCGGGCGCGTGGACGAGTTCGCGACGGCGAAGACGGTGTCGGCGGCGGCGAAGAGTCGGCTCGACGCCGATCTCCAGGCGGGCGACCTCGAGACCTTCCGGACCCATCTGCGCCAGCTCGCGGGCGACGAGCAGGTCGGGGCCGAGGCCGAGATCCGGCTCGACCGGCTGGCGGAACGTCGGCTGCGGCCCGAGGCGACCCCGCCGACCCCCTGAGGCGCCTGCCGGACGGGCGTGCCCAGCTCGACCGTGCTGCCTCCGTACCATCGACGTACGGAGGTGTGTCGCCCTGACCCGGATCGACTTGCACGTGCACTCGTCGGCCTCCGACGGCACCGATGATGCTGCCGCCATCCCCGGCCTCGCCGCCGACGCCGGCCTCGACGTCGTCGCCCTGACGGACCACGACACGACGCGCGGCTGGAAGGCGGCGGCCGACGCCCTGCCGGCCGGCCTCACCCTCGTGCCCGGCGCGGAGCTGTCGTGCGCCACGGCCGTCGGACGGCGACGGGTGAGCCTGCACCTGCTCGGCCTGCTGTTCGACCCCGCCGAACCCGAGTTCGCCGAGGCACGGGCGTCCATGCGCGCCTCCCGGCTGGAACGCGTCGACCGCTGGGAGGTGCTGCTCCGCGAGGAGGGCATCGACCTCTCGCTCGAGGCACTCCGCGTGCGAGCGCGGACCGGGGTCGTCGGCCGTCCGGACTTCGCCACCGCACTCGTCGAGGCCGGCATCGCGCCCGACTTCGAGACGGCCATCGGTCCGATGTGGGCGGGCGGGCGGTTCTGGGCGCCGAAGGTCGAGTGGGACGCGGAGGTGGCGATCGCGCTCATCCGCAAGGCGGGCGGCGTCGCCGTGTTCGCCCATCCCTACGCGCGGCGCCGCGGCCCCGTCGTCGGGCCGACGGAGATCCGTCGGCTGGCCGCGGCCGGCCTGCACGGCCTCGAGATCGACCATCCCGATCACGACGAGTCGGACCGGGAGTCGCTGCGGGCGCTCGCCGACGAACTGGGGCTGGCCGTGACGGGAGGGAGCGACTATCACGGGTCGCGCAAGCGCCAGGGGATGGGCGCGGAGACGACGACGGATCGGGAACTCGACCGCCTGCTCGGTCAGGCGACAGGACGTTCGGTGGTGACGGCGTGAGGCGGCGGACGACGACGGGGCGGTTGCTGCTGGGCGTGCTGCTCGCGATCCTCGCTCTGCTCGCGTGGGCCCCGGCGGCGTCCGCTGCCACCGCCCCGACCCCGGCGCAGCCGGCGCCGGAGGCGGGGACGAGCCCGACCCGCGCGACCGACGTGGCGTCCGTCGCCCGCAGTCTGGAGGTCGACCCGCTCTACGTCTCGACCGCGCCGGGGACCGTCCCGGTGGCGGCGGGGGACGTCCGCGGCGCCCTGCCGCCGGACGTCTACGTCGCGGTGCTGCCCGAATCCGCGGCTCAGCAGACCGCGGGGGAGGCGGCGGCCCTGCCCGGCGCCATCCTCGGTCAGCTGCCCCGCCCCGGGACGGTCCTCGTCCTGGTCGGGTCCGACGCCCGCACGAGCCAGCTGTTCGGTGCGTCCCGCACCCAGAGCTTCGACCGGCTCCAGCAGGTGCTCGACGACGCCCGTGCGCGGCTGAAGAACGGCGAGCCGGCGGCCTCGACGCTGGTGCTCGCGTCCCGCGGGCTCACCGGCACGGGCCAGCTCTCCGATGCGCCGTCGGCCGAGCGCGCCGGGTCGCCGACCGGCGGAGCGTTCCTGTGGGTGCTGCTGGCGGTGGTCGTCGCGGCGATCCTGTCGGTGCCGATCCTGCTGCGCCGCGCCCGCCGCCCGGCGACGCCGCCACCCCCGCAGGTTCTCCGCGACCGGGTCGAGGTCGACTCCTACGGCCGGATCATCCGGCGGGTCAGCGCGCAGGAGCTCGCCGACGAACAGGAACGGTCCTCAGGCGAGCAGCGGCGTCCCGGCTCGAACGGCTGACGTCCCCGGAGGGTCAGCGCGGCAGGATGGGCCCATGACCTCCTCCGCGCCCCGGCCGGCCGCCGCCGAACACCGCACGACAGCGCACCGCGTCAGCGCCAAGGCCGAGACGTTCACCGAGTCGGTGATCCGGGAGATGACCCGGCTCTGCCTCGAGCACGACGGCATCAACCTCTCCCAGGGCTTCCCGGACTTCGCCTGCCCGCCGGAGCTCAAACAGGCGGCGAAGGCCGCCATCGACGCCGACGTCAACCAGTACGCGATCACCTGGGGTGCGCGCGAGTTCCGCTCGGCGATCGCGGAGAAGGTCGGGCGCACGTACCCCGGCTGGGACGTGGACCCGGAGCGGCAGATCTGCGTCACCTGCGGCTCCACCGAGGCCATGATCGCCACGATGCTGGCGTTGGTCGACCCCGGGGAGGAGGTGATCGTCTTCGACCCCGTCTACGAGAACTACGGACCGGACGCCATCCTCTCCGGCGCGAAGCCCGTGCACGTGCGGCTGCACGAGCCGGACTGGTCGATCGACGAGGCCGAGCTGCGCGCCGCCTTCTCGGACCGCACCCGCGCCGTCATCGTCAACACGCCGCACAACCCGACCGGCAAGGTCTTCAACCGCGAGGAACTGGGCCTGCTGGCCGAGCTGTGCCAGCGGCACGACGCGATCGTCATCACCGACGAGATCTACGAGCACATCCACTACCTCGGCCAGGGCGGGCACGTGCCGCCGGCGACGGTGCCCGGGCTCGAGGAGCGGACCGTCACCATCAACGCCCTGTCCAAGACCTACGCCGTGACGGGGTGGCGGGTCGGCTGGACGATCGCGCCGCCGCAGCTGACCGGGGCGATCCGCAAGGTGCACGACTTCCTCACCGTCGGCGCGGCCGCGCCGCTGCAGGCCGCCGGCGTCGCGGCGATGCAGCTGCCCGAGGCGTACTACAGCGACATGGCGGAGAAGTACCGCGAGCGGCGGGACCTGCTCTGCGGCACGCTCGCCGACCTCGGCTTCCGTTTCTCCGTGCCGGACGGCGCCTACTACGTCATGTGCGACACCCGCGACGTCGACCCCGACGGCGACGACGTCGCGTTCGCGCAGCGGCTCGTCCGCGAGGTCGGCGTGGCGGCGGTGCCGGGCTCGGCCTTCCACGCCGAGCCGGAACGCGGCCGTCACCAGATCCGCTTCGCCTTCCCCAAGCGTCTCGAGACGCTCGAGGCGGCCGCCGAGCGGTTGGAGAAGCTGCGCGTCTGAGGTCCTGACCGCGCTTCGGGCCGGGCGCGGAGGTCAGCCGCGGAAGGGGACGACCGGGTCGACGTCGGCCGCATACACGGCGTTCGCCTGCTGCTTCGTGAACACGCCCGTCTCGACGAGCCGGTCCAGCACGTGGCGTTGACGTTGACGCGCCAGCTGGAAGTGGGCCGTCGGGTCGTACGCGCTCGGCGCCTGCACCAGGCCCGCGACGAGCGTCGCCTGCGCCCACGTCAACGCGTCCGGCGCGACGCCGAAGTACGTGCGGGCCGCGCTCACCAGTCCGTAGGCGCCGTGCCCGAAGTACGCGGCGTCGAGGTACATGCTGAGGATCTCGCGCTTCGACCAGGCGTTGTCGAGCTTGACGGCGAGCACCACCTGCTTGGTCGTCGCCTTCACGCCCGGGGCGCCGTGGGTGTAGAGCAGCTTGACCAGCTGCGCGTCGATCGTCGCGCCGCCCAGCGCCCCGCCGCGGGACAGGCTCAGTGCGCCGCGCGCGGCTCCGCGGGTGTCGAGTCCGGAGTGGGAGTAGAAGCGGCTGTCCTCTGTCGCGACCAGCGCGGCCGCGACCTTCGCCGGGACGGCGCCCGACAGGCTCGGCGCGTCGTGCTCCCGCAGCACGGCATCGGTGCGCGCCCGGGCGTCGTCGACTCCGGGCGTCGCGACCCAGAGCGCCACCGCGAGAAGCACGAACGCGACGCCGAGGACGGCGACCACGCCCGCGAGCCGCCGCAGCCGGCTCCGTCGACGGGGCGGTTCCGCCTCGGGCACCGACGAAGGCGGCCCGGCCGGGCGGCGGATCGGGGAGCGGGCAGCCATCAGCGCGCCCTCGTCCCGTCACGGTGCATGCACTGATCGTGCCAGCCGGGGATGTCAAATCCCGTCAGGCGAGCGCCTCCACGCGCTGCCGGGCGCGTGCGGGGATCGGCAGCGGGTGTCCGGCCTCCGCTGCTCGTCGGCGACCTGCCCGCTGCTCCTTCTCGAGCCCCAGGAGGTAGGAGTCGAAGTCCACCTGCATGGTGTGCCGCTTCGAGGCGACGTAGCGCTTGCGCATCTGCTCCCGGTCGTGCGCGATGTCGCGCCGCATCTCGCTCGGGGTCGGCAGCAGGTACCGACCCCGCAGGTACTCGGCGACCCATTTCCCCTGGGCCTCGGCGAGCGGCATCGTCGCGCCGAGCGGCTGCAGCAGGGAGAGGAAGAAGACGCCCTCGATGTCCGGGTGGAAGACGCGGCGGAACAGCGGCAGCTCGTTGTCCGGGGCGCTGAGGAACTCCGGGTCGAAGAACGGGAACGTCACCCGGTAGCCGGTGCCGTAGATGACGACGTCCGCGTGCACCGAGGTGCCATCGGTGAAGTGCACCCGGTCCTCGCTGAGGTGGCTGATCTGCGGCTTCGGGACGACCCGGCCGTGGGTGATGCGCGACAGGATCAGGTCCGAGATCGTCGGGTGCGCCTCGAGCAGCTTGTGGTCGGGCTTGGGCAGGCCGTAGGACTCCATCGGCCCCATGTACCGGTCGAACACCTTGCGGTTCATCTTCTGCCGGATCGTGAACGGCAGCCGGGCGATCTGCCTGGTGAGCCACTCCGGCGTGAGGTCGTCGAGCGGCTTGCCCGCCACGTACTTCGGGATGATGTAGGCGCCGCGCCGCATCGCGAGGTAGACGTTGCCGGGGGTGAACGAGAGCTCGGTGGCGATGTCCATCGCCGAGTTGCCCATCCCGAGGATGACGACGTCCTTGCCGACGAACTCCTCCGGCTCGTCGTAGGAGTGGGCGTGCATCTGCCTGCCGCGGAACACGTCGCTGCCCGGGAAGGCAGGGTCCGGCCACATCGGGTCCCAGTGGTGGCCGTTGGCCACGAGGACCGCGTCGACGTACTCGACGCCGCCGCCCTCGTCGGTGATCTCCCAGCTGCCGTCCGGCAGCTTGCGCGCCGAGGCCACGCCGCAGCCGAACCGGATGTACTGGCGCAGGTCGAAGTGGTCGACGTAGTCGTCGAAGTAGTCCTTGATCTGGCTGTGGTGCGGGAAGGCCGGGTAGTCGGCTGGCATCGGGTAGTCGCGGTAGGCCATGCGGCCCCGGCTCGTGTTGATGTGCAGGGAGCGGTAGGCCGCCGACATCCCGTTCGGGTTGCGGTAGGCCCAGTTCCCGCCGACGCGGTCGCTCTTCTCGTAACAGATCACGTCGATGCCGGCGTCGACCAGCGCCTTGAGCCCGGCGATGCCGGACGAGCCGGCGCCGATCACAGCAGCTCTGGGCAGCGGCACGGGGCGTTCCTCCTCGCGTCATCGGTGCCGTTACTGACACCGTGTCAGTAACGACGATACGGCACGCGGCCGGGCGGGGTGCGGGGGATGCGGGTGGCCGCGCAACGGCTGGGGCCGGGGCGCGGGATGCGGGTGGCTGCGCAACGGCCGGGGCCGGGGCGCGGGATGCGGGTGGCTGCGCAACGGCCGGGGCCGGGTGCGGGATGCGGGTGGCTGCGCGACGGCCGGGGCCGGGGCGACGGGTGTTCGCGGTTCGCGCGGAAATTCGCGCTCAGATCCGCGGCGACCGCGAACGCCCTGCGAGCCGTTCGCGGTTCCCGCGGAAATCCGGACTCAGATCCTCGGCACTCGCGAACGGCGCGAGCGTGACCGCTGTGACTGCTGTGACCGCTGTGACTGCTGTGACCGCTGTGACCGCTGCGACCGCTGTGGCCGGGGGCTACAGCTCGCCCGGCCCCAGCCCGAGCCGCTCCCGGGCCGCCTTCACGTGCGGGCCGTCGCGCAGCGATGCCGGCAGGCTCAGGGCGGCGAAGCGCAGGCCGCGGCTCACGGCGGCGGCGGACAGGTCGGTCGTCGGCAGCCCCGGCAGCCGGTACATCCGCCGAGCCCAGCGGGGGAGCAGGGCGAAGGCCAGGGTGCCGAGCCCGAGCCACGCGGGGCGGGCCGGAGTCAGCAGCCGGACGCGGCGGGGCATCGGCGGCGCGAGGATGAACCGTGCGATGTGACGGGCCTCGGGCCCGGCGACCAGCGTGGGCCGCACGTCGTCGAAGTACCGCTCCATCGCCTGCGCGCTGCCCGGGACGTCGTCCGCCGGGATGCCGATCAGCTCCGCGCTGCGCACCTGCTCGCCGTAGTAGCCGTCGAGCTCGGCGTCGGTCAGCCGGAGGCCGCCGCGGCGCACGGTGTCGAGGAACGACTCGACCTCGCAGCAGTGCACCCAGAGCAGCAGGTCGGCGTCCGTGGCGCGGAAGGCGCGGCCGGTGGTCTCGTCGACGCCGCGCACCCGCCGGTGCACCCCGCGTACCCGGGCAGCGGCACGCTGCGCCTCGCGGGCCGTGCCGTAGGTGATGGTGCCGACGTACTCCGCGGTGCGGACGAGCCGACCCCACGGGTCCTCGCGGAAGGAGGAGTTCTGGGTGACGCCGGTCAGCGCGACGGGGTGCAGGGCCTGCAGCAGCAGCGCGCGCAGGCCGGCGATGCCCATGAGCGGATCGGCGTGCACGCGCCAGGTGACGCTGCCCGGACCGAACAGCCCCGGATCAGGAACCCCGCCGGTTTCGGCGTCCGGGCGGGCGAGCCCGTCGTCGACTCCGGCCGCACTCCCGCCGCCGGGGCGTCCGCCCGCAGCGGGCGGCGGCACCAGAAGGCTCACGTACGCATGCTCCCCGTCCGGGCCGTTCTCAACCCGGTCATCTGGTCGACGGCCTCCGGATGGCGGTTTGCGGCCTGTGTCGCATCCGCCCGGCCGGCGCTGCGAGGAAACCGTACGCCGCGCAACGGCAGGCCTCGTGTTGTGGATCTGCTGTCCCGACGTTGCTGAACGGCGTGTTACCGGCTGGAAAAATGTGCAGTCACCAGCGGGGCGGCGTTGTTTGTACCGAAGCGAGTTGAAAGTATTGGTCCCTATGAGTCGGGTCATCGCGGTCGCGAACCAAAAGGGCGGCGTCGCGAAGACGACCTCCGTTGCCAGCCTGGGCGTCGCGCTCTGCGAACTCGGGCGCCGGGTCCTCCTGGTCGACCTCGATCCACAGGCCTGCCTGACCTTCTCGCTCGGGCTCGACCCGGAGAGCCTCGAGATCTCGGTGCACGACGTGCTGCTGGGCCGGGTCGGGCCCGGGATGGCCATCTCGCCGACCGAGGACGGGCCGGACATCCTGCCGTCGACGATCGACCTGGCCGGTTGCGAGGCGATCCTGCTCACCCGCACGGGGCGTGAGCACGCGCTGCGGATGGCGCTCGAAGACCTCCCCGACGACTACGACGACATCCTCATCGACTGCCCGCCCTCGCTCGGCGTGCTCACGATCAACGCGTTGACCGCGGCCGACTCGGTGCTCGTCCCGCTGCAGTGCGAGACGCTGTCGCACCGCGGGGTGGGCCAGCTGCTCGACACGGTGCACGACGTGCAGCGCCTCACCAATCGCAAGCTGAAGGTGATGGGCGTGCTGCCGACGCTCTTCGACGCCCGCACCACCCACGCGCGGTCTGTGCTGCAGGACGTCTCGACCCGTTACAGCCTCCCGGTGCTCGAGCCGCCCATCGCCAAGTCCGTGCGCTTCGCGGAGGCGCCGGCGGCCGGTCGGTCGGCCTTGTGCACCGCGAAGAGCACCCCGGGCGTGCAGGCGTACCGCGAGCACGCCCGCGTGCTGCACGAGGACGCCGGCGGCCGGGTCATCGCGCTGCCGCGGGACCGGGCGACCGAGCAGCCCGAACGAGTTCGGATCTGAGGACCGCAGCAGTTGGAGCGTCGAGGAGACCAGTGAAGACCGATTTCGAGCGCCTGCGGCCCCGTCAGGTCGTCCCGGCCCAGCCGCCCGCACCCACCGACAACGAGGGCAAGCGCGCCCTGTTCAGCACCAGCGAGCCCAAGCCCGCCTTCGGGTCGGTGACGGTCGAGTGCACGTCCTGCTCCGAGACGTCCGTGCTCTCACCCGCGCAGGCGGGTCGGCTGCTGCTGACGACGGTGCACGTGCCGGGGCTGCGCCGGCACCACGTCTCGTGGGTGCGCTGCCCCGCCTGCGGCCGGCGCGCGTGGAGCCGGCTGAAGATCCGGGTCTGACGCGGCGCCACCGCCGCCGTCAGCGGGAGCGCGGCGGCAGGTGGTGGAGTTCGACGTCGGTCAGCATCCCGTCGTCGACCTCGAGGGTGAGGTAGGTGGCGGTGGGCATCCGGCGCCGGTCGGTGGGGGAGCCCGGGTTGAGCAGGCGCAGCGTGCCGCGCCGGTTCGGGGTCGTCGCGTCCCACGGGATGTGCGAGTGCCCGAAGACGAGGACGTCGTCGTCCGGGTGGTCCCGGGCCGCCCGTTGCTCCCGGCCGGTCTTCGCGCCCGTCTCGTGCACGACCGCGAATCGCACGCCCTCGATCTCGACCCGGGCCACCTCGGGGAGACGGGCCCGGAGTTCGGGACCGTCGTTGTTGCCGTAGCAGCCGACGAGGCGCTTCGCGCGGCCCTCCAGCGCGTCCAGCAGGTCGACCGAGACCCAGTCCCCGGCGTGCAGCACGAGATCCGCCGCGTCGACCTGCGACCACACCTCGTCCGGTAGATCCCGGGCCCGTGTCGGCAGGTGGGTGTCGGCGAGCAGCAACAGGCGCACCGACCGGATCTACCCGCAAGCCCGGATCTACCCGCAAGCCCGGATTTACCCGCAGGCAGGGTCTACCCCCGGTCCGGCGTCAGACCTGCTCGGTGACGCTCTCCAGCGGCAGCCGCGGCACGACCACGTCGGTCAGCCCCTCGATGCGACCGCATTCGACGCAGCGGGCGGCGAGGGCGAGCCAGGTCGTCTCGTCGTCGTCGACGGACAGCCCCGCGCCGACCTCGGCCAGCGACTGCGCGCAGCTTCGGCAGCTCCACATGGGTGGGAACGTCCAGCGCTCGGCGCTGTCGAGCAGGGCCGAGGCGCCGCCGCAGGCCACGCACCGGCGACGGGCCACGCCTTCGCCCGCGTCGGCCTCGACGTAGGACCAGGTGGGCTGTTCCTCGCCGTGCCGGTCGCAGCTGGTGAGGACCGTGTGCGTGACCGGCGGGCAGCCGTCGAGGCGGCGCAGCCATTCCAGCAGGTCGTCGGCGTCTTCACCGGTGACGATGCCGGCATTCTCGCGGAGGGTCACGGGAAGGTGTTCGGCCCTTTGCCGTAGCGGCTGTAGGGCCGAAAGGGCGAGAGCTGCCCGTTCCGATCCGCGGCAGGCAGCCGCCCTCGACTGCTCTCAGCTGGCCTCTGCGGCCACCGTCTGGTCGCCCGCGGTCTCGCCGCCGCGGGCACCCCGCCCGCGACCGCCGCGACGACGACGCCGGGAGCGGGAAGCCCCGTCGCCGTTGTCCTGAGCGTCCGGGGCCGTGGCGGGCCCGGTCGACGCGCTGCCGGCCGAGGCCGTCGTGTTCGACGTGCCTTCGGCCGCGCCCTCGGCGCCGGCGGCCGCCGCCCCGCCACCGCGGGTGCGGCGACGATTGCGCTTGCGTCCCGGCTTGCGGTCCTCGCCGGCGAGGCTCTCGCCGTCCGGCTTCGCCTTGCCGGGACGGGGGTCGCGACCGCCGCGGTCCGGACCGCGTCCGTCACCGCGCCCGTCGCCACCCCGGCGACGCCGGCCCGTCTCGCCGAGGTCCTCGACCTTCTCGGCCGAGAGCCCCTCGCGGGTCCGGGCGGCGCGGGGGAGCGTGCCCTTCGCCGTGGTCGGGATGTCGAGCGCGGAGTAGAGGTGCTCGCTGGTCGAGTACGTCTCCGGCGGGTCGGCGAACGGCAGCTCGAGGGTGCGGTTCACCATCTGCCAACGGGCGATGTCGTCCCAGTCGACGAACGTGACGGCCACGCCGCTCTCGCCGGCCCGGCCGGTGCGGCCGATCCGGTGGAGGTAGACCTTCTCGTCCTCCGGGCACTGGTAGTTGACGACGTGGGTGACGCCGGCGACGTCGATGCCGCGGGCGGCCACGTCGGTGGCGACGAGGACGTCGATCTTGCCGGAGCGGAAGGCGCGCAGCGCCTGCTCACGGGCGCCCTGACCGAGGTCGCCGTGCACGGCGGCGGCGGCGAAGCCCCGGTCCGCGAGGTCCGCGGCCACCTTGTCGGCGGTGCGCTTCGTGCGCGTGAACACGATCGACAGCCCCCGGCCCTCGGCCTGCAGGACACGGGAGAGCAGCTCCGCCTTGTCCAGGGCGTGGGCGCGGAAGACGTGCTGGTGCGTGGTGGGGACGGTGCGTCCCTCGTCCGGCATCTCGGCCCGGATGTGCACCGGCCGCTCGAGGAAGCGGCGCGAGAGCGTGACGATCGGCGCCGGCATCGTCGCGGAGAACAGCATGGTCTGCCGGGCGTCCGGGACGAGAGCGAAGATCGCCTCGACGTCCGGGAGGAAGCCGAGGTCGAGCATCTCGTCGGCTTCGTCGAGGACGAGGGTGCGCGCCTCGGAGAGGTTCAGGTACTTCTGGCGGGCCAGGTCGAGCAGGCGCCCGGGAGTGCCGACGACGATGTCGACGCCCTTGCGCAGCGCCTCGACCTGCGGCTCGTAGGCCCGACCGCCGTAGACGGACAGCAGCGTGACGCCGAGCTTGCTGCCGGCGCGACGCAGGTCCTCGGTGACCTGGACGCACAGCTCACGGGTGGGCACGACCACCAGGGCGCGGGGCGTACGCCCGGCCTCGTTGACGTCCGTGGTGCCTGGACCGGCGTTCACCAGGCGCTCGAGCAGCGGGATGCCGAAGGCGAGGGTCTTGCCGGTGCCTGTTCGGGCCTGGCCGATGACGTCGCTGCCGGACAGTGCGATCGGCAGGGTCATCGCCTGGATCGGGAAGGGCGTGGAGATGCCGGCCTCGGCCAGCGCGCCCGCGATCTCGCCGCGGATGCCGAAGTCGGCGAACGACTGGGCCGGGACGGGGTCGTCCTCGCTGACCGTCAGCAGGGCCGAGGTGCTCTCCTCGAGCACGCTGGCCGCTTCCGCGGGCGAGACGTCGTCGGCGACGGTCGAGGCTTCGGCGGCGTCCGCCGTACCCGCGGTCGCTTCGTCGGAGATGCTTGTGGGAGTGGTGTTGTCGGTGGAGGGCAGTGGAAACTCCTGGCTACCGAGCGACTGCTCGTCAGCCGCTCACACGAACCCCGATGGCAGGACCTCGACGCGGTGCGGAGGTACGCCCCCGGGGGCTGGGCGGCGGAAAATCGCCGCTCCTGATCTTCGATCATATCCGCTATCGGCCCATAGGGTTTCGGCGTGAGCAGCGCACCGGTTTCGGGCAGTGGATCCGACCCGGCGCAGGCGCCGGAAACGCCCCCGACGACGGCTCCCGAACGCCATCCGGAGCAGCAGGGCATCCTCGACGTCCTCGGCGCCCTGGCCTGCGGAGAGATGTCCGCGTTCGAGCGGATGGCCGCCGACGCCCGCATGGCTCCGAACCTCGCCGACAAGGCCGCCTTGGCCGGCATGGCTGCCGCCGAGTTCCAGCACTTCCGGGCCCTGTGCGACCGCATCCGTGAGTTCGGCGTCGAGCCGGAGACGGCGATGGAGCCGTTCGTGGAGCCGTTGAACACCTTCCACGACCTGACCGCCCCGGCCGACTGGCTCGAGAGCCTGGTCAAGGCCTACGTCGGCGACGGCATCGCGCGCGACTTCTACCGGGAGGTCGCCGCGTACATGGACCCGCGCTCGCGCGACCTGGTGCGCGAGGTGCTGGCCGACATGGGGCAGGCGGCCTTCGCTGTCGACCGGGTCCGTGGCGCGATCGCGAGCCAGCCGGCGATCGCCGGGCGACTGGCCCTCTGGGCGAGGCGGCTGGTCGGAGAGGCGATGACGCAGGCGCAGCGGGTCGCCGTCGACCGCGAGGCGATCGTCCGGCTGCTCTCGACCCAGGCCGCCGACCTCAGCGAGCTGGGGCGGCTGTTCGAGCGGATCATCGAGGCCCACGACGAGCGGATGCGCTCGCTCGGCCTCAGCAGCTGACCGGCCGGCCGAACCCGGCCGGGGGCCGGCCCCGCTGTCGTCACATGGCGCCGAAGCCCACCCGGCGCTGTTCGGGCTCCGCGATCTCGATGTACGCGAGCTTGCTGACCGGAACGAGGACGCGACGGCCCTTCTCGTCCGTCAGCGTCAGCAGGCCCATCTCGGACCGGATCGCCGTGGCGAGGGCCTCCTCGATCTCCTCCGGCGACTGCGCGCTCTCGAGGACCAGCTCCCGGGTCGCGTACTGCACCCCGATCTTGACCTCCACCTGCTGACCTCCGCTGCTCGCCGGTCCGGTTGTCCTACGTCTCGATCAGCCTAGGCGGACAGGTCCGCCGTGCAGACCGCCGCGACGGCGATTTCGCGCTCAGCCGAGGGCCGGGCGGTCGCCCGGCGCCTGCGCACGTCCCTCGCCACCCGCCGGACGGGAGGACGTGAAGGGCCGGATCGAGCTCTCGCCGTGCCGCGGCGACCCCGACAGCCCGCGCCAGGCCAGGTCCACCATGAGCTCGACCGCCCGCTCCTTCGTCAGCGATCGGGCCGGGCCGGGCGTCGCGGACGAGCCCGGCATCCCGCGGGAGCCGAGCCACCAACGGGCCGCGACCTCGGCCAGCCCCGCGAGGCCGACCGAGATCAGCTCCGCCTCGTCCCGCGGGACGCCGGTGTCGGCCGCGATGGTCGTGGCGATGGCCTCGACGCACTCCGACAGGCTGCCCTCGACGCGGTTGCGCACGGCGGGCTCGCTACGCAGATCGGACTCGAACACCAGCTGATAGGCGCCGTTCTCGTCGTCGACGAAGTCGAAGTACGCCTCGATGGAGCGACGGACACGCAGCGCGTTGTCGGTCGTCGAGTCCAGTGCCTGCCGCACCCGGTCCACCAGCTCGCCCGCGTGCTCGTCGAGCAGCGCCAGGTAGAGGTCCAGCTTGCCCGGGAAGTGTTGGTACAGCACCGGCTTGCTGACGCCCGCCCGCTCGGCGATCTCGTCCATGGCCGCCGCGTGGTAGCCCTGGGCCACGAACACCTGGCGGGCTGCGCCCAGCAGCTGACGCCGGCGGGCCGGGCGACTCAGGCGGGCCGCGCGGGGAGCGCCGTGCTGCGTCTGCGGCCCCGCTGCACCGCCGCTCAGCGGCCCCGCTGCACCGCCGCTCAGCGGCCCCGCCACGGAATGCGCCGCCACCAGTACCTCCGAGAACCGGGCGGCGTCTGCCGGCCGCACGACTGAAAGCCAATCACAGCTCCTCCGACGAAATGCCGGCGTCGGAGGAGCCGTCAGCGGTACTCGTCGGGGTCGAGCTCGATCTCCCGGCCTTGCTCGGCCGCGTCGAACTCGTCGACCTCACCCGTCGCCGATGGTTCGAGGACGACCTCGACGTCCTCGACCGACGTCGTCTGCTCCTGGACGTCCGCCTCGTTGGCGTCGGTCTCCGCGCCGGCCGCGGACGTCGCCGGACGCTGGGGGTTTTCTGTCATGCGGGCTCCGGTGTTCCTACGGGTTCCGATGTGCCTGCGGGTTCCGCGTCTCCGGGCATCAGTCCTGGCCGGCGGCGGAACGGCTCCCGGCGCGGGTCCGGAGAGGGTGCGGCGCCGCGCGGTCGGGGAAGCGGCGGAGGTACTCGCCCTCGAGGGCCAGCATGCGCTTGGTGTGCGCCTCGAGCGCGTCCTCCGAGCCGGCGAGGAACGTGTCGTGCCTCGTGGAGTGCAGATGCGACACCTCGCGCGCGAGGTCGTCGTCCGACAGACGCGCGGGTTCGATGCCGTCCGGGTGGTGGGCCATGCCCGTGCGCTACCCCGCGGCCGCGGAGCTACGCCCGCGAGGGATCATCCGCGCGGCCGGGGTGTGCGCCACCGGACGTCAGGCGGGGGTCGGCGTGCCGGAGCGGGCGATCTCGGCCCAGAGCACCGTGCCGTCGGACTCGTCGGAGACGCCCCATTCGCTCGCGAGCGTCGAGACGATCCGCAGGCTCTGGTCCTCGTCGCGCACCTGCGGCCCGCCGGGCTCGTCGTGCACGTGGTCGTGCACCTCGATGCGCACGCCCCGCTGCGTGGGGATGATGCCGACCTCGACGGTCGAGTCCGCCGCCGAGCGGACGTGCGCCAGGGCCGCCGCGACCATCTCGTCGGTGACCAGGAGGATGTTGTCGGTGACGCCGTCGCAGCCGTAGCGATGGCACGCCAACCGGACGAACTGGCGCACGATGGCGACCTGTTCGGACTCGGCCGGCACCGAGATCGTGCTCGCCTCTCGTCTGCCGGAGACGCTCGGCCTCGGCGTCGAGCTGCTGGACTCGGGAGCCATCAGCCGCCTCCTCTCGTCGCCCGTCGGCGGATGCAGCGAGGTGCCGACGAGGCCAGATGATCGTCCGGCGGAGGTCCTCCGTCCAGGCCGGTATGTGCCCCTTGGCCGCCTTCGCCCCACCTCCGCCGAAAGATCCTTCGTCACAGTTGGCGGACGACGACGCACGTGCGAACGCACACCCGGTGCTTCTGCGTCAGCGGGGAAGGACACCCGCATGGCAGACCAGCCCCGGCCCACCGTGCTGTTCGACATCGACGGCACGCTCGTCGACACCAACTACTTCCAGGCGGTCGCCTGGTTCCGCGCCTTCTCGCAGAGCGGCTATCAGGTCGCGATGGTCGACGTCCAACGGCACATCGGTCTCGGCTCGGGTGAGCTGATCGACACCCTCCTGCCCGAGCGCGACCGCGACCGCGACGACGTCCTGCACGCCGCCCACGCGGAGTACTACGCCGGCTTCTACGGGATCATGAAGCCCTTCACCTGCGCTCCGGACCTGCTGCGGACCCTGAACGAGCGGGGGGTGACGGTCGTGCTGGCGACCTCGGCGAGCCCCAACGAGCTGCAGGCCCTGCGCAACGCCCTCGACGTGGAGGACGCGGTCGCCACCGTCACCTCGGCCCATGACGTCGAGTCGGCCAAGCCGCACCCGGACATCCTCGAGGTGGCGATGCAGCAGACGGGCACAGACCCGGAGCACGCGATCATGATCGGCGACACCGTCTGGGACGCCCGGGCGGCCTCGAACGCCGGGGTGCCCTTCGTCGGTGTCCTGACCGGCGGGATCAGCCGGCAGGCGCTGGAGGAGGCCGGGGCCGTGGCGGTCTACGACGACGCTCAGGCGCTGCTGAAGGATCTCGACAACTCGCCGATCGGGAAGCTCCTGGTGCGCGGCTCGGACGGTTAGCTGCCGCCGCGGCCGGCGCCACCGGCGAAGCGCTGCGCGCCCTCCAGCCCGACGCCGACCGTGCCCACCCCGTAGCGCCGTTCGAGGTCCAGCCCCTCGGCGAGCGGCAAGCCCGCGCCCTCGATCGCCGCGCGCCGGTCCGCCAGCATCGTCTCCTGCGGGAACGCGGCGAGGGCCTCGGCGATCTCGAGCGCCCGCGCCAGCGTGGCCCCGTCCGCGCCGGCCTCGACCACCTCCGTGAGCAGCCCCATCGACGCGGCCTCGACCGCGTCGACCACGCGACCGGTGAGGATCAGGTCGAGAGCGCGGCCGAGCCCGACGACCCGCGGCAGCCGCTGGGTCCCGCCGTCGATGAGTGGCACGCCCCAGCGCCTCTCCAGGCAGCCGAAGCGGGAACGGTCGCTGGCGACACGCAGGTCGCACCAGAGCGCGAGCTCGAAGCCCCCGGCGACGCACCAGCCGTCGATCGCCGCGATGGTCGGCTTGCTCGGGGTGCGGCGGGTGAAGCCCATGGGTCCGCTGGGCGAGTTCACGCGGGGGGCGAGCGTGTCCAGGGCCTGCAGGTCGGCGCCGGCGCAGAACGCCACCCCGCCCGCGCCGGTCAGCACCAGCACCCGCGCGGCGTCGTCGGCCTCGAACCGCTCGAACGCCGCCTCGAGGGCGTCGGCGGTCGGGCCGTCGACCGCGTTGCGCCGCTCGGGCCGGTCGATCGTCACCAGCGCGGCGGAACCGCGCCGCTCGTAGGTCACCTGATCCGCGTGCGTCCCCATGGTCGAGCAGTCTGCTCGCCGCGCCGTTGAAGAATTGAACACAACCCACGACGCGACCTTGATCGATTGTCCGCTTCGACCCTGTTTCGGGTGCGGGCCGGAAGGGGGTCGTGTTCAGTCCTTCAGAGCAGGGGCGCGAACAGGTCCCCGTGCTCCTCGATCCGGCTCAGCACGTCCTCGCTGCGGAACACCAGGTCCTCCGGCGCGCTGCAGGCCTCGACCTCGTCCCACGTCACCGGCGTGCTCACCGTGTGCTCGGGGCGCGCCCGCAGCGAGTAGACGCTGACCGTCGTCTTCGCGCTGTTGTTCTGCGACCAGTCGAGCAGCACCTTGCCCGGGCGGATCGCCTTCGTCATCCGGCTGACCACGAGTTCCGGCTGCTCCTTCTCGAGCCGCTCGGCCAGCGCCTTCATCTCGCCGCTGGTCTGCTCGGAGGTGCGCTCGTCGCGCACCGGGGAGTAGAGCTGCAGCCCCTTCGAGCCGCTGGTCTTGGCGAACCACTCCACGTCGGTCGCGTCGCGGACCAGGCGGGCGACCCGGCAGCACTCGACGATCGTGGCCGGGGCCCCGGGGTCGAGGTCGACGACCATCATGTCCGGCAGCCCGGTGCTCACCCGCCACATGGGTGTGTGCAGCTCGAGCGCGGCGAGGTTCGCCAACCACACCAGCGTCGGCAGATCGTCGCAGACGACGTAGTCGATGGTCTCGCGGTTCCGGGTCGAGCCGGGGGAGGCGATCGTCGCCGTCCGCACCCAGTCCGGGTGGTGCGAGGGCGCGTTCTTCTCGAAGAAGGAGCCGCCGTCCACCCCGTTGGGATAGCGCTTGCGGGTGAGCGGGCGGTCCCGCAGGTGCGGCAGCAGCACGGGCGCGACCCGGGTGTAGTAGTCGATCACCTGCGCCTTCGCGAACCCGGTCTCCGGGTACAGGACCTTCTGCAGGTTCGACAGGGTCAGGCGCCGACCCTCGATGTCGACCGGCACCTTCTCTCCAGCGGGGCTCATGCCGTCCCTTCCCGTCGAACGGTGGCCGGGTCGATGTCGTCGCGCAGGCCCTTGTAGGACGGGTGCCGCATCCGCCCGTCGCGGGTCCACTCCCCGAACTCCACGCTGCACACCAGCCGCGGCTCCACCCACTTCGCGAAGCGCGCGTACTCCCGCGGCACGGCCGTGACGAACGGCGAGCTGTCCCGTGCCAGCGGCTTCAGCCGCTTCTGCAGGTCGCGCAGCGTCGCCTGCGTGAAACCTGTGCCGACGTGCCCGGCGAACTCCAGTCCGGCGTCCCCCTGGATGCCGAGGAGCAGCGAACCGATGTGGCCCGCCCGGCCTCCCTCGCCCGGCTTCCATCCGGCGATGACCACGTCCTGGCGCCGGGTGACCCGCACCTTCACCCAGCACGTCGAGCGACGCCCCGGCTCGTAGCGGGCATTGCGCTTCTTCGCGACGACGCCCTCCAGTCCCTGCGCGCGCGCCGCGTCCAGCACCGCCCGGCCCTCGCCGGGAAAGGACGGCGGCACCGCGATCGGGAGCTCGTCGAGCAGCCGCCGCCGCTCGTCGTAGGGCTCGTCCAGCAGGAGGCGGCCGTCGAGGTAGAGCAGGTCGAAGGGCAGGTAGGTGACCGGCGTCGTCGTCGCGAGCCGGCGCGCGACCGAGGCGGAGCTGACGTGCATGCGCGGCTGCAGCGCCGCGAAGCTCGGCCGTCCCTCGGGGCCCATGGCGACGACCTCCCCGTCGAGCAGCACCGACGTCGACCCGAGCGCCAGTCCGATCTCGCGGATCTCCGGGTAGGCCACGGTGATCTCCCGCCCGGTGCGGCTCATCAGGCGCACCCGCCCGCCGTCGACGTAGGCGAGCGCCCGCACGCCGTCCCACTTGAACTCGTACGCCCACCCGTCGCCGGTCGGCAGATCGGCGGCGGTGGCCAGCATCGGCTCGAGCCGCTCGGGCAGCGGCTCCCAGTCGGCGCGCTGCGGAGGGTCCATCCGGCGCACGAGCCAGTCGTTGCCGCGCACCCCGTCGGCGCCCGGCTTGGCGGTGTGCAGGAAAACGTAGCGGCCCTCGACCCGCCCGCCGTGGAAGACGACCTTGACCTCGTCGTCGGTCCACTTCTCCAGGTCGTAGGTGCCGGTGTCCCAGATCGTCACCGAGCCGCCGCCGTACTCGCCCTTCGGGATCTCGCCGGAGAAGTCCGCGTAGGCCATCGGATGGTCCTCGGTCTGCTTGGCGAGGTGCCCGCGCTGCTTCGGCGAGGCCGGCAGCCCCTTCGGGACCGCCCAGCTCACGAGAACGCCGTCGCGTTCGAGGCGGACGTCCCAGTGCAGGGCCGTGGCGTGGTGCTCCTGGATGACGAACGTGTCGCCGCGGTCGCCCTGCTCGTCGCCGGTGTGGTCGGCCGGCGTCTCTGGCACGTTCCACTGCGGCAATCCAGAGTCGGTCGGGACGGGTTCGGGGGTCTTGGCCGGGTCGCGCATCGACCGGTACTTCTCGAGCGGCCGGATCTCCTTCGGCACGGCCTCTCCCTACCCCGGCGCTGAGTTCCGACCGGCTCCGTCGTCTGAACCGTCGTCAGTACCGATGAGTACGCTGCGTTGCCGATCCTCGACGAGAACGGGAAGATCGTCCCATGCGGTCCATCTGGAAGGGCGCCATCTCCTTCGGGCTGGTGACGATCCCGGTCAAGCTCTACTCCGCCACGGAGGAGAAGAACGTCTCCTTCCACCAGGTGCACCGGGAGGACGGCGGCCGCATCCGCTACAAGCGGGTCTGCTCTCTCGACGGCGAAGAGGTCTCCTACGGCGACATCGCCAAGGGCTACGAGCTGTCCTCCGGCGAGACCGTCATCCTCACCGACGAGGACTTCGCCGACCTGCCGCTGTCCACCTCGCGCACGATCGACGTGCTGCAGTTCGTGCCGCTCGAGGAGGTCGACCCGATCTACTTCGCGAAGTCCTACTACCTGGAGCCGGAGCGCACGGGCACCAAGCCGTACGTCCTGCTGCGCGACGCGCTGGAGCAGTCGGAGAAGGTCGCCGTCGTGAAGGTCGCCCTGCGCCAGCGCGAGCAGCTGGCGACGCTGCGGGTGCGCGACGGCGTCTTCGTCCTCGAGACGATGCTCTGGCCGGACGAGATCCGCACGCCCGAGTTCGCCTTCCTCGAGGAGGACGTCGAGGTCCGGCCGCAGGAGCTGACCATGGCCGGCTCGCTGATCGACTCGCTGACGGCGGAGTTCGACCCGAGCCAGTACAACGACGAGTACCGCGAGGCGCTCGAGGCCGTGATCGCGGCGAAGGTCGAGGGGCAGGAGGTCGTGCAGCCGGCGGCCGAGCAACCGCAGGGTGGGGCGGTGCTCGACCTCATGGCTGCGCTGCGGGCCAGCGTGGAGGCGGCGAAGGGTTCCCGGCCGCAGGCGGACTCCGGCGGGCAGTCCGACGACGACCAGTCCGACGACACCGCCGAACGGTCGGCACCGGCCCCGAAGAAGGCCTCCTCGCGGCGCAAGAAGTCCGACGACGGCGACGACGGCGAGGCGAAGACCCCGCGCAAGAAGGCGGCCAAGAGCGCGACCAAGTCGGCGACCAAGAGCACGTCCAAGGCGGCGCCCCGCAAGCGCAAGAGCGCCTGAGGCTCGCACAGCGTCACACGATCGCCGTACCGGAGCGCCTCAAGCCCCTCGAACCGGACGCCGATCTCACTGTCCGTGACGACTCCCGCGACGCTGCCCGCCTCCGTCTCCGAGCTGTTCGGCGCGCTGGAACAGATCCCGGGTGTGTCCGCCGTGGGGCTCGACTCGGGCCCCGACTCGTGGCTGCGGGTCGACCTGTACGAGAGCGCCGACGAGGCCGCCGTGCGGGCGGCGCTCGCCGACGTTCTCCGGGCGCGGACGTCCGGGGAGCCCGCCGAGATCCGGCGGCAGGAGACGGTGGGTTCGAGCGGGGCCGACGGCTCCCGGCTCGCGCTCGACCGGCTCGTCCTCACCTCCGGAGCCTCGGTCGGTTCGGCCGAGGTGAGCGTCGCCCTCGACGACCGGCTGGCGCCCGGCAGCGCTCCCGTGAGCCTCGCTGAGGACGCCGAGGCCGGAGAGGCCGACACCGCGGTCGCGACGGCCCTGCTGCTCGCGCTCGAGGAGCTGACCGAGGACGCCGTCATCGGCTCCGTGGAGGAGATCACTTTCCCGGACGGGGGAGGGACGGCGAGCGTGCGACTGCGCCTCGACGTCGACGGCTCGGAGGTGCCGGCGGAGGCGAGCGTGCCGGTGCTCGGGCACCGGCCGCAGGCGCTCGCCCGCGCGGTGCTCGCGGCGGTGGAGCCGCACCTGCCCTCCTGAGACGACGGAACGGCCGGACCCGATCGGGTCCGGCCGTTCCGCTTACTGCCTTGCTTCGTGTGACCGCGGCGGTCAGCCCTTGAAGGCGTCCTTGACGTTCTCGCCGGCGTTCTTCAGGTTGCCCTTGGCCTGGTCCTTGTCGCCCTCGGCCTGCATGTCCCGGTCGCCGGTGGCGCCGCCGACGCGCGACTTCGCCTGGCCGGTCTTCTCCTCGACAGTGTTCTTGATCTTGTCCGTTGCACTCATGCGTGGTCCTTCCATTGATCCCTCACGGGCTCTGTCGGGCCCGAGGTGGGTCTACCCCGTAGGAACGTGAGGTACCGGAATGGGCCGATCTCCCGGGCTGTTGGCAGAATCGAGCTACCTGAACGAGGAGTGTTGGATGTCCCTGCCGCCGCTGGTCGAGCCGGCTGCTGACCTGTCCGTCGACGAGATCCGGCGGTACTCGCGCCACCTGATCATCCCTGACGTCGCGATGGACGGGCAGAAGCGCCTGAAGAACGCGAAGGTGCTGGTGATCGGGGCCGGCGGCCTGGGGTCGCCCGCGCTGATGTACCTGGCCGCCGCCGGCGTCGGGACGCTCGGGATCGTCGACTTCGACGTCGTCGACGAGTCCAACCTGCAGCGCCAGATCATCCACGGGGTGTCCGACATCGACACCCCGAAGGCGGAGTCGGCGCAGCGCAGCATCGCCGAGATCAACCCGTACGTGAAGGTCGTCCTGCACGAGGAGCGTCTCGACTCCTCGAACGCGCTCGAGATCTTCGAGCCGTACGACCTGATCATCGACGGCACCGACAACTTCGCCACGCGCTATCTGGTGAACGACGCCTGCGTGCTGCTCGGCAAGCCCTACGTCTGGGGCTCGATCTACCGCTTCGACGGCCAGGCCAGCGTCTTCTGGGCCGAGAACGGCCCCTGCTACCGCTGCCTCTACCCGGACCCGCCGCCGCCCGGCATGGTGCCCTCCTGCGCGGAGGGTGGCGTGCTCGGCGTCCTGTGCGCCTCGATCGGCTCGATCCAGGTCAACGAGGCCATCAAGCTCCTCGCCGGCATCGGCGAGCCGCTCGTCGGCGAGCTCATGGTCTACGACGCCCTCGACATGGAGTACCGCAAGATCAAGGTCCGCAAGGACCCGGAGTGCGCGATCTGCGGCAAGAACCCGACCGTCACCGGGCTCATCGACTACGAGGAGTTCTGCGGCACGGTCTCCGACGAGGCGCAGCAGGCCGCGCAGGGTTCGACGATCACCGCGGGCGAGCTCGCCGAGATGCAGAACTCGGGCGAGGACTTCCTGCTCGTCGACGTCCGCGAGCCGGCCGAGTTCGAGATCGTGTCGATCCCGGGGGCGACGCTGATCCCCAAGGGCGACATCCCGTCGAAGCTGTCCGAGCTGCCGCAGGACAAGCCGGTGGTGCTCTACTGCAAGACCGGGGTGCGCTCGGCCGAGGCGCTCGCGACGCTCAAGGGCGCGGGCTTCTCGACCGCCAAGCACGTGCAGGGCGGCGTGACCGCCTGGGCGAACCAGGTCGACAAGACCCTTCCCGTCTACTGACCGGCAGGGTCGGCAGGGTCGGAGTCGGCGGGGTCGAGGAGGGTCGTGCCGCGCACCCAACCGCCCGAGTCCGTCTCGGCGGGGCTCGCCACCCGGGGCGTCGTCTCCGGCGGTGAGCCCACGCCGTACGCGGCGGAGGTGCTCGACGTCGTCGCCCGCATCCCCGCGGGCAAGGTGATGACCTACGGCGACGTCGCCGAGTACGTCGGGCGCGGCTCGGGTCGGGCCGTGGGCGCGGTGATGAGCAGGCACGGCTACGAGGTGCCGTGGCACCGGGTGGTGCTCTCGACCGGCCACGGCAACCCGGCCGGTCCGGTGCGTGCGCTGGAGCTGCTGCAGGCCGACGGCACGCCGCTGCTGCCCGACGGGGAGCGGGTCGATCTCGGCGCAGCGCGCTGGGACGGGCGCTCCGGGTGACCGTTCCGACCGCCCGCCCGGACCGACGAGTCCGATTTATTCCGGACTGGCCGTAACCCGTGGGGAACACCTCCGTTGGGGAGGGCACAACGACGTGCTCCCACCTCCGGAGGATCGATCCATGCACCTGCGCACCGGCCGGCTCCTCGCCGGGCTCACCGTGGCGGCCACCGCTGCTCTCGCTCCCGTGGTCACCGGTTCGGCATCTGCCGCCGGCACCGGCGCCGTCCACCCCGGCGTCATGACCTACACCAACGGCGCCCAGTGCACGGCCAACTTCATCTTCACCGACGGCAGCAACACCTACATCGGCCAGGCCGCCCACTGCTCCGGCACCGGTCAGGCGACCGAGACCGACGGTTGCCAGGCGCAGTCGCTGCCGCTCGGGACCCCGGTCGAGGTGACCGGCGCGTCCAAGCCGGGCCGCATGGTCTACAACTCCTGGCTGGCCATGCAGGCCAATGGGGAGAAGGACCCGGACACCTGCGCCTACAACGACATCGCGCTCGTTCAGCTCGACCCGTCCGACGCGGCGAACGTCGACCCGAGCGTCCCGTTCTGGGGTGGGCCGAAGGGCGTCGCGCCGAGCACGCAGGGCAGCGGCGCGAAGGTCTACTCCTACGGCAACTCCTCCCTGCGGCTGGGCCTGTCGCCGCTGTCGCCGAAGACCGGCTTCGTCGTCCAGGACCAGGGCAACGGCTGGTCGCACGCGGTCTACACCGCCACCCCGGGCATCCCGGGTGACTCGGGCAGCGCGTTCCTCGACGCCCAGGGCCGGGCGCTCGGCGTCCTGTCCACCCTCGCGCTCGCCCCGCTGCCGGCCAGCAACAACGTGAGCGACCTGTCGAAGATGCTCACCTACATGCACAGCCACGGCGGCCCGAACGCCTCGCTGGTGAACGGGAACCAGGCGTTCTCGCCGATCCTCTGACACCCGGCGAGCGACAGCTGGTGCCTCGTCGCTGAACGCGGAGCACGTCGAGCGACGCTCGGGCACCTCAGGAACGGCCGGTCCCTCGGGGCCGGCCGTTCCGGCGTCCGCTCCCGGATGACGCGGGCGGTGCAGGCACGGTCCGTCGGAGCCCCGGTTCTGTCGGACCCCCGTGGTCGAATCGGGTCATGTCTTCGCCGACGGCTTCCGACGCCTCCGTGGCGCCGCCGCCCCGCCTCGTGCGGGCCGCGGCGCGGCTCTCCCGGCCGGTCCGGCTCGACGAGTCGCAGCGCCGGGTGGTCGAGCACCGTGACGGGCCGTTGGCGGTGCTCGCCGGGCCCGGCACGGGGAAGACGGCGACGCTCGTCGAGACCGTGGCGGCCCGGGTGGAGCTCGACGGCCTGAGCCCGGAGCACGTGCTCGTGTTGACGTTCAGCCGGCGGGCGGCCGATGAGCTGCGGGCGCGGCTGTCGGCCCGGCTGCGCCGCACGGTGCGCGGGCGCCTCGCGTGGACGTTCCACTCCTGGTGCTACGCGCTGGTGCGCGCGTTCTCGCCGGAGTTCGCCGGGGGTGCCCCACGCCTGTTGTCCGGACCGGAGCAGGACGTCGTCGTCCGGGAGCTGCTGCAGGGTCAGTCGGCCGCCCGGGCCGACGCCGTGTGGCCGGAGGATCTGCGGCCCCTGCTGGGTTACCGCGGCTTCGCCGGCGAGGTGCGGGACCTGATGGCCCGCTGCCAGGAGCAGGGGCTCGAGCCGGAGGATCTGGACCGGCTGGGGGAGATGTCGAACCGGCCCGCCTGGCGGGCGGTCGCCGCCTTCGCGCGGGAGTACCAGCAGGTCCTCGGCCTGCAGGGCGCGCTGGACTACGCAGGCCTGGTCCGGCGGGCGGCGGGGCTGCTCGCCGAGCCCGAGATCCTGGCCGATGTGCTGCGCGACGTGCGGCTGGTCGTCGTCGACGAGTACCAGGACACCGACCCGTCGCAGGAGCGGGTGCTGTCCCACCTCGCAGCCGGCGGGGCCGACATCGTCGTCGTCGGGGACCCGGATCAGTCCATCTACGCCTTCCGCGGCGCGGACGTGACCAACATTCTCGAGTTCCCCCGCCGGTTCCGCCGTCCGGACGGCCGCCCGGCGCGGCGGCTGACGCTCGGGACCTGCCGACGGTCGGGTCCCGTCCTCGTCGCCGCGAGCCGGACCGCGGCGACGCGGATCCCGCTGCCCGGCCTGTCCGCGAAGGACGCCGAAGCGCACCGGCGGCTCCGGTCCGCGCCCGCCGACGCGGACGACGGGTCGGTGAGCGTGCGGCTGTTCGGTTCGCCGGCGCACGAGGCGACGGCGGTGGCCGACCTCCTCCGCCGCGCCCACCTCATCGACGGCCTCGACTGGGGGTCGATGGCCGTGCTCGTGCGCTCGACCCGGTCGGCGGGGCCGTTGGTGCGGGCCCTCGCGGACGCCGGGGTTCCGACCGAGACGCCATCGGACGAGGTGCCGCTGGCGCGGGAGAGCACCCTCGCGCCCCTGCTCACCCTGCTGCGGCTGGTCGTCGACCCCTCCCGGTGGGACGAGGAGTGCACGGTCGGCCTGCTCACCTCGCCGCTGGGCGGGGCGGACGCCCTGCAGGTGCGGCGGCTCCGGCACCATCTGTTGACCGAGGAGCGGGCCGCGGGTGGCACCCGCCGCTCCGGAGATCTCCTCGCCGCGCTGGTGCAGGACCCGGCCCGCGTGGCCGCGGTGCCCGAGCGGCTGCGCTCCGCTCCGGCTCGCATCAGTCGGCTCTACGAGCGGGCGCGTACCGCCACGGCGGCGGGCCGGGCGGCGGAGGACGTGCTCTGGTCGGTGTGGTCGGACAGCGACTGGCGCAGTGAGCTGGAGGCCGCGTCGGCCGCGCCGTGGGGGCAGGGCTTCGGTAGCGGTGCCCGTGCCGCCGCACGCCACGCCGACCGGCAGCTCGACGCCATGGTCGCGCTGTTCGAGGCCGCGGCGCGCTTCGGCGACCGCCTGCCCGGGGCGCGGCTGCCGGTCTTCCTCGACGAGCTGACCGAGCAGGAGATCCCGGCGGACCCGCTGAGTCAGGGTGAGGCGCCGGCGGCGGCCGTCCAGGTGCTCACCGCACACCGCAGCAAGGGCCTGGAGTGGGACCTGGTCGTCGTGGCCGGCGTGCAGGAGGGGGGCTGGCCCGATCTTCGGCGCCGTCAGTCGCTGCTCGAGACGGCGGCGTTGCCCTCGGTCCTCGCCGCGTCGCGAGCGGCCGGCAGCTGGGCCGCGTCCCCCTCCGGCGACCTTCCGCTGCCGCTTCCTCCGCCGATGCCGCCGGCGGGGGAGCTGGCGGCCGCGGAACGCGCCGCCGCCCTCGCGGACGAGCGCCGCTTGTTCTACGTCGCGGTCACCCGCGCCCGCCGTCGCCTCGTCTGCACCGCGGTGACCGGAGGGGACGAGCTCGAGCTGCGCCCGTCCCGGCTGCTGGGCGAGCTCGGCGTGCCCGTCCCGACCGAGCCCGAGCCGGCTCCCCGGGTGCTGGCGCTGCCGGCGCTGGTCGCGGAGCTCCGCCGGGTGGCGAGCGACCCGCAGGAGTCCGAGGGGCTCCGCGCCGCGGCGGCGAGCGAACTCGCGGCGCTGGCCGACGCGGTCCCGGCCGCCGATCCCGACGCGTGGTGGGGCCTGTTGCCCTGGAGCGCGCGAGAGCAGCCCCTCGTACCCGCGGACGGGCCGGTACGGCTGTCCCCGAGCCAGGTGGAGGCCATCGCCCGGTGCCCCCTGCAGTGGTTCCTGCGCCGCCGTGCCGGGGTGGAAAGCGGCGCGTCGACCAGCCAGGGGTTCGGCGTGCTCATGCACGCGCTCGCGGAGCACGCCGTCCGCAGCGGCTCGCTGGATCTCGACGACCTGCGGGCGAAGGCCGACGAGGTGTGGTCGGACCTCGACTGGGAGGCACCCTGGTACGCCGAGCGGGAGCGTGCCGTCGCGCACGAGGTCCTGCGTCGCTTCGGCGAGTGGCACCGCAGCCGCTCGACGACGGTCGTGGGCGCCGAGATCGACTTCGAGGTGCAGGTCGGCCGCGCGGTCGTCGCCGGGCAGATCGACCGGCTGGAGCGCGACGAGCAGGGTCGCGGCCACGTGGTCGACCTCAAGACGGGCAAGAACGCCGCGGCGACGACGGACCTCGAGCAGCACCCGCAGCTCGGGCTCTACCAGCTCGCCGTCCTCGAGGGCGGGATCGAGGGCCAGGCGTTCACCGGCGCCGGCGGCGGCATGCTGCTGCAGCTGCGGGCGGCGACGTCGAAGGGCGCGAAGGAACAGTCCCAGCCGCCGCTCGAGCCGGACACGCACGGCCGCACCTGGGTGCACGACATGCTGGACGCCCTCGTCGAGCAGGTGGTGAGCGAGCAGTTCCCCGCCCGGCGCAACAGCGGCTGCGAACGCTGCGAGGTGCGGCGAGCCTGCCCGGCGCGGCCCGAGGGCGCGCAGGTGGTCGGATGAGTACGGCAGCCCTGCTCGACATGACGTCCCCCGGCTTCCCCGACTTTCCCGCCCTCGGACCGGCCTGGACCGTCGACGACACCGTGCGGCTGCTCGCCGTCGGCCGCGAGGGCTACGACCTCACGCCCGAGCAGCGGGACGCGGTCGGCGCGCCGCTCACGCCCGGGCTGCTGATCGCGGGGGCGGGTTCGGGCAAGACGGAGGTGATGGCGGCCCGGGTGCTGCATCTGGTCGCCACCGGGCAGGTCCTGCCCGACGAGGTGCTCGGGCTGACCTTCACGGTGAAGGCGACCGCGTCCCTGTCCGACCGGGTTCGGTCGGTGCTCGACCGGCTGCGCGGCTGCCGGCAACCGGAGCCGCCCGGCGGCGGTCCGCCTCCGCCGCTCGACCAGCATGACCAGCTCGACCAGCTGGACGGGGAACCCACGATCTCCACCTACAACGGGTACGGGGCCCGGCTGGTCGCCGACCACGGGCTGTGGATCGGCATCGAGCCGGGGGTGCGGCTCGCCACCGAAGGGCTGCGCTGGCAGCTCGCGCTGCGCGTCGTGCGGACGTGGGCGGGCCGGCTCGACGTGGACGTCCAACCGGCGAGCGTGGCGGAGCGGCTGCGGCGGATCTGCGACGAGCTCGCCGACCACCTCGCGACACCGGTCCGGGTGCGGGAGGCGCATCGGGCGCTCCGCGACTGGGTCGTCGCCAACGAGAAGCCGCGCGCCGCTCGGCTCGGCAAGGTGTCGGAGGCCCTGCAGGCCATGGACATCCGGGAGCAGCTGCTCGATCTCGCGGACGCGTACGAGCAGGCCAAGCGCGAGCGGTCGCTGCTCGACCACGGGGACCAGATCGCGCTCGCGGCCAGGCTGGCGGAGCGCCCCGCCGTGCGCGATGCGGAGCGACGTCAGTTCCGTGTGGTGCTGCTCGACGAGTACCAGGACACGAACGTCGCGCAGCGCGTCCTGCTGCAGCGGCTGTTCGCCGAGGGGCATCCCGTCACCGCGGTGGGTGACCCGGCGCAGTCCATCTACGCGTTCCGCGGTGCCAGTGTCTCGAACATCGTGCGGTTCCCCGAGCACTTCCGACGGGCGGACGGCGGGCCCGCCGACGTGTTCCCCCTGTCCACCAACTTCCGGAGCGGCGGCGCCATCCTCGACGCCGCCAATCGGGTGTCGTGCGAGCTGGACCGCGTCGGCTCGGTGAAGCCCCCGGTGCTCGTGCCGCGACCCGGGCGGGAGACCGGTGGCGAGGACGGCGGCAGCGTGCACGTCGGGATGCTGCCCGACGTGGAGCAGGAGGCCGAGTGGGTGGCCGACCGGCTGCTCGACGCGGCGCGGGATCGGCGCGCCGAACATCGGCAGTCCTGCCCGCAGCCGGACTGCGAGGGTTGGCACCAGGTGGCCGTGCTGTGCCGGAAGCGCTCCCAGTTCGGGCTGATCCGGGACGCGCTCGAGCAGCGGGACGTCCCGGTCGAAGTCGTGGGCCTCGGCGGCCTGCTCGACGCGCCGGAGGTGGCGGACCTCGTCTCGGTACTGCGGGTGCTGCACGACCCGACCAGCAACGCCGCGATGATCCGGCTGCTCACCGGCCCGCGGTGGCGGATCGGTCCCCGGGACCTCGACGCACTCGGCCGGCGCGCCCGCGCGCTCCTGCGCCGGACGCCGGGCGGTCGGCCGGGAGCGCCCGCCGCCGCCGGAGGTCCGGTCAACGAACTCGCCCTCGCCGTCCTGACAGACGACGCCGAGGTCGGCGCGCTCGCGGACGCCGTCGAACGCCTCGAGGAACCGGACCTCGACGCCGCCGCGCCGCTGTCCCCGGAGGCCCGGCGCCGGCTCGCCGCGCTGCAGGCCGACCTTTCCGGGCTGCGCGACCGGATGGGCCAACCGCTGCCCGACCTCGTCGCCGACGTCGAACGCACCCTCGGTCTCGACATCGAACTCGAGTCCACGCCGCACGCCGTCGGTCGCGGGCGGCGGGCCAACATCCTCGCGTTCTCCGAGGTCGCGGCGAACTTCGTGGGCATCGACGGCGAGACGCACCTCGGTGCCTTCCTCGCCTCGCTCGACGCCGCCGAACAGGCCGAGGACGGCTACGACCTCGGGACGCCCTCCCCGGCGGACACCCTCAAGCTCCTCACCGTGCACGCCGCGAAGGGGCTGGAGTGGGACGTCGTCGCCGTCCCCGGGCTCTCAGGTGGCAAGCAGAACTCGGTGTTCCCGAGCGGCAAGCCCGGCGCCCTGTGGCCGTGGCGCAGCGAGCGGTTGCCCCGCGACGTCCGCGGTGACCGGGACGACCAGCCGAGGTGGCGGGAACCGACGACGCCGGGGATCGCGGCGTTCAAGGAGGAGAACAAGGCGCGCGAGCTGCAGGAGGAGCGCCGACTCGCCTACGTCGCCCTCACCCGGGCGCGGGACGTCCTGTTCTGCTCGGGCTACTGGTGGGGCGCGACGGCGAAGAGCCCTCAGCTGCCGGTGTCGCCGTTCTTCGCCGCCGTCGAGCAGGCGTGCCTGGACGGCGCCGGGGTCGCCGAGCCGAGGCCGCCGGAGCCGGTGGTGGGTGAGGACGAGAACCCGTTGCTGGCCGAGGAGCGGCAGCGGGATGTGTCCTGGCCATCGCCGCCGCAGGTGCCCGAGGGTGTTCTGGAGGCCGCGGCGGCCGTCCGAGCCGCCCGGCGGTCGGACCGCAGCGCGGTCGAGGGCGACCTCGACGGGGCGGATCGCCTGCGACTCGACCAGTGGCGCCGCGACGCCGAGTTGCTGCTCCGCGAGCGTGCCGGCACCACGGGCGTGCCCCTCGTGCCGCTGCCCGACGGCCTCGCCGTGAGCGATCTCGTGGAGCTGGGGGACCGGCCGGAGTCCCTCGCGCAGCGCCTGCACCGGCCGTTGCCGCGTCCGCCCGCGCCGGCAGCCCGCCGCGGCACCGTCTTCCACTCCTGGGTGGAGCAGCGGTTCGCCCGTCGATCGTTGCTCGGTCCGGACGACCTGCCGGGGGCCGGCGACGTCGACGGCACGGCGGACGCCCCGGAGAGCGAGGACGAACTGACGCAGCTGCAGCAGGCGTTCCTGACCTCGTCCTGGGCCGAGCGCGAACCGGTGGCCGTCGAGGTGCCGTTCGAACTGGTCCTCGGATCGCACCTCGTGCGGGGTCGCATCGACGCCGTGTACGCGCGACCGGACGGCGGCTACGACGTGATCGACTACAAGACCGGCCTGCGCCCCCGTGGCAGGGCCGCCCGGGCGGCGGCGGTGCAGCTGTCCTGCTACCGCCTCGCCTGGTGCGACCTCACCGGGGCGGACCCCGCCGATGTGGGGGCGGCCTTCCTCTACGTCCGGGAGGGCGACGCCGGCCTCGTGCGGCCCGCGCTCGACGACCGCGCGGCCCTGGAGGCCCTGGTCGACTCGCTCCCGACGGCCGGCGAGGAGGGCTGATCGGGCGGATGACCGACCTACGACTCCACCATTCCCATGCGTGGCGGCCTCGGGATGGGTTATAGAGGTGCTCGTGGACAGCGCATCGACCGGTACGTCCGCGCAGGGAGCGACCGTGGAGAAGCGCGCGGCGGCGACCGCACATGCCGCGGCCTGGTTGTTGCTCGTCGCCTTCGTCGCCCTGCTGCTGTCGGTCGCCGTCCCGGCCATGATGGAGGCCGGAAGCGGCGACCTGGCGGCTGCGCTGTTCTTCATGGTCGGCCTCGCCGCGTTCCTGGCGGGGACGGGCCTGGCGCTCGTGTCGAGCGTCTCGACCCTCCGGACGCTGTTCGGCACCGTGATCGTGCTGGCCGGCCTGGTCGGGCTCTACGGTCTCGTGCCGTCGGTCGCGGCGCTCGCCGTCGTCCTGCTCGGCATCGCCACCCAGATCGGGAGCCTGCCGGACGACTGAGCCTCCGGGTGCGTGGGGTCGGCCCCCGATCTGTCGCCCGGGAAGCACCGGCGGTCACCGGCGGTCGCAGGCGGGATACTCGGACCGTGGCGATTGTCTCCGCGGCACAAGAAGCGGGCGGCGCGTGGCCGCCGGAGCTGCCGGCCGCGCTCTGGCCGCTGCTGCCCGCGGTGGCGGACGACGTCATCGCGGCGATCGGCGCCGAGGTGCCCATCTACGCCCGCCCGCTCGAGGGCAGCTTCGGCGAGGGCGTCCGTCGGGGCGTGCAGGACGCGCTGAAGGGATTCGTCGAGCTGCTCGAGGGCGGCGCCGGCCGCCCGGGCCGGAGCCGCGGGGGGCGGCGAGCGGGCGAGACCGAGGGCGACGGGCACCGCCGGGTCAGCTTCGAGCTGGGTCGGGGCGAGGTGCGCCAGGGGCGGACCCTGGATGCGCTGCTCGCCGCCTACCGCGTCGGCGCGCGGGTCACCTGGCGACACTGCGGCGCGGCCGCGTCCGAGCTGGGGTTGACCGGGCCGGAGCTGGTACGCCTCGGCGAGCTGCTGTTCGCGGTCATCGACGCGCTGTCGGCCGCGGCGGCCGAGGGTTACGCCCGCGAACAGTCGGAGCGCGCCGGCGAGCTCGACCGCCGTCGCCGACGCCTGGCCGACCTGCTCGTCTCGGGCACGGCGGCCGACGCGACCCTGCTCGACGCCGCGGCCGCCGCCTCGTGGCGCCCACCGAGCACCCTGAGCGCCGTCGTGGCGGGCGAGCGCGACGCGCTCGCCCCTCTGCTGGCCGATCCGACGGTCCTGGTCGCCGCCGACGAGACCGCCGTGGTCGCGCTCGTCGGGGACGCGGACGGCCCGGGTCGGCGGTCGAGCCTGGAAGCGGGTCTCGCAGCGGCCGTCCCGATCGCCGTCGGACCGCCGGTCCCGTGGCAGGAGGCCTCGCGCTCGCTGCGGCGCGCCCACGCCGCCCTGCGCCTCGCCGAGGACGGGGTCCTTGCGCGCGCGTACCCGGTCTGGACGGACGACGTGCTGGTCCCGCTGGTCGTGCACGCCGACGCCGAACTCGGCGCCGACCTCGCCGACCAGGTGCTCGCCCCCCTCGACGGGCTCGCGCCCTCGACCCGCGCGCGTCTGGCCGAGACCTTGCTGAGCTGGCTCGCCCGTCAGGGGGCGCGGTCGCTGGTGGCCGAGGACCTGCACGTCCACCCGCAGACCGTGCGCTACCGGGTCGGGCAGCTCCGCGAGCTGTTCGGCGACGACCTGGGGGACCCGGAGCGGCGCTTCGCCCTGGAACTCGCCCTTCGGGTCCGCGGTCGGCGGGACGTCGACGACGCTCAGGCCGGGCGTGAAGCCGCTCGGGCCGCGTCGGCCAGGTCGACGAGCAGGGCCCGGTGATCCGAGATGTGTGCCCGCACCGCCTCCGCCCCGAGCACCGTCGGGGCCGGCGTGTGCCGAGCCCTTCGCCCGGTGGCGAGCAGCGCATGGTCGAGCTGGACCCGGGGCTCGTCGGCCGGGTAGGTCGGGGTGCGGGCGAGCATCCGCCAGCCCGGAAGCACCGAGGTGACCCGCGCGGGCAGGTTGAGGTCGCCGAGCAGCACCAGGGGACGGGGATAGGGGCGGAGAGCCCGGACGAGGCGCCGGAGCTGGGCCAGGTTCCACCCGGGAGCGAAGGACAGGTGCGTGCTCACCACCGTCCGTACCGGATGCCCCGAGGTCAGCACCGCGGCGAGGGCCACCCGCGGTTCGTCCTCGACGAGCAGGAACCGCGGCTTCGGCGCCGGGATCCGCACCGGCAGCCGCATCGGGGAGGCGCCGAGCCGGATCGTCGCCCACTGCTCCACCGGCACGCGGCTGACCAACCCGATGCCGTAGGCGGCGGATCCCGCTGATCCGTCACCGTCGGCGGCCGCTCGCCATTCGAGGCCCGGCGTGCCGATCAGGGCGGGCGCGAAGTGGCTGTGCGGCGCGTCGAGGCCGTCCGCCACGAGCGAGGTGAGGTCCAGCCCGCCCGAACGCGGCTGATTGCGGTCGACTTCCTGCAGGGCCACCACGTCGGCGTCCAGCGCCGCGGCGGCTGCGCAGATCCGCTGCGGATCGACCTGCCCGTCCGAGAGCGCCATCCCGTGGAGGAGGTTGAACGAGGCGAGCCGCATGCACCGACGCTAGACGCGCGGCGCACCGGGACAGGTCGGCGGTGCGGTCGGTGCGATCAGAAGGTCGTCGCGAGCCGGTCGAGGTCGATCGAGGCCGGCATCGTGTGCGCGCCGAGCGCCCGGGAGAGCCCGGCGATCGGCCGCCGGCCGTTGCGCAGCCACTGCTCGGTCGACCGCTCGGCGCGGGCGATCAGCTCGTCGCTCTGCGCGAAGTCGATGGGCAGCACGGACAGCGGGCACAGCGGCGGGACGATGTGCAGCTCGACCCGCGGGTCCTGCCGCCGGCTCGCGGCGATCAGCCGCTGCTCGATAAGCACGTCGAGGCCGTGCACGACCATCGCGATCGCCGAGCGCGGCGGCTGCGGGAGGTCGCAGGCGAAACCGGTGGGCAGCACGTAGACCTGTTCGGCCCCGTCCTCCACCGCCCGGTCGATCGCGGTGTTGCTCGCCACGCCGCCGTCCATGAGCATCTGGCCGTCGACGCGCTCCGGCGGGAACACCCCGGGGATCGCCGAGCTGGCCATCAGCGCGTCGAGCGCGTCACCCCGGCTGAGCGGGACCAGGCGACCCGTGCTGACCTCGGCGGCCATCGCCTGGAACGGGACGGCGGTGTCCTCGAGCCGGGCCCCGCGGGTCGCCGTCGCGATCAGCGCGCGCCTCGGCCCGCTCGGGACCAGGTAGTTCGTCACGCCGACGAGGCCGAGCAGCGCTCGCAGGGGGCGGACCGGGAAGGCCGAGTTCAGCGCGCCGGTGGCCCGCACCAGACCGACCGGCAGCAGCGGGAACGACCGCAGGACCGCCCGGGCCACCTGTCCGGCGTCGAGCGGGAACACGTCGTGCCGGCCGAGCTCGTGCCACATCGCGGCCAGCCGCTCGACTCCTTCGGTCGTGGGGTCGAGCGCGAGCGCCCCGCCGTTCAGCGCCCCGATCGACGTGCCGTACACGCGGTCCGGACGGATGCCGGCGCGCACCAGCGTGCGCAGCATGCCGACCTGCATCGCGCCGAGACTGCCGCCGCCGGACAGGACGAATGCCGTCGTCATCGACTCCTCCTCCTCGCGTCGGGAGAAGCTTGGCACGGCGGTACGACAGGACGCGGCTGCAACGCTCCAACATGGGGCTGGGTCCCGGAAAGAACATCGGGCGGGGCGGGCGGAAAGGCGGCCTGTGGGGAGCGAGAACTGTCGGTGCCGTTCTATACGGTGACGACGTGTCAGTCTCGTCCTCCCACCCGCTGCCGGCACCGTCCTACGACGTCAGCCGGGTCGTGCTCGACAACGGCCTCCGTGTGCTGCTCGCGCCGGACCGGACGGCGCCCGTCGTGGGCGTGGCGGTGCACTACGACGTCGGGTTCCGCAGCGAGCCCGAGGGCCGGACCGGCTTCGCGCACCTGTTCGAGCACCTGATGTTCCAGGGAAGCGAGAACGTCGGCAAGGCGGAGCACCCGAAGTACGTGCAGGGCGCCGGCGGCACGTTCAACGGCTCCACGCACCCGGACTACACGAACTACTTCCAGCTCCTGCCGGCGGGCGCGCTCGAGCTGGCGCTGTTCCTGGAGGCGGACCGGATGCGCGCCCCGAAGCTGACGCAGGAGAACCTCGCGAACCAGATCGCAGTGGTGCAGGAGGAGATCCGCGTCAACGTCCTCAACCGCCCCTACGGCGGCTTCCCCTGGATCCGGCTGCCACCGGTCGCCTTCTCCACCTTCCCCAACGCCCACAACGGCTACGGCGCGTTCGAGGAGCTGGAGGCCGCGACGCTGGAGGACGCGGGCTCGTTCTTCGACTCCTACTACGCGCCCGGCAACGCGGTGCTGGCCCTGACGGGCGACTTCGACCCGGACGAGGCGCTCGCCCTCGTCCGTCGCCACTTCGACGACATCCCGGCCCGGGACGTGCCCACCCGCCCCGACTTCGCGGAGGCGGCGCTCGGCGACGAGCAGCGCCGCGTGGAGTCCGACGCGCTGGCACCCCAGCCCGCGTTCGCTGTCGGCTACCGCGTCCCCAACCCCGTGGCCGACCTCGCCGGCTACCTGCCGTTCGTGCTGCTGACCGAGGTGCTCTCCAGCGGCGACGCCAGCCGGCTGGAGCGGCGGCTCGTGCAGCAGGACCGCAGCGTCACCAGCGTCTCCGCCTACCTCGGCACGTTCGGGGATCCGTTCGACCAGCGGGATCCGCTGCTGCTGACCCTCGAGGCCTACCACCCGGCCGAGCGGTCCGCGGACGAGATCCTCGCCGCCGCGGAGGACGAGCTGGCCCGTCTCGCGCGGGACGGGCTCGAGCCGGGGGAGCTGGACCGGGTCCGAGCCCGCCTGGCGGCCACGTTGTTCCGCGAGGTCGACGACGTGCTGGGCCGGACGCTGGCCCTGTCGGTGTTCGAGCTGCTGCACGGCGACGCGTCGCTGGTCAACGAGCTGCCGCGCCGACTCGAGGCCGTGACCGACGAGCAGGTGGCCGCCGCGGCGCAGACCCTGCTCGACCAGCGCAAGGCGATCCTCGTCATCGAGCCGGGCGCCGGCTCGCAGAGCGCGGGCGGGTCCGCCGACGACGAGGCGGGAGAGGCCGCATGACCAGTGCCGCGCCCACGATGGGCCCGCAGCGGGAGTTCCCCACCGTCGTACCGCCGCGGGAGATCCCGCTGCCGCCGGTTGCGGAGCGGACGCTGCCGAACGGGCTGCGCGTGCTCGCCGTCCGCCGCTCGTCGGTCCCGACGGTCGAGGTCCGCCTGCGCATCCCGCTGGGCGTGGAGCCGGACCGTCCCCTCGCCGTCGAGCTGGCGGAGACGACGCTGCTGGGCGAGACGGTGCTGTCCGGGACGACGAACCGCAGCCGCACCGAGCTGGCGGCCGACCTGCAGGCGCTGGGCGCCAACCTGTCCGTCAGCACCGACGCCGACCGCATCGCGATCATCGGCTCGGGCCTCGCGCCGGAGCTGCCGCGGCTGCTCGGGCTGCTGGCCGAGGTGCTGTCCGGCGCCACCTATCCCGACGACGAGGTCGAGGGTGAGCGCGAGCGCCTCGTGGCCGAGCTCGGCATCGCCCGCAGCCAGCCCTCCGTGCTGGCCCGCGAGGCGTTGCTGCTCCGCCTGCACGCCGGGCACCCCTACGGCACCGAGCTGCCCGAGCCGGAGGGCATCGCGGCCGTGCAGTCCTCGGCCCTGCGGGTCCTGCACGCGCGCATCCTCAGCCCGGCGAAGGCCGTGCTGACCCTGGTCGGCGACGTGGACCCGGAGGCTGCGCTCGACGCCGCCGCGTCGGCGCTGGAGGGGTGGTCCGGCGGCGAGGCGTCGGAGATCCCGGATGTGGCGCCGCTGCGCATCGGCGGCCTGACGATCGTGGACCGGCCCGGGGCGGTGCAGACCAACATCCGGTTCGGCGGGCTCGCGCTGCCGCGCACCGATCCGCGCTTCGCCGCGCAGCAGGTCGCCAACGTCATCTTCGGCGGGTATTTCTCGTCCCGGCTGGTGTCGAACATCCGGGAGGACAAGGGCTACACCTACTCGCCGAGGTCGGGCGTCGAGCACGCGCTGAAGACGTCCCGACTGGTCGTGGCCGCGGACGCCGCCACCGAGGTCACCGCGCCGGCGCTGCTGGAGATCCTGTACGAGCTCGGACGCATCAGCGTGCTCAAGGTGGGCGACGACGAGCTCGAGGCCGCCCGCCAGTACGCGATGGGTTCGCTGGCCCTGTCGACCTCGACCTCGGCCGGGCTCGCGTCGACGCTGTCGGTGCTCGCCGGCAGCGGCATCGGGCCGGAGTACCTGCAGGAGCACCCGGCGGCCCTCGCGCGGGTGCAGGCGGACGACGTGCTCGCCGTGGCGGCCTCCGTGCTCGCCCCGGCCCGCCTGGTCCCGGTGCTGCTCGGGGACAGGGAGCGGATCGAGCCGTTCGTCGCGGCCGTGGCCGCGCTGGACCCCGAGGTGAGTGTGCTGAGCGAGGCCGAAGCCACCCGCGGCGCATGAGCGCGCCGCCGGCTCTGTCCCGGGCGACCGTCGACCGGTCGGCCGAGCATCGCGCGGACGCCGCCTGGCTGGCGGAGGCGTGGCGGCAGCGGGGGCGGCTGTTGGCGCTGGACCGCGAATACCGGGTGCTCGTTGCCGACGGCGCGGCGGCTCTCCACCTGCCCGCGTCCGACGGCGAGTTGCCGGATGACGTCGCCTTCCTCGGTGAGGACGAGGACGCCGCCTACTTCACCCGCCGCGTCGACTTCCTGCCGGCGGCCGACGGTGCCCGGCCGGCGATGCTCCGCGAGGTCGGCGCCGCGCTCGACGACCGCGACGCCGGCCTCCTCGTGCACGCCGTCGCACTGCTGACCTGGCTGTCGCGCTCCCCGCACTGCCCCCGTTGCGGGGCCCTGACGGAGGTCCGGCACGCCGGAGCCCTGCGCGTCTGCCCGGTGGATGGCACGGAGCACCACCCGAGGACCGACCCGGCGATGATCGTCCTCGTCACCTCCCCCGACGGGGAGCGCGCCGTGCTGGCCCGCAACAACGGCTGGCCCGACGGTCTCTACTCCTGCCTCGCGGGCTTCGTCGAACCGGGGGAGTCGGCCGAGCAGTGCGTGGTGCGGGAGGTGTCCGAGGAGGTGGGGCTGCCCGTCGCCGACATCAGCTACGCAGGCAGTCAGCCCTGGCCGTTCCCGTCCAGCCTCATGCTGGCGTTCAACGCCACGGCGGGAGCGGAGCAGCTGCGGCCCGACCCGGCGGAGCTGTCGGACGCCCGCTGGTTCGACCGCGGCGAGCTGCGGGCGGCCGTCGACGAGGGCCGCGTCTGGCTGCCGCCCGGCGTCTCCATCGCGCGGCGGTTGATCGACGCCTGGCTCGAGTCCTGACGCGTCGACGTCGGGGTTCCCCCCGCGCTTGACCCTCACGTGGCGTCAGGCCGCACGCTGGTCCCCATGACCGCGCACCCGCAGGAGCACGCCGACGGCGGGGCGCTTTCCTCAGCGTCGCTGACCGTCGGGCAGGTGTCGGAGCGGTTCGGCGTCACCGTTCGGACGCTGCACCACTACGACGATCTCGGCCTGCTGACCCCGAGCGAGCGCAGCCCGGGCGGCTACCGGCAATACACCGAGGCGGACCTGGCCCGGCTGCAGCAGATCGTCGTCTACCGCCGGCTCGGGTTCGCCCTCCACCGGATCTCCTCCCTGCTCGACGAGCCCGACGTCGACGTCCTCGAGCACCTCCGCCGCCAGCGCGACGAGGTGCGAGCCCGACTCGACGAGCTGCGCGACCTCGCCGCCGCCCTCGACCACGCCATGGAGGCCCAGATGTCCGGCCGCGACCTGACCGACGCCGACCGCCGCGAGCTGTTCGGACCCGACTTCTCGGACCAGCAGGCCGAGGCCGAGCGCCGCTGGGGCGACACCGACGCCTGGCGCGAGTCCCAACGACGCACGCGGGCCTACACGAAGCAGGACTGGCGAGAGATCCAGGATGACGCGAAGGCGATCGACGACGCCTTCCTCGCGGCGATGCTCGCGGGCGAGCCGCCCACCGGCCCGGCCGCCACGGAGGCCGCCGAGCAGCACCGCCGGCACATCACCCGCCGCTTCTACGACGTCTCCTACGAGATGCACCGCGGCCTGGGCGACATGTACGTCGCCGACCCCCGGTTCCTGCGCAACTACGACGACCGACAGCCGGGGCTGGCGCAGTACGTCCGGGACGCGATCCACGCCAACGCCGACCAGCAGGAATCACCACCCGCGCCGTGAGCCTGCTACCAGGTGTCGACCATCGCCCGCTTCTTGCCCGCACGGCGGGGCGGCTCCGGGGCCGACGCGAAGGCGGCGGCGACGACGCGGCGGGTGTCCGCGGGGTCGATGACGTCGTCGATCTCGAGGAAGCTCGCCATCGAGGCGGCCTTGCCCCGCTCGTAGGCCATCGCGACCACCGAGTCGAAGACCCGCTGGCGCTCGGCGGGGTCGGCGATCGCCTCGAGCTCCTTCCGCATCCCCAGCTTGACCGCGCCCTCGAGTCCCATGGCCCCGAACTCGCCGGTCGGCCAGGAGACGGTGAACAGCGTTTCCAGGAACCCCCCGCCGGCCATCGCCTGCGCGCCGAGGCCGTAGCCCTTGCGCAGCACGACGGTGCCGAACGGCACGTCGAGGCTCCCGCCGGTCACGAACAGCCGGCTGGCGTGGCGCACCAGCCCGGTCCGCTCCGCCTCCGGCCCGACCATGATCCCCGGGGTGTCGCAGAGGAACAGCACCGGCAGGTCGAAGGCGTCGCACAGCTGCAGGAACCGTGCCGCCTTGTCCGCGTTCTCGCTGGTGATCGCCCCCGCCAGATGCGCCGGGTTGTTCGCGACGATGCCGAGCGGGCGGCCCTCGATGCGGGCCAGCGCCGTCACCATCCCCGGCGCGAAGGCGGCGCGCAGCTCGAGCACCGAGTCGGTGTCGGCCAGCGTGCCGAGGACCTCGCGGACGTCGTAGACCCGCAGCCGGTTCTCCGGGATCAGCATCCGCAGCCGCCGCTGATCGGCGCAGTCCCACGACGCCACCGGCCCCTGGAAGTACGACAGGGCCTTCCGCGCGACGCGGACGGCCTCGGCGTCGTCGTCCACGACCACGTCGATCACGCCGTTCGCCGCCTGCACGGCGGCCGGACCCACGTCGTCCGGGGCCACCACGCCGAGCCCGCCGCCCTCGATCATCGCCGGGCCGCCCATCCCGATGCTCGAGTCGGCGGTCGCGATGGTGATGTCGGAGCATCCGAAGATCGCCGCGTTGCCGGCGAAGCACCGTCCACCGACGATCCCGATGCGGGGCACGAGCCCGGACAGCCGTCCCCAGGCCGCGAACGTCGGCACGTCGAGCCCGGAGACGATCGGGTAGTCGGTGTCACCCGGGCGCCCGCCGCCACCCTCGGCGAAGAAGACGGTGGGCAGGCGCAGCCGTTCGATGACGTCGAACAGCCGGTCCTTCTTGCGGTGGCCCATCGTCCCCTGGGTGCCGGCCAGCACCATGTAGTCGTAGGAGAGGACGGCGCAGCGCGAGGGGTCGCGACCGACGGCCGCTCCCATCGGCCCGGCGGCCACGAGGTCGCGGTTGACCTGGGCGAGCCCGCCGATCAGTCCGTCGGCAGGCGTGCGGGTCATCAGGTCCTCGACGCCGCGCCGGGCTCGCTGTGCGGCGAAGGTGAGCGAGCCGTACTCGACGAAGCTCCCCGGCTCGATGAGGTCGGCGAGGTTCTCGCGGGCCGTGCGGTGCCCGGCGGCGTGCCGCTTGGCGACCGCGTCCGGGCGGGCCTCGTCCTCGAGCAGCCGCTTGCGCTCCTGCAGCGCCGCGAGGTCCGCGCGGACGTGGTCGAGGTCGACGGCCTCGTCGGTCCGGTCGGCCGCCTCGGCGACCTCGCCCTCGAGCAGGAACAGCAGCGGCTGGCCGGCGGCGACCGTCGTGTCGACGGCGACGGCCACCGCCGCGACCGTTCCCGAGCTCGGCGCGACGACGACCTGCTCCATCTTCATGGCCTCGAGCACGACCAGCGGCGTCCCGGCGACCACGTCGTCCCCGGCGGCGACGTCCACCGTCACGACCGTGCCGGCGAGCGGCGCGGGGACGGCGGTGCTGCCGGCCGGGGCGAGCTCCGCCGCGGACGTGGTCACCGCAGGTCGCGCACCGTCGTCGTCGCGCTCCGGCGGCGGGACGCGGGACTCGGCCTCGACGCCGATCAGTTCGTCCCGGTGCAGGTCGAGGAAGTCCGTCCCGATCCGGCCGGGCACGAACCGCGGCGAGTCCAGCAGGGCGCGGAAGAGCCCCACGTTGGTGGTCACCCCGTCCACGCGCACCTCGCGCAGGGCGCTCCGGAGCAGTCGCAGGGCGGCCGGTAGGTCGGCCGCGGTGGCTCCCTCGGCAGCTCCCGCGCCGACCTCCCCGGCCCCGCCGTCGACGCTCGCCACCAGCTTGACCAGCAGCGAGTCGAACCGGGGCGAGACGTGCCACCCGGCGTACGCGGCGGTGTCCACCCGGATCCCCGGCCCGCCCGGCAGGTGGAGGCCGCGGAGTGTGCCGGCGGAGGGCAGCACCGCACCGTCCGCTCCCAGCGTCTCGGCGCAGAGCCGGACCTGGACCGACGCAGCGCCCGGTCGGGGCCCGCTGGGCAGGGCGAGGTCGTCGAGCGAAGCCCCGGAGGCGAGCCGGAGCTGCGCCGCCACGAGGTCGACCCCGAACACCTCCTCGGTGACCGGGTGCTCGACCTGCAGCCGCGGGTTCATCTCCAGGAACACGTGCCGATCGGCCTCCGGTCCGAGGCCGACGAGGAACTCGACCGTGCCGACCCCGCGGTAGCCCAGGGCCTCCGCCAAGCGCACCGCGTCGGCGGCCAGCCGCTCCCGCAGTCCGTCCTCCAGCAGCGGTGCGGGCGCGATCTCCAGCAGCTTCTGGTGCCGGCGCTGCACGGTGCAGTCCCGGTCGCCGAGCGCGATCGCGGCGGTGCCGTCGCCGACGATCTGCACCTCGATGTGCCGGGCGGTGGGCAGCAACTCCTCGACGAACAGCTCGCCCGAGCCGAACGCGGCCGCCGCCTCGGATGCCGCTCGCTCGTAGGCGCCGGGCAGCTCGTCGGGGGACCGGACGATGCGCATGCCGCGTCCGCCGCCGCCCGCCACCGCCTTGAGCACCACGGCCGCGTCCGGGCCCAGCGATCGGAGAAAGGCGGCGGCCCCGTCCAGCTCGACCGGCCCGTCGGTGCCGGCGAGGACGGGCACCGCGTGCTCGGTCGCCAGGTTGCGGGCCCGTACCTTGTCGCCGACGAGCTCGAGGGTCTCCTCGGTCGGCCCGACGAACGTGATCCCCCGCGCCGCGCAGGCACGGGCGAGCGCCGGGTTCTCCGACAGGAAGCCGTAGCCGGGGTGCAGCAGCGTGCAGCCGGCCTGAAGCGCCGCCGTCGCGATCTGCTCGGCGTCGAGGTAGGCCGCCGGCCCGCTTCCCGTCAGCGCCGTGGCGCCGTCGGCGAGCCGGACGTGCAGTGCCGACGCGTCGTCCTCGCCGTACACGGCGTGCGTCGTCAGCCCGAGGCGCGCGGCCGCCCGCAGAATGCGGACCGCGATCTCACCGCGGTTGGCGATGAGCAGGGCGGGTGCCCCGACGGAAGGACGGGAACCGGCCGGACTGGGGTGCACGCCTGCAGTCTGCCGAAGCGGCGGGTCAGTGGAGTGAGGCCCGGCGTCCGACGACGCGGAGACGCCGTCGCCCGGCGCGATCCCGCTCGTGGCGTGGGGACTCAGCGCAGCTCGCGCGGCAGTGCGGACGTGCCGCGCCCCGTCACCGACTCCATGACGAGCCGGGAGAGGTCGTGCACCTTCTGGCCGCGACTGCGCGAGAGCCTCCGCAGCCGCTCGAACGCCTCGCGGGGCGACACCGACAGCCGCTCGGCGAGGACGCCGATGGCTTGCTCGACGACGACGCGGGCCGCCAGGGCGTGCTGCAGTTGCACGACCTGAGTGCGCAGTTGCCCCGTCTCGTCGAGCTGCTCCGACGGTCGCGACGGTCGCGACGGCGGCACGAGCTCCGGCGTCAGGAGGTCGGCGAGAGCCATCCCGACCGTCAGGTCCTCGACCTGCTCGGGCGCGCCGTCGAGAGGCTCGACCTGCCACCCGGAGGCGGTGCGGCGCACCCGCACGCTCGGGCTGCGGTCCGAGACCCCGGCGATGACGTCGGCGAGGGCACGCAGGACGACGAGGGCGTCCTCCGACTGGTTCATCGACCGGGAGTCGATGGCGCACAGCGTGCCGATGACGCCGGAGCCCGCGGTCACCACGGGAACGCCGATGTAGCTGCGGGCCTCCGCGGTCGCGCGGAAGGGGGCCCCGGCGTATTCCGGCACGTCGGCGACGTCGAGAACCCGCGCCGGCGCGCCCTCGAGCATCCGTGCGCAGAAGGAGTCGGAACGGGGCATCGAGACGCCCTCCTGCACGCTCCCGTGGTCGACGCCGAAACCGCCCCGGTGCACCCGGAGGAAGGTGAAGGTCGTCGGGGTCATGCCGGACAGGAAGACGAGTTCCATCCCCGTCAAGCCGGCGGCAGCCCGCAGCGCGGCGTCGATCGTCGCGAACGACGACGGGGACGTAGCGGTGGACAACGACTCTCCCAAGGTGTGCGGCCCGGGAGCGAGCGAACCTGCCCCGGATGTCAGTGATCTGACGCCAGACAGGATGGCACGAGCGACGACACTTGCGCGCAGCCGCGACGGCTTACACCGATATCAGGCGGCCTGCTCCAGCTTGGCCAGAACTTGCTTGACCGACGGGTTCGTCAGCGCCGTGCCGTCGTCGAAAATCAGCGTGGGCACGGTCGCGTTGCCGCCGTTGACCTGCATGACGAGCTGCTCCGCCGACGGGTCCTGCTCGATGTCGACCTCGGCGTACCGCACGCCTTCGCGGTCCAGCTGCCGCTTCAGTCGCACGCAGTAGCCACACCATGGCGTCGAGTAGACGGTGAACACGTAGGACATACTCCCCAGAATCGGTTGTCGGTATGTCCCTCAACCACCTGCGGAGCGCCGGTTGTTCCGGGCTCGCGCCAGGTCCCGTCGGCCGCGCCCGACTCCGGCCGTGGCGACGCGCCGATTTTGTCGGATGCTCCGGCTAACGTGACCTGCCGTGGCAGCGCTCGACGACACGCTCCCTGACAGCTCGGTCCTGGGTGACTCGGTCCTGGATGATCTGGACCCGGAACAGCGGGACGTCGTCCTCGCGCCGGTCGGGCCGGTGTGTGTGCTCGCCGGTGCCGGGACGGGCAAGACGCGAGCGATCACGCGGCGCATCGCCCACCTGGTCACCAGTGGCACGGTCCCGGCCGGTCAGGTCCTGGCCGTCACGTTCACCGCACGGGCGGCCGGCGAGTTGCGCACCCGGCTGCGGAGCCTGGGCGCCGAGGGGGTGCAGGCCCGGACGTTCCACGCCGCCGCCCTGCGCCAGCTCGGCTACTTCTGGCCGCAGGCGCTCGGTGGTCGGATGCCTCAACTCGTGTCGAGCAAGGCGGCGCTCGTCGCGGGCGCGGGGCGGCGCCAGCGCATCAACCTGTCCGGGCCGACGCTGCGGGACGTGACGGCCGAGGTCGAGTGGGCCAAGGCCACCCTGCAGACTCCGGAGTCCTACCCGGCGGCGGCGCTGGACGCGGCGCGGGAGACCCCGCTCGACCCCGAGGCGCTGTCCGCGATCTACGCGGCGTACGAGCAGGTCAAGCAGGAGTCGGGCGTCCTGGACTTCGAAGACCTGCTGCTGCTCACCGCAGCGCTGATCGAGGAGCACCGCTTCGTCGCCGACGAGCTCCGCTCGCGCTACCGCCACTTCGTGGTCGACGAGTACCAGGACGTCAACCCGCTGCAGCAGCGGCTGCTCGACGCCTGGCTCGGTGATCGCACCAGCCTGTGCGTCGTCGGTGATCCGGACCAGACCATCTACTCGTTCACCGGGGCCTCGGCGCGCTACCTGCGGGACTTCCCGCGGCGTCACGAGGGCACGACGATGGTCCGGCTGGTGCGGAACTACCGCTCCAGCCCCCAGGTGGTCGGGCTGGCGAACCGGGTGGTCGGGGCCGGCAAGCTCGAGGCGCAGGGCGAGCCCGGTCCGGACGTCGTCTACGCGGAGAGCCCGGCGGAGGCCGAGGAGGCCACCGACGTGGCGCGCCGGATCGTCGCCCTGCGGGAAGCGGGCACGCCGGCCAGCGAGATCGCCGTGCTCTACCGGATGAACGCCCAGTCCGAGGTCTACGAGCAGGCGCTCGCGGCGGCGGGCGTCCCCTACGTGCTGCGCGGCGGCGAGCGCTTCTTCGAGCGGCCCGAGGTCAAGGAGGCGGTCGTCCTGCTGCGGGGCGCCGCGCGGGCGGCCGAGGAGGATCGGCCGGAGGACCTCCCCACGGTCGTCGCCGAGGTCCTCGCCACCACCGGCTGGCGCGCGGACAACCCGCCGGCGGGCACCGGCGCGGCGCGGGAGCGCTGGGAGAACCTGACCGCACTCGTGCGGCTCGCGGAGGCGGCGGCCGCGGAGCGGCCGACCGAGGGGCTGGGCGCGTTCGTGGCCGACCTCGGCGAGCGGGCGGCGGCCCAGCACGCCCCGACGGTCGAGGGGGTCACGCTCGCCTCGCTGCACGCCGCCAAGGGCCTGGAATGGGACGCGGTGTTCCTCGTCGGCCTGGTCGAGGGCGTGCTCCCGATCACCCACGCGGTGACGCCGGAGCAGATCGCCGAGGAGCGTCGGCTGTTCTACGTCGGGGTGACCCGAGCCCGCCGGCACCTCACCCTCACCTGGGCGACGGCGCGGGAGGCCGGGCGGCGACCCCGCCCGCGTTCGACCTTCCTCGAGGGGCTTGCGCCGCCGGCCAGCGTGCCGCCCGGCCGGGGTGGGGGACGCGGCAAGAAGGCCGGCGTGACGGCGGCGGACCCGGCGCTGTTCGAGCGGCTGCGCACCTGGCGGACCGAGGCGGCGAAGGAACTCAAGCAGCCCGCGTTCTGTGTGTTCACCGACGCCACGCTCGTGGCCATCGCCGACGCCCGCCCGACCTCGGAGGCCGCGCTGCGCAAGGTGCCCGGGGTCGGTGCTTCGAAGCTCGAACGGTTCGGCGCCGACGTGCTGGCGCTGCTGTCCGCCGAGGGCTGAGCCACCCTGCGCGGCCCCGAGCCGGCCGTTCCGGGCTGCCCGCGAGCGGCGCCGCTGCGACCGCGAGCGGGGTGAGGTGTTCGCGGTCTGCGTGGTTTCTGGGCGTTTCTGCCGCGGCGACCGCGAACGGTGCCGCGCCGCCCGCGAGCCGGGTGGGGTGTTCGCGGTCTGCGTGGTTTCTGGGCGGTTCTGCCGCGGTGACCGCGAACGGCGCCGCTGTGACCGCGAACGGGGCCGCGGCAACCGCGAACGGCGCCGCGCGCTCACCACAAACGGCGCCGCGGCAACCGCGAGCGGGGTGGGGTGTTCGCGGTCTGCGTGGTTTCTGGGCGGTTCTGCCGCGCTGACCGCGAACGGCGCCGCTGCGGCCGCGAACGGCGCCGCGGTGGCCGCGAACGGCGCCGCGGTGGCCGCGAGCAGCGCCCCAGCGACCGCGAACGGCGCCGCTGCAACCGCGAGCAGCGCCCCAACCGCGACGCCTGGCCGCCCGCCCGGAGTGGGCCCGCTCAGTGCCGCGAATAAAGACGTTGCGACCGTCTTCGGGGCGGTCTAGCGTTCTGTCTCGTTCGTTCGCCCGACGGGGGTGAACCGCGGTCTGGAGGGGGTGCGCGATGTACAACGTTCTCGCCTCCGCCCAGGCCGGCTGGCGACAGACCATCGTGCGCGCCGCTGACCGCGCACCCGAGGTCGCCGGTGCCCTGCATGTCGTCGCGGATCCCGCCCGCAAGCCGTGGGCGGTCACCGTCGGCACCTTCGCGCTGAGCGCGCCGGCCACCGACGCTCGCTTCCAGGAGCCTCGAGGAACGCCCCTCGTCTGAGCTGCAGACGAGTCCTTCGAGGCCGCGGATCCGAGTCGGGATCCGCGGCCTTCGTCGTTCCCGGGACCGGATCACTCGCTCGAGAAGCGGCCCCGGTGTCACCGATGAACCTGCTCCTCCGTCTCCGTCTAACCATCGTCAAGCACAAGGAGGTGACCCCGCCGTGTTCGCCACGACTCTCGACGCTCGGATCGAAGCGCAGGGTCTGTCACTGCCCTGCTGGGTAGCCGACCCGGACCTGTTCTTCGCCGAGTCCCCCGAGGACATCGAGACCGCCAAGGCGCTGTGCCAGGACTGCCCGGTCCGGGCCGAATGCCTCGCCGGCGCGGTCGAGCGGCGCGAACCGTACGGGGTGTGGGGCGGCCAGCTGGTCGTCTCCGGCGCCATCGTGGCCCGGAAGCGGCCACGGGGGCGGCCCCGGAAGCTCGCGGCCTGAGCCGGGCGTTCACGCCAACCCGGCCCGGCCGCCCGCAGCGGGTCGCGCCCGGTTCTCTACCTGCCGCGCGGCGCGCCCGCGGAGTCGCCCCCGGCCCTGGTCCCCGTGACCTCGGGCCGGGGGCGACCGTTCTCCTGCCGCAGAACCGTGCGGCCGCCTCCCACGCCGGCATCACGGAAGCCCGGTACCTCGCCGGACAAAGGCCTCGGACTAGGTTGATCTCGTGCCGAGCCCGGACCGCGACCTCGCCGCCTTCATCACGCCCGACATCGCGAGGGCCGTCGACGCGTCGAGCGCCTCCGCCCCCATGGCCACCCAGCTGACGCCGGATCCGGCGTCGGACGTGCCTGCCCGGCGAGAGGCGGCGCTGCGCGTCCTGCTCGATCCCGGCCTGACAGACGTCGTCGACCTCGTCGCCTGGCCGGCCGGCGACATGATCCACGTCGCGAACAGCGAGGGCGAAGCCGTCGCACCTCGCCACGACCCCGACGCCGGGTTCCGGGTCGTACGCGGCCGCAATCCCGTGGCCGACCAGAACCCGCTGCACGGCACGCCGCTGGCGCGTGCCCTCACCGACCCGTCGCCGCCCAACGCCCGCAACGCCTATCCCTTCGCCGCCCACCGCCTCGCCTCCGCCTTCGCCGACCCGGATCGCAGCCCGGACCTGCACGTCGTGCACACGCCTCGCCATCACTGGCCGGAGCGGGGCGGGCATCTGGGTGAGCACGGCAGCCTCGACGCCGGACAGTCGCGCGCGCCCCTGCTGCTCGCCGGCGCGGGCGTCGCCTTGTCCGGTCTCGCGCCGACGGCGGCCCGGGTCGTCGACGTCGCGCCGACCCTCGCCGCCCTCTGCGGCCGGAACTTCGCGGAGGCCGATGCGCTCGACGGCCGGGCGCTGCTCGGCTTCCTCGACCCGGCCACCCGGCCGTCCGTCGTGATCGGCATGCTCTGGGACGGCACCAACAGCAACGACCTGCTCGACCTCGCCGGCCGTGGGGCGCTTCCCTCCGTGGCCCGCCTGCTCGAGCGCGGCGGGGCGCTGCTCGGGGGAGCGATCGCCGAGTTCCCCAGCGTCACGCTGGTGAACCACACCAGCGCGCTGACCGGTGTCGGCCCGGGACGGCACGGCATCGTGCACAACGTCTACTTCGACCGCTCCACCGGAGCCCAGGTATTGGCGAACGACGCGGCGACATGGCACCTCGCCGGCGATCTGCTCCGGCCGGGCGTGCGCACCGTGTTCGAGGCGGTGGGGGACGGACCGGGGGACCGAGCGGAGGGCGCCGGGACGACTGCCGGGCACATGCCGTCCGCGCGGGTGGCGACCGCCTGCGTCAACGAGCCCACCGACCGCGGGGCGGACTACTCCACGCTCGGGCTCGTCCGCTCGTCGGGCAGCAGCGACGGGACGAGGAGCCTGCGCAGCGTCCTGCCCGATCCGACCCAGGACCCGCACGCCACCCAGGGATACGTCGCCACGTCCGACGAGTACGCGTGGGGCACGCAGGTCGACGCCTTCGGGCTCGTGCAGATGGAGCAGCTGTTCTGCGGCGCGAACCCGCAGTGGCCCACTCCGCCGACGCTGACCTGGTGGAACACCACCCTCACGGACGCGGCGCACCACGAGGGCGGCCCCTACTCCGACATCGCCCGCGCCAGCCTCGCCGACGCGGACCGCCGGCTCGGCGTCTTCCTCGACCTGCTGCAGGCCCGCGGGCTGCTGGACTCGGCGGCGTTCCTGCTCACCGCCGACCATGGCAGCGAAGGGGCCGACCCAGGCTGCACCGGGGACTGGGACGTGCCGCTCGAGCAGGCCGGCGTCGTGTTCCGCGACGAGGGTTACGGGGCGATCTACTTCGACTGACCCGCCCACGGACGCGGAGGCTCGCCGGCGATCTGCCGGCGGAACTCGTCGAGGTACCAGTGCGAGAACTCGAGAAGGGCGTCGCCGCGCGGCATCGCCAGGAGTTCACCGGTGCGGCACAACTCGTCGGCTCGAGCCAGCAGGGACTCCAAGCGATCGGCTGCCTCGACGACGTGCGCCGGCACCTGGTAGGTCAGATCGACCACGGCCTCACCCCGCGCCAAGGCCTCGTCGATCGGGGCGTCCGGTCGGTCCACCGGGGTGCCGTACCGCCGGCCCAGGGTGTCGACGAGTTCGGCGAGGTGCGGCGGCAGGTGGTTGCCGGACCCCTGCGTCGACACGGCCAGGACCGACAGTTCCTGCATCAGGTCGTCGTGATGCTGCCGTCCCTCGATGTACAGGGCGACCGGGACGCCGAGCAGCCGGACCTCGTGGAGCGGCTCGCCACCGGAGGCGTCCGCTCCGCCCGACTCGTCGTAGCGCCCGAGGGGCGAGGGCTGGTCGCTCATAGCTCCGCTTCGTCGAGCCAGGTCGGGTCTTCCCCCGAGCTCCAGGGGTCGCTCGTGCCGTCGAGCCAGAAATGCACCGTCTTGCCGGAGTCGGTGACGTCGACCGACCAGGAGGCGGCGAGCAAGTCGAGCAACTCCATGCCCCGCCCGCTCGTCGAGTCCGCCTCGGCGAGCCGCCGCTGCGGTCGATGCCGTGAACGGTCGGTCACCGCGACATTCACTCCGCTCGCTCCGTCGCGCTGGATCGTCAGCGTCACCGCCGTCCGGGCGTGCAGCACGGCGTTGGTCACGACCTCGGTCGTCACGAGCGCCGCGACGTCGGCCAGTCCGTCCATGCCCCAGGCGGTCAGGGTGTCCAGCACGAAGTGCCGCCCCTCGCTCGCCGACCGGGCGGTCGGTGGCAGCTCGAGGGAGCGGACGTCCGACGTCGGACTCATGCCGGCCCCGATCCGACGACGTGCGTGGTCCACGCGACTGCGGCGGCGGGCAGCAGCGGGAGCAGGAGGACGACGGTCGATCGGTGCGACCCGGTCCTGTTCCTGGCTGGGGACATCGGCACGGCGGGACACCTCGGCGGGCTGGACGACCAGGGCTGATCGCCGCACGGCAGTGTCCCACATGCTCCGGAGGTCTCGAAGACTGCGGGTCCGCCGGACGATGCCTACGGGCGGGGGCCGCTCAGTCGAGCGGGCTGAGCAGGGTGTCGTCCGGCGGCGGGAGCACCACGGTGGAGTCGTCGCTGTTCAGCGCCGGCACCGTGGGGAGGGGCCGACCCGGGCGGTTGACGTTCGCGGCGTGCTCGGCGGCGGCGCTACCGGGCTCCGCGAAGCCGGGCTGCCAGCGCTCCATCTCCGAGCGGAACGACCCGGACGAGCCGAGTTGGCACAGCACGCCGATCGCGCCCAGGGTCACCCGGTGGATCAGCAGGTAGTAGGGCGGCAGGTTCAGCTGACGGCCCAGCACCGAGGCGGCGCTGCGCGGGTCGCCGATGCGGGCCGCCTCGCCGCGCAGCCAGGTCCGGGAGAACGTGAAGGTCTCCGACGCGATCGGGTCGAGCAGCGGAAGCAGGAACTCGAGCAACTCGTCGGGGTCGACCTCGATGGTCGGGAGCAGGAAGCCCTCGGCGCGAAGCCCCTCCAGCACCGCCTCCGCGTCGCCCTCCAGCGCCTTGCGCGCGAGGCGTCCGACCGGCTCGGGCAGGCCGTCGGGCAGCCGGTTGACCGCCCCGAAGTCGAGCACGCCGAGGCGGCCGTCGGGGAGCAGGCGGAAGTTCCCCGGATGCGGGTCGGCGTGCAGGAGGCCGGCACGGCCGGGGCCCGAGTAGAGGAAGCGGTGCAGCAGCAGTCCGGCGAGGTCCCGCTCCGGCTCGCTTCCGTCGCGGATGATCTCCGAGAGCGGTGTGCCGTCCAGCCATTCGGTGACCAGGACGCGCTCGCCGCCGGCGATCACCTTGGGGATGGCGATGTCGGGGTCACCGTCGTAGGCCTCGGCGAACGCTCGCTGCCAGCCGGCCTCGAGCCGGTAGTCCAGCTCTTCGCTGATCCGCTCCCGCAGCTCCACGAGCAGCGGCTTGACGTCGAGGCCGGGGGACAGGCCGCTGAACAGGCGGGCCAGGCGCGCGAGCTGGTTGATGTCGGAGAGCAGGGCGGGCCCGGCCCCCGGGTACTGCACCTTGACCGCGACCTCGCGGCCGTCGACCCACACGGCGCGGTGGACCTGCCCGATGCTGGCCGCCGCGGACGGCTTGTCGGAGAACTCCAGGAACTTCGACCGCCAGGACGCCCCGAGCTGCTCCCGGAGAACCCCGTGCACCGCGGCAACCGGCAGCGGCGGCGCGGCCTCCTGCAGCTTGGTCAGCGCGGCGCGGTAGGGCGCGGCGATCTCCTCGGGGAGGGCCGCCTCGAACACCGACAGCGCCTGCCCGAACTTCATGGCGCCGCCCTTGAGCTCGCCGAGCACCTTGAAGACCTGGGCGGCGGTGCGAGCCTGCAGCTCGGTGGCGACCATCTCCGCCGGCTTGCCGCCGATCCGCTTGCCGATGCCGAGGGTGGCGCGGCCGGCGATGCCGAGCGGCAGCGTCGCCAAGCGGGCCGAGCGGATCACCGCACGGCGAGGGATGTCGGACACACCCCCAGTGTGGTCCCAACTCGGGGGAAATGTCGGGCGGGTGGCGGCCGGGCTCGTTCCGGAGCTGAATCGGGCCTACGTCCCGGCCTCCGGTGGACGGAAATCCGGCCGCCCGCGTCGGCCGAACGGGTTGGGTCCGGACAGGAGCCCCTGCGGCGGACCGGCGGCTCCGGTGGGCCCGGCGGCCCCGTCCAGCCCGGCGTCGGGACCGGACTCGAGGCCGCCCGCCACGGTGCCAGGCGGCCCGACCGTGCTCGCCGGAGCGAGACGCTGCCGGGGGAGCGCGGCGGCGGTGCTCACCGGGCTCACCGGCAGCGTGAAGGTGAATGTCGAGCCCGTGCCGAGGGCGGAGCGCACCGTCAGCGTGCCCCCCATGGCCTCGCTGAGCTGTCGCGCGATGAACAGGCCGAGCCCGGTGCCCCCGGTCGTCATCCGCAGCGGGTCCTCCACCCGGTGGAACTTCTCGAACACCCGCTCGAGGTGGTCCTCGGGGATACCGCGCCCGGCGTCGGTCACGTCGACCACCGCCTGCCCGTCCCGGACCCTCAGCACCACGTCGACCGGGTCCTCGGAGCCCGAGTACTTCAGCGCGTTCGACACCAGATTGGAGACCACCTGCACGACCCGGACGGGGTCGCATTCGACCGGCACCGGCTCGTCCGGGACGACCACGGTGAGCCGGGCCTTCTCGGTGGAGAAGTCCTCGGCGGTCCGGGCGACCAGCTGCGCCAGGTCCCCGCGGCCCATCCGTACGGCCGAGGCCGGTGAGGAGACCCGGGAGGCCAGCAGCAGGTCCTCCACCAGCCGGGCGAGGTGCGCCACGCGGTCGGCGACCATGTCCAGCATCTCGCGGCGCTTGTCCGGGGTGAACGTCTCCCCGCGGCGGCGGAGCAGGTCGACGTAGCCCTTGATCGGAGTGACCGGCGTCCGCAACTCGTGGGAGACCGTGGCGATGAAGTCGGCCTTCAATCGTTCCACCTGCCGCGCCTTGGTGACGTCGTAGACCAGGACGACGTCCTGCGTCAGCTCGGGCGTCCCGTCCTGTCCGTCCGCGAAGACGGCCGCGTGTGAGGCCCTGATCCAGCGCTGCTCCCCGTCCGGCCGCAGCAGCGCCAGTTCGACGGTGGCTTGCGGTTCCTCCGGCGACAGCTGCGACCAGGCGCCGTCGAGGGGGTCGACCGACGTCCCCTCCCCGTCGGTGGTGGGCAGCAGGTCGCGCAGCGAGCGGCCGGTGGCCAGCTCGCTCGGCACGCCGCTGATCGCGCCCATCGCCCGGTTCCAGACGAGCACCCGGCCGTCGCCGTCGAGGACGAGGATGCCGTCGCTGGAGTGGTCGACGACGGCGTGCAGCTTGCCGGTCTCCTCGACCAGGCGCGACAGGTGCTCGGCGCCGCGCAGCGCGACGCCGAGGGCGGACAGCAGGGGGGCGAGCACGTCGAGGTCGCGGTCACCGAGGTCGTCGTCGCGCCTGCGTCCATTGGGCCCCCGCGGCGGCGCGACGAGGACGAGGACGCCGATGCGCCGGCCCTCCGCGTCGAGGGGGGAGAGCAGCGTCCGGCCCCACTCCGACGGCAGCCCGTCGGTCACGACCTCGGCGATGTCTCCCGTGCGGGCCAGCAGCGCAGCGTCGAGGGCGGTGAGCTCGCCGACGTCGACCCCGTACTCGTGCGCGAGGACGACGGCGCCGGGCCGTTCCTCGTCCCCCTCGAGGATGACGCGGGCGGTGTCGGCCCCGAACGTCTCGCGCAGCAGCCCGAGGAAGTTGGACAGCAGGTCGTCGGCCACGAGCCGCCCGACCAGCACCTGCGAGAGGGCCGCCAGGCGGGCCGAGCGCACCCGTTCCCGCGACTCCTGCGCGGCGGCGCGGTAGGCGTAGGTGAGGGCGGCGGCCGGCAGGAACGCGAAGGGCAGCAGCGCGGGTGCGGTGACGGCGAGGGCGACCGCCACGGCACCGAGGCCGCAAGTGCCGACCGACATCACGGCGGACAGCCGCCACTGTTCGTCGACCGTCTCCTGGGCCGAGGCGCCGGTGGCGGCGGCGAGCACCCAGGCGAGCAGGACCAGGTTCACGGCGCCGAACAGCAGGTTGCCGAGGACGATCGCGGCGACCGTGGTGCTGCCGAGCCCCGCGCCCGGTCGTACCAGCACGGCGACCGTGGCGACCAGCAGGGCGGTGCCCAGCGCGTGCGCGCCGAGGTTGAACAGCGTCTTGACCAGCGGACGGCGGGCGATCGCGCACGCGACGCCCAGCCCGGCGACGGCCACCGGCAGCGCGTGCGCGGCGGGCAGCAGCAGGACGTCGGCGACCACCGCCGCCTCGAGCAGGGTGAGTGCCTCGTCCTCGTCGCCGTGCCGGAGCCGGACGGCGACCAGCTCGGAGACGACCGTGACGGTGAACAGGACCGGCACCAGCAGGACCGTCGGCAGCGGCGAGGGGACCGGACCGCCGGTTCTCCCGGCCCACGTCCAGGCGACCACCAGTACGGCGAGGGCGCCGAGCAGGATGCTGCCGCCGACCACCCGGTTCACGGGTGACAGGCCTCGGCGGCCATGTCGGGACAGCCTCACGAACAGTGTTTCGGCCGGCCGGACCGCCCGCTACAGATCCGAGCGGGTGGGGTTCGTCAGGACCAGCTGGTGCTGGTCCAGGACCGGGCGGTCCAGGACCGGGCCACCCAGGAGCGGGCGGACCACTCGTCGTCGACCCAGGACCGGGCGACCCACTCGTCGTCCACCCACGAGCGGCCGTTCCAGCGGCCACCGGTCCAGCGGCCACCCGCCCACCCGTTGTCCAGGGACGGGTCCGACCAGCCGGCGTCGACCCAGCTGCGACCCACCCAGCTGCGACCGACCCAGCTCCGACCGACCCAGCTCCGACCGACCCAGCTCCGACCGACCCAGCTGCGACCCACCCAGCTGCGGGCGACCCACGAACGGGCGACCCACGATCGGGCGACCCACGAGCGGGCGACCCAGCTGCGGGCGGCCCAGGACCGGGCCAGCCACTCGTCCTCGGAACCGTCGGCGCCGACCCAGGAGCGGCCCACCCACGATCGGGCGACCCACGACCGCGCCTCGGGAGACAGGGCGACCCAGGACCGACCGACCCAGGACCGGGCCTCCGGGGAGAGCTTCTTCCACGCCGCGTATGCCTTGGCCCGGTCGCCGTCGAGGAGCGCGCTGCTGAAGCGGTCCCACAGGGCCAGCTGGGCGGCGGACATCGTGTTCGGGTCCGGCGCGCCGGCCTGGTCGTCGTCCGCGGGGTCCACGGCCGGCGTCGGAGCGCCCAGGGCACCCGGGACGTCGACCCCGCCGGCGCCCGCGGCCGCCGGGTCCGAGAGCCCGGCGGGGCGGTAGGCGGTGCCGACGAGCAGGGCCTTCACCTGGTCCGGCGAGAGATCCGGCCGTGCCGAGAGCAGGTCGGCGACCACCCCGCTGACGAGCGCCGTCGACATCGACGTGCCGCTGCCCCGGAAGTAGCTCGATCCGATCCGGCTGGAGGGGTTCTCGTCGTCGACCTGGGACCCCGGGGCGCGCAGCGACACCAGGTGGGAACCGGGCGCGACGAGGTCGGGCTTCGCGACGCCCTGGGTGGTGCCGCGCGAGGAGTAGGGCGCCACCGTGTCGTCGTCGCGGGCCGCGGTACCGGCCTCGTCCAGCGCGCCGGCGGTGAGCAGCACCGGGTCCAGCCCGGGGGAGCTGACCGAGCCGGGGGCGGGCCCGTCGTTGCCCGCGGCGCTGACCACGGTGATGCCCTGCTTCCACAGCGCCTCGAGCGCCTGGGTCAGCGGGTCGAGCTGGTAGGGCAGCGGGCTGCCCGAGGACAGCGAGAGGTTGAGCACGCGGACGTTCAGCGCGTCGGCGCTGGCAGAAACGACCTGCAGGCCGCGCAGCACCGAGACGAGGGAGGTGCTGCCGTCGTCCTTCGCGACCCGCACGTCGAGCACCCGGGCGTCGGGCGCCGCGCCCTGGTACCGCCCGCCCGACGTGGTGCCGTCGCCGGCGACGAGGCCGGCGACGAACGTGCCGTGACCGTAGTCGTCCCCGCTGTTCGTGGCGGGCCGGGTGGACGAGACGTCGAGGTGCAGGACGCGCCCGGCGAGGTCGGGGACGTCGTCGACCCCCGTGTCGACGACGGCGACGGTGACGCCGCGGCCGGAGGGGGAGTCGTCGGTCAGGCCGAGCGTCGCGCGAGCGGTGGAGGCGGGGGCATCGCCCGGCAGTTCTGCCTTCTCGGACCCCTTGCCCGGCAAAGGCGGCTTCTTCGCGGCCACGGTCAGCGGACGGTCGGCCGCGACCAGGAAGCCGGGGAGAACGGCGCCGGCCGGGAGGTCCGCTGCGACGCCGCCGATCAGGGGCAGTTCGTGCAGGACGGTGCCGCCGGCGGCACGGACCGCCTCGACCGCGGCAGGAGTGCCGCCCGGCCCGCTGACCACGGCCGGACCGCCGGCGAACGGCACGCTACCGGCCACGGACGCGACGCCGGTCGCCCCCGCGGCCGGCGCCGCCACCGCCGCTCCGGCAGTGCCGAGGGTCGACGTCAACGCGACCGACGCGAGGGCGAGGCCCAGGGCGATGCGCGTACCTGTCCGCCGCTGTGCAGCAGCAGCCATGGGGGACCTCCGGCGTCGGGCAATGCGTTCTTCTCCGACACCATCGAGTGGCGGCCCCCCGCGCGCACAGGGCCGTTCGGGTGGTTTCACCGCATTGGCGCAGCGTCGCGGGACCGGCGGGAGGCCGGGAAGACACAGCCCGTGGGGTTCTCTACGGTCGGAACGACACCGGACTGAACAGGAGCTGCCCGTGACCGGACCGTTGCGCGTCGATCGACCCACCGAGGGCGTCGTCCTGCTGACCCTCGCCCTGCCCGATCGGCGCAACGCGATGACGGAGGAACTCACCGACGCCTGGCGGCGCACGATCGGCGAGCTCGCCGTCGACCGCACCGTCCGAGCGGTCGTCGTGACCGGGGAAGGACGCGCCTTCTGCGCGGGCGGCGACCTGTCGTGGCTCGGCGCCGGCGAGACCGCTTCGGGCGAGACCGCTTCCGGCGAGACGGCTTCGGGCGAGTCGCAGGTCCCGGTGCCGGCGAGGCTCCGGGACCGGATGCTGCCCTTCTACCGGACCTGGCTGTCGATCCGGGACCTCGAGGTGCCCACGATCGCGGCGCTGAACGGCGCCGCGATCGGCGCCGGACTGTGCCTCGCCCTCGGCTGCGACCTGCGTTACGCGGTCCCGGAGGCGAAGCTCGCGATGCCGTTCACCTCGCTCGGGATGCACCCCGGGATGGCGGCGACCTACCTGCTGCCCGAGGCGGTGGGCCTGCCGCGGGCGCGGGAGATGCTGTTCACGGGTCGGGTGGTCACCGGCGCCGAGGCGGTGGGCATGGGTCTGGTCAACGACGTCGTCGAGCCCGAGCGGCTCGTGGAGCATGCGCTCGAGATCGCCGGCCGGGCCGCGGCTGCGGCCCCCATCGCCACCCGCTTGACGAAGCGAGCGATGCAGCACGGGCCGCGCAGCTTCGTCGAGGCGCTGGAGTGGGAGGCCCTGGCCCAGCCCGTGACGCTGGCCAGCGAGGACCTCAGGGAGGGTCTGCAGGCCCAGGCGGAGCGGCGGCAGCCGCGATTCCGCGGCGCCTGACGGACCGCGGGGGCCGGCGCCGGGACTTGCCACGAGGTCCCGGCCGTCGACACGCGGCGGCTTCCCCTACCGCCTGCACCGCCGGCCGGGACCTGCGACGCCTCCGACGCTAGGAAGGTCCGACGACGCGGGTCAACGCAGGGAATCCCCAGCCTGTGGACAACGGTGTGGACAGGGTGGGGAGGACGCGGGGATTGCTGTGGACGGGGTCGGGACCGGGATGGGGAGAACTGGCTCGTCCCCTCTCTGACCTGCGCAGAAGCAGGAAGTCGAGAAATTCGCCCGAGGTGACCGGCTGGGTCTCCTCCACACGGCGTGGCGACAGGGCGTGTCGTCGCCGCCACCCCTCGAAACCGAGCATCCCGGCCCGCCCGCCACCGCACGCCGCCGGCCGGATTGTCGGAGGGGAGCCCTACGGTGGTCCGGCGGGCCGCTTCCGGCCGCAGCGGAGTGCGAGGAGGACGCCGGTGGCCAGGTTCGAGGGGGCGGTCGAGCGATCGGCCGGGCGGCCGTCCGAGCAGACGTCCGAGCGGGCGGTGGAGATCCGCAGGAGCACCCGTCGGCGACGCACCGTCTCCGCCTACCGCGAAGGCGACCGCAGCATCGTGCTGGTCCCGGCGGGGCTGGCGCCGGCGGAGGAGCGTCGGATCGTCGCGCGGCTGCTGAGTCGCCTCGACGCCAAGGAGGTGAAGCGGCGCGCCCCGGGGGACGAGGAGCTGTTCGCCCGGGCTCGCGAGCTCTCCCGGCGGCATCTGGGCGGTCGTGCGCGGCCGTCGAGCGTGCGCTGGGTGACGAACCAGCGGCGGCGGTGGGGCTCGTGCACTCCCGCCGACGGCAGCATCCGCATCAGCACCCGGCTGCACGACATGCCCGACTGGGTTCTGGACTACGTGCTGGTCCACGAGCTGGCGCACCTGCTCGAGGCCAATCACAGCGCCCGCTTCTGGGCGCTGGTCGACGGCTACCCCCACGCCGCACGGGCGCGCGGCTTCCTCGAGGGTCACGTCCACGGCGTCCGCGCCTCCGGCGGCGCCGACGCCGACCTGCCGCCGGGCGACGATCGATGACGACGGCCTCGACGACGCGGGCCGGCCAACTCGACCTGTCCGACGGCCCCGGGCCGTGAGGCGCCTGACGGTCGTGCTCGCCCGTCGGCCGACAGACGCTGCGGCGCCCCCCGGAGTGGCGCCGGAGGCGTACGCGGCGGCGCTCGTGGAGGACACCTACGAAGCGGTGGCAGCCCTCGCGGGCGTCGAGGTCGTCGTTGCGGTGCCCGAGGAGCCCTCCTGGCGGTCGGAGGTGCTGGGGTTGCTGTGGCCGACCACGCGGGTGATCGGGCTGACGACGCCCTCCGCCGTGCTCGCTCAGCTCGCCGAGCGGCCCGCGGGGGAGCCCGAACCCGAACCCGCGGTCGCGGTGCTCGTCGCGCCCGATGTGCCCGACCTGCCCGGGCTGATCCTGGCGAAGGTGTTCTCGGCCCTGTCGAGCACACGGGTCGCCGCGGCGCCGGCGTTGCGGGGTGGGCTCACCGCGGTCGGCTGCCGGCTTCCTCCGCCGGACTGGCTGGCCGCCCTGGACCTCGACCTCGACGACCCCGAGGCCGAGCGTCGGCTGCGCGCCGCTGCGCCGCGGCGGCAGCTCCGGATCACCAAGCCCTGGCGCCGGATGCGCTCGCCCGCGGACGTCGCGACGCTCGACCCGGGGCTCGAGGGGTGGGAGGCGACGCGGAACCTGCTGTCGTCGACGTGAACGCGAGCCCGGCCGCGGGGACGGGGCGGCTCAGGAAGAGGGTCCGGAGCCCGGGGCCGGCCCGTCCTCGGGACCGGACCCGTCGGAGCCGGACTCGTCGGAGCCGGACTCGTCGGAACGGGACACGTCGGGATCGGGCCCGGCAGGACCGCGTTCGGTTGGGGGAGCGTCGTCGGGGCGGTCGGCGAGCTTCTGCAGCTCGGCGATCGGGTCCATGTCGCTGTCGGACGCCGACCCCGCCGCGAAGCCGTCCGGGTCGTCGAGGTCCGCACCGCCCGGCATGAGGTCGGGGTGTGCCCACACCGCATCGCGCCCATCGACGCCGCGCCGGTCGAGCAGCGCCCGCCACAGCGCCGCCGCCTCTCGGAGCCGGCGCGGCCGCAGCTCGAGCCCGACCAGGGCGGCAAACGTCTGCTCGGCGGGTCCGCCCGTGGCACGGCGCCGACGGATGGTCTCGCGCAGCGCCGCCGCGCTCGGCAGCCGGGTCCGCGCCGCGGCGTCCGTGACCTCGTCGACCCAACCCTCGATCAGCGCGAGCATCGTCTCCAGACGGGCCAGGGCGGCTTCCTGTTCCGGCGAGTTCTCGGAGCGGAACACGTCACCGCCGAGCGACTCGGCGAGCGACTCGGGATCGAGTTTGGTGGGGTCGAGCATCGTCGGGTCGATGTTGCTGACCGCCCGGCCGATGGCGTCGGCGTCGACGGTGATTCCCCGGGCGTAGGCCTCGACGGTGCCGAGCAGGTGCGAGCGCAACCAGGGGACGTGGGCGAACAGGCGTTGGTGCGCCATCTCGCGCAGCGCCAGGTAGAGCCGGAGTTGGTCGTCCGGGACCTCGAGCCCCTCGCCCGCGGCGGCGACGTTGAGCGGCAGCAGTGCCGCAGAACCCAGGGGGAGTCCGACGTCCGTGGGGGAGACGACCTCCTGCGCCAGCGCGGACAAGGCCGACCCGACCTGACCGCCGAACAGCAGGCCGCCGATCTGCCGGAGCATCCCCAACAGCGGTCCACCCGCCCCCGCCAGCTGGCTGAGGTCGAACCCGGGGGGCAGCTGGTTCTCGATGTCGGGCATCCCCGGCAGCGAGGACAGGCCGCCGGCGAGCGCCGAGCCCATCGCGTCGACGACCTTGCCGGCGATCGGGTCGGCCAGCGTCTGCCAGACCGGCAGCGTCTCCTGCATCCACTGCAGGCGGGTCCACGCCGCCATCTCCGTGCCGACGCCGGGGAGGGTGGTGTGCTCGTCCAGCCAGTGATCCGCGAGGCGGCCCGACTCCCGGATCGCGGTGCGCTCGTCGTCGGTGACCGGCCGGTCCGAGTCGCCGAGGCTCTGCTCGGCGACCTGACGGGCCATGTTCCAGTTGACCGGACCGCCTTGCCAGTTCAGCAGGTTCTCCAGCTCGCGGAACAGATTCCCCCCGCCGAAGCCGAACGGGTCGTTGCCGCCGCCGGACCCGGACCCCTCACCCGAACCGCCCGCGTCCCCCGCGCCGCCGCCGGAAAAGCCGAACGGGAAGGGGCCGCCACTCATGCGCTCGACGGTAGCCGTCCGAGCCCCGGGAGTCTCCCTTCCGTTCGCTGTGGGCGTGCTGTGATCTGCGGTCGACGAGGCGTCAGGGATACCGTCACTTCTCGTGGTGGACGCCGACGGGACCGGCACCCGCACCGCGAGCAGCGCGACTGCCGAGATCACTACCGAGGTGCGGGACTCGCCGCTGTCCGTGGACGAGTGTCTGCGGGCCGTCTCCCGCCCGGCCGCCGGCGGCATCACGGTCTTCGTCGGGACCGTGCGGGAGCAGGACGATGACCGGCCGGTGGAGCGGCTCGAGTACGCGGCGCATCCGAGCGCCGCCGCCGAACTCGAGCGAGTGGCCGCGGTCGTGGCCGCCGACGTTCCGGTGATCGCCCTCGCGGCTCAGCACCGGACCGGACCGCTGGAGATCGGCGACGTCGCCGTCGTCGTGGCGGCGTCGGCCGCCCACCGCGGGGAGGCCTTCGCAGCCTGTCGCCGGTTCATCGACGACCTCAAGGCGAGCGTGCCGATCTGGAAGCACCAGATGTTCGGCGACGGCGGGAGCGAGTGGGTCGGCAGCCCCTGACGGAGCGGGCCGGGGAGCGCGCGATCGAGCCGGGACGAGCGCCACGGATCGTGTGCACGGGGACACGCCTCGTCGATCGTTGGAGGCGGATTCGGGTGGATTTCCCCTGGTTCGAAATCCGTCATCGGGTAGGGCTTGAGAGACCGGGAATCCGGTCGAAAGGACCCGGAGTCGGGGGCAGCGGAGTAGCGTTGTGTCCGACTTCACATGAAGTCCCGCCAACGTTCGAGGCCCGCGTGTACTTGTTGCTCGTCCCACCGATCGCGGTCGCGATCACCCTCCTGATGATCGGCCTGCGCCGGTTCTCCGTCGACCGGTCGACCGCTGCGACGGATTCGATGGAGGCCCACCAGCGGTGCCTGGCGGCCCTCGACCCCCGCGCGCCGGCGCGCAAGGCCGCGCAGCAGGCGCGCGAGGGCACAGCCCCGGCGACCTCCCGGGTGCAGCGCCCGGCCTGACCGGAGCCCCGATCCGGCCCGGTCATCGAGCCGGCCTTGTCGCCACCCGGTCAGCCGCTTCAGTGGCGCGGGTCGGCGTGCCGAGATCCTTTGGGACAGGCGCGCCACCCAGGGCGAGGCCAAGAACGGCGGAGGGCCGTATGGAACATGTCGTCTTCTTCTCCGAGCCGTCGGGCGATTCGTCGTTCCGCCGAGTCTCGGACCTCGAGGAAGCGGTTCGTCTCGTGGAGACCCTGCGCAACGAGCGCGGGATCACGGACGTCGCCGTCCACGCCTTGACGCCGGTGCCGGTGAGCTTCCGGACCTACTACCGCGTCGAGGTCGCCGCGTCCCTGCCGGAGTCGGGGCTCGAGTCGGAGGCGTCGGAGGAGATCCCGTCGATCGACGACGGGACGGAAGGTGTCGCGCCGATCGAGGACCTCGCGGTGGAGGTCCCTGGTGGAGGTTCCATCGAGGCGCCTGCGCTGCACCTGCTGCCGCCGCCCGCGGCCGAGGGCGAGCAGGTCGACGCCGCCGACGGCGACCGGGAGGACGTCGAGGCGGCTGCGGTCGCCGAGGTCGCGGTCGAGTCCGTCGTGGAGTCACCCGCGGAGTCATCCGTGGAGTCCGATGTCGAGTTCTCCGAGGGCGAGCGCTCCGAGCCGGCGGAGTCCGAGGACGGCGACAGCTTCGAGGCCTTCTCGCTCGAGCTGGTCCTCCGCGAGGACGAGTCCGGGGCGTCGGCCGAGTTCGCGTCGGGCGAGTTCGGGTCGGGCGAGTTCGGGTCGGGCGAGTTCGGGTCGGGCGAGGAGTTCGCCTCGTTCGGCTCCCTCGAGCCGCAGGTGCCGCAGGTCCGGCCGGAGCCCGAGGTGGAGCGCTCGCTCGGGTACTTCGCCCGCTGACCCATCGCCCGCTGACCCCACCCGGGCACCCGGAGGGTTCGAGACGACCGACCAGGCCGTCGCCCGCACCTCGTGTGCGGGCGGCGGCCTGTCGGCGTCCGGCCGAGCCCCGCGATGACGACGGCTCGCCACGGCGGGCACCTCAGACTTTCCACCTAGACTCGCCGTCGTGACGCGCCGGACAGCCACCCTGCTCGTCACGTCGTTGTTGGTCGCGGCGCTGCTGGCGGTCGGACTCTCCCTGCCGGTTCCGTACGTCTCCGACCAGCCGGGCCCGGTGAGCGACACCCTCGCCTCGGTCAACGGCAAGCCGTTGATCACCGTGAACGGGCATCCCACGTACCCGACCACCGGCCGTCTCGACCTCACCACCGTTTCGCAGGACAGCAGCCTGACGCTGTGGGACGCGCTCGTCGGCTACGCGTCGAGTCGCAAGGCGGTCGTCCCCGAGGAGATCACCAAGCAGCCCGGCCAGAGCGACGCCGATCTCCAGCGGGAGTACCAGCGAGAGATGGCCGAGTCGCAGAAGTCGGCCGTGTCCGCCGCGCTGCACGAGCTGTCGATCCCGGCGACGGTCACCGTGAGCGGGCTCTCCGAGAATTCCCCGTCGGCCGGCAAGCTGCGGCAGGGCGACGTCCTGCTCGCGGTCGACGGCACCGAGACCCGCGACGCGATCGACCTGCGGGCGAAGGTCAGTTCCGCCCCGCCCGGCAAGCCGTTGACCATCCGCTTCCGCCGCGGGGACGCGCCGCCGGCCGAGGTGCAGATCTCGCCCGTCACGTCGACCGACGGCGAGGGCAAGCCACGCTCGGTCATCGGCGTGTTCCTCGACGAGAAGCGCGACGTCAGCGTGGACCTGCAGATGGTGTCCATCGACGGTCAGCCCGTGGGTGGTCCGAGTGCCGGGATGATGTTCGCGCTGGGCATCTACGACGTCATGACGCCCGGCTCGCTGACCAACGGTCAGGTGATCGCGGGAACGGGAACCATCGACCCGGACGGCAAGGTCGGCCCGATCGGGGGCATCCAGCAGAAGCTCGTCGGTGCACGCGAGAACGACGCGCGCGTCTTCCTGACGCCGGCGGCGAACTGTGCCGAGGCGCGCCGCGCCATTCCGGCCGGATTACGGCTCGTGAAGGTCAACAATCTCGACGAGGCGGTCCGCTCCCTCGAGGGCATCGGGCAAGGGCGGACCGACCAACCCTCCTGCTGAGCGAACCTCCCGGCTGACGCAGGCAACGGGATCGGAGGCTCTACGACGTTTCGCCCAGGCCGACGGTTCGATCACACGGGCGCAGGACGGCATGGGACTCGGCCTTCCCTTCGTCCGACGGGTCGCGGCCCTGCTCGACCTGGACCTCGTCGCGGACAGTTCCGCGGGCGAGCCGGACGGCCGTGCGACCCCGGGCGGCGACCTGCCGTTGACCGGGACGGCGGGCGGGGGAACCTCGCCCGGATGACCGTCGTTGTCCGGACGACTGTTCCCGTGGCACCCAGCCCCCGAGACGTACAGCCCAGCCCTTCCCCGTCAGTCGTCGTCCGCGCTCCCCGGTGCGGCGGCACCACCCGCCGATCCCGGACCGACGCGCAATAGCAACGGTCCGGCACAGCCGTTTTGTCAGAGCGCTCGTCTACCGTGACCTCCGACGAGCCGCTGCTCGCGCAGCCATCGCCCGGCAACCTGGTCGTTTCGAGGAGGAATCGCCCGCGTGGCAACCCGCAGTCCCTTCCCGACGCGCTCCCGTCTGCTCCTTCCGGTGCTCGCGGTGCTGCTGGTGCTGATCATCGCCGGCGGGGTCTTCACCCGGCTCTACACGGACCTTCTGTTCTTCCGCTCCGTCGGCTTCAGCTCGGTGTACGAAACCGTGCTGGGGACGCGCCTGTTGCTGTTCGTCAGCTTCGGGCTGCTGATGGCGATCGCGGTGGCGGCGAACATCATCATCGCCTACCGCCTGCGGCCGCCGTTCCGTCCGCTCTCCCTGGAGCAGCAGAACCTCGAGCGCTACCGGGTCTCGATCGAGCCGTTCCACCTGTTGCTCGTGCTCGGCATCCCGGCCCTGCTCGGCGTGCTCGCCGGCCTGTCCGCGGCCGGCCGGTGGCAGACCTGGTTGCTCTGGCGCAACGCGCAGTCGTTCGGCACGAAGGACCCGCAGTTCGGGCGGGACATCAGCTACTTCACCTTCACGTATCCCTTCCAGCGGTTCGTGCTCGGTTTCCTGTTCGCCATCGTGCTCGTGTCCCTGCTCGCCGCGGCGTTCACCCACTACCTCTACGGCGGCATCCGGCTGCAGACCCAGGGGGAGCGGGTCATCGCCGCGGCCAAGGCGCACCTGTCGGTGCTGCTCGGGCTGTTCGTCCTGCTCAAGGCGGTGGCGTACTACCTCGACCGCTACGGACTCGCCTTCTCGCCTCGGGGCCGCGTCACCGGGGCGTCCTACACCGACGTCCACGCGGTGCTGCCGGCGAAGACGATCCTGATCGGCATCAGCCTGTTGTGCGCGGTGCTGTTCGTCTACAACATCTTCCAGCGCGGGTGGATCCTGCCCGCACTGTCCTTCGCGATCCTGGTCGTCTCCGCGATCGTGATCGGCGGCGCGTACCCGGCGGTCATCCAGTACTTCAACGTCAAGCCGAACGAGGTGCAGAAGGAGTCGCCGTACATCGCGCGGGGGATCGCGGCGACGAGGGCGGCCTACGGCATCGGTGCCAACACCGTCGAGACCCAGCCGTATCCGGCGAGGTCGGACCTCACCGCACAGCAGGTCGGCGCCGACAAGGGGACGCTGCCCAACGCGCGGCTGCTCGACCCCGTGGTGCTGTCGCGGACGTTCGACCAGCTCCAGCAGATCCGGTCCTACTACGGCTTCCCCTCGACGCTCGACATCGACCGGTACACGGTCAACGGCAAGCGGCAGGACTACGTGGTCTCGGTGCGCGAGCTCGACCAGAGCGGCCTGACCGCGGCCCAGCGCAACTGGATCAACCTGCACCTGAACTACACGCACGGGAAGGGCTTCGTCGCGGCCCCGGCGAACACCAAGGACGCCAACGGGCGGCCGGTGTTCGCCGTGCAGAACCTCCCCGTCACGGGCGCCGACGGCAAACCCTCGCCGATCCCGATCACGCAGGACCGGATCTACTTCGGTGAGCAGTCGCCGGAGTACTCGGTCGTGAACACCCAGCAGCTCGAGATCGACGGTCCGACCAGCGACGACCCGAATGGCCAGGCGACCAACCGCTACGACGGCCAGGGCGGGGTGTCGATCGGCTCGGGCTTCCGCAAGGCGCTGTTCGCCCTTCGGTTCCAGGAGAAGAACCTGGTCCTGTCGAGCGCCCTGACGAACGAGTCACGCATCCTCTACGAGCGCAACCCGCGGGATCGGGTGCAGAAGGTCGCCCCGTGGTTGACCGTCGACGGCGACCCGTATCCCACGGTGGTCAACGGCCGCATCGTCTGGGTGCTCGACGGCTACACCACCTCGGACGGCTATCCGTACGCCGAGCGGCGCAACCTCGCCGCCATCACGTCCGACGCGGTCACGGCCGACACCAACGCGAACAACCGGGCCGCGCAGGACCGCAGCCAGGTCAACTACATCCGCAACTCGGTCAAGGCGACCGTCGACGCCTACGACGGCACGGTGAGCCTGTACCAGTTCGGTGGCCCCGACCCGGTACTGCAGACGTGGATGAAGGCGTTCCCCGGCACGGTGAAGCCGCAGAAGGAGATCCCGCCGGCGCTGTCGGAGCACCTGCGCTACCCGGAGGACCTGTTCAAGGTCCAGCGCGACCTGATCAGCCGTTACCACGTCAGCGACCCGAACGTTTTCTACTCGGGTGAAGACTTCTGGCAGGTGCCGGACGAGCCCGGCCCGAGCAACCAGCCGCAGCCGCCGTTCTACCTGTTCATCCAGGTGCCGGGGCAGCGGGAGCCCGAGTTCAACCTGACGTCAGCCCTGATCTCGCAGAGATCGTCGAAGCTGGCCTCGTTCGTCGCGGTCTCCAGCGACCCGGGGGACTACGGGAAGATCCGGATCCTGCAGCTCCCGCAGGGCGTCACGATCAACGGCCCCACCCAGGTGCAGAACACCATCGAGTCGAATTCGACGGTCTCGCAGGCGCTGACGCCGCTTCGATTGGCGGGCAGCAAGACGATCTCCGGGAACCTGCTGACGTTGCCGGTGGCCAACGGCCTGATCTACGTGCAGCCGTACTACGTGCAGTCGACGGGCGACCTCGGCTATCCGACCCTGCAGTACGTGGCCGCCGTGTACGGCGAGAAGGTCGGCTTCGCCGCCACGCTCGAGGAGGCGCTCACCCAGGTCTTCGGGGCCGGTGCCGGCAACTCCGTCCAATCGATCCCGGGCGCGCCGACGCCAGCGCCGTCGCCCTCGCCGTCGGGTGGGGCGACCCCGAGCCCGGCCCCTCCGGGCGGCGGCGTGACCCTGACCCCCGACGTCCAGGCGATCGTGACGCAGGCGGCGAAGGCCTACGACGACGGCCAGGCAGCGCTGCGTCGCGGCGACTTCACCGCCTACGGAGAGGCACAGGGGCGTCTGAAGGCGGCGCTGGATCAGCTCAACAGCAAGGCGCGGCCGGCCCCGAGCGCCGCGCCGTCCGGGGCGGCCCCATCCGCTTCGGCGCCGGCCCCGGCGCCCGCCGCCTCGGGCGGTTAGTGAGCGGCCCTGATGGTCAGGGCCGTTCAGCCCGCCGGTGGGTTGTCGGGGATCTCGTCGACCAGGTCGGCGACGGAATCGACGATCCGGGCAGGCAGGTACGGGAAGCGACCGATCATCGTGTTCTGCGTGATGCCGCTGAGCACGAGCACCGTCTCCAGGCCGGCCTCGATGCCGGCGACGATGTCGGTGTCCATCCGGTCCCCGATCATCACCGTGGACTCGGAGTGGGCGTCGATCGCGTTCAGCGCGGACCGCATCATCAGCGGGTTGGGCTTGCCGACGAAGTAGGGCTGCACGCCGGTGGCCTTGGCGATCAGCGCGGCGACTGCGCCCGTCGCGGGCAGCGATCCCTCCTGGGACGGGCCGGTGACGTCGGGGTTGGTGGCGATGAACCTGGCCCCGCCCTCGATCAGGCGGATGGCGCGGGTGAGCCGCTCGAAGCTGTAGGTGCGGGTCTCGCCGACGACCACGTAGTCCGGGTTCCGCTCGGCGAGGGTGTAGCCGGCCTCGTGCAGGGCCGTCGTCAGCCCGGCCTCGCCCACCACGAACGCGCTGCCGCCCGGGCGCTGGACGGAAAGGAACTGCGCGGTGGCGAGCGCCGAGGTCCAGATCGACTCGACCGGCACGTGCAGCCCGGAGTCGTGCAGCCTAGCGACGAGGTCCCGCGGCGTGTAGATCGAGTTGTTCGTGAGGATCAGGAAGCGGTGTCCGGTCTCCTGCAGGCGGTTCACGAACCGGTCGGCGCCCGGGATGAGGTTCTCCTCGTGGACGATCACCCCGTCCATGTCCATCAGGTAACTGCGGATGGGCCGCTCCCGGTCCGTGGCCATGCGCCCTCCTCGGCTGGTGGTGGGTCGGGTTTGCCCGGTCACCGTCGAGGGTGGCACGCGTTCGGGCAGGTGCTGTCGACCCCTACGCCGACGGATCCTGCCCGACCTCCGCGAGCCCAGAGGGATCCGCGACGCCCGAAGCCGCTCACCCTGTGCGGTCATCAGGGGCTCAGCTCACACCGTGCGCGTTTGACGGTGCGCGACACGGCTACGTAACCTGAGGTCATACCGACGCGGGGTGGAGCAGCTCGGTAGCTCGCTGGGCTCATAACCCAGAGGTCGCAGGTTCAAATCCTGCCCCCGCTACTACCGACACAGTGCACGGTGCCCCTTCTGTCCCAGGAGGGGCACTTCCTGTAGGCGGCCGTCACCAGAAGCGTGTCCGAGCCGGTGCCGTTCGTCAGTCCGACGGGAGACCCGTCCGCCGTCGGACGATGCCGGCCGTCTGCACGCTGGAATGGCCGGCTCAGGACAGGTGGTGCTCGTAGGCGAACGCAGCAGCCGCGGTTCGGGAGTCGACGTCGAGCTTCCCGAAGATGTTGGACAGGTGCCGCGCCACTGTTCTCTCGGACAGCACCAACTGCTCGGCGATCGCGGAGTTGCTCTTGCCGGCAGCGACGAGCCGGATCACTTCCACCTCACGCGGGCTGAGCCCGCCCGGGGCTTGCTCCTCACCCAGCAGGGCGGCGGCCTCCCGCTCGGCCGGGCGTGCTCCCAGGTCGGCGAACGCCTTCCGAGCCGCAGCCAGGTCGGCCACCGCCGACTCCTCGTCTCCAAGCTGCCGCAGCGCGCGGCCGACAAGCATTCGGCTCCGCGCGACCTCGTACGGCGCGGAGAGGCGGGACCACACGTCTGCCGCCCGACGAGCGGCGCGGAGTGCTGGCTCCGCTGCACCTCCAGCCAGCGCGAGAAGCGCGACCGCCTGCTGTCCGGCGGCCTTGAGAGCGCTGCACCCGAAAGTCGCACCGACCTCGCAGAGCTCGTCACCAAGCGGGACCGCGGCCTCGGTCTCGCCCGCGGACACCAACACCTCCACGGCGGCTGCCAGTACCTGTGAACGGTGAACGGGGTCCTGGCGTTCGGCGAGCAGCCGTCGGACCGCCGCCGTCGCCGCGTCGCGGCGGCGCTGCGCGAGCCAGAGCAGTGCCCGGCCCGGCTGAGAGGGATGGCCGTGCTCGGCTGCGTTGTCGTAGGCGGCCTCGGCGGCGCCGTATTCCCCGCGCAGCCGGTGTGTCTCGCCGAGCTCGTAGTGGGCCTGCCCGATGGCCGGGTCGCCCCCGATCGCCAGGTAGCGTTCCACCGACCGATCCAGCTCCTCCAAGGCGTCGGCGTACGCGCCGTGCAACCGCAGCAACTGGCCTCGGTGGGTGGCGCACTGGCCGGTGAAGGCGACAAGCCCCGGCTGGGCGGCGCACCAGGTGGTGAGCGCCCGGGTCCACTCGTCGGCCCGACCGAAGTCGGAGACCTCCTGGCAGGCCTCGATGGTCGAGCAGTAGACCCTCCCGGCCGTCACCGGTGTCACCTCGCCGGCCATCACTCCCGCCAACGCCTCGTCCATCCGCTCGAGGCCATCGGCGACCCGCCCGGAGTAGAGCATCAGCCGGCCCTCGGCATGCAGGCCGAGGGCGAGCAGGTCGGGCTCGCCGAAGCGACGTCCGTACTCGGTGATCCGGGGCGCCAGCGGGAAGGCCTCCGCGAACTCACCGTTGAGGATGTGCCCCATCATCTCGGAGTCACAGAGGTAGCCACGCTCAGCGACGTCATCTTCGAGTTCGCCAAGTAGCCGTGCCGCACGGGCGTGCCAGCCGCTACCGACTGCCAGCTCACCCGCCTGCCAGAGCGTGATGGTCAGCAGGTAAGCGGCTCGCACCGCTGCCGGCCGGTCATCCGCCGCGAGACCTGCCTGGTATGCCCGCTGCAGCGCCTGGACGCAGTCGTTGCGTTGCCCGAGCAGGTAGGCGGTGGTCGCCAGCGCCGCGAAGTCCTCGGCCTCCAGCTCCGTCTCGTCCAGATCGGAGAGCGCCCGGTACGCCGCCACCCACTCGCGCCGCTCGTAGGCCTGCCGAGCCCTGTGGAGATCCTCGATGACACCCATCACGACCCTCCCCGTCCGGAGGGTAGCCAGCGAGGGTTACGTCGCCCAGGGTCCTCGGGACGCGGATGCCGCGGGGCCGCGGGCGGTTTCGCCGAGACCCTCAGGCGGCGACGCGGGCAGAGGCTGCAGCTCGCTGGTCGATCTTCGAGGCGACGAACGCCGCGTCTCGCCCGACCCCCGGAAGCACCATGGAGCTGAACGCGAACTGGAAGGACAGTCCGCAGAAGAAGAGCCCCGGCACCTCGCTGACCACCCCCCGGTACTCGCGCGGCCATCCGTCGGTGCCGGTGATCGGTGCCTCGACCCAGCCGAAGTCCGGCCGGAAGCCCGTCGCCCAGATGACGTTCGAGACGTCGAGGACCCGCCCGCCGTCGAGCGTCGGCAACCCGTCGGCGGAGACGGCGGTGACCTTCTGCTCGATCCGTTCCGCGCCACGCTCGGCGAGGTGATGCGGCTTCACCCGGGTGGTCGGTGCACCGTGGTGGCGTACCTTCTGCATCTCCTTCCGACCCATCGGGGTTCGCCGGGTCAGCACGTGCTTCCACAGGAAGACGATCGCCGGCATGGCGACCTTGACCCTGTTCGAGTCCCAGTCGAGCGGGATGTTCCCGCGGTCAGGCCCTACCAGGATCGTGGGTCGGTTCGCGGCCAGCTCGTAGGCGATGTCGTACCCGGAGTGCGAGGCGCCGACGACAAGCGCCGGTCCGGGGAGGAGCTGCTCGGGGTTCTTGTACTCGGTGGAGTGCAGCTGCCGGATCGCCGGGGCGACGGATGTTGCGAGGTCGGGCACCTGCGGGACGCGCCCGAATGTCCCGGTGGCAATGACGACGTTGTCGGACTCGATGGTCTCGGACGCCAGATGGGCGATGAATCCGCCTCCGTCCCGGGGTGCGAGGCGATCCACGCGGGTGTGCATCCGTACGGGCAGCGCCATCTCCACGGCGTAGCGCTCCAGGAACTCTGCGACCTCGTCCTTGCCCGGGAAGTGCCAGGGGTCGCCCGGGAAGTCCATGCCGGGCAGCCCGTCGAACTTGGCCGGCGAGTACAGCTTCAGCGAGTCGTAGTGGCAGCGCCAGTTGTCGCCGATCCGGCCGATGCCGTCCACGATCAGGAACTCCCGGCCGAGCCGGCCGAGGTGGTAGCCGGTGGCCAACCCGGCCTGGCCGGCGCCGATGATCAGGGTCTCGATGTGCTGCGTGGTCATGGCTTTCTCCCTTCGGTGGTCAACGGGCGACGAGGTGGAGGCTCAGGAGGGTGATCCAGAGCCAGTAGGTGGCGAGAAAGGCTCGTTGCGCGAGCCCGGTGTGTCTGGCGTCGCGACGCCAGGCGGCGATCAGCCACACCGTGGCGACGAGGCCGACGACGGCCGTGGTCAGCGTGTAGGCCGTCCACGGCGCGGTGAGCCGCGGCGCCACCGACAGGCAGGCGCCGAGCAGGGCGACGGCGAGCAAGGGCCCGCAGACGTCGTGAATCCTGGCGTGGACGGTGTGGGGTCGGGCGGTGCGAGTCGAGGCGTCGGCCGGGAAACCGCGGACCGGGTCCGGGGCGAAGATCGCGGCCACCACCAGGGCGAGGGCGGCGAGGGCGATGAGGACCGCGCTCGCGGTGGTCTCGAGGGCGCGTTGCACACCGACGGCGATCGCTGCGAACCCGACGCCGACCAGGAGAAAGTTGACACGCTGGATCCAGCCGCCCGGGCCCAGTTCCAGCTCACTCCCCGTGTGGTACACGGCGTGATACCCCGGTCGGCGGGCGCCTTCGGCCGTCACCACGACGACGAAGACGACCGCCGTGGCGGCGCCGAAGAGCAGTAGCGCGTCGGTGCTCATCGCGGGGCCTCCAGGTGCTCCCGGGTCAGATCGGCGACCAGGTCCGCGTGGTGGAACCAGGGCGCGTGGCCGCCGGGCACCACGCGGAGATCCGCGTCGGGGATCAGGTGCGCCATCCTGCGACCGGCCTCCGGCGGCCCGAAACCGTCCCGCTCACCCCAGATCAGCCGCACCGGGTGGTCGACCCGGCGCAGCTGGTCGGAGGTGGTCACGATCGCCCGGCGGGGCTGGGTCCAGCGCATCGTCGCGCGCAACAGAGCGAGCAGGCTCGGGGTGTACGTCGGCACGCGCTGCGCGGCGAGGAGCACGTCGCGGAGTTCCCCGAGGCCGGCGGGCTCCTCGCCGACCGTTCGGATCAGCCGCTCGGTGGTCTTCGGTGATGCCTTCTGCAGCGACATCAGCAGTGAACCGACGCGCGGCAGCGAGGCGAGCCGGAACGGCAGCACCGCCGAGGTGTCCAGGAAGAAGGCCGGGCATCCGATCATCACCTGGGAACGCACCGTCCCGGGCCGGTCGGCCGCAAGCCATGTGGTCCACTGCGACCCGATCGACTGGGTGACGAACTGACTGGGACCCAGGGCCAGGGCGTCCAGGACTCCGCTCAGGTAGCCGACGGCAGTCCACCGGATGGTGTCGGCGTGATAAGAGGTCGGGTCGCTGAGCCCGAAGCCGGGCAGCTCGATGGCGTAGAGCTTGTGGCCCGGCAGCTTCGCCATCAGCGGGATCCAGAACGCCGCCGGGACCGCCCCACCGATCACCATCACGAGCGGGACCCCCTCGCCCGCGACCAGTACCTGGGCCTGTCCACCGGTCATCGGCACGTCTACGTAGCGGCGCTCCGCCGTGACGCCGTAGCGGTCGAGGACCCGCTGCTGCGCGTCGAGAAAGGCCGTCACGGCGTCGCCGGGCTCCGGGCCAGGCACGGACCTCCGGGTTCGCCTGCAGGTGGTGTCCACGGCTTCGACGCTAGGAACCCGGCTGTCCGCCCGCGTCGGTCTGGATGCCCATTCAGCAGCTACCCGCCATGGGTCGATCTGCCCAGGTGACCCGCCGGTATCTGCGGCTGCGACCCAGTGGAGGACGCCGTCCTCGTCCGGATCCTCGAACCGAGGTTGCGGTCAGGGAAACACCGATTACGGTTCGGCAGAGAAGCAGGATCCCTGTCGGCGCGCAACGGGGAGTGGACGTCGTGCGAGTGGCAGTCGCCGACCCGGGCGCTGGCCGGCGAGGGGCACCGTGAGGGCCCCGATCCGCCGGTCGCGCCGAGCGATCGTGGTGGGCGGAATCCTCCTGCTGACGGCCGCAGCCAGCTGCTCGGGACGCTCGGGGCACTCGTCGGCAGGGATGGTGCTGAAGCGCGGCGACGCGCCACGCGCACAGGGCTTCGAGGCACCGAGCGCCGGCGAGGCGTTCGCCGACATTGCCGCGTCGGCGCCGAACGTGTCCTGGCAGCAAACAGGCAGCGAGTCCGCGGTCGCCTCGCTCTCGGTGGACGGTCGCTACGTGACCGACATCGTCGTGCCGTCCGCCGACGTCCTGAGGCGGTCGTTCGCCCTCGGTGCCGTTACCGCGGGCAAGCACGCGCTCAGCCTGGTCTTCGCCGGCGACCGGTCGTCGCCGAGCGCCTCCGAGGTACGGATCGACACCCTGACCGTTCGCGTGCTCCCGCCTGCCGATCCCGGCTACCTGGCAGCGAGTCACGCACCGATCCTCATCGGCCGAGCCCTGCCGGCGCTCGGCGGCCCGTTCCAGAACGCCCGCACCGACACCCCGATGGTGGCGTTCCATCAGCAGGCGCAGGCGGCCACGCCCGGCCACGTCCGCCTGGAGTACTCGCTGGTCTGGAGCAACGAGGACGGCGGCACCGACACACCCGCCCTGATGGCGCGCTGGGGTCGCACGACAGACATCGAGTGGATCTATCGCGTCGAGCTCGACCAGGGTGGCACGGTCGTCCCGGGCACGGCCGTGTACCAGGGCACCGACCACGACACGTTGCCGTTCCGCGGCGCGTACGAGAACGGCCACCCGGTGCTGCAGACGTGTACCGAGAACAACAACGTGTGCGACCGGGCGGATGGCCCGATGCGCCTGTTCCTGTCGGCGGAGCGGTCGCTGCCCGCCGATCGCGCCCGCGAGGTGCTCATGGACGAGAACCCGTGGACCTATCGGGTCATGGCGGAGGAGATGATCCGGGAGGGGAAGGTCGAGAACCCGTCCGACCCGCTCACCCCCGGGATGGGCGACCAGCGGACCTACCTGTACGTCGAGATCGGCAAGCACACGGCGGGCGCGGGTCCCGTGAAGGAGGCGACGCCACGGCTCAGCATCGGGATCCAGCTGGCCGGGAGCCCGACCGTCTACCGCTCCGACCACTCCGTCCGGGACTGGGCCGTCGGTGCGGACGACCCCGCCGCCGCCACGACCGTCGAGCTACCCACCGGGACGACGCCGGCGCAGGTCGCCCGGGTCATCGCGATTCGCCAGCCGAATCTAGGCGACGACCACAGCACCATCACGGTGAGCACCATCTACCGAGGGTTCTTCCTGGACCCGTCCTACCAACCGGCTCCCAGTTTTCTCAGCTGGACCGGGGACGTAACCCTCTCCCCGCAGCACCCGCAGGCCACCCTGATCGGGTGAGCGTCCCAACACCGAAGCGTCCCGACACGGAAGCTTCGCCGACGCCGAGGCTTTCCGACCCCGGCCGAGAACCGTCCTGCGTCGGGTGGCCGCCGTCCCTCATGGGCCGTTGAGCAGGTCAAACAGGTCGTTGCGGCACCGTACGCGGCTGGCGGCTCGTCAGCGCACGACCTTGACGTTGAAAGCGCCAGTGCCCAGAGCGCCCATGAGCCGCAGCCAGATCGGCAGCAGCATCTCTGTCCCGCGGGCGGTCTCGAGCGGGCCGAGGTCGATGATGTCGTCGTGGCCGAAGCTCTCCAGGAGCGAGACGACCGTGGCCTTGGCCTCCGCGTCATCGCCGGAGACGAAGATCGTCGACGACTCGCCGAGCGACTTCGGGAACACCATGAGGGAAGCGGTCAGCGTGTTGAGGGTCTTGACGACCTTGGCTTTCGGGAAGGCCCGCTGAATCTGCTCGGCTAGCGAGTCGGTGTCCTTGACGAACAGGGTGGGCGGGAAGCCGTTCGAGAAGTCGAGCGGATTGGAGATGTCGACGAGCGCCTTCCCGGCCAGGTTCTCCGCACTGGCGAGGCCGAGCACGTCAAGAGCCGCGGCGCCGGACGACGCGTTGAACACCAGCTCTGCGCCGGACGTCGCATCAGCGAAGGTGGCCAGCCCGATGTTCGGGTGGTCGGCGTGCCAGGCGGCGAACGGCGGGTTTCCCATGGCGTCGGGCGTGGTGCGGGCGAGGGTGCCACGCGGGTCGCGGGTACCGACCACGACGGCGTGACCGAGCTCGTGCAGTCGGCCGGCGATCGCCTGGCCCACCATGCCGGTGCCGAGAACTGCCACGTCCATGAGAGTCCCTCCGAAGGGGTGCAGACAGGTCTGTCTGCCCTGAGCGTAGACACAGTCAGACAGGTCTGTCTACGATTAGGCGTGAGTTCGGCTCCCGCGAGCGACCGCATCCTCGACACCGCGTTCCAGCTCTTCTACGAGCGGGGGATCAGAGCCGTCGGCGTCGACCTGATCATCGCGGAGTCCGGCGTCGCCAAGGCGACCTTCTACAAGCACTTCCCGTCCAAGGACGCGCTGGTGCTCGCCTACCTCGACAAAGTGGACGGGGTCTGGAGCGGACAGCTCCGCGCAGCGGGCGAGAGCGCCGGCGTCGACCCGGCGGACCAGCTCGTGGGGCTCTTCGACGCCCTCGGCACCGCATGCCGGCGCGACGGGTACCGGGGATGTGCCTTCATCAACGCGGCGGCCGAGGCGATGCCGGGCACCGCGGTGCACGACCGCACGGTGGCGCACAAGCAGTCGGTTCTGTCGTGGATGCGCGACCTGGCCCTACGTGCCGGGGCGCGTGATCCGGACGCGCTGTCCCGCTCGCTCGCCCTCCTGCTCGATGGTGGCTTGGCCGATGGCGCCCTCGCTGCGGACCCAATGGCGGCAGCCGCCGCGAAGGAGACCGCCCGGCAGCTGGTCGCCCTCGCGGTCGGCCGCGCTGCCTAGCGGCCGGCTGTCAGTCGGGCGGCAGCGCGGCGAGCTCTGCGCGAGAGGCCACGCCGAGCTTGCTGAACACGTTGCGCAGATGGAAGTCGACGGTGCGGGGGCTGACGAACAGGCGAGCGGCGACGTCCCGGTTCGACAGCCCCTGCCGGACGAGCGCGGCGACCTGGCGCTCCTGCGCGGTGAGCTCGGTGGTGCTGCTGACGTCCCGGCGGCGGGCGGTCTCACCGGAGGCGCGGAGTTCCTGGGTCGCGCGTGCGGTCCAGCGTGATGCGTCGAGGTCGTCGAACACCTCGAGCGCGGCCCGGAGATGCTCCCGGGCCTGGACCCGGCGGCGGGAGCGGCGCAGGTGCTCGCCGTACGCGAGGTGGATGCGCGCTCGGTCGAAGCGATGCGGGGTACTGTCCGCGTGCTTCACGGCGGCCTCGAACCCCGCCTCCGCGTCGTCCGCGTCCGCGAGCAGGGCGCGCCCGTAGGCCGCGGACGCCAGCGCCGCGTCGTCGGCGACGGCTTCGCCGAACCGCTCCAGATCCTGCGCCCAGGCCGTGGCGACGTCGGACCGGCCCGCGCGCACCGCGGCCTCGAGGCGGTCGATCGCCGCCATGCGCGCGATCGTGCCGAGCCTCAGCTGCTCCAGGTGGTGCAACGACTCCGCAGGGCCCTCCGCGATCAGCCCGCGCGTCCACCGGGTCAGGTCCTCGATGATCGGTGCCGTGACTCCCTCGCCCGGAACGCGGTCCACCGCGGCCAGGTGATCGGTGACGTGGTCGCGCTGATCGGTCAGCGCGGCGAGGAGCGCGAGCCAGGCGTGCGGAAGGGTAGCCATGCCCGGCTGGCCACTCCCGCGCGCGAGGTCGAGCGCCTCCGCTGCGCCCGCGGCGGCCGACCGCCAGTCGCCGACGGCGATCTCGCCGAACGAGCGGCGCGTCAGCGCGTGCACGATGCGGGGCAGCGCGCCCGACTCGCGCGCCGCGGCGAGGAGCCGGGTGTGGAGGGTCAGGATCGTCTCGGCGTCGCCGAGGACGATGGCCGCGACGCCGAGGTTGGCGCCCACGTCGTTGTCGGCGTCGACGTCGCAGCTCTCGAAGGCCGCCCGGAAGGACGCGGCCGCGTCCGTCCAACGTCCGGCGTGCGCGGAGACGAATCCGGACAGCAGGTCCGCCGAGCAGCGACCGCGCGCGTCCGTCGGAGCGGGGAGCCCGACCGCGGCGACGGCGGCGGTCATGTCGCCGACCGCGTGGCCGGAGCCGTCGTCGGCGAAGTTGCCGACCGAGGCGGCGAGCAGGGTCATCGTCCGCGCCCTCTCGACATCGACCGGGCCGATCTCGCGAGCGGCACGGAGCAGCCTTCGGTGCCCCACCAGCGGTGAGCCGACGTTCCACTCGATGCGGGCGTGCAGCCGGTCGAGATCGGCCCGCACGAGCGGGTCGGTGGTCAGCGTCCGCGCCGCCTCCGCCAGGGAGCGGGCGCGTCCCGGCTGCCCGGCGAGCCACGTCGCCTGGGCGGCGGCGGCGAGCCGATGCGTCCGCTGCTCCGGCTCCGGGCTGAGCTCCGCGGCGCGAGCCCATGCGGCGGCCGCGGCCGCGTGACCGCCGCTCGACCCGGCACGCTCCGCGACGTCGACGAGCGAGGCGGAGACGTCACGGTCCGGCCGGTCGATGGCGGCGGCCAGGTGCCAGGCGCGCCGATCGGGATCACCGACCACGGCGTCGGCCAACGCCCGATGGGCATCGCGCCGCTGCGCGCTGGTCGCCGCCCGGTACACGGCCGAGCGGACGAGTGGGTGGTGCAGGGTGACGGCGTCTCCGTCCGCCCGCAGCAACCCGGCGCGTTCCGCCTCGTCGACGGCCGCGTCGTCGAGGCCGAGCCGGCCCGCGGCATCCCGCAGGACCGTCAGCCGTCCGGTGTCGTCGGCCGCCGCGACCAGCAGGAGACGCTGCGCCGGCTCGGTCATCCGGCGGACGCGGTCGAGGAAGGCGCGTTCCACGTTCCCGGCCACGGGCAGGTGCGCCGGGAGCGGCTCCCGGCCGGCCAGCTGGTCCCGGGTGAGCCTGCGGGCGAGTTCCCGCAGCGCGAGCGGATTTCCCCCGGTGGCGGCGACGAGGCGGTCCCGGACCGACGGATCGACCGCGACGCCGGCACCGACGTCGACACCGATGTCGGGGCCGGCACCCGCGGTCGCCAGCAGAGCCTCGGCGTCCTTCCCCGACACACCCTCGAGAACGAGATCGGGCAGGTCGAGGCTGTCGAAGCCGTAGCCCGTCCCGCTGCGGGCGGCGAACAGCAGCGCCACGCGCTCGGCCTGGAGCCGGCGGGCGACGAACAGCAGCGCGGCCGACGACGCCTCGTCGAGCCAGTGCGCGTCGTCGACCACCGCGAGGACGGGCGCGTCCTCGGACGCCTCGGCGAGCAGGCTCAACGTGCCGAGAAACGTTCGGAATCGGTCACCGTCCCCGGCGGCCTCGCCGAGCGCGACCCGCAGGCCCGCCTGCTGCGGCGCGGGCAGGTGGTCGAGACGCCGACGCACCGGCCACAGGAGCCGTTGCAGGGCGGCGAACGCCAGGGGGGACTCGGACTCCACGCCCGAGGTCCGGAGCACCTGCATGTCCGACGCGTGCGTTCCCGCGTCGTCCAACAGCGTCGACTTGCCGGACCCCGCTACGCCCCGGAGCACCAGCGATCCGCCGCGACCGGCGCGCGCCGCGTCGAGCAGGGCGGCGATCGTCGCGCGTTCGGCGTCCCGTCCGGCCAGCACGAGACGGACCGTACCGAGCGTCCGGCGTCCGCCGCATCCCGGTGAAAACACCGGCGCGAGCGACCCCTCCGACCGGCGACGGTGACGACACGTTCCGCACCTCACCAAGGAGGAAGCATGTCGTCCCACTCCGTCGCCGATCCGGCGACAGTTCCGCACCAGCCCGGGCACGGCCGGCCCCCGGCGGCGTCCGCCGCTGCTCGCTCGGCGGAGGAGCAGGCGCCCGAGGCGCGTCGCCCGTGGACGGTGTTCGCGCTGATGATCGCCGCCCAGTTCATGGTCATCCTCGACGTGTCGGTCGTGAACGTCGCGCTGCCCTCGATCAGCGACGGGCTCCATCTGTCGGCGGCGGACTACCAGTGGACGATCAGCGCCTACGTGCTGCTCTCCGGCGGTCTGCTGCTGCTCGGCGGGCGCATCGCCGATCTGCTGAACCGGCGCCGGGCGTTCCTCGCCGGCGTGGGGCTGTTCACCGCGGCGTCGCTGGCCAGCGGGCTCGCGCAGGCACCGCTGACTCTCATCGTGTCCCGGGCCGCCCAGGGCGCCGGCGCAGCCCTCCTGACCCCCGCCGCGTTGTCGATCATCATGACCGCCTACGCGGGCCGCCAACGGCAGACCGCACTCGCCGCCTGGGGCACCGTCGGCAGCCTCGGCATCGCCGCCGGCGTGCTCTTCGGCGGGGCGCTGACCAGCGGGCTCGGCTGGCGCGCGGTGTTCTTCATCAACGTGCCGATCGGGATCGCCGTCCTTCTCGGAACGATCCGCGCCGTCCCCGCCGGTGAGTCCCAGCGGGGCGCGCTGCGTCGTCTCGACGTCCCCGGCGCGTTGATGCTGGTCGGCGGCCTGCTGGCACTGGTCTTCGGCATCGAGTCCACGCGGTCGGCCGGCTGGACGGCCCCGCGCACCTTGGCCGCCCTTGCGGTCGCCGCCGTCCTGCTGACCGCCTTCTCCCGCCTGGAGCGCCGGGCCTCGGACCCGCTCGTGCCGGCGAGCACGTGGCGGATCCGCTCGCTGGTCTCGGCGTCCGCCGTGATGGCCGGCGTCACCGGCGCCGTCGTCGGACTCATCTTCCTGTCCTCGCTGTACCTGCAGGCGATCCTCGCCTCGTCGCCGGTCGTGGCCGGGCTGCAGTTCCTGCCGCTGGCCGCCGCCATCACCGTCGCTGCCGCGGCGTCATCCCACGCGATCGGCCACCTCGGCCCCCGCACCCTGATCCTCACCGGACTGGTCGTCATGGGTGCCGGCGTGCTCCTGCTGGCCGCGAACTCCGGTGGCACGTCCTACGCCGCCGACGTGCTGCCCGGGTTCCTGCTGGTGGGAGCCGGAGTCGGCCCGATGTTCGTCGCCATCTCCGTGGCGGCCATGAGCGATGTGCCCGAGGAGAAGTCGGGCCTCGCGTCGGGCCTGATGATGACCGGGCACGAGATCGGCGCCGCCCTCGGCGTCGCCGCCCTCACCGCCGTCGCGGGCGACATCGGCACCTCCGGCGGGCTCGTCGACGGGTACACCCACGCGCTGACCGCTACCGCCGGTCTGCTCGGCGCGCTGTTCGCACTCGCCGTGTTCGCCGTGCCCGGCGGCAGGCCGGCAGCGGCAAGCGGTCAGGGCGGTCACGGCGGTCACGGCGGTCACGGCCATGGGCACTGAGGCGGCTCCGGTGCTCGCCGAGACGCCGCGCACGTTCGTCGGGGCGACCACGTTCGCGGTCGGCGGGCTGGGCTCCACCGGGGATCAGCAGGCCGTCGCCGACGAGATCGCCACCGTCCACGGTGTCGAGACCGTCGTCGTCGACCCGGTCAGCGGCACCGTGATCGTCACGGCTGCCCACCCGATGGACCGTGCCGACGTTGCGAGGGCACTCGAGGAGGCCGGTCACCACCTGCTCAGCTGACGGCCGACGGGCGCGGCGGCGGCGGGGCCTTGCGCCACTCCGCCGCCGCGCGCACGGCAGCACGTCCGCGGGGAACCCGGTGAAATCGCCGGTACGAGAACGGCCCGCGACCGATCATTCTTCGGCACCGGTCGCTGACGACCGCGAGTCGACGACCGCGAGCCGACGACATCAGGAAGGCACCGACCATGACCACCCGATCGGACGCCACGCCCCCGGTGATCCTCGCCCTGGACGACGCCGAGGGCCTCGAGGACCTGGCTCGCGAGCTACGTGGCCGGTACGGCTCGGACTACATGGTTCTCACCGACCACGACGCGGAGGCCGCGGAACGGCGGCTCCGGGAGCTGGCCGACCAGCACCGGGACGTGGCGCTGGTCCTCGCCGCCCGTGGTGGCGCGGGGGAAAGGCTGCTGCTGGCGTCCCACCGACTCCATCCCCGCGCGCGGCGGGGACTGCTGCTCGGCTGGGGAGAGGTGCGAGCCCATCGCGAGGACGTGGTTCGCCTGCTGAGCCGGGCGCGATCCGAGCATGCGATCGAGCGGCCGGTGTCCTCGCCGGACGAGCGGTTCCACCGCGTTATCACCGAATGCCTCGAGGAGTGGTGGCGGCAGCACGGCACGCCGTTCCAGGCGGTTCGCGTCGTCGGCGACCACGCCTCGCCCCGCAGCCACGAGATCCGCGACCTGCTGCAGCGGCACGACCTGCCGTACGGCTTCTATCCGGCCGACTCGGACGAGGGACGACGCCTGCTCGCCGATGCGGGCCTGCCGGGCGACCGGCTCCCGGTCGCGTTCCTCCACTCCGGCCGGACGTTCGTCGATCCGTCCGACGTCGAGGTCGCCGAAGCCCTCGGTGCCCGGACCCGGCCCGGCGCCGGGGTCTACGACGTGGCGATCGTGGGCGGCGGACCGGCCGGCCTGGCCGCAGCGGTGTACGCCGGCTCGGAGGGGCTGCGCACCGCCTTGATCGAGCGGCGGGCCATGGGCGGGCAGGCCGGCACCAGCTCGAGGATCCGCAACTATCTCGGGTTCCCGCGAGGCATCAGCGGCACCGAACTGGCCGCGCGGGCGCTCGATCAGGCCATCATGTTCGGAACCGAGATGGTCTACGGAGGCGACGTCGTCGACCTGCGCTCCGACGGCGACCTGAGGATCCTCGAGCTTGCGGACGGCAACGAGATCTCGACCCGATCGGTGGTCATCGCGACCGGGGTGTCCTACCGGCGCCTCGAACTCCCGGCGCTCGAAGCCTTCCACGGCATGGGCGTCTTCTATGGGGCGGCCATCTCCGAGGCCCGTGCGGTGGCCGGCGAGCACGTCTGCGTCGCGGGCGGCGGTAACTCGGCCGGCCAGGCAGCCCTGCACCTCGCGACGTTCGCCGCCCGCGTGACGATCCTCGTCCGGTCGACCTCGCTGGCCGAGAGCATGTCGGAGTACCTGATCCGGGAGATCGCCGCCACGCCCAACGTCGACATCCGCTACGGCGTCGAGATCGTGGGCGGCGACGGTGACGGGCGGCTCTCCTGCCTCGACCTGCGGGGCCGCGCGACCGGCGAGGTCGAGCGCGTGGCGACGGCGGCCCTGTTCGTGTTGATCGGGGCGCGGCCGCTCACCGACTGGCTGCCCGGCCGGGTGGCCCGCGACGAGGCCGGCTACCTCATGACCGGGCCGTCGTGCGCTTGCGACCGCTGCTCGGGCGACGTCGACCGCAGGCGTCGGCGGCGGTAATCGCCTGCTGTTCGAAACGACTCTGTCCGGCGTCTTCGCCGTCGGCGACGTGCGGCACGGTTCGGTCAAGCGGGTGGCTGCGTCGTCCGGCGAGGGAGCGGTCTGCGTCCGCCTGGTGCACGAGCACCTGGCCCGGAGCGCGAGGCCGGCTTCCGCGACCTGAGCACGCAGCGTGCTGCCCTTCCCCTCAGAGTTTCGTTACCTAGTCTTGACCTTTCACCCAGGAAATCTGATTCTGCCCGCATCGCTTGGACAGCCGCGTCCGGGCTCCCGCGTTGCCTCGCGGGCGCTTCGGTCGCCGGATGCAAGGGTGGAGCCATTGCGCGGTCGACTTCTTCCCCGCCGGATCCGGCGAGCCCTGTCGCCCTCCTACGGCGCACGCTCCAACGCCGCCCAGGCGCTGGGGGAGATTGCGGCGCAGGGCGACGAGGTCGTCCTGCACGGCTCCGATCTGGCCCTGATGAGCGGTCATCCGGCCGGGCTCTCCCAGCGGCGGGTCATCGGCCGACTCGGCACCGCCCTGTGGGAGGTCTTCCCCGGCCGGGTGGCTCTCCTCGACCAGGAGGGCTGCGTCGTGTCGGTGAACAGGGCGTGGCGACAGTTCGGCGTCGAGGGCGGGCGCTCGCTCACGGCGGACCTGAGCACGAGCTATCTGACCGTGCTGGACGAGGCAGCGGGAGCGGGGGACGAGGACGCCGCCGAGGCCGGCGTGATCGTGCGGGCCGCGCTGGAGGGCCATGCCGTCGACCGTCGCTTCACCTACCAGGCCGAGCACGGCCGGTGGTTCGGGATGCAGGTGATCCCGTTGCCCGGGCGCGGCTCGGGCGCGCTCGTCGTCCACACCGACGTCACTGCGGACCGCGAGAGCGAACGGAGCTGGCGGCACCGCGCCCTGCACGATCCGCTGACCGGTCTGCCGAATCGGGCGCTGCTCAGCGACCGGCTGCAACACGCGGTCGCCGCGTCCGCCCGGGATCCGCAGTCGCTCGCCGTCCTGTTCGTGGACCTCGACTCGTTCAAGCGCGTCAACGACGAGCACGGCCACGCCACGGGGGACCGGGTGCTCCGCGAGGCGGCCCGGAGAATGGCCGCGTCGGTACGGACCGGTGACACGATCGGCCGCTGGGGCGGCGACGAGTTCCTCGTGATCGCGGAACGGCTCGACCACCCGAACGCCGCGGCCGACCTCGCCGAACGCCTGGCCGACAGCCTGCTGACACCGATCGACACCCCGGAGGGCCCGATGGCGGTGCGGGCCTCGATCGGCCTGTCTCACCTCGAGCAGCACGAGACGGGGGAGCAGATGGTCGACGCCGCCGACCAGGCTCTGCAGCGCCTGCGCGAACGCCTCCGCCAGGGGCAGCCCGCGCGGGCGGGCCGCTGACGGCTCAGGCGGCAACGGATGACGCGGACGACTGGTGCCGTCGGTACCACCACCGGCCGTGCCACCGCTGCTGGTGCCAGGCGAACAGCGGCAGCGGCCCCGGCGGCGTGAGCCAGAAGCCGTCGGGCGGGGGAGCGGGCGGCTCCCGACGCAGCGGGAGGTCGGCGAGCACCACCTGCGCGTCGGGGCCGTTCGCGGTCGCGATCGGGGTGCCGTCGGCGGCCCACACCCCGGCCATCGGCTCGTACCACCCGGCGTAGTGCACGGGCGGAAGACCCGGCATCGGGCAGGCCAGCCTGCCGCTGTGCGAGCCGTGCACGAGGGGCGCGCCGACGTAGCGCGCGAACCGGCCGGGAGTAGAGAGCGCGCGGCCGGCGTTCGCGCTCTCCCACGCATCGAACAGGCGACGCGGCCGCCAGCGGGGGACGCTCCACCAGCCGCTCCCGCCGAGCAGCAGGTCCGTCCGCCCCGCCAGCCGCGTGACCGTGCGTCGGCGGGTCAACTCCCAGCAGACCGCCAGCCCGACCGCGGTCCCGTTCACGTCGATCAGCCCGTCGTCGTGCCCGCCGACGTAGAGCGCGTTCTCCCACATCGTCGGGAGGTCCTTGTCGTGGCGCCCACGGATGCCCGTTTCGTCGACGAGGAGCACGGCGTTGCGTACCTCGCCGTCCCCACCGGCGTGACTGTCGCGGACCAGCAGGCTGCCGCTGATCAGCACCTCGTGGCGGCGCGCCCAGGCGCACATCGCGCGCACGGCCGGCCCGTCGATCGGCTGGGCCGCCCGGGCGACCTCCGGCAGGAACGCCACCCCGGAGGAGAAGAACTCGGGCAGCGCCACGATCTCGGCGCCGCGCCGCACCGCCGACTCGACGGCCTCCTCGGCGAGCGTCAGGTTGGCGTCGACGTCGCCGAGGACGGCCTGCATCTGCACCGCGGCCACGCGCCGCACCGCGGACTCCATCGGCCCCGCCTACAGCTTGGCGTAGCCGACGACCTCGTCGAGCAGGGCCGCCTCGGCCTCGGCGTCGATCACCGGGCCGGCGATCAGGGTTCGCGCCGCGGCCCGCTGCGCCTCGCTCGCCGAAGCCTGGCCGTGCAGGGCGACGGCGTAGGTGGCGACGTCCTGCACGAACACCGCGAACATCCGGTCGAGGTGCTGCTCGGTGAGCCCGGAGCACTCCGCGGTCGTGCCGCTCCGGGTCCCGTCGCCGGCCCCCTCCGCCGCGCCGTCGAGCGCCAGCCCCGCCGCCTCGGCCGCGAGCTGCGCGTAGACGATCGAGGTGAAGATCTGACCGAGGCTGAGCAGGAAGTCGAGGTCCTTCGCCTGCCCGGCGTCGGGCCCGTGCTCGGCCATGAGGCGGCCGAACGCCTCGATCTGACCGAGGAAGACGGCGACGTTCGGCAGGTGCGCGAAGCGGCCGAAGGCCGGCCGCCAGTCCGCGAACCGGATCGTCGACAGTCCGCTCGCGGGGCCCTGGGCGAACAGGTAGGCGTCGTCGGACGGGTCGAGCCGGACGGGGATCTCCGGGTACTCGACGGCCCCGCCCGCCCCGGCGGCCGCGTACGCGGGCAGGAACTTCAGGACGAGCGCCAGGTTGACGTGCACCGTCCCCTCGAGCTTGGGCAGCGTCCGGATGTGCCGGGTGGCCTGGTTGAAGTAGGTGTCCGACTCGAAGCCCTTGGCGGCGATGACCTCCCACAGCAGGTCGACGACGCGCTCGCCCTCGCTGGTCACCTTCATCTTCGCGATGGGGTTGTAGAGCAGGAAGCGCCGGTCGTCGGGTGATGCGCTGCGCTCGTAGTCCGAGCAGCGGGCGCTGTAGAGCTTCATCGCCAGCAGCCGGACGTAGGACTCGACGAGCATGCGGCCGACCTGCGGGAAGTCGGTGACCCGGGTGCCGTACAGGACGCGCTCGGAGGCGTGCCCGACCGCCTCGTGGAAGGCGTGCTCCGCGATGCCGATGCTCGCCCAGGCGAGCTGCACCTTGCCCACGTTCACGGTGGCGAGCGCGGCGTCCCAGGCCGGCTTGCCGACGTGCAGCAGGTCCTCGCGCGAGACCGGGTAGCCGTCCAGCCGGAACTCGGCGACGTACATCTGCCCACGGATGACGTTGCGGGCCAGCTGGTAGCTCTCGGACTGCGGGTCGACGAGGAAGAAGACGTACTCACCGGCGTGCTCCGGCGAGTCGTCCGAGAAGCGGCCGAACACCGACAGGCGGGCCGCGCAGTTCCCGTTGCCGATGTAGTACTTGCCGCCGGTGGCGGTCCAGCCGCCCGCGCCGTCCGGGCTCAGCACCATGTCGGTGTTGTAGATGTCCGCGCCGCGGGTCCGCTCCGAGAGGCCGAAGCCGAACATCCCGCCCTCGTCGAGCAGCCGGCCCACGAGGCGCCGGGCGTCGGCGTTCGCGCTGGTCCAGACCGGCCCGAGTCCCAGCACGGTCACCTGCCACGCGTACCAGTGCTCGAGCGAGTACCACCCGATCAGCTCGGACAGGTCGTTGTTGCGCGCGGTGTCCCAGCGCGCCCCGGGCTGGCCGATCTGCTCGCCGACCGCCGCGGGGGTGCCGAACAGGCCGAAGATCCGCTCCCGGGCGAGCATCTCGAGGAAGTCGGCGTACCAGGTCGCGTCGCCGTACTCGGCGCGGAGCTGCTGCTCGCCCTTGGCCTCGAAGAAGTCCCGGACGGCGGCGAGGGCGCGCCGCGTCTCGTCGTCGTAACCGGAGCCGTCGTAGCGAGAGGGGGAGAACAGCAGCACGCGAACGACCTCCGGCGCAGGGCGCGGCCAACAGGGCCGCGCGGGTGCCGCGATCCTAAGCGGTCGCCTCCGCCGCCACGTCGCCTCCGCCGCCACGTCGCCCCCGCCTTGATCACGAGCAACAGAGAAGATCGACACCGGGCGTGTCGGGAGCCGCCCCTTGGCGTGTCGATCGACTCCGTTGCTCGCGATCATGGGCAGGCGGCGCGTGAGCGGCAGTCGCTCAGGGGGCCCCCGAGTGCGACGTCGATCAGCCGCTGCAGCGTCTCCTCAGCCCGCGTGAGCTGCGCGGAGGGGGAGTAGCCCGGGCAAGCACGGTTGCCCTAGCGCTTCCTGCTACTCGACGAACTCGTCGGAGCCGGCCTCGTAGGCGGCCAGCACGCGCTTGCGCTGCTTGCGGGGGATCCGGTCGAGGTACAGGTAGCCGTCGAGGTGGTCGGTCTCGTGCAGCAGGCAGCGGGCGGCGCGGCCATTGCCCTCCAGGCGCACGGGGGCGCCGGTGACGTCGACGCCGGTCACGACCGCCCTGGTCGCCCGCGGCACGTCCGTCGCCGGACCCGGCACGGACAAGCAGCCCTCCTGGTCGATCTCGAGCTCCCGGTCCCCGGTCGACCGCTCGAGCACCGGGTTCACGACGTGCCCGACGAGGGAGCCGAGCTCGTCGTCCGGGCAGTCGATCACGAAGACCCGGAGGCCGACGCCGACCTGGTTGGCCGCGAGGCCGACCCCGGGGGCGTCGTACATGGTCGCGAACATGTCGTCGACGAGTTGACGGAGGTCGTCGTCGAACTCGGTGACCGTGCGGCACGGCCGGGCCAGGACCTCGTCGCCGAGCACGACGATCGGCCGGATGCGCCCCGGGCCGCGCTGCCGGCTGCTCTGCCGGTCCTCCGGCTGCCCGTCCGTGTGCTCCTGTTCGGCGGTCGACATGGATCCGAGCCTAGTTCCGCGCATGCCCCGACTCTGAGAGTCCGTGGTCCGAGCGGCGGCCTCACTCCCACCAGCGCGGGCCCCGCTCGCCGAGCGCCACCTTGGCCGCGTGCACCCGGTCCCGGGCGGCCCGCTCGGCCTCGGCGTCCCCGCGTCGCTTCGCCCAGCCCACGGCGGACCGGGCGGAGGCGAGCTCGCGCACCAGCTCCCGCCGCCGGTCCTCCGGGAGATCCGGGTTCGTCGCCCGCCACAGCCGGCCGTCGATGCGCACGTGGTGGCCGTCGTCGGTGGGCTCGACGGTGTGGCCACGCGCGGTGCGGCGGGACGTCATGGGAGGTGATCTACCCAGTCGATCGCGGTTCGACGGCTTCCCCTGCGGAAGGGTCCGGACATGTCCGACCTCGACATCAGCGGCCTCGTCCTCGCCGAGCACGACCGGTTCCGGCGCCAGTTCAGCGAGCTGATGGCGTCCCGGAACGACTCGGCGCAGGCCGAGAAGCTCTGGAAGGAGCTCGACGCCGAGCTCGAGGTGCACGCCAGCGCCGAGGAGGAGCTGCTCTACCCACGCCTGCTCGCCGTCGGCGACGACGACAGGTCCGAGACGGACGACGCCATCCGCGACCACAACGACATCCGGGACGCGGCGCGCGAGGCCGACCAGCACGAGGCGGGTTCGGAGAAGTGGTGGGACGCCCTGCAGAGTTGCCAGGACGCGACGAGCGACCACCTGGACGAGGAGGAGCGCGACGTCCTGCCCGAGCTCCGGGAACGGCTGTCCGACGACGAGCGCGGCGAGCTGGGGGAGCAGTGGCTCGCCTTCCACGAACGGCACGACGAGGCGCGCGGCCTGTCCGGGCAGGGCAAGGACCCCCAGCGGTACATCCGCGAGCACGAGAGCTGAGCGGCAGCCACCGCACGGGTCCGAGAAGGACGGGGGTCAGCGGCCGAGCGGCTGCATGACCGGTCCGGCCAGGTAGCGCGGGTCGGCGGCGTACGCCGGCACGATCTGCTTGCCGAGCGGCGCGAGCGCGAGGCCGGCCATGCGGATGCAGGCGATCCCGAACGGGATGCCGATGATCGTGATGCAGAGCAGCAGCCCGAGGAGCAGGTGCGCCAGGGCGAGCCACACGCCGCCGAGGAAGAACCAGATCACGTTGCCGATGAAGCTGAGCGCGCCGGCCGTGGGGCGGGCGACGACCGAACGGCCGAAGGGCCAGATCGTGTAGGTCGCGAGGCGGAAGCTGGCGATCCCGAACGGGATGCCGATGATCGTGAGGCAGTTGGCGATCCCGGCGACGACGTAGCCGATCGCCAGCCAGAGGCCGGCCAGGAAGAACCAGATCAGGTTGCCGACGAGCCGCACGCGAAGGGTCTACCCGCCGACGACGCGAGGGTCCAGGGCCGTCGGACCCTGGCCCTCAGCGCTGTCTGTCAGCGCTACCCGTCACCCCTCGTCGATCGGGGGCAGGTACAGGTTGGCCAGGTCGGCGGGGACGGGGGCGTTCGGGCGGTAGATCATCGGCGCCTCCCCGTCCGCGGCCGCCGCCGCTGCGTCCGCGAGCCCGAAGCGCTCCCGGAGCCGGCCGAGGAAGTCCGAGGGCCGCAGGCGGACCAGGCGCGCCCGGGCCTGCGCGGCGTAGACGCCCACCCAGTCGTTCGGGTCGAGGACGCCCCGGAGCTGCCCGTCGACGCTCAGCACCACCCGCCCGCTGTTCTCGAGCACGCGGATGGCGATCGACTCGTCCGCGCCGAGCACCAGCGTCCTGTTGAACACCATGTGCGGCGCGACCGGCGTGAAGACCAGGGCGTCCACCCGTGGCGAGACGACCGGCCCGCCTGCCGCGAAGCTGTACGCGGTCGACCCGGTGGGGCTGGACACGACCAGGGCGTCCGCGGAGTAGGAGGCGAACAGCCGGCCGTTGACGTACACGCCGAGGCTCGCCTGCCGGTCGCGGCTGAGCTTCTCGAAGACGACGTCGTTCACGGCGGTGACGTCGATCGGAACACCCCAGCCGACCTCCTCCGGGTCGCTGGGCCGCAGCGGCGGCGGGGGCAGCATCGGGCCGCGCCCGTACCGGAGCAGCGCATCCATCTCCTCGGGGATCTCGAGGGGGCGGGACGAGCGCATCGTCAGCGTCAGGCGCTCCTCCTCCTCGATCCGCCCCTCGTGGACCGCGTCGAGGGCGTCCTCGAGGTCCGCGACCGTCACCTCGGTGAGGAAGCCGACCCGCCCGACGTCCACCCCGAGCACCTGCGCGCCCAGCACGGCGGCGACCCGCATGCCGCGCAGGAACGTGCCGTCGCCGCCGATCGTGACGAGGACGTCCGGCTGACCGGCGCTCTCCGCCTCCTCGGCGGCGCTGCGGCGCGGGCGCCCGTCCAGGTCATCCCAGACGTCGACGTCCGCGGTGCCGACCCCGTGGGCGGCCGCCCAGCGGCGCGCCACGTCCGCCGCCTCGCGTGCCGCAGTCTTGCCGCCGTGCACGACCAGACCGAGTCGACGGATCGTCATGTCCCTCAGTCTGCCGCTCGCGCCGCACCGAGCGGCAGGGGCGGTGCCGAATCGCAGGGGCGCGACCCCGGTGGCGGCGCATCGTCCTCCCCGAGGCCGATCCGCCGGTGCACCCGGCGCAGCGGCGCGGGTGCCCACCAGTTCGCCCGCCCGAGCAGGGTCATGGCGGCGGGCAGGAGCAGCATCCGCACCAGCGTCGCGTCGATCGCCACCGTCAGGACGAGACCGAGACCGACCTGCTTGATGGGGGAGAAGCCGCCGGCGACGAAGCCCGCGAACACCACGACCATGAGCAGCGCCGCCGCGGTGACGATGCCGCCGGTGCGCTGCAGCCCACGCTCGACGGCGGTGTCGGTCGCGTCGGTCATGTCTCTCGCGTCCACCCCGTCCCGCGCACCGGATCGGCGGTACTCCTCGGCGATGCGGCCGAGCAGGAAGACCTCGTAGTCCATGGACAGGCCGAAGGCGATCGCGAAGACGAGGACCGGTGTCGTGATGCTGAGGCTGCCCAGGGCCTCGGTGCCGACCAGGCTGCCGAGGTGCCCCTCCTGGAAGACCCAGACCAGGGAGCCGAGGCCGGCCCCGAGACTCAGCAGGTTCAGCCCGATCGCCTTCAGCGGGACCACCACCGACCCGGTGAACAGGAACAGCAGCGAGAACGTGGCGGCGAGCAGCAGCGTGATCGCGATCGGCAGCCGTGCGGTGAGCGCGTCGGTGTAGTCGACCAGCTGGGCGGCGTCGCCCCCGACCCGCACGTCCCCGGCTGGGCCGTCGATCGCCCGGATCTCCCGGACCAGTCGCGCGGCGCCGTCCTGCGACGAGCCCTGCGGCACGACCTTCAGCAGGACCCCGTCGCTCAGCTCCGCACCGATGCGCACGCTCGCCACGCCCTCGTGTCCCTGCAGCCTCGACATCGACCCGGGCGACCTCCGGGCGGTCCACGACGACGTCGATCGGGTCGATCTGCCCGGTCGTCGCGAAGCGCTGCTGGCCGGTCTCGTAGAGCTGACGGGAGGGCGCGGACGACGGCAGGGAGCGGACGTCCGGGTCGGCGAAGCGTGCCCCCGCGAACGGGAGAGCGGGGAGCACCAGCGCGACGATCACCCCGCCCAGCACGGGCAGCGGGTGCCGCCGCACCGCACGAGCGACGCGGGCGAATCCGGCACCACCCCGCTGCCGACGCATGGGCCGGATCCGGGAGCCGGCGGTCCCCAGCAACGCCGGGAGCAGGGTCAGCGCCGCCAGCATGTCGAGCAGCACGACCGACAGGCCCGCGACCCCCATGGAGCGCAGGAAGGCGTCCGGGAAGACGAGCAGGCTCCCCAGCGAGGCGGCGACGGTCAGGCCGGAGAACAGCACCGTGCGGCCGGCGCTCACCATCGTCCGTTCCACCGCGGTCGGCAGGTCGTCGTCCGCGCCGCGCTCCTCGCGGAAGCGGGACACGATGAGCAGGGCGTAGTCCACGGCGAGCCCGAGGCCGAGCATCGTCACGATGTTCACGGAGTAGACCGACACGTCGAGCAGCAGGCTGACCGTGGTCAGCCCGAGCAGCGTCGCGGCCACGCCGACCAGCGCCAGCACGAGGGGCAGCCCGGCGGCGACGACGCTGCCGAAGATCACCAGCAGCAGGACCAGCACGACCGGCAGGGACAGCGTCTCGGCGCGGGCGAGATCCGACGCCGCCTGCTGGTCCATCTCGTCGTCCTGCAGCGGTCCGCCCCCGACGAGCACGCGGGGCGCCGGGATCGCGCGGAGCCGGGCCGCGCTCGCGTGCACCTCGCCGGTGCCGGGGCGGTCGGGGCGGAACTCCACGCGCACCGCCACCGCGCCCCGGTCGGTGGCGACGAGCGCGCTCCCGCCCGGCGACCACGGCGTCGTCACGGCGGCGACCCCGGGGAGCGTGCGGATCCCGGCCGCGGCGGTCTCGACCTCCCGCCGCAGCTGCGGGTCGGTGACGGGGCGGCCGTCGATCACGGCGACGATCTCGTCGCCGCTCGGCGCCTCGCGGTGGAGGAGTCGCTGCACCTGCGCGGACTCGCTGCCGGGGGCGGTCCCGACGTCGGAGCCGAGGCGCCCGAACAGCAGCGGTGCGGCGGCGAAGCCGGCGGTCAGGACCAGCAGCCAGACGGCGAACACCGTCCGGCGTCGGCGGACGCACGCGGCGGCAAGGCGGCGGACCATCGGACCCTCCAGGGCGTCGGCACCCCTGGTTCGGGGTCGCTCTCGACGCTAGGAATCGCGGCGGCTTTCGACCTCCCGCGCGGGAGCGGTCTTCGCCTCCCCCGCGCGGGGGAGGCGCGTCATCCGCCGGGGGCCACCACGCCGTTCTCGTAGGCCCAGATGACCGCGTGGATGCGGTCGCGGAGGCCGAGCTTCATCAGCACGTTGCCGACGTGCGTCTTCACCGTGTGCTCGCTGACCACGAGCTCGGCCGCGATCTCCGCGTTGGAGCGGCCGCGGGCCAGCAGGGCGAGCGTCTCCCGCTCGCGGGCGGTGAGGGCGTCGACCGGCGGGTCGGTCGGTGGCGAGCCGGCCGCGGGGCGCGTGCGGGCGAAGTCGGCCAGCAGCCGCCGGGTCACCGACGGTGCGAGCAACGCGTCGCCGCGGGCGACGACGCGGACGGCGGACACCAGTTCGTCCCGGCCGACGTCCTTCAGCAGGAACCCGCTCGCGCCCGCGCGCAGCGCGTCGTAGACGTGCTCGTCCAGGTCGAACGTCGTCAGGATGAGGACGCGGACGTCGGGCTGCTCACCCAGGATGCGCTGCGTGGCTTCGATGCCGTCCATCTGCGGCATCCGGATGTCCATGAGGACCAGGTCCGGCCGGTGCTCCCGGGCAAGGCGCACGGCGTCGGCGCCGGTCGCGGCCTCCGCGACCACCTCGAGATCGGGCTGGGCCTCGAGGATCATCCGGAAGCCGTCCCGAACCAGGGCCTGGTCGTCGACGAGCAGCAGCCGGACCGTCACCGGTGGCTCATCATCTCGGTACCGCCGGTCGCAGCGGCAGCGTTGCCCGGACCGTCCAGCCGCCCGCCTCCCGGGGCCCGGCGGACAGCGAGCCGCCGACGAGGTTGACGCGCTCCCGCATGCCGATCAGTCCCTTGCCGGGGAGCGTGTCCTCCGTTCGCCGGCCGAGGCCGTCGTCCGAGACCTCCACGTCCAGCTCGTCGCCGCCGTGCACGAGCCGGACGTCGACGCGGGCCGGACCGGCGTGCCGAAGCGCGTTGGTCAGCGCCTCCTGGACGATGCGGTAGGCCGACAGGTCGACGGCGGCGTCCAGGGGGCGCCGCTCGCCGGTCTCCGAGAGCCGGATGTCGAGTCCCGCCGCACGCATGGATCGCACGAGCTCGCCGAGACCGTCCAGCCCCTGCTGGGGACTCCTCGAAGGCGCCGTGTCGGGGTCGTCCCGGTCGTCGCGCAGCACTCCGAGCAGCCGGCGCATCTCGACCAGGGCCGACTTGCCGGTCGCGCTGATCGCGTCGAAGGCGGCCACCGCCCGGTCCGGGTCACGGGGGACGACGACCGGTCCCGCCTCCGCCTGCACGATCATGAGGCTGAGGGAGTGGGCGACGACGTCGTGCATCTCGCGAGCGATGCGGTTGCGTTCCTCGACCGCCGCCCGCTCCGCCTCCGCCTCGCGGGTGCGTTCGAGTTGCTCGGCCCGCTGCCGCAGCGCGTCGGCGGCCTCCCGGTTGGTCCGCGTCGTCCATCCCAACAGCCAGGCCGTGGCGAAGACCAGGTAGTTGATGCTCCAGTCCTGAGCGGTCGCGTGCGCGCCGTCCAGAACGAGCGCGAGGCCGATACCCACCGCCGGCAGCACCGCGGACAGCAGGGCGAGCCGTCGGCGCGCGTAGAGCGCCGCCGAGTACACCGCGACCAGTCCGGCGAACGGAACGGCCGGATCGGGCAGGGACGTCACCCCGTAGACCGCCGTGGCGAACCCGACCGCGACGCCGACGGTGAACGGCCACCGGCGGCGGCCGAGCAGCAGCACCGCCTGGAGGACGACCAGCCCGAACCCCCACGTCGGCGCCGGGTCGCAACCGCAACTGCGGGCGTTGACGAGCGGCGGCAGCGACAGGGCGAGAACCGCCGCCGCGACGACCGCGTCGAGCAGCAGCGGATAGCGCGCGAGCGCCCGCCGCACCGACGCCACGTGTTCCACGGGCCGATCGTGACAGCCGCCGGGCGTCTCCGCCTCCCTCTGACGAGGGAGATCCGTCTTCAGCGACGGCGGCGGACGTGCGACCCTGTGCTCGTCCCGATCGTGGGGGGCGCATGACCAACGAGGACGTCTTCGACCTGCTCGAGCACGCGATCGAGCCGGATCCCTGGTTCTGCGAGGGGCCCTGGGAGTACCGGGCGATGCACTGGCGGCCGGACGAGGGACGCGACCCCGACGAGGACTGGCCTCCCGGCCCGGGAATCGCTCAGCGCAGCCCGGGCGGGTTCACCTCGTCGACGAACAGGTCGACGCCGAGGTCGCTGCCGTCGCCCGCGGCGTACCCCGAGAGGTCCGTCACCCCCGCCTCCACCAGCACGTCCTCGCAGAGGAACGCGTTGCCGGTGCACTCCCGCGCCGGGCGCGTGAGGACCTCGTAGGCCGCGTCGGCGTAGACGGCGGGCGTGCGCGCCCGGCGCATCGCCTCGTCGCCGCCGAGCAGGTTCTGCACGGCGGCCGTCGCGATCAGCGTGCGGGGCCAGAGCGCGTTCGACGCGACGCCCGCCTCCCGCAACTCGGCCGCGAAACCGAGCGCGCACAGCGTCATGCCGTACTTGGCGATCGTGTAGCCGGTGTGCGGAGCCAGCCACTTCTCCTCGAGCGAGATCGGCGGCGAGAGCGTGAGGATGTGCGGGTTGCCGCCGTTCTCCGCCGACCGGCGCAGGTGCGGGAAGCAGGCCTTGCTGACGGCGAACGTCCCGCGGACGTTGATGTTCTGCATGAGGTCGTAGCGCTTCATGTCGAGCTGCTCGACGCCGGAGAGGTTGATCGCGCTGGCGTTGTTCACGCAGATGTCGATGCCGCCGAAGCGCTCGACCGTCTGAGCGACCGCGCTCTCGACCGAGTTCTCGTCGCGGATGTCGCCGACGATCGGCAGCGCCTGCCCGCCGGCCTGTTCGATCTGATCAGCGGCCGTGTAGATCGTGCCCTCGAGCTTCGGGTGCGGCTCCGCCGTCTTGGCGACGAGCGCGACGTTGCCGCCGTCCGCCGCGGCCTTCAGCGCGATCGCGAGGCCGATGCCCCGGCTCGCCCCGGAGATGAACATGGTCCGTCCGGCCAGGTCTCGTGTGCTCATGGGTTGCAGGCTAAGCGTCGGGCGGACGCCGGCCGTCCGTAGGCGGCCGACGCCCCTGGAGTCCGTGCCCGAATCACCGCAACCCCGCTTCTCGGGCCAGGATCGCCGCCTGCACCCGGTCGCGCAGGCCGAGCTTCATCAGCACGCGGGCGACGTGCGTCTTGACGGTCGTCTCGCCGATGAACAGCTCCTCCGCGATCTCGGCGTTGGACCGGCCACGTCCCAACAGTCGCAACACGTCGACCTCGCGGGCCGTGAGTCGGCCGAGGTCGACCGAGACGGGTTGCGGAGGCATGTTCGCGAACCGGTCGAGAAGCCTTCGAGTGAGCGTCGGGGCCAGCAGCGCGTCGGCGCCGTGCGCCGCCTGGCGGATGGCGGTGACGATGTCCTCGCCGGCCATGTCCTTGAGCAGGAAGCCGCAGGCGCCGGCTCGCATCGCCCGGTAGACGTATTCGTCGAGATCAAAGGTCGTCAGCATCAGCACCCGGGTGGTTGCGTGGGTCGCAGCGATCTCCTCCATCGCGGCGAGTCCGTCGACGCCGGGCATCCTCACGTCGAGCAGGAGCACGTCGGGCTGCGCGGCCCGTACCAGGTCGATGGCCTCGGTCCCGTTCGCCGCCTCACCGACGATCTGGAGATCGGGCTCAGCTTCGATGATCATCCGTAGCCCACTGCGCACCAGCGGTTGGTCGTCCGCCATGCCCACGGTCCTGGGCGTGGTCATGGCGCGGGCACCGGGACCGGTGCCTCGGGTAGCAGCGCTCTCAGCTCGAACCCGCCGTCCTCGCAGGTCTTCCACGTCACCTGACCGCCGGCGGCGCGGACCCGTTCCCGGATGCCTGCCAGCCCGAGCCCGGTACCGGGCCCCGAGCCCGGCGCCGCTGCTGCGGAGTTGGCGATCATGACCTCCACGACGCCCCCGTGACGGCGCACCGCGATGGTCGCCCGCGCGCCTGGGGCATGCCGGAGCACGTTGGTCAGTCCCTCCTGGACGACGCGGAACACGACCGAGCGCTGGGCCGGTTCGACGGTGGCGTGCGTCAGGTCGGCCTCGACCAGCAGGCCGGCGGCGCGGACCCGCTCCACCAGTCCGGCGACATCGGCGCTCGTGTCGTCCAGTGCCAGCGACGCCACGCCGCTGCGGGCCGCCGCTGCGGCCGTCCGCATCACCCCCCGGGCCCGTTCCGGGTCGTTTCGGGCAAGTCGCCGCGCCGCGCCGGCCTGCAGCGCCACGACCGTCAGGCTGTGTCCGATCGCGTCGTGGATCTCCTGGGCGAGGCGCAGCCGCTCCTCGACCCGTGCGCGCGCCGCGGCGCTGGCCTCCTGCCGGCTGAGCAGCTCGTTGTTCGCGTGGGTCTGCTCGACCAGTCGGCTCGCCTCGTTGAGGGCCAACCCGCCCAGCCAGGACAGCAGGATCAGGATCGCCTCGCCCAACGGGTCGCCGGCGCCCACCCCGACCAACTGCCCGAGCCAGCACAGCACCAGCCCGGCGACGGCCATCCGCCGTCGCGACAGCGCCGCGACCGCGAAAGCCGCCGCCAACGCGAACCCGGTCTCGCTCAGGCTGCCATCCAGCGGGGCGACGGCCCGGGAGTAGCACGTCACCGCGATCCAGGTCAGAGCGATCGATGTGACGGGTCGCCACCAGGCGAGCGTGAGCGGCGCGCCGACGACCAGGGCGGCCGGCAGCACCACCCAGCCGGGAGCTGACACTTCGAGTACGCCGGAGGTCTCCGCGAACAGGCCCGCGACCACCGCCCCGCCCCCGATCACCGTCCACGGCTGGGCGGCTGTGCGCAGCGCGGCCACGTGGTCCGCGACGGGCACCTCGGGAAGGGGCGCCTCGGCGACGGGTGCGGTGAGAGCCACCACCTCTTCCCGGGTCCGGACGAGAAGTTCCCGGGCCGAGGACTCGATCTCGCCCGGGTCGCCGGTGGACTCGGCGCTGACCGCAAGTGTCTGCAGGCCCTCGACCAGGATCGGTTGCAGATGCTCCGCGGTCTGCACGCGCTCGGCCAGGACGGCCGACTGCTGCTGGGAGCGCTGCCCCTGCACGATGCGCTCGTGCTGGTCGCGCAGCTCGCGCACGCGTTCGTCGCGGACGCCCACGGCACGTCCTACCGCCGTGGGGAGCAAGCCGACGAACAGGGTCACGAACAGCACTCCGCTGAGCCGGGACCAACCGCTCATGGTCGTCAGGTCGGCTGCGAGGACCACCAACAGCGGCAGCACGACCCCGAGGACGACGACCCGGCCGGAACGGTGCGCACCCAGCGAATAGGACGCCAGCATCATCGCCACGATCCACACGCCGGCTCCGTCCGCGGCGTCCGGCCACAGGGCGGCGGTGGCGATACTGCCGAGGAGACCGCCGGCGGTGATGCCGGAGATCGAGACCAGCGGCCGCCGCCGGCGTACCGCGAGGAAGCCGAGCCAGAGCGCACCGGACGCGGTGAACGCGAGCTGGCCGGGATGTGCGGTATAGCGGGCGACCGCCTCGGCGACCGCGGCCAGCACGAACGCGACGGCCACCGCCGCGTCGACCCGCGTCGGCCCCCGGAGGGCCTCCCGCGTCGTGCCGCGCATCGGATCAGCGTAGATCCACCCGTGCCGAAGGGGATCCTCCTCGCGGAGGAGTGCCGGCGGAGGACCCCTCATGGGTCCGCAGGCTGACGACGGAGCGGTTCGGCATACCTAGCGTCCCAGCCGGCACCCCTCCTCAGAAAGGACAGCCCATGAGCAGCTCCACCGCAGTCGTTCCTCCGCGGGCTCAGACCGAGACCAACTGGCTGCAGCTCGCCCAGCTCTCCCTGACGCTCGCCGTCCCCGCACTCGTCGTCTACGCGATCGTCGCAACGTTCTTCACGACCATCAGCGAAGGCGACTTCCGCTACACCGCGGACTACTGGTACACCGGCGTCGGCCTCCCCATCACCCTCGCCGGCGTCGGGATCGCGCTCGCCGTCCACAAGCTGCAGCACGGCGCCGACGGACGGCTCGGCACGGTCGGGGTGTGGATCAACACGCTCGCCCTGACCGAGCTGTTCGCACAGCTGCTGGCGTCCGTGCTCACCAGCGCCGAGGTGCGGTGGGGACCCGCCTACCCCGTGTCCGTGCTCCTCAGTTTCATCGGCGTCGCGCTGCTCGCCGCGGGATCCTGGCGGACCGGCTTGCTGCCGAAGTGGATGCTCGGCCTCTGGCCACTCATCTGGGTCCTCGGCAGCATCGGGGCCGTCGTCGGCCCGACGCCCCTGCTGCTCGCGGCATACTTCATCGCCTTCGGCGTCACCCTCACCCGGCGCGTCCAAGGCTCCCCGGCGCGCTGAGTCGGACCTGGATGAGTCGCGTGGGCGGCACGGCCGGAGCAGTCGGCCGCCCACGCGACGCGCTGCTCATGGGGAGTAGGTGGCGAAGACCTCGACGGTGCCGGCGCGGGCGAAGCCGACGTTCAGTCCGACCGTCGCCTGCGGGTCTATCTGACCGACGAGTGGGAGCTGCACCGTCGGCGCATCCACGGTGACCGTGCCACCGGGCGGGATCTGCAGCGGAGGCGCGAGGGTGCGGGTCTCGGTGTAGTTGCTGCCCATGCTGACCACCTGGTCCGCCTCGGAACCGGAGTTCCTGATCTGCCCGGCGACCGTGAGCGCCGAGCCGTCGCCGTGCAGGACGAAACCGCTCAGGCCGAGGTCTCCGACCGTGGCACTGCCGAGCCTGGGGGCCGAGCCGGAGACCGGCGTGTTGCTGCCCACCACGACCGGCCCCTCCTCGCCGCCGGTCGACCCGCCGCAGGCGGTGAGGGACAAGCCGACGACGAGCAGGACTGCAGCGGTGCGTGAGTGAGCCATCGCGACTCATTCTGCCGCGGACGCGCTCCCGCGGAGCGTCCGGTTGCGGGCCTCAGGTCGACAGCGACCCGCCGTGCCGGTCGATCGGTTCGCACCCGGGCGGCTGCGGCGGGCGGGGGAGCAGCGGCTTCTTCTCCTTGATCGTGAGGACGAGGGGTTCCTTCGCCGTCACGACCACGTCCTCGCCCGCGTGCTTGATCGTCATCTCCGCGTTCTCGCCGTCGTGCACCGAGTACGTCACCTGGGTGTGCTCGACCTCGACGCGCAGCCGCGCGCCGCGCCACCGCAGCCCGAAGCTCAGCCGGGTGATGCCGTCCGGCAGGTGCGGGTCGAAGGAGAGCTCGCGGCCGTAGTCGCGCAGGCCGCCGAAGCCGGAGACCAGCGCGATCCAGGCGCCGGCCAGCGACGCCATGTGCAGTCCGTCGCGGCTGTTGTGGTGGATGTCGCGGAGGTCGATGAGCGCCGCCTCGTACGCGTAGTCGTGCGCGAGTTCGAGGTGGCCGGTCTCGGCGGCGAGCACCGCCTGGATGCAGGCCGACAGCGACGAGTCCCGCACGTTGCGGCGCTCGTAGTAGTCGAGGTTGCGGGCCTTCTGCTCGTCGGTGAACTGGTCCCCGAACCAGTACATGGCCATCACCATGTCGGCCTGTTTGATGACCTGGCGGCGGTAGAGCTCGAAGTACGGCGCGTTCAGCAGCAGCGGGTAGTGCCCGCGGTAGGCCTCGAAGTTCCACTCGGGCAGGCTGGTGAACCCGTCGCACTGCTCGTGCACGCCGAGTTCCTCGTTGTACGGGATGTGCGCCGCCTTGGCGGCGTCCCGCCAGGCGGCCGTCTCCTCGTTCGTCACCCCGAACTCGGAGGCCTTGTCCCAGTGCCGGTGGGCGGCCTCGGCGGCGCCGCGGAGGTTGGCCGCCGCGGCCATGTTGGTGAACAGGTTGTCGCGCACGACCGCCGTGTACTCGTCGGGCCCGGTGACCCCGACGATGTGCCAGGCGCCGTCCGCGTCGTGGTGCCCGAGCGACATCCACAGCCGCGCCGTCTCGACCAACAGCTCGAGGCCGGTCTCCTCCTCGAAGACCATGTCGCCGGTGTTGTCGACGTAGCGCTGCACGGCGATGGCGATGTCGGCGTTGATGTGGAACGCCGCGGTGCCGGCCGGCCAGTAGCCGGAGCACTCCTGCCCGCGGATGGTGCGCCAGGGGAAGGCCGCGCCCTCCAGGTTCAGCGTGTCGGCTCGCTCCTTGGCGAGGTCGATCGTCGATTGCCGCCAGCGCAGGGCGTCCGCTGCGGCCTGCGGCAGGGTGTGGATCAGCACCGGCAGCACGTAGGCCTCGGTGTCCCAGAACGTGTGGCCGTCGTAGCCGGGTCCGGTGAGGCCCTTGCCCGGGATGCAGCGGCGCTCCGCGCGGGCGCCGGCCTGCAGGACGTGGAACAGCCCGAAGCGCACGGCCTGCTGGATCTCGGCGTCGCCGTCGATCTCGACGTCCGCGACGTCCCAGAAGTCCTCGAGGTACTTGCGCTGCTCCTCCATCAGGCCCTCGAACCCGGAGTAGCGGGCGCCGGTCAGGGCGGCGGCGACCTGGTCGCGCAGGGCGGGCTCGGTGCGCATGCTGGACCAGCCGTAGGCGAGCAGCTTGACGACGCGCAACTTCTCGCCGGCCTTCAGGCTCGCGACGATCGTGGTGCGGGCCCAGTCCTTGCGGGCCTCCGTCTCGACCTCGACCCGCCGGGGCCCCTCGACGAGGTGCTCCATGCCGGCGGCGACGAGCAGATCGCTCTCCTTGGTCTGGTGGATCAGCGTCGCGCCGCGCTCGAAGTGGCTGCGGTCCTGCGCCACCAGGGGGTTCTTCAGGGACGACGCCACCCGCGGGTCCCCGCTGCGCTTGGGCAGCGCCTCGTTGGCCACCAGCTCCGACTGCAGGATGAGCCGGACGTCGTTGTCGATCGCCTCGACCTCGTACTCGATGGCCGCGACCGCCCGCTGGGTGAACGACACCATGCGGGTCGTCCGGATGCGGATGCGCTTGCCGGCGGGGGACTCCCACTCCATCGTCCGGATGAGCGCGCCGGCCTTCATGTCCAGGACGCGCTCGTGCGAGTCGAGCGTGCCGTACCGGATGTCCAGCGGCTCGTCGTCCACCAGCAGCCGCATGAGCTTGCCGTTGGTGACGTTGACGACCGTCTGCCCGGACTCGGGGTAGCCGTAGCCCGCCTCGGCGTAGGGGAGGGGCCGGAGTTCGTAGAAGGAGTTGAGGTAGCTCCCGGGCATGCCGTGCGGATCGCCCTCGTCGAGGTTCCCGCGCAGGCCGATGTGGCCGTTGGAGACGGTGAACAGCGATTCCGACTGGGCGATGAGCCCGAGGTCGAGTCGCGTTTCCCGGATGCGCCACGGTTCGACCGGGAAGAGTTGCTGCTCGATCACAGGCCGTCCTCGCTCAGGAAGGGTCGGTCGGCGCCCGTCATGAGGCGTCCTCCGGCGAGCTGCCCAGAAGTTCCTGCAGGTCGGACACGACGACGTCCGCGCCGTGTTCCCGCAGCGCGTCCGCCTGACCGACCCGGTCGACCCCGATCACGCAGCCGAACTCGCCGTTCCGCCCGGCCTCGACGCCGGCGAGCGCGTCCTCGAACACCGCCGCCTGCCCGGGCTCGACACCGAGCCGTCGCGCTCCCAGCAGGAAGGTGTCGGGCGCGGGTTTGCCCTTCAGGTCCTGCTCCTTCAACGTGTTGCCGTCGACCCGTTCCTCGATGAACTCGCCCAGCCCGGTCACCTCGAGCACCTGTTGGGTGTTGGCGCTGGAGGAGACGACGGCGCGACGGAGGCCGGCGTCCCGGGCCGCCTCCAGGTACCGGCGCGAGCCCTCGAAGACCGTCACGCCGTCGGATTCGATGTGCTTCAGCAGCGCCTGGTTCTTGCGGGTGCCCAGGCCGTGGATCGTCTCCGCGTCCGGGTCGTCGTCGTCGCTCCCCTCGGGAAGCTCGATGCCGCGGCTCTCGAGGAAGTCGCGGACCCCGTTCGCGCGGGGCTTGCCGTCGACGTAGTCCTGGTAGTCGCTCTGGGAATCGAAGGGGACGAACTCGTCCCCGGTCTTCTCCGCGCGCGCTTTCAGGAACTGGTCGAACATCTCCTTCCACGCCGCGTTGTGCACCGCCGCGGTGTCGGTCAGTACGCCGTCGAGGTCGAACAGCAGCGCGGTGATGCCGTCCGGTAGTCCCAGCGAGCTGCTCATTCGCGTCATCCTGCCGTGTCGGTTGCTGCGATCGTGTTACGACGAGAGGTCGGCTCGGGGACGGCGGACAGCCGGTGCCCGACCGGAACACCTGTCCGGTGCCGTTGTACCAGCAGGTGGGAGGGGCTCCCGACGCCCCCCATCCCGGCAGCGCGCCACCGGGGTCATCCGTCCCTTTCCCTCAGCAGGTCGGCGGCACGCTCGCCGATCATCATCGTGGTGATCACCGGGTTCACGGTCGGCATGCTCGGGAAGACCGAGCCGTCGATCACGCGCAGGCCCCGCACGTCACGGACGCGCAGCGACGGGTCGACGACGACCAGCGGGTCGGACAGCGAGCCCATCCGGCAGGTGCCGCTCGGGTGGTAGACGGTGTGCGCCACCGACCGGGCGTAGGCGGAGAGCTCGTCGTCGCTGACGACGTCGGGGCCGGGCGCGACCTCCCGCGCGATCCAGCGGGCCAGCGGATTCGTGGCGGCGATCCTTCGGGCGATCTTCATGCCGTCGACGAGGACGCCCTCGTCGTAGCCGTCGTCGACGAAGTAGCGGAAGTCGAGCGCGGGTTTCTCGTCGGGGTCCGGGCTCGTCAGATAGAGCCGTCCGGACGTCCGGGGCTTGGGGATGTTCGGCGTCATGCTCAGGCCGTGTTCCGGTGCGACGTAGCCGAGCCGGCCGGTGTTGAGCGTCCACGGAACGGTCCCGAAGTGGAACATCAGGTCCGGGGACGCCAGCGTCGGGTCCCGGCGGACGAACAGGCCGGCGTCGAAATCCATCACGCCCCGCCCGGGCAGCGGACCGGTCGCCTCCCAGATGATCACCGACTCGGGGTGGTCGATCAGGTGCTCGCCCACGCCCGGCACGTCGGCGACGACCGGGATCCCGAAGGCGGACAGCTGCGCGGCGGGCCCCACACCCGAAAGCAGCAGCAGCCGGGGGGTGTCGATCGAGCCCGCGCACAGCAACACCTCGCGCCCGGCGCGGACGGTCGCCGTGCTCCCGTCGGCGCGTCGTGTCTGCACGCCGGTCGCGCGGCGCTCGTCGTCGAACTCGATGCGCACCGCCCGTGTCTCGAACTCGATCGTCAGGTTGGGCCGGGAGCCCATGACGTCGTGCAGGTAGGCCACGGACGCCGACGAGCGGCGGCCGTCCTCCGGGTGGTAGCCGAGGCTGAAGAAGCCCACGCCGTCGGCGAACGGCGCCGCGTTGAAGTCGTCGACGATCGGCACGTCGAGTGCCGCGTGGGCTGCCTGCAGGAAGTCGGCGGCGACCTGGTTGCGGTCCTTGTCGGCGACGGGCACGACGTTGGCCTGCACCCGCATCGCGTAGGGCAGGAAGCTCGCGGCGTCCCACCCCTCGGCGCCCAGCGCGGCCCACTCGTCGAGGTCGCTCGGCAGCGGAAGAAAACTGATCATCGTGTTGTGCGACGAGCAGCCGCCGAGCACGCGGGCCCGGCTGTGCCGGATGAAGGAGTTGCCCCGCGGCTGCTCGACGGTGCCGTAGTCGTAGTCGAGCGGCCCCTCGAGCAGCGACATCCAGTTCTTCAGCAGCAGGACCGAGTCGTTGCCCTGGTCACTCGGACCGCCCTCGATGACGCAGACCCGGACTCCCGCGTCCTCGCTCAGGCGGGCGGCCAGCACGCAGCCGGCGGTGCCGCCGCCGACGATGACGTAGTCGTAGGTGCCGACGATGTCGTAGTCGTACGTGCTCATCCGGGCAGGGGCAGACTGATGTTCTGCAGCTCTGTGAACAGCTCGACCGTGTGCCGGCCGCCGACGCGGCCGGTGCCGCTGGCGGTTCCCGCCGCACCGCCGGCGGGCAGCTGGCTCTCCCAGTAGTTCGTGGTCTCGTTGATCGCCACACTGCCCATCCGGACGCGCTCCGCGTAGGCGAGCCCGGCGGACAGGTCGCGGGTGAAGATCGCCGCGGCGAGGCCGTAGGCGGAGGCGTTGGTGCGGACGATCGCGTCCTCGAGCCCGTCGATCTCGGCGACCGGCGCGACGGGGCCGAACGTCTCCTCGTTGGCGACGGCGGCCTCGCGGGGGACGCCGTCGAGGATCGTCGGCTGCCAGTACAGGTCGGTGGGGAAGCCGCCGGCCCGCTTGCCGCCGCTGACCAGCGTCGCGCCGCGGTCGAGGGCGTCGGCGACGTGCGCGTCCATCTTGGCGGCGACCGGCTCGTTGTTCAGCGGCCCCATCGTGGTCGTGTCCTCGAACGGGTCGCCGAGCCGGATCTGCTGCTCGGTCGCTTCGCGGAGTCTCTCCACGTAGGCCTCGCGCACCTCGCGCGCGACGAGGATCTGCTCGGCCGCGGTGCAGGACTGCCCGGCGCACAGGAACGCCCCCATGAGGGTCGCCTCGACTGCCGCATCGAGGTCGGCGTCGGCGAGGACGACGAGGGGACCGTTGCCGCCCATCTCGAGCAGCTGCGCCTTCCCGGCGGCCCGGGCGCTGACCTTCAACCCGGTCGCGGTCGACCCGATGAAGGCGACCGCCTGCGACAGGGGGTTGGCGACGATCTCGTCGCCGACGACCGGACCGGGGCCGAGGACGAGATTGAAGACGCCGGGCGGGAAGTCGGCCTCGACGAAGCACTCGGCGAGCAGGGTCGAGCACCAGGCCGTGCTGGGCGCCGGGACCCAGACGACCGCGTTGCCGGCGGCGAGCGCCGGCGCGACGATCTCGCTCGGCATCGTGTACGGCCAGTTCCACGGCGACACGCAGGCCACCACGCCACGGGGGCGCCGCACGAGCAGGGCCCGCCGGTTCGGCGCCGCGGCGACGCCGATGGAACCCTCGATCCGTACACCGTCCTCGGCGGCGAGGCGGAGCAGGGTGAGCAGCTCGTCGACCTCGTCGGAGCTCTCGGTCAGCGGCTTGCCCTGGTCGAGGGTGCAGGTGCGGACCAGCTCGGCCCGCTTCGACTCGACGACGTCGGCGACGCGGTGCAGCTTGGCGGACCGGTCGAACGGCGAGAGCCGGCCCCAGGCCTGCGCTGCCTCGGACGCGGCGCGCAGCGCGTCCTGGGCGTCCTCGCGGCCGCCGTCGGGGAGGCTGCCGATCGTCTCGCCGGTGGCGGGGCTGGTCGCCTCCGACGTGGCGCCGGAACGGGCGTCGCGCCATTCCCCGGCGACGAACATCTGCGCGCTCACGCGGTTGCCGCTCCCGTCTGCTCGCCGTCGGGCCCCGGGAGCAGTTTCACCGAACAGTGTCACCGAACAGTGTCAGCGAACAGCGTCACCCCCGCGTGATCCACAGGGGAGGCGACTACTTGCGGTTCCGGCCGTACGTGTCGTGGCTGGTCACCCAGTCGCCCGCGACGACGGCGGCGCCGAGCGAGGTCTCGCCGGCGAGCACGACGCCGGCGCAGATCTCGGCGAACTTGTTCACCTTGCCCTTGCCGACGCAGCCCAGCATCTCCAGGCACTCCCGCTGGGTGGCGAGGCTCGTCCCGCCCCCGTAGGTGGCGACGATCAGCGCCGGCAGGGTGATCGACCAGTAGTAGTCGCCGTTCTCGAGGAGTTCGGCGTAGACGACGCCGGCGTGCGACTCGGAGATGTTGGCGGCGTCCTGCCCCGTGGCGATGAAGATGGCCGTCAGCCCGTTGGCCGCGTGGCTGCCGTTGTTGGCGCCGCCGACGAGGAAGGCGCCGGCGGTCGAGATCTGCCTCGCCCGGTACAGCGTGCGGGTGTCGGTGTGCATGAGCCGCTGCAACACGTCGTTCTTGACCGTCGCCTCGGCGACCACGCGCCGGCCGCGGGTCAGGAGCATGTTGATCCGGCTGTGCTTCTTGTCCGTGTCCATGTTCCCGGACAGGATGAAGTGCGGGCGGTCGGGGTGGTTCGCCTGAATCCACTCGCAGGCCGCCAGGGTGGCCTTGCCGGTCATGTTCTGGCCCGCTGCGTCGCCGGTCGTGTAGTTGAGGCGCAGGTACCGCAACGGCCCGATCTGGTACTGACCGATGTAGGTGAGCTTCCCGGACCTCGTGGTGCTCTCCGCCTCGGCCCGGATCTCGTCGGTGTGCGCGTCGACCCAGGCGCCGAACTCCCGGGCCTGCAGCGCGTCGTCGAAGACGAAGACCGGCGCCCGTTGCATCTGGTCGTCGACGACCGTCGTCTTCACGCCGCCGCACTCGGACAGCAGCCGCATGCCGCGGTTGTAGCTGGCGATGAGCGTGCCCTCGGTGGTGGCCATCGGGACGAAGAACTCGCCCTGCGCGTGCTCGCCGTTGATGAGCAGGGGACCGGCGATCCCGAGCGGGACCTGCGCGGCCCCCACGAAGTTTTCGACGTTGCCGGGCAGCACCTCTGGGTCGAACGAGTACGAGCCGACGTGGTGCAGGTCGCTGCCGGTCTGTTCGCGGACGAAGGTTCGCCGCGCCTCGGCGGCCGCCGGTGTGTAGTCGTTCTCGGGGTCCCGAGGGATGCGCTTGCGGCCGGTTGCTGGCGTCGTTTCGGTCATGGTCGTCCTTCGCTCGCAGCAGCCCCGAACGGGCGCTATCTGCCCCGGTTCCCGTGGCGCAACCTAGCGCCTGCTCGGGTGGTCCGAACAGGGTGCGGCCACGCCCGGACAGGTGTGCGGCTGACGCGGAAGCCCTCTCGGCGGTCAACACCTGTTCAGGTGTGCCGCTCCGCGGCGTCCTTGCCCGCCCGCAGCAGGAGCTCGATCGAGTCGGAGTAGACCGCGTCGCAGCCGTCGTCCCGCACCCGCCGGAGGACGTCGTCGGTCTGCACGTCCCAGCCGAAGGCGAACAGCCCGGCGTCGTGCGTCATCGCGACCCGGGCCGGCGTCCACTCCGGCTCCCGGAGGTTGAGCGCGTCGATGCCCTCGTCCGCGAGGAGCCGGACCAGAGGTTCGGTGGCGCGACCGCGCAGCCTCGTCGAATTGGCCAGGCGGACGCGGGACGACAGCGCGCGACAGCGGCGCAGCGCGGGAACCTCGGCGCACAACCACAGGCGTTCGGTCGCGCCGACGGCGTCGGCGGCGGCGAGCACGGGTTCCTCGGCGTCGCTGCCCTTCAGGTCGAGGCTGAGCGCGTAGTCCGTGCCGAACTCGGCGTAGAGGTCGGGCAGCGAGGGCAGCCAGCTCGGTAGCTCGGCCGCGCGCATCTCGCGGATCCGCCGGCGCCGGCCCCCCTGCCAGAGCACCTCGTCGTGCACCAGCACCGGGACGTCGTCCGCCGTGAGCCAGACGTCCGACTCGAGCGCCCGGACGCCCGATTCGAGGGCTCGGCGGAACGCGGGGAGGGTGTTCTCCCGCTGGCCCGGCTCGGGGGCGCCGCGGTGGGCGAAGGCGAACCTCACGACGACGGTCCGGCAACGAGGAAGATCATGATCCGGCGTGTCGTGCTCCGACGAGCCGCGGGGTGATCTTCCTCGTTGCTCGTGATCATGCGGGCCCGGCCGCAGGAGGTCATCGCGTCGCCAGGAGCCGCAGCGCCTCGTCGTGCAGGAGCCCGTTGCTCACCACGACGCTGCCGCCGTCCGGCCCGGCCGCGCCGGCGAGATCGGTGAACCGGCCACCTGCCTCCTCGACGATCACCTGCAGGGCGGCGAGGTCCCAGTGCGACACCTCCGGCTCGGCGGAGAGGTCGACGGCGCCCTCGGCAACCAGACAGTGCGACCAGAAGTCGCCGTAGGCGCGGGTGCGCCAGACCGAGCGGGCCAGGTCGAGGAAGCCGCCGAGCCGCGCCTGTTCCTCCCAGCCGGACAGCGACGAGTAGGCGAAGGACGCGTCGGCCAGATCGCCCACGCGCGAGACCGCGAGTCGGCGGGGCTCCGCCGCAAGGCCGTCGCGGCGCCAGGCCCCCGCGCCGCGGGCGGCCCACCAGCGGAACCCGAGGGCGGGTGCGCTCACCACCCCGACCTCGACGCGGCCGTCGACCTCGAGCGCGAGCAGCGTGGCCCACACCGGAACGGTGCGGATGAAGTTCTTGGTGCCGTCGACGGGGTCGATCACCCACCGGCGCCGGGCGTCCTCGGCCCCGGAGAAGCCCTGCTCCTCCCCGAGAACCGCGTCGTCCGGGTGCGTGGATGCGAGCCGGTCGCGCAGCGCCGCCTCGACGGCCCGGTCCGCATCGCTGACGGGCGTGCTGTCCGGCTTGGTCTCGACGACGAGGTCGAGCGAGGCGTAGCGGGTCAGCGTGATCTCGTCGGCGAGGTCGGCGAGTTGCAGGGCCAGCCCCAGGTCGTCGGCGGAAGTCGGCACGCCGAGAACCTACGACGCCAAGAACCTACGACGCCGAGCCCGTTGGACAGGAGAGCAAGAAATGTCAACGAGGGGCTTTACATCTCCGCGGAACTTGTCAACCATGGTGTGCATGGCTTCGGTCCGGCAGCGCATCCTCGACGCCGCCCGCGACATCGTCGTCGCGGGCGACTGGGGACGGACGCGGATGACCGAGGTGGCCGCTCGTGCCGGCGTCAGTCGCCAGACGCTCTACAACGAGTTCGGCACCAAGGACGGGCTCGCGGTCGCCATGTCCGCGGCGCAGACGGAGTGGTTCCTCAGCCGCATCCAGGCGGAGCTCGACGAGCACCCCGACGACCCGATCGCCGGCATCCGGGCGGCCGTCAGCTTCACCCTGGACGCCGGCGCCGACGACCCGATGCTCAAGGCGACGCTGTCGAGCGCCCGCGGAGCGAGCGAGCTGCTGCCGCTGCTGACCACCCGCGCCGAACCGCTGCTCACCTCGAGCCGTCGGGTGCTCACCGCCTACCTCACCGACCACTGGCCCTCGCTGCCGTACCGCGACGTCGCGCTCGTCGCCGACTCGCTGATCCGGCTGACGGTGAGCCACCTCGTTCTGCCCCTGGCCCCGAGCGAGACGGTCGCCGACCAGCTCGCAGAACTCGCCGCGCGCGCCCTGCACCTGCCCGCGCATCCCATCAGCACGTCGCCTGCGAACAAGGAGATCCCGTGACCACCCACGACCTCTATGCCATCCCCGCCGACTCCGGGTGGAGCACGCCGATGGCCGGCGACACCCGCTTCACCTGGGAGTACGACGAGGGCCGCGACCGGCTCCTGAAGCTGTACCAGAAGGGCAAGGACAAGCAGTGGGACTCGGTCAAGCGGATCGACTGGGATCTCGAGGTCGACCCGACGGACGCGCTCGGCCTGCCGAAGGAGACCATCCCGATCTTCGGCTCGCCGACGTACAACAAGCTCGGTGAGAAGGAGATCGCCGAGCTCACCCAGCACATGACCGCCTGGCAGTTCTCCCAGTTCCTGCACGGCGAGCAGGGCGCGATGATCTGTTCCGCCCGCATCGTCGAGGGTGTCCCGGACCTGGACTCGAAGTTCTACGCCAGCACCCAGACGATGGACGAGGCGCGGCACGCCGAGACCTATGCGCGCTTCCTGCAGGAGAAGATCGGGCTCCTCTACCCGATGAACACCAGCCTGCAGTCGCTGCTCAACTCGACGCTCACCGACAGCCGCTGGGACATGCCCTACCTCGGCATGCAGGTGCTCATCGAGGGTCTGGCGCTCGCCGCGTTCGGTCTTCTGCGCGACATGACCACCAAGCCGCTGCCCAAGCAGATCCTCGCCTACGTGATGCAGGACGAGGCGCGGCACGTGGCTTTCGGACGGATGGCCCTCAAGGACGCCTACGCCCAGCTCACCACCGCCGAGCGGGAGGAGCGCGAGGAGTTCGTCGTCGAGGGCTGCTACCTCATGCGCGACCGGTTCCGCGGCGAGGAGGTCTGGGAGGCCATGGGCTTCCCGATGGAGGAGTGCATGGAGTACGTCGACAAGGCGCCCTACATGCAGATGTTCCGCTCCCTGCTGTTCAGCCGCATCGTCCCGATCGTGAAGGACATCGGGCTGTGGGGCGACAAGGTGCAGAAGGCCTACGCCGACATGGGCGTGCTCGACATGGCCGGCGTCGACCTGGCCGCGCTGATGAAGGCGGACGAGGACGTCGCCGAGTCGCTCGACCGCGAGCGGGCCGAGATCGCCGCCCGCCAGCAGGAGGTCGACGAGACCATCAGCCTGGGCGAGCAGGTCTCCGCCGTCTGATCTCCCGCGGGTTCCGAGCGATCCCTAACAGGTGCGGCAGAACGTCGGGTCGGTCGAGCGCCCCGGCGTCCTGTCGCCCCCCGGGAGGCGATCGTCGAGCGGCACGGACTCGTCGAGGGAGACGGGGTCCCGTGGCTCGGGGATCTCCGACAGCGCGTCCTCAGCGGCGGTTGTCGAGCCGCGCAGCCGCCGATACCGCAGAGCCCGGTAGCCGACGACGGCCGACCAGCCCGTCACGACCAGCAGGCTGCCGGCCAGCGCGTCGACCAGGTAGTGGTTGGCGGTCGACATCACGACCAGCGTGGTGAGCAGCGGGTAGGCCACGCCGAGGATCCGCACGGACCGGGTTCGGGCGAAGCGCGCGAGGCACCAGCCGCTCCAGAGCGCCCAGCCCACATGCATCGACGGCATGGCTGCGAGCTGGTTGGTGAGAGCCCCGAACCCGCGGGGGGCGCTGGCCTCGTTGCCCCACCAGCCCCAGTCGCTGACACTCGCCAGGGTGTCGGTGAACCCGCTCCCGGTCAGGAGCCGCGGAGGAGCGGTCGGGAGCAGGAAGTAGCCGATCAGCGCGGCGCACGTGGCCAGGACCAGAGCGGTACGGGCCTCCCGGTACCAGCCCGGATGCCGCCGGAACAGGAAGATCAGCACCGCCGGGGTGACGACGAAGTGAAGCGTGGCGTAGAAGTAGGCGGCGAGCACGGCGAGTGCGGGGAGATGCTGGAGTCCCGTGTTCAGCGGAGCCTCGACGGCCAGATGCCAGGTTCGCTCCCAGTGCAGCAGAGCCCGGCCGGTCCGCTCCGCCCCCGGTACGTCTGCGGATTGGAAGCCCCGGGTCAGTTCATAGGCGAAGTACAAGCCGCCGAGCAGCCCGATCTCCACCCACCAGCGTGGTGCCGGCCGTTCGTCCCGGCCTGTCGGCACGAAGTCGGTCTCGGATGGGCCGGGCTCCGATCGCGGCTTCTTCGAGGGGAGTGCGCGCTTCGAACCATCGACAGGGCTCACGAGCAAAGACATGAGCGACTCCGAGAAGCGCCAGACATGTTCCACGATCGTTTGACGGAACGTAACGCGCCGAAGTGACACGCGCTTCCGAATATCGCGAGAAGTTGTGCTTCTCGCGTGCTGTCCGTTACAGCGCGCTGCGACGACGAAGGCCGCGGGCCATCAGGAGGCCGAACGGCACGGGGGCCCAGAAGGTGACCGCCCGGAACAGCAGCACGGCGGACAGCGCCGGACCCGCGGCGAGACCGGTGGCGACGAGCATCCCGACCAACGCTGCCTCCGTGGAGCCGATGCCCGACGGCGTCGGGACCGCCGAACCGACGGCGGTGCCGACGAGGTAGCCCACGAGGATGGCGATGACGTGCGAGAAGGAACCGACGCCGGCCACCGCTGCCACGCTGACGACGAGGCCGAAGCCCATCATCAGGGTGGTGCCGCCGGACGCCAGGAGCAGGAACGTGAGGTCGCGCGGGCGGCGGCGCATGGAGGTGATCTGCCGGACCGCCTGAGCGGCCGCCGTGCGGAGACGGCGGGCCGCCCGCGCGGCGCGGGCCCGGCAACAGACCGTCACGCCGGCCAGCAGGGAGAGCACGACCCCGGCGACCAGCACGACCGGCATCGACAGCGTCGGCGCGTGGGAGAACATGCGTCCTGCCGCGTCCGTCAGCGAGGCCTGCTGGCCGCCACCGATGAGGGTGCCTGCCGCCACCAGCAGCAGGAGCACCCCGCCCTTCGCCATCGCCCCGAACAGGTGCATCGCTCCGACCGACCCGACGGATCGGCTCGTGGGCTGGCCGCACTTCGCAAGGAAGCGCGCGTTGACCGCGGCGGCGCCGAGCCCGGACGGGGTGACCCGGTTCGCCGCGGCCGCCACGATCTGAACGCGGGTCGCCTCGCGAAGGCAGATGGGAACGCTGCTGCCGGCCGCCGCGCGGAGCGCGAGCGCGGACATCGTGTAGTGCCCGACGGCCGCTCCGACGAGGACGATGAGCCACGGCCACGACGACGTGACCAGAACCCGAAGGCCCTCCGTCGCGGATTCCACGCCGTTGGTGAACGACCTCGCCCCCACCAGCGGGCTCGCCAGCAGGACGACGGCCGTCAGCACTCCGGCGAGGACGGCGATCAGCGTCGTGCGACGGGAGGGAGCCCAGCGCACGAGCGGTCGGTCCGACACCGGGGGGCGGGAGGTCGGGCCGTGCAGCCCCGCGACAACTGTCGGTGCCGGTGAGAGCACGTCGAGAGCCACGGGACTTCGCCCCTTCACGTCGGGCCGCGCGCAGCGGTGGGCTCAGTTCGGCGTCCTGGGGCACGCCTTGCGGGATTGCTTCTGGTGTGCCCGGGGCCACTCCGGCTCATGCGTCCGGCAGGCACGTCAGCGGTCCGCCGGGGGTAACGGCAGCGTCAGCTACCCGGCACCGACGGCAGCGCGTCGCGGCCGTAGAGGACCTTCGACCAGATCACGTTCAAGGCCGCCGCGACGGTCTCCGGGTCCTGCCCGGGGGACCGGCCGAGGGTGTCCGCGAGGTAGCTCTCGGTCATCAGGACGAGCGCGTGGCAGACCTCGCGGGGGAGCAGGTGCGGGAAGCGCCCGGCCCGGTACTGCTCGTCGCAGCGGGCGGTCACCGCGTCGATGAAGTGCTGCACGACTCCCCAGCGGAAGATCTCCTCGACCTCCGGCTGGGTGGCCGCCGCGTCGGCCAGGGCCTTCAGGACCGGACCGTGCCGTACGTAGACCGCGACGATGCCGGCCGTCGAGCGGCGGGAGGCGTCCTCGTCACCCGGCCCGGTCAGCCATACGTCGGAGACCTCGAGGAACTCGCCCTCGATCCGTGCGGCCAGTCGGCGCAGCAGCGCCGGCAGGTCGGCGAAGTAGACGTAGAACGAGGATCGGCCGAGGCCGGTGCGCGCCATCACGTTGGCCACCGTCAGGTCCGCGTACGAACCCTCGCGCAGAAGGGACTGCGCGGCGTCGACGATCTCGCGCTCGGCGTCCTCGGGACGTCGCCGCTGTCGGGCGCGCGCCGGTGCGGTCATGACGATGATTATCCGCGTTCAGGGATTATCCCCGTTCAGGCGTACTCGGGGATGTCCCGCGCCAGCAGCAGGCGCCGGAGCGAGGCCACGCGCTCCGCGGAGACGGTGCCCGCCTGCAGCGCGTCGTCGAGGGCGCAGTCGGGCGCGGCCTCGAGGTGCGAGCAGTCGCGGGGGCAGTCCTCGGCGACGGCCGCGAGGTCGGGGAAGGCGGCGAGCACCCGCTCGGGGCTGACCAGCCCGAGGCCGAACGACCGCACCCCTGGCGTGTCGATGACGTAGCCGCCCTCGGGCAGGGTCAGCGCCACGGCCGAGCTGCTGGTGTGCCGGCCCCGCCCGGTGACGTCGTTGACGTCGGCGGTCGAACGGTCGGCGCCCGGGACGAGGCGGTTGACCAGGGTCGACTTGCCCACCCCGCTGTGGCCGAACAGGACGCTGACCCGGTTCGCGAGCAGATCCCGCAGCCCGGCGAGGTCGTCCCCGGGGGCGGTGGTCAGCATCGGCAGGCCGAACGGGCGGTAGAGGTCGGCCACCGCGGCCGGGTCGGCGAGGTCGGACTTGGTGAGGCACAGCGCCGGCTGCAGCCCCCCGTCGTAGGCGGCGACGAGGCAGCGGTCGATCAGGCCGAGCCGCGGCGGGGGATCCGCCAGCGAGGCGACGACGACCAGCAGCTCCGCGTTGGCGACGACGGGACGCTCCCCGGGGTCGTTGTCGTCCGGGGTGCGGCGGAGCAGGGTGCGCCGCTCGGCGACCGTGACGATGCGCGACAGCGAGTCCGGCTCGCCGGAGGTGTCGCCCGTGAGCTGCACCAGATCGCCCACGACGACGGGCGTGCGGCGGACGTCGCCGCCGCGGATGGCCGTGACCTCCGGGCCGCCGGGGATCCGGCAGGTGAAGCGACCCCGGTCGACGGCGACGACCATCGCCTCGGGAGCGTCGCCGTAGTCGGGGCGCAGCCGGCTGCGGCGCCTCGAGCCCCGACCGGGGCGGTTGCGGACGTCGTCCTCGTCGAGCTCTCGAGGCATGTCAGCGCAGCTCGCGGGGCACGTCAGACCAGATCCCGCGGCATGTCAGCCGGTCGCCGCGCGCGGGCCGGTGGCCACGAGCTCCGCCCAGCGCTCCGGGAAGTCGGGGACCGTCTTGGCGGTCGTCGCTACGTCCACCACCTGCACGCCCGGCACCACGAGCCCGACCACGGCGTAGGCCATGGCCAGGCGGTGATCCGCTCGCGGGTCGAGGGTGGCGCCGGTCAGGGGGGCCGGCTCGATCGCGAGCCCGTCGTCGGTGATCTCGATGCGGGCGCCGAGCCGCCCGAACTCCTCGGCCAGCGCGGCCAGCCGGTCCGTCTCCTGCAGCCGCAGGTGGGCGACACCGCGCAGCCGCGAGGGACCGTCGGCGAGTACGGCGAGGGCGCACAGCGTCGGCGTCGCCTCGCCGTATTCGTGCAGGTCGAGGTCGGCACCGCGCAGCCGGTCCGGACCCTCGACGACCAGCCGCCCGTCGCTGACGGCGCACCGGCAGCCGAACGCCTCGAGCAGGCCGGGGAGCAGCCGGCCCGGCTGTTCGGTGGCCGCCGGCCAGTCCTCGAGGGCGACCCGTCCACCCGTCGCCGCCGCGGCGGCGAGGAACGCGGACGCGCTGGAGATGTCGGGTTCGATCGTCCGGTCCAGCGGCGACAGCGGCCCCGGCGCCACACGCCAGACGTCGTCGACGGTGTCGTCCACGGACGCGCCGTTCTCGCGCAGCATCGCCACCGTCATCCGCAGGTGCGGGGCGGACGGGACGGGCTCGCCGACGTGCCGGACCTCCACGCCGGCCGTGAACCGCGGAGCGGCCAGCAGCAGGCCGGAGACCAGCTGGCTGGACGACGACGCGTCGAGCGTGACGACGCCACCGCGCAGGCCCTCGGGCGCGGTGGCGGTGAAGGGCATGGCTCCGCGGCCGTCGTCGTCGATCCGGGCGCCGAGCAGGCGCAGGGCGCCGAGCAGCGGTCCCAGCGGGCGCTCGCGCATCCGGGGGTCGCCGTCGATGTGCACGGGGTCGTGCGTCAACACCATCGCCGCGGGCGGGAGGAAGCGCGCCACGGTGCCGGCGTTGCCGCAGTCGAGCGAGATGCCCTCCGGAGCGCTCGCCGAGCCGGCGTTCTCGGGCGTGACCAGCCAGTCCGGCTCCGCGGCGGCTTCTGTGCCGGCTTCTGTGCGCGGCTTCCGTGCCGGCTTCTGTGGCGGCATCGTCGACCCGCACCCCGAGGGCCCTCAGCCCCGCTGCCATCAGCTGCGTGTCCCGGGAGCGCAACGGCCGGCGCAGTCGGCTCGGTCCCTCGGCGAGGGCGGCGAGCAGGAGGGCCCGGTTGGTGGCCGACTTCGAGCCGGGCACGCGCACCGTTGTTCGCACCGGCCCGTCGGCGGCGGGTGCCGCCCAGGTGTTCCCGGACGCGAGGGTGGGTGACGCTGCGGGCAGGAGAATCGGCCTCTCTCGTACGGCCGCTCGCGCTGACGATGTGGGGACGGTTGCGGCGGCTCCGTCCAGTATGAGGGGCCCGTCGGGGTGTCGGTCCCCGCATTCGCGTCGCCATCCACAGGTGCGGTATCGGACGCAACGGGTACGGTCCCTCGACGGCGTAACCGCGGAGGTCTCCGCCTCTCGACGCAGCGGAGGCAATCCGGTGTGCCGGGACGCCCACTTCCGACCGCCTCTCGGTCGCCGCTCCCGATGAGCAGCTCGGGGGCGGTTGCGAGGGCTCGACCGCCGTGAACCGTGGGAAGACACTTGTTCGTGCTGGAGGCACTGTCATGGATGTGAACACCGCTCGCGCCCGGCTTCAGGAGCGCCTTGCCGAACTGGACCGCAGCGCCGCCGCGCTCGTCGCGGAGGAGGCGGGGACCGACGTCGACGTCAGTCACGTGCACCAGCACCCGGGGGACCAGGGCACGGAGGTGGCGGACTTCGAGCGGGAAAGCGCCGTGATCGAGGCGGCGCAGAGCGACCGCGCCGAGATCGAGGCCGCGCTCGCGCGCATCGACGCCGGCACCTACGGCCGTTGCATCGACTGCGGCAAGGAGATCCCCGAGGGCCGGCTGGAGATCAAGCCGGAGGCCGCGCGGTGCATGGAGGACCAGGCCAAGTTCGAGCAGCGCTGAGCGCTCCGGACTTGATCGGCCCCTGAGCCCGGCGGCTACGGGCGGGTCGCGCTGACCGTCAGATACCTCCCGGACGACTCGCCCTGCCGCTCGACGGCGAGGTCGAGCTCGGATGCGACGAGGGCGTCGAAGCAGCCCGGATCGTCGCGCAGCGCGTGGGTCACCACGTCCGGGGGCAGCACGGTGCGCGGGCGGATCCAGTCGATGGAGAAGCCGGCGTCGGTCACGAGCTCTCGCAGCTCGTCGACGCCGAAGCAGCGGGTGTAGGCAGCTTCGTCGAGGCCGGGCTCGTCCGTGCCCGGCACCAGCACCACATCGGCCGCCCCCGCGTCGGCCAGCTCCGACCAGCGGTGCTGCTCCGCGAGCCGGGCGAGGCCGTGGACGAGCGACTCGACCGTCATCAGCAGGCTGCCGCCGGGCCGGAGCAGCCGCGCCACCTGCGCGACCGTCGTCTCGGTGGCCAGGCAGGAGGACAGCGCACCGCCCTCGGCCACGACGGCGTCGAAGCTCCCGGAGCGGAACCAGTCGAGCGAGCGAGGGTCGCCGACGATCCGGGTCACGCCCGACGTCCCGCCGCGCACCTCCGGGCTGGGCCGCCAGGCGGGGCACGTCGGGTGTTCGACCCGGAAGACCCTGTGACCCGCGCGGGCGATCGTCGTGCCGACGCGGTGGGCGACGCCGGTGTCGACGCGGAGGTCCTCGGCGGAGTCGAGCGAGATCTCACGACTGATGTCGAGCACCCGGCTCTGCCGCTCCGGCAGCCACGCGGTCAGCTGACGGCGGGCGACGGTGGCGACGAAGCGGGCGTACTCGTCGGGTCTCGCGTCGGCCCGCGCCTCGTCGCCCCCGCGGCGCGGGGAACTGGTCGGGGGCGCGGACACGCCAGGAGTGTTACCCCTCGTTTACACGGGTCAGTCGGTACGCCCGGTTCGAGAGGTTTCGCCGGGGACAAATGTCACTCGACGGTGACGAAGACCTTCGCCGTGACCACGCTGTCGAGGGCGATCACCGTGCCGTCGGAGTCGAAGCGCTGCTGGTCCGGCCGCTCCGGATCGAGCACCCGCAGCATGTGGCCGGGCATCACGCGGCCGGCCTCGAGTTCCTGCATGCGGTCGTACTGGGCCTCGAGCTCCTCGTCGATGCGCCGGACCACCACGGTCGAGCCGACCGGCGCCGAGCCGAGCGGGATCTGGGTGGCGACGTCGACGGCGTTGACCGAGCCGGGAATGGGGTTGCCGTGCGGGCACGTCCCGGGGTCGCCGAGCAGGGCGACGAGGTGCTGCTCGAGGCGAGGGCTGATGGCGTGCTCGAGGCGTCCGGCCTCCTCGTGCACCTGCGACCACGGCACCTTGAGCACGTCGGTGAGGAGGCGTTCCGCGAGGCGGTGCCGGCGCATGATCGACGTCGCGTACGTGCGGCCCTTGCCGGTGAGCTGGATGGCGCGGCTCTCGTCGAGCGTCAGGTAGCCCTCACGCTCGAGGCGGCGCACGGTTTCCGACACGGCGGGCGCGCTGACGTGCAGGCGCTCGACGATGCGTGCGCGCATGGGGCGAATGCCGGACTCCTCGAGCTCCAGGATGGTCTCGAGGTACTCCTCCACCGCCGGGTGGTAGCCCTCCATGGAGCCAGTTTACGAACTTCTCGCCGCGGCGCCCGCTGTTGTGCGCCGTGGCGGGGGCGTGCGGGCGTGTGGAGGAGCAGCGGGGAATCGCCCGGCCACCCGACGCCGTTGAAAGGGTCGTGACGTCGACATCCGCCTCCCGACCGCGGTCGATCGTGACCGCGACGAGCGGCCCGAACAGCGCCCGGGCCACCGGCCCCGGTCGTGCCGCCCTGCGCCGACCCGACACGTACGGCCCCGGGCCCGCTTCGAGTGTTCCGACCTCCGAGCCCGGCGTTGAGGTTTCTGCCCCCGCAGTAGGGTCAGGAGTCCGCATCGGGTCAGAGGTTCAGGGCCCAGCCGTACCAGTCGAGCCGGGGGAGGTGCGCGCCGTGGAGGAGACACCCGAACAGCGGGGGGCTCGTTTCGAGCGGGACGCGCTGCCGTTCCTCGACCAGCTGTACTCGGCCGCCCTCCGGATGACGCGTAACCCGGCCGACGCCGAGGACCTCGTGCAGGAGACCTTCGTCAAGGCCTTCGCCGCCTTCCACCAGTTCCAGGAGGGCACGAACCTCAAGGCCTGGCTGTACCGGATCCTGACCAACACCTTCATCAACAGCTACCGCAAGCGCCAGCGGCAGCCGCTGCAGAGCCCGACCGAGCAGATCGAGGACTGGCAGCTGGCGGACGCGGCGGAGCACACGTCCACCGGGCTGAAGAGCGCAGAGGTCGAGGCGCTCGAACACCTGCCCGACAGCGACGTGAAGCAGGCGCTCCAGCGCCTCCCCGAGGACTTCCGGATGGCGGTGTACCTCGCCGACGTGGAGGGCTTCGCCTACAAGGAGATCGCCGACATCATGGGCACGCCCATCGGCACCGTCATGTCCCGGCTGCACCGCGGTCGACGCGGTCTGCGAGCGGAGCTGGAGGAGTACGCGCGCGAGCGCGGCCTGATCCCCGCGACGACGGCCGGGCCGGACGAGGTCGACCTGGAGCGGGTCGCTGACGCAGGGGCGGCCGCGGGCGGTCGCTCGGGCTCGCGGGAGGGATCGCAGTGAGCTGTGGATCGCCGCACGAGACGGATTGCCATGACGTCCTGAACGAGGTCTACCTGTACCTCGACGGGGAGATCGACTCCGATCGCAAGCGTCTGATCCGGGACCACCTCGACGAGTGCTCGCCCTGTCTGCGGCAGTTCGGCATCGAGCAGGAGGTCAAGCTGCTCGTGGCCCGCCGGTGCGGGGGCGAGCGGGCACCCGAGGCGCTGCGCGTCTCGGTGCTGACCCGGCTGCGCACGGCGCGGGTCGAGTGGGGCACCTCCGAGTTCCAGCCGGAGTAACGCCCCTGCTGTTCGCGGTTGCCGAGGATCTCCGGGCCGATCGCCGCGCAGACCGCGAACACTCCCTGCGGTCAGCGGTTGCCGCGGCGGCCCGTCGCGGCGCAGCCTCAGGGAGCGGGCCGATAGCCTGACCCGTCGTGCGCATCCTCGTCACCGGCGCTGCCGGGTTCATCGGCTCCCATGTCACCGACGCCTTGCTGGCCGACGGCCACGAGGTGATCGGCCTCGACGACCTCTCGCGGGGCAAGCTCGAGAACCTCGCCGACGCCCGTGGCTCCGAGAAGTTCTCCTTCGAGCAGTTCGACATCACCGACCCCGGCCTGACCGAGCTCGTGGGGCGGCTGCGACCCGAGGTGATCTGCCACCTGGCGGCGCAGATCGACGTCCGCATCAGCGTCTCGGACCCGCAGCGCGACGTGCGGCTCAACGTCGCCGGCACGGTGAACCTGCTCGAGGCGTCCCGCGCCGCCGGCGTGCGCAAGGTGGTGTTCACGTCCTCCGGGGGGTCGATCTACGGCACCCCGACGGAGCTGCCCGTGGACGAGACCGCGCCGATCCGCCCCGAGTCGCAGTACGCGGCGGGCAAGGCCGCCGGTGAGCTGTACCTGAACGTCTACTCCGCGCTCTACGGCATCGGCTGGACCTCGCTCGCGCTGGCCAACGTCTACGGCCCGCGGCAGGACCCGCACGGTGAGGCGGGCGTGGTGGCGATCTTCGGCACGCGGCTGCTGTCCGGGCAGCCGACGAAGATCTTCGGTGACGGCACGTCGACCCGCGACTACGTGCACGTGGCGGACGTCGCCGACGCGTTCCGTCGCGCCGTCGAGCCCGGCGCGGGTGACGGGCTGCGGTTCAACATCGGCACGGGGCGGCAGACCGACGTGCGCACCCTGCACACGCTCATCGCACGGACCGCCGGCGGTGCGGACGAGCCGGAGATGGCCGAGCCGCGGCCGGGGGAGCTGCAGGCGATCGCCCTCGACGCCGGGCTGGCGGGGCGGAAACTGGGTTGGACCGTGCAGTGGCAGATCGAGGACGGCCTCGCGCAGACGGTGGACTGGCTGCGCAAGCAGCTCTAGTCCGCCCGGCCGCGTCTGTCCGGACACCACGAAGGCCCGGCCTCCCGCCAGGGGAGCACCGGGCCTTCGTCGAGTTGGACTGATCCTCGGATCAGGCGTTCGGCCGCTTGCCGTGGTTGGCCTTGCGCTTGGCCCGGGCCCGACGCCTGCGTGCTCTCTTCGCCATGCCCGTCATCCTGCCAGAGCCGTCGAGAGCGGGCCGTTAGGGTGCGGGCCATGAGCGTCCCGGGGCTGCAGGTCGACAACGACGGGCGGGTGCTGCGGCTGACCCTGGACCGGCCGGACCGGCGCAACGCCCTCAACGACGAGGTGCTCGAGGGCATGGTCGCCGCCGTCGAGAACCCGGGGGAGGCCCGGGTCGTCCTCATCGCCAGCACCGGCGACAAGGTCTTCTGCTCCGGCGCCGACCTGTCCGTGATGGCCGACGACGCGACCGGACTCGAGCGGCACGAGGCCCGCGGCGGCCTGCGGCGGCTGGTGGTCGCCGTCCGCTCCTGCCCGCTCCCGGTCGTCGCCCGCGTGCAGGGTCTGTGTCTGGCGGGTGGGGTCGGCCTCGCGCTCGGCTCCGACATCGTGCTCGCGTCGTCGGACGCGCGGTTCGGCCTGCCGGAGATCGACGTGGGTCTCTGGCCGTTCATGGTCTCCGCGCTGCTCGCCGCGCACGTGTCGCCGAAGGTGGCCAGCGAGCTCATGTTCACCGGCCGCCGCATCGACGCCACCGAGGCGCACCACGTCGGCCTGGTCAGCCGGGTGCTTCCCGCCTCCGACTTCGACGCGGAGGTCGAGGCGACGCTCGACAAGCTCGCCGGCGCCCCGCCGGTGGCCGTCCGGCTCGGCAAGGCCGCCTTCCTGACCGCCCTGGAGACGCCGCTGCTGCCCGCCCTCGAGGCGATGCAGGCCCAGTTGTCGCTGCTCACGACCACGGCGGACGTGGCCGAGGGGGTCACCGCGTTCTTCGAGAAGCGCTCGCCGCGCTGGCAGGGGCGCTGATAGGACGCAGCGCCGGCGACCCTCGACCCGGGCCGAGCAACGCACCTGCGTCCCGGTCGTGTCTCGCGGTGTCAAAAGGGTCAAGGCGACGAAGCGATCGGCCGATTCCCCTCCTGTGATGAGTGTCGAGCCGTTCCTGCGCGCGCTGGTCGAGTGCGGCGGTTCCGACCTGCATTGCAAGGTCGGCTCCCCGCCCCGCGTCCGCATCGACGGCCGGCTGCGCAAGCTGCAGACCCGCGACCTCACCGCCGCCGACACCGAGGCGATGGTGCGCGAGGTGCTCCGCGACGACCTCGTCGAGGAGTTCGAGCGCACCAACGAGGCCGACTTCGCCTACTCGATCCGAGGCGTCGGACGGTTCCGCGTCAACGCCTTCCGGGCCCGCGGGGCGGCCGGCCTGGTCTTCCGGCGCGTCAGCGTCGGCGCCATCCCGCTCGACGAGCTCGGGGTGCCCGCGGTGCTCGGCTCCCTCGCACTGGAGCCGCGCGGCCTGGTGCTGGTCACCGGCCCCACCGGCTCCGGCAAGACGACGACGCTCGCCGGCATGGTCGACCACGTCAACGCGAACCGCGAAGTGCACATCGTGACCATCGAAGACCCCATCGAGGTCCTGCACTTCGACAAGATCGCGATGGTCAACCAGCGCGAGGTCCGGGTCGACACCGATGACTTCTCGACTGCCCTGCGTGCGGCGATGCGGCAGGACCCCGACGTCATCCTGGTCGGCGAGATGCGCGACGCGGAGACGGTGAAGGCCGCGCTCGCCGCGTCCGAGACCGGTCACTTCGTCATGTCCACGCTGCACACCACGGACGCGACGGAGACGATCAACCGCATCATCGACTTCTTCCCGCCGCACGAGCAGAAGCAGGTCCGCCTCTCCCTGGCCGGCGCGCTGCGCGGGATCGTCTGTCAGCGGCTCGTTCCGCGCGCCGACGACGAGGGTCGCTGCGTCGCGATGGAGATCGCCGTGAACACCGGCCGCATCGCCGACGCGATCGCGGACCCGGACAAGACCGGCAGCATCCAGCAGCTGGTCAGCGAGGGTTCCTACTACGGGATGATGACCTTCGACCAGCACCTTGTCGCGCTGATCCGCGACGGCGTCATCACGCTCGAGGCCGCCATGCAGGCCTCGACCTCGCCGCACGACCTCACCGTCGAGCTGCGGCGCCTCGGCCTGGTCGCCTGAGCTCGGGCCGGCCGCCCGGGCTCAGGCCGGGGCGCTGGCGGTGCCGGCAGTGCTGCCGTGCTCGACGCAGCGGGCGGTCCAGCCTGTCGGCAGCACCTGCACGACCATGCGTCGGGCGCAGGCGGGGCAGTAGCGCGGGGGCTCGAGTCGACGGGCGGCCTCGCACCGGGTGTGGGCGCCCGAGTCGGCGGGCTGTCCGCAGCGGTCGCAGAACACGGCATCAGAGTAGTTCGCGCCTCGCGGGAAGCGCTCCGCGGTGGGCATTCAGTTCCGCGGCCCGTCACGCCCGGGGGGTCGAGGGCTCGTCGTCCTCGGCGATCTGGTCGCCCGGGCTGCGAGCGCGTCGGCGACAGCTGTGGTCGGGGTTCTCCTTCTGTTCGCGCTTGCTTCCCAGGCGCGGCGGGCCTCGGGTGGGCCGGTGCGCTGGCGGTCGTTCTCGGTTTTCTCGAGATCTTCCTGATGGTGGTCGCCCGCCGAGCCCAGATCAGGGCTGTGATCGATACCGAACGGGACCTCGTCACGATCAGCTGGCGAGATTGAGCAGCCTCGTTCACCGCGTGGAGGTCTGGTGCATCCACTTGCGAAGACGAGCGGGGCGCCAACGTCGATGGGTTGGGTGCTCAAACTTTGACGATGCTTCTTCCCTTGTGCCCGACTTATCCAGACATCTCGACCTCCCCGGGCCCGAACCTCCGCAGCTTTGTCGGATTCTGTTCAGGCACGTTCGCCTGCGTCAGGTCACCGGCACACCTGGGTAGGTCGACACGGTGATCGGCCGGCTCGTCCCCCTGGTGCTCGCCGTCGTTCTCCTGGCCCTCGGGCTGGCGATGCGGCGAGACCCGGCCTGGTTCGTGGATCGCTCGCCGGCCACCCGGCATGACCCGACGGTCGAGCGAGACGTGTTCGTGCAGCAGGTTCGGCGGATGGGTCTGTGGGGCGCGATCGGCGGTGCCGTTCTCGTGCTTCTCGGCCTGCTGTTCCTGGTCTCCGGTCAGATGACGTGACGGGATCAGAACGCCGATCAGCCCCTACGCGCGGCGCCGCGGCCGGATTTCGTGGACCCAGAGGTAGGCGAGCCACACCGGCACGGTGACCATGACAGCCCCCAGCACCCACAGCGCCCGGGAGCCGCGCAACCGCTTGTCCGTCGCGATCAGCGCCGCGAAGACCACCACCAGCACGAACAGCAATGCGTTGTGCGCATAGGAGCGCGCGTCGAACTGGCCGCCGGACGTGAGCGTCCCCAGGTACCAGGGCATGTCGGCGACGAGCGCGATCGCGAGGGCGACCATCAGCCCGGTGACCGTGACCGGCAGCCTGCGACGTGCGGCCATCGAATCCCCGGCCATGACACCCCGCATCCCCGGCCGCTGCCCCGGACGGCCGTCGGCGACCTCCGCGTACCCCACGGCTCCCTCCGGGATGCAGCCCAGGGGTGGGTGCAGCCCTGGCGCTGTCAGCCGGCCCTTCCGTAGCGCAGGAAGACGGTGCCGCTGCGGAAGGTGCGCTGCTCGAGCAGCCGTAGCCGCAGGTCGGCCCCGAGCGGCACGTACGGCTTGCCGCCGCCGGTGAAGGCCGGCACCACCCTCGGGCGGAACTCGTCGATCAGGTCCAGCAGCGATGCGGCGAGCCCGGGGCCGCCGACGCCGAGGTCGCCGTCGGTCTCGTCCTTGAGCCGGACGACCTCGTCGACCGCATCGGCGCGGCGCACCAGTCGGCAACCGGGGGCCACCGAGTCCAGCGAATCGGAGAACACGATCCGCGGCGTCTCGGCGTAGATGCTGGCGAACTCCGCCTCCACCTCGGGCCCGTCGGCCCGTTCCGGCGCCGTCCAGAAGTCCTCCATGATCTCGTAGAGGCCGCGGCCGAACAGCAACGCCGCCGTGTCCCGCGTCTGCTGGTTCGCGAAGCGGTGGACCTCCTCGTCCGGGACGGAGAAGCCGATGCTCCCGGTCGGATCCTCGACGTAGCCGTCGAGGGAGATGCTCATGCTGTAGCTGAGGGTCCCCATGGAGAAGTAGACGCTCCGGGGAAGCCGAAATCATCGTGATCCGGCCCCGAGGGGGCTCCAATAGGCGGTCGTATGCCGGGCATCTCGTCGATGCACCGGCTGAACCGCGGTCCCGGGGGTATCTCCAGCTCGTGAGCGTGTGGGGGCGAGTGCGTGGGGTGGTCACGGACACCTACGCCGACCTCCGCGGTCGCGACATCCCTCTCGGTGCCGCCGGGCTCACCTTCTACGCGGTCGTCGCGCTCGTCCCGCTGCTCGTCGTCGCCTGCTGGCTGGCCGGGCTGCTGCTCGGCGGCAGCGAGCTGCGCGACCTCGGCGCGAGCCTCGCCCACACCGTGGGCACCCGGCACGACCTGGACGACGCCGTCCGTCGGCTGACGGACGAAGGTACTTCCGCGCAGCTCCCGGCGCTGATCGCGGCCGCGCTCATCTCCACGCTCTACGGCGAGGGGTTCGCCCGCGCGTTCGGCCGACTCGCCCGCAGCGACGTCGGTCGCTCGACGCCGCCGCGCTGGAGGGGACGTTCACTCGGTGCCCTCCGAGGGCGGCTGGCCGCGCCGCTGCTGGTCGCGGCGTCCGGCGTGCTCGTCGGAGCGGGGCTGGTGCTCGCGGCGTGGCTGTCCTCCGCGCTCGGCGGCGACGACAAGGCGACCGTGCTCGGTGTGTACCTGGCCTTCCTCGTGTGCTGGGCCGGGGCCACCGCGAACGTGCTGCTCTGCTACCGCGTCTTCGGGCCGCTGCGCCCCCGCTTCGGCGCGCTCCTCTGGGGTGCGGCCGGGGCCGGATCGTGGATCGCGGGCAGCGTGCTGGGCTTCCTGCTCGTGCTGAGCCTGCCGATCGACCTCGGTCAGCCGTTCGCCGGCAGCGACGCGTTGGGCACTGCGGCCCTACTGATCTTCTGGCTCTACTTCAGCCACATCGCGGTGCTGCTCGGCTACGCGGTGGCGTTGCGCATCTCGGCGGGCCCGCGCGATGCCGACGACGGCCCGGACGAGCCCGACGCCCTCGCGCCCATCGAGGCACCCGGAGACGTCGAGATGGACTCGGGCACGGGCCGGGACGGGACGACCGATCGGACGCGGGTCGTCGTCGGCAGCTGACGCCGACCAGCCCGATCCGCGGAGATGCCATTGACGTGGAGTAGCGGTTCGGAGGTCTAATGTCCCCGTTTGGCACGGCACCTCCCCACATCGCCGGCCGACGGAGGGTGATCCATGAACCCCGAGGCTTCGACTCCGGACCCCGCTCGGCGGGAGCGGGAACGGGAGATCCAGACCGCCACCCGGCAGCACGTCCGCACGCCGCTGTGGAACCTGCTGTTGCTGGTCCCGCTCCTGTTGACGCTGTTCCCGGGCTTCTACAACAAGACGGACCCGACGCTGTTCGACATCCCGTTCTTCTACTGGTGGCAGTTCCTGTGCATCCCGATCGGCGTCGTCAGCGTGATCGTCGTGTTCCGGATGACGCGGGGTGATCGGTGATGGGCGGCATCAACCAGGTCGAACTGTGGATCCTGATCTTCTTCTTCGTCCTGGTGACCGGGATGGGCTTCATCGCCTCGCGCTGGAAGCGGGCGGCGTCCCTGGACAGCCTGGACGAGTGGGGACTCGGCGGTCGGAACTTCGGCACCTGGGTGACGTGGTTCCTGCTCGGCGGCGACCTGTACACGGCCTACACGTTCATCGCCGTGCCCGCACTGATCTACGGAGCCGGCGCCCAGGGCTTCTTCGCCGTGCCCTACACGATCGTCGTCTATCCGCTGGTGTTCCTGGTCGCCCCGCGCCTCTGGTCGGTCTCGCACCGCAACGGCTACGTGACGCCCGCCGACTTCGTCCGGGGCCGGACGGGCTCGGGAGCCCTCGCCCTCGCCGTGGCGCTGACGGCCATCGTCGCGACCATGCCGTACATCGCGCTCCAGCTGGTCGGCATCGAGGCAGTGCTCGGCGCCATCGGCATCAGCGGCACCTGGCCCCTGTGGCTGGCGTTCATCGTTCTGGCGATCTACACCTACCAGTCCGGATTGCGCGCGCCCGCGCTCATCGCGTTCGTGAAGGACACGCTCATCTACATCGTCGTCATCGCGGCGATCATCTATCTGCCGTCGAAGCTCGGCGGGTGGGGCGAGATCTTCGGCAAGTCGAACGCGAAGTTCGAGGCGTCGCCGAGCCAGACCGACGGGATCACGCTGGCGTCGGCGCAGACCCTCGGGTACTCGACGCTGGCGCTCGGCTCGGCGATGGCGTTGTTCCTCTACCCGCACTCGGTCACGGCGGTGCTGGCCTCCCGGAGCCGGGACACCATCAAGCGCAACATGGCGGCGCTGCCGGCCTACAGCTTCGTGCTGGGGTTGATCGCGCTGCTCGGCTTCATGGCCATCGCGGCCGGCATCAAGCCCGGCACACTGGCCGGCAAGCCCAACTCGAACACCGTCATCCCGCTGCTGTTCGACGCCGAGTTCCCGTCCTGGTTCGCCGGGGTCGCCTTCTCCGCGATCGCGATCGGCGCGCTCGTGCCCGCGGCGATCATGTCGATCGCGGCCGCCAACCTGTTCACCCGCAACGTCTACAAGGAGTACCTGCGCCCGACGGCGTCGACGCGTGAAGAGGCGCAGGTCAGCAAGATCGCATCGCTCGCGGTGAAGCTGGGGGCGCTGATCGCGATCCTCGCGCTCGACGTCCAGTACGCGATCGACCTGCAGCTCATCGGCGGCGTGCTGATCCTGCAGATCCTGCCCGCGGTCGTCTTCATGCTCTACAACCGCTGGTTCCATCGCTGGGCGCTGCTGGCCGGCTGGGCGGTCGGCATGATCTTCGGCATCTGGATGCTGTACGTGACGCCGAACCCGCAGAACAACAAGCAGCACTTCGGCGGCGCGCAGTGGGCGTTCTCGCACTTGGGATTCGACACCAAGTCGACGATCTACACCGGGCTCGTGGCGCTGGCGATCAACGCGCTCGTCGCCGCGGCGCTGACGCCGGTCTTCCGCGCGATGTCGCTGCCCGAGGGTCGCGACGACACGAAGGAAGAGGACTACCACGTGGAGGCCGGCGACCCGGGTGTGGCCGCCGACCCGGCGACGGAGGTGCAGGAGGCCGACGTGCACTCGGCGTCCGGCACGGCACCACGGCAGGACTCGTAGCCGGAGCCGGAGCCGGAGCCGTCGAGGGGCCTACGGCCGGGACAGCGTCGACAGCACGCGGGCCAGCCGACCCGCGTGGATGGGTGCGGGCACGGGGCGGGCACCCACCTGCGCGAGCAGGGGTTCGGGAAGGAACCGCGTCGCGGCGAGCCAGGGGGTACCCGGCTGCAGGACCGTACCGGGGATCGGGGAGTCGATCGACACAAGACCTCCAACAGAGAGTGCTGGAGGCCTATCGGGCGGATCCGGCCGGACGGGAGGGCTTCCCGCCGGGACTTTCGTCCCGGATGCGCCTCAGAGGGTCGCGGAGAGCGCCTTCAGCGGCATGTTCAGCTCGGCCAGGGTGCTGAGGTCCTCGGTCGCCGGCCGGCCGAGCGTCGTCAGGTAGTTGCCGACGATCACGGCGTTGATGCCGCCGGTGAAGCCCTGCACGTCCAGGTCGCCGAGGGTGATCTCGCGACCGCCGGCGTAGCGCAGGATCGTCCGCGGCAGCACCAGGCGGAACGTCGCGATCGCCTTCAGCGCCTCGCGGGCCTCGACCGTCGGTAGGTCGCCGAACGGGGTTCCGGGGCGGGGGTTGAGGAAGTTGAGCGGCACCTCGTCCGGCTCGAGCGCGGCCAGCTGCGCGGCGAACTCGGCCCGCTGCTCCAGCGTCTCGCCGAGCCCGAGGATGCCGCCGCAGCAGAGTTCCATGCCCGCGGCCTTGACCATCTGGCAGGTGTCCACCCGCTCCTCGAACGAGTGCGTCGTCACGACCTGGCCGAAGTGCGAGCGCGCGGTCTCGAGGTTGTGGTTGTAGCGGTGGACGCCGATCTCGGCGAGCTCGTCGACCTGCTCCTGGGTGAGCATCCCGAGCGAGCAGGCGACCTGGATGTCGACGGCCTCGCGGATCGCCGCGACGCCCTCGCGCACCTGCGACATCAGCCGCTTGTCCGGCCCGCGGACGGCCGCCACGATGCAGAACTCGGTCGCCCCGGTCGCCGCGGTCTCCTTCGCCGCCTCGACCAGGCTCGGGATGTCGAGCCAGGCGGAGCGGACGGGGGAGGAGAACTGCCCGGACTGCGAGCAGAAGTGGCAGTCCTCGGGGCAGCCGCCGGTCTTCAGGCTGATGATGCCCTCGACTTCGACCTCCGGCCCGCACCAGCGCATCCGCACCTCGTGCGCGAGCTGCAGCAGCTCCGGCAGTCGGTCGTCGGGGAGCTGCAGACACTCCAGCGCCTGGAACTCGTCGAGCCCCTTGCCGTTCTCCAACACCTGCTCGCGGGCCACCGCCAGAACGTCCGTCACGGTCCCGATCCTGCCTCATGGGCGCGCTCGACGGGTCCGCTCCTCGTTGTGAGGCTGGTCGGCCTCAGGTCGGGACCGGCCCGTCCCACGACCACCGCGGCATCGGGGTGTCGTCCGGCACGTCGTCCGCCGAGCCCGGGTACGCCGTCATCTCCGCAGTCGCCCAGACCATGTAGGCGTGCATCGCGCGCCGGAAGGCGGGCTCCGTCGGTAGTTCCGCATCGTCCATGGCTCGCGTCGAAGCAGGCGACGAAGCGGCGCGACAGGTCGTCCATGTCGCCGTTCCCGGAGTGCATGACCAGGACGTCGCGATGGTCACCGCACTGCTCGCGAGTACATCGGCGGGCCGCCGAGGACTTCCGCCCAGTAGGCGGCCAGTCGTTCGACGTGCTGCGGATGCTGGTCCTGGTGGGAAAAGGGGTGGTTCAGCTCGGGGTCCGCGAGGCAACACGCGTGGTGGGCGGCGGCCAGAGCGAGCAACGCCGGCTCGCCGCCCGCGAACTCGAACAGCGACGGGTGCACGCCGAAGATCGTCCACCGTGACGAGACCCGGCGCCAGAGCGTTCCTCGGAGCAGGGGCGCTACAGCTCGTAGGTGCCGATCACGACGCCGGACGAGGTCGGGGTCGAACGGGACAGACGAGCGGCAGCGGCGGATCTCACCTCGGGCACGGATCCGGCGGCACCGAGGAGCCGGCTTTGACGGGTCCGGTCCGCAGTAGTTCCCTTCGCGGGTATTCAGGATCTGACGACCGTCGGCGTCCCAGGTGTCGGTGCCGAGGTAGCGGTAGCCCGCGGGGATCGCCGGGCTGACCGCAATGAGCTGCGGCGCTGCCGGGTCGTCCGCTCCGAGAAGCTGAACCGGCTGGCGGAGGTCGACGGGAGCGTTTCCCCCGTCCGGTGTGGCATAGGAGCGCCACGTACTCGCGCGGGCGAGCTTCACCTCCGCGCGTAGCCGGGTCAGCCCGCGGTTCGTGTGCGTCTTGACCGACCCGACGCTGCAACCGAGGAGCCGCGCGACGTCGCATAGGCGTCGACATCTGCCGGGGGGCCGCGCCGTACCCAGCGGCCGTAGACGCCCTCCAAGGTGGACTGGAGCAGGTCCTCTCCGGCTCCACGGTCACCGGTGATCAGGGTCGCGAAGCGGAGCAGCGCGGTCGCCCTCTCCGCCAGGTACTCCGTGAACGGACCGTCCGCACCGCTCATCGCGTAACCGTCGATGTGCTCATGCTGTAGAAGAGTTCGGCCGCCTCGATCCGGTTGACGCGGTTCAGCCTCTCGCCGCCGTGCGGAAGGCCCCGGGGACGAAGCGACCGCCGAAGGAAGGGGAGAGACTGCTGCGGGCGACGTCGAGGAACGCCTCGGGTGCCAGGTTGCCGGCGCCTTCCGGCAGGGCACCGGCCAGCGGGCGGGCGGCCAGCGTCTCGAGGTCGCGGATGTTGCTGCGACACGCGAGGTCGGGCTCGGCGGGCCACTCGCCGATGACCAGGCCGGCGAGGTCGACGCCTCGGTTCGCCATCGCCTCCAGGGTGAGGGCCGCGGTGTTCAGGGATCCGAGCCCGGCGGAGCTGACCACGACCGCCGGCGCCCCGAGCGCGACCGCGAGGTCGGCCAGCGTCCAGCCTTCCTCGTCGAACCGGACGAGCAGGCCCCCGGCGCCCTCGACCAGCACGAGGCGCCGGCTCTCGGCGAGCTCGGAGACGGCTCGCGCGACGGCAGGCAATTCCAGCGGCTCGATGCCGGATCGGCGTGAGGCGGCAGCGGGGGAGAGCGGATCGGGGTAGCGGACCAGCTCGTGCAGGTCCGTGACGCCGGCCAGCCGCCGGACGTCGTCGAGGTCGCCGGGCTCGTCGTCGCGTAGTCCGGTCTGGGCCGGCTTGACGACCGCGACGGACGCGCCGCGATCGGCCGCGAGGGCGGCGAGGGCCGCCGTGACGATGGTCTTGCCCACCCCGGTGCCGGTACCGGTGACGACGAGGACGGTCACGGTCGGCCACGGTAGTCGGCTGTGCTCGGAGTCAGGGGCGGCTAGGCTCCCCGGGTGGATGCGATAACGAAGGGTGCGAACACGGCGTTGCCGCCCGGCATGAAACGGGTGCGCGTGTCCCTGGGCTGGTCGAACGGCCCGGATCTCGACGCCAGCGCGCTGCTGCTGGCGGCGAACGGCAAGGTGCGTGCCGACGACGACTTCGTCTTCTACAACCAGCCGCGCTCCCGCGAGGGCTCGGTGACGCACCAGGGCAAGGCGGGCCGCCAGGACGCCCTGCTCGTCGACCTCGAGGGCATGCCGGCGGACGTCGAGACGGTGGCGGTCGCCGCGTCCACGGACGGGCAGCCGTTCGGGCAGGTCGCCGGGCTGTACCTGTCGCTGGTCGACGAGGCCGGCGCCGAGGTCGTGCGCTTCGACATCACCGATGCCACGAGCGAGACGGCCTTCGTCTTCGGTGAGATCTACCGCCGTCAGGGGGCCTGGAAGTTCCGGGCGGTCGGTCAGGGCTGGGCCAGTGGGCTCGCGGGGCTCGCCACCGACTACGGCATCAGCGTCGACGACGAGCCCGCGGCCCCGGCGAGCGCCTCCGCCGCACCGCCGTCAGCTCCGCCACCGCCGTCTCCCGTGCAGCAGCAGTGGGGACCGCCGGCCGCCCCGCCTCAGCAGCAGTGGGCACCCCCGCCGCCACCACCACCGTCTCCTCCGCCGGCCGCGGCGTCGTCGGGCTCGATCAACATGAGCAAGCAGGTCCGGCTGGAGAAGCAGCTCGCCGGGCAGCCGCCGCAGATGGTCGACCTGGTGAAGAAGGCGGGCATCTCGCTGGAGAAGAAGGGCCTCTCGGAGCACCGGGCCCGCGTCGCGCTCTGTCTCGACATCTCCGGGTCGATGAACTCGCTCTACAAGTCCGGCAAGGTCCAGCAGCTGTGCGAGCGCATCCTCGGGCTCGCCGTCCAGTTCGACGACGACGGCGAGTGCGACGTGTTCACCTTCGGCACCGGCGGCTACGAGGAGGGGCCGCTCGACCTTCGCAACCACGCGGGTTGGATCGACGGGATGCTGCAGCGGCGGCGGCTCGAGGGCGGCACCAACTACAACCTCGCGATGCAGGCGCTGCGGCGGTACTACTTCCCGGACGGCAACGCCGGCCCGCGCAACAGCCCGCGGCAGGACAAGCTGCCGGTCTACGTGATGTTCGTGACCGACGGGCAGACGACCGATCAGCAGGGGACCCGGAACCAGGTGACCTGGTCCTCCTACGAGCCGATCTTCTGGCAGTTCATGGCGATCGGGCAGTCGAGCAAGAACGTCGTCCCCGAGGGCGCGCCGCCGCCCCCGAAGAAGCGCGGGCTCGGTGCCCGGCTGGCTCAGGCGCTCACCGGCGACTTCCAGTTCCTGGAAGAGCTGGACGACATGCCCGGCCGCTTCCTCGACAACGCCGACTTCTTCTCGGTCGCCGACCCGGCGGCGCTCCCGGACCACCAGCTCTACGACCTGATGATGACCGAGTACCCGGGTTGGCTGCAGCAGGCCAGGCAGCGGGGACTCGTCTTCGAGTGAGCGGTCGGCTCACCGGCCCAGCGTCGTCGACACCACCTTGATGGCCAGGGCCACCTCGTCGTCGGTCAGGTCCGCCCGGGCGGCGAGCCTCAACCGGCTCGTGCCGTGCGGCACCGAGGGCGGCCGGAAGCAGCCGACCAGCACACCTTCGCGCGCACATGCCTCCGAGGCCTCGAGAGCGCGGGTCGGGTCGCCGAGGACGACCGGGACGACGGCCGCCGACGGGACCGGCACCGCCAGCTCCTCGGCCAGTCGCCGGGCGATCGCCCGGACGCGCTGCAACCGCTGCGGCTCGTCGCGCAGCACCCCGAGCGCGGCCAGCGCCGTGCCCGCGGACGCCGGGGCCAGGCCGGTGTCGAAGATGAACGTGCGGGCGGCGTCGACGAGGTGGTCGACGACGGGCCGCGACGCGAGCACCACCCCGCCCTGGCCGCCGAGCGCCTTCGACAGCGTCGCCGTGATCACGACGTCGGGCGCGCCCGCCAAGCCGGCGGCGGCAACCGCGCCGGCACCCCCCGGGCCGAGGACGCCGAAACCATGCGCGTCGTCGACGAGCAGGAGCGCGTCGTAGCGGCGGCAGACCGCCGCGAGCTCGGCCAGCGCCGCGGGGTCGCCGTCGGCGGAGAACACCGAGTCGGTCAGCACGATCGCAGGCTGCTTGGCCGGACGGCTGCGGAGCGCGACCTCGACCGCCGGGACCGAGCGGTGCGGAACGACCGCGATCTCGGCCCGGGAGAGCCGGCAGGCGTCGATCAGCGAGGCATGGTTGCGCTCGTCGGAGACGAGCAGGGTGCCGGGGCCGGCCAGGGCGGTCACGACGCCGAGGTTCGCGGTGTAGCCGGAGGAGAAGACCAGCGCCGCCTCCACCCCGACGTGAGCGGCCAGCGCGTCCTCGAGCTCCGTGTGCAGCATGGTCGTGCCCGTGACCAGGCGGCTGCCCGTCGAGCCCGCGCCCCACGTCCGGAGGGCTTCCACCCCCGCGGCCAGTACGGCGGGGTGCCGCGACAGGCCGAGGTAGTCGTTTCCCGCCAGGTCCAGCACCGGGGCGCCGGCCTCGCGGGGGCGGAGTCGTCGGCGCAGTCCGGCGGCGGTGCGCTCCGCGGCCACCGCTTCCAGGTGCGACAGCGCAGCGGGAACGACCGCCGGATCGCCGGGGTTCGTCGTCATCCGACGACCTTGGTCACCGCGTCGACGACGACGGAACCGAGCACGTCGAGGTCGGAGTCCCCGATCGCGAGAGGAGGCATCAGCACGACGACATCGCCGAGCGGGCGGATCAGCACGCCGTTCTCGCGGGCCCGCCGGCAGACTTCGAACCCGGTCCGCTCGAAGCGCGGCGCGACCTCGATGCCGGTCATCGTGCCGCAGCGGCGGACGTCCACCACGCCGTCCACGTCGGTCAGCGGTGCCAGCATCGCCCCGAGCCGCTCGCCCGCGCGGGCAGCGGCCGCGACCGTGCCGCGCTCCGCCATCAGCTCCAGGTTCGCGATCGCGGCGGCGCAGGCGAGCGGGTTGCCGGTGTAGGTGTGGCCGTGGAAGAAGGTGCGGCCCGAGGCGGGGCTGCCGAGGAACGACTCGTAGACCTCCTCGGTCGCGAGCACGGCGGACAGCGGCAGGTAGCCGGCCGTCACGCCCTTGCCGAGCGTGAGCAGGTCCGGCGCGACGTCGGCGTGCTCGACGGCCCACATCCGGCCCGTCCGCCCGACGCCGGTGGCGACCTCGTCGGCGAGCATCAGAGCGCCGGCCCGGTCGCACAGCCGCCGCACCCCCCGCACGAACTCGGCGTCGTGGGTGAGCATCCCGGCCGCGCCCTGCACCATCGGCTCGATCGCGACGGCACAGACCCGGTCGCCCTCCGCGTCGAGGATCCGCTCGAGTTCGGCGAGCGCCGCCGCGACGCCGGCCCGCGCGAACGCCGGCGAGGGGATCTGCCGGGTCTGCAGCAGGATCTGCCGGTACGTCGCGTGGAAGGTGTCGATCGCGCCGACGCTCACCGCGCCGAGGGTGTCGCCGTGGTAGCCCTCCTGCACCCCGACGAACAGCGGACGGTCCTCGCCCCGCTGCTGCGCGGCCTGGTAGGCCATCTTCAGGGCCGCCTCGACCGCGGTCGCCCCGTCGCCGCAGTAGAAGACGCGGCTCAGGCCGGCGGGCGCGGTGGCGAGCAGGGCCTCGGCGAGAGCCACGCCGGGCTCGTGCGTCAGTCCGAGGAACGTCGAATGGGCGATCCGGTCCAGCTGTGCCCGCACGGCCTCGTCGATCTCCGGCACCCGGTGGCCGTGGACGCTGACCCACAGCGAGGACACCCCGTCGAGGTAGGCCCGCCCGTCCGCGTCGTAGAGGTACATCCCCTCGGCCCGGTCGACGACCAGCGGATCGTCCGTCGGCCAGCCGGCGTGCTGGGTGAACGGGTGCCACACCGACGCCAGGTCGCGGGCGATGACGTCACTGCTCGTGCCCATGTATCGAGTGAACCAGGAGGCTCCGACAGAACGGGCCGCTCTGGCACCCTGAGGCGGTGACGGCTCTCGACGGTCCGGTGCGCGGCGCGGAGGGGCTCGGTCCCGCCGAGCGGGAGCGGCTGCAGACGCTGGTGGCCGAGTGGGCGCTGCTCGCCGACCTGTCGTTCGCCGACCTCCTGCTGTGCATCCCGGTCGACGGCGCCCGCGACCGAGCGGTGGACGAGTTCGTCGTCGTCGCGCAGGTCCGGCCCGCGACCGGTCCCACGGTCCATCCCACCGATCTCGTCGGCAGCCGACTGCGCCGCGAGACGCTCGGCACGGCCTGGCGCGAGCGCCGGATCGTCCGCGAGGGCGAGCCGGAGTACGCCGACGGCGTGCCGGTGCGCAACGAGGCGATCCCCGTCCCCCTCGGCGACCGGCTGATCGCCGTGCTGGCCCGCGACACCAACCTCGTCGTCACACGCTGGCCGAGCCCGCTCGAGGTGACCTACCTGCGCAGTGCCAACGACCTGGCGCTCATGGTGGCCGAGGGGCGCTTCCCGTTCTCGTCCACCGCCGGCGACGTGCTCGAGGCCCCGCGGGTCGGCGACGGCCTGCTCCGGCTGGACGAGAACGGCGTCGTCAGCTACGCCAGCCCGAACGCCGTGAGCTCCTACCGCCGGCTCGGGCACACCGGCAACCTGACCGGGGAGCGGCTGCGTGACGTGCACGCCGGCCTCCGGCTGGTCAGCAGCTCCCTCGAGCGTCGCGTGGATCGGACCCACCTGCTGGCCGAGCCGCAGGAGGACGAGTTCGAGGTCGACGGCGTGGTCGTCGTGCTGCGGGCGATCCCGCTGCTGTCCGGCTCCGAGCCGGGCGCGCTCGTCCTCGTCCGCGACGTCTCGGAGGTCCGCCGACGGGAGGCGATGCTGCTCAGCAAGGACGCGACGATCCGGGAGATCCATCACCGGGTGAAGAACAACCTGCAGACGGTGGCGGCGCTGCTGCGACTGCAGGCCCGGCGGATGACGGTGCCGGAGGCGGCAGAGGCGCTCCGGGAGTCGGTGCGGCGGGTGACCTCGATCGCCCTCGTGCACGAGACGCTGTCGCAGTCGCCGGAGGAGTCGGTCGAGTTCGACGAGGTGGCCGATCAGCTCGCGGGGATGACGCTCGACATCGTGGTCACCGGCGCCCGGCCGCAGGTCCGTCGGTCCGGCTCGTTCGGCGTCGTGCCGGCCGCGATCGCCACGCCGCTGTCGCTCGTGCTCAGCGAGCTGGTGCAGAACGCGGTCGAGCACGGCAGGGCGACGAGCATCGAGGTGGACGTCCGGCGCGACGGTGACGCCTTGGAGGTGCGCATCGTGGACGACGGGCGGGGGCTGCCGGCCGACTTCGACCTCGACGCCTCCGACCGGCTGGGACTGCAGATCGTGCGATCCCTGATCGACGCCGAGATGCGCGGAACCTTCGACCTGCACGGCCGCGACGGCGCGCAGGGGGCGGAGGCCTGCGTCACGGTGCCGTCGCTGTCGGCCCTCGCGGTGGGGTGACGGTCGGGCCGTCGCCCCTCCCGGAACTCAGGACACGGCGAGCGGAGCCACCGTGCTGCGCCGCAATGCGCGACGCTCGTCCTCGGACAGGCCACCCCACACCCCGGCGTCCTGGCCGGACTCCATCGCCCAGGACAAGCAGGCCTCCGTGACGGAGCAGCGGCGACACACGGCTTTCGCCTCGGCGATCTGCCGCTCGGCCGGTGCGTTCATCCCGATCGGGAAGAACAGCTCCGGGTCCTCGTCGCGACACAGAGCGTCGTGGCGCCAATCCATGCTGTCTCCTCAGCCTTGATCACCGGGTGCTCCGGGGCCGCAGTTCGGGTCGTGCACAGGGGAAGTGCACCCCCCATGGGAGCCGGTCGTCTGCTGACCGATCGTGACGCAACGTGTTCTCGGTGGGCCCCTCGAGCACATGAATCCGGAACGAACATGTCACCGTGACACCACGGATGCAATATGCCGGACCTACTGATGCCCTGCTGAGAGCCCGATCGTGACCCAATTCACGTCGAAAGCGGGAAGTATCCGGCTCGTGGCCTTCGCCACGCTGCGCGACGGGCGGACGTCAAGGCGTAGGGCCCGGCCGGCTCCTGCCAGGATGGGCACGTGCAGGTCCTCGGCCACCGCGGCAGCCTCCGCCCTGGGCCGGAGAACACGATCTCCGCCGTTCGGGCAGCGATCTCCGCAGGTGCGGACGGGGTCGAGGTGGACGTCCGCCGCACGCGCGACGGGCAGCTGGTGTGCGTGCACGACCCCGCGCTGATGGAGGGGTCTCGGGACCGGGCCGGTCGCGAGCGGTTCTCCGACGCCGCCCGCACCGCCGTCATCGCGGAGGACGCCCGGTCGCTGCACGGGCGCGGCGTGCCGTCCGCCGAGGAGATGCTCGACGCCGGATCGCCGGGACGCGTCGTGCTGGAGATCAAGAACCAGCGGCGACAGCCGGACTACGACGGCCGGCGCGCGACGACCGCCCGGCTCGTCGTCGAGATGCTCGACCGGCGCCGCGGCGAGGGACGCTCCGATGTCGTCGTCGTCTCCAGCTTCGACAGCACCGCCCTCGTCGTGGCCCGCGCCGCGGGACTGCCGACGGCGCTACTGACCCTCCCCGGCATCCCCGTGCTCGCCGGGCTGCGGATCGTCGAGCGGGGCGGGCACCCCGAGCTCCACGCCCACACGAGTGCGCTGCCCTCCCGGATGCCGCGCCGGGTCGCCGCGGCGGTGTCGCGGGCCCACGAGCAGGGCATTCGGCTCGTCGTGTGGACCGTTCTGACGCCGGACGACGCACTGCGGTTCCGGGACGCCGGGGTGGACGGCGTCATCTGCGACGACCCGGCAGCCGTGGTCAGGGCCCTCCGCTCCTGACCTCGCGGGCTGCGGTGGCGTGCGGGCCGGTTGCGGGGCGGGTCGGCGCGGCGGGTCGCGTCAGGCGACGACGCGCAGGGCGTGCGGCACGGCGCGCAGCGTGACCTCGGTGCGGTCCTCGAGCGGCTCACCGTCCACCTGGAACGGCAGCGGCCGGTCGGCAGTGAGCGTCAGCTCGGGGGTGTCGTGCAGCCGCACGACCCGCTTGCCGCGCGGGTCGGGGTTCCTGGCGAACATCTGGGCGACGTGGCGGAGGGTCTGGAAGGTGCGGAGCCGGGTGATCCCGAGCAGGTCCAGTCCGCCCTCGAAGCGGGCTTCGGGGCACGGCCGCACTGGGAGGTCGCCGAAGTAGGTCCACGGGTCGGCCTTGCAGATCAGGGCGAGGAAGATCCGAACCGGCTCGGGGACGTCCGGCCCGCTGAGCGTGATCGCCGGGTGCCGCCGGTCGGTGTTGAGGTAGTAGCGGCGGACGGCGCTGCGGACGTAGAGCGCGCGCGTGGCCCGCTGCCCGGGCTTGCGCCGCTCGTCGACGCGCCGCACCACATCGGCGTCCAGGCCGAGCCCGGCGTTGAACGTGAACCACCGGTCACCGGTGTGGCCCAGGGCGATGCGCCGGGTGCGGCCCTCGCGCAGGTTGTCGAGCAGCTCGCTGGTGGCTTCGACGGGATGCGCCGAGTAGCCGAGCGCGCGGGCGAAGACGTTCGTGCTGCCGCCGGGGACGACCGCGAAGGCCGGGAGGTCCGGGCGGGGACCGTTCGCCAGCAGCCCGTTGACGACCTCGTTGACGGTCCCGTCGCCGCCGAGCGCGACGACGAGCTCGTAGCCGTCGTCGACCGCCTGAGCGCCGAGTTCGATGGCGTGACCTCGAGACTTCGTGCGCTCGACGTCGATGCGGAGATCGGAGCCGAGGGCGCTGGCCAGGACGTCACGGGTGCGCACGGAGGTCGCGGTCGCGTTCGGGTTGACGACCAGCAGCGCGCGCATCGTAGGAAAATACCCAGAGTGACGGGGTCTTAAGGTCGTGACATGCCACAAGAAGCACCCAACTCCTCGGGACCGAACGCCGATGGTGGCAACCCGTTGAGCCGGGCGGCGGGCGCGGTCATCCTGCTGCAGGCGGTGCTGCTGGTGGTGGCGAGCGTCATCCTCGCCGTCGAAGGCTTCCGCGCGGAGACGGTGGACCGGGCCGGCGCGGAGATCCTCGCCGCGATCGGGGTCGCGTCGGCGGTCGCAATCGCCCTGCTGGCGCGGGGAGTAGCGGACGCCCGGCGATGGGCGCGCTCACCGGTGGTTGTGCTCGAGCTGATCTGCCTGCCGATCGCCTGGAGCGTGGTGCAGAACGGCAAGTGGTACGCGGGTGTGCCGCTCGGCGTCAGCGCGATCGCCGTGCTGGTGCTGATGGCGACCTCCGGGCAACTGCTGCGCGCGGAGGACTGACGGCGGGGCTCGTTCGGGCAGTCAGCCCTCGAGCAGCCCCCGCCGCAGCTGCGCCAGCGTGCGGGCGAGGAGCCGGCTGACGTGCATCTGCGAGATCCCGAGCTCGGCCGCGATCTGGGACTGCGTCATGTTGCCGAAGAAGCGCAGCAGCAGGATCTTCTTCTCCCGCGGTGGGAGGCGCTCGAGCAGCGGCTTCAGCGACTCGCGGTATTCGACGCCCTCGAGCCCCTCGTCCTGGATGCCGAGGGTGTCCGCGACGGCGGGGGCGTCCTCGTCGCCGCCGTCGGGGGCGTCCAGCGAGACCGCCGAGTAGGCGTTGGCCGACTCGAGACCCTCGAGGACCTCCTCCTCGCTCATCCCCAGGTGACCCGCCAGCTCGGGCACCGTGGGGGAGCGGCCGAGCGACTGCGACAGCTCGCTGGTCGCCTTGGTCAGCGAGAGCTTGAGCTCCTGCAGCCGGCGAGGGACGCGGATGGCCCAGCCCTTGTCGCGGAAGTGGCGCTTGATCTCGCCGACGATGGTGGGCGTCGCGTAGGTCGAGAACTCGACGCCGCGTTCGAGGTCGAACCGGTCCACGGACTTGATGAGGCCGATCGTGGCGACCTGCACGAGGTCGTCCAGGGGCTCACCGCGGTTGCGGAACCGCCGGGCCAGGTACTCGACGAGCGGCAGGTGCATCTCGACCAGCTCGTCCCGGATGCGGTTCCACGTGGGGCTCTCGCGGGGGAGCTCCTGCAGCTCGGTGAACAGCGTGCGGGCGTGCGCGCGGTCGGCGCTCGTCGCCGCCCGGGAGGCGGGGACCTTGGCCTCGGCCTCGCCTGCGCCGGCCTCGGTCGGCACCTCGGTGCCGGGCTCCGCGACGGGCGCGAGGGCGCCGTTGTTCTCGGCGGTCGTCACGGTGTTCTCGGCGGTCGTCACGGTGTCCGCGGGGGCGTTCTGCGGCGGCACCGGGTCCTGGGTCGCGGCTCCGTCCCGAGGCGGCTCGTCGATCGCTCCGGGTGCCACGCTCATGCGTCCTCCGCCGCGGCACGTCGCTTCTGGAGATCGATGGACACCCGGTTGTCGGCGTCCGCCCGGCTCTCAACCGATCCGGCGAGCGCGGCGAGCACGGTCCAGGCGAAGCTGTCCCGCACCGGCTGCGCGCCGTCGACCGTCGGCACCGTGACCGACACGCGGATCTCGTCGGGGTGCAGCTCGAACTCGCACTCGAGGTCGACGTCCGGCGCCGCGTTGGTCAGCAGGATCGCGCAGGCCTCGTCGACGGCGATCCGCAGGTCCTCGATCTCCTCGAGCGTGAAGTCGAGGCGGGCGGCGAGGCCGGCGGTCGCCGATCGCAGCACGGACAGGTACGCGCCGACGGCGGGCAGGCGGAGGCGGACGACATCCCGCACCTCCCCGGAGACGGGGACGGAACGAATCGGGCTCGACTGCTGCGTGATCTGCTCGGGTACGACGTCCGGCACGGCACCTCCCTACTGCTGACGGACCTGCGTCACCCTACCCGCGGGTCGATGTCGCGTCCGAGGGCGGGCAGCGCCGTTCCGGTCAGTCGCCACGTGGTCCATTCGTCCATCGGAACCGCGCCGAGCGAGGTGTAGAAATCCTGCGCCTCGCTGTTCCAATCGAGTACCGCCCACTCGATGCGGCCATAGCCGCGCGCGGTCGCGATGCGCGCCAGTTCGCGAAGCAGTGCGCGCCCGTGGCCGGCCCGGCGGGCGCCCGGTCGTACGAAGAGGTCCTCGAGGTAGATGCCGTGCTGACCGAGCCAGGTGGAGAAGGTCAGGAACCAGATCGCGAAGCCGACGACCCGGCCCCGCGCCCCGACGGCAGCGTCTGCCGCGTCCTCCTCCGCGATCAGGCAGAACACCGCGGGCTCCGGAGCGAACAGGGCGGCCGACAGCTGGTCCGAACTCGCCCGCGCCTGCTCGGGCTCCCGCTCGTAGGTGGCCAGCTCGACGATCAGGTCGCGGATGTGCGGGACGTCCTCGGGGCGTGCCGGGCGGATCACGTCGGGGCTCCTGACTGCGGAAGAGGGCCGCACACACGCCGAGAGCCGGCCCCGTGGGTCGGAGCCGGCTCTCGTGCGGGTGATGCGTCAGCGGGTCAGCTGGGCTTCCCGCCCTTGGTCTCCCAGAAGATGTCCGAGATCTCGTCGATCAGGTCGATCAGCTTCTGGCCCGACTCGGGGTCGGTGCTGCCCTTGGTGCCGGACGCGCCGGCGGCCTTGGTGGCACGCCAGAACAGGTCGTGGATCTGCGGGTACTTCTCGACGTGCTCCGGCTTGAAGTAGTCGGTCCAGAGCGTCCAGAGGTGCTCCTTCGCGATGTGCGAACGCTGCTCGATGATGATCACGCAGCGGGTGCGGAACACCGGGTCATCGTTCTGCTGGTACTTCTCCTGCATCGCCTTGACCGACTGCGCCTCGTAGCGCGCCTGGGCGGGGTCGTACACACCGCAGGGCAGGTCGCAGTGGGCGTGCACGACGGTGCGGGGACGCAGTAGCGACATGTGCGATTGCCTCCTTCGTGGGCCGATCGTCGGCCTCGTCGAAAACCGTATAGCTGGTCGGGTCCTGTTCTGTCACTGCCCCATTGCTGCCTTCGAAACCCGGTGTCGTCCGCTCCCGGCAGGATCGGGGTCGTGGCGCTGCGTCGGAAGCCGTCCCGGGGACGGTCCTGGGCACTGTCGGGGGCCGGGTCCTGGTCGGGTCGGTTCGGCACCGTCGCCGTCGCGGGGAACTCGATGCGACCCACCCTGCGGCCCGGCGACGCATGCCTCGTCCACTACGGCGCCCGGGTCCGGGCGGGCCACCTCGTGGTCGCCCGGCTGCCGCACCGCCCGCTCGGCGTCAAGCGGGCTGTGCTGCACGACGCGCAGGGCTGGTTCCTCGTCTCCGACGATCCGTTGCACGGCACGGACAGCGCCACCTTCGGCAGCGTTCCCGACGCCGACGTCCTGGGCCGGGTGCTCCTGCGCTACTGGCCGAGGCCGGCCTGGTTCGGTGCGGACGACCCGGCGCGGCGCAAGCGGTCGTAGAACGCCTCACATTCCCCGACGTCCGGCAGGAGACCGGCCGCCCGCACCTCGGCCAGCGACGGTGCCGCCCGGTCGCGGTCGGAGAACACCAGGTCGACGTCGTCGGGCCAGGGGAGCGCCAGGTCCGGGTCGAGCGGCGAGATGCCGTGCTCACGCTCCGGATCGAAGACCGTCGAGCAGTAGTAGCTGACGGTGGCGTCGTCGGTGAGCGCGACGAAGGCGTGCCCGAGCCCCTCGGCGACGTAGAGGGCGCGGCGGTCGACGTCGTCGAGGACCGCGCTGACGTGCCGGCCGAACGTGGGCGAGCCCACGCGCAGGTCCACCGCGATGTCGAGGACCCGCCCACGGACGCAGGTGACGAACTTCGCCTGCCCCGGCGGCACCTCGGCGAAGTGGATGCCCCGGACCACCCCGCGGCTGGAGACGCTGACGTTGGACTGGGCGAGGGTCAGCGGATGCCCCCACGCCTGACACAGGGCGTCAGCGCGGAACTGTTCGAGGAAGACGCCCCGGGCGTCCCGGTGCTGGCGTGGGGTGAACAGCACTGCGCCCGCGATCGCCAGGTTCTCGGCCTCCATGCCGTCCGAGCGTAGCGACGCCCGGCCGCCGGAGGGGGAGGCGAGCCGGGGAGTCGGTCGGGCTCCGGACGCCCCGGATGATCATAAGGAATGCGTCCGCTCATCCCGTGCTTTGATGGTGAACGGTCGCCGCGCGTTCAGCACGCTCGGCCGGCTGACTCGCCGGTGAGATGAACCTCCGCCGACAGCCCAGAACGTGAGCCCCACCGGGCCCGTCGCGGCATGTGCCCGAACACCTTCGGGATGTGCAGGTCGAGACGTCGATCCCGTCGAGAACGCCGTCAGGAGCGTCATGAGTCCCGAGCCGGTCCCCGAGACCGTTGCCGGTCCCGTGTTGGACACCGATCCCGCCTTCGCGTTGCACCGCGGCGGCAAGATCGAGACCGGGATCACCGTCCCGTTGCGGGACAAGGACGATCTGTCGCTCGCCTACACCCCGGGTGTCGCGCGGGTGTGCACCGCCATCGCCGCGCAGCCCGGCCTGGCCGACGACTACACGTGGCGCGGCAACAGCGTCGCCGTGGTCACCGACGGCACCGCGGTGCTGGGGCTCGGCAACATCGGGCCCGCCGCGGCGATGCCGGTGATGGAGGGCAAGGCCCTGCTGTTCAAGCACTTCGCCGGCGTCGACGCGATGCCGATCTGCCTCGACTGCACCGAGGTCGACGAGTTGGTCGAGACCGTGATCCGGCTCGCGCCGAGCTTCGGCGGCATCAATCTCGAGGACATCTCCGCCCCGCGCTGCTTCGAGGTGGAGCGGCGGCTGCAGGAGGCCCTCGACATCCCGGTCTTCCACGACGACCAGCACGGCACGGCCATCGTCGTGCTCGCCGCTCTCCGGAACGCGGCCCGGCTGATCGGACGCTCGCTCGGTGACCTGCGCGTCGTGGTGAGCGGAGCCGGCGCCGCCGGCGTCGCGGTCACCCGGCTGCTCCTCGACGCCGGCATCGGCGACATCGCCGTCGCGGACCGCAAGGGGATGATCGAGCGCTCGCGGGAGGACCTGACGGCGGTCAAGCGGGCGCTCGCCGAGGACACCAACCGGGCCCGCCTCACCGGCGACCTGGTGGACGCGCTCGAGGGAGCGGACGTCTTCCTCGGCCTCTCGTCCGGCAAGGTGCCCGAGGACGCGGTGGCCCGGATGGCCAAGGACGCGCTGATCTTCGCGATGGCCAACCCCGACCCGGAGATCGACATGGACGTGGCCCACCGCTACGGCCGGGTCGTCGCCACGGGTCGCAGCGACCACCCGAACCAGATCAACAACGTGCTCGCCTTTCCCGGCGTCTTCCGCGGGGCCCTGGACGTGCGGGCGCGGCACATCACCGAGGGCATGAAGCTCGCCGCCGCCGAGGCGCTCGCCGCCGTCATCGAGGACGAGCTCTCCGAGAACTGCGTCATCCCGAGCCCCTTCGACGACCGGGTGGCGCCGAACGTGGCCGAGGCCGTTGCGGCGGCGGCCCGGGCCGAGGGCGTCGCGCGCCGCTGAGCCCTCAGGGGTCGCGGTTCCGCCGGCGCCACCCGCGCGCTGGGTGGGCGCGTTCCCCGGGTTGAACGCTTCCCGGAGTGCTCGTCGGGGCGGTTCGCCGGGCGCGGGACGGCTTCGTGGCAGCGTTGATCTTGCGGCGGGGGTGTCCGCCGGGTTGAACGCTGCCGGGAGTGCTCGTCGGGGCGGTTCGCCGGGCGGGGGACGGCTTCGTGGCAGCGTTGATCTTGCGGCGCGGCGCGGCGCGGCGCGGCGTGCGCGGCCGCCGTCAGTTCGCCGCGCTGTCCGAGCTCGCCCGCTCCGGGCTCTCGACGTCCGGGTCCGGCTCCGCCTGCGCCGCCATCTCCCGCCAGCGGGAGGTGATGGGCAGACGACGGTCCCGGCCGAACGCCTTCGAGGTCACCTTCGGCCCCGGCGGGTACTGCCGGCGCTTGTACTCGGCGGCGTCGACCAGCCGGATCACCCGCTCGATGGTCTCCACCGAGTGACCGGCCTCCTTGAGCTCCTCGAAGCCCTGGTCCTTCTCGACGTACCCGTCGATCACCGCGTCCAGCTCGAAGTAGTCGGGCAGTCGGTCGCTGTCCAGCTGTCCCGGCGCCAGCTCCGCGGAGGGCGGCTTGTCGATGATCGAGACCGGGATCGGCTCCGTCTCGCCGCGCCGACGGGCCTCGGCGTTGCGCCACCGGGAGAGCTCCCACACCGACGTCTTGGGGACGTCCTTGATCGGCGCGAACCCGCCGGCGCTGTCGCCGTAGAGCGTGGAGAACCCGGTGGCGAGCTCGCTCTTGTTGCCGGTCGTCAGGACGAGGTGGCCGTCCGCGTTCGACAACGCCATCAGCGCGGTGCCACGGACCCGGGCCTGCAGGTTCTCCTCGGCGACGCCGGAGACGTGCAGCAGCTCCTGGTAGGCGTCGACCACGGACGCGATCGGCAGGGTCGTGTGATGGGTGCCCTGCCGGCGGGCGAGCTCGTCGGCGTCGGAGACCGAGTGCTCGCTCGAGTACGCCGAGGGCAGCGCGACGGTGTGCACCCGATCCGCGCCGAGGGCGTCGACGGCGATGGTGGCGACCAGCGCCGAGTCGATGCCGCCGGAGAGCCCGATCACGACCGACGGGAAGCCGTTCTTGCGGATGTAGTCCCGCGTTCCGAGCACGCAGGCGGCGTAGAGCTCGGCGCAGTCCTCCAGCCGGTCGGCGCAGGGCGCCTCGAGCAACTCCCGGTCCGGCCGCGGCTCGGCGGACAGCACGGTGCGCCGCACCGACATCCGCGTGCCGTCGTCGGCGTCCACCGTGGAGGGCGGATCGGAGTCCGACCCCGCCGGCAGGTCCAGGTCGACGACGAGCAACTCCTGGTCGAACTGGCCGGCCCGCGCCACCACGTTGCCGTCGGCGTCGACGACCAGCGAGCCGCCGTCGAACACGAGCTCGTCCTGCCCGCCGACCATGTTCACGTAGGCCAGCGGGGCGCCCGCTTCCTTGGCCCGCCGCGCCGACAGCTCGTCCCGGGTGTGTGCCTTCCCGCGCTCGTACGGCGAGCCGTTGAGGACGACGACCAGCCCGACGCCCGCCTCGTGCGCGACGTGGACCGGACCCCCGTCCTGCCACAGGTCCTCGCACACGGTCATTGCGACGTCGACGCCGTGCAGGCGGAGCACGGGGAAGTGGTCGCCGGGGACGAAGTAGCGGTACTCGTCGAACACGCCGTAGTTCGGCAGGTGATGCTTGGCGTACTCAGCCGCGATCTGCCCGCCGTGCAGCAGCGCCGCCGCGTTCTGGGGCTCTCCGGCCGGCCGCCCCAGGCGGGGGGTCGGCTCGTCGGCGCGGTCGAGGTAGCCGACGACGACGGCGATGTCGCCGCAACCCTCGTCGGCCAACCTGGCCGCCAGATCGCGCAGCTTGTGCTTCGCCGCCGCGGCGAAGGAGTTGCGCAACACGAGGTCCTCGGGCGGATAGCCGGTCAGCGCCATCTCCGGGAACGCGACGAGGTCCGCCCCCTGTTCGCGGGCCTTGCCGACCCATGTCGAGATGATGTCGGCGTTGCCGTCGAGATCCCCGACGGCGACGTCGACCTGGGCGAGCGCGATCCGCAGCGGCGGCATGCCCCAGAAGGTAGCCAGTCCCGGCTGCGTTACTCCTGCTCGCCCCGCCCCGCTTGCCGGTCCCGGTTGCCCGGTCCCGGTTGCCCGGTCCCGGTTGCCCGGCCCCGGTCGCCTAGCCTCAGACCGTGACCCCGGTGACCGCCGTCGTCTTCGACCTCGACGGCACCCTGCTCGACCACCGGACGTCGGCGCGCGCCGGGCTGGCCCGCTGGGTCGCAGGGTTCGGCGTGCCGATGACCGACGACATCGAGCGGGCCTGGTTCGCCGCGGAGGAGAAGCACTTCGGCGAGTGGCGGCGCGGCGAGATCGAGCACGTCGAGCAGCGGCGCCGGCGGATGCGCAGTTTCCTGCCGGTCGTCGGCCGGCCCGTCGGCAGCGACGCCGAGCTGGAACGCGCCTTCGAGTCCTACCTGCAGGCCTACCGCGGCAGCTGGGTCGGGTTCCCCGACGTGGACGAGGCGCTCGACGCCGTGCTCGCCCGCGGGCTCGCCACCGGCGTCCTGACGAACGGCACCCGCAGCCTGCAGGAGGCGAAGCTCGCTCACCTCGGGCTGCTGGAGCGCATAGGGCCGGTCGTCTGCGCGGCCGAGATCGGCGTCGCGAAGCCGCACCCGGACGCGTTCCGCGCCGCCTGCGAGGCGGTGGGCAGGCCGCCGGAGCAGGTGCTCTACGTCGGCGACGAGCACCCGGTCGACGTCCTCGGCGCCCGGCAGGCCGGGCTCGGGGCCGTGCTCGTCGACCGCGGCCAGTACGACCGGGGCGAGGCGGAACCGGTGGAGGAGGCGGTGCGGGTGCACTCGCTGGTCGATCTGCTGGATCTGCTGGATCTACCGGACCTGCCGCACCTGTCGGGCCCGCTCGAGGCCCCCTCGGTCAGGCCGGCGGGGTCATCGACGGCAGCTGCACGTCCCGGCAGGTGAGCGCCCTCGGGTCGCCGCCGGCCAGAGCGGTCATCCTCGCGGCCGCCTCGTCCAGCCTCGCCTCGTCCAGCTCGCCGCTGCGCACGGCCGCGACGATCGCGTCCCGCATCCGTTTCGCCTGCGTCCCGTCGGTGAACAGCAACGCGTCGACCCCTGCGCGCAGCCCCTGCACCGCGGCCTTCGGATAGTCGTAGCGCAGGTTGACCGCGCCCATCCCGAGGGAATCGCTCATCGCCACGCCGGTGAAGCCGAGCTGACGCAGCAGCGCATAGGCCTCCGGCGACATGCTGGCCGGCTGGTCGCGGATGCCGAGGCTCGGATAGGAAGCATGGCTGACCATGATCACCGGAACGCCGGCACGGATCGCGTCGACGAACGGCGCGAGGTCCGTGCGGTCGAGTTCGGGGCGCGGGGTGCTCACGACGGCCACCTCGGCATGGGTGTCGCTCTGCGCGCGGCCGAGGCCGGGGAAGTGCTTGATCGTCGGGACGATCCCGCCGGCGGCGAGACCGCCCGCGACGGCGAGTGCGTCGCGGGAGGCCCCGCTCGGCACCGAGGAGTACGAGCGGCTGCCGATGGTCGACGCGCCGCCGGTGGTGACGTCGGCGACAGGCGCCAGATCGCCGGAGACGCCGAGATGCCGCAGGTAGCTGGCGAGCAGCTGACCGCGGGCGAACAGCGCCTTCTCCGGCAGGTTGCCGCTCGCGTACGCCGAGTCGGTGGGTCCGAGCAGGGGGCGGAAGGTCGAGACCTGCCCGCCCTCCTCGTCAGAGGTGATCAACAGTGGCCGCGGGCTGCGCTTGCGCAGGGCGGCCGTCAGCGCCTGCACCTGGCGCTCGGACTCGACGTTGCGCGCGGTCAGGAGGACGCCGCCGACCCCGAGCTGCGGTAGCTCCGTGGCCAGGCGGTCGTCGGGGTCCAGCGTCTCCGGCATGCCGGCGACCAGGACGGCGGCCGCCCGCTGCTCGATCGGCGCCGGCCGGCAGGGCGGCACCGAGGGCGCCGTTGCCTCCTCCGGAACGGGCGTTCGCTGGGCCTCCGGCAGGCTGTTGCACGAGAGCGGCAACACCGTCAGCAGCGCCGCGCCGATCGCCCACGTCGACCAGCGTCGCCCCCGCGATCGCCCCCGCACCGGGCAGACGGTATCCGTGAGAGCACCGCGGGGCGCGGAGGTGACGCGCGGGAACGACCGGACATCAAGAAGAGTCAGACATTTCTGCGCAACGCGTCCGCCACATCCGCGAGCCGGGCACCCGGAAATGATCTCGAGGTGATTGCATTTCCCCCGTGCGACGGCCTCCCCTGTTCATAGCGATCGCCGGGGTCGTCGTCGTCGCGCTGTCCACCCTCGTGCTGACCGCGTTCGGTCCGGCCGCGCACGTCAGGTCCAGCGCATCATCGCTGGGCGCACGGTCAGCCGCGCCGCCCGAGCCAGGTGCCCGGGCGATCGACGGCACCCTGCTGCCCGCCGGGGCGCCCGACGACGTGCCGGTCCTGCTCGTGCACGGGTACAAGGGCAACGCGAGGCAGCTGCAGGCGATCGCCGACCGGCTCGAGCGGGACGGTCGTCGCGTCGTGGAGGTGACGCTTCCGGAGCACGGCACCGGCGACCTTCGCGTCGCGGCGTTCCAGCTGGCGCTCGCCGCCCGAGACGTCGGCGCGCCGGAGGTCGACATGGTCGGCTTCTCCCTCGGCGGACTGGTCGCGCGGGCATGGCTGCTCGTCGACGATCAGCAGGTCCGGATCCGGCACCTCGTCATGGTCTCGGTGCCCAACGGCGGCGTCGCGTTGCCGGAGGACAGCGGACTGCCGTACCAGGAGTCCTGTGAGACGGACAAGGCCTGCGGGCAGCTCCGGCCCGGGTCGGGCTTCCTGCGGATGCTGGACGACAACCCGTTGGCCGACGGGCGGGACGACTGGTTGACCATCGCCTCCGACTCCGACCGGCTTGTGCACCCGGCGACGCTCGTCGCCCTGACGGGCGCCCGCAACCTGACCGTGCAGGAGGTGTGCCCGAACATCGAGGTCGACCACGGCGAGATGGACAACGCGCCGGTCGTCGTCGGCATCGTTCGGTTGTTCCTCGATGAGGAGCTGCCCGCTAACCCCACGTGCGCCGACGCGCTCGCCGCGGCGAGCAACTGAGGGGCCCGACGCCGCTCTACGCGCACGGCTACCGGAACACGGCCTCAACCGCTACTAGGCTTTCGCGGTATGGAGAGGCAGCAGGAATTCGTCCTGCGGACGTTGGAGGAACGCGACATCCGTTTTGTGCGGTTGTGGTTCACCGACGTTCTCGGCGTGCTGAAGTCGGTCGCCGTCGCGCCGGCGGAACTCGAGGGCGCGTTCGACGAGGGCATCGGCTTCGACGGCTCCGCGATCGAGGGCTTCGCCCGCGTCTACGAGGCCGACATGCTGGCCAAGCCGGACCCGTCGACCTTCCAGGTGCTCCCGTGGCGGGGTGACAACCCGGGCACCGCCCGCATGTTCTGCGACATCGTCCAGCCCGACGGCTCGCCCTCGCCGGCCGACCCACGCTCGGTGCTCCGCCGGACCCTGGGAAAGGCCGCCGACGCGGGGTTCACCTTCTACACCCACCCCGAGGTCGAGTTCTTCCTGCTGCGGGACCGGCCGACCGGCGACGGCTCCGTCCCCTCGCCGGTCGACCAGGGCGGATACTTCGACCTGACCCCGCACGACGTGACGCATGACTTCCGCCGCGAGGCGATCACGATGCTCGAGCGGGTCGGCATCTCGGTGGAGTTCAGCCACCACGAGGTCGCGCCCGGACAGCAGGAGATCGACCTGCGCTACGCCGATGCGCTCACGACAGCGGACAACATCATGACCTTCCGCCTCGTGATCAAGGAGGTGGCGATGCAGCAGGGCGTCTACGCCACCTTCATGCCGAAGCCCTTCAGCGACCAGCCGGGCTCAGGAATGCACACCCACCTGTCCCTGTTCGAGGGCGACCGCAACGCCTTCTACGACCCGTCCGACCCGCTGCACCTGTCGACGGTGGCGAAGTCGTTCATCACCGGTCTCCTCGTGCACGCCCGCGACATCACGGCGGTCACGAACCAGTGGGTGAACTCGTACAAGCGGTTGAACTGGGGCGGCGAGGCGCCGTCCTACGTCTCGTGGGGGCACAACAACCGGTCCGCGCTCGTGCGGGTGCCGATGTACAAGCCGAACAAGGGTCAGTCGACTCGGGTCGAGGTGCGCACCCCCGACTCCGCCTGCAACCCCTATCTGGCGTTCGCCCTCATGCTCGCCGCGGGGCTGGACGGCATCGAGAAGGGCTACGACCTGCCGCCGGGCGCAGACGGAGACGTTCAGACGCTGACCGACGCTCAACGCCGGGAACTCGGGCTCGACCCGCTGCCGGACTCGCTGGCCAGCGCGATCGAGACGATGGAGTCCTCCGAGTTGGTCCGTAACACGCTGGGGGAGGGCGTCTTCGACTTCTTCCTGCGCAACAAGCGCGCCGAGTGGGACGAGTACCGCCGCAACGTCACACCGTTCGAGATCAACCGGTACCTGCCGGTGCTCTGAGGTCGGCAGTGCTCTGAGGTCTACCGGTGCTCCGAGGTCGGCAGTGCTGGGGACGCGATCAGCGCTTGCGTCGGTCGTGCTTCGACTGTGCGCGCTTGTCCCGGCGGACCTTCCGGGATCGGCCGTTCGCCGTGGAGTGGCTCGGCTGTGCGGAGGGCCCGACCCGGCTGCGGCCCCGGCTCCGGTTCACGACGGTCAGCCCGGCGACGACGAGCAGGACGGCCAGCAGGCAGGCTCCGAGAATGGTCACCCCAGCAGGCCACCACGGACACGGCGGGTCCGCTTCACCCCGACGGCACGATCGTCGGGGCCGCTCGGTGTCGCGCCTCAACGGGTTTTCGGCGTCGCCGTGCCGGACGGCCTCGTTCTCCGCCGACACCGCACCGCCCGTCGGCTACCTTTCCTCGTTGTGGCTCCGCCGCAGACCCGCAGCAGCACCCCGACCGGCCGCATGGCCCGGTACGGCTTCCGGGACGCCGGCGCGGCCGCCGAGGTCGCCGAGCGGCTCGGTCTCGACGACGTCGTCCTCGCGCCGCTGGCCGCGGCCGCAGACCCGGACCTCGCGGTCGCCACGCTCGACCGGCTCGTCGAGGCGGCGGGGCGAGCGCCGCTGGACACGATGCGGGAAGAGTCGGGGCTCCGCCGGCGACTGATCGCCGTCCTCGGCGCCAGCGCCGCGCTGGGCGACCACCTCGTCACGCATCCCGAGGACTGGAAGCTGCTGTGCGAGGACGGGGTCGTCCCCACGCTGGAGACGCCGGCGAACCGGAAGCCGGCGGACGCCGACGAGCTTCGCCTCGCGCACCGGCGCGGGATGCTCGTGCTCGCCGGCCGGGACCTGACCGGGGAGCTCGAGCTCTGGGACGTCGCCGACATCCTCGCCGAGCTCGCCGGCTCCGCGCTGCAGGTCGCGCTCGACCTCGCGCGCGAGGAGATGGGGGAGAGGGCCGAGGCCGCCCGGCTCGCCGTCATCGCCATGGGCAAGTGCGGCGGGCAGGAGCTGAACTACGTCAGCGACGTCGACGTCGTCTTCGTCGGCGAGCCGGTCGACGACGACCCGGACGGCCTGACGGTCGCCACCCGGCTCGCCGAGAAGCTGATCAAGATCTGCTCGGAAGCGACGGCCGAGGGCGCGATGTTCCAGGTGGACGCCAACCTGCGCCCCGAGGGCAGGCAGGGGCCGCTGGTGCGCACGCTGGCGAGCCACGAGGCGTACTACAAGCGGTGGGCCCGTACCTGGGAGTACCAGGCGCTGCTCAAGGCCCGTCCGGTCGCCGGCGACCTCGAGCTGGGGCAGAAGTACGCGGACATGGTCGCTCCCATGGTCTGGTCGGCCGCGAGCCGCCCGAACTTCGTCCCCGACGTGCAGGCGATGCGGCGCCGGGTCGAGGAGAACATCCCGAAGCCGCAGCTCGACCGGCAGGTCAAGCTGGGGCCCGGCGGGCTGCGGGACATCGAGTTCGCCGTCCAGTTGCTGCAGATGGTGCACGGGCGCACGGACGGGCGCGTCCACTCCCGCAGCACGCTTCCTGCGATCGAGCAGCTCACGGACAACGGCTACATCGGCCGGATGGATTCGTCCTCGCTGGCCGACTCCTACGTCTTCCTCCGCGACCTGGAGCACCGGCTCCAGCTGCAGCGGCTGCGACGGACCCACGTCCTGCCGACGGACCCGGACGATCTCCGTTGGCTGGCCCGCGCCATGGGTTTCCGCGACGTGGAGAAGTTCGACGCCGAGCGCGCGCGGCACGTACGCGAGGTCCGGCGCCTGCACGAGAAGCTGTTCTACCGGCCGCTGCTGGAGTCGGTCGCGCGGCTGCCCGCCGACCACGCGCGGTTCAACACCCGGCTGACCCCCAAGGCCGCTCAGGCCCGGCTGCAGGCCCTCGGCTTCGAGGACCCGGCGGGGGCGCTCAAGCACCTGCAGGCCCTGTCCATCGGCCTCTCGCGCACCGCGACCATCCAGCGGGTGCTGTTGCCGGCGATGCTGAACGCCTTCGCCGACGCCGCGGACCCGGACGCCGGGCTCAAGGCCTACCGGCAGGTCAGCGACGCGCTGGGGAGCACGCCCTGGTATCTCAGGCTGCTGCGCGACGAGGGCACCGGCGGCGGGGCCGGTGGCGGCGGAGCGGCGGAGCGGCTCGCCCGTCTGCTGGCGAACAGCCCGTACGTGGCCGATCTGATGACGCGGGCCCCGGAGTCGGTGCGGCTCGTGCGCTCGGTCGACGAGCTGCGTCCTCGATCCCGCGAGCAGGTCGCCACCGCCCTGCTGTCGGTGGTGCGGCGCAACGCCGACTGGGAGGACGCCGTGGCGGCCGCGCGCGGGGTCCGCCGCCTCGAGCTGGTGCGGGTGGCCTGCGCGGACCTGCTCGACCTGCTCGACGTCGCCGAGGTGGGCGCCGCCCTGTCCGACGCGGCGGCGGCAACGCTGGCCGCCGCGCTCGACGTGGCGTCCCGCAAGGTGGAGGTGGAGCTCCGCGGCCCGCTGCCCTGCACGATCGCCGTCATCGCCATGGGGCGGCTCGGCGGCAACGAGATCGGCTACGGCAGCGACGCCGACGTCATGTTCGTGTTCGAGACCCGGCCGCAGGCGGACGAGGAGACCGCCGCGCGGGCGGCCAAGGCGGTCGCCGAGGAGATGCGCCGCCTGCTCGCGCTGCCCGCCCCGGACCCGCCGTTGCTGCTCGACGTCGCGCTGCGCCCGGAGGGCCGGCAGGGGCCGATCGCGCGGACGCTGTCGAGCTACGAGGCCTACTACCGGCGCTGGTCGATCGGCTGGGAGACGCAGGCGCTGCTGCGGGCGGTGCCGATCGCCGGCGACGTGGAGCTCGGCATGCGCTTCTCCGAGCTGGCCGACCGGGTGCGCTACCCCGAGACGATGCCGCCGCAGGCCGTCTCCGAGGTCGCCCGCCTCAAGGGCCGCATGGAGTCCGAGCGGATCGGACGCAACGTGGACCGGACGCTGCACCTCAAGCTCGGGCCCGGCGGGCTGACCGACGTCGAATGGGTGGCGCAGCTGCTGCAGCTCCAGCACGCCGCCAGGCACCCGGAGCTGAGGACGACGTCGACGCTCGACGCGCTGCACGCCGCGACGGCGGCCGGCCTGCTGTCGGAGGCCGAGGGGGAGATCCTGACGGACGCGTGGCGGCGGGCGGTGCGGCTGCGCAACGCCGTCGTCCTGACCACCGGCAAGGCGCAGGACGCGCTGCCCACCGGCGAACGGGCGCTCGGGCGGGTGGCGCAGGTCGTCGGCTACTCGGCGGACGAGGGGCAGCAGCTGATCGAGGATCATCGGCAGCGCGGGCGGCGGACCCGGGAGGTCGTCGACGAGGTGTTCCGGCGTTGCGCGGAGCAGGCCGAGTCCGCCGGAGGCAGCACGCCAGGCGGTTCGGAGACGGCAGGCACGTCGGACGACAACGGACAGGAGACGGGATGAGCGTCGCGGACAGCCCCGGCCGGGAGCGGGACACCGCGCAGCCCCGGCATCGACAGGTCGCCGTCCCCGGCCGGCGGCTGGCCCTGCGCCGCTGGGAACCGGCCGAGCGCGAGCCGGGGAACCCGCCGGTCCTGCTGCTGCACGGCGTCCCCGAGACGTCGGCGTGCTTCGAGGATCTGGCGGCGACGCTGGCATCCGACCGGGTGGTGCTCGCACCGGACCTGCCCGGGCTGGGGGACTCCGAGGTCCGGGGCCCGTACGACGTCCGGTCGGTCACGTCGTCGCTGCTGTCCCTGCTCGCCGCCGAGCTGGACGGCATGGCCGACTCGCCGGACGGCGACACCGGCGACCGCGAGGACGAGCCCGTGCGGATCGACGTCGTCGGGCACGACTGGGGCGGTTCGATCGCGCTGGCCCTCGCCGCGGCCCGTCCCGGGCTGGTGCGGCGGCTCGTCGTGATCAGCGCGCCCTATCGCAAGGTCGACCTGGTCCGGGCCTGGCACATCCCCGTGCTCGGCCTGGTGCCGCCCGGGCTGTTCTCCGGAGCAGGCCGGGCGATGGTGCGGGGGATGTTCCGCTACGCGTGGGGTGCGGGTCGACCGCCGTCCGAGATGGTGAACGCCTACGCGGCCGCCTACGCAGCGCGGGAGCGGGTGCGGGCGATGGCCGGCTACTACCGCGCCGCCGTGCGCCGGCGGGGGCAGGGGGACGAGGGCTCGGGGCAGCCCGGTGCCCGCGCCGACCGGAGCCTCGTCATATGGGGGACCGAGGACCCGCCGATGCCCCTGCCGGTCGGCGAGAGCGTGGTGAGCGACCTAGGCCGAGTCAACGACCCGGCGACCGTGGGCATGGTCACCCTGCCCGGCGTCGGCCACTGGCCGCTCGAGGAGGCGCCCGGCGTGGTCCTCCCGCTTCTCGCCGAGTTCCTCCGACGACCCTGATGTCCCCGACGCCGGTGACTCAGCCGACGCCGCCGGCTGCTCGTGACGGGCGTCCGCGTCGTCGAGCGGCGCCATGTCCCGCCCCTGCCCGAGGATCTCGCGGCTGGACAGCCGCGGCAGGATCGGACGTCGGGTGATCAACCGGGTGAGCGCCAGTCCGCCGAGGCAGGCCGCGGCGCCGCCGACCGCGTCCAGCCAGTAGTGGTTGCCGGTACCGATGATCACGAACAGGGTGGCGACGGGGTAGAGGCCGAACAGCACCCGGACCCAGGCGCGGCGGGCGAGGAACACCACGGAGATCGCAACCCACAGCGACCAGCCGATGTGCATCGACGGCATGGCGGCGTAGAGGTTGCTGTGCGACGAGACGGACTGGTCGCCCCACGACCCCCAGGTGTGGAACGCGACGACCGTGTCGGTGAAGCGCCCGTCGGGCAGCAGTCGCGGCGGGGCCAGCGGAAAGAATGCAAACCCGAACAGCGCCAGGCAGTTCATGAGGTACCAGGAGTTGCGCAGCTGGCGGGCGTGCAGCGGATGCCGCCGGTAGAGCCAGACGCCGACGCCGATGGTCACGAGGAAATGCAGCGTGGCGTAGTAGTAATTGCAGATGTAGGCGAGCCACGCGTTGTTCGCGACGAACGTGTTGAGGATGTGCTCGTGGTAGAGCCGCAGGCCCTGCTCGATCGACACCACATCGTGGGCGTGCTTGATCGCGTCGCCCTCGGCCGCGGTGACCGAGTTGCGGATCAGTGAGTAGAGCCAGTAGCCGACGAGGATGACGGCGAGCTCGTAGACCCAGAGCCAGCGACGCGCGCGTCTGGCCTCGGCACGCTCCGACGCCGGGGCCGTCACGACGGCGACGTCAGCCGCCAGAGGCTCCCTCACCACTCGGGCCATGCTGACACACAGCATCCCGAGGCGCTCGTCCATTCCGGGGTCACGGGCGGTTCGTTGAGCAGAATTTGACCGTTTGGTCCCCCGTCACCGGCGACCTCGTACGGAGCCGCGCCGATAGCTCGGCGGCGCCGGTCGTCAGCCGCCGGCACTGGTCAGGATGGTTCGCGTCCAGGCCATCGAGGCGAGGTACGCGTCGCGCGCGTCGGGCAGCGTCACCAGGCGCTGCGGGGACTGGGCTTCGTAGGCCAGGACGTCGTCGAGCAGCGAGCCGAGCGCCCCCTCGCGCCGGAGCGCGGCGGCGACGATCTCCGGTTCCAGCGGGAGGTCGGCCACGGCCTCGGCGAGCGGGAGGCCGAGGAGCAGATCGAGGCTGGCGACGAGGCCGACGGTGAAGGCCACGTCAGGGGCGGTCGCCGCATGCCGGGCGAGGAGTTCACACATGCGCGCCCGGGTGAGCGCGACGTCCACGTTCACCGGCGTGCCGCGATCGCTTCCCGACATGCCGATCAGCATCACCCAGCCCATCAGCGCCCGGGGACCGAGCAGCAGGACCGCCTCGCGGACGGTACTCACCTGCCGACGCAGGCCGGATGCGGCCGAGTTCACCGTGCGCAGGATGCGCAGCGCCAGGCCCGGATCGGACTGGATCGCGCTCACGGCGTCGGCGACCTGGAAGTCCGCGGACGCGAGAACCGCGAGCAGCCGCAGGCAGGCCAGGCGGGTCGAGTCGAGCGAGCGCCGGCTCAGCACGGTCGGCCGGGAGAGCAGGTAGCCCTGGAAGTAGGAGAAGGACAGGGAACGGCAGAGTTCGAGCTCCTCGGTCGTCTCCACCTTCTCGGCCAGCAGCTGGATGCCGGTCGGCCGTAGCCGCTGGGCGTGGTCGATCAGCTGGTCGCGCGTCAGGGCCCGCACGTCCAGCTTGACGTAGTCGCACAGCTCGACCAGCGGCTCGGTCCTCGCCGTCAAGGTGAAGTCGTCGAGCGCGAAGCGGAAACCGCGGTCGCGCAGGCGGCGCATCCCGTCGAGGACCTCGGAGTCGGCCACGACGTCCTCGAGCACCTCGAGCACGAGCCGCTCCGGGGCGAAGGGGAGCGGCGAGTTCCCGACCAGGAAACCGCGGGGCAGGTTGACGAAGGCGAGCTTCGACCCGACGACGGCGTCGAGGCCGAAGTCGGCGAAGGTCTTCACGATCACGTCGGCGGTGGCCTGCTCCGGGTCGCGGACGTCGGCGGCGACGGCCCCGGCGCGTCGGAACAAGAGTTCGTATCCGACGACGTCGTGCTCGGCATCGAACACCGGCTGCCGCCCCAGGTGGACGGTGTCCATCTGCCCGGTCGTCGGCAGCGTTCCCGCAGCAGGGGCGGATGCTTCGGCAACGGGCGCCCGGCGTGGGCCGGGAACCCTCGTTCGCGTCGCGAAGCTCACGGCACGGATATCGGCCGGGAGGCGCTACCGATGTAGACCGATCGGTCGGATCACCCGGGTGAAGCGCCGACCAGGGGAGCCGCCCAGGACAGGGACGCCAGGAAGAGGGCGCTCAGGGCGGTCACGTCCAGCAACCGGGTGGGCAGGCCCTGCTCGTAGGCCAGGACGTCGGCGAGAACGGCACCGAGCGGCCCGGTCCGGCGCAGGATCGCGCTCTCGACGGCCTCGTCGACGGGCAGCTCGCCGAGGATGTCGACCGACCCCGCCCCGAGCAGGACGTCGAGGCCGCTCACCAGCCCCACGGTGAAGGCGGCGCTGCCGTCGAGCGGGCGGCCGACGAAGCCGGTGCCGGCGAGCAGCTCGCACATCCTGGCGCGGACGAGGACCGCCTCGATCGCTTCGGCTGGGGTCGGGGTCCCGCTTCGGGCGAGTCCCGCGGAGAGCACGGCGCCGAGCAGGACGCGGGGACCGAGGAGGACGACGGCCTGCCGGATGGAACTCACCCGCTGCCGGACGCCGCTGTCCGCGGAGTTGACGGCCTTGAGCACCCGCATCATGAGGCCGGGATCGGAGCGGACGGCGAACTCGATCTCCGTCAGGTCCGCCTCCGGCCGGACGAGCGCGGTCGCCAGTCGCAGGCAGGCCACCTGCGAGGGGGCGAGTTCACCGCCGGCCACGACGGGAGGACGCGAGACGAGCCCCCCGGCCAGGAAGTCGACGCCGGCCCGCCGGCAGGCCTCCAGCTGGCCCAGCGTCTCGACGCCTTCGACCAGCAGGTCGCAGGACCGGCGGCGCAGGCGGGCGGCGAGGGCGAGCAGGCCCGCGGAGCCGGTGCGACCCACGTCGATCCGGAACATCGCGAACAGCCCGATCAGCGGCTGCAGCGACCCGCCCCAGTCCCGCCCGACCAGGCTCAGCCGGTGTCCCTCCGCTGCGAGCGCCTGCATCCCGCGGACGACCGCGGGGTCGGTGAGGGCCTCCTCGGTCACCTCGAGCACGACCCGGCCGGGCGGCACCGGAACGGCCATCTCTCCGACCAGCATCGGCCGCGGAACCCGGAGGAACAGCAGGCCTCCGCCGGCGAGCACGGGCGTCGGCAGCTCGGTCAGGGCGGTGGCCGCGGCGGCGGCGCGCTCCGGTTCGGCGCCGTCGCCGACGAGCAGGTCGTAGCCCGCGAGCGTGAGGGAGGCGTCGTAGACCGGGGAGCGGAGCAGATGCACGCCGGGCGACCGGGTCGCGCCGTCGGAGGGCGGGCGGGGTCCTGCGACTGTCGTGTCCATTGCGGCCTCCGACCCGTCCTCGGCGCCGGGATCCGACCCGGTTCCGCTGCCGTCAGAGATCGTCCGCGCGGACCCGTGACTGAAGGCTCGCGGCGGACCGACACCCGGCGAGGTGCCGGTCGTAGAAATCGAGGTGGGCGGCCGCGGCCACGTCCCAGCTCAGCCGGCCGGCCAGGGCTCGCCCGCGTTCGGCGCGCTCGGCGCGCTCGCGGGATCGTCCGCCGGAGAGGCAGCCAGCGATCGCCTCCGCCAGGTCGTTCGCGTCGTCGGCGAAGGCCGCGGCGCCGTCGAAGACCTCGCGGAGCACGGGCAGGTCCCGCGCGACCAGCGGTACGCCCGCCGCGAGCGCCTCGAGGGCGGCGAGGCCGAAGCCCTCGTGGCGCGAGGCGAAGGCGAAGACGTCCGCGGCGGCGACGAGGCTGGGCAGGTCCTCGTGCGCGACCGGGCCGAGGACGACCGGACGCACCCCGAGCCCTGCGGCCCGCCGGCCGACGGCCGAGCGGTACTCGCGCGCGTCGAAGCGCGTCTGTCCGCCGGCCACGACGAGGCAGACGTCCGGGTGGCCCAGTGCCGGGAGGTGGCCCATCGCCTCGACGAGATCGAGCGTCGCCTTCCGTGGCTCGATGCCGCCGACCGTGAGGACGAAGCGGCCGAACCGGTCGCGCCACCGGTGCCGGTTGCCGGCGGCGATCGGGTCGTCCCCGGCGGCGGCGGCGAAGCGGTTCGCCTCCACGCCGTTCGGGATGACCTCCGCGCAGGCGTCCCAGTCGGCCGACAGATCGCCGGCGACCGACAGCGACACGCACAGATGCGCCGTCGGCTCCCGGAGGGCTCGTTCGTGCCTGTCCGCCAGCTGGGGCGTGGGAACGGTGTCGAGGTCGTGCACCGTGCGGATCACGTCGCGCCGATGGGCCAGGGCGGCGTTGGTGGACACGCAGTCCTGCGCGTGGACGACGTCGTAGTCCCGGGCCTCCTCGGCGAAGGCCGCATCCAGCACCTCGATCGAGCGCAGCGCTCGCTCGCCCGGCGTGGCCGTGCCGGTCGTCGGCGCCGGTACGAGCCGGGTGTGGACGGCCGGATCGACCGGGCGGAAGAACCCGTCGTCGCCGTTGGCCAGCGCCCAGACCGTCACCTGGGCCCCCGACCGTGCCAGGGCCTCGGCCAGTGCCAGCGTGTGCACCACCTCGTCCCGGGGCTTCGTCGAGGAGGTCAACAGCGCGACGCGACGGCGGCTCACCCGGTGAACCCCGGTCGGACGAGCAGCCCGACCGACTCCGCCGCACGAGCAGCGCACACCTCGGCCATCCGGACCTCCCCGTCGACGCGCTCGAGGGCCAGGCTGGCTGATGCGTGTGACGGTGTGCTGTTCGGACGGTTACGTAGGCGTTGCGGTCAGCCCAGCCTCGCGCCGACCGCGGGGAGGCAGGCGTCGGAGCGGGCTTCAGCCCGCGGCCTCCAGCCGCTTGGCGTTGCGCGCGGAGACGAACCCGAGGGTCACGCCGCTCTGCCGATCGACCGGCTGGGAGCTGAGCAGGTAGTTCGCCACCACGTACTTGCCCTTCTGCAGCACCAGCTGGGCCAGGTAACGGGTGTCGCCGCCGTCGGACAGCTCGGTGACGACGAGGTAGTTCGGCGTCGGCAGGTTCGCGATGTCGGTCTGGTTCTCGCCGGGCTTGAACGTCAGCGGCTTACCGTCGTTCAGCGAGGTCGGGTGCGAGCCGTTGTCGCACTTCGCGACGGCGTCCTCCAGCTGCTGCAGCGCCTGTGCCGCGGCGTCGGGGTCGCTGTACTCGATGGCCTGCGAGGCGAGCCCGGTCTCCTTGCTGCCGATCGTGCCCTCGACCGAGACGAGCAGCCGGCCGGTGCGCTGCGACTCGGAGGGGAAGCTGCCCCCGCAGTAGTCGAAGCTCGCGACGTCCAGCGAGGTGCCGTCGGGCTCGGCCGTCACTCCGGTGCTGTTGGCGTCGAAGCCGGAGCCCGTCAGGTCCGACTCCTTCAGAACGAGCTGCTTGAGCACGGCCTCGTCGGCGGTCGGGGAGGGCGGGGAGGTCGTCGCGGGCGCCGAGGTCGTCGAGCTGCTCGCCGGAGCCGGGGTGGACGCGGCGTTGTTGCCGCCGTCATCGCCGCCGCACCCGCTCACCAGCAGTGCCGTCGCCAGGGTGGGTACCGCGAGCAGGGTGCGGGTCTTCGACATGGCCGTCCTCGGTTCTCCAACGGGCGCACGTCGACGGACGTGCGTGGCGCGATCACGCTATTCGGCAGATGTATCGCATCCCGGGCGGCGGACACCGATGCGACACGGTGCATGCACCGGCGGACCTGTTGCCGGGCGGAGGCGCCTACACGCGAACGCGGACCCTCGGATGAGGATCCGCGTTCGCGAGCTGCGACGTCGAGAGCGACCTCCCGACGCGCGGCGAGGTCAGATGTTGTAGTACATCTCGAACTCGTGCGGGTGCGGACGCAGCCGGATCGGGTCGATCTCGTTGGTCCGCTTGTAGTCGATCCACTCGCCGATGAGGTCCTCGGTGAAGACGTCACCCTGGATCAGGTACTCGTGGTCGTTCTCGAGGCGGTCGAGGACCGCGCCGAGGGAGCCCGGCACCTGGGCGATGCTGGCGGCCTCGTCCGGCGGGAGCTCGTAGAGGTCCTTGTCGACCGGGTCCGGCGGCTCGATCTTGTTCTTGATGCCGTCGAGACCGGCCATCAGCATCGCCGGGAAGGCGAGGTAGGGGTTGCAGGACGCGTCCGGCACGCGGAACTCGATGCGCTTCGCCTTCGGACTCGACCCCGTGATCGGGATGCGGATGCAGGCGGAGCGGTTGCGGGCCGAGTAGACCAGGTTGACCGGCGCCTCGTAGCCGGGCACCAGCCGGTGGTAGCTGTTCACCGTCGGGTTGGTGAAGGCGAGCAGGCTCGGCGCGTGGTGGAGCAGGCCGCCGACGTACCAGCGCGCCATGTCGGACAGGCCGCCGTAGCCGAGCTCGTCGTAGAAGAGGGGCTCCCCGTCCTTCCACAGCGACTGGTGGCAGTGCATCCCCGAGCCGTTGTCCCCGAAGATCGGCTTCGGCATGAACGTGACGGTCTTGCCGTGCTGCCAGGCGACGTTCTTGATGATGTATTTGAACAGCATCAGCTTGTCGGCCGAGAGCTTGAGCGTGTCGAAGGTGTAGTTGATCTCGGTCTGGCCGGCGGTGCCCACCTCGTGGTGCGCCCGCTCGACGCCGAGGCCCAGGTCGTCCAGCGCCTTGCTCATGTGGTCGCGCAGGTCGGCGTAGTGGTCCGTCGGCGGGACGGGGAAGTAGCCGCCCTTGTAGGGCGTCTTGTACCCGCGGTTGCCGCCCTCCTCGACCCGGCCCGTGTTCCAGGCGGCCTCGATGGAGTCGATGTGGTGGAAGGCCTCGTTCTGCTTCGTCTCGAAGCGGACCGAGTCGAAGATGTAGAACTCGGCCTCCGGAGCGAAGAACGCGGTGTCGGCGATGCCGGTCGACTTCAGGTACAGCTCGGCCTTGTTGGCGACCTGCCGCGGGTCGCGGCTGTAGGGCTCCCCGGTGAAGGGGTCGACGATCGCCATGTTGATGTTGATCGTCAGCTGCTCGCGGAAGGGGTCGACGTAGGCGGTCGAGGGGTCCGGCAGGAGCTTCATGTCGGACTCGTTGATGGCCTGGAAGCCGCGGATCGAGGACCCGTCGAACATCTGACCTTCCGTGAAGAAGTCCTCTGTCACCGATGCGGCAGGCACGTTGAAGTGCTGCATCACGCCAGGCAGGTCGCAGAAGCGGACATCGACGAACTTGACGTCGTTGTCCTTGAGGTACGCGAGAACCTCTTCAGTGTTGTTGAACATCCATCCTCCGACGCTCATCGAGGAGCACGGGCCCGGCGCCGGTCTGCCGAACCTCACTGGCGACGAACCTAGCGGTTGGGGATTCCGAGGGCGTCTCCTGGTTGTTTCGCGAGAGTTACGAGCGGTGTTCGGTGACGTGTCCGAAACCTCGCAGCGGGACCCGGGGCGCTGAGCGCCACCGCGGGGGAGCGGTCCCGTGGTCCGCGACATGCCCTGCGACCTCCGCGGTTCGGCGACGGGCCGTAACCTGGAAGGGTGGCCAGGACGGTGCGGGAAGGAGCAGGGACCTGGCTCGAGGGGCCGGCCTTCCAGCGCAGCGGCGCTCGCGGAGCCTCCCTCGGGCTCCCGGCCGAGGGTCCCGGTTCGCTGGCCTCTCCCGGCATCCGCGTCGCGGCCTTCGCCATCGACGCCGTGGTGGCCAACCTGCTCGCCGGGCTTCCGTACCTGTTCGGAGTGCGCTACGGCCCGGGCGAGCGCGGCTACGCGGTGTACGCCGCGTTCCTGATCATGGAGTTCGTGCTCGTCAGCACCGCCGGCGCGACGATCGGCAAGCAGATGTGCGGCATCCGCGTGGTGCGCCTCGACGGTGCCCGCTTGACGTGGCCGTGGGTGCTGGCCCGGACGTTGCTGCTCGGCATTCTCATCCCTGCCGTCGTCTGGGACCGGGACGGCCGGGGTCTGCACGACAAGGCCGCGGGCGCACTCACCATCCGGACGGGGAGAGCGGCCTCCCCGACCGCGGCGGGCCCGTCGTCCGGCGGACCCGCCGTGACGATGCAGAAGGCTTCCGCCGCCTCGCCCGAGAAGCAGGCGACCGACCGGGGCGGCAGGCCCGCGACGAAGGCGTCGGCCAAGCCGGGCGCGTCGGCCAAGCCGGGGTCGAAACCGGGGTCCAAGACGAAGCGGCGGAAGAAGCGGCGGTGACCGGAAGCGCCGCGCGAAGCGACGCCGACCGCGGGTCGGGGAACGACCCGGTCAGCGCATCTTTCCGCTGCGCGGAACGTTGCGCGGCATCGGCCCCTTCGGGACCGGCATCGCCACTCCACCGATCGCCTTGAGGCGACGGTCGAGCGCGTTCACCTGATCCTTCTTCAGGGCGCGCGGCTTGCGCATCAGGGTGTTCTGCAGCTTGTCGAGCGGTACCTCGCCGGGGCCGTTGCCGATGATGATGTCGTGCAGCGGCGCGTCCCCGATCACCTTCTTGACCCGCCGCACCTCGGCGCCGAGCAGGTCGCGGGGACCGCGACCGCGGCCCTCCGCGATGAGGACGACCCCGGCTCGGCTGACGACACGGCTGACGAGGTCCTGGTTCCGGTTGACCTGCACAGGGGTGGTCAGCCGCCAGTCCCCGCGCATCCGGTCGACGACACCGGCGGCGGCGCCGGGCTTGCCCTCGATCTCGGCGTAGGCCGTCCTCTGCACGCGCCTGCTGAAGATGTTGAGCCCGACGAACAGGCCGATCACCAGGCCGAACAGCGTGAAGATCACGACGCTGCCGAGCAGGATGCCGAGCAGGATCCCGATCGCCAGCGGGACCAGCACGCCGACCAGCAGCCAGGGCACCATCTTCGGGTCCCGCTGGCGGGTCATCTTGAAGACGGCGAGCATCTGCTTGACGCGCTGTCCGCGCGGGGCCTTGGGGCCGGCGGCCTTGTTGCCCTTCTTGCCCGTGGCGCCCGTACCGCCGGCGGCGGCCCTCGCGCGCGGACCTGCGGTGTTGCCCCGGTTCGGCGTCGCGGGCGCCGCTGGAGTCTTTCGTCGAAGCGCCATGCTCCGCAGAATATCTGTGGGCGGGCATCCCCATCCGGTCGACGGCGCAAGCCGTTGGCAGGTCGGTGCGCGGCCCGCACGTACGCTGCGATTCGAGCCCGCCGGGCGCAGGAATGGGCGAGGATCGGCACACGCGGATCGTTGGGATCCGCCGGCTGGAGCGGAGGTCGACATGGGCGTCGCCCTGACCAAGGGTGGAAACGTTTCGCTCTCCAAGAGCGCCCCGAACCTGACTTCGATCATGGTCGGGTTGGGTTGGGACGCTCGTTCGACGACGGGCGCGGACTTCGACCTCGACGCCAGCGCCCTGCTGCTCGGTTCGAACGGGCGGGTGCTCTCGGACTCGCACTTCGTGTTCTTCAACAACCTGCGCAGCCCCGACGGCTCGGTCGAGCACACCGGCGACAACCTCACCGGCGAGGGAGAGGGCGACGACGAATCGATCCTCATCAACCTCGCGATGGTGCCGCCGCAGGTCGAGCGGATCGTCTTCCCGGTTTCGATCTACGAGGCCGACGTCCGCGGTCAGAGCTTCGGCCAGGTCAGCAACGCCTTCATCCGGATCGTGAACCAGGCCGACAACAACGAGCTGGCCCGCTACGACCTGTCCGAGGACGCCTCCAGCGAGACGGCGATGATCTTCGGTGAGGTCTACCGGCGGAACGGCGAGTGGAAGTTCCGGGCCGTCGGCCAGGGCTACGCGTCGGGGCTGCGCGGCATCGCGGTGGACTTCGGCGTCAACGTCGGCTGATCCGTCGTCGCGCTGCGCGGTCGGGGAGCGGGCGCGACCGGCTCTGACGGGAGCGCGCTGAGGCCGAGTGCCGGCAGCAGAGCGACGTCCTCGGGGTCCACAGGCGCCCGCGGCGAGGTCGCCGCCTGGGCTCGGAGCAGCTGCGCGGCGTCCGGTCGCGCCCCGGGGCCGTCGATGCGGTAGCGGATCGGCAGCATCGGCCCGAAGAGCAGGAGCTCGGCGATCTCCGGGTGCCGCTCCGGGTCGGGCAGGACGCCCGCCTGCTCGGCGAGCGCCAGCGCGAGGACGTGGTGGGCGTCGAGCGGCGGCGGAGGCTGGGCGACGCTGGCCGCCATCGTGTCGGGGTCCGGCGCCTCGATCGCCCCCGACCAGACTCCGGTGATCCAGCGTGCCTGGAGTTCGAGGAGCGGGAGGTACGGGCCCTGCAACGCGAACTGGCCGACCATCGCGAGGCCCGGCAGGGCCGGATGGAAGGTCCGGTGGTGCAGGGCGAGGTTCTGCCCGAGTAGCCGGCGTACCTCGGGTGCGAGGTAGGGGATGTCGAGTTCGTAGCCGGTCGCGCAGATGATGACGTCGACGTCCTCGGTCCTGCCATCGGTGAAAGTGACCGTGCTGCCCTCGACGGCGGCGATGCCCGGCCGGCAGACGATGGTGCCGGCGCGGACGTGCTCCAGGTAGTCCTGGCAGAGCGAGTGGCCGGCGACGAGGATGTCGTCGTCGGGCGCCGGCGCCCCGAAGTCGGCGGGGTGGCCGCAGACGCGCACGACGCGTTCCCGCAGTCGAGGAGCCCACTCGGTGGGCGGCTGGAGCCGTCGCTGGAGGGCGGTGGCGTGGGTGTACCAGCGCCAGTCCGACGGCACGCCGTGGACGAGCTTCTGCAGGACGTAGCGCGGCTTGCGGTAGGCCGAGACGACCCGGCCGACGGTGGCGAGGTCGGAGCCGGCGAGGTCGGCGGCGATCTCGTGGCCGCTGATCCCGTTGCCGTAGACCAGGACCCGGCGGCCGCGGAACGCGTCGGCGCCCGGGTAGTCGAAGGCGTGCAGCAACTCGCCGTCGAGTCCGGTCAACCCCTCAGGAAAGACCGGCGCCCGGAAGCGGCCGGACGCGACGACCACCGCGTCGAACGGTTCACCGTCGACGGTCCAACCGGGTTCGACCGCGTTCACGGGGGTGGAGAAGCGGATCCGCTCGGTCACCCCGAAGTCCGACGCGTACCGGCGGAGGTAAGCCTGCACCTGCTCGGCGAGCGGATAGATCTCGGAGTCGCTCGGCGGCGGTGCGTCGGAGAACGCCGTCATCATGCGGCTCGTGTTGGTCCGCATGCCCGGCCAGATCCCGCTGTGGCCGGCGGACGCGTACCACTGGCCGCCGAGGTCGTCGCTCGCCTCGAAGACCGTGACGTCGAACCCGGCCTCGAGGGCGTACTTGGCCGTCACGAGCCCCCCGGGCCCGGCGCCGATGATCGCGATCCGTGCCCCGGGCTGCAGCCGCATGCGGGGAGCGTAGGTCGGGGGGTGCGTGCGGCGCAGCCTTTTGGGTCTGGTGGCCACTCGGCTGAAGTTCGTACCCGACGTAGCCGTCCAATCGGCTCGCCCTGAGTAGCGGCCGACTTTCAGTCGTCGTTTGATCCCGCGGCCAGGCGGGCGCGTCGCGTCGCAGCTATGGCGCTTGCAACGGTGAGCAGCACCAGCCCTGGCGCCAGGAAGAAGAACCACAACGAGAGCAATGCGGCGATCGCCATGATCAGGGAGAGTGGGCCCGCTATGGCGTAGCGGCCATACCAGAACAGGGCGGCGGCGGGAGCTGTGTAGACGAAGATGGCAACCGCACCCAGCCCACCCAGGACAAGGGCGTCTCGCAGGTGATTGACCTCACCAATGCCTATCGCGGCGCCCAAGAGAAGCGGCAGCACGAAAGCCCAGATGACGACCACGCGGGTCTGCCGGCAATTCACACGCTGCCAACGACCGACTTCGTCCGCGGGTTGCGTCCCGCCGACGCCAGCGCCTACGGCATTGCCGGCGATGGTGCCGCCACAGTCGCGCTGACCGTCATCGAGCAGTCACACGCGTGTGTGATGACGCGATTCGCTCGTGCGCGAATTCGACTTCGTCGAATTGTGCTCCTATTCGGCGGGCGCTCTGAAAAGAATCCTCAGGACCAAGATCAACGAGCTGCTTTTTGTCGTAGGTCGGTGAGAGGGTCCTTTCATGGAGCTCGCCGGGTTGCACGCCGAGATCGATCGTCTGCAGGCGGCCGATCTGTCGGCGGATCCTGCGGTGCTCGGGGCGGAGATGTTGGAGATCCGGCGGGCGGTGCAGCGGCTGCTGGCGCAGGACTCCCGTCGGCTGGTCGAGTTCGACCGGCTCGAGGGCTATGCGGATGCGGGGCTGACCTCGAGCAAGGCGTGGCTGGCGACGCAGACGCTGGCCACGCGCGGGCAGGCGGCCGGTGAGGTCAGCACCGCACGGGTGCGGGAGCGGCTGCCCGGCCTGTTCGCCGCCTGGGACCGTGGGGAGACGACCTTCGAGCACGTCCACACGGCCGAGGTGGTGCTGCGCAAGCTGCCCGAGCAGCTGTGGCCGGAGGTCGACGAGCCGATCACCGTCCATGCCCGGGTGCTGACCGCGAAGGAGTTCGGCGACTGGCTGCGGCGCCTGGCCCAGAGCCTGGGGCCGGAGCCGAAGGGCAAGGACGAAACCCAGCACGAGATGCGCCGGCTCACCGTGTCGCGGGGGATGTTCGGGATGCACAACATCCACGGCCGGGTCACCGACGAGGTCGCGGAGAAGCTGCACGCCGCGCTGTCCGCCGCCTCCCGCCCCGACGTCGAGGGGGAAGTGCGGCTGCCGAACCAGCGCACCGCCGACGCCCTCGAATCCGTTCTCGACACGGTGCTGGACTCCGGGCGGCTGCCCGCCGACGGCGGGCAGAAGCCGCACCTGACCGTCCGCGTCGATCTCGACCGGATCGGCGAGCAGGCCCAACGCGACGAAGAAGCCGAACGCCGCCAGGGCGGCGACCTGTGGCGGCTGGGCGCCGACGAGCGGGCGGCGCGGGTCGAGGCCGCCGCCGCGGCGGCCGACGCCGCCGCCGACGTCACCTCCGGCCAGCCCCGCTACTACTGGACCGGCCCCGCCACCGTCGCCGCCACCCGCCGGCTCGCCTGCGACGGCATCGTCCTCCCGATCTTCACCCGCAACGGCCAGCCCATCGACGTCGGCCGCCGCACCCGGGTCATCAGCCCCGCCATGCGCGCGCTGATCACCGAACGCGACCAGCACTGCTGCTGGCCCGGCTGCGACCGCCCCGGCCGCTGGGCCAACGTCCACCACGCCGTCCA
>CAWAMI010000006.1:0-106075 GCA_963783105.1 uncultured Actinomycetota bacterium
GACCGAGCAGGCCGATCTCGGCGGCGATCGCCCGTGCAGTCGCAGGGTGGTCCCCCGTGATCATCTTGACGTCGATCCCCGCGTCGTGGCAGGCGTGGACGGCCGAGACCGCCGCCTCCCGCGGCGGGTCCTGCATCCCCTGCAGCCCGGTGCAGACCAGCATGCCGTCGTCGAGGTCCGTGGCGAGGTCGTCAGGATCGGACAGCCGCATCGCCGTGGCCAGCACCCGCATGCCACCGGCGGCCATCTCATCGGCGGCGGCGAGGATCCGGTCGGGGTCGAGCGAAACCACCCGTCCGGAAGCGTTCAGCGAGCCCCGACACAGCCCGACGACGCGTTCCACCGCGCCCTTCACCAGCGTCACCTGCCCGCTTCCGGGCAGCTCGTGGGTGGTGGCCATGTAGCTCCGTTCCGAGCTGAACGGAACCGTCGTGATCCTCGGGTGGTCGCTCCGGAGCGCGTCCACGTCGAGGCCGGCCTTCCGGGCCACGACGAGCAGCGCCGCCTCGGTCGGATCGCCCACCGCCGTCCAGCCGTTGTCGTCCTCGAAGCGCAGCCCGGCCTCATTGCAGAGCGCTCCCGCGAGCAGGCACCAGCGCAACGCCTCATCGCGCTCGAGGTCTGCCGAGGAGCCGGAAGCGTTCCGAAGCCTTCCCCGCGGCGCGTAGCCGGAGCCGCTGACCGCGTAGTCCCCATCGGGGCACCAGATGTGGCGGACCGTCATCTGGTTCTCGGTCAGCGTGCCGGTCTTGTCCGAGCAGATCATGGTGGTGCTGCCCAAGGTCTCCACCGCTGGCAGTCGCCGCACCACGGCCCGCTGCCGGGCCATCCGACCCACGCCGATCGCCAGCGTGATCGTCACCGCAGCGGGCAGCCCCTCCGGTATCGCACCGACCGCCAGCGCGACGGCCGCGGTGAACATGTCCGCCGCCGGCTCCCCGCGGGCCAGGCCGACCAGGAACGTCAGGATGGCCAGGCCGAGGATGACCACGGTCAGCACCTTGCTGAACCAGGCGAGCTTGCGCGTCAACGGCGTCGTCAGGACGTCGGCCGTGCCGACGAGCCGGTGGATCCGGCCGAGCTCGGTCTCCGCCCCGGTGGCCACGACGACGGCCGTACCGCTACCACCGGTGACGAGCGTGCTCGCGAAGAGCATGTTCCGGCGATCGACAACCGGGGTGCCGGGCGGGAGTGCCCCCTCGTCCTTGGCCGCGGGGACGGATTCGCCCGTCAATGCGGCCTCGTCGACCCGCAACTCGCCACCGAGCAGCAACCGAAGATCGGCGGGCACCTTGTCCCCGGCCTCGACCCGTACCACGTCCCCCGGGACCAGCGTCTCGGCGGGGGCGGAGCGCAGCCGACCGTCCCGAACGACCCTTGCCTCGGCGCTCACCAGGCTGCGCAACGCCTCCAGCGCCGCCTCGGCCTTGGACTCCTGCACGAACCCGACGACGGCGTTCAGGACGACCACCCCGCCGATGACGCCCGCCTCGACCACCTCGCCGAGGGCGAGCGCGATGCCGGCGGAAGCGATCAGCACATAGATCAGCGGGTGGTGCAGCTGCCGCAGTAGCCGGCGGACGGGGCCGACCGGGTCCGTCCGCGGCAGGACGTTCCGGCCGAAACGGGACAGCCGGTCCGCCGCCTCCGCCGCGGCCAGGCCGGCATCCGGGTCGGTCTCGAGGAGAAGCACGACCTCATGTGGGGGCAGAGCGTGAGCAGCGGAGTTCTCGCCAACGGTCATCGGCGGCGCCATGGCTTCACCTCACCGGCCGAGTCGGCGCCGGTTTCTGTGGGACCGAAACGCACGCCGCCCTCACGTCGCGCGACCGCCGCCCGCAAGCAGCGAGGACGGCTCCGGCTGAGCCTTGGCCTTCTCTTGCGTCGTCATCAGTCCCCTCCCGCCATCGCTGGCTCCCCCGATCTCACCGCCGGGGGAAATATCGAGGGAGAGTCCTTGGTCCCGCATGCCCCAACCTCGACGGCCAAGGGTTGACGCATACCCATATGGGAATATGATGCGTCCATGGCTCGGGCGGCGACGACCTCGGACGTCTTCAACGCGATCGCCGAGCCGCAACGCCGGCAGATCCTCGCGCTGCTCCGAACCGGCGAGCGGCCGGTGACCGAGCTGGCCCAGGAGCTGGGCATGACGCAGCCGGGGGCGTCGAAGCACCTGCGGGTGCTCCGCGAGGTCGGTCTCGTGCGGGACCGTCGGGCCGGAAAGCAGGCCCTGTACGCCCTCGACGCGCATGGGCTGCGTCCGGTCCACGAGTGGACCGGCGGGTTCGAGCAGTTCTGGAACCAGAGCTTCGACCGGCTGGACGCCTACGTGCAGGAGCTTCAGCAGACGCGACGGGAGCGGTGACCGATGTCCGGAGCAGGCCGAGGGGCACAGGCGGAGCCGGCGTCCGACCGGGAGATCGTCATCACCCGGGTCATCGACGCCCCGCGGGAGCTGGTGTTCGAGGCGTTCACCGAGGTCCGGCACCTGTCGCGGTGGTGGGGCCCGGAGGGCTTCACCACCACCACGCGCTCCTTCGAGTTCCGGGTCGACGGCGCGTGGGACTTCGTGATGCACGCGCCGGACGGGACGGACTACCAGGAGTGGATCACCTGGACCGAGATCACCCCGCCGGAGCGGATCGCGCTGCTGCACGGCGAGTTCCGCGGCGACCCGAACGTCTTCGCGTCGGTTCTGACGTTCGCCTCCGAGGGTGCGGAGGCGACCCGGATCGAGATGCGCACGGTGTTCCCGACGCGGGAGTTGCGGGACAGGGCGGTCGAGAAGTCCCACGCCGTCGAGGGCGGCCGGCAGACGCTGAGCAAGCTCGACGCCTACGTCACGGAGAACCTTCGGAAGGCAGCCGAGCGCTGAAAAGCGCTCGCCCTCCTTGTCACCAGGTCAGCAAGCGCAACCCGTGACCGCTCGCAGGTCACGACCATCCAGGAGGTCCCGGTGTCCGACACCACGTGCCACATGTCCATCTCGCTCGACGGCTTCGTCGCCGGGCCGAACCAGAACCGCGAGCAGGGGCTGGGCGAGCGGGGGCGGGAGTTGCACGGCTGGCACCTGGGCGACCCGCGCGCCAACGACGCCGACCGCATCGCGGCCGAGTGGCTGATGCGCCCCCGCGGCGCGTACGTGATGGGCCGGAACATGTTCGGCCCCATCCGCGGGGACTGGGACGAGGACTGGACCGGCTGGTGGGGACCCGAACCGCCGTACCACGCGCCGGTCTTCGTGCTGACCCACTACCCGCACGACCCGATCCCGATGGAGGGCGGGACGACGTTCCACTTCGTCACCGACGGCTTCGACGCCGCCTACTCCGCGGCCCGCTCGGCCGCCGGGGAGTCCGGCGTCGACATCGCCGGTGGGGCGTCGACCGTCCAGCAGGCGCTGAAGGCCGGCGTGATCGACGAGCTGACCCTGGACATCGCACCGGTCCTGCTGGGCTCGGGCGAGCGGCTCTTCGACGGGATCGAGTCCTTCGACTTCGACCCCGTCGAGGTGCTCCACTCGCCGCTGAGCACCCACGTCCGCTACCGCCGCCGCAGCTGATCCCGCGGCTCACCGACGCCGCAACGGCTCTCAGGTCGCGGCGATCGCGCGCGGACGGGGTATGCGTCGCAGTTCCTGCATCCGTGGCGACGGCACCGCCCCGAGCTCCCGGTGCAGCAGGCGGGCGTAGTGGTCGTACTGCCGCAGGGCCTCGGCGAGGTTGCCCTCGGCGAGATGGCATCGCATCAGCAGTCGATGGGTGCTCTCCCGTAGCGGCTCCATCGCCACCGCCCGCAGGCCGAGCTGGATGGCCTCGGCGTAGCGGTCGGCCGCGAGCAGGCGCTCCCCGCACCGCTCGAGCCCCGCGAGCCGGAGTTGCCGGATCCGCTCGCGTTCCGTGACGAGCCAGTCGTCGTACCACTCGGGCAGAAGGTCGACGAGCAGGGTCGCACCGAAGCGGAGCTCGGTCACCGCCGGGCTCGGGTCCTCGGCCTGCAGTTCGTCGAGCCCGTCGCGGACGTCGACCCACACGCCGTCCCCGAGTTGGAGGTGCGTCTTGGACGCCGCCACGACGTCGCCGAGGCCGCGCCGGAGCCGCCAGACGGTGGACCGGAGATTCGCCTGCGCCCGCTCCTCGCCGGCGTCCGGCCACAGTTGGACGGACGCGAAGGACCGCTCGACCGCCACGCCGCTGAGTGCGAGCAGGGCGAGCAGGCGCTGTCCGGCACGTTGCACCTCCACGACACAGCCGCCCAGGGTCAGCTCGAAGCCGCCGAGCAGGTGCAGCCGGGTGCAGTCGCCGGCTCGGGGCACGACGGGATCGAGTTGCTCCGAACGGAGATCGAGGAGATCGGCTCGTGGCGTCACGGCGGGGCACTATCCGCATGCGTCGTCGCGGAACCGTCGCCGGCGGCGTCGCGGAGGCGTCGCAGAGACGTCGCGAACAGGCCGTCGCAGGGGCCGTCACGCTCCCGCGATCAGCGCAGCAGCTCCCGGGTCAGCGAGCGTTCGATGTCCTCCAGCCGCCGCCGCACAAGCACCAGCAGATCGTCGACACCGCGCGCGGCGCCCCCCGCCTCGACGCGTCCGCGCAGGACGGGGTCGTCCCGCTCCATCCACAGCCGGATGACGCATGCCGCGTCGGCGGTGCTCGACGGCTCCACGGGGCAAGGGTCGCTCCGCGGCGTCGCTCCGGCGTCACCCGCGGTGCGACAGGGCGGACGCCCGGCGGGTGGCGGCATCCTCGAGGTCCTGGACGAGCGCGGTCAGCTCGCAGCTCGGCGCGACCCCCAGCTCCTCGTCGAGCAGTCGACGGAACTGCTCGTAGCAGCGCAGCGCGGCCGACCGGTTGCCGGCGGCGAGATGTCCGCGCAGAAGCAGGACCTGCGCGCTCTCGCGAAGTGGCTCGGCGGACACGGCGAGCAGCGCGCAGTCGGTCGCGTCGAGCGGACGATCGCAGCGCAGGCAGCGGCGGGCCAGCTCCTCGAGGGCATGCAGGCGGAGCTGGCGGTGACGCTCGCGGTGGACGAGCAGCCAGGGGTCCGACCAGTCGGGCAGCAGGTCCCGGCGGAACAACGCGGCGTCATCCGCCGGGCCGACGGCGGCGACTCCGTGCGCCTCGGCCGGGGCGCCGAACAGGCTCCGCGCGACCCGCTCCGCCTCGAGCAGGTCGACGTCCCACCGGCCGAGGAAACAGACGGAGGTCGGGCCGATGGCAAGGTGCCGGCGGACGACCTCGGGCAGGCGCCACATCGCGCCGCGCAGGTTCGCCTGCGACCGGCCGTCGCTGTGCTCCGGCCAGAGCTGACCGGCGAGCGTCGGGCGGTCCTCGGCGCCGTCGCCGAGCGCGAGCCGGACGAGCAGTCGCTGGCCGACCGCGGAGACGGGAACGTCCACCCCGCCGACGAGGACCGCGAAACGACCCAGCAATCGGAGGCACACGACCGCGCCGTCCGTCCCTGCCGACGGCTCGATCGCGGTACCGCGCATCCGGACCCCCTGGGTCGGGCCTCGATTCCCCCGTTCAGTCCGGGCGCGCTCCGAAGTAGCTGTCTTCGTTCGTCGTGTCAGCGGCTTCGGGGCGACGCCTCCTGGGGCCGGGATCATAGGACCGACCGGCCACGATGGGTCCCCCCTCGAACCGGATCTCTGGCGGGGAGATACCGATTCGTGCCGCCGGAACGACCAGATGCGTGGCCGAAGGCGTCCGCGTCAACGGCACGAGGCCGAGCGCGTACGGAAGGTGACCGGCAACGCCGTTGGCGGCCGCGGGGGCGGAGACGGAGACGTGCAGATCGCTGCCCGTCCAGGAGGCGGCCAGCCGGACGCCCCGGGACGTCGTCGCGGTGGGCGGAGGGTCGGTCGGCGGAGGTTGGGTCACCGCTGCCGGATCCGGACTGCGGTCCGCCCCTCGCGCCAGCGTCCGCATGACGTCCCACATCTCGTCGAGGTGGCTCGGCTCCAGGTAGTCGTCGCGGCGCCGCCGGGCGAGGAGCACCCCGGCGACCAGCACCACGGCCAGCGGGACGACGGCTGCCAGCCGTCGACGTCCCGAATCGTCGGAGCCCAGCCAGGCCTCGGCGACCAGCACGGCTGCGATCAGCTGCCCCACGGCCATGACCCGGGCCGTCGACAGCCCCGCCAGCGTCGGGCGGGCGTCGCCGCGCAGCGCCTCGGTGCCGAACCGGACCGTCGCGTACGCGGCCAGCACCCACACGGTGGCGGTTCCGGGCTCGCCGCCCGCGAGGACGAACCCGACGGCCCCGATCACGAGCAGCGCGACGGCCTCCACCGCCGGCAGCGGGAACAGGCGCACCCCGCGCAGCCGGTCGTGGGGAGCCAGCTCGGGTGGATAGACGATCCCGAACGGCGACGGCTGGCCGTGGCAGCAGCCGGCGACCAGGCAGCCGACCCGTCCGAAGGCCAGGAAGACGCAGATCGCGACGGCCAGCACGTCCAGCCCCGGCAGGACGGGCCCGCCCGCCGCGACCAGAAACGCGGTGACCGCCCCGAAGGCCACCCACACGTGCTCCAGCAGCACCAGCGACTCGCGCCCGGTGAGCCGTCGCCGCAGCAGCGCCCAGGCGAAGAACGACAGCCCGGCCGTCGCCGAGATGGCCAGGGCGTCGAGCAGCGGGACGCCCGCGCGGATCGCCGCGAGCATCGCCGTGAGCAGGGCGAGGTGGAACCCGAGAATCCCGAGCGAGCGAAACGCGGGCACCTCGCGCCCGCCGAGATGCAGCGTGAGACGCGGTAGCCGATCGAGCGCGGCGTTCCATCGCTCGAGACTGCCGGGGCCCACGCTGCGGCACGCTCGCGGACGGCCGTCACGCGAGCGTCGCCGGGCGATCACAAGGGCTCTGATGCGGAGCGCTTGAAAATTTGAACACAACCCCCGCGCCGCCGAAGATCCACTGCCCAGGTTCGTCCTGTTTTCACGCCGAGTTGATCAAGGGGTTGTGTTCAGATTTCTCACTGATGCTCGTGAGCCGGCGACGCCGGGCGATTCCTGCACCGCGTGACGGTGGCGTGACGCCCGCGGTCGAGCCTCCGTCGTCGTGGGGAGGTCCACGGTTCTCGCGGCGACGGTTCTCAGCATCACGGAACACCTGAACCGTTTCTTCGTCGACCTCGACGCCGCCGAGCCCGACGCCTTCCGCGCGCGGCCGACCGCGCGGCTGGTCCGCACCGACGACTTCGGGCAGATCGGCGGGGCTGCCAACAGCCCGATCCGCTACCCCACGCTGTCGGTGTTCTGCTACCGCGTCGACATCAACCGGGCGATGCGGGCGCCATGGTCGGCCGTCGGGGCGATCGACGGATCCGTCCACCTGCCGCTCGACCTGCACCTGCTGCTGACGCCGTGGGACAGCGACCCCGAGGCCGAACTCCGGATCCTCGGGGCGACGATGCGCTGCCTCGAGCAGCAGCCGATCCTCGGCGGGCCGCGGCTGCATCCCCTCGGCGGCTGGTTGCCGGGCGAGGCCATCCAGGTCGTCAACGAGGACCTCGTCACCGAGGACGTCCTGCGCACCTTCGACACGCTGCCGAGCGACTTCCGCCTGAGCGTCGCGTACTGCGCCCGCATCGCCCGCGTCGACGCCCCCGATGAGCCCGAGCACCCCGACGTCACCACCGTGGCTCGCGGCCTCACCCCCAGCCCGGTGCCCTACCCATGACGAGCCGGCCGTGACGGGCAACCCATGACGAGCAACATCCTCGTCCCCGACCGCTACGACGAGCGGATCGTCCGGCTCGCCCTCGGCGTCGAGCCGCTCGACGCGATCACCGGCGCGCGCGTAGCGACCGGGCTGCGGGTGCTGCTCGAGGACGCGCCGGCGCCCCTGCACGCCTGGCGAACGTGGCGGCCCGGCGAGACGCTCGACGACGTCCTCCCGCCGCTCGACCGGCATCCCACGGGACGGTTCGGCCGGATCTACGACCGCCGCTTCGTCGGTGGCAGCGTCGTCTTCCGGCTGATCGAGCCGGCGGCGGGTCGACGACCGGTCCGGCACGTCGTGCCGCGCCGCTGCGCGGTGGACCTCGCCGACGAGGCGACGGTCGCGGCCGCCGACGCCGGGCCGACAGGTCCGCATCCGCTGTGGCGCCGGGTGTTCCCGCTCGGGCTGTTCCCCGGGGCGGCGGCGGATCTCCCCGCGCTCGCCACCGTCGCCCGCGGTCGCGTCCTGTCGGGCGGCGAGCCGGTGCGGTGGGCGCGGGTGCGGGCGGTCGACGCCACCGGGGACGTCGTCGGATGGGCGCACGGGGACGACCGGGGCGAGTTCGTCCTCGTCGTCGGCCACCCCGCGACGGCGGTCGTCGTTCCCGACGACCCGCTGGAGGTCGAGCTGTTCGTCGGCGCGACACTGCCGCCGCCGGCGCCCGATCCGCTCGACCCGCTCCGCGCAGTCGTCGACCCGCTGTGGGACCTGCCGGTCGAGCCCCTGCTGCCCACGCCGACGCCCGCCACCAGCGACCGCCTCGCCGGCCGGGTCCTGCTGCCCGGGCAGACCACGTCCGGCCCGTTCCCCGTCGCCCTGCCGCTCGGCCGGCAGAGCACGGTCTCGATCTCGATCCCCTGATCCGCCCGCAGCGAGGAGCCCCCGCCATGCCCGAGTACCTGGCCCCCGGCCTCTACGTCGAGGAGACGACCTTCCGGTCGAAGTCGATCGAGGGCGTGCCGACCAGCACCACCGGCTTCGCCGGCGTCGCCCGCTACGGTCCGGTGCAGTACGTCGACGGCGACCGCCGCGGGCCACGCTCGGTCGAGCCGCGGCTGATCACGAGCTTCACCGAGTTCGAGCGGGTCTACGGAGGTCTGGAACCGCTCCTCGTCGACCGCGGCGACGGCCAGTTGACCAGCGAGAACTACCTCGCCCACGCCGCCCGCGCCTTCTTCCTCAACGGCGGCAAGCGGCTCTACATCAGCCGCGTCTTCGCCCCCGTCGACCCCGGTGGCACCGACCCGCTCGACTTCGGCCTCGCCGCGCTGTCGATCGACTTCGCCACCGCCGACAACGCCACGTGGCGGGCGCGCTGGCCCGGCGCCTACGGCAACGCGCTGCTCAAGGTCCGACCGGTGCGCAAGCGCAACAGCGCCTACCAGCACCCGACGTTCGGCACCCAGGCGGCCGGACTCGTCCGCGGGTCGGTGGTCGAGGTCACCGAGCCGCCGGACACGCCCCCCGCAGAGGACGCCGACGTCGACGCGGCGACGCTCGCCGTGGTCGACGTCGACGACACCGTCGTGGACACCAGCGGCCGGCCGCAGCAGGTCTTCCGCAACGCAGCCGGCGTCGTCGCCACCACCGCGACGACGATCCTCAAGGAGGTGCTGCTGCGGGTCACCGTCCAGTCCGCGCCCGACCGCATCGACGTCTACGACGAGCTGGCCACGCACCCCGCACAGCGTCGGTGGATCAGCCGCATCCTGCAGGCCGACGACCCCGAGGACGAGACCGCCGTCCTGTTCCTCGACACCGCCGCCCCGGACGACCCGGCGGACCCCGCCACGCTCGCCCGCGCGATCGACCTGCTCGTCGCGCTGCAGACCACCACCGAGGGCGTGCGGCTCACCGGGGGCCACGACGGCGTCATGCCCACCCCGGACGACCTGCTCGGCAGCGCGGCCGACCCGGACGACGCCAACGTCCGCGCCACCGGGCTGTTCGCGCTCGGCGAGGTGGACGACATCGCCATCGTCGCCCTCCCCGACGCCGCCACCTACGACGACGTCACCTCCTGCGAGCTGGCCGGGCGGCACCTCATCACCCATGCGGAGGACCTGCGCTACCGCATCGCCGTCGTCGACGCCCCGCGCGGCAGCTCGGTGACCGAGGTGCGGGAGTTCCGCGGCAAGTTCGACACCACCCGCGGCGCGATGTACCACCCGTGGGTCGAGGTGTTCGACCCGCTGGAGCGCCCGGCCCAGGGCGCGCCGCCGCGGCGCATCCTGCTGCCGCCGTCGGGCTTCGTCACCGGCATCTACGCCCGCAACGACATCACCCGCGGCGTCTACAAGGCGCCGGCGAACGAGGTGGTCCAGGGCCTGACGCGGTTCGAGGCGAACATCAATCAGGCCCGCAACGACGTCCTCAATCCGGAGGGCATCAACGCGCTGCGCTTCTTCGAGGGCCGCGGCAACCGCGTGTGGGGCGCACGGACGATGAGCTCCGACCCCGAGTGGATGTACGTCAACGTCCGGCGCCTGTTCATCTACCTCGAACGCTCCATCGACCTCTCGATGCAGTGGGCGGTCTTCGAGCCGAACAACCCCCGGCTGTGGGCCAGCATCCGCGGCGCCGTCGAGGACTTCCTCTACGTGCAATGGCTCGGCGGCGCGCTGCTCGGCGACAAGCCGGAGGAGGCGTTCTTCGTCCGCTGCGACCGCACCACCATGACCCAGAACGACCTCGACAACGGCCGGCTGATCTGCCTGATCGGCGTCGCGCCGACCAAGCCCGCCGAGTTCGTCATCTTCCGCATCGGCCAGTGGACGGCCGACGCCCGCATGTGAGCCGGACCCGGATACGCACCTGAGGAGCTGCACCCATGGCCGTGCAACGCGACAACCCCTACGGCGCCTTCAACTTCCTCGTCGGGCTCGGCGGGGACCAGGGCAACGGCGACCTCGGCACGATCGTCGGCGGCTTCTCCGACGTCAGCGGCCTCGGCTTCGAGGTGCAGTTCGCCGAGTACCGCAACGGCAACGAGAAGGTCAACACCGTCCGGAAGGTCCAGAACAGCTTCAAGGTCGACGACGTCACCCTCAAGCGCGGGGTCATCGGCGACGTCAGTCTGTTCGACTGGCTGAAGCAGGTGCGGGAGGGGACGATCGACGCCCGGACGGTGACGATCTCCCTGCTCGACGAGGCCCGCAACCCCGTGGCGACCTGGAAGCTGCTGTTCGCCCAGCCGAAGAAGTGGACGGGCCCGACGCTGGCCGCGAAGGGCGGCACCGAGACCGCGATGGAGGAGCTCGTGCTCTGCCATCAGGGCATCGAATACACCTGAGAGCTCCGACGATGACCGTGGCACCAGCGGCGGCGTACCTCGGCCGGCTCGGGGCGCCCGGCGTCCGGGTGGCCGTGCCCGAGCCCGTTCGCGAGATCACCGGGGTGCGCCGGGACGTCGCCGCCTTCGCCGGGATCGCGCCGCGGGGGCCGGTGCGGCTGCCGGCCTTGCCGTTGGAGCCGGACGTGGACGTCGCGACCTGGCTCGCGGGGCCGGTCGCGCGGTCGGTACCGGTGTCGGTGAGCAGCTGGGACGAGTACCTCCTGCACTTCGGGGGCTTCTCCGGGCCCGGGCGGCTGCCGTACGCGGTCTCGGCGTTCTTCGCCCAGGGCGGCGAGCAGGCGGTCGTGGTGCGGATCGTGCACGACTCCGGCGACCCGGACGCCGACGCGCAGGGGCGGGCCAGCGGCCGGCTCGGGTCGCTGGTGACCGGGGGCGGGGATCCGGTCGTGCTGCTCGCGCGGAGCGAGGGGTCGTGGGGCAACGGGCTGCGGGCGACGCTGTCGTTCGCGACCCGGCCGGTGGCGGTGCTGACCGCGACGACGTCGGAGCTGGTGATCGCGTCTTCGACTGTCGTCCCGCCCGGCTCGCTGGTGCGGGTCCGATCGCCGGGCGACGTGCTGGAGCTCCGCTACGTCGACGCCGCTCGGCTGGTGCCCGACCCGGTCGGGCCGGGGTCGTTCCTGCACCTGACGCTCGACGCCCCGCTGGCCGCCGCGCCCGAGGCGTTCGAGGTCGTGACCGGCCGGCTGGAGGTGCTCGACACCGATCCGACCTATCCGCGGTCCGAGGTGCTGACCGACCTGGGGCTGCGCGCCGACCATCCCCGTTGGCTGGCCCGCGTGCTCGCCGAGGAGTCGCTGTTGTGCTGGCCGGAGGCCGCGTGGGCCGGCGGCACGGTCGTCGTCGGGGATCCGCTGCTGCAGCCGGTGCCGCTTCTCGGGGACGACGATGCGGCGCACATGACCGGAGGGGTCGACCGGTGGCAGTTCGTCGTGCCGGAGGACTTCTGGGACGCCGGCTGGGTGCCCGGCGACGAGACGCCCGGGGCCGGCGTGCACTGCCTCGCTGAGCGCGAGGACGTCGGGCTGCTGCTGGCGCCGGACCTGTACGAGCCGGAGCCGCTCGCGCCGGTCGACGACGTCGCCGACCCGCCCGGCCTGGCGGGCTCGACCTTCGGACCATGCCTGGCCGTCGAGGCGCCTCCGCAGCTCGAGCCGCCGCCGCCCGGCCTCGACGGGCTGGCGCTGAATCCGCTGCTCCCCGCCGACCGGGACCGCATCGTCACGAACCAGCAGGCGCTCGTCCGCTTCGCCGAGGTCCGACGCGACCTGACCGTGCTGATCGACGTGCCGCCCGGCCTGCCGCAGCGGACCGCGCTCGCCTGGCGCAACTCCTTCGACTCCTCCTACGCCGCCGCCTACCACCCGTGGCTCGACGTCGCCGCCCCGGACGACGCGCGCGATGCGCTCGTCCGGGTCAACCCGTCCGCGTTCGCCGCCGGGGTGATCGCCGCCCGCGAGCGCCGGCTCGGGGTGCAGCACGGCCCGTTCAACACCGTGGTCGTCGGCGCGGTCAGACCTGCGGTCGCCGTGACGCCGGAACAGCACGACGAGCTGCATCCGGAAGGCGTCAACGTCTTCCTCGCCGAACGCGACGGGCTGCGGCTGACCGGCGCGCGCACGCTCTCGCGATCGTCTGAGCTCCGGCAGCTCAGCGTCGCCCGTCTGATGGTCGTGCTGCGGCTCTCGCTCGAGCGGGAGATGGACTGGGCGGTCTTCGAGCCGAACGGCCCGGCGCTGTGGGCGGAGGTGCGGCGCATGGTGCACGCCTTCCTGACCCGCCTCTACGCCGCCGGCGCCTTCACCGGCGCGACGACGAAGGAGGCGTTCTTCGTCCGCTGCGACCGCTCGACGATGACGACCAACGACCTCGACAACGGCCGCTTCATCTGCCTCGTCGGCGTCGCGCCGGCCGAGCCGCTGGAGTACCTGGTGCTGGAGCTGGCGCGGGAGCGGGACAGCAGCGTTCGGATCGAGGCCGTCGGCGCACGGGGCTGAGCCTGCCGGTCAGCGGACGGCACTCTCGCTGGACGTGGAGCGGCTAACGCCCCGGCAAGGCTGGCCTTCGGCGAGAATGCGTGGTCGCGGGGTTGTGATCGCGAACGTCGAGCAGACGACCGGGTTCGTAGATCCAGCCTTGTCCGCCAAGTCGACAGTCGGGCAGGAACCTCTTCACGAGGCCGCGACGCTTACCCTCCGTCGGGGGCGATCACAGGCGCCGGCGCTGATCAAGCAGCTGCTCACATCGGCTTGTTCCAGGCTCGTGCCTCCACGGCGAGAACGCCCCGCGCGCGCCGTATGTCGTTGGTCCATTGCGTTGACACCTTCATCAGGTTCAGCGGAGGCCGGACCTTGGCCAGGACCGCCGTTTCTAGGTCATCGAGGACGGCCGACTCGCTGGACGTCCAAACAGCGAGACTGAGGTTCCGGATCATCCAGTCTGTGAGGCGGTCGTCCGAGTCTCGCTCGAGCGCGTAGTTGGCGGAGCCGTCGGGCTTATTGAGGTTGCGAGGGCATGCGTGCAAGTCGAGGCGTTGGCGCAGGAGCGCAGCCAAGGAGCGACGCAAGGTCGATGAACCCGTCTTTCCACTCGTGAAGTGGGTTCGGACGTCTCGCGTCGCCAGTGACTTCTCGGCCTTGCCGACGTACAGCGGTCGTTCGTCCGGGGGCGAGCCCACATCGAGTTGCTGCCATACCGAACGGTCCCCGTGGACCGCGTACAGGCCCGGAGCCGACGGCACGCGGCTGAGGTCGCGCGGAGTGATCCTCGGAACCCCAAGGGCCGCCAATACGGCGGCGTCCACGGGCTCGGAAGGACGAGTCACCGGGAGAGCATCGCGCCCTTCGACTTGGCACTCAAGCCGAGGAGGCACACCGCAACGGATCGCGCGGTCTCAGGGCGACTCCATGCGAGGCGGGGTATGCGGTCATTGGAGCTACGCGATGAATGGAGCACTCGGTGCCAGTGGAAGTCGGGCTGTGGCGGGTTGACGGCAGCAAGCCGGTGAAGATCGCACCATCAGGAGTGCCTTTGGAAGCGCAGCTTGAGCAGATGATCGAGGCCGACCCGACCATCCTCGGGACGCCACTACTGCTCATCGGGCGACAAGTGGCCACTGACTACGGCAAGTTCGTCGACCTGCTGGCCGTGGACGACGAGGGCGCCCTGCATGTGCTCGAGCTCAAACGGGACAAGACACCACGCGAAGTCGTGGCACAGGTGCTGGACTACGGGTCGTGGGTGCAGGCGCTCTCCCACGACGACGTGCTCAACATTTTCACGAGCTACAAGCCCGGTGTTGCGTTGGAGCAAGCTTGGACCGAGACCTTCGGTGGGAACCTGCCGGACGAGTTGAACACGGCTCATCGGCTTGCCGTAATAGCCAGCGACGTCGACCCGGCGACCGAGCGGATCGTCGGCTACCTGGGCGGCTTCGACGTCCCCGTCAACGTTGTCTTTTTCCGGTACTTCCGGGAGGACGACCGGGCGTATCTGGCACGCACCTGGCTGCTGGACGAAGCTCGCACCCAACCCAAGGTCCGTCGGGGACGTGGTGGCACCAAGGAAACATGGAACGAGCAGGACTGGTACGTCAGCTTCGGCGAGGAGAGCAACATCCGCGACTGGGATGACGCCAGAAAGTACGGCTTCGTCTCCGCCGGCGGCGGCAAGTGGTTCTCCAACACTCTCCGCAAGCTCCCCGAGGGCGCTCGTATCTTCGCGTGCATCCCCAAGACTGGCTACGTCGGAGTCGGCACCGTCGCGGGTCCGGCGCAGCAATTTTCAGAGGCGGTCGTGGTCGTCGACGAGGAACCGAGGAAGCTCGCCGACCTGGCGCTGAACGGCAACTACGTCCACTCGCCCGGGACAGACGGCGAAGACACATCCGAGTACGTCGTACCGGTCCGCTGGACTGAGACCCGGCCGCGGGAGAAGGCGATCTGGGCCAAGGGCATGTTCGCGAACCAGAACAGTGCCTGCAAGTTGCGCAACAGGTTCACCCTGGAGCGACTCGGGGAGGCATTCGGACTCGACGAAGGCGGGTCCTAGACACGCTGTCATGGGTCCTGCCGCAACGTCTTGCCCGATCGGAAGCCTCCGGCGTGAACGAAGCCGCGGATGCCAAGTTCTGCGCGCTGCCGAGCGACGTGGCCAACCCGGGCCCTGCCACCCACGTCACCGACGGCCTCGCCCACCGGCCGCGCTTGCGGTCCCCCTTGAGCGCTGCACCCCGTCACGACGACCACGTGCACCACTGCAGGAAGGGCGCCACCGAGACGACTCCCGGAAACGTGCGGCACCACAGGCCAGAATCAGCACCACAAGCCGGTCAAAAGACCGGGATGTCGATCCGGGAGTCCTTCTGAAAGATCCGGGCTCGTGTCAGCTTTCGCTCTCGTACTTGAACGACACCTTCACTCGTGCACGATAGGCCTTGACCTGCCCGTCCTCCAGTTGCAGGTCGAGTTCCGCGACTTCGGCGATGCGAAGGTCGCGGAGGGACTTGGCGGCGGTTTCGACGGCGACGGAGGCCGCTCGTTCCCAGGACTCGGTGCTGGTGCCGACGAGTTCGGTGATGCGGTAGACGCTTTCGGCCATCGTGTCCTCCGGGTCTCGGACTGCTGACCCGGGCAGGCTCCGCCCTCGGCGGGCGGGAGGCAACCCCTTGGTGATCGCCCTGGCGTCTGGCTCCGTTCGTAGGTCGAAAGGCTGTGGGAGCCGAGACGGCAGATCTCGATCAACTCGAGCAAGAGGCAGCGCCCAGCGAGTAGTCGACATGGGCTTGTCCGTCAGCGGTCACGTTTGGACCGCCGGACCCGCTCTCGGAGCAGCTGCCACCGCGGGCCGGGCGTCGTGACGCCTGCCTCCGCCGGGCCAGCGCCGCCGCCTCCTCGAGAAGCGCGGCACGCTACGTCGGCCGCCGGCGCGTCGGGTCGAGCTACGTCGCCTTCCAACGTTGCTGGACGTTGCGACGGAGCGGGATATTGCGACACCGTGAGGCCGTGACCGACACGCCATTACCTGCAGGTGCGGCACCCTTCTCCGGACCGCCGGTCGACGCGGCCACCAAGAGGCGAGGACTGGGTGCGGGACGCCTTGTTCGGCGTCTTCTAATTGCCGTACACCTTCCGTGACGAGGCACACCGCCACTGGACTGAGCAGCTCAGCGGGGCTCTCCGAGGCCTCGATGCCGACTTCCTGCCCCGAGCGCCATGTCGTCCGGCAGCTCACCGCCGCGATGGCCGTCGGATCGGCCAGCGCGGCCGATCAGTCCAGGTCGATGGCGTCCATCTGCAGCAACGCATGCTCGAACGGGTACTTGCTGACCTGAAGCCCCCCGGTGAACGGGCGGTCGAGAGCCACGATCAGGAACATGCCGGCAGCAAGCGCCGAGGCGAGCAGCCCGGTGAGCGCTGCGTGAACCTGTCGGCTCTCGAACTGGAAGACGAACAAGAACACCATTGTGATGGCGGCGCCGAGGAACAGGATCAGCCAGAAGAGCGGAGAGAGCGTGGACTCGAGCGAGAGGTGCCGGTCGTGCCTCGTCATCTCGAGCTCGTTCAAGTGATCCATGGCCCGGCCCATCATCTCGGCCTGCTCCGGGGTCTTCGCCGGAACCTCGCGGTAGACGCGATAGATCGGGTTGAGCAGGTCCGGCGTCGAGTGCACCTTCAGGTGACCGTGCCCGGACCATTCGGTAGCGACGATCTTGTTCGCGTACGTCCGGTAGGCCGCCTGTGCGACGGAACGCTCCGGCTCGGGGAAGTTCTGTGTGTCCCGGTATGCGGTGACCATGGTGGCCGCCTCTGTCGAAACCGACTCCTGGGTGTCCGTGAACCGGTCCCAGACCGCGATCACGACGAACGCCAGCAGCACCGAGAACAGCACGCCCACCGTCGCGAAGACGAATCCGGTGATGTCGTTGTGCCCCTCCACCGGTCGAAAACGTAGCCGACGTTTGAAGAAGAACATCAGGCCCCAGAAAACCAGACCCGAGCCGATCACCACGATGGCTGCAGCCACTACCAACGGTAGGCCGAACATTTTCGCCTTTCTTGTTCCTTTGAGGTCGGGTACAGGAGCCGTTCGCAAAGTCCCGGACCGGGTTCCGGCCGCCCAGACTTCGCCCGGTCTCCTTACCGACGACGGCTGCGAAGCGCCTCCGCCGCGGCCTGGTGCCAGAACGGCGCGGCCGCCAGGTACAGGCCTCCCGCGGCGATGATGCCGATGGCGGCATCCACGCTGTTGCGGCCGTCCTTGGCCCAATAGACGTCTTCCAGGTCGATGAGAAGTGCCAACTCGTCGACGATCAGCGCCAATCCGCTGCCGTACGCAGATGCGGTCAGCGGGTGACGACGATGCCGGTCCTCTCCCCGCAACGCGATCGACCCGACGGCGACCAGCAGCAGGATGCCGAAGTTGTAGTGGTGCAGGTGCCGCCCGCCCGCGACGAGTCCACCACCCCCGTAACGCGCCCTGAGGTAGTGCGTCACCGCCCGCGCCGTGCCGAAGGTCAGGCCGAACGCTCCCCAGGCCACGAACAGCGCCTGCTCGAGCGAGCCGACCTGCTGCCGATACGCCGTCCGCAGCCTCCGCGGAAGGCTGCGCACCGAAGCGGGGGTGACGACCAGTTCGGGCAACGCCGCGGGTTCTTCTGTAGCAGCGGGGGCCTCGGAGGAAACGCTCATCGCGCCGGATGCCCGTCGCTCAGCGTCCGGAAGCCGAGATGCCGACCCCAGCCCTGGCCCAACGTCAGGGCCAGCCACAGCCGCATCACCCCGTCCACGACCTCGTGAGCCTCGGGTCCGTTCCCGACGAACACCGGACGGAGCCCGACGGAGGAGATCAGCGCCTCCACGCTCCCGCGGTCGGGATCGGAGCAGGAGAAGAACATGTCACCCGTCTCGCCCGCGATGCCCGGCTCCTCCAGGTTCTCGAACCCGAGGGTGTTGAACGCTCGCGCGTAGCGGGTGCCGGGGACGGCGGACACCGACGCGAAGCCATTCGCGCTGGCCGCGCTGCGGTTGTTGGTCGCGTCGACGACGAGCTTGCCGGACAGCCGGGGGCCGAGCTCGCCGACCAGCGAGGTCACCACAGTTCCCGGCACCGCGAGCACCACCGCCTCGGCCGACGCGACCGCCGACGGGATGTCCGTCACCGGTATGTCGGCGCCCGCCACGCTCTCGGGTCCGCCGCCCCCGGCCGGGGGCGTGCGCGAGCCGAAGGTGACGGCGTGTCCGGCGGCGGCGAAGGCCCGTCCCAGGGCGCCGCCGATCCTCCCGTTACCGAGGACCGCGATGTCCATGACGACCTCCCCTCGCCCCGCCGGCCACGCTTGCTCGAGCAGGCTCAACGGAGCTGGAAGCTGCCGCCGTCGGAGTCCACGGCGGCGACGGTCTCCCGCACCGCGTCGCTCGCGTGCGCCAGGACGACGTCCGCGGAGTCGTCGAGGGCCAACCGCTGCCGCACGAAGATCAGCGCTCGGACCGCCGCCGGCGTGATGGACGCCAGCTCCGACGCGTCGATGGTGACGGACGAGGCGCCCTGGTCGAGCGCACGCTGCAGCTCACGCTCGAACAGCCGCGCGTTGGCCTCGTCGAGGTCGCCGCGGACCCGAATCGTCGCCGCGCCGTCGGCCGTTTCGAGGTCGGCGTCGAAACCCACGCGCACCGGCGAGACGCGCACCTTGACGCGGATGTCGCGCCGGTCCGGGAGGGTGACGGTCAGCCCGGCCGCATCGAACTCCTTGTACGGCTGGTCGTCGATCCAGACCTGCTCGATCTCGATCGAGCCGGCGGGCAGGATGTCCGGCGCCACCCGCAGCACGTTGTCGGCGAACGACCCGGCCTTGGGCTTGAAGTGCAGGTCCATCGGCTCCTTGGTGACGAGCAGGTTGGTGTAGACGCAGGCCAGGTAGGCCAGCTCGAACGAGTGGTAGCCGGACATCGAGTGGCTGCCCTTCATCCGCTCGGTGCCGAGCAGGTAGGGCAGGCCGTTGGCCAGGACGTTGAAGTAGACGCCGCCCGAGTCCTGGTCGAGGAACCAGGCGTTGTAGAACGCCGACGACTCCCGGGCCAGCTTGAGGTGCTGCTCCTTGCCGCCGACGCCGGCCAGGATCAGGTAGGCGAGGATCGCCTGCTCCTGCTGCCACCAGGCCTTCCGGTCGTGCCAGACGAACCGGTTCAGTTCCTGACCCGGCTTGCGCGTCCGCTCCATGACGTCGTACCAGCCGCCGCGCTGCAGGTCGTTCCCGACCGTCGGCATGATCCCGGCGATCTTGTTGGCCAGCTCGACGAAGCGCTCGTCGGCGAAGGCGCTGTTGATCCGCATGAGGTTCCACGCGATCTTCAGGTTGTGGCCGACCACGGCCCGGTTCTGCTGCCAGCCCCAGTGGTGGTCCGGCGTCCAGTCCTCGTGGAACTTCTCGTTCACGAACGGGCTGTTGTCGTAGTCCGGGAACTTGCTGACGATCGTGTCCGCGGTCGAGGCCAGGAACTCGCCCAGCTTCTCGTCGCCGGAGGCGAGGTATGCGTTGATCAGGTAGGCCGGGGCGTGGTCGCCGACGCTGTTCCAGTTCTTCCGGGCGCGGTTGTGGCCCAGCGTCTCGCTGCGCGGGTCGAACGTCACCGGGTCGACGTGGGAGAAGTATCCGCCCAGTTCCGGGTCGCGGAAGTAGCGGTCGAACAGCGCGACCGTGCTCTCGATGTCCGACCAGATCCGGGTGTCGCCGGTGACCCGGTAGGTCTGCGTCGGGCCGGCCAGGGCGTAGATCTGCTCGTAGGCCGGAATCGCGTCGAAGTCGTCGCCGAACTCGGAGGCGAGCACCTTGCGCTCGTGCGGCCCGTTGACGTCGATGGCGTGCGACCAGTAGATGATGCCGGCGCTGCGGTCGACCGAGCGCATGTGGTCCCGCAGGTAGTCCGTGCCCTTCTCGGCCGCCTCCAGGTAGCGGTCCTCCCCGGTCATCAGGTAGGCCGTGGCGAACCCGTAGACGAGACGGGAGATCGTGTCGGTCTCCTGCCGGAAGGTGCCGGAGCGCTCGCCGTCGAGGCCGAGAGATGTCCGGTAGTTCCGGAAGTCGATCTCACCGCCGCCGAACTCGGCCCGTAGGTAGAAGTCGGCGAGCGCCCGCACCTGGGTCACCCACCAGTCCTGGCGCTCGAAGTTGAACTCGAGGTCGGTGGGGCCGACGAGCACGACGTGCTTCGCCTCGAAGGCCGCCTCGGGCTCCGGGTAGAAGACGCCGTAGGCGTAGAGGAAGCGGCCCGGTCCCAGCAGGTCGCGCAGCTGCCCGGTCGCGTCCGCGTAGGGCTCGCTGAGGTTGCGGAGCATCTCGGCGAACGTGGTCTCGGTGAGGAGCACGTTGAACTCCCGTCCGTCGCTCGTCTTGAGCTCGAACGTGTCGGAGTCCTGGTCGTAGCTCGTCACATAGCCGGCAACGAGGTCCGAGAAGCTGAAATCGACGGCGATGCTCATGCGGAGCCCTTCTTCGAGCCGGCGCGCCGGCTGCTCGTGGTGGCGGGAGCGTGCTGAACGGAACTGGCGGAACTGGTGGTGCTGACGGCGCTGGCGGTGCTACCGGTGGTCGTGCCGGCGATCGCGCTGCTCACGAGCACGACCGTGGTGTGCGGCTGGACGGTCACGCTGGCGCCGGAAACGACGGCTCCCCCGTCGGGGTCGTCCGCGATGTCGGCCGGGGAGGGCGCCGCGGTGTCGATGCAGCGCCGCCAGACCTGGCCCTCGATGGCGGGGATCTCGAAGTCGAGGGCCTGCGCGTCCATGTTGAAGATGACGTGCAGGTCCCGGTCCGCGGGGTCGAGGCCGGCGAGGGTGAGGGCGAGCACCCGGCAGTTGGGGTCGGACCAGCCGGGCCCATCCAAGCGGCAGCCGTGCCAGGAGACGTCCGGCAGGCCGTGATGGCTGACGGCGCCGGTGAAGAACTGGCGCCGCCGCAGGGTGGCGTGCGACTTCCGGAACGCGATCATCCGCTGGAAGAAGCGGAGCAGATCGGCGTGCTTGTCGGGAAGTCCCCAGTCGAACCAGGCGAGGTCGTTGTCCTGGCAGTAGGCGTTGTTGTTGCCGCCCTGGGTCCGGCGGACCTCGTCGCCCATGACGAACATCGGCGTCCCCTGGGAGAGCAGCAGCAGGGCGGCGAAGTTCCGGATCTGCCGCTCGCGGAGCGCCTCGACGTTCGGATCGTCCGTCGGTCCCTCGACGCCGCAGTTCCAGCTGCGGTTGTCGTCGACCCCGTCCCGGTTTCCCTCGCCGTTGGCCTCGTTGTGCTTGCCGTTGAAGCTCACCAGGTCGTTCATCGTGAAGCCGTCGTGGGCGGTGAGGAAGTTGACGCTGGTCGACGGAAGCCCGGCGGCGGGTTGGAAGATGTCGGCCGAGCCGCAGATCCGGGACGCGACGCTGCCGACGATGCCCGGCGTGCCGCGGACGAAGTCGCGCAGGTCGTCGCGGTAGCGACCGTTCCACTGCGCCCATCGGGCGCCCGGGAAGCTGCCGACCTGGTACAGGCCGCCGGCGTCCCACGCCTCGGCGATCACCTTGGTCTTGGCGAGCCGGCCGGACAGCTCGATCCGCCAGATCACCGGCGGGAACTCGAGCGGTGCCCCGGTCGCCCCACGGGACAGGACGGAGCCCTCGTCGAACCGGAACCCGTCGACGTGCATCTCCTCCACCCAGTAGTGCAGGCAGTCGGAGACCATGCGCTCCACCACCGGGTGGTTGGCGAACACCGTGTTGCCGCAGCCGGAGAAGTCCATGTAGTAGCTGCGATCGGCCGGCGAGAGCATGTAGTAGGTCGGGTTGTCGAAGCCCTTGAACGCGATGGTCGGGCCGAGGTGGTTGCCCTCCGCGGTGTGGTTGAAGACGACGTCGAGGATGACCTCGATGCCCTCACGGTGCAGCGCCTTGACCATGTCGCGGAACTCGCGGACGTGCCCGGCGCCGGAGTCGTCGACGCAGTACTTGCCGACCGGGGCGAACCAGGCGTGCGGGTCGTAGCCCCAGTAGTTGCGCAGCAACGAGCCGTCCTGCGGGTTCGGCCGGAGCACGTCCGCGTGGTCGAAGTCGAAGACCGGCAGCAGCTCGACCGCGGTGACGCCGAGCGACTTGAGGTACGGGATCTTCTCGACCACGCCGGCGAACGTGCCGGGCCGCGTCGCGTTCGACGACTCCGAGCGGGTGAACCCGCCGACGTGCATCTCGTAGATGACGGTCTCGTTCAGCGGGCGGTTGATCGGCCGATCGCCCTCCCAGTCGTAGTCGTCGGTCTCGACGACGACGCTGCGCATGGAGGTGGCGACGTTGTCGCCGGGCCGGCACGCCGACTCACGGGACCACAGCGTGTGGCTGTGCCCCCGGCCGTACGGATCGATGAGGACCTTGTCCCGATCGAAGCGGAACCCGTTGCCCGGATCCCAGGGCCCGTCCACCCGGTAGGCGTAGAACGCGCCCGGGGCGAGGCCCTTCACGTAGACGTGCCAGAAGTGGAAGGTGCGGTGGAGGCTGGGCTCGAGGTCGAACGTCTGAACGGGCCGGGTGTCCTCGGCCGCCGCGAACAGCAGCAGTTCGACCCGGGTGGCGTGCTCGGCGTAGACGCAGAAGTTGACGCCCCCCGCGTCGACGGTGGCACCGATCGGTGTGCTCGAGCCTGCCTCGTGCTCGTAGGGCGCGGTGGCGGTCGACGCCCCGGCTGTGTTCTCGACGATGGTCATCGGCCCACGCCAACCGTCGTGGCAGCAGCCGGTGCCGGTGTCTCGGACCGCTGCGCCGGCGTGCTCTCCGACGCGGAGCTGCGCTCCGGCGAGCCCTGTGCCGAGGTGAGCGAGCGCTGGACGAGCGTGTCGATGATGCGTCGGGCGAACAGGTGCGCGTGGCCACCCGTGCGCGCGGTGATCAGGTCGCCGTCGACGACGACGTCCGAGTCCACGTAGACCGCGCCCATGTTGATCGCGTCGCCGTGCAGGTTGTTGTGCACCACGACCCGCCGCCCTCGGACGAGGTGCGGGGCCGGCGCCACCAGCCACATGCCGTGGCAGATGATGCCGGTGAGGATGGACGGCTCGGCGAAGGCCCGCGCGACGAAGGCGGTGGCAGGCGGCAGCACCGCGACGTCGTCGGTGTAGCGCAACCGGTCGGCCACGATCCCGGACGGCACGATGACCGCCGAGTACTCGCGCAGCGCCTCGTCCGAGAGCCCCTCGAACGATTCCCGTACCTCGAACGGCACCTGGTACTCGTGGCCGTGGAAGGTCAGCGCGGGCTGCCCCCACAGCCGGGTGAGGAAGTGGACCTCCGCGCCCTCCTCGGCGAATCGGCGCTGGTAGTAGAAGATCTCCGGCTCGTAGAAGTCGCTCTCCATGAGAACCGCGATCTTGTGGCCGCGCAGGGGCAGCTCAGGTGCCGCGTCGGTCATGACGTCCTTCCCGGGTGGGCTGGTGGTGGTCGTGGGCGCGCCGTCCCGTGGCTGCGAACCGACTGCCGGCGACGCGTCCGCGGGCAACCCGAGCGCCGCGAGAACCTCCGGCGCGTGCCGACGAAGAACCTCGTCATCGAGGGCCAGCCGGGCGCGGTCGGCCACGGTGACGCCCGTGAAGTCGGCGATGTCGGTGCGTGCGCCGTGCCGGCTCGCCCATCGGATCTGGTCGAGGTGGCTCGCCAGGGTGTCGTCGGAGGCGGTCAGCGCCCGGTGGACGGTGTCGTCCAGCGCCGTCTGCCCGTTGATCGCGGGGCGTTCGTTGAGTGCGGCGGCGAAGGCCAGCGGCGCCATGGTGCGCCGGATCTCCTGCAGGCAGCGGAAGTGGTTCAGAACCGCCGCGCGGATCACCGCGTCGACCGCCATCGGATGCCGTTCCGGCAGGTCGGGATCCGCACCGTGGGAGAGGAGCAGCGTGGTCAGCCGCAGTCGCGCCTCGCCGACCAGGTCGTCGGCGTCGGTTCCGGTGAGCGCGGCGATCACCGGCGTCTGCCCCAGCGGTCCGCCCCGCCGGTTGATGTCGAAGTCCGGCGTCTCGATCGCGGCCTTCACCGCCGACAGCAGGTCGTCCCGGGCGCCGGCGTCACCCCCGCCATTGCGGGCCGCTTCGTCGAGGCCGGCGAAACCGGTGGCGATCGTCTCGAGCAGCCGATCGGTCTGCAGTTGGACGGCGCGTTCGGCCGGGTCCGCCGGCTCGGGCACCGCGATCGCCGCGAGCAGCGCCTCGCGGTAGGAATCCCGCTCCTGCTGCGTCGTCGTGTCCCGTTCCCGGAACAGGGCGAGCAGCGGCTGGTTGTTCCACAACGCCGCCATGCTGGTCGGGGTGTAGCCGCGGACGTTGCAGGCGGCGAGCAGCCGGCGCCGGGCCGCGTCGAGGCCGTCCGCGTCACCGGTACCGATCGACAGGATCGACCCGACGTCGTCGAGCAACCACTCCGCGAGATCCCGGTGTCGAGCGGTGCCGAAGAAAGCGGCCTGCAGCAGGACCGTGTGCCCGTTCACCGAGCTGGTCGCGAACAGGTGATCGGGCCGCTGCTCGACCAGCGCCGCCACGGTCTCCCGGTCGCCGGACTGGCCGGCCCAGAAGATCGGCAGCGCGTCCGCACCCGGGGTGCGCAGGTCCGGATCGGCAGCCCGGCCGTGCTCGCCGGACAGCAGCAGCCGAACGACCGAGGCGTGGCCGCGGACTGCCGCCGTCGCCAGTGGTGTCCAGCCCTGCAGATCGGTGATGTCGGGGTCGCCGCCGCCGGCGAGGTACTGCCGAAGGCGCTCCGCGTCGCCGCGTCGCGCAGCCTCCAGGACGGGTGCGGCCAGCCAGTCGAGGATGCCCAGGCACTGGTAGGTGGCGTTGGCCGAGAACGTGCCGGCGGGGCCGAAGCCCCCGCCGAGAACCTGCAGCCGACTGACCCACTCGGCCAGGCGGGGCACGTCGGGTGCGACCCCGAGCAGGTCGAGCGCCCGCATGACGCAGTAGGTGGTCCAGAGGTCGGCAGTGGCCGAGCCGGCTGGGGCGCCGCCGGTCGCAACGTCCGCGAAGCCACCCGAAGGAAGCTGGCTGCGCAGGAGCAGGTCGGTCACCGCCTGTGGGTCGCGCAGCTGCGCGCCGACGCGCAGCAGCGCGCTCGCCGCGATCCCGTTCTGCAGCGGGCTGGGGCCGAACGTCCCGTCGGACTGTTCCAGCGCCCGGAAGAAGTCCAACGTCCGCTGGGGCCGCACGTCGAGCCGGCACTCATCGATCACGGCGAGGGTCATGAAGTGCTCTTCGCGGGTCGCCGCGTGCTCCACCATCCAGCGCAGGGAGGGGAAGAGGCAGCGCTTCAGGTCCTCGGTCGCGTCCAGCGCCTTCAGGCCGAGCAACCCACCGGCTGTGGCGAGCACGGCCGGCCGCGCGGTACCGGGTGCGCACCACGCCCCGTACGCCGGGTCGAAGGCCCGCATGATGTGCGCCGCGATCTCGTCGGGGTCGCCGGGTCGCTCGCCGAGGAAGGCGAGCGCCTTGATGCCGCTCAGCGTGGTGCCGAGCTCGACCGGACCGCCGGGGGCGTCGGGGTAGCCGCCGGCGGCCCGGATCCGGGCCAGGACGTCCGCAGTGGCGTTTCGCGCTTCGGGAGTGATCATCACCGGCTGGTGCCGCTACCAGCCGTACCGGCGGAGGTCTTCGGTCAACGCCTTGACGAGGACTTCACCGCACAGGTCCGACTCCCCCACCGAACGGCTGGTGAGCAGCGGGTAGTCGAGGATCACCGAGAGCCGGCGGCCGACGTTGCCGTGGAACTGCCCGTCCGGAGCGACGGCATCACGCAGGATGTACTCGAGCGCGAACGGCGGCGAGCCGAAGTTCAGCATCGCTCCGTTGGCCAGGATCGACCAGCCGTCGGTGTAGTCGTACTCCATGGTGTGGCCGGTGCAGTGCCGGCCGGCGAGCAGGCTCTTGCGCACGTCGAGCTCGCGGGCGAACGCCAGGCAGGTGACCGCGTAGCACTCCGCGGCGATCACCTTGTCGGCGTAGTAGAAGCCCAGCACCAGGTCGTGCACGCGCGGGTTGTTGACCATGTCGACGATGGGCCCGCTGCCGCCGACGAGCAGTAGCCCGTCGTACTCGCGGAGCCGCTCCCAGGCCTGCTGCCGCTTGTCGTAGTACTCCTCGAGGGAGCCCAGGTAGTTGTCGGAGCTGAGGTAGGGCCGGACGGGCATCAGCTCCCGCAGGCTCAGCCGGTCCTTGAAGTAGATCTCCCAGTCCGTGGTCCGCGCGCGCTCCTCCATCTCCGGCGACGTGACCGGGCGCCCGAGCGGCGGGTCCACGTAGGAGCTCTCGAGGCTTCCGCCGTCCGGCAGCGGCTGAGCGCCGGTCGGGCAGGCGAAATCGACGTGGATCCCCGCGGCTTCCAGGCGGTCGACCGGCAGCAGCAGCTCCTGAGACCAGAAGCCGTGCTCGGACACGACGCACAGCACCTTCTTGCCCATAACTAATTTCTCCTCGAAGTTCAGACGAACGAGTCGGCCCGACGATTGGTCGGCGAGACGGGCCCAGTCGGTGGCTCAGTCGGTGGCCCAGGCGGTTGCCCAGTCGGTGGCCCAGGCGGTGGCTCAGTCGGATGCGGCGCCGTAGAGGCGAGGAACGCAGATGTCCAGCAGCACCGCGCCGGTGCGTTGCGGATACGCGGCGAGAATCGCGGCCTTGAACTGCTCGGGGTCGGTCGTCGCGGTGAAGGTCCGGTGGGCGAACGTCAGGTAATCGATGTTCCGCTGAACCTCCGCAGCATCCGCAACCGGCCCGTGACCGGCGAGGAACACCGTGCTCGCAGAGTTCCGAAGGCGCTCGAGAACGCTGATCCAGGCCGCCGGGTCGGGCGTGATGTAGACGTGCGCGCCGCTGTAGATCAGATCCTGAGCGATCGTCACACCGAGGTCGGGCAGCGTGATGAGGAGCTGCTCGTCGCATTCCGCATTCGCCACGATCTCGATGTCGTAGTCGACGCCGTCGATCGTCTCGCGGCCGGCTGTCGCCTCGTGCTGCGGAATGACGATGCTCTCGGGCACCAGTGGGCCGTATTGCGTCGCGCGGTCCGCGCGCATCGCTTCGCCGCTGCGGGTGAGCAGCGCGATGGTGCCGGCCGGAGCGAAGACCGGCACGTCGGAGAACGCCGCACCCACTCCGAAGAAGTGGTCGACGTGGGCGTGGGAGAGGAACACCCGCTCGATCGGCTTGCCGAGCGCATCCGCGTATTGGCGGAAAGCGGCGGCGAAGGGAACGACGAACTGCCCATCGACGACGACCAGGGCGTTCGGCGTCTCGATGATGTGCGTCGAGTTCGCCAGAAAGGCCTCGGGCGCGGTGAAGGTGTGGATGCGGACGCCGGCCGAGTCGAAAACGATCTCGGTGTGCGGCTGCGGGAAGGCCGCCTGCTCGGGCGCCGCCTGCTCGGGCGCCGCCCGCTCGGTTGCCGGGGCCTCAGGCATTGACCAGAGCCTTCTCCTGAGCCAGCACCTCGACCAGCTTCTGGCCGAAGGCCTGGGCGGACTCCACGGAGAGCCCGGTGACGAACGGCGCGTCGTACACCACGCTGGGCCGCTCGCGGGACGTGGTCGGGTCGGAAGCGACCGAGCCGTTCGGGCCCACCGCATCTTCCACCATGTACTGGAGCGGGAAGACGAAGCCGCTGGTCTTCAGCTGCATCCGGGGGTTGTCCGGGGTGGCCCGCACGACGTCGTATTCGAGATCCGCGACGAAGTCCCACGCGTGTGGATGGGCGGTGACGTGCTTGCCGTGGATGACGCTCTTCATCTCGTTCGCGGGATCCCGGGTGAAGGCGAGGGCTGCCACGGCGTAACAGAGGGCGCCGATGGTCTTGCCGCTCTGATAGGCGTCGAGCACCAGCTTGTGCACGAGGCCGTTCCCGGCGACGTCGAGCGCCGAGCCGGCCCCACCGACGATGACGAGCGCGTCGTGGTCCGCCATGTCCGCGTCCGCGGTCCTGACGGGCGCGTCCCACTCTCCGGTGTCGAGGATCTCGTTGATCCGCGCCAGGAGTGCAGGCGGGTTCATCTTGACCTTCTGCATGGGGTCGACGAACTCCGGGTCCATGCTGATCTTGCCGGGCAGCGGGGTCTTACCGAGGTAGGTGGCCAGAGTCAGGTCGTGACCGGCCTTGCGCAGCGCGTCCCAGGGGCCCTGCAACTCTTCCGCCCACACGCCGTAGTTCGACGCGACAACGAGAATTCGCATACTGAAATGCCTTCCTTTGATGGCAGAGAATGTGCGATGACCCGGCCTAGGAGCCGACGTGACCACCGAGTTGCGAAATGGCCGTGCCCCAGTCCTCGAGGTGATGCAAGGTCTGCAACTGCCCGTTCTCGGTCACCGTGTGGATGTCGATGGTCATGATGCTGAAGGTCTTGCCGGAGTACGGGACCATGAAGTCACGCTTCGGCGTACCGGTCAGCTCGCTCCGGACGGCGATCGTGTTTCCTTCGACCACCAACTGCAGAACGGTCACATTGATGTCGGGCACGATGTCGAACAGGCCTTCGATATACGGCCGGGTGTCGGCTTTCGTGCGGTAGAGGTCGTTCGTGTAGTACGACTTCCAGTCCTCGGCGAGGACTCCGAACCCCGCATCCCAATCCCGCTCGTCGGCGCGGAACAGGTTGTAGAAGGGATCGATGAGGGCTCGCGCAACGGCCTGGTCCATACAGCTGTCTCCCTGAAGTGGCACCGCGGTCAGGTTCGGCTCGTCGCCGGCGTGCTCGCCTGTCTGTGAGGCGGCTATCGGCACGATCGGCGGGGGCGGTAGTCGCGAACCGGGTTCGGTTCCGCGACCGGGCGAACGCTAACCGAGCCCCGTGCCCGAGATCATCAGGTGGAATTAGACCCTAGGGATGGATGCGCTAAGTCCTAGGGACGGATCAACCCGTTCAGGGGGTGGACACGACCGCCCGATCCGAGTATTAGCGGGGCCCGGTTCAACCGTGCATATGCCGGCAAAAGCGCCAGATTGTGCGGAAATCCGCCATCGTTCCGGCCGGCTCAGCGCATTCGGCGCGCTCACATGACGTGCGGGAGTTCGTGCCGACCGGCGACGCCGAGCTTGCGGTAGGTGTTGGCCAGGTGGAACTCGACCGTCTTGGGACTCACGAACAGCTGCTGAGCGATCGTGGTCGTCGGAGCGCCGGCGGCCGCGAGTTTGGCGACTCGGCGCTCGGTCGGGGTCAGGACCGAGCCGCCGGCCCGGTTCTGCGATCGGCGCCGCCCGCCGGCCGCCCTCAGCTCGGACCGCGCGAAGGCGGCGAGTGGTTCGGCGCCGCGGGCGGCGGCGATCTCCAGTCCCAGGCGCAACGGCTCGCGGCTGTCGGCGGGCTGCCCGGCCCTGCGCAGTGCGGCGCCGAGGTCGACCAGCGCCTGGGCGCGAACGAGGGCCGCCGCCGTCCGCTCCAAGACGGCGACCGCTTCGCGAAGCAACGCGAGACCCTCGTCTCCCCCGCGGACGAGCCCCGCGACCCGCAGCGTCGATCCCAGGGTGGGGCGAGCGCCGATCCGGCGGGCGTCGTCGAGTTCGGCTGCTACGAGGTCGGTCGCTCGGTCGAGCTCACCGAGCCGCGCCCAGGCCAACGCGGCCTGCGACCGCCAGGCGATCAGTGTCGGCTGAGCGATGCCCGTGGCCCGCGCGAGGTCCCCGGCAGCGTGAAAGCCCTCAGCCGCGGTCCGGAAGTCCCCCCGCGCGAAAGCGAGACGGCCCTCGATCTCGAGCGCGTACGCGCGCTCCCTCCGCTCCGGACCGAGATCGTTCACGGCGTCCAGGGCGTGACGTACCGCGTCGAGGTCACCCTGTTCCAGACGAGCGGCGGCGAGGATGGGAACCACCCATCCCCGGCAGAGATCCCACCCGAGTTCGCAGATGTCGAGGGCGGCCTCGGCCTCCGCGACAGCGCCGCTCAGCTCACCTCGCCGGAACAGCAGCGTTGCCTTCCAGTGGTGGGCGAGGCCGAGCTCGATCAACGAGCCGGTCCGCGTGGAGCGGGCGAACACCTGCTCGATGGGTGGACCGGCCAGGTCGAGCTCGCCGATGGCGATCAGTGAGCAGACGGCGAAGCCGGTGGGCACACCGAAGAACCTGTCCCTCTCGGCACCGGCCACGGCTGCCATGGCCGTCGTGCGGACCAGATCGGCCGGTTCGCCTCGGGACACCTGCGACGCGGCGAGCGGTCCGAGCACACCGGGCTCGTCGCTCTGGTCGAGGCTGCCCTCCAGCAGGGCGGTAGCGAGTTCCGGCAGGCCGCATCCGGTCAGGGACGGGTCCACCCCGGCGACGGCGAGTTGGTCGGCGAGCACCTCGCGTCGCAGTGGGTCGGCGGGGTCGAGGCACTCGAGCGCAGCGTCGGTCGCGGCTGCTGCACCCGGGAAGTCCGACCCGGCGAACCGCCGACGGGCGATCGCCTGCCACACCTGGGCACGCCGGGGTCCGCCGCCGACGAGGTCCAGAGCCTCGGTTGCGCGCGTCGGTGCGGACGTCGCGCCCATTGCGGCTTCCGTCAGCACGAGATCGACCAGCAGGTCGGGGCGGAGCTGCTCCGACGGCGGCTCGTCCAGCGCCCGTTCGAGGAACCGCTTGGCCGAGACGTGCTCGCTCCGAGCCATCGCACGTGTCGCCGCCCGTCGGAGCACGTCCACCACGTCGGGATCCGAGGTCGGTCGGCACGAGACGAGCTGTGCAGCGATCGTTTCCTCGGGCGCCCGTTCCTCGGCCAGCAGGGCCGCGGCGCGGCGATGAGCACGCGATCGGGCATGCGTGGGGTGGTCGGCGAGGACGGCCGCCGCGATCAGAGGATGCGTGAAGCGGAGCGGATCCCCGGCCTCCACGAGCCGCGCTCCCGCGAGGTGGTCGGCGGCCGTCTCGCTGTTCTCGTCGTCCAACTCGGCGAGCTTCGCCACCCGGCGCAACGGCGTGCCGTCGCCGAGGATCGCGAGCGCCCTCGCCAGCTCCGGCGCCGGCGCCGGCAACGCTCCCAGTCGCAGCAGCACCGAGCGGCGGACAGCGTCCGGAAGCAGACCCTTGACCCTCTCGGCATCGGCGACACCGCCACCGAGCCCAGCGTCGTGCGCCGCAGTGAGCAGCTCCCGGAGGAACAGCGGCACACCGCCGCTTCGGGCGGCGCAGGCCTCGACGAACGGTGCGGCAGCTCGCGGGAAGTTCCGCGAGACCAGTGTCGCCACCGTCGCTCTGGTCAGCGCCCCGGGCCGCACTATGCAGTGCGACTGACTCCGCAATCGGTCGAGCAGGGAAACCAGCGGTTCGGAGCCACCCGCTCCGGGAGCGCCCGCCCGCACGGAGACGACCACGGACAGCGGCAATGCCGGTAGCTCGGCTGTGAGCTGTGCGAGGAACCGGAGCGTGCCATCGTCGGCCCACTGGAGGTCGTCGATCACGAGCACCAGCCCGCCGGGCTGCCCCTGCGCCTCGATCTGCGCGAGGCGAACAACCAGCCAGTGCAGGCCGTGCGCGGTCGCCGTGGTGTCGTCGGTGGCCGTGGTGTCGTCGGTGGCCCTGGTGTCGTCGGTGGCCCTGGTGTCGTCCTTCGCGGCGGTGTCGTCGGTCGTCCCGGTCCCGCAGCCGTCCGGTGCGGCGCCCGCGAACAGCGACTGCGCCGCCCGGGCAGCTCCGGTGAAGATCCGGCTTCTGAGCTTCGGCCCGCAACTGGCCACCGTGGGTTGCAGCAGCCGCAACGACAGCGCGAACGGAACCTCGCGCTCGAGTTCCAGCCCACGGGCGGCGAGCACACGCAGCCGCCGCCGTTCGGCGAGAACTCGAACGGCCTCCAGCAACGCCGACTTGCCGATTCCGGCGTCACCCTCCACGACCAGCAGACGTCCTGAGCCCGCTCGTGCTGCCGTGACGGCTGCGGCGAGTTCGTGCAGCTCGGTCTCGCGCTCCGCCAGGCTGATCGTTGCGCCGGCAGTCACCGCGAGCCCGGTCGTGCGCATCTCGCGGCGACCCCCTTCCCCCGGTGCGTCGACACCGCCCACCAGGTCGAGCGCTCGCGGCAGGTGGGAGTCAGCACGAAAGATGCGCTCGAATCGCTGAGGTTAGACGATCGGGTGCGTCGGGATGCCGACGAGCATCCGCCTGTCAGTCGTCGCAGAACCGCCGCGGCTCGATCGGCACGATCCCGGCGATCCCGGCGCCCGTGAGCTCGTCCACCAACTCTCGCCGCACCACGAGCGGCCCGTGCCGCAGCGGGCCCGCGGACGTCACGTCGACCTCGTCGAAGTCGCTACGACGGAGGGACAGCAGCGACGCGGCCGTCGCGCTCCCCTGCACGCGTCCGCACCCGCCACAGCGCGCCGACTCGTCGAGCCCGCTGTGGGCTAGGCACGGCCGGGCGAGCGTGGTCGCCTCGAGCAGGGCGACGTCGCTCGTCTCGCGCCCGCTCGCGTCGAGAACGGGCCGCGTCGTCCATCCCCGCGCACCGAGCCGTTCCAGCGCCTCGATCAGCCGCCGACTGGCGACGACCGCGGAGTTGACCAACGTGACGAGGTCCCAGTGGTCGGGCGGAGCGACCGTCCGCGTCTCGCGGCTGCCCGGCACCGGCACCTCGGCATGCCGCCGGAGCCGGTTCTCGTCCACCCGCGGCGTCCCTGTGATCGGCCGGGCCCTGGGGCCGCCGGCCTCGCAGTCGGAGCACCGCTGCGTGGTCCCAATCGCCTCCGACGGGTTGAGCAGGAACCGGCCGAACCCGTCGTCGAGGTCGACCCCCTCGACGAGCAGCAGGTCGGCGGTGCGGAAGTCATCCGGGTCCACCCGCTTGACGCGCTGGTCCTGCCAGGCCAGGCCCCATTCGCCGGAAGCCCGCTCGAGCTCGGCGAGCAAGCGGCGCAACCGCTCGTCGTCCTCGCTGGTGAACGCGTAGCTGACGGCGACGTCCGGGGTGGTGGACACGGGTGGGATCCCCTGCTCCACGAGATCGTGGACGAGCGTGGCGGCTCGCTGCCAGGTCTCCTCGCTGGGCTGCTCCTGTCGGCGTACGGAGACGGTCACCGCGCGGTGCATGTCGACTCCCCGGCTCGTCGGGATCCTGGCCCCGTCGTATATCTGCTTTGGCCGGGTGCCCACAAGGGGTGCGACCGCGCCGGCGGGCCCTCTACTCCTGGTCCCGGATGTCGGTCTGCTCGCCCTCGCGCATCGCGGGCTCGCGGTACTGCAGCCGGAACCGCCGCATGATGTCGGTCTTGATGTTGTGGAGGCGGGGGTCCAGCGGCAGATAGTTGCTCAGCCGGTCGCCGCCCTCCTGCCACAGCTCCCGGACGTGGTCGATCTCCCAGGCCCTGCCGTCCTTGGTACGCGGCCATCCGTCCGGTCCGCGGTTGGCCTCGTACGCCTCGACGTACTCCGGCGGGAATCTGCCGCTGGCGATGCCCTCCTCGACGATGGCCCGCATCTGTTCGGTGGTGGCCACGTCCCGGCCCGCCGAACGCGGGGACTGCCGCAGCGCCATCACGTCGGCTGTGTAGAACTGGTCGAGCATCTCGTTGCGCAGGAACTCGCCTCCGGGGTAGTCCGGAAGCGGCCGCGTCTCGCGAGCCAGCCACTGGCCGATCTCCCCGACGACGACGGGGTCCTCGAGCGGGATGTAGACCTCGTACTCCCGGGCTCCGGCCCTCCGCTCCTGCTGCCGGATCCGTCGCAGGGACAGCCGGGCGTCGTAGGTCGGGTCCCGCTTCAGCTTCCCGACCAGGTCGGCGGCGTCCTCGGCGAGCGCCTCCAGCTCGGCCCGGGTGTCCGCATTCCGCGCCCGACCGGCGCGCCGACGCAGTCGCGTCTCGACGCGTTCGACGTCGGCGAGGCGGCTGGGGCCGGTCCGGGGACGCAGGCTGCTGAGGGAGTCGGTCAGCTCGGCGATCTCGGGCGAGACGTCCTCCCCCTCCCGAGCGCGGCGCGCCATCTCGTTGAGCTGTTCGGTGAACGCCCGCGTCGCGTTCAACGTCGGTTGATCGCCGACCGACTGTCGCCGCCACCGGTAGATGCGCTGGCGCAGGTTGCGGATCTGCCGCAGCTGGGATTGCTGCTGCGCGGCCGACCGGCGCCGCTTTCCGGGCCGGCCTCGGACTCCCCCGGCCTCACCGCCTCCTCGACCGGCCGCGCAGCCGGCAGGCGTTCGACGAACACGACCCGGCCCTTGCCGGTGACCAGCGGCCTCGACGACAGCCGTCCCGCCGATCAGCCTCACCGGCGAGGCCACCTCATGCCCCGCGTCCTCGAGCGCCTTCACCAGCACGCCGGTCTTACCCGGCTCGTAGCTCCAGGTCGACTCCTCACCGCTGGGTCGCAGCAGCACCGACGGATCCAGCCCACCCTCCCGCAGCAGCTCGGGGACTGAAACCGACTGGACCTCGGTGGCCAGCAGACCCGCCTCGCGCTGCAGGGCGACGACGTCGACGCGGGGATCGGAGATGACGTCGGACACGAACGCATCGAGACGGGTGTTGATGTCCTCAGCGCGGGCGGACAGGTCGGCCGCGTCGTCCGGTGTGGCGTCCGGCCGTTCCTCGAGCCGCTGGCGCGAGTCCCGCACGAGCTCCGCCCGGTCGGCCTCGATCCGCGCGAACCGCTCGCCGTACAGGGAGCGGAACCGGCTCACGGCGACGAGACCCTCGAGCTTCTCGAGCATCGGCTGGAACGGCCGGGCACCGGCCCAGAGGCCGACCAGCATGACCGCGTTCTGCGCCGACATCTTGGCGAACTGCGCGGCGTTCATCGTCTCGCCGTGCTCGACGTAGAAGCGCAAGTAGCCGTAGCCCTGCAGCACGGCGTACGAGGTCCCGCCGACGGCGGCAGTGGCGACCAGTCGAGACGCGCCCTTGACGAGAGCGCCGACCCCCTTCGTCGCCAGCCCCATCGAGAGGAACAGGCCGAAGTTCCAGAGGAACTCGCTCCAGAACGGGCTGGTCGGCGCCATCCCCGGGAACTGCTCGGCGAGAGCCCGCGAGATGACCGTGAAGACGAGAGCCTCGGCGCCGGCCTTGGTCACGAAGGTGACTCCGAGGACGAGAAGCGATCCCTTGGCCGCCCCGGCCCCGATCAGCACGCTGGTCGCGGCGGCACCGACGAGGACGCCGACACCGGCCGCGGCGACGACCGCGACGAGGGTGATCGCCATCATGATCGCGAACTGCGACCACTCGACGATCTCGGGCAGGGAGGCGAAATACTTGGCCACGGCCGGGTCGGCGCGGTGGTCGCGGAGCAGCAGCTGCAGGTAGGCGAGGTCCTCGTCCTCGTAGGCGCGCTTCATCTGCCCGAGCCGCCAGGCGATGTCGTCGACGCCCTCGAAGCCCCAGAGGGCCGAGTTGCCGCGGAGGTATTCGTAGGCCTGGACGCCCAGGTCCCACTCGCCGAGCGCCTCGATCCCGACGGCCACCAGGCCGGCGTCGCGAACGAACGCCCGTTCCTTCGCCTCGAGCGTCGGGTCCTTTCTCCGCCGGGCCTCCTTCAGCTCCGGGACGGCCTTCTCCAGCTTCGTGAGCCGGGCCTGCAGATCGAAGGCCCAGTCCCGGATCGCGCTGATCGCCGGGCGCAGCTCCTGGTACGCCGAGGAGCGGCCTTCGAAGTAGGCGAGTTGCAGGGACATCAGCTTCGGCTCGAGCGCGCCGTGCAGCTCTTCGGCGGTGGCGAGCTTGGACAGCGCCTCGTCCCCGAGGATGGCGTCGACCGCGTCGCGGTACGCGCGCCGCACCTCGTCGACCGCCTCGAGCGCCGGAGTGACGTCGTAGTCGGAGAGCCGGCTCGCGGAGCCGGATTCCTGCGCGCGACGCTCCCGGAGCTCGGTCAGCGCCTCCAGCACCCGTTCCTGCACCGCCTCGCCGCGGACGATGTCGCGGGACTGCTGCGCCGGCTCGATCGGCAGCATCGCTGCTTCATCGGTCGTCAGCCACAGGCGTATCGGCGCCGGACTACCCGGCTCCAGCTGGAGTCGGGCACCCCAGATGCTGGCGGCGGCGAGGCCGCCGAAGAGGCCGCGACCGGCCGGACCGCTGCCGTCGAGATCGGCGAGCAGCGCGTCGATCCGCGCCTGCCGGACCTCCATCGCGGCGAGCCGCGTGCGGCGCTGCTCGGTGGAGAGTTCCGGCGCATCGGACCCGTAATCCGGCGGGAGCGGCGCCCGCCCGAGGTCCGCTTCCTCCGTCGGCGCCAGCTCCCGGCGGTCCAGCACGAGCTCGCCGGCAGGCATGCCGAGGTCGAGGCCCGGCGCGCCGCTGACGATGTCCTCGATCGCCCGCGGCAGCAGCTCACCTCGGCGCTCGTACTCCTCGCGGCTCGGCAGCTCCCGAATGGGCTCCGTGCTGGGCGGCGGCGCGCAGCCCTGCAGGTGAATGCCCATCCCGACGGTGATGGTCGGCGGTCGCGCCAGCGCGGACCCGGCCGGATCGAACAGGCGGAGCGCGGCGACGAACGCCGCACGATCCGCCTCCGCCTCGGACCGTCGCTCGGCGCCGCCGGAGACGGCGGGTCCCGCAGCCGGGGAACCCTCCTGTTGCCGGACGTGGGCGAGCTCGTGAGCCAGCAGCGCCTCTCCCGCGAGCGTGCCTGGGCGGTACCAGCTGTCCGCTATCGAGACGTCGTGGCCCTCGGTCACCGCCAGCGCCCCGTGGCCCGACGCCCGGCTCGCCGCCGTCGCATCGGTGTGCAGCCGGACGTCGGAGAGGTCCCCGCCCACCGCCGCTTCCATCCGCCCGCGGACCTCGGCCGGCAGCGGGAAGCCCGTCTCGTTCCGGTCGACCTCGCTCGCTGCGCCCGACCGCTCCGGAACCGCGGGCTCGGGCGAGGGTGGCCGCGCCTCGTGGCCGACGACGCTCATCCCTGCCCTCGGTCCCGAAGGGTCGTCAGCGCCTCCTCGGCCTCGGTCGAGCCGTTCAGCGCCAACCCGCGCTCGACGGCGGCCTTCAGGCCCTCGCCACCCCGGTGGTGTGCGGCCGCCAGCGGTTCGATTGCCTCGGGACGTCCCAGGGCGCCGAGCAGCACCGCCGCCGGCTGGGCAGCCGTCGTCTCCAACGCGGCGACGAGCGCCGGGAGTGCCTCCTCGGCGTTGTTCAGCAGCCAGGTTTCAGCGCCCTGCACCTCCGGCAGGTGGGTACTGAGCAGCAGTTCGACGGCGTAGTCGACGGTGCGCTTACCGGCCGGAGTGGAGGCGTCGAGATCGACGCCGCCGGCGTTGACGTCAGACATCACTTCACGAGCTTTCCGGGGAAGTGCTTGTGCACCAGCTTCTCGAACAGCTGAAGCGCCTTCGGTGAGACCCGGGGGTCGATCCGGAACCGCTCATACAGACCTTGCACGATCGCCTCCCCCACGCCCGGCGCGTACTTGACCTTGACCAGGCCGAGCTTGTTGTCGATGTTTGCCTCCGGCTCGATGGCGCCGAGGATGCCCTTGCTCTTGTCGGCGGCCGTGATCGGCTTCTCGTGCGGGTACTCCCGCAGCGCCGCGTAGATCTCGGTGCCGATGTAGCCGAAGGTGTTCTCCTCCTCCTCGGTGTCCCAGGGGCTGCCGAGCGACGGCTCGGCCTTGTGCGCCTCGGCGTAGATCATCGCTTCCGTGCTCTTGAAGCGGTCGCCGAATTCGGGGTGGCCCGCGATCTCGTGCACGACCGTGCGGATCGCGTACTCGGGGTCGGCCTCGGCGGCTTCCACGAAGCCCATCCCGAAGCTGATCGGGTTGCCGGAGAAGGCGTAGACGTTGCTGCCGGCCGCGGCCACCTCCCGCGGTGCGAACTTGAGGTTCGCCGTGGTGATCCCGAGCTCGGGTGCCTGCTTCGTGCACGCGCGGGCCACGTTGAGGATGACCACGGCGGCACGAGCGTTCCACTTCGCCTGGACGGTGGGGTCCAGCGCATCCCAGGCGTTGGTCACCGTGACCTTGATCGGGCTGGTCTTCTTGGTCGCCTCCTCGTGCGCCTTGGCCACGTCGGCCGGCGCGACGACCTTCGGCGGAGGCTTGCCCTTCTTCGCCGCCTCGGCGGCGGCATCGGCGAGGGCCTTCGCCTCGGCCTCCTTCTTCATGAACGCGCCCTGCTCGGCACCGAGCTGAGCGGTGGTCTTTCCGGCGGCCTTCTCCACCGCGAGTCGCTGGACCCGCTCGGTCAGGTCGACCACGAGCGCGGCTCGCGACTTCATCTCCGTCGGATCGAGGGCCGCCATCAGCCGCCGCACGCCGGTATCCGCGAGCCCCGCCGTGTGGAACTCCGTGACGAAGGCGTCGCGACGGGTGGCGTCGAGCGACTCGTAGTGGTCGAGCAGGCTGCTGGCGTCCCCGGAGCTGATCCTTTCGCCGGTCCGCAGCTTCGCGATCGCCGTGCTGCTGCCGCCACCTCCGCAGAAGCGCAGCCGCAACCCTTGGACGCCGCCGGCCTGGCCGGACAGCTCGGCCGAACGGGCCTGGGCCGCGTGGACGAGCTCGTGCAGCACGATGTCGCGGCCGAGCTCGGTGCCCGCCAGCGGGGCGGCGAGCCCGGCGTGCACGGTGGCGGCCGACGACGTGGCACCCGAGAAGGTGCTGCCGGCCGCGTCTCCGGCTGCGGGATCGCGCGTCGGATCCATCCGCACGTGGGAGAGATCGACGCCGCCCCACTCCTCCACCGGACCGCGGAGCTCGCCGGGGACGGCTCCCGGGGTCAGCGAGCCGGACGGCGGCGGCCCACGTCGAAGCTGCGGCACCGCGTCCGACGCCTGCTGTTCGGCGTCGGCACGCGTGGTCGGGGGCTTGCGTCGCATGCCCGCCGGCTCCTGCACCACGCCCGGCACCGTGCGCTCGGCTCATCACCGGTTCGTCACGGCTCGACCGCATCTCGATGGTGACGGTGACGTGACGTCCCGGGCGAAGGCTCCCGCTCGTGCTGCTCACGGCCTTCCGCTTCGAGGTCATCTTCCGGCGGATCTCCGGCGCGGGCCCGACGACGCTCGGGGACGGCGGGTTCCAGGAGGTGTCCGGACTCGACGTCGAGATGGACGTCCAGGAGTACCTCGAGGGCGGCCGCAACGACGGCGTCGTCCGGCGGCTCGGCCGCGCGAAGTACTCGCCGCTGGTCTGCAAGCGCGGGATGTTCGGGCCCGCCGAAGGCGAGGACGCCGCCCCCGACCTGTGGCAGTGGTTCCAGGACGTCGTGAGCGGCGTGCGCCCGACCCGGCGTTACGACGGCTCGGTCGTCGTGCAGGACCAGCAGGGCCGTTCCGCCGCGGTCTGGGAGTTCTTCGCCGCGGTGCCGGCGAAGCTCGTCGGCCCGCAGCTCAACGCCAGGACCGGCGAGATCGCGATCGAGGAGCTGCACCTCGCCCACTCGGGGCTGCGGCTGGAGGGCACGACGTGAGCACCCTCGAGAAGGCCGTCCTGGAGGAGCTCGACAAGAGCGGCGCCGTCATCGACACCCTGCCGGTCCAGTTCAACCCGACGTCGCTGAAGCTGACGATGTCCAACAGCACCGACGGCGCGAAGTCCCGCGGCCGGCAGGTGCAGCAGTACAACGGCACCTCCAGCACGTCGCTGTCGGTCTCGCTCGAGTTCGACACCGCCGACGAGGGCACGACCGAGGACCCGGTGGACGTGCGGACCCGCACGGGCGAGGTCGCGCGCTTCGTCCTGCCGGGCGGCACGGGCTCGAAGCAGGCGCCGCCGAGGGTGCAGTTCCGCTGGGGGACGCTCATCGTCCGCGGCGTCATGACCAGCCTGTCGGAGGAGCTCAGCCTCTTCTCCGCGGAGGGGGTGCCGCTGCGGGCGTCGGTCGGCGTCGACATCAAGGAGCAGGACCCGAAGTTCGAGGCGCGGGAACGCGGCGCCGGGGCGAATCCGGACCCGAACGCGTCCCCGGCGGGCGAGCCGGCCGGAGGTGCGGGACCCGGGACGGCGGGGACCGGCGGGGGCGCCGACAGCAGGGCCGCCGAGGCCCTCGACGGGGAGTCCGCCGCCGATTTCCTCGCCCGCAACGGTCTGGACCCGGCCGCCTGGCGGGCGATCGCCGGCGCGCTGTCCAACCCCCTGTCGCTCTCGGCCGGGGTGGCCATCGACTTCTCCGCGTCCCTGTCCCTGGGGGCCGGGCTCGGGGTCTCCGTCGGCTTCGGGAGCGGCGTCGACGTCTCGGCCGGCGCCTCGCTCGGGTTGACGACGGGAACCAGCGGCGGGACCGAGGGCGGGACCGGCGGCGGGACCAGCGGGATCGGGGAGCTGGCCGCCGGCCTGGCGCTGGCCGGGGCGGGCGGTCTGACGGCGGCGTCGGAGACCGTGGCCGCAGGAGACGCGGCGGCCGCCGCGACCCGAGCGCGCGAGGCCTTCGACCAGTACCCCGGCGTCGCTGCAGGCGGCACTGCCTCGGCGGGCGGCCAGGCCACGCGTGCTCCCCTGACCGCCGCGTCGACCGCCCGAACCCTCGGACCGGACGCCGCGCCACCGCGCCCCCTGCCGCCGCGCGCCGACGTCCGGGCCGTGTCCTACGGCCGCGGCGTCCCGCTGCGCGAGCGGGTCGTGCCGCCCGAGACGCAGGCCGGGACCGGCGGCTACGTCGTCATCGCGGACCGGGCTCCGGGCGGCGGCGGGGGTCAGCCGGAGAGACGGCGATGACGATCCACATCGGCGAGGTCACGTCCGAGGTCGTGGCGACCGGCGGACCCTCCGGCGCCGAGGAGACCGGCGGCGGCGCCGCGTCCGTGTGGGAGGAGCGGGTCCGCGTCGAGTCGATGCTCGAGCGGCTGGCCCGCGACCGGATGCGCACCTCCACCGGCGGTGGCGATGACTGAGACGCGTCATGACTGAGACGGTCGTCCACCCCTACTCGTCGGCGGCGCCGGTCTTCACCGTCGGCGGCCGGCTCGAGGGCGGGTTGGCCCGCGACCTGCTGCGCCTCGACGTGAGCGAGGGCGTCCTCGGGCTGCGCACGTTGGTCGCGCACTTCCACGCCGTCGGCCCCGGCAGCGACGGCTCGTCGGCCGACCTCTCCTACCTCGACGGGGCGGTCCTCGACTTCGGCTCCGACCTCGTCGTGACCCTCGGGCCGGCGGGCGGCGAGCGGCAGGTGTTCCGCGGCGTCGTCTCCGGGCTCGAGGTGTCGTTCGCGGAGGGCGAGTTCCCCTACGTCAGCGTGTTCGCGGAGGACGCGCTGATGCGGCTGCGGCTGCACTCCCGCACCGCCTCCTACGCCGACAGCACCGACGGCGACATCGCCCGAACCCTCGCCGACGAGCACGGCCTGGACGCGGACGTCGACGCCGACGGCCCGACCTATCCGCTGGTGCAGCAGTGGGACGAGTCCGACCTCGCGTTCCTGCGGGACCGGGCGCTGCGGGTCGACGCCGAGCTCTGGGTCGACTCCCGCGACACCCTGCACTTCGCCACCCGTGACAAGCGGCCGGGCGCCGAGCTGACCCTGGTGCAGGGCAACGAGATGGTCGCGTTGACCGCTCGGGCGGACCTCGCGCATCAGCGGGTCGAGGTCGGCGTCCGCGGCTGGGACCGCGACGCGGTCGAGGGCGTCGACGAGACCGCGACCGACGACGTCGTCACCGCCGAGACCAACGGGGGCCGGACGGGGCCCGAGGTCGTCGCGTCCGTCTTCGGCTCGCCGACGCTCACGCGAGCCCGCCGCAGCGCGCCGCTCGCCGACACCGCCCGCGCCTACGCCGAGGCCGAGATGCTGCGCCGCGCCCGCCGCTTCGTCACCGTCGACGGCGTCACCGCCGGCACGCCCGACCTCCTGCCGGGGGCACATCTCGACCTGCGTCGCGTCGGCCGTCCCTTCGAGGGCGACGGCTACCGCGTCGTCTCCGCCCGGCACAGCTACGACCTGACCACGGGGTACCGCACCGCGTTCACCGCCGAGCGAGCGGCGGTGCGGTCATGAGCGGCCACACCTCCCGCGAGCAGGTCCGCGACCGCTTCTACGGCCTGTTCCCCGCCACCGTCACCGCGCTGGAGGGCGACCCGCAGGGGGCAGGGCGGATCCAGGTCAGCATCGATGGGCTGCCGCTGTCCGACGGCAGCGGCGGCGCAAGGGCCTGGGCGGTGCCGCTCACGCCGTACGCCGACGCCGACCAGGGTTTCCAGTTCCTGCCCGAGGTCGGCTCGACCGTCGTCGTCGGCTTCGAGGCCGGCTACCCGGACCACCCCTACGTCGTCGGCGCGCTGTGGAACGGCAACACCCCCATGCCGGAGACGCCGACGGACGCGAACAACCTGCGGGTACTCGTCACGAGGTCCGGCACCCGGCTCGAGTTCGACGACACCGCCGGCGCCGTCGCGGTCCGGCTGTCGGTGGCCGGCACGTCCGGGCCGGTGCACAAGCTCCTGCTCGACGACGGCGCGGGCACGGTCACGCTGGAGTCCGCGAGCGGCGCCTCGATCACGCTCACGGCGGCCGGCGGGGTGTCGATCGAGGCCGCGTCGACCGTGGACGTGAAGGCCGCGATGGTCACCGTCGACGCCCCGATCAGCACCTTCAACGGCGTCGTCACCTGCGACACCCTCATCGCCAAGGGCGGCGGCGTCGTCTCGCCGTCGTACACCCCCGGCCTCGGGAACATCTGGTGACCGCGCCCGTGACGACCCCCTCGCCGCCCACCTCGTCCGACCGGCACGGGTGGCGCCTCGTCGCCCCCTGGTATCGCTGGGAGCGACGCGACGGGGCCGAGCCCGAGCGCGCGGCCGGCGCCGGGCGGCCGGCGCTGCACAAGTACACGTCGACCGACTTCGTCGCCGAGTTCCTCGCCGACCCGCAGCGGTCCGTGCTGTTCGGGACGGTCGACGAGCAGCAGCGCATCGAGTCGATCCCGCACGTGCCGCTGCCCGGCGACCCGCTGGAGCGGCGGCGGTTCCTCGCGACCAAACGCGCCGTGCCGACCGGCGTGCGCAAGCTGTTCCGCCCGGCGCACTCCCGCCACTACCTCGTCGCGATCGGGCTGCACTGCGACGAGCCCGGCTTCCCCCGCGTCGAACCGGCGCGGGTCGCCGAGGCGGGCTTCGTCGTCCGGCGCCAGAGCGTGCCGATCCCGGACGGCAAGCAGGCGCAGGCCGCCGCGCTGCTGGCCGAGCTGGCCCGCGCGCGGGCCGTCGCGAGCACGAAGCAGGGCTTCGAGGCCTCCCGCGCCCGCGGACGGCTCCTGCACCCCTTCGGCTCCGCCGCCCGCGGACGGGTGGACGACCCCGCCGCCGCCGCGACCGCCGCCGCCCGCGACGTCGCCCTCGCGCGCCGCAAGCTGCACGCCTGGGCCGACGCCGTCGGCGCGGAACGGCGCACGGAGGGGTGGGTCCCGACCGGCGACGGCTCGTTCGGCGCCTGGGTCGCGATGGACGACGAACCGGCCGAGCTGATCGAGCGGACCTACCCGATGCGGGCGCTGCGCCCGCCGCCGGGCGACCCGGACCACGCCGCGCTCGACGGCACCATCTTCTGGGGCGCCGTCCCGACCGCCAGCGACGAGATCACCGTCGACGGCTCGACCCGCTTCTCCGAACTGTCGCTGTACGAGATCCGGGCGTTCGTGCGCAGGGACCTCGGCGCCTGCCCCGGTCCGCCGATCTGGTCCGCACCGTCGGAGCCGTTCCACCTCGCGTCGTTCTTCGACCCCGACGGCGCCGCCCAGCGTCCCGTCGAGATCAACCTGCCCGACTTCGCGGCGCTGGAGGCGAGCACCGCGCTGCCGGCCGTGAAGATGAACGCACCGCCGAACTCGTCGTTCACCTTCGACGAGAACGGCGAGATCCCGACGGACGGGAGCGTGCAGTCGGGGCGGGAGATCTGCTTCTTCGCGCTGCCGCTGATCACGATCGTGGCGACGTTCGTGCTGAAGCTGTTCCTGCCGATCGTCACGTTCGTCTTCGGTCTGTTCTTCCTGCTCAAGCTGAAGTTCTGCATCCCGCCGAGCGTGTCGTTGGAAGCCGATCTGTCGGCCGAGCTCGACGTCGTCCCCGGCGGCATCCAGGCCTCGCTGTCGGTCGACATCGACGTCGACTTCGGCGTCGACGGGCCCGCCCTCGAGGGCAAGCTCCGCACCGGACTCGACGCCGACCGTCCGGGTCAGGAGCTCGGCACCCGGCTGACGCTGGACTACACCAACGACCCGATCGTCGAACTGCTCGCCTCGCAGGGCTACGGCGTCCCGCCCGAGGAGCCCTTCCCGGTCTTCGCGCTACCGCTGACGCACACGACCGCGGTCACCCGCGATCAGGTGGTGCACCCATGACGGTCACGCCCGACCGGCTGGGAACCGGCTGGTCCTTCCCGCTCCGACCCGACCCCGCCCGCGGCGCCGTCGCGTATCGCAGCGGCGCGGAGAAGGTGCGCGACGCGCTGCTGCTGATCCTGCAGACCGAACCCGGCGAGCGGGTCATGCGGCCGACGTTCGGCTGCGGGCTGCGGCGCTACCTGGCCGAGCCGAACACGGTCGCGACCCGCGCCCGGTTGGTGCGCGAGGTGACGACGGCGATCGAGGCGTGGGAGCCGCGGGTGCGGCTGCGGGAGGTGCAGGCGACGCCGGGGGGCGACCCGTCGCTGGTGCTGCTCCGGGTGCGCTACGAGCACGTCCGCGACGCGAGCGAGGGCCTGCTCGTCTACCCCTTCTACCTGGAGGGCTAGACGATGCCGCTGCGCAGTCCCGTCCTCGACGACCGCTCCTACGCCCAGCTCCGCGACGAGCTGGTCGCCCGCGTCCCGGTCTACGCGCCGGAGTGGACCGATCACCACCCGAGCGACCCCGGCATCACGCTGCTGGAGCTGTTCGCCTTCCTCGGCGAGAACCTGCTGTTCCGGTTCAACCAGATCCCGGACGCCACCAAGCTGGCGTTCCTGAAGCTGCTGGACCTGCCGGTGCGGCCGGCGGCGCCGGCGATGGGCACGGTCGCGTTCACGACTCCCGCCCCCGCCGGCGTGCTCGTGCCGGGCGAGACGCGGCTGCTCGCCGGCGACGTCGAGTTCCGGACGCTCGCGGAGGTCGTCGCCTGGCCGCTCGTCGCGTCCGCGGCGATCCGCGCCACGTATGCGGACGACCTCGACGAGGACACCGCGGAGTACCTGGCCCGGGCGAGCGCGGCGGTCGGCGTCTCGGCCGACGAGGCCCGCCGCTACCGGACGGTCTTCGGGGCGGCGAAGCCGGACCTCCCGGGCGGGGACGTGCTCGACCCCGCCGCGTCCGTCGACGGGTCGCTCTACGTGCTGCTCACGGCGGACGCGCCGCCGGACCCGCTCGCCTTCGCCGGCGGGCTGGTGACGCTCGGCGTCGTGCCCGCGCGGCAGGTCGCGTCGATGGAGGACGACCCCTTCGGCGGAACAGCCGCGTGCCCCGGCAGCGGCGCGCTGCCGCCGCCGCCGGCCCTCACGTGGCAGGTGTGCACCACCACGCCGGTCCCCGACGCCCCCGACCCCGCGACCGCCGACCCGGCCTGGCGGTCCCTGGCCGTCGTCTCCGACACCAGCCGGGGTCTCACGCAGACCGGGACCGTCACGCTGCAGATGCCCGACGACCTCAGCGACCTCGGCCTGTACCTGCCGGCCGACCCGGACGCGGTCGGGGCCGGCGACCAGCCCCCGCTGCTCGAGGACCCGTCGGTGGCCGCGACCGTGCTGATGTGGCTGCGGGCGTACCGGCCGGCCGGCCAGCCGCTGCCCGCGGTCGAGTGGGTCGGGGCCAACGCCGCGACGGTCGAGCAGTCGACGACGGCGAACGCCGAGTTCCTCGGGGTCGGGACGGGTGAGCCCGACCAGGAGTGCCGGCTGGTGCACCGCGGCGTGCTGGGAGCGGTCGAGCTCGACGTCGAGGAGCAGGGCGCCGGCCGCTGGGTGCCGTGGACGGCGGTCGAGGACCTGCGGGCGGCGGGCGTCGACGACCGCACCTTCGTGGTCGACCGGGAGGCCGGGCGTCGTGCGGTTCGGCGACGGACGACGGGGGCGCCCGCCGCAGATCGGCGAGCGGATCCGCGCCCGCCGCTACCGGTACGGCGGCGGCTCGAGCGGCAACGTCGGCCCGGGCGCGATCTCCGTGGTCCGCGGCGTCGGCGGGGTGAAGGTCGCCAACCCGCTGCCGTGCACCGGCGGCGCCGAGCCGGAGGCGCTGCCGGACGCGGTCCGCCGCATCCCGGAGGAGTTCCGCCGCCACGACCGCGCGGTCACCGAGTCGGACTTCCGCGAGCTGGCGGAGGCGACGCCGGGCGCGGGGATCGTCCGCGCCGAGGCGCTGCGGCTGTTCTCGCCGCGGACGCCGGACGAGGCCGTGCCCGGAGCCGTCTCGGTGGTGGTGTGGCCGGCGTCGGACCCCGCGCACCCGGGCGCGCCGAAGCCCGACCGCGACACGATCCGCGCGGTCTGCTCCTGGCTGGACGCCCGCCGGCTGATCACGACCGAGCTCTACGTCCTGCCGCCGACCTACCGGCGCGATCGCGGTCAGCGTCGGCATCGCCGTCAAGCCGGGCTACGGCCTGGAGGGCGTGCGTCGCTGGGTCGAGCTGGTGCTGCGGCAGTACCTCGCGCCCGTCCCGCCCTACGGCCCGGAGGGGCGGGGCTGGCCGCTCGGCCGCCCGGTCTTCGCGCCGGAGCTGGAGGCGGCGGCGCTGCAGGTCGAGGGCCTGGAGTTCCTCGAGGGGCTGCGCCTCGGCGAGGAGACCGAGCCCGGCGTGTGGGTGGAACGGGACGCCCCGGCGCGGGTGGACCTGGCCGCCTGGGAGGTGCCGGAGCTCGCGGCGATCACCGTCGTCCCCGGCCCGCCGCTCGCGCCCGCCGAACCGCCCGCGCCGCCCGTCGTCGCCGGCCCGCCCGTGCCGGTCCGCGCCCCGCGGGAGGTCTGCACGTGACCGAGCGCCGCTCTTCGCTGGTCGCGACCTGCGACCAGTGGGTGCGCGCGCGCCATCTCGACACGTCGGTCAACGGATCCCCCGCCGCCCTGACGCTGTCATGGGAAGAGCCGGGCGACCCGGGCGCTCCCGGGTCCGAGGGATCCTGCGCCGCTCGCGGCCTCGCCGCCGACCGGCTGTGCCGCGTCTACCGCCTCGGGCCGCGGTGGCTGGACAGGCTCGCGGTGGGACCGACCGCCGGCGGGCTCGACTACGCCGCGCTCGGGTCGCCGGTGCGGATCCTCGGCGGTTCGGAGACGACTCCGACGCCGGTCTCGAGCTTCTCCGGGGCGCCGCCGCCGGCGCTCGTCGACGCCACCGGCATCGCGGTCGACGCCGACGACCGGCTGTTCCTCGCCGACCGCGGCCGACGCGAGATCGCCGTCCTGGACCTGTGGAGCCGCCGCACCCTCCGCCTCGTCGGCACGTCGACCCCCGGGGCGCCCGCCCGACACCCCCTGGGACTCGCGGCGGACGGGCGCACGGTGCTGGCCGTCGTCCGGCAACCGGCCGGGCTGCTGCGCCTCACCGCCACCCGCGGGCCGAGCGAGGTCCCGCTGCCCGGCCGCGACGCGGTGCCCCCCGACGCGGAGCCGACCCGCGTCGCGGTGCTCCCCGGCGGCGCTCCGGTGGTGCTGTGGCAGGAGCCGGACGGGAGCGGCTGGCTGACCGCCGGCGATCGTCCCGCCGAACCGGTGGGCGCGGCCTCGGATGTCGCCGTCGACGACGAGGGGGCCGTCGTCGTCGCGCCCTGCGCCGGCGCAGGTGCCCAGCTCCGGCGGCTCGTGCCCACCGCGACCGGGTGGACGCGCGCCCTGCCGCTCGACGCCGCCCGCTACGACGGCTCCGGCATCGTCGTCGACGGGCGGCGTCGAGACAGGTGACGGACGGATCGGCTACTGGACCGCCGGCGGCTTCCGGCTCGCCGTCCGCGGTCGCGTCCGCTACGCCCGCGACGGCCTGTGCGTCACCTACCGGCTCGACTCCGGAGTCGCCCGCAACCGCTGGGGACGGCTCGTCCTCGACGCCTGCCTGCCGCCCGGCACCGACTGCCGGATCGCGACGGTCACCAGCGACGACGAGTACGAGACAGAGGTGCCGCCCGCGCCTGCGCTACCCGCCGCCTGCGAGCCGGCCGGGGGCGGGACGCCGGCCCTGCCGCCGGCCGAGTTGCTGGTCGACGCCGCTGATGTCGGGACCCCTCTGCACCTCAGGCGTACCGCCCCGACCCCGTGGTGGCGACCGTCCGCCGGGGACCGCGTCGACTTCTACGAGGCCCACGTGCTCGCGCCGCCGGGTCGCTACCTGTGGGTGGCGCTGCGCCTGTTCGGCGACGGCCGATCCGCGCCCGTGGTGCGGCAGCTGCGGGTGGAGCACGCCGCGCACGACCTGTCCCGGCGGCTGCCCCGGGTGCTGACCGAGGCGCAGACCGCCGGACCGGAGCCGTCCTTCCTGGACCGCTTCCTGGCGCTCGTCGACGGCCAGCTGTCGGACCTCGACCTGCGCTCGGCCTGCCGCGACGTACTGGTCGACCCCGCGTCCACGCCGATCGAGGCCCTGGACTGGCTCGCGTCGTTCGTCGGCCTCGTCCTCGACGAACGCTGGCACGAGACGGCCCGGCGCCGCCTCGTCGCGGAGATCGTGCCGCTCTACCGCCGGCGCGGGACCCTCGGGGCGCTGGCGCGCTACCTCGAGCTGTTCCTCGCCGGGCCGCGCGCGGACGATCCCGTCGGTGGTTGTCGGGGTCGGCCCGGCGTCGCGCCGGTGCTGCTCGAACACTTCCGGTTACGCGGCGCGGGCGGGCCGGTCCTCGGCGGCGACCCGGAGTTGTCGAGCCGCTCGGTGCTCGGCGCCGGGTTCCGGGTGGGCGGCGAGGTCGGGTCGCTGGAGGACGAACCGCTGGATCCGGACGAGGCCGACTCGCCGTTCGCGTCCACCGCGCACCGCTTCAGCGTCCTGATCCCCAGGCCGCTGGACGCCGAGCAGGAGGCGGCGGTCCGGCACATCCTGGACACGGAACGGCCCGCGCACACCGCCTACGACCTGTGCACGGTCGACGCCGGGATGCGCGTGGGACAGGGACTCCACCTCGGCCTGTCGACGGTGGTCGGGCCGACGGGCACGTTCGGGTCCGCCGTCCTCGGGCAGGCGCGCACCGACGGCGGCTCGCTGCTCGGCGGGGCCACGACCGGTCTGGCGGTCGAGGCGGCTCGCGTCGGCAGCACGACGAGGGTGGGCTGAGATGCCCGTTGACCACGGCACCGCGCTGACCATCGACCGACTGCACGCTCGCTTCCTCGTGCGGCGCCCGGCCGACGCCGCCCCGCTGGACGACTGCCTCCGCCTGCTCACCGCCGAGGCCCTCGCCGACGCCCTCACCGACGCCGCGCTGCCCGCCGCCGAGCACGTGTGCGTGCGCCGGCTGTCGGTGCCGGTGCGGCTGGACCCGTCGAGGGGCAGCACGGCCGCCGCGCGGGCGTGGGCGGCGGAGATCCTCGCCGCGCTGACGCAACGCGCTGAGCCAGGCGCCTCCCCACGCGGTCCGGGCGGGAGCGGACCGGCAGCCCCTCGACGCCGACCCGGACGTCGTCCTCTACCCGCGGACGATCGACGGGCTGGTCGACCTCGTCGTCTCGCTCGGCCGCGCCGACGCCCGGCGGTCGTGGGCCTGGCGGCAGCTCGGCCTGGTGCCCAGCGCGGCCGTCGACGACCCGAGCACGGCCGTCGTCCGTGCCCTGCTGACCCGGCCCGAGCTCGCCCCCGCCGCGTTGATCGCCGCCGCGCCGCACGGGCACGTCCCGCTCACGGCGGATGGCTGGGTGGCCGTCGCGAGGCTGGTCCAGGAACGGCTTCTCGGCGGGCCGATCGAGGTCGGTTTCGGCCACCCCGCCGACACCGACGCCGGTGGCGCCGCCGATGACGGCGGGGACCCCGACCCCGACCCGGGGGCGCACGCCGGCTCGCCGCCACCGCTGTCCGCGACGGTCGCGCGCCTCGTCGCCCGGGTGCTGGCCGCACCGGTGACACGGTTGCTCCCGCGCGGCTCCTCCCTCTGGCGCGACGTGCCGCCCGCGGACCGCGAGGCGGTCGCCCGGCTCGCCGTGCTGTGCGCCGCTCCGCACGCCGCCCGCGACGCGACGGTCGTCGAAGCCGTCGCCCGGGCCCTGAATCGGACCGCACCGGCCGACGCAGCGACCGCGGAGCGGCACCCACGTCCGGACCCGCCCCGGCCCGCGACAGAGCCCCCGACAGAGCCCGCCACAGAGCCCCCGACAGAGCCCGCAACAGAGCCCGCGTCCGCCGCGGCGGAGCCGGCGACCAGGGGCACCCCGCCGGGCGCGGCCGCCGACGTCACCGAGCTCGGCGGCCTGCTGTTCCTGATCCCGGTGATGACGGAGCTGGACCTGCCCGCGGCGACGACGCGTCCCGGCTCCCCGTTGTCGCGCCGGGAGTTCGGGTGGGTCGCGGCCCGGCTCGCCCGACTGCTGAGCGGCGCCGAGGCGGACGACCCCGCCGTCCGCGTCCTCGCGGGTCCGGGCCCCGAGGACGAGGACGCGCCGCCTCCGCAGGACGACGAGCGGGCCGCCCTCGCCGCCCTCGCCGCTCGGATCACCGGCGTGCTCCGCGAGCGACTCCGGCTGGACCCCGACGATGTTCTCGGCGGTGACTCCGACGGTGACCTCGACCGGCTGTGGCGACGCCGCGCGACGGTGGTCGCCGAGCCCGGGTGGATCGAGGCCGAGTTCGCGCTCGCCGACGTCGACGTGCGGGTGCGGGTCGCCGGGCTGGATCTCGACCCCGGCTTCGTCTGGTGGCTCGGCGCCGTCGTCCGGATCCGCTATGTCTGAGTCCCGGCAGCCCGAGTTTCAGCCCGAGCTCCAGCCGCTGCCGACCCGCGCCGCCGATCTCGTCGGGCGCCTGGCCGGGCTGGCCGAGTCGCCGGACCTCCGCGACGCCCTGCTCGCCGTCGCCGACGACCTCCGCCGCGAACCGCCGGCGCCGTCCGATCCCGCGCGCCGGCTCGCCGACGCCTTCCACCTCACGCCGTTCGAGTACGACGTGCTGCTGCTCGTCGGCCTGCCCGAAGAACACGAGGCGATCGCCCAGCTGGCCCGCCGCTGGTCGCCGTCCGGCGAACCCCTGCTGACCAGCTCGGTCCTCGCGCGGGCGCTCGACCTCGACGCGGCCGGTCGACGGCACCTGCGCCGCGCGCTCGAGCAGGGCTCGTTGCGCACCGGCCGTCTGGTGAGCGGCCCGGAGTCGGTTCCCCTCCCCGAGCGCAGCCTCCGGCTGCCCGCGGGGCTGTGGAGCGTGGCGCGCGGCGTCGACTGCTGGCCCACCACGCTCCGGCCGCGGCGGCTTCCGCTTGACCGCGCGCACCGGCCGCCGGACGCCGCCCGCCTGGCGGAAGCCCTTGGTGGGGAGGCGCGCCTCGTCCTCGTCACCGGCGGAGAGCGCTCCGACGCCGACCTCGCGTTCTGGGCCGCCTCGGCCCTCACCGCCTCCAGCCGGACCGCCGTCGTGCTCGACGGGCCGGACGCCGACGCCGACCGGGCGCCCGGGTGGAGCGCCCATGTCCTCGCCCGCGGCGCGGTGCCGGTGGTGCTCGGCCGGCCGCCCGAGCCGCCCCTGCCCACCCATCCCGGCCCCGTCGTGGTGGCCGCGGCGGCCGGCAGCGGCGTGCCCCTCGACGACCGGCCGACCGTGACCGTCGACCTCGGCCCGCAGGGGATCGGCGCGGCCGTGGCGATGTGGCGCCGGCTGCTGCCGGAGCTGAACGGGTCGAGCGCGAGGCTCGCCGGCGTGCTCCGGCTCGACGAACCCGCCGCCCTCCGCGCCATCGCCGACTGCCGCCTCGACGGGGCTGCGCCGTCCGTCGCCGGCGTCCTCGCCCGGGTCCGGCAGCGCACCGACGTCTCGCTTCCGCCCGCCGTGCGGCTCGAGCGGCCGCGAACACGCTTCGAGCACCTCGTCCTGCCGGACGAGCAGCAGCGGCTCCTGCGCTCCGTCGTGCGCCGGGTCGGCGGCGCCCCGCGGGTCCTGCACGACTGGGGCTTCGGCATCGCGACCCGGAGCCGCGGCGGCGCCCGCGTGCTGCTGTCCGGGCCGCCGGGCACCGGCAAGACGCTCGCCGCCGGGACGCTCGCCGCCGAACTCGGGCTCGACCTGCTCGCCGTCGACCTGGCCGCGCTCGTCAGCAAGTGGCTCGGCGAGACGGAGAAGAATCTCGGCGAGGTCTTCGACGCGGCCGAACGCTGCTCCGCCGTGCTGTTCTTCGACGAGGCGGACGCCGTGTTCGCCCGGCGCACCGAGGGCTCCGACGCCAATGCCCGCTGGGCCAACCTCGAGACGGCTTACCTGCTCGGACGGATCGACCGCTTCGACGGCCTCGTGGTGCTCGCGACCAACCTGCGCTCGCGCATCGACGACGCGTTCCTGCGTCGGCTCGACGTCGTCGTGGAACTCGACGAACCCGACCGCGCCGCCCGCGAGCGGCTGTGGCGGCTGCACCTGCCGGCCCGGGCGCCGCTGGCGACCGAGGTCGACCTGCGGGCCCTGGCCGCGATGTACGAGATCCCGGGCGGGCTGATCCGCAACGCGGCGCTGGCGGCGGCGTTCGAGGCGGCCGCCGACGGCGGGGCGATCGAGCAGCAGCACCTGATCCGCGCCGTGTCCGACGAGTACCGCAAGGCCGGCCGTTCCTTCCCGGGCTTCCCGCGGCCCCCCGTGGCGGCACATCCGGCGGCTGGACGAGAACGAGGAGAGCACCGTGGCGACTCCTGACCTGATCCTCGGCACCCAGAACGGCACGGGACCGGACACCTGCGGAACCGTGAGCCTGCCGCTCAACCCGTTCGTCGCGAACCGCTACCACTTCGGGATGCTGCTCGGGGTCGCCGACCTCGACGCCGAGCAGGCCTACCACCGCGGCAAGGCGTGGCTGCACGCCGCCTGGCTGCACGGGCCGGGGACGGTGTGGGGGCTCGGCGTCGCGGTGCGGGCGGAGGCCGGCGAGGTGGAGGTGCAGCCCGGCCTGGCCCTCGACCGCAACGGCCGCGAACTCCGCGTCGCGGAGCGGCAGTGCCTCGACCTCGGCCGGTGGTTCGTCGACCGCCGACCCGACGACCTCGAGGTCACCGAGCAGGAGGACGGCAGCGTCACCTTCGACGTCCACGTCACGCTGTGCGCCGACTCCTGCCTCGACCGACCCGTGCCGTCGATCAGCGAACCGTGCTCCGGGGCCGGCTTCGGCAACGACGACACCGATACGGCCTACTCCCGCTCCGTCGAGCGCGGCCTCCCCGACCTCGCCGCCGGCCGCGCGCCCGCCGACCCGGTCGCCCCCTACCTGCGCCTGCGGCAGCTGTTCGGGCAGCTGCCCGCCGAGGACGCGACCGTGCTCGAGGCGCAGACCGCGATCGACGCCGCCGCCGACGCCGACCGGGCGGGCGAGTTCCTCCGCTGGTTCCGACGTCTCGCGGCGCTCGACACCGTCGACCTGCACCCCGACGGCGGCATCGGCGAGTTGTTCCCGTCCGACGGTTCCTCGACCGAGGCCAACGGATGCATCCCCCTCGCCGACCTCGCCGTCCACCTGCGTCCCGACGGCGACCGCTGGGTCGTCGTCGACGACGGCGACACCCCGACCGCCGTCGACAACACCGTTCGCCCGGCCCACGTCCGCACCCGCACGATCCAGGAGCTGCTGAGCCGCTCCGGCGCACCGGATCCCGGCGTTCGGGCCGACCGCGCCGATCGGGCCCGCGGCGGCGAGCGCCGGGGTCCCCCGCGTGGTCTCCGACTCGGGCGGCGTCAGCGGCTCGACCGTGCGCCTCTCGTTCGACCGGCCGATGCTCGCCTCCACGGTCACCCCGGACGCGTTCAGCGTCACGGCCCTGCGCCCCGCCGGGTGGGCGGGCGTCCCCGTGACGGCGACCGAGCTCGACGACGCCGGCACGACCGTCACGCTCCGGCTGCGTTCGGCGCCCCGCGCCAAGCGGCTGCGCGTCCTCGCCCGCGGCGCCGGCCCCACACCCCTGCTGTCCACCGACGGGCGACCCCTGTCCGGGACGGACGCCGACGACTGCACCTGCGGCAGCGGGGCCGACGGCGCCCTGATCCTCGGCGCCGGGAGGGCCGGCGGTGCCGACGCGGCGCCCGGGTCCGAGTCCGAATCCGAGTCCGAGACCGAGTGAGGACCCCATGACCTCGAAGCTGGCGACACCGATCCGCACGGGAGCCCGTCCCACCGCCCCGCTCGAGCTCCTCGGCACCTCCCCTGGCGTGAGCGTCGTCGACCCGGGCACCGTCCTCACCCGGCTCTGGTACTTCGACGGCAAGTTCCTCCGCGCCTCGGGCTTCCGGCTCGACCAGGACTACGTCCGCTCGCTCGTCGGCCTGTCGAATCAGGCGGCGGGCACCGGCGTCGTCTCCGGGCTGGGCGTCTCGCGCGGCACCGGCGACCGTCTTCGCGTGACCGGAGGGCTGGCGCTCGCCCCCTCCGGCCGCGTGGTCCACCTGCCGCAGCAGATCGAGCTCTCGATCCCCGAGCTGATCGACCGCTCCAGCGGCCGCTTCGACCCCGGCGCCAAGCCGGACGCCGGGGTCGCCGACTTCTCCCGCTGCCCGCCCGACCAGCCCGCCGGTCCCGACCAGACGCTCGCCGGCAGCCCGCTCTACGTGCTCACCGCCTCCGCGGTGGAGGCGCTCTGCGGCGAGGAGGAGCGGTTCGGCCGGCTCTGCGAGGACGCGTGCGCGACCGAGACGGACCGCTCCACCGTCGTCGAGGGGGTGTGCTTCCGCGTCCGCGAGCTGACGCTGGCCCTGCCGACCAGCAGCGCCGTCGCGTTCGGCGACCGGCACCTGCGGTCGCGCGTCGCGTCGGCGTACTTCGAGCAGGAGCGGCGGGCCGTGCCGTCGCTGATCTCCGGCGCCGGGCTGCGGAGCCCGATCTGGTGCGCCGCGGCGGAGGGCATCGGCGGCGAGGAGGTGCCGCTGGCCGTGCTGGACCGCAGCGGGCCGGTCACCCGGTTCGTCGACGCCTGGATCGCCCGGCGAGAGCTGATGGAGACGACGCCGAGTCGCTACTGGGCGGCGCGGATGGCGCGGCGGCCCGAGGACGTCTTCCTCGCGCAGGTGCTGCAGTTCCAGTGCCAGCTGCTCGACCTCGGGCGCCGACGGCGGCGGCGGGGTTCCCGACCCGTGCGGCGACGAGCGGGACGCGCTGGCGACGGCGTCCCAGGTGCTCGCGAGTCTCACCGCCGCGTCGGACGGCCCGGAGGCCAAGCGCGCCGCAGGCGTCGGCGTCCTGCCGCCGGATGCCTACAGCCGGGTCGAGGCGCTGCGCTCCCGGATCACGGCGGTGATCGGAGCCGGGGTGCTGCCCGGCACCGGCTCGCTGCTCGTCGACGGCGGCATCGTCGAGGTGCCGCCCGCCGGCTACCTGCCGATCAGCCTGTCCGGCGACGTGCAGGCGCAGGTGCGCGCACTGCTCGGGCCCGGGGTCGACCTGCGCTTCTGCGCGGTGCGGCCCGACTTCGTGCCCGAGGCGTTCCTCGAGGCGCAGCACATGGAGCGCATCTCGCTCACCCGCGGCCTCGACGATCCCGGCGACCTCGAGGAAGCCGACGTCCTCGTGCCGGGTGGCCGGGTCGTCGACGGCGACCCCATGGCCACCGCTGCGTTCGCCGGGACGGCCCGCTTCCAGCCGCGCTCGCGGACGAGCCCGGACGGCGAGGTCGAGCGGGGGTCCGCGGTCAGCCTGTCGGTCGTCGCCCGCGACACGACGACGGCGACAGGCTGGTCGTGGAGTGCCGCCGGCTTCGGCGAGGCGCCGTCCCGGCTGAGCGTGAACGACCTGGTGCGCGGGACGCTGCAGGACGTCGGGCGAACGTTGCGGGACGCGGCGGACGACGGCAACGGCCAGACCACCCGGGAGAACGTCCGGCCGGTCGAGGTGCCCATCTCGCTCCGACGAGGAGCACGACCGGCGCCGGGCGGCGGATGCCTTCGTCCAGCGGCTGCGCCGCGAGGCCGCCTTCGCCGCGGCGCGCAAGGCGCGGGGGGACGCCGCCGAGGCGGACCGACGCGTCGGCGCCGACGAGGACCGCCCGCTCGTGGTCTGGCTCGACGGCGAGACCTCCGCCGGCTTGACGACCCTGCCGGTCGGCGGGACGACGGACGTCGTGGCCCGTGGCTCGTTCTACAGCCGCGACGAACGCTCCCCCGTGTTGCAGGACGCCCGGGTGACTGGTCGGCTGCGGGTCGTCGACGTGCTGAACCTCGGCTCGCGCCGCATCGTCCGGACGCTGCTCGACGGCGTGGCCGACGTGTTCTTCAGCGACGACTCGGGCGATGCCGACAGCGAGGTCAGCACCATCAAGGCGTTGCCGGTGGCGTGGGCCTTCGGGGTGCAGACGACAGGCGCGCGGCTGCTCGCCGTGGCGGTCGAGGACCCTCCGTCGCTGGTCGCCTCGTTCACCGACATCGACGACCCGCGGCACATCACGGGCGAGTTGACTGAGCAGGCTCGCCCCGGGCCGGTGGTCGTCACCCCGAACTGGCAGCCGGCCCCGGTGACGATCGACCCCGGCTTCGCCGCGCGAGCCGAGGTGGAGCCGCTCCTCACCGTCACGCTCGACGAGAAGGACGGCGCCCTCGCCCCCGGATCGAGTGGGCGGTCGCTTGCCGAGTCGGTGATCTCGATCCTCGGCACCGAGCTGGCGCTGCCCGGCCGCGACCCCGCGTTCGCCGCGTACGCCACGGACCGCCTGCTCGGCGGGCTCACCGGCGGCGGCACCCGGCACGTGGAGGCCGGTACCGACTGGGTGCTGTTCCACCGCCGGCGCACGAAGGTCTGCGGCGACGACGTCGTTCCGCCGCCGACCCGCACCCGGACCTACCGGCTGTACCACCGCGTCCTCGACCGCCGGCAGCTCGACGGTGGCAACGGCTTCGCCGATCTCCGCGGGCGCTGGGTGCGCGACGAGGACGGGTTCGTCCGCGCCGACGTCCCCGTCGACCGGCTCGGCTTCGAACCGGTCGCGACGCTGGAGTTCCTTCAGGACGGCGTGGAGCTGCAGACCTCCGCCTCCGTGCTGCGGGCCAGTTGGCAAGCGGCCGACCGGGGCTCGCGGCTGACGATCGCGGGCGTCGGCGACCTGGGCGAGGGCGACGGGGAGGCGCTGGCGCTCGGTCGGCTCCGCACCGTTCGCTCGACGGTGGCCGATCTGATCGACACGACCGGTGCGCAGCTCGAGTACCTGCTGGAGATCCCGCCGGAGTTCCGTGAACCCGGCCTCGACGGCGTCATGTTCACGGTCGGAGAACAGCAGGTGGATCGAGCCTGCCTACCGATCTACCGGCTCAGCCGCGCCGAGCACGCGCGGGTGCTCGACCGGCTGCGCCAGGTCGGCGAGACGGCCTCGATCGAGGAGATCATCCAGGGGTCGGACTCGACCGCCGACGTGTTCCGCGCCGAGTTCGTCGAGGAGGAACTCGTCGACCCGGACGGCCTCCGACAGCAGTGGGGCACGTTCGAGACCCTGTTCGGCGTGGTCGGGCTGCCGCGGGCGACGTCGGATGAGGAGCGGTCACTCTGGCGGAGCCGTGCCCTGCAGATCGCTCGGGCGATCGGAACCGACAACGTGCCGGACGAGTTCCCGCCGACCCGGGCGACCGACTGCGGCGCCGCGTTCCTCGTCGCGGCGGAGCAGCGGATCGGCTGACCGGTTCTGCTGGTGCAGCCGCACGGGCGCTCACTTCAGCAGCAGCAGCTGCAGCTCGCGGGCACCGGCGGCGGTCGGGGAGTCGGCCATCGCTCGCGCGACCGCGCGGCGGGTGCGCCGGTCCTCGGCGGCGCGGCGGTGCCGGTCCCGGATGCGCGCGATCACGCTCGGACGGTCGACCGCGGGAACGAGGGGGGTGGACGCGGGGGCGGTGATGGTGGTCATCGGACTCTCCTTCTCGGACGATTCGGTGGTGCGGGTGGACGGGCGAACCGTTCGCGGTCCCCGCGCGACCGTTCGCGGTCCCCGCGGGGCCGTTCGCGGTCCGCGCGGTTTCAGCGCCCCAGATCCTCGGAAGCCGCGAACACCCAGCCAGCCGCGCTGGCGAGCCGCACGCCACCGTTCGCGGTCCCCGCGGGGCCGTTCGCGGTCCCCGCGGTTCCAGCACCCCAGATCCTCGGAAGCCGCGAACACCCAGCCAGCCACGCGGCGAGCCGCACGCCACCGTTCGCGGTCCGCGCGGGGCCGTTCGCGGTCCCCGCGGGGCCGTTCGCGGTCCCCGCGGTTCCAGCACCCCAGATCCTCGGAAGCCGCGAACACCCAGCCAGCCACGCGAGGAGCCGGACCGTGCGACGCGGGACGTGCTGCGGGCTGTCACGCCGCTGCCGCCTCGCCGCCGTGCATCTCGACGCCGGCGGCGGGGGCGGAACCCACCGGGAAGCGGTAGGCGGACGAGCCGTCGACGTACCGCGCCGTCGCGTCCGGGCGCACGGCCGCGAGCAGCCCTCGCGCCTGCCGGTTCTCGAGGAGCACGTCCGCGGTGAAGGTGCGGACGCCGTGCGCGGCCGCCCGCTCGTCGAGCAGCCGAAGCAATCGACTGGCGATCCCGCGCCGCTGCCAGGCGTCGACGACGAGGATCGAGACGTCCGCCTCGTCCGGCCGCTTCCGCAGGACGGCGTACCGGGCGACGGCCACGATCTGTTCCCCGTCCAAGGCGACGAGCGCCTCGCGCCGGTCGTGGTCGACATCGAGGAGCAGGGTCAGCAGCGGGGCCGGCATGCGGTGGAAGCTGGTGAAGAAGCGCTGGTAGATGGTCTGCTGCGAGACGTGGTCGCCCATGGCGAGCAGCCGCGGGCCGTCCGAGTCCGGGTCGAGCGGGCGGACGCGGAGGGAGGCGACGCCGAGCGGCTCTGTGGTGGGCGCGGCCGGTGCGACCGGCGCGACCGGTGCGCCCGGTGCGGCCGGTGCGAATGCCGAGCGGTCCGGCTCCGCTCCGCTCCGCGGCGCGGGCAGGGTCTCCGTGAGGTCCAGGATCACCATGATCATCGCCTCCGCTTCCCGGGGTGCTAGTCGGTTTGGTTTTCCAACACGCGAGGACCGTAGCGCCGTCGGTTGGGAAACACAACCCGCTGTGCGGATCGGCCCCCGACGCAGGAGCGGTCCCGGTGCACACGACTGAGACGACGCCGCCCGGCGAGATGTGACCACCTCGCCGGGATCGCGTTGCGCGTCACCGACCCCCGACGCGTTGACAGTTCCGGCAGCTGTGGAAGCGTCGCGCTACCGACCGCCGGACGTAGCAGGAGTGGCAGTTGACGGACGACCCCAGAACGAGCCCCAGCACCAACACGATCAGCACCGAAACCATCGAGTACGAGGTCCGCGACCGTCGGGCGTACCTGACGCTCAACCGCCCGGAGCGCCTGAACGCGATCACCGGCGAGATGGGCCGCGAGATCGCCGCGGCGGTCGCTGCGGCCAACGCGGACCCCGACGTCCGCGTCATCGTCGTGCAGGGCGCCGGACGCGCCTTCAGCGCCGGCTACGACCTCAAGCTGTACGCCGAGCAGGGCGAGGACTTCCAGGGCGAGGTCTGGGACCCGATCCGGGACTTCCAGCTGATGAAGGCCAACACGGACAACTTCTTCACGCTGTGGCGCTCGGCCAAGCCGACGATCGCGAAGGTCCGCGGCTACGCCGTCGCCGGCGGCAGCGACATCGCCCTGTCCTGCGACCTGGTCGTGATGGCCGAGAACGCCCGCATCGGGTACATGCCGGCCCGCATCTGGGGCTGCCCCACCACGGCGATGTGGGTGTACCGGATCGGCGCCGAGAAGGCGAAGCGGATGCTGCTCACCGGCGACACCATCGACGGGACTCAGGCGAAGGAGTGGGGGCTGGTCGTCGACGCCGTGCCCGAGGGCGAGCTCGATGCGACGGTCGAGCAGCTGGCCGACCGCATGGCGAGCGTGCCGATCAACCAGCTCGTGATGCAGAAGCTGATGATCAATCAGGCCTACGACAACATGGGCCTGCAGAGCACGCAGAACATGGCGGTGCTGTTCGACGGCATCACCCGGCACTCGCCGGAGGGCCGATGGTTCGTGCAGTTCGCGCAGCAGCACGGCTTCGACGCCGCCGTCCGGTGGCGCGACTCGGGTCGGTTCATCCCGGACGGCGGCGGGCCGGTGCCCAGCGATGCAGAGGTCGCGGAGCTGAAGGACCGCGACCGGTGAGCGCCCGCTACAACCCCGCCTTGGCGAGGAACGACTCCGCGCGGTAGCCCTCCGGCGCACCCTCGACGACCGCCGCCCCACCCACGCTGTTGCGGACGCGGAAGCCGACGATCGCCTGGTACCCGGGCGAGAAGTACCAGGCCTTCGCCTGCTCCAGGTCCGGGAACTCGATGACGACGAGGTTGCCCTCGAACTCGCCGTCGACCACCTCCGGGGAAGCACCGTGCACGAGGAACCGGCCGCCGTACTCGGGGAGCGTGTCATCGATGCGGCGCAGGTAGTCGACGATCTCCTCGTTGAGGTCGACGGTCCTCAGGTGCGCGAAGGCGTAGGCGGTCATGGAGGTCCTCCGGGTCGGTCGAGCAGCGATGTGCTGATCGTCCGGGGGGCGCCGATGCGCGTCGATGACCTCTCAGGTCATGCCCGAGGTGGAGCAAGGGCGGAGATGTTGTTCGCCCCTGTAACGCGCGGGCCCGGCGCAACGCTTGTTACGTGACCGCCCCTCCGAGGGCGGGGTGCCCATCCCGAGGGCGACGGGCACGAGTCAGCGGCATCCCCCCAGCCCCCGACTCGTGCCCGTCACGGGAGGGCACGCCTCCCCGCCGACGCTCCGATCGCCCGGCCCCGCCGTCATTCGTCAGGCGTGCGCCGTCGCCTCGAACAGGCCGAGAGCGCCGTCCACGATCTGCTCGCGGGTCGCGACGAGGTCGCCGGCGAACCACCGCGCGAACAGCTCCGCCGCGCCGCCGACGAACAGCACCGCGCGGATCGTGGCCTGCGGCTCCGCGTGCGCCGCCTCGCCGTAGAGGCGGCGGTTCTGGGCGACGATCAGCCGCGCGAACTCCTGCAGCAACTCCGAGCGCCGGTGACGCAGCGGCGGCGCCGCCACCGCCTCCGCCATCACCACCCGCGCCTTGCGGGGATCGGCCGCGAGTCCGTCGACGAACGCCTCCACGCTGGCCCGCACGGCCGCCTCCGTGTCGCCGCGGTGGGCGCTCAACGCCGCGACGATCGCCAGCCGGGACTGCTCCGCGATCCCGTCCAGCACGGCGAGCAGCAGGGCATCGCGGTTGCGGAAGCTCTCGTAGAAGTAGCGCTCGGTCAGCCGCGCCTGCGCGCAGACCGCGGTCATCGTCGTCTGCTCGTAGCCGACGGTGCCGAGCAGCTCCAACCCGGCCTCGAGCAGCCGGCGCCGCCGCTCGGCCCGGCGCTCGTCCCCGCTGACGCCCCGGTAGCGGCGAGAGGGCGAGGAGGAGAGCGGCGAGGAGGACGGCGACGGACGGCCGGACGCATCGGCATCCGCGTCGTTGCGGCCGGACGGTGGTGTCGGCACCTGGCCATGGTGACGGATACTTCGGCTTATGCTGCGGAACTGACAGGAGCCCCTGTCCGAATCCGACCGGCTCCGTCGACTGGAGGAACGCATGGGCAGGACCCGCATCGCCATCTCCGGACGCGTCGTGGCCATCACGGGCGCGGGGCGGGGCATCGGCGCCGCCACGGCCCGGCGGCTGCACCGCGCGGGAGCGGTCGTGGTGCTCGGCGACCTCGACACCGCCCTGGTCGAGGGCGTCGCCGACGAACTCAACCGCCAGGGCGGGCGGCAACGCGCCTTCGCCGGCCCGCTCGACGTCACCGACCGCGACTCGTTCACGGCGTTCCTCGACCTCGCCGAGTCGCAGGCCGGCGGCCTCGACGTGCTGGTCAACAACGCGGGCATCATGCCGCTGTCCGACCTCGTCGACGAGCCGGACGACGTCAGTCGCCGCATCGTCGACGTCAACCTGCACGGCGTCCTGCTCGGCACCAAGCTCGCCGCCTCCCGGATGTCGGCGAGCACCCGCAGGCGCAGCTCCTCGCCGCCGCACATCGTCAACCTCGCCTCCGGCGTCGGCCGCATCGCGCTGCCCGGTGCCGCGACCTACAGCGCCTCGAAGTACGCCGTCGTCGGCCTGTCCGAGGCAATGCGCGCCGAGCTGCGCGACGTCCCGGTCGAGGTGTCGGTCGTGCTGCCGGTCGTGGTGAACACCGAGCTCGCCTCCGGCCTCGGCACGGTCCGCGGGCAGCCGACGATCGAGCCCGACGAGGTCGCCGACGCCATCGCCCGCACGCTCGAACGGCCCCGCTTCGAGGTGTGGGTCCCCGCATCGGCCGGACGCATCTTCCGGGTCGTCTCGACCTTCCCGCGCTCGGTGGGCGAGTCCCTGGGCCGGGTCATGGGGACCACCGACATCCTGCGCAAGACCGACGCGAGCGCCCGGGCCGGCTACCTGCGGCGGGTCCTCAACCGGCCGCCGACGTCGGTGCCGACCCCGGGGGCCCCGGACACCACGGCCACCTCGGACACCACGGACGATCGGAGCCTCTCGGGCGTCCGTCGATGACCCGGCCGGCCCTGCTGATGGTCCACGGGTTCGGGGACACCAGCGACACCTGGGGGCTGCTGCGCGGCGAGTGCGCCCGCCGCGGGCACTACACCTCGGCGATCGACCTGCCCGGCTTCCGGCGGGGCGCGCCGCTGCAGCCCGGGCCGGTGCTGCCGCAGCTCGACGCGTTCGTCGCGGCGGCGGCCCGTCGGCTGCGGGAGCGGGAGGGCTCCGTCGTGGTCGTCGGCAACTCCCTCGGCGGCACGCTCGCCCTGCGGGCCGCGGCGGCCGGAGAGGCGGACGCCGTCGTCGCGCTCTCCCCCGCGTCGGTCCGCCTCGCGGGCTGGCTGCGCCGCATGACCAGCTCGCCGGTGACCGTCCGGGCCAGCCGGCTGCCGGTCCCGCCGCAGCTCGTCCGGTCGGTGGTCGGGCTCGGCTACAGCAGGCTCGTCGCCGGCGCGCCCGGCCGCTCGGCCCGGGTGGCGGGGCGACGCTTCGTGGCGGGCTACGACCGGCGCAGCGCCTCGGCCGCCGCGGAACTCGGGGCGCGGCTGCTGCCCGAGCTCGACGCGAGCTGCGATCCGGCGGCGGTGCGCTGCCCGGCGACGCTCGTCTGGGGCAGCCTCGACCGGCTCGTGCCGGTCAGCGGCGCGCGACGGCTGGCGGACGCGTTGGAGCAGGGCGAGCTCGTCATCCTCGACGGGGTCGGGCACTGCCCGCAGGTGGAGCGCCCGCGCCGGGTCGCGAACGTTCTCGACAGCGTGGTGGACGGCGTGGTGGAGGACGTGCTGGGGCGCGTCCGCGCACCCCGCGCGTCCGGCTCGTCGGCCCGCACCTCCCGCCCCGACGCCTCCCGCAGCGCGCCCGCGTGACCGAGGAGCCCCGGCTGCCGGTCCTGATCGGCAGCGGGCAGCTGCGCGCCAACCGGGAGCGCGACCCGGGGCGGGCGCGGGAGCCGTTGGAGCTGCTCGCCGAGGCCGCAGGGCTCGCCGCCCGCGACACCGGGATCGGCCCCGACGACGGCGGGCTGCTGCGGCGGGTCGACGACGTCTCCGCGGTGTGCACCGCGAGCTGGACCTACGACGACCTCGCCTCGGTCGTCGGACGGCGAGTCGGCGCCTCCCCGCGCACGTGCACCGACGCGCCGATGGGCGGGCAGTGGCCGGTCCGGCTGCTCGACGCCGCCGCGGCGCGCATCGCGGCGGGCGAGAGCACGCTGGCGCTGGTCGTCGGCGGCGAGGCGCAGGCGTCGGTGAGCGCGTTCGGCAAGGCCGGCATCGACCCGGCGCGCGACCTCGGCTGGAGCACCGCGCCCGGCGGACCGCCGCGCTTCGACCCCGCCGACCTCGGCACCGAGCGCATGCATCTCGCCGGCCTCGTCCTGCCCGCCCGGAACTACCCGCTGTTCGAGAATCGGCTGCAGCACGACCTCGGGCTCTCGCCGGAGGAGAACCTGCGCTGGTCCGCCGAGCTGTACGCCGCGTTCAGCCGCGTCGCCGCCGAACAGCCGGCGGCATGGTCGCCCGAGCCGCGGACCGTCGACGATCTCGCCACGGTCGGCCCGGGCAACCGGATGATCAGCGAGCCCTACCCGCTCGGGCTGAACGCGATGCCGCACGTCGATCAGGCCGCGGCGGTGCTGCTCACGTCGCAGGCCGAGGCGCGGCGGCTGGGGGTGCCGGACGAGCGGATGGTGCACGTCCGCGGAGGGGCGGCCTGCGACGACAGTGCCGACCTGCTCGACCGGGTCGCCTACGGCTCCTCCGCGGCGCTCGGGGCGGTGCTGGACGCGAGCCTCTCGGCGGCGGGCGTCTCGGCGGCGGAGCTCGACCTCGTCGACGTCTACAGCTGCTTCCCGGTGGTGCCCAAGCTCGCCGCGCTGCATCTCGGCCTCCCCCGCGACCCGATTCGCCCGAACTCGGTGCTGACGGTCACCGGCGGGCACTCCGGGTTCGGCGGCCCGTTGAACAGCTACTCGCTGCACGCGCTGGCGACGATGTTCGGGCGGCTCCGCGACGGGCCGGCCGCGAACGTCGGGCTGGTGCACGCCAACGGCGGCTACCTCACCTATCAGCACGCGGTGGTTCTGGCGACGACGCCGCACCCGGACGGCTACGTCGGCCGGCCGGAGCCGGTGACCGCGCCTCGCGACGGCGCGCCGCCCGCGGCCGACCCCCGCGAGCTGCTCACCGATGGCGAGTCGGTCGAGCTGGTGGTCGAGACCGCGACGGTCGAGCACGGCCGCGACGGCGAGCCCTCCCAGGCGTTCGTCATCGGACGGACTCCGAACGGCGTCCGGACGGCCGCGGCCACCCGTCCCGGCGATCGCGACTCGGCGGCCGCGCTGTCGCTGTTCCCGGCGGCGGACGGCCGGCGCTCGCAGGTCGGGCGGGCGGTGCGACTCGCCTGCAGGGACGGCGTTCCGGTGATCGAGCCGGACCAGGCAGAGGAGAACGTGGGATCAGGCTAGAACGCGGGATCAGGCTAGAACGTGGAGTCAGGCCGCCCGGTCCGCGTCGCCGAGGACGCCGGCCAGCCGACGCATCCCCTCGGTGATCTCCTCCGGCGTGTGAGTCGTGAACGACAGCCGCATCGTCGCGGGGTCGGGTGTCGCCGCGAAGAACGGCGTGCCGGGCACGAACGCGACGTCGGCGTGCAGCGCCCTGGGCAGCAGCGGCGTCGTGTCGACGGCCGGCTCACCCGCCGCCGAGCCGACGCGCGCCCAGACGAACATCCCGCCGTCCGGCTCACTCCAGGTGCTGCCCGCCGGCAGCGTCGTCGGCATCGCCGCGAGCATCGCGTCCCGCCGCAGCCGGTACTCGGTCCGCAACCCGGCGACGTGGGCGTCGAGGTCGGAGTTCGACAGGTAGTCGGCGGCGGCGGCCTGGTCGAGCGTCGACGTGTGCAGGTCGGCCGCCTGCTTCGCCACCGCGAGCGCGGGGAGCAGCGACGCCGGGGCGCGCAGCCAGCCGAGCCGCAGCCCGGGCGCGCCGATCTTCGAGAAGCTGCCGAGGTGCATCGCCGAGCCGGCGAGCCCGGGCTGCGCCGCCAGCGGCAGCAACGGCGTCCCGGAGAACCGCAGCTCGCCGTAGGGGTCGTCCTCGATCACCCAGCAGCCGGCCGCGGCGGCGAGCTCGGCGACCAGCCGGCGCCGCTCGTCGGGCAGGGTCCGGCCGGTCGGGTTGGCGAAGGTCGGCACCAGGTAGAGCAAGCGCCGGCCGGTGCTCGCGGAGGACGTCCTCGAGCGCGTCCGGCAGGATGCCGTCGGCGTCGCTGGGCACCGGCACGAGGGTCGCGCCCGCCAGCTGGAAGCACTGCAACGCGGCCAGATACGTCGGCTCCTCGACCGCGACGACGGAGCCGGGTTCGAGCAGCGCGGTCGCGATGAGGCTGAGCGCCTGCTGCGACCCGGTGGTGACGAGCAGGTCACTGCCCTCGGTCGCGAGGCCGCGGCGGGTCAGCCGGTCCGCGACGATGCTGCGCAGCAGCGGGTCGCCCTCCGTCGGGGCGTACTGCAGGTTGCTGCGGGCGTTCGGGCCGGAGAGCACCCGGTCGTAGGCGGCCCGCAGGCCGTCGACGTCGAACAGCTCCGGCGCGGGCAGCCCGCCGGCGAACGAGATGACCCCGGGGCGGGAGATGAGGGCCAGCAGGTCGCGTACCGGGCTGCTGCTGACGCCGGCCAGCCGCGCGGCGAGCACGGGTTCGGGAGCGGCAGGGCTCGGAACGGCGGAGCGGTGCGCGACGTGCATTCGTCCAGTCTGCCGGGGGTCCCACCTCGGAGGCCCGCGAATTTCCGCGGTCGTCGCCCCGGTACCGTTCTCTCACCATGATCGATGTCAGCCTCGACGGCTCTGCCTCTACCTCCGCCTCCACCTCCGCCTCCAAGGTCGCCCGCATCACCCTGGACCGGCAGGAGCGGCGCAACGCCCTCAACACCGAGCAGTGCGGCAACATCAGCCGAGCCATCACGTCCTGCGTGAGCGACGGGGCGCGCGCGATCGTGCTGACCGGCGCCGGCACGAGCTTCTGCTCGGGCGCGGACTTCGGCGAGGTCTACGGCGACGGGTTCCGGGACGCGCTCTACGCGATGCTGCACGACGTCGCCGAGGCGCCCGTGCCGGTTCTCGCCGCGATCAACGGGCCGGCGATCGGCGCCGGGCTGCAGCTCGCCATCGCCTGCGACCTCCGCGTCGCGGACCCGTCGGCGTCGTTCGGCCTGCCGACCGCGAAGCTCGGGCTCGCCGTCGACCCGTGGACGATCCGCAGGCTCGCGCTCATCGCGAGTGAGGGCGCGGCCCGCATGCTGCTGCTCGCCTGCAGCACCCTCGACGCCGAGCTGGCGCAGGCCCGGGGGCTGGTCGACCGCATCGGCGGTCTGGAGGACACGCTGGCCTGGGCCGAGGAGATCGCGGGCCTCGCGCCGCTGACGCTGCAGTACTACAAGTCGGCGCTGAACCACGTCGGCGGCTCCGACCTGGCCGACCCCGAACTGCTCGCCGCGTTCGAGGCGTGCTGGGAGAGCGAGGACCTCGAGGAGGGCCGCCGGGCGCGGTCGGAGAAGCGGGCGCCCGAATTCCAGGGCCGCTAGTACCAGGGCCGCTAGTACCAGGGCTGCTAGTACCAGGGCTGCTAGTTCCAGGGCCGCTAGTCGCTCAGCGGCGGCCGTACTCCAGCAGCCCGTAGAGGTACTGACCGAAGCCGCTCTTCTGCAGCGGCTCGGCGAGGCGGCGGAGCTGGTCGTCGTCGATGTAGCCCTGCTCCCAGGCGATCTCCTCGAGGCAGCCGATCTTCTGCCCCTGCCGCTGCTCGATGACCTGCACGAACTGGCTGGCCGCGATGAGCGAGTCGAACGTGCCGGTGTCGAGCCAGGCGGTGCCCCGGTCGAGCAGCTCGACGTGCAGCTGGCCCTCGGCCAGGTAGTGCCGGTTGACGTCGGTGATCTCCAGCTCGCCGCGGGCCGACGGCTGGATCCCCTTCGCGATGTCCACGACGCGGTTGTCGTAGAAGTACAGGCCGGTGACCGCGTACGGCGAGCGCGGCTTCTCCGGCTTCTCCTCGATCGACACGGCGGTGCCGGACTCGTCGAACTCGACCACGCCGTAGCGCTCCGGATCGGCCACGTGGTAGGCGAACACGCACCCGCCGGACGGGTCGGACCAGCGCCGCAGCTGGTCCCCCAGCTCGGTGCCGTAGAAGACGTTGTCGCCGAGGATCAACGCCGCGCTGTCCCCGGCGAGGAAGTCCGCGCCGATCGTGAACGCCTGCGCCAGTCCCTTCGGCTCCGGCTGCACCGCGTAGGAGAACGACACCCCGAGCGCAGACCCGTCCCCCAGCAACCGTTCGAACAGCGGCGCGTCCTGCGGCGTCGTGATGATCAGGATGTCCCGGACGCCGGCCAGCATCAGCGTCGAGATCGGATAGTGCACCATCGGCTTGTCGTAGAGCGGCAGCAGCTGCTTCGACACCACCGCCGTCACCGGCCACAGCCGGCTGCCCGTGCCGCCGGCGAGCACGATCCCCTTCATCGCCTGGCCTCCTTCGCGAGCTCGCCCGGCGTCCCAGCCGCGCTCCTCAGGGCGACCGCGTAAGGACACGCCGAGAGCTGTCGGCGTGTCCTTACGCAGCCTCCTCGAGGCGGCAGGAGCGACGGCGTCACTGGCCGGTCCTCGCGTACTTCGCCTCGGTCTCGGCCTTGTGCGGGCGCCACCAGCTCTCGTTCGACTTGTACCAGTCGACGGTGGCCGCGAGCCCGTCGGCGAACGACGTCCACCGCGGCTCCCACCCCAGCTCCCCGCGCAGCTTGCTCGCGTCCACGGCGTAGCGGCGGTCGTGGCCGGGGCGGTCGGTGACCAGGTCGTAGGCGTCCCGCGGCCGGCCGAACACCTCGAGCAGGTCCTCGACGACCTGCTTGTTCGACCGCTCCCCCTCCGCGCCGACCATGTACGTCTGGCCGATCCGTCCGCGCTCGAGCACGGTCAGCACGGCCGAGCAGTGGTCCTCGACGTGCAGCCAGTCGCGCACGTTCTCGCCGGTGCCGTAGAGCCGGGGTCGGACGCCGTCGAGCAGGTTGGTGATCTGCCGCGGGATGAACTTCTCCACGTGCTGGTACGGCCCGTAGTTGTTGGAACAGTTGGACAGCGTCGCCGCGACGCCGAACGAGCGCACCCAGGCCCGCACGAGCAGGTCCGAGCCGGCCTTGGTCGACGAGTAGGGACTCGACGGGTTGTAGGGCGTCTCCTCGTGGAACCGGCGCGGCTCGTCCAACTCGAGGTCGCCGAACACCTCGTCGGTCGAGACGTGGTGGTAGCGCGTGCCGTGCCGGCGGACCGCCTCCAGCAGGCTCGCGGTGCCGACGAGGTTGGTGTGCACGAACGGCCAGGGATCGGACAGCGAGTTGTCGTTGTGCGACTCGGCCGCGAAGTGCACCACCGCGTCGGAGGAGCCGACCAGCTCGTCGACGAGGTCCCGGTCGGCGATGTCCCCGACCAGCAGATCGACCCGGTCGCCCAGCGGCGCCAGCGTCGTCTCGTCGCCGGCGTAGGTCAGCGCGTCCAGCACCCGCAGGTCCCAGTCCGGACGCTCGGCCGCCACGTGGGCCACGAAGTTGGCTCCGATGAAGCCGGCACCACCGGTCACCAACAGACGCACGGGACTCCCTTCTCGGACGGGTGGGGAACGGTTTCCAGGATGGCAGGCGGACCGGCAGAACAGCAGGAGCGGCCGGGCTCAGGGCGTCGGTGCCTCTCCACCGTGCGAGGGGACTGGCGGGAGCGCTTCGAGGATGGTCCGTGCGTGCCGCCTGTTGGCGATGAAATTGACCCCCTGGAAGACGGCGTTGATGCTGACCAGGATCACCCAGAGCCAGGCCTGCGCATGCCCCAGCAGCGCAGCAAGTGCGAAGAGCCCGACCCCGAGGCCGAACACGACCGCGATGAGCCAGCCCATCCGGTCGGTAAAGCTGCGCAGCACGGCGCGGGCCCACGTGCGTCCGCGCTCACGAAGGTCGGGGTCGAGCTCGTCGGCGGCTCCTGCACGGATCGCACCGAAGAGGGTGTTGCGCTCGGACGGCGAGAGCCGGGGAAGCCGTCGCACGTGGAAGCGCTCATCCAGTCGGTTCAATCGCTCACGCAACGGCACCTGACAACGATCTCATCGGGCGCTCGTAAGCACGCGCCACCCCCGGATCAGGCCCTGCGTTGACGCAGCCCGCTCGCCCGCACGATCGGCCGCACGACCGCCGCGCGTACGGCCTCTTCGCTGCCGACCACCCGCACGAAGGACTGCGCGCGGGTGACGGCCGTGTAGAACAGCTCGCGGGTGAGCAGCGGCGACTCGGCGGGCGGCAGGACCAGCGAGACGCGGTCGAACTGGCTGCCCTGGCTGCGGTGCACGGTCATCGCGTGCACCGTCTGGACGCCCGAGAGCCGGTTCGGCGACACGCGGAGCGGCTCGACCCCGCGGGCGAAAACCGCCGAGACCCCTGCCGTTCCGGACGCTCCCGTGCCGTTGTCGATCACCACACCGGTGTCGCCGTTGAACAGCTTGAGCTCGTAGTCGTTGGTCGTCGCGAGCAGCGGCCTTCCGCGGTACCACTCCCCGTCGGCGGCGAAGCCGTCGATCGCGTCGCCCAGCCACCGCTCCACCTCGGCGCTCCAGCGGCTCACGCCGAACGGGCCGGTGCGGTGCGCGCAGAGCAGCCGGTGCCGATCGAGGGCGGCGAGCGCTGCGTCCTGGTCCCCGGCTCGGGCCGCCGCGACGAGAGCCTCCCCGGCGTCCACGACGTCGTCCCGGAGCTCGTTGAGCAGCGGCGGCCGGAGCTCCGCCGTCGCCTCGACGAACGCGATCTGAGGGTCCCCCGAGCGCAGGATGCCGACCGCTTCGTCGACCTCCCCGCGTTGCACCGCCCGCGCCAGCTCGGCGATCGCCCCGGAGAAGCGGTGGGTGTGGGTGAGGCGGACGATGCCGGTCGCGAGCGGCTCGGCCGCCGGCTCGCCGGGCTGCAGGTCCCCGCCCGCCACGTCGGTGAGCAGCGCCGCCGGCACGTCCGCGGCCGGACCGGGGGCACGGGCGACGAGGTCGCCGAGCACGGCGCCGGCCTCGACGCTGGCCAGCTGGTCCGGATCACCGACCAGCACCAGCCGCGCCTCGGGACGCACCGCCTCGAGCAGCCGGGACATCAGCGTCAGCGACACCATCGACGTCTCGTCGACGACGACCACGTCGTAGGGCAGCCGGTTCGACCGGTCGTGCCGGAACCGGCCGCGTCGGTCAGAACGCCAGCCGAGCAGGCGGTGGACGGTGGACGCAGTCGGTTCACCGACGCGCTCCCGGTCCTCGGCCGAGAGTGTCGCCGTCTCGGCGCGCACCGCCTCCTGCAGCCGCGCGGCCGCCTTGCCGGTGGGAGCGGCGAGCGCAACCCGCAGCGGCGGGCCCGGTTGGTCGTGCAGCAGGGCGAGCAGCCGGGCGACGGTCGTGGTCTTCCCCGTCCCGGGACCGCCAGCGAGCACCATGCCCCAGCTCAGGGCGGCGACCGCGGCGGCCAGTCGTTGGCGGTCCGGCGCGGGGCCCGGCCAGAGGCGTTGCAGGGCCGCGCGTAGCCGCTCGGGGTCGACCGCGGGTCGGGGCCGGCCCGCGCGGTCGTCGAGCTCGCGGCGGATCAGCTCCTCCTGCCGCCAGTAGCGGTCGAGATAGAGGAGGCCGTCGACGTAACGCAGCGGCCGCCCGCTCTCCAGCGGCGCCGCGTCGTCCGCGGGGCCGACCGCCGTGAGGGGGCTGGCGCACACGGCGGCGACCCAGTCGGCCGGGTCTGGCCACGGCAGGTCGCTGGGGAGCAGGACGTCCGACGCCGAAGCGAGCGACGCCGACTCGAGCAGGGCCGCGTCGAGGGCCGTCGACTCCCGCACGGCCGCGAGGTCGATGCAGACGGAGCCGAGCCGGACGGCCCGCACGCCGAGGGCGATCGCCAGCTGCACCGACTCGGACGCCTCGCCGCCGAGCTTGCCGAGCCGACGAGCGACGTGGACGTCGGCGGCGGTGAGAACGCCCGCCTCGTTGAAGGTGCGCAGCAGGCCGGTCGCGCCGACGGCGAGCCGGACGTCGAAGGGGTCGTTCACGAGGACGCTCATGGGACGCACCCTCCCTCGACCCTCCGACAATTTCCGAACGGCTGTGGACCCCGACCCTGTGGACGAGCGCTGATCCCGTCCGAGCCGGGCGGCAGACTGCCTCGAGTCAGCAACCGCCGACCCGCCGATCTCGCAGCCGACCTCACGAACGACCGACCGGAGGCGTCTACAGAGCATGAGCCTGCCACCCTTCGAGACGATCGTGGCCCGGCACGGCCCGACGGTGCTGCGTGTCTGCCGCGCCGTGGTCGGCCCGGACGCGGCCGACGATGCGTGGTCGGACACCTTCCTCGCGGCTCTGCGCGCCTATCCCGACCTGCCGTCCGAGGCCAACGTCGAGGCCTGGCTGGTGACGATCGCGCACCGCAAGTCCCTCGACCACGTCCGGGCCGACGGCCGCCGCCCGCTCCCGACCGACCCGTTGCCCGAGAAGCCGGCCGCGACCCACCTGCCGGGCGGTTGGGAGACCGAACTGTGGGAGGCGCTACGCGCACTCCCCCTCAAGCAGCGCCAGACCGTCGCCTACCACTACCTCGCCGGGCTGCCCTACGCCGACGTCGCTGCGACGCTCGGCGGCACCCCGGAGGCCGCCCGCCGCGCCGCTGCCGACGGCATCGACAGCCTGCGCCGCACCTACCTCGACGGAGGACCGTCATGACCGCACCCGAGACGACGACAGCAAAGCGGACGACAGCAAAGCCGCCGACAGCAGAGCCGGTTCCGCAACCGCTCGACGCCCTGCCCCTGCCCGACGACGCCGCGGTCGCGCGTCTGCACCACCGGCTCGAGCAAGCGGCCGGGGACGCCGACCTCCTCGACGTCGCCTACCGGACGCTCGACACGCCCGTCGGCACGCTGCTGCTCGCCGCGACCGACGCCGGGCTCGTGCGCGTGGCCTACGAGGCGGAGGACCACGACAGCGTCCTCGCCGAACTCGCGGCCCGCGTCAGCCCGCGGATCCTCCGGGCGCCCGCGAGGCTCGACCCCGTCGCCGCGGAGATCGACGAGTACTTCGCCGGGCGACGGCGACAATTCGCCGTTCCGCTCGACCTGCAGCTGTCCCTCGGCTTCCGCCGCTCCGTGCTGGTCCAGCTGCAGCAGATCGGCTACGGCGCCACCGCCTCCTACGCGGCGATCGCGGTCGCGGCCGGCAACCCGAAGGCGGTTCGGGCGGTGGGCTCGGCGTGCGCAACCAACCCGCTGCCCGTGGTCGTCCCGTGCCACCGGGTGGTACGCAGCGACGGCAGCATCGGTCAGTACCTGGGCGGCGTAGCCGCGAAGCGGACGTTGCTGGACCTCGAGTCGGCCGCCCCGACGGCGGCCTGAGAACCGACCGGCCCTCAGGCACGTCACTGTTCGGACACGTGGCTGTCCTGCTCGCCCCGTCCTCGCTACGGTGTCGTCCCCGCCGAAGGGTGCCGACCTGCGCATCGGAGTCCTGGGACCGCTCGAGGTGGTCGGCACGGTCGACCGCCCGGAGCACCGCGCCCCGCTGCGCTCGGCAGGGACGCGCCGGCTGCTCGCCGCGCTGGTCGTCGCAGGCGGCGACCTCGTCTCCGCCGACCGGCTGGCCGACGCGGTGTGGGGCGACGACCAGCCGCAGCACCCCGAGGCCGCGTTGCAGAGCCTCGTCAGCCGGCTCCGCGCCGCCCTTCGCCGCCTGGACCCGGCCGGCGAGCAGGCCGCGCTCGTCTCCGAGCCGCCCGGATACCGGCTGACGCTCGCCCCCGGGGTGCTCGACGCCGCCGAGTTCGAGAAGGGCGCCACGGACGGGCGTCGCCTGCTCGTGGACGACCCGGAGACGGCCGCGGCGGTCCTCGACCGCGTGCTCGGGCTGTGGCGCGGTTCGGCCTACGCCGGGCTCGCGGACGAACTCTTCGCCCGCGCGGCCGCGACCCGGCTCGAGGAGCTGCGGACCGCCGCGGTGGAGGACCGCGTGGACGCCGACCTCGCCCGCGGGGAGCTCGACGCCGCCCTTGGCCGAGCCCGTCGCCTGGTGGACGTGGCCCCGCTGCGGGAGCGTGCGCAGGCGCAGCTGTTGGTGGCGCTCTACCGGTCGGGCCGGCAGACCGAGGCGCTGAGCGCCTACGAGCGCCACCGCCTGCTGGTGGCCGACGAGCTGGGTGTCGACCCGGCCGCCGGGCTCCGCGAGCTGCACGAACGCATGCTGCGGCAGGATCCGGCGCTCGTCGCCCCGACGCCACCTGCGGGCCGACCGACCTCGGTCGCGGTGTCGGTCGGGGCGCCGACGGTGCACGTCGGATCGGTACCGGCCCCGCCCGAGCCGTTGCTGGGGCGCGAGGAGCTTCTCGACCATGTCTGCGCCGCGCTGGAACCTGGTCGCTGCCTGACCCTGCTCGGTCCCGGCGGGGTCGGCAAGACGTCGCTGGCCGCCGCGATCGCCCTGTCCGGCGGGGACGGCCCGGAGAGCCCCCGCTGGTGCGACCTGTCGTCGGTGTCCGCCGACGGTGTCGCCGACCTGCTGATCACCACGCTCGACATCCGACGCCGTGGCGGGCAGACGGCGGAGCAGCGGTTGGTCGAATACCTGCGTTCACGGCGCCTGCTGCTGGTGTTCGACAACTGCGAACACGTGCTCGCCACGGTCGCCGGGCTGGTCGAGCACCTCACGCACAGCTGTCCCGAGGTCACGCTGCTCGCGACCAGCCGCGAGCGGCTCGACCTCGAGCGCGAGACCGTCGTGCCCGTTCATCCGCTGGAGCCCGACGCGGCTCGACGGCTGTTCCTGCGACGCGCCGAACAGGCCGCGCCCGGTTTCCTCGGGACGGGCCACGAGGAGCGGGACGGTGCCGGGAGCTCGGACGGCAGGGACGACGCGAAAGGCGCGGACGACCCGATCGGCGAGATCTGCGCCCGGCTCGACGGTCTGCCGCTCGCCATCGAGCTCGCCGCGACCCGGATGACGTCGATGCACCCGCGGGACCTGGCCGCCCGGCTCACCTGGCGCTTCCGGCTGCTGCACAACCGCCGCCGCCCGGCACCCGCCCGGCACCGGACCCTGCGCGCGGTCGTCGACTGGTCCTACGACATGCTGACCCCCGAGGAACAGTTCGTGTTCGAGCGGCTGTCCGTCTTCGCCGGGTCGTTCTCGCTCGAGGACGCGGAGCGGGTGGTCGTCGCCTCGCGGTCCGGTGCGCCCTCGGACCTGACCACCGGCGCCGTCGCCGACGCCGTGTGCGAGCTGGTCGAGCGCTCGCTGGTCGCGGCGGCCGCCGGCCGGCGCTACCGGCTGCTCGAGACCCTGCGCGCCTACGGCCGTGAGCGGCTGGAAGACGCGGGGCTGGCGGACGTCGTCGCTCGTGCCCACGCCCGGTGGGCGGTGGAGACGGCTGAGGCCGCCGCCCGGGAGCTGCACGGACCCCGGCACACCGCCGCCACCCGCACCCTGGACCGGCTGTTCGACGAGCTGCGGGCAGCGCACGGCTGGGCGCTCGTCGCCGAGCCCGAGCTCGCGTTCCGCGTACTGCGTGCGCTCGCCGTCTACGCCGAGGACAGGTCGTCGGCCGAGGTGACGAGCTGGGCCCGACGGACGCTCGCCGCCGCCCGGGCCCGGGACGTCCCCGCGGGGGGCCGGCTCCGGCTGCAGTCGATCGACGCCGAAACCGACTCCAGCGCCGAATCGGAGATCGACCCGGACCTGCTGCTGGCGGCCTACGGGGTCGCCGCGGCCGGCGCCCGCTTCGCCGGCGAGCTGAGCGACGCCCGCCGCCTGGTCGACGAGGGGCTGGGCATCCGCGGGTCGGACGATCCGGCGCGCGTCTTCCTGCTCTACGTGGCCACCGACGTCGCCCTGTTCGAGGCCCGCTGGGACGACGTGGACGAGCTGGTCGGCAGGATCGAGCGCTGCACACCCTCGCCCTTCCTTCTCGTCACGCCGACGTGGGCCCTCGTGGACCGGGTGCTCGCCCTCGCCTACCGCGGACGAACCAGCCTCGCCGTGGCGGAGGCGACGCGGCTGCTGGAGAACAGCCGGAGCACCGGCAACGAGACAGGCGTCGGCTTCGCCCGGTACGCCCTCGGTGAGGCGCTCGCCGAACGCGACCCCGCGACGGCGCTGCGCCACCACGAGCACGCATTCGCCGTGGCCGAGCGCATCGACCTGCGCTTCCTGCGCGGCATCGCTCTCGTGTCGGTGGCCTCGCTGTCCGCGCGGCTCGGCCGGGACGAGCAGGCGGTGCGGTCCTTCACCGAGGTCGTCGAGCACTGGCATCGGGACGGCAACTGGGTCCAGCAGTGGACGACGATGCGCAACATCGCCGGGCTCCTGGTCCGCCTGGGCTGCGACGTCGAGGCCGCGGAACTCCTGGCCGCGCTGCGCGCGGGGCGCCGCGGCGGACCGATCGTCGGCCCCGACGCCGAGCGGCTGACCGACGCGGAGACGGCCGTCGCCGCCAGGCTCGGCCCCGACGCGTTCTCGGCCGCCACCGAGCACGGTGCATCCCGGACCGACGACGAGGTCGTGGCCGTCGTCCTGTCGGTGCTCCGAACACGCGCGGACGCCGCCGCCCCGACGCTGCGGGCGGCCCAGCTGACGCCGAGCTGACAGCGGGTCGACAGCGGGTCGACAGCACCCCGTCGCAGGCTGCGCCGCATGCCAACGACATCCGACCCGACCCTTGGCGGGACGAAACCGCTCCGGAGAGTGCCGACGACCCGTCCCGCCCCGCGGTTCGAGGCCGACGACACGATCACGGACGAGGACCTGACCACCGGTTGGGAACCCGGCCTGGACGCCGGCGACACCCTCGCCCGCCAGTTCCTGTTGCACTACGCCGACTACCTCGCCTCGGCCGCGAGCGCCTGCGGCGGGCGGGTACTCCGACGAGACGATGCGCTCATCGCCGACGCCGAGCGGCCGTCCGGCCTCTACAACAGCGTCGTCCTGCTGCAACCGCCCCCGCCCGACGGCTGGGACCGGACGCTCGACCGCATCGAGCGCGTCTGCTTCCGCCGGGACCCGGCGGGCGCCGGCCCGACCGGCGACGTCCTGCTGTGGAGCCTGTGGCCGACGCCCGACCTCAGGCTGCGGGACTGGGAGCTCGAGGGCCACCCGCCCCTGCTGTTCCGTCCTCCCGGCGGGCAGGTGCCCGAACCGGCCGGGGGACTCCGCGTCGAGCCGGTCCGCGACGAGCAGGGCCTCGCCGACTGGTCCCGGGTCGCCGTCGAGGGCTTTCCGTTCGACGACGTGCCGCCGCCTCGGGCGGGCGACCTGCTCGGTCCCGCCGTCCTCGCCGACGCGCGGTGGCGGCTGTGGGTCGGCTACGAGGACGGCCGCCCGGTGTCGATCGGCACCCTGTTCACCGCGCACGGCATCGCGCAGCCCGCGCTCGGCGTGACCCTGCCCGCGGCCCGCGGGCGCGGCTACTGGTACGCCCAGATGCGTGCCCGCCTGCTGGCCGAGCCCGGCCTGCTCAGCGCCGGGATCTTCAGCGACGACAGCCGGCCGGGCGCCGAGCGCCTCGGGTATCTGCCCCTGCTCCGCCTCACCCTGTGGCGTCGTCGCCGACGCCACACCTCCTGACGAACACCCGCCCCCGATGAACGACGCACAGAAGGAGCCCGCCATGACCATCCCCGCCCCGGCCACCGCCGGTGACACCGCACCCGCCACCCCCGCACCCGCCACCCCCGCACCCGCCGACCCGGCCGCCTCGATCCCGGCGCAGGCGGCCCCACCGGCCGGCGAGGTCGATGCTTTCGCCGAGCAGGTCTTCGGCAGCGTGCTCGGCACCCTCGAACTGATGTCCATGCACTTCGGCGACCGGCTCGGCTGGTACCGCGCGCTGGCCGACGGCGAGCCGAGGAGCCCGGCCGAGCTCGCCGCCGAGAGCGGCGCCGCGGAACGCTACGCCCGCGAGTGGCTGGAGCAGCAGGCGACCGCCGGCATCGTCCGGCTCACCGCCGACGGTCGCTACGTGCTGCCGTCCGCGGCCGCGGAGGTGCTCACCGACGGCAGCAGCCTGAACTTCCTGCTGCCGCTGGTCCGGTTCCTGGCACCGATCGCCGGCCAGCTCCCGCAACTCGAGGACTCCTACCGCACGGGCGGCGGTGTCGCCTGGTCCGACTTCGGCGACCAGATGCGCCTGGCGCAGGCGGAGGCCAACCGCCCGTGGTTCGCCTCGCGGCTGGCGGGGGCGCTCGCCGGGGTCGACGGGCTGCACGCCCGGCTGAGCCGCCCCGGCGCCCGGATCGCCGACATCGGCTTCGGCTACGGCTGGTCGAGCATCGCCCTCGCGAGGGCCTATCCGCAGGCGACCGTCGACGGCTACGACGTCGACGAGCCCAGCGCCGAGGCGGCCTGGCGGCACGCCTACGAGGCCGGGGTGGCGTCGCGGGTCAGCTTCGCCGTCGCCGACGCCGCCGACATCCCCGACGACTTCTACGACGTGGTGTTCGCGTTCGAGTGCCTGCACGACATGCCCCAGCCGGTCTCGGTGCTCTCCTCCGCTCGGAGGGCGCTGCGCCCCGGCGGCGTGCTGGTGGTCATGGACGAGGCGGTCGGGGAGTCGCTGTCGGCCCCCGGCGACGAGGTCGAGCGGTTCATGTACGCGGTGAGCCTCGTCGTCTGCCTGCCCGACGGGCTGAGCCATTCGCCGTCGGCCGGGACGGGCACCGTGCTCCGGCCGCCGATCCTGCGGCAGTACGCGCAGGAGGCGGGCTTCTCGTCGGTGGAGGTCCTGCCGATCGACGACTTCGGCTTCTTCCGCTTCTACCGCCTGAACCCCTGACCCCTGACCCGCCGACTTCCTGTCGCCGTTCGTCGACCAGCCCGGCCGTCTCGTCGTCCCCTTCAGCCGCATCTCGCTGAGATAACGGATGTTTCACTTCCTGCATGGAGAACAGCGGAGGGCGGTTGACGCGTCGCGGCGTGCTGTTGGGCGGGATGGCTGCTTCGGCCCTGGTCGCGTGCAGCGACGACAAGCCGAAGCCGGCGGCGGGGCCATCGACGGGGACCTCGGCGGTGCCGCAGACCCTCGACCGCACCGTCGACGTCGCCGTCGTCGGCGCCGGTCTGGCCGGGCTGACGGCCGCGCGCGAGCTGACCCGGCGCGGCACGTCCGTCGTCGTCCTCGAGGCCCGCGACCGGGTCGGCGGCCGGGTGCTCAACCACGACCTCGGCAACGGCGCGGTCACCGAGGTCGGCGGCCAGTACATCGGCCCCACCCAGGACCGGATCGCCGCCCTGGCCCGCGACGTCGGCGTCGACACCTTCCCGACCTACAACGAGGGCCAGAACGTCCTGCTGCTGGAGGGCAAGCGCACGACCTACCCGGCCACCGGCATCCCGACGGACCCCAGCATCTACGCCTCGCTGTTGAAGACCCTGTCGGCCATCGACGCGATGGCGAAGACGGTCCCCGTCGACAAGCCGTGGACCGCGCCGCGGGCCGCGGAGTGGGACGCGCAGACCCTGCAGACCTTCCTGCTCTCCTCCGACCCCAACGTCGGCGCCCGGGCGATCACCAACGCGGCCATCAAGTCCATCTGGGGCGCCGAGGCCGGCGACCTGTCGCTGCTGTACGCGCTGTTCTACACGGCGGCGGCCGGCAACGAGACGACGCCGGGCAGCTTCCTGCGCCTCGTCACCACGGCGGGCGGGGCCCAGGAGCGGCGCTTCGTCGGCGGGTCGCAGCGGGTGCCGCTCGAGATGGCGCGGGAGCTGGGCGACAAGGTCGTGCTCAACGCCCCGGTGCGGCGCATCGAGCAGTCCGACCGTGGGGTCACCGTGATCACCGACAGCGGGCGCGTCTCGGCCGGCCGCGTGGTGGTCGCGGTGCCGCCCGCGCTGACCGCGTCGATCGTCTGGTCGCCGGCGCTGCCGCCGAAGCGCGCGCAGCTGCTGCAGCGCGCCCCGCAGGGGTCGCTGGTCAAGGCGGAGGCGATCTACGACCGGCCGTTCTGGCGCGACGCGAAGCTCTCCGGCCAGGCGGTCGCGGACCGCGGCCTGGCCCGCAGCACGTTCGACAACAGCCCGCCGTCGGGAACGCCGGGGGTGCTGTTCGGCTTCGTCGGCGGCACGGAGGCGCGGGCGTGGGGCGACATGGCCCCGGCGGCGCGGCGCGACCAGGTGCTCGGCGAGTTCGCGACCTACTTCGGTCCGGACGCCACCCGGCCGACCGACTTCGTCGAGAAGGACTGGAGCACCGAGGAGTGGACCCGCGGCTGCCCCGTCGCCTACCTGCCGCCCGGCGTGCTGCTCGAGTACGGCGCCGCGCTGCGGGAGCCGTTCGCCCGGGTGCACTGGGCCGGTACCGAGACCTCGACGTACTGGTTCGGCTACATGGACGGCGCGGTCCGTTCCGGCGAACGGGTCGCGGACGAGGTGACCCGGGCGGGCTGAGGCGCGGCGCCGGGCGGCGCTACCGCGACACCGTCCGGCCCGTGCGCAGCAGGTGTTCGACGGCGTCCGCGGGCATCGGTCGCGCGAAGTAGTAGCCCTGGGCGAGGTCGGAGCCGAAGGCGCTGAGCATCGACGCGGTGTCGACGTCCTCGACGCCTTCGGTGACGGTGCGCAGACCGAGCCCCTGACCGAGCGCGATCATGGAGCGGATGACGGTGTAGCGGCGCGCGCCCTCGCCGAGGAACGACCGGTCGATCTTGATCTCGTCGACGGGCAGGGAGTGCAGGTACGCCAGCGACGAGTAGCCGGTGCCGAAGTCGTCCAGGCTGACCGTCACGCCGATCTCGCGGAGCCCGGAGAGCACGGCGCTCGCCGCGACCCGGTCGGCCATGAGCGTGCCCTCGGTGACCTCGACGACGAGCCGGTCGCCGGGCAGGTCGGCGTCGCGCAGCCACTGGGCGACGAGCGCGGGGAATCCGGGGTCCGCGACGTCGTGGGCCGAGACGTTGACCGCGACCGTCAGGTCCAGCCCCGTCTCGCGCCACCGCCTCGCCTGGGCGAGCGCCTGCGGCACCACCCAGTTGGTGACGCTGCGGACGCGGGACGTCTGCTCCGCGAGCGGGACGAAGCGGTCGGGCGCGAGCAGGCCGAGGCGAGGGTGCAGCCACCGGACGAGGGCCTCGACGCCGACGACCCGGCCGCTGCGCAGGTCGACCTTGGGCTGGTAGTGCAGGACGAGCTCGTCCTCGGCGACGGCGCGGCGCAGCTCGCCCAGCATTCCGGGCTCGACCTGCGTGGAGGCGTCGTGCTCGGAGCGGTAGACGAGCTGTCCGAGCCCGGAGCGCTTCGCCGCGTACATCGCCCGGTCGGCCCGCTGGAGCAGCGTCTCGGGATCGTGCCCGTGCTCCGGATAGAGCGCGATACCGACGCTGGCCTCGATCGTCACCTCGTGATCGACCAGCTCGATCGGCTGCTCGAGGGCGTCGGCGATGCGGGTCGCCACCGCCTCGGCGTTCGCCGGGTCAACGTCGTCGACGAGCAGGACCGCGAACTCGTCGCCGCCGAGCCGCGCGACGAGGTCGACGTCGCGCACCACCGCGGAGAGCCGGCGGGCGACCTCGATCAGCAACGCGTCGCCCTCGTGATGGCCGTACTGGTCGTTGACCTCCTTGAAGCGGTCGAGGTCGATCTGCAGGATCGCCACCCGCTGGCCGGGCACGGCCGCGTCGATGAGGACGGCGTCGAGCGCGTCGGAGAACGCGCGGCGGTTGGCGAGGCCGGTCAGTTCGTCGGCGCGGGCCTCGTGCCGCTCCGCCTCACGGAGGCGGGCGTTGTCGACCACCACGGTGCCCTGCAGGGCGAGTTGCTCGAGCAGCTCGCGGTCGTGCGGGAGCCACTCGCGTGGCGCGTCGGCGTCGCCGCAGGTGACGATGCCGAGGATGCCGGCGCTGGACAGCAGCGGGATGGTCGCGATCGAGCGGAGGCCGAGGATCTCCGCGACTCCGCCGGCCCGGACCGCGCCGGGCCGCCGGGTATCCGTGACGAGATCCGCCCCCGGGTTGTCGCCGGTGGCGGCCCGGCGCCACACGGGAGAGCCGTCGGCGGGGGCACCGACGAGGGTCTTTCGGAGCAGCGCATCGCGACCGGGGCCGGCGCCGACGGTGGCGACCTCGGCGACCCGCCCGTCGTCGTCGACGAGGTAGGCGCAGGCGGTGCTGACGCCGAGAACGGTCGCTGTCGTGCGGGCGAGCGCCTCCGCGGCCTCGAGCCGGGAGACGGCGCGCACGCCGGCCTCGAGCAGCGTGCGGACCGCCCGGGCGGTCTGCAGCTGGTTCTCGCGCAACCCGGTGACGCGCGCCTCGTCGACGAGCCGGCCGAGCAGGGCCCCGACCTCCTCGACGAGGCGACGCTGGTCGCGGGTGAGGTGCTCGGCCTTGGGACCGTCGACGAGCAGCACGCCGCCGAGGCCGAGGGGGACAGCGAAGGCCGGGGCCGAGGGAGCGTCGGGACCGGGCTCCGCGTCGGCGGCGTGGGCCCGGTCGGCCGGGTCCGGCGCGTCGCGTTGCGCCGGGATCAGTCGCTGGACGGGCGTGCGGGTCTCGACGACGTCGTTGAGCAGCTCCGCGGCGTCGCCGACGCGGCCCGCGCCGGGGCTCGCGGTGCCGCGGCTGACGGCGAGCTTGAGCTTGTCGCCCCCGCGTGTGCGGACGAAGGCGCTGGCGCGGACGTCCAGCAGCTCGGCGAGCTCGCGGCAGGCGCGGGTGAAGACCTCGGGCTGGGGCCGCGTCCGGGCCGCCGCCGCGATGTCGAGGAGGAACGACAGCTCACTCGCGGGTCGGAGGCATGCCTCCGCCGCCCGCCCCGGCGGGCCGGGCGCCATAGGAGGGACCGACGGTTCCCGCGTCACGCCCAGCCCTCCTGACCTCGACCGCCGACGGGGAACAGCGACTCTTCTGACGCTGCAAGATCCTTCGACGTAACGACCGTCATGCTTGAGGGGTGAGCTTCGAGGTCGCCGTGGGCCGCCGTTGTGGAGAGCCGCGTCAGCCGGGAGCGACGTCCACGAGCACCAGCCCGCGGTCGAAGCCGCCTCGCTCGTCCAGCTTGCGATCTGCCGCACCGATGACGTCTGACCAGCGGATACCTAGCACGGAAGCCAGTGAACGGACGACCTCGAGGACATCAGCGAGTTCCTCGAGCAGGTCCTCCGGTGGAGCAGCCGTCAATTCGGCCGTCTCCTCCCGCAGCTTCGCTAGGAGAGCGACACGGAGGTCATCTTCGGAGACGGTTCGGGTGACGGCGCTGCGCCCGCTGGCCTCGATCAGCTCCGGGATCCTGTCGCGGACGAGCTTGGGCAGTGGCGTCGTCATGCTCAGAGCGTAGGGAGGAGACCGGCCAGCCGGTCTTTGTCCAAAGGAGTGAAGGCACCCGGGCTCGTCCAGAGCCTTGAGCCGGCTGGGAGATGGCTGTAGAGGCTCCGAGCGGCGCTGAACGACTCGGCTGCCTGCAGGGGCCACCGCAGGTCGACCGAGACCTGACCGAGGACGTCGCGCGGCCGTGTCGCCCAGCGCTCGAGGAGGTCGAGGTCCGCGTAGTTGTCGCTCTTCGCGATGTTGCAGCGGCCGTCGGCGGCCACCAGGTTGGTCAGGCCATTGTTCGGGATGCGGGACCACGGCACGAAATGATCGACATGCACGTCTCGCGGGCGCAACGGCACCCGGCAGTAGAAGCACCGGCCCTGCTGCAGGTCCAGGAGCCCTGGCCGGACAGTGTCGAGCGAGACGCGCTGGCTACCGAACAGAAAGTCGTGGAGCTTGTCCTCGACCAATGAGAGCGAGCTGAAGCGAGCAACCTCTCGCATCCAGTGCAGCTCGATCAGTGGCCGGATCAGCCCCGACAGGCTCACCAGCGCGTCGCCCACCCCAGGCTGCAGACGGATGGGTAGCGGCAACTGCCGTGCCGTCACTCGCTCCGAGAAGGCCGAGTCGTCGTACAGGAAGCGGGGGTAGTTGGCGTTGTGCACCTCCGCGAAGCCGAGTGGTCGCTGAAGCTTGCCCAACGGCATCCGGGTGAGGTTCAACTCGACGACGTCGAGGCAACGCGCGTGGTCGTCAGGCAGCAGCCGCTCGACCATCGCGACGGTCGAGAGGCCCCGCTCCTCGCCGACCCTCCGCAGCTTCCGAACCGCATCGATCGTGACCGCCTTCGGCTGACTCGACTGCGCGAGCATCTCGGCTGCGCGTGTGGCCGCCTCGAAGTTGTGCGGACGAACCTGAGGCCAGTAGAGCTCGACGACACGACGTGTCAGCTGCCGGGTGGTCAGCTCAACGGGTGGCCGCCCTCGTGAGTCGCTGTCCAAAGCGCAGCAGTCGACGAGGGCAAGCAGGACAGCGAGCTTGTAGGTGGCGGTCCTCCGACCTTCGTCCAGAATCTGCAGCAGCTGCTGCGTGAAGGCCAGCGGATTGCTAAGGGCCGTGCTGTCTTCGCCAGACAGGTCTGCCATCGCTTGCGCCTCCTACGTCACCACAGATGATGTCGCAGGGCTGGGGCCCGCGAGGAGCTCGGACAGGTCCTCGACGAGCGCGCTCGGCGGCCGCCAGCTGAAGACGCCGCACGGCATGCCGTCCATGACGGGGGTGTCCGGCCCACACATGCCGCGGACGAACAGGTAGAGCACGCCGCCGAGATGCCGCTCCGGGTCGTAGCCGGGCTGACGCCAGCGCAGGTAGCGGTGCACCGCGACGCCGTAGAGCAGCGCCTGCAGCGGGTAGTGGGCGGACTGCATCGCCTCCGCCATCGCCGACGGGCGGTAGTGCCAGGCCGACAGCGCCACGGCTGCGTCGTCCCCGTCGCCCCCGTCGCCCCGCGCCCCGCCGAGCCAGTTCGTCTTGTAGTCGACGATGAGGTAGCGCGGCTCGCCGTACCGGTTCCTCACCCGCAGCACCGCGTCGACGCTGCCGGTGAGGTAGCCGCGGAGGCGTTGCTCGCGCAAGCCGGGTACGTCGAGCAGGTCCGCGTAGCCGATCAGCGGGTCGCCGGGAGGTAGGTGCCGGCGCAGTCGCGCGGCCACGTCGGCGAGGGTCGCCTCCGTGGCCCGCGGCCGGTCCCCGCCGGCGAGCGGCATCTCGAAGTCCATCTCGGGGAGCCGGTCCTGCGGCGTGATGTCGCGCAGCCGCTGCTCGCCGGCGAGCATGCCGAGCGGGGTGTCGAGGACGGGCAGCAGCCCCTCGGCCAGTGCCAGCGGGTCGACGCTGCTGCCGTAGCGGGACGCCACCGCGTCCGTGCACCGCTCGCGGAGCTCGATGGCGAGGTCCGGGGCCGACGTGTCGACGGTTCTCGAGCACCGCGTGCACGAGCGTGCCGAAGGCGGTTCCGCTCGGCAGGTCGGCGAGCGGCGAGCGCACCGCGCGGAGATCGTCCGCGAGTGGGCCGGCACCGGTTCCGTCGGTTGAGTCCGCCCGCTCGACCTGCTGGACCGCCCGCTCGTCCGCCCGCTCGGGCTCCTCCGGCTCCGACCCGAGCAGCGGCTCGGCGGCCGGACCCGAGGCGGCACCCGCGTCGTGCACCGCCGCGGTCAGCGCCGAGTAGGAGGTCCGGCGCCAGGCGAGGTCGAGCTGCCGGTCGAAGGTCGCGACCGACAGCGTCGGCACGGCTGCCGCGGGCGGCTCCCACCGCGCGGGCGGCGCCTCCGCGTCCACGGGCTCGACGGCGATCCTCCCGTCCGAGGCGTCGGCGATCTCGCCGAGCAGGGTGCGCGCCACCCGATCGCTCGGCACCTCGATCGACGGCGGCGGGTCGCTCTCGCGGGCGAACTCCGCGAACAGCAGGCGGTTCAGCGCGGACCCGGCCGTGTTGTACCGGGAGGGCGCGAAGTGCAGGACGACGCTGCTCTGCGCCCGCGTCACCGCGACGTAGAACAGCCGCAGATCCTCGCCGCACTCCTCCTGCGCGTAGCGGAGCTTCCGGCTCTGGTAGTCCGGCCCCTGTGGTCCGCCGACGTCGAGGATGCGCGACCCGTCCTCGTCGTGCAGCCGCATCAGGTCCGGCGTCTGCGGGGTCCAGCGGTCCCACGCGAACGGCACGTAGACCACCGGGAACTCGAGGCCCTTGCTGCGGTGCACGGTGACGATCTGGACCGCGTCGGCGTCGGACTCCAGCCGCCGGCTGCGGTCCTCGGCGGGATCGGTGTCCGCCTCCGCGATGCGGCGCTGCAGCCACTCGACGAGGGCGGTGACGCCGAGGCTGCCGGCGACCGCCTCCGCGTGCAGGGTCTGGCCGATGTGGCGGAGGTCGGTGAGGTCGCGCTCGCCGTTGAGGCCGCCGAGCATCCGGGCCGGCAGCCGGGAGGACGCGGTGATCTCCTCCAGCAACGCGGCCACCCCGCGCCGTGCCAGCAGATCCGCCCAGCCGCGCATCCGTGGGCCGAGCTCGTCGAGCGCCCTCTCCCCCAGCTCGTCGAGCCGCGCCGCACTCCAGCCGAGGAAGCAGGTCAGCGCCGCCGCCCGCACGAGCCCGGGCCGGTGCGGCGCCTCGACGCCCCGCAGCAGCGTCAGCCACTCGCGGGCGATCGGGGTGCCGAACACGCTGGCGCTGCCCGCGAGGACGGCGGGGACGCCCGCGCCGGCGAGCGCCTCGCGGACCTGCCGGCCCTGGTCGTTCTTGCGCACGAGCACCGCGATGTCGCCGGGCTGCACCTCGCCGTCGGTCAGTCGGCGGGCGATGTCGGACGCCACGTCGGCGATCACCCGCTCCCGGGCCGGCCCGACGGACAGCGGCCCGTCTCCACGGTCGAGCAGCCGGATGCGCAGCGGCGCGCCGTGCTGCAGCCGCCGCTCGGGCCGGGCGGCGACGACCGGCCGGACGACGATGCGTTCGTCGCCGAGCGCCGCTCCGCCGAAGACCGCCTCGAGCGCGTCGAGCAGCGGCTGGTCGGAGCGCCAGTTGCGGGTGAGCGTCGCGGTGCTCGTCGCCGTGCCGACGGCGTCGAGGTAGGTGACGACATCGCCGCCGCGGAAGCCGTAGATCGCCTGCTTCGGGTCGCCGATCAGCACCAGCGTCGCGTGCCCGTGGAAGGTGAGCCGCAGGATGTCCCACTGGACCGGGTCGGTGTCCTGGAACTCGTCGACGAGGACGACGTCGTACCGGTCCCGGATCCGTTGCCGGGCCGCCTCGCCGTTCTCCGGCGCGTTGAGCGCGTCGCGGAGCCGGGACAGCAGGTCGTCGTAGTCGATCAGCCGTCGCTGGCGCTTGCGCCGGTCGACCTCGTCGCGGGCGGCGCGCGCGATGCCGTGGCGCAGGCCGGGCAGGCTCGCCGGATCGGCGTCGGCCGGGACCAGGCGGGCGTGCCGGTCGGTCACCGCCTCGCGGGCCACCCTGCGGGCGTCGGCGTGGTCCAGCTCGGGCGGGCCTGCCGTCGGGGTCGCGAACTTGCGGAGGTAGAGGTCGCCGGTGACCTCGTCGATCAGGTCGTCGAGGTTCTCGACGAAGGTGGCGTCCGGGTCGTTGTCCGACGCCATGCCGAGCCCGGCGAGCATCTGCTGACAGAAACCGTGGGTGGTGGCGATCGTGGCGGCGTCGAAGCCGGCGAGCGCGGTGGTCAACCGTCGCCGCCGCCGCGCGACCTCGTCGTCGTCCGCGTCCGCGAGCAGCCGCACCAGGTCGTCCCCGCTCCGCCGCGCGCCGTCGGCGTCGGCCAGCTCGCGCTCCGTCGCGACGAGCCGCTCGCGCACCCGTTCCCGCAGCTCCTGCGTCGCCGCCCGACCGAAGGTGACGAGCATCAGCCGGCCGAGCTCGACGTGGCCCTCCGCGACGTAGCGGGTGGCCAGCGCCGCGATGGTGAAGGTCTTGCCGGTACCGGCACTGGCCTCGAGCACCACCGTGCCCTCGGGCAGCGGGCCGCAGACGTCGAACGGTGGCACGCCCTCGTCGCGCCCAGTGCTCCGAAGGCTCCCAGTGCTCCCGGTGCTCCCGGTGCTCGCCGGACTCACGGGTCGCTCCAGATTTCGTGGGCGAGCAGCGGGGTCCACAGCCGGCGGCCGAGCGCACCGAAGCGGGTGGTCTCGTCGAACCAGCCGGCCTCGTCGTCGGTCGGCGGCTCGGCGAGCAGCACGTCGAGCGGGGCGCCTGCGCCCCACACCAGCTCGTGCTCCCGGTCGGTCTGCTCGCCGCCGAAGTTGTTGACCCACTCCCGGCCGGCGTCGCGCAGGGCGACCGCGACCGAACGGTTGCGGCTGCGCGCCTCGGCGTAGCGGAACGAGGTCTTCGCGACGAGCGGCAGCGGTGAGCGGAGGCCGCGGTCGTAGACGTCGACGACCTCGGCGAGCAGCCGCGCCGCCGCCTCGGGCGCGACCGGACCCAGCGTCGCGACCTGACAGCCGGCGCCCCTGCCGGCCTTGGCCACGACGACGGCCGTCCACAGCTCGGAGGGCTGCGCGGCGGTGAGCGCCAGCAGCTGCGCCCACGCGCGGAGCCGGTGCTTCGCGCCGAGCCGGGAGTAGGTGACGCGGACGACCGTCGCGTCGTGGACGCCGCCCACCGTGCCGCCGAGGCGGCGACCGTCCGGCAGGTCGACGGCGACGTCGACGCTCCGCTGCTCGCGCGCGCGCAGATCGGCGCTCGCCGCCAGCAGCGGCGTCACCTCGCGCAGCATCTCGTCGAGGACGCGGCGCCCGAGAACGCTCGGCGGGAGGACGCCGCGGCGCCACTCGGCGTGCTGGACCGCGGCGACGTCCGCACCGCGCAGCAGGTCGGACAGCAGCCGGTCCCCGATCGACCACTTCGTGAGCCCGTCGAGGTCGACGGTCAGGTCGTCGGCGACCTCCTCCTCGTCCCTCGCCACCGTCAGGGCCAGCCGTTGGCGGAGGAAGCCGCCGACGGGGTGTTCGAGGAAGCGGATCAGGCGATCGAGGTCGAGCGCGTCCGGCGGGCCGTCGGCGAGCGGGCCGTCGAGGAACGGCGGTGCCGGGTGCCGTTCGCCGAGCGCCGCCCGTGCGCCCTCGAGGGCCGGGTGGTCGAAGCTGAACGGCCCCGAGGCCCCTCCGAGGCCGCCGGCGAAGTTGCGGGGGTCGAAGGGCTGCAGCGGATGCCGGGTGGTCACCTGCTCCCGGCCGGAGTGCCCGTCGAGCGGCAGCAGCAGCCGGTCGACGGCGTCGAGGATCTCGCCGACGGGCACCGACGGCGGTCGGCGGGCGTTCGTCCGCTCGTCGGCCCCGGTGTAGAGCACGACGAGGTGTTCCTCGGCGGCGAGGACGGCGTCGAGCAGCAGCTGCCGGTCCTCGCTGCGGGCGTCCCGCTCCCCGACGACCGGGTCGCGGGCGAGCAGGTCGTCGCCGTTGACCACGACGTTGCGGGGGAAGGCGCCGTCGTCCAACCCGAGCAGGCAGATGACCCGGTGCGGCACCGACCGCATGGGCACCATCGAGCACATCGTGAGACTGCCGGTCCGGAAGTTGGCCCGGGTCGGGCGGCCCTGCAGCCGGCCGGCGAGCAGGGCGCGCAGGTCGTCCAGCCCGAGCTGCAGGCTGTCCGCCACGTCGGCGGCCCCGTCCGCGACGTCGGCGAGCTCGCGCCGGGCCTGCGCCTGCTGCCAGGCGTCCTGCTCGGACGTGGCGCAGAGCAGGTCGAGCGCGTCGGTGAGGGCGGTCAGCCAGCCGCTGAGCGGCTGCCGGCCCTCGAGGCGGGCGAGCACACCGGCCAGCCGGTCGACCAGTTCGGCGAGCCGGCCGGCGAGGTCGACGTCGTTGGACTCGACGTCGTCGAGCGGCAGCGCGGTGCCGAGCCAGCGCCCCCCGTCCCCGGCCGAGGTGTCCTCGCTCATCGCGGCGCCGAGCAGCAGCCGGTCGAGGCCGGTCTCCCACGTGTTCTGCGGCAGCGACTCGAGCCGGAACGGCTTCCGGTGCGCGGCGTCCAGCCCCCACCGGATGCCGGTACGGGCCACCCAGTCGCGCAGCAGCTCCAGCTGTTCGTCGTCGAGATCGAAGCGGCGACGCACCGGCGGTGCGGCCGCCAGGTCGAGGACCTGGGATGCGGTGACCCTGCTGCCCGCGAGGTCGAGCAGCTGGGCGAGGGTGCCCAGCAGCGGATTGGTCTGACGCAGGCTGCGGTCGGCGAGCCGGACCCGGAGCCGGTGGCCGGGATGCTGCGCGGCGGTGCCGAGCTCGGGGTCGGCGAGGCCGAAGGTGGCGGCGATCAGCGGGGCGTAGGCCTCGATGTCGGGGCACATGACCAGCACGTCGCGGGGCTCGAGGGTCGGGTCGTCGTCGAGGAGGCCGAGCAGCACCTCGCGGAGCACCTCGACCTGGCGGGCCGGGCCGTGGCAGGCGTGCACCTGGAGGCTGTGGTCCTTCTCGTCCCGCCGTGCGGGCGGGGAGGGCTCGTCGGCGGCGAGATCGGCCTGCAGCCGCCCCAGCAGCGTGTCCGGTCGTCCGGACATCGCGTGGTGATGCTCGACGACCGGGGCGTCGGCGGCGGCGAGGAGCAGCTGGAGCTCCCGGCTGTCCCGCCCCAGCGAGGCGAGCAGCGGATGGCGCGCCAGCTCGGCCGTGGGGTCCTCCCGGCGCCGGCTGGAGGATGCGGAGGCCGCCAGCGGGGCGACGGCATCCCACAGCGCGGGCGACGGATGTGGCAGCCACAGGTGCACGTCGCGGTGGACGGCCAGCGCGGCCAGCACGCTCAGCTGGTCGCGGCTCAGCCGGGTCGGCCCGAACACCGACACCCGGGCCGGCAGGTCGACGACGTCGGGTCGCTCGCGGAGCGCGGCGCACACCCTGTCCAGCGACTCGGCCGGGCTGGGCAGCCCGATCCGCTCCCGCAGCCGCCGCCACACGCCCGGCTGCCACCACAGGTCCTCGGGCAGCGGGTCACCGTCGGCGTCGGCCGTGCCGGCGTCCGCGTCCGTGCCGGCGGCCCACCCCCGGAGCAGATCGGGCCGTTGCCCCGCGTAGGCGGCGAACAGGTCGGCCAGGTCCCCGGCGGCCGCGACGAGCCGGTCGACCGGCAGCCGCCACCGACCGACGGCGCCGAGCCCGAGCAGGCCGAACAGCATCCGGCTCGGGGTCCAGGCGTCGTCCGAGACGTCCTCGCCCGCGACGGCCGCCGTCACCTCCTGCACCAACATCCGCGGCGACGGGAAGCGGACGTTGGCGCAGACCCCGGCACCCGACCCCTCCGGGTCGCCGAGCCCGTCGGACAGGCGTTGCGCGACCCACCGCTCCACGCCCTTGGCGGGCACGGCGATCACCTCGGCCGCGAACGGGTCCGTCGCCCCGCTGTGGGAGGCGAGCGGCTGCGCGACCACGGCGGCGAGGCCTGCGATCAGCCGGTCGGCTCGCTCGGCGCGGTGGAGGTGAAGCACCGGTCATGCCTACCAGGAGGCTCCGACAATTCGGAGGCTCATCCGCGCGCTGCGCGTACTACGTTCGGGCGGTCTGAGGACCCGCACGTCTCTGCGGGCCGATCGCTGGGGGTCGCCGTCGACGTCGTGGCAATGCGCCGGCGCTGGGACGCGGCGTGCGAGCGGGCCGACGACGAGCTCCGCCGCGCGCGGACCTCGCCGCTGCTGCGGGAGAAGCCGTGGCTCGCCGAGTGGTGCACCCGGGAGCGGGCGGAGTTGGCCGCGCTGCAGACAGGGGTGGACGCGAAGCGCCGGCGCCCGGGGGTCGAGCCGAGCCCGCTGATGCGGGACTTCCCGGTGAGCTTCGACGCCGCGGAATTCCGCGGGCTGCGGGGTGCGCTGGAGGAGGTCATTCGGCTGTTCGAGCACGGGCTGGACGCCGACTGGGACTGGTCACGCGGGTTTCCGCCTGGTTGGCCCTCGTCCTTCCGGGACTGGGCGCGGGTGATCGTGCCCTGGTACCGGACCTGACCGTTACGACGGCTCGTCGTCGAGGGACACCCGGACAGGGAAGGGACGCGCAACGGCGACCGTCGTCCCCTCCGCGACAACCCTGTAGGCGTCGCCGGCCAGCTCGTAGACCGTGACGCGGTCAGGGTCGACGATCCAGTAGTGCGGAATCCCGGCACGGGCGTAACGGTCGAGCTTGAGCACGGTGTCGTTGCGGCGGTTGCTCGGGCTCGTGACCTCGACGATCAGCCGGACGGCTTCTGCTGGCAGATTGCCCGGGTAGCTCCCGGCGCGGTAGACGATCACGTCCGGGATGAGGCAGTCGGTCTCGATCTCCACTCCCGCTGTGCCCGTCAGCGAGATCTTGAGGCCGGTGGGCGCCTGGTCGAGCAGTGCCAACCCGATCATCTGGCTGCGTTCGTTGTGCGGCATGAACGGCGGCGGCGTCACCACGAGCGTCCCGTTGATGACCTCGTACCGCTGGCCGTCGTCGGGCGTGGCGTCGAGGTCGGCGACCGTGTAGTGGTCGAGCTTGCTGGCGATCGACACGAGCCCTCCCTCCGCCTCGACATGGTGGCACGCGCCGACCGTGCGCGGTTCAGCTCTCGAGCGCACGAGGAGCGTTCCGCAGCCGCTGACCCCCGAGGTCGGCGGCGTCCGCCGCGGAGATGCCCGCCCGCCAGCCGCGCCCGTCGCTCACGCTGGTCGCCCGCATCGTCCTCGCCCGCGGCACCAGCTGACGGACCAGCTCGTCGACGGCGTCGTTGCGCCGGGCCAGGACGGGGAGCAGCGCGGACCCGTACTGCCGTTCCGCCTCCGCGGTCGCCACCTCCGACGCCCGCGTGAGTCGCTCGCCGATCCGGCCGGCGAAGGCGGCCAGGAACGACGTCCGGAACGACCGGGTGGTGGCCCGGCCGTGTTCGTCCCGCGTCGTGCCCTGCGCGAGCATCACGCGGGTGGCCTGCAGCAGCAGAGACGTGTAGAGCAACTCGACGAGTGCCAGGTCCTGAGGCATCCCGAACACCGTGCAGCAGGCGAGACCGGGCGAGTAGATGGTCTGAGCGCGGTTGGCGCGCGCCACGACGGACAGCAGGCTCACCTTCTGGCGCGCGTAGGGGTCCTCGATCCCCAGGCGTCGCGCCTCGGCGGTGCCGGCCGCCAGTTCGGGGTCGAGCATCGACGCGTCGATGGCGTGCCGCGTCATCAGCTCCTGAGCCTTGGCGGCGAGCGCCTCGCCCTCGTCGGCGAACTCGGTCGCCTCGGCCTTCGCCAGCAGCGCCTGCACGCGGGCGAGCAGCTTCGGATCCACCTGCTCGGCTCGGCGCCGGGTCTCCGCCGACCACTGCGACGGCGGCGGTCGAAGCATCGGCAGCGGAGGGAAGACCGTTCGGAGCCGCCAGCCCGCGAGCTGCTCGCGAGCCAGCCGGACGGCCGCGAGCAGCGACAGCCGCCCCCGGTCGGCGACCTGCGGCAGCAGCGGACGGTCGCGGCGCCACCACGTCGCCGCTCCCCCGGCGTCGACCTGGGCGAGCCAGTCGGGGTCCGCGCCCGGCCGATCGCGGTAGCTCCGCGACTCGTCGAGGAGGACCGCCGCCACCAGATCACGCGGCGACGGCTTCGCCCGGGCCGCGAGCCGCAGCAGGTCGGCCGGCTGCCAGCCCCGATCCCACAGCTCGGCCGCGAGGCAGGCGAGGTCCTCGAGCACGACGGAGCTGACCATCGTCTGCCAAGCGGGGTCGGGGTCGGCGAGCAGCGCGTCCGGACTGGGCCGATCCCGAGGGGACCCCGCGAGCAGGCGGCGGACATCAGCGAAGTCGGCGGAGCGGTCGGTCGTTTCGGTGGTGCTCATGGCGGAACCTTCGCAGCTCCCACCGACGAAAACGTCGAGCCGGACGACGGCTGTGGACGGCGGCGATGAGTTCCTCTCCGCGCCGTCGTCCAAGAAGGCATGCAGACCACGGCCGCAGAACCCCAGACCCTCGACACTCTGACTCTGGACGTCCCAGGCGCGCGCATCGCGTACGACGTCCGCGGGCCCCTCCCTCCGGCCGACGAGCGGCCGGTGCTGCTGATGATCGGCCAGCCGATGACCGCGGAGGGCTTCGCCTCGCTCGCGTCGCACTTCGGCGATCGCACGGTCGTCACCTACGACCCGCGCGGCCTCGGCCGCAGCACCCGCAGCGACGGCAGCACCGAGAACACGCCCACGCAGCAGGCGGAGGACCTGCACGCCCTCGTCGCCCAGCTCGCCGCCGGGCCGGTGGACCTGTTTGCCAGCAGCGGCGGCGCGATCAGTGCCCTCGCCCTTGTCGCCGCCCACCCCGGGGACGTCCGCACGCTGGTGGCGCACGAGCCGCCGCTGCTGAACGTCCTGCCCGACGCGGACCGCGCCTTCGCGGCGTGGGACGTCGTCCGGCGGGCCTACCAGGAAGACGGCTGGGGCGCGGGGATGGCGGCCTTCATCGCCTTCGCCTCGCACGAGGGCGAGTACCCCGAGGTCTACGCGAACCGGCCCGACCCGACGCAGTTCGGGATGCCGTCCGAGGACGACGGCTCACGCGACGACCCCCTGCTCGGCGCGTCGAACGCCGTGCCCGCGTACGTCGTGGACGTCGCCGCGCTGCGACGCGCCGGCACCCGGATCGTCATCGGCGTCGGCGAGGAGACGGGGCAGGCGATGACCGCCCGCACCTCCGCCGCCCTCGCCGAGCAGCTGGGGCAGCCGACCGTGACCTTCCCCGGCGGTCACGGCGGCTTCCTCGGCGGCGAGTTCGGCCAGCAGGGCAAGCCGGCCGAGTTCGCGACGGCGCTGCGCGAGGTGCTCGCCGGCGATCGCTGACGTCCGCCTGTCCGGCGCTCGCGCCGGGGGCTGTGGACAGGCCCGGCGGAGGCACCGCGGGCTGCGCTTCACTGCCCCCATGACCTACCCGACCACCATCGCGGGCTGCTGCCGCGAACTGCTCGACACCTCCGGCCCGAAGACGTTGAGCGAGCTCGCGGAGCACGTCGTGGCCGAGGGCCGAAGCCAGGCCCGGTACCCCGAGATGAGCGTGTCCAACGCGCTCACCGACGAGGAGCGGGTGTTCCGTAACGGCGACGTCTACGTCTCGGTGCCCGTCCTGGTCGAGGGACGGGTCCTGACGACGAGGCACCCAGCACCAGCGGAGTTCTGGAGCCGCACCGCCTCGTGGCTGCGGGCCTCGAAGCCCTGGTTCTTCGACCTCGCCGCCTTCCCCACGCCGTCGAGCACGGCGGAGCTTCCCGGACCGGCTGCTGGGGAGGGCCAGCTCAGCGCCTGGCGCATGCTCGGCGGTGAACTCGTCGTGGAGCCCGTCCCGGAAGACGGTCTCGGCGACCCGGGCAGGCTGATCGAGGCCGTGCGCGCCGAGGTACCGAAGTCCGCGGGACGCGGGCACGGGCTCCGGCGCGAGGTTCTGCTCGCCTGCCTGGAGAACGACGACCTGCTCCGGAACCCGCTCGCACCGCTCAGCGAGCTCTTCCCCGAGCACGCGCCGCGCGAGCCGGAGCCCGTGAAGACCCGTCCCCGGCAACGTCGGTGCCGGGCCTGCGACGGCACGGGGTGGCAGTACGGGTGGGACGACCCCTACGACAGCGACTGGTCGTTCGGCGTGGAGCCCTCCGACGAATGGCGTTGCCGGATAGAGCGACTCGAGGAAGCCGTCTTCAGTTTCGGTGGCCCTTCGATTGCGGTCGGTAGCACCACGGTCGTACCGTTGGGCCTGTGGCCGGAGTCGTGAAGCGGAGCCTGTCCTTCCCGGTCGAGCTCTTCGACGAGGTGGAGCAGGAAGCGAAGGCTGTCGGCGTTCCCGTGTCGACCGTCTTCGCCGAGGCCGCGAGACAGTGGCTGCTCGTCCGCCGGGGCCTGCGCGCAGTGCAGGAGTGGGAGGCGGAGCACGGGGCGCTGACCGAGCAGGAACTGGCCGAGGCCGACGCGCTGCTCGACACGGCGCCGGACGGCTCGGCTTGAGCGGGCTCACCTACGACACCGGCGCGCTCCTGGCCGCCGAGCATGGCGATCGGCGCATGTGGGCGCTGCATCGGCGCGCGTTGGAGCGCGGCAGGGTTCCGACGGTTCCGGCCGCGGTGCTCGTCGAGGCCGGGAGGAACCGGACTGAAGCGGCGCGCCTGCTCCGCGGATGCTCTGTCGAGTCACTCGACGACGCCGTCGCGCGGGCCGCAGGACTGCTGCTCGGACGCTGCACCATCGCCGTCGACGTCACCGACGCCACCGTGGCGGAGAGCGCCCTGCGCCGCGGCGACCAGGTGGTGACGTCGGACCGTCCGCACCTCGAGGCACTCGCAACAGCTGTCGATCGCCGCCTCGGCATCATCGACATCTGACCACCTCACCGGGCGAGACTGGACGGGTGACCACTCCCGTTGACCCGGCCTGCGCCATGGCGCACGGCACGCTCCCGCCGCCCGTCGACGGACGACGCCTCGTCGCCGTCTTCGCCTCCCCCGTGGCGCAGGAACTCGCGCACCTCGCGGCCCACGTCGGCTACACCGTCGTCCTGCTCGAGCCCGACCCGACGCAAGGCCTGCCGGGGCTGACGTCGACTTCCACCGTGACGGCTGCGGCGCTCGACGAGCACACCGACGTCGTCGTCACCGACCACGACCGGCCCGAGCTCGGCGACGTCCTCGCCGAGGTGCTGCGGCAGCGGCCGCGGTGGATCGGCGTGATGGGCAGCCCACGGCACGCGGCGCCGCACGTGCCGGCGCTGAGGGAGCGCGGCGTCGACGACGAGGACGTCGCTCGCGTCCACCGGCCGATCGGGCTCGACATCGGCTCCAGGTCGCCGTCCGAGATCGCCGTCGCGACGATCGCCGGGCTCCTCGCGGACCGCAACGGCCGAACCGGCGGCTTCTACGACGCCCGCTGAGGGAGACTGCCGTCGTGGCCTACGACCAGGAGCTCGCCGACCGCATCCGCGAACTGATCGGACCGGAGCCGGCGGTGAACGAGAAGCGGATGTTCGGCGGTCTCGCTTTCCTCGTCGGCGGCAACATGGCCGTCGCCGCGAGCGGCCAGGGCGGGCTGATGGTGCGCGTCGATCCGGGTGAGACGGAGACCCTGCTCGAGGAGCCGTACGCCGCCCCGATGGTCATGCGCGGTCGGGAGATGGACGGCTGGCTCCGGGTCGACGCGGCCGGGCTCGACGACCAGGCGACGCTCGAGACGTGGGTCCGGCGGGGCGTCGCCTTCGCCCGCTCATTGCCGGCGAAGTAGCCGCTCGCGTGGTGCCCGCCACGCCGGGCCGACGTCATCCGGGTGCTGCGGTGGGCAGTCCGAGCTGGGCAGCGGCGTCGAGGAGCCGGACGTCGTAGGCCACGAGTGTGGCGAGCGACGCGCCGATCTCCATCGCCGTGGCGAGGTGCAGCGCGTCGAGCGAACGCAGAACCGGAGGTTCGAGATCCGCGGCTCGGGCAACCACGCTCGGCGTGATCGCCACCAGGGAGATCCCGCTCAGCACCCGACGAGCCACGGGCACTGCCTCCGGCCCCGATCGCCGAGCAGCCCGCGTCAACTCGACCGTGGTGATCACCGAGGAGGCCAGCACCTCGGCTGAGGTTTCCTGAAGCCACGCCCGCAGGGCGTCGGTCTCGGTTTCCGCGCGCACCAGCTTCGCCAAGGCCGAGGTATCGAGGTAGGCGACGGTGGTCACCGCTCGTCGCGGTCTTCCTGTACGAGGGAAGAGATCGATTCGGATCCGGTACTCGGCAACGTGCGTATGTCGGCCAGCGTGCCCTCGGCGGGGGTGACCGCTCCGGAGGCGAGCAGCCCCTCCCATCGCCCTCCGGCGAGCGGGACGAGGGCGGCCACCGGACGACCGCGGTCGGTGATCTCGAAGCTGTCGCCGGCGGCTACCCTGGCGAGCCACCGGCTGGCGTGTTGACGCAGCTCCCGCACACCGATCGACTCCATGTGCTACACAGTAGCACTCAATGTGGGCGCCCATCGGGTCGCGACGCTTGCCGGGTCACCGAGGGACCTTCGGCCCGGTACGTGCGCCGGTAGCGCGCCGCAGCATGTCCGCATGCCGACCACGCTGTCCCCGAAGCTCCGCACCGACGTCGACGAGGCGGTCCGCACCGCGAGTGCGGCCGCGGACCAGCTGCGCGCCCTCGACCAGGAGGCCGTGGACCGCATCGTCTGGGCGATGGTCACCGCCGGACTCGACGCGGCCGTCGAGCTCGCCGAGGTCGCCACCGAGGAGACCGGCTTCGGCGTGCTCGAGGACAAGGTGGTCAAGAACTACGTCGCCACCGAGTTCCTCTACGACTACCTCAAGGACAAGCGCACGGTCGGGGTGATCGAGTCCGACTCGGAGCGCGGCATCGACATCGTCGCCGAACCGGTCGGCGTGGTGCTGGCCATCACTCCGGTGACGAACCCGACGTCGACCGTCCTGTTCAAGGCGATCGTGGCGATCAAGACCCGCAATGCGGTCATCTTCCGGCCGTCTCCCTTTGCGACCCGCAGCGCCGAGCGCGTCGTCGACGTGCTCCGCGCCGCTGGGGAGGCGGCCGGGCTCCCGTCCGGCGCGTTGCAGGTGCTCCCGCACCCGGAGCACGAGGTGACCTACGCCCTGTTCGACGACCCCGGCGTCGACCTGATCTGGACCACCGGCGGGCAGCGCATCGTCGAGCTGTCCAACAAGGCCGGCAAGCCGACGATCAGCGTGGGTCCGGGCAACGCGCCGGTCTACCTGCACCGGACGGCAGACGTCCGGATGGCGGTGGTGGACATCCTCATCAGCAAGACCTTCGACGGCAGCGTCATCTGCCCGGCCGAGCAGACCTGCGTGGTCGACGACGCGATCTACGACGAGGTGGTCGCCGAGTTCCAGCGGATGGGTGCCCGGCTGCTGACCGAGGCGGAGACCGGCAAGATCGCCGACTTCGCGTTCGGTGACGAGGACAAGGTCAACCTCGCCGCGCTCGGCCAGCCCGCCGACGTGCTGCGGGAGCGCGCCGGCCTCGACGGCCGCCCGGGCGAGAATGCGCCGCCGAAGGTGCTGCTCGCGCCGCTCCCCACCGACCTCGACGAACTCGCCGCGCATCCGCTGGTGCGGGAGAAGCTGATGCCGGTGCTCGGGCTGGTCCGCTCGCCGGACGTCCAGCACGGCGTCGATGCCTGCGTCCTGGTCACCGAGCACGGCGGCCTCGGGCACACCAGCGCCGTCTACGCCCGCGACGAGGACGTCATCTCCCGGTTCTCCACCGCGGTGCGGACCGGGCGGATCCTCGTCAACGCGCCCACCGCCGTCGGCGCCCTCGGTGGCGTCTACAACTCACTGACCCCGACGTTCTCGCTCGGCTGCGGCACCTGGGGCGGCTCGATGACGACCGACAACGTCAACTACCGCAACCTGCTGAACCTCAAGACCGTCAGCCGCCGCCGCACCCCGCCGCAGTGGTTCCGGGTGCCCGCCGACACCTACTTCAACGTGGGTGCGATCGACAACCTCCGCACGATCGAGACGACGACCGCCGTCATCGTCAGCGACGAGTTCAACCTGCGCCGCGGCGCCGTCGACGAGGTCCGCCGGCACCTGAACGCCCGGGACGTCCGCGTCTTCGCCGAGGTCCTGCCCGAGCCGGACGAGGACCTGATCCGCGCCGGCGTCGACCTGCTCCAGCACGTCCGGCCCGACCTCGTCGTCGCGATCGGCGGCGGTTCCGTGCTCGACGCCGCGAAGGCGATGCGGCTGTTCGCCGAGCATCCCGAACTCTCGGTCCGCGAGCTGGCCCTGCCGTTCCTCGACGCCCGCAAGCGCGTCGCGCACTACCCGACGCCGCAGCACCGGATGAAGCTCGCCGCCATCCCGACCACCTCGGGCACAGGGTCCGAGGTCAGCCCCGCCGCGGTCGTGTCGCAGGGCGGCCGCAAGGTCACGCTGGTCGACTACTCGCTGGTTCCGGACCTCGCGGTCGTCGACCCGACGCTGTCGGCGAGCATGCCGCCGACCATCACGGCGGACACCGGCATCGACGCCCTGACCCACGCCCTCGAGGCGGCCGTGTCGATCTTCGCGTCGCCGTACACGGACGCGTTCTGCGTGCAGGCCGCGCGGCTCATCTTCGACTCGCTGCCGACCGCGTTCGCCTCCGGCGACGACATCGAGGCCCGCACCGCGATGGCGAACGCGGCGACGCTGGCCGGGCTCGCGTTCTCGAACGCGTTCGTCGGGGTCAACCACGCGTTGGCGCACGCCCTGGGCGCCCGGTTCGGCATCGCGCACGGGCGGGCGAACGCCCTGTTCCTGCCGCACGTGCTGCGCTACAACGCCTCCCTGCCGACGAAGTTCATGCCGGCGCCCGGCTACTCGGCCTACGTCGCGCCGGAGAAGTACGCCCAGCTCGGACGCATCCTGTTCGGCGGGCGGACCGACGCCGAGCGCCGGGCCCGGCTGTTCCGGCACGTGGACGAGCTGCTGCGGACGCTGGGCATGCCCCGCTCGATCGCCGAGGCCGGGGTGTCGGAGGAGGAGTTCCGCGCGGCGGTGCCCGACCTGGCCCGGGCGGCCTACGCGGACGCGAGCCTGCGGACCAACCCGCGGATGCCGCTGCTGTCGGAGATCGTCGGGCTGCTGGAGGCGGCGTGGACGGGCGAGGTGGCCGCCGAGGTGCGTCCGGCACCCCCGGCGGTGCCGGAACAGCCGCGGACCGAGGAACGGGTCACGCGGCCCGCGGCGTCCCCGGCGGCCACGACGAACTGACGGCCCGGGCAAGCCCGCTCACGGCTGGACCGGGCCGGACGTATGCCGGCTCCACCGACCGTCGAGCCCGATCGGCGGAGCCGGCTGTCAGGGGGGCAGGGGTCAGGGAGTCAGCCGTGTCGCCTCCCGAGGCTGTTGCCGAGGAAGGTGCCGGCGCTGCTCGCCACCGCGAAGGCCATCACCACCATGCCGACGAGGACCATGTTGATGTTGCCGGCCGTGTATTCGACGACGCCGCCGTCCTCGCCCAAAACCCACGGGCTGAGGACGAGCCACCCGCCGAGTACGACGTTGAGCCAGCTCATGCCGACCGACTGAGGCCGGGCCACCTTCACCGCGGCGACCGCGATGACGATGACCCCGATGAAGGCGCTGTTCCAGGCGACGACGTTGCTGACCGTGCCGAAGTCGAGGATCAGCGGCGAGATGAGCAGCCACAGCCCGGCGAGGACGTTCACCGCGGAGGCTCCCCGCGCAAGCAGTCCGCCCCGTCCGCTACCGGGCCGGTTCGGCCTGCGTCGGATCTGATCGTCTCCGGCCGCTGACCGGTCCTGGGGCCGGGTGAGTACCGACATGGTCATCTCCCGTCGATCTCGCGTGCGTTGCTGTCGTCTGTTTCCTCGCCAGATGGTTCGACGGTCCAGCGACGCTCGCGTGACGACGGGATGACGGTTGTTGACGGCCGGATGACACGCCAGGAGCTGCACGCCGCCGCGGGGATCGGTGTGCCGAGTTGTGCCGCATGTCGGGCGGCACGAACCGGAGGCCCGCCGACGCCGTCAGTCGAGCAGGCCGTGCCGATCCGCCCAGGCGGCGACGGACCGGCCGATCGCCTGACCCTGGTCCTCCTGGACGAAGTGGATCGCCGGGCCGACCTGCTCGATCTCCAGCGACGCGATCGTCTGCCGGCACCAGTCGACGACCGGCGGCGTCATGATGGCGCCCGGCTCGAAGGTGAGGAGCAGCTTGGGGACCTCGGACGACGACGCGAGCCACTCGTCGTAGGCCTCCACGCGGACGACGACGTCCGCGGGCTCACCGTCGATCGGGAGCTCGCGCGGCCAGACCAGCGTCGGCCGCCGGCTCTCCGGGTCGGAGAACGGGGCGCGGTAGGTGGCCATCTCCTCGTCGGTGAGGGTCCGCTGGATCGAGGCGGGCAGCACCGCCTCGACGAACAGGTTCCGCTCGAGGATCATCTGCTCGCCCTGCGGGGAGCGGAAGCCCTGGAAGATCTCGAGCGCCGCCGGGGGCCACTCGTCCCACGTCAGCGGCTTGACGATGGTCTCCATGAACGCCATCCCCCGCACCCGGTCCGGGTGCCGGGCGGCCCAGTCGAACCCGAGCCCGCCGCCCCAGTCGTGCGTCACGAGCAGGACGTCCTCGAGCTCCAACGCGTCGAACCACGCCTCGAGGTAGCGGGCGTGGTCGTCGAAGCGGTAGCCGATGTCGGGCTTGCCGGACCGCCCGAACCCGATGAGGTCGGGGGCGAGGCACCGACCGCGTCCGGCCAGCTGCGGGATGACGTCGCGCCACAGGTAGGACGACGTCGGGTTGCCGTGCAGGAAGACGATGGGCCGGCCCTGGCCGGTCTCCTCGTAGTGCAGCGTGCTGTCCAGGACGTCGATGTCGGCCATGGTCGTCCGCTGCCCGGCCTGGCCCGACCCATGCGTCGGCACGCGGCCGCAGGGAGCCAGCGCCGGGTCAGGTCAGGAGCCGGGACGCGACGTAGATGGCCGCCGCGCCGGCGACCGTGGCGACGAGGGTGAGTCGCGACGGATGCCGGGCGTGCGCCTCGGGCAGGACGTCGCTGGCACCGATGTAGAGCAGGAAGCCGGCGAAGACGCCGAGGTAGAGCAGCAGCGTCGAGTCGGGCACGCTGAACAGCAGCGTCAGGGACACGCCGACCACGGGTGCGACCGCGTCGATGGCGAGCAGGGTCAGCGCGCGCTGCCTAGAGTTCCGGTGGACCAGCATCAGCGAGACGCTGTTGAGGCCGTCGGCGAAGTCGTGCGTGATGACCGCGAAGGCCGCGGCCACGCCCACCGTGCTGTCGAGCTGGAACGCGAGGCCGATCCCGATCCCGTCGGCCAGGCTGTGCCCGGCGAGGGCGAGCGCGGAGGCGAGGCCGACCGACGGGTGGTGGTGGTCGCCGTACTCCTGCTCGTGGGCGTGATGCAGCACCAGCAGCTTCTCGAGCACGTGGAACGCGAGGAAGCCGACGACGAGGGCCACCATCGCCCGGTCGAACGACGTCCCGGTCTGCTGCGAGAGATCCGCGATCTCCGGCAGGAGGTCGAAGGCGACCACGCCGAGGATGGCGCCGGCGCTGAAGCCCAGTGCCACGTGCAGCCGGTCGCGGTGGCGCAGCGCGAACAGGCCGCCGAGGGTCGTGGAGACCAGGGTGGCGAGGGCCAGGAGGACGACCACGGGTCAGCGCTCCGAACCGGACCTGTCCCCGGAAACCGGGATGGCCGCCGTCACGACGGGGTCGGCGACGCGTGGGCCACGGAAACGCAGGCTACGGCAGCGGCGGCCGCGCCCCCGAGCTCCGCCGACGAGATCCCATCGTTACGGACAGATCGGGCGATGGTCCCCCGTCGATCTTGCGAGAAGTGAGTGCCGGGTGAAACATGCATTTCATCCCGTCCGCGGCAGAGGAGTCCCGTGACGTCAGCAGGGCCTTTGAGCAAGGACACCGGTTCGCCGGCCGGGAGTCCCTCCGATCCGCTCGTCGTCCTGTCCGGCGTGAACAAGTACTTCGGTCGCCTGCACGTACTGCAGGACATCGAGCTCACCGTGGGTCGCGGCGAGGTCGTCGTCGTGATCGGACCGTCCGGCTCCGGCAAGTCCACGCTGTGCCGGTGCATCAACCGGCTCGAGCCGATCGACACGGGCACGATCGCCGTCGACGGGCAACCCCTTCCGGAAGAGGGACGCGCGCTGGCCCGGCTGCGGGCGGACATCGGCATGGTCTTCCAGGCCTTCAACCTGTTCGCCCACAAGACGATCCTCGACAACGTGACCCTCGGCCCCGTCCGGGTTCGCGGCCTGTCGCGCCAGCAGGCCGAGAGCGAGGGCCGGGAGATGTTGGAGCGCGTCGGCATCGCCGACCAGGCCGACAAGATGCCCGCGCAGCTCTCCGGCGGGCAGCAGCAGCGCGCCGCCATCGCCCGGGCGCTGGCGATGCGCCCGAAGCTGATGCTGTTCGACGAGCCCACGTCCGCCCTCGACCCCGAGATGATCAACGAGGTCCTCGAGGTCATGAAGGGGCTGGCGCGCGACGGGATGACGATGTTGGTGGTCACCCACGAGATGGGCTTCGCCCGCTCGGCCGCGAACCGGGTGGTGTTCATGGACGACGGCGCCGTCGTCGAGGTGGCGGACCCGGAGACCTTCTACCAGCACCCGACCAGCGAACGGGCCCGGGACTTCCTCTCCAAGATCCTCAGCCACTGACCACGAAGGAGCCCCCATGCGCCTCTCCCCCGGCTCTCGGCGATGGACCTCGCGAGCGTTCGCGCTCCCCCTCGCCGTCGTCCTCGCCCTGACCGGCCTCGCCGCCTGCGGAGGATCCGACAGCGACAACCTGGGCGGCGGTGGCGGGTCCGCGTCGGACACCAACTATTCGCTGACGCAGGCCCAGAACCTGCCCTCGTCGCCGACCCTGGACAAGATCAAGAACGAGGGCCGTGTCATCGTCGGGACGAAGTACGACCAGCCGCTGTTCGGCCTGAACAACCCGGCGACCGGCCAGCTCGAGGGCTTCGACACCGAGATGGGGCGCCTGCTCGCCCTCTACCTGCTCGGCGACAAGAACAAGGTCCAGTTCGTCGAGACGGTCTCGAAGAACCGGGAGGCTTTCCTGCAGGAGGGCAAGGTCGAGGCCGTCATCGCGACCTACACCATCAACGACGAGCGCAAGCAGCAGGTGGGCTTCGCCGGCCCCTACTACGTCGCCGGCCAGGACATCATGGTCCGCAAGGACAACGACTCGATCAAGAGCGTCCAGGACCTGAACGGCAAGAAGGTCGCCACGGTCTCCGGCTCCACGTCGGAGAAGAACGTCCGGGAACAGGCCCCGCAGGCGCAGGTCCAGCTCTACGACACCTACAGCCAGGCCGCCGAGGCGCTCGCCGACGGGCGGGCGGACGCGGAGTCGACCGACAACGTCATCCTGCTCGGCCTGATCAGCCAGCGCCCCGACGACTTCAAGCTCGTCGGCAACCCCTTCACCCAGGAGCCGTACGGCATCGGCGTGCCGAAGGACGACGTGGTCTTCCGCAACGTCGTCAACGACTTCCTGCAGCAGATCTACGACAACGGCGACTGGAAGAAGGCCTACGAGGCCACCGCCGGGAAGGTCGACGAGAAGACGCCCGAGCCGCCGGCGATCAACCGCTACTGACGGACGCTCCGCCCCGGCTCGCCATCCCCGTCGGGCTGCCCCTGACCCTCGCGGCCCGGCGATCGGTGCCCCACTGACCGGAAAGGGACGCCCGTGTCGGTTGTCCTCGACAACCTCGACCAGTACGCCCAGGGCTTCTGGGTCACGCTGCAGCTCACGGTGTTCGGCTTCGCGCTGGCGCTGCTGGTCGGCACGTTCATCGCTTCACTGCGCGTCAGCCCGGCGGCGCCGGCGCGTGCCGCCGGGCTGACGTACGTGGAGACGGTCCGCAACATCCCGCTGCTGGTGCTGATCCTGCTGTTCTTCTTCGGCCTGACGAAGGTCGGGATCCGGTTCAGCGGCTTCTGGACCGCCGTCATCGCGGTCGGGCTCTACCACGGGGCGTTCGTGGCCGAGGCGCTGCGGTCGGGCATCAACTCGGTGTCCGTGGGGCAGGCGGAGGCCGCCCGCGCGATCGGGCTGACGTTCCGGCAGTCGCTCCGGTTCATCGTGCTGCCGCAGGCCTTCCGGACCGTCATCCCGCCGATCGGCAACATCTTCGTCGCGCTGACGAAGAACACCTCGCTGGCCAGCGTCATCGCCGTCGTCGAGATCACCGGCACCGCCGACCGGCTGCAGACCGCGTTCGCGGACGCCATCCCCATCTACCTCGGGGCGGCGCTCGCCTACCTCGTGCTGGTGATACCGGCAGGGCTCCTGTTCGGCGCGCTCGAACGACGGGTGGCGATCGTCCGATGAGCACCCCCGTCCTCTACGACGCGCTCGGCCCGCGGGGGCGCCGCCGGGTGCTGATCGGTTCACTGGTCAGCGGCATCGCCGTGCTCGCCGTCGTCGCGTACGCGGTCTACCGGTTCGCGGACCAGGGGCAGCTCGACGGGGACCGCTGGCAGCCCTTCACCGACTCCAGCACCTGGCGCTTCCTGTTCAAGGGGCTGCGGAACACGGTGGTCGCCGCCCTGTTCGCCGGCGTCCTGGCGATGGCGCTCGGGCTCGCGCTGGCCCTGCTGCGCCTGTCGGGGAGGCGCTGGGTGCGCTGGCCGACCGGCGGTTGGATCGAGTTCTTCCGGGGCGTCCCGCTGTTGCTGCTGATCTTCTTCCTGGCCCGCTTCTTCGGGCAGCAGGGGTTCACCGTCTCGACCCTGACGATCCTGGTCCTCGGCCTGACCCTCTACAACGGGGCGATCCTCGCCGAGGTCTTCCGGGCGGGCATCCTGTCGCTGGACCGCGGGCAGCGGGAGGCGGCGGTGGCCATCGGGCTGACCTCCTGGCAGGCGATGCGGCTGGTGGTGCTGCCGCAGGCCATCCGGCGGATGGTGCCGACCCTGGTCAGCCAGCTGGTGACGCTGCTGAAGGACACCTCGCTGGGCTTCGTCCTCCCCTACGACGAGCTGCTGCGCCGGGGTCGCACGATCGGCGAGGCGTATCCGGCGTCGATCCTGCAGGGGCTGCTGGTCGTCGCGGTGATGTACATGCTGGTCAACCTCTCGCTGTCCCGCTTCGCGGTGTGGCTGGAGCGGCGCCAGTCGCGCCGGCTGGGGAAGGCAGCTGCCGCGGCCCAGTTGGAACCGGCC
>CAWAMI010000007.1:0-1074037 GCA_963783105.1 uncultured Actinomycetota bacterium
GTCGACGACGTCGACGCCGAAGGGGATCTCGGCGACGGAGGAGTAGCCGGGCTCACCCAGCACCTCCGCTCCGGTCGGGTTGACCGGCACGATGCGCTTGCCGTGCTGCTTCAGCCACCGCGCCACCCCGAAGGCGGCCCGGGAGGGGTCGCCGGTCAGCCCGACGACGGCCCACGTGGGCAGATCGAGCAACCGGCGAATGGTGTGCGGGTCGTTGCGCCACATGCGACGTCCCTACCCGTCCCGAGCCGGGGAGCACGCCGAGCAGGAGGACGCCGGCAAGCAGCAGTGCGGCGGCGGTCGTCGGGGTGGCGGGAATTCCGGCCAGGCTCGCGTGCCGCCCCGACAGCACGCCGATGGCGCCGGTCGCGGACAGCGCCAGCAGGCCGAGCGCCACCGCGGCCGCGCCCGCAGCCGCGACGACGGGCGGACGCACGGGAAGCGCCCCCGGGCGCTCGAAGCGCCGAAAGGCGGCGACGAGCACCGTCGTGCCGAGCAGCGTTGCCCCGACGACCAGCGGGCGGGTGGCCCACCAGGCGGGCGAGCCCGTCGGGAGGCGGGGAGCCATCGCCAGCACGGCGAACAGCGCGGTCAGGTGCCAGAGGAAGGCGGTCATGCAGACCCCGTTCGCGGCGACGACGGCGGTCCACGCCCGCGGGCCGGCGAGCAGTCGGCGCAGCCGCGGACGCAGCAGCACCACGACCCCGGTCAGCCAGACCGCGTGCGCCAGCAGGGCCAGCGTCGGCGGCGACATGTTGGACACGGGCGCCCCGGGAAGCCCGACCATCGACGTCGGGTACGGACCGGCGAGCACGAGCGTCGCGGCCGCTGCCAGGCCCCCGACCGCCAGTGGGGGGCCGAGGCGGTCGAGGGTGCCGTCGTACCAGGCGAATCCGAGGGAGTGCACGGCGAGCCAGACCGTCCCGACGGACAGGAAGCAGACGGCCGGGACCGACCCGTCCGCGGCCCAGAACCGGAGGAGATCGAGCAGGCCGGTGGCGCCCATCAGCACGACGACGACCCGCAGCCCGAACCGGCGGTGCAGGCGGAGCATGGCCGGCGCGAGGGCGACCACCGCCACGTAGACGCCGAGGAACCACAGTGGTTGCACCGCCACGCGCGCGGCCGCCCGAGCCAACCCGTGGGCGTTGCCGGTGAGCTCGAGCAGCAGGCCGGCGGCGAGCCATGCGCCGCACAGCACGGCTGCCGGGGGGACCAGCCGGGTCATGCGAGCTGCGAGGAACGCGCCATACGGCGGGCCCGACCGCAGCGCCGCCGCGGAAGCGAACCCGCCGACCAGGAAGAACACCGGGACCACCTGGAACAGCCAGGTGAGCATCTGCGCCCGTGGCAGCGCGGCCAGCACGTTGCCGACCCGTCCGTCCGGCTCGACCGTCGCCATCAGCGTGTGCCCGATCATGACGACGGCGAGGCTGCCGATGCGCAAGGCATCGACGCAACGGTCCCGGGATCCGGGCGTGCGCGCGGCGAGGGCCTTCGCCGAGGGATGCGGGCCGGCGATCGAGGTCATGCTCCGACGATCTGCCGGTCCGCAGGCGGGCGGTACGGCCGTGCTGCTCAGCTCAGCGTGAGTATCCGTACTCAGTCCGTCGCCTTCTCGGCGGCTTTATCGACTTCCCATTTACCGGGGTCGCATCTACTGCTAGTTTGCCGCCGCCCTACAAGGGAGGCAGCCATGGGCGAGGCGATTCCGTTCACCGCGGGCATTGCGATCGGGCTGGGCGCCGCCCTGGCCCCTCGCCTCTCGCAGACGGTGCGGTGGCTGCTCGGCTCCGTACTCGTCGTCGTCGCCGGGCTCGGCGCGACCTGGATCAACGGCGAGACGGTCGAGTTCCTGCCGTTCGACGTCGTCCTGGTCGGCCTGTGCGCAACGGCCGCGGCCTCCGGGCCTGCGCTCGTCCGGCGGGCGCGGACCGGCTGGAGCCGGGCCCGGACGGCCCGCGGGAGCCGGGGCCGCGGGAATTCGGTCCGGAATCCGATGTAGTCGGCTCGAACGGAGACAGCCATGTCATTTCCAGACGACGCCGCATCAGCAGGCGGCGACCAGGGCTACGAAGCCGAGGAAGCGAGCGTCGCGCACGCGGGCGAACCCCAGCAGGCAGACGACTCCCGAGCGCTGGCGGAGGAGCGGGGGCCGAACCCGGAGGACCTCGACGCCCGCGAGGCCAATTTCGCTGGCCCCCGCAAGCCCATGGGGCCGGGTGCCTCCGAGACGTCCGCCACCGATCCGGACGAGGGCTGATCGCGATGGCCTCCGTTCGCCTGATCCGCAATCTCGGCCTCGGGGACGCGGCGACGAGCACGCAGACCTCGACCGTGGGCGAGCCCACGGCGGCGGCCTCCGGCAACAACCTGTTCGTCACCGGGAACTGGTACGCCAGCCGCAGCACCGACGGCGGAGCCAACTGGTCGCTCGTCGACCCGTTCACGACGTTGCCGTCCGCGGCCGGGGGGTTCTGCTGCGACCAGATCGTGTTCTACGACCCGGGCCACGACATCTGGATCTGGATCCTGCAGTACGTCCGCAGCGGGACCAGCAACATCTTCCGGGTCGCGATCTCCCGCGGGGGAAGCTTCGGCTCCTGGTACTGGTGGGACTTCAGCCCGCAGGCGCTGAACGCGTCCTGGACCGATCTGTGGTTCGACTACCCCGACGCGGCGACGAGCAGCAACCATCTGTACCTGACGTTCAACGCCTTCACCTCGGCCGGCGCCTGGCAGCGCGCCGTCGTGTTCAAGATGCCGCTGGCCACCCTCGCCTCCGGCGCCAGCCTCGGCTACCAGTGGTGGTCGACGACGACGCACGGCTCGCTGCGGCTGACGCAGGGCGCGACCGGGAGCATGTTCTTCGCCAGCCACAACGGCGGCACCACACTCCGGGTCTTCGGCTGGCCCGACGCCTCGAACACCGTCGGTTTCTGGGACGTGAAGGTCAGCGCCTGGTCGGCGGGCCCCTACTCCGCGCCGGGTCCGGGCGGCGTCGAGTGGCTGGGCCGCACGGACTCCCGCATCACGGCGGCGTGGATCGCCGGGACGCGGGCGGGCTTCATGTGGACCGCGGCGGCCGGATCGGGCCGGCCGTTCCCCTACGCCAAGGCAGCCGTCGTCGACGTGACCACGCGTGCGCTGGTCGAGCAGCCGGACCTCTGGAGCCAGAACGCCGCCTACGCCTACCCTGCGGCCTGCCCCAACGCCCAGGGCGTCGTCGGGCTCTCCGTGTTCTACGGCGGCAACGCGCGGCACCCGGCGCACGTCGTCGGCTTCCGGGACGGCAGCGCGTGGCGCCTCGTGATCAGTCGTTCCGGCACCAACGGACCCACGGACGCCAAGTGGGGCGACTACCTGAGCTGCCGGCGCCACCAGCCGAACTCCTCGGAGTGGGTGGCGAGCGGTTTCACGCTGCAGGGCGGCACGGACCGGCGGAACGTCGAGCCGCAGTACGTGCACTTCGGCGTCGGTTGAGGGGTGAGCTGTCGGCGAATCGGAGGCCGGGCGTCGCTGGTTCAGGGGCGTCCGAGCGCGCGGTAGACCCAGCCGGCCTCGCGCCAGCGTTCGGCGTCGAGGGCGTTGCGGCCGTCGACGATGCGCTTGAGGGCGACGACGTCGGACAGGACGGCGGGGTCCATGTCGCGGAACTCGCGCCACTCGGTGAGGTGCAGGACGACGTGGGCGTCGCGGACGGCGTCGCGGGCGGTGTCGCAGAAGTGCAGGTCGGGGTGGATCCGGGCGGCGTTCGCATTGGCCGCCGGGTCGTAGACGTGCACGTCGGCGCCCTGGAGTTGGATGGAGGCCGCGACGTCGAGGGCGGGCGAGTCGCGGACGTCGTCGGAGTTGGGCTTGAACGCCGCGCCGAGCACGCCGACCTTGACGCCGCCGTGGAAGCTGCCGCCGGTGAGCTCCCGGGCCAGGTCCACCATGCGGCTGCGGCGGCGCATGTTGATGGCGTCGACCTCCTTGAGGAACGACAGCGCCTGGTCCACCCCGAGTTCCCCGGCGCGGGCCATGAACGCGCGGATGTCCTTGGGTAGGCAGCCGCCACCGAAGCCGAGGCCGGCGTGCAGGAAGCGGCCGCCGATGCGGGTGTCGTAGGACAGCGCCGTGGACAGCTGCTTGACGTCGGCGCCGGTCACCTCGCAGACCTCGGCCATCGCGTTGATGAAGGAGATCTTGGTGGCGAGGAAGGCGTTGGCGGAGACCTTGACCAGCTCGGCGGTGGCGTAGTCGGTGACCACCAGCGGGACGTCCTCGTCGAGCAGCGGCTTGTAGACCTCGCGGAGCACCTGCTCGCCGCGCCCGCCGGGCTCGATGCCGATGACGAGCCGGTCGGGGCGGAGCGTGTCCTGCACCGCCCAGCCCTCGCGGAGGAACTCCGGGTTCCAGGCCAGTTCCACGCCCTCGGGACCCTTGTCGGCCAGCAGCTCGGCCAGGCGCCGGGCCGTGCCGGCGGGCACCGTCGACTTGCCGACGAACAGCGAGCCGGGCTTCAGGTGGGGCAGCAGCGCCTCGGTCGCCTCGTCGATGTAGCGCAGGTCGGCGGCGTACTCGCCCTTCTTCTGCGGCGTTCCCACGCACAGGAAGTGGACGTCGCCGAACTCCCCGGCCTCCTGGGTCGAGGTCGTGAACCGCAGCCGCCCCGAGTCGACGTTCTTGCGCAGCAGCTCCTCGAGTCCGGGCTCGAAGAACGGCACCTCGCCGGCCGACAACTTCTCGATCTTGGCCGGGTCGACGTCGAGGCCGAGCACCTCGAAGCCGAGCTCCGCCATGCACGCAGCGTGGGTGGCGCCCAGGTAGCCGGTACCGATCACGGTGAGACGGGGGGTGGACACCGTGACACCGTACTTATCGGTCATCACACCGCACGACGGGGTGGGCCCGGGCGCGGCCGCCGCCCATAGGCTCGAGCTGCACATCTCGAGAGAGGCGACCCCGTGAACCCCGGCTTCGACGTCTACGGACTCACCGAAGAGCACCAGATGCTGCGCGAGAGCGTGCGCGACCTGGCCGACGACGTCATCGCCCCGCGGGCCCATGACATCGACGACAAGGCCGAGTTCCCCGAGGACGTGTTCGAGGCGCTGAAGGCCGCCGACATGGTCGCCATCCACGTCCCCGAGGAGTACGGGGGTGCCGGCGCCGACAAGATCGCGTCCTGCATCGTCGTCGAGGAGGTCGCCCGGGTCTGCGCGTCGTCCTCGCTGATTCCGATGGGCAACAAGCTCGGCACCATGGGGATGATCCTGTCCGGGTCGGAGGAGCTGAAGAAGCGCTACCTGCCGGATGTGGCGAGTGGCGAGTCGTTCTGGTCCTACGCCCTCTCGGAGCGGGAGGCGGGCAGTGACGCCGCGTCGATGAAGACGCGTGCGGTCGCCGACGGCGACACCTATGTCCTCAACGGCTCCAAGATGTGGATCACCAACGCGGGCGTCTCGACGCACTACACGGTGATGGCCGTGACCGACCCGTCGGCAGGGCCGCGCGGGATCAGCGCGTTCGTCGTGCACGCCGACGACCCGGGCTTCAGCTGGGGCGAGAAGGAGCGCAAGCTCGGCATCAAGGGCTCGCCGACCCGCGAGGTCTACTTCGACGACTGCACCATCCCCGCCGACCGGATGATCGGCGAGCCCGGTACCGGCTTCACGACCGCGTTGACGACGCTGGACCACACCCGCCTCGCGATCGGTGCGCAGGCCGTCGGCATCGCCCAGGGTGCGCTGGACGCGGCGACCGCGTACGTGAAGGACCGTCGTCAGTTCGGGAAGTCGGTCTCCGACTTCCAGGGCGTCCAGTTCCTGCTCGCCGACATGGCGATGCGGGTGGAGGCGGCACGGCACCTCGTCTACGTCGCCGCGGCGACCGCCGAGCGGGGTGAGCCGACGATGACGTTCAGGTCCTCGGCCGCGAAGTGCTTCGCCTCCGACACCGCGATGGCCGTGACCACCGACGCGGTGCAGCTGTTCGGCGGCTACGGCTACGTCCAGGACTTCCCGGTCGAGCGGATGATGCGCGACGCCAAGATCACGCAGATCTACGAGGGCACCAACCAGATCCAGCGGATGGTGATGGCGCGACAGCTGCTGAAATAGATCTGCCTCTGCCCAGTAGGACGACGACCGGGGCGTGATGAAGCTTCTTCCGCTCCGCCTGCGGGTCATCCGCCTGCCGAGGCTCACGCACCCTGCGCAAGCGGTGGTGCTGGGCTTCGCGGCCGCCGTTGTGCTCGGCAGCGGACTGCTGATGCTGCCCATCAGCCGAGCCGGCCCCGGCGGCGCGTCCGCCGTCGAATCCCTCTTCACGGCCACGTCGTCCGTCTGCGTCACCGGCCTCGTCGTGGTGGACACCCCCACGTACTGGACCCACTTCGGTCAGGCGGTGATCCTCACCCTCATCCAGGTGGGCGGCTTCGGGATCATGACGGTCGCCTCGGTGCTCGGGCTGCTCGTGGCGCGCAAGCTCGGCCTGCGGACGCGGCTCACCGCGGCTGCCGAGACCAAGACCCTGGGCCTCGGCGACATCAAGAGCGTGCTGTTCGGCGTCGTGCGGGTGTCGCTGTTGTTCGAGGTCTTCACGGCGGTCGCGCTCACGGTCCGGTGGGGCACCCATTACGACGAGCCGTTGCCGAGCGCGCTGTGGCTCGGCGTCTTCCACGCCGTTTCGGCGTTCAACAATGCCGGCTTCGCCCTGTTCCCGGACAGCCTGATCGGCTTCGCCACCGACCCCTGGATCTGCTTGCCGATCTGCGTCTCCGTCGTCGCCGGCGGGCTGGGTTTCCCCGTCCTGCTCGAACTCCGGCGCGCGTTGGGCAAGCCCAAGAACTGGACGTTGCACACCAAGATCGTGCTCTTCATGACGGTTCTGCTGCTGCTCGGGGGGACGCTGCTGCTGACCGCCCTCGAGTGGGGCAACCAGGCGACCCTCGGCCAGTACGACGGACCGGGTCGCCTGCTGGTCGGCGTGACGCAGGGCGTGATGCCTCGCACCGCTGGGTTCAACTCGGTGGACACCGGCCAGATGCACCCAGCGACGTGGCTCGGTACCGACATCCTGATGTTCATCGGAGGGGGGCCGGCCGGCACGGCCGGCGGGATCAAGGTGACGACCTTCGCGGTCCTGGCCATGATCATGTACAACGAGGTCCGAGGGGAGGTCTCCGTCAACATCTACGACCGGCGCCTGCCACGGAGCATGCTGAGGCAGGCGCTGACGATCGCCCTGCTCTCCGTCGGAGCCGTCGTCATCGGCACCTTCGTGCTCCTGCTGATGAGTCCCTTCCGGCTGGACGAGGTGCTCTTCGAGGTGGTGTCTGCGTTCGCCACCGTCGGCCTCTCCACAGGCATCACGCCCGATCTCGCCGATCCTGCGCGCCTACTGCTCGTCGTGCTCATGTTCACAGGGCGGCTCGGTCCTGTGACGCTGGCCTCGGCGCTCGCGCTCCGACGACGGCGCCGCCTTTTCGAACTCCCCGAGGAGCGACCTCTCATTGGCTAGAGCTTTCGGCAATTCCTCACGCACCTACCGGACCAGCAGCCGGATCGCCTCGGCGGACTCCGTCGTGGTCATCGGCCTGGGTCGGTTCGGGCGCTCGCTTGCTCTGGAGCTGATGGACAACGACACCGAGGTCCTCGGTCTGGACGGCGACGAGGACATCGTCCAGTCGATGGTCAATCACCTCACGCACGTCGTACGCCTGGACTCCACGAAGGAGGAGGCGCTACGCCAGCTCGCGGTGAACGAGTTCGATCGCGCGGTCGTGGCGATCGGAAGTCACCTGGAGAGCAGCATCCTCACCGCCTCGCTGCTGGTCAGCTTCGGCGTGCGGAACATCTGGGCGAAAGCCGTCAGCGACGACCACGGGCGGATCCTCAGCCAGCTCGGGGTCCATCACGTGGTCTACCCCGAGCACGACATGGGTCGTCGGGTCGCCCATCTCGTCCGCGGCGCGATGCAGGACTACATCGAGTTCGAGGACGACTTCGCGATGGTCAAGACGGTGCCGCCGGAGTACCTGCTCGGGCAGGGTCTCGGAGCCAGCGGGCTCCGGCGCGAGCATCACGTCACCGTGGTCGCCATCAAGCGCCACGGATCCGATTTCACCTACGCGACCGCGGAGACGGTCGTGGAGGAGGGGGACACGTTGATCGTCGCCGGTCGCACCAAGGCCGTCGAACGATTCGCATCCATGCGCTGAACCTCCCGACGGACACCGCCCGAGATGGGTGCTGGCACGGATGGTGGACCTTCCCTGAGCCCCTGACCCTGGGGCCCGGCAGCGGCCGGGAGGAACGGATGAAGGCGATCGTCCAGCGGGCCTACGGGGACACGGACGTCCTGGCGCTCAGCGATCTCGATCCGCCCGGGATCGGAGCCTCCGAGGTCCTGGTCCGCGTTCGCGCGGCCGCTGTCGACCGGGGGACCTGGCATCTCATGACCGGCCTGCCCTACCTGGTGCGTCTGGCCTTCGGGCTCCGACGGCCGAGGAACCCCGTGCCGGGCCTGGACGTCGCCGGTGTGGTGGAGGAGGTCGGGAACCGGGTCACCCGCTTCGCGCCCGGCGACGAGGTGTTCGGCATCGCCGCCGGGTCCTTCGCCGAGTACGCCCGCGCGCGCGAGGACAAGCTGGTCGCGAAGCCGGCAGCCGTCGCGTTCCCGGAGGCGATGGTCGCCGTGTCGGGGCTCGCCGCGCTGCAGGCCGTCCGGGACTCGGGACGGGTGGTGCCCGGCGAGCGTGTGCTGATCCTCGGGGCCTCCGGCGGAGTCGGCAGCCTCGCGGTCCAGATCGCGAAGGCCCACGGTGCGCACGTCACCGGGGTGTGCAGCACAGCGAAGACCGATCTGGTCCGGTCACTCGGGGCCGACGAGGTGATCGACTACACCCGGGAGGACGTCACCGACGGCACGCGGCGGTGGGACGTCATCCTCGACATCGGGGGCAGGCGCTCCCTGTCCGCGCTACGCCGTGCCCTCGGCCCGACCGGGCGACTGGTGATCGTCGGCGGTGAGGACGGCGGCCGGGTATCGGGTGGGATGGGCCGGCAGCTCGGCGCGGTCCTGCTCTCGCCGTTCGTGCGACAGAAGCTGCGCATGCTCATCTCCTCCGAGAACCAGCAGGACCTCGAGGTCCTCTCCGAACTGCTGTCGTCCGGCAGGCTCCGCTGCCCGGTCGACTCGACCTTCGCGCTCGGGGACGCCGCCGCCGCCATCGACCGTCTGCTCGCGGGACACGTGCGCGGCAAGGTCACGCTCAACGTCTGACGATCACCACCAGGGAGGCCACCATGAACGACGGACACGTCGTAGCGAACCCCGATCGCCTGGCCCGCACGATCGGACTGCTGATCCTCGCGCTGCTGGTGCTCGGGCCGTTCAGCATGCTCTACGTCCCCGGTCAGATCGTGGTGGACGGGGACGCCACCGGCACCGCTGAGAACCTGCGCGCCTCGGGCGGCCTGCTGCGCGCCGGAATCGTCGCCGACGCGGGGGTCATGCTCATCGAGATCGCCGTTCCGGTGCTGCTCTACCTGCTGCTGCGGCCCGTCAACCGGGCAGTGGCGCTGGTCGCGGCCCTGTCGCGCTTCGCCGAGGCGGTGGTGATCGGAGTCAGCCTGCTCGCCTACGTCCTCGCCCTGCGACTTGCGGACAGCCCGGCGTACCTCGAGGCGTTCGACTCCGGGCAGCGGGATGCGCTGGCGCTCCTGGCGCTCGACAGCCATGCGGACGCCGTCTACATCGGGCAGCTGTTCTTCGCCTTCTCGCTGTTCCTGCTCGGCTGGCTGGTGTACCGGGCGGGCTACCTCCCGCAGGTTCTCGGCGTGCTGTTGTGGGTTGCGGCCGCCGGCTACGCCGCCGACGGATTCGGCAACCTGTTGTGGAGCGGCTACGAGGACTCCTTCGGCTGGCTCGTCGGCCTCACCGCGCTGGTCGGTGAGGTGCCCTTCTTCCTGTGGTTGCTGATCAAGGGCGTCGACCGCCGGGCGTGGAACGACCGCGTGCTGCACGGAGCGCACCCGCAGACGGAGGCTGCAGCTGAGCCGGAGATGGCCGGGCGGTGACCACGGCTGCAGCACGACGAGGCGGCGGGTCCGTCGCACGTCCTCCCGAGGAAGGGGCCAAAGTCCGTTTCGTCCGGCGGATCCCCCTCGGATAGTGCCGAGCATGACGACGCTCAGCACCCGGGTGTCCCCGCGTCGCCGTTCCGAGGAGGGCGACCGCGACGGATCGATCCCTCCGTGGCGCTACTCCTCGCTCTACACCCGCGTGGTGGCGGTCAACGCGTCCATATTGGCCGCGGCCGTGATCGCCCTGACCATCACCCCCGCCACGGTGTCCTCGCCGGCCACCGGCGGGGAGTGGTTGATCCTCGGGGTCGGGCTCGCCGTGCTGGTGGTCGCGAACGCGGCACTGCTCAGGCTCAGCTTCCGCGGACTGACCGCGCTCGTTCGGCGGATGGAGACGCTCGACCTCCTGCAGCCCCAGGAGCGGCTGCCCGAGATAGGAGGCGTCGAGACGCGAGCCCTGATCGTCGGCTACAACCGCATGCTCGCCCGGCTCGAGGTCGAGCGCCGCGCGAGCATGCGCCGGACGATCTCCGGGATGGAGGCGGAGCGGTCCCGTATCGGGATGGAGCTGCACGACGAGATCGGGCAGCGGCTCACCGGGCTCCTGCTCCAACTCGGAGGCATCCATGACGACGCGCCGGACCAGCTGCGTCCCCGCGTGGAGGGTGTCCGGGACCAGGCGCGATCGACGCTGGACGAGGTCGGCGCGCTGGCCTATCAGGTACGCCCCGCGGTCCTCGCCGACCTGGGGCTGCGCAGCGGACTCGGTGCCCTGGCCGACTCCTTCCGGACGGCGGACAAGGCACGGATCGACCTGACCCTGCCGAGTCACATGCCCTCGATGACGACCGAGGCGGAGTTGGCCGTCTACCGCATCGCGCAGGAGGCGCTCACCAACGCCCTCCGCCACTCCGACGCCACCCGGGTCGCGGTCGTCCTCGAGCTCCTGCCCGGACGGCTCGACCTGCAGGTGACCGACGACGGCCGAGGCATGTGCGGAGGAGAGGAGCTGGAGGGGCAGGGGCTGCGCGGTATGCGGGAACGTGCGGTACTGATCGGCGGCCGGCTGCGCATCGAGAGCCCGCCGCTGCACGGGGTTCGGGTCCACCTGACGGTGCCGACGGGCAGCCTCGGCGGCTGACGATGCCCATTCCCTTTCCAGCTCGCGTGCTCATCGCCGACGATCACGTCGTCGTGCGGGAGGGGTTGAAGGCCGTGCTCGGCCGACAGGCCGACTTCCAGGTGGCGGCCGAGGCCGCCGACGGCATCGAGGCCGTGACGAAGGCGCTCGGCGAGGACATCCATCTGGCCGTCCTGGACGTGGCGATGCCGAGGATGACGGGGCTGCAGGCGGCTCGGACCATCTCCCGGCGTCGGCCGGACCTGCCGATCCTCTTGCTGTCGATGTACGACCGTGAGCAGTACTTCTTCGAGTCCATCGTGGCCGGAGCGTCCGGTTATGTCCTCAAGCGACAGGCCGACCGCGACATCGTCGACGCCTGCCGCGCCGCGTTGCGGGACGAACCGTTCATCTATCCCGAGGCGCTGTCGGCGATGATGCGCCGCCACCTCGACCGGTCCGCGCACGGGGCGCCGGCCGACCGGGGGCCGCTCACCCCTCGCGAGACCGAGGTGGTCAAGCTGATCGCCGAGGGGCACAGCTCGAGCGAGATCGCCGACCTGCTGTTCATCAGCGTCAAGACGGTGGAGCGCCATCGGGCCAACGTCCTGGACAAGCTCCGTCTGAGCGACCGGGTCGAGGTCACGCGGTACGCCATCCGTTCCGGTCTCGTCGAGCCCTGACCTCCCGGTCCGGTCCGCGCGCGGTCCGGAAATGGGGTCCGCTGCGGATGGTCGTCGCCACGTCCCGGACCGAGATTGGTTCGCGAGGCACGAGAGGCGACGGCCCGAGATCGGTGGTGCAGCGTGACCATCCCATTCACCTCCCCGACAGCGGCGATCGAGGCTCCGACGGCTCCGACGCGTGATCCGGCGCCTGCTCCGGAGCCGACCGCCGGGGCCACCTCGCGTCGTCGGGCCCGCCTCGCCGGGCTGAGTTACCTGCTCGTCCTCGTGTTCGGTGCCTTCGCCCAGGTCGCCGTCCGGGACGAGCTCTACGTTCCCGGGGACCCCGGCGCGACCGCGACCAACCTGGCCGACCGATCGACGTTGTTCCGTCTCGGCTTCGTCTCCGATCTGTTCATGGCGACGTTCCTCCTGCTGACGGCGATGGCGTTGTACCGGCTGCTGCGTCACGTGCACCGGGACGCCGCCGCCGCGATGGTCGTATTCGCGGCCGTCGGTACTGCGATCACGTTCGCCGTCCTCAGCCAATCGTTCGCCGCTCTCCTCGCGGCCACCGAGCCGAGCTACGGATCGACGCTCGGCGCCGATCAGTCCGCCGCGGTGTCGCTGCTGCTGCTCGACACCCATCACTACGGCTACCTGAGCGCCCAGATCTTCTTCGGGCTGTGGCTGCTGCCCCTCGGCTATCTGGTCTACCGGTCGGGGATGTTCCCGCGCTGGCTCGGCGTCCTTCTCCTCGCGGGTTGCGTGGGCTTCCTCGTCGACACCGTCCTGCTGTTCCTGGCCGAGGACGCGCGGGACGCGCTCGGACCGGTCGTCGGAACGCTGACCTCGGTCGCCGAGCTGGTCATGATCGGCTGGCTGCTGATCCGGGGCGCCGGTCCGGCTCGTCGAGGCGCGGGTGAGGGTCCCGGCGGGTGAGCTTCCGTGCGTACCTGAGGTGGGAGGGCGCCCTGGCCGTGGTCGTCGGCGTGACCCTCTGTGCCTTCGGCTGGCACGCAGGGCATCAGAGCATCGGCGATTCGGCGATGAGTGGCCTGCTCATGCTCACCGGGACGGGCGTCTTCCTGGCCCTCCGGCACCGGGTGCGCTTCCGTGCGCCGGGGGACTGGTTCACGGCGCGCCCGCTCGCTGTTCCGGCGCTCACGCCGCCCTGCTCCCGTCCCAGGCTGTTCCTCGCCCTGATCGGCGAGTTGTCGGCTCTCACGGCCGCCACCGTCGGCTTGAGCATCCTGACCGGCTACTGGCTCACCTACGTCGACTTCGGCGTCTGGCTGATCGCGATCGGCGTCATCAAGATCGGCCCGGCGGTGGGCGCGGTCGAACGGCACGAGGCGAGTTCGGGATCGACCCTGCGTGTCGCGCGGCGACGGGTTCGGGGGTTCGTCGAGGTCACCGCGCATCGTGCGGCCGTCCCTGGACCGGAGCTTGCGCCCGGCCCCGGAGGCGAGGACGCTGCGCCTCCTCTCGAGAAGGAGGAGGTGGCCGTCGTGTTGGGACGGGCCGTCGTCGCGCAGGGCAATCCGGCGAAGGTCGACGAGGTGGTGGCGTTCGTCCGGGACAGGGTGCAACCGCTGGCGGACTCGCTGCCCGGGAGCCTCGGGTTGTCGATGCTCGTCAACCGGGACACCGGGATGGTCGTGGTCAACAGCGTCTGGTCGGACGAGGCGGCACTCGCCGCGAGCGACGACGCGTTGAGGGACGTCCGGCAGGAGGCGCTTTCGATGATCGGGGCGCCCGCGGCGGAGATCCACGTGATCGAGCCGGCCGTCATCTTCCAGAGCGAGCCGGATCGGCCCGGCTTCTGGACCCGCGCCACCGAGATCCAGGAGGCGCCGGAACGGATGGACCAGCAGATCGCGACGTTCCGGGACGTCGTGATGCCGGCGATCCGTGAGCACTTCGCCGGGGCCAACACCATCGGCCTGATGGTGGACCGGAAGACCGGCTACGCCGTCGCCAACATCAGCTACACCTCGCGTGAGGCGATGGAGGCCACCCGGGGAGCCGCCGACCGGCTCCGCTCGGAGAGCGTGCGCGACGAGGGTGCGGAGGTGTTGCGGGTGCTGGAACTCGAGATCGCGATCGTCGGCATCCGACCCCCGATCGACATGCCGGCCCAGGGGCGTCCCGTCGAGTTCCCGAGCTCCCTGCGGCGCTGACCGCCTCCGGGAGCCGGTACGGCTAGCCGTCCTGGCCGCCCGCCGAGCGCACGTCGACGACGCCGGGGATCGGCGTGGTGTCGGAGAAGGCGTCCTTCAGTGCGTCCACGCCCTCCTGTGGGCGGGCCAGCGGGAGCAGCTCCTGCTGGCGCGCCTGGCGGGCTCGCTGCACGTCGATCCCCATGTGCCGGTTGCGGTCCTCCTCGACCGCCCGGTCGCACTCGCCCTCGCGGTTGAACGACCACATCAGCATCGGGTCGCCCAGCGGCAGCTGCGTGCCCGGCTGCCCGTCGTGCCGGCCGGTGTGCCAGGTGTGCCAGGTCTTGCCGTAGGAGTTCATCAACCGCTTCATGAAGGCGGTCTCGGCGGTTAACGGCAGCCCCGGGGCGACCAGCTGTCCGGACATGATCTCGAAGTTGTGCGGATGCCAGTACGGCCGCTCCCGGTCGGGCAGGGTCTCGAACAGCCGCTCGCTGACGATGTACTCGACCCCGATGAGGTTCGCCGTTCTCGTGTTGCCGTCGAACAGGACGCACTGGAGCAGGTCGTCGTTGACCACCCGGCAGAAGTGGTGGGCCTCCATCTGCATCTGCGGCTCGTGTTTCGCGGGGTGGAAGCCGACGACGTAGACGTCGAACCCCTTCAGCGGGCCGGCGTCCTGGAGCAGGTTCGCGCCCTGTTCCAGCACGGCCAGCGAGAAGCCCTTGCCGTCGCCTGCGGGTCGTACCGGGCTGTGCCGATCCTTGATCTTCGGATTCATTCCGCCGCTCCTGCCGTTGGTCCCGCGGGATCCGGACACGACCGGCCCTCAGGAGATGCTGCGCCCCTGGCCCTCCCAGTAGGGCTCGCGGAGCTCGCGCTTGAGCAGCTTGCCGCTGGGGTTGCGCGGCAGCACGTCGACGAAGTCGACCGACGTCGGGCACTTGTAGTGGGCGATGCGGTCGCGGCAGAAGGCGATCAGGTCGTCCTCCGTGACCGTAGCGCCCTCGGTCCGGACGACCACGGCCTTGACCGTCTCGCCCCACCTCGGCGACGGGACGCCGATGACGGCCGACTCCACGACCTCCGGGTGGCCCGAGAGGACGTTCTCGACCTCGATCGGATAGATGTTCTCGCCACCTGAGACGATCATGTCCTTGATCCGGTCGGTGAGGAACAGGAAGCCCTCCTCGTCGACGTAGCCCGCGTCGCCGGAGTGGAACCAGCCCTCGCCGGTGAACGAGCTCGCCGTCTCCTCCGGCTTGCGCCAGTAGCCGGGGGCGTTCTGCTGCGAGCGGGTCCAGACCTCACCCACCTGGTTCGGCCCGAGCGTGTCGCCGCTCGCCGGGTCCACGATCCGGATCTCCACGTAGTCCCAGGGCTTGCCGGCGCTGCGGAGCAGGTGGGCCCGCGGCCCGCCCGGGTCGTGGTCCGCGTGGTCGAGCTGCGTGATCGCGCCGGTCGTCTCGGTCAGGCCGTAGACCTGCACGAAGTTGGTGTGCGGGAACGTCTTCAGCGCGCGGAGCAGCACGTCCTCGGTGATCGGCGAGGCGCCGTAGACGATGTAGCGGACGCCGGAGAAGTCGCGGTCCTGCACTCCGGGGATCGACGTCAGCACCTGCAGGATCACCGGGACGAAGAACGCGTGCGTCACGTCGCCCGCGAGCAGGTCGAGGGTGCGCATCGGGTCGAACTCGCGCTCGAGCACCGTCTCCGCGCCCTGTGCCATGCCGGCCAGGGCCCAGCCGCAGCCCGCGATGTGGAACAGCGGCATGACGGCCAGGACCACCGAGTCCGCCGCCAGCTCCCACTTGACTTGCTGGTGATTCAGTGACCCGTCCTCGGGGAGCAGCGCCGCGAGGTTCGCGTTGGTGAGCATCACGCCCTTCGGCAGCCCGGTCGTCCCGGACGTGTAGAGCTGCAGCGCGACGTCCTCGAACGCCAGGGAGATCCCGGGGTCGCTGACGTCGGAGCGGGCGCTCCACGTCGCGTAGTCGGTCCAGCGCGGGTGCTCGCCGATCGCGACGAGGCGGGAGCCACGCGACAGCGACTCCTCCTCCTTCTCGACCGCCGCGAGGAAGTCGGGACCGACGACGACGACGCGGGCCTCGGCGTCCGCGCAGATCTCCGCCATCTCGCTCGGCGACAGCCGCCAGTTCACCGAGACGAGGACCCCGCCGAGCTTGGCCGCGCCGAACAGCAGCTCCCAGAACTCGACGCCGTTCTTGTCGATGACCGCGATCCGGGATCCGTGCTCCACGCCCTCGTCGGCGAGCGCGGCCGCGACCTGGTTGGCGCGGTCGTCCATCTCGGCCCACGAGATGCGCCGCTCGCCGTAACGCAGCATGGTCGCGTCCGGACGCTGCTCGGCGTGCCGCCGGAGGACGTCTGCCAGCCGGAACTCCACGTGGGTCTCCTCGCAACCGGGGTGAGGCCTGTCCCGGCAGTGTGACTCACGCCTCAGGCGCGCGTCGAGAAGCGCTCGGAGGCGGTCGGGGGGAGTCCGGTCAGTCGACCGCGGCGATCTGCTCGGCGAAGCGCGCCGACGAGGTCGAGTAGACCGCGCAGCGGTCGTCGTTGACCCCGTTGGTGGTCTTCGGCTGCGACGGGCAGAGGTGGATGCCGTCCGCGGAGCGAGCGGCGTCGAAGCCCGGGCGCGCCAGGACGCCGCACTGCTCGCGACCCCGGCAGGGCAATGTCGCGGCGAAGACGCGGCCGGGGGAGATCAGTGGGCTGGTGTCGACGTAGGCGTCCGCGCCCGCGGCCTGCATCACGGCCTGGATCTGGTCGAACGGGCCTAGGACGGGCGTCGGGACCTGGGCCGAAGCCGTCGTCGAGCGGGCGCTCGTGGCCTGCAGGATCGGTCCGTGGACCGGCGCCGGAGCGACGGAGCCGTCGGAGCCGTCGGAGCCGGCGTCCCCGGATCCGGCGCCTTCGGCGACGGCGTCCCCGAGGTCGTCGCCGAGAGCCGTGCTCGGCGTCCCGGCCGGCGTTTCGGTCGGTGTTTCGGTCGGTGTTTCGGTGGGCGTTTCGGTGGGCGTTTCGGTGGGCGTCTCCGTCGGCGCCTCGGTCTCCGTCGGCGCCTCCGTCGGCGCCTCGGTCTCCGTCGGCGTCGGTTCCGGGGTGAGCTCGCCGGTCGGCTCCTGCGTCGGTGGCGGAGGCGGCGGCGTGGGTGTGGTCGTCGTCGTGGGAGTGGGAGTGGGAGTGGTGGGGTGGGAGTGGGAGTGGGAGTGGGAGTGGGAGTGGGCGTCGGCGTCGGTGACGGGCTGGTCGTCGGCACCGGGGTCGGCGGGGAGGGGGTCGGGACGTAGGTGTCCGCGCGGGGCTGCGGCGGGCGGACCCAGATCACGCGCACACCCGCCGAGTGCCACACACGGACGGCGGTGGCGGCATCCTGCTGGTAGGCGGCGACCAGGGGGCGACTGCGCACGCACGGCGTGAAGTTGTTGCCGACGAACGCGAGGTAGACGCGCCGCACGGTCCGGGTGGCGGCCTCCCGGCGCATGTCCTGCAGCCAGTCGCAGATCGCGATGCCGCCGAAGGCCTTGACCTCGATGCCGCGGGCGGCGATCTGCGCCCTCGACTCGTAGGTGACCGAGTCGCCGTACATCAGCGTGCGGCCCGTGGTGGCCGAGGAGCAGGCGCCCAGCATGGAGGCGAGCAAGGCGATCAGCACCGGCAGGACGACCAGCGAGAGTGGGGTCCGACGCGGGCCGGACAGCCGCAGCGGCCGAGTTCCCGCCATCGCTCGGTCTCCTCTCGGTCGGCGCCGGACAGCGCGTTCCGTAAAGGGATCGACAGGGTTCGAGGGCTCCTGTAGGCCGGGAACGGGCCAAGCGGCCCTCGGGTTCTGGGCCGGGCGCGGGGGAGCCGGCTCGGCCGCTCAGGCGGTGACGCCTGCGGCGCCGTAGGCCTGCCACAGCCGGGTGTAGACGCCGCCCGCCTCCAGCAGTTCGGCGTGCGGACCGTCCTCGACGATGCGGCCGTGCTCGAGCACGACCACGCGGTCGCTGCGCGCGGCGGTCTGCAGGCGGTGGGCGATGACCACGGTCGTGCGCCGGTGGGCGATCATCGCGCTGGCCCGGTTGACGGCGGACTCGGTGGCGAGATCCAGCGCGGCGGTGGCCTCGTCGAGGAGCAGGAGATCGGGGTCGACCAGCTCGGCCCGTGCGAGCGCGAGCAGCTGGCGCTGGCCGGCCGACAGCCCCCGTCCGCGTTCACCGACCGGATGGCGATAGCCCCCGGGCAGCTTGGCGATCGCGGCGTGCGCGCCGACGCGGCGGGCCGCCGCCTCGACCTCGGCGTCGGTCGCATCCGGGCGGCCGTAGGCGATCGCATCCCGCACCGTGCCCTCGAACAGGTAGGCCTCCTGCGGCACGTAGCCGACGTGGGAGCGGTACTCGGTCAGCTCGAGCTCGCGCAGGTCGTGCCCGTCGATGCAGACGGCCCCGGTCGTCGGGTCGTAGAAGCGGGCGAGCAGCTTGAGCACCGAGGACTTGCCGGCGCCCGTCTCGCCGACGAGCGCGACGGTCTGCCCGGGCGGCAGCGTCAGCACGACGTCCCGCAGCGCGGGCGCGGCGTCGTCGGCGTAGCGGAAGGTCACGTCGGCGAGGCGCACGTCGCCGACGATGCCGCCGACGTGGTCGGGGTGCTCCGGCGGCGGGGTGGTCGTCGGGGTCCGGAGCAGCTCGCGGATGCGGCGCAGCCCGACGGCGGCCTGCTGGTAGCCGTCGAACACCTGCGACAGCTGCTGCACCGGACCGAAGAACAGGTCGACGTAGAGCAGGAACGCGATCAGCGCGCCGGTGGTGAGGCTGCCCTCGCGTACCCGCGCGGCCCCGACGCCGAGCAGCAGCGCGGTCGCGACCTCGCTGAGGAACTCGACGCCGGGGAAGTAGGTGGCGATCGCCTTCTGCGCGCCCAACCGGGAGTCGCGGTAGGCGGTCGAGAGCTTCTCGAAGCGCTCCGCGTCGTGCGCCTCCCGGCCGAAGGACTGGGCCACCGCGACGCCGGCGACGCCCTCCTGGAACGCGGCGTTGACGCGGCTGATCCGCTCCCGGGCGTCGTTGTAGCGCGGCACCGAGACGCGCCGGAACAGCCAGGTGGCGAGCAGCAGGATCGGGAACAGCACCGCGAGCACCAGGGTGAGACCGGCGTCGAGCACCAGCATCGCGATCAGCACTCCGGCGAGCGACAGCACGCTGACGATGGCGGTGTTGAGGCCGGTCTGCAGGAACGTCGACAGGGCGTCGACGTCCGTCGTCATCCGGGTCATGATCCGGCCGCCGAGCTCGCGCTCGTAGAAGGCCATCCCGAGGCGTTGCAGATGCGAGAACGTCTTGACGCGCAACGTGTAGAGGAGTTGCTCGCCGGTGCGGCCGGTGATCCGGACCTGCCCCATCGTGACGAACCAGTCGACGACCACCACGCCGAGGGCGACCAGCGAGATGGCGAGCAGGACGGAGGTGGACCGCTCGGACACGCCGTTGTCCACCGCGCGCCGGACCAGGGCCGGCAGCAGCAGCTGGGCCAGGGCGTCCGCGGCCACGAGCAGGAGGCCGACCGCGAGGATGGCGCGCACCGGACGGAGCAGCCGGCCGAGGGTGAAGGCCGGGTCGGGCGCGCGGGCGGCGTCGAGGTCGACGCGCGGGGTCTCGGTGGCCGGCGGCAACCGGTCGACGAGCTTGGTGAGCAGGGGGCTGGCGCCGCCCGCGCCGTCTCCGTTCTCGAAGAGGCGGACCGAGGCGGCCACGTCGTCGGCGTCCGGCCACGCCGCGGCGGTGGTCCCGGTCGTCGAGTCCACCTCGTCGAGCTCGGAGGGCAGGTCCTCCTCGATGCCGGAGAGCAGGCTGCGGAACAGCGGGCTGCGCTCGTCCAGCTCGGCGACGGTGCCGAGGTCGACCAGCGTGCCCTCGTCGAGGAGGCCGACCTGGTCGGCGAGGGCGAGGGTGGAGCGGCGGTGGGCCAGCAGGATCGTGGTCGCGCCGGGCCGGCGCTCGCGCAGGGCGTCGAGGATGGCGCTCTCGGTCTGCGGGTCGACGGCCGAGGTGGGGTCGTCGAGGATCAGCACGTCCGGGTCGGCCAACAGCGCCCGGGCGAGGGCGACCCGCTGGCGCTGGCCGCCGGACAGGGTCAGCCCCTGCTCGCCGACCACGGTGTCGAGGCCGTCCGGCAGCTCGTCGACGAACTCCGCCGACGCCTGTGCGAGCGCGCGGCGCAGCTCCGCCTCGGTCGCCTCGGGGCGGGCGTAGAGCAGGTTCGCTCGGACGCTGTCGGAGAACAGGAATGCGTCGTCGGAGGCCAGCAGCACGCGGCGACGCAGCTCGGCCAGGCGGAGGCGGCGGACGTCCACGCCGCCGACCTGCACCGCCCCGTCCGTCGCGTCGTAGAAGCGGGGCAGGAGGCGCCCGACGGTGGAGGTCCCGGAGCCGGAGGGACCGACCAGGGCCAGCGTCGACCCGGCCGGCACCCGCAGGGACAGGCCGGACAGGACCGAGGTCGAGCCGTCGTAGGTGAAGGAGACGTCGTCGAAGGTGATGCCCAGCGGGCCGTCGGGCAGGGCCTGGTCGCCGTCGGTCAGCGAGGGTCTCGTGTCGACCACCTCGAGCACCCGCTCGACGCTGGCGCGGGCCTGCTGGCCGAAGGTGAGCAGGGCGGCGAGCTGACGGACGGGCGCGACGAGCTGGGCGAGGTAGGTGCTGAAAGCGAGGAAGGTGCCGAGGCTGATGCTGCCGCGCAGGGCCAGCCACCCGCCGAAGGCGAGCACGCCGACCTGGCCGAGCGCGGGGATCGCCTGCAACGTCGGGTTCCACTTGCTGGTGAACCGCACCGCCCGCATGCGGTTGGCGAACAGCGTGCCGGCCCGCCCCTCGAGCCGCTCCTGCTCGCGGCCCTCCTGTCCGAAGCCCTTGACGACACGCACGCCGGTCACCGCGGCCTCGACGACGCCGGCGAGGCGGCCCGCTTCCTGCTGGGCGGCCCAGGTGGCGGGGAACAGGTCGGCGCGGCTGCGCAGGGCGACGTAGGCCAGCAGCGGCCCGACCGCAAGTGCGACCAGGGTCAGCAACGGCGACAGCACGGCCATGATGACCAGCGAGACCACGAACAGCAGGGCGTTGCCCGACAGCATCGGCAGGAAGCTGAGCAGGCCGTTCACGATCTGCAGGTCGGAGATCGAGCGGCTCACCACCTGCCCGGTCGGCAGGGCGTCGAGGCCGGGACCGTCGAGGCGCTGCAGCGAGGCGAACACGTCGCGGCGCATGTCGCGCTGTACGTCGAGGGCGAGGCGGCCGGCGCGGAAGCGGCGGGTGAAGCCGACCGCGAAGCGCAGCACCCCGGCGAGCAGGAGCAGCGCGGCCCAGGGCCAGATCGGGGCGGAGCTCCTGCTGTCCACCAGATCGACGACGTGCCGGGCGACCAGCGGGGTGGTGGCGGCGATGACGCTTCCGACCACCGCTGCGCCGAAGGCGATCAGCAGGTCGTTGCGGTGCCGGAGGCAGTAGCCGACCAGCCTGCGCAGCCACCCTCGGGGCTCGGCGGCGGCCAGCTCGGCGACGGAACTCACCTGTTTCTGAGGTCTCGGAGTCTTCCACGGTCTCCAAGCCGTGCAACAACCGGTCGAGCCGCTGATTCCCGGGGGTTGTGTCCAGAACCCGACAAAGCTCCAGCGACACCGCCGGGTTCGTCCGGTTTGACCCCGGTCTTTCCAGCCATCGCGCCGCAGCTTTGTCAAAGTTTGATCAGCCAACCTCGGCTCGGATCTCCTCGAGGATGTCCTCGGGGCGTTTCCGCACGTCGTCCGCGGTGTACGGCAGCACCCGCCACCCTGCCCGGGTCAGCGCCCGTAGCCGCTCGTGGTCGTTCTGCAGGGCGGTGGGGGAGGAGTGATAAGCGAAACCGTCGATCTCGACGATCAGCCTCAGGTCGGGCCACGCGAAGTCGACGCGTGCGACGAAGCGTCCATCCACCGTGACCACGAACTGGCAGAGCGGCAGCGGCAGGCCGCTCAGGGCGACGCGAACCCGGAACTCGCTCTCCGGGACGCTCCCGGACAGCGGTGAGGCGAGGTCGAGCACGCGCCGAGCTTGTCGGTGCCCTCGCAGGCTGCGCCGGTCCCGCCAGGTCACCTCGCTCGATGCTGGGGTGACCTCGCCGGAGCGATAGGCGCTGTCCACGGCCACGACCGCCTCGAGGGTCGGCAGGATCCGCGCGAGGTCCAGCACCGTGCGGTCAGGCGTGGTCACGAGTAGCAGCCCGTGCACGGTGACCTCGTCCGGCCGCAGATCCGATCTGATGAGGTCCTTCGCGCTGCGCGTGCACCGGCGCGGAACGATGATCTCGGGCATTGCCGGCACATCGAGGAGATCCCAGCCGAAGGCGCTCGCGGCGGAGCGGCGCGCCACGACGGCCCCGGGACCCGCGCGCAACGCCGCGAGGAGGAGTGGGTCGAGCGGCGCCTGCTGATGGCCGGTCGCCATCAGGATCCCGGGCTCGACCCGGACCCAGCGTTGCCGGCGGATGTTGCGGGTGATGTCGGCGCGGGAGCTGCCCGCGGCCAGCGCCTGGCGGACCGAGAACAGGCCGTGCTCCACGGCCAGTTCGGGCGGCGGTTCCGGCAGCACCTGCACGAGACTGACGGTCGCGGCCCGGGGCTGCCCGTCGCGGACCGCCGGCTGTGGACGAACCGGTTGCTGCTGTTACCGCCGGTCCTGTGGTACGCCTGCTGGATGGTGGCCGAAGGCACGTTGCTGTGGGAGCCCTCCGAGCAGCGGCGACGCGACTCGGTGGTCGCGCGCTTCTTCGAGGCGATCGGTCGGCCCGGCGCCGACCCGCAGGAGGTGTGGCGCTGGTCGGTCGAGAACCTCGACGCGTTCTGGGATGCGCTGTGGGACTTCGCCGGTGTGATCGGCGAGCGCGGCGACGGGCCGGCGCTGGCCGACCGCTCGATGCCGGGCGCCCGTTGGTACCCCGAGGCCCGCCTCAACTACGCCGAGAACGCGCTGGCGCGGCCGTGGTCGGGCGGCCCGGCGCTCCTGGCCCACCGCGAGGACGGCCGCGAGGTGCGGCTGGAGCACGCGGAGCTCGTCGACGTGGTGGCCCGCGCCGCCGCCGGCCTCCGCCGCCTCGGCGTGGGCAGGGGCGACCGCGTGGTCGGCGTGCTGCCCAACGCGGAGCACGCGCTGATCGCCTTCCTCGCCACCGCCTCGATCGGCGCGGTCTGGTCCTCCTGTTCGCCCGACTTCGGCGCGAGCGGCGTGCTCGACCGCTTCCGCCAGATCGAGCCGACCGTGCTGCTCGGCGTCGACGGCTACGTCTACAACGGCAAGGCGCACTCCACGCTCGAACGGCTACCGAAACTCCAGGCGGAGCTGCCGACGCTGAAGGCGACGGTGCTCGTGCCCTACCTCGACGAGACGGCGACGCTCGACGGGTGGCTGCGGTGGGACGACCTGGTGGGCGAGTCGGCCGAGCCGAGCTACGAGCGCGTGCCCTTCGACGCGCCGTTGTGGATCCTCTACTCCTCCGGCACCACGGGCCTGCCCAAGCCGATCGTGCAGGGCCACGGCGGGATCGTGCTGGAGCACGCCAAGCAGCTGCTGCTGCACACGGACCTCGGTCCCGGCGACCGCTTCTTCTGGTTCAGCACCACCGGCTGGATGATGTGGAACCTGTTGGTCAGTGGTCTGCTCGTCGGGGCGACCGTGGTCGCGTTCGACGGCAGCCCGGGCCATCCCGACCTCGGCGCGCTCTGGCGGCTCGCCGAGCGGGTCGGCGTCACCTGCTTCGGCACCAGCGCCCCCTACCTCACCTCCTGCCAGAACGCCGGCCTCGTCCCCCACGAGCTCGCCGACCTCTCCGGCATCCGGACCCTCGGCTCCACCGGCGCACCCCTTCCCCCCGAGGGCTTCGCGTGGGTCTACGAGGCGGTCGCGTCTCCGAAGTCGGCGTCCCAGCAGGATCCCGATCTGCTGCTCGCCTCGGTCAGCGGCGGCACCGACGTCTGCACCGCCTTCGCCGCCGGCCTGCCGCTGGCGCCGGTGCACGCGGGCGAGATCCAGACCCGGGCGTTCGGCGTGGCTGCCGCAGCCTTCGACCCCGACGGGCGCGAGGTGCTCGATCAGGTGGGGGAGCTGGTGGTCACCGCGCCGATGCCGAGCATGCCGACCGGCTTCTGGGGCGACGACGACGGCTCCCGCCTGCGCGAGTCCTACTTCGAGGACTTCCCGGGCGTGTGGCGGCACGGCGACTGGTGCAAGGTGATCAGCGAGCGGGGCTCCCTGGCCATCTACGGCCGGTCGGACTCGACGCTGAACCGCGGCGGCGTGCGCATGGGGACGTCGGAGTTCTACCGGGTGGTCGACGACGTCGACGGGGTGGCCGACTCCCTGGTCGTGGAGGCCGACGGGAAGCTGCTGCTGTTCGTGGTGCTCAGCGAGGGGACGGAGCTCGACAGTTCTGGCTGGGCCGACCTGCGGACCGCACTCAACCGCGCGCTGCGCAGCGAGCTGTCCCCGCGGCACGTACCGGACCGGATCGAGGCGGTCCCCGACGTCCCGCGGACCCTCAACGGCAAGAAGCTCGAGGTGCCGGTCAAGCGGATCCTCGAGGGCGTGGACGTCGAGAAGGCGGTCAGCACCGGCGCGGTCGCCGATCCGGAGGCGCTGGAGCCGTTCCTCGCCTTCGCCCGCGGCGACTGACGACGGGTCAGCCGAGCCTCGGCAGCCCGTCGACGTCGATGCCCCAGCTCGCGGTCGCCCGCTCCGTGGCGGCCCGCTCGGCGAGCTTCGCCGGGTCGGGGTTGCGGCAGAGAACCAGCGAGCCGGCGCCCGCCAGGACCCCCAGCAGGGGGTCGAGCGTCCGGGTCAGCAGCCGGTCGGGGACGGGCGTGACGTCCCCGACGTCGGCGGGCTCGACCGCGGCGAAGTGGTCGCCGTACGAGGGGACCTCACGGGCGTAGTCGAGCACCCCCGGCACCGGCGTCCGCAGCCCGCCGCCGAGGGGGCGCAGACCGAGCCCGACGACCTCCTCCGCCTCCGGGACCGGCCCGCCCTCCGCGTAGAACGCGATCCGCCCGGACGGCCCGAGCCGGCCGCCGGCCACCCCGACCGCGAGCACGACGACGGCGCTCTGCCAGTGCGGCGGCAGGTCGACGGCGACCGGCTCACCGGGCTCGAGGTCGAGCTCGTCGACGAGCAGGTTCGCCGTCTTGGCCACCCAGTTCTCGAGCGAGGTGAGCGAGAGCTCGATCCGCTCGCCGGTGGCGTCGTCGTAGAAGGTCAGGAAGGGCCCGGACGGGTCGGAGCGCAGCGCAGAGGCGAGCAGCCGGTCGAGCGTCGTCACGATGCCGTCACTAGAAGGTGCAGCGGTTGTCCGGGTCGGCGGCCGTCACCGGCGGCGGCGCGGAGGTCGCCTCCGGGGACGCGCTGGCCTTCGCCGACGGGGTGGCCGAGGCGGAGGGCCGGGAGCCGAGGACGGCGACGGGGCGCGTCCCGGTGAACGAGCTGCCGACCACCAGCACGATGCCGTTGCGCGCGGTCGGGTCCACCTTCAGCACCGAGCCCGGGACGGCCGCGGAGACGGTCTGCGCCGAATCCTCGAATCCGGGGGCGTACCGGACCTCGGAGGCTCCGTAGGTGTCGGCGTCGGCGACCGTCGGCGTGTTCGTGCGGAAGCCCTGGCGGCTCAGCAGCTCGGTCGCCTCTCGCGCCACACCGGAGGTGCTCGTGCCGTTCTGGACCGACACCAGCACCTGGGAGGGCGGGATCGAGACCGGCGTCGGCGGCTCCTCGGCCGTCGCGTTCGAGCTCGGGGCGGGAGTGGGTTCGCCCTTCAGCCGCGCGAGCAGCTGTTCGTAGGCGGGCTGGACGACCAGCTGCACCGAGCCCACCGCTCGTGGTGCCCCCGGCTCCCGGTACTGGAGGATGCCGTCGATGGTGACCGCGTTGGGGTCGCTCTCCTTGAGGTCCCGCGTCGGCACCGTCTCGAACCGCAGTCGCTCGGCGTCGAGCCCGCGCATCCGTCCGGCCAGCTTCTCCAGGTCGTTCAGCGAGGTGTCCTGATCGAGGGTGAGCGCGTCCCGCACCGCCGAGATCAGCGAGCTGACCCTCGCCGGGTTGAGCAGCACCCCGGTCGCCGTGGCCTGGCGGAAGACCTGACCGAGGAACTGCTGCTGCCGGCGGATCCGCGCGGTGTCCCCGCCCTCGAGCCCGTGCCGCTGCCGGACGAACGCGAGCGCCTGGTCGCCGGTCAGGTGGTTCTCGCCGACCCGGCCCTGGAACCCGCTGAAGGGGTCGTCGAGGTTGGTGCTGCGGACGTAGTCGGTGCGGTCGTCGTTGAGCGTGCGCTCGGTCAACGACGACTTCTTGATGCAGACGTCGACCCCACCGATCGCGTCGGTGATCTTCTTGAACCCCGCCAGGTCCACGGCAACGTAGTGGTCCACGCGGATGCCGGTGAACTCCTCGACCGTGCGCACCATCAGGGACGGGCCGCCGAGCATGATCGCCGCGTTGAACTTGTCCTGGTGCGGGGCGTGGTCGATGCCCTTGTCGTCCGTCCAGGCCGGGATCGTCACCAGGGTGTCGCGAGGGATCGACAGCAGCGTCGTCGTCCCGTCGGAGTCGAGGTGGGCCAGGATCGTCGTGTCGCTGCGCTCGCCCTCCACGGCGGAGCCGCCGTACTCGTTGCCGGTGCCCGCGCGGCTGTCGGTGCCGGCCAGCAACCAGTTCTGCTCACCCTTCGCCGACTCCGGCGGGCGGTCGTCGCCGAAGTTCAGCTGGATGCGGGCGATGCTGCCGTTGAACCACTTGACGACGACGTAGCCGCCGGTGCTCGCGAACAGGACGAGGACGGACAGGGTCACCGTGAGGGCGGCCAGGAGTCGCCGGAGGCCGCTGACGCGGCGGGGCCGTCGGTACCGCGGGTCCAGCTCGGGAGGCAGCACCGAGCGTGAAGGAGCCGTGTACACCCGGGCTGGGCTCCTTCCGGCGGATCGACGACCGCGCTCTTCGTGCAGGTTGGAGCGGCGGTTCTGTGGTTCGTCGGCCACGCTCACCGTACCCGGCGACGGGTGTGTTTCCCGTTGTCAACGCACCGGTGCCGGGCGCGCACCCGGCATATTCCTATCGGTCGGCCGGCATCGCCGTTGAGCGGGCCTATCCCGTCGATGGCGCGCTCGTGCCCGTGCTGCGACCCGCGGCGCTGCGCTCCTGGGCGACCTTGCCGGGCACCCGGATCAGGCGGAGGAACGTCACGAGCCCCACACCGCCGATCACGTTGCCGAGGACCGACCAGCCGAGCGCGCCCAGCCAGTCCAGGTAGCCGAACGGGGCGCGGCCGGAGTGCAGCGCCGCGAACATGAACATCGAGTCCAGCACCGAGTGGAACAGTTGGGCCGCGGCGAGCAACGCCCCGAACAGCACCGCGGGCACGAGTTGGACGCCGAGGCTCTCGGTCGAGTTCTGCATGCGCGTCATCAACGTGATGACGACTCCCGCCATCACCGCCAGTGCGAGCGAACTCGTCGTGATGCCGAGGTCGGCGTAGTGCGTGCCGGTCTCGATCGCCTTCGGCCGGAGGTCCGGCCGGGCCTGCACGATCAACCAGGCCATGCCCCAGCAGCCGACGAGGTTCGCCGCGAGGGTGACGGTCCAGAGCCGCGCGAGGGAACGCAGGCGGGAGCGGCCGGCGACGATCGCCGTGACCGGCACCAGGAAGTTCTCGGTGAACAGCTCCGACCGGGCGAGGAGCAGGGCGACGAACGCGATCGAGAACGCGAGCCCGGCCAGCAGGATCGAGCCGGTCTGCTCCGCCACCAGGAGGTAGGCGAGGACGCCCGTGCCGATGTCGATGCCACCGACCAGCGCCGTCGTCCCGAGGGTGAACCAGGGCCGCGCGAGTCGGGTCCGCCCCTCGTCGACGATGCGGTGGAAGGCATCCTCGATCTCGGCTTCGTAGGCCTCGGGTTCCCGCGAGTCGTCCTGCGACGGGGATGCCTGTGGGGTGGTCATGGGCCGTCGATGCCCGCAGCGGGGCCGAGGAAGCGGTTGGCGGCACATAAAGTGGCCGGCTGTGAGCCGGCCCCGCATCGTCGTGACCGGGGCGTCCGGGCAGCTCGGCTCCGATCTGGCGCGTGTGCTCCAGGGGCGCGCCGACAGCGACGGCCTGAGCTGGCAGGGGCTGTCGCGGGCCGAGTGCGACGTCGCCGACCCGAACCGCGCCCGGGCCGTGCTGGCCGACCAGGCGCGGGCCGCGGGCGACGCCGGTCTCGTGGTGATCAACGCCGCCGCCTACACCGATGTCGACGGGGCCGAGAGCGACGAGGTCGGGGCGCACGCCGTGAACGCCGCCGGCCCGGCCCACCTGGCCATGGCCTGCGACGAGGTGGGCGCGTCCCTGGTGCACGTGTCGACCGACTACGTCTTCAGCGGGGAGCCGCCCGGCGACGGGTCGCCGCGGCCCTACGAGGTGGACGACCCGACGGGCCCGCGCACCGCCTACGGCCGCACGAAACTCGCAGGGGAGCAGGCCGTGCGCCTGCTGCTGCCGGAGCGGGGCTCGGTCGTGCGCAGCGGGTGGCTGTACGGCGAGACCGGCGGCAACTTCGTCAAGACGATGGTCCGACTGGCCGGCGAACGCGAGACAGTCGACGTCGTCGACGACCAGCGCGGGGCCCCGACCTGGACCCTCGACCTGGCCGAGCGGCTCGTCGCGCTGGCCCTCGCTGACGTGCCCGGCGCGACCCACCACTGCTCGGCCGGCGGCGACGTGAGCTGGTTCGAGGTCGCCCGGGCGGTGTTCCGGCTGGCCGGCCACGAGCCGGAGCGGGTGCGTCGGACCACGACGGCGGCCATGGCCCGGCCGGCGCCGCGCCCCGCCTACTCGGTGCTGTCGAACAGGTCCTGGGTCGAGGCGGGGCTGCCGCCGATGCCGGCCTGGTCCGAGCAGCTGGAGCGTGCGGTCGCCCGGATCGGCCCGGCCCTCGGGATCGCCACGGCGGCGTGAGCTTGTCCGGCCGGGGGTTGCGCGAGCGGCGTGCGTCGGGCGAGAACTAGGCCATGCGCGTGCTGGTGGCCGGGGGAGCGGGCTTCGTCGGGTCGCACTTCGTCCGGACGCTGATCTCCGGCGGCTACCCGTCGCTCGGGCCCGTCGAGGTCACCGTCTTCGACAAGCTGACCCCGCGGGGCAGCCTCGACAACCTGGCTCCGGTCCGCGGCGAGTGCCGGGTGGTCCAGGGCGACGTCTGCGACGCCCCGCTGCTCGACGAGGTGCTGCCGGGCCACGACGTCGTGGTCTCGTTCGCCGCCGAGCAGGACGCTCCGACGCCCGGCGTGCCGACCGTGGCCCCCGCCGTCGTCACCAACGTGCTCGGCGTGCAGACCCTGCTCGACGCCTGCCTGCGCGCCCGCGTGTCGCGGGTGGTCCAGGTGAGCACCGGAGACGTCTATGGCCCGAGCGGTTCGGACGCGAGCCGGGAGGGCGACGCGCCGGCGCCCCGGACGCCGCTCGCGGCCACCCGGGCGGCCGGGGACCTGCTCGCGCAGACCTACGCCCGGGCGCACGGGCTCGCCGTCACCGTTGTGCGGTCGCCGGACGACTTCGGCCCCTACCACCTGCCCTCCGAGCCGGTGCCCGGCCTGATCACCGACCTGCTCGACGGACTGGCCGTGCGCATCCCCGAGTCCCTGCCCACCGCCGCCGACACACGGCAGTGGATCCACGTGGACGACCACTGCCGGGCCATCCAGCTGGTGCTCGAGCGGGGACGCGCGGGTGAGGTCTACAACGTCGGGTCACCCACCGACCTGACGCTGCGCGAGCTCGCCGAGAAGCTGCTGCCGCTGGTCCGCCGGACGTCGTCGCTCGCCGTCTCGGGACCGGGGCCGGGGCGGCAGCGGGAGCGCTGGGCCCTCGACGACGCCAAGATCCACACGTTGGGCTACCGGCCGCTCGTCGACTTCGAGGAAGGGCTCACCGCGACCGTCGCCTGGTACGAGGACAACGAGTCGTGGTGGCGCCCGCGCAAGGAGAAGGCCGGCCTGTGAACCGGTCGCCGGTCGCCGATGGACCGACGCAGCGAGCGCCGAACGGCGGCCCTGCGCCGGAGCGCCGAGCCGCCGTTCGAGCCGGGGTGCTGGGGTCTGCTGGGGGTCTGGTACCGGGGGTCTGGTACTGGGGGTCTGGGTTCCTGTTGCGGCCTGCGATCAGAAGTTGAAGGCCTTCGTGGTGCACGGACCCGGGATCAGGGTGTCGTTCGACGTCGAGCGCCGGTAGTCCACGAGGTTCTTGGTCCGGCCGGCCGAGTTCGCGATCACGCCGTAGCGCTGACCCGACTGCAGGTGGTCGATGCGGTAGTTGCCGGCCGCGTCGATGGTGCCGCTGGAGAAGCCCATGGAGCGGGTGCCGTCGGGCGACATCGACCAGGCGTTGATGGTGCCGGCACCGAAGCCGCTGATGTGGCCGACGAGGCTGCCGGTGGTGCCACCGGAGACGCCGCACACCTTCGGCGCGACGATGGCCACGTTGGTGACCGCGCCGTTGACCGGGATCGCCCGGCGGAACGTGCGGGCGTAGGTGCTCAGGTTGGTCGAGCCGACCGCCGGGCCGGTGTAGCCGCGGTAGTTGTTGAGCCACGCCGTCGACGTCGGGGCCTTCGGGTAGACCTCGATGTAGACCTTGGAGGCGTTGCTCGGCAGCTTCAGCGACCAGTTCTTCGTGGTCACGATGCCGGTGCCGGGGCACGTCTGTGAGGCGGCGGCGCCGTTCGTGGCGACGCAGTGATTGATGCGCTGCACGACGCTGTAGCCGTTGTTCAGGTGGTCGATCTCGATCTTGTTGCCGGCGGCGTCGATGACGTCGAAGCCGAGCATGACGTCGACGAAGCGGGCGTCGGCGCCCTGGACGGTGCCCGAGATCGACTTGGCGGGCGGCGGGTCGCAGGCGGCGCCGAGGGTGCCGACGGTGACGGCGGCGGCGGCCACCGCGGCGATCCGGAAGCGGCGGGAACGGGTCGAGACGGGCACGAGAACTCCAGGTGGTTGGCGCGCAGCGGCGGGGCACCTGCGCGGTCGTTCGTCACGAGGAGTGATCGGAGGCCCGGACGGGCGTCTTGAGGCTCGTGTGAGATCGGTGAGAACGGCTTCCCGGCCTGCTGCGGCTTTCAGCCGCCCGTGAGTGCGGCAGCAAGATGAGGCAGGTGGGTACAAGTCGGGGCTCGGCGGCCTCGAACCGCGCGGCGGGCGCCCGGTATCCGGCGTTCTCGCGCGGTTCCCGCGAGGGCTGTGCGGGATCTGCGCCGCTCTGGGTGCCCTGATCTCGCACACCCTCGCCGGGCCTCGGCCGCGCGAAGTGCCGCTCTCGGACGGGTCACCATGTCGCGACCGCGACGGGGATTTGTACCCACCCACCTCACGCTGCTGCCGCACTCAGCTCCCCGCGAGTGCCTGCCGGTAGGCGGCGAGGGTGCGCTCGGCGGTGGCCCGCCAGGTGAAGCCGGCGGCGTGCTCCCGGCCCGGCGCCGGGTCGGGACGGGGCGCCGCCAGCACGGCGGTCAGCGCCGTCGCCAGCGCCGTCGGGTCCCGCGGCGGGACGAGCCGGACGGCTGGGTCGGCAGGGTCGGCAGGGTCGGCTGTGTCGTCCGGGTCGCCGGCGCCGGCCAGCGCGCCGACGACCTCCCGCGTGGCCGCGATGTCGCTCGCGACGACGGGCGTGCCGGCGGCGAGGGCCTCCAGCGGCGGCAGCCCGAAGCCCTCGTAGAGCGACGGGAAGCACAGCACGGTCGCCCGGGCGACCACGGGCCGCAGCTGCTCCTCCTCGAGGTAGCCCAGGGAGCGGACCCGCTCGTGCGGAACCCCCGCGAGGTCGAGCGCGGGGCCCCATCCCGCGGGGCCGACCAGCACGAGCGGCGGCACCTCGGGCCCATTGCGCTCCGCCTCGAGCAGCAGCCGGTAGGCGGCGAGCAGACCGGGGAGGTCCTTGCGGGGCTCGAGGGTCCCGACGAACAGCAGGTACCGCGGTGGCAACTCGGACGACGGCAGCTCGCTCGACCGGGCGTCCGGGATGCGGAACCAGGCGGGGTCGACGCCGAGCGGGGTGGCCAGCACCCGGTCGCGGTCGTAGCCGTACTCGCCGATCACCTCCTCGGCCATCGCGGCCGAGGGGGTCAGCACCAGGCGGGCCCGCCGCAGGCTGCGGGGCACCAGGTCGCGGTAACGGGCGGAGGCGCTCGAGACCGTCTCCGGCACCCGGAGGTAGCTGAGGTCGTGCACGGTCACGACGCCGGCGGCCCGCCCGGGCGGCGGCAGGACGAAGTTCGGCGCGTGCAGCACGTCGCTGCGCCCGGCCAGCCAGGACGCCCGCGGCACCTCGGACCGGGCCCACAGCTCGTGCAGCAGCCGGGCCGGCGCCCGCGGCCCCCTGGCCACGACCCCGGCGGGAAGCACGCCGGGCAGCCGCTCCCGCCCTCGCCAGGTGTAGGCGGTGGCGCCGAGCTGCAGTTCCTCCTCCGGGGCGAGCACCGACAGCTCCGCCAGCTCGGTGAGGAGGTGGCCGGTGTAGCGGCCGACGCCGGTGCGCGTGCCGAGCAGCGGGGTGGCGTCGACGAGGACCCGCACGGGACCGCCCGCCGTCAGCCGAGCAGCGAGCGCCGGGCGGCGATCCCGCGCCAGCGCTCGGCGAACGCCTCGTCGGAGAAGGCCTGCGCCCGCTGCTGCGACGAGGCGGCGAGCCGTGCCCGGAGCGCGTCGTCGGAGCCGACGCGCACGGTGGCGTCGAGAAGCTCGGCGGGCGTGTTCCAGCGGTAGCCGTCGACGTCGGGGCGCACGATCTCCTTCTGACCCGCCCGATCGATCACGACCGGCACGCAGCCGCCGGCCATGGCCTCGACGGTCGTCATGCCGAAGTGCTCGGCGGCCCAGGGGTGTGCGTCGCTCTCGCCGTAGCCGGTGGCCGACCAGAAGATCGACGCCGAGGAGAGCAGCTCGGCGACCGTGCTCCGTGGCGCGTTCGCGGAGATCTCGACCGGCAGCCCCTCGGCGGCCCGCCGGACCTGCTCCAGGTACGGCAGCTGCGAGTTCTCGCAGCCACCGACGACGTGCAGCGTCCATCCGTCGAGCCGGCCGCTGCGCACGAGCTCGCCGAACCAGCGGACCATCTCCAGCTGGCGCTTCGCGTGGCCGAGGCCGGGCGCGAAGAAGCGCCCGACGGTCAGCACCGTCCTCTCCCGCGACCTGCGGGGCGACAGCCGGGAGACGTCGATGGGCGGGAACAGGACGTCGGCCTCGCGCTCCCACAGCCGCCGGATCCACTCGCGCGTGTACTCGGAGTTGGCGAGCACGCTGTCGTAGGAGTCGAGGAACGCGAGGTCCTTCGGATCGCGGGCGAGCCAGGGGAAGCGCGCGCTGGCCCAGGCCCGGACGCTGGCCTTCTCGGTCCGGAGCCAGGCGCGGCTCAGCGCGACGCCCAGTTCGCGGACGTCCTGCTCACCGGGCGAGAAGGCGTCGCTGCGGAACCGGACCTCGCTGCCGCGGGCGGAGCTGCCGAGCGCCAGCGAGTGCCGGCGGAAGCGCGGCTCGATCGGCAGCGTGTGCAGCACCCGGCCGGACGCGTCCTCGACCCGGAGCGTGGTCGTCCCCGGTGCCCCGGGCCGGCCGATGTCGGCCCGCAGCCGGCGGTTCTGCCCCGGTGGCACCGCGAGCACCCCGTCGCCGGACGTCCAGACCCAGCTGCGCCGACGCCCGCCCTCCGGCGGGTACCAGCCGGCCCCGAAGGTCAACGCCCGGTCCCCGCGCAGCAGCGGTCCGACCAGGCGGACCAGCTTCTTGCGCCACGTCGCGAGGTCGTGGTCGAAGGGCGTCGGGAACCAGCACAGGTACGCCGAGCGGGTCGCCCGCGGTGCGAGTCGGCTCATGTAGGACGCGGTCAGCCAGAAGTCGTATCCCTCGCTCACCTCGGCGAGGGCGGCGTCGCCGCGGTCGGGCAGCAGCCGGTAGGTGCAGCGGGAGAGATCGAGGCCGAGGTGCTTGCCCAGGTCGTCGAGGTCCTGCTCGGTGTGGCCGAGCAGGTCGACGTGCTCGACGCCGCACCCGCCCAGCTCGACCGGGCGGGACAGCACCTCGGCGACCATCCCGGCGTGCCGTTCGCCGCCGCCGCGGCTGTGCCAGAAGCGGTTGTAGACAGCCGCTCTCATTGATCAGCTCTCATCGATCAGCTCTCATGCCGCCGGTTCCTCGGCGGCCCGCGGGTCGACCTCGGGGCTCGTGACCGCCACGTACGCCTCGGACCGCGGCGTCAGCCACCGGCGTTCGAGGGCGGCACGTCGCACGGCCAGCGTTCGTCCCACCCGCCGGCGCCGCGCCAGCATCCGCGGCAGCAGCCGCAGGTACGACGCGATCACGCGCAGCCGCAGCAGCGTGGGCCGCACCGCCGGCCGGCTGCGGGAGGCGATCCCCTGCCGCAGCGTGCGGAGGGCCATCGACGCCGTCGTCAACGGGTAGCGCAGCACCACCAGCAGGGCGAGCCGGACCGTCGCGTCCTTGGTGACCATGAGCAGCCGGTTGCGGTCGACGTGGAAGACGAACAGGGGGGACCACTCCCCGCTGCTCGCCGCATGCACGTGCCGGAGCACGGCGCTGGGCTCGTACCGGATCGCGTAGCCGCGGGCACGGATGCGCCAGGAGAGGTCGGTGTCCTCGTAGTAGAGGAAGAAGTCGTCGTCGAACCAGTCGAGCTCGGCCCCGAGCTCGCGGCGCATCGCCATGCCGTTGCCGCAGGCGGTGAACACCTCGGCCGGCGAGTCGAAGCGGCCGTCGTCGACCTGCTGGTAGGCGCGGTCGGCGCCGTACCCGTCCTCGAGGACGATGCCGCCGGCGTTGTTGACGACGTCGACCCGCGGCAGGTCGGCGGGCAGGGTGAGCGACACCGTCGAGGTGCGTTCGCCGACGGGCAGCCTCCGCGAGCCGCCGTCCCAGCTCAGGGTGACCTCCTTGTCGGCATCGGCCGTCCAGGTGAGTTCGAGGTCGACCGGGCCGTGCGCCGGGACGGGCAGGAGCAGCTCGCCCGACGGTCGCGTCCAGAAGAAGCGGGCGTCGGGCGGGCCCTCCGCGCCGTAGGTGAGCCGCTCCCAGAGCACCTCACCGAGCAGCTCCTCGGCGTCGCCGGGTGGGCCGACCCGGACGCCGGAGATGCGCACCCCGAGCTCGCGGGGGTCGTGCGGTCCGGGCGTGAACGGGGGCGTCGACAGCTGCAGCCGGACGAAGCGGGGCAGGAACACGACCTTGCCGGTGACGGCACCGAGCCGCTCGCCGCCCGGGGCGTCGAAGGGGGCGAGCAGACGCTCGAGCCAGTCCGGCTCGGGGGTCGCGTCGTTGTTGAGCAGCACCGCGAACTCGGTCGTGAGCTGCCGCAGCGCCGCGTTGTTGCCCCCGGCGAAGCCGAGGTTGGTGCCGGTCTGGATCACCTGCACGTCCGGGTAGCGGGTGCGTAGCAGGTGTTCCGAGCCGTCGGAGCTGGCGTTGTCGACGACGACCGTGTCGAAACCGAACGTCGTCTCCAGCTTCGCCACCGCGTCCAGACACGATGGCAGCAGGTGGGCGCCGTTCCAGTTGACGATGACGACTGTCGCTCGCGGGACGCCGGGAACCTGAGCGGTCACGAGCGCTCGCGGAACTCGTACTCGACCGGCAGCAGCCCGCCCGTGGCCGGGCCCGCGATGCCGAACAGGTCGTCGAAGCGCCGGATGCCGAGCGGCGTGCCGCTGGAGGCGTCGGACACGTGCACGCGGATGGCGAAGACGCTGGTCAGCGTGGGTAGGCGGGGTACGACGAAGTCGACCGTCACCCGGCCCGGCGAGGCGGGCACGCCACCCTCGGTCTCCATCTGCCACACCGGGATGTCGTGCGGACCCAGCACCACCGCGTGCAGGTAGAGCCGGTCCGGCGCGCCCTCGGCGACGTCGAGGTCCACCGAGATCGTCAGCTGCTCGCCCGGGTCGTACTGCACTCGCGACGTGCCCCCGGGGTCCGGCGCGAACGTGACGCCGGCGAGCTGGACGGCGTCGTCGCTGCCGCCGGTCGCGGTGCCGCCGCGCATCCGGTTGCGCAGCACCAGCGTGCCGTTGGCCGGGGCGCCGTCGAAGATCTTCTTGCCGGCCTCCATGACGATCACGCGGTCGCACAGGTCCTCGACGAGCCCGAGTGAGTGGCTGACGAACAGGATCGTCTTGCCGGCGTCGCGGAACTCGGTGATCTTGTCGAGGCACTTCTTCTGGAAGGCCTCGTCGCCGACCGCGAGCACCTCGTCGACGAGCAGGACGTCCGGGTCGACGTGCACCGCGATGGCGAAGCCGAGCCGGATGTACTGGCCGGAGGAGTAGTGCTTGACCGGGTCGTCGATCTTGTGGGCGAGCTCGGCGAACGCGACGACGGAGTCGAACAGTGCGTTGGTCTCGCGGCGTGACAGGCCGAGCAGGCTGGCGTTGAGGTAGACGTTGTCGCGGCCCGAGAGCTCCCCGTTGAAGCCGGCCCCGAGTTCGAGCAGCGACGCGATGCGCCCGACGACGTGCACCTCGCCGGCGGTCGGCTGCAGGATGCCGGCGAGCACCTTGAGCAGCGTCGACTTGCCCGATCCGTTGGCCCCGATCAGCCCGACGGTCTGCCCGGGTGCGATCGCGACGTCGACGTCCCGGAGCGCCCAGAACTCCTCGCCGACCAGCGAGCGGCGGCGCACGAAGCGCTCCTTGAGGCTCGTCGCCCGCTCGTGGTAGCTCGCGAACCGCTTGCCGACGCCGTAGGCGGTGATGACCGGGGGAAGCCCCGACTCCCCGGGAGGCGCCGCGGGCGGGTCCTCCAGGACCTCGGGCACGGGCGTCCCCGGGATGGGCGCCTCCGCCTCGCGGGCGCTCACAGTTCCTCGGCGAAATCGGCGGCGCGCTTGCGGAACGAGCGGAGCCCGAGGACGAACACGACCGCTCCGATCGCGAGGGAGATGCCGAGGTGCTCGAGGTACCAGACGTATCCGGGGTCCGCCAGCACCAGCGTCTTCATGCCGTCGCTGTAGGCGTAGGGCTCCTTGTAGATGGCCCGCTGCATCGTCGCGACGATGTTGGCCATCGGGTTCAACCAGTAGAGCGCGGTCCACTGGCCGAGCTGGTCCCGCACGAGCCCGACGTCGTACACGATCGGGTTGAGCCAGAACCAGGCCAGCAGCGACACCTCGAGCAGATGCTGGGTGTCCCGGTAGCGGACGTTCAACGCGGCCACGAGCAGGCTCAGCGCCACGGTGAACAGCAGCGCCACCGCGAAGGCGGGGACGGCGAGCAGCAGCTGCCAGCCGAGGATCGAGTGGCCGCTGATCAGGACGACCACGACCAACACCAGCATCTGCAGGACGAAGTGCACGAGCGCGAAGCCGACCGCGGACAGCGGCAGCACCGGTAGCGGGAAGCGGACCTTCTTCACGAGGTTCGCGTTGCCGACCACGCTCGTCGCCGCGCCGCTGACCCCGCCCGAGAAGGCGTTCCAGATCAGCAGGCCGGACATCAGGTAGATCGCGAAGTCCGGGATCCGGCCCTTGAGGATCAGCTGGAAGACGACGTAGTAGACGGCCAGCAGCAGCAGCGGATTCGCCAGCGACCAGGCGAAGCCGAGCGTGGAGCCCTTGTACTTCACCTTGAGGTCCTTGCGGACCAGGTTGCGCAGGAGCTCCCAGCGCAGCCGGGTCTGGGCCCGGTTGCGCCGTTCGAGTTGCTCCAGTTCGGCCGCGGTGGGGGTCATGCCGGCCGCAACCGGGGGCGTGTCGGTACGTTCGCTGGCAGTGGAGATCTCCTGCGTCGGCCGGACGGATCGCGTCTGAATCTCTTCGCAGCCCGTCGTGGTGTCCGGCGTACGGCCGGACCGGACGCGATACTAGTCGCGCCCGCCCGGCCATCCCCGTAACGGAGGTCCGTGCCTCGTGTACGCCGCCCACTCGACGACGCAGGACGTGCCGTCGACGCAGGACACCCGCCTGGCCCAGCTGTGGTCGCTGCTCGACTCGGAGCTCGCGGACGGCGTGTGCCTCGACGTGTTCGACACGCTGCTGTTCCGCACCGTGGCCGAGCCGGTCCAGGCCTTCCTCGTCCTCGGGGAGCGTCTCGACCGGCTCGGGCGGCTGCCGGAGGGCGTCACCCCCTACGTCTTCGCCCAGCTGCGGGTGCAGGCCGAGCATGCCGCGCGGCAGCGCAGCCTGGCCGAGCGCGGCACGACGGAGACGCGGCTGGCCGAGATCTACGCCGCGCTGCAGCCCGCCCTGCCGCTGGCCGACCCCGAGGAGCTGCAGCGGCTGGAGATCGACGTCGAGCGCGACCTCTGCCGGGCCGATCTCGGCCTGGCCGAGCTGATCGAGGCGGTGAACAACAAACTCGGCAAGCCGGTCTACCTCGTCTCCGACACCTACTTCTCGGCCGCGCATCTCGAGCGACTGCTCGACCGGCCCGAGCTGCCGCGGGGCGCGTTCACCGCCATCTTCACCTCGAGCGACAACGGGACGTCCAAGAGCGACGGGCTCTTCGACGTGATGCTCGCGGCCACCGGGGCGCGGGCCGCGCGGCTCGTCCACCTCGGTGACCATCCGATCGCGGACTACGAGGGCGGGCGCGAGGCCGGCCTGCAGGTCGTCCACTACCGGAAGTTCTCGGACCACCTCGGCCGCGTCGTCGAGGAGGAAGGCCTGACGCCGGCCCGGCTCGACACCGAGGCGGGGGTCGACCTCGTCGACGGCGACTACGGGCTGACCGCGCTGCGCGCCCGGGTGCTGAACCGCGCCGAGGCGGCCGCGGTACCGGAGGGGCTCGTCCGGTTCTGGGAGGCGGGCGCCACGGTGTTCGGGCCGGCCTTGGCGGGCTTCGCCGAGTGGGTGGTCGAGCGGGCGCGGGCGTTCGGGGTCGACCGGATCCACTGCCTGCTGCGCGAGGGCGACTTCCTGTCCGACCTGATCCGGGACCACGCGGCCGCCGCCGGCATCGAGGTGTCGACGCTGTGGGCGAGCCGGCAGGTCTGCGCGCTGGCCGGCGTCTACGAGGGGACGGCGCACGAGTTGCAGGCGTTCCTGACCCGTCGGCGTGCGCCGACCGTCGGGCAACTCGCCGCTCAGCTCGGGGTGTCGCTGTCCGAGGTCCCGGCGCTCGCGGACCTCGTCGACGTGCGCCTCGACATCCCCGGCGTCGCCGACACCGCGCTGTCCGCGATCGCCGGCGAGCCGCAGGTGCGGGGCGCGATCGTCGTGCGGGCGGCCCGGCTGCGGGAGCGCCTGCTGCGCTATCTCGACGACCAGCTGCCCGAGTCGGGCATCGCGCTGGTCGTCGACCTCGGGTGGGGCGGCACGATCCAGACGCTGCTGTCCCGGGTCCTGCGTTCCGCCGGCCGCGACCTGCACCTGATCGGCCTGTACCTGGCGACGAACAGCACCGCGCTGCAGCGTCGGCTCTCCGGCTACGAGATGGAGGGCTATCTCGCGAGCGCAGGCGAGCCGGCGCGCCCGTTCGCGCCGGTGATGCGCAGCCCGGAGATCCTCGAGCAGCTGTGCATGCCGGACTTCGGCTCGCTGGTGGGCTTCGACGAGCGGCTGCACCCGATCACCTCGGACGCGCGCATGTCCCGGACGCAGGCGGCGCAGAAGGCCGCGGCGCAGGCCGGGGTGCGGGCCTTCCACCGGGAGTGGGTGCGCTACCGGCGCTCGGAGAACCCGCTGCCCGGACTGTCCGCGCCCGGGGCCCGGCGCCAGCTGCTCGAGATGCTGACCCGCTTCGTCGCGCGGCCCACGGAGGAGGAGGCGCTCGCCTTCAGCTCCTGGGTGCACGACGAGAACTTCGGGTCGGACGCGGTCGAGGGCATCGTCACCGACGAGATGCTGCGGCTGCTGCCGTACCTGACGCCGGCGGATCTCGACCGGCTGTCCATGCAGGAGCTGTACTGGCCGGCGGGGGTCGCCGCGGTGGTGAACCCGCCGCTGGCCAAGCTCTCCGCCCTGGTCTCGGAGGCGCGGGCCGACCCGGAGGCGGCGTCCCCGACGTCCGCGGCGGGCGCCGTCTCGGTGTACGTGGACGCCGGCGCCGACTTCGTCAACGGCCCCAAGGAGATGGTCACCCCGCACACGGGGCGGGACGGGCTGTGTTGGGCACGGGTCCGCATCCTCGGCGAAGGCGTGCGGCGCATCCGGATCGATCCCACGCACCGGCGGGGCGTGGTGCGGGTCGACTGGATCCGGCTCACCTTCCACCTGCTGCGGCAGACCGACCCGGTGGTCGTCGAGGTGACCGACCTGGCGGCGTCCCCACAGATCGGCGTCGGCGGCGCGCGTCTGCTGCAGAGCAACCTGCTCGACGTCGACACCGACGACGCGCAGATCGTCTACACCCTCGACCCGGGGCAGCAGGGCGGGTTGTCGGCGGCGACCTACGCGATCGACGTCGAGATCGCCTACGCGTGGATGGCGGTGCGCAACGCGCCGCTCGAGGTGCCGCACGGGGCGGCGCCGAAGGCGTCGCTGAGCCGGCGGGCGGTGCGCAAGCTGGTGCGGGAGATCGGGAGCCGGGTGTGAGTACGGGCGACAGCACGAAGGGCGACATCACGAGGGACGACATCGCCAAGGTCGATGAGGACCTCGACGAGAAGACGCTACGGCCCCTGCTTCTCCACTCGCTGCACGACCTTCGCGAGTTATGGGTGCCGTTGCTCGACCTGTTCGAGATCGCCAGCGTCACCGAGATCGGCTCCGAGAGCGGCGTGACGACGTCGCTGCTCGTGAACCGGCTCCGGCGGGCCGGCGGCGGGCGGCTGGTCGTCGTCGACCCCGACCCGGGCGTGGCACCCGAGTCCGACGAGGCGCTCGAGGTCGAGGTGATCCGCGGCTTCAGCCCCGACGCGCTCGAGGGACTGACCGGCACGGACGCCTACCTCGTCGACGGCGACCACAACTACTGGACGGTGTCGCACGAGCTGGAGGCGATCGAGCGAGCGGCGGCCGGACGCGAGACCTTCCCGCTCGTCCTGCTGAACGACGTCAGCTGGCCGGCCGCGCGGCGCGACCAGTACTACGGCCCGGATCGGCTGCCGCCCGAGGCCGTGCGGCCGCACTCGTTCGACCTCGGTGCCGTGGTCGGTCGATCCGACCTGGGGCCGCGGGGCTTCCGCGGGATGGGCGCCTTCGCCTTCGCGTTGGACGAGGGTGGGCCGCGCAACGGCGTCCTGACCGCGGTCGAGGATTTCGTCGACGCCCGCGAGCACCTGGAGCTGCACGTCGTGTCCGCGGTGTTCGGGCTCGGGGTGCTGCTCGACCGCCGTGCCCCGCAGCTCGAGGACGCGCGTCGGCTGCTCGCCCCGTATGCCGGCTCGCCGTTCATCGCCCGTCTCGAGCGCAACCGGCTCGAGCTGTACCTGCGCGTCCTCGACCTGCAGGACGCACCCGCGTTGGATCTCAAGGCCCGGCAGCGGGAATGGGCGCGGCTCGACGAGGAGCGCAGCCGGCTGGCGACGCGCGAGCTCGAGATGATGGAGCAGCTCGCGGCCGCGGAGCGACGTGTCGCGGAGGCCGAAGCCCGGGCTCGCGCCGCCGAGGAGGGGCTCGCCGCGGCGGGTGCCGAGCCGGCGCCGCGCCACCCGCTGGGCAGGCTGGCGGCGCTGCGCCGGTCCTGACCGGTCGAACGGCGCCAGCTCCCCCTCGGTCGGCCCGAGGGGTCGGTCAGCCCGACTGCAGCGCCGCCAGCAGCGCCTTCAGCCAGGGTCCGAGGTCGTTCGGGGTGCGTGCCGAGATGAGGTTGCCGTCCACCACCGTTGCCTCGTCGACCCAGTCGACGCCGGCGTTGACCATGTCGTCGCGGATCGCCCCGACGCTGGTGGCCCGTCGCCCCGAGAGGATCTTGGCCGAGATCGGCACCCAGCCGGCGTGGCAGATGAACGCCACGGGCTTGCCGGCGGCGTCGAAGTCGCGGACGAGTTGCAGCACCGTCTCGTCCCGGCGGAGCTTGTCCGGCGCGAAGCCGCCCGGGATCACGAGGGCGTCGAAGTCGTCGGCGGACAGCCCCTCGACGGCCCGGTCGACCGGCAGGGGGCTGTAGCCCTTCTTGCCCGACACCGGCGAGTCGTCGAGACCGGCCACGGTCACGGTCACCTCCTCCTCGCGGAGGCGGTACAGCGGATACAGCAGTTCCATGTCCTCGAACAGGTCGGCGGCGAGGATCAGGACGGTCTTGTCGGCGAGGGCTGTCTCGGCGGGCGGCATGACGACGTTCTTACGCCGGGGGTCATCCTGTGTCACGAGGGCGTTCCGCAACGCGTGGACCGACGAGGAGGTCGGGATGGGCAGCTCCGGTGGGGGACCGTCGCAGGCGGAGGTCGACCGCGAGATCGACCACTTCATGCAGGGGTTGGTACGGCGCAACCCCGGCGAACAGATCTTCCACCAGGCGGTGCACGAGGTGGTCGAGACGCTCATGCCGTTCCTGCTCGAACACCCGGAGTACCGGGACGCCCAGGCCCTCGAGCGGATGACCGAGCCGGACCGGATCATCACCTGGCGCGTCGCCTGGGAGAAGGACGACGGGTCGATCCGCGTCAACCGCGCGTGGCGGGTGCAGTTCAGCAACGCCATCGGTCCCTACAAGGGCGGTCTGCGCTTCTCGCCGACGGTCGACGTCGCCGTGCTCAAGTTCCTCGGATTCGAGCAGTGCTTCAAGAACGCGTTGACCGGCCTGCCCATGGGCGGCGCGAAGGGCGGATCGAACTTCGACCCGCACGGGCGCTCCGAGCGCGAGGTGATGCGCTTCTGTCAGTCGCTGATGACCGAGCTGCACCGGCACATCGGCGAGGACACCGACGTCCCGGCCGGCGATCAGGGCGTCGGCGCCCGGGAGCTCGGTTTCCTGTTCGGTCAGTACAAGCGGATGGAGAACCGGTTCACCGGCATCCTCACCGGAAAGGGCCTGTCGTTCGGTGGCAGCCAGGTCCGCATGGAGGCGACGGGCTACGGCGCCGTGTACTTCGCCGCCGACATGCTCGACCGGCTCGGCGACGGCGTCGAGGGAAAACGGTGCACCGTCTCCGGCTCCGGCAACGTCGCCCTCTACGCGGCGCAGAAGATCCAGCAACTCGGCGGCACCGTGCTCACGCTCTCCGACTCCGGCGGCACGATCGTGGACCGCGACGGGATCGACGAGGAGAAGCTCGCCTGGATCATCGACCTGAAGATGAACCGCCGCGGGCGGCTCGCGGAGTACCAGGAGACCTGGGGCGGGGACTACCTCGAGGACGGCAAGCCCTGGGGCGTCGAGTGCGACCTCGCCTTCCCGTGCGCCACGCAGAACGAACTCGAGGAGTCCGACGCCAAGGCGCTCGTCGACGGTGGGTGCCGGCTGCTCGCCGAGGGTGCGAACATGCCCTGCATCCCGGAGGCCGTGGCGCGGCTGACCGAGGCGGGCGTCCTGTACGCGCCGGGCAAGGCGGCCAACGCCGGTGGGGTGGCGGTCTCCGGACTCGAGCAGAGCCAGAACGCGCTGCGCATCTCGTGGAGCCGGGACGAGGTCGACCGGCGGCTTCAGACGATCATGTCCGAGATCCACGCGCGCTGCGTCGAACACGGCGAGAACGGCGGGAACTCCGGAAAGGGGACGGTCGACTACGTGAAAGGCGCGAACCTGGCCGGTTTCCTCAAGCTCGGGGACGCGCTCCTGGCCTACGGAGTCGGCTGATCGACCCTGGTCACATCGCTTTCAGACGCCGCTGGCCGGGTGCGCGTCGGCGGTTGAGCGGCCGGTCCGGAAGCGGATCCGCTATGTGCGCCTTCGCCCCGTGGACCCCGGGCCCGGGCGGGGCTTCAATGGCGCCGCCCGCCGTGGGCGCGGCGGGCGATCCGCGAGGAGGGCGTCATGACCGTCTGCTTCACGCTCGAGTTGCCCGGGGTGACCGGGGACCAGCTCGCGATGGTGAACCGGGACCTGTTCGAGGCGTTCGGTGGCAAGCCGCCGACGGGGTTGATCTCCCACCTCGAGATGCCGAGTTCCGGCGGCATGACAGTGATCGACGTGTGGGAGTCCCAGGCCCACTTCGACGGGTTCGCCGCGGAGTACCTGATGCCGGCGATGACGAACGCCGGTGTCCACATGACGGAACCCCCGGAGTTCCGCGAGGTGACGACCCTGTTCGGCAACGGCGTCGACACCCTCGACTACGGCCCGCTCGCGGGCGCGTTCTACGACGCGATGAACCGCAAGGACCCGGCGCTGCTGGACATGTTCACCGAGGACTTCGTCGAGCACGAGCAGGTGCCCGGCATCCCGCCCACTCGCGAGGGCGTCCTCCAGTGGCTGGAGATGATGCACGGCGCGTTCAGCGACCTCACCCTTACGCCGCTCGAGGTCGTCGGCATGCACGGCACCGCCGCTGCCCGCTTCCGGATGTCGGGGAAGCACACCGGCGAGTTCCAGGGGATGCCGGCGACCGGGCGGGACGTGTCCGTCGAGGGCGTCGACATCGTCAAGCTCGACGAGAACCTCAAGGCGCGCGAGCACTGGGGTTTCGTCGACGAGGTCGGCCTGCTCACCCAGCTCGGCGCGATCCCGGAGCAGGGGCAGGCGACCGCCGATCAGAGCGTGTCGATGCGGACCTGACCGAGCCGGCCCTCGAGGTCGCGCATCACGCACCACGCCTCGTCGCCGGCGTGCGGAGTCGAGCCGGGCGGGCTGAGCAGCACGGGGGCGTGGGCGCCGAGCAGGTCGCGCAGCCGGTCCGCCTCGACGGGGCTGGTGGTCGCGAAGCCGAAGACGGTCGACAGCAGGGCGCCGCTTCCGCCGACGCCGGTCACCGTCTCCGCGCTCTCCGCGGAGAGGCCGAACGCGACGTCGTGCTCCCGCGCCGTGTTGATCTGGCTGGTGAGCAGCTTCGCGACCGCGGCGGGGACGGTCACGCCGCTGGGCAGGTCGACCTGCAGCAGCCGCGGGTGGTCGGTGACGGAGGTGAGGCCGGCCAGCGTCCGGACCGCGCTCGCCGCGGACATGAGCCCGGACAGGGCGCCGTCGGTCGACGGGCTGAGCACCGTGACGTAGCCGGGTTTGACGACGTCCTCCGCCGACCCGCCGGGGAACAGGCCGCCCCCGGGCATCAGTCCGCCGGGCAGCAGGCCGCTGCCGGCCAGCCCCGCGAACGTCTCCCAGACGCTGCGCAGGTTGCCGCTCCCGCGCATCAGTTCCTCGAGGTTCGGCAACCCGCCGGGCGCGGTCGGCCGGACGATGCGGACGTTGCGGCCGAGCCCGGTGGCCCGGCTGGCGAGCGCGCCGGAGAGGTCGACGACGACGACCGCCGCGCCGCGGGAGGCCGCGTCCTGGCCGATCGACAGCGTCAGCCGGGCGCGCTGGTCGGCGGTGCCGAGGACGGCGAACAGCGGGCTCTTCTCGGCGGCGAGGGCTGCGTGCGGGTCGAAGGCGATGCGGTTGCCGTCGCGGTCGACGCCGATGTAGCTGCGGGACGAGTCGCCGAGCCGAGCAGAGCCCGGTCCGGCAGAGCCCGGTCCGGCAGAGCCCGGTCCGGCAGTACCCGGACCGGTGCCGCCGGTCGGGGCGGTGCGCCCGCGCGTCGACGGCGTCGGCTTCGCGAGGTCGACGGGCGCGGACGGGTCACCGGCGCCCGCTTCTGCGTCCGACGCGTCCGTGGGGGACGTTTCGACCCCGCCGCCGGTCGCCGGTACGGCCGGGGGAGTCCGCGCCGGCAACGACGGGGCGGGGAAGCCTGCGGTCAGCGCCGAGCGGACCGCGGTGCGGGCGGCGTCGACGAAGCCCGCCTCCCAGGCGAGGGTCTGCTCGTCACTCCAGGAGAACCAGGATCCGGGCAGTCGATCCCGCGGGATCTCCGGTAGCTGGCCGGAGCGCAGCAGCCGCAGCAACTCCGTCGGCTCCGCGGTGGTCGCCCACTCGCTGCCCGCGGTCCAGCCGGCGGCGACGCAGTCGGCGATCCGCTGACCGAGTGGCGTCGCGCTCGTCTCGGCGGCCTCGACCGCCGCGAGCAGAGCCTGCTGGCAGATCTCCGACAGGGGCAGCTTGGCCGCCCGGACCCGGCGCTCGAGGTCGTCGGAGAGGTAGATGTTGGCGCGTCCCATGCGGACCTCCCACGGACCGTGACCTGCCACCTGCAGGAGCGGTCTACACACAGACTACACACCCGTGTGTTGCATAGTCTCGGTTCATGCCGGGGGCGTGGTCCAGCTTCGTAGCGATAGGGGACAGCTTCACCGAGGGGCTGGACGATCCGCGCTCCGACGGCAGCCTCGCCGGCTGGGCCGACCGCACCGCCGAGGTGCTGGCCACCGACGTCCCGGGCTTCCGCTACGCCAACCTGGCGATCCGCGGGGTCGGCCTCGGCCATGTCCTCGACGACCAGCTCCCCGCCGCCATCGCGATGGACGCCGACCTGGTCAGCATCGCCGCCGGCGGCAACGACGTTCTCCGACCCCGGTTCGACCTCGCCGCGGCAGGTCAGCAGATGGACGACGCCGTCGCCGCCCTCACGGCGACGGGTGCGTCGGTGCTGGTGTTCGCGGGCTTCGACCCGCCGCGTCTGCCTTTCGGATCGACCGTGGCGAGCCGGGCCGCCGCCTACAACGAGCTGACCCGCGAGGCCGCCCGTCGGCACGGGGTGACGCTCGTCGACCTCTGGCGGCTGCCGGCGCTCGCCGAGCCGAGGATGTGGAGCCGCGACCGGCTGCACCTGTCCTCGATCGGGCACGCCCACGTCTGCGGCGTCGTCCTGTCCGCCCTCGGCATCGAGCCTCCCTTCGTGTGGCCGACCGCGCTCGATCCGCTACCCCCGCCGTCCCGGCTCGCGGCCAGGCGGGAGGACCTGGACTGGGGTCGCCGCTACTTCCTGCCGTGGCTCGGACGCCGCCTCACCGGGCGGTCGTCCGGTGACGGGCGGACAGCGAAGCGGCCCGTGCTCGCGCCGCTCGTCGACGGGGAGAGCCCGCCGTCCGACTCGTCGTTGCTCCGGTCCGACGAGGCGCTCCAGTAGGGCACCGGAAGCGGGCGGTGTAGAAGAAGGTGGTGACTCCGCCGCGCTCCTCCCGCCCTCTGCTCCTGCGTACCGCACTGCTCGGACTGGCCGCGGGCGGCCGCTCGACGTCGCCGCCCGCGGCCCTGGCGTGGACGTCCCGGGCGATCGACGTCCCGCCGTTCTCCGGCCTGGCCGGCAGGCGCGGGCGCACGGTGGCGACGACCGCCGCGCTCGGCGAGCTCGTCGTGGACAAGCTGCCGCAGACCCCGAGCCGGCTCGCGCTGCCGCCACTGCTCGGGCGGGTCGCCACCGGTGCGGCGGCGGGGGTCGGCCTGGCGTCGCGGACGTCGTCGGTCCCCCTTCGGTCGCTGCCGCCCACCGCACTCCTGCCGGCGATCCTGGTCGGCGGCGGCGCGGCCATCGCCGGCGCCTACCTGGGGTCGGCCTGGCGCCGCCGCGCACCGTTCGACGACGACCTCCCGGCCGCGCTGATCGAGGACGCGGTGGTTCTCCTGCTGAGCTGGTCGGCCTGCTCCCGCTGACCTCCGATGGGACGGCTCCCACGCCTAGGGTGACGGGCATGGCGTCCGAGACCGGCCTTCGTTCCGGGGCGGAGACCGGGAGGCGCCGCAGCCGGCCCCTGTCCGGCAGTCGCGCGGAGCCGGATCGGGTCGAGCCGGGCGAGGAAGGCCGCCGGTCCGGACCGCTCTACCTGTCCGAGTTGGTCGTCGGTGCGCTCGTCGTCGCCGTCGTCCTCGTCGCCTGGGCCGCCCTCGGACTGGCACACCTCGGGTGGTACTCGCTGCCGGCGGCGCTCGGCCTGGCGGGGGGAGCGTTCGTCGCCGTGGCGGTCGCCGTGCGACGGTTCGCACCGGTACGGGTGGCGACGGATCCGGCCGGGCTGGTCGGCGCCGTCCTGCTCGCTGCCCTCGCGGCCGTGATGTTCCTTCCGGGCTTCGCCTACGGCGTGACCGACAAGGACCCCGGCGGCTACATCCAGCACGCCTTCTCGATCTCGGAGCGCGGTACCTACCGGATCGTCGACCCGGCACTCGACGGCCGCGTGCCGGGGGGCGTGGAGCTCGAAGACCCCGGCGCGCGCTTCCGCAGCCTGTGGCTGCAGGAGCCCGGCTCCGACGTGATCGTTCCGCAGTTCTACCACCTGTGGCCTGCGCTTCTGGCGGTCGCGCACGACGTGGGCGGCGAGCGCGGGATGGTGCAGACCGGACCCCTTCTCGGGGTGCTGGCGGTACTCGTCGCGGCGCTCGCCCTGCGCCGGGCCGTGGAGGCGGCCCCGTGGGCGATGTCGCCTCGCCGGGGCGCGCAGGCCGGACTCGTCGCCGGGGGCATCGGCGGGGTGCTGCTGTCGACGAACATGCTCGAGGTCTGGCAGGCCAAGTACCCGACGACGGAGATCAGCGCGCAACTGTTCTTCCTCGCCGCTCTGTTCGGGCTGGTCGTGGCCCTGCGCACGGGGTGGGGCCCGGCCGCGGGTGCGGCCGGGCTGGTGACGGGCGTCGGTTTCCTCAGCCGCGCCGATGCGCTCCTGCCGCTGCTGATCGCCGCCGCCCTCGGGGCCGCGCTCGTCGCCACCCGTCGCTGGGACGCGCGGGCGACCTGGTTCGCGGGCGGCGTACTGGTCGTGCTGCCGCACGCGCTCTGGCAGGCCTACTCACCCGATGCGGGGCTGCGCTACAGCGAGGACAACGGGCTCCCGTCGCTCGCCGAGGTTGCGCTGGTGGTGCTCGCGCTGGCGGCCCTGGCGGTCGTCCTGCGCCCGATCGGGCCGAGCGTCGCGCGCTGGTGGAGCGGACGGTCGGGGCAGCTGATCACCGGCACCGCGATCACGGCGGGCGCCGCTGTGCTGCTCCTGCTCGGCTTCCTGCGCCCGCGGTTGTTCGGCGAGGACTTCCAGGACTACGAGGGGCAGATCGCCCGTTCCTACGACGAGCAGATCCTCGCCCGGCTCTCCTGGTTCCTGACCCGGCCGGTGTTCCTGCTGGTGTTGCTCGCGGTCGCGGTGATCGCGCTGCGCCGCTGGTCGGCCCCGCTGTGGTCGCTGGCCGCGCCGCTGCTGCTGATCTTCCCGATCTACGGGCTGCACGCCCGCAACTCGACCCGGCTGATGTGGTGGTCCCGCCGCTACGTGCCGAACGTGCTGCCGCTGGTCCTCATGCTCGCGGCGGTGGCCCTGGCCGCCGCGGTCTTCCTCCTCGCCGCGGAGGTGGCCCGTCGGCGCACTCGCCTCGCCGGGACGGCGCGCGTCGGCACCGCGCTGGCCGTCGCTGTCGCGGTCGCGGTGCTGACCGGGACCTACGTGCGGCAGTCGTGGCCCCTGCGCAGCCACTCGGAGTTCGGTGGTTCGTTCGACATCTCGAAGCGGATCGCCGCCGTCGCCGGCGATCAGCAGGGCGTGTTCCTCTGGCAGCGGTCGCCCGCGTGCTGCCTGTACGCGCAGTCGCTGTTCGCCGGCGCCCTGTGGCTCGAGCGGGACCAGATCTCAGCGATGCTGCCGCGCGAGCCGGATCGCGTCGCCGGATACATCAAGAACGTCCGGACCGGCTTCCCCGGCCAGCCGGTCTTCCTCGTCTGGCACTCCCAGGCGCCGCCGCAGCTCCCCGGCGTGCGGCTCGAGCCGGTCGAGCGGGTGCAGACCGGCCTGTCGTACTGGGAGGAGACGTTCGAGAGGCGCCCCACGAAGGCGACCACCGTGCCCGTCGACTTCGTCGTGTATCGAGTTACCTCGTGACACGTTCCGCTCCCTCCCTTCGACGAGCCGCCGGAGTCCTCCGCGGTGACGGACGTGCGTACCTGCGACAGGTGCGCCGACTGAGACCGGCGGGTGAGACGTCGCTGGCCGCCTTCGTCTCCGGCCTGCGCTACCCGCTGGCCCACGACCAGCCGATCTGGACCGGCTCCGCCACCGTGCTCGACGGGCGGGAACGCATCGAGTTCGTCGACGGCGGGGCGCTCCGGGTGGGGATGGGCGACTTCGGGCTGACGAGCGCGAGCGACACCTCGGTTCTCCGGATCCGTCCGGAAGGGCGGTTCCGCTGCGAGGGCGTCGTCTCTCTGCAGCGCGGCGTCCGGGTCGTCGTCGACGCCGGTGAGCTGGTGATCGGCCACGGCACGAACGTGAACGGGCTGAGCAAGATCCTGGTCGGGGAGTCGGTGCGGATCGGCGCGGGTTGCACGCTGTCGTGGAACTGCCAGATCCTCGACCACGACTTCCACGCGATCACGGTCGACGGTCGCGAGCGAGCCTCGTCGGCGCCCGTCGTCCTTGGCGACCGCGTCTGGGTCGGCACCGGCGCGATCATCCTCAAGGGCGTGCGGATCGGCTCCGACGCCGTCATCGCCGCGGGAGCGGTCGTGAGCCGGGACGTCGAACCGAACACCGTCGTCGGCGGTTCGCCGGCCCGTCCGCTCGGCCGCGTCGACAGCTGGCGATGACCGCGGGGTCGGGCGGCCACGTGTCGACGGCGCGCTGCTGCGGGTCACACCGCCCGGCTCGTGAAACCATGGCGGCAACGTCCGAGCCCGAGGCCGGCCACGGCAGGGCCGACGGCTCGGCGTCGTTGTCAGTTCCGCCCGTACCAGGAGTGTCCCCGACGTGACCGTCTCCGCCCTGCGTGAGGAGTCCCCGCACCCGGGTGACGAGCCGCTGCCGACCAGCCCGAACGCGCCCTACGTGACGATCGTGCTGCCCTGCTACAACGAGCAGGACCACGTGATGCTCGAGCTGGAGCGCATCACGGCGGCGATGGACGCCAGCGGCTACACCTACGAGCTGCTCTGCATCGACGACAAGTCGACGGACGCCACGCTCGAGGTGCTGCGCGAGGCCCAGCAGCGCTTCCCGCAGATGCGGCTCATGCCCTTCCGCCGCAACGGGGGCAGCGGAACCGCCCGTCGGATCGGCACCCAGGAGGCGCACGGCCGCATCGTCGTGTGGACCGATGCGGACATGACGTACCCGAACGAGCGCATCCCCGAGTTCGTGCGCTACCTCGACGAGAACCCGGATGTCGACCAGGTCGTCGGCTCCCGGACCAGCGAGGAGGGCACGCACAAGTGGGCGCGGGTCCCGGCGAAGTGGGTCATCCGCCGGATCGCGAGCTTCCTGTCCGGGACGAAGATCCCCGACCTCAACTCGGGGCTGCGCGCCTTCCGCCGCGAGGTGTCGCTGCCCTACCTGCGGCTGCTGCCGCCCGGGTTCTCCTGCGTCACCACGATCACGATGGCGTTCCTGTCGAACCAGCACCCGGTCGACTACGTGGCGATCGACTACGCCAAGCGGGCCGGCTTCAGCAAGTTCCACCCGTTCCGCGACGCCTACCGCTACATCCTCCAGGTGCTGCGGATGGTCATGTACTTCAACCCGCTGAAGGTGCTGATGCCCTTCTCGTTGTGGATCATGGCCATCGGCAGCGTCAAGCTCGTCACCGACCTCGTGCGCTACGACTGGCACGTCGCGACGTCGACGTTGCTGCTGCTGTTCGTCGGATTTCAGATCGCCGTCCTGGCGCTGATCGGCGACCTGGTGGTCAGGTCGCGGGGGACATGAACGAGCCGGGAGGGGCCGCGGCGCCCGAGCCCCCCGAGCCCCCCGAGCCCCCCGAGCCCTTCGAGCCCCTCGATCCCGAGCGGGTCGCGGCGCTCGAGGCGCTCTACGCGGAGCTCCCGACGCTCGAGTGCAAGGGGCTGTGCTGGCACAACTGCGGGCCGATCGACATGAGCCTGACCGAGCGCGCGCGCATCACGGAGCTGGGTGTCACGATCCCCGGCTACACGGCCGAGGCGGCTGAGCGCTACCGCCAGACGGGCGAGGTCGACCTGTGCCCGGCGCTGGGGCCGTTCAAGACCTGCGGCGTGCATCCCGTCCGGCCGATGATCTGCCGGCTGTGGGGGATGACCGCGACGATGCGCTGCCCCTACGGCTGCAACCTCAGCCGCGAACTCACCGAGGACGAGGGCTACGAGTTCCTCAACCGGAGCCGGGAGATCGGCGGCTCGGAACCGTCGTCCGGGGTGCGCGAGCTGATCGCCGAGCTGGCCCGGGACCCCGAGGTCCAGCCGCTGCTGCGCCGCTACATGCGTGGTGACGCGTCGGTCGAGCCGGAGCTGCTCGCCGAGATGCGCCGCCGGACGGGCGCCTCCGGCAAGCGTCCGAACAAGCGGAAGAAGCGGCGACGCTGACCCCGGACGGCACACGGTTCCGGACGCCCGGGTGCGGAGTGCCCCACGGCTATCATGCGGACGTGGTCCGTCCCATGCTGACGCCCGCGGGGCCTCGGAACGCGCTGCCCTCGCGGAGCTCCTGAGCGCGTGGGACCCGACCCCAAGCAGGCACCTCCGGCTCCTCCGGCTGTTCCGGCAGAGGTGGCGCCCGAACACCCGCTCACCCGCCGCCGGTGGGGCCGCCGCGTCGTCGCGGTGGCCAAGTGGGTGCTGCCCGTGCTGCTGGCCGTCGGGCTGGCGTTCTCCCTGCGCTCGCAGTACGCCAGCGTCCGTCGCGACCTGGAGCAGCTGTCCCTCTGGGTCATGCTCGCTGCGGTGCTGCTGTCGACGATCGGGGTCGGTGCCTCGATGCTCGTCTGGCGCGCGCTGCTCGCCGACCTCGGCTCACCCCTGCCGCTGAAGGCCAGCACGCGGGTCTACTCCTTCAGCCAGCTCGGAAAATACGTGCCCGGAAGCGTCTGGCCGGTCCTCGCCCAGATGGAGCTCGGGCGGGCCTACGGTGTCCCACGTGCGCGGGCCGCGACGGCGTTCCTGCTGAACGTCCTGGTCGGCGTCACCACCGCCGTCGCGTGCGGCGGCCTGCTCGCCTTCTCGATGCCGGGGTGGGGACGCCTCACCGCCCTGCTGCCCCTGGTCCTGGTCCTGCTCCACCCACGGCTGCTCCGGCCGCTGACCGCGCTGGCGGCGCGGGTGATGCGACGGCCGGGGGCCGTCGAACCCCCCACGCTGCGTGGCGTCCTGATCAGCGCGGCCTGGACGACGGGCCTGTGGTTCTCATTCGGGTCGGCCAGCGCGGTCATCGCCGGCGGCCTGGGGAATCCCGTCCCGCTGCCGCGCATGATCGGCGCCGTCGCGCTGGCCTGGGCCGCCGGGCTCGTCGTCGTCTTCGTGCCGGCCGGCGCCGGCGTCCGGGAGAGCGTCCTCGTCCTCACGCTCGCCGGAGAGATGGGCACGGCCAGCGCGGTGACGGTCGCCCTGCTCAGCCGGCTCGCGATGACCGGCGCCGACGGCCTCTGGGCCCTGATGGCGCTGGCGGCACGCAAGCGCGCCGACCCGGTTCAGGCGGTCGGAGACGAATCCGTGCCGATGGTCACCGGGGCGGATCGACCGCTCTGAGCGCTGCCGGCGCCGTCGAGCGGCCGCCGGGCGGCGGCCATGTAGCCGAGGCTGATGATGCCGGCGAGCCCGTCCACGTCGCTCCGCACGGAATGGGCCCGCCGGATCCACGCCTTCTGCGGAGCGGTCAGCACCCGGTGCAGGCCGGGCCTGCTCGTCGCGGACGTGGGCCCGCGGGTCAGGGCCAGCAGGAAGAAGTGGGCCAGCAGGAGGCCGGGGCCCCCCTTCGCCTCGAGCCCCACGACGTCGAAGTCGTTCCGGCGCAGCAGGTCGGTGAGGCCGAAGTGCGTGAAGCGCCGGTAGTCGTAGGGCGCCTCGTGCGTCGGGTAGAAGTACGGCACGGTGATCAGGGCGTGGCCACCCGGTCGCAGGATGCGGAAGATCTCGCCCACGGCGCGCTCGGCGTTCTCGACGTGCTCGAGGACCTCCGTGACCAGCACCGTGTCGAAGCTCTGGTCCGCGAAGGGCAGCCGGTCGGCGAAGCCGAGCACGTCGACGCCGTCGGCAGGCGCGGCGTCCAAGGTGACGACCTCGTCGACCAGGGGCTCGTACCAGCCGCGATAGGGCTGGTTGCCGCACCCGCTGTCGAGCAGACGACCCCGGACGAGATGGCGGTGGCGAGCGAGCCACTCGCCGTGCACGGCCCCCGGCAGCAGCAGGGAGGTCGACTCCGGGTCGCTGTAGGGGATGCCGTTGACGATCTTCGCCGGGCCACGTCGTTCGCGAAGGCGGGCCTCATCCTGCACGGGGTTCAGCTAACCACGTGTGCGCTTCGCCCAGCGCCGGGCCGCCCCGCCTAGACTGACCGGCTCCCGACCAGTGGCGAATCCTCGCCCGACGCCTACCCGGAGTGTGTGTGACGAGCGAGCCGACGGCCGCCGGAACGGGCCCACGACCACGGCTGGTGGTCGTCGCATCGACGTATCCGACGTCGCCCGGCGACGGGACACCCAGCTTCGTCGCGGACCTCGCCGACGTGCAGGCCGACCAGTTCGACACCACGCTGCTCGTGCCGGCGGTGCACGGCAGCCCGAGCACCGAGCAGGGACGATTGCGGGTCCGCCGCTTCCGCTACTTCCCGCGGCGCTACGAGGACCTCGCCGACGGCGCGATCCTCGAGAACCTGCGGGCGCGCCGCTCCCGGTGGCTCCAGGTGCTCCCGTTCCTGCTCGCGGAGGTGCTCGTGCTCCGCCGGATGGTGCGGCGGATGCGTCCGGATCTCCTGCACGTGCACTGGCTGGTTCCGCAGGGTCTCGCGGCACTGTTCGCCGCGCGCGACGTGCCGTGGCTGCTGACCTGCCACGGCGCCGACGTCTACGCGCTGCGGGACCCGCTCAGCCGCCGGATCAAGCGCGCTGTTCTCCGCCGCGCATCGCTGGTCACCACGGTGAACGAAGACATGCGCGAGCGGCTGATCGATTGGGGAGCCGACCCGGCCAAGGTCCACGTGCTGCCGATGCCCGCGGCGGAGGCCCGTGTCGACCCGTCGAGTCCGGCCGCGGACGCGGAGACGCCGGGCGTCGAGGGCCGCATCGTGTTCGTGGGCCGGCTGGTCGAGAAGAAGGGTGTCGGCGTCCTGCTCGACGCCCTCCGCCGCCTTCCCGACGGCCACTCGTACACATGCGAGATCGTCGGTGACGGCCCGCTGCGTCCGGCGCTGGAGCGGCAGGCCGAGGGGCTGCCCGGCGTCCGCTTCCTGGGCCAGGTCGACAAGCAGCGGGTCCTGCGCTCGGTGTCGGCGGCCGAGGTCGTCGCGGTGCCCTCGGTGCCGGCCGCCTCGGGCGACCAGGACGGCCTCCCCGTGACGCTGCTCGAGGCGCTGGCGCGCGGGAGGGCGGTCGTCGCGTCCCGTCTGCCCGGCATCGTGGAGGCGGTGGAGGACGAGCGGTCCGCGCTGCTCGTGCCGCCCGGGGACCCGGACGCGCTCGCCGGCGCACTGGTCCGTCTGCGGGGCGACCCCGATCTGCGCAGGCGGCTCCGGGCAGGTGCCTCGGCCCGAGCGGCCGACTACACGCCGGCCAGCATCGGCGGCCGCTACAACGCCCTGCTGCGGTCCCTGCTGGCTGCTCGGGACGGCGCCGCGCCCGGTCCCGCCGGGTATGGTCGCGGCGTGCCGAGTACCGAGGGTGGCTGAGGTGAGCACGTCGGAGCGCAGTGCGCAACTCGCCTACTCCGAGATCCAGCACAAGATGCTCGACGAGGAGGGGCGCCGCCAGAAGGCCAGGAAGATCCTCGCCGTCCTGGAGCACTTCCTCGGCCGGGATGATCTGGCGGGGCTCGACGTCCTCGACCTGGGCACGTCGGCCGGTTTCATCGCGGCGGCCCTGTCGCAGGAGGGCGGACGGGTCGTCGGCGTCGACATCGACGAACCCGGCCTCGCGAAGGCCAACCGGCGCTTCGGCGGCGAGGTGTCGTTCCTGCGAGCCAGCGGTGACCGACTGCCCCTGGACGACGGCAGCGTCGACGTCATCGTCTTCAACCACATCTACGAGCACGTCGTCGACGCCGACGCCGTGATGGATGAGATCCGCCGGGTCCTCCGTCCGGACGGCGTCGTCTACCTGGGGCTGGCCAACCGACTCGGCGTCGTGGAGCCGCATCACAAGCTGCCGTTCCTGTCCTACCTGCCGCCGAAGATCGCGGACCGCTACATGCGGGCGGCCAAGAAGGGCGACGCGTACCACGAGCGGTTCCGGACCCGTCCCGGGCTGCGGAAAATGGTCGGCGGGCTGCACGTCTGGGACTACACCCTGCCGGTGATCGCCGATCCGGACACGTTCCACGCCCGCGACATCGTCCCGGACGCGCTGAGCGCCGTGCCCGCTCCCGTCCTGGGTCGTCTGATCGGTCTGCTGCCCACCTACATCTGGATCGGCAGCCCGAGCCCCCAGGGTCCGCGTGGGCGCTCGCTGCAGGTCGCCCCCGCCCCGGTGAAGGTCCCGGGCGTGGCGAACTCCGCCCCGTCGAAGACCTGATCGCATGATCGGCCAGCGCCTCCTCGCGGCCCTGCTCACCGTCCTGGTCTTCGCGCTCATCATCGCGATCTCGATCGCCGTCTTCCGCTACCTGGGGCACGAGGGCTACGGGTGGTTCGTCGGCATCGGCTTCTGCGTCGTCATGGTCGTCGCGTTCCTGGTCCAGGGGCGCCGCCCGTCGCGGTAGGGCACGCACGTCGCGGTAGGGCGCGGCCCGCTGCGTCGGCAGGTCACGACCGGGGCCGAACGGGTCCGCGACCGAGGATCTCAACTCGGCTGCCGACGGTGCCGATCTTGTTCGGGTGTCCGTTCCAGCCCGTCTCCGTCCCACCTCCGCCGGTGTCGCCTGGCGCGGGGTCGTGGCCCTGGCCGTCGGCGCCGGGCTCCTGGTCGCATGCGACCCGGCGCCGGCCCCCGCGCCGGCGGGGGAGGTCTACGCCCGCCCGTCCAGCGGCGTGTTCACCCTCTCCGGCCACGCCTGGGGACACGGGCACGGCATGTCCCAGTGGGGTGCGCAAGGCGCGGCCACCCTCGGCAAGTCCGCCGACGAGATCCTCTCGACCTACTACCCGGGCACCACCAGGACGCTGCAGGCCGATGCGCCGCTCCGGGTGCTGCTGAGCTCCGACGACACCGTCGACCAGCAGGTGCTGCCGGCGACCGGGCTGACCGTCACCGACGGTCTCAACCGCCGCCTGACCCTGCCCGCGGGCCCGCGTCGGTGGCGGGTCGTCGCCGACACCGCCGGGCTGCACCTGCAGCGCCTCGACGCTTCCTGGACCTCGGTCGCGGTGGCGGGCGCGACGACGCTCTCCTCGCCCGTGCGCCTCAGCTCCGGCACCGGCGTGGTCTCGGTCGTCTTCCCCGACGGATCGTCGCGGGAGTACCGGGGCACCGCCACCGCGGTTCGGCGCTCCGCGGGGGGCCTGTACAGCACGGTTGCCGTCCCGATGGAGAGCTACCTGCGCGGCGTCGTGCCGCAGGAGGCGTCCCCGTCGTGGAAGCCGGCCGCCCTGCAGGCCCAGGCGGTCGCGGCCCGGACGTACGCGGCGCAGCGCCGGTCGACCGCCGCGGTGGGCTCGGCGTACGACATCTGCGACAGCACCTCCTGTCAGGTGTTCGCGGGGAGCTCGCGGACGTCGAGCACAGGCGTCCGCACGACGTACGAGTACGCCGCCACCGACGCGGCGATCGCGGCCACGGCCGGCCACATCCGCACCTGGGGCGGCAAGCCGGCGTTCACCGAGTTCTCCTCCTCCAACGGCGGTTGGTCGACGAGCGGCGGCCAGCCCTACCTCGTCGCCAAGGCCGACCCGTGGGACGGCGCAGTGCCCAACACGGTGCACAGCTGGTCGGCGAAGCTACCGGTCTCCGCGATCGAGGCCCGCTTCCCGGCGGTCGGAAAGCTGCAGCGGCTGCGGGTCACGGCCCGGGACGGCAACGGCGAGTGGGGCGGCCGCGTCACCACCGTCGTCCTCGAGGGTTCGGACGCCCAGGGCAGGGCGACGTCGGTGACGACGACCGGCTCCGGCATCGCCGCTGCGCGGTCCTGGCCCAGCCACTCGGACGGGCTGCGGTCCAGCTGGTGGCACATCGACGGCGGCGGGACGACGGCGTCGAGCGCCGCTACGTCCGCCCCGGCTCCGATTACGGTGCCCGCTCCCGCGACTCCGCCGGCCCCCGCGCTCCGCGCGACGCCCGTGACGGTGCCGGCGCCGCCGGTCCTGGTCGGCGCACCCGGACGGAACGCCGGCGACAGTGCCGGCGACAGTGCCGGCGACCTCGTCGTCACCTTCCGGAACACCGGCACCTCGAACTGGACGCTGTCCGCCCTGCGCCTCGCCCCCGTGTCGCCGGCCGACGCGACGCTGGCCGCCGCCGGCCCGCCCGCCGCGGCGCGGAACCTGACCCGAGCGGGGGGCGCGGTGCTGCCCAACGACGTGGTCGAGGTCCGCACCCGGCTCGACGCCTCGGCCGTTCCGGCCGGAACCCACCAGGTCGCGTATCAGCTGATGGCTCCGGGCTTCGTCCTCTCGTCGCCCCTGCGGTGGAACGTGCAGGTCGCGGCCCCGTCCTATCCGTCCGCACCCGCGCTGTTCGCGGACCGGGCCGCGCTCGACTGGGCGCCGTCCCTGGTGCGGACCGGGGCGTCGGCCGAGCTCGTCGCCCGCTTCCGCAACGCGGGCACGCGGTCCTGGACGCTGTCCGCTCTGCGGCTGACCCCGGCGGGACTGAAGGACGTCACGTTCGTCGCCCCCGGCACCTCGCCGCCCGCGCGCAACCTCACCCGGACCGGCTCGACCGTGCTGCCGGGCGACGTCGTCGAGGTGCGGTTGCGCGTCGACGGCACGAGAGTCGCGGCGGGCTCCTACCGGGCGTCCTACCGACTGCTCGCCCCCGGGTTCCTGCTGAGCGAGCCCGTGAGCTGGCCGCTGACGGTCCGCTGACCGGTCCGCGGATTGGCCCCTGACCGCTCGTTGGCTCGGCGCCGGATCGGGACTGCGTAAGGACACGCCGACAGACCTCGGCGTGTCCTTACGCAGTCGCGCAGGGGCGGGTGTCCTGATCACCCAGCGGGGCGCGCGCACCCACACTGGGAGCCGTGCGGGTCGGCTTCCTCCTCGAGCAGCTGCTGTCGCCGGTGCCCGGCGGCACCGGCCGCTACAGCCGCGAGCTCGCCGCGGCGCTGGCGGCGACGGCTCCCGCGGACTCCGGCGTCACCGCCTGGACGGCGTGGCACCGGGACGTCGCCGCGGCGCGGGTGCCCGGCCTGTTCGGACCGCGCCGCCTGCCGCTGCCCCGACGAGGGCTGGCCGAGCTGTGGCGGTCCGGGCGGGGACCGGCCCCCCGGGCGGAGCTCGTCCACGCCCCCACGTTGCTGCTGCCGCCGAGGCGTCGCGGTAGACGGCTGGTCGCCACCATCCATGACGCCGTCCCGTGGACCCATCCCGAGACGCTCACCCGGCGCGGCGTCGCCTGGCACCGGGCGATGGGGGAGCGGGCCGCGGCCGACGCGGACGTCGTCCTGGTGCCGACCGCGGCCGTCGCCGACGAACTCGCGCGGCACGTGCACCTTCGCCGTGTCGAGGTCGTGGGGGAGGGGGTCGGGCCTGATGTCGGCGCCGTGCCGCCCGACGCCGAGGACCGGGCCGCGCGGCTGCGGTTGCCGGAGGAGTACGCCCTCGTCGTCGGCACCCTCGAACCGCGCAAGGGGCTCGACGTCGCGCTCGCGGCCACCGCAGGGGCGGGCTGGCCGGGCCTTCCGCTGGTCGTCGTCGGGCCGAGCGGGTGGGGCGAGATCCGGTTGCCCGCCGACGACCCCGACCGGGTGCGGCTGCTGGGCAGGGTGTCCGACGCGGATCTCGCCGTCGCCTACGCGCGTGCCGCGGTCGTCCTCGTCCCCAGCCGGTCGGAGGGGTTCGGCCTGCCCGTCCTGGAGGCGATGACCCACGGGGTACCCGTCGTCACGAGCGACGCGCCGGCACTGGTCGAGGTGGCGGGCGGTGCGGCCGTCGCAACACCCGTCGGCGACGCGAACGCCCTGGCCGAGGGCGTCGTCGAGGCCCTTCGGCGACGGGACCAACTCGCCGCCGCGGGGCGGCGCCGGGCCAGGGAGTTCTCCTGGACCACGGCCGCGGAGCGGTGCTGGCAGATCTATCGATCTGTGCTCTGAGGTTGCGTCGCCGGGACATCGGGCAGGCGTACTGTGACCCCGGCAGAGCTGCGGTCCGCGCAGCGAAGCTCTGAATCCGAGGAACTCGCTGATCAGCCCTGAAGATCAGTCCCGACGAGCAGCATGAGGAGAGCGTGGTGCCACGGGTTCTCGTGGATGCCACCGCGGTGCCGGCCGACCGTGGTGGCGTCGGCCGCTACGTCGATGGCCTGATCTCCGCTCTCGATGCCGCAGACGCCGACATCGCGGTCGTCTGTCAGCGCTCCGACGCCGAGCGGTACGGCCGCCTCGCCCCGCACGCCCAGGTCGTGCCCGGCCCGGCCGCCATCGCCCACCGCCCGGCCCGACTCGCGTGGGAGCAGACCGGCCTCGGCCAGGTCGCCTCCCAGGTCGGCGCCGAGGTGCTGCACTCGCCGCACTACACGATGCCGTTGCGCACCGGCCTGCCGGTCGTGGTCACCCTGCACGACGCGACGTTCTTCACCGAGCCCGAGATGCACACGGCAGTGAAGGGCACCTTCTTCCGCTCCGCGACCCGTACGGCGCTGCGCCGGGCCGCCCGCTGCATCGTCCCGAGCAAGGCGACCCGCGACGAGCTCATCCGGCTGCTCGAGGCCGAGGCGACCAAGCTCGACGTCGCCTACCACGGCGTCGACACGACGACGTTCCACCCGCCGTCCGAGCAGGAGCAGGAGCGCGTGCGGCTCCGGCTGGGCCTCGGCGGCCAGACCTACGTCGCCTTCCTCGGCATGCTCGAGCCGCGCAAGAACGTCCCGAATCTCATCCGCGGGTGGGCGGAGGCGGTGCACGACCGTACCGAGCCCCCTGCGCTGGTGCTGGCCGGCGGGTCCGGGTGGGATTCGGAGGTGGACGACGCCGTCGCCGCCGTCCCGGCCCAGCTGCGGGTGCTGCGTCCCGGCTACCTCCGCTTCTCCGACCTGCCCGGCTACCTCGGCGGCGCTCAGATCGTGGCCTATCCGAGCCACGGCGAGGGCTTCGGTCTGCCGGTGCTGGAGGCGATGGCCTGTCGCTCCGCGGTGCTCACGACACAACGGCTCTCGCTGCCGGAGGTCGGGGGTGACGCCGTCGCCTACACCGAGCCGGACAGCGACTCCATCGCCCGTGATCTCGCCGCCCTGCTCGACGACGAGCAGCGGCGGGCGGACCTGGGGGAGCGTGGGCTGGCCAGGGCCCGGGAGTTCACCTGGGCGGCCAGCGCCGAGGCGCACCTGGCGAGCTACGCCCGCGCCTTGCAGGAGTGATCGCCGCCGCGACTGCGTCGACGGCGCCAGCTGGGCCGGTGCTGCGGGTCGTGGTCATCACCTACAGCCCGGGCGAGGAACTGGACCTGTTCCTCGATTCGCTCGCGACGGCGACGACGCGCCCCTACGAGGTGGTGCTCGCCGACAACGGCTCGACGGACGGTTCGCCGGAGCGTGCCGCGTCCCGTGACCGGGTGACCCTGGTGCCGACCGGGCGCAACCTGGGCTACGGCGGCGCGGCCAACGTCGGCGCGGCCGGCGCCCGGGAGCCGTGGCTGCTCGTGGCCAACCCCGACATCCGCTTCTCCCCCGGTTCGGTCGACGTCCTGATCGAGGCGGCCGAGGCGTGGCCGAAGGCCGGGGCGTGGGGGCCGGCGATCCTCACCCCGCAGGGCGATCTCTATCCGAGTGCCCGCGCGCTGCCGTCGCTCGGGCGCGGCATCGGGCACGCGCTCGCCGGCTGGTGGTGGCCGTCCAACCCCTGGACGGCGAGCTACAGGCGCGAACGGGAGGCGCCGGTGGAGGGCGAGGCGGGGTGGCTGTCCGGCTCCTGCCTGCTGCTGCGCCGCGAGGCCTTCGAGCAGGTCGGCGGATTCGACCCGGACTTCTTCATGTACTTCGAGGACGTCGACCTGTGCGATCGCCTCGGGCGCGCCGCCTGGGCGTCTGTGTACGTGCCGACGGCCGTCGTCGAGCACGGCGGTGGGCACGCGACGAAACGCGCGCCGAAGCTCATGCTGCGCGCCCACCACAGCAGCGCCTACCGCTACCTGGCCCGGCGGTACCCCGGGGCCCGGCACGCACCGCTGCGGCTGCTGCTGGCTCTCGGACTGTTCGCCCGCTACCTGCTCTCGCTCGCGTCCCGGCGCACGGCGGAGGGCGCCGCGCCCACCCGCTCCGCCTCCGTGTTGTCGCCGTCGGCGGAGGACAGCCGCGACGACGAGCGTGAGCCGCGGGCCAGCTGAGCGCAGCCTTCCCGGCTTCCGCCGCTCGTTAGCGGGGCTGGCTCGGGTTGGTCGGGTCGCCCTGGGACGGCGGGTTGATCGGAGGCGCGGTGGAGGCCGGCGTCGGCGTCGTCGGGGTCGCAGCCGGGACGTCGGCGGGCGACGCCTGCGGTGCTGCGCCTGTCGGCTCGCCGTCCTCGATCACCCGGCGCAGGCGGTTCTGCAGCATCGAGATGATCGGCAGCCGCGCCGCGTGGGCCTGCTCGTAGTCCAGGAGCTGGACGAGCGAGACGCCATCGAGCCGGCGCAGGCGGCCCCGCAGCGAGCCGAGCGTCATGTGGTCGAACTCCGGCAGCGGCAGGTCGTCGTGCTCGCGCAGGGGACCGGCGGCGGAACGGAGCTCCGCCGGGATCTCGAGCTCGGTGGCCAGCGGGTCGGCGGCCTCCTCGGCGGTCTGCGCGGAGGGCGTGGTCGGGGCTGCCTTGGCCGGGGCTGCCTTGGTCGGAGCTGCCTTGGCGGGCCCCGCGCTCGACGCTGCCTTGGTGGGTGCTGCCTTGGCCGGGGCTGCCTTGGCGGGCACCGACTGGATGGCCTTCGCCGCCTTGGCGGCGGCCGCCGACGTGGGACCGGCCTTGGCGGGGCCGGCCTTCGCAGGAGCAGTGGCCTTCTTGGCGGGCGCCTCGCCGGGCCGGGTGCTCGGCCTCGTGCTCGGAGCGCTCTGCGCCTTGACCGGGGCGGGAGCGGCACCCGTCGCCTTCTTGGCAGGCGCCTTCTTCGCCGCCGCCTTCTTGGCGGCCTTCTTCGCCGCTTCGACGTTCACCTGGGCCTTCTCGGCCCGGACGTCGTCGCGCTTCGGCGTCGGGTGGTCCTTCGGCGGGGTCTCGGCCTTGTCCGTGACCTCGTCGCGGGCCTTCTCGGCGGTCTCGGCCGCTGCGCTTTCGGCCTTCGTCGCGGCCTCGTCGGTCTTGTCCGCCACCGAGTGCGCCGCCGCCTTGGCGGCGCCGGTCGCCGTCCCGACCGCGTTCTCCACCGCGGGCCCGTTCCCGAGCAGGCCGCGCGCGGTCTGCTCGATCTGGTCCGCCGTCTGCTCCGCCGACTCGGCGAGCGTGCGCACCCCGTCCCGCAGCGTCTCGGCAGCGGCCAGCGCCGCGTCCTCGACCCGGACCGTCGCGTCGCTCGCCGCCACCCCCGCGCGTCCGGCGAGGGCGGTGACCTTGCGGCGCGCCTCCTCGATCTCGGCGCCGACCCGGTCGCTCGCCTCCTTGGCGGCGGTGCGTGCCTCGTTGGTGCGCGACGCCACGCGACCCGCCACCCGGCCGGAGGCCTGCTCGGCGCGGTTCCGCGCGCTGCTCGCAGCGCCCTCGGCGGAGCGGGCGGGGGAGCCGAAGCGGGCCAGCAGCCGACCGAGGAGTACCTCGCCACGCTCGGCGAGCTCGTCGTAGCGGTCGCGGCTGGACAGCACCTGTGTGAGAGCGAGCATCGGCAGCCGCGCCGCCCCGGCCGGACCCTGGCGCACCGCTGCCCGCGCCGTCTCCGCCGTGGAGGCGAGCAGGCCGACGTAGGCCGAGATCGGCTTGGGAAGGCTGGACGGCATGAACGACTCCTGAGTGACGCGAACGGCGGAAGTGAACCTGCATAATGCCTGCCCCGTCGGCCTGCGACGACTCACCACGGCCGCGGTTCGTCCTCTTTCCCCCGTTACCGTCGTCGGTCCGTGGCCCGAGCGGAGCCGTTCGTCCTGCTCGCACGGGATGTCGAGGTCCCGACGGCGATCGGCGGCCGAGGCCGCGGACACGTAGAATCGTGGCCATGGGACGCGTTCTGCTCGCCCGCCCGCGGGGTTACTGCGCCGGCGTCGACCGGGCTGTCCAGACCGTCGAGAAGGCCCTCGAGCTCTACGGTCCGCCGCTCTACGTCCGCCGTCAGATCGTGCACAACGCGCACGTGGTGCGGACGCTGGAGGCGAAGGGCGCCATCTTCGTCGAGGAGAACGACGAGGTACCCGAGGGCGCCACGGTCATCTTCTCGGCCCACGGTGTCGCGCCGACGGTCCACGAGCAGGCCCAGGCCCGTTCGCTTCGGACGATCGACGCCACCTGCCCGCTGGTGACCAAGGTGCACGTCGAGGCGCGTCGATTCGCCGCCGATGACTACGACATCCTGCTCATCGGCCACGAGGGGCACGAAGAGGTCGTCGGGACGACGGGGCAGGCGCCGGAGCGCATCCACCTCGTCGACGGACCCGAAGAGGCGGCGAACGTGCAGGTGCGCGACCCCGAGAAGGTCGCCTATCTGTCGCAGACCACGTTGTCGGTGGACGAGACGCAGGAGACCGTCCGGGCGCTGCAGCAGCGCTTCCCGGCGCTGCAGGGCCCGCCCAGCGACGACATCTGCTACGCCACCCAGAACCGCCAGTCGGCGGTCAAGGCGATCGCCGGCCGGACGCAGCTCGTCCTCGTCGTCGGCTCGGCCAACTCGTCGAACAGCGTCCGGCTGACGGAGGTCGCGCGCGACGCGGGTGCGGCCGCGTCCTATCTCGTCGACGGCCCGGACCACATCGACCCGGCGTGGCTCGACGGGGTGGAGACGGTGGGCGTCACGAGTGGCGCCTCGGTGCCGGAGGTGCTCGTCTCCTCCGTCCTCGACTGGCTGGCCGAGCACGGCTTCGGCGAGATCGACGAGGTCACCTCGGCCGACGAGCACCTGCAGTTCGCGCTGCCGCCCGAGCTCCGGCGGGACATGCGCCTCCAGGCAGCGCGGGCCTGACTGCCTGACTGTCTGCCTGCCTGAGCGCCTCAGCGGCGGCGGTACGCGTAGCCGCCGCCCTGCCCGGCCCGGGTGGCCGCGCGCGTGTCGCTGCGGGGGCGCGGTCCTGGCCGGGCACCGCTCGGCAGCGCACCGTACTTACGCGCCGCGCGGGCTCGCGCCCGGCGGCGGGCCATCATGGCCGAGCGTCCCCTGGCCATCGCCAGGACCGCCGCGAGCAGGACCGCCATCACCAGCACCGGCGCGCTGAACACGAGAACGCCCGTGGCGCCGACCAGGTACTGACGCAGGCCGTAGTCGGCTCCGAGGTGGGCGACGACGCTGCTGGCGGCGCCGACGACGGCGTAGGCCAGCGGCACCATGACGATCGAGGCGGCGAGGTCCTCGAGGTGGATGCGCGCCGCGTTGAGCAGCACCGCGGCCACGAACAGCACCGAGAAGAAGACCCAGAGGTTGTGACCGAGCAGCCGGTCGAGCAGGGCGCCGAAGCCTCCCGCCAGGAGCAACAGGACGAATGCGCCCGCGGCCGTCAGTCCTCGCGAGTCACCGAGCGGTCCGGCGCCGGGGCTGCGCAGACCGGTCCGCTGTGCCCGGTGCCGTGCGGACGGCGCCGGTCGGCCGCGGAGCGGCGGGCTCGACCGGGTGGGCGCGGAGACGGAGCTCGTCCGGGATCCGCTGGACCCGGCCGGTGCGCCTCGGCTGCCGCTGTCGAAGCCGCTGCCCGGCCGTCGCGGGCGCAGTGGCTCGCCCGCGGCACGTGGCCTGGGGCGGGACGCAGGGCCGCCTGCCGGCCAGGAGTCCACGCCCATGTGCCAAACCGTACCGCCGAGTCGTTTCGGAAGGCAGCGACAACGCACCGCAGAGCAGCCGAAACAACAGTCCGGCGGCTACGGTGATCTCCGTGTCCGACGACCCCGCCGCTCCGGTCGATCCGGATTCCCCCGGCGATCCCGACTCCGGGTCTGCCGGTCGGCGCTTCGACGCGGACATCGTGGCGCGCGACGCGATGTCGAAGGACCCTGGGCTCGCGCCCGGACTGGCCACCCGCTTGGCCCGCGAGGCGGGCGAGATCCTCGCGGCCGAGCCGGACGCCGACGCCCCCGACATCGCCCGGCGACTGTTCGCCGGCTCGCCCGAGACCGGTGCGACCCCGGCCAACTGTGTCGCGGCCGCGGCGGTGGCCCATCTGCGCGGCGAGGACTGATCGGCCCCAGCGCCCCCACCGCCGGAAGCCCGATTTTGTCGGACCCCCGTGATCCCCTCCCGGCATGAGCGGAACCGGATCTCTCCTTGTCCTCCTGCTGCTCGCCCTCGCGGCCGGTGCCGGCTGGTGGGCGGGCCGCAGCGGACTCGCACGCAGCCGGGCCGAGGTCGCCTCGCTGCGAACCGCGCTGGAGTACGAACGTGCAGCCGCCGACGAGAAGCTCGCGGTGCTCGACGAGAGCCGGCAGCGCTTCGAGCAGTCGTTCTCGGCGCTGTCGGCGGAGGCGCTCGAGCGCAACAACCGCCAGTTCCTCGACCTCGCGTCGGCGACCCTGTCGCAGTCCGCGGTGCGGGCCGGTGCCGACCTCGACGCCCGGCGCGAGGCGGTGGAGCACCTGGTCGCGCCGCTGCGTGAGACGCTGGGGAAGGTCGAGGGGCAGCTCCGCGAGCTCGAATCCGCCCGGGTGGGCGCCTACACGTCGGTGCTGGAGCAGGTGACGGCGGTCCGGCAGAGCTCGGAGCAGGTGCGGGCCGAGACGGCGGCGCTGGTCGCATCGCTGCGGCGACCGCAGAGCCGCGGCGCGTGGGGTGAGCTGAGCCTGCGACGCGCCGTCGAGATGGCCGGGATGACCGAGCACTGCGACTTCCAGGTGCAGCCGAGCATGCAGGGGCCGGACGGGCTGCTGCGCCCCGATCTGGTGGTCCGGCTGGCCGGTGGGCGCTCGGTCGTCGTCGACAGCAAGGTGCCGCTCGACGCGTTCCTTGATGCGATGTCGGAGAACGACGAGGCGGCGCGGGGGCGGTTGTGGACGGCGCACGCGGGGCGGCTCCGCGCTCACGTCGACGCGCTTGCCGCCAAGGCCTACTGGCAGAGCTGTCCCGGCTCGCCGGAGTTCGTGGTGCTGTTCGTGCCGCAGGAGGCGTTCCTCGCGCCGGCGTTGGAGGCCGACCCGGCCCTGCTCGACCACGCGGCCTCGAACCGGGTGGTGCTGGCGACGCCGACGACGCTGATCGCGCTGCTGCGCACGGTCGCGCACGCCTGGACGCAGCAGGCGCTCGCCGACAACGCCCGGGAGGTGTACGAGACGGGTCGGGAGCTCTATGCACGGCTCGGCACGCTCGGCGAGCACGTCGACAAGCTCGGCCGCTCGCTCGGCTCGGCCGTCAGCTCGTACAACCGCGCCGTGGGGTCGCTGGAGGGACGGGTGCTCGTCACCGCGCGCCGCTTTGCGGCGATGGGGCTGACCTCGGACGAGCTGCCGGCGCCCGGGGGCATCGACGACAGTGTCCGGACGACAGCTGCGCCGGAGCTGATCGACGGCGTGGACGCCGGCGCGGAACACGGCGTGGACGCCGGCACGGAACACGGCGTGGACGCCGACGTGGTCCGCCTTCGGGGGCGCGAGGGCACCGGCTGAGCGGGCGCCGGAGTCGTTCCGCAACCATGATCAACTCGGCCCGACGCCCGTAGACTGACGGGGGTGAGTCTCGCCATCGGCATCGTCGGCCTGCCCAACGTCGGGAAGTCGACCCTGTTCAACGCGCTCACCAAGAACGACGTGTTGGCCGCGAACTACCCCTTCGCCACGATCGACCCGAACGTCGGCGTGGTGAACGTGCCTGACCCGCGGCTCGGTCGGCTCGGCGAGATCTTCCACAGCGCGAAGGTCATCCCGGCGACGGTGAGCTTCGTCGACATCGCCGGCATCGTCCGCGGCGCCAGCGAAGGGCAGGGGCTCGGCAACAAGTTCCTCGCCAACATCCGCGAGGCGGACGCGATCTGCCAGGTGGTCCGCGCCTTCTCCGACCCGGATGTCGTGCACGTCGAGGGCCGGATCGACCCGTCCGAGGACATCGCCACCATCAACACCGAGCTGGTGCTGGCCGACCTGCAGACCGTCGACAACCGGCTGCCGAAGCTCGAGCGCGAGGCCCGGATGCGGCCGGAGGCCCGGGCGGCCGTCTCGGCGCTGACCGCCGCCCGAGAGGTGCTGGACGCGGGACGGCCGATCAGCAGCGAGCCGAGCCTCGACCGGGAGGCACTCGCCGACCTGCACCTGCTCACCGACAAGCCCTTCATCTACGTGTTCAACGTCGACGAGGAGGACCTCGGGGACGAGGAGCGGCGCGGCAAGCTGGAGGCCGAGCTGGCCGCCTCCGTGGCACCGGCCGCGTCGGTCCTGCTGTGCGCGAAGATCGAGGCCGAGCTTGCGGAGCTCGACGACGCGGACGCCCGCGAGCTGCTCGCCGACTACGGCCAGGACGAACCCGGCCTGGACAAGCTCGCCCGCGTCGGCTTCGAGACCCTCGGCCTGCAGACCTACCTCACCGCCGGGCCGAAGGAGGCTCGGGCCTGGACGATCCGGAGGGGCGCCACCGCGCCCGAGGCGGCCGGGGTCATCCACACCGACTTCCAGCGGGGCTTCATCAAGGCGGAGATCGTCGGCTACGACGACCTCGTCTCCGCCGGCTCCATGGCGGCCGCGCGGGCGGCCGGCAAGGTGCGCATCGAGGGCAAGGACTACGTGATGCGCGACGGCGACGTGGTGGAGTTCCGCTTCAACGTGTAGCCGGAGCTGTTTCGTCTGCTTGTGGGTGCGGCCACGTCGGCCGGACACGGCCGCTCAGGCTGGAGCTGAAGGCCACACCCGGTGAGCGCGCACCCGGGCGGTGGCGCGAGGAACGGTCCGGGTCACACGCTCCGCTTCCCCCACCCGAAGGCGGCGGTGACCAGGAAGAGCGCGACGCCGATGATGACCAGCCAGAACAACCCCTTCACCACCGCGCCGACCACGATCAGCGCCAGCCAGATGACAAGCAGTAGAGCGATGATGCCGAGCATCGTTCCTCCCGACGCTGGGGGTTCCACGAAGGCATACCCGCAGCCGGGCCGTGGACTCGCAGACGGCCATTCCGTCACAGGTCCGCAAAGACCGTGAGCGTCGCCTCCCGGTTCTGCACGAGGAGTGGCTAGAGCTCGCCTCGCATCTTCATCCGCGGCGGCCTGCCGTCGGGATCGAACATCATTCGGTACAGCGGCGCTACCAGCGCCCGCTGCCAGCGTCGCGGCTCGTCGACGTGGTGGGGGCGCAGCCGGCCTGGGGGCCTCGGGCCACATTGGCCGTCCCGGTACCAGTCCTCCAGCGCCGCCGCGCTGCGCCGCACGGTCGTGACCGCTTCGTCCGGGTCGAGCAGGTCCGAGACGTCGTCGTGCCCCCGGTCCAGGTGCTCTGCGAGCAGCCGGAGGCGGAGATCACGGGCGAACACGCGCGCCCCGTCACCGTTTCCGGCTGGGTCCATCGGTGCTCGGATGTCCCGTTCCCCATCCACGATCGCCGCGGCCAGCTCGCTGTCGTGGGTCCAGGAGCGACGGTTGAAGTTGTCACTGCCGACGACGGTCCAGACGTCGTCGGCGACACAGGCCTTGGCGTGGACGTAGACCGGCTCACCCTGGTGGTTCTCGACGTCGAACACGTGCAGCCGGCCCGGCCCCGCCTCCTCGACGAGCCGGATCGCGCGCGCGTGGCCGAGCAGCGCCCCGGCCCGGGAGAACCAGCCCTCTTGATCGGGCAGCCGTGGGACGACCGCGACGATCTGCAGTCGCGGCTCGCGACGAAGGGCCGAAGCGAACACCCGTGCGACGTCCAGTGACCAGAGGTACTGGTCCTCCAGGTACACCAGGCGGCGAGCGCGGCCCATTGCCTTGGTGTAGGCCCGGGCAGCGCTGCGTTCCCCGTCCGGGGCGAAGGGGTAGCCCGGCCAGCGGTTGGGATAGCTGCGCAGGAGCTGAACGGTGCAGTCGCCCGCCGGCGGGGGTGGCGGCGAGGGCGGGGAGAGGTCGCTCGGTGTCCGATCGAGCCGGCGCAGCATATCCGGCAGCGCCTGCCAGGGCAGCCGACTCAGGGCGGCCGGGTCGTCCCAGCGTTCCCGGAACACCTGCTCGACGTCGTAGACGACCGGACCGCGGAGCTCGACCTGCACGTCGTGCCACGGAGGTGTCTCCCCGTACGCAGCTGCGAAGGGCTGCGCCTGCGGGTCGCCGCGGTGATCGGCATCGTCCCGCCGGCTGTGACCGAGATCGATCCCGCCGACGAACGCCACGTCTCGCTCCGGAGTGTTCCGGTGCCTCACCACGACGAACTTCTGGTGATGACTACCGAGTGGGCGGACCCGTTGGTCGAGCAGTACCTCGCCACCTGCCTGGTTCACCTCTTCCGACAGGTCCCGGTTCTGGGCTGCGGAGAACCTGAAGCGATCCAGGTGCGAGCGCCACAACAGGCCCTTGACCCTCGCGCCACGCCGCGCCGCCTCGGCCAGGCTGTGGCCGACCGTGGGACCGCCTTCCGTGAGCCGCTCGTCCGGGTCCCCACGCCAGTCGGAGAACATGACCAGGTCCCCCTCGCCCACTTCCTCCAGGGCCTCCAGCAGGCGCGCGAAGTACGCGGAGCCGTGCACGAGCGGGCGGACCTCATTGCCGTTGCGCCAGGCAGGCAACCGAGTGCGGTCGTTCCCCCGCTCCCCAGCAGAGAGCAGCCATGTCTCGACCGCCGGGTCGGCTGCTGCTGTCTCGGCCTCGATCTCAACCATCTGACCGGTCTGCCCACTCCCACGCCGAGCCGCCCGTCGGATGCGAACTCTGCCCGTACGGCTGCCCCGCTCGGGTGTAGAACCAGTTCTATCGACCCGGTCGGCGACGCCTCTTCTGTTCTTTGAGCTGTCGCCCCGGACGTACCTAAGACTCGGTCCGGCCCCCACCGGAGGCGGCCGCTGTCGCCACGTCACGCTCGTACGTGCGCCGGGCGTGGAACGCGGCGGCGGCACCGACCAACAGCACCCCCAGCATGACCAGGAACGTGTATTCGAGGCCGGTCGCGCTCGTGTTGCTGGCACTCCCCTTGGCGCCTTCACCACCGAACTGGAGCTCGCCCTCGCCGTTGCCGAACAGGTACTGCGACAGGGCGCCGAACGTCACCGGGGCGGCGGCCTCGAACAGCCCACGGAGGAACTGCCGAATGGCTTCGGCGCGTCCCCACAACCCGGCTTCGATGACATCGAGACGGGCGGCGTCGATCGGCGGGTTCGCGGAGGCGAGGAGGGCCGCGGTCAGGCACAGCAACGGGAGCACAGCCCAGAGGGTGGTCAGGACGATGGCGGGAACGGCCGCCACCGCGGTGAGGACCAGCGAGATGGCAGGCATGACGAGCCGCGCATCCAGCCCAAGACGCGCGACCAGGCGGTCGCCGAGCCGCCCGCCCAGAACGACGCCCGCCACGGCGGAGATACCCACAAGGAGCGCGGTGGCCAAGATGGTGGCCCGGGAGACGCCGAGGTGGGTGGTGAAGTAGATGACGATGAAGGACCGCAACCCGGCGAAGTAGAAGTACACCAGGGACGAGCCGAGGATCAACCAACGGACGGTCGGCACCGACAGGATGTGCTTCATCGCCCACCACATCGAGCGCCGCTGGGGGTCCTCGTCCTGGTCCGGGCTGCGCTCCCCGTGGGTGCCGTCCTCGTCGGCGGTCTCCCCCGAGTAACGACCTTGCTCGACGTCCTCCTCGGACCGAACGTGCTCGGCGCCGACGCGCAGCCGGCTCTGCCCGCCGCGGGCCGGCTCCGGTAGCCACTTCCAGACCGCGAAGGCGGTGAGGAGGCTCAACGGCACGAGCCCCCAGAAGGCCCAGCGCCAGTCGATCAGGGACGAGAACGTGCCCGCGACGACGAAACCGACGCCCAGCCCGATCAGCTCACCGGCCAGGACCAGGCCGTAGACGCGCCCGCGGTCCCGGGCGGGAAAGAAGTCGCCCACCAGGGAGGCCACGGCGGGCGCCGCCAGGGCAGTGACCACGCCCAGGAAGACGCGCGCGACCAGTAGGAACAGGTAGGACTGCGCTGCGCCGCTCGCCAGCATCGTCGCTGTCCACAGGAGGATCGCAATCCACAGCAGGCGCTGTCGGTTGAACCGGTCAACCAGCACGCCGGAGGGCAGCGTGAGGACCGCACCGACGAAGGAGACGATCGAGACCAGGATGCCGATCTCGAGGTTGCCGATGCCGAAGGCAACCTTCAGTCCGCCCGCAACCGAGCTGAGCGCGGCCTTGTCCGCCGTGTCCAGTCCCAGGATTGCGGCCAGTAGCACGATCACGCGGCGCCGCGCCGGACCTCCGGCTACGTCGTCGGCCCGTTCCATGACCTGGTCGGCCACGTCGCTGACGAACCTGTGCCGGCGCTCGGGCAGTGGGTTCGCGCCCGACCTGCGTCCGTTCGTCCTCACCCCGATCTGGTCCCCGGGCCGACCGGGGTGAACCGGCGCGAGCCGTGCATAGTTGCTGCCTATCAAACGTTGTACGACCCCAAGCGGGGCGCCACCACGTGCCCAGCCGAACGCAGCCGGACAGGTGAGCTCTTGCTTCCGGGGAGTGTCGGCCGATGCGACGCAGGGCCGAGCGAATACCGCCGTACCACGTCATCGGACGAGTGATCTCGTTCGCCTGCTCGGGCAGCCGCTAGGGGGTGGTGCCTTCCGAGGCTGCGACTACGGCGGGGACCTCCGATGCGGTTCGGACGGCGAGCAGGCGCATCTCGCGCCGCGCCGGTTCGAGGTCCGCCAGTGGTCCGAGAGGCCGCGGCTCCACTGGGCCGAGACGTTCCACGGCCCTATTCAGACCGACCGTCTCCAGCCGGATCACCTGAGGGCTCGAGGCCGGAATCGCGGCCCAGAGCGTCCGGGCCGTTCACGCCAGAGACAGGAAGAGCTTTTCCAGCTGTTCGCGGTCGAGGTCGGCAGCGGCCCCCGGCTCGGCCAGGCACTGCTGGAGGCCGGAGGCGATGATGGCGAAGCCCGCCTTGTCGAGGGCGCGGGATACCGCCGCCAATTGAGTGACGACGTCCTTGCAGTCGCGGCCACCTTCGATCATGCGGATGACGCCGGCCAGCTGTCCCTCGGCGCGGCGAAGGCGATTGAGCACCTTGCCGACGGTGTCTTCTTCGATCTGCACGTGCATCCTCTCGTATGCCCCTCTGGGTATCCAACGGCGACCCGGCGCTGATTGTTCCGATCAGGTGAGCAGCGCTGGGATGCTCTGAGTGGCGACGTAGGTGGCGACGGCGATCAGCAGGACGGCGAAGGCCTGGGTGAGCCGTCCGGCCGGCACACGATTGCTGATCAGTGTGCCGCCGAAGCTTCCAGCGATAGCCGCCGCTGTGAACGGCACGATCACCGCGGCGTCGAAGCTGGTGCCGGCGCGGGCGGCGAGGGCGATCGCTGAGTTGATGGCGATCACGACGAGACTCGTCCCCACAGCTCGCGGCATCGGGAAGCCCAGGGCAAGGGTCAGTGCGGGAACCGCGATGAAGCCACCGCCGACCCCGAAGAAGCCGGTGAGCAGACCGACCATGCTGGCGGCGGCGAGCACCTTGAGGGCCCGAAGAGCCCAGCACCGGGACCACCACGAGCACCCGTCGTCCGCGTCGCCGTTGTTGCCACTCGGACCGCGGCGACGCTGACGAACCAGCATGATCGTCGCCGCGGCCAGCATCAGGGCAGCGAAACCGGCGAGCAGGACATGCTGGTCGACGGACTTCGACAGGCGCGTCCCCACGACTGAGCCGACGCCTCCGAGCAGACCGAAGGTGATGCCGGGAAGCCAGGCGACGTGGCCGGCTCGGCTGTGGCTGACCAGACCGGCCAGTGCCGAGATCCCCACGACGATCAGGCTGGCGCTCGTCGCCGCGTGAGTGCTCTCGCCGAACACGTAGACCAGGACGGGAACAGTCAGGATCGAGCCGCCACCGCCGAGGGCTCCCAGGCTCAACCCGATGGCGACGCCGAAGGCTATGGCCAGGGCGATCATGACGATCAGACGACTCGGCCGGGGCGTCCCCCCTTGGCGACCACGGGAAGGCCGGCCGCGGCCCAGGCGGTCATGCCGCCCCGCACGTTGCGTGCTGATCGCCCTGCCCTCTCGAGCAGGGAGGTCGCCTGCGCGGAACGTCGCCCGGATCGGCAGACGGCGAATATCTCCCGGTCGGCCGGCACCTCGTCGACTCGTCGAGCCAGTTCGCTGAGGGGTATGTGACGAGCGTGAGGGGCATGGCCTGCCCGCCACTCCGAGGCTTCGCGGACGTCGAGGAGCACCGCGCCCTGGCGTCGTCTCTGCTCGGCCTCGATCACAGACGCCGCAGGCCCCGCCGAGGCCCCGTGTCGGGACTCGAGCCAGCGGCTGAACCACGTCACCGGCTACCCGCCTGCCCGGGCCGGACAAGCTCGTTGCCCTTGTCCTCGGCTGCTTCGAAGTCGTCGTCGACCAAAACGACCGAGCGGTCCGCCCGCTCGAGGATCGAGGCGGCCGCGGCGGCTCGATAGCCGGTGCCGCAGTGCACCCACAGTTCCTCGGCATCGGGAACGTCATCGAGTCGGGACTGGAGGTCGTGCAGGGGGATGTGAATGGCGCCGACGAGGTGCGAGTCGCTCCATTCCAGATTGCGCCGCACGTCGAGAACGGCGATGTCGCGCCCGGACTTGGCTTCCTCGGCCAGGTCGGCGAAGTCGACCCGGCGGAACGAGGCGATCTGTTCAGCCGAGTCGGTCCACTGCTCGACGGCGCCGGCGCTGGCACCCATGGGCCGATCGATGCCGACTCGGGCCAGCTCCCGCTGGGCCTCGGAAACCTGCTCTGCGGTCTCTCCGAGCAGGACCACCGGGGAGCCCCAGGGGATCAGCCATGCCAGGTAGACCGCCATGTTGCCGTCGGTGCCGAAGGAGAGGGTGCCGACGCGGTGCCCGTCGGCGTAGGCGGAGCGGCTGCGCAGATCGACCACCCACGTCCCGTCGGCGACGGCGTCGGCCAGCGACTCGGCATCGAGGGCGGTCGGCGGGGACAGGTCGATGGGACCGGGACCAGCCGCATTGATCAGCGGCATGTGTGCGTAGTAGGCGGGATAGGCGTCGTAGCCGGCGAGGAGGTCGGCGACGAACTGTTCGATGTCCTCGGCGGTGAGCGCCGGGTTGTGGTCGCGCTCGCTGTCGATCGTCGACGAGTCGGTGTCGGTGGTGGGAGTGGCCGAGCAGAACGACCCGAACCCGTGGGTCGGGTACACCGCTGTGGGGCCCGGCAGCTCGTTGGCCAGCCGATGGATCGAGTGGTACTGCTCGCGGCTCAGGCGCTCGGTGAGTGCGGGATCGACCAGGTCGGTGCGCCCCACGGCGCCGTAGAGCATCGACCCGCCGGTGAAGGCAGCGATGTCGATCCCGTTCTGCGACAGGACGTAGCTCAGATGGTGCGGCGTGTGGCCGGGAGTGTGCACGGCGCTGATGTCCAGGCCGGCCACCTGAAGGCTCGTTCCGTCGGTGAGTGCTTCGTACTCGAACGTGAGCAGCGGGTCGGCCGGGGCGGCGTAGCGGGCACCGGCGATGCGGGCCAGGACCAAGCCGCCGGTGAGGTAGTCGGCGTGGCGGTGCGTCTCGAGGACCAGAACAGGAACGGCGCCGACGTCGTCGAGGACGGTCTGGACCCGGTCGATGTCCCGCGGTGGGTCGATGACGATCGCCTCGACACCCTGGGCGATGACATAGCTGCGGTTGCCGAGACTCGGCGTCTCGATCACGCGGATGAGGGGCGTTGACGGGGGGTCTTCATGCTGCATCGGCAACTCCGAAATACGGGCGGGGGTATTGGGTTGTACGACGCGCAAGCCTACCCCGACACGCCCCGGGGTATACCTTCGCCCGTATGGACGACGTGAGGACCAGCTGATGACCACCACCGCCGCCCCCGCCCCGCCAGAGATCTCGCCGACCAGGGCCTACGGGCCTCTGGGGCGCCTCGGCCGGTTCACCGCCACCCACTTCGGGCTGGTGCTCGCCGTGTGGGCACTCATCGCGGTCGGGCTGGGATTCTTCGCTCCCCGGGTCGAGCACGCTTTGTCGGGGGCCGGCTGGGAGGCCAGCGGCTCACAGTCGGTGCAGGCTCGGGCCCTCGTCGACAGAGAGTTCTCGGGGCTGTCCTCGGCTGCCCTGCAAGTGGTGGTCCACTCCGACCAGCCGATCAGCGACCCGGCCAATCAGATGATCGTCGCTCGAGCGGAGCAACTCCTCGATGCCGACCCCCGGGTCGACGCCGTGGTGCCTCCGACTCCGGGGATGTCGCTCAGCCCGGACGGACGGACGGCGGTGATCCAGGGTGGTGCCGGTCGCGACACCAACACGATGGTCCGAGCCGCCGACGACCTGGCGAAGCCGCTCCAGCAGCTGAGCAGCGGCGACACCACGGTGGCGCTCACCGGTTCGTCGGCGCTGTGGAGCGATTTCAACACCGCCAATCGCGACGCGATGATGAAATCCGAGCTGTTCAGCTGGCCGGTGACGCTCGCCATTCTGGTGATCGCGTTCGGGAGCCTGGTCGCGGCCGGCCTGCCGCTGATGCTCACCATCGTCGGGCTCGTGGCCGCGGCGGGAAGCCTCTACCTCGGCACGCTGCTGACCGACATCTCGATCTGGGCCATGAACTTCGCCCTGATGTTCGCCCTCGCCCTCGGCATCGATTACGCCCTGTTCCTCGTGGTGCGCTACCGCGCGGCTCGATTCGGGGCCGGTGAAAACGATGTGGATGCCGCCGCCGAGACCATGGACACCGCAGGCAAGGCGGTGCTGTTCTCCGGGGTGACGGTGCTGATCTCGCTGTCGGCGGTCATGCTGGTCCCGTCGCCGGCGTTCCGCTCGATGGCGCTCGGCATCATGCTGTCGGTGATCTTTGTGCTCGCGGCGACGCTCACGCTGCTGCCGGCAGTGCTGGCGAAGCTCGGTCCCCGGGTCGACGCGCTGAGTCTGCCGTGGGTCCACGCCGGCGAGCACCGCTCGGCCCGCTTCGCCGCGTGGGCGGAGCGGCTGTGGCGTCGCCCGGTCGTCTTCGGAGCGCTGGCGCTGGCTGTCCTGGTCGCGCTGGCCGCTCCGCTGCTCGGTCTGAAGACCGGGATGCCGAGCATCAAGGTGCTCCCGAGTGATGCCTCGGCTCGCGTCGGCTACGACCAGGTCCAGGCAGCGTTCGGTCCGGGCGCGCCGGGCGCCCTGCAGGTCGTGGCCCCCGCGGCCGCGGCCGACGTCACCCGCGAGGTGGTGAGCACCGACCCGGGCATCGCCGGCGTGATGCCCGCCATGTCCTCGGCCGACGGCGGATGGCGACTGATCCAGGCCGTGCCCAGGGTCGACCCCTCGGACAAGTCACTCGGCACGACCATCGACCGGCTCCGCTCGAAGCTGCCGCCTCAGACAATGATCGGCGGGGCGCCGGCGGAGAACCACGACCTGGAGAAGCTGCTCGCCGCCAAGACACCACTCGTCATCGGCGTCGTGCTGGCCCTCGGCTTCGTGCTCCTCCTGGTCGCCCTGCAGGCACCGTTGCTCGCCGCCCTCGGCGTGCTCACGAACCTGCTGGCTACGGCGGCAGCCTTCGGCGTGGCCCGGTTGGTGTTTCAGGACGGTCACGGTTCCGGCTTGCTCGGCTTCGAGTCGCAGGGCTTTCTCGATGCCTGGGCTCCGGTGTTCTTCTTCGCCATGATCTTCGCGATCTCGATGGACTACACCGTCTTCCTGCTCACGAGCGCCAAGGAGCACTGGGAACGCTCCGGGGACGCCCGCGAGGCCATGATCGGCGGCGTCGCCCACAGCGGCCGGGTCATCTTCGCCGCTGCTGCGGTCATGGTCGCGGTCTTCTTCACCTTCTCCCTGTCCGGGCCGCTGCCGCCCAAGGAGATGGGTGTCGTGCTCGGCGTCGCCGTCCTGTTGGATGCAGCGCTCGTCCGGCTGCTGCTCGTACCGGTGCTGCTGCGTCTCACCGGACGGGCCGCCTGGGCCAGCCCCCGCTGGCTTCGCCGGGTACTGCCCAACGTCCGCTTCAGCCATTGACCGGGAGGACCCCATGAATTACGGAACCAGCGTCACCACCGACCTCGACTTCACGGAGGCCGTCGAAAGAACCCGGGCGAGCCTCGCCGCGCAAGGCTTCGGTGTCCTCACCGAGATCGACGTTCGGGCCACGATGAAGGCCAAGCTCGACATCGACGTCGAGCCCCAGGTCATCCTGGGCGCCTGTAACCCCTCGCTCGCCCACCGGGCTCTCGAGGCCGATCCCGAGATCGGACTGCTGTTGCCGTGCAACGTCGTGGTGCGGCGCGAAAGCGGCCACACAGTCGTGGCGGCGCTCGATCCCCAGATCATGGTCAGCCTGCCCGACGAGCCCGCCCTCCAGCCCGTCGCCGACGAGGCGGGCAAGCGACTGCGGGCGGCACTCGAGTCCCTGTAGCCCAGATCGATCGGCGTCCGCTCGGGCCGCGGCGGTCCCCGCTCCAGGGACGTTCGCCTCTACCCCAGGGGTATCGGGGACCGACACTCAGAGATGTTGAAGGAGCAGGAGATGATGGGTTGGTATGACGGTGGTCCTGGCTGGGTCGGCTGGACCGTCATGACGGTCATGATGCTGGCGTTCTGGGGTCTCGTGGTGTTCGGCGGCCTGGCCCTCTACCGCTCGACGGTGGCGCAGAAGCGTCGCCCGCGAGACGACGACGAGGCGGAGCGGGTACTCGATGCCCGCTTTGCCCGGGGCGAGATCGACAGCGACGACTACGAGCAGCGGCGTCAGCTGCTCAGGTCTGGGCGCTGAGCTGAAAGGGCGCCACTACCTCGTCCCCGGCGTCGCAACGGTGGCCTTGACGGTGGCGTCGCTCGCTGCCGTCGCCGCCGCCCAGGCGGACAGGCCCGGCGCTGGTTCGCATGCGCTTCCCATTCACGGGGCCGCTGCCAATGGCGTTTGCACGGCGCCGGCGGCACTGCCCGGCGAACGAGTCACCGTGGTGCTCTCGGACATGGCGATGGCCCGGTCGATGATGGGTGGGTCCGCCGGGGGCGGGATGAGGCGGGGCGCGATGATGCTTCGCAGTTCGCCGACGACGGTTGACCACGGGGCGGTCAGCCTGGTTGCGCTGAACCGCGGCACCCGCGCCCACGAGCTCGTTGTGGTACCCCTTGGCGGCAACGCGCCGGTCGGCTCCCGCGCGGTGGGTGCGGACGACACCGTTGACGAGGCGGGCAGTCTCGGGGAGGCGTCGACGTCGTGCGGTGCCGGATCGGGCGAGGGCATTGCTCCGAGCGCGTCTGGCTGGGTCACCGTCAACCTCGTCCCGGGCCGTTATGAACTGGTGTGCAACCTTCCCGGCCACTACGCCGCAGGCATGTACGGCGAGCTTGACGTCACGTGACCGAGCATTAGCGAGCAAGCCGGGACTGTGGTCGGCCCCGTGGCGCTCGCGGCTTCTGGACACCGGCTCGCCGAGACGTTCCGCTTCACCGTGTAGCGCGCCGCCGAAGTCGGCGGTTCTGCCTCGGCGACCTCGGTCAGTTACCGGTGACCGCGACGCTGAAGGTCTGGCCGTTGACGGTGACGGAGCAGGTCATGGTCGCCTTCCAACCCGTCCCGTCGCCGGTCAGCTTGAACGCGGCGGTGCTCGTCGTCGCACCGTTGGCGATGGTCGAGCTGGACGGGGTCACGGTGCCGCCGGGAGTCCTGACGGTGGTCTCGCTCGAGATGACCGTGACCGCCGGGCCGGCGTTCGTCACCGTCGTCCGCGCCGCCGTGACGAACGTGACCGAACCCGTGAACGAGCCCGTTCCGCCCAGCGGAGCCGCCGTGCAGGTGGTGGTCGTGGAGACGGTCGCGGTCGAGCAGTCCTGGTTGTTGGCCGTGATCGCGGTGAACATCACGCCGTCGAAGGAGCCGGTGACCGTGAAGGAGGAGGACGAGGCCGCCGTGCTCGTGCCGTCGCTGACCTTGATCGCGTAGGAACCGTTGCCGGAGAACGGCACCGTGAAGGTGGCCGAGACGTCGCCGTTCGCTGCGGACGTTCCGCCGCTGGTGATCGTCGCGGCGGTGGTCCCGAAGGTGACCGTGAGCGGCGTCGACGGGGCGAAGTTGGACCCTGTGATGGTGACGATCGAGCCGACCGGGCCGCTGCTGACGCTCGGGGCGCCGACGCTCGCAGGGGGACAGTTCGGCGTCAGGGATGCCGTGATCGCAGAGGTGGTCCAGTTGCCGTAGAACGCGGACAGCCGCCAGGTGTAGCTGGTGTTGTTCGTCAGAGGGCCATCGTTGGCGGTGGTCGTCGTCGCCGGCGTGATCTGCGATGTCGGACCGCCGACGCGCGTCAGGCTGTAGCCGGCGGCGAAGGCCGACGGCGTCGCCGTCCACGTGAGCTTGCCGCTGGGTATCCCGGAGCTGCAGGTCTGGCTGGCGATCAGGTTGCTCGGCGGTTGCAGTGTGCTCGCTTGGAAGCCGTTCGACCCGTTCGCGGTCGTCGCGACGAAGGTGGCGAACGTCGGCGGCAGCAGGAATGGGACCAGGGCCGCCAGCAGCAGCCCGAGCGGCCAGATCAGGCGCAGGCTCCGCCGGCGGCAATGGCCGACCCCGGCCACGAGGAGGGGAGACGAGCGCCGCCGGCGCATCGTTCACCTCCCCACGTGTCGACCCGTCGGGGAGCGTGTCCGGGTCCGCGAGTTCCGGGATCTGCAGAGCTCGCGCCGTCAGAGAGCGCAACCCCGCTTCTCGTTCCCTGCCGGCCGGTCAGTTCTGGTCGACGAGGGCCGACCGGCCCGGGTCCCTTCTGGGTATCGAGTCGGCGGGCGAGCAACTTGAGGTCGTGCACGCCGACCGGCGCCACCGCAAGGGTGATCCTTCGGGTGCGCCGTCGGCCGGGAAGCGCTCAGGCTAGTAGCGCCGGCCGAGGACCCACTCCACGGCGGACTTCAGCTGCGCGGGGGTCCAGCTGAACACGGGATCCGGCGAGTTGAGATTGTTCTGCCCCTCGTCGCTGAGGTACGAGCGCAGCGGCGTCGGCGGCTGGTTGTCGCGGGCGTTCGGCGCCGCGTTGATGAGGAAGCGCTCGTGTTGCCGGCGGTCGAGGGTCAGCACGATGTCGGAGTGCTCGACGTCGTAGGTCAGCGGTTTGCCGGTGAGCCAATCCGTGGCCGGCGGCTGCTTCTCGGCGGCCCGGTCGTAGGAGACGCCGAAGTACTTCCAGATCCTGTCGACGTCGGCGGCCGAGCCCGTCAGCAACACCCAGTTGGGCGGCGCGGGGGCGAAGAACTGACGGTAGGCCTGCAGCCTGACCGGCGTGTCCCGCTGGGGGTCGACGGTCAGTTGGACGAACACCACGTCGTTCCCGAGCCCCTTGCCGACCGTCTCCCTCGCCATCGAGGTGAAGTTGGCCGACAGCAGCGGGCAGATCTCCTGGCAGAGCGTCATGCTGTCGCCGAGGACGAGCACCTTGCCGCGGAACGCCGCGAGGCTGGTGGCACGACCGGTGGAGTCGGTCAGCGGCGCGTCGAGGACGGCGGACGGAACCGTCGCGTCGAGCGTGGTGCCGACCGACCCGTCGGGGGGCGGAGGCTTGCCGGTCGCGGCGCTGCCACCGGCACATGCGGCGAGGGTCAGCAGCGGCAGGGTGAGCAGCGCTGCCAGGAGGTGGCGGACGCGTCGGTGGGGCTGCGGGGTGGAGCGAGGCATCGACCTCGATTGTGCTCCTGCAAGATTTGTCTGGGTGCCAACGGGGCGAGTCGCCCTCGTCTCATCGGCTGACGGCCTCGTTCAGGCCGCGGGCGATGAAAGCCTGTTCCCCCTCGGCGGGGCGGCCGGTGCTCTCCGGCACGAGCGTGAGGTTCCCCTTGGTCTCGTAGAGCACGAAGCGCAGGTCGCTCAGGCTGTACACGCCCTGCTGGCGGAGGTGGGCGAAGAGGTCGCTCTCGGTGAGCCCGCAGATGAGCAGCTGCCGGCGGCGCACGCGACCGTGCTCCACCAGGATCCGGACCCGATGGTCGGTCAGCTTGGCGACCCAGGGCAGGTAGCGCCCGAAGGTGACCGCGGTGTGAGCGGCCAGGATCGTCACGAGAGCGGCCACTCCGACGAGAAGCGACTGGCTCGAGGCCGTGGCGGTGCGCCCGATGATGGCTCCGACGGCGACCGCCGCCGCGAAGTCGATCGCGGTCCATTGGGACAGCGTGCGCCGGTGCGCCACCCGCAGCCCGACGAGCGCCGCCAGATACATCAGCGCAGCCTTGGCCACTGCCGGGCCCAGGGTGCCCGCGCCGCCGAAGAACCAGGACGGCTCGTTCATCACGTCCTCCTTCGTCCGGGTCGCCGCCCGCGGACCGAGCGCTTCCTCACGTTTCGATGCGTTCCCGGGTCGGCACAAAGAATGCATAGTGCAACTACTGACCGCGGAAGCCACTACCGCGGGCAAGGAGGCCGTCGCCGATGCCTGACTCCGCCGTGAGAGGCGGCACCGGGCTCCTGCCTGCGCAGTCGCAGTGGGACCCGGTCGTGGACGCCGTGGTGGGAGCCAGTCGGGCCCTGGTGGCGATCGCTGCGCGGTCGTTGGGAGCGGCCGGGGACGAGGTCACGCTCGCCCAGTACCGGGCGCTGGTGGTGCTGGCCTCGAGGGGGCCCCAGCGGGTCGTCGACCTGGCTCGCGTCCTCGACGTGACCGCCTCGACGGCCACGCGGATGAGCGACCGGCTCGTGCGCAAGGGCCTGATCCGGCGCCAGCGTCTGACGAGCGACAGGAGGATGGTGCGCCTGAGCATCTCCGCTGCCGGCCGCGACCTCGTCGCGACCGTGACGGAACGACGCCGCCACGAGGTGCAGGACATCGTTCGCAGGCTGCCTCCCGCCGAACGGCAGCAACTGGTGACGACGCTCCGGCGGTTCGCCGACGCCGCGGGTGAGGTGCCGGAGCAGGAGTGGTCGCTCGGCTGGGGTTCCGACGACGAGCGGGACGGACGATCGAGTGAGACCGAAAATGAGTGAGACCGACGATGAGTGAGATGTCGGCCGGATGGGTGCGACAGTCGGAGCTCGGGACGAGACGGCTCGTCGGTCGCTGGCTGTCCGGGTTGCGGACCGCCTCCTACGTCCGGAAGTGGTTGCTGCTCGGCGTGCTCATCGGCGTCGTCGCCGGCCTGGGGGCGGTGGCGTTCTACGCCGTGCTGCACCTGGCGACGCACTACCTCCTCGGGTCGTTGGGCGGCTTCGTGCCGGCCGGCACGGCGGGCGAGGGCGGCATCCACGCGGCGAGCGGCTTCGCGCGTCCCTGGGCCATCCCTCTGGTCGTGGGCGCCGGCGGGCTCGTCTCGGGGCTGCTGGTGTTCGGGCTGGCACCGGAGGCCGAGGGTCACGGGACGGACGCGGCGATCCACGCCGTGCACACCAACCCCAAGGGCATGCGTCCGCGGGTGACCCTGGTCAAGTTGGCGTCGTCCGCGGTCACGATCGGCTCCGGGGGATCCGGGGGGCGGGAGGGTCCGACGGCGCAGATCTCGGCCAGCTTCGGCTCGATGCTCGCCCGCGCCCTCAACCTGACCCCGGCCGACAGCCGGATCGCCGTGTCGACGGGCATCGCCTCCGGCATCGCGGCGATCTTCCGCGCTCCGCTGGGCGGGGCGATCCTCGGGGCAGAGCTGCTGTACCGGGATGACGTGGAGGTCGAGGCACTGCTCCCGTCGCTGGTGGCCTCGGTCACCGGCTTCGCCGTGTTCGGCGGCATCACCGGCGACTTCAGCCCGATCTTCGGCCATCACGACGGCTTCCAGCTCCACAACGCCGCGCAGCTGCTGCTCTACGTGGTGCTCGGGCTGGCTGCCGGACTCGTCGGCCGGTTGTACGTGAAGGTCTTCTACGGGACGACCGACCTGTTCACCCGCGCCCCCGGGCCGCGCTGGTTGAAGCCCGCCCTCGCGGGAGTCGCCGTGGGCGGCCTCGGCCTCCTGGTCCCCAGCGTTCTCGGCACCGGATACGGGCAGGTCCAGGCCGACCTGGACCGGCAGATGTTGCTGGGGATCCCGCTGTGGCTGATTCTGGCCGTGCCGTTCGCGAAGATCCTCGCCACCAGCTTGTCGATCGGTTCCGGCGGCTCCGGCGGCATCTTCGGTCCGGGGATGGTCGTGGGAGGGGCGACCGGTGCCGCGCTCTGGCGGCTGATGGACCTGGCCGGGGTGGCGCCGCACGACCCGGTGCCGTTCGTCATCGTGGGTATGGCGGCGTGCTTCGGCGCGATCGCCCACGCGCCGCTGGCCGTGATGCTGATGGTCGCCGAGATGACGGGCAACCTCGCGATGCTCGCCCCGGCGATGGTCGCCATCGCCCTCGCCGTCCTGGTGGTGGGGGACACGAGCATCTACCGCAGCCAGCTCCGGAGCCGGACCGACTCCCCGGCCCACCGGTTCTCCTTCGGGTTGCCGGCATCGGCCTCCGTGCCGCTGCGGGACGTGATGGCCTCGCCCCGGCTGGTGCTCGCGGCCGATCTTCCGGCGCGGCGGGCACTCGCCGAGCTCCGCGCCATGGAGCTCGACGGGGCCCCCGTCGTGAACGGTGACGGCGCCTTCCTCGGCAGCCTCCAGACCTCCCGGCTCGTCGAGTACGTCGAGAAACGACCCGATGCCCCCGTCGGTCGCCTCGCCGACGCGGAGGCGATGACCGTTCCCGTCGACGCGGCGCTGGACGCCGCGGTCGACGCCGTCTCGACCAGCCGAGGCGCCTGGGTCCCGGTGCTCGACACCGACATGCGCGTCGTTGGCATCGTCGCCCCCTCCGACCTGGTGAGCGGATGGCGCACAGCGATGCGCCAGGTCGTCCGCCGACTCGGTCGCGCCTCCCGCAGCGCAGTCGTTCTCGAGGACACGGTGGGCCCAGGCGCGGTCGCGGACGGCGCGCGCGTGGCCGACCTCCCGCTACCGCACGGCGCCGTCCTGGTCGCCGTCCACCGCGGGAAGGGGCTGATCCTCGTCGACGCCGACACGGTCCTGTGTCCCGGTGACCTCGTGAGCGCCTTCACCCGACCGGGCGACGAGGATGTGCTCCGCGGTCTCCTGACCGCACCGGACGACGTGCCCGACGCCGAGCTGCCGGACCTTCCGGCGCGTTCCGCGCGCGTCTCCTGACCGAGGGAGAGGCGGTCGTCGGGGTCGGTGGCCGGCGGACGGGGGGTCCGTGAACCCTCCCGTTTCACAGTCAGGCCGGGACCTGCTCCTCACGTAGCCTGACGTCCCGACGGGAGACGCGAACGTGGCGGACGAAGGCGAGATGGTGCTGTGCGACACCGCCCCGAGGCGCGGGACCGAGCGGTGGTCGGCCCCCTGTCCCTGTTGAGGGGCGCTCCTCGTGCGGTGTGGTTGCTCGTCGTCCTGAACGGTCTCGTGCTGGCGTGCTGGTCGGTCCTGACCCCCGTCTTCCACGCCCCGGACGAGCCCAACCACGCCGAAGCGGTCATGCGCCTGGTGACCGGGCAGGGCTGGGCGAAGGTCGGGCACGCCTATGTCGGCGTCGAGGGCCAGGCCGCGATCGCGCAGAGCCCGTTCGCGTCCCGGGCGAGGCCCGGCCGGCTCAACCCGGGACCCGTCCTGCAGCAGGACGCGGTTCCGCGCGGCGACCGCCCGTCGTGGCAGGACCTCCGCGCGACGGTGCCGAACCCGCATCGGGGAGGTATCCAGCAGATCGTTCAGCACCCACCCGGGTACTACTGGCTCGCCGCGGGCGCCGTGAAGATCACCGGTGGCGACGGCCAGCGCTGGGACCGCGCGGTCGGGGTCATGCGGTTGGTGTCGGTGTTGCTGGTGGCTCCGCTGCCCTTGCTCGCCTGGGCTGCGGCCTTCCGGCTGTTGGACGACTCGCGGGCAGCCGTGGTGGCGGCTGTGGTCCCGCTGGGGATCCCGGAACTGACGCACATCGGGGGCAGCGTCAACAACGACAACGCGTTGGTCTTCACCGCCGGGCTGTTGATGGTGGGGCTGGCCTGTGTGCTCCGCGGTGACCGACGCCTCGGGACGGCGCTGTTCGTCGGGATCTCCCTCGGGCTCGCGTTGTTCAGCAAGGGGCTGGCACTCGTGCTGCCGCCCCTCGTGCTGGCGGCGTATCTGTTGCCTCCCATCGGCGCCCGCCGAGGCAAGGACGAGACGTCCGCCGACGACGCGGCCGATGCCCCTCCACCGCGCATCCCTCGCGGTGCATGGGTCCGCCCGGTGCTGACGGCAGCGGTCGCCGCGTTCCTGGCCGGCGGGTGGTGGTTCGTGGTGAGCCTTCTCCGCTACGGGTCGTTCCAGCCGGGGATCGCCGGCTTCGCGCCCGGGAAGTTCCTCGGCGACGACCGTTTCGCGCTGTTCCGCTACATGACCGACATCCTTCTGCTGCGCTATTGGGGCAGCCTGGGCTGGTTCGAGGTCAACCTGCCGCTGCGCCTCACCTACGTCGCGAGCGCGGTCGTCCTGATCCTGGTGCTCGTCGCGGTGCTGCGGCGTCGGACGCCGCGGGTACGGCTCGCGCTGCTGCTGATGCTCTACCCGACGGTGGCGACGTGGGGCCTGCTCGTGGCGCAGAGCCTGAACTACTACCACCACACGCACTACTTCCGCGGCGGCTCCGGCCGCTACCTGTTCATCGGCGTGGTCGGCGTCGCGGTCGTCGTCGGCGCGGGCGCCACCAGCCTTGCCCGGATCCGGAACTGGGCGCCCGTGGCGCTGCTGGTGACCGCCCTGGGCATGCAGGCCGTCGCCGTCACGCTGGCGGTGCAGAAGTGGTGGCAACCGAAGGGCGGCGGAATCCGCCAGGCCTGGGGCGCGCTGAGCTCGTGGTCGGCCTGGCCTCCCGAGCTGATCGAGGCGCTCGTCCTGGTGACGGCACTCGCCGCCGTCGCCGCACTGATCGCGCTCCTCCTGCAGTACCGCACAGCGGACGGGCCGCGGGCGGCGGCCGGCCGCGGGCAGCTCGCACCCGTGGCCGCGAACGGGGGCGGTGCTCGTTCCGAGTTCGTCTCGCAGCCCCTGGCCAGGGACGACGGCGACCGGGTGGGTTGACGCCCGGCGACGCGCGGCGAAGGCGTCAGCCGAGCACCTTCGCCACCCGGGACAGCTTGCCCACCGCCGACCGCTGACCCGGGAGGACGAACAAGCCGGCCGCCGGTGGCTCCGCGGCACGCAGCCGGTAGCGCAGCACCTGGCCGCCGTCGAGGACGACGAGCTGGGCATCCGGCCCGTGCGCAGCCTGGTCGGGCGGCGGGGTCACGTGCAGGAGGGCCAGGAGCTTGGGGAGTTGGGGACCCGCGACGACGACGGCACCAGACGGCAGACTGCGGACCTGTCCGGCGACCCGTTCCAGCCGCGCCAGCTCGGCCCTTCGCTGTGCCACCTGATGCTCCACGGTCCCCTGCCGGGCGGCCAGCGGCGCCGGCAGCAGAGCGGAAGCCGCGATCGACCCGGCCACGACGACGCCGATCCAGACCGGGGTCGTCAGGCCGATCAGCAGCAGGACAAGCGGAACCGCCGGCACGAGGTAGCCGGGGTCGTCCGGGAGCGCCACGAAGACCAGGCCCTGCAGCACCAGGCCGCCCAGCGCGGCCACCGCCCAGACCCGTCGCGGGCCGCTCATCTCCACGCGGCCCAGCAGCACGAGGACCAGCCCGATCCCGAGGCCGATCGCCACGGCCAGCCAGCCGGCCGTGCCCCAGACGTTGACGGTGGCGCGGTCCACGATCTGGGAAGCGGTGGCGTGGATGGCGAAGGCGTGGACGGACGACGGCCCGTAGGTCAGCATCTGAGCCGAGAACAGGCTCGCCGGGATGACCGCCAGCGGCAGGAGCAGGCGCAACCAGAGCCGTAGATCCCGCCGATCGGGTCCGAGGATCTGCACGAGCAGCAGGACCGGCACGAGCACGGCCGTCGCGGGCCTGGCCGCCACGGCGAGGCCGGCTGCCGCCGAGGCCAGGGCGACGTTGCCGGTGATCAACAGCAGGAAGCCGATGAGGAGGAGGCTGCCTCCCCAGACGTAGTCCATGCTGGTCGTGCTGTTCAGCCAGACCGCGGGGGTGACGGCCAGGCCGATCGCCAGCGGCAGCCACGCGGTCACCCGAAGGATCTGCAGCAGGCGAGCGAAACACGCGCAGGCGACGGCCCCCACGAGGGCGGTGAGGCTGCACAGCAGCCACGGCGGTGCGTCGGCGGTCGCCGCTGCCACCAGCTCCACGGCGGGATAGCCGGGCGGCCGGCTGATCGCGTAGTCGCCGGAGGCGATCGTGCGACCGGCGAGGGCGATGCGCCAGGCGTCCGGGTCCGGTCCGTATCCCGATCCGCGGATCAGCGGCAGGCGGAGGAGCAGGACACCGACGGCGAGGACGCCGAGCAGAACCCACCTCAGCTGCGTCCGTTGGCGGGGGGAGAGCGAGAGGCCGGCGGGCTGCCACCGGGCAGGAGGGTCCGCGTGCGACGAATCGGTGACCGCTGAGCTCATGCCTGTCGGTTCTGCTCGGGGCCGTCCATGGGCACCATCTTGCCGACGCGGCACGGGCGCCGGGACGAGCGGCGCTTCCCGTTCGGCCGCCCGGGCACGACGCCTGGGGGCCGGGGGCGCTTCTCGTCCGTCTCCTCAGGGGAGGACGATCGCGAAATCCGGGTCCGGGGAGTCGAGCACGCTCAGGAGTCGCTGGATGACCGTGACGTCGCCGGTGGGGTGCAGCTGGGGTGTCCGGCCGACGATCAGCGCGAGCAGCTCGCCCTTGGTCAGGGTGAGGGTCAGGTCGACGGACTCGTCCGGTACCGCTACCCGGCGGTGGGTGAGGGCGCCGTTCGAGAGCGTGAGGCGGTGGCGCTCGCCGAGGTCGGTGACGTCGAGATCGAGCACGAGGCGCTCGTCCCAGGCCCGCGGGCCGTTGATGCGGATGGCGAGCGTGTCCACCAGCTGCTCGATGGTCAGGGCGACGAGCAGGTCGGGCGGGGCCAGCGCGACGGGCGTCGCGTGGATGCCGGTGCGCAGCTCCAACGCCCCGGTCAGGTAGAAGTTGCGCCACGTCGCGTTCTCCGAGCCGTAGGCCAGCCGGTCGAAGACCTCCGCCAGCAGCCGCCTCGCGTCCTCGTCGCCGGGCTCGGCGAACACGGCGTGCTTGAGCAGCTGGGCGGCGAAGCGGAGGTCGCCCTCGTCGGCGTAGCCGCGGGCCTTGTCGACGACGGCGGCGACGCCGCCCAGGACCTCGACGTAGCGGGTGGCCGACTCCTCCGGCGGGTGCTCCCACAGGCTCGACGGGTGGCCGTCGAACCAGCCGAGGTAGGCCTGGTAGATCGCCTTCACGTTGTGGCTGACGCTGCCGTAGTAGCCGTGCGCGTGCCACGCCGCCTGCAGCTCGGGCGGCAGGGTCCCGTCGATCGCCTCGGCGACCTCGAGCCCGGTGAGCCCCTGATTCATCAGCCGCAGGGTCTGGTCGTGCAGATAGGCGTAGAGATCCCGCTGCTGCGTGAGGAACGCCGCGATGCGCTCCCGGCCCCACGTCGGCCAGTGGTGGGAGGCGAAGGCGACGTCGCACCGGCTGCCGAACAGGTCGAGGGCCTCCGCGATGTAGCGGGACCAGCCCAGCGCGTCCCGGACGACGGCCCCGCGCAACGTCAGGACGTTGTGCAGGTTGTGGGTCGCGTTCTCGGCGAGGCACAGCGCGCGGTGGTCCGGGAACAGGAAGTTCATCTCCGAGGGAGCCTCGGTCCCGGGCGTCAGCTGGAAGACGATGCGCACGCCGTCGAGCGTCTCCTCCTGACCGGTCGACGTGATGGACACGGTCGGCGGGATCAGGGAGACGGTCCCCTTCGACGTGTTCTGCCCGAGACCGCAGCCGATCTGGCCGCCCGGACCCGTCTCGAGGTTCGGTCCGTACATGTACATCGCGCGCCGAGTCATCGCCGGGCCGGCGTAGACGTTCTCCGAGACGGCGTGCTGCAGGAAGCCCTCGGGCGCGAGGACGGGCACGCCGTCGGGGTTGTCGCCGAGAACGCCGCGCACCCCGCCGAAGTGATCGACGTGGGAGTGCGTGTAGATCACCGCGGAGACCGCGCGGTCACCGCGATGGGTCCGGTAGAGGGCGAGGGCGGCGGCAGCGGTCTCGACGGAGATCAGCGGGTCGATGACGACGACGCCCTCGTCCCCCTCGACGATCGTCATGTTCGACAGGTCGAGCCCGCGGACCTGGTAGATGCCCTCGGTGACCTGGTAAAGGCCTTGCCGGGCGCACAGCTGGGCCTGCCGCCAGAGGCTCGGATGGGCGGTGTCCGGGCAGTCGCCGGACAGGAAGGCGTAGGCGTCGTTGTCCCACACGACGCGTCCGTCGTCGGCGGCGACCACGCCGGGGCTCAGCGCGGCCACGAAGCCGCGGTCGGCGTCGTCGAAGTCCCGGGTGTCGTCGAAGCGCGCGGCGACCCGGCCCCGCTGATGGGGTACGCCGACCTGGCCCGTGTCGGACGGATCTGCCGACGTGGTCATGCGGCCGCTCCCTGTGGTCGCCGCCCACGCGGAGGCGGGGCCTGCGGTGCACGACCGTAGGTCGCCCGGGGCGGGCCGGGCGTCATCCGCACCGGATGAACGACGCTGCCCAGGGACGGGCCTTTCGCCCGGGTTTCGTCAGAGCAAGGAAGCCCGGTGGCCGGTCACGCTGCCTGCAGCCGCATCCCCGCGGACCCCAGCGCCGCCTCGACCCGCAGCACCTCCAGCTGCTGGTCCACCCCGCGCAGCGTCCGCAGGTCCTGCTCGACGTCGAGCAGCTCGCTGGCCTCGATCAGCAGGTCCATGTAGGCCAGCTGCCCGGCGCGGACCCGGGTGCGCTTGCCGGGCAGGAACTGCTCGCCGCGGCAGGCCTCGAGGTCCTGACGGATCCGCAGCAACCGACGGCCGAGGTCGTCGAGACGACGTTGCCGGTCGATCGCGCTGTTCCGGTCCAGGAAGATGATGGACGAGCCGAGCGGCGCGCGCGCAGGCCGGTCGCGACGGGCGAAGATGCGCATCGAACCCCCTGCGGTGGAGCTGCCTCGCTCTGCAGTATGCCCCCGGCAGGCGTCGCGTGCGAAGCGTTCCGGGCGCTACTGGCAAGCGGTACGGGAGGCGAGCGGGGAGCGGTCGTACTGCACGAACCGGTACCGGACGTCGTAGTTCGGGCCGCCGTCGACGCGGTACACGCGCCATTCGCCCTGGTGTGAGTCGATGTAGTACGACCCCGTGCCGGTCCGGCCGTCGGTCGAGGCGGCGCACAGCAGGTGCGGGTCCCCGGGCTCGCTCGGCAGCACGACGTAGCCGTTCTCGGGCGCGGTCCGCACGAGCCGGCGCTCCGGCCCGTTGACCTGCGGCTTCGCCTGCCACGTGGCGGTGTGACCGAACTGCTGGCTCCGCGTGCGGGTCGTGATCGATCCGGCCTGGCCCGGCCCGGGCGGGTCGAGCTGGAGTTCCGGCAGCTGGACGGACGGGGCGTTCGGCACGACGGGCAGACCGAGCGTCGAGCGGTCGAAGACCCACCCCGTCGCGGACGAGTTCGCGCCGGTGACCGGGTTGGTGCCCGCGACGACCGTGGCCCGGTCGGCGGCCGAGCCGGGCGTCGCGTTCGCCGCCTTCTGCGTCTCCGGTGCGACCGGGCCCGAGCCCTCCGGCAACAGCTCCGGGTGCAGCACGAGCCCACCGCCGAGCACGGCGGCCAGCCCGAGCGTCGAGCCCAGCAGCGGAAGGATCCTCACCGTCTGAGTTCTCGGACGCGACGTGGCCGAACCACAGCACCCACTCGGGTTGCCACTGCCGCTCATCGACACGGCTGCATCTCCGGACGGCGTAACCGAAGATTTACCGCTCTTCGGCCTCCCGCGCTCACCGCGTGCGGGAGTCGCCGCCCGCGCGGGACAGAATGGAGAGCATGTGCGGAATCGCGGGCGAGATCCGGCTGGACGGAACCCGGGCCGACGTCGGACTGGTCGACCGGATGGCGGCCACGATGGCCGACCGGGGCCCCGACGGGGCCGGCAGCTGGTCGCAGGGCGCGGTCGCCCTCGGCCACCGGCGCCTGAAGATCATCGACCTCTCGGCGGCGAGCGGCCAGCCGATCGCCGACCCCGCCAGCGGCGTGACCGGCGTCTTCAACGGCTGCATCTACAACTACCAGGAGCTGCGTGGCGAGCTCGAGGCCCGCGGCCACCACTTCTTCTCCCGGGGCGACAGCGAGGTCGTGCTCAAGGCCTACGTCGAGTGGGGCCTGGGCTTCGTCGACCACTTCAAGGGCATGTTCGCCGTCGCGATCGTCGAGCGCGACACCGGCCGGGTCGTGCTCGCTCGCGACCGGCTCGGCATCAAGCCGCTCTACTACACGGAGACGGCCGATCGCATCCGCTTCGCGAGCACCCTGCCGGGCCTGCTCGCCGGCGGCGACGTCGACACCGACATCGACCCGGTGGCGCTGTACCACTACCTGACGTTCCACAGCGTCGTCCCGGCGCCGCGGACAATCCTGCGCGGCGTGAAGAAGCTTCCGCCGGCGACGATCCGCGTCGTCGAGCCGGACGGGTCGATCCGCGACTCCGTCTACTGGCGCCCCGACTTCGTCCGCTCCGACGCCTACGCCGGGTGGACGGAGAGGGACTGGACCGACGCGGTGCACGCCTCGCTCACCACCGCGGTGCAGCGGCGCATGGTCTCCGACGTTCCCGTCGGCGTCCTGCTCTCCGGCGGGCTCGACTCCAGCCTCATCGTCGCGCTGCTCGCCCTGAACGGGCAGAAGGGCCTGTCGACGTTCTCGATCGGATTCGAGTCCGTCGGCGGTCGCGAGGGGGACGAGTTCGAGTTCTCCGACATCATCGCCCGCGAGTTCGAGACCGATCACCACCAGATCCACATCCCCGCGTCGGACCTGCTGCCGCCGCTCGAGGCCGCGGTCGGCGCGATGTCCGAGCCGATGGTCAGCCACGACGCCGTCGCGTTCTACCTGCTGAGCCAGGAGGTCGCGAAGCACCGCAAGGTCGTCCAGTCCGGCCAGGGCGCCGACGAGGTCTTCGCCGGCTACCACTGGTATCCGCCGCTCGCCCAGGCCTCGCGCGACCAGACCGTGCCCGTCTACGCCGACGCGTTCTTCGACCGCGACGAGGCGGACATGCGGGCGCTGCTCCGCGACGAGCACTTCGTCGAGGGCGACCCGGCTACCGCCTTCATCCGCGAGCACCTCGGCATGCCAGGCGCCGAGACCGCGGTGGATGCCGGCCTGCGGCTCGACTCGTTCGTCATGCTCGTCGACGACCCGGTCAAGCGGGTCGACAACATGACCATGGCGCACGGCCTCGAGGCACGCGTGCCGTTCCTCGACCACGACCTCGTCGAGCTCGCCGCCGCCTGCCCGCCCGAGTACAAGCTCGCGCAGAACGGCAAGGGCGTGCTGAAGGAGGTCGGCCGCCGCATCCTGCCGTGGGAGGTCATCGACCGGAAGAAGGGCTACTTCCCGGTCCCCGGCATCACCCACCTCGAGGGCAAGGTGCTGGACCGGGTGAAGGACGCGCTGACCGCCCCGGCCGCCCGGCAGCGCGGCCTGTTCCGCGACGACTACGTGCAGAAGCTCCTGGCCAAGCCGAACGAGGAGCTGACCCGGCTCAACGGCAACAAGCTCTGGCAGCTCGGTCTGCTCGAGATGTGGCTGCAGGAGCACGGGATCCGCTAGCGCCGGTAGGGACCTGTAGAAATTTCGCACTTCCCACCGCGCTCGCGCACGCTATGTCCGATATATGCGGATCTCAGGGGGACTCGTGCCGGGTGAAGTGCGAAATTTCTACAACGAGCCGACAGCGACCTCGACCGTCAGTGCCGCAGGTGGCGGCGGAGGCGCTCGACCACCTCGTGCGGTCGCTGCCGGATGTCCTCAGGCGTGAAGACAAGGACGGTCCAGTCGGCAGTGAGGTCGTTCCAGCGGGTGCGGTCCTTCTGGAACGGCGTCCGGCCGGAGTGGTACTCGTAGCCGTCGATCTCGGCAAGAAGCCGGAACTCCGGCCACGCGAAGTCGACGCGACCGACAAGACGTCCGTCGACGAAGACCTCGTACTGACTCGTGGGCGACGGCAGCAGGTTGTCGAGGACGAGCAGGCGGAACTCGGTCTCGGGTGCGCTGCCGGACGCAGGATCCGCAAGGTCGAGCGCCCGCCGGGCGGCCCGCCGCCCGCGAAGGTTCCGGCGGCTGCGCCACTCGGCGTCCAGCTCAGCGGGGGTAACCCAGCCCGCTCGATACGCGCTGTCGACGAGAACCACGGCGGGGACCAGGGGTAGCGTCGCCGCACAGTCGAGGAGGGTCCGCGAGGCGGTCGTGATCCGCAGGAGGCCGACGACGACCACCTCGTCCTTGCGTAGGTCGGCACGGATCAGCCCGTTCGGGGCCTTTCGAGGGAGGTCCGGTACCGCGATCTCGTGGTGTGGCGGATCCTCCAGCAGGTCGAGGCCGAGGACCGTCGCCGCGGAGCGGCGGGCCACGACGGCCTGGGGACCTGCCTGGAGCATGGCGAGAAGGAGGCGGTCGTCCGCGGAGACCTCGTGGTTCGTGTCCCGCAACACCCCGCGGGAGATGCGGACCCAGCGACCACGCCGCAGCCGAGCGAGGACCTCCGCCTCCGAGAAGCCGGCACGAAGGGCTTGGCGCGTGGAGAACAGACCGTGCTCGACGGCCAGATCGGGGTCCGGTTCGGGCAGCACCGGCAGGAGTGTCTGCCTCGCGGTCGCCTCCGTGCGGGACACGCATGCCGAACTGTGGACATCCGGCTCGAGGCCCTGGTGGACGCCGTCGGCCGGCCTAACGCCCGTCGCGCGGCAGGGCGAGCCGAACCAGGGCGACTTCTGAGCCGCGCTGACCGACGCACGGCCCCCGGGGTCAGGCGGGTTCCTCGATGCCGATCGGTCCCTCGCGCGGACCCTCCTCGGACGCCGGCTGTACGGCCAGCGACGGGAAGCCGGCCAGCTCGCCCTCCGGCTCCACGTCCCATTCGGGGAACACCAGGTCGCTCTGCAGGTAGACCGCCACCAGGGCGGCCAGGTGCTGCAGCCCCTGGCTGTGGGTCCGCTCGTGGCCGTGCGTGGCGTCCACGCCGAAGCCGAGCAGGGCCGTGCGGGTGTCGGCGCCGGCCTCGAGCGCGGTGGCGAGGTCCGAGCGGTAGAAGTCGAAGACGTCCCGGCAGAACGGGACGGCGAACTCGTCGGCGAGCCGGATGAGCTTGCGCGTGAGGTGGTAGTCGAACGGCGCGACCCCGTCGGCCATCGCGATGCTGACCGCGGTCTCCTTCGACTGCTGCCCGGGCGCAACGACGGCGGCGTCGATCGAGACGATCTCGGCGACCAGCGGGTCGAGTCCGTGCGTCGCGCCCTGACCGACCTCCTCGGCGGACGTCACGAGCAGGTGCGTGGTGACCGGCACCGGGACGCCGGCGTCGCGCACCGCCTTGAACGCGGCGAGCGCGGCGGCCACCCCGGCCTTGTCGTCGAGGTGCCGGGCCCGCACGTAGCCGCTGTTCGTCACGTCCGCGGAACTCAGCAGCGCGACGAAGTCCCCGACGTCGATGCCGAGCTTGCGGAGGTCGGCCGCGGTCTGGACGTCCTCGTCCACCCGGACCTCGACGTGCTCCCACCCGACGCCCTGGGTGTCGACGCCCTGGTCGTAGCGGTGACCGCTGGCCTTGAGCGGGAGCACGGTGCCGGTCAGGTACTGCTCGAGGTCGTCGGTGAAGATCCGGACCTCGGCGCCTTCGGAGAAGCGCGCGCTGTGTGTCCCGATCGGGCGGATCTCGAGGCGCCCGTTGTCCTTGAGCGCCTTGACCATGCACCCGATCGTGTCCGTGTGCACGACGACGGCGCGGTCGGCGCCGCCCCGCGGCGCCTCGAGCGAGGCGTTGATGGAGCCGCGTCGCGTCACGTAGAAGGGCAGCCCCATCTCCTGCAGGCGCTCGCCGACGTACTGCTGGACGTGGTCGGTGCGCCCCGTCGGGCTCGGGATCTCGAGCAGATCGGCGAGCACGTGGTGCAGGTACTCCATGTCGATCGAAACGGGAACGGGCGCGGAGGGCACGGGTCTACTGCTCCAACTGTCGGGAACGCGATGCGCTGAGCGGCGACCACCTGGCGGTGGACCCCTTCACTATGACGCGCCCGCCAGATCCGTGCCCGCCGCGTGGTCGCCCGGCTTCCAGGGACGGGGGAGCCCGCGGGTGCCGGGGAACAGCAGATCGAGGAACTTCTCCGCCGTGGGCTGCGGTTCGTGGTTCGCCAGCCCGGGTCTTTCGTTCGCCTCGATGAACACGTACTCCGGCTTCTCCGGGCTCTGGACCATGAGGTCCAGCCCGACCAGCGGGATCGCCAGCGCCCGGCTGGCCCGTACGCAGGCGTCGGCGAGGTCGGGGTGCAGCACCGGCGTGACGTCGTGGATGGTGCCGCCGGTGTGCAGGTTCGCGGTCCGCCGGACCGCCAGCTCCTGTCCGGCCTCGAGCACCTCGTCCATCGCGTGCCCGTTCTCCCGGACGGTCGCCTCGGTCCCCGCGTCCATCGGGATCTTCGACTCGCCACCGGTCGCCGCGCTGCGTCGCTTGCTCTGCCGCTCGATCAGCTCGCGAATGCTGCGCTTGCCGTCGCCGACGATCGTGGCGGGGCGCCGGATCGCGGCCGCCACCACCTCGTGGTCGATGACGATGACCCGCAGGTCGTCGCCCTCGACCAGTTCCTCGAGCAGGACGTCGGGGCTGTACTTGCGGGCCTCCGCGACGGCCTCGCGCAGGGCGTCCTCGTCGGTCACTCCGATGGTGATGCCGGTGCCCTGCTCGCCCCGGGCCGGCTTCACGACGACCCGTCCCACCCGTTCGAGGAACGCCACGTCGTGCTCGTCGCCGGTCGCCGCGTGCGCGAACGGAACCCGTAGCCCGGCCGCGGCGAGCACCCGACGGGTGACCCGCTTGTCATCGCAGCGGCTCATCGCCACGGCCGTCGTCAGCTCCGACAGCGACTCGCGCGTCACCAGGCTGCGTCCGCCGTGGGTCAGCCGGATCTCGCCCCAGCTCGGGTCGATCACCTGGACGCTGATGCCCCGGCGGCGCGCCTCGTCCGCGATGATCCGCGCGTACGGGTTGAGCTCGTCGTAGCCGTCCGGTGAGTGGCCGACGAACAACGGCTCGTTGATCGGGTTCTTCCGCTTCACGCAGAGCACCGGTACCCGGTAGAAGCCGAGCCGCTCGTAGAGCCGGATCGCGCCCTGGTTGTCCGCCAGCACGGACAGGTCGATGAACGCCCGTTCCCGCTGCGTGAACCGCTCCACCAGCGCGGCGATCAGCGTGATCCCGGTGCCGGGCGGCGCGAGGTCTCCGTCGACGGTCAGGCACCACAGGCTGCTGCCGTTGTCCGGATCGGAGAACGACTCGACGTGGTCGACGCCGGTGACGGTGCCGACGACCCGCCCGCTGTGGGTGTCCTCGGCGACCAGGTGCTCGAACAGCGGCGTGCGCGCGTTGTCGAGCAGCGTCGAGACCGGGGCGGTGACCATCCGGTTCCGCGAGTAGATGTGGTTGACCGTCTCGGCGTCCGTCTCGTCCCGCAGGTTGCGGACGTTCACTCCGCTGGGCCGCTCGTCCGGCAGCGCCGCCGGCAGGTCGAGCCGGTACGTGTAGGACGGGTCGAGGAACAGCTCGCCCTGCCGGCGCGCGACGAGGACGTGCGGGTCGGACAGGTACATGAGGATGTCCCGCTCGCCCGCGGCCTCCGCGCGCAGCACGTCGGCCGCCGCCATCGGGTCGGGGAAGGTCTGCCCGAACACCAGGCGGCCCCACCCGCAGTCGAGGACGACGCCGCCCTCCAGCCGCTCGGCCGGTCTCTGGATCTCGATCTGGGCCGTGTCCACCGCCGTGGCGACGGCGGACAGGGACATCGGGTCGCCCCCGGGGCCGACCTGCTCGCGGCGCGGCTTAGGCATGCCGCGCCTCGCTCAGACCGTTCGAGCCCCGGCTGTTCGGTGGGGGCTGGGACCGTCGCACAGCGGTGCGCTCCTCCCGGGCGGGGGTGGGTGGGCGGTTCCTGCTGCCCATCCACCCTAGTCCTCCGGTGTCTCCGTTCGGTTTCGCCGAGCCATCCCGGCGAGCCTCGTGGTCACGGCAGGAACAGGCTGGAATCGCCGAATTCGTGCCAGAGGTAGCGCCGCTCCACGGCCGCGGCGTAGGCGGCGTCCACCAACAGCGGCCCCGCGACCGCCTGCAGCAGCCGGAGGTGACTCGCCTCCGGAGCGTGCAGGCCGGTGACGAGCCCGGTGACGACGCGGGCCGGCCGGTCCGGGCCGAGCACGAGATCCGTCTCGCCGGAGGCGGCGGTCACCGTTCCCGCCTCGTCCGCTGCACTCTCGAGCGCGCGCACCACCGTCGTCCCGACCGCGACCACGCGCCGACCGGCGCCCCGGGCGCTGCGTACCAGGCGCGCCGTGTCGCCGGGGACCTCGAAGCGCTCCGGCAGCGGCGGCTCGCCGATCTCCGGACTCGAGACGCCGGCGTGCAGCACGATCGGCGCAACAGTGACGCCGCGCGCCATCAGCGCGACCAACAGGTCTGTCGTGAAGGGACGTCCCGCGCTCGCCATCTCCGCGCTGCCCGGCTGGCGGGCGTAGACCGTCTGGTACGCGGCGAGCGCCGGGTGGTGGGCGAGGTAGGCGTAACCGATGGGCCGGCCGGCGCCGGCGAGGTAGCTCGGTAGGTCGGTCGCCGGCGTGACGACGGCGCGGCGGAGCCGGGCCCGCACCGAGTCCCGTTCGGGGTAGCCGTCCCGCAGCACGAGACGACGCCCCTGCGGAAGCAGGATGGCGGTGCCCGGCCGGCGATCGCGGTCCGGACCGGTGGCGTCCGGCCTGCGGATCTCGACCAGCCACTCGGTCGGCGACACCGCGGCGCTGACGTGCACGACCGTCGCGCCCCCGTCCTCGAACCGGGCGTCGAGGGCCGCGGGCAGCGTCGCCGAGGTGTTGACCACGAGCAGGTCGCCGGGGGCGAGCTCGTCGTGCAGGTCGGCGAACCGCCGGTGCCGGACGCCGTCCGGGCGCGCGACGAGCAGGCGCACGTGGTCACGCCGCAGCCCGCGATCCTCGGGCGGAGCGGTCGCCTCGCCGCCGCGCGGGATGGAGAAGCGCGGCAGGTCGGGCAGCGGCGGCGGCTCGGGCAATTCCGGGGCCGCTCCCGATCCCGCGCGGGCCGCGCTCACGCCGGGACCGCCACGCGCAGGTCGTCCACCGTGTAGCGGCCTGCCGGCAGGGGCTCGTCGACGAGGCGGAGCAGCGCGGGCACGACGGTCGCGGGGTCGGGTCGCGAGGCGAGCTCGTCGCCCTGGAACGCGAGCGCGGCGAGGTCGGTGTTCATGTCGCCCGGGTCGAAGGAACTCGCGACGATCCCGGGATTCTCCACCGCGAGGACGGCCGTCAGCTGGTCCAGCGCCGCCTTCGCCGCCCCGTAGGCGCCCCACCCCTCGTAGGCCTCGACGGCGGCATCGGAGGAGATGCTGATCAGCCGCCCGGAGCGGCGGCGCAGCAGTGGCAACGCGGCCTGGGTCAGCGCCAGGGGCGCGAGCGTGTGCACCGCCAGGACCTCCTCGAGGTCGTCCAGCGGCTGCTCGGCGAGAGCTGGCAGCGGGATGGTGCCGAGGGTGCTGGCGTTGTGCACCAGGAGGTCGAGCCCGCCGGCCGAGCCGGCCGCCGCGGCTTCGGTGGCCTCGATCAGCCGTCGGCGGTGCGCGGGGTCCCGGATGTCGCCGGGGACCGCGGTGACGAAGTGCGGTCGGGGCAGGCCGTCGACGGCCCGCGCGAGCCGTGCCGGGTCGCGCCCGTCGGTGACCACGCGCCAGCCGCGGGAGACCAGTTCGGTCACCAGGGCGAGCCCGAGTCCCCGGCTGCCGCCGGTCACGAGGGCGAGCGGGGGCTGGGGCGTCGGGGGCTGGGGCGTCGGGGTCTGGGGCGTCGGGGGCTGGGGCGTCGGGGTCTGGGGCGTCGGAGTCGGTGCTGTCGGTGTCGAGGGCATGCGCGTACTCTGCAAGTTGAAGTCAACTTCAAGTCAAGCGGGAGCGAGGGTGCACGTGCGGTCCGACGACCTGCTGCCGATCGGGGAGGTCGCTCACCGCTCCGGCTTCGCGACCTCGGCCCTGCGGTTCTACGAGCGGCAGGGGCTGATCGCGGCCGAGCGGTCCTCCGGCGGGCAGCGCCGCTACGCCCGCAGCGTCCTGCGGCGGCTGGCCTTCGTCCGCGCGGCGCAGAACGTGGGTCTCTCGCTCGACGAGATCGCGGCGGCGCTGGAGACGCTCCCGGCCTCCGGTACGCCGACCCGGGCGGACTGGGCGCGCCTGTCCCGGGACTGGCGGCAGCGGCTCGACGAGCAGATCGCCGGGCTGACCGCGCTCCGCGACGGGCTGACGTCGTGCATCGGCTGCGGCTGCCTGTCGTTGCGGCGTTGTGCGCTGTCCAACGCCGGCGATCGAGCGGGCGAGGACGGCCCCGGGGCCCGCTACCTGCCGCCCTCGTTGCGGCGCCTGCCGGGAACCGCCGCGCGCTGAGCTCGCCTCCGTCGGGCCGCGAGCACGGCGGCCGCGGCGCGACGCTCGGGGACGCCGGGTGCTCGATGTGCGTAGCGCGTCCGCTCGGCCACTGCCAGCGCGGCGGCCTCCGGGGGATCGAGGCCGACGCGCCCGGCGAACTCGCGGAGCGTCTCGTCCGGCCGTCGCCGGTCGGGGCCCAGCCGTCGGTCGAGCACCCGGAGAGCCCGGTCGAGCGGGTCGAGCGCCGCGTCCCGGCGCCGCCGCCGGGAGAGCGCCACCGCGAGGCCGGTCCCCACGCCGGCGACGAGCCCGAGCAGGGCGAACGCCACGGCCCCGAAGCCGTGCTCGGACAGCCAGGACCACCAGGCCGGCCGGGAATCGGCGGACAACCGCGTCCCGCCCGTGGGATCGACGTCGACCCAGCCGCGGCCGTCGAACTCGACCTCGATCCACGCGTGCGCGTCCTCGCCGCGCAACAGGCGTCCGCCGTCGCTCGTCGTCCCGGCCGCGTAGCCGACCACCAGCCGCGCCGGCACGCCGGCGGCGCGGAGCAGCACCGCCGCGGCGGAGGCGAACTGCTCGCAGAACCCCTCCCGCGTCTCGAACAGGAAGTCGTCGACCGCGTCCTCGCCCCTGGCGGGGGCCGGGCTGTCCAGGCGGTAGGTGTAGTTCTCCCGCAGGTAGCGGACGACCGCCTCGACGGCCGCCGCCCGGGTCGGCGCGCCCGCGGTGAGACGCATCGCGAGGTCGACCACGCGTCCGGGGAGCGGCGGTAGCTGGAGCGCGCTCTGGTCGGACGTCGGCTCGAGCAGGTCGGTCGGGTCGTGCCGGTCGAACTCGGCGGCCCGGCTCGTCACCGTGTAGGTGCCGAGCGGCATCCGCCAGGCGCCGCCGTAGCCGACCGACGAGCCGACGAACGGCTCGATCGTGCTCGGGCGGCCGGGGGCGAGCAGCAGGCGTGCCCGGCGGTCGAGCAGGGTCACCCGGTCCGAGCGTTGCCGCCCCGCGCCGACCGAGCGTGCGTCGGTGGTCGTCTCCGCCGTCGGCTCGGCTCGCCAGTACCGGCCCGAGTAGTCGGTCAGCACGGTCGAGCGCCACAGGAGCGCGTCGGAGGTCGCGACCCGGGCGACGGGCGTCTTGGGCAGCCTGCCGCGCTGCTCGAGGTCCATCACCCCGGAGTCGGGGTCGAGGCGGTCGGTCGGCTGTCCGCTCGCGGCCGAGCGGGCCGAGTCGGGCGAGCCGCCGCCGGAGCCGCCTGCTGGGGTGCGCGGAGTGAGCTCCACGTTGCGGGCCATCAGGGCGGCGACCAGTCCCACGACCATCAGGAGGGCAACCCCCGGCACCAGCCCCGCCCGCAGCGACAGGGGTGGGACGGGCGCCGATCCGGCGGCGGCGGACGCCCGCAGCCGGTCCCGTTCGAGCAGCGCGAGCAGGGCCGCCGCCGCGCCGACGAACAGCAGGCCGGGAAGGGTGACCGCACTTGCCGCCCCGCTCGCGGCCAGGCCCGCCGTGGACGCGGCCAGCGCCAGCCGCGTCAGCAGGTCGCGCCGGGAGGCACCGGCCAGCGGCAGGACAACGAGGGTGCCGGCCGCGAGGCGGGCGCCGGCTGAGCGCACGAGCTCGGCGTCGCCGTTCGCGGACAACAGCGCGGGAACCGCCGGTCCGGCGCAGAGCAGCAGCGCGATCGGCAGGACGTAGGTCCGCAGCGTCGCCTCGGTGCGGGGGCTGCGCCGTTCGTTCAGCAACTCCGCGAGAGCCGTGGCGACGACGGCGAAGGGCACGAGTTCAGGGCGCAGACCGCCGCCGGCGGACAGGCAGGCGAGCGCGGTCGCCGCGACCGCGACGGCCGCCACCCGGGTGGCGGCCGAGCTCACGACGGAGCCCCTGGCGGAGGCCGACGGGGTGGACGAGAGCCTCATTGTCGGGTGACCCGACCCTCGGCATCGACCGTCAGCGTCCTGCCCGGAGCGGCTGGTGTCGCCTCCGGGGAAGTGCCTGCGGCGACGAGGACGTCACAGCTCGTCGGCGGCTGGGTCGGCAGCGCCGTCAGGGCCGCGAAGAGGTCGAGCAGCTGCTCGACCCGGCCGACCCGCACGGCGCGCGTACCCAGCAGGACGATGACCGTCCGGCCCTCGGTGAGGGCGTCGCATGCCAGCGCCGCGGTCACCTCGAGCGCCCGCTCGCCGGCCGGCTCCGGACCGCCGATCAGGCCCAACGAGAATTCCCTCGGCTTCCGCGGCTTCCATTCGCGGGACAGCAGTGTCGAGCCCGGACCCGTGCCGCGCCGGGCCGACGCCCGCCAGGCGATGGCCGACGGCCGCTCGCCCCGCCGCCACGGCCGGAGCCCGGCGAGCTCGTCCTCGTCGCCGGCTCCGATCGCGTCGGGCAAGGGCGGGGCGAGCACCGCGCGGGGGCCGATCAGCAGCTGGGTGGCGCCGACCACGTCCATCCGTCGTCGGCACAGGCCGAAGGCGTCCGTCAGCTGGACGGCGAGGGTCGCGCGCGGCACGACGGCGCGGGCGGCGGGCTCGTCGCGGAGGTCCCACGCCGTCGTCTCCCCGGCAAAGAGAGGGGGGAGCACCGCGCCGACCGGCCCGAAGCCGGGCCGTGTGCAGATCACCTGCAGCGGCGGAAGGCGACGCCGCCCGGCGTTGCGGACGGTCAGACGCATCGGCACCGGGGCCCCGACCCGGCCGCGGGGTGGGGCGTCCACGTGCAGCTCGAGACGTCCCCACGGCAGGGCGAGCAGCGACGCCCACGGCAGGATCGTGAGGAAGCAGCCCGCGAGCAGCAGCCACCGCCCGGCGGTCAGGACCGCCAGCCCATTGATCACCAGGCCGGCGGCGAACACCCGGAGGCCGAGCGGCGTCAGCCACCGCCCGCTCTGCGCCTGCACGCCTAGACCGGGACGGGCAGGTGCGCCGCCAGCTCCGCCACGATCCGGCCGCCGGCGGTGATCCCCGGCGTCGCGGTCCCGCCGCCGAGGTGTCGGTCGAGCGGCACGACGCGGTGACCGAGCACGACGGGGGCGAGCGACTTCACGTCGTCGGGTAGCACGTGCGCCCGGCCGCCGAGCAGCGCGCGGGCCTGCGCCACCCGCAGCAGCGAGACGGCCGCCCGGGTGCTCGCACCGAGGGCGAGCGCGGGCGACCGGCGGGTCGCGTCCACCACCGCGAGCGCGAAGTCCAGCACGGCGTCGGCCACGTGCACGCCGGCCACCACCTCGCGCAGCCCGCGAAGGTCGGCGGGCCGCAGAACGGGTTGGAGGGCGTCCATCGGGCGACCGGCGAGCTGGGCGCGCAGCACCCGACGCTCGGTGCCGAGACTGTTGCGACCGAGCTGCAGCGCGACGGTGAACCGGTCGAGCTGCCCCTCGGGCAGCGGGTAGGTGCCGTGCTGGTCGAGCGGGTTCTGGGTCGCGACGACGACGAAGGGATCGGGCAGGGCGTGCCGCACGCCGTCGACGGTCACCGCGCCCTCGTCCATCGCCTCGAGGAACGCCGACTGCGTCCGTGGGGGCGTGCGGTTGAGCTCGTCGACCAGCAGCACGGAGGAGAAGATCGGGCCGGGGACGAACGTGAAGCCGCCGCGGGCCGGGTCCCACATGCCGCTTCCGGTGACGTCCGCGGGCAGCAGATCGGCCGTCGCCTGCACGCGTCGCCAGTCCCCGCCGAGCGAGACGGCCAGCGCGCGGGCCAGAGTCGTCTTACCCGTGCCCGGCAGGTCCTCGAGCAGGACGTGCCCGCCCGCGAGGACGGCGAGCACGACGATCTCGACGCGGTCGCGCCGGTCGAGGACCACCGACTCGATGGCGGCGACGAGCGCACGAGCCCGAGTGGTGGCGTCCCGCTGCGGGTCCGCCTCGGCGTGCGCCGCCTCGGGCGTCCACGTGGTCACCGATCAGGCGTCGGCCGGCTTCCCGAAGGGCTGGATCGTCCGTTCGACCTAACCGTGAGCTCGCCTGATCGATTAGGGCTGACCGATCAGCTCTCGTCGAACGAGGACGTCGCCGGGTTCCAGCGCAGCGCGAACGGCTTCGTCTCCGACGGGCAGCAGTGCGGGTCGCTCGGCGCCCAGTAGTAGGCGGTGCCGGTGATGGCGCCGCCGGAGACCGTCAGCGTGCGGACGGCGGGGGCGAAGTCTGCGTTGGTGCGGTTGCGCAGCACCGGGCTGGTCAGCAGCTCCGAGCCGGGGCCGAACACCTGGATCTCGTCGGCCACGCCGTTGCTCTGCTCGGGGGTGCAGGTCATGCGCACCACGGCCTCGTCGCGGCCGTCGCCGGTCAGGTCCCCGAAGGCGACGTCGACGGCCTTCACCTGGATCGTGGCCGGGACGCCGAACCACTCGACCGGGGCGGTGCTGCCGGCGCCGTTGGTGAGCGTGACCGGGACCTGCTGGTCGGACGGCCCGTTCAGGCCCGGGCACGCCACCGAGTAGGTGGCGTTCTTCCAGTCGATGGTGCGGACGTCGGCCTTCGCGGGCGGCGCGGTGAGGCTGGCCGGACTGGAGTCGGCGTCGGAGGAGCAGGCGGCCAGCGGCAGGCCGGCGGCGACGGTGACGATGCCGAGCAGCACCGGGGCGAGCAGGAGGCGGCGGGACCTCATGGGCGACTTCCTCATCTTCGTGTCGGCTGGACCAACTCGGCGACCGACGCAGCTCGAGTGTGCGCGCGGCGGCGCGCCCTCACAGGCCTTTTCGGCCGAGAAGTCCGAAGTTGGAGGGCCTGGGTCCGAGTGCGACGAACTCGCTCCCGGCCCGACCTGAGAGGCTGCGACCGTGAGCGACGCCGGATCCCCGCCCCCCGACCCGCCGGTCCTCGACCAACAGCCGGTCGACCCCCGCACGCTGCGGCGCGACGACTTCCCCGTGCTGCGGCCGCAGCAGACCCGCTGGTCCGACGACGACGTCTACGGCCACGTCAACAACGTCGTGCACTACCTGATGTTCGACACGATGGTGAACGGCTGGCTCATCGAGGCCAGCGGCACCGACATCCGGCGGCTGCCGGCGGTGGGGCTGGTCGTCGAGACGAGCTGCCGCTACTTCGCCGAGCTGAAGTTCCCGGAGACGGTCACCGGCGGCATCGCGCTGGAGCGCCTCGGCAGCAGCAGCGTCGTCTACCGCCTCGCGTTGTTCGGCGAGCAGTCCGAGTCGCCCGCCGCGGTGGGACGCTTCGTGCACGTCTACGTCGACGCGGCCACGCGGCGACCCGTGCCGGTGCCGCCGGAGATCCGGAAGGCGCTCGCCCAGCTGCAGGCGTAGGTCCGGGTCGGGACCTTGGGCTCTACCGAACGAGATCCAGTGCCGTAGAACTTCCGGGCGGGCCTTGCCATCGCGCACGTCGCAATGACCATGCAGCGGAGCCGGTTGCCCCGCGTTCGCCGGAGGCAGCATGAAAGCGCTCACCCAGGATCGGTACGGAACCTCCGAGCTCGTGTTCCGGGACATCGAACCGCCGGCCCCGGGCACGGGGCAGGTTCTCCTACGCGTCGTCGCCGCCGGCATGGATCGCGGTGCGTGGCACCTCATGGCAGGTGAGCCCTACCTGATGCGGCTTCTCGGGTTCGGCCTCCGGGCGCCGAGCGTCGCCGTGCCAGGCACGAACGTCGCCGGCGTGGTCGAGGCCCTCGGTCAGGACGTCATCGGGTTCGAGCCGGGCGACGAGGTGTACGGCGCGACTCGAGGGACGTTCGGGGAGTACGTGGTGGCTCCGTTCGGCGCGCTCGCCCCGAAGCCGCCACAGCTGTCGTTCGAGCAGGCGGCGGTCCTGCCCTACCCGACGTTCGCGGCCATGCAGGCGCTACGCGACCACGGCCACGTGCGGCCGGGCCAGCGCGTGCTCGTCGTCGGCGCGTCCGGTGCGGTCGGCGCGATCGCCGTCCAGCTCGCGGTCGCCTTCGGCGCCGTGGTGACCGGCGTGTGTAGCGGCGCTCACGCCGATCTCGTGCACTCCCTCGGCGCCACCGACGTCGTCGACTACACGAGGGAGGACGTCACCGACGGCTCGCGCCGCTTCGACCTGATCGTCGACATCGGCGGCCGAACGTCTGTCGGGCGGCTTCGCCGGGCCCTCACGCGGACGGGGACGCTCGTCATCGTCGGCGGTGAGGGCGACCGGTGGATCGGTGGCATCCAGCGACAGCTGTGGGCCACGGTCCTGTCGGCGTTCGTGCCCCAGAAACTGGCCACGTTCGTCGCGAAGGAGAATTCCGGCGACCTGGTCACGATGAACGAGCTCGTCGCCGCCGGAAGGGTCGAGCCCGTGCTCGGAACGGCGTTCCCGCTCTCGGACGGCGCGGCCGCCGTCGCGGCGTTCGAGGCCGGGGATGCAGGCGGGCGCATCGTCATCACGCCCTGACCTCGCGGAATCCCAGATCGGCGGGCGCTCAGCCGCGGCCGCTCGGCGACGTTCCGCAGTCGTAAGACTCGTCCGGCCCGCCGGGGTCAGTCGTCGGCGAGCTCCAGCCAGGCGTCCTCGGCCTCGGCCTTCTCGGCCAGCACACCGCGGAGCTCGGCGTCGAGGGCGAGCACCTTCTCGTGATCGGTGGCGGCGTCGGCGAGCTGGGTGTGCAGGACGGTCTCACGCTTCTCGAGCCGCTCCAGCAGGCGTTCGAGGCGGGTGAGCTCCTTGGCACGGGCCCGATCCTCGGCCCGGGTGTCCCCGGTCTTGGGGGCGGCCGGGGCCGAGGCGGTCATGCCACCCTTGGCCCGGCGCTCCAGGTACTCGTCGATGCCGCCCGGCAGCGCAGCGAGCGAGCCGTCCCCGAGCAGCGCCATCGTCGTGTCGGCGACCCGCTCCACGAAGTACCGGTCGTGGCTGACCACGACCAGCGTCCCGGGCCAGCCGTCCAGGACGTCCTCGAGCGCCTGCAGGGTGTCGATGTCGAGGTCGTTGGTGGGCTCGTCGAGCAGCAGCACGTTCGCGCCGCCGAGCAGCAGGCGCAGGATCTGCAGCCGGCGCCGCTCGCCGCCGGAGAGCTCGCCCACCCGCGTCCACTGCTTCGCCGCCGGGAAGCCGAACGACTCGAGCAGCTGACCCGCCGACAGCTCCCGCGTCCCGCCGGTCTCCACGGCCAGGTAGCGGCCGACCTCCTCGACCGCCTCCAGCACCCGCAGCGACGGGTCGAGCTCCGCCACCTGTTGCGACAGGTAGGCCGGCCGGACCGTCTGCCCGATCTCGACCCGGCCACCGTCGGGCTCGACCTCACGAGCCAGGAGGCGCAGCAGGGTGCTCTTCCCGGCGCCGTTCACGCCGACGACGGCCACCCGGTCACCCGGCCCGAGCCGCCAGGTGACCGAGTCGAGCAGGCGGCGCTGCCCGTAGGCCAACGACACGTCCTCGACGTCGTAGACGGACTTGCCGAGCCGCGCCGACGCCGCCCGCAGCAGGCTCATCGACTCGCGCGGCGGCGGCTCGTCCTCGATCAGCGCGTTCGCCGCGTCGATGCGGAAGCGGGGCTTGGACGTGCGCGCGGGCGGGCCGCGGCGCAGCCAAGCCAGCTCCTTGCGCAGCAGGTTGGCGCGCCTCGCCTCGGTCGCCGCGGCGACCCGCTCGCGCTCGGCCTTGGCCAGCACGTAGGCCGCATAGCCGCCCTCGTAGGCGTGCACGCGTCCGCCCGCAACCTCCCACGTCGCCTCGCACACCTCGTCGAGGAACCAGCGGTCATGGGTGACGACGAGCAGCGCGCGGCGGCGCCGGCGGAGGAAGTCGGCCAGCCAGGCCACGCCCTCGACGTCGAGGTGGTTGGTGGGCTCGTCGAGGATCAGCAGGTCGAGGCCCTCGATCGCGTCCGCGACCAGAAGGCGGGCCAGCGCCACCCGCCGCCGCTCGCCGCCGGACAGGTGGGCGACGTCCTCGTGCAGTCGGCCGCGGATCTCCAGCCCGTCGAGCACCGACCGGGTCGCCGCGCTGCCCGCCCATTCGTGCTCGACCCGGTCGCCGAGGACCACCGACCCGATCGTGCCGGTCGGCAGGTCGTCGCCCTGGTCGAGCATGCCGGTGCGCAGATCCGAGCGGGCGGCGACGCGTCCGTCGTCGGGCTGCTCGCGAGCCGCGACGACGCGCAGCAGGGTGCTCTTGCCGGCGCCGTTGCGACCGACCACGCCGATCCGGTCGGCGTCGTCGATGCCGAGCGACACGCCGTCGAGGAGGGTCGTGGTGCCGTGCGTCTTGCGAACGGCGTCGAGTGTGAGGAGCACGCTGCCGTCCAGGCTATCGGCCCGGCTCCGCAAGACTGGGGCCGTGGGATCACTCGTCGTCGGGGCCGCGATCGTCTCAGCAGGGAGGCTGCTCGCGGCGCAGCGCGTCTCGCCGCCGACGCTGGCCGGCCTGTGGGAGTTCCCCGGCGGGAAGGTGGAACCGGGGGAGTCGCCGGAACAGGCGCTGGTCCGCGAGTGCGAGGAGGAACTGGGCGTGCGGATCGGGGTCGGCGCGCTGCTCGGCGAGGTCGCGGTGCCGGTCGGGATCCTTCAGGTCTACCGGGCGTGCTTGCGCGACGGCACGCCGGCTGCGCGCGAGCACGGCGCCCTGCGCTGGCTCGGGGCCGACGAGCTGTTCGATGTGCCGTGGATTCCGGTCGATCTCGAGCTGGTCGGCCGGCTCGGCGCCGAGCTGCGGGCTGGCGGTTGATTCGGCCGATACCTACAGCTCAGCTCGTCGTGCGGCTTCGAATGCGGACAAACTCGGGCAGTTGATCTCGGAGGCAGCGGGAGTTGTATGTATCCCCGATGGATCCGTCTTCTCTGTGACGGGCATCATTCAGACATGTCCGCGAGCGCCGACGCCCAGCCAGAGTTCACCTCCGAGGTCCCGGAACCGATCGGACACGCCCTCGACGGCTTCGTCCCGGAGTCCGTCGAGACCTCGTCGTTCACCCCGACGCCGCCCGGGGCCGAGGCGCCGCAGCGCCACTGGTGGGGGCGCCACGTCTCGGAGTTCCGCTGGACCGCCGAGCTGAGCGTCCTCGCGTTCGACCCCGTCTTCTACGGCCTCGGCGTGCCGCACGGCAACGGGCAGCCCGTCCTGCTCATCCCGGGCTTCATGGCCGGCGACGCCACCCTGTCCGTGATGGGCGGCTGGCTGTTCCGCCTCGGCTACAAGCCACGGCGCTCCGGCATTCTGCTCGCCAACGTCGACTGTTCCGACCGCGCGGTCGACCGGCTGGAGCAGCGGCTCGAGCGGATCGTCGACAAGACCGGACGCAAGGCCGCCATCGTCGGTCACAGCCGCGGCGGGCACTTCGCCAAGGCGCTCGCCTCGCGGCGACCCGAGCTGGTCAGCCAGGTCATCTCCATGGGCTCCGGCCTCGACATCCCGTTCGACATCTCGGTGCCCACGAAGGCCGCCGTGAGCGCGGTGCGCTCGGTGCTGCACGTGGCCAGCGAGAAGGCCCGCGAGAAGGGGTGCCTGACCTCGGTCTGCGACTGCCCCTTCACCCGCGACTACTGCGCGCCCTTCCCGTCCGACCGCGTCAAGCTGACCTCGATCTACTCCTGGGGCGACGGCGTGGTGTGGCCGCCGGCCTGCATCGTCGACTACGCGACCAACGTCCGCGTGCCCGGCAGCCACATCGGGCTGGCGTTCAACCGGCACGCCTACCGGGTGATCGCCCGCACCCTGGCGCCAGCCCACGAGGTCGCGGACGCCGCGCCCGGGGCTGCGTAACCGGCTGGTCAGGGGGCCATCAGTCAGTCACGCAGCCGCCGAACGAACGCCGCTGATCAGGCCCGGGCGCCGACGTCCTCGGACTCGGCGGACTTGCCCTTCTCGTCCTCGGGCGAGGCGGGCTGCCCGTCGGCGATGCCGTGCGTCCCGGGCATGCACTCCGGCCACACGGGCTCCCGCTTCGTGGCCTGCTTCAGCATCTGCCGGGCGATGACCAGACGCTGGATCTCGCTGGCGCCCTCGTAGATCTGCAGGACCTTCGCGTCGCGCATCATCCGCTCCGCCGGGAAATCCTTCAGGTACCCGTTGCCGCCGAGGACCTGCACGGCCTCCTCGGTCACGTGCATCGCCGCCTCGCCCGCGGTCAGCTTCGCCATCGACGCGAGCTTGGACATGGCCGGGTCGCCCGCGTCGACAGCAGCCGCGGCCTGCATCGTCAACGCGCGGGCCGCCGCCGTCTGGGCCTCGAGCCCGGCGAGCTTGAACTGGATGCCCTGGTGTTCGAACAACGGTTGGCCGAAGGTGTGGCGCCGCATCGCGTAGTCGACCGCGAGGTCGATGGCGCCCTGGGCCAGCCCGATCGCCTGCGCGGCGACCACCGGCCGGGACCGGTCGAAGGTCTGCATCGCGATCCGGAAGCCCTCACCCTCGCCGCCGAGCAGGTTCTCGTGCGGCACCTCGACGTCCTCGAACCTCGGCGCGCCGAGGTGCCACCCGGGCATGCCCATGGTGCGGAGCTTCTCCGCCGAGACGCCGGGGGAGTCGCCGTCGACGACGAAGGCGCTGACCCCGCGCGAACCCTGCTCGCCGGTGCGGGCGAACACGACGTATGTCTGGGCCATGCCGGCGTTGCCGATGAACTTCTTCCGCCCGTTGAGCACCCAGGTGTCGCCGTGCCGCTCGGCGCGGGTCTGCAGCGCAGCCGGGTCGGAGCCCACGTCCGGCTCCGTGAGCGCGTACGACCCGAGCCGCTCCCCGCTCACGAGCGATGGCAGCCAGCGCTTCTTCTGCTCCTCGCTGCCGGCGATCATGATCGGGATGGCGACGAGGCTGACGTAGGCCGCCATCAGCGAGACGGTGCCCGAGATGCGCGCCAGTTCCTCGGTCACCAGGCAGGCGTCGAGTTCACCCCGTCCGCCACCGCCGTACTCGGTCGGCACCTCCAGCCCGAGCAGCTTCTCGTCCGCCAGGACGGCGAACAGGTCCGCCGGGTAGTCGCAGCAGTCGGGCACCTCCAGCACCCGCTCGCGAATCTTGGCCATGGCGATATCGCGGACCCGCTCGCGCAGTTCCGCCTGGTCCTGGGTCAGGTGCCACATGTCAGGCGATCTCTCTTCCGTCGAGTCAGGTTCCGCGATGCCGCGAAGACGAGTCCGGCCTCCAGGTTGCGGCGGCGAGGCTGTGGGCCGTGCGGAGCGCACCGACCGGCAGCCCCCACGCCCGGGTGACCCGCTCGGTCGCCGAGCGTCGTGCCGCTCCGGCGACGGGGGCGCGCCGCCGCAGGAACTCGAGAACGACCTCCGCCGACTCCTCCGGCTTCTCCAGCAGGTAGGCGTGGCCGGTTCCGTCGATCACCGCGAGCTCCGCGTCCGGGATGCGGTCGACGAGCAGGCGGGCGTTGCGCAACGGGGTCATCCGGTCGTCCCCGCCGTGCACGACGAGGGTCGGCGAGCGGATCAGCCGCAGCCGCGAGTAGGTGTCGTGGTAGACGCTGGCGAGCAGGTGTGCCGCGACACCGGTGCGGGGCGCGCGGTGCTTCAGCAGGTTCCCGGCCAGCTCCCGGGCCCGGTCCGGCTGCTCCTGCCGGAATCGATCGCTGAACAGGGCGCCGGCCAGCCCGTACTTCCCGGACGAGCGCCGCATGGTCCGGGCCAGGTCCGCGAGGGCCATCACGTCCGGCAGATGTGCCCGCGGTCCGCCCGGCGTGGTGCCGCCGAGGACCAGCCCGCGCACCCGGTCGGGGAAGCGGATCGCCATCTCCTGCGCCACCATGCCGCCGTAGGAGATGCCGTAGACGTGCGCGGACTCGATGCCGAGCGCGTCGAGCACCCCGACCGCATCGCCGGCCAGCTGTGGGATCGAGATCATCCGCCGGGACGGGCCCGACCGGCCGGTCGCCCGGTTGTCGAACGCGATGCAGTCGAACGCGCCCGCGTAGTGGTGCTCCACCGGCTGCCAGGCGTTCGCGCTGATCGCGAAGCCCGGCAGCCACAGCAGCGGTTCCGTGTCGTCGCCTGTGCCGCTGGCGGAGGGGGAGCCGGTCCGCGTGTAGTAGAGCGCGGCGCCGGCGACCCGGACGAACGGCACCGGTCAGCTCTCGTGCACGTACGTTCCCGGCGCGGATGTGATCACCTCGTAGCCCGCACCGCCGAGCTCGGCCGGCGCGTCCCGTTCGCCGCCGGAGCGCTCGCCGATCCAGGCGACGTAGTCGGTCCACCACGAGCCCTTCTCGGTCGTGGCGCCGGCCAGCCAGTCGTCCGGGTCGTCGGGCAGGTCGTCGTTGACCTGCCAGGTCGCCTTCGGGTTGCCGGGCGGGTTCACCAGCGCCGCGATGTGTCCGCTGGTCGACAGGACGAAGCGCGGACGGGAGCCGACGAGCTTGATCGTCTTGTAGTTGTTGTGCCACGGGGTGATGTGGTCGGCGATGCCCGCGACGAGGTAGGTGTCGACGGTGATGCGGGACAGGTCGATCGGGGTGCCGAGCACGGTCAGCGACCCCGGGTTCACCAGCTTGTTCTCGATCGTCATGGTGAGGAAGTCGCGGTGCAGGCCGGCCGGCATGCGCGTCACGTCGTTGTTCCAGAACAGCACGTCGAAGGCGGGCGGCCGCTTGCCGAGCAGGTAGTTGTTGACCCAGTAGTTCCAGATCAGGTCGTTCGGCCGGAGCCAGGCGAAGACGCCGGCGAGGGCCTTGCCGTCCAGGTAGCCCTGGCGCTGGGACTGCTCGATGGACATCTTGGCGGTGTGCTCGTCCACGAGCGAGCCGACCAGACCGGCGCGGGACTGGTCGAGCACGGTGACGCCGAGGGTGAGCGAGGCGACCCGGTCCAGCTGCCCCTTGGCCGCGAGGTGGGCGGCGACGCAGCTGGCGGTGATGCCGCCGGCGCACAGCCCCAGCAGGTGCGTGCCGGTCGTCCCGTCGGCGTTCTGCCCCGTGATGGTCTCGACCGCGTCGAGGGCGTCGAGCACGGACTGCGCGTAGGTGTCGAGGTCCCAGTCCCGATGCTCCTCGGTCGGGTTGCGCCAGCTGATCGCGAACACCTGCTGACCCGAGTCGAGGAAGAACTGGACCATGCTGCGGTCCTTGGCGAGGTCCGCGATGTAGTACTTGTTGATCATTGGTGGCACGAGGAGCATCGGCCGCTCGTGCACGGTCTCGGTCCGCGGCCGGTACTGGATCAGCTCGATCGTCGGCGTCCGCAGGACGACGACGCCCTCGGTGACCGCGATGTTCTCGCCGATCTCGAACGGCTCGCTGTCCACCATCTCCGGGATGTGGGGCCGCCTCCGCAGGTCGTGCACCAGCTGACGCGCACCCCGGACGAAGTTCTGGCCACCCGTTTCGATCGCCGCCTTCAGCGCGGCCGGGTTGGTGGGCAGGTTGGAGGGGGCGAGGGCGTCGAGGGCGTTCTCGACGAGGAACCCGAGGCGCTTCTGGCTCCGCCAGTCGAGATCGGCGTCGGCGACCAGCTCCTCGGCCGTCTTCGCGGCGGCCAGATACGTCTGACACAACCGGGCGTAGAGCGGGTTCTGGGTCCAGGCCGGGTCGGCGAAGCGCTTGTCCTTCTTGCCCGGGGCGACGTCGGAGCGACCGATCGCGATCTTGCCCAGCTCCTTGCCGAGGCCGGCCAGCTGACCGAGAGGCTCCCGGGGGCTCCGTGCGAGCGCCGCGACCCACTTCAGCGCTTCGGGCCCGGGCGCCCATCGGCGCAGGGAACTCGTCGACGCATCCGTCAGCATCACGTCGAGCGGGGCGCGGCTGCCTCCGTCGTACTCGCCGCTGTCCGTCGACTCAGACTGGCGGTTGGGGGTGCGGGCCTCCGATGTGGCAGTGCTCATACTGCGGCCCTACCCTGTGACTGTGACCACATGCGGACTGGGGCGGCCCGGCTCGCTGCACGTAGGTTGAGGGGTCGTGCGCGCCGTCCTCCTCGAGAACATCCATCCTGTCGCCGCCCAGCTGTTGACCGACGCCGGGTGGGAGGTCGAGCTCTGGGACCGCGCCGCCACGCCGGCCGAGCTGTCCGGGCTGATCTCGGACGCCGATCTGATCGGTATCCGCTCCGGCACGCAGGTCACCGAGGAGGCGCTCGACGGCGCGAAGCGGCTGCTCGCCCTCGGGGCCTTCTGCATCGGCACCAACCAGATCGACCTCGACGCGGCCGCGGCCCGCGGCATCGCCGTGTTCAACGCGCCGTTCAGCAACACCCGTAGCGTCGTTGAGCTGGCCCTGTCGGAGATCATTGCGCTGACCCGCCGGCTCACCGTCAAGAACGACCTCATGCACGCCGGCACCTGGGACAAGTCGGCGACCGGCAGCCACGAGGTCCGGGGCCGCCGCCTCGGCATCGTCGGCTACGGGAACATCGGGACGCAGCTGTCCGTCCTGGCCGAGAACCTCGGCATGCAGGTGTCGTTCTTCGACACCGCGGACAAGCTCGCCCTCGGCAACGCCCGGCGCTGCAACACTCTCGATGAGCTGCTCGGCAGCGTCGACGTCGTGACGCTGCACGTCGACGGCCGGGCCGGCAACCGGGGCTTCTTCGGCGAGGAGGAGTTCGCGCGGATGCGCTCGGGCTCGCTGTTCCTCAACCTCTCGCGCGGCTTCGTGGTCGACCAGGAGGCCCTGCGCGACCACCTCGTGTCCGGGCATCTCGCCGGGGCCGCCCTCGACGTCTTCTCGAAGGAGCCCGCGGGTCGCGGCGACCCGTTCGAGAGCCCGCTGCGGGGGCTGCCGAACGTGATCCTGACGCCGCACGTGGGCGGGTCGACCGAGGAGGCGCAGGCCGACATCGGTCAGTTCGTCGCGCGCAAGCTGCTCGACTTCGCGGGCGGCGGCAACACCGCCCTGTCGGTGAACATGCCGCCGGTGATGCCGACCGCGTCCGAGGCCGCCCACCGCCTGATCCACATCCACCGCAACACCCCGGGTGTGCTCGCCACCATCAACCGCCTGATGGCGGAGGAGGGGCTCAACATCGAGGCGCAGCACCTCGGGACCCGCGGCGACGTCGGGTTCGTGGTCACCGACGTGGCAGCCAATTTCTCGGACTCGATCCTCGAGCGGCTCGGCTCGCTGCCGGAGACGCTGCGGCTGCGGGTGCTGACGGCGAAGTAGGCGGCGGGCGTCGCGGTCCGGCCGGCGGGTGTCGCGGTCCGGCCGGCGCGGAATGCTGCCGGGAGTGATCGACTGCCCCGGTTTGTCGGGCGGTCGCCGGCTTCCGGGCAGCGTTGATCGTGGTGCGCGGTTCGGGCGGCGCGGAATGCTGCCGGGAGTGATCGACTGCCCCGGTTTGTCGGGCGGTCGGCGGCTTCCGGGCAGCGCTGATCGTGGTGGAGCCCGCGCCGTGCGCGCGCGGAGGCTCGAGTAACCGGCGTCGCGGTCAAGCTCACCGCGTAGCCTGGACCCACGTGTCAGTACGCGCGGATCTCCGCAACCTCGCCATCATCGCGCACGTCGACCACGGCAAGACCACGTTGGTCGACGGGATGCTGTGGCAGTCGGGTGCGTTCACCCAGCACCAGGCCGACGAGAACTCGGTCCGCGAACGGGTCATGGACTCCATGGACCTCGAGCGCGAAAAGGGCATCACGATCCTCGCCAAGAACACGGCGATCCGCTACGTGCGGGGCGGCGAGCCGGTCACGCTGAACGTGATCGACACCCCGGGTCACGCGGACTTCGGCGGCGAGGTCGAGCGCGGGTTGGCGATGGTCGACGGCGTTCTTCTGCTGGTCGACGCCTCCGAGGGCCCCCTCCCGCAGACCCGGTTCGTGCTGCGCAAGGCGCTCGAGAAGCGGCTCCCGGTCGTGGTCGTGGTCAACAAGGTCGACCGCCCGGACGCCCGCATCGCCGAGGTCGTCGACGAGACCTACGAGCTGTTCCTCGACCTCGACGCCGACGAGTCGCAGATCGAGTTCCCCATCGTCTATGCGTCGGCCAAGGCGGGACGGGCCTCGCTCAACCGGCCGGACGACGGCGAGATGCCCGACTCCCCGGACCTCGAGCCGCTGTTCGACGTCCTGCTCAAGTCGGTCCCGCCGCCGACCTACGTCGAGGACGCGCCGCTGCAGGCGCTGGTCACCAACCTCGACGCGTCGCCCTACCTCGGCCGGCTCGCCCTCTGCCGCGTCGTCGGCGGCGAGCTCCGCCGCGGCCAGCAGGTGGCGTGGTGCCGGCTCGACGGCTCGATCGAGCGGGCCAAGGTCTCCGAGCTGCTGATGACCGAGGCGCTGGACCGGGTCCCGGCGGAGTCCGCGCGCCCGGGCGACATCGTCGCGGTCGCCGGCCTCGCGGAGGTGACGATCGGCGAGACGCTGGCCGACGTCGACAACCCCGTCGCGCTGCCCGCGCTGCGGGTCGACGAGCCGTCGATCTCGATGACGATCGGCACCAACACGTCCCCGCTGGCGGGGCAGAGCGGCAAGAAGCTCACCGCCCGGCTGCTGAAGAACCGGCTCGACGCCGAGCTGGTCGGCAACGTCTCGCTGCGCGTCATGCCGACCGAGCGCCCCGACACGTGGGAGGTGCAGGGCCGCGGCGAGCTGCAGCTCGCGATCCTCGTCGAGATGATGCGCCGCGAGGACTTCGAGCTCACGGTCGGCAAGCCGCAGGTCGTCACCCGCGAGATCGACGGCAAGCTGCACGAGCCGATGGAGCGCCTCACCGTCGACGTCCCCGAGGACTACCTCGGCGTCGTCACCCAGCTGATGGGGCTGCGCAAGGGCCGCCTCGAGCAGATGGTCAACCACGGCACCGGATGGGTGCGGCTCGAGTACCTGGTGCCGGCTCGGGCGCTGATCGGCTTCCGGACCGAGTTCCTCACCGAGACCCGTGGCACCGGCCTGCTGCACCACGTCTTCGACGGCTACGAGCCGTGGGCGGGGGAGCTGCGCACGCGGCCCACCGGCTCGCTCGTCGCCGACCGCAAGGGACCCGTCACCGCGTTCGCCTGCTTCTCGCTGCAGGAACGCGGAACCCTGTTCGTCGGCCCGACCACCGAGGTCTACGAGGGGATGATCGTCGGCGAGAACTCGCGGGCCGACGACATGGACGTCAACATCACCAAGGAGAAGAAGCTCACCAACATGCGCTCGTCGACGGGCGACGAGCTGGTGCGGCTGGTGCCCTACCGGCAGCTGTCCCTGGAGCAGGCGCTGGAGTTCTGCCGCGAGGACGAGTGCGTCGAGGTGACGCCCGGCTTCGTGCGCATCCGCAAGGTGGCGCTGTCGATGCAGGAGCGGGAGAAGCTCCGCTCACGCAACCGCAACCGCGGGTAGCTCCGCGCCACGCCCATAGGCTTCGGCACATGCCGAACGCCAGCGTTCCTCCACCGGAGCCGTCCGAGCGGGTCGTCGCCGGTCCGCCGCCCGCCGTGCAGGGCGACACGGCCGTCGACGAGGTCCTCGACGAGGTCGCCGAGGAGGTCGACGCGCTGGAGGAGGTCATCGACGTCGAGCCGCTCGACCACCCGCGGCGGCTGCTGCTCGTGCACGCCCATCCCGACGACGAGACGATCGGCACCGGCGCCACCATGGCGAAGTACGCGGCGGAGAACGCCCTGGTCACGCTCGTGACGTGCACGCTGGGCGAGGAGGGCGAGGTCCTCGTGCCGGGGCTCGTGCACCTCGCGGCGGACAAGGACGACACGCTCGGGCAGCACAGGATCGGGGAGCTGGCGACCGCCTGCGAGGCGCTCGGCGTCGAGGACCACCGCTACCTCGGCGGCGCGGGCCGATGGCGCGACAGCGGGATGATGGGGCTGGAGACCAACGAGCGTCCCAACTGCTTCTGGCAGGCCGACCTCGACGAGGCGACCCTCGAACTGGTCCGCGTGATGCGCGAGGTGCGGCCCCAGGTCGTCGTCACCTACGACGAGAACGGGGCCTACGGCCATCCGGACCACATCCAGGCGCATCGCGTGACGGTTCGCGCCTTCGACGCCTCCGGCGACCCGGGCTACCACCCCGAGGTGGGCGAGCCCTGGCGGCCGGCCAAGCTCTACTACACCGCCATCTCCAAGTCCTGGCTGCAGCAGGGCATCGACGCCTTCCGCGAACAGGGCGCGGACACGGGCTTCTTCGAGGGCGTGACCAGCGCCGAGGAACTGCCGATGGGCGTGCCGGACGAGCAGATCACCACCCAGATCGACGGCGCCGAGCACTTCGAGGCGAAGATCGCAGCGATGCGGGCGCACGCGACGCAGATCGCGGTCGGCGGCATGTTCTACGCCCTCGCCGACCGCGTCGGGCAGAAGAACTTCGCGACCGAGCAGTACGTTCTCGTCCGCGGCGAGCGGGGCCCCGGCGACGGCCCGGAGGGTCGCGAGGACGACCTGTTCGCGGGCGTCTCCCGCGCGAGCTGACGGGCAGCGCCTCCTCCGCCCCGAGCCGCTGCACGGCCTCGAACCCGGGCGGCTGAGCCATGCGGGTGAACTCCGTAGCGGGAGCGCAGACCGGCCCGTTGTCCGGGTATCGGAGCGTCACCCACTCGGAAGGACCCCCATGCCCCGAAGTTCTGGCCTCCCCGTCCCGCCGGCCGGCAGACGTTCTCAGGAGGCTGCCCTCGGCACAGGCTCGCTGCACGCCGAGCCGGCGACCGCCGTCGGAGCCCTCGGCGCGCCCGGTCTGATCGCCGCCCGCTCCGCCGACGTCGGCCGCACGCGCGAGCGTCGCCGCCGGGAACGGCTGCTGACCGTCGCGGTGGTCCTCGCGGTCCCGGCCGCCTTCCTGTGGTTCCGGTTGCTGACTGGCGACCCGTTCAACGTGTTCGCGCTGCCCCACATCGACCCCTTGCTGCTGTTCGCGGCGATCGTTCCCATCGCGATCGTGGGGGCCGTCGTCGTGCCCCCGATGGCGATGGGGCGCTCGCCGCACGTCACCTACCAGCCGGAGCAGATCGACGTCCGCCTGGCCGACGTCGTGGGCGTCGAGCAGGTGAAGGAGGAGGTCGTCCGCAGCCTCAACCTGTTCCTGGCGCACCAGACGTTCGCCGCCGAGATGGGCGGCCGGCCCCGCCGCGGCCTGCTGTTCGAGGGCTCGCCCGGCACGGGCAAGACGCTGCTGGCGAAGGCGATGGCCGCCGAGGCCGGCGTTCCGTTCCTGTTCGTCTCCGCGACCGCGTTCCAGTCGATGTTCTACGGCGCCACCGCGCGGAAGATCCGCTCCTACTTCAAGGTGCTGCGCAAGACCGCCGAGCGCTACGGCGGCGCGATCGGGTTCATCGAGGAGATCGACGCCATCGCGGGTGCGCGGGGCGGGATGAACGGATCGAGCTTCTCGGCGCTGCCGATGACCGGCACCGCGTCGACGGGGCTGGTCGGCGGGACGAGCTTCTGCTGCAGCGGCCCGCAGGTCGCGCCCGCTGCCGCTCCGGCGACGGTCGTGAACCGGAACAGCGTCGTCTCCGAGGGCAACGGCGGCGTCGTCAACGAGCTGCTCGTGCAGATGCAGTCCTTCGACATGCCGACCGGCCTGCAGAAGATGACCGGCGGCCTCATCGAGTGGCTCAACGGCTACCTGCCGCCGCAGCGTCAGCTGCGCAAGCCGAAGCCGTCGTCGGCCAACGTGCTGCTCGTCGCCGCGACCAACCGGGCCGACGCGCTCGACCCCGCCCTGCTCCGGCCGGGCCGCTTCGACCGGCGCCTCACCTTCGGCCTGCCCGGCAAGACCGGCCGGCGGGCGCTGATCGACCACTACCTCGACCGCAAGGCGCACGCCCCCGAGCTCGACGACCCGGAGCGCCGCGACGCCCTGGCCGCCGTGTCGCAGGGCTACTCGCCGGCCAAGCTCGAGCACCTGCTCGACGAGGGCCTGGTGAACGCCGTCCGACGCGGTGAGACCTCCATGACCTGGAACGACGTCGAGCGGGCCCGGCTGACCGGCGAGGTCGGGCTGGGCATGCCGGTCGACTACACCGCGGCCGAGCGCCGGCTCATCGCCACGCACGAGGCGGGCCACGCGACCGTGGCGCACCTCGTCGCCCCGCAACGCCGCCTCGAGGTCCTGACGATCATCAAGCGTGGCGAGGCGCTCGGCCTGCTCGCGCACGGCGACCGCGACGACGTCTACACCCGCTCGCGGGCCGAGCTGCTGTCGATGATCCAGATCTCGCTGGGCGGGCAGGTGTCGGAGGAGATCTTCTTCGGCGACGTCTCCACCGGTCCCGCCGGCGACCTCGCCTACGCGACGCAGGTGGCCGCGCAGATGGTCGGCGCGGCCGGCATGACGGGTTCGCTGATCTCCTTCGCGGCGGTCCAGGACGGCGCGCTCGGCGGTCCGAACCTGGTCGGCAAGGTGCTCGGCGACGGCGAGGCCCGCGCCGCCGTCGAGACCCTGCTCGCCGAGCAGAAGGTCCTCGTGCAGGAACTCCTCCGCGAGAACCGGCACCTGGTCGAGGCGCTGCGCGACGCGCTGCTGGAGCGCGAGGAGCTGATCGGCTCGGAGATCACCGACGTTCTCGAATCGGCCGGCCCGCAACGAACGACGGGCCTGGTCGACCTGCGGGACTCGGCGACGATCGAGCGCTGACCCGCTCCGTACGCTGGCCGGGTGGCATCACCCGGTCGGGGCGCGGCGGCGACGCGCGGCACGGCAGCACGCTCGGCAGGTTCCGCGGGCCCGGATCGTCCCGACATGACGGACGAGCCGGGCCCGCTGTTCCTCGCCGCGTCCTACGCCGTCCTGTTCCTGCTCGGCGTGGTGCTGGCGCTGCTCGGCACGTTCCTGGCCCCCGCGGGACTACGGGTGGGCGGGCACCTCGTCCTGTCGATCGGCATCCTTGTCGCTCTCGTGGGGCACCCGATCGCCGGTCTGCTCGGCCTGACCCTGACCGGCACGCGACTGGGGACGCTGACTCCGCTTCTGGGCTGGGCGCTGGTGGTGCTGCCGCTGTCGTCCGGTACCGCGCAGGGCGACGTCGTGCTGCCGGGCACGGCGACGTCGATCGCCTACCTGCTCGTCGGGGCCGCCAGCTACGGGGCGGTGGCGGTCTTCACCCGCCCGACCCGCGGCCGCGCCGCCGTCGTCGCGCGCTGAAGCCGCCGAGCCCGGCGGTCGCATAACTTGGAGAACGTGCCTATCGACCGGGAGAACTATCGCCGGGTCGTCAGCCGCTTCGCCACCGGCGTCACCGTGGCGACCACCTTCACGCCGTCCGGCACGACGGTCTCGCTGACCGCCAACGCCTTCACCTCGGTGTCGCTCGACCCGGTGCTCGCCCTGCTGTCCGTGCAGCGCAGCGCCGCCTTCCACGCGGCGGTCCTCGCGAGCGGGGTCTGGGGCGTCTCGGTGCTCGCTGAGGACCACGAGGCGCTGTCCCGCTTCCACGCGAACAAGATGCGGCACGAGTTGGACGACTCGTTCGAAGGCGTCCCGACCTTCCGCGGGATGGCCACCGGCGTGACGCTCGTCGCCGACGCGATCGCGACGCTGGAGTGCCGCACCACCGCGGCCTACCCGGGCGGCGACCACACACTGCTGCTGGGGACGGTCGAGAGCGCCGAGTCGCCCAACCCGTCGGCGTCGCCGCTGGTCTTCTACGAGGGCACCTACCGATCGCTGTCGGACGGGGTCGCGAGCCTGACGGAACGACGCTCGTCCTGACGGTTCGCCGGGTGCTCCGTGAGTTCTGCGGGGCGGACCCGGAGGTGTCCGCGGATCGCCCGCGTCACCACCTCGGCGAGTTCCGGGTGGCGTCGGACCGCCGTCGACAGCGCTGCGGCGTCCCGCCCGGGAAGGCCGTCCGGCGCGGTGCGCAGCAGGACGGCGAGCAGGGCGTGCTGGGTCGGCGGCGGGTCGCGCCACAGCGGTAGCCGGTCGTCGTCGACGACGCCGTGGTGGGACACGTAGACCTCGACCGGCCGTTCGAGCGCCGCGGAACCCGACCGCACCCGGTGCACCGTCGGGTCGAGCACGACGCGCTCGTAGTTCGGCTCGGTGCGGTCGAGGACCGCGACCTGATCGTCGTCGAGCAGGGTCAGGACGTACTTCGCTGTGGCGCCGTCGAGCCGTGCCGGTGCGAAGGGCCAGTAGCCGGACCGGCTGAAGTGCGCGCTCGGGCGCACGACCAGCGCCTCGACGTCGACGAGAAGCCCGGGGACGACGTCGCTGCAGCGCTGGTTCCGGAACTTCGTCGCCAGTTGCGCCGCGCACGCGTTCGACCCGATGGCGAGGACGGCCCGCCGCCCGGAGAGGTCGAACGCCGACGGCAACGGGACGACGGCGTCGCCCCGCAGGAGAAACGGCGTGCGGGACCGCTCGCCCGGGTAGCTCAGCGGGTCCTCGAGCGGAGCGGGCACCCGCACGCCGTCAGGGTCAGAGGGCCGAGCGGATCTCAGACCGCGGACGATCCCGCCCGCGTGCCCGCGGGGGCGTCGCCGCGGCCGCCGGCGGGGTAGGAGTCCGCGCCGCGCAGGTCCATCTCGATCTCCGCCAGCGAGCGACCCTTCGTCTCCGGCACGCGCGCCCGCATGAACAGGAACGAGACCAGCGTGATGACGGCCAGGCCGAAGAAGGTCGCCGGGCGGCCGGCCCACGCCAGGATGGACAGGTAGCTGATCGCGACCAGGAAGTTCGCCAGCCAGTTCGCGACGCCCGCGAGGCTCATCGCGGAACCGCGGACCCGCAGCGGGTAGATCTCGGAGATCAGCAGCCAGAACACCGGGCCGAGGCCGATCGCGAACGACCCGATGTAGAGGCAGAGCGCCGCGATCGCGATGCCCGCGTGCAGGTGGTCGATGTTGTCGCCCTGGCCGATGAACGAGATCGCCAGGACCACCAGGCCGACCATCATGCCGGCGGTCCCGCCGAGCAGCAGCGGACGGCGGCCGATCCGGTCGAGGAGCTTGATCGCGACGACCGTGAGCAGCACGTTGATCGCGCCGACGATCACGGTGCCGCCGATCGCGGCGTGTTCGCCGAGCCCTGCCCCCTCCAGGAGCGTGGGCGCGTAGTAGATGACCGTGTTGATGCCGGTGATCTGCTGGATGATCGCCAGCGCAACGCCGACGACCAGCGCCGGACGAACCGCCGGGCCGAACAGGGCGCTGACGCCCTCACGCTGCTGGGCGACGGTCTGCACCTCGTCGATCTCGGCATCGACGTCCTCCGGCCGCTGGCGGACGCGGCCGAGGATCTGCCGGGCCTCGTCCTCCCGCTCCTGTTCCACCAGCCAGGCGGGGCTCTCGGGCTGACGCAGCATGCCGAGCCCGAGCACGAGCGACGGGATCACGGCGAGCGCGACCATCGTCCGCCACTGTCCCGTCGCGGTGAGGAAGTAGGCGATGAGTTGGCTGCTCAGGATGCCGATGGTGATGGCCAACTGGTTCATCGAGACGAGCGCCCCGCGGACGTCCGGCGGCGCGATCTCCCCGATGTAGAGCGGCACGATCACCGAAGCCGACCCGACGCCGAGGCCGATGATCACGCGGAAGGCGACGAGCGTGACGGCCTCGGGCGCGAGCGAGGCGCCGACGATGCCGACCACGAACGTCGCGGCGGTCAGCAGGATGAGCCGCTTGCGGCCCAGTCGGTCGGACAGGCGCCCGGCGAGGAAGGCGCCGAGGGCGGCGCCGAGCAGCAGGGACGAGGTGATGACGCCCTTGCGGAAGGGGGTGTCCCAGTCGAAGTCGTTGGCGATCAGCGGCAGGGCGCCGCCGATCACGCCGGTGTCGTAGCCGAAGAGGAGTCCGCCGATGCCGGCCAGGACGGCCGCGCGTCGTACGTAGGAATTACGGCGCGCGGCCCCAGTCGATAGTGCTGTCACGGTGGCCTCCTGAGCCGGGCCGGGGGAAGACTGCAGCACGGCATATGCCCGTTTCGACGGATCGATATGTTTCGCCAGCGCAACGACGTGCGCGGACTGCACGACCGTCGGCAGTCGGCCGTCGCGGGCACGTGCCCGCGGAGCTCAGGAGGGGGCTTCGGCTCTCACCGGACGGCACGGCTGAGCACTCTGCTCGTGCTCAGGACCGGTGCTCGAGCTGGTGCTCAGGTCCAGCTGCTGCCCCAGGCGACGACCGTGGTCGGCTGCTCCGGCTGGGAGACGCTGGCGACGCCGGCTGCTGCCCCGAGAACGGCGGCGAGGGCGACGGCGACAGCGACGAGGCGACGCTTCACGCTGGGGTTTCCTTCCGTGGCGGATCGATCTCTCTGTGCGATCAGTCTCGCAGCGCACGCCCCGCAACGGCGGGAGATTGACCGCGGTGTGTCACAACTCGGTCACAAATTACGGTGAGTGCTCAAGGTGCGAGCCGACGGCGCGCCCGGCAGGACTCGAACCTGCGACCAAGTGCTTAGAAGGCACCTGCTCTATCCACTGAGCTACGGGCGCACGGGTGGATCCGAGCGTAGTCAGTCCCGCTCGACGCGCGCGGCCGACCCGGAGGTCGACCGGCAGCCGACCCGGAGGTCAACCGGCAGCCGACCCAAGGTCAACCGGCAGAGGAGGGGCGAGCCCTGTCCGCGGAGGCCGCGCCCTCGGTGGCCAGCCAGTCGAGCACCAGCCCGGCGCTCCACTCGGCGTCCTCGAGCATCGGGACGTGGCCGAGGTCGGGGTGCACCTCGAAGCGCCAGTCGGGCCGGCGGCGCGCGGCCCGCTCGCCGGCCGCCAGGGGAACGAGGCGGTCCTTGGCGCCGAACAGCAACAGTGTCGGCTGCGGAACCGAGGCGATGGTCCGCAGGTAACGCTTGGGGCGGGCGAGGAGCTTGAGCAGGCTGCGGGCGGCGCCGAGGAACGCCTTCTCCGGCTGCTTATGCCCCCTGCGCTGGGTCACCAGTGCGACCGACTCGCGCTTCACGCCGGCCGGAACGCGGTCCGGGTCGACGCAGCAGAGCGCGAGCGTCTCGCCGACCAGCTGCTCCGGCGAGAGGGTGCGGTTGCGCTTGCGGAGCATCCGCTCGCCGAGCATCGGCAGGGCGTAGGTGGCGAAGTTCCTGGCGACCGTCGGGTCGGGGCGGGACAGCCCGGCCGAGGGCAGCGCCGGGTCGACGAGCACCATGCCGACCACCACGTCCGGCGACCTCTGGGCCTCCAGCAGCGTGATGAGCCCGCCCATGCTGTTGCCCATCAGGACCACCGGGCCGCCCACCACCTCGCGAAGGAAGCGGTCGAGGAGCCGTCGGTTGCTGTGCACGTCGGTGCGGCGCCCCTTGGCCTCGGTGAGACCGTGGCCGGCGAGGTCGAGCGCGAGCACGCGGCAGCTGCCGGTCAGCCTCGGCGCGAGGGCGAGCCAGTTCACCAACGAGCCGCCCAGCCCGTGCACGCAGACCACCACCGGGGCGTCCGCGGGTCCGCCGAAGTCGACATAGCGCACCGGCCCGTCGAGGTCGGCCCAGCGGTTCTCCGGCAGGAAGAGGCTCGGGCCGGCCGAGGGTCTGCCGTCGGTGCGGTGCTCGCTCTGCGTCGTCACCTCCACCACGCTAACGTCCGCGAGAACAGCGACCGGTGGGAGGGCAAGCGTGAGCGATCTGTTCGGCGTCGCCGACAAGGCCGTGCTGGTGACGGGTGGGTCCCGCGGGATCGGACGGATGATCGCGACCGGGTTCCGCGAGGCGGGGGCCCGCGTCTACATCAGCAGTCGCAAGGTCGAGGAACTGCAGGCGACGGCCGACGAGATCGGCGCCGTCGCGCTCCCCGCGGACCTCTCGACGGCCGAGGGGTGCTCGGCGCTCGCGGCCGAGATCGGCGAGCGCGAACCCGCCCTGCACGTGCTGGTCAACAACGCCGGTGCGACGTGGGGTGCGCCGCTCGAGGAGTATCCCGAGTCGGCCTGGGACAAGGTGCTGTCCACCAACGTGAAGGGCCTGTTCCTGCTCACGCAGGCGCTGCTCGGGCGGCTGAAGGCGGCGTCGAGGTCGGAGGACCCCGCCCGCGTCATCAACATCGGCTCCATCGAGGGCTTCGCGGTGCCGTACTGGAACAACTACGCCTACCCGGCGTCCAAGGCGGCGGTGCACCAGATGACCCGGCACCTCGCGGCCGACCTCGCGCCGGACGTCACCGTGAACGCGATCGCCCCCGGTCTGTTCCCCAGCAAGATGACGGCCTTCGCCTTCCAGCCCGGTGCGGAGGAGGAGATCGTCAAGCACATCCCGATGCACCGGGCGGGCCGGCCGAGCGACATGGCGGGGGTCGCGATGTTCCTCGCCAGCGCCGCCGCCTCGTACGTCACGGGTGCCGTGCTGCCGGTCGACGGGGGTCGCACGCTGCGCGGGTAGCGCGCCGCGTCGTGCCTCGGCTGTGGACAGTCGCGGCCTGTCCACAGATTCCGCCGCGGTCCCCACGCCGGCGTCCCGACGCAGGAACCTCGGGATCGCGACGGCGAGCGGCGCCGTCCGGCGAAGGGGAGCGCGATGACCATCAACAACCTCGTCCTGATCGGCAACCTGGTCGAAGCGCCGGCGGTCGAAGTGACCACCAGCGGTTCGGCTCGCGCCAGCTTCCGCCTGGCGAGCACCGAGCGTCGCTTCGACGCCTCGTCCGACTCGTGGCAGGACGGCGAGAGCGTCTTCATCCAGGTGACCTGCTGGCGACGGCTGGCGCAGAACGTCGGGAACTCGTTGGACAAGGGGGATCGGGTCATCGTCTCGGGCCGGCTGCGGCAGTGGGTGGCCGAGAAGGACGGCGTGCGCCGCACGGTGCACGAGATCGAGGCCGACGCCGTGGGTCCCGACCTCCAGCGCACGATGGTCACGGTGGCGCGGCAGCGCAGGGCGGCTCCGATCGACCCGTCGCCGGGAGACGACGGGTTCCCGGGCGGCGAGCGGCCGGCCCTCGTCCCCGAACCGGACGCGGACGGCGGGGACCTCGACCCCGGCCCGGTGCCCCTGGTGGAGGCTGCCGTCTGACACGGCCCCGTTGGCGCGGGGGACACTAGGCTTCGGTGCGCTCCGTCGCGGGGCGGACGAGACAGCCGGCTGGTGCGGGGAGCGTGCGGGAGCGCATGGCGGACGTGAGGACGGGTCGTCATCCTGCCTCCGGCACCGCGGGAGCGGGCGACGCGGCAGACGGAGACGCCGGAGACGCCGGAGACGCCGGAGGCGCGGTGCCGCCCGCTGCGACGACCACCGGCGCCCGCCGTCGGCTGTCCGGTCCGGCGCTGCTCGTGGCCGTCGTCGCGGGGCTCTCGGCAATCGTCGCCGTGCTGCTGAGCGCCTTGCTGTTCCCGCACCTGTCGATCAACAACGACGAGCCGATCTACCGGCTGCAGGCGCAGGCGCTCGCCGCCGGTCACCTGTTCCCGCCGGCGGCGTCACCGGCCGACTCCTTCACACCGTGGCTCGGCGTCGTCCGCGACGGCCACTACGTGCTGAAGTACACGCCGGTCGTCCCGGGGATCCACGGCATCAGCCTGGCGGTGACCGGCGGTTTCGCCGCGGGCCTCGCCCTGCTGGCGGCGGCCGGGGTCGTGGTGACCTATCTGCTCGGCTGCGAGGTGCTGGCCGACCGGCGGGTGGCGGCCCTCGCCGCCGTGCTGTGGGCCATCTCGCCTCTGACGGTGGTGCAGAGCGGGCTGCTCCTGCCCTACCTGCCGTTCGTCGTGCTGGCAGAGCTCACGGTGCTCGGGGTGCTGCGCGGGCTCCGGCGGGGCCGCTGGCTGCCGCTGGCCGGCTCCGGCTTCGCTCTCGGGCTGGCGGTGGCGGCCCGGCCGTACGACACGGTGATGTTCCTGCTGCCGCTGGCGATCTGGCTGGTGTGGACGGAGCGCACGCGCCTGCGCTGGGCCCTGCCGCGCCTCGCCTCGGGACTGGCGCTGCCGGCCCTCGGGCTGCTCGCCTTCGACAAGGCCGCGACTGGTTCCGCGCTGAAGCTGCCGTTCGCCCTGCTCGAGCCGGACGACAAGCTCGGCTTCGGCGGCCGCAAGCTCTATCCGTCGGACCCTCCGCACAGCTTCGGGATCCTCGAGGGCCTCAGCGGGGTCGGCGGCCATCTGTGGCTGCTGGGGATCGGCTGGGCCGCGGGAGGCGTGCTGCTCGCGGTGCTCGCCGTCGTCGCCGTGGTGCGCGGGCGGGTGTCGCGGCCGGCGGCGCTGCTCGGCGCGGGCGCGCTGCTGCTCGTGGCGTCGTACCTGTTCTTCTGGGGAGCATGGAACGCGGCCGACCTGTGGGGCGGCATCCGCTACGTGGGCCCCTTCTACTTCATGGCCCTGCTCGTGCCGCTGGTGCTGCTCGGGGCGCAGGGGCTCGCCGACCTCGTCGCCGGGGGCCGTCGCGCCCGGGGAGCCGGCGCCGTGGTGTCGGTGGCCGGCGTCGCGCTCATCGCCACGACGTTGGCCGGGGCGCTGCCGGCCAACGCCACGATGACCGACCACGATCAGCGCCTGGACGATCTCGTCACGTCCCAGGGCCGTGCGCTGATCTTCATCCCGACGACTCCGCCGTTCCTGCAGCACCCGTCGGCGGTGATCGACAACGGGCTGCGCCCCGGCGGGCGGACCGTGTTCGCCCTGACCCGCGGGCCGCAGGACTTCGACGTCGTCGCCGCCGAGCCGGATCGGGCACTGCTGCGTCTGCGCGTGCTCGGCCAGTACAACCAGGGTCCGAAGCGGCCCTACGTCGCGTGGCTCGAGCGGCTGCGGCCGGTCCGCGGCCCGCAGGTGCCGCTCTCCCTCGACGCACGCCCGGTGGGTCCGGCCGTGCCGGGCTACAGGGTGATGTTCACCGTGGGCGACCGACGGCTGTCGTGGCAGCTCGACCCCGCGCAGTACTCGTCGCGGCAGGTCCGGCTCACCGCGGCCGGTCCCGAACTCGTCGGCCAGGGTCCGCCGCTTGTCGAGACGGGACGGGTGACCGATCGGCAGATCGCGCCCTACGTCGAGTCGGCGCCCCCCGGGGCGCTCGTGGTGACCCTGCTCGCCCGCCTGCCGAACGGCCGGGAGCGGGTCGTGGAGCAGGACCGCATCGCGTACCGGCCGACGGCGGGTGGGGGAGTGGAGGCACTCGTGCCGGACGGGCTCGTCGCCCGGCAGGGCCGGGGCGAGCCGCCCGCGCTCCAGCTGGGCCCGGGGCGCTGACGCCGGCGCCCTGACCCGGCGCGCTGAGAGAGGCGCGCTTCCGTCGGTCGCCGCAACCGCGGAGTGCCCGGCGCCAGCCCATAGGCTGGAGGACATGGCGCAGTACATCTACTCGATGCGCAAGGTGCGCAAGGCCGTCGGCGACAAGGTCATCCTCGATGACGTCACGCTGTCGTTCCTGCCCGGCGCCAAGATCGGCGTGGTCGGCCCGAACGGGGCCGGCAAGTCCACCGTCCTCAAGATGATGGCCGGGCTCGACACGCCCTCGAACGGCGACGCCACCCTCTCGCCCGGCTTCTCCGTCGGCATCCTGCTGCAGGAGCCGCCGCTGGACGAGACCCGCGACGTCCGGGGCAACGTCGAGCAGGCGGTGCACGAGATCCGCGAGGTCCTGCGCGAGTACGAGGAGCTCAACGAGAAGCTGGGCGCCCCCGACGCCGACTTCGACACCCTCCTCGCCCGGCAGGCCGAGCTGATCGACAGCATCGAGGCGCACGACGCCTGGGAGCTCGACTCCAAGCTCGACCAGGCGATGGACGCGCTGCGCCTGCCGCCCGGCGACGCGGACGTCAGCGTCCTGTCCGGCGGTGAGCGTCGTCGCGTCGCGCTGTGCAAGCTGCTGCTCGAGCAGCCCGACCTGCTGCTGCTCGACGAGCCGACCAACCACCTCGACGCCGAGTCCGTGGCCTGGCTCGAGCAGCATCTCGCCAAGTACCCCGGCGCCGTGCTCGCCGTGACGCACGACCGGTACTTCCTCGACAACGTCGCCGGCTGGATCCTCGAGCTCGACCGCGGTCGCGCCTACCCCTACGAGGGCAACTACTCGACCTACCTCGAGGCCAAGCAGGCCCGGCTCAAGGTCGAGGGACAGAAGGACGCCAAGCGCAAGCGGCTGCTCGCGCAGGAGCTCGAGTGGGTCCGCTCGAACCCGAAGGCCCGGCAGGCGAAGAGCAAGGCCCGCGTCTCCCGCTACGAGGAGCTGGCCTCCGAGGCGGAGCGCGCCCGGCCGCGCGACCTCGAGGAGATCCAGATCCCGCCGGGTCCGCGGCTGGGCAACGTCGTCATCCAGGCGAAGGGGCTCTACAAGGGCTTCGACGACCGCCTGCTCATCGAGAACCTCTCCTTCGACCTGCCCCGCGGCGGCATCGTCGGCATCATCGGGCCGAACGGCGTTGGCAAGACGACCCTGTTCAAGACCGTGATCGGCGAGGAGCAGCCCGATCAGGGCGCCGTGACGATCGGCGAGACCGTGAAGGTCGCCTACGTCGACCAGTCGCGCTCCGGCCTCGACCCGAAGAAGAACGTCTGGGAGGTCATCTCCGACGGCCTCGACTTCATCCAGGTCGGCAAGACCGAGCTGCCCAGCCGGGCCTACGTCTCCTCGTTCGGGTTCAAGGGTCCGGACCAGCAGAAGCCCGTCGGCGTGCTCTCCGGCGGTGAGCGCAACCGGCTGAACCTGGCGCTCACCCTGAAGTCCGGCGGCAACGTCCTGCTCCTGGACGAGCCCACGAACGACCTCGACGTCGACACGCTGCGCTCGCTCGAGGACGCGCTGCTCGAGTTCCCGGGCTGCGCCGTGGTCATCAGCCACGACCGCTGGTTCCTCGACCGCACCGCCACGCACATCCTCGCGTGGGAGGGCACCGACGAGGACCCGTCGCGCTGGTACTGGTACGAGGGCAACTTCGCCGACTACGAGGCGAACAAGATCGAGCGCATGGGTCTCGAAGCGGCACGGCCGCACCGCGTGACCTACCGCAAGCTCACCCGCGACTGAGCCTGGCCCCACCGCCGGACACCGCGGTCGGTCGCTCACCGGAACCCTGCCCGGAGCGCGACGGAGCCCCGGCTCGGATGCCGGGGCGGGGCTTCCGGGCAGCATTCGGTCGGGCGCTGCCACCGGAACGCTGCCCGGAACGCTGCCCGGAGCGCGGCGGAGCACCGGGTCGGGCGCGGGTACGGGCTTCCGGGCAGCGTTTCCGCCCGCCGCCGATCCACCGACCCTCACGCTGAGAACGGCCGCCGATTCACCCACCCACCGCCGAAAGGGTGATCGCGGTGTGGGCGGCTCAACACCGCCTTCTCCCCGGCCGATGCTCTGTTCTGGAAGCGCCGAGAGGCTCGTTTCCGCAGCACATGGGGCATGACTAGTCCTTTCGGGCTATGCCCCGGTCGTTGAAGTAGCCCGTTCGGCCTAGAGGTGACTCGGCCGAAAGATGGCTCCGACGTGCTATGAAGTCCGGCCGCCCCTTCGGCCGATGTCTGCGCCAGTTGCACGAAAGGTCGTGCACCGAACGGCGTACTGGAAGGGGCCACAGTGTCGGCCGATATCCCCGAGCTGCACTTCCGGGCAGGGCTGCCCGGCTTCCCCGGCGAGCGTCGCTTCGCCCTGGTGCGCTGGGGCGCCAACGAGGGCCCGTACTCGGTGCTCGTCGACCTCGACGACACCGACATCCGTTTTCTCGTCGCGCCGCCGGCGCTGTTCTTCCCGCAGTACGAGGTCGACCTCGACGACCAGAGCGTCGAGCTGCTCGGCCTGCAGGACGCCGGCGAAGCGCTCGTCCTGATGATCGTCACCCTCGGCGAGAAGCCGGAGGACGCCACCGCGAACCTCCTCGGCCCCGTCGTCATCAACACCCGGACCCGAGAAGGTCTGCAGGTCGTCCTCCCCGAGACCGGCTGGACCACCAAGGTCCCGCTCCTCGCCGCCTGATCCAGGCCCACCCGACCGACTCGCACAGTCCTCGCAGTTCCACGGAAGGAGCACTTCCCATGCTGGTCCTCACTCGCCGCCCCAACCAGTCGATCATGATCGGCGACGACATCGTCGTCACGGTCCTCGAGGTCAAGGGCGACCAGATCCGCCTGGGCATCTCGGCCCCGCGCCACGTGCAGGTCTTCCGTGAGGAAGTGCTCGTCGCTCTGCAGGAGGCCAACCGCTCCGCCGTGCTCGAGCCCGGCGCCGCCCCGGCCGTCCCCGCCTCACCCGGTCGTCCCGGTCCCGGCGGCGGTCGCGCCCTCCCGGCCACCGGAACCGCCCCCTCGGCGCCGACCCCGGCGGGGCCGGCGGCGGCTCCCCGCCCCCGCGCTGTTCCCCAGCCGCCTGCGTCCGTCCGCTCCGCCGGCCCGCGCTCCGCGGCCTGAGCCCCGACCTCGTCCTCCTCTCCTTCCTCGAAAGGCCGCTCGCCATGACTGCTCCCGCCGCTCCTGCCCAGACCGCCCAGACCGTCCGCCTCTCGCAGGCCGAGACCTCCGCGATGATCGAGCGCAACCTCCCGCTCGTGCAGCACGTGCTCTACCAGGTCGCCGCCCACTACCCGCGCCACGCCGACCGTGAGGAGCTGGCCCAGGCCGCCACCCTCGGCCTCGTCGAGGCGGCGCACCGTTACGACCCGTCGCGCGGCGTCCCGTTCGAGCGCTGGGCCGCCGTCCGCGTCCGCGGTGCCATCGTCGACGCGGCCCGCGCCCTCGACTTCGCCCCCCGCTCGCTGCGTGCCGCTGCCCGCGAGGTGGAGGAGGCCCAGAGCACCCTGCTCAACAAGCTCGGCCGCACCCCGACCGCCGCCGAGCTCGCCCACCACATGAACATCAGCGGCCGCGAGCTCGCCGAGCTGCAGGGCAAGGTGCACCGCGCCCTGGTGCTCTCCCTCGACGCCCCCTGCGGCGAGGAGGACGGCGACCCGCTGACCCTGGCCGACGGCCTCGTCGAGACCAGCGACGTCGACCCCTCCGCCCAGATCGAGGACCGCGAGCAGGCCGCCTACCTGCGCGACGCCCTCGAGCTGCTGCCGGAGCGGCTCCGCGTCGTCGTCCGCGGCTACTTCCTCGAGGGCCGCACCTCCGCCGACCTGGCCGCCGAGCTCGACGTGACCGAGTCCCGCGTCTCGCAGATGCGCTCGGAGGGTCTGGCCCTCATGCGGGCCGGCCTGCACGCCCAGTTCGACGACTCCCGCGGTGTCGCCGCCAGTCGCGAGAGCAGCCGCGCCGCCCAGCGCAAGGCCGCCTACTCGGCCGCGCTGGCCACGCACTCCTCCTACGCCGGTCGCCTCAACCGCGCCACCCCGGGCGCGTTCAGCGCGCCGCTGTCCGCGGCGGTCTGAGCAGCCACCCCGAACTCCCGCGGCGTCCGGCGAGCCGCCGCGGGGACAAGCGATCAGCGCCCGGGACCGTGGGGACGATCCCGGGCGCTGACGCATGTCCGGCGCTGTTCTCGCTGTTCTCTCGTCGCCGGGTGCCGCGGCGGATCAGCGCAGGCGGGGTACACGTGGCCACGCATCACCTTCGCCCGTCGAACAGCGCCCGGAGCAGGTCCCCCCACTGGTCGAGATGCCGGTCGGGAAGGAAGTGGTCGAACACCCTGCTCTCTGCGGCCGCACCCAGCTGCCGGGCGTAGGACGGGTCCTCGATCACGCGGCGAATGGCGGCGCCGCAGCCGGCGAGGTCGAAGGGGTCGTCGAGCAGGAGCCCGCAGTCTCCGTCGATGATCTGGTCGCCGATTCCTCCCACCGCGGTCGCGATCACGGGCCGCTTCTTCCACATCGCTTCGGCCACCGTCAGCCCGAAGCCCTCGGCGATGCTCTTCTGCAGCACGACCATCGCGTAGCGCTGGAGCGCGTTGACGATGGCCGCGTTCTCGTCGACGTCGGCGAGGGGCAGGCACACCAGGTGGATCTGTCGCCGGATGGCCGGTGAGAGCTTCGTCCACGCCTCCGCACAGGCGGCCAGTTCGGACGCGCCCTCGGGATCGTCGGAGACGCCGTGCACCGCCGGCCCGACCAGCATCAGATGCGACTCGGAGTAGGGGGCGACGTGTTCGGCGAAAGCGGTGAGGACCCCGCGCATGTCCTTCATCCGGTCCCACCGGGACACCTGCAGCACCAGGGGGACCCCGGCGGGCGGCGGCGGGCCCGTGTCGAGCAGGTCGGCCGGACGATCCACCCGGCCGGGCGTGCCGTCGCGCCGGACGAACGAGGTCCCGGCGCCGGTGGGCGCGGCGTCGAGCAGCCCGGCCCGGACGAGGATGTCGTGGGCGACGTCGTCGCTCAGAGGCTGGTTCTTCGCCGACAGCGGGTCCAGCGAGGGCTGGATGACGAAGCAGCGATCCTGCGGCAGCCACTCGGGGATGAAGCGTGCCCGGGAGAAGACGAAGGCGTCGAAGTCCTCCAGGTAGGGGCGCAGGAAGCGCCAGCCGGTCTCCGTCCACTCGTTGGGACCGTCGGTGCCGATGTGGCAGCGCCAGACGAGCTTCGCCCCCGCCTCGCGGAGAGGCCGGGCGAGGCCGGCCGGCTGCGGGTCGTGCAGCGCGACGAGGTCGCCGGGACGGACCAGGGGCAGGAGGTCCTCGACGTTGGCGCTCAGGGCCGACTCGTAGGCCGCGCGCTGCGCGCTCTCCAGCGGGCCGCCGTCACCGGGGTTCCCGTAGATGTGGTTGTGCAGCCGCTTCGTCACCTCGAAGAACGCCGGGTCGCCGCCGATCACGAGCCACCTGGCGTCGATGCCGAGCCCCCTCGACTGCGCCAGCAGGTTCGCCAGCATCTCGGCGACGCCACCTCCCGCGGCGGTGGAGTTCACGTGCAGGAACTCGCGGGCGCCGAGGACCTCCCACACGAGCCTCGCCTGCTCCCGCAGGTGCGTGGTCCGGTCCGGACCGATCACCGCCTCGAGCGCAGCCGGCGACTGCGAGCCCACCTGGACCTCGTGCAGCTGCGCCATCGGTCCGCCCTCCTGCCCGTGGATCACCCGAGCGCAGCCTGAGCGGCGGGCGAGGCTCGCACAAGGGCAACAGGTCGTCTTCCTCAGGGCCGAGGGTCGGTGACGTCCGGGCCGGCCGTCAGCCGTAGTAGATGGTCACCGGGATTCCAGGGAACAGCGACGACTGCAGCCGGTTGCGCGCGTTGATGGTGAGCCGTACGCAGCCGTGGCTGTCCGGGTAGCTCGGGACGAAGGTCGAGCCGTGGACGGCGAAGCCGCGGAGGAAGTACGCGGGCTTGTAGAGGGCGCCCAGGGAGCCGTACTCCCAGCCGACCGAGTTGATCCTGTAGACCCCGTAGCGCCCGGTGGGGGTGTACAGGTACGGGCTGCCGCGCTGTCCGGCTCCGGTGGACGCGTCGAGGATGCGGATGGCCGCGCCACGATAGGTCAGGTAGAGCACCTGGCGGTTGAGGTCGACCTCCATGCCGTAGATGGGGATGCCGGTGATGATCGCGTTGAAGCGGGCCCGCGGCACGTACGGCCGGTCCAGGGCGGCCCACGTCGCGGGTCCGACGATCCCGTCGCGCGCGAGCCGGTTCACCTTCTGGAACGCGACGACCGCGTGCCGCGTGTCCTCGCCGAAGACCCCGTTCACCGGCCCGATGTCGTAGTGCAGCGCCGCCAGACGGTTCTGGAGCGTGACGACGTCGGCGCCGCCGGCTCCGGCTTGCAGCGTCGGCCGGGTCTCGCAGGCCGTCGCTGCGAAGGAGACCAGGGCCAGCACGGCGATGAGGAGGGCGCCGAACCGGAGACGACCACGACGGTTGGGTTCGGAAGCCGGGACCGGTCGGGCGAGTGACGTTTCGAGCATCGCTCGCACCCCCTTCGTTTGCGGGGCAGGGGCCCCCCGTTCACTCTGCGAGCACGGCTCGTGCGGGCGAAGAGTCCTTCCTCACGAGGAAGCCGGCCGATGGACACCGGTCAGGAGGCCATAGGCCTGGGCGCAGCGGGGGAGCGGGTTCGCCGGGCGCGACGCCGGGTTCAGCGGGGTCCTCGACCGGGCGACGTCGCGGGCAGCTCGGGCTGCATCCCGTCCATCGCGGCCAGTGCCTTGCGCTGGAGCAGCGCCAGCTTCGTCGTGCCCAACAGGTACCGACCCACGGGGTCGTGGTGGATGGGGTTCAGCCGGCTTCGGCGGAGCCACAGGGGCATGTGGGCATGCAGATCGATCATGTTCTGGGCGCTGACCAGCAGTGCCGACGGCAGGTCGTGCGTGGACTCAGGGTGGGGCGCGGCGCGGCAGACCCGGTTGCGCTTCGCGTCCGTCAGGTCCGACAGCTCGAGATGGGCGGTCAACGCCGCGCTGAACGTCTGCTGACACATGAATGTCGACTGCAAGGTGATGCGGCCCGCGGAGAACAGGGGCTGGGCCTCGAAGCGTCCGAGTCCGTTCGCCGAGCAATCGATGTAGAGGCTGTCGGCGGCGGCGTCGACCGACCCGGATTCGAGCTGGATCGTCGCGGCGCCGATGCGCTCCACGCGACCCAGTCGGATCACGTTCTCGATCCGGCGGAGTGCGTTCAGCTCCCTCTCGTCGATCGTGGCGCAACGCCATTTCGACGGCAGGCCGGCGGGATCGATCCGGAAGACGACGCCCTCGCGTTCGAGCCGGAGGAAGACGTCGTCGATGTCGGTAGCGGCGATGACGCTCTCGACCATCGCCGTGAACGTCTTCAGCACCACGCCCGGCTGCACCGTCGAACGGTTCCAGAGCCAGGCCTCGTGGGAGACGATCCACTCGATGCGCTCGGGAGCCACCCCGGAATCGAGGAGGAACAGGATCGCGTCGATCCCCGTCTTGCCCGCGCCGACGACCACGTAGCGCTGCCACGGACGCTCGATCCGTGGCAGGGCGTTGGGCGGCACCACGCGCACGCCGGCGTCCACCTCGTACGGCGGAGGGCGGAGAACGGGGACCTCGACCGTCATGTAGGTGCCGTCCACCACCCGACGGCGGGCGGTGACCTCGAAGGCGCGGTCCTCGTCCACCGTGGACACCACACGGCCCTCTCCCCGGTACTCGCACATCGAGAGGAACCGGACGCGGCCGGTCGCCAGGAACCGGTTCATCGCACGCTTGAAGTAGGCGACGACTTCCGGGCCGGAGGCGAGGTCCGCGCCGCCTGCGCCGAGCCGCTCCGAGTTCAGCCCGTAGAACGCCGCGGGCTGATGCAGCGTCACGAACGGATAGGCGTCGTTCCAGTGACCCCCCGGGCTGTCCCGCCGATCGACCACCACCAGGTCCGCGTCCGGGTCCTCCGCGAGGATCACGTCGACGAAGGCCAGGCTCATCGCGCCGGCACCGAGGACCAGGTAGTCGGTGTCCAGCCGGGTCGCCGACGTCGTTGCTGACATCGTTGCTGGCATCGTTGCTGACATCGTCGCTGACGTATTGGCCGACATGGTTGCTGACACCGTCGCTGGCACCGCCTCACGTAGCGCTCGAGTGCGGTCGGAGGTCCGACCGGGACCAATTCTCGGGTATCCGTGCCGGGGGCAGCGAGAAGGTGTTGCATCAGCCGCATCGCGTGGTGAAGACGCGATCGGCACCTAGGAGAACGCCATGGTCCTCGACCCCGATGGCTGCCAGCACGCGAAGTGGCGAACCGACTTCGCCGCCAACGGCAAGCTGCATGAGTTCTGCCTGACCTGCGGCGCCGAGCGTCGCATCTCGCAGACGGCGGACGGGGGTGAGGCGGCGCGGCTGCGCAACGGACTGCGCTGGATGCGGCACGTCGCCGCCATGAACGCGCTGGGTACCACGGCCGGGCCGCAGCAGATGCGGGCGTTGGCGGCGTTGGCGGAGAAGGTCCTCGACGGCGCGGAGCTCGCCGACTACGACAGCAGCATCGGGGCCGCTCGCGGGAAGGCGCAGGACTGGGCCAGCTCGGTCGGGATCGACCTGCGCACCGCCGACCAGTTGCAGCGCGGCGCCGGCTCCGACCCGGCGATCACCCACGAGCCGCGGCGCGGCAACGACGGCGGCGCCCTCGTCGCTTCGCTCCCGGATCCACGACCTCAGCCCGAACAGGCTCCGCCACAACCGGCCGCCGACGCCGGCCGTACCGAGGTCGTGCTGGACGGTCAGCCGAGCTGACAGGTCCGGGAATCGCGGGTAGCTCGTCGGTCAGGACGCTTCGGCCGGGGCCTGCTCGTCCCCCTGCGGGGGCTCGGCGCCCCGCCGAGGCGCGCTGTTGAGGACGGCCAGCACCAGCGGCGCGACGATCCGTTCGATCAGCATCAGGCCGACGAGGACGATGACGGCCCGCTGGGCGGCCGCCACCAGGTCGAGCCGACCCTTCAGCAGCATCCACGCGATGGGCGCCAGGGCGATCAGCCCGAAGGTGGCGAGACCCGGACCCTGCACGGGACGGGGGATCTTCGACTTCTTCGGACCGCCCTTCGCGGCCTTGCCGGCCTTGGGCGGCTTCGTGTCCTTCTTCTTCGCCATGTCCGCGTCGCCGCCGGTCCTAGCGCAGGATGCCGGTGCGCAGGGCCAGGGCCAGCTCGGTGGCGGTGGCCGGCACCGCACGTCCGTCCACGGTCAGCGTCTGCGGCGCCACGCCGTCGACCCCGAGCCGGAGCAGGGCGAGCGCGCCGCGCAGCCCGGTGCCGCTGGCGGTCACGTCCGCCGTCGAGCTGTCCGCGGGGGCGGGAACCGTCGCGCTGATCGCGTCGGTGAGGGCGACCAGCCAGCGCAGGTCGTCCGCGGGCTCCTCGACGGGCAGCGCGGCGAGCACGGCCTCCGGCACGCCGAGCGCCTGCAGCCGGGCCCGGCTCCAGGCCGCCGTGGCCGGAGGCCCCTGCAACGTCGCGGGACGGCCCTGCAGGGCGGCGGGGCGTCCGGTCGCGGACGGGCCGGGGGTGGGACGAGGACGTCGCGGCTGGGTGGCGTGCGACGGAGCCGGAGCCGGAGCGGGAGCCGGAGCAGGCGCCTGCGGCACGGACCGGGTCCGCTCGTCGACGACGACCGGGATCTCATCCGTCGCCGCATCCAGCAGGTCCAGCGCCGGATGCGGGGTGAGCTGGGGGTCGGGGGCCTCGTCGGCCTCCTCGGGCACGCGGCGCAGCGCATCGCGAACCCGCGCGGTGAAGTCGTCCCCGGCGGGAGCCGTCGTGCGCGCGGGCACGACCGCGGAGCGCCGGGCGACGGTGCGACCCGTCCGCGCGCCCGACTGGTGCCCGGACTCGGGGTTCTCGGCCTCGGTGGCCCGGGCGGCGGCGAGCGCGGCCGGGAACGCCGCGGCGAACTCCGCGGCGAAGCTCGGGTTGCCGGGCAGCTGCGGCGGCTCGAACGGCACGACCTCCGCCGGCTCGGGCTCGGCGAGGCGTTCGGCAGGGTGCTCGTCGAGGTGCTCCTCGAGCGACTCGCGCCGGTAGGCCTCCTCCTCGGCCTCCGCGCTGGCGAGCAGCGCGGCGAGGGTCGTTTCGACCGGGTCCCCGTCCCGCTCGCCGGGCGGCAGCGGGGGCCGAGCCGCGACCGACCGTGCGGAGTGAGCCGTGCCGGCTCCGCCGGGTGCGGGTGCCACCAGCACCTCGACGTGCGTGCGTCCCCGCAGCCCCTGCTTCACGGAGCGGGCGGCGCGGACGTCGATGTCGGGGCCGAGCTCGTCGACGGCGGCCGCGACGGCCTCCTCGAGGTCGGCACCGGTGAACAGCAGGGTCCCGGCGGTCGGCCAGGTCTGGTTGCGTCCGGTCTCCTTGCGTCCACTGCGCGGAGCGCGGGACGAGCGGGACCGGCTGTCACTGGACGAGGGCGCGCTCGGCAAGGCGGATCACCCCTACGGGCTCGATGGACACCGAGCGGGAGAGCTCGGAGTAGGACAACACCTTCAGATCGGGACGTGCGGTGGCCAGCAGCCGCCGGATGCACACGCGCAGCTGCGCGGCGCAGACCAGCACGGGCCGGTGGCCGAGGTTCTCGGCGGCCGAGATGGCGGAGCCGATGCCCTCGATGAGCGCCTCCATCCGGACCGGGTCGACGGCGAGCCAGCTGCCGCCGTCGCCGGAGCGCACCGCTTCGAGCAGCGACTGCTCGAGCAGCGGCTCGAACGTCAGCGCCTTCAGGTTGCCCCCGGTCGCGGCGGCCGCGCAGATGCCGGGGCCCAACACGGCACGCGCGGACTCGACGAGCATCTCCGGGCTGCGGGTCTCGCGTGCCTTGGACGTGATGGCCTCGAGGATGCGGGTGAGGTCGCGGATCGGGACTCCCTCGTCGAGGAGCTCCCGCAGCACCCGCTGCACCTCGGCCAGCGAGAGCCCCTCGCCGCCGATCTCCTCGGCCAGCGCGGGCGCCGACTCCTTGACGCTCTCGACCAGCGCGGCGACGTCCTGCCGGCTGAGCAGGTCGCGCGCGGTCCGGCGGATCACCTCGGACAGGTGCGTCACGATGACCGACGCCCGGTCGATGACCGTCGCGCCCTCGAGCGCGAGGACGTCCGCGATCTCGCTGCTCATCCAGGTCGCCGGCAGACCGAAGACCGGGTCGATGGTGGCGCGCCCGGCCAGGCCGGCCCACTGGTTCTCGCCGAGCACCATCGAGTGCCCGGGCGGGGCCTCGCCGCGGGCCACCTCGACGCCGTGCACCTTCACCGCGTAGGTCTCGGGCGGCAGGGTCACCTGGTCGCGGGTGCGGATCGGTGGGACGACGAGGCCGAGGTCGCCGGCGATCCGGCGACGCAGCGCGCGGACCCGCTCCATCAGGCCGCCACCGCGGGCCGGGTCGAGCAGGTCGAGCAGGTCGGGAGCGAGCTCGAGTTCGAGCGGTTCGACCCGCAGGTTGGTCATCAGGTCGTCCTCGCCGGCGGCGGGAGCGGGGGTCGCCTCGGCGGCGTCGGCCGCGTCCTTCACGGCGGCGTCGGCGGCCTTACGCCGGGACGCGAGGAACGCCAGGATGCCGGCGATGGTGAGGAAGGGGAGCTTCGGCAGCCCGGGCAGCAGGCCGAGGATCGCGACCCCGACCGCCGCGATGCGCAGCGCCTGCTGGGATCCGGCCAGCTGGCTGGCCAGGTCGCCACCGAGGCCGCCGTTGTCGTCGTTGCGGACGCGGGTGACGACGATGCCGGAAGCGACGGAGATGAGCAGCGCCGGCACCTGCGAGACGAGACCGTCGCCGACCGAGAGCAGCGCGTACTTCGAGATCGCCTCGCTCACCGGCAGGCCGTGCATCGCCATGCCGATGACGAACCCGCCGAGCAGGTTGATCAGCACGATGACGATGCCCGCCATGGCGTCGCCCTTGACGAACTTGGACGCACCGTCCATCGCGCCGTAGAAATCGGCCTCGCGGCCGACGTCGGCCCGCCGCTGCTTGGCCTCGTCCTCGCTGATCAGCCCGGCGTTCAGGTCGGCGTCGATCGCCATCTGCTTGCCGGGCATCGCGTCCAGGGTGAAGCGGGCGGTGACCTCGGCGACGCGTCCAGCACCGGCGGTGATGACCGCGAACTGGATGACGACCAGGATCAGGAAGATCACCAGGCCGACGACCAGGTTGCCGCCGACGACGAAGTTGCCGAACGCCTCGATCACGTGGCCGGCGTCGCCGTGCAGCAGGATCAGCCGGGTCGAGGAGATGTTCAGCGACAGCCGGACCAGCGTCGTGACCAGCAGCAGCGCCGGGAAGACGGAGAAGTCGAGTGCCCGCTGCACCACCATCGAGGTGAGCAGGATGACCACGGCCAGGCTGATGTTGGCCGCGAGCAGCATGTCGAGCAGCACCTTGGGCAGCGGCACGACCATCGTGATGACGACGCAGACGAGCAGCAGCGGGATGCCGACCGACGCGACCCGGTTGCGGGCGCGCTTGCCGGGGGCGCCCGCGCCCGAGGCTGCTTCCACACTGCTCATAGCGATGATCTATCGACCGTCCCGCCCGAATGCGAAGGAGTCGGTACCGGCCGCTGCCGCGGCTCTGACACCGGCCGCTGCCGCGGCTCTGACACCGGCCGCTGGCGCGGGAGCTGCGGGAACGAACCGCCGCGCCGGCGCTTCGTCGCGTACACGGTGGCCAGCACCTCCGCGACGGCCCGGAACAGCTCGACCGGGATGCTGTCGCCGAGCTGGCAGGAGCTGTGCAGCGCGCGGGCGAGCGGCACGTTGCGCAGCACGGGGACGCCGGCCTCCTTGGCCTTGTCCCGGATGCGCTGGGCGACGACGCCGGCGCCCTTGGCGACCACCTTGGGAGCGAAGGTCCCCGGGTCGTACTGCAGCGCGACGGCGATGTGGGTCGGGTTGACCAGCACGACGTCGGCCCCGGCGACCGCGGCGATCATGCGCGAGCGGCTGAGCTTCATCTGGCGCTGCCGGATCGCGCCCTTGACCTCGGGGTTCACCTCCTGCTGCTTGCTCTCGTCCTTGACCTCCTGCTTGCTCATCTTCGACCGCTTGCCGTACTGGCGCATGTTCCAGGCGACGTCCGCGGCGCCGAGGAGCAGGGCGAGGACGGCGACCTGGAGGAGCAGCCGCTTGGCCTCCCCTAGGCTCGCCGCCACGATCGACTCCAGCGGCGCGGGGGCGCCGATCAGGTGGGTGACGCCGCGGTGGTAGGCGAGGTAGCCCAGCCCGGTCATCAGCGTGAGCTTGACCGTGATCTTGGCGAACTCCGACAGCCCGTGTGCGGAGAAGATCCGCTTGATGCCGCTCTTGGGGGAGAGCTGCTCGAAGCGGGGCCGCAGCAGCTTCGGGTTCGGCTTCTCCCGGGTGATCGCGACGTTGGTGAGCACGATCGTGCCGAGCACCAGCACGACGGGCACGGCGAGCGCCTTCAGCCCCTCCATCAGCATCGCCCGGCCGAGCTGGCCCGCGGTGCTCAGGTCGGCGTCGCCCGCCCCGGACAGGGCCGCCGACATGAACCCGGAGAACTTCTCGGCCATGTTCTTCAGCGCGATGGGCAGCGCGACCACCAGCACCAGCAGGCTGGTGGCCTGCGGCATCTCCATCGACCGGGGGACGACGCCCTTCTTGCGAAGATCCTGGAGCTTCTTCGCGGTGGGCTTCTCGGTCTTGTCCCCACCCTCCGCCGCCATCGGACTACCACCCCCCCAAGGGCGGGTGTCCCGAGCCGACGAGCACCATGTCGGTCGCCTTCTGCGCGGGGCCGAGCAGTCCCTCGAGCTGGCCGGGCAGCAGGATGAGCACGGTGCCGAGGGCGCCGAACGCGACCAGGGCCTTGATGGAGAACGCGACCGACAGGATGTTCGACTGCGGCACCATGCGGGCGACGAGCGCCAGCCCCGCGTCGGTGACGAACAGGGCGCCGAGCACCGGGCCGGCGATCTCGACGGCGGCGACCATGGCGGAGGAGAGCAGGTGGCCGATACCCGCGGCGCCGCCCAGGTTGAGATGCGGGCTCCCGCCGAGCGGCATCGTCGAGAACGTGCGGACGAAGCCGGCAACGATCGTCGACAGCCCGTCGGTCGAGGCGAGCAGCGCGAGGCCGGTCATGTTCAGCATGCGGGAGAACACGGCGGACTGGTTGTTGCTGATCGGGTCGATCTGCGAGCCGAACGAGAAGCCGCTGGAGAGGTCGGCCAGGCTGCCGGCCATCTCGACGGCGGACAGCAGCACGCCCGTGATGAAGCCGAGCGCGAGCCCGATGAGCACCTGCGCGACGACCGCGGCGACGTAGCCGGGGATGTCCTGCGGCACCGGCTGGTTGCGCACCATCGGGGTGAGCAGGCCGGCGAGGCCGATGCCGAGGCCGAGGCGGGCGATGGAGGAGATGCTGCGCGCGCCGACCAGGGGAGCGGTGACCGCCCACGCCGAGGTCCGGCACAGCACCAGCAGGAAGGTGCTGATCGTGGCGCTGTCGAAGGGGAGGTCCCCGAGCCCGCTGTTCATCGCGCGGTACTCATCGCTCGGCACCCACGGCAGAGTTCACGCCGGGGCCCTACCGGACCAGGTCGGGTATCGAGTTGAACAGCTCGGTCGTGTAGTCGACCATCGAGCTCAGCATCCAGCCGCCGGTGAGCAGCAGGACGAGGGCCGACAGGGCGAGCCGCGGCACCATCGACAGGGTCTGGTCCTGCAGCGACAGCACCGTCTGCACGAGGCTGATCACGATGCCGACGGCCAGGGACACGATGAGCAGCGGCGCGGAGAGCTTGCCGATCATCGTGATGGCCTGGGCGCCGAGGTGGAGGACGTCGGCATCGGTCATGAGGTGCCCCCGCAGGTCACCGGCTGGGCAGCCGTCGGGATCCGGGCATTCATGCGTTGAACGACCGGACGAGTGAAGAGACGACCAGGTACCAGCCGTCGGCGGCGACGAACAGCAGCAGCTTGAACGGCATGCTGATCAGCACGGGTGGCAGCATCATCATGCCCATCGACGACAACGCGGCGCTGACCACGAAGTCGATCACCAGGAAGGGTAAGAAGATCACGAAGCCGATCAGGAAGGCCGTCCGCAGCTCGGAGAGCACGAAGGCCGGCACCAGCGTCGAGATCGAGATGTCTGCCTTGTTCTTCGGTGCCGGCTTGTTCGACAGCTTCACGAACAGGCCGAGGTCCTTCTCGCGGACCTGCTTGAGCATGAACTCCTTGAACGGCTCCTGAGCCTTGTCGAACGCCGCGCTGGTGCTGATCTTGCCCTTCATCAGCGGCTGAACGGCGGTCTGGTTGACCTGGCTGAAGGTCGGGGCCATCACGAACAGGGTCAGGAACAGCGACAGGCCGATGATCACCTGGTTCGGCGGGATCTGCTGGGTGCCGAGGGCGGAGCGGGTGAACCCCAGCACGATGACGATGCGGGTGAACGCCGTGACCATCATCAGCAGCGCCGGCACGAGGCTGACGACGCCGAGCAGCAGGACGATCGTCAGCGGCGAGGCGCCGCCGTCGTTGACGTCGCTGACCATCTTCTGGACGGGGTCGTCCAGCTTCGGGGCGGCGGGCGCGGCGGACGCCGCCCCGGCGGTGGCGAGGGTGACGAGCAGCAGCCCGCCGAGCAGGCCGACCAGGAGCAGGAACCGGCGGCGGAGGCGCGAGAGGCGCGGGGCACGGGGTCGGGGAGTACGGAGGCGGGGAGTGCGGGGTCGGGGAGTACGGAGGCGGGAAGTACGGGGTCGGGGAGTACGGAGGCGCATGTGCTACCTCCGGCGCATCGGCTCCGGCTTCCGTGCCGGGAGGCTGGAACCGGATCCATCGGCTCCAGGGGCGGGCCGGGACTGCACCGGCAGCGCCACGTCGAGGTACTCCACCCGCTGCCGGCGGCCGAGCGCACCGCGCAGGGCGTCGGTCACCGAGGGGGGTGCCGGACGGTCGCCGACCCGGCGGTCGCCGCCGCGGCGGTCACCGCTGGAACGGAGGCCGTCGCCGGCGGGGTCCGGCTCGCCCTCGCCGTCGATCTCCGGCAGCGTCACCGGCTGGGCGACGAGCAGGGAGACGTTCTGCTCGGTGACCCCGACCGCGTAGGCCTCGCCGCCGATGCGGACCAGCGCGACGGACGCGGTCTTGCCGACCTTCGCCTGCGCGAGCACCGCGACGGGGCGCTCGCCGCGGCGGGCGCTGATCAGGCTGCTGCGGTCGTGCCGGCGGAGGAACCAGAGCGTGCCGCCGAGCAGGGCGAACACCAACAGCATCTTGACGACGATGAACACGCGCTCAGCCCTCGGCCTTGGGGGCTGAGCTGCCATCGCCGCCCCGCTCGACCAGGTCGGTGACCCGCACGCCGAACTCGCCGTCGATGACGACGACCTCGCCGCGGGCCACCAACCGGCCGTTGACCAGCACGTCGACGGGGGCGTCGGCGGCACGGTCGAGTTCCAGCACCGCACCGGGCTCGAGGCTCAGCAGCTCGCGCAGCGGCATGCGCAGGCGACCGATCTCGACCGCCACCTCGACCGGGATGTCGGCGAGCAGCGACAGGTCGCGGGTGGGCACCAGGCGGTGCGCGGCCGGGGACGGCGTGGCAGGACCCAGGTCGGGCAGCGGCGGCGCGAGGACCTCGGAGAAGTCGGAGCCGACGGGCCCGGCAGCACCGAGCGGCGCCCGGGACGGGTCGGGGAGCGAGGAGAAGTCGTTCACGTTCCGGCCTCCAGACCGGATTCGAGCTCCGAGACGAGGATGGCGCGCCGCCGGCCGCTACGGCCGAGGGAGCCGGTCAGCATGCGGACGCCGTCGACGAGGCCCTGCACCACGGGCGACGCGACCTCGAGCCGGAGCACGTCGCCCGGCTCGAGCCCGGCGATGTCGTAGGCGGGGAGGGTGGTGGCGGGGAAGCGGACGGTGAGGTCGACGGGCACCGCGGACAGGGCGCGGTTGGCCTTCTCATCGCGCGGCACGTCGGCCGTACCGGCGGTGCCGAACAGCGTGCGGTAGGGCAGCGCGAGAACCAGCGCGCCCGGCAGCTCGCCCTGATCGAGCTCGACGGTCAGCCGGACCGCGAACATCTCGGCGCCGCCGAGCAGCTCGGGCGGGGTGATCTCCGGCGGCGGGGCGGCGAGGTCGATGGAGCGCACGCCGTAGGGGACGAGCGGCTCGAGCAGCGGGGACAGGGAACGGCCGAGGTGGCGGCGCAGCACCGAGATCTCCACGCGCTCGGGGGCGCGGGCCGGGACGTGGCCGTCGCCGCCGAGCAGGACGTCGGCGAGGGCGAGCGCCACGCCGTCGTCCGCCGTCAGGACACCCGGGGTCGGCAGACCGGCGTCGACGACCGACCAGGCAGCGCCGGTGCCGCCGAGGGCGCTGGCGGGCAGACGGCCGCAGCCGGCGCAGGTGACCGTGACCCGGCGGCCGCAGGAGAGCGTGAGCTTCAGTCCGATGCGCGCGGCGTTGAGGATGAGCGCCCCGACCAGCGGTCGGATGCGCTCGGGCAGCGGCTGCGGTACCTGCGGGTCGAACGCCGCGGAGGTCTTGGCGCCGAAGCCGGCGACACTGACCACCTGCGGGCCGCCGGACCCGGTCGAGGAGCCGGGGGTACCGGCCGACGCCGTGGACGCGGCCGGCGCGTCGGTCACCGACGGTGGGACGAACGGGGTGCCCGTGACCGGGGCGGCCGCGGGACCGTCGGTGCCCGAACCGTCGCCGCCCGTGCGCTGACGCGGGACGCCCGCGGTCGGCGCGGACTCGCCGGTGCCGGCGGGATCGGCGGCGGTGGGATCGGCGGCGGGGGGACCGGCATCGGCTGCCGGACCTCGGGCCTCGCGGGGGATGCCGAGCACCGGGGGCGTGCCGACGGGTACGCCCGTCCGACGCTCCGAATCCGTGCTGCTCGCCACGTCTCCCCGCCTTCAGCTGATGCCCCGTCCTCCGCCTCCGTTCCATCGGCTCATTCGGCGTCAACATGAATGATCTTTACGGCGGCGGTGTCCGGTTCGTCCGCTTCTGTCGGCATAATCTTCCCGGGGCGCGCGCTCCGGCGGCGACTGTCAGTGACCGCCGCCCTCGGACTCACCGCCGGACTCCGCCGGTGCGGCCTCCGTGCCGTGTTCGCCGCCGGCCTCGGGCGCCGCCTCGCCTCCGGCCGCCTGCGTTCCGGCCTCCTTCTCCGCCGCGGGAACGGCGATCAGGACGACGACGCGTCGGTTGGCGGCCTGGTGCGCCGGGGTGTCGTTCGGTACCAGCGGACGGGTCTCGGCGAAGCCGCTGGCCTGCAGCCGCTCCGGGTCGAGGTGGTAAGCCGTGAGGAAGTAGCGCACCACCGTGTTCGCCCGGGCGCTGGAAAGCGCCCAGTTGTCCTCGAAGTGCGGGTTGCGGATCGGCTTGTTGTCGGTGTGCCCCTCGACGGTGACGGGGTTGTCGAAGGTGGCGAGCTTCGGGCCGATCGCCTGGAGGATCTTCACGCCGTGGGGGAGCAGGACGGCCTCGCCGGACTCGTAGAGCACACCGTCGGTGAGGCTGACCGTGAGTCCCCGGGCGTCGATCTGCACCTTGGCGCCCTTGGAGACGCCGGCCCGGGCGAGCGCCTGCTCCAGCTCCTTCTTGAGCTTCTCGAGCTGCGCGCGGGTGACGGGGTTGCCGGGCGTGGGCTCGACGGGGTCCTCGATCGGCATCGGCGTGGTGATGGCCGGCTGGCCGATCGCCTTGTTCTTCGTCATCGACGACGCGAACGCTTCGATCTTGCTCTTGTTCAGAGAGCTGATCGCGAACAGCACGACGAACAGGGCGAACAGCAGCGTCATCATGTCGGCGTAGCTGACCAGCCACCGCTCGTGGTTCTCGTGTTCCTCGTGCTCCTCGTGGCGCTTCTTGGACACGTCAGGCCGCCTTCTTGTCCTTGCCGCCGACGTTCTCGCGGATCTTCGGGGCCAGGCTGCTCTTCAGGCGGTCGCCGAGGGCGCGCGGGCTGGCGCCGGACTGGATGGACAGGACGCCCTGGATGATCAGCTCCTTGTACGCGACCTCCACCGCCGTCTTGCGCTTGAGGTGGGCGGCCATCGGCAGGAAGAAGATGTTGGCCAGCAGCAGCGCCCACAGGGTGGCGAGGAATGCGCCGGCGATCAGTGGGCCGAGCTTCTCGGGGTGAGCGAGCTCGTGCATCGTGTGCATGAGGCCGATGACCGTGCCGATGATGCCGACGGTCGGCGCGTAGGCACCGGCGTCGGACCAGAACTTCTGCGCCGCGGCGTGCCGCTTCTTCATCGCGTCGACCTCGTCGTGCAGCGTGTCTTCGACCGCCTCCGGGTCGGAGCCGTCGATGACCTGCTCGAGCGCGCGCTTGAGGAAGTCGTCCTCGACGCTCTTGACCTTCTCCTCGAGGGCGAGCAGGCCCTCGCGGCGGGCGGTGTCGGCGAAGCTGACGAGCTCCTCGACGACGGCGGCCGAGTCGGTCTTGCCGCCCTTCATGGCCTTCATGCCGGCCTTGAACGAGGTGCCGACGTCGTTCATGTTGACGCTGGCCATGGAGGCGCCGAGGGTGCCGAAGACGACCAGCACGATCGCGGCCGGGTTCGAGAACAGGTCGACGGGGCTGCTGCCCTCCATGACCATGCAGCCGATGATCCCGACGAACGCGACGACGATGCCGATGGGCGTGGACATCGCCGTCAGCCCCGCTCGCCGCGGAGGACGTAGAGCTGCCCGGTGGCGGTGGCGTCCTCCTCAGGAGGAGGTCCGGCGAGGGCGTCGGCCATCGCGAGGATGCTCGCCCGGTAGCGGGTGATGGCGTCGACGACCTCGGGGGTCGATTCGGTGACGACGTAGTGCTTGCCGTCGACCAGCGTCACCACGGTGTCCGGGTGAGCCTCGACGGAGCAGATCAGGTCCGCGTTGAGGTACAGCTCGTACCCCGACAGGCGGGTGAGACGAATCACGGGTTCTCCTCCTGAGTTCCCTTCGACGCCCGTCCATGGGCGCTGTTGATCTCTTCGGCAATAACGCTGAGTAGTTGATGGTCCGGGCGGCGGATCACCCGGTTGGGCTGTGGAGCCGTCATCGCGCGGCCACGAAGCTGCGCAGGGTTGAACCGGTCAGCGACTCGAAAGTCGGGCCAGGTCCAACCCCGCGCAGGTTTCGGGCGTCAGCGTCAGCGCTTGAGGTTCACCAGGTCGGAGAGGATCTCGTCCGACGACGTGATGATCTTCGAGTTGGCCTGGAAGCCACGCTGGGCGATGATCAGGTTGGTGAACTCCTGACCGAGGTCCACGTTGGACATCTCCAGCGAGCCCGCGGCGAGCGTGCCGGCGCTGCCGGTGCCGGGGGCCTGCATGAGGACGTTGCCCGCGGCGCCGGTCGCGCGGAAGTGCGAGTCGCCGGCCTTCTGCAAACCGGCCGGGTTCGGGAACGTCGCGAGCGCGAGCATGCCCAGCACCTTCGACGTGCCGTTGGAGAAGGTGCCGGTGATCGTGCCGTCGTCGCCGATGGCGAACGAGCGCAGGGCCGCGGACGAGCTGCCGTCCTGCTCCGTGGCGATCGCGGTCGACGTACCGCCGAACTGGGTGACGCCGCCGCTGGTCGCGGCCGAGGCCAGATCGATGCGGAGGCTGCCGGACGCGTTCCCGCTCCACGGCACCGTGAACGACGTGCCGCTGGTCAGCTGGCCGGCCGCATCGAAGGTCAGGTTGGACGTGCCGAGGGTGCTACCAGCGTCACTGACCGTCGCGGTCCACGCATTGCCGGCGGTCTTGCGCATCGTCACCTGGAGGCTGTGCTGCGACCCGTTCTGGTCGTAAGCGGTGATGGTCGTGATGACGTCGCTGCTGGCGCCGACGGCCGCGCCGGCCGACAGGTTGCCGCCCATGTAGACGGTGTTGGTGGCCGCCGGGTTGTCCGGGGCATTCAGCGGGATGGTGATGTCGCCGATCGCGCTGTTGGTGTTGACGGTGGGCGGGGTGCCGGAGGCCTTCCAGCCCTGGACGATCATGCCGGTCGGGTCGGTGAGGTTGCCGCGGGCGTCGAAGGCCAGGCTGCCGGCCCGCGTGTAGAGGACGTCGGTCCCGCGGCGGACCGCGAGGAAGCCGGCGCCGGAGATGGCGACGTCGGAGCTGCGGCCCGTGGTCTGCAGCGCGCCCTGGGTGTCGCTGGTGTCGATGGACGCGACGCGGACGCCGAGGCCGACCTGCATCGGGTTGATGCCGCCGCCGGGCTGGCTGAGGCCGGCCGCGTCACGATTACCCGGCTGGCTGCCGCCGCGCAGCAGCTGCGCGAGGGTGTTCTCGAAGACGACACGGCTGGACTTGAAGCCCGCCGTGTTCACGTTGGCGATGTTGTCGCCGACGACGTCCATCATCATCTGGTGCGCGCGCAGGCCGGAAACCCCTGCGAACATCGACCGCATCATGGCGTTCGGTCCTCCTCGGGCACCTGATGCCCGCCGGTCTGGACCTTCCGTGGTGAGAAGTTGACCGCCGTCCTGGCGGTTACGGAGCGTGAGCCCCTGCAAGCAAGATCGGTTCCCCGGATCGGCGGCTGGAGGCGACCGTCCGGGTGATTCTTCACGGAGTGGTGGTCGAGCCGCCCGTGCTGGTGGTGCCGGCGCCCGTGGTGGAGCCGGTGCGCCCGTGCCCGTGCCCGTGCCCGTGCCCGTGCCGGTGCCCGCGCCCGCGCCCGTGCCGGTGCCGGTGCCCGTGCTGGTGCCGGTGCCCGTGCTGGTGCCCGTGGTGGTGCTGGTGCCCGTGGTGGTGCCGGTGCTGCCCGTGGTCGAGCCGGTGCTGGTGCTTCCGGTGGTGGCACCGGTGGACGAGCCCGTAGAGCTGCCGCTCGATGAACCAGCGGAGCCACCGGTCGACGAGCCGCTCGGCGTCTCGACTGCGGTGACCTCGTCCACGCCGACGGTCGTCCCGTTCGCCAGAATGAGGCGCGGTCCGCTGTCGGTGAGCTTCAGTCCGACGACGACGCCGGTCACCTCACCGCCGCCCGAGGACGGGTTGGCGGTGATCTGCTTGCCGATCATCCCCTGGCCGGCGACGGTGCGCTGCCACGAGACGAGGTCGGTCTGCGCCTTCTGGATGTCCGCAAGCTTCTCGACGGTGGTGAACTGTGCCATCTGCGCCATGAAGTCCTCGCTGTTCGTGGGCGACAGCGGGTTCTGGTACTTCAACTGGGCGACGAGCAGCTTGAGGAACGTGTCCTTGCCCATGCCGGCGCCGAAGTTGTCGCTCGACGTGGAGTTCTTGGGGGTGCTGGTCACCTCGCCGGTGACTGCCCCCGTCACGGGATCGATCACAGCCAGGTGCCTTCCTCGGTCGTGGGATGCGCGGCGCGGTGGGGGCTCGCGGTGCCCGAGGGCGCCGGCGTCCGGCCCCCGTTGCTGCCGCGCGAGGCGAACAGCTCGTTGCCGAACGGCGTGCCCGCCCGGGATCCGGACTGGCCACCGGAGCTCGGGTCGCCGCGACCGTCGGCCGTCGCGCCCTCGGCCGTTCCGCCGTCCGCGGAGCGGCCGTCGGCGCCGTCCCGCTGCCGACCGGGGTCGGACAGGCCGGCGGAGTCGGATCCGGAGATGGTGAAGCGGGCCAGATCGAAGCCGTGGGACGCGAGCAGCTCGCGGACACGGGCCTGCTGGCCGGCGAGCGCCGCCGCACCGCCCGCCGTCTCGGCGCGCAGGGCGAGCTGGACGTCGGAGCCGCGGCTGGTCAGGTGAAGCGTCACGGCACCGAGTTCGGGCGGGTCGAGCCGGACGGTCAGGCGCGCCGTCCCGTCCGCGGAGAGCCGTGCCATCCGGCTGAGCTCGGCGAGGTGCGAGGGCAGTGCCGCGTGGGACGCGGGGGACAGCGACGGGGCCGGGCCGGCCGGCGTGGCGAGCGCCGTTGCGGCGGCCGAAATGCCCAGCGCGGCGGCGGACGTGGACGCGATCGCGGCGTCGGCGGCGACTGCCACCTGGGTCGCCAGCCCGATCGCGGCGGTCGTGCTCACCCGGTCGCCCAGCGACGAGAGGGTGTCCGGACCGCTGGCGTCCGCCCCGTCGTCGGTGGCGGGGGAGGCCGACGGGTTCGGTGTCGCGCTCGACGTGTCGGACCCGGCGTTCGAGCCGGAGGCGTCGCCGGCGCCCGGACCGGTGCCGGTGCCGGTGTCCGCGCCGGAGACCTGCGGGACAGTGGCGGCGATCGTCGGGTCGGACGGCGGCGCCTGCACGGTGGTTCCCCCGTCGGCGGTGGTCGGCGGAAGGGCGGCCGTGGCGTCGGACCCTGCTGTCGTCGGTGCGGCGCCGGCGGAACCGGTCGGGGTGGTCGGCGCGGCGTCCGGCGCGCTCGCGGCAGGCGGAGCGTCGGCAGCGACCGGCGTCGCGGGCGTCGCGGGCGTCGAGCCGGTGACGGTCGGGGCGGCGTCGGCCACGGCGCCGGGCTGCGGGACGGTCGAGGTGTCGGGCTGCGCGCCGGCGGCCGCCCCGTCGGTTGCCACCTGCGCGGAGATGGCCGCGGTTCCGGTCGCCGTGCCGGTGCCGGTGCCGGTGCCGGTTCCGGTTCCGGTGCCATTTCCGGTTGCCGTGCCGGTGCCGGGCGCCGCGACATCGGTCGCAGGACTGAGCGACGGAGGGGTCTGCGCGGGGACGACCTGTGCGGTCGGCGTTGCGGGCGACTCCGGCGTCGTCACATCCGGCGTCGTCACATCCGGCGTCGTCACGTCCGTCGGTGTCCTTTCCGTCGGAGCCTTGTCCTTCGGTGCCTTCGCCCGTGCCGCACCGTCTGTCGGCGCAGACCCGTCCCTCGCCCCGGTCGCCGAGGCCTTGGCCGCCCGGCCGCGGGCCCGGCCGGACCCCGGCTCGATCGACCCGGCCTTCAGGCCGTCCGGCCGGTGGTTCCCGGGCCGGGCGTGCGGGTCCGCCGCCCGCGGCGTCGGCGGCCCGCCGTGCTGTCGCCCGGCGCGGGAGGCGACCTCGGCCTGCAGCGCGGCGCCGAAGTCGTCGGTGCCGGCCGTGCGGGTCCCCGCGGCGGCGGACGTCGGGGAGGGGGGAGTGTGGATGAGCGCAGCCAGAGCGGGGCTGAGGGCGGTCATTCGGCAGCCTTCATGACAGGGCGGCCATCCTGGCCTGAACGGTGCGGACGTAGTTCTGCGTCTCGCGGTAGGGCGGCACGCCGCCGTACTTGCGGACGGCACTCGGTCCGGCGTTGTAGGCGGCAAGAGCGAGATCGGTACGTCCGCCGAACGAGTTGAGTTGCTGCTTCAGATAACGCGCGCCGCCGTCGAGCGCCTGTGCCGGATTCATCGGGTCGACGCCCAGGCCACGGGCTGTGGCGGGCATGAGCTGGACGAGGCCGCGCGCCCCGGCACCGGAGACGGCGTGGGCGTTGAAGCCGGACTCCGACCAGACGAGCGCGCCGAGCAGGGCGGGGTTGACGCCGTTCTTCCTCGCGGCCGCGACGATCTCGTCGGCGTACTGCTTGCCGGCGGCGGGGAGCTTGGCGGCCAGCGCCGCGACGCCGGATCCGCCGGCGCCGGCGCCGGCGCTGCGCACGGCCGCGCCGCTCGAGAACGCCGACTCCGGGAGCACCCGGCGGTAGCCGGAGACCCCGGACCACACCTTCTCGATGCGCACGACCGAGCGCGAGTTCGGTGCGTCCAGCATCATCCCGTTGCCGAGGTAGATGCCGACGTGGGTGGCCGGGTTGTGGAAGAAGACGAGGTCGCCCGGCTTGGCCTCGGCGGCGGTGACCGCCCGACCGGAGTGCGCCTGGTCCTGCGAGACCCGGGGCAGGCTGACCCCGAACTTCTTGTAGACGTACTGCACGAGCCCGGAGCAGTCGAAGCCGGTCGGGCTCTCGCCGCCCCAGATGTACTTCACGCCGAGGTACTTCTTCGCCTCGGCGATGACCTTCGCCGCGGTGGTCCCCGAGCTCGCGCTGCCGGTGCCCGAGGCCTTGGACGCCCGAAGCGCCTTGACGACGCTCGGGTCCAGGCCGAGGGCCTCGGCCATGGAGGCCGCGTCCTCGCCCGATGCGGTCGCGGAGCCGTCCGCCGTCGAGGAGCCGGAGGTCGCGGTGGCCAGCGCCGAGGAGAAGGAGCCGGACGCGCCGCCGAACATGCTCTGGATCTGCGCGATCCGGGTCTGGATCGCCACGACCCCCGTCGGCTCGCCGCCGCTGAGGCCGACACCGATGTCGCTCATGTCCACGCCTGTCGGCGCCGGGCGAGGTCGTCCATCAGCCGCTGGGCGTCCTTGTCGGCCTTGGCCTGCTGGGCGGCGCGCCACCGGACGAGCACCTCGTCGAGCGCCTCGCGGCGGGAGCTGAGGTCCTGCCACTCCTGCAGTGCTGCCGTCCGGTCGGCCTCGGCCTCGGCGGAGGCGGCCCGGGCCCGCTGCACTTCGGCGGCGCGCAGCTCGGCGCCGCTGCGCCAGGCGGTCAGCTCGTCGGCCGTGCCGGCGGGCGGCGCGACGACGTCGGACAACCGACGCCGGGACTGCTCCACGACCTCGGAGGCCGCGAGAAGCCTGGAGCCGGCGGCCGCGAATCGCGCCCGGGCGGCCCGTTCCCGCAGCGCCGCAACCCGCGCAGCCGTCTCGATCCCGCTCACGCCGACGCCCCCGGATCCGCACCTGCCGCTCCAGCGGCCGAGAGCACGGCCGCCAGCTGTTCCCAGGACAGGTCGGGGTCGGCGATCTCGCCGACGGGCTGCTGGAGGAAGGCGTTGAGCACGGGACGGAGCGCGATGGCCTCGTCGACGTCGGGGTCCGCGCCGGGCGCGTAGGCGCCGATCTCGATGAGCTCCTTCGCGCCGGCGTAGGCGGCGAGCAGCCTCCGGGCGGTGCCGGCCAGGGCCAGCTTGTCCGGTGGGCAGATCTTGCCGGCGAGCCGGGACGCCGATTCGAGGACGTCGATCGTGGGGTAGTGGCCGGCCGCGGCGAGGCGGCGGGACAGGACGATGTGCCCGTCGAGGATGCCCCGGGCGTTGTCGGCGACCGGGTCGGAGACGGTGTCGTCGCCCTCGACGAGGACCGTGTAGAGCGCGGTGATCGTGCCTCTCGCGCCCGGGCCGGCGCGCTCGAGCAGCCGCGGCAGCTCCGCGAACACCGACGGCGGGTAGCCGCGGGTCGCGGGCGGCTCACCGGCGGCCAGGCCGATCTCGCGGGCGGCCATCGCGAAGCGGGTGAGCGAGTCGACGAGCAACAGCACGTCGGCGCCCTGGTCGCGCCAGTACTCGGCGACCCGGGTGGCGGTGTAGGCGGCCCGCAGGCGCAGCATCGGTGGCTCGTCGCTGGTCGCGACGACGGCCGTGACCTTCTCGCGGGCGGCGCCGAGGTCGTCCTCGAGGAACTCGCGCACCTCGCGGCCACGCTCGCCGACCAGCCCCACGACGACGACGTCCGCCTTGGTGCCGCGGGCGAGCATGCCGAGCAGGGTGGACTTGCCGACGCCGGAGCCGGCGAAGATGCCGACGCGCTGACCGCGACCGCAGGGGAGAAGGGTGTCGACGGCGCGCACGCCGAGCGGCAGCGGTTCGGCGATGCGCTGACGGGACAGGGGGTGGGGGACCTCCGAGTCGAGCCCCACCTGCTCGCCGACGATCGGCGGGCCGCCGTCGATGGGCCGGCCGAGCGCGTCGAGCACGCGTCCGATCAGTCCCGGCCCGACGGGCATCGACAGCGATCGACCCATCGGCTCGACCTCGGCGCCGGGGCCGACGCCGGAGAGCTCCCCGAACGGGGCGAGCAGCAGCGCGTCGTCGCGGACGGCCACCACCTCGGCCGGAACCGGTCCGCGGGCCGAGGAGATCCAGACGAGGTCGCCGAGGGCGCCCCGGACGCCGCGGGCCTCGGCCTCGAGGCCGACGATGCGGGTCAGGCGACCGATCACGCGCTCGGGGGCGACCCCCGTCAGCCGGTCGGCGAGGCGCGAGCTCATCGCTCGCCGCCCGGTCCCACGACGATCCCGTCCGGGACAACCGGAGTCGGCGGCAGCCCGAGGGCCTCCGCCGCGCGCTTGAGAGCGGCGCTGAAGGTGAGCACGGCGCTGCCGTCGCCGCGGTCGAGGCGCGCCTCGCCGGGAGCGAGCCGGGCGTCGGCCACCACCTCGACCCCGCTGCGGGCCCAGCCCTGCACGGCGTCGAGGTCCTCGGCGCTGCAGCGGACGACGGTGCGGGGGCCCGGGGTGAGGGTGCGCGCCGCGACCGAGAGCCGGTCGAGCAGCGAGCGGGACGCCTGCGACGGCTCCGCCCGCAGCAGCCAGCCGGTGAGGTCCAGGACGGCGCCGAGCACGGCCGCGTCGGTCGCGTCGACGGCCTCCGCGGACAGCCGGGCGGTCTCGGCGGCGAGCTGTTCGAGGGCGCCGGCCCCGCGGGCGGCGGCGGCCACCCCCTCGGCCTCGGCGGCGGCCCGGCCGGCGGCGAAACCGGCCGAGTAGGCCTGGTCGCGCCCGTGCTGCTGCTCGCGCGCGGCGGCCTCCGCCGCCTGATGGGCGACGGCAGCGTTGCGCGCGGCGACGTCGTCCGCCTTGAGCAGCCGGGAGCGGGCTCCCGCGGCAGGCTGCGGGAGGAGGGACGCGCTCACTCGTCGTCGTCCGGCCGGGCGATGACGAGGGTGCCTTCCTCCTCGAGCCTCCGCGCCGTCTGCACGATGGCCTTGCGGGCCGCCTCGACCTCGGCGGAACGCACCGAGGTGAGCAGGTCGATCTCCTCGAGCAGTCCTTCGCGGGCCCGCTCGGACAGGTTGCCGAGGATCTTCGACAGCACCTGCTCGTCCGCGTTCTTGAGGGCGACGGCGAGCTCGCGCGTCTCGACGCTCTTGAGCAGCGTCTGCAGCGAGCGCGATTCGAGCGCGGCGACGTCCTCGAAGGTGAACAACGCGGCGCGGACCTGGTCGGCGAGGTCGGGAGAGCTCTCGGCGAGCGCCGTCATCACCGACTTCTCGGCGTCGCGGCCGGTGAAGGCCAGGATCTCCGCGAGCACGCCCGGCCCTGCCACCGGCACCACCTCGGCGGCGAGCACGCTGCCGACCCGTGCGCGCAGCGCCGAGTCGACCTCGAGCACCGTCTCCGGGTGCACGGTGGAGAGGTTCGCGATGCGGGTGGCGACGTTGGTGCGCAGCTGCTCGGGCAGCTTGGTCAGGATGCGCGCGGCCATGCGGGCGGGCAGGTGCGCCAGCGCCAGCGCGACGACGCCCGGCGGCTCCACCGACAGCGCCTGCGCGGCCTGGACGGGGTCGGCGTCGATGAGCCAGAAGAATGGGGGAGGGGTCTCGACCTGCGTCGCGACGCGCTCGCCGTGCTCCTCGCCGAGGGTCCGGACGAGCAGGTCGCGGGCGAAGCGGCTGCCGGGCGGGGGCAGCGTCTGCACGTCGGCGAGTCCGCCGTGCAGCTCCTGCAGCGTCGCGCGGACCTCGTCGGGAGTCACCGGCCCGAGGGCGGTGACCTCGGCGGCGATCGCCTTGACCTCGAACTCGTCGAGGTCGCGCAGCAGGGATGCGGCCCGCTCGGCGCCGAGGGCGACGAGGGCGATCGCGGCCTTGCGTCGACCGGAGCCGGTGCGGCTCTCGTAGGCGAGCGTCACCGGCTACCGGCCCGCGAGTCGGTGCCGGATTCCGACAGCCAGCCGCGCAGCAGGTGGGCGACGTCGTCGGGCTGGCTCTCCACCGCCTGCAGCAGGTCGACCTCGTTCGCCGTGCCCGAACCGCCGGTGCGCTGCGCAGGGATGCCGACGCCCGCCGGCAGCGCGGCTCGCTCCGCGGCGGGCAGGGCCGCGGTGGCGGCCTCGCCCCGGCCGCCGGGCAGGGCGGGCAGCACCTCCGGTAGGTCGAGCGCCTGAACCTTCGGGCGACGCGCCGAGCGGGCCAGCAGCACCGTGATGACCAGCAGCATCAACGCCGCGACGATGGTGGACAGCGACTTGCCGCCGAGCAGGCCGCCCGACTTCTCGGCGGGGGCGGCCTCCGTCCCGGCGTCGAAGCCGCTGCTGCTCACGACGATGGTGTCGCCCCGCTTGGGGTCGAGGCCGAGCGCCGCAGCGACGAGCTGCTGCACCTGGGCGTTCGGCGGCAGGTTCTTCGCGGAGGTGTCGAGGACGACCGCCACGGACTGGCGCTTCACGGTGCCGGTGGCCTTCTGGGTCTCGTCGAGCTGCTCGCTGGGGACGACCGTGTTCTTCTCGGACTTCTTCTCGTAGGCCGAGGCGCCGTTGGTGGTGGAGGCGATGCCGGCCGTGGGGTCGGTCGCGGTGACCGCCCCACCGGTGGTGGAGCCGTCCGGCGCCCGGTAGGTCTCGGTGCTCTTGTCCGAGCCGGTGACGGCCGACTTCGTGCCGTCGACGGTCTTCTTCGTCGTCTTCGTCTTGTCGAAGTCGAGCTCCGCCGAGACGCGGACGACGCTGTGCCCGTTGCCGACCAGCTGGTCGAGCATGCTCTGCGCGCGGGCGGTCTGGGCGTCCTCGAAGCCGGCCTGCTGCGCGGTCTGGTCGTCGCTGCCGCCGGCCTTGCTGGACAGCAGCCGCCCGTCGGAGTCGGTGACCGACACGGCCGCAGGGTCGAGGTCGGGCACGGCCGAGGAGACGGTCGACGTGACGGCCTGGACCTGCTCCTTGCCGAGGGTGCGGCGGGTGGTGAGCACGACGCTGGCGCGGGCGTTGCGCTGCTGGTCACTGAACAGCCGCTCCTCGGGGAGCACGAGGTGCACCTGGGCGGCGTCGATGCCGTCGATCCCGCGCAGCGTCTTGCTGATCTCGCCCTCGAGCGCGCGTTGGTAGTCGACCTGCTGCCGGAAGGAGCTGGTGGTCAGCCCCTCCTTGTCCAGGGTCTCCCAGCCACCGGTGCCGCCCTTCGGGAGACCGGATGCGCCGAGCGCGACCCGCTCGGCGTCCAGCTTCTCCTTCGGGACCTCGATGGTGGTGCCGTTGCCGGTCAGCTTGTAGGGGACTCCGTCGGCGGACAGCTTCGCGGTGACGTCCGAGGCGTCCTTGGACTCCAGGCCGGAGTAGAGAACGGCGTAGGAGGGCGTGCTGACCCAGCGGTAGAACATGAGCCCGCCGACCAGCGTGAGCACGACGAGCAGTCCGGCCAGCACGAGCTGCGCCGGCGTGAAGGCCCGGTAGGCGGCGACCACGCGCCGCTTGAGCCCCTCGACATCTACCGCTGCCATGTCAGACCGACATCCTCATGATCTCTTGGTAGGCCTCGACGGCCTTGTTGCGCATCGCGACGGTCAGGCTGACGCCGAGCTGGGCCTTGGTGGCAGCGACGGTGACCTGGTGCAGATCGGTCGCCGTTCCGGTGGCCACCTGCGCAGAGGCTGTATCGGCCGCGGTGATCGACTTGGAAACGGCATCGAGCCCGTTCTGGAACGACGACTTCGCGGTGCCGGACGCCCCGCCGCCCGGGGGCGAGGACAGGGTGGGGGGAGTCAGCCCGCCCACGCCGCCGACGCCCGCGGCGCCGACGCCGCCGATCGCGGTCACTTCCCGATCCCGAGGGCGGCCTGGTAGGCCTCGCGTGCGGCCGTGATGACCGACAGGTTGGCCTGGTACAGCCGTTGGGCGACCAGCATGTTCGTCATCTCCGAAGCCAGGTCGACGACCGGACGCGTGACGTAGCCGTCACCGTCGGCCAGGGGGTTCTCGGGGTCGTACACCACTTCCGGCTGCCCGCCCTGTTCCTGGATGCCCTGCACGCCGACGCCGTCGGTCCCGGGCAGGCTGCGGGCGACCACGAGCTTCGCCCGGTACGGCTCCTCGCCGGCCGGGCGGACGGTGTTGCTGTTGGCGACGTTGTCGGAGATCGAGTCCAGCCAGGTGCGGCCGAGCCGCACACCCGACGACGCCGCGTCCAGGGCGCCGAACATGCTCATTTCTCGAGCGCCGATCGCCAGAGGCCGAGCTTGAACGTCATCGCCTGCGCGAGCGCCTGGTACTGGAGCCCCTCACGCTGCTGGTCGGTGATCTCGGCGTCGAGGGAGACGCTGTTGCCGGACAGGTCGGCCGGGGTGCCGGCGTCGAGCGTGGTGAGGGCGGCGCTGCGCGGATCGTCCCCGTTGGCCATCGCGTCGGACAGGCTGTCCTGGAACGACACCCGCTGCGCGCGGTAGCCGGGCGTGGCCGCGTTGGCGATGTTGGCGGCGGTCGTCCGCTGCTGCTCGGCGACCCCGTCGAGCGCGCGTTCGATCCCCGCGCTGACACGGTCGGTGAACAGCTCCACGCCGGACCCCCGAGGACGGTTTCTCGGCGGTCGTCCCCGTCCTGGGGCGCCCTGCCGAACCTGTCCACCGCTCGTCCGTGGCGCTGATGCGCGCTGCGGTGTTTCTCCGGTGTGGTCTTCGTCGGGAGTCCGGGAGAGGTGGATGACCCATCCGGGTGATCACCGGTGCGGACCAGCAGCTCAGGCGGCGCCCAAGCGGTAGTGCTCGGCCTGCTGCAGCTGACGCCGGCGGCCGGAGAGCCGGGTGGCGAGTTGCTCGTGCGCCGCGACGAGCGCGAGCAACCGGAGCCGGTCGTCCTCGGTCGGCGGGGCGGTCGGGACGTCGTCGGCGCCGGGTCCCGGGCCGGGGTCGGGGGCGGGCACGCCGGGTCGCGCCGTGGCCCCGGCCTCGATGCGGCGCAACCGCTCCTCGAGCCGGTCCAGCAGCACCGACCAGTCCGGCGCCGGCTGTGTCGTTCCCGCCGTCGTCGACACGGTCAGCGAGGGGCGGGGACGGCGGCCGGTGCGGTCGGGACGGCTCCGGTGCCGACGCAGGCCTGCCGCCAGGCCGACTGCAGCGGCTGGAGGACGTCGAGGGCGTCCTGCACGGCGGTGGTGTCGTGTCGGCTGGCGGCGACGAGCAGACGGCTGGTGACCCACGCGTACAGGGCCTCGAGGCGCACGGACATGTCGCCGGCGGCGGGGTTGAGCACGCACCGCAGCTCGAGCACGACGTCGCTGGCGTTGACGATGCGGCCGTAGGCGCGGTCCTTGTCGCCGGCGGCGAGGAACTGCTGCGCCCGCTTCAGCGACAGCACCGCCTTGTCGTACAGCAGCGCGATGAGCTCGGCCGGACCGGCCGCGTTGACCTTCTCGACCAGGTAGTGGTCAGCGACAGCGTCGATCACGCTGCGTCCCTCCGTCGTGACGGCCATCCGTGGGGAGCGACCGTCCGTGGCTCGATTGTTCTATCGGTGTCCGGAGGCCCTGCTTCACCCTTCGAGCGGGCGACGATCAACTTCTCACCCGTTCGGCTCTTCCGGGTGCCCGGATATCGCATCTGGAGTCGTCCCGCACAATGTGGGCGTGACGTTGCTGACGCCGCCCACCCGCGATCCGGGCCGGCGCGTGGACGACCGGCCGGGCAGCGGCGAGCCACTGGGCAACGGGATCGGCTTCGCCGTCGCGGCGCTCTCGTTCGGCGCCGCCGCGATCCACTTCAGCGTGGTCCGCGAGCACTGGCAGTACTGGCCGCTCGCCGGGGTGTTCTTCGCGGTCGTCGGCCTGCTCCAGATCGGGTGGGGCTGGGCGGTGCTGCACCGACCCTCGCGGGGCCTGCTCGCGCTCGGAGCCGCCGGCCAGCTGCAGGTCGTCGCGGTCTGGATCATCAGTCGTACGTCCGGCCTCCCCTTCGGGCCGCAGGCACTCGTGCCCGAACCCGTGGGGCTCGCGGACGTCGTCAGCTCGGTGATGGAGGTCTCGGCCGCCGTTGGCGCGGGGCTCCTGCTGGGGTCCGCTCTCCGCCGACGGGTCGTCCCTCGCGCCCGGTCCGTCGGCATCGCGGGAGCAGCGGCGGCGGTCGTCGCGCTCGCGACGTCGATGGCGCTCCTGCCGTCGGCCGGGGGCGGCCACGCCCACGTCCGGGTCGGCGGCGACATCCCGTCGGGCTGGACGGCCGGGTGCAGTCACATGCACGCGGGGAGCGGTCATGCCGCCGGGGCGTGCACCGATGCGCCGGTCACGTCGGGTCAGCGGGCGGCCGCCGAGCGTCTCGTCGCCGACACCCGAGCCGCCGTGGCCGATCGGTACCCGACCCTGGAGGCGGCCGAGGCGGACGGCTACCAGCTGCTCAACGTCGACCAGTTCGTCGTGCACGTGCAACGGCCCGACTACCAGCACGACGGCCGCGTGCTCGACCCGAACCGGGTCGAGTCGCTGGTTTACGTCACCTACCACGGCCGGTCGATGCTGATGGGCGCGATGTACATCGCCGAGCCGGCCGCGCCGCAGGGCGCGCTGATCGGCGGGGCCCTGACGTCCTGGCACATCCACACCAACCTGTGCGTGGACGAGGCCCGCGGCACCATGCTGAACGCCGGCCCGGGAGAGACGTGCGCGCCCGGCTCCTCGATCGAGCCGACGGCCCAGATGCTGCACGTCTGGACGTGGCCCTACCCGGGCGGTCCGTTCGCGGACCTCACCCAGTCCGGCGCGGACAAGGCGCACGAGGCGCTCGAGAAGATGGTCGACGGCTGAGGTCGCAGCGTGGGGCGGCCCGGCCTGCGCCTTCTGTGCGGAGCTCGGTGCCCGGTCGCGAGCGGGGTGGGGTGCGGTGTTCGCGGTTGGCGTGGCTGCGGCGGGGTTCTGCCCGCGGTGGCCGCGAACGGGGCCGCGGTGATCGCGAACGGTGCCGCGGTGGGCTGGGAGCGGGCTGGGGTGTTCGCGGTTGGCGTGGTTGCGGCGGGGTTCTGCCCGCGGTGGCCGCGAACGGGGCCGCGGTGATCGCGAACGGTGCCGCGGTGATCGCAAACGGTGCCGCGGTGATCGCGAACGGTGCCGCTTCGTCCCGCACGTTCAGAGGACGAACGCATGCCGGATGACCCCTGGGCCGCCCTTGCCGATCCGTTCGAGGAAGCTTCCGCCACGGTCAAGGGACGGGTCCGCACCTACGTCCTGCACTCGCAGCTGCTCCGGCACCTACCCGCCCCGCCCGCTCGCGTCCTCGACGTCGGGGGTGGGGCCGCCGCGCAGTCGCTGCCGCTCGCGAGACTCGGCTACGAGGTCACCCTCGCCGACCCCTCGGAGGCCATGCTCGCGAGGGCCGAGCGGCGGATCCGAGCCGAGCCCGTCGAGGTCCAGCGGCGCATGCGGCTGCTGCGGGCCGAGGGCGAGCACGTGCCCGAGGCCGTCGGGGGAGCGTCGTTCGACGCGGTGCTCTGCCACGGCGTGCTGATGTACCTGGCGGAGCCCGAGGCGCTGCTCGACGCCCTGTGCCGCTGCGTCGCGTCCGGTGGGCTGCTGTCGGTGATGGCGCTCAACGCCCGGACGCTGGCGGTGCGCCCGGCGCTCGAGCAGCGCTGGGCCGATGCGCTCGAGGCGTTCGATGCGACAGGAGAGATCGGCGTCCTCGGCACACCCACCCGCGGCGACACGATCGAGGGGCTGTCGGAGTCCCTGCAGCGGCGAGGTCTCACCGTCACCGCTTGGTACGGCGTCTGGCTGTTCGCCGACTGGCTCGACCTGCCCCTCGACACGGCGGACGTCGAGGGGGTCGCCGAGGTCGAGTTGCAGGCGAGCCTGCGCGACCCCTACCGGCAGTTGAGCCGGGTGTTCCACCTCGTCGGTTACCGACGGTAGGTCGGGCCGGTTGCGACATTGCGGGTGTCACGTAGGCCCGGGCGGGGAAACGGCGCGGTGAGGCAACACCCATGGGGGTTCACGCAATGGTCAACAGCAGCATCGGCACAGGCAGCATCGACACACGAAGCACCGACACCCGAAGCATCGACACACGGGACGGCGGTCTCGCGCTCAACAGCTACGGCCGGATCGGCTCGGACGAGGTTCCCAAGCGCGAGATGGAGTTCGACGAGTGGGTCGCCGCGCTGCCGAAGTACTTCGCCAAGGACGGCGACATCGTCATGAGCCACATCCTGGCCGTGTTGTCCTCGACCTTCCCCGACGGCGAGGACTTCTTCGTGCGATCGGTGAAGGCGGCGCGGGACCAGATCACGGATCCCAAGCTGCTCGCTGACGTCGACGGGTTCGTCGGCCAGGAGGAGATGCACGGGCGCGAGCACCGCGTCCTCAACGAACACCTCGCCGAGTTGGGCTACCCGACGCGGGGGATCAGCACGTACGTGCGGGGTCTCTACTGGGTCCGCGAGCGGATGCAGAGCAAGAAGGTCAACCTGGCGTTCACGGCGGCCCTGGAGCACTACACGGCCACGTTGGCGGAGCTCCTGCTCACGACCGAGGAGGCGCGTGAGGCCGTCGGCCGGCCCGGGGCGCGCGACCTGCTCCTCTGGCACGCCCTCGAGGAGGCCGAGCACAAGGCGGTGGCGTTCGACGTCTACAAGGCCGTCGGCGGCGGCGAAACCCTGCGCATCGTTGTCATGTGGCTGACCCACCTGCTCTTCGTCGGCGAGACGTCGATCATGGGTGCCATCTCCATCGCCAAGGACCCGAACACCTGGAAGCACCCGCTCCAGCTGCTCGGCAGCCTCGCGCGGCTGCCGAAGTCGCCGTTCCTGACCATGCGGGCCCCCAAGATGCTGGCGCGCTACCACCGTCGGGGCTTCCACCCCAACGACAACGACACCTCGCAGCTGGTGGCGGAATGGCGGCAGCGGCTGTTCGGCGCGGAGGGCAAGCTGAACGAGGTCCTCGTCGCCTGACGCGGCACGAGCCGATCCCCCCGAACGAGGGTGAGGTAGATCCAGGCATCCCCAGGGGCGCAGATCTACCTCAGCCCGGTTTCGGGCGCGTCACCCCGAGGCGCTGTTGGCCTTCAGGCTGGCGATCGTGCTCGACAGCCAGCTCTTCTGGGTGTTGAGGCTGGAGATGGCCGCGTCGAGCTGCGCGTACTGCGACTGATAGCGCTGCTGCATGGCGGTCAGCCGATCGTCCCAGTCGTCGATGCTCTTCTGGAGGTCGGTCGCCTCGTTGTTGATGGCTTCCTGGGTCGACTTGATCCAGCCGCGCTGACCGAGTTTGCCGAGGGCGCCGTCGAGCACCGATCCGATCGCGTCGCCGGCCTTGCTCATCAGGTTCGCGACGCCGTCCGGGTCCGCCGCCATCTGCCGGGTGAAGGCGTCGGCGTCGAAGGTGTACCTGCCGTCGCGGGTGATGTTGACGCCGAGCTGGCTCATCGTCGCGGTGGTGCCGGTGGTGAACACCGAGCCGAGGCCGGAAAGGTCGCCCACCAGCGAGCGGACGCTGGAGTCACCGGTCAGCGGGCTGCTCGTCTTGTTGACGGTGTCGTACGCCGACGACTTGGCGAGCAGGTCCAACGACGCGTTCAGCGCGTCGACGAGCGACTTCACCTTGGCCGACGAGCCGGAGACGTCGCGGCCGACCGAGAGCTGGACGTCGCTGCCGGGCGCGGCCTTCTGCAGGTTCAGCGTGACGCCGGGCAGCAGGTCGGTGATGGTGTTCGACGAGCGGGTCACGGTCAGCGAGCCCATCGACACGACGGCGTCGCTGGCGGCCTTGGTCGTCGTGAAGCCCGACGCGAGCGCGGCGAGGTCGCCCGTGCCGCTCAGCAGCAGTGCGTTGGCGGTGCCCGCCTTCGCAGCCGACAGCACGAGACGGGCGGGGTCGGTACCGCTGCCGAGGTCGACCGCGGCCGCGCTGGCCGGGCCGCCGTAGCCCGCGAGAGCGCTCGCCAGCCCGGACAGAGTCGTGGAGGCGTCGGTCGTCGCGACGGTGAGGTCGACGACGGCGCCGGTCTTCAGTGACGACGCGTCCAGCGTCAGCCCGCCGAAGCTGACGGGTCCGTTGCCCACGGTCACGCTGTGCTCGGTGCCGTCGAGCACCAGCGTGGCGACACCGCCGCTGGTCGCGCCGTCCTTGACCGTCAGCGTGTGGCGTCCATCGGCGAGACCGCTGGCGGTCAGCGAGGTGATCCCGGCGTCGCTCGCGCCGCCGCTGACGAGGAAGGTGCCGACCCCGACGAGGCTGGACGTGGAGGCGAAGCCGGCGGAGGCGCGCTGCTGAGCGGCGGCGAGCGATTGCACCTGCAGCGTCACGCTGCCTGCGGCGGCTGTCCCGCTGGCCGTCGCGGTGAGCACGCTGGAGTCGCTGGACGTGGCGCTCGCGGAGTTGAACGAGGCCGGCGTCTTCACCGCATCGACGGCCGACTGCAGGCTCGTCAGCTGCGTGGTGATCGAGCTCCAGGTCGTGCCCCGGGTGAGCACGGAGGTCTTCTTCGTGTTGAGGGCGTCCTGCGGAGCGCGCTCGATCGCCATCAGCTGGCTGACGACGGAGTTCACGTCGATGCCGGAGCTGCCGAGGCCGGACACGGTGAGACCTGCCACGGAAACCTCCTCTCGGACGACGCCTTCCCTGCAGTCTCGGCAGCTCCGGGGGTCGGCTTGAGTGGCCGCGACGCCGGAAACGACTCAGGGCCGCACCGATGGGGTGCGGCCCCGAGGGCGAGACGGACGGATGGAGCTGCTGGAGCGATCAGCCCTTCAGCAGCGACAGGACCTGCTGCGGGGCCGCGTTGGCCTGCGCCAGCATGGCGGTGCCGGCCTGCATGAGGATCTGCGAGCGGCTGAACTCGGTCATCTCCTTGGCCATGTCGGTGTCGCGGATCCGCGACTCGGAGGCCGCGAGGTTCTCCTGCGTGACCGAGAGGTTCGCGATCGAGTGCTCGAGGCGGTTCTGGGCGGCACCGAAGATGCCCCGCTGCGAGGAGACCGTGTCGACGGCGGCGTCGAGGGCGGTGATGGCCGCGGACGCGTTGCCCAGCGACAGGCCGTTGATGGCGAGGGCGCTCGCGCCCATGCCGGCCAGCGTCAGCGAGAGCTGCTCGCCCGAGTTCGCACCGACCTGGAAGGTCAGGGTGGCCGAGCCCGACAGCAGCAGCGTGCCGTTGAAGACGGTGCGGCCGGCGATGTCGTCGATCGCGCTGACGAGCTGGTTGACCTCGGCCTGGGCGGCGGCGATGGCGGTGGCGCCGTTGGAGCCGGTGTTGGCGGCCTGGACGGCGAGGTCGCGCATGCGCTGCAGCATGGCGTGGACCTCGGTCAGCGCACCTTCCGCCGTCTGGACGACGGAGATCCCGTCCTGGGCGTTGCGGACGGCCTGCTTGAGACCACCGATCTGGCTGCGCAGGTTCTCGCTGATCACCAGGCCGGAGGCGTCGTCGCCGGCCCGGTTGATCCGCAGACCGCTGGACAGCTTCTCCAGGCTCTTGCCCATCGCAGTGTCCGTCGCGGACAGGTTGCGGTAGGCATTGAACGCCATCGTGTTGGTGTTGACCCGAAGGCTCATTGCCCGGTCCCTTCCGGTGGTTTCACGAGCCGGCGCGTCGGAGGGCCCGACGGCTTCCGTGCCGGCACAAAACCCATCGCCCGAAGAACGGAGCTACGAAAGCAGCCATTCGGGTGAATGCGGAGCGGGATCGGCGCCCGGGACCCCGTGGAGCGGGGTCCGGGAGGGGCGCGGGGACCGAGTCGGTCCCGAGAAAGCCGTCAGCGGCCGCCCTGGAGGACGGCCGCTGACGGGTTTTCCTGCTCGGGGGCGGGACCGGGCCGCCGCCGCGGACTCGTGGCTGAGTCCGCGCCGGCGGTGGAGGATCAGTCCCGCCGCTCCCCGATGTCCGTCAGCCGAACGATCAGCCGCGGAGCAGGGACAGGACGCCCTGCGGGGCCGAGTTCGCCTGGGCGAGCATCGCGGTGCCGGCCTGCATCAGGATCTGAGCCTTGCTGAACTCGGTCATCTCCTGAGCCATGTCGGTGTCACGGATCCGGGACTCGGAGGCCGCGAGGTTCTCCTGGGTCACGGACAGGTTGGCGATCGTGTGCTCGAGGCGGTTCTGGGCCGCACCGAAGACGCCACGCTGGGTCGACACCGAGCTGATGGCGGCGTCGAGCGCGGTGATCGCCGTACCGGCGTTGCTCAGCGAGAGGCTGTTGATCGACAGGTCCGACGCGCCCATGCCGGCCAGGGTCACGGTCAGCGACTCGCCGGAGTTGGCGCCCACCTGGAAGGTGAGGCCGCTGGTGCCGGAGAGGAGCTGGGTGCCGTTGAACTTGGTGCGGCTGGCGATGTCGTCGATCGCGCTGACGAGCTGGTCGACCTCGGCCTGGGCGGCGGCGACGGCGGTGGTGCCGTTGGAGCCGGTGTTCGAGGCCTGGACGGCCAGGTCACGCATGCGCTGCAGCATGGCGTGGACCTCGGTCAGCGCACCTTCTGCCGTCTGGACGACGGAGATGCCGTCCTGCGCGTTGCGGACGGCGGCCTTGAGGCCACCGACCTGGCTGCGCAGGTTCTCGCTGATGACCAGGCCGGCGGCGTCGTCGCCGGCCCGGTTGATCCGCAGACCGCTGGACAGCTTCTCCAGGCTCTTGCCCATCGAGTTGTCCGTGGCGGACAGGTTGCGGTAGGCGTTGAACGCCATGGTGTTGGTGTTGACGCGAAGGCTCATTGCCTTCCCCTTCCTAGGTGGTCTTCAGCGCGGCATCCTTACCGGCCCTCATTGCTTCGGTTCACGCTCCGTGGAGCTGATACGGCCGTCCGGGTGAATCCCGGCGACGGGGCGTGACCCGAGCGGCGCAGAAACCTCAGCTCGCGGCGACCAGCAGCGAACGCATCTCGCGCGCCGGCCCGGCGAAGGCCTCGTCCAGGTCCGCAGGGAGCAGGTCGAGCAGCGCCACCGCCAGCCCGATGTCGCCCAGCTCGGCGGCGAGGGCGACGACGAACAGCACGTCCGGCACCTCGAGCACGGCGGGGTCGACGCCCGCGATCGCCTCGGCGGCGGCCTCCGGACGCCCCATCGCGTCCAGGCAGCGCGCACGCCCGACCCGCATGTACGGCTCGTCGCCCGCGAGGTGCCACAGCCGCAGCGCGAGCTCGGGGGACTCGGCCTCCTGCTGGCGGGCGGCGGCGACGACGGCGGCGCCGCTCATCCGGCGCAGCTCGGGCTGCATCCGCCGCCAGGTCCGCTCGACCTCGGAGATCTGCCACTCCTCGACCCCGAGGGCGGCCAGCGCGGCGACCAGGGCGGCACGGTCGTCGTCGGGCAGGGTCTCGAGCAGCGGCTCGAGCACACCGGGCTCGCCGGCGGCGAGCCCGGCGAGCCGGTCGGCCCAGCGGTGCCCGTCGCCCGCGTCGGCGGCCCGGAGGGCGCGGTACAGCACCTGCCAGGCGGTGAACACGGTCGGATGCCGCTCGGCGAGAGGCAGCAGCAGCTCGACGGCCGCGTCGTGCTCGTCGGTCTCGAGGAGCAGGGCGCCGAGTATCGTCGCCGCGTCGCCGACCAGGGCGCCCTCGTCCCGCAGGCTCAGGACGAGCCGGGCGATCGTGGGGTCGGCGAGCTCGTCCCCGGCGCGGATCGCCTTCTCGAGCACCTCTCGGGCCCGGCCGCGCGAGCCGGGGGCCTGCGACTTCCAGTGCGCAATCGCGAGGGCGACGGCCGCCTGGGTGTAGGTGCAGTCTGCATCGAGGGCGCGCTCGGCGAACGGGATCGCCTCGGCGTGCCGGCCCTCGTCGTTGGCGATGGTCGCGAGGTTGCAGTAGGCCATGCGCCTCAGCAGCTCGGAGTGCTCGGGCAGCAGCTCGACGGCGGCGAGGAAGTGCTCCTTCGCCGCGGTCGGGTCCTGCGCGAGCATCTCGACGCGACCGCGTTCGAAGCGGGCCCGGCCGGGGTCGTTCCCGAGGTCGCCACCGACGTCGGCGGGCGCGCTCGAGGCCCCGTCGATCGGTCGGACAGCCTGCCCCGCGTCTTCGAGTTCGAGCCGGGTCAGCGTGGCGTTGCGGTCGACCTTCTTGCGGTCCAGCACCCGCCGGACCGCGTAGCCATCGTGGATGATGCGCGCGGCGTCGCTGCCGCTGGGGGTGGCCGGGGCGCCGTCCCGGCGGACCATCTGCTCGTGGATGCGCCCGGACCAGTGGCAGTCCGCGGCGCGCAGCAGACGCTGCGACGCGTTGTCGACCGAGGCGCCGCCGCTGCTCGAGTCCAGGTTGCGACAGACGAGGAACACGACGTCGGCCGAGTTCTCCGCGAGCCCGCGGCGCCACGCGATGCCGTCCGGGCAGTCGAGGGTCTCGTCGGCGTCGAGCAGCAGACCCCACGTGCCGGTGTGTTCGGCGAGGGAGGCGTTGCGGGCCGCGGCGAAGTCGTGCACCCAGGGGAAGTCGGTCCGTCGGGCGCCGAGGGCGGCGATGAGGTCGGGCGTGCCGTCGGCGGACCCGGTGTCGCAGATGACGACGTCGTCGACGAGGCCCGACACGGACTCGAGCGCCCGGGCGAGCGTCTCCTCCTCGTCCTTGACGATCAGGACGGCGCCGACCAGGCCGGGGAGGGCGCGGTCGGCATCGACGCCGTGTCGCGCGCGCAGCGTACCCAGCTCTCCGCCGCCGCCGAAGCGCCAGCGGCCGGCCGCCGTGCCGCGCGGCAGTTCGGCGAGGTGGACGAACACGGAGTCGGCGCGCACGAGCCGCCCGTGCGCCGCGGTCAGTCGCAGGCAGAGGTCGATCCCGGCGATCTCCGGGTCGGCGAACGCGTCGTCGAGCCCGCCGACCGCCAGCAGGGACTCCCGCCGGACGGCCAGGCAGGCGCCGATCAAGGCCGGCACGTCCGTGACCGGCGGCCGGGCGGTTGCTCCGGTGCGGGCGCGGCGGCGGACCTGCTCGGCGAACGTCTCCATGCCCGGGACGTCGCGGTAGGTGACCCCCGGGGCGTGCTGGTGGCCCAGGTTGAGGTTGACCATGGGTCCAGCGGCGACGACGTCCGAGCCCTCGGCGTCGAGCGCGGCGATCAGGCCCTCGAGCCACCGCCGGGTCACCCAGACCGCGGGGTCGAGCAGGACGACGACGTCGCCCCGCGCCGCGCGGATGCCGGCCGAGACCGGATGCACGCCGCTGCCGGGGACGATGTTCGCCCAGCGCAGGGTGCGCAGGGCGCGGCTGCGATCCCAGTTGCCGCCCGGGTCGACGACGACCACCTCGGTGCCGTGCGGCAGGTGCGAGCGCAGCCGCCCGAGGCACCCCTCGAGCACCGGCACCTCGGCGTCCGCCACCACCACGACGCTGGTCGACACACGTCCGCGCGCGGGGCCGTCGTCGTTCGCTACCCAGCCGGACAGCGAGGCGCGCGGCTCTGGCGCATGCGGGACGGGGCGCAGCGCGCGGGCCAGCACGGGCAGGCCCACGGCGTCGGTCGAGTCCAAGGCGGGGACGGCGTCGGTCCTGTCGTCGAGTTCGGCCACGGAGGCGCGACGGGCGACGAGGATCCCGAGGCGGTGGACGAACGGCAGCGGGTCGCCGGGCTCGTCCAGGCGACGGAGCAGCGCGCTCAGCCCGCCGAGGTCCGGCCGCTCGCGCGGATCGAGAACGGCGAGCCGCTCGTGCTCGGCCACCTCAGCCGCGGCGGCGAGCCCGCCGGGTACCACCACGACGTCGCCGTCGAGCCCCTCGACGGCCTGCCGGAGGGCGGCGGGCAGCTCGGACCGCTCGGCCGGGACCGCGAGGACGAGTTCCAGGTCGAGGTCGCCCGGAGCGGTGCGGACGAGGACGTCGACCGCCGCGACGAACATGTCGACGGCGAGATCGGGCCAGACCGGCAGCACGAGGCTGCAGCCCCCGGCTGCCGGGACTCCGGCGTCGGCCGACGAGCCGGGGCGCTGGTTCGGGACGGGCGACGTCTGACCGCTGATCACGAGGGTGGTATCGGTCACCCGGCTCGTTCACGAAGCCGCGAATCGACGTTCGGCCGGGATCGACGTCCGCCGGATCAGTTCAGGAAGTCGGCGAGGGAGGGCAGGTTGGACCGCGACGCGGCGGCGAGGGCGGCCTGGTAGCCGGTCTGCGACAGCTGCAGCTTGAGCGTGGCCTCGGCGATGTCGATGTCGGCGATGTCGGAGCGCTGCCGCTTGATGTCGTCGACGGTCGCGGCGCCGAGATCCTGCTGCCGGTCGACGCGGTTCTCGAGCGCACCCAGTTGACCGAGGGAGCGGGCGATGCCGTCGGACCGGGCCGTCAGCAGGTCCTGGTCGGAGCTGATCGCGGCGGTGTCGCCGTTGCGGAGGTCGGCCGCGAGCTTGTCGAGCGCGGAGAACAGATCGTTGCCGGCGCCCGCGTCGAAGCCGAACACCTCGGACCCGGGGAGGTTGACCTGGATCGTCATCGACGGGCCGATCTGGCGCTGGACGGCGCCGGAGTCGCCCGTGTAGGTCCAGACGCCGGCGACCTGGGCGACCGCCGTGTCCTGGAACCCCGAGAACACGCCGCGGTCGCCGATCTTCGTGTTGGCGATGTCCACGAGATGGTCGCGCAGCGCCGTCACCTCGTCGGCGAGCGCATCGCGCGAGGTCTGGCCGAGGCTGCCGTTGACGCCGTTCGTCGCGATCTGGCGAACCCGCTGCAGCGTGCTGCTGACGGACTGCAGCGCCCCGTCCGCGGTGTTCAACCAGCGCGAGGCGTCGCCGTTGGCGTGCTGGTAGGCGGCCCAGTCGGCCTCCTGCGAGGTGTAGCGCGAGGCGGTGACGGCGTCGGCCGGCGCGTCGCTCCACTTGTTGATCTTCTTGCCCGAGGACAGGTCGTTCTGCGCGTCGGCGACCCGGGAGAGCGAGGCCGTGAGGTTCTCGCGCATCGTGATGTAGTTCGTCGTCGAGGTGACCCGCATGATCAGGCTCCGAGCCGGTTGATGAGGGTGTCCAGCATGGCGTCGGCGGTGGCGACGACCTTCGCCGCCGCCGAGTAGGCGTGCTGCCACTTGACGAGGTCGACCATCTCCTCGTCGATCGAGACGCCGTTGGTGCTCGAGCGGGTCTTCGCCGCGTTGGCGACCGCGGCGTTGGTCGCGCTGTGCGTGGCCGCGGCGCCGGAGGCGAGGGAGCCGAGCTTGCCGCCGACCGCGCGCAGGGCGTCGCCGACGGTCGCGGTGGTGCCGTCGGGCAGCGTCACCGCGGCTCCGGAGCTGCGCAGGCGGGCCAGCACCAGGGCGTTGTTGCCGTCGTTCTTCGCGCCGGTCAGCGAGGCCGCGACCTTGTTGGCGGTGAGCGTCGCCGAGACGTCGATGGTGCTCGCGTCGGTGCCGGTGAAGAACGCCTGCCCGGTGCTCCCGTCGAGGCCGGTACCCGCGGCGTGCACGGTGTTGACGGCCGACATGAGGCCGGTCGCGACCGAGTCGAGCATCGCGTGCAGCTGCGGCAGGTCGACGCCGGTGACGGCGAGGTAGCCGCCGATCTCGCCGCCGGGGGAGGCGGACGTGCCGTCGTCGGTCCAGGTGACGGTGGGGGCGCCGCTGGTGGTGACGCCCGCGCTGAGTGTGAAGCTCTGCTCCCCGCGGACCAGGTTGCGCGAGCCGATGTAGACGTCGACGACGCCCATGCTGTTCTCGTGGGTGGTGACTCCCGCCAGCTGGTGCAGCTGGTCGATCGCGCGGTCGCGGCTGTCGAGCAGGTCGTTCGGCGACTGGCCGGAGGCGGTGGCGTCGAGGATCGACTTGTTCAGCCCGGCGATCGTCTTCGTGAGGTTGTTGATCTGGGTGACGTCGTTGGAGACCTGGCTCGCGGCGTCCGCGGTGACATCGGAGAGCTGCTTGGACGCGTCCCGGAGCGCCCGCGTCACTTCGCTGCCGGCGTTGAGGACGGCGTCGCGAGCGGCCGCGTCGGAGGGGGTCGTCGACAGGGCGTCGAAGGAGGCCCAGAAGGCGTCGAGCTTGGTCGCCACCCCGTCGGAGACGGTGCCGAGGATGCCTTGCGTGCGGTCGAGGGTGTTGGACCGGGCGCCGGCGTAGCCGTCGGCGGCCGCCTCGCTGCGGAAGGCGACGTCGGCCAGCTGGTCGCGCAGCCGGTCGACGCTCGTGACGACGACCCCGTTGCCGCGCATGCCGTCGCTGCGCCCGCCGACGGTGGTGCCGGGGGTCGGCACCGCGGCCGTCGTGCGCACGACCTGCTTGGTGTAGCCGTCGACGGTCGCGTTGGCGATGTTCTGGCTGGCGGCCTCGACGGCGCGCTGCGAGGCGAACAGCGCCGAGGAGCCGATGTTCAGCGTCGAGAAGGACATGGCCGCTCAGAGCGTCCCGGTGAAACGGGCCTCGGGGGCGGTGGGCTCCCACCGGGCTCCGGGACCGTAGGTCGTGGCCGCCCCGTAGCCGGCACCCGCTCCGACCGGGGTCCGCGAGGTGGGCTCGGGAGCGCCGGTCAGCCGGTCCAGCGTGGCGGTGACCGACGAGCCGCCGGAGGCGGCGAGGCGACGGGCCGCACCAGCCGCCTCCTCGAGGTCGGCGGCCAGCTCGAAGAGGGCCTTGTGGTGCTCGGCGAAGATGGTCCGCCAGGGCTCGGGAGCCTGCTCGGCGAGGACGCGCAGGGTGATCGCCTCGCTGGGGGAGCCGGACGATTCGGACAGCTCCTCGACCGCGAGCGTGCGGCGGAGCTCGATCTCGCGGACCTTGGTGGTGGCGCGGTCGACCTCCTCGGCCGCCCAGGGCAGGAAGCGCACCTGGCCGGCGACCAGCAGCTGGCGCAGGGAGACCAGCTTGAACAGCAGCAACTCGAGCAGCACCCGCTCGCGGTTGAGCAGCCCGGCCAACTTCTCCATGTCGAGGTCATCGGCGCGGGAGAGCCTTCAGTGAAGTGCTCCCCCGGGGGAAGCTGTGCCGGCCTGAGCCGGGCGATGTGGCGGGTCTCAGGCGAGGGTGAAGCTCATCAGGCCGGACCCGTACTCCTCGATCTCCACCGTGTAGTACCCGCCGGCACGGGGATCGGCCAGCAGATCGAGGACGCCCTGGGACAGCCCGGTCTCGAGCAGTTCCAGCGGCTGGATGCGCAACGCCGTGCCGCCCTGGTCGTTCAGCAGTGCCGCGGCGACGTTCAGCGTCTCGTGCAGGTTGCCGGAGAACTCCTCGAGGAGGACGCCGGACTCCAGGCAGCCGTCCGCCTGCTCGCGAGCGACCATGGACAGGGACGCGCCCATCGCGGCGGCCAGCGGCAGGTCGACCCAGGCGCAGCCGCGCAGCGCGTCGGTGTCGTCGACGTAGGCGCCGACAGCGGCTGGGATGGCCCCCTCGGGCGGCACCTGACCGGCGGTCACCACCGTGACCTTCCGGCCGAGCATCATCTCCAGCGTCTGCTGCAGCTGGTCCGGCTCGGGAGCGCGGTGGCGAGGGGGAGCGCCGTCCGTCGTCGCGCTGTCGGTCGTCACGACAGCACCATCGGCAGGCCGGGGCCTCGGCGTGAGTCAGCCGGGTCGGTTCTGCATCGCGTGCGCCGCCCCGACGAGGTAATTCCACAGCGGGTCGGCGAGCTCGTCCGGGAGCTCCAGGGAGCGCACCGCGTCGGCCATGTGCCGCAGCCAGGCGTCACGCTCGGCGGGGCCGATCTCGAACGGGGCGTGCCGCATCCGCAGCCGCGGGTGACCGCGCCGCTCGCCGTAGGTGGTGGGCCCGCCCCAGTACTGGATGAGGAACAGCCGCAGCCGCTCCTCGGCGTCGGTCAGGTCGTCCTCCGGGTACAGCCGGCGCAGCTCCGGGTCGCCCGCCACGCCCTCGTAGAACCGGGCCACGAGCGCGCGGAAGGTCGGCTCGCCGCCGACGGCGTCGTAGAAGGTGCTCGTCGGCCGCGCCGACTGTGGCTCGCCGGCGGGGCGCGGTGGCTCGGGCTGCTGCACGGACATCCCGTCCATTGTGCCCAGCCGGCGCGCTGACCGGACCCTGCTGGCCGGTGCCTGGTGGCTCCTCCCGCTACGGCTGCGTGATGTTGACCATCCAGCCCACGCCGAACCGGTCCGTGCACATGCCGAACTCGTCGCCCCACATCTGCTTCTCCAGCGGGACGGAGACGGTGCCGCCGGCCGAGAGCTTCTGCCAGTAGCCGCGCAGCTCCTCCGCGTCGTCGCCGCTGAGGCTGACGGCCATGGTGTTGCCGGGGGTGTAGTCCATCCCGGGTGGGTTGTCGGCGCCCATCAGCGTGAACCCGCTCGGGGTGTCCAGCATGCCGTGCATGATCTTGTCCGCCGCCTCGGGCGGGGCGCCGCCGAACTCCCCGAAGGTGTTGACGGCGAGGGTGCCGCCGAAGACCTCCTGATAGAAGTCCAGGGCCTCGCGGGCGGTCCCGGGGAAGCTGATGTAGGGGTTCAGACGTGAGGTCATGCGGAGCTCCTCGGGTGCGGAGTGGGAGGCGAGCACGCTAGTGAGGCTCCGGTCCCCGCGGCAACCGATTTAGGTACCCGGCCGGGCGCCGATCGCGGCGAAGTCGGCCGTGACGGCGGGCCAGGTGATGGTCTGCTCGAAGGTGACGTCGTGATCTCGACCGTCGCGCGGGGCGGGAGTCCGATCCGCGAGGCCCGCGACCTCGCCGCGGGCGCTGCTCGGTTCCGAGCCGTTCCGGTAGGACGGACTCAGGCGGGCCCGGCGGCCCGCGCGCGAGCGGCACGCATGATGAGGTAGTCGCGCTCGCGTGCGTTGGTCGTCCGATCCGCCGCCGTCGCGTACTCGACGGCGGAGGCCGCCGCCTCGCCCGCCTCCTCGAGCAGGTGGGCGCGCACGGCGGGCAGGCGGTGGGAATCGAGCTGCAGGTCCTCGAGGAGGCTCAGGCCGGCGCGCGGCCCGTCGACCATCGCCACCGCAACCGCACGGTTGAGCGCGACGACCGGGTTGCCGGTCATCCGCTCGAGGAGCCCGTAGAGCGAGGCGATGTCCGACCAGCGGGTCTGCTCGTGCGATGGCGCCTGGTCGTGCAGGCCGGCAATGGACGCGAGCAACTGGTACTCACCGACGCGCCGCCGCTGCAGCGCCTCGGTGAGCAGCACCATCCCCTCGCTGATCCGCGCTCGGTCCCACTGCGCGCGGTCCTGCTCGGCGAGGGGCACCAGCTCTCCGCCGGTCCCGGTCCGGGCGGGACGCCGGGCGTCGGTCAGCAGCATCAGCGCCAGGAGCCCGGTCGCCTCGGCGTCGGTCGGCAGCTGCTCGTGCAGGAGCCGGGCGAGACGGATCGCCTCGCCCGACAGGTCGACCCGCCCGAGGTCGGGCCCGCTGCTGCTCGCGTAGCCCTCGTTGAACAGCAGGTAGAGGACCTCGAGCACGGAACGGATCCGCGTCGTCGGGTCGGCGGGCAGGGCGAAGCGCTCGCCGCGCAGCTTCGCCTTGGCCCGGCTGATGCGCTGGGCCATCGTCGCCTCCGGCACCAGGTACGCCGCGGCGATCTCGCGGGTCGTGAGTCCGGCGACGGCCCGCAGCGTCAGCGGGATCGCGAGCGTCGGGGACAGCGCGTCGTGGCAGCACAGGAACAGCAGCACCAGCGAGTCGTCGCTGTCGGTCGGCGCGGGCGCCTCGTCCAGGGCGGCCCCGAGCGGGGCGCCGTCGAGGCGGGCCGCGCCGTCCTCGCGGCGTCGTCGGGCCTCGTTGGCCCGCACCTCGTCGACCAGTCGCCGCGACGCCACGGTGACCAGCCAGCCCAGGGGGTTGGTCGGCAGGTCCCTCGGCCACTGGCGGGACGCGGCCAACAGCGCCTCCTGCACGGCGTCCTCGGCGTCGGCGAAGTCCCCGTACCGGCGGACGAGCGCGCCGAGGGCCCGCGGCGCCAGTTCGCGCAGCAGGCCCTCGACGTCCGGTCCCGCGGGCGACGGAGCATGTCCGGACGTGCTCACACCTCCGGCTCGGGCGCGCTGATCACCTGACGGACCTCGATCGGCTGCTGGATCGGCACGCCACCGGGTCCGGGCGAGGCGCTGGAGCGCGCCGCGATCTCGAGGGCCCGGTCGAGGCTCTCGACGTCGACCACCCGGTAGCCGGCGAGCAGCTCCTTCGACTCCGGGTAGGGACCGTCGATGACCTTCGGCGAGCCGGTGCCGTCCGAGATGACGAACTTGGCCGCGTCCGGCGTCGCAAGACCCTGCGCGTCCACGAGCTCGCCGCGCTCGAGCAGCTCGACGTTGAGCGTGTGCTGGAACTCGATGTGGGCGCGGACGTCCGCCGGGTCCCACTCGTTCATCGGGGGGCAGTCCGCGAGCCCGACCTCGCCGTAGGCCTGCAGCAGCATGAATCGCATGTCCTCATCCTTCCGTCAGCGGCACCGTCGGCCGCTCTCGCGCGTAGGTCGGAGCCGCGGCGCGGTCCTCGACATGCCCGCGAGGAAATCTCCCGGCCGACCGCCTCAGCCGGCAGGCACCACCCACGCGGCGGCGTCCGCCGGAAGGGTCAGCGTCGCGCCGTCGTAGCCGACGGGCGCGCTCGCCAGCAGCAGTCGTCCGGGGAGGTCCAGCTCGACGTCCTCGGACCCGAAGTTCGTCGCGCAGACGACCGCCGGGGAGCCGGGCCGCTCGAAGACGAGAACGCCCTCGGGTGACTCGTGCCAGATGAGCTCCCCGGCGCCGAGCCCGAGCGCGGGCACGGCCTTGCGGATGGCCAGCGCACCCTGCGTGAGGACGAGCGTCGACATCGGATCGTCGGCCTGGACGTCGACCGCGAGCTCCGGCCACTCCGGTCCCTCCGGCAGCCACGGGGAGGCCGCGCTGAACCCCGTGTGCGGGGCCGAGGAGTCCCACGGCATCGGGGCGCGGCAGCCGTCGCGCCCGACGCCCATGCGTTCCCACATCGGGTCCTGCCGCATCTCCGGCGGAACCGCGACGTCCGGCAGCCCGAGCTCGTCGCCCTGGTAGAGGTAGTACGCGCCCGGCAGCGCCAACGTCGTCAGCAGCCCGGCACGGGCACGCGCGGTCGAGCCGTAGCGGGTTACCGGACGCGAGACGTCGTGGTTGCCCAGGACCCAGGTGGCGGTGGCGCCGACGGCGGCCACCGCGGCGATCGCATCGTCCACGGCGGTGCGCCACTCGGCCGCGGACCACGGCGCCAGCGTCAGCGCGAAGGTGAACGCGAGATGCAGCTCGTCGGAGCGGACGTAGGCGGCCCAGCGGGTCGGGTCGCCCACCCAGACTTCCCCGATCGCGACGCGGTCGTCGCCGTAGGAGTCGAAGACTGCGCGCCACCGGCGGTAGACGTCGTGCACCTCGGGCTGGTCCCAGGTGTACTTCGTCTCGTTGCCGATGAGGTTCGTCGAGACCGTGGTGACCGGGTTGTCGCGGAGCTCGGGGTCCTTGTGCAGGCCGTGGGCGACGTCGATGCGGAAACCGTCGGCCCCGCGGTCGAGCCAGAAGCGCAGGGTTCGCTCGGCATCGGCGACGACCTCCGGATTGCGCCAGTTGAGGTCCGGCTGCTCCGGGGCGAACAGGTGCAGGTACCACTGCTCGGGTCGTCCGTCGGGACCGACGACCCGACGCCAGGCCGAGCCGCCGAAGGTGCTCTGCCAATTGTTCGGCGGCTCGTCGCCGGCCGGGCCGCTGCCGTCGCGGAAGACGTAGCGGTCCCGTGCCGCTGAACCGGGTGGCGAGGCGAGGGCCTCCAGGAACCATCGGTGCTGGTCACTGGAGTGGTTCGGGACGATGTCGTTGAGTACCCGCAGGCCGAGCGCGTGCGCGTCGGCGACCAGCGCGTCGTAGTCGGCCAGTGTGCCGAACAGCGGATCGACGTCCAGGGGATCGGCGACGTCGTAGCCGTGGTCGGCCATCGGCGAGACGTAGAACGGCGTCAACCAGAGCGCGTCGACGCCGAGCGACGCGAGGTACGGCAGGTGCTGCCGCACGCCGGCGAGGTCGCCGATCCCGTCCCCGCTCGCGTCCGCGAAGCTGCGGACGTAGACCTGATAGACGACGCCGTCGCGCCACCAGGGGTTGTGGGCGTCCGCGGGCGCAGCGCGCTGTTGGGGTTCGTGGGATCGGTCGGGGGCGGGCTCGGCCATGACTGCCATCCAACGTGATGAGGGTCCGACGGTCAGTCGCCGCCCGGACCGCTGTCCGACCGTGCCGCACGAGAGGCGGAGGCGGCGGCCGCGGCACGGGTGCCCGCCCCTTCGCCGGCCACGACGATCGGGAACGACGCCGGGTCGGACAGCTCGCCGCGGTCGAAGGCGTAGCGGATCTGTTCGCGGATCTCTCGAGCGATGACCCACTGTCGCAGCGGTCGGACGCGGGCGACGACGCGCACCGTGAGTGCGTCCTTCGTCAGCGTCTCCACTCCCCAGACCTCGGGGTCCTCGAGCAGGTCGTTCGTGAAGCGTTCGTTGCGCCGGACGTTCATCGCCGCGGCGAGCAGCACCTGCCGGGCCTCCTCGATGGGGGTACCGGGAGCGACCGGCACGTCGACCACCGCCCGCGACCACCCGAGGCTCATGTTGCCGACCCGGACGATCTCGCCGTTGCGGACGTGCCAGACCACGCCGTTGACGTCTCGCAGCCGGGTGATCCGCAGGCTCACGGCCTCGACCGTTCCGGTGATCGGGACGGATGCCGAGGGCGGACCGACGTCGATGACGTCGCCGACGCCGTACTGGTCCTCCAGGATCATGAAGATGCCGGTGAGGAAGTCACGCACCAGGTTCTGCGCGCCGAACCCGACCGCGACCCCGACGATCCCGGCGCTGGCGACGATCGGCGCGAGGTTGATGCCGAGTTCGCCGAGGATCAGCACGATGGCGATGCCGAAGACGAGGAAGGTCGTCGTGCTCCGCAACAGCGAGCCGACCGTCTCCGCGCGTTGGCTCCGTCGCTCGCGGACCGCGGGAGGCGTCTCCACGACGTCCCAGATCCTCGACGGCGTGCGGGTCCGCAGCCCGGCGAAGCGGTTGATGTGGCCCTCGGACGCGTTCGCGACCAGCCGGCGGATCGAGCGGTTGACGAGCCGCCGGACGATGACCGCGATGAGAAGGATGAGCAGGATCTGGGCGGGCTTCGCGAACAGGACCTCGGCACCGGAGGCCAGGTAGGTGCTGTGGGTCCAGTTCAGGACGCTTCGACACAGCAGCCCCGGCTCGTTGCCGCACGTCTCCTGCAAGGTCGAGCCGACCTGGACGACGTCGGCGACTTCGGCGGCGTGCAGGCCGCTGGCGAGGATCATGTCGTGCTCCGCGGTTCGGGTTCGGGACGCAGGTCGAGCCCCAGGTGCTCGGCGAGGAACGAGAGGGTGTCGACGGACAGGGCGATGGTCCGGTCGACCGAGCGGGCGGCGTGCCCGACATCGGTCTCCCGGCGGATCAGGACCGGGGGCGCGTCGGGCTCCTGGACCGCCTGCATCGCCGCGCACATCTTGCGGGCGTGCAGCGGGTCGACGCGGGTGTCGGAGTCGAAGACCTCGAACAACGTCGCCGGGTAGCGCCGCCCGGCCCGCACGGCGTGGTACGGCGAGTAGGACAACAGCCAGGCGAACTCGTCCGGATCGTCGGCGGTGCCGTACTCGTCGTTCCAGGTCCTGCCGAGGCCGAACAGCTCGTAGCGCACCATGTCGAGCAGGGGCGCGCTGCACACCACCGCGTCGTAGAGCTCGGGGCGCTGGGTCACCGCGGCGCCGACGAGGAGCCCTCCGTTCGACCCGCCGTAGATGCCGACCGAGCCCGCTCGCCCGGATGAACGCAGGTGTTCCGCGGCCGCGTGCAGGTCGTCGAAGACCCGTTGCTTGGCCGCCCGCATACCGGCGCGGTGCCAGTCCTCACCCTCCTCGGCCCCGCCGCGCAGATGCGCGACCGCCCACACGCCACCGGCCGCAACCCAGGCGAGGGCGGACGCGGTGTAAGCCGGCTCGAGGGCGATGCCGAACCCCCCGTAGCCGTAGAGCACGGTCGGCCGCGGACGGTCGGGCTCCTCGGCCGGGGCGAGCACGGTCAACCGGACCTCGGTCCCGTCGGCGGACTGATAGACCTCCTGCCGCACGGCGGGGCGGATCTCGGGAGCCGCCCCGGGGGCGTCGGCCCACACCTGGGGACGTTCGGCCTGCCCGGCGCCGTCCGCATCCGTCCAGCTGGCCACCGACGGCGGCGTCGCCCAGTCCGTCCGCCCGATCCAGACGGTGTCGCCGCCCTCCGGCCGTGCCGTGAGCCCGGTCAGGCTGGCCGGCCCGGGCCGGTCCACCGGCCAGCCCAGGTCGATCCGCGCCCGCCCCGACTCCCGGTCGAGCACGGCCAGCTCGGCGACGGCGTGCCGCGAGCGGCAGACGACCAGCGAGCGCTCGGTGAGGGCGTAGTCGGTGAGGACGGCCTCCGGGTCCTCGGCCACCAGGTCCGACCAGTCCTGGGGCCGCAGGGGGTCGGCCACGCAGAGCCGGCCGCGAGGGGCGTCGCGATCCGTCCAGACGTAGAGGCGTCCGTCGAACGCGACCCCGGCGGCGCAGCGGGCGTCCTCCCCCTCCTGCACCGGGCGGAGGGCGGCGGCCGCAGGACCCTCGGTGAGATCGGCGATCCAGACGTCGTCGCGGGGTTCGGTCCCCACGCTCGCGGAGACGGTCAGCCACCGGCCGTCGCGGGAGAGCGAGACTCCGTAGTAGGTCCGCGGATCCCGCCCCTCCCCGAAGACGTACTCGTCTGCGGCCTCGCCGTCGGTGTCGGCCTCGGCGCCCCCGGACAGGCGTCGCAGGTGGACGCGACGGTCGAACGGGCTGTCCCGGCTCAGCCGGCGGACGTAGAAGAAGCCGTCCGAGCCGGGCAACCAGGCGACCGAGGAGTAGCGCGTCCGGTCGATCGGAGAGACGACGGCCGCGCCGCTGTCCACGTCGACGACGTGCAGCACCGATTCCTCGTCGCCCCCGGTGGAGAGCTGGTAGGCGAGCCGGCGCCCGTCCGGCGACGGCGACCAGGCGTCGAGCGTCGTCAGCCCGGAGGGGTCGAGGCCGGCCGGGTCGATCAGCACCCGCTCCGCCTCCGGGCCTGCCGCGGGGTCGCGCAGCACGAGCACCGCGTGCTGCTGGCCGGCCTCCCGCCGCAGGAAGAAGGAGCGGGAGCCCCGCCACGACGGTGGGTAGACCGAGCCCGCGTCGAGCAGCAGACGCAGCCGGCCCGCGAGGTCATCCCGCCCCGGCAGAGCGTCCAGGTACGGGCGTGCCAGCTGGTCCTGCGCCGCCGACCACTCCCGGGTCGCCGCGGCGTCCGCGTCCTCGAGCCAACGGTAGGGATCGGACACGGGTGTGCCGTGCAGGGTGTCGACGACGGGCTGCCGTTCGGCGGGCGGGTACCGCATGGCGTCCACCCTCTCGTACGGGTCCGACAGTTTTCGCCGGCGGTCGTCGGTACCTCCCGCCCGGGGGCGACGACGATCCGTCTCCCGAGCCGGTGCGCTGCGACAACGCATGGATAACCGGAGGGAGCCGACCGCAGCGATGTGAGACAGTTCTCTCAGCGGCCGCCGACGGCGTCCTGTCGCCGAATGCGCCCGGCCGTGAAGCAACAGCGGAGGGCTGGCCGCATGGCGCGAGCAACGAGTAGGGCCGGGGACGCGCCCACGCTCGCCGACGCCCTCGTGCTCAACGCGACGTACGAGCCCCTCTGCGTCGTCCCGCAGCGGCGCGCCATCGTCCTCGTGCTGACCTCCAAGGCGGTCGTGGTCGAGCAGGCGGAGGGCGCGCTGCGGTCCCCCACGCGACGGGTCGACATCCCGGCCGTCGTCCGGCTGTCCAGGTTCGTCCGGGTGCCCTACCGGGCCGAGGTGCCCCTGACCCGGAAGGGGGTGCTTGCCCGCGACGGGCACCGATGTGCCTACTGCGGGGCTCCGGCGACCTCCCTCGACCACGTGATCCCGCGCAGCCGCGGTGGCCCGCATTCCTGGGACAACGTGGTCGCCGCCTGCGGGCGGTGCAACCACACCAAGGCCGACCGCAGCGTCGCCGACCTCGGATGGCGGCTGACCTCCGTGCCCCGCGCCCCGAGCGGCACCGCCTGGCGGGTGCTCGGCACCCGGCGGGTCGATCCCCGGTGGTCGGTCTACCTCGACGGCTACCTCCCGCGGGCGGCGAGCGCCTGACCTGGGCTGCTCCGGCGCGTCGCAGGCGGACGGGTGTGTCCGCGCGGGCTAGGTTGCCGCCATGGCACGGCCGGTCACGGAGCGCATCTTCGGCGGAACGCCCTGGCCCTCGGGCCGGATGCGGTTGGAGCTGCGGCAGTTGCTCGACGAGCTGCGTTCCTGGGGCAGCTATCGCCACGACGACGTCGCCGAGGGCTTCCGGGTCCGGGCCAACCGGGTGCTGCTGCACCTGCGCAGCCAGCCCGACGGCCGGCACCGGCGGCTTCCGCCCGACTTCGAGTTCGCTCCCGAGGAGTACACCCCGGGCGCGCACACCGTCACGGCGGCGGGCGCCGTCCGGCTCGAGGCGTTCGTGCGGGACCTCGCCGCGCTGATCCCGGGGGGCGGGGTCGAGCCGCGCACCGCCCTCAGCCTGGGTTCGCTGCACCCCTCGGTGCAGGCGGCCTGCGCCGCGCCGTGGCAGTCCGGCGACCTGCTCGCCGCGACCGCGGCCGCCCGGGACGCGGTGCTCCGGCGGCTGGCCGTGCTCGCCCGGGTCGGTGGCTGGTCCGACGGGCGGTCCCTGGTGCGATCGACCCTCGACGCCGGCGTCGTCGGCGTCGGGCCGGTCGGCGGGTCGGAGCAGGAGGCCGTCCGCATGCTCGCCCACGGGCTGGTCGAGGCCGTGCACGCGGTGCCGGAGATGCCCGCGGAGCGATTCAACATCGACCGGGCCTACGAGCTGCTGGCGCTGGCCAGCCTGGTCCTGCACCGCCTCGAGTTCGCCGAGGCGGCACCTCCGACGCCGCAGCAGCGTGTCGAGGCCTTCTGAGGGCCGATACCGACTGCACCGACGGCACCGACGGCACCGACGCGACGACCGGGTGCGCCGGGCGCCGACGCGGGTAGGCGGCGGGCATGGATTCCCGCCTGAGAACCCTGGCCGAGACGTTCGGAGTCGCCACCTCCTACGAGGACTGGCGGCGCCGGCCGGTCGAGGTCGCCGAGGGCACGGTCCGGCGCGTTCTCGAGGGCCTCGGCGTCGACGTCGACCACCCCGAGGAGGCGTTGCGCCGGGCCGAGCAGACGCGTCATCGGCGGCTCATCCCGCCCACGGTCGTCGCGATAGAGGGACGGGGCGCCGTCGTCGAGGTCCGGGGGCCGGACACCGGTCGAGTGGCCGTCGAGCTGACGCTCGAGGACGGGACGGTGCGCACGCTGGGCGTGCGTGACCCGGACGACGACGAGCTGTCCGACAGCCTGTCCGACCCCGACCCCGACCCCGACACCGAGACGGCCGGGCACTCAGACATCGTCCCCGACGACGGGGGAGTGTTCGAAACGTCGGCGTCGCGGGGTGACGTCGTCATCGGAGGTCACCACCGCCGCATCCAGGTGGTGGACGTGCCGGTCGACCTGCCCCTCGGCTACCACACGCTCCGGGTCGTCGCCGGGCCCGACGAGGCGGAGGAGTCGACCGCCGTCCTCGCCGTCGTCCCGGCCCGCGCTCCACTGCCGGAGGGCCTCGACCGCGCCTGGGGATGGATGGTGCAGCTCTACGCCGTACGGTCGGACGGCTCCTGGGGGCTCGGGGACTACGCCGACCTCGCGGAGCTCGCCCGCTGGAGCGGGGGCGAGCAGGGCGCTGGGGTGCTGCTCGTCAACCCGCTGCACGCCACGGCGCCGGTGCCGCCCATCCAGAACTCGCCCTACTACCCCGGCTCGCGACGCTTCTGCTCGCCGCTGTACCTGCGGCCGGAGCAGCTGCCGGAGTACGCGGCGGCCCCGCCCGAGGTGCGGGCGGAGGTCGACGCGCTCGCCGCCCGGTTCGACCCCGGGGGTGATGCCGACACCCGCATCGACCGTGACGCCGCGTGGGCCGCCAAGCTGCCCGCGCTCGAGAAGTTGTTCGCCTTCCGGGTCGACCGGCCGGGGGCCGAGGTCAGTCAGGGACTGACCGACTTCGCCACCTGGTGCGCCCTCGCGGAGGAGCACGGGTCCGACTGGCACGACTGGCCGCAGGAGCTGCACGACCCGCACGGCGACGAGGTGCGCGCGGCCCGGGGGCGGCTGGCGGACCGGGTGGCCCTGCACGCCTGGCTCCAGCAGTGCTGCGACGAGCAGCTCGCCGCCGCGCAGCGGGCCGCCACCGAGGCCGGCATGTCCGTCGGGATCGTGCACGACCTCGCGGTCGGCGTGGACCCCGGCGGCCCCGACGGCTGGGCGCTGCAGGAGGACCTGGCCGTCGGCTTCACCGTCGGAGCCCCGCCCGACGCGTTCAACCAGCAGGGCCAGGACTGGCGGCTGCCGCCCTGGCGTCCCGACCGGCTCGCCCAGACGGGCTACGCCCCGTTCCGCGACATGGTGCGGGCCGTGCTGCGCAGGGGCGGCGGGCTACGGGTCGATCACGTGCTCGGCCTGTTCCGGCTCTGGTGGGTGCCGGAGGGGGCGTCCGCGGCCGAGGGCACCTACATCACCTACGACGCCCACGCGATGCTCGGCATCCTCGCGTTGGAGGCGAGCCGCGCGGGCGGGCTCGTGGTCGGGGAGGACCTGGGCACGGTGCCGGACCACGTGCGCTCGACGTTGACCGACGTCGGCGTGCTGGGCTCGGCCGTCCTGTGGTTCGAGTCCGACCCCGACACCGACGACGACTCGCCGCTGCCGCCGGCCCGGTGGCGCGAACTCGCGCTCGCGACCGTCACGACGCACGACCTGCCGACGGTGGCGGGCTGGTGGCGGGACGAGCATGTGCGGGTACGGGCCGAGCTCGGCCTTCTCACCACGGGTCCGGACGAGGAGCTCGCGTCCGCGCGGAAGGAGAAGGAAGCGCTGCTTGCCCTCGCGCGCAGCGAGGGGGTGTTGCCCGAGGAGCCGTCGCCGCGGAGCGGAGAGGCGCCGGAGTCCTCGCTCGACGAGTCCGTCGTCAGCACGGCGCTGCACCTGCTGCTGGCCCGCAGCCCCTCGCGCCTGGTCGTCGCGGCGCTCGGCGACGCCGTGGGCGACATCCGGCAACCGAACCTTCCGGGAACGACGGACGAGTACCCCAACTGGCGGCTCCCGGTGGCCGACTCGACGGGCCGGCCGATGTCGGTGGAGGAGCTCGAGTCCGATGCCCGGGTCCGAGCGCTCGCGGCGGCTCTCCGCGAGGCCGTCGACGGTCGCGCGGAGGGCTGATCGGTGCAGGTCGAGCCGCGGATCGGCGAGGTGACGCGCATCTCCGCCCCCGCCGGCAGGACGCGCCGGACCCGGCGTCGAACAACTCCCCCGGGGCCGGTGCGCCGAGCGGGGGACGGCGCACCGGCCGCAGCCGGCCGGTCGGCTAACCTCTCTGCCATGGCCCCTTCCCGATCTCTCGGGCGTCGTCTGCTCGCCGTGGTGCTCGCCGTGCCGGCCCTCCTGCTCGTGCTCGCCGGGCCCGCGCTCGCGGCCGCACAGGATCCCGGCGCGGGCGACATCGGCGACGTGCACACCCCGGCGCCGCAGAGCCTCCCGGTGATGCTCGGCCTCTACGTCGGCATCCCCGCGCTCGGCTTCCTGATCGCGATCCTGCTGGCGGGGCGGTCCGGCAAGAAGTCCGACCGCTACCGTCCGGGTCGCCCGTGGGAGCACGACCCCGCGTGGTTCGGGGCGTCGCAGCAGGAATTGCAGGAGGACCAGGAGCAGCGGCGCCGCGCCGCGCTCCCCGGCGCCGGGGGTGCCAGTGGCCAGTGGTGACAGCGTCGACAGTGTTGACACGGGGCTGAAGCCCGAGCAGCGGGAACGCATCGAACGCGCCCGCCGGGACGCCGAACAGGCCACGGGCCTGCGTTTCTGGGTGCGGATCGGGGCCTTCGCCGGCAACTCCCGCATGGAGGCGGAGCGCCTGCTGACCAACCTGATCGACGACCCGCACGATGCGGGCGTCCTGATCCTGGTCGGCCCCGGCGAACGCCGGCTCGAGGTCATGACCACCGCCGCGGCGAAGCGGCGGCTGCCGGACCAGGCCGTCGGGCTCGCCGTGCTGACGATGAGCTCGTCGTTCGGTGTCGGCGACCTCGTCGGCGGGCTCGTCAACGGCCTGCGGCAGATGTCCGACAGCGCCGGCCACACCGAGGCGGCGACGCGCCGCGAGAGTGGTCGCTCCCCGCTGCCCGAGCCCACCTCCTCGCACATCCCCGAGCGGGGGCTCGAGCACTCCAGCGGCGCGCCGTTGGAGCGGCCACCCGAGGCGATCGAGAGCTGATCGTCGCCGCTCAGGCTTCGGGCCGCGCGCGGGTGAACGCTCCCCGCGGTTGAACCCTGACGCAGGGGTACGCAAGCCTCGATGACGAATCCGGGCCGCACCCTGAGCGCGCGCGACGCGCAGGTCGGCTTCCTGCTGGGTGCGCTCCGCGCCGGCGACGCGTCGGTCGCCGAGTCGGCTGCGCTGCTGCTCCTGTCGGGCGGGATGTCGCTCATCGAGCTCTACGACGACGTGCTCGTGCCCTTCTTCTCCGAGGTGCGCGACGGCTACGCCGACGGGCGGCTCCGGCTCGTGGACGAGCACACGGCCAGCCAGGCGGCGACGGATCTGGTGACCCTGCTCGGCAGGCGGCAGTACCCGTGGGCGCACGACGGCGATGGCGCGGCCGTCCGGGGCGTCGTCGTCCTCGGGGCGGTCCCGCGCGAGCAGCACGTCCTCGGGAACCGGATGCTGGCCCAGGTGCTGCAGTGCCGCGGCTGGTCGGTGCACGTGCTCGACGCGCTGCCGTACGAGTCGCACGCCGCGTACTGCGGTGCACTGGAGCGGCGCCCGGACGCGTTCGGACTGTCCATGCACGCCGTGCCCCCGCCCGGCACCCTGCGCGCCGGAATCACCACCCTGCGGGCCGACTTCCCCGACCTGCCGGTGGTGCTCGGCGGGGCGGCGATGCGCCTCGCGCCCGGGCTGCCCGTGAAGGTCGGGGCCTCGGGGGGCGCGGCGACGCTGCAGGCGGGGGTGGCCGCCTTCGAGGCGGTCACGAACCCGCTGACCCGTCGCGAGCGGCAGATCCTCGGCCTCGTCGCGTCGGGGGCCTCGAACTCCCAGATCGCCTCCGAGCTGTCGGTGCACAGCAGCACCGTGAAGACGCACCTGGAGCACGTCGCGGGCAAGCTCGGCACCTCGGACCGCACCGCCGCGGCCGTCCAGGGTCTGCGGCGGGGCTGGATCGACTGAGCCGACGGCTGTGCGCGCCGTTCCGCGCCCGTGACGCGACCTGCCGACCAGCCGGTCAGCCCGGCGTGTCGGTGCCGGCGCGCTCTGGGTCGTCGACGGCCGGCATGGTGTTGGCCACAGGTTCAGGGTCGGCCAAAGACTCAGGGCCGGCTGCGGGATCCGCGCCGGGCTCGTCCTGCTGGGCCAGCCCGGCCTCCGCCGCGCGCCGGGTCTCCGGAGCGAACAGGGCGAAGCAGAACGCCACCCCGATCACCCCGGCGGTGGCCCCGAAGGCCGCCCCGTACCCGACGCCGTCGGCGAGACGTCCGGCGACCAGCGGGCCGAGCACCGAGCCGAGGTCACCGGTCATCTGGAACGCGGCGACGACCGTTCCGCCACGTCCCGCTCTCGTGGGGGGTTGCTCGGCAGGGACGGCCGGGGAGGGCGGCATCGCGGTGACCGTGTCCCCGACCATGGCGCCGGGGGCGACGTGCAGCAGGCCCGAGCCCAGGCCGAGCACGACCAGGGCGATCAGGTACAGCGGCAGGCCTCCGGCCGAGGCGAGCAGGACCATGCCGAGCGTGGAGAAGCCGGTCCCGGCCAGCAGCACCGGCCGTCGCCCGACCCGATCGGCGAACCGGCCCGCCGGCAGCAACACCCCCGCGTTCAGCGCGGCCACCAGGCCGAAGCCGATACCGACCCACGAGCGGCTCAGGTCCAGGCCGCCGTCGGCGGCGCTCTCGGTGACGAACAGCGGCACGAGCGCGGCCCGCACCCCGAGCACCGACCAGCTGTCCGCGAACTGGGCCGCCAGCGCGGCCCGGTAGGCCGGCGACCGGAAGGCGGTCGCGAGCGAGGCGGACGAGCCTCCGGCACCCGCGTCCGCGGACTTCTCCGGCCGGGGGAGCAGGAACAACCCGATGCTGCCCGCGACCGCCAGGGTGCCGGCGTAGAGGAAGAACGGCGCCCGCAGCGAGAACTCGCTGATCAGGCCCCCGAGCGCCGGGCCGGTGATGCCGCCGACGAGGAACCCGCCGGTGAACAGGCCCGTCGCCTGACCCCGCTGCTCGGTCGGCGCGGAGCGCAACAGCAGGCTGTAGGCGGAGACGGTGAACATCGCCGACCCCACGCCGCCCACGCCGCGCAGCACCAGCAGCTGCGCATAGCTCTGGGCCAGACCCGCCAGGGCGCTGCTGACGGCCACGACGCCGATGCCGACGGCGAGGATGCGGCGCTCCCCGAGCCGGTCGACGATCCGGCCCGCCGCGAGCGCCGACAGCAACCGCATGAACGCGAACGCCGAGACCACGGCCGCCGCAGCAGCGCGGCTGACGCCGAAGCTCTGCGCGAAGACGGGGATGATCGGCGCGACGATGCCGAAGCCGACGGCGACGGCGAACGCGACGCTGGCGAGGATCGGGACCTCGCGCGGCATCCCGGCGAACGGCGTCCTGCGGCCTCCCGCCGAGCCGCTCGAGGGTCGGTCTGACCGGCTCAGGAGGCGGACGTCCCGATCGCGTCGCAGGCACGGGCGCGCAGGGCGCGGGCGACCGTGTCGCGGTTCTCGACGAGCGCGCGCCGCAGCGCCGGCTGCGGGTTCTCCTCCGCGAGGTAGCGGTCCGTCCGGTCGACGATCTCCTGCTCGATCAGCACGGCCGGGAACAGCAACTCGGTGAACGTCTGCGCGATCTCGTTCGAGCGCGTCCTCCAGATGCCGGCGAGCGCGTCGAAGTACCGGTCGACGAACGCCCGGCACAGCTCGGCCTGCTCCGGCAGCCAGAACGTCCGCATCGTCGCGAGCTGCATGTGGTTCGACAGCTCGTCGGAGTCGGCGACCGCCGACCAGGCGGCCTGCTTGGCCTCCGTCGTCGGCAGCGCGGCCCGCGCGCTCGCGGCCCGCTTCTCGCCGGTCGCCGTCCGGTCCCGCTCGAGCTGGGCGTCGATGTCCGCCGCGTCGGCGCGGCCGTGCGCGGCGAGCTGGATCAGGAAGTGCCACCGCAGCTCGGTGTCGAGCACCAGGCCGGACACCGTCTCGCGCTCGTCGTAGAGCGCGCGTACCCGGTCCAGCTGGTCGTCGTCCTCCGCCCCGGCGAACACCTGGGCGTAGACGAGCTGGACGTCGCTGCCCGGCTCGGCGGACTGCATCAGCTCGTATGCCCGCTCGGTGAGCGTGCGCAGGGCGGCCGACCGGTTGGCCGGGTCGCCGTAGGACGACAGCGCGAGGGACGCCTTCGCGAACAGCGACTGGACGACGCCGATGTCGCTCTCGCTCTCGATGCCGGACAGGACCAGCCGCACGTAGTCGCGCGCCCGCATCTCGGCGTCCCGCGTCATGTCCCACGCGGCGCTCCAGCACAGGGCGCGGGGAAGGGAGGCGGAGATGGAGCCGATGCCATCGATGACCGTGGTCAGGGAGTCCTCGTCGAGCCGGATCTTCGCGTAGGTGAGGTCGTCGTCGTTGAGCAGCAGCAGATCGGGCCTCTTCGCGCCGACGAGCTTCGACACCTCGGTGACGGCTCCGGTGACGTCCAGCTCCACCCGGTCGCGGCGGACCAGCTCGCCGGCCTGAGATCCGGAGCCCTGCCGGTCGTACAGGCCGATCGCCACGCGGTGCGAGCGCAGGATCTGGCTGACGCCCTCCGGGACCGCCGCCGGCTCCTGCAGCACCTCGAACGAGGTGAACGCCCCCGAGGAGTCCGTCCGGAAGCGCGGGCGCAGCGTGTTGACGCCGGTGGTCTCCAGCCACTCCTGCGCCCAGGGCCCCAGCGTCCGCCCGCTGGACACCTCGAGCTCGTCGAGGAGGTCACGCAGCGAGGTGTTGCCGTACTCGAAGCGGCGGAAGTAGGAGCGCAGGCCGGCGAGGAACTCCCCCTGGCCGACCCACGCCACCAGCTGCTTGAGCACCGACGCGCCCTTGGCGTAGGTGATGCCGTCGAAGTTCGTCTTGACGGCCTCCATGTCGCGCGCGTCGGCCACGATCGGGTGGGTCGAGGGCAGCTGGTCCTGCCGGTAGGCCCAGGTCTTCTCGGCGTTGCAGAACGTCGTCCACGCGCTCGTCCACCGGGTCGCGTTGGTCTGGGCCAGCACCGAGGCGTAGGTGGCGAACGACTCGTTCAGCCACAGGTCGTCCCACCAGCGCATGGTCACGAGGTCGCCGAACCACATGTGAGCCATCTCGTGCAGGATCGTCTCCGCCCGCCGTTCCCGGCGCGCGTCGGTCACCTTGCTGCGGAACACGTAGTCCTCGAGGAAGGTGACGCAGCCGGCGTTCTCCATGGCCCCGGCGTTGAACTCCGGCACGAACAGCTGGTCGTACTTGCCGAACGGGTACCGGTAGTCGAAGACGCGGTGGTAGAAGTCGAACCCCGCCTTCGTGATGTCGAAGATCTCCTCGGGGTCGAGGAACTCGGCGAGTGAGCGCCGGCAGTAGAGCCCGAGGTCGATGCCGTCGTGTGAGTCGGTGACCTTCGCGTACGGGCCGGCGACCAGCGCGGTGATGTAGGTCGACATCACCGGCGTCGCCTCGAAGGTCGTCCGGGTCGCGTTCGGCACGTCCGCGGTCGCCGTGTCGACCGCCGTGCTGTTGCTGACGACCGTCCAGTGCGAGGGCGCGACGACCGTCAGCGAGAAGGCCGCCTTGAGGTCGGGCTGGTCGAAGCACGCGTACATGCGGTGCGCGTCGTTGGTCTCGAACTGCGTGTAGAGGTACGCCTCGCCGTCCACCGGGTCGACGAAGCGGTGCAGACCCTCGCCGGTACGTGAGTAGGCGCAGTCCGCGATGACCTCGACCTCGTTCGATTCGGCGAGGTCCGTCAACCGGATGCGGTGACCGTCGAAGACGTCCGCGGGGTCGAGGTCGACCTCGTTGAGCCGGAGAGAGGAGACCGTGGGTGCGGTGAGCTCCAGGAAGGTCGCGGCGCCCGGTTGGGAGCAGGTGAACCGCACCAGGGTGCGGCTGCGGAAGGTGGCATCCGAGGTGGTGAGGTCGAGGTCGACCTCGTAGCTCGCCACACGGAGCAGGCCGGCGCGCTCGGCTGCTTCTTCGCGGGTGAGGTTGTCGCTGGTCTCGGCGTGCGGGGTCGCGGAATCGCCAGTGTCGACAGTCATGATGAACCCGATGCTTTCACGTTCGTCGGGGAGAGACGAGTACTCGACTGGCCCGGCGGGCGACGGCGTGGTCACTGCTCACGGCATCGTCAGGTCGTCCGCCGATGCCGGTCGGCCGCACAGGTAACCCTGCGCGAGGTCGCAGCCGAGCCGACCCAGAAGGTCGAGCTGCGCCGGGTGCTCGACGCCCTCGCCGACCACCGTCATGTCCAGCGCGTGCGCGACGTCGATGACGGCTGATACGACCGCCTGGGACTGCGGGTTCTCGAGATCGACGAGGAAGCTCCGGTCGAGCTTCAACTCGTCCACGGGCAGGTGCCGCAGATAGGCCAGCGACGAGTAGCCGGTGCCGAAGTCGTCGAGGGCCAACCGCACCCCCAGCTCGCGCAACTGGTCCAGCACCCGAGAGGCGACGCCGAGATCGGCGATGAGCGCCGTCTCGGTCACCTCGAGGGTGAGCTGGCTCGCGGGTAGCCCGGATTCGTCGAGCAGGGCCCGGACGTCGCAGACCAGGCTGCGGTGCAGCAGCTGGCGAACCGAGAGGTTCACCGAGATCGATGGCGCCACCCGGGGTCCGGGTGCCCGCGACTGCCACGCCGCCCCCTGCCGCGCCGCCGCGCCGAGCACCCAGGCCCCGAGCTCGACGAGCAGACCCGACTCCTCGGCCGCCGGCAGGAACTCCGTCGGCATCAACAGCCCGTGCTCCGGGTGCTGCCACCGCACCAGGCTCTCGACGCCGCGGGTGCAGCCGCTGTCGATGTCGATGATCGGTTGGTAGTGCACCCGCAGCTCGTCGCGGCCGAGCCCGACGCGGAGTTCGCTGAGCAGCCGGAGCCGGTTCGACGCCTGTTCGCCCATCGTCGTGTCGTAGACCTCGTAGCGGGCCCGGCCGTGGCGCTTCGCGGCGTACATCGCGGCATCCGCCTCCCGCAGCAGCCGGTCCGCCAGGTCGTCGAGCGCCGTACCGGGGCCGCCGGTCGTCGTCGTCACGGCCAGACCGATGCTCGCGGTGACCGTCATCTCCAGTCCGCGCACCTCGATCGGCTGGGCGAGGGCACCTTCGATGCGCTCCGCGACCGCCTCGGCCCCGCCGAGGTCGCCGACGTCGGGGCAGACGAAGGCGAACTCGTCGCCGCCGAGCCGGGCCACCGTGTCCGACGGTCGCACCGCCTCGAGCAGCCGACGGCCCACGCTCTGCAGCAGCTGGTCGCCCGCGTCGTGGCCGAGCGCGTCGTTCACCGCCTTGAACTGATCGAGATCGAGCAGCAGGACGGCGAGCGCCGCACGGTCCCGGCGGGCGAGGGCGTGTCCGAGCCGGTCCCGCAGCAGGGCACGGTTCGCCAGCCCGGTCAGCTCGTCGTGGAGCGCCATCCGCAGCAGCTCCTGCTCGGCGCGCTTACGGCCCGTGATGTCGGCGTAGAAGCCGACGATCTCGCCGTTCTCGCCGTTCTCGCCGTTCTCGCCGTTCTCGCCGTCCTCGCCGCCCAGCGGACGACCACTGGCGAGCAGATGGACGAGGCGACCGTCCGGCCTACGGTGCCGGATCTCGTGTCGCGTCGGGCGGCCCGCCCGGGCGGCGGCCACGCGGTTCTCGAACGCCTCATGCCCCGCCCCGCCGAGCAGCTCTTCGACCGGTCGCCCCACGACGTCGCCGAGCGGGACGCCGAGCAGGTCGGCGAGCCGGGCGTTCGCGAAGACGATGCGGCCGTCACGCGCGAGCACGCCCACGCCCTCGTCCGCCGTGTCGAGGATGGTGCGGTAGCGGCGCTCCTTGTCCGCCGTCTCCTTGGCCTTCGCGTAGACCTGCGCGGCGCGGTCGGCCCCGAGCACGCAGGCAGCGGCGCCGACGACCAGGACCGTGAAGCGCAGGCTCGGGTAGGGGCTGCTGTCGACGGCGAGCAGCAGGACGGTCGCGCCGGCGACGGTGAGGACGGCCACCACGGCCGTCCAGCGCGACGACAGCGTGATCGCGGTGAACAGGACCGGGAGGATCAGTGCCCCGACGACGACCCGTTCGCGGCCCACTGCGAGGTCGACGATGACGACGCCGAGCGTGAGCGCGAGGGCGAGCAGCACCACCACCGGCCGCCACACGGCCGGCAGCAGCGGCGTCGACGGGGCAGGAGGGGTCGGGGCGTCTCTGTTCGTGCTGTCCACCTCCCGCTCCGCCACGCACCGACCAGGGTCGCCGTACTCGACGGTCACATCATCTGTTTGGTCTACCGCATTGCCCGACGAACGCCCAGAGTTCGACCGGGGGGCATGATCTCCTTCCCGCTGTCGGGGAATCACCCGGTTGGTGCAATGCGTCGGCGCATCCCGCGGTCGGATCCTGCCGGGAATGCAGCGTTCGGCTCGAGCGGTTGGCTCGGACATGGCATCCGAGCAGCCCCGCACCGACTCCACCGCGCCCGTCGGGCGGGCGGCCGTCGACTTCTGGTTCGATCCGCTGTGCCCGTGGGCCTGGCTGACCTCGCGCTGGATCCTCGAGGTCGAGAAGGTGCGCCCGGTCTCGGTCCGCTGGCACGTGATGAGCCTGGCGGTGCTCAACGAGGGCCGGGAGATGCCCGAGGAGTACGTCGAGCTGATGCGGCAGGCGTGGGGACCGGTCCGGGTCCTCATCGCCGCCGCGGCCGAACACGGGGAGCAGGTGCTCCTGCCGCTCTACACCGCCCTCGGGACCCGGTTCCACCTCGAGAAGCGGCCCAAGGACGCCGAGACCGTCGCCGAGGCCCTGGCCGAGGTGGGCCTGCCGACCGACCTCGTCGCGGCGATGACGACCGACCAGCACGACGAGGCCCTGCGCGCCAGTCACGCGGACGGCATCGGCCGGGTGGGGATGGACGTCGGTACCCCCGTGATCGCCGTCGATACTCCTGACGGTTCGATCGGCTTCTTCGGGCCGGTGGTGACGCCGGCACCGAAGGGCGAGACGGCGGGTCGGCTCTGGGACGGTGTGCTGCTGGTCGCCGGGACCCCCGGCTTCTACGAGCTCAAGCGGACGCGGGACGCATCCCCGGTCTTCGACTGATCCGAGACGAGGAACCCGAAGCCGTCGCGGATTCCGCCGAAGCGCTGGACAGAGCGGCAGCGAGCGCAGCACCCTTCCCGCATGGGTGCGCCGCAGAACTCCTACTGGTCGATCGAGGCGTGCGGCTGGGTCCGCTTCACCGCGCCCGAGGTGGACGTCCCGACCCCGCGACCCGCCGAGGACGCTGCCGAGGCTGCCGATGCCGCCGAGGCCGAGGAGGCCCGCGACGGCGCGGCCGAGTCGACGCCGCGCACGTCGGTCTGAGCGGATCGCCGCTCAGGCGAGCGGCGACCGTCCCAGCCCCGCCTCCCGGGCACGGACGATGGCCGCGCACCGGTCGGGCACCGACATCCCGAGCCGGCGGGCGATCTCGCCGTTGCGCAGACCTCCGGCCATGAGGTCGAGCACCTCCCGCGACCGCGTCACCGAAGACCAGGACGGCGAGGCCCGGATGCCGGGCCTGCAGCAGCGAGTCGCCTCCGCCCCGCCGACCCCGGCATCGACAGGTCCGTGACCACGACGTGGGGTCGGGTGCGCTCCACGAGCGAGAGCAGTCGTCGCCGTTCGCGGCCTCCCCGACGACGACCAGGTCGTCGGCGCCCTCGCAGCACCAGGGGTGCGTCGGGTGCAAGGACGGTGACCCGTAGGCCGCCCGCCAGGCCCTGAGTCGGAACCGAGAACCCGCCAAGGCCCGCGCCTGCTCTCGAGCCACGATCAGCTCAGGCCACGATCTGCATGCGTAGTCCCCGCCGGTCGCGACCGTCGTCGCCGAACACCACGGCGGAACCGGCGGCCCACCGGCCGGCGGTGACCGCGCAGACCAGTGCGTCCACCGCGTCGTCCGGCCGGGCCTCGATCGGTGCGCCGGCCAGCTCCGCGCCGCTGCGTCCGAGCGCGGCGAGGCGTTGCCCGAGCCCCGCTGCGGTCCGCTTCGGCGCGAGCGGTCGCGCGGAGAGCACCGCGAAGGCGAGTTCCGGGTGGCACTCGACCACGGAGCGTTGCCGCTCCGGGGTCATCGCGGCGTCGAGGCGGCGGATGCGGGGGCGCAGGTTCCAGAGTTGCTTCGACGGGGCCGGCTCGCCGCGCTCGTGGGCGAGAGCGCAGGCCCGCCCGTAGTCGTCGACGTCGAGCACCGGCCTCGTCGGGACGGGGAACACGCTGCTCCGTGCCCGGCCCAGGCGTTCGCGGGCCGCGCCGTCGCAGGCGCGCCGACCTGTCTCGGCCAGCCCGATCGGCATGTCGACGGCGACCACGGACGCGGCGGTGAGCAGCCTCTCGGTCTCCTCGACGGTCCAGAAGTGCCACCGAACCGCTCCCGAGGGCGCCACGAAGGCACCGACCCATCCGCCGGGGCAGCCGTCGACGCCGAGCACCCCCTCCGCCTGTCACGCCCTCAGCCGCCACTCCCTCCGCCGCCACGCCGTCGACCGCCACGCCGAGCAGGCTAGCCATCCGGCAGACTGCTCCCATGCGCGTGCACCTGGGCTCCGACCACGCCGGCTTCGAGCTGAAGGCCGCCGTCGCCGCGCGGCTCGAGGAGCTGGGGCACGAGCCGGTTGACCACGGCCCGGCCGAGTTCGACGCCGAGGACGACTACCCGCCCTTCGTGATGGCCGCGGCTGCGGCGGTGGTCGACGATCCGGGCAGTCTCGGCGTGGTCATCGGCGGTTCGGGCAACGGCGAGGCGATCGCCGCGAACAAGGTGAACGGCGTGCGTGCTGCCCTGGTATGGAGCGACGACACCGCGCGGCTCGGCCGCGAGCACAACGACGCGAACGTGCTCAGCCTCGGCGCCCGTCAGTACGCGACGGCCGACGCCCTGCGGTTCCTCGAGATCTTCGTCGACACCCCGTTCAGCAACGGGGCCCGGCACCGGAGGCGCATCGCGATGCTGGCGGACTACGAGCGCTCGGGCGAGGTGCCCTCGCCCTGATCGCGGAGGCCGGCCCCCGCGTCTGCCCCTGGTTCTGCCACCGCCTCTCCCTTCGCCGCGCCCGGCGGCGGCCCGTGCGGCGGCCGACGTGGTGGTGGACCTGGCGGTCGGGGCACCGGTCGCCCGGAGGAGCGGGGGGCGCGATCGGTGACCTGCCGTGCCGGGCGGAGCACGACGTCGCGCTCGGCCTCGGCGAGGTCCTCCGGACGCGGTCGGGCGACGTCCCGGGCTCGAAGCGCCCCGGACGTCCCGACGCGGGAGGGCCCGGATCCGGTCAGCCCGGCGAGCCCGCCACCACCTCCCGACGAGCCGTGCGGCTCCGGTTGCGGCGGATCGGCATCAGATCCGTGATCGGCGTGCATGAAGGGAGCATGCCCGAGGGTCACACCATCCACCGCCTCGCTCGGACACAGCGCAAGGCGCTGGTCGGTCGTCCCGTGGCGGCCTCGAGCCCGCAGGGGCGGTTCAGCGACGGTGCGGCGCTGCTGGACGGCCGCTGCCTGACCCGCATCGACCCCTACGGCAAGCACCTGTTCTACGGCTTCGACGGGCTGAGCGAACAGCTGCACGTCCACCTCGGCCTGTACGGCACGTTCACGGCCGGGTCACTGCCCGCGCCGCCCGTGCGGGGAGCCCTCCGGCTGCGGCTCACCACTCCCGAGGTCTGGACGGACCTGCGCGGTCCGACGGCCTGCGAGTTGCTGACCCCCGCCGAGGCGCGCGCCATCCTCAGCCGCCTCGGGCCGGATCCACTGCGGGCGCGCAGCGATCCCGAGCGGGCGTGGGAGCGCATCCGCGGCAGCCGGGTCGCGATCGGCGCGCTGCTGATGGATCAGGCGGTGATCGCGGGTATCGGCAACGTCTACCGGGCCGAGCTGCTCTTCCGCGCCGGGATCTCGCCCTTTCGGCCCGGCCGGGAGGTGACCCGGCCCGAGTTCGACGGCCTGTGGACCGACCTGCAGGTGTGCATGCGCGCGGGCACCCGGGCCGGTCACATCATCACGACCCGCCCGGAGGACCGCAGCCGTCGCAGCCGCGGACCCGTGCCACGCGAGGAGCGCTTCTACGTCTACCGGCGGACGGACCTGCCGTGCCGCCTCTGCGGCACGCCGGTGCGCACCCGGGAGATGGTCGGCCGCAACCTCTACTGGTGCCCGATCGACCAGTCGCGTTGACGCCCCGCTCGGTGACGCCCCACTCGGTGACGCCCCACTCGGTGTCGCCCCAATCGGTGTCGCTCCAATCGGGGACGCTCAGCTCGCGGCGGGCAGCTCCATGCCGACGAGATGGAAGCCGGGGAAGTACTTGGGCTCCGCCACGTGGCAGGTCAGTTGCTGCGGTACCTCGCTCAGCCGGCGCCGGACGGTGATCGCCAACGGTCCGGTGCGGCCCTGCAGCACGACCTCCCAGGTGTTGTCGCCGACCCGCCGCTCGCTGAGGAAGCGCAGGTCCTCGAGCCGGTCCCAGGAACGCACCGGCTCCTCCGCGCGAGCGAAGTGCTGGGCGGCCTGGACCTCCAGGGGCAGGCTGCTGCGCCCGCGGAGCAGGTCGAGCGGGACACGCCCGTCCCGGACGGTGTCGACCAGCGGGTCCACCCCGCCCGGCAGGACGCGGCCCAGGTAGAGCCCGGCGGGCAGGACGACGACGTTGGCACCGAATCGATCGCCACCGACGTGGCTCGACTCCCAGGTGCGTTCCGGTTCCCGGCCGCACAGGGCGGCGGCGACGGGCCGGCCGAACAGCGCGCAGCACGGGTCGTGCCGGCCGTGGGTGCAGACCAGGTAGAGCGGTTCGTTCTCGTCGCGCCAGGCGGGGTCACGCGACGGGGGAGCGAGCTCGGCCAGCTCGGCGGCATCGGCGACCCGCCGGCTCATGAGCCACTCGCGCCCGGACCGTGACTCGGCCAGGAAGACGGTGATGCCGGCCGAATCGGCCGCCGCGTCGTCTCGGTCGCCCTCGGGGTCGCTCGTCAGCGCCGCCGCCGCGGCCGGTCGCCGGATCAGCAGCAGCCGCGCACCGAAGTGCCGGGCGAGGCCGGCGACGTGGCGGTACGCCTCGGGATCCATCCGGGCGGCCGGCACCGACTCCGGTCCCCAGGGCCCCGGCTGCTCCACCAGCAGCCACCGATCGACCCGGCTCGCGGTCGCGAACATCGCCTCGGCCCGCGTCGCCGACGCGGTGCTGCACCGGAACGGGCCGGCGACGGGGTCGGCAGCCGGATCGGCCGAGCTACCGGCGGGCGTACTCATGGGACTCCAGGCTATCGATGTGCGGCGCGCCGACCCCATCTCCGGATCAGTCGGGTGCGGATCAGTCGGGTGCGGATGCGTCCAGGGCGACGAGGACGCCCTCGCGGATCAGTCGACGCACGAGGACGAGCGCGTCGTCGACCGACAGGACCCCCTCGGACGCGTCGGCGACCTCGTTCGGCGTCGCCGTTCCGGAGAGCAGCAGGCGCACGCTCGGCGCGACGAAGGCGGGCAGCGTGAGGGTGCGATCGGGGGCGCAAAGGGTGATCGTGTCGGTGTCGGTGTCGGTGTCGGTGTCGGTGCTCGGACCGGCGTCGAACTCCCAGCGCGCCCCCAGTCGGGGGCGGACCGAGGTCGACTTCTCCAGTCCGGCGAGCCCGTCCGTACTGGCCAGCAGCCGCATCGGCTCGGGAGGTACGGCGTTGTCGAGCCGGCGGCGGATCGTCGCGAGGGCGTCGTCCGGGTCCACCGAAGCGAACCAGTCGGCGGCCCGGCGCAGCAGGTCGGGGAGTACGTCGGCGCGCAGCTGGTCCCGGTTGCTCGCCGCCCCGAGAGGAAGCGCCTCGCGGAACTCCTCGACGTCCCCGGCCAACGCCAGCACGTCGCGCAGCACGTCGAACTGCGTGGTCGACAGGATGCCCACGGTCAGATGGATGGACCGGTCGTCGTTGGTCTCCGCGGAGTGCACGTAGCCGCGCGGCAGGTAGAGGGCGTCACCCGGCTCGAGGACGACCGAGAGCACCGGCTCGGCGCCCTCGGGCACCAGCTGCTCCGCGGTGAGGTCGGACGAGGGCTGGCCGGCCAGCGGCAGCCGGAGCGCCGGCGCGAAGATGTGCCAGAGCTTGGTCCCGTCGATCTGCAGGACGAAGACGTCGTGGGTGTCGTGGTGCGGATCGAAGCCGCGGTTGCCCGGCGGGGTGATGTAGGCGTTGGCCTGCGTCGCGTGGCCGAGGTCGGCGGCGAGCTGGCGGCAGAAGCGGACCACGGGCGGGTGGATCCGGTGCAGCGACTGGAGGACCAGCGTCGCGCCGTCGGCGTAGCGGTCCCGCGCGCGGTCCGGGTCGATGAGGTCGGAGATGCGGCGTGAGCCGGCGGTGGCGTAGCGCGTCGGGCCGGACTGCACGCTGCCCTCGCGCACCATGCGGAAGAAGGGCATGCGCAGCCCGCGCTCGGCGACCAGGTCGTCGATGTCCTGCGGGTTCAGCAGGTCGTCGAAGCCGGACGGAAGCTCCGCCGCCCGACTCAGCAGGGGAGTGCGGGACCAGTGCTCACGGGCGAAGGATGCGGGCGTACCGGTGATGCACCGCTGCAGCGCGGAGGCCTCCGGAGAGACCCCCGCGCGCAGGCTGCCGTTCTTCGCCGGAGTTCCGGCGCCGGGACCAGTGCCCGGAGCGGAGAGCGGCACGGACTCGTCGCTCGTCAGCTGTCGCTCTGGTCGGCGTCGCCGCCGCTCGGGTCCGACCCCGTCGGGTCGGCGCCGCGGGGGTCGGCCTGGGTGCTGTCGCTGTCGCTCTGGTCGGCGTCGCCGCCGCCGGTGCTGTCCGACCCGGCCGGGTCGACGCCGCGGGGATCGGCCTGGGTGCTGTCGCTGTCGCTCTGGTCGGCGTCGCCGCCGGCCTGGTCGGCGCCCGCCGGGTCCGCGCCGCGGGGGTCGGCCTGGGTGCTGTCGCTGTCGCTCTGGTCGGCGTCGCCACCGTTCGCCTCGTCGACGGTGTTGGTCAGGTGCGTCGTGACGATGTCCTCGTCGCGCAGGGTCATGAAGGCCTCCAGGGGCTCGATCGTCCGGGGTTCCACCATCCTCGTGCCCGACCGCTGCGGTTTGTCACCTGGGTCGGAGGTGGCGCCTGGGGCGTCACTCGTCGTCGGAGCCCTCGCCGTCGGACCCCTCGCCCGGCGGATCAGTCCCGCCCCTGCCTCGAGGTGGTCCGGGGTCGCGCGGAGCGGGCCGCGGGCACCCAGTCGGTCGTCGCCGGCTCCTCGAGCAGCTCGTCGTAGAGCTCGGAGAGCTCCGCGGCCGAGGGCAGGGCGAGGTCCAGCAGAAGGGTCAGCGGCACACGTGCCGTCAGCAGGCGCCAGCAGCTGATGTCGACCTCGGGGGTCGGGGTCAGCAGGTCGATGACGGCGTCCCCGTCCTCGATCCTCCGCGTCGCGACGGCGTCGTGCCGGCCGGGCAGCGGGGTGGTGGGACGGGCCGGGATGGTGGCTGCGTTGCTCATGTGAACTCCTCCGACTGCACTAGTGGGTACTAGTCACTTCGGACCAGTCGGGGTGGCGACTTGAGCCCCGATCCCGAGAAAGGTCGCCACGGGCGTCAGCGCCTCGGCGAACAGGCTCCTCAGCGCCTCGGTCGGCGGTCGCACGTCTTATCGCGTGGGGATATGCGTGGGGCGCGCTGTGACCGGGAACACGTTATGGCGCGACGGGGACCGATGAGGGATGGCCCCCCGACGAAGGGACGTGGGCAATGGCCACGCGAGAGACGTCACGACAAGCAGCGGATCCACGGCTGCAGTCGGGACCCGACCCCTATCCGGACGCACACCGGCAGACCGACGCAGGCATGGATGCCGGTCCCCAGGCCCACGCGCTCGACCCGACCAAGGCCATCGCCGACCCGGGGCCGCTCGGGCTCGCCGCGTTCGCCGCGACCACCTTCCTGCTCAGCCTGTTCAACTCCGGCATCGTCAGCGACAAGTCCTTGGAGACGGTCGTGTTGCCGCTGGCGCTGTTCTACGGCGGCCTGGCGCAGCTGCTCGCCGGCATGTGGGAGTTCAAGAAGGCGAACACGTTCGGGGCCACCGCCTTCACGTCCTACGGCGCCTTCTGGCTCTCGTTCGCCGCGTACGTGAAGTTCGTGGTGCCGGGCCTGCCCGAGGCGTCGGCGCACACGGCCACCGGCATGTTCCTGCTCGTGTTCGCCATCTTCACCTCCTACATGTTCCTGGCGTCGCTGCGGGTGAGTGGCGCGGTCGCCCTGGTGTTCGCCACCCTGGCCGCGACGTTCATCGTGCTGACGATCGGCGACCTCAGCGACACCGAGAGCATCACCAAGGTGGGCGGTTGGCTCGGGCTGGTCACCGCGGTCTGCGCCTGGTACGCATCGTTCGCCACCGTCGCCAACGACACCTGGAAGCGGACGCTGCTGCCGACCATGCCGGCCAAGCACTGACGCCCGTTCACTGACGGTCGCCGGCAGCGACCGATCGGCGGCGCGCATCCGGTCAGCCCGGAGGTGCGCCGCCGCCGGTCGTCAGTCCGACGGCTCGGCGGCGCCCTCGCCGTCGTCGGACTCGACCCGCCGCCGGCGCACGATGTTCGCATCCCGGAAGGCGGCGTAGGTCTCGAGCAGGGCACGTCGTTGGCTCGCGGTCAGCTCCGGGTCCTGCGCGAGCAGCTCCGCCACCCGCTGCGGGACGTCGCCGTCGGTCTCCTCGACGATCACCGAGTAGCCGGCGTCCTCGTACATGGCGTCCGCGGTCGTCTGCAGGCTCTCGGCGATGGCGCGCAGGACGTTGTCGCTCGGCGCGCGCAGCCCGCGCTCGATCTGGGACAGGTACGGCCCGCTGATGCCGACCATGGCCGCGAACTGGCGCACGGGGAGCGCCGCCAGCTCGCGCTGGCGGCGGATCAGCTCCCCGAGCGCCGTCCGGGACGAGGGTGAGGACACGTCCCGCAGCGTGCCAGACCAGACGTCCCGGTCAGCTCGGAACGCGCAGAACGAGGGCGTTGCCCTGTCCGCCGCCGCCGCAGAGCCCGGCCACGCCCAGCCCGCCGCCGCGGCGCCGCAGTTCGGCCACGAGGTGCAGGGCGATCCGGGCGCCGCTCATGCCGATGGGGTGGCCGAGGCTGATCGCCCCGCCGTCGACGTTGACCTTCTCCACGGGGGTCTCGAGCTCCCGCATCGACTGGATCGCTACCTGCGCGAACGCCTCGTTGATCTCGAACAGGTCGACGTCCGAGGGCTCGAGCCCCTCCTTGGTGAGGGCCTGCCGGATGGCATTGGACGGCTGGGACTGCAGGGAAGGGTCGGGACCGGCGACCTGCCCGGCCTGTCCGATCTCGGCCAGGATCGGCAGGTCGCGTTCCTCGGCGAACGACCGGCTGGTCACGAGGACGGCGCAGGCGCCGTCGCTGATCTGGGAGGACGAGGCCGCGGTGATCGTCCCGTCCTTGGCGAAGGCAGGCTTGAGCTTGCCGAGACCCTCCGCCGTCGTGCCCGGGCGGACGCCCTCGTCCTCGGTGACGGAGATCGGATCGCCCTTGCGCTGCGGGACGTCGACCGAGGTGATCTCCTCGGCGAACCGCCCGTCCTTCACCGCCTCGGCCGCTCGCTCGTGGGAGCGGGCGGAGTACTCGTCCTGCTCCTCGCGGGTGATGTTGAGCCGGCGCCCGTAGCGCTCGGTGGACGCGCCCATCGACTCGTGCTCGAAGGCGTCGAACAGGCCGTCGCGCTCGGTGGCGTCGTGGATCGTCCTGTCGCCGTAGGCGTAACCCTTGCGGGCCCCGGGCAGCAGGTGCGGCCCGTTGGTCATCGACTCCATGCCGCCGGCGACCACCACGCGGTGGACTCCGGAGGAGACGAACAGATCCGCGAGCACGATCGCCTCGAGCCCGGACAGGCAGACCTTGTCGATGGACAGGGCGGGAGTCGACATCGGGATGCCGCCGGCCACCGCAGCCTGCCGGGCCGGGATCTGACCGGCGCCCGCACGGATCACGTGTCCGAGCACGACGTAGTCGACGTCGGACCCGGCCAGCGACGCCCGCTCCAGCGTCGCCGAGATCGCCTTGCCGCCGAGGTCCATCGCGGAGAGGTCCGCGAGGGCGCCTCCCATCTTCCCGATCGGCGTGCGGGCACCGGCGACGATCACCGAACCTGGCATGGAGGGGCCTCCTTCGGGCCGGGGGAGCGTCGTCCCCGAGCTGTGGTGCGGACCACAGTGCACCACGAAGGGGCCAGGTGCCAAGTGTCCGGTTCGTGCGCGCCAACTATCCCTACCTGCGGTAACACCCCCTTGCTTATTCAGCTAACAACATGTTTGGTGGACCCGTCCGGCGGAGAGGTGACCTGGAACACATCGCCCGGAAAGCAGCGACAGACGAAGGAGGCGGAGTTCACCGATGAGCGCGCCCGCCAAGGAAAAGCCCGTCGACCTGAGCTCGCAGGAGGCCGTCGACCGGCGGCTCGAGGAGCTCTCCGGCATCGAGATCTTTCCCCCGCCCGAGGCGTTCCGCCCGAAGCGGTCCGACGATGTCGACGCGATGCGCGCGCAGGCGGACGAGGACTTCGCCGGCTTCTGGGCGGAGCAGGCGCGGGAGCTGGCCTGGGACACCCCCTTCGAGACGGTGCTCGACGACTCCAACCCGCCCTTCTACAGGTGGTTCGCCGACGGCACCCTGAACGCCTCGTACAACTGCCTGGACCGGCACGTCGAGGCCGGCAACGGCGACCGCGTCGCGTTCCACTGGCGCGGTGAGGAGGGCGAGGAGCGGGACCTCACCTACTCCGGGCTTCTCGCCGACGTGCAGAAGTTCGCCAACGGGCTGAAGAAGCTCGGCGTCCGGAAGGGCGACGTCGTCGGGATCTTCCTGCCGATGATCCCCGAGGTCGCCGTCGCGATGCTGGCCTGCGCCCGCATCGGGGCCATCCACAACGTCGTGTTCGGCGGCTTCTCCGCCGGCTCGGTCCGCGAGCGCATGGCCGTCTCCTCGGCGAAGGTGCTCGTCACCGTCGACGGCGCCCGTCGCAAGGGCAAGACGGCGCCGGTGAAGCCCGAGGTCGACGAGGAGATGGAGGGGATGCCGACGGTCGACTCGATCGTCGTCGTCCGTGCCACCGGCATCGAGACCCCCATGACCGAGGGGCGCGACGTCTGGTACGACGAGCTGGTCACCGACGTCGACGCCGAGTGCCCGGCCGAGCCGGTCGAGGCCGAGACGCCGCTGTTCATCCTGTACAGCTCCGGGTCGACGGCGAAGCCGAAGGGCATCCTGCACACCACCGGCGGCTACCTGACCCAGGTGGGGTTCACGCACCGCCTCGTCTTCGATCTCGACTCCGCCACCGACGTCTACTGGTGCTCGGCCGACGTCGGCTGGATCACCGGCCACAGCTACATCGTCTACGGCCCGCTGCTCAACGGCTGCACGAGCGTGCTGTACGAGGGCGCGCCCGACTACCCGGACAAGGACGCCTGGTGGGAGGTGTGCGAGCGCTACGGCGTCACGCTCTTCTACACCGCGCCGACCGCCATCCGGGCGGCGATGAAGTGGGGCGTCGAGTACCCGGCGCGGCACGACCTGTCGAAGCTGCGGCTGCTCGGCACCGTCGGCGAGCCGATCAATCCGAAGGCGTGGCTCTGGTACTCCGAGGTCATCGGCGGCGGTCGCTGCCCGATCGTGGACACCTGGTGGCAGACCGAGACCGGCGGCATCATGATCTCGCCGCTGCCCGGCGTCACCCACACCAAGCCGGGCTCGGCGACCAAGCCGCTGCCGGGCATCTCCGCCGACCTCCGCAGCGAGGACGGGGAGCCGGTGGGCGAGGGCACCGGCCTGCTCGTGCTCACCCGGCCGTGGCCGGGCATGCTGCGCACGCTGTTCCAGGACGACGACCGGTACGTCGAGACCTACTTCTCCCGCTTCGGGCAGGAGACCTACCTCGTCGGCGACGGGGCCCGTCGCGACGGCGACGGTTACTTCTGGATCATCGGACGCATCGACGACGTCATCAACGTCTCGGGCCACCGGCTGTCCACCGCCGAGGTCGAGTCGGTGATCACGTCGCACGGGTCGGTCGCGGAAGCCGCGGTGGTGGCGCAGGAGGACGAGGACACCGGGCAGGCGATCCTCGCCTTCGTCACCCTGACCGGGGACAAGGAGGGCAACGAGGACCTGGTCGTCGAGGTCCGCGAGCACGTCGCGAAGAACATCGGCAAGCTCGCGCGTCCGAAGCAGATCGTCTGGGCCGACGACCTCCCGAAGACGCGGTCCGGCAAGATCATGCGGCGGCTGCTGCGCGACATCGCCGAGGGGCGCGACCTCGGCGACGTGACGACGCTGAAGGACCCGGACGTCGTCCACCAGCTGGCCGACCGGGTGAAGTCCGGGTCGAGCTGATGGCGGCCGAGGCGCCCGAGAAGCAGCAGGCCGGCAAGCAGCAGGCCGACAAGCAGGCGAGCAACGGTTCGGGCGGCCAGCAGCCGACCCAGTCGCTCAGCGACGCCGCGACCTCGATCGCCGGCAAGGTCGAGTCCGCCGCGGCGGAGAAGGCCGACTCCGCCGTCACCGGCCGGGGCTTCGCCACCCTGCTGGGCTGGGTCACCGAGAACGTCATCGCGGTGACCCGTATCGGCAGCGACGTCGCCGACCTGGCGGTCCGCAACCTGCGCCTGGCCGGGCGGAAGGACCTCGCCCGGCTCGGCGCGCAGCAGGCCCGGACCGAGGACAAGCTCGAGCGGCTGCTCGCCGAGGTGGAGCAGCTGGAGGCCGAGCTCAGACGGACGCGGGGAGCCGGGTCGGGATCGGCGCGATGAGCGCCCTCGGCACGGACGTCCTGAAGCCACTGGCTCCGCTGAAGACGCTCGTCAAGCTGCCGGCCGCGGTCACCGAGTTCAGCAACATCCTGCTGACCACGCAGGACGTCGCGGTCGGCACGACCCCGAAGGACGTCGTCTGGACCCACCGCAAGGTGACGCTCTACCGGTACCGCAGCGACAGGCGCACGCACCGGGTCCCGGTGCTGCTCGTGTTCGCGTTGATCAACCGGCCGGACATCTTCGACCTCGCGCCGGGAGCCTCGTTCGTCGAGTACCTGCTCGAGTCGGGCTACGACGTCTTCCTCCTCGACTGGGGCGTTCCCGACGACGAGGACGCCGACATGGGCATCGACACCTACGTCTGCGACGAGCTGCATGCCGGGGTCCGGGAGACCCTGCGCGCCAGCGGCGCTCCGCAGGTGACGCTGCTCGGCTGGTGCATCGGCGCCACCCTGTCGGCGATGTACGTCGCCCTCATGCGCTCCGGACGGCTGCCGGCCCTGCCCACGCCGGCGCAGTCCGGTCCGGATCCCCTCGACGAGGTCCGCAACCTCGTCGTGCTGACGATGCCGGTCGACCCCACCGGGTCGCTCTACACGGACTGGGTCGGCGGGAACGAGATCGACGTCGACTTCGTGGCCGAGCGGCTGCCGGTCGTGCCCGGCCGGGCCATCGACTGGGCGAACAAGACGATGAAGCCGGTCACCAACTGGTGGGCGACGTACCGGAAGCTGTTCAGCCAGGTACTCGACGGCACGGCCAAGCGCGAGGCCTACCAGCCGATGGCGCACTGGGTGGGGGACAACCCTCCGTTCCCGTCGCGGGCGTTCCGGCAGTGGGTCACGTGGATGTACAAGGAGAACCGGCTGGTCCGGGGCGCGCTGCGGCTCCGGGGGGACCGGGTCGACCTCGGCGACATCGACGTCCCGTTGCTCGTCGTCACCGCCGGGGCGGACCACATCGCACCGCGGCACACCACGCTGCCGCTGCTCGATCTCGTGGCCAGCGAGGACCTGACCCATCTCGACCGACCCGGCGGCCACATCGGCCTCATGGCCGGTTCGAAGGCCCGCAAGGAGATCTGGCCGGACCTCGCCGGCTGGCTCGACGAGCGCTCCGACTGACCGCGCTCGCCCGACCGCGCTCACACAGACACCTGCTGCACTCGAACACCTGCTGCACCCGAAGGAGTCGCCATGACCGCCACCGACACCCGCACCGACCTCTCCGTCACCCCCAGCCCGTCCACCCGCGGCGACAAGCTCGCCGGGCGCGTCGCCTTCGTCACCGGCGGGACCCGCGGCATCGGCGCCGCGATCGCCCGCTCGCTGGCCGCGCAGGGCGCCTCGGTCGCCGCCGGCTCGACCCGCGGCGGCGAGGCCGCCGAGGAGTTGATGGACGAGCTCGGCTCGGCCAACCCCGAGGCGCAGTTCAGCAGCCACACCGGCGACGTGGGCGACCCGGACGACTGCCGGCGCACCATCGCGGAGGTGATCGACCGGCACGGCCGACTCGACATCCTCGTCAACAACGCCGGGATCACCGCCGACGGACCGCTGCTGAAGATGAGCGACGAGGACTGGCAGCGGGTTGTCGACGTCAACCTCTCCGGTGCCTTCCACACCTCGCGCGCCGCGCTCGAGCACATGCTCGAGCGGGGGACCGGGCGCATCGTGAACGTGAGTTCCGTCGTCGGCGAGATGGGCAACTTCGGGCAGGCCAACTACGCCTCGGCCAAGTCCGGGATGTTCGGGCTCACCAAGACGCTGGCCAAGGAGTGCGCCGCCACGCTCGCCAAGGCCGGCAAGCTCGACGACGACGGCATCGGGCTGACCATCAACGCGGTCACGCCGGGGTTCATCGCCACGGACATGCTCGCGTCCATCCCCGAGAAGGTGATCGACGGCATCCGGAAGCAGATCCCGGTCGGTCGCCTCGGGCGTCCCGAGGAGATCGCTCGCGTCGTGCACTTCCTGTGCGCCGACGCGTCGTCCTACATCACCGGCCAGGTCTGGTCGGTCAACGGGGGCCTGTACGTGTAGCCATATGCTCGACAGGGGTGTTAGCTAGTAGCTGCTAACACGGTTAGCGGGCAACTGAGGAGGACCGGATGACCGAGAACGCCGGAACTGGAAGGGGCCGCACGAAGGGCGCCGGAGCGGCCGAGGGTGCGGCTCGCGAGGCGTCCGCCGGGGCGCAGGAGGCGGCGAACGCCGCGGCCGGCGCGGCCCAGAAGATGTCGGAGGACTTCTCCGCCGCCGCGGTCAACGCCGGCCAGCAGATGAGCGAGGGCGTCGAGGCGACCGTCGCGCGCATCCGCGAGCTCAACGAGCGCGCCATCGCCGCCGCTCGCGCCGCCGGGCTGTCCAGCCTGGATGCGTACGAGAAGGCGCTGCAGTCCTTCGTCAGCGTCGAGGAGCGCCTGGCGAACGCAACACAACTGGACTGGGTGAAGGCGATCGTCGGTGCCCAGGCCGAGTTCGTGCAGAACATCAGCGGCACCTACCTGAACGCCGCCCGGGACATGCTGAACGCCGGAGGCGGGTCCCCCGGGTCGGGGTCCTCGGGCGCGGGGTCCTCGGGCGCGGGGTCTTCGGGCTCGCCGACGTCCGCCCGGTGAGCCCCCCGACCTGCCCACCGACCCCCGGCCTGCCGAACCGCCTGTTCGACGCCGTCCTGGCGTCGGCGGCGGCCTGGCAGCGGGGTGTCACCGACTACTGGACCTCTGCGCTCCGTCGCACGGCGACGCCGCTCGACCTGGCCGTCGAGTACGCGGAGTGGCTCGCCCTGACGACCGAGACGCGCGAGCCGACCTGGTCGACGCCGCACGAGGTGCTCTGGGAGAGCCGGGTCGCCCGGCTCCGTGACTTCTCCGGCGCCCGGCCGAGCGGGGGTCTCTCCGAGGTCGTCCCGACCCTGCTGTTGCCGCCCCAGGCCGGACACTCGTCCTGCATCGTCGACTACTCGCCGGAGCAGAGCCAGGTCGGCGCCATGCTGGACGCCGGGCTCAGCCGGCTCGCGTCGCTCGACTGGGTCGGGGCGAGCGAGGCGACGAAGGATGCCGGCGTCGAGGAGTACCTGACGACGGTCACCCGGGCGGCGGACACGCTGACCGACGGCCTCGGCAACCCGCGGGTCAACCTGGTCGGCGACTGCCAGGGGGGCTGGCTCGCGGTCATCTGGGCCGCGCTGAACCCCGAACGGGTGCACACGCTGACCATCGCCGGTGCACCGATCGACTACCACTGCGGCGAGCCGGTGCTGCACGACTGGGTGCGGGCGCTCGCCCCCGACGACGGCATCGACGTCTACCGGGGCATCGTCGACCGCTCCGGCGGGGTGCTGCCCGGCGACTCGATGCTGGCGGGCTTTCTCGCGCTCAAGCCGGAGAACGAGGTCGACCGGCGGCTGCAGCTGCTGGGCAACATGCACGACCCCGGCTACGTCGAGCGCTACCGCGAGTTCGACACGTGGTTCCGCTGGACGCAGGACATCCCCGGCGCCTTCTACCTCTGGATCGTCGAGCACCTGTTCCAACGCAACGCGCTGATCCGGGGCGAGCTGGAGATCGGCGGACGGCTCGTCGACGTCGGTGCCATCACCGCGCCGCTGTTCCTGTTCGCCGGCGAGACGGACCACATCACCCCGCCGGACCAGGTCTTCGCGCTCGCCGAGTACGCCGGTAGCACGGAGGTGGCGAGGCAGGTCAGCAGCGGCGGCCACCTGGGTCTGTTCATGGGCCGGGAGTCGCTGCGCGAGCACTGGCCGCCCCTGTTGCAGGCGGTGGCGGCGCTCTCGCGGGTCGAGTCAGTTGCGGGTCGAGACAAATGACTGAGGAGGGGAGCCGGATGCTCGTGCTCGTCACCGGTGCCGAGGCGGCGGCGGAACCCGTGCGGTCGGCGCTCGAGTCGCTCGACGCGGACGTGCTGCTGGTCGAGCCCGGCCGGGACCCGTCGGAGGCCCTCGGCGGTCGGGCCGTGGACGGCTACGTCCAGCTGCCGACGCTGCTGCCGGTGGCCGGCCGCGGCGGCGACGGCTCCCTGGTGGAGCGGATCGGCCAGTTCCTGTCCGACGGTCTGCTGACGCGCTTCCGGGCCGCCGCGCACGTCCTGCCGCACCTCGGGGAGCAGTCCCGGGTCGTGCTCGTGGCGGGCAACACTCCGGTGCCGGGCACGGGGGTGGACGACCAGGCCGCGCGCACATCGTTGTTGCGCGTGCTCGCGCACGCCCTGCGGGCCGAGGAGGCGCCGCGGCGGCTGACCGTCCGCGTCCTGGAACACGACAGCGAGCCGGACGAGATCGCGCGCACCGCCGTGGGGCAGGGTCAGCCGCCTCGGCGCACCGGCGGCCCGCCGCCGGGCGACAGCGACGTCGACCTGTCGTACACGGACTGGCGGACCGAGGTCCTCGGGCTTGCATCGGTGGAGTTCTGAGTCGTCGAGTTCTGAGCAGTCTTCCGAGCGAAGGAGAACGGTGGCGGACGCACGCGCGGCACTGGTCACGGGAGCGGCGAGCGGGATCGGGCTCGCCATCGCCGAGAAGCTGACCGCCGACGGGTGGGACGTGCTCGGCGCCGACCTCGAGCCCGCGTCGGGACCCGTCCCCGGGGTCGAGGCCGATCTGACGACCCGCGAGGGCAACCGCCGCGCGGTGGACGCGGCGCTCGATCGCTTCGGCCGGTTGGACGCGGTCGTCGCGAACGCCGGCTACCAGCACGTCGCCGCGGTGCCGGAGTTCCCCGAGGACCACTGGGACCGCCTGGTCGCGCTGCTGCTCACGAGCCCCTTCCTGCTCGCGAAGTACGCGTGGGCGTCGCTGGCCGAGGCCCCCGAGGGCGGGCGCTTCCTCGCGATCGCGAGCGCCCACGCGCTGGTCGCGTCCCCCTACAAGGCCGCGTACGTCTCGGCCAAGCACGGTGTGCTCGGGCTGGTCAAGACGTTGGCGCTCGAGGGTGGCGAGGCCGGCATCAGCGCTTCCGCCCTGTGCCCCGCCTACGTGCGGACGCCGCTGGTCGAGAAGCAGATCGCGGACCAGGCGAAGGCGCACGGCATCCCCGAGGAGCGGGTGCTGAACGAGGTCATCCTCGCCCCGCACGCCCTGAAGCGGCTGCTGGAGCCGGCGGAGGTCGCGGAGATGGCGGCCTACCTGCTCGGGCCGGCCGGCCGCGGGTTCACGGGCGCCGCGGTGCCGCTCGACTGCGGATGGACCGCGCGCTGAGGTGCTCGTGGGAGACTGAGCTGTCGCTCCTGGTGGAGCGCGCGTGAGGAGGTTCGCATGACCACGATCGATGAGGCCCACGCCGACGAACTGGTGACCGCCGCCGAGCCGCCTGCAACGGCGCCCGCCCCGCAGCAGCTGTCGATCCCGAGGCCGCCGACCTTCTCCTCCGTCGAGGAGGAGCGCTACCACCGGAAGGTCCGCCTCGCCGCCGCGTTCCGGATGTTCAGCAAGGCGGGCCTCGACGAGGGCGTGGCCGGGCACGTGACGGCGCGCGACCCCGAGTTCCCCGACTCGTACTGGGTGAACCCGTTCGGGATGCACTTCAGCATGATCAAGCAGAGTGACCTCGTGCGGGTCGACCACGCCGGCAACGTCGTCGAGGGGGACCGCGCGGTCAACGGTGCAGCGGTCGCCATCCACTGCGCCGTGCACGCGGCCCGGCCGGACGTGGTCGCCGCCGCCCACGCGCACGGGCCCTACGGCAAGACGCTGTCGTCGCTCGAGATGACGGTCGAGCCGCTGACCCAGGACGCCTGCGCCTTCTACGACGACGTGGGTGTCCACGACACCTACACGGGTGTGGTGCTCGACGCGGAGGAGGGTCGACGCATCGGCGTCGCGCTCGGGTCCCACAAGGCCGTGATCCTCCGCAACCACGGGATGCTGACCGTCGGCGAGACCGTGGACAGTGCCGCGTGGTGGTTCCTCACGCTCGAGCGCACCTCCCAGTCGCAGCTCATGGCCTATTCGGCGGCCGCCGGCCTCGGCGCGAAGCCGCGGCAGATCGGCCACGAGGAGGCGACGCAGACGCGCGGGCAGGTCGGGTTCGAGCTCGCCGGCTGGTTCCAGTTCCAGCCGATCTGGGAGCGCATCAGCCGCGACAACCCGGACATCTTCGACTGATCTTCGCCGGAACCGCTGGCACAGCGTGACCGAACTGTGCACGATTCGTGTGCGACGTCTTGAGGTCGCGTGTTGGGGCGGACCGCCCCTCGAGTCGAAGCCAGGAGCCAGTCGATGGCGAACGCGCTGCGGGACCTCGCGGCGGGCGTCTTCCATCGCCAATGGGTGCATCAGGCCGTCCCCGTACCGCTGACCCGCGCGCTGATCGCGGTGAGGGCGCGGCGGGCGTGGCAGCGGCCCGCCGTGCGCGAGCAGGCCACCCGGCAGATGCGCTTCCTCCTCGGCCGCTCGTCGCGCTCGGCCGAGGTCGAGGCGCTGGCCCGCGCCTACGTCGAGCAGGCGTTCCTGCGCGGCGAGTACCGGTGGCGCCCCGGCCTGACGACGAGGCACCCCATCGAAGGCATGGCCCGGGTGCACGCCGCCGCGGCGCAGAGCAGGGGCGTGATCGTCAACTTCGTGCACCACGGCGTGCTGGGAGCCTCGGCGTCGCTGGGGCGAGCCGGGTTCCGCGTGCACACCCCCCTGTGGGACGGGCTGTTCGACGAATCGACACCCTCGCAGCGGCAGTGGCGCACCGTGATCGGTACCTACACCACGATCTTCCGGGCCACCGGCTCCTACCCGCACATGAAGGACATCCTGGGGGAGGGCGAGATCCTGGTCATGTCCCACGACGTCCCCGGGTCGCTGCCGATGACGTTCCTCGGCCGCCGGGTGGGGGTCGCGTCCGGCACCGCGCGGCTGGCACTGGACACCGGGGCCGTGATCCTGCCGATCACCGCCCACCGGGGCGCCGGCCGTGTCCAGACCCTGCGCATCGAGCAGCCCATCGACCCCGGCCGCTTCGGCAGCGCAGAGGCGCTGCAGGCCGAGATCGCCCGCCGCCACGAGCCGGCCGTCCTCGCCTGGCCCGAGGCCGTGGAGAACCCGCTGCGCCGCTGGAATCCGCTCGACCCCGAGGACATCGAGGAGTTCTGGCTCTCCCCGGAGGAGCGCGACAAGCTGCTGCTGTGATCTCCAGGACCCGGCCACCTGGTGCAGCTGCGGGTGGAGGTGGCGGGCGTTGAGCGGCGACGGCACGCGATCCGTGCGCGCCGGACGCCCTCCGGCGGTCGACGGCTCGCCTCTCGCGTCGAGTCCCGTCTTCGCCTCGACGTATCTCCTGAGTGGCGAGCCGCAGGGCGAGTTCCAGTACGGCCGGATGGCCAATCCGACCTGGAGCGCGCTCGAGGCAGCGATCGGGGAGCTCGAGGGCGGTGAGGTCGTCACGTTCTCCTCCGGCATGGCGGCGGTCAGCGCGGTGCTGTTCTCGACGCTGCGGCCCGGATCCGTGCTCCTCGTACCGGGCGACTGCTACTACGCGGTCCGTGTCCTCGCCGAGGGTCCGCTCGCCGACGGCGGCGTCGAGGTGCGGCAGGCGCCGAGCCGGACCGACGACCTGCTCGAGGCGCTCGCCGGGATCACCCTGCTCTGGCTCGAGGTGCCGACCAACCCGCGCCTCGACGTCGTGGACGTCGAGCGGCTGGCGGACGCGGCGCATCAGGCCGGCGCCCTCGTCGCGGTCGACACCACCACGGCGACGCCGCTCGGGCTGCCCGCCCTCTCGCTCGGCGCGGACTTCGCGGTCGCGAGCGACACCAAGGCGCTGTCCGGACACAGCGACCTGCTCCTCGGGCACGTTGCCGCGGCACGGGACGCCATTGACCCGATCCGCGGCTGGCGCGGCTCGACGGGGGCGATCCCGGGGCCGTTCGAGGCATGGCTCGCGCACCGCTCGCTGGCGACCCTCGACCTGCGCCTGGCCCGGCAGGCGACGAACGCCCGGGCGGTGGCGTCGCTGCTCGCGGAGTCGTCCGCGGTGCGCGAGGTGCGGCATCCGTGGCTGCCCGGCGACCCGTCGCACGCGGCGGCCGCGCGCCAGTTGCGGCGGGGGAACGGCCTCGTCTCGTTCACCCTCGCGAACCGGCCGGCGGCCGAGCGCTTCCTCGCGGCCTCGCAGCTGATCGCCGAGGCGACGAGCTTCGGGGGCGCGCACTCGACCGCGGAGCGGCGCGGGCGCTGGGGTGGCGATGCCGTCGCCCCCGGTTTCGTGCGACTGAGCTGCGGCATCGAGGACACGGACGACCTGCTCGGCGACGTCGGGCAGGCGCTGGAGGCGACGGTCAGCGTGCGCTGAGCAGCGCCTGCACCTCATCGTCGGCGGTGGCCGTGAAGTCGTCGTAGGCCTGCCCGACCGCGCTGAACATCGGGGGCTGCGAGTGGCAGAGCACGAGGTCGACGACGCCGGCCAGCGCGTCCACCGTCGAGGCGGCGCCCACGGGCACGGCCACCACGATCCGGCGCGGGCGGCGGCGGCGAACCGCGGCGACGGCGGCCCGCATGGTCGACCCGGTTGCGAGGCCGTCGTCGACGAGCACCACCGTCCGCCCCTCGACCGACACCGGAGGCGCCCCCTGCCGGTACCGGTGCTCCCGGTCCTGCAGCGCGGCGACCTCGGCGTCCCTGACCCGGGCGAAGTCCTCCGGCGGCACGTGCAGCGTGTCGAGGACGCGCGTGTTGTAGACGACCTCGATGTCGCCCTCCACTCCGGCGATGGCGCCCATGGCCAGCTCCGGCTGGGCCGGCAAGCCCAGCTTGCGGACGACGAGCACGTCGAGGGGGGCGCCGAGCGCCGCGGCGACCGGTGCCGCCACCGGCACGCCGCCGCGCGGGAGGCCGAGGACGACCGCGTCGGATGCGTCCACGTGCTCGCGCACCATGGCCGCCAGCGCCTGGCCGGCGTCGCGCCGGTCGGCGAAGGGGCGCGTGCCGGCTCCCGAACGTGCCATCCGCCGCCTCCCTCGCGCGCCCCGCTGTCGCAGGGGCGGACGGTAGCCGCTCGCGGCGTGTCGATCAGGAAGACGCTCCAGTTGGAGCGGGTGACGGGAATCGAACCCGCATGACCAGCTTGGAAGGCTGGGGCTCTGCCATTGAGCTACACCCGCGGAACCGTGTGAGGGGAGCCCGTCGACGCCCCCGCAGGACCGCTACGACCGTACCCGGTGCCTCTCGCGGGCGGTTGGCGTTCAGGATCCGACAAAGCACCACCCGCTGCCGCTCCGAAACCAGGGCGAAGCCGACAGAACGGGCTGATCACTTGGGAGCTTTGTCAAAGTCTGAGAACCCAACTGCCTATCGGGTGCCGTGAGCCCCGGATGAAACGCAAATGACCGGGCAAGGGCCCGGTGTGCCGAGCGTGTGCGTGGTCGGGGCGGGGATCAGCGGCGTGGCGTGCGCGCGGGTGCTGCGCGAGGCGGGCCTGGAGGTCGAGATCCGCGACAGGTCCCACGCCCCGGGCGGGCGCATGTCCTCGCCGCGGATGACGTGGAGCTCGCTGGGCGACCGGCGGATCGACACGGGTGCCGGCTACTTCACCGTGCGCGACGACGAGTTCCGCGCGCAGGTCGACGACTGGATCGCGCGCGGCCTCGCCCGCGAATGGACCGACACCTTCCACCTCCTGCCGGCCGCCGACGGCTCGCCCGGGCTCGGCGACACCAAGCCCGGCCCCATGCGCCACGCCGCGCCGGACGGCCTGCGCTCCCTGGTCATCGACCTGGCCGAGGACCTGCCGTTCTCCGGCGCCACGCCGGTCGACGTCGTCGAGGCCACCGCCGCCTCCCCGCAGGTCGACGGCGAGTCCTTCGACGCCGTGGTGCTCGCGATGCCCGACCCGCAGGCGCTCGAGGTGCTCGGACGGGGGTTGGACGAGGAGCGCAACGCGCTCGCCGAGCAGGGGTGGGAGTCGACCCTCGCGTTGCAGGCGGTCTTCCCGGACAGGAGCTGGCCCGCGTTCGACGCCGGCTTCGTGCAGGACGACCGCGTGCAGGGTGAGGTCGTCCTGGAGATCGTCTTCGACGACGGTCGCCGACGCGGCGACGACGCCGCCGTCCTCGTCGCGGACTCGACCAGCGCCTGGGCGGCCACCCGGCTGGAGGATCCGGTCGCGGCAGCGGTCCCGCTCGCCGAGGCGCTCGACCGCATCCTGGGCTGCGGACGGCCGGCCGAGACGAAGGTGTCGCGCTGGACCTACTCCCGGCCCGCCTCGTCGAGGGACGAGGACTTCCTGTTCACTCCGCGGCGGGTCGGCTTCTGCGGGGACGGCTGGGGCACGTCCAAGGTCGAGACGGCGTGGCGGTCCGGCACCCTGCTCGGCCGGCGCATCGCCGCAGAACTGGCCTGACGAGCCGGCCCGGCGACCGGCGTAGCCACCGGCAGGCCGGGAAGGGCGCGACTGTGAGCGCATGCCAGCAGGGACAGCAGCCATGCAGTACGTGAAGCTCGGCCGGACCGGGCTGGAGGTCTCCCGCATCTGCCTCGGGTGCATGAGCTTCGGCGACCCGTCGCGCGGCAACCACACCTGGAGCCTCGACGAGGACGCCAGCCGGCCGCTGCTCCAGCGCGCGCTCGAGCTCGGCATCAACTTCTGGGACACCGCCAACGTCTACTCGGACGGCAGCAGCGAGGAGATCGTCGGCCGCGCCCTGCGCGAGCTCGCCAACCGCGACGAGGTCGTTCTCGCGACGAAGGTGAACGGCCGCATGCACCCCGGACCGAACGGTCAGGGCCTGTCGCGCAAGCACATCTTCGCCCAGATCGACGCCAGCCTCCGGCGCCTCGGGACCGACTACGTCGACCTGTACCAGATCCACCGCTGGGACTACCGCACCCCGATCGAGGAGACGCTCGAGGCGCTGCACGACGTGGTCAAGGCCGGCAAGGCCCGCTACATCGGCGCGTCGTCCATGCACGCCTGGCAGTTCGCGCAGGCGCTCTACACCGCCGATCTGAACGGCTGGACCCGCTTCGTCTCGATGCAGAACCACTACAACCTGATCCAGCGTGAACAGGAGCGGGAGATGCTCCCGCTCTGCGCGGACCAGGAGGTCGGCGTCATCCCGTGGAGCCCGCTGGCCCGGGGGCGCCTGACCCGGGACTGGGACGAGGGGACCGCGCGGTCCGAGACCGACGAGTTCGGCCGCACCCTCTACGACACCGAGTACCTGGCCGAGGCCGACCGCGCGATCGTCGATCAGGTGGCCACGATCGCGCAGGCCCACGGCGTGAGCCGCGCGCAGGTGGCGATGGCGTGGGTCGCCGGCAAGCCGACGGTCACCGCGCCCATCGTCGGGGCGACGAAGGTCGCCCATCTCGAGGACGCCGTCGCGGCGCTCGACCTCGAGCTCTCCGACGACGAGGTCGCCGCACTCGAGAAGCCCTACCGGCCGCATCCGGTGGTCGGTTTCGCCTAGGTCAACCGGTCGCCCACCTGGCGGTTCCAGCCGGTCCGCGTCGCCGTCTCATAGGATCGGCCCGGTACGCCCCGGGGCGTAGCGTAGTGGCTAGCGCGCCTGCTTTGGGTGCAGGAGATCGGGAGTTCGAGTCTCCCCGCCCCGACCGCCGTCGGTCGCGTCGCTCCGTCGTCCCGGCCCCACGCCGCGCGTGTCGGCGGACGCAGTTCAGACAGCAGTCAGCAGACCACGAACAGCAGAGCACGAACACAGGAGACCCGCTCGTCGTGAAGGCCACCAAGGAAGCGCTCAGCCCGACCCGGGTCAAGCTCACCGTCGAGGTTCCTTTCGAGGAGTTGAAGCCCAACCTGGACGCGGCCTACAAGTCGCTCGCCCGCCAGGTCCGGGTGCCCGGGTTCCGGCCCGGCAAGGCGCCGGCCCGGGTGCTCGACCAGCGCTTCGGGCGCGAGTACGTGCTCGACCAGGCCCTGCAGGAGGCGCTGCCGCGGTTCTACTCCGAGGCGGTCCAGCAGGAGTCGGTCGAGGTCATCTCGCAGCCGGAGGTGGACATCACGACCTTCACCGACGGCGAGCCGCTCGTGTTCACCGCCGAGGTCGACGTCCGGCCCGACTTCGAGTTGCCCGAGTACGAGGGCGTCGAGGTCACCGTCGACGACGTCGAGGTGCCGGAGGAGGACATCACCTCCCAGCTCGACACCCTGCGCGACCGCTTCGCGACGCTGCAGCCGGTCGAGCGGCCCGTGCAGGACGGCGACTTCCTCACCATCGACCTGGTCGCCACCGTCGACGGCGAGTCCGTGCCGGGCGCCGACAGCAGCGGCATGTCCTACGAGGTCGGCAACGACACCCTCATCGCCGGGCTGGACGAGGCGGTGCGCGGCGCCAACGAGGGTGACGAGCGCACCTTCACCACCGAGCTCATGGCGGGCGACTTCGCCGGCCGGACCGCGGACGTCACCGTCAAGGTCCGCAGCGTGAAGCAGAAGGAGCGTCCCGAGCTGGACGACGACTTCGCCACCACCGCCAGCGAGTTCGACACCCTCGACGAGCTCGAGAACGACATCCGGACGCGCCTGTCCCGGGTCAAGAAGATGGAGCAGGGCGTCCAGGCCCGCGACAAGGTGCTCGAGACGCTGCTCGACGCCGTCGAGATCCCGCTGCCGGAATCCGTCGTCGAGGGCGAGATCGAGGCGCGCCGGTCGAGCCTGAGCCAGCAGCTCTCGCAGATCGGCGTCACGCAGGAGACCTACCTCGAGAGCGAGGGCAAGACCGCCGAGGAGTTCGACGCCGAGATCAAGGACAGCGCCGAGCGGGCGGTCAAGGCCCAGTTCGTGCTGGACACGCTGGCCGAGAAGCTCGAGCTGCAGGTCGAGCAGGAGGAGCTGACCGAGCACCTCATCCGGCGGGCGCAGCAGGCGCAGATGGCGCCGCAGGACTACGCGAACCAGATCATGCAGTCCAACAGCATCGGCGTGCTCATGGCCGAGGTGCTGCGGGGCAAGGCGCTGGCCCACGTGCTCGACGCCGCCACGATCACGGACGCCTCCGGCAACACGGTCGCGCTCTCCGACCTCGACGAGCAGACCGGTCTCCTCGAGGACGAGGACGACGGCGAGCTGTTCGAGGACGCCGACATCGAGGACGCCGAGGACGCCGACATCGATGACGCCGACGAGGCCGACGGCGCCGCCTACGCGGAGGAGACCGAGGCCATCGGAGACGTCTCGGGCGGCGCCGAGGTCGGCGACGCCGGCGACGTCACGGGTGACAGCGTCGAGGGCGGTTCGGACGAGACGGTGCCGGGCGCCCAGTCCTGAGCAGGCGGTCGGTGCGTCCTCGGGCTCACCGACCGGCCCCGTAGAGGGTCAGGAGTTCGTCCCGGAACTGCTCCGGCAGGTTTCGCTCGGCGGCCAGCGTCGTCCGGAAGTGCTCGTCGTCGCGGGCCGTCAGTCCGTCGGGCCGCATGGGTTCCAGGACGGTGGACAGCGGCGGCGCGACCTGGGCCGGGACGAACCCGGCCGCCAAGCCGGACGGGAGACCGCTGGACGGACTCGCCCCCGGGAACTCGAGGTCGTCCGGCTGGTGGTCCAGCTCCAGCTGCCAGCCGCCGTCGGCGAGCGCCTTCGGAGACTTCTCGTCCTGCTTCGCGAGCTCCGGCAGGTGCTGCATCGCGTCGAGCAACTCGGCTCTCGCGCGGGCGAGGGACAGGCCGGCGACCAGGGGGTCCTCGTCCGGCCCGCCGAGGTGCAGCACGCGCTCGCGCCGCCCGATCCGGAGCTTCTCGCCCTCCGGCACGCCGAGCTTCGCCATCAGGCCCGGGCGGCCGAGCCGCGGGACGCCGTCGATCACGACGAGGTTGAGATCCGCCTCCGAGGCGCCGATCAGCAGCCGGTAGGGATCCGGTGCGGTGGTCCCGCCGGGCTCGTCGTCGTCGACGACGATCAGGTCGGCCCGGGCGCCGGCCCGCAGCGACCCGAGCAGCCCGTCCCACCCCAGCAGACGTGCCGCGGTACTGGTCGCCATCGCGACGATCTCGCGGTCGCTCATCCCGTCCGGTGCCGCGGCGCGCGCCGCCTTCAGCTCTCCGAGCAGGTTCTTGCTCCCGGACGGTGACCAGTCGCCGCCGAGCGCGATCGCCACGCCGGCCTCCCGCGCCGCCGCGATGTCGGCCGTCGCGCCGTACAGCAGGAGGTTGGACAGCGGGGACCAGACGATGCCGACGCCGTGCCCGGCGAGGACGCGGAAGTCCTCGGGGGACAGCCCGGCGGAGTGGATGCCGACCAGCCCGGGCGCCAGGGCCCAGCGACCGTCCGGCAGGTGCAGGTCGAGGAAGTGGCTCCGGGCCCGCGTCCCGATCCCCTCGGCGAGGTGCAGCAGCAGGCGACGGGTCCCGAGGCGGTCGAGGAACGCGCCCGCCTCGGCCGCCGGCACGTCGGCGATCCGGGTCGCCGCCGAGGGCAGGGCCGGGTCCTCGGACGCCTCGACGTTGCGGACGAGCCCCCGGAAGAAGCGCCGGACCGAGCCGCCGGCGGCCGCGAGGCCGAGACCCTGGGACGTCGTCGTCCCACCGAGCAGCGCCTTGCACTCGACGTAGCGCGCGAGCGGGCCGAGCAGGTTCTCGCGCTTGCCGAGCACCGCCATCGGACCGGTGACGAGCTTGCGGTACTCGGGGACGCGGCCCCTGCCCCACTGCTCGCGGTCGGCGTAGCGCTCGGGGACGTCCCAGAGCGGCAGCGCGTCGTAGCTCAGATGGTTGTGCAACTCGATGAGCCCCGGGTACATCGTCCCGTCGACCGGGATGCGCGGCACGTCCTCCCAGCCGTCCGGCGGCGGCTCGGCGGCGGGACGCACGCCCGCGATGCGTCCGTCGTCGACCTCGAGCGCGCCGGCGTCGAGCAGCGTCGGTGCGGGGGCCGCATCGTCCATCGTCACGACGCGGCCGAGCAGGACGAATCGGGAGAGGGTCACGGTGCCTCCGTTCTCAGGGCGTCCGTTCTAGGGGCGTCTAGGGCGTTGTTTCAGGGCCAGGACCGGTCGTCGACCGGCACGCGGACGACGAGCGTCGCCCGGCGTTCGTCGCCCGGGTCTCCGGCGGGGGAGCCGGGATCCGCGACCGCCACGCGCTGGGCCCAGCCCACGCCGGAACGGGTCCACGCCGGCAGGCCCGGCGGCAGGTCGACGGCCGGGATCGGGCGCAGGTCCGCGTCGGTGACGGCATCGCCGTACCGCTCACCGACGGGCGGGGCGTCGGTGCCGCCCAGGGTGGGACGCAGGAGGTCGAGGGCGTCGTTCCAGTCGTCGCAGAGCCGTCGCATCGCCTCGGGCAGCGAGATGCTGCCGGCGGCGGAGGCGCTCTCCGGGTAGGTCGGGTGCAGGACCCGGCGGGTGAGCAACGAGCGCTCGGGGTGCAGTCGCTGCCAGGCGCGAAGCGCTCCGCCGGCCAGCGAGCCGCAGGCGAGCACCGCCTCGATGCCGGTGTCGAGCAGCAGCGCGTCGAACCAGCGGTTGCGGTAGTCGGCGATCTTCTCGTCGTCGCGGTGCTTCTCCCCGCCCGACTGGCTGGCGACGCTGTAGACGAAGCAGTTGACCATGGTGTAGCTGCGGGTGATCCCCAGCTTGGCCAACAAGCCCTGTACCCGCTGGCCCGCGAGTCCGACGAGGATGCGCCGCGCGAACGCCTCCTGCGCTGCCGGGTCCTGCCCGACGACGAGCAACCGGGCGCTGCCGTCCAACCGTCCGCGGTGGAAGATCGGACCCCACTCGGTGCGGAAGTCGCGCGGCGGATAGACGTCCTCGCCGGGGACGTCCGCGCACAGGGTGCGCCAGGGTTCGGCGCCGTAGCCCGGGTCGAAGTCCATCGGCGCTCCGAAGCTGATCAGGCACTCGTGGAGAGGGAAGGCCAGGAAAGCACCGGTCCTGCGATCGCGCCAGAGCGGAGTTGATGAAGAACGGAGTTGACCAACTGGCCCGGCCGGGGCGTCCCGGGGCCGCGGGGCCCAGTTGATCGACTCGGAGCCGAGCCGGATCGCACGCCTTCGGCACTCCGACGTCACGCCTCCGGCGCTCCGACGTCACGCCTCCGGCGCTCCGACATTCACGCCTTCGGCACTCCGACATTCACGCCTTCGGCACTCCGACATTCACGCCTTCGGCGAAACAGCCTCCAGCACACGCGCCGCGCGACCGACCCCCGGTTAGGTTGGACCCAGCGCCGTCTCGGTGCTGACGAACGCAAGGAGTGTGCGGTGAGCGACCTGATCGTCCCGACCCTGCGCGGCCCCGGGCCCGGCGCGGCGACCCTCGACGAGCGCGTCTACGACCGGCTGCTGCGCGAGCGGATCATCTTCCTCGGCAGCGTCGTCGAGGACACGATCGCCAACCTCATCTGCGCGCAGCTGCTGCTGCTCGCGGCTGAGGACGACAAGCGCGACATTTACCTCTACATCAACTCGCCGGGTGGCTCGGTGACGGCAGGCATGGCCATCTACGACACGATGGAGTTCGTGCCGAACGACGTCGCGACGGTCTCGTTGGGTCTCGCGGCCAGCATGGGGCAGTTCCTGCTCTGCGCCGGCGCCCAGGGCAAGCGCTACGCCCTGCCGCACTCGCGGATCATGATGCACCAGCCCTCGGGCGGCATCGGCGGTACCGCGGCGGACATCGCCATCCAGGCCGAGCAGATGATGTACACCCGGCGGATCCTGCAGGAGCGCATCGCCTTCCACACCGGCCAGCCGTTCGAGAAGATCGAGGAGGACTCCGACCGCGACCGTTGGTTCACTGCGGAGGAGGCCAAGGAGTACGGGTTCGTCGACAACGTCGTCCAGCGCGCGGCACAGGTGCCGAGCTCCGGCGCGGTCAGCTGAGGAGAGAGACCATGCCCTTCCCCGACCCGACCGGCCGCTACGTGCTGCCCAACATCATCGAGCGCACGAGCCGCGGCGAGTACGGCATGGACCCGTACTCGAAGCTGCTCAAGGAGCGCATCGTCTTCCTCGGCGTGCAGATCGACGACGTCAGCGCCAACGACGTCATGGCGCAGCTGCTCTACCTCGAGTCCGAGGACCCGGACCGCGACATCAACATCTACATCAACTCGCCGGGCGGGTCGTTCACGGCATTGACGGCCATTTACGACACCATGCAGTTCGTGCGCCCGGACATCTCCACCGTCTGCCTCGGGCAGGCGGCGAGTGCTGCCGCGGTGCTGCTCGCCGCCGGTGCCAAGGGCAAGCGGTTCGCCGTCCCCAACGCCCGGATCCTCATCCACCAGCCGTCCGGCCAGGGCGAGGGTCAGTCGAGCGACATCGAGATCCAGGCCCGCGAGATCATGCGGATGAACAACCTGCTCGAGAAGATGCTGGCCGACCACACCGGTCGGTCCCAGGAGCAGGTCCGCCAGGACATCAAGCGGGACAAGATCCTGACCTCCGACGAGGCGGTCGAGTACGGGATGATCGACGAAGTCATCCGGAGTCGTAAGACCTCACAGCTCGCGACGAGCGCGTGAACGGCCGATAGTCCGGGCATGCCGGAGGGGCAGGCGGTACCGTCTTCCCACACTCCGGAGAAGGTAGGACGGCTGCGGCGCACGTCGCGGTCGAGGCGTCAGCAGGATCGACAGCGGCGGAACGGCACCCACCGGCTCGCCGCCCGACGACCACTAGGGGAGTTGCCAGGTGGCGCGCATCGGTGACGGCGGAGACCTGCTGAAGTGCTCGTTCTGCGGCAAGTCGCAGAAGCAGGTCAAGAAGCTGATCGCGGGTCCGGGCGTCTACATCTGCGACGAGTGCATCGACCTGTGCAACGAGATCATCGAGGAGGAGCTCTCCGAGTCCTCGGAGCTCAAGTGGGACGACCTGCCCAAGCCGAAGGAGATCTACGAGTTCCTCGACTCGTACGTCGTCGGGCAGGACACCGCGAAGAAGACGCTGTCGGTCGCGGTCTACAACCACTACAAGCGCGTGCAGGCCGGCGGTGAGGGCGGCAAGGCCGACATCGAGTTGGCCAAGAGCAACATCCTCCTGCTCGGGCCGACCGGCTCCGGGAAGACGCTGCTCGCGCAGACCCTCGCCCGGATGCTCAACGTCCCGTTCGCCATCGCCGACGCCACGGCGCTGACCGAGGCCGGGTACGTCGGCGAGGACGTCGAGAACATCCTGCTCAAGCTGATCCAGGCGGCCGACTACGACGTCAAGAAGGCCGAGACGGGGATCATCTACATCGACGAGGTCGACAAGATCGCCCGCAAGTCGGAGAACCCGTCGATCACCCGCGACGTCTCCGGCGAGGGCGTGCAGCAGGCGCTGCTGAAGATCCTGGAGGGCACCACCGCGAGTGTGCCGCCGCAGGGTGGCCGCAAGCACCCGCACCAGGAGTTCATCCAGATCGACACCACCAACGTCCTGTTCATCTGCGGCGGCGCGTTCGCCGGTCTGGACAAGGTGATCGAACAGCGGGCCGGCAAGAAGGCGCTCGGCTTCCGCGCCTCGCTGACCAGCAAGATCGAGCAGAACCGCGGCGACTCGTTCGGCGAGGTCATGCCGGAGGACCTGCTGAAGTTCGGGATGATCCCCGAGTTCATCGGCCGTCTGCCCGTGATCACCAGCGTGTCGAACCTCGACCGCGAGGCGCTCATCAACATCCTGACCGAGCCGAAGAACGCCCTGGTGCGGCAATACAAGCGGCTGTTCGACCTCGACGGCGTGGAACTCGAGTTCTCCGACGACGCCCTCGAAGCCATCGCCGATCAGGCGATCCTGCGCGGCACCGGTGCCCGCGGCCTGCGGGCGATCCTCGAAGAGGTGCTGCTCTCGGTGATGTACGACATCCCGAGCCGTAAGGACGTCGCCCGCGTCGTCATCAACCGCGAGGTCGTGCTCGAGCACGTCAACCCGACGATCGTGCCGCGCGAGGTCACCGCCAAGCGGGAGCGCCGCGAGAAGTCGGCGTAGCCGACGTCATGTCATCGGTGTCGGCGTAGCCGACGTCATGTCATCGGTGTCGGCGTGAGCCGACCGGCTCCGAGCCGAAGTCAGCCTTCGCGGTAGCCGGCGAACTGGCGCGCCGACCCGACGAGCCGCCCCGACTCGTCGTAGAGGTCGCAGGTCTCGTCGAGCCAGTTGTCGGCGATCAGCGCGGAGCGCTGGGCGCCCTTCAACCAGCCGCTCGAGGGCAGGCAGCGGAGGTGCATGTCGAGCGAGACGGTCGGCACCCAGCCGAGCAGGCCGAAGTTGAACGTCAGGGGAGGCAACGCGTCGCCGGCGACCAACAGCCAGGTCGGGTCGATCCCGCCGTCGGTCCACGAGCTGGGGTCGGTGTCGGGGTCCGGGCGCAGCCAGCCGCGCATCTCCGCCACCCGGTCCGGCCGCCCCATGGCCCACCCCGTCGTCGCCGGATCGAGCCGCAGGTCGACGTGCTCGAGGTGGCCGATGCGCACCCCGTCCGGGCGAAGCGCGGGCGCGCGGGGGCAGTCCTCGACCGGCGGTAGATCGGGGGCACCCTGCGGCGCCGTCCAGAGCGGCTCGCCGCCCTCCGGCAGGGTCCCGGCGGTGAGCAGTACCTCCGCGCGGACCCGGTCGTCCTGGACGAGGCGGCAGCGCTGCGAGCTGACGCTGCGACCGGTCCGCAGCGTCTCCACGGACAGTTCGGCGGCGCCGGCGTCCGGCGCCGAGATGAAGGCCGCGCTGACCGTGATCGGGTGCCGATGCTCCGCGGGCGCGAAGGCCAGGGCGGCGCGGGCGATCACGGACAGCAGGTAGCCGCCGTGGATCTTGCCGCCGATGGCCCAGCGGCCGTCGAGGTCGAGATCGACCTCGGGCACCCCCGAGGCGGCGAGGTCGATGTTCGCGGAGGTCACGCACCGACCCTAAGCGGGCTCGGGCGCGCCAGCCCGCTGAGGATCGGTCCGGGGTCGCCTCAGCGCTCGGCGTAGGCCCGGAACTCGCGCGTGAGTGCGCCGGCGTTGCCCTGGCTCGAGGAGCCGAGGGTCTGCAGGAAGCCGACGGCCTTGCCGGACTTCCAGGCGCACCAGGCTGAGTTCGCCACACCGCGCTGCGAGCCGCAGAGCATCGTGCCGCCCGAGGCTCCGGCCGCCACCGGCACGCCGGGTGCGGAGACGCTGCCCGGGCTGGGCTGGCTGAGCTGGGCGACGAGCTGCTGGTAGACCGCCTCGTTGCGCGCCGACGGAGCGTAGAGGACGACGCTGATCGACGCGGTCGGGGACGCGGCCGGGTGGTAGCCCGTGACCGTGGCGGGTGCCGGCAGGGTTGGCGTGAGCTGCTTCGCCATCGACGTGTAGAGCGCGGTCAGGCTCTTGGCTGCCTCGGGGCTGACCTGCGTGAAGATGCCCAGCTGCTTCGGCGTCTCGAACGTCCCCGAGCTGCCGCCGGTCGCGGGGGCGGCTCCGGCCGGCACCCGCGTGACGGGGGTGGAGGCGGCGAGGTCGTCGGCGGAACCGCCGAGCTGGGTGTAGCCGATGAAGCCGGCGCCACCGAGGATCGCCGCGATGCCCAGCAGGGCCACCGCACGGCGGGAGCCGTTGCCGGAGTGCCACCCGCCGGTGTCGGCGTCAGCGCCGTACTCGTCGGTGGCGCGGGCCCTGCCCTTGCGGCGGCGACGACCGCCGCCGCTGGGCTCGTCGACCAGGAGGTCGGAGTCGACGCCGAACGCCGGGGTCGGCTCGAACGGCGCGCCGGGCGTGATGGTCGATGCGCCGACAGCGCCGGGCTGCAGGCCGAAGGGCTGTCCGCCGTAGTTCTCGGTGGCGGGGGGCGTCCCGACGCCCTCGAGCGGCGCGGCACCGAACGCCTGGGCCCCGAACGGCTGGGCCCCGAACGGCTGGGCCCCGAACTGCTCTGCCCCGAACGGCTGGGCCCCGAACTGACTGGGCCCCGAACTGCTCTGCCCCGAATGACGGCTCTGCACCGAACGGCTCGCCGGCGAAGATGCCGCCGTCCGCGAAGCCGCTGACGTCGGATGCACCGTGTCCCGCCGCGGCCGGGTAGCCGGCGCCGGCCGGAACCTGGAACGGCTGGTAGAGCTGCGTCGGGTCCGGGGCGGGAGCGGCGCCCGGGACGTATCCGCCGGGCAGGACCGGGCCGGGTGCGCCCGCGAACTGCTGCAGAGCGTCGAGCGGGTCGCCGCCGGGAGACGCGGAGACCGCAGCCAGCGGGCTCGTCGCCGGCTCGAAGCCGAGCGGGTTCAGGCCGGCAGAGTTGAGGCCGGCGGAATCCAGGCCAGCCGAATTCACGCCAGCAGGGTCCCCGGGCAGGCCGGGCGCACCCGCGCCCCACCCCGGGCCGACGAAGGTCTCGGCGCTGCGGGGCGCCGGCAGACCGGCCGGGGAGGGTTCGAAGGGCTCACCGGGCAGGATGTTGCGCGCCGAGCTGGGCACCGCGGGAACGGCCGGGCCGTCCTGCTGCTCCGCTCCGGGCACATCCGGCAGGGCTGCCAGGCCCTGGCCCGACTTCCGGCCACGACCCGATCCGCCGAGCTTCGAGTTTCCTCGCGCCACACTGACCTCCTCGCGCACGTCCTCGATGCACCATCGGCAGCGCCTTCGGTTGCGAAAGGGACAAGGAGGTGTCGGCCGATCTCCGCTCGGGCTGAAGCCTGCCGGGCGGAGCCGGGGCTGCGCTTGGCCGACTCCCTAAACTCGGGGGCATGGCCGCCACCCCTGTCTCCGACGCCGCGACCGACCCGGCGAGCCAGTCTCCGGGCGCCGCTGACGGGCGCGCCCCCGACGGATCGGCAACCTCGCCGTTCATCTCCGGCCCGGCAACCTCCGACCTGGCCACGAAGTACGACCCCGCCGCGGTCGAATCGGCGACCTACCAGCGCTGGCTCGACCTCGGCGTCTTCAGGGCCGACCCGGACTCGGACCGGCCGACGTTCACCATCGTCATCCCGCCGCCCAACGTCACCGGTTCGCTGCACCTCGGGCACGCCTTCCAGCACACCCTGATGGACGCGCTCACCCGGCGGAAGCGGATGCAGGGCTACGACGCCCTCTGGCTGCCCGGCATGGACCACGCGGGTATCGCGACCCAGAACGTCGTCGAGCGGGAGCTGGGCAAGGAGGGCAAGAGCCGCCGCGACCTCGGCCGCGAGGCGTTCGTCGAGCGTGTGTGGCAGTGGAAGGAGGAGTACGGCGGCAAGATCCTCGGCCAGATGCGCCGGCTCGGCGACGGCCTGGACTGGACGCGCGAGCGCTTCACGATGGACGAGGGACTCTCCCGCGCGGTCCGCACCATCTTCCGACGGCTCTACGACGACGACCTGATCTACCGGGCCGAGCGGATCATCAACTGGTGTCCGCGCTGCATGACCGCGCTCTCGGACATCGAGGTCGAGCACCGCGACACCGACGGCGAACTCGTCTCGATCTCCTACGGGCCGCTGACCGTCGCGACCACGCGGGCCGAGACGATGCTGGGCGACACCGCGGTGGCCGTGCACCCGGACGACGAGCGCTACCAGCACCTGGTCGGGACGATGGTGCCGCTGCCGTTGACCGGGCGCGAGATCCCCGTCGTGGCGGACGAGCACGTCGACCCGTCGTTCGGGACCGGCGCGGTGAAGGTGACGCCGGCGCACGACCCGAACGACTTCGAGATCGGTCAGCGGCACGACCTGCCGTCGATCACCGTGCTCGACGAGCGCGGCGTGGTCACCGCCCACGGCCCGTTCCAGGGACTGGACCGCTTCGAGGCTCGTCCCGCGGTGGTCGATGCGCTGCGCGCGCAGGGGCTGATCGTCGCGGAGAAGCGTCCCTACGTGCACGCGGTGGGGCACTGCTCGCGCTGCGGCACCGTCGTCGAACCGCGGCTGTCGCTGCAGTGGTTCGTCGCCGTCGCGCCGCTGGCCCGGCGGGCGGGCGAGGCGGTGCGGGCCGGCGAGACCGAGTTCCTGCCCGCGTCGATGGCGGACCGCTTCTTCGACTGGGTCGACGACATGCACGACTGGTGCATCAGCCGCCAGCTGTGGTGGGGGCACCGGATCCCGGTCTGGTACGGCCCGAACGGCGAGACGGTGGTCGTCGGCGCGGACGACGAGCCGCCCTCCGGCGAGGGGTGGACGCAGGACGAGGACGTCCTCGACACCTGGTTCTCCTCGGCGCTGTGGCCGGCGTCGACCCTGGGCTGGCCGGACGAGACCGTCGACCTGGCGCGCTACTACCCGACGGACGTGCTGCTCACGGGCTACGACATCATCTTCTTCTGGGTCGCCCGGATGATGATGTTCTGCACCTACATCCAGCCGGAGGTGCCGTTCCGGCAGGTGGCGATCACCGGCCTGGTGCGTGACGGTCGCGGTCGCAAGATGTCGAAGTCGGCCGGCAACGTCGTCGACCCGCTCGACTGGATGGACGCCTACGGGGCGGACGCGCTGCGCTGGACGCTTGCCCGCGGTGCGAACCCCGGCGTGGACGTCCCGATCAGCGAGGAGTGGGTCCAGGGCAGCCGGAACTTCGTCAACAAGCTCTGGAACGCAACGCGGTTCGCGATGCTCAACGGCGCGAAGGTCGGCGAACTGCCGGACGAGCTGTCGGTGGCGGACCGCTGGATCCTGTCCCGGCTGGCCTCGGTGCGCGACGAGGTCGACCGGCTCTACGACGGCTACGAGTTCGCGAAGGTCTGCGACAGCCTGTTCCACTTCGCCTGGGACGAGCTGTTCGACTGGTACGTCGAGCTCGCGAAGGTGCCGATGCGCGAGGATCGGCCTGACTTCGATGCTGCCGCCGCGGAGCGGACGCAGCTCGTGCTCGGCCACTGCTTCGACACCCTGCTCCGGCTGCTGCACCCGGTGCTGCCGTTCGTCACCGAGGCGCTGTGGCGGGCGGTGACCGGCGGCGAGACCGTGGTGACCGCCGACTGGCCGACCTCCGCCGGCCGGCCGGACGAGGCGGCCGAGGCCGAGGTGCGCCGCTTCCAGGAGCTGGTGGCCGAGGTGCGCCGCTTCCGCACCCAGCAGGGGCTCCAGCCGGGGCGGAAGGTGCCGGCGACGCTGGTCGGAGACCTCGCGCCGTGGGCGCCGTACCTGGGTGCCCTGGCGGACCTGAACGTCGCCGCCGGCGACGCACTGGGCGAGGGGCTGGCCGTGCTGACCGCGTCCGGCGTGCGGGTGGGCCTCGACCTGTCCGGCGCGGTCGACCGCGAGGCGGAGAAGGCACGGCTGTCCAAGCAGCTGGCGGCCGCGGAGAAGGAGCGGGACCAGACGGGGCGCAAGCTCGGCAACGAGGGCTTCCTGGCCAAGGCGCCGGAGAACGTCGTCGAGTCCATGCGGCAGCGCTTCGCCGCCGCCGAGGCGGAGATCGACCGGCTGCAGAACCAGCTGAGCGCCCTCGATGGATGATCCGACCGCCGCCTCCCAGCCCACCGACGACCTGAGCCGCGTCGAGAAGGCGCTGGCCGGGCGGTTCCCGCACACCATGCGGCCGGACCTGTCCCGGATGACGCAGCTCGTCGACCTGCTCGGGCATCCTGAGCAGGCGTTCCCGTCGATCCACCTGACCGGGACCAACGGCAAGACGTCCACCGCGCGGATGATCGACTCGCTGCTGCGGGCCTTCGGGCTGCGGCCTGGCCGGTACACGTCGCCGCACCTCGAGTCGCTGGCCGAGCGGATCGCGATCGACGGGCGTCCGGCGTCCGGGGAGGTGCTGAACGCCGCCTACGACGACGTGCTGCCCTACGTCGAACTGGTCGATGCGAGCTCGCCGGAGCCGGTGACCTACTTCGAGCTGATGACGGCGATGGCGTTCAGCGCCTTCGCCGACGCGCCCGTCGACATCGGCGTCATCGAGGTCGGCATGGGCGGGACCTGGGACGCGACCAACGTGGTCGACGGCCGGGTCCAGGTGGTCACGCCGGTCGCGCTCGACCACCCGGAGCTCGGGTCGACGCTCGCGGAGGTCGCGGGCGAGAAGGCGGGCATCCTGCGGGCCGACGGCGTCGTCGTCCTCGGGCAGCAGCCGGTCGAGGCGGCCGAGGTGATCCTGCGGCGGGCGTCGGAGCTGGGCGCGACGGTGGCCCGCGAGGGCATCGAGTTCGGGGTGACCGAGCGGGCGATCGCCGTCGGCGGGCAGATGCTGACGATCCAGGGGCTCGGCGGGGTCTACGACGAGGTCTTCCTGCCCCTGGCCGGGCAGCACCAGGCCCACAACGCGGCCTGCGCGCTGGCGGCCGTCGAGGCGTTCTTCGGCGCGGGCGAGGGGCGGCAGCTCGACGTCGAGGTGGTGCGCCGCGGCTTCGCGGAGGCCGAGTCGCCGGGCCGGCTCGAGATCGTCCGGACGTCCCCGACGGTGTTGGTCGACGGAGCGCACAACCCCGCCGGAGCACAGGCGCTCGCGGGGGCGCTGCAGGAGTCCTACGCGTTCGAGAAGCTCGTCGGCGTCGTCGGGGTGCTCTCGGACAAGGACGCCGCGGCGATGCTCGCGGCGCTCGAGCCCGTGCTCGACACGGTGGTGCTGACCGAGGTCGCGTCGCCGCGGGCGATGCCCGCCGACGACCTCGCGACGCTGGCGCTGGACGTGTTCGACGAGGACCGGGTGGAGGTCGTGCCGCGGCTCGACGACGCGATCGAGGCGGCGGTGACCATCGCGGAGGAGGACACCGAGCAGCTCAGCGGCGTGGGAGTGCTGGTGACCGGCTCGTTGCTCGTCGTCGGCGAGGCGCGGCGGCTGCTCGGGCGCTGACCGGCCGCGGACGAGTATCCGCGGGGTGTGGACAACTCGGGCTGCCTCCCGGCGGAACCGTGCAGGCTCTCCGCCGTGGACCAGGTACGGGTGGATCCGGCGGCCCTGCAGCACGCAGCGGAGGAGCTGACGCGGCTCGCGGGAGTGGTGCGGACGTCGCGGGCGGGCGCCGACGGGCAGATCGTCGCGTTGGCCAGCCGCGTCGGGGATCTGCAGCAGCCGGTCGTCGACCAGTGGCGGGAGTCCGGCGGGGCACTCGATCGGATCGAGGCGGACTTCCGCGAGATGGGGCGGGCGCTCACCGAGCTGGCGGGGTACTTCGCCGATCTCGATCGGCACGCGGTGGGCCGATGAGCGACGTCACGACCCCGTCGTCGGCGGCGGCTGCCGCCGGCGCCCCGACTTGTCCGACCACATGGACCCTGCCGCGCATGCCGGATGAGGACGTCGACGCGGTCCGCGCGCTCGCCGCGGCCTACCAGCACCTGGCCGCGGAATTGCGCGGGGCCGGTCAGGCGGCTCAGGTGGCGCTGAGTCAGCTGCCCGGCGCCTGGACCGGGGATGCGGCGACGGCCTCGACCCACCCGACCGGCGTGCTGGTCAGCGACGTCGACCTGATGTGTCGGGCGTTGCTCGAGACGGCCGACGGGCTCACCCGCTGCGCCGCGGAACTGCAGGAGGCCCACGACAAGCACGGCTGGTCCTGGGGCAAGGCGCTGAAGATCGGGCTGGTGACCGTCGCCTCCGCAGGCGCGGTCGTGATCACGGTGGGAGCCGCGGCGCCGGAGGTCGCCGCGGCCGACGCGGCGATCATCGGAGGTGAGGTCGCCACCGCGGAGGCGGCGGTCGCGTCCGCGACGGTGGCGCGGACCGGGGTGACCATCGCCTTCTCGTCGTCCGCGCGGCTGCTCGCCGCGGTGCGCGGGCTCGGTGCCTTCCTCCGGCCGCAGCTGCCGTGGGCGGCCGGGTTCACCGGCTTCGAGGCCAGGCAGCAGTGGAAGCACGACGGGCGGCTCGATCCGAAGGCGTTGGCGGTCAGCTTCGGCATGAACATGGTTCTGCCGGGCGCGATGAGCCGGTCGCGGGCCGCAATCCGCGCTCTGCCGGTGCTTGCCGAGCACCGGTTCGTGGCGGCGGCGGGAAGCCACCTGGCCGCCGGCGGGACGGTCGCCGCGATGGACGTCGGCCGTCAGCAGGTGCTGACGGGCCGGATCGACACGGGGCAGGTCATTCGGTCCGGGGCCGTGGCGACGGGCTTGAGCGGTGTCGGTGACGTCCTTCCGAAGCTTCCGCAGAACTGGCGTCCCGGTGCTTCGGCCGGCATCGTCCCAGGGGAGGCGGCAGTGCCGCGGCAGACGTTGGATGACGCGTTGCGCAACGGCGTGAACCTCCCGGCCCACGAGGGCCCCAAGCTGGGCCACACGCTGGAGAGGCATGTAGGCAAGTCCTGGAGCTTTCTTCAGAAGCGCCTCGACAGTGAGCCCGGGAAGCTCAAATCAACGTTCACGGACCTGCCCACGGCAGAGCGTGCCATTACCGAGACCCTGCGCGCCCACAGGGACGACCTGTCCGCCTTCACGAGGGCCGGCGGCACAACCGGCCGGACCTATGAGTTGACCTTCACAGAGCCGCTTGGGAACGTGTTGACCCGGCAGGGCGAGCGCCTTCAGGGTCGAACCGCCGTAGTAGCTGTGCGGCGCGATGGGCAAGGCGGATTCGTCCTCACTGCGTTCTTGGAGCCCTGATGCATCCACGAGAGACGTATCCGTTGCTGAACATCTACTTCGGCGCCTACCTGAACCAGGACTGGATGTACGACTACAGGGATCCCAACGCTGCCTTCGAGGCCTTCGCCACGGAGGCGTCGTCAACAGAGTTGACCCAGGCCCTGGTGGACTTCGACCAACTGCTGGGTCTTTCTGATGTCGACTTGACGACAACCCTGGACTCATTGAGTACGAACCTGGACCCGCGTGCCGACTACGGGTGGGACGAGCGGGAGTGGCTGGAGAGCCTGCGGCACCGCGTCCGCGCTGAGCTCGAGAAGCGGCAGGTCGGCAGCGCGGCGGCGGGCACCGCCTGACCGATCATCGGCATGGGCGGCAGAAGTTGGGTCAACGGAGACATCGCGGCCACCCCAGCCCCCAGCCGCGGCACGTACTGTCGAACCGGCAACTCCTGCAAGCGGTCGACCGGGTCGAGATCCCGCCCGAGGACAAACCGCATATCCGCACCCAGCACGTCGGAAGGAAATGTTCGCGTGGCCGCCGAGCGCACCCTCGTCCTCGTCAAGCCCGACGGCGTCCGTCGGGGCCTCGTGGGAGAGGTGATCAGCCGGATCGAGCGCAAGGGCCTCACCCTCGCCGCCGTCGAGCTGCGCACCCTCGACCGGGACACCGCCGAGGAGCACTACGGCGAGCACCGCGAGCGCCCCTTCTTCGGTGAGCTCGTCGAGTTCATCACCGGCGGCCCCCTGGTCGCCATGGCCGTCGACGGTCCCCGTGCCGTCGAGGCCGTCCGCACCCTCATGGGCGTCACCGACCCGGTGAAGTCCGCCCCGGGCTCGCTCCGGGGCGACTACGCCCTCGAGATCGGCGAGAACCTCGTCCACGGTTCCGATTCACCCGAATCGGCCGCACGCGAGGTCAAGCTCTTCTTCCCGAACCTCTAGCAATCGGCGGGCGCGTCGCTCGCCGGAGGTCCCGGAACCCGGCCGTACGCTGCGCCTTGCATCCAACGGAAGGCCCGTGCGCCCATGGCCACTCTCTCCGTCATCGGTCGTGACATGGCGATCGATCTCGGCACCGCCAACACGCTCGTCTATGTCCGCGGCAAGGGCATCGTCCTGAACGAACCCAGCGTCGTCGCCATCAACACGAGCTCGACGGGCATCGTCGCGGTCGGCTCCGAGGCGAAGCGGATGATCGGCCGCACCCCGGGGAACATCGTCGCCATCCGCCCGCTGAAGGACGGCGTGATCGCCGACTTCGACACCACCGAGCGGATGCTGCGGTACTTCATCCAGAAGGTGCACCGCCGCAGCCGCTTCGCCCAGCCGCGCATCGTGGTGTGCGTGCCGTCGGGGATCACCGGCGTCGAGCAGCGAGCGGTCAAGGACACCGCCTACGCAGCAGGGGCGCGCAAGGTCTACATCATCGAGGAGCCGATGGCCGCCGCCATCGGCGCCGGCATGCCGGTCCACGAGCCGACCGGCAACATGATCGTCGACATCGGTGGCGGCACCACCGAGGTGGCGGTGATCAGCCTCGGCGGCATCGTCACCAGCCAGTCGATCCGTACCGGCGGTGACGAGCTCGACGACTCGATCATGAGTTACGTCAAGAAGGAATACAGCTTGATGCTCGGCGAGCGCACCGCCGAGGAGATCAAGATGTCGATCGGCTCGGCCTTCCCGATGCCGGACGAGCCGCACGCGGAAATCCGCGGTCGCGACCTCGTCTCGGGTCTGCCGAAGACGATCGTGGTGAGCGCGGAGGAGATCCGGAAGGCGATCGAGGAGCCGGTCAACGACATCGTCGACGCGGTCAAGGGCACCCTGGACCGCTGCCCGCCGGAGCTCGCCGGCGACGTCATGGACCGCGGCATCGTGATCACCGGCGGCGGCGCGCTGCTGCGCGGGCTCGACGAGCGGCTGCGGCACGAGACGGGGATGCCGGTGTTCCTCGCCGAGGACCCGTTGAACTCCGTCGCGCTCGGCTCGGGCCGCTGCGTCGAGGAGTTCGAAGCCCTGCAGCAGGTGTTGAGTCCTGAGCGCCGCAGCTGACTTGAGGTTCTTCCCGACATCGGGCCGGGCGGGCAGGGAAGCGAGCGCGACCGCCGAACCCGGGTGCGCTGGTCTCCATGGGTCGTGACAACCGCCGCGCCCGGCTCCTGCTGTTCGCACTGCTCGCCACGGCGCTCGTCCTGATCACGGTCGACTACCGGGCCAACGGCGCGGAGTCCAAGCTCCGCAGCGGTCTGCACGACGTCGTCGGGCCGGTGGAGCGCGCCCTGTCCGCGGTCACCTCCCCGGTCACCAACGCCTTCGACGACAGACGCAGCGCCGACGCCGAGCGCAAGCGCGCCGACGCCCTGCAGGCCCGGGTCGACGACCTGACCCGGCAGCTCGCGGCGGACGCGGAGGCGAAGCGCCTGTCCGACGAGCTGGAACGTCTGCGGCTGCTCGCCGATCGCGGGTCCTACTCCATCGTCCCGACGCGGATCATCGCGATCGGCGACGTCACCGGCACGGAGCAGACCGTCGACGTGGACGCCGGCAGCCGGGACGGCCTGGCGCAGGGGCAGTTGGTCATCAACTCGGGCGGCCTCGTCGGAGTGGTCCAGCGCGTCGGGTCGACGACGGCGACCGTCCGGTTGGCGACCGACCCCGCGACGGTCATCGGGGCCCGGCTGGAGGGCTCGCAGGCGCTGGGTCGCATCACGGGCGCAGGCCCGTCCGGAAAGATCTACTTCACGCTCTACGACCCCACGTTGCCGATCCGCCCGGGCACCCGCGTCGTCACCTACGGCAGCGCCGACTACGCCGGTGGCGTGCCGGTCGGCACGATCACCAAACAGGTGCAGGGCAGCGAAGGTCTGTCCCGACGGGCAGAAATCCAGCCATTTGCGAACTTCGGGTCCCTCGATCTCGTTGGAGTGGTCGTGCGTCGTCCGCAGGCCAACCCCGGGGACCGGCTCCTGCCGCCGCGGCCCGTTCCGCCCACCCCCGCGCCGGCCCCGACGCCCGCTCCGGCACAGCCCGGCACGACCGGTCCCAGTACCGCGGCCCTCCCGACGGCCCGGGCCGGACGATCCGGCGGGAGCGGGTGAGCCGCCCGTGACGCTGCCGCTGAACCGGACGAGGTCGGCTCCGCCGACCGGGACGAGGTCGGCTCCGCCGACGATGCCGTCGGAGGCGCTGCCCGGTTCGCTCCCCGGCCGGGCTTCCGTCTTCGGCTCCGTAACGTCGGGAGCCATGCACCCCGTGCGGTACCTGGGCATCGTCGTGCTGATGCTCGTCGTGCTCCTGCTGCAGCGGACGGTGCTCGCCAGCCTGGACATCCCCTTCGGGACGCCCGACCTGCTCGCCATCGTGGTCGCGGCGGTCGCGCTGCAGACCGGCCCCGCCATCGGCAGCTTCACCGGGTTCGTCGCGGGCTTCGGCGCCGACCTGCTCTCCGACCACGCGATGGGCCGGCTCGCCGCCGTGCTGTGCATCGTCGGCTATCTGGTCGGCCTGCTCCGGCAGGACGCGGAGAAGTCCGTGGCGATCCCGCTCGGCGCCGTCGTCCTGGGTGGCGTCCTCGCGGCGCTGCTGTTCGCCGGGACCGGCGCGCTGGTGGACGACCACCGCGCCGGCGGGCAGCTGTTGCTCGACCGGTGCGTCGCCGCGGTGCTCTACGGCCTGATTGTCACACCCTTCCTGTATCCCTTGATCGGACGGATCCTCGGCACCCGGGAGGAGGCGAGATGAACGGCGGCGGTCCTCGTCTGCGTACCGGCCCCGGCAACAGCAGCGTGCGCATCACCGTGATGCGCGTGCTGGTCATCTCGCTGTTCGCCACCCTCGCCATGCGGCTGTGGTCGCTGGAGGTGCTGCAGTCGGACCAGTACAAGTCGGCGGCCGAGGACAACCGGGTGCGGGAGGCGATCACCCCCGCACCCCGCGGGATGATCGTCGACGCGAACGGCCGGACGGTCGCCAGCAACCGGACGGCGCTGGTCGTCAGCGTCGACCGCAGCGTGCTGGACCGGCAGAAGGACGCCGGCGCCGCGGTGCTCACCCGGCTCGCCAAGGTGCTCGGGGTGACGCCGCTGGAGATGGTGGCCAAGACCCGGCTGTGCACGGCCACCGTTCCCCAGCCCTGCTGGAACGGCTCGCCGTACCAGCCGATCCCGGTGGCCACGGACGTGAGCCCGCAGCAGGCGCTGGCGATCATCGAGCACCCGGAGACCTTCCCGGGCATCTCGGCCGACACCCAGGCCGTGCGGACGTATCCGTTCGGCGCCCTCGCCGGGCACGAGGTCGGCTACGTCGGCCCCATCAGCCAGGCCCAACTCGAGAAGTCGCCCGACCGGACCCGCACGGACACCGTCGGGCTCGGCGGCCTCGAGCAGCAGTACGACGACCAGCTGCGCGGCCGGAACGGGGTGAAGAAGCTGGCGGTCGACCGGTTCGGCCGGGTGTCCAGCGTGGTCTCCAACGTCGACCCGGTGGTCGGCGACACCATCGTGCTGGGCATGGACATGAACGTCCAGAAGGCGCTGGAGGACAGCCTCAACCAGGCGGTCGCCGGTAAGACGACCAAGGTCGCGAGCGGCGTCGTTCTGGACGCGACCAACGGGCAGATCGTCGCGATGGCCTCGCTCCCGGGCTACGACCCGACCCAGTTCGTCGGCGGCATCTCCCAGGCCGACTACGACCGGCTGACCAACGCGGACGCGGGGACGCCGCTGTTCTCCCGCGCCTTCCAAGGCTCCGGCGCCCCGGGCTCGACGTTCAAGCCGTTCTCCCTGGTGGCGGCCGTGACCCAGCAGGGCGACCCTCTGAACGGCACCTACGACTGCGCGCCCAACCTGCAGGTCGGCAACCAGAGCTTCCACAACTTCGAGGGCTCCTCGGCCGGCCCCATCTCGCTGCACGAGGCGCTGGTCATCTCCTGCGACGTCATCTTCGACAAGTTCGCCTACGACGCCTGGCTCGCCGACGGCGGCCTCCGCAACGGCAAGCAGCAGTACCCGCCGGCGAAGGAGATCTTCGTCGACAACGCCCGCAAGTTCGGCTTCGGGTCGCAGACCGGCATCGACCTGCCCGGGGAGACCGCCGGGGCCGTCGTCGACCGGGCGCAGAACGTCAAGAACTACAACCAGCTGAAGGACTCCTACTGCCGCCGCGCGGAGAACGGCTACCCGGAGGAGCCCGACCCGACGAAGGCGGCGCAGTTCCAGAAGTACGCCCGGGAGGCGTGCCTGGACGGCTACCTCTACAACGGCGGTGCCGCCACCCAGTTCGCCATCGGCCAGGGGGCGTACCTCAACGTCAGCCCGCTTCAGCTCGCCACGGCCTACGCGGCGATCGCCAACGGGGGCACGCTCTACGAGCCGCGGCTCGCGAAGGCCCTGCTGAAGCCCGACGGCAGCCTCGACCGCACCATCGACCCGGCGGTGAAGCGCAAGCTCGACGTCGACCCGGCGGTCCTGGCCTACGTGCGGGACGCGCTCGGCGAGGTCACCACCCGAGGCACGGCGGCGGGTGCCTTCGGCGGCTTCCCCCTGCAGCAGATCCACATCGCCGGGAAGACCGGTACCGCCGAGGTCGAGAGTCAGGGCGACACGTCGTGGTTCGCCTCGTTCGGGCCGCTGCCGAACCCGAAGTACGTCATCGTCATGTCCATCCCGAACAGTGGTCAGGGTGGTCAGGTCGCCGCTCCCGCCGCGCGCCGGGTGTGGGAGGCCATCTACGGCGTCGGTCGTCCTGCCGCCCTGCCGGGCGGCCAGACCCCGACGAAGCTGCCGTCGATCCGGGCCGACGGCAGCGCCGCGCCGCCGGCGCGGCAGCAGTGATGACCCACAGGCGCCCGTTGCGCCTTCGAACCGCGGCAGCACGAGGGGAGGGGACAGGATGAGCAGTACCGGTCTGTCCGGGCTTCCCGGCCTGCGGAGCACGCCGTCCCTTCGGGACCGCGAGGCCCAGGCCCGGTCGGCCCGGCGCGCCACGATCCTGCGCTCGGTCGACTGGCTGCTGCTGCTCTCGACGCTGGCGCTGTGCATCCTCGGCGCCCTGCTCGTCTACTCGGCCACTCGGCAGTACCAGATCGATCAGCAGCTCGATCCGCAGGCGTACCTCAAGCGGCACCTGATGAACTTCGGCATCGGGCTGGTGCTGGGGCTGGTGGTCGCGATGGTCGACTACCGGTCCCTGCGCGCGTACGCGCCCGTGCTCTACCTCGCCTCCGTCGTCGGGCTGATCGCCGTCCTGCTCGTCGGCTCGACGATCAACGGCGCGCGGTCGTGGATCGTGCTGCCCGCGGGGATGCAGCTGCAGCCGTCGGAGTTCGCGAAGGTGGCGCTGGTCGTCGGGATGGCGATGATCCTGGGGGAGAAGCGGGACGACTCGCGCTTCGGCGTCTCGTCGGCTCCTCGCGGACGAGACGTCCTGCTCGTGCTCGCCGTAGCCGCGGTCCCGCTCGGGCTGATCATGCTGCAGCCCGACTTCGGGACGACGATGGTCTTCGTCGTCGTCATCCTCGGCGTGCTGGCCTGCTCCGGGGCGCCGGTCCGATGGGTGGTCGGCATGATCACCGCCGGGGTGCTCGCGGGGTGGGCCGTGCTCGGCCTGCACCTGCTCAAGCCCTACCAGGAAGCTCGGCTCACGCAGTTCGCGAGCAGCAACGCGGTCGACGTCGGCGGCACCGGCTACAACGTCGACCAGGCGCTGACCGCCAACGCCAACGGCGGTCTGCTCGGTCAGGGACTGCTGCACGGCTCGCAGACCCAGGGCCAGTTCGTGCCCGAGCAGAAGACCGACTTCGTGTTCACCGTCGCCGGCGAGGAGCTCGGCTTCATCGGGGCCTGCGCGATCCTCGTGCTGCTCTCCATCGTGCTGTGGCGCGCCCTGTCGATCGCCCGGGCCTCGGAGGACAGCTTCGGCCTGCTGGTCGCCGTGGGCATCGCCGTCTGGTTCGCCTTCCAGGCGTTCATCAACGTCGGCATGACGCTCGGCATCATGCCGGTGACGGGCCTGCCGCTACCGTTCGTCAGCTACGGCGGGTCGTCGATGTTCGCCAACCTGATAGCCATCGGTCTCCTGCAGAACGTGCACGCCCGCAACGTCAGCTGACGCGTCGGCGTCCGCTCTCCGGGCAGGGGTTCGTCATGAACCAGCGCACCCTCGGCTCCGGCAGCTCAGACCGGGCCGCTTCTGCCGGCACAGCCCTCACCGTCTCCCAGCTCGGACTCGGCTGCATGGGTATGAGCGAGTTCTACGGCACCTCCGACGAGCAGGAATCGATCGAGGTGATCCGGGCGGCGGTCGACGCCGGCTGCACCTTCCTCGACACCGCCGACATGTATGGGCCGTTCACCAACGAGAAGCTGGTCGGCCGGGCCATCGAGGGCCAGCGGCGCGACGAGGTCCAGCTGGCGACGAAGTTCGGCAGCCAGCGCGGTGAGGACGGCTCGTTCCTCGGCGTCAACGGTCGTCCGGAGTACGTCCGGAAGTGCTGCGACGACTCGCTCGCCCGGCTCGGTGTCGACGTGATCGACCTCTACTACCAGCACCGCGTGGACCCGGACGTGCCGATCGAGGAGACGGTCGGCGCGATGGGTGAGCTGGTCGACGCCGGCAAGGTGCGCTTCCTCGGCCTCTCCGAGGCGGCACCCGAGACGATTCGGCGGGCCGCGGCCACCCGGCCGATCACGGCCCTGCAGACCGAGTACAGCCTGTGGTCGCGGGACCCGGAGGACGAGATCCTCCCGACGGTCCGCGAGCTCGGCATCGGTTTCGTCGCCTACAGCCCGCTCGGTCGCGGGTTCCTCACCGGACGGTTCGCCGGCCCGGACGACTTACCCGAGGGCGACTTCCGCCGCAACAACCCGCGGTTCCAGGGCGAGAACTTCCAGCGCAACCTCGACGTCGTCACCCAGGTGCACGAGATCGCCGCGGAGAAGGGCTGCTCCCCGTCCCAGCTCGCGCTGGCCTGGCTGCTCGCCCAGGGCGACGACATCGTCCCGATCCCCGGCACCAAGCGTCGCCGGTACCTGGACGAGAACCTCGGCGCCACCGACGTCACGCTCAGCGCCGACGACCTGGCCCGCATCGAGTCCGTCGCCCCGAAGGGCTTCACGGCCGGCGACCGCTATCCGAACATGAGCTCCGTCAACCGCTGAGCTCGCTCAGGCCGGTCGATCAGCTCGGCTCGATCTGGTCGTCGGCGTTGATCGCCAGTGGACCGCCGACGGTGACCGCGCCGTCGTCGATCACCAGCTCCCGCACCTCGTTCTCGCTGCCGCTGCCCCGCATGCGCTGGACGTGGATGCCGCGACGGATCGTGCTGCCCTCCACGTGGTGGCGCAGGACGACGACCGTGTCGACCAGGCCGGAGATGTGCGTCGCCGTCGTCGCGTGGCCGATGATGGCCGTCGGCGCGGCGGTCAGGACCGTCGCCAGCCCGGCGGCGCGGACGAACGCGGTCACGCCCAGCAGGAACCCGCGATAGGACGGACCCGAGCCGACGCGCTCCAGCGCGGTGAGGCCGTCCACGACGAGGCGGGTCGGCTGGACACGATCGACGAGGTCGCGGAGTTCGACGAGATGGTCGTCGAGCGACGCGACCTCGGGGTAGAGCGCGACGATCCGGAGCAATCCCCGGCTCTCGGCCTCCTCGAAGTCGGAGCCCAGCGCAGATCCGTTGTCCAGGACCTGGTCGTGCGACTCCTCGTAGGACACGAACAGCACGCGCTCGCCCTGGGCGATGCCGTCCGCGGCGAACTGGGTGGCCAGCATGGTTTTGCCGGCGCCGGTCGCACCGGAGAGAACGGTGTTCGAGCCCCGGATCAGCCCGCCGCGGGTGAGTTCGTCGAGGCCCGTGACGCCGGTCGATACGCGCCGCTTGGGCCGCTTCTCCCCGGTGGACATGCTGACCGGCAGCACCCGCAGGCCCTCGCCGGGCACGATCGTGAACGGCACGTCGCCCTTGTGATGCATCGCGCCGCGCATCTTCAGCACCTCCACCAGCCGACGGCGGAAGCTGCCCTCACGGACGTTGCGCAGCAGCACCACGTTGTCCGCGACGAACTCCTCGATGCCGTAGGTGGACAGCGCACCGACCGGGTCGTCGGCCGTCTCGAGCGTCATGACGACCGTCAGCGCCATGCCGCGCAGATGCATCAGGAGGGACCGCAGTTCCTGCCGCGCGCTGCCCACGTCCTCCTGCAGCGCGAGAACCGCGCTGAGGCTGTCCAGCACCAGCCGCTCCGCGCCGGTCCGGTCGACGGCAGCCCCGATCTGGGCGGCGAGCGTCGCGACGCTGTACCGGGGACGCCCGCCCGTATCCCTGTCGGTGGGAGCAAGGGGGGATCCGTCGACGAAGCGCCAGTCCCCTTGCGCCTCCCAGGCCTCGACGTCCCAGCCGAGCGTGTGCAGGTTGGTGCGCAGGTCGGCGGCCGGCTCCTCCAAGGTGACGAACACGCCGGGCTGCCCCAGCCGGACGCCCTCGGCGAGGAACTGTGCGGCGAACAGCGTCTTGGCCGCGCCCGCGGTTCCGGCGACCACCGTCGTACGGCGGGCCGGTAGCCCGCCCATGGCGACCTGGTCGAAGCCCCCGATCCCACTGGCGATCTTCGGGATGGCGGCGCCCGCCTCGACGCCGTCCCGTCCGAGCTGCAGCGTGCCGGCGAGCCGGGCCGTCGCGGCCGGCGTGGTCGGCGAGGGGGAGCGCGAACCGGCCGCTGTGTTCGAGGAGTCGGTCATGAGTCCCTCCTGCCGGAATCGGCTCGTGCGGCCGCGCCGTCGATCACCGGATGCGCGTCGCCGCAGGCTAGACGCACCCACGCCGTCTTACCGCCGTCGGGGTGGGGGTGCATCGCCCACGCGTCCGCGAGGGCCGCCACCAGCTCGAGGCCCCAGCCGCCCTCCCGGGTCGTGACGTACGGATCCTGGAGCGACGTGGCGAGGTCGAGGTCGTGAACCGCGATGACCACCGACTGCTCCGTCACGACGACCAGCAGCTCGATGTCCGTGCGGGCGTGCACGACCGCGTTGCTGACCAACTCGCTGGCCAGCAACAGCAACGAGTCCGCGGTTTCCTCGGGCAACTCCGGCGCGTGTTTCCGGACGAAGCTACGGGCGAGCGCCGCGGAACGGGGCACCGGTTCGAGGCGCAGCTGATGGCTGGACAGCTGCACGGCTCCCTCTTCGAGGGCCCCGGGAGGCAGTGCACGTACGGCCACTCGCGCCCCCTCGGCTGCGGCGCCGTCGTTCCTCTGGCGTATTCGCGTGAGCATCGCGCTCGGCTACTCGTATTCCTACACGACTGCAGCGCGCGGATCGAGGAGCCGACGGAGGTCGGCACCTCCCCGACGACGGTTCGGCGCACCCTGCCGAACCTGCTCCGCGTACCGTGAAACCCATGCCCGTCGAGTCCGTCTTCCCCCGCCTCGAGGCGCTGCTCCCGCGGGTCCGCAAGCCGGTCCAGTACGTCGGCGGCGAGCTGAACGCGCAGGTCAAGGACTGGGACAGCGCCAGTGTGCGGTGGGCGCTCATGTACCCCGACGCCTATGAGGTCGGGCTGCCGAACCAGGGCCTGATGATCCTCTACGAGGTCCTCAACGAGCAGCCCGACGTCCTCGCCGAGCGCACCTACAGCGTCTGGCCGGATCTTGAAGCGCTCATGCGCGAGAACGGCGTCCCGCAGTTCACCGTCGACGGCCACCGGCCCGTGTCGGCCTTCGACGTGCTCGGCGTCAGCTTCGCCACCGAGCTCGGTTACACCAACTTCCTCGTCGCGCTCGACCTGGCCGGCATCCCGCGCCGGGCCGCCGACCGCACCGACGAGCACCCGATCGTCGTCGCCGGCGGCCACGCCGCCTTCAACCCCGAGCCGATCGCGGAGTTCCTCGACGCCGCCGTGCTCGGCGACGGCGAGCAGGCGGTCCTGGCCATCACCGACCTGATCCGCGAGCACAAGGCCGAGGGGCGGGCGGCCGTCCTCGACGCCGTCGCCGCGAGCGGCGTCGCCTACGTGCCGAGCCGCTACGAGGTCGAGTACCTGCCCGACGGGCGCATCCGCCGTGTCGTGCCGGTCACGCCCGACGCGCCGCACCGGGTCGCCAAGCACACCGTGATGGACCTCGACGAGTGGCCCTACCCCAAGCAGCCGCTGGTGCCGCTGGCCGAGTCGGTGCACGAGCGGATGAGCGTCGAGATCTTCCGCGGCTGCACGCGAGGCTGCCGGTTCTGTCAGGCCGGCATGATCACGCGCCCGGTCCGGGAGCGCAGCATCACCGGCATCGGCGAGATGGTCGAGCGCGGCCTGCAGGCCACCGGCTACGAGGAGGTCGGCCTGTTGTCGCTGTCGTCGGCCGACCACAGCGAGATCGCGGACGTCGCCAAGGGCCTCGCCGACCGGTACGAGGGCACGCAGACGTCGCTGTCGCTACCGAGCACCCGCGTGGACGCCTTCAACATCGATCTCGCCAACGAGCTGTCCCGCGGCGGGCGGCGTTCCGGGCTGACGTTCGCGCCGGAGGGCGGCTCGCAGCGCCTCCGCCAGGTGATCAACAAGATGGTCACCGAGGAGGACCTGATCCGCACGGTCTCGACGGCCTACGCCAACGGCTGGTCGCAGGTGAAGCTCTACTTCATGTGCGGGCTGCCGACCGAGACCGACGAGGACGTCCTGCAGATCGCCCGGCTGGCCAAGGAGGTCATCCGGGTCGGCCGCGAGGTGTCCGGCCGCCGCGACATCCGCTGCACCGTCTCGATCGGCGGGTTCGTGCCCAAGCCGCACACGCCGTTCCAGTGGGCGCCGCAGCTGTCGGCCGAGGACACCGACCGCCGCCTGCGCCTGCTCAAGGACGCCATCGGCCGGGACCGCTCCATCGGGTTCCGCTACCACGACGGCAAGCCCGGGATGATCGAGGGCCTGCTCTCTCGCGGCGACCGACGGGTCGGGGCCGTGATCGAGGAGGTCGTCGCCCGGGGCGGCCGCTTCGACGGGTGGAGCGAGCACTTCTCCTACGAGCGCTGGACCGAGGCCGCCGAGAAGGTCGGGATCGATCTCGCCTGGTACACGACGCGCGAGCGCGACGTCACCGAGGTACTGCCCTGGGACCACCTCGACTCCGGGCTCGACAAGGAGTGGCTCTGGGACGACTGGCAGGACGCCCTCGCCGAGACCGAGGTCGACGACTGCCGCTGGAACCCCTGCTACGACTGCGGCGTCTGCCCGACGATGGGCACCGACATCCAGATCGGGCCCACCGGCAAGACGCTGCTGCCACTCAGCATCGCTGGAACTGCGCAGGTGTGAGCGCGGATGGCCCGTTCCGCCCCTGACCTGACCGGACGCCCCACGGAGGTCGTCGGCCGGTTGCGGCTCCGGTACGCCAAGCGCGGCCGGCTGCGCTTCACCTCGCACCGCGACGTCGCCCGCGCCTTCGAGCGGGCGCTGCGGCGCGCCGAGGTGCCCATGGCCTATTCGTCGGGCTTCACCGCCCACCCGAAGGTGTCGTGGGTCGGCGCCGCGCCGACGGGCGTGGCGAGCGAGGCCGAGTACCTCGAGATCGCCGTCGCCGAGCACTGCGACCCCGAACAGGTCCGGGCGGCGCTGGACGCCGCCCTGCCGCCCGGCCTCGACATCCTGGAGTGCGTCCCCGCCAGCGGGCCCCCGTTGCCCGAGCGCATCGACGCGGGCGACTGGATCATGCGCCTCCCGGGCGTACCGGTCGACGAGGCGAAACGCGCCGTCGCGGCCCTGCTCGCCGCCGAATCCGCCCCGGTCGAGAAGATGACCAAGAGCGGTCGGCGGACCGTCGACGTCCGCGCGGCCATCGCCTCCGCGCGCGTCCTGGACGAGGCATCCGACCGGTCGGACGGAACGTCGGCGGTGTCGTACGAGGGGGCCGGGGCGGATTGTGCGATACTCGGCCTTGTCGTACAGCAGACGACGCCCGCTGTACGACCCGACGACGTGATGGCCGCCTTTCGGACGGTGGCCGGTCTCGAGCCGCCGGTCCCTCCCGAGGTGACGCGGCTCGGCCAAGGCCGGCTCGCCGAAGACGGGTTGATAGTTGACCCGCTGGCTCCGGTCCAGGAGGGCGCCGGGCCCGTTGGCTGACAGGCGTCGCAGATGCGTCGGCGGAGCCCCGTTGATGCCAGGCAGCTCCTGAGCGGTCGCGGGTGGATCCCGCGCCCGGGAGCCGGAAGGCGTACCTCTTGACCGAACCCGACGAGACCACCCCCACGTCGAGCTCGCCCGATGTCCCGGTCGGCGCTCCCACGGAACAGCCGCCCGAGGTCGTGAGCGAGGCATCGGACGAGCCGGGAGCCGCGGCCTCGTCCGCCGCTCCGGAACAGGAGTCTCCGGCGGCAGCCGAGGAGCCGCCTGGCCGTCCCCGCCGGCGCCGCGCCGCCTCGCGTCCTCCCGGCGCCGTGACCGCGTTCACCGAGCCGGCGCCGCCCGCTGCCCCACCCTCTGCTACTCCACCCTCTGCTACTCCACCCCCTGCTACTCCACCCCCTGCGCCCGAGCCCGCTGCGGCGGCGCAGACGGCGACGGGCACGGAGTCCGACGACGAGCCGGACGCGACCGACGAGCCTCCCGGTGATCAGCCGACCGACGACGAGTCCGCCGGGGCAGCGGTCGAAGCGCCGGTGGCCGACGCCCAGGCCCCCAGCCGTCCGTCCCGCCGCGCGGCCCGGCGACCGGCGGCGGCGCCGCCCACCGTGATGTTCCAGGCACCCGACCTCTCCGAGCTGCCCCCTCGTCCCGCCCGCGCCGCCCGCGTCGACGAGGACGGCGACGCGGACGGGGAGGCCGATCGCCAGGACGCCGCCGCGAACGACGCCTCCTCATCGGGGGACTCGGACGAGGGCGACGGCGACGGCGGACGCAGCCGGCGTCGTCGCCGGGGACGACGCGGACGCGGTCGGCCGCGGGACGAGAACGAGGGCGGCGCCGAATCGGGCACTGCCGACGACGGTACGGAGGCCTCCTCACCCGAGGGCGTGACCCCTGCCGAGACCGACGAGACCAGCGCCGAGAAGGCGTCTTCAGACGGCGACTCGGGCGACTCGGGCGACTCCGGGGACTCCGGTGACGGGTCCGGCAGCAAGCGCCGGCGCCGCCGGCGCCGCCGTGGCGGAGACGGGGACTCCTCCGACTCCTCGGACGGCGGCTCCGACAAGGGTTCGGAGAAGGGGTCGGAGAAGGGGTCGGAGAAGGGCTCGGCCGAGGACGAGATCAAGGGCGTCACCGGCTCCACCCGCCTCGAGGCCAAGCGTCAGCGCCGCCGCGACAACCGGGACCAGAGCCGCCGCCGCGCGCCGATCGTGACCGAGGCCGAATACCTCGCCCGGCGCGAGGCCGTCGACCGGGTGATGGTCGTGCGCAACGCCGGGGACCGCACGCAGATCGCGGTGCTCGAGGACAACGTGCTCGTCGAGCACTACGTCACCCGGGCCAGCTCGACGTCCTACGCGGGCAACGTCTACCTCGGCAAGGTGCAGAACGTGCTGCCGAGCATGGAGGCGGCGTTCGTCGACATCGGCAAGGGGCGCAACGGCGTGCTCTACGCCGGTGAGGTCAACTACGACGCCAGCGGCCTCGAGGGCAAGCCGCGCAAGATCGAGCAGGCGCTGAAGTCGGGCCAGTCGGTCGTCGTCCAGGTCACGAAGGACCCGATCGGGCACAAGGGCGCCCGCCTCACGAGCCAGATCAGCCTGCCGGGCCGGTACATGGTCTACGTGCCCGAGGGCGGCAGCGCGGGCATCAGCCGCAAGCTGCCGGACACCGAGCGCGCGCGGCTGCGCAGCATCCTCAAGAAGATCACCCCGGAGGACGCCGGGGTCATCGTCCGGACCGCCGCCGAGGGGGCCTCGGAGGAGGAGCTGACCCGCGACATCTCGCGGCTGTCGACCCAGTGGGAGCAGATCCAGAAGAAGGCCGGCAAGGCCCAGGCGCCCGCGCTGCTCTCCGCCGAGCCGGATCTCGTCGTCCGCGTCGTCCGCGACATCTTCAACGAGGACTTCCGCGAACTCGTCGTCCAGGGCGAGTCCGAGTGGGACACGATCGAGACCTACGTCGGTCAGGTCGCCCCCGACCTGTCGCCGCGCCTGCGCAAGCACATCGACTCCGAGGACGTCTTCGACACCTACCGGATCGACGAGCAGCTGCTCAAGGCGCTCGACCGGAAGGTCTTCCTGCCCTCCGGCGGTTCGCTGGTCTTCGACCGCACCGAGGCCATGACGGTCGTCGACGTCAACACCGGCAAGTTCACGGGTAAGGGCGGCAACCTCGAGGAGACGGTCACCCGCAACAACCTCGAGGCCGCCGAGGAGCTGGTACGTCAGCTTCGCCTGCGCGACATCGGCGGCATCATCGTCGTCGACTTCATCGACATGGTGCTCGAGAGCAACCGCGAACTCGTCCTGCGCCGGCTCACCGAGTGCCTCGGACGCGACCGCACCAAGCACCAGGTCGCCGAGGTCACCAGCCTGGGGCTGGTGCAGATGACGCGCAAGCGCGTCGGTCAGGGCCTGATCGAGGCCTACAGCGAGCCGTGCCCGACCTGTGGCGGCAAGGGTGTCCACGTCGAGCTGCCCTCGGCCGGCGGCGGGAAGTCGTCCGGCAAGCCGATCCCGCGCCCGCCGACAACGCGGCCGATCCCCCTTCCGCCGGAGCCCAAGGGCGGGCGGAAGTCGGCCGGGCGCGGGTCGGACGGGGACGACTCGGGACGGGACGACACGGGACCCGCGGACAAAGCCGACACAACATCGGATGAGCCGGCATCCCCGGAGGACGCGCCGCTCGACGGCGCCGCCGAGGGGAGCATCGAGTCGACCGAGGACCTGCCGAACGGGACCCGTCCCACCGGCAGCGAGGTCGAGGTGGAGGCCGCGTCCGTCGAGACACCCTCGGATCCCGATGTCGAGGCGGACCCGCCCGCAGCGCGTCAGCGGGCGTCGGCGGAGGCGGGGGCGGAGCTCCCCGCGAGCGAGAACGGGTCGCCCGATGCAGGATCCGCGGGACCGGCCCGCCGCACCCCTCGCCGACGCCGGGCCGCGCGGCCGGCCCCCACGGCGGCGGTGGCGGAAGCCGCCGAGTCGACCGGTGCCGACGATCAGGCCTCGAACGAGTCGTCGGGCGGGTCGCCGGACGGATCGTCGACCGCCGGCGACGGTCCGGTGGACCCGATGACGAGCGTCACGTGACCCGGTCGTAACATTCCGCCCGTCTGCGTGACGGGGGGTTCGCGATGGCTCGTTCCGTTCGTGCCGAATCGGCCGGAGCTCGGCGGAGTCGGTGGTCGGTGGTCCTCGTCGTCACGGGGTGCCTGCTCCTCGTGCTCCCGTCGCTGGCGGCGAGCGCGGCGCCGAGCCTGCTGCCGCCGCCCCCGCCGCCGTCCGGCCCGGGCTACCGGACCGGCGACTACGCCGACGGCAACGCCCGCTACGTCCTGCCGCCCGGCGAGAACGGCAAGGTCAACGCGGTGGAGGCGGCGCAGTTCGAGGCCACCGGTCAGCGGCCGCCCGGGAGCGACGACCAGCTCGGCCAGTACTCGGACCTGATCTACGGGGCACCGGGCCTGACCGACTCGGGGCTGCCCACCTACTTCAACGACGAGTCGTTCGGGGTGGCCAATGGCGGCGTCACCCGCGTCGAGCAGCCTCGGAACGACGTGTCGATCTACCGCGACAACCACGAGGTGCCGCACGTCTACGGCACCACCGACGCCGGAATGGCGTTCGGCTCGGGTTTCGCCCAGGCGGAGGACCGGCTGTTCCTCATGGACGTCCTGCGGCACTACGGCAGCGGCACGCTGTCGGCCTTCCTCGGCCCGTCCTGCGAATTCGAGCAGATGGACCACGACCAGCTGCTGCTCGCCCCCTACACGCCCGCCCGCGCGCAGGCGCAGGTCGACGCCCTGCCGGCGCAGTACGGCGCGCAGGGCACGCTGGCCAAGCAAATGATCAACAACTACGTCGCCGGCGTGAACGCCTACATCGCCGCGACCCGTACCGATCCGACGCTGCTCCCGGCCGACTACGGCGCCGCGCTCCAGCCGCCGCAGGAGTGGACCCCTGCCGACGTCGTCGCCATCGCCGGCCTGATCGGCGGCATCTTCGGCAAGGGCGGCGGTGCGGAGGTCGAGAACGCGGCCCTGTTGAAGTACCTGCAGGGCAAGCTCGGCGCGAGCGCCGGCAAGTCGGCGTTCACCCAGTTCAAGTCGCAGAACGACCCCGCGGCCCCGACCACCATCGTCGGGAAGTCCTTTCCGTACATGACGCCCGGGGCCGTGAACCCGGCGACGACGGCGCTGCCGGACCACCCGCGTCGGCCGCTGACCGGGGGCCCGACCGCCACGACGCCGGGCTGCGACCTGACCTCGCCCAACCCGACGGCCAAGACGATCATGACGTCGCTCGACGCGATGCCCGCGTCCATGAGCAACGCCCTGGTCGTCAACGGGGGCAAGTCGGCGGGCGGGCACCCCGTCGCCGTCTTCGGGCCCCAGGTGTCCTACTTCGCGCCGCAGATCCTCATGATCCAGGAGCTCCGGTCCCCGAACTACGCCGCGATGGGCGCCTCCTTCCCCGGCACGGGGCTCGTCGAGCTCGGCCGGGGGCCGGACTTCGCCTGGTCCGCGACGTCCGCCGGCAGCGACCTCATCGACCAGCGCCTGGAGAAGGTCTGCAAGCCGGGCGGCGGCGCGCCCGACAAGGAGGGCAAGTACTACCTGTTCCGTGGCGTCTGCAGGCCGATGGTGCACGAGGTCTTCACCGAGACCGCGGTCCCGAAGCCGGGCGGGGTGGGGGCACCCACCGTCATCCGGCACGACATCTACCGGACCAACCACGGTGTCGTGCAGGGCTGGACGACCTCGGGCGGCAAGCCGGTGGCCGTCGTGAACCAGCGGTCGACCTATGAGCACGACGTCGACTCCGTGGTCGGCTTCCTGCGCTGGGGGCAGCCGAGGCTGACGCACGACTACGCCAGCTGGAAGCGGGGCGCGGCGCAGATCGGCTACACGTTCAACTGGTTCTACGTGGACGACCGGGACGCCGGCTACTTCGTCAGCGGTCGCGACCCGGTCCGACCGAGCAATGTCGACCCCAACCTGCCCAGCTGGGGCACCGGCATCGCCGAATGGCAGGGCTTCCTGCCCGCCGGGAAGCATCCGCAGCAGGTCAACCCACCGCAGGGCTTCTTCGTCAGCTGGAACAACAAGCCCGCGCCCGGCTTCTCCGCCTCCGACGAGCAGTACGGCTACGGGCCGGTGTTCCGCTCGCAGTTGCTGGTCAATCAGCTGAAGGCGCAGCTCGCGGCCTCCGGCGGCAGGGTCACCCGCGCCCAGGTCGTCCAGGCGATGGCGTTCGCGGCCACGCAGGACCTCGACGGGGAGGCGGTCCTACCGCAGTTGCTGGGCTACCTGCGGAACCGTCCCCAGCCGCCCGGCGTGACGGCGATGCTCGCCCAGCTGTGCACCTGGCTCGCCGAGGGCAGCCACCGGCAGAAGGCCCAGCCGGGTGACGCGCAGTACCACCGCGCGGCCGCGGTGGCCATCATGGACGAGCTGATGCCCGCTCTCATCCGCGCGATCTACGACCCGCTGCTCGCCGCGGGCGGGGTCGGCTCCGTCGGCAACACCGGCGGCGCCGCCGACCCGGGGTACTCGGTCCTGCCGATGCAGTTCGTCAACACCCCGAACAGCGGGGGTCAGCACCTCGGCAGCGCCTACGACGGCGGCTACGAGGGCTACCTGCAGAAGTCGCTGGCCCAGCTGCGCGGGCAGTCGCCGCCGGCCCCGTTCAGCCCGGTCATCACGAGCCGCTGGTGCGGCGGCGGGCCCGCCTCCTGTCACGCGGCGATCGACGCCGCTCTGCTGCGGACCTACCAGGCGCTGGTGACCGCGAACGGAGGTTCGACGGACGTCGCCTCGTGGACCGCGTCGACCGCGTCGAAGGCCGCCGGGCAGTCGATGCCGGAGTTCGACTCCATCGCCTTCCGCGCCCTCGGGATCGTCGGGCAGCCGAACATCGACTGGCAGAACCGGCCGACCTTCCAGCAGGTGGTGCTGTTCCCGCGGCACCGCCCACGCTGAGCCCGCCCTGACGCTCGATCGCTCGGTCGGCGCTGGTCGGGGACCTCACGTAGACTCGTTCGGGTCGCGCTCGACGCGCGCCCACTGGCGCGCGCACCTTCCGGGACAGGCGCGGCCACACAGCAGCGAGAAGCAGTAGATCTTCGAGAGCAGGGGAGTCGCGGTGTACGCGGTCGTCCGCACCGGCGGCAAGCAGCACAAGGTAGCGGTGGGTGACGTCGTCGACGTCGAGAAGCTTCCGGGTGCTGCCGGCGAGTCCGTGACCCTGCCCGCGGTGCTCGTGGTCGACGGGAGCAACGTCACCACGGACGCGCAGGCGCTCGCGAGCGTCGCGGTCACGGCGGAGGTCGTCGGGCCGATCAAGGCCCCGAAGATCCGCATTCACAAGTTCAAGAACAAGACCGGGCAGCACACCCGTCAGGGGCACCGTCAGAAGCTGACGCGGCTGCGCGTGACCGGCATCGAGACCGGCTGAGCTGGGGAGTAGCAGACCATGGCGCACAAGAAGGGCGCGAGTTCCTCGCGCAACGGGCGTGACTCGAACGCCCAGCGGCTCGGCGTGAAGCGGTTCGGCGGACAGCTGGTGAACGCCGGCGAGATCATCGTCCGCCAGCGGGGAACCCACTTCCACCCGGGTGACCTTGTCGGTCGCGGCGGTGACGACACGCTGTTCGCGCTCGCCGCGGGCCACGTCACGTTCGGGACCAAGCGCGGTCGCAAGACCATCAGCATCGTCCCGGCCGCAGTGTCCTCAGTGCCCGCCCCGGCTCCGGCGGACGCGTAGCCAGCAACCTTCGACAACGGGCGGGCCGGCTGCACGACAGCCGACCCGCCCGTTTCGTGTTTTCAACTCCTAGATCAAGTGACAGAGGAGTACCCGTGGCCACCTTCGTCGACCGCGCGATCCTGCACGTGGCGGCCGGCAACGGCGGGCACGGCTGCGCCAGCGTGCACCGGGAGAAGTTCAAGCCCCTCGGCGGGCCGGACGGCGGCAATGGCGGTCGCGGCGGGGACGTCGTCCTCGTCGTCGACCCCGGCACGACGACGCTGCTCGACTTCCACTTCCATCCGCATCAGAAGGCGACCAGCGGTAAGCCCGGGCAGGGCGGCAACCGCACGGGCGCCGACGGCGTCGACCTCGTCCTGCCCGTCCCCGACGGCACCGTCGTCCTCGACGCGGCGAGCGGCGAGCAGATCGCCGACCTCGTCGGCACCGGCACCCGGGCGGTCATCGCCGCCGGGGGCCACGGGGGCCTCGGCAACGCCGCCCTCGCCTCCACGCGGCGCAAGGCACCCGGCTTCGCGCTGCTCGGCGAGCCCGGCGAGGCGCGCGACATCGTCCTCGAGCTGAAGTCCGTCGCCGACGTCGCGCTCGTCGGCTTCCCGAGCGCCGGCAAGTCGTCGCTGATCGCGGCCGTCAGCGCCGCTCGGCCGAAGATCGCCGACTACCCGTTCACGACGCTGGCGCCCAACCTGGGGGTCGTGCAGGCCGGCGACCGGTCGCCGTTCACCATCGCCGACGTCCCCGGGCTGATTCCGGGCGCCAGCAGCGGCCGCGGGCTCGGCCTGGAGTTCCTCCGGCACGTCGAGCGCTGCAGCGTGCTCGTGCACGTCCTCGACTGCGCGACCCTGGAGCCGCATCGCGACCCGCTGTCCGACCTCGACACGATCGAGGCGGAGCTGTCGGCCTACGGCGGGCTCGACGACCGGCCGCGGCTCGTCGTCCTCAACAAGATCGACGTGCCGGACGCGCACGACCTCGCCGAGCTGGTGCGGCCGGAGCTGGAGGCCCGCGGCCTCGAGTCGTTCGAGGTCAGCGCCGCGACGCACGCCGGGCTGCGGCAGCTCGTCCTGCGGCTCGCGTCGCTGGTGGAGGAGTACCGGGCGGCCCAGCCGGTCGTCGCGGCGCCGCGGATCGTCCTGCGCCCCGCCCCGGTCAACGAGACCGCGTTCACCGTGACGCCGACCGGTGAGCAGACCTTCCTGGTCACCGGCGCGAAGCCGGAGCGCTGGGTCCGGCAGACGGCGTTCGACAACGACGAGGCCGTCGGGTACCTCGCCGACCGGCTGGCGAAGCTGGGCGTCGAGGCGGAGCTGGCGAAGCTCGGGGCCAAGGCGGGAGCCGAGGTCACTATCGGCGCAGGGCCCGACGGCGTCACCTTCGACTGGGAGCCGACGGTCGGGGAGGCCGCCGCGGTCGAGGCGCTCGCCGGGCCGCGCGGCACCGACAAGCGCCTCGCCGACTCGCTGCGCCTCACGCGTGCCGAGCGCAACGCCCGCTACGCCGCCCGGCACGTGCCGTTCGAGGAGTCCGAGCAGGTCGGCGGTGACGAGGGCGAGGTCGTCGAACTGCTGGGGGACCGGCTGCAGGGGGACCGGGAGCCCGGGCCGTGAGCCGAGCCGCGCTGCGGGACGCGCGCCGCCTCGTCGTCAAGGTCGGCTCGTCGTCACTGACCTCCACGGACGGCGGGCTCGACCCCCACCGGCTGGACGCCCTCGTCGACACGCTCGCCGCCCACGACCGGGAGATCATCCTCGTGTCCAGCGGCGCCATCGCCGCCGGGCTGGCCCCGCTCGGGATGCGCCGCCGCCCCCGTGACCTCGCCACCCTGCAGGCCGCCGCCAGCGTCGGGCAGATGCTGCTGGTCGAGCGGTACTCCAACTCCTTCGCCCGCTACCAGCGCTGCGTCGGCCAGGTGCTGCTCACCGCCGAGGACATCGTCCGCCGCGCCCACTACCGCAACGCCCGTCGCACGCTGGAGCGGCTGCTCGCCCTGCGGGTCGTGCCCGTCGTCAACGAGAACGACGCCGTCGCCACAGAGGAGATCCGCTTCGGCGACAACGACCGGCTGGCCGCGCTGGTCGCGCATCTGGTCGGGGCCGACGCCCTCGTCCTGCTCTCCGACGTCGACGGCGTGTACGCCTCCGACCCGAGCAAGGCCGGGCCGGGAGTGACGGTGCCGCGGCTCGACGAGGTGCACGGCGACGACGACCTCACGGGCGTGCTCGCCCGAGGTGCCGGCGCGGCGGGCGTCGGGTCGGGCGGGATGGCGACCAAGATCGACGCCGCCCGCGTGGCGACGGCGGGCGGCTGTGCCGCCGTCGTCGGGTCCGCCGCCGACGCCGCGACGATCCTCGCCGGCGGTCCGGCCGGCACCTTCTTCCATCCGCTGGGCCGCCGCACCTCCGCGCGGCTGCTGTGGCTGGCGCACGCCAGCGCGCCCCGCGGCCGGCTCTATCTCGACGACGGGGCGGTCGAGGCCGTCGTGCAGCGGCGGGCCTCGCTGCTCTCGGCCGGGTTGACCGCGGTGGAGGGGGAGTTCGCGGCGGGGGACCCCGTGGACCTGTCCGACCCCGCCGGGCACGTCGTCGCTCGCGGGCTGGTGGCCTACGACGCCTCCGAGCTGCCGTCGATGCTGGGGCGCAGCATGGCGGAGATGGGGCCCGGATACTCGCGGGAGGTCGTGCACCGCGACGACCTCGTCCTGATGCCGGACGCGGCGACCCGCAGCGCCCGACGCAGAACGAAAGCAGCTGTCGGACCTGGCGACCAGAAGTGAGGATGGAGCGCGTGGCGAACGACGGAGCAGGCGTACGGGCGGTCGCGGCTCGGGCGAAGGAGGCGGCGTTCCAGCTCTCCGCGTTGCCGCGCGGGGTGAAGGACGCGGCGCTGCTGGTCATGGCCGACGCGCTGCTCGCCGCCGAGCAGGAGATCCTGTCGGCGAACGCGGCGGACGTCGCCGCGGCCCGGGACAGCGGCACCGACCCGGCGCTGGTCGACCGGCTGACCCTCACCCGCACCCGGCTCGAGGACATGGCCGACGGGCTGCGCCAGGTCGCGACGCTGTCCGACCCGGTCGGCGAGATCGTCCGCGGCTACACGCTGCCCAACGGCCTCGAGGTGCGGCAGACCCGCGTGCCGCTCGGTGTCGTCGGGATGATCTACGAGGCCCGGCCCAATGTGACGGTGGACGCCGCGGGCCTGTGCCTGAAGAGCGGCAACGCCGTCCTGCTGCGCGGCAGCGCCAGCGCCTACCGGTCGAACATGGTGCTGGTCGACGTGCTGAGCCAGGCCGCGCTCGACGCGGGGATCCCCGCCGACGCGATCCAGCTGGTTCCCGGCACGACCCACGAGTCCGTCAAGGAGCTCATGCGGCTGCGCGGGCTCGTCGACGTGCTCATCCCGCGCGGCGGGGCGGGGCTGATCGCCTCCGTGGTCGAGGAGTCGTTGGTGCCGGTGATCGAGACCGGCGCCGGCAACTGCCACGTCTACGTCGACGCGGACGCCGACCTCGACCTCGCCGTGCGGCTGGTGCTGAACTCGAAGGCGCAGCGGACCAGCGTCTGCAACTCGGCGGAGTCGCTTCTGGTCCACCGGGACATCGCCGACGCCTTCTTCGAACGGGCGCTGCCCGTGCTGGCCGAGGCCGGCGTGACCCTGCATGGTGACGACGCGGTGCTGGCCGCGGCGTCCGGCTCCGCGGTGACGGCCGTGCCCGCGACCGACGAGGACTGGGCGGCCGAGTACTACTCGCTCGACCTCGCCGCACGGGTGGTCGATTCGCTCGACGAGGCGTGCCGGCACATCCGCCGGTGGAGCAGCCAGCACACCGAAGCGATCATCACCCGCTCGCTGACGGCGTCCAAGCGATTCATCGCCGGCTGCGACAGCGCGGCCGTCATGGTCAACGCCTCGACGCGGTTCACCGACGGGCACCAGCTGGGCATGGGTGCGGAGATCGGCATCTCCACGCAGAAGCTGCACGCGCGCGGGCCGATGGCCCTGCCGGAGCTGACCTCGACGACGTGGGTCATCGTCGGCGAAGGGCAGATCCGCGAGTAGGTCCGACTCACCGTGAGCCGGCCGACGGCAGTGTCGGGTCAGGCGGCTGTTCGGTAGTGCTCTGCTGCTGCGTGCAGCATCTCGGTCCAGCTGATGTCGCCGGGGAGTGGATCGGGCGGGGGGAGGTTCCGGACCTCGTAGAGCGGGTCGTCGGGGAGGGTGCGTGGCCGGATGCTGATGACGCCGGGTTTCTCGAGGACCACGACGTACCGGCCGCTGTGCGCGGCTTTGTGGTGCGGCTGGCAGATGAGGATGAGGTTGCTGCGGTCGGTTCGGCCTCCGTCGCGCCAGTGGGCGACGTGATGAATCTGCGACCAGCGGGCTTCCATGGTGCAGCCCGGCCACCGGCAGTGCTGGTCGCGGGCGACGATGAGGGCGCGGAGCGCGCTGTTGATGACGCGGGTGCGCCGGCCGACGTCGATGGGCTGCCCGTTGCGGGTGAAGATCGGGAGCAGGATGCCGTCGCAGGTGAGCTGGCGGGCGGCGGCGATGCTGGCGGGGCCGGCCCAGGCGTAGCGGGGGCCGCCGGTCGCTTCGGCGGCGGCCTTCGCGGCGGCGATTCGCTGTCGGGGGTCGAGGTGCCGGTAGGGGTTGGGTCCCTGCTCGGCGTGCTGGGCGGCTTCGTCGATCCGGTCGAGGTCGACGGTGAGGGTGATGTGCGGCTTCTCGCCGCCTTCGACGGGCAGGACGGCGGTGTCGAGCACGGCGTCGAGGACGGCTTCCAACGCGTCGGCGGTCCGCTGGTTGCGGAACCGGATCTCGCCGTCGGCGTCGGGTCGGGAGGCGGCGGACAGGGCGGCCTGGAGCTTCTCGCCGACCTCGGGCGCGAGCCGGCCCGTGATGGCGGTCATGCCGTCGAATCCGGTGGCGACCGACAGCCGGCGGTTCTCGTGGCGGGTCTCGTCCTTCGGCTTCGGGCCGTCGGCGAGCGCCTCGGCGAGCTTGCGGAGGTATTCGGCCAGCTCCGAGGCGGTCATCGCGGGGGCGACGACGGCCAGCGGCTCGTCGACCTCGGGCCACAGCTCGGCGGGCAGCAGCCGCAGGTTGGCCCGGACGGCCTGCAGATGGGAGAAGGAGCACCGGCCCTGGTCGTAGACCCCGAACAGCTTCGGCAGCTGCGCGCGGAGCCGCGCGACACCGGCCTGCGCGGCGGCCTGGCCGTGCGACAGCGTCGTCTGCGTCCGCAGCCAGGCCGGGCAGGAAAGCTGGTCCTGCGACCAGCCGCCGGCGGCATCGTAGGCGCCGAGGTAGCGCAGGTACTGGGCGTCGACCTGTCGGGCCAGCACGAGCAGCTCGCAGACCTCGGTACCGAGCCCGGCCGCGCCGACGGACAGGTCGCGAGCCGCCACCCGGGCGACCTCCGCCTTCAGCTCTTCGAACATGTGTTCGACTATCCCACGGGCGTACGACAAAAAAGCCCCGCGACGCTCCTTGATCCCGAGGTTCTGCTGCGCAGAGCGTGCCGAACAACCTTGGCGGCCGAATCGGTCGGTCAGGGCGAGCCGGAGCGGTCGGCTCCAGTAGGAATCGGCGGTCGCCCTCGGCGACCGGCCGACCGCGGATGGCGGGCTTGTCAGGAGACCCAGCGAGGTTCACTATGCGGCTCCTTCGCTCCGGAGGGAGCCCACCATGTCGCTGCTCGCGTCCTCGACTTCCGGTCAGCTCGGCCCCGGCGGACGGAGGCGGTGGAACCCCCGTCACCTCGTGCTGCTGGCCGCCGTCCTGCCGCTGCTGGTGCTCGCCGCGTGCCATCAGGAGTTCGGCACGGCCGGGCACGGCGGGCCGGCGGTCGGTTCGGGCCAGCCGTCGTTGACCAACGTCCGGACCGCCATCCACCCCGGGTTCGACCGCATCGTCTTCGACTTCTCCGGGTCCGTACCTGCGTACTTCGTCGAGTACGTGGCGGCGAACCAGCTGAGGAACACCAAGGGCGACGTCGTGCCGGTGAGTGGCAGCTACTTCCTGCGAGTCCGCTTCGACGGCACGAACTCGCCGTCGAACGCGCTGCTCGTACGGACCCCCAACTACCCCGAGGTGAAACAGGTGAAGGGGGTCGACAACTTCGAGGGCGTCCTCATCTACGGGGTCGGTGTCTCGCAGCGAAACGCGTTCCGGGTGTTCGCCCTGCAGAGCCCGAACCGGGTGGTGCTCGACGTCCAGAACTGACTCTCGGCGCTCAGCCGTCGCCCTCGTCGGCGACGTACCCGGCGAACGCGGCGTAGTCGTCGTCGCCGTGTCCCGCGTCGATGGCCCGCTCCGCGTAGCCGGCGGTGCCCTTCGTCAGGGGCAGGTCGTGCTCGGCGACGTCGAGGGCGATCTGCAGGTCCTTGAGCATCAGGTCGAGCGAGAACGCGGTCGGCTGGTAGGCGCCCTTGGCGAGCATGTCCCGCTTCTGGCTGACGCTGAAGCCGAGCGGCCCCTGGCCGAGCGTCGCGAGCAGGACCTCGCGGTCGATGTCGAGGTCCTTGCCCAGCCGCAGCGCCTCGGCGACCCCGCCCATCGCCACCCCGAGGCTCAGGTTGACGACGGTCTTCAGCGCGTTGCCGGCGCCGACGGGACCGACGTGGCGGATCTTCTCCGGGTCACCCCACGCCTCGAGTAGCGGTCGCGCCTCGGCGACGTCGTCGTCCGCTCCACCGACGAGCACGCCGAGCGTGCCCTGCTGCGCGGGCGTGACCGTGCCGACCACCGGCGCGTCGACGTAGCGCAGGCCCCTGCCGGCCGCAAGCTCGCCGAACTCGCGGGCGGCGTCGCGACCGATGGTGGTGGAGTCGAGAACCAGCGTGTTCTCCGTCGCCGCTTCGCCGACCTGCTGCAGGACGTCGCGGACCGAGTCCGGGCCGAACAGCATGAGCACGACCACCTCCGCGTCGCCGACCGCGTCGGCGACCGACTCCGCCTCGGTGGCCCCGGCCTCGACGAGGTCGCCGGCCTTGCCGGAGGTGCGATTCCAGACCGTCAGTTCGTGGTCCGCGTCGAGCAGGTGCCGGGCCATGGCTGAGCCCATCCGACCGAGACCGAGGAAAGCGATGCGCATGTCGGTCGCCTACCCCGGCTGTCCGACCTCACGACTGCGGAGCGAGCATCGCGATTCCGCGCGCCGAGCGGGTGAGTGTGAAATCTCCGCACGGAACCCGCTCGAGTGCCCGACTTGCCACGGTTCAGGCGGTCGAGCCGGGCGATCCGTGTGGAGATTGCGCGGCATGCGGTGAGCACGGCCTCGGGCGCCCCCGGAAGCGGAGTCCGGACCGAGGCGGCGGGACGGGCAGACTGGAGTCATGCAGCAGACCCAGGGCTTGCAGCTGACCCCCGCCTTCCGCGACGTGGCCGACGTGCGCACGCGGCTCGCCGAGACCGGCTACATCGCCGACGACGGCATCGCCACGACCGTCTTCCTCGCCGACCGGCTCGGTAAGCCGCTGCTGGTCGAGGGCCCGGCGGGTACCGGCAAGACCGAGCTCGCCAAGGCCATCGCCACGGCCACCGAGAGCGCGCTGATCCGCCTCCAGTGCTACGAGGGGCTGGACGAGGCCCGCGCGCTCTACGAGTGGAACTACAAGAAGCAGCTGCTCCGCATCCAGGCGGCGAACGCCGAGCAGGACGCGACCTGGTCGAGCACCCACGACGACATCTTCAGCGAGGAGTTCCTCCTCGAACGGCCGCTGCTCGCGGCGCTGCGCCGGGAGGGCTCGACGGTGCTGCTCATCGACGAGACCGACAAGGCCGACGTCGAGGTCGAGGGCCTGCTGCTCGAGGTCCTCTCGGACTTCCAGGTCACGATCCCGGAGCTGGGCACGGTGGCCGCGACCCGCCGCCCGCTCGTCGTGCTGACCTCGAACGCCACCCGCGAGCTCTCCGAGGCGCTCAAGCGGCGCTGCCTCTACCTGCACCTCGACTACCCGACGGCCGACCGCGAGAAGGCGATCGTGCTCGCCCGCGTCCCCGAGCTCCCCGAGCAGCTCGCCGAGTCGCTCGTGCGTACCGCCCGGGCCATGCGCGCGATGGAGCTGAAGAAGAGCCCGAGCATCGCCGAGTCGATCGACTGGGCCCACACCCTGCTCGCCCTCGGTCTCGACACCCTCGACGAAAGCGCCGTGTCGGCCACCCTCGGCGTCGTGCTCAAGCACGCCGCCGACCAGGAGCGGGCGATCAGCCAGCTCAAGCTCGCCTGACGGGGGAGGCACGATGAGCCTGCTCGACCGCACCGTCGGCTTCACGACGGCGCTGCGCCAGGCCGGGCTGCCGGTCAGCACCGCCGAGACGGTCGACGCGGTCCGCGCCATGGGCAGCATCGAGCTGATCGACCGTGCCCAGCTGCGCGCCGCGCTGGCCGCGAGCGTCTGCAAGAAGCCGGCCTACCGCACCACCTTCGACACCCTGTTCGACCTGTGGTTTCCGCCCCGCCTCGGCGACGGCGCCGCCGCGGAGATGGCGAAGGACGCCGACGGCTCGGATCTCGTCGACCAGCCCGTCAGCGGCGACCCGCAGGCGGTGCGCGAGGCGATGCGCGACGAGCTGAGCCGGCTGATCCTCGACGGCGACGAGGACGCGATCCGCCGGTTCGCCCGCGAGGCGGTCGGCGCCCTCGGCCGCGCCGAAACCCAACCCGGCCGGCAGTCGTGGTTCGCCTACCGGGTGCTGCGCGCCCTCTCGCCCGACACGCTCGTCGCCGCCCTGCTGCAGGCGATGCTCGGCGAACAGCAGCGCGGCGGGCTGGCCGAACGGGTGGCGCGGCAGACCATCTCCGAGCGGATCAAGCTGTTCGAGGAGACCGTCGAGAGCGAGGTCCGTCGCCGGCTCGCCGAGGAGCGCGGGGTCGAGACGATCAGTCGCACCGCGGTGCAGCCGCTCACCGAGCAGGTGGAGTTCCTCCGCGCATCCCGCAAGGACCTCGTGGAGCTGCGGCGCCAGGTGCATCCGCTGGCCCGGCGCCTCGCCACCCGCCTCACCGCGCGACGCCGGCTCGGCCGGGCCGGCCGCCTCGATTTCCGCCGCACCGTGCGTGCATCGCTGGCGACCGGCGGCGTCCCGATCGTCACCAAGCACCGGCCGCACAAGCCGCACAAGCCGGAGCTGGTCGTGCTCTGCGACGTCTCGGGGTCGGTGAGCTCGTTCGCCCACTTCACGCTGATGCTGACGCACGCGCTGCGCGAGCAGTTCTCCAAGGTCCGGGCGTTCGCGTTCATCGACACCGCCGACGAGATCACCGACTACCTGCGCGAGGCGGACCTCGGTGACGTGATGCAGAAGATCGCGACGCACGCCGACCTCGTGTGGTTCGACGGCCACAGCGACTACGGCCACGCGATGGAGGTGTTCGCCGAGCGGTATCCGGACGCCATCACCCCCAAGACGTCGCTGCTCATCCTCGGCGACGCCCGCAACAACCACCGCTCCCCGAACCTGCCCGTGCTGCGGCGGCTGGTGAAGGAGGCCCGCCACACCTACTGGCTGAACCCGGAACCGCGGTCCTACTGGGGCTCCGGCGACTCGGCGGCGGGCAGCTACGCGGGCGTCGTGGACGACATGGTCGAGTGCCGCAACGTGGAGCAGCTCGCAGACTTCGTCCAGCGACTGCTGCCCACCTGAACGGCAACGACGAGAGCTTCAGTGGCGATGTGCTCGTCGATCTCGGCGAATCGCGCCACCGTGGCAGCGTCCATCGCGACCTCCCTGCTCCGCTCGCACCGGTTTCTCGGCCCAGCACGAACAACGCTAGACGTCGCGGAAGCCAGCGACCTCGGTTGTCCGCAGTTCGTGGCCCAGGTCTGTCGTGTCGACGCCCTTTCCGCAAGAGAGCATGCTCGTCGTCCGGGAGCGATGAGCTGATTCTGGGGGCGTTGCAATGAAAGCCGAGTTGTCCGCAGGCCCGATCGAGTACGAGGAGGTCGGCAGCGGGTCCGGGCCGGTGCTCGTCCTGCTGCACGGCCTGCTCATGGACGGCTCGATCTGGCGGGACGTCCTCCAGCAGTTCCGGGCGCGCGGCGACGACACTCGTGACAACGCTCGTAACAACGTCCGCTGCATCGTGCCGACGCTGCCCCTCGGCGCGCACCGCGCCCCGATGCGACCGGACGCGGACCTGAGCCTGCCCGGCCTGACCGCGCTGCTCGGCGAGTTCCTGGACCGGCTCGACCTGCGCGACGTCGTGCTGGTCGTCAACGACATCGGCTTCCCCCTGCTGCTGGCCGCCGAGGCGCACCCCCGGCTGGCCGCCCTCGTGGTCACCCCCTGCGAGGCGTTCGACAACCTCCCGCCCGGGCTGACCGGGAGGACGGCCGCGTTCTCCGCCCGCATGCCCGGCGGGCTCCTGATGGCCGTGCAGTCGCTGCGGATACCCGGCTTCGCACGGCTGCCGATCACCTTCGGCTGGATGACCCGGCGCGGTGTCCCGCGCGACCTGATCCGGCGCTGGACCGAGCCGTGTCGCACCTCGCCGGCGATCCGACGAGACGTCCGCCGCTACGTCGCGGCAGCCAAGGCGCAGGACCTGGTCCGCGGCACCGAGAACCTGCGCAACTTCGAGCGTCCGGCGCTCGTGATGTGGGGCCGGCGCGACCGGGTCATGCCGCCCGAGCACGGCCGACGTCTCGCCCAGATCCTGCCGAACGCCAGGTTCGAGGAGCTGGAGGACACCGGCGCGCTGGTCCAGCTGGATCAGCCGGAGACGGTCGCCCGGCTGCTGGCCGAGTTCGTCGCGGAGCTGGCCCACACCTGAGCGGGTCCTGCTGCGGTTGCGTCGGGCTGGGTACGAGCGTCCTCGTGACGCGCCGCTGGCTGTTCGCCGACCAGCTGGGTCCGGAGTTCCTGGACGACGCCGATCAGCCGGTGCTGCTGATCGAGTCGAAGGCGGTGTTCCGGCGGCGGCGGTTCCACCGGCAGAAGGCGCACCTGATCCTGTCGGCTCTGCGGCACCGGGCGGCCGAGTTGGGGGCGCAGGCGGTCTTTCTCCAGACCGAGACCTACCGCGAGGCCCTCGCGCAGGTCGACGACGACCTGAACGTGTGCGCGCCGACGAGCCGGGGCGCGGACCGGTTCGTCCGCTCGCTGGACGGGTCGAACGGACCGCCTGCCGTCGAGGTGCTGCCCGAGCGCGGCTACGGCACCACGAAGGCGCAGTTCGCCGAGTGGGCCGCCGAGCGGGGCGGACGCCGGCTGCTGATGGAGGACTTCTACCGGCGGGCGCGGCAGCGGCACGGCCTCCTGCTGGACGGCGACCAGCCGGCCGGCGGCAAGTGGAACCTCGACCACGACAACCGCGAGCCCCCGCCGAAGCAGCCGCACCTGGATCTCGCGGAGCCGTGGTGGCCGGTCGAGGACGAGATCGACGTCCAGGTCCGCGCCGACCTCGACCGCTGGGAGCGCGAGGACGGCATCCGCTTCGTCGGCAACGACGGTCCGCGCCTGTTCGCCGCCACCCGCGACGAGGCGCTCGCCGCGTTCGACCGGTTCGTGTCCGACCGGCTGCCGACCTTCGGTCCGTACGAGGACGCGATGCTCGCCGGCGACTGGACGATGGCGCACTCGCTGCTGTCCGCGCCGATGAACCTCGGTTTGCTCGACCCGGTCGAGTGCGCGCGGCGCGCCGAGCGGGCCTACCGGAACGGGGACGCCCCGCTGCAGTCCGTCGAGGGCTACGTTCGCCAGTTGATCGGGTGGCGGGACTACGTCTGGAACATCTACTGGCACGTCGACGAAGACGTCTCGAGTGGCCCGCGGGAGAGCGACCAGCCGGACTACCGGTACCGCAACTTCCTCGACGCGCACGAGGATCTGCCCGACTGGTTCGCCGAGCTCGACGCGGACGCCGTCGATGCGCACTGCCTGTCCGACGTGCTCGCCGGCCTGCGGGACCGTGCGTGGGTCCACCACATCCCCCGGCTGATGGTGCTGGGCAACTACGCGCTGCAGCGCGGCTGGGATCCCGTGCAGCTCACCGACTGGTTCCACCGCTGTTTCATCGACGGCTACGACTGGGTGATGCTGCCGAACATCGTCGGCATGTCGCAGCACGCCGACGGCGGGCTCATGGCGACCAAGCCCTACGCCTCGGGCGGGGCCTACATCAACCGCATGAGCGACTACTGTCCCGGCTGCGCGTTCGCCCCGACGTCCCGGCTCGGCGAGGACGCCTGCCCCTACACCGCGGGCTACTGGTGGTTCCTCGCCCGCAACTCCTCGCGGCTCGACGGAAATGTGCGCATGCGCCGGCCGTTGCAGGGGTTGAGGCGGCTGAAGGATCTGCCCGACGTCGTCGCGCAGGAGGAACGTCGCGGCAGCGACCCGCCACGGGCGGCCCATCGGCTGGCATCCTCGGATCGGGTGCCGACCGGCTCGGCGCAGCAGTTGGACCTCGACGAGAACTGAAGCTTCATTTCACCCGGGGGTGAGCCATGGCGTCGATCGGGGAGCGGGTGCGCCGGCGTCTGTCGAAGCCGGAGCCCGGGGCCACCGCGCTCTGCGAACACCTGGAGCAGGCTCCCGCCGATGTGACCGCGCAGAGCGAGACGTGTGCCGGGTGCGACGCGCAGGGGAGCAGCTGGATCGACCTGCGGGTGTGTCTCACCTGCGGGCTGGTCGGCTGCTGCGACTCCTCGCCCTGGCAGCACGCGTCGAAGCACGCGAAGGCGGCCGGGCATCCGGTGATGAAGTCGTTCATGCCCGGGGAGGACTGGCGCTGGTGCTACGTCGACGAGGTGCTGGGTTGATCCGCCCGAGCCACCGGCCGGCCGTCAGCGAAGCAGCGTGACCTCCTCGAAGTCGAGCTGCTTCTGCATCTCGCGCAGCGCCTCGTCCGGGAGCTGACCGGCGTCGCGGAGCCGGACGAGCTCCGCCCGCTCCGCCTCGAGCATGGCCGCCCGCAGCCGCCGCCAGGCCGCCGACGGCGTCTCGTCCTCGCCGTTGCCGTAGCCCTCGCGGACCTCCGACAACCGCTCCCAGCCGCTGTTCATCCGCGAGGTCGACAGCTGGCGGAGCCCGTCGACGACCCCGTCCGGCGGCTCGGCCGCGTCGAGTTCCTGCTCCAGCCTCGCCAGGCCCGCCCGCCCCGCCGACTGCTGCGCCGCGGCCTGCGCGAGCAGCAGGCCCTGCCGATCCCGGCGCAGGCCGAGCCTGCGCAGCACGGCGGAGAACGTCAGTCCCTGCAGCACGAGCGTGCCGCAGATGACGACGAAGGTCAGGAACAGCAGCAGGTCGCGCTCGGGGAACGGCTGGCCGTTCTCCAGCGTCAGCGGCAGGGCGAAGGCGGCCGCCAGCGACACCACGCCGCGCATGCCGGCCCACGACAGCGCGGCCGGGTACTGCCACGGCGGCGAGGGGTCCTTCTCGCGGACCCGGAGGCTCAACCGACGCGGGAGGTAGGTCGCGGGGAAGATCCACAACGGTCGGGTGAGCAGCACGACGAGCAGCAGGATCAGTCCGTCGCGGACCGCGAGGAGGACCGAGTAGGCCGCGATCCCCTCCAGGATCCGGGGCAGCTGCAGGCCGATGAGCAGGAAGACCGTCCCCTCGAGCAGGAACGTCACCAGCTTCCAGACCGGCTGCGTTTGCAGCCGGGAGCGGGAGGACTGCACGGTCGCCGAGGCGTGCCCGAGGATCAGCCCGGCGACGACGACGGCGATCACGCCGCTCGCGGAGACCTCCTCCGCGGGGAGGTAGGCGATGAACGGCGTGGCGAGGCTGAGGGCGTTCTCGACGAGCGGGTCGTCCAGCTTCGAGCGGACGTAGCCGCTGACCCAGGCGACGACCATCCCGATCAGGGCACCGACGATGGCCGCGTAGAAGAAGCGACCGGCCGACTCCAGGAGAGAGAAGCCGCCGCCGATCGCGGCCGCCACCGCGACGCGGTAGAGCACCAGGGCGGTCGCGTCGTTCAGCAGCCCCTCGCCCTCGATGATCACCTGCAGGCGGGCGGGCAGGCCCACCCGGCGGCCGATGGCGATCGCGGCGACGGCGTCGGGCGGGCCGACGATGGCGCCGAGGGCGAACGCCCCGGCGAGCGGCAGACCGGGGATGAGCACGTAGGCGACGAGCGCGACGACCGTCGCCGTGAACAGGACGAGCCCGACGCTGAGCAGCAGGATGGGTCGGCGGTTGGCCCGGAAGTCCAGCAGGCTGGAGTCCAGTGACGCCCCGTACAGCAGCGGCGGCAGGAACAGCACGAGGATCAGGTCGGGTTCGAGTTCGACGCTGACGTCGTGGAACGCGGCCGCGATGGCCAGGCCGCCCAGCACGAGCAGGATCGGCGAGGAGATCCCGGTCGCGCGGGCGATCAGCCGGGCGACGCAGACCGCCGCCGCGATCAGCAGGACGGGTGCGAGATCGTGCAACGTCCGCCTTCCCTGTCGTTCAGGATCGGTGGGGGAGGACCGGGACCATTGTCCCAGGTCGTCGGCCAGCAACGTCCGGAGCTCGGCACACCTTCCCGACGCCCCTGCCCAGCCACCACCGCCCGGCCACCACTGCCCAGCCACCACCGCCCAGCCACCACTGCCCGGCCCGCTACTGTCCGGATGTCGCCGACGACGGGGGAGGGCCCAGCACGATGGGGCAGGTTCAGCGGCTGGGCGTCATGGGTGGCACCTTCGACCCGATCCACCACGGACACCTCGTGGCGGCCAGCGAGGTCGCGGCGCTCTACGACCTGCACGAGGTCGTCTTCGTCCCGACCGGACAACCGTGGCAGAAGACCAACCGGGCCGTCACCCCGGCCGAGGACCGCTATCTCATGACGGTGCTCGCCACCGCGTCGAACCCGCAGTTCAACGTGAGCCGGGTCGACATCGACCGCGAAGGCATGACCTACACCATCGACACCCTGCGTGAGCTGCATGCGGATCGACCCGGCGTCGAGCTGTTCTTCATCACCGGCGCGGACGCGCTGGCGCAGATCTTCGAATGGCACTCGCCGGAGGAGCTGTTCGAGCTGGCGCACTTCGTCGGCGTCACGCGTCCCGGCTACGACCTGAAGGTCGACGACCGCTTCCCACCCGGGGCCGTCAGCCTGCTCGAAGTGCCCGCGCTGACCATCTCCTCCTCCGACTGCCGGGACCGGGTGCGGCGCGGGGCGCCGATCTGGTACCTGGTGCCGGACACGGTCGTCCGGTACGTCGACAAGCGCTCGCTGTATCGCGACAACCGCTCCGATGACTCCGCGTGACGGACGCCCCCGGCGGGGACGCCTGCAGTACGGACGATCCTGTGCCACGCTGGTGGTGAACCGCGTGCACCACGTCGGTTCGTGTTCGCCAGAAGTCGAGTTCGTGGAGTCGCCCGTGACCGCTACCCCTCGTGCCGTCGAGCTCGCGCGAGTGGCCGGACAGGCCGCCGCCGACAAGGTCGCCAAGGACATCGTGATCCTCGATGTCAGCGACCGGCTCGTCATCACCGACTGCTTCGTCATCTGCAGCGCTCCGAACGAGCGACAGGTAGCAGCGGTGGTCGAGGAGGTGGAGCGCCGGATGCGGGAGCGCGGCGTCAAGCCGATCCGCCGGGAGGGTGACCGCGAGGCGCGCTGGGTCCTGCTCGACTTCCTCGACGTCGTCGTGCACGTGCAGCACGACGAGGAGCGCAGCGTGTACGCCCTCGAGCGGCTCTGGAAGGACTGCCCGGCGATTCCCTTCGTCGACCGGGACGCCCCGCAGGTCGCTCAGGCGTGAGCATCCCTGCCGCCGCCGGGCGCGACCGCCGCCTGGTGCTGCTCCGGCACGGCCGGACGGCGTACAACGCCAGTGGCCGCTTCCAGGGCAAGCTCGACCCGCCGCTGGACGAGTTCGGCCGGGGTCAGGCCGGCGTCGCGGCGGAGGCGGTCGCGGCGCTGAAGCCGACGTCGCTGCTCTCGTCGTCCGCGCTGCGGGCTGCGGGCACCGCGGAGGCGATCGCGGCGCGGTGCGGCCTGACGGCGGCGCTCGACGAGCGGCTGACCGAGGTCGACAACGGACGCTGGGCCGGCCTGACGCTCGCCGAGGTGCGGGAGCGCTACCCGGACGAGCACGCCGGCTGGCGTCGCGGCGACGACATCAAGATCGGCGGCGGCGAGTCGTACCGGGAGGTCTCCGAGCGAGCCGCGGCCGCGGTGGCCGGGCCGCTCGAGGCGCTGGACGACGACGGGCTGCTCGTCGTGGTCACCCACGGCGGGGTCGCGCGGGCGCTGGCCGCGCGGATGCTCGGCCTGCCGCACGAGCACTGGCGGATCCTCTCCGGGCTCGCCAACTGCACGTGGTCGATCCTGGCCGAGCGGCCGGACCGCTGGGTGCTCGAGGGCCATCGCCTGTCCGGCTGACCCACGATCGCTCGCGCCCACCCCGGCGGCTGCGTAACCAACGACCGCCCCTGACCGGCCAAAGTATGCGCAGTCCGGGTGCGGATGCTTGATCACCTACCGCGTCGGCGGGCGACCAAGTGGTCGCTCAGGCGGTATGGTGGCCAGCGGAACGGGGCTGTGGCGCAGCTGGTAGCGCACCACACTGGCAGTGTGGGGGTCAGGGGTTCGAGTCCCCTCAGCTCCACCTCTCTTCCTGTGGCTGTCTCAGGCACAGCCGCACGCTCGGCGTCTAGCGTCGGCGGATGGACGACGTGCCGGCGACGCGCAGACCGTTGGTACTGGTTCACGGCTGGGGCGAGTCGAGCCGGGTGTTCGACAGGCTCGTGCCGCTACTGCCGCCGGCCGTGATCCCGCATGCGGTGGATCTGCCCGGCCACGGAACCGCGCGGGAATCGGAGAACGGATACGGGCTGCCGGAGCTGGCCGACTGGCTGGCGGGGCGACTGACCGCGCTCAGCCCCTCCGGGGCCGTCGTCCTCGGCACGTCGAGCGGCGGCTACCTCGCCCAACAGCTCGCCGTCGACCACCAGGAGCTGGTGGCCGGCCTCGTCCTCGTGGGCGCGCCTGCCGACCTGCGGGGCCGACCACCCTTCACCGATGAGGTGGAGGGGCTGACCGACCCGGTCGACGCAGCCTGGGTCCGCGACTCGCTCTCCTGGTTCCCGTTCCATCAGCCGGTGCCGGCCTCCTATATCGAGGATCGGGTCCGCGACGGGGCGGCGATCCCGGCACGCGTGTGGCAGGAGACCTTCGAGGCGCTGCGTACCGCGGTTCCCCCGACCGCCGTCGGCGCGATCCGCGCCCCGACCCTGGTCCTCGCCGGGGCGAACGATGACCTGTTGGGAACGCAGCCGCAAGCCCTTGTCGCCGCGATCCCGGCCGCCCGCCTCGTCGTCTTCGAGGACACCGGGCACCTGGTGCTCTGGGAACGCCCCGACGAGGTGGCCGCAGAGGTGGCGGCCTTCGTCGGCTCACTCCCGTCGGTATCGACCTGACCCGGCGCCCCGATGTTGGCGGAATGCGCCACGGTGTCCTGCCTCCGGTCCTAACCTGTGGCCCGCAGGCGATCGACGGAGGGCGAGGCGTGGCGGGCTCGAACAATGGTGACTTCGGCAATATCGCGCGCCAGTGGCTGCGCGCCAAGAAGACGGAACTGCTGACCGGCAATCGCCGTCGGCGAGAAGCGGCCGAGTTGGAGACCAGCGACGCCGAGCAGCAGGCGACGGATCTCGTTGTCGGGCAGGCGATGCTCTCCGCCTTCCCGCAGCTGCGCCGGATGCAGCAGCGGCAACAGGCGGTCGCCGACGATCGCGAGCAGCGGGAGCGGGCCGAGGTGCTGGCGCTGCCGCGGGCTCGCCTGGCGGTGCAGGCGGTCGGGGACCAGGCCGACAGCGGCGTCGTCGACCTGCCGATCCGGATCGAGCGCGACGACGACTTCCGGCTCGAGGTCATCACCCTGGACGATGCAGTCCCCTATCTGGGTCGCCAGCCGTTCTACGGTTGCCAACTGCGTATCCCCGACTACGCCGGGCCGGGCTCCTACGACCTCGCCCAGATGGCGCGTCGCGCGGAGGCGGCCGGAGACCCGTACGACTACGTCGACTGGTTCTTCGCTCTCGGCAGCCTCGACGAGGGGTACTTCTGGACCCCCGAGACCGGTCCCGCGTTGGTCGAGATCGCGCCGGACGAGCGGTCGATCCGCGCCCGCATGTCGATGCAGGGCGCCGGCGGTGACCTCGACGTCTCCCTGGAGATCCACGTCCTGCCGAACTGACGCGTCAGGACCTCACCCGGTGCGCTGCACCGTTGCCTTCGGTCCTGCCACCAGGGTCGCCGGCGGGACGTCGTCGGCCACGACCGCGCCGGCGGCGATGACGGCGTCGCGCCCGATGCTGACGCCGGGGAGAATCGTGGCGCCGGCGCCGATCCACACGTTCTCCGCCACGTCGATGGGGCCGCCCTTCAACCACACCCGCCGCTCCCCGGGGTCCACGGGGTGGCTCATCGTGATGAAGGTGACCTTCGGCGCGACCATCACCCGCTCGGCCAGCCTGATGCCGGCGTAGTCGAGGAACGTGCAGCCCTGGTTGATGAACACCCGCTCGGCGAGCTCCAGGTTCAGACCGTGGTCCGTGTAGAAGGGCGGGTAGATCGTCACCCGCGCCGGGAGCGGGCGGCCCAGGATCAGCTCGAACAGCTCCGCCTTGCGCGCCTCGTCCTCGAAGGGCAGGACGTTCAGCCGCGAGGTCAGCTCGGTGGCGCGCAGCACCCGCTCGCTCATGGCCTGGAACTCCGGGCTGTGGATGCGCATCACGAAGTCGGCGGGCATCCGCCGATGCTCTCCCGAGCACTGGGCGCCGGGCAGCAAACGCGGCTCAGCGTGGCGAGAAGACGCTGCGGCTCGACCGGCGATCACGGCGCGGCCGCCGGGGCACGGCCTTCCCGCCGACCTTCCCGGTGCCCGCAGACCTAGTTCAGGAAGAAGACCGACCTCTTGTCGGAGATCTCTGCGCACAGTGTGGCCGCGGTGAGCTTGCGCTGCACCGATGGCGACAAGAACAGGTGCGCGCCGTGCGCCGAGACGACTGCTTCGTCCGCCGCCGGCGCGGACGCGGTCCCCATGGAGAGGCTGTGCCAGTTCGGGTCCGTGACGATCCGCAAGCCTCCCCCCATCGGTAGAGCCGCGTCGCTCATCAAGGTTCGGACAAGCGTCGCGGCCTCGCGGGTCATCACGAGCATGCGGACCCGTTCGCCAGCATCGCCGTGGGAGTGCCCGTGGCGGTGCCCGAGGCGACACGGTCCATGACCACTCGGGCGTGCTCCGGGCCCGTCTCCCGCGGGATGACGAGCAGGCGCACCCTTTTCTGGTAACGACGGCCGGTCCCGCTGGACGGCGGGTCCATGTGCGCAATCGTGATGACGGCCGGGTCCATGTGCGTGAACCAGCCCAGGTGCACACGCCGCCCGGACAGCAGGATCCATCGCGGCCCGGGATCCCAGGCCGTGAGGTTGAGCGACACCCGCGTGGGCCTGCCGATCGACGGCGTCAGCGCGGCCAGCAGGGTTCTCAGCTCCTCCTCTGCGTCGAGGGAGCGCGGCCACCAGGCGCCGTCGACGGCGCCGAGTCCGAGAACCGGTGCGAGGACGAAGCGGGCGGCATCGTGGACGGGTGCGGTCTGATCGATGCCGACGGCATCGCGGGCTGGTGCCTGCGCCGGAACATCGGGCGAGAGGCCCGGTTCTGGCATGAGGTGAATGGTCGGGGGCGTCATGCCCACCTTCTCCCGCCGGGACTGAGCCGGCTGATGTCTTCACAGTACGCCTGGCTCGTGCGGCCCTTGGTCGTCCGCTCGCACCACCTCCGTGGTGGTGAAGAAGGCAACTGTTGCTGCCGACATCAACGGGGTGGACGAGACGCTGGGCGAGCGCGAGACCTCCGGGGTCACGACCCAGTTGATCCTCGGCTACGTCGAGGAGCGCGGCGGGCCTGAGGCCGTCGACGAGCTCCTGCGGGTCGCCGGCGTGCCCGAGAGCCGGGACGAGCTTCTCGACGAGTCCCGCTGGACCAGCTACGCGACCCGCATCCGCCTGTTCGAGGCAGCGGTCGAGGTCCTCGACGACCCGCGGTGCACGTTCGAGATGGGTGCGACGTCCCTGCGGCTCGGGCTCAACCACTCGCTGGTGCTCGTGCTGCGGGCGCTCGGTTCGCCGCGCCAGGTCTATCGCCAGCTGCCCCGCTCGGTGCCGAAGTTCTCGACCACCTCGACGATGGAGATTCTCGAGTGCGGGCCGACCTCCGCCACGTTCCGGTACAAGCTGCACGACGGCTACGCCCACTCCCGGCTCGACTGCCTCTACGCGCAGGGGCTCATGTGCGTCGTGCCGGAGATCTTCAACCTGCCGCCCGCCGACATGGAGCACCTCGAGTGCGAGTCCGACGGCGCGGACGCCTGTGTCTACCGGCTCGAGTGGCGGCAGCGGTCGCGGTTGCCGTTCCGGCGCCGCAGGGGCGCCCAGGACAGCGCGGAACTGCGCGCCCTGCGCGGGCAGCTCCAGAAGCTGCAGTCGGCGGCCTCCGAACTGGTCGACGGCGGTGACCTGGACACCATGCTGCGGCGCATCACGAAGCGGGCCGCGGCAGCCGTGCTGGCTCCCGCGCACCTGCTCGTGGTGCACGACCCCGAGACCGAACGTCCCCTGATCCAGAGCTCGGGGATCCCGACCGCCGACGTCCCGGCCTTCGCCGAACGGCTGCTCGCGGGGGAGGACCTCGGGCCGAACGTCGTCGCCGTCGAGGTGCGCTCCGCCCGCCGCCTCTACGGACGCCTCGCCGCGATCTATCCGCCGCACCAGCAGGGTCCGGCGAACGAGCGGCCCATGCTGACGGCCTACGCGGGGCACGCTGCGGCCGCGCTCGACCTCCTGCTGGCCATGCAGAGCAGCCGCCGGGGTGAGAGCCGGGCCGCGGCCCTGCTCACCCTCGCCCACCAGCTGCGCTCGGCCAGCGACGCGCAGACGGTCGCGGAGGTCGTGGTCGCGAAGCTCCCGGAGATCGTCGGCTGCGACACGTCGTCCGTGCGGATCTGGGACCCGGCCGCGGGCCAGCTGCAGACGCTGGCCTCCAGTGGCCTGAACGACGCCGAGCAGGCTCGTACGACCGTCACCCCGATCCGCGCGTCCGACACCCCCGAACTGGTCGACTTCCTGACCCGGCAGGAGACCGGCGTCGTGCTGGCCAGCAGCGCGACGCCCCTGCTCCGGGACTGGCTCGAGTCCCTCGACCTCGAGGGCCTCGCCGTCACACCCCTGCTGGACGGTCCGACGCTGCTGGGCGTCGCGACGGCCTGCTGGCGTCGGGGCAAGATGCCCGCGGACGACCGCGAGGTGCTGGCCCGGCTGCGCGGCGTCGGCGAGTACGCCGCGACGGCGCTGCAGAACGCCCGGCTCTGGGCCACGGTGGAACACCAGTCGCTGCACGACGCGCTCACCGGGCTGCCGAACCGCCTGCTGCTGACCCGCACGCTGGAGCAGGTGCTCGCGGACGTGTCCACCAACGGCGCCGTGACCGTTCTGTACTGCGACCTCGACCGGTTCAAGCGGACCAACGACTCGTGGGGGCACGCGGCCGGCGACGAGCTGCTGCGCCAGGTGTCCGCGCGGCTGCTCGGAACGCTTCGGCCGGGGGACATGGTCGGACGCCTGAGCGGTGACGAGTTCGCGATCGTGCTCCCCGGCGTCGCCGAACCGGACGTCGCGATCAACGTGGCCGAGCGGGTGCTGTCCTGCTTCGCCGAACCCTTCCGCATCGAGGGGCGCCACCTGCGGGTGACGACGAGCGTCGGCGTGGCGATGCACGCGGGCGACGGCGGCCGGGTGGACCAGCTCCTGCGGGACGCCGACGCCGGGATGTACGCGGCCAAGCAGCGGGGACGAAACCAGATCGCCTTCGGCGGTGACTCCGCATCCGGCGGGGAGTCGACAGGCTCCGACTCCAGCTCCGACTCCAGCTCCGACTCCAGCGCCGAGGACCGCGGGACGTCGACGCTGGAGACGGAGCTCCGCGGCGGGCCGTGCGACAGGCGTTGAACGAGGCCGGCCTCGTCCCGCAGCAGCTGCACCTCACCGGTTTCTCCAGCCTGTCCTGGCTCCAGCGCCTGCCGGTCGACCAGATCAAGCTCGATCGGACGTTCACCGCCCGGCTGGGACAGGACGAGGCGGCGCCGGCGCTCGTCCGCGGCATCGTGGCGCTCGCGCGGGAACTCGACGTCGAGGTGGTGGCGGAGGGCGTCGAGACGCCGGAGCAGCTCCGCGAGCTGCAGCGGGCAGGCTGCCGGCTGTTCCAGGGCTTCCTGCTGGGCAGGCCGGCCGCGTCGCCGCCCGCCGTCGCGGTCGCCACCGCCGACTGATCGCGCTGGCTGCCGCCGCCGATCCGTCGCGCTCGCAGCCCACATCGGCTTGACCTCGGTCGCCTCCGGCAGGACTCTGCCGCGGGCTCGCGACGAGGGAGGGCGGATGACCAGGACCGACGTCGACGACGTGATGCTGCTTCGCGACGCGATGAACGGGACGGCGCTGGTGCCCGGCGACGACGGATACGACGCCGCCCGGCAGCTGTGGAACGCCGAGATCGACATGCACCCGACGGTCATCGCCCGGTGTGCGTCGACGGAAGACGCGCGCGCCGCCGTCGCGTTCGCCGTCGAGCGCGGACTCGAGATCGCGGTGCGCGGAGGGGCTCACTCGCTGTCCGGCCACTCGTGCGTGGACGACGGCCTGATGCTCGACCTCAGCCCGATGAACCGGGTGCTGGTGGACGCCGAGCGGCGCCGGGCGCGGGTCGGCGGAGGTGCCCTGCTCGGCGACGTCGTCGCGGCCGCCCAGGAGCACGGCCTGGCCCACCCCGTCGGCGTCGTCAGCAACACCGGCGTCGGAGGGCTGACGCTCGGGGGAGGCATGGGCTGGCTCACCCGCAAGCACGGCCTGTCCATCGACAACCTGGTCTCCGCCGAGGTCGTCACCGCCGATGCCCGGGTGCTCCGGGCCTCGGCGGAGGAGAACCCCGACCTGTTCTGGGCGTTGCGCGGCGGGGGCGGCAACTTCGGGGTCGTCACCGAGTTCGAGTTCGCGCTGCACCCCGTCGGCCCCGTCGTCCAGGTCGGGCTCATGTTCTGGGGCCTCGAGGAGGGCGGGTGGTTCTTCCGGACGGCGCGGGAGGTGCTGCCGGCCCTCCCGCCCGAGGTGAACGTCGTGATCGGCGGCGTCAACGCGCCACCCGCGCCCTTCGTGCCGCCGGAGCACCAGCTGCAGCCGGGGTACCTGGCCGTCGTGGTCGGGTTCGGCTCCCCGGCCGAGCACGACGACGTTCTGAGCCGGTTCGGCGGCCTCCCGCCGCTGTGGTCGGTGAGCATGCCCATGCCCTACGTCGACCTGCAGCTGATGCTGGACGAGGCGAACAGCCCGGGCCAGTACGCCTACGACAAGAGCGCCTATCTGGACGATCTCGGCGACGACGTGATCGACGTCCTCACCGACCACGTCTCGCGCAAGACGTCACCGGCGTCCGTGGCGCTGTTCTATCGCCTCGACGGCGCCTACTCCGCGGTCGGGGAGAACGACACCGCTTTCAGCGGCGGGCGGTCACCCCGGTACAGCCTGTTCATCGTCGGGATGTGCCCGACCCCCGAGCTCCTTCCTGCCGAGCGGCAGTGGGTGCGCGACTTCCACGCGGCGCTCACTCCGCATGCGGCCGGGCGGACCTACGTCAACGCCGTCCTCGACGACCAGGACGAGGTCCAGCGTGCCTACGGAGCCGAGAAGTACGAGCGGCTGTCTCGGATCAAGCGGCGCTACGACCCCGACAACGTGTTCCACCGCAACGCCAACATCCGGCCGGCGCCGCGCCCGCCGGAGCAGAGGCGGGGCACGTGACGAGCACGACGGTCACGCGATTCGGACCCCCCGGACGCCGGTGGGACGTGGCAGGTTCCCAGGGGTGACAGCCCCACCGTCTTACGGGCGGCTAACCCGACTGACAAATGCCGTTCTGAGGTCGACCATCGGTCCCGTGGCGGTGTTGGTCGATCCCGACGAGGTGCAGCTGCGCTCGAACAGTGCGCGGCCGCTGCCGCAGTCCGTCGATGCTCCGGTCGTCGTGCCGGGCCAGCGCTCGTCGGTCGGGGAACAGGGCGCGGCACCGGTGCCGGCGCAGCTGCTCCCGGCCTCCGCCCCGAGGCAGGCGAGTCGGCGGACTGCACATGTGTTGCGCATCCTGGGCGTCCTGTTCCCGGTCGCCACCGTGCTCGTGCTCGTGCTCGAACTCCGGCACGCGGACCTCGGGGCGACGCTGGCGGCCGCCGACCTCTCGACGGTCGCGGTCGCGCAGGCGCTGATCGGGCTGTCGATCGTCGCGGCGGCGTACAACCTCATCGGCTTCTCCCCGCTGCGGTTGCGGGTGATCCCCACGGTGCTCGCCCAACTCGCGGTCGGGGGGCTCCGGCTCGTGACGCCATCGGCGCTCAGCACGCCGGCGGTCGCCACGCGCTACCTCGTTCGCTCGGGTGCGCCGCTGCCGGATGCGCTCGCCACGGTCGGCGCTTCACAGGCTGCACAGCTGCTGGCGACCGCTGCGATCGTGACCGGGCTCGGCGCGGTGGGGCAGGGCGGGGCGCCGGCGCCGCCGTCCGGCACGGGCCTGCTCATCGGTGCCGCGGTCCTGGCCGTGCTCATGGCGGTGGCCGGAGCGGTCGCCCGGTTCAGCCCCCGGGTCCGCCGCATGCTCGGCGATGCCCTGCACAGCCTCGCCGGGCTGGTCACCCACGCCCGGCGGCACCCGAGCGGTGTCGTCGTCGGTTTCGGCGCCTCGGCGGCACTGACCCTGAGCCACGTGCTCGCGTTCGCCGCCTGCGTGCTCGCCGTCGGGGGCTCGCTGTCGCTCCTGCACCTCACGGCGATCTACCTGACCGCGGCTGCGGCCGGCTCGATCATCCCCACCCCGGGTGGCTTCGGGCCGGTGGAGGCAGCGCTCGTCGCCGGGCTGGTCGCGGGCGGGATGGTGCTGCCGGCGGCGACCGCCGCGACCCTGCTCAGCCGGGCCGTCGCGGTATGGATACCGGCGCTGCCCGGTGCCGCCGCCATCGTCGTCCTGCGCCGGCGCCAGCTGCTCTGACGGACCGGGCACGCGGGTACCGGCAGCTTCTCCGCGCGGGTCGGGGAAGAAAGAGATGACCTCGCGATAAGAGTTCGGCCACCGTTCCGGGGCACATTTCCCGGCAAGGCGGCTCCCAGACGGCGACTGCCGCGACCGGCGGGAAGGGCGTGTGAACGGCATGGCACTGCGATTCAGGCGCGAGAAGGAGCGGCCCGCCGACGCTGCCGCGGCCGGGCAGAGCGCAGAACAGCCGGAACAGCCACCGACGTATCCGACGGCCCAACAGCCGGCACAGCCGTCGACGCAACAGCCCGAACGGGCCGCCGAGGGGCAGGCCACCACCGGTGAGCGGGCGGGGGACGAGCACCCCGACGGCGCCGCTCCCGCCCACATCCCCGACGACCGCATCAGCGACACCCCCGTCGGCCACGGCCGGCACAAGCGGCGCCGCGACTACCGGCCGACCGGGGTCCCGCCGCACTCGGGGCTGTTCGCCACGCTGAAGCGCACGTTCACCGAGGCGTCCGAGGACAACCTCACCGACTGGGCCGCCGCCCTCACCTACTACGGCGTCCTCGCGATGTTCCCGGCGCTCATCGCGCTGGTGTCGGTCGTGGGGTTGTTCGCGGACCCGGAGTCCACGACGCAGAAGCTCACCGAGATCGTCAACAACCTGAGCCCCGGCACCGCGGGCGACACCCTGTCCGGGCCGATCCAGCAGATCACGTCGAACCGAGCGGGCGCCGGGCTCGGCCTGGTCATCGGTCTCGCGGCGGCGTTGTGGTCCGCGTCCGGCTTCGTCGGCGCGTTCATCCGGGCGGCGAACGTCATCTACGAGACGCCGGAGGGCCGGCCGATCTGGAAGCTCCGCCCGCTGCAGATCCTCGTCACCCTGATCGGCGTCATCCTGACGTCGCTGGTGCTGGTCTCGCTGGTCGCCACCGGTCCGGTGGTGGACGCGATCGCGGAGCCTCTGGGGCTGGGCAGCACGGCCGTGACGGTGTGGAGCATCGCCAAGTGGCCGGTGCTGGTCGTCGTCGTGCTCGTGATGATCACCGTGCTGTACTGGGCCGCCCCGAACGTCCGGATGCGCAAGTTCCATTGGGTCAGCGCCGGGTCGCTGTTCGCGCTCGTGGTGTGGGCATTGGCCTCGGCCGGGTTCGCCCTCTACGTGGCGAACTTCGGCTCCTACAACAAGACCTACGGCGCGCTCGCGGGCGTCGTCGTCTTCCTGGTCTGGCTGTGGTTGACGAACCTGGCGCTGCTGCTCGGGATGCAGCTGAACGCGGAGCGGGAGAGGAGCCTCGAGCTGGCCGAGGGCGTGCCCGGCGCGGACGTGGAGATCCAGCTCGACGCGAGGGACAAGCCGAAGGCGCGACAGACGACCTGAAACGCCTCGTCCAGAAACGGGCCGCTCTGCTTTCGGGGCGGCCCGTTCTCGCGGGACGAGGAACGATTGAGCCGCTCGGGCTACTCACCTTTTGTCCGGTTCCTCCGAGGTCATTTCGGCATGGATTGCTGAGTCCTCAGAGGAGCTGACCTTGACCCACGTCGCCTACCGTCGTCCGACTGTCGATCGCCCCACTACGGGGCAGGCATCGCCTGGCCGCCGCTTCGCCGCCGCACTCGCGGTCGCTGCCATCGGGGTCTCGGGCTGCGGGGCGGCGGGCAGCGAGGTCACCTCGACGCCTGCGCCGCGCACGGCCGTCAGCACCCCGGACGCCCCATGTATGCCGATCGTCTGCGATCCGAACCGCGACTACGGGCAGCCGACGCTGACGTCGCTCCAGGACGCCCGTGCCCACATGCCGGCGCGGACCGTCGCGGCGAGCCAGGCCGCTGCCCAACCGGCGGCGCCGGAGTCGGCGGCACCGGCGCCGGTGCCAGGACCCGCGGGACCGGCGGGTTCCGCGGGAGCTGCCGGAATCACCGACCCTGACTTCGCTGCGGTTTACGCAAAGGCACGGCCCGCTGTTGTCAAGATCGAATCCGCAGGTTGCTACACGGGGAAGGGCTCCATCGCCAGTGGTTTCTTCGTGGGTCCGCGTCTTGTGGCGACGGCAGGACATGTCGTGGATGGTCAGGGAGACTTCGAGGTGACAATCGGCCGTCAGGTTGTCCACGCGCGGGCCGTCGGTCTGCACGTGGCTAACGATGTCGGCCTGCTTCAGCTCGACCGGGCGGTCGCGGCTCCTACGCTGCAGCTCGCGAGGCAGTGGCCTGCTGTCGGTAGCCCGGTCGCCGTTATCGGCTGGGCCCGAGCCGACCTCGGGCTCCCCGCCAGCATGCAGACGGGCGTTGTCTCGGCAACGAACGTCCCCTTCGACGGCGGCACTGGCTACCTCGAGACTGATATCGGCCAGGACCACGGCAGCTCAGGTGGACCGGTACTCAACCCGTCGGGCCAGGTCGTCGGCCTCGTCTCGGCAGGAGTGTCGACGTGGAATAGGCCCGGTGGCGGGGTCATCTCGCTCGAGGCCGGCAGCATCGGCGCCGCCAAGCTGATCGCCGGCTGGTCCGCGAAGCCGCGGACGGTCGCCGGGCACCTGCTGAGACAAGCGAGCGGGAACGCCTGATCCGGCGTTGCGTCGGCACGGGAGCTCCACGGCGTTCAACGCCTGACGAGGTGTTGAACGCGGTGGTGGCTCCAGGCCGGACTCGACGCCGGATCGGGTGTCGTCCGCGGGGGCGGGTTGGGTGCCCCCGGAAAGTAGGTGCGAGGTCCTGGCGGTGAGCCCCCCAGCCGGCCCACCGGCCAAGACCTCGCTGGTCAGTGCAACGAGGCGGGCGCCTGGTGGTTACGGCGGCATGCTGGGGATTTTGCTTGGAGGGTTGCTGACCGAGTGGCTGAGGGGGTGGCATCACGCTCGGTCAGCAACCAAGCGGTTCGTACCCGCCTCGGGTGACCCCTAGTCAGCATGATCTGGCGGATCCGTCAGGCATATGCCGCGTAGGGGACACCCCGAACGGGGTGGAATCCCAGGGCGACGACCCCGGCCGACGTGTCCTCTCCACGACCGCCGGCCAGGGCCGCCGCTGAAGAAGAAACGTGATGAGCTGACGGATTCGTGATGCGCGGGAGCCACATTCACCCGTTGCGGTGACAATCACCTGAAGGGGTGGCCGGGGGCCGGAAGACGTGCCGCGGCCCGGTGCACGCGCACGCGCCGTGGCCTATGCGGCGGGGAGGCGATTGACGGCGTGCTCGCCGGTCGCCCACAGGTGCTGCGTCGCGTACGACCGCCAGGGACTCCACCGACGGGCGTGCCGCTCGAGGGCCGGACCGTCGGGCAGTCCCAGGCGTCGAGCCGCCGTGCGGATGCCGAGGTCTCCGGCGAGGAACGCGTCCGGGTCGCCGAGGCCTCGCATGGCGAGGGTCTCCACGGTCCACGGCCCGATCCCGGGCAGGGCCAGCAGGCGGGCCCGCGTGGTCGGCCAGTCACAACCGATGCCGAGGTCGACCGTGCCGTCGGCCAGTGCGGTCACGAGCGCGAGCAGCGTCCGCTTGCGCGACTCCGGCAACGCCAACGTCGCCGGGTCCAGTGAACACAGGGCAGCCGGGGTGGGGAACAGCCGCGAGAGCCGACCGGAGGGGTCGATTACCGGGTCACCGTGGGCTGCGACGAGCCGCGCGGCGTGGGTCCGGGCGGCGGCCGTCGACACCTGCTGACCCAGGACGGCCCGCACGGCCATCTCCTCGGGGTCGACGGAGCCGGGCACGCGGCGACCCGGCGCGCGAGCGATCAGCGGTGCCAACGCGGGGTCCGCGGTGAGCGCGTCGTCGATCGCGAGGGGATCGGCGTCGAGGTCCAGCAGCCGACGGCAGCGGGCGATGGCCGCGGTCAGGTCGCGGAGGTCGGTGAGGGAGAGCGTGCAGCGAATCGTTCCCGCGGCGGAGCCGTCGCTGCCCTCGCTCGGCGGGGTCAGCGTCACCACGCCGGCGCCGTGCTCGAGCCGCAGGGTGCGGCGGTAGCTGCCGTCCGCCCATTCCTCCACGCCCGGCACGGCGGTGGCGGCGAGGTGACCGAACAGGTTGTCCGGATGCAGCGGGCGGCGGTACGGCAGCCGGAGCGTGATCGCGCCGGGCGACGACCCGGCCGCGCTCGGCAGGAAGCGCACCGGCGGGTCAGCCCGCTCCGCCGCTGTCCATCTCCGCCGGCGGTTCGTTGTGCTCGCCGAACACGGCGGCCGCCTGAGCCGCGTTGCCGCCGGTCGGGACCGACTCGTCGTCGGTCCCCTGCGATTCGGCCGGCGCGCTGCCGGGGGCCTGCTCCGGTTGCGTCGACGCGTCGTCGGGATTCCGCTTCTCGTCCATGGTGGGGACCTGCCCAGGGGCGCGCGGAACACGCGTGCGGAACCGCCCAGCGCGCCCAGCGCGGCCAGCAGGGCGTCGAGGTCGTCGTCGTCGTTGTAGTAGTGCACCGAGGCGCGGACGAGATCACCCAGCTCGCGGCGGCCGAGGTCGTAGCGGGCCGTGGCCGCCCACGTGACGCTGGTGTTGACGCCGACCGAGCGCAGCCGCTCCACCACCGACGGAGCCTCCTGCCCCGCGACCGAGAAGGTGACGATGCCGCTCCGGCGTGCGCCGAGGTCGTGGACCGTGACGCCGGGCACCGATTCGAGCGCCGTCCGCAGCCGCGCTGCCAGCCCGACCACCCGCGCCTCGATCGCCGGCAGGCCCCAGCCGAGCGCGTAGTCCACCGCCGCCCCAAGGCCGAGCCGGGTCGCCACGCTCGACTCCCAGGCCTCGAAGCGGCGGGCATCGGGCCGCAGCGCGTAGTCGTCCTCGGCCACCCAGTCGGCGGCGAGCAGGTCGATGAAGGGCGGCTCGAGACGGTCCAGGATCCGGGACGAGACGTACAGGAAGCCGGTGCCCCGCGGTGCCCGCAGGAACTTCCGCCCGGTCGCGGAGAGCAGGTCGCACCCGATCGCCGAGACATCGACGTCGAGCTGGCCGACCGATTGACAGGCGTCGAGCAGGTACGGCACACCCGCGGCCCGCGCGACCGCACCGACCTCCGCCGCCGGGTTCACGAGCCCGCCCGAGGTCGGCACGTGCGTCAGCGCCACCAGCCCCGCCGCCGCCCCCAGCTCGCGGACCCGGCGGTCCAGCCGCCCGACGTCGATCTGTCCGGTCGCATCGTTGCCGATCACCTCGAGGGTGATGCCGCGGCGGCGCGACGCCTGGAGGAAGGCCAGCACGTTGCTGCTGTACTCGGCCTCGCCGGTGAGCACGACCTGACCCGCCTCGAGGGGCAGCGAGGCGAAGCCCAGATCCCACGCGCGGGTCGCGCTCTCGGCGAGGGCGATCTCCTCGGGTCGGCAGCCGATCAGGCGGGCGATGCCGGTGTAGATCGCGTTCGTGCGGTCCTTCGCGGCGGCGGCGGCCTCGTAGCCGCCGATCGTCGCCTCCGCACGCAGATGGGCGACGACGGTGTCGAGGACGACCTGCGGCGGCAGCGCCGCGCCGGCGTTGTTGAGGTGGGCCACCGAACGGCAGCCGGGGGTCTCGCGCCGGGCCCGGGCGACGTCGATGGCGCTGGCGGGGCCGCCGGCGCCCCCGGGACGCGCCGGATCGGACATGCCCCGATACTGGCCCACATGAGCGGAAGTCCCACGGCGACGCCCGCGGATGCTCGGGCGCAGGCGGCGAACGAGTCCCCGGACCGCGTCGCGGCCCGACCCCCGGAGGCGCTCGTCCGCCTCGTCGAGCGGTTCGATCCGGAGGTCCTTCAGCTCGGCTCCCGCCCCCAGCGGCTCCGGCTGCAGGTTCGGAACGGCAGCGCATGGGACGCCGTGCTGCACCACGACGGCGCGGTCCTGCGCCCGATCGGCCGGCGGGTGCCGGCCAGCGGGCTGTCCGCGGACGCCGAAGTCTGGGAGCAGCTGGCCGCCGACGCCCGTCAGGCCTATCGCAGCTTCTTCGACGGGTCGCTGCGCAGCCGCGGACGTGCACACCTCACGCTCGGCTTCCTCGCCGCGACGAGCGGGGACCGGCGGCCCGGCCGGCTCACGTGGTCCTCGGTGCGGACACCCGCCGGACGGGTCTCGCTGCTCAGCGGCGGACTGGGCCCGCCGCTCGTCTGCATCCACGGGCTCGGCGGGACCAAGATCTCGATGCTGCCGCTGGTGCATGCGCTCGGCGACCGCCGCCGCGTGATCGCGCTGGATCTGCCCGGGTTCGGCGAGTCGGTGAAGCCGGTCGGCAACCGCTACGACGCCAAGGAGTTCGCGACCGCCGTCCTCGCCGTGCTCGACGCCCTCGGCCTCGAGCGGGTCGACCTGCTCGGGCACAGCCTCGGCGGTCGCATCGCGCTCGAGGTCGCGCTGCAGGCGCCGGAGCGCGTCGGCAGCCTCATCCTCATGACCCCCGCGATGGCGTGGCTGCGTCGCCCGTCCTGGCAGTGGCTCGTCAAGCTGGCGCCCTCCCGGCTGGGGGCGCTGCAGCCGGCACCGCGGAAGCTGACCGAGCGCGTGCTGCGCACCGTGCTCGCCCAGCGCGGCGCCGACCTCACGATCCCGGCCGTCCGGCTCGCGCTGGGGGAGTTCCTCCGCGGCTACTCGAAGCCCGGCGGGCGCGTCGCGTTCTACTCGGCCGCACGCAACATCGCGCTCGACGACCCGCTCGGCTCCGAGGGGCTCTGGACGCGGCTGTCCGGCCTGGCGCCGAAGGCGCTGTTCGTCTGGGGCCGATCCGACCCGCTCGTACCGATCGGCTTCGAGCGGCACGTGCAGGAGCGGCTCCCGGCCGCGGCGCATCTCGAGCTCGCCTGCGGTCACCTGCCCCAGGTGGAACGTCCCCGCGAGCTGGTCGCCGGGATCCGGAACTTCCTCCAGCTGGACTGACGCGGGTCAGCGACGGCTGCGCGCGTGCGCGCGGCGCCACTGCGGCAGCCGTTCCTGCCACGCCCGCATGTTGCCGGCACCGACCGCCGCCACCAGCGCGGTGGCCAGCACGACGAGGAACCCGGGCAGCGCCCTGCTGTCGAGGCCGACGAGCGTGAATCCGCCGCCGCCGGCAGCGTCGTTGCCGACGGCGAGCAGCGGCGCCTGCACGGACGCGAGGGCGGCGTTCGGCGGCAGGCTGGCCAGGACCGGGGACGGCATGTAGGCGCTCAGCGGCGAGCCGGCCGAACCCGGGCGGAGCGGCGTCGCCTGCATCGCGGCCAGCGTCGGCAGGTCCGAACTCGCCAGCGTGGACACGGCCGCCGCCTGCATCAGTCCCCGCCCCGGCGCCGTGGGCGTCGGGGAGGGCTCGACCTCTGTCTCGCCGTCGCTTTTCGCGTTGTCCGTGAGCGATCCGCCGGGCACGTCCGGGTCGGGCGAGGTACTGGGGGACGGCGTGGTCGAGGGTCCGCCGGGGAGCCCCGTGGACTGGTCGACGGGCGGCGACTGGACCGGCGACGGGTCGACGGTCACCGGCGGCGGTTCGACGGGCGAGGGCACCGGGTCCGGAGAGGGCTCGTCCACGACCGGCGGTGCCGGGTCCTGCACGACGGGGCTCGGCTCCGCCGGCGGCGTCGGCGCCACCAGGCCCTCGAGGCAGCTCAGGCCCGCGGGGAGCACGGTGTCCGCTGCGCACGCGTCACCGGCCTGGGGCGGCGCGAGATCGCTGGCCAGCGCGGGTGACCCGGCGAGCAACGCCAGGGCCAGAGAGCTGGCGGTGACCAGGCCGGCACGAACCGTGGCGCTTGCGGGCATGCGAAACCGACCCCTTCGTGGACTGGCGAGCGTCGCGCCCCAACTACCCCGGTATCGCGGACATCACCCCCCGATTTCCGTCCCGATCCCGCAGAAGTGCGCGTCGCAATCGTTTTGTCACACTCCGGATGTCCAAGTGCGAACGGGCGGCCCATCCGCTTACATCTGTGCGACCAGCTTCTTCGGTGCCACCTGCCGAAAAGCGTCCGAGATCAGTTCCTCGATCTCGCCCCAGTCGACCTCGACGTCGAGGTACACCCCGAGCCACCCCCGGCCGCCGACGTACGGAGGTCGGAAGTAGCGCTCCGGGTCGTCGGCGACCAACGCCTCCTGAGCTCCGGGTGGTGCTGCGCACCAGAACGCCACCCTGTCGTCGTGATGGGCGTCGGCAAAGGTGACGAACACCTTCTTGCCGCGCACGAACCAGGTCGGCTCCCCGTGACTCGTCCGTTCGCTCGTCTCGGGAAGGGCGAGGCAGAGGGCGCGAAGCCGCTCCAACGGCGATTGATCGGTCATGGAACGAGGATTCCTCTCGTCGGCGCCGCGATCACGCCTCGAACAGATCCGCGTCGGCGAAAACCTTCCGGAGTTCCGGCACCCCGCGGAAGTGGACCGCCCGGATACCGACCCTCGCGGCGCCCGCGACGTTGCGCTCCGAATCGTCGACGAACAGCGCGGCCTCCGGCTCGCAGCCGAGCAGAGCCAGTGCCGAGGTGTAGGCCGCGGGCGAGGGCTTCGTGGCCCGCGTCGAGGCGCTGAACAGCGGCAGGGCGATTCGCGCGTGCACCGACGGCAGGACGAACGGCAGTGCGTCGCGGAGCAGCGCGTCGTTGTTGGTCAGCAGCGAGCGGGTCACGCCGGGACGGACGAGGTCGACGAGCCCCAGCACCTGCTCGTCGGGAGAGAAGGCCGAGGCCCAGAGTTCGGTGAGCCGCCGGTCGTCGAGGTCGGTCCGACCGGCCAGGTCGAGCCTGTCGCGCAGGACGTCGCGCATCGCGGCGGAGCCCAACTCGCCGCGGTCGCAGCGGTCGACCAGCCCCGAGCCGTAGAGGCGGGCCTCGACCTCGTCGTGCGGCAGCCCGCAGGCCTCGGCCAGCCGGTCGATCCGGGCGGCGGAGTCGAAGCGGCAGAGCACGCCGGCGAGGTCGAGCAGCAGGTGACGGACGGCGGCCATGCGCCGCAAGGTAGCCCGCCCCGACAGGCAGGTCGACGGTGCGCACGCGCCCGGCTCTTGCCATCGAGCAGCCGGCGAGCCACCGTCACCGAGAAGGAACAAATCGGAAACACGCCCGGGGAAGAGTCGGCCCGGGGCAGGAGCGGTGGTCCGTGTCAGACAGGCGCAGGCTGGGCGTCCGGCAGGCAGGTGTTCGGGCAGGCGTGTGAGTCGGAGGGTGGTCCATGCTCGAGGACGTTCCCCCGCCCGTGCTCGCTGCTGAGCACCGCCGCGGGCGCGAACGGGAGCCCGGTCTGGCGCAGTTCGCCCCGGGCGCCGCCGAGTGCGGCGTCGCGCTCGTCGCGCACCTGTCCGGCGAGCCGAGCCACGAGACCGTCGACCGTGCCCTGTCCGCCCTCGACCGGCTCGAACACCGCGGAGCCGAAGGCGCGGACGTCGACACCGGCGACGGCGCCGGGATCCTGCTGCAGATGCCCGACGCGCTGATGCGTGCGGTGGCCGGCGTCGACCTGCCGCCCCTCGGCAGCTACGGCGTGGCGGTCTGCTTCCTGCCGCACGACCCGGATCGGCGACGGGAGCTGGAGTCGCTGCTCGAACGGGTCGTGGTCGACGAGGGCCAGCGCGTCCTCGGCTGGCGGGACGTGCCGACCGACTCCGCGCACGCCGGCCGCGCGGCCCTGCGCATCGCCCCCGTCTTCCGGCAGCTGTTCATCGGCGCCGGACCCGGCTTCGAGGTCGGCGTGGGCGGCCACTCCGGCGGAGCCGCGTTCGAGCGCGCGCTGTTCGTGATCCGTCGGCTCGCGGCCAAGCTGAGCGGCCACGAGCTCGGCATCATGACCTGCTCGTCGCGCACGATCGTCTACAAGGGGATGCTCAAGGCGCCCCAACTCCGCGGGTTCTACCCGGACCTCGCCGACGACCGGTGCCGCTCGGCGATCGGGCTGGTGCACTCCCGGTTCTCCACGAACACCTCGCCCAGCTGGGAACTGGCTCAGCCGTACCGGATGCTCTGCCACAACGGCGAGGTGAACACGCTCGCCGGTAACCGCAACTGGATGCGGGCGCGGGAGACCCAGCTGCGCTCGGAGTTGTTCGGCGACGACCTGATCAAGCTGCTGCCGATCCTGCGCGACGGGGTGTCGGACTCGGCCTCGCTCGACGCCGTGCTCGAGCTGCTCGTGCGCAGCGGACGCCCGGTGCCCGAGGCCGTGTTGATGCTGCTCCCCGAGGCGTACGAGAAGCGCGACGATCTCCCGCAGGCGCTGCGCGAGTTCTTCACGTACTCGGCCGGCCTCATGGAGCCGTGGGACGGCCCGGTCCTGATGGCTTTCAGCGACGGCCGGCTGTGCGGGGCGTCCCTCGACCGCAACGGTCTGCGGCCGGGTCGATGGGTCGTCACCACCGACGGCTGGGTGGTCCTGGCCTCCGAGGCCGGCACCCTGCACGTCGACTCCTCGAAGGTCGAGAGGAAGGGCCGGCTGCAGCCCGGCAAGCTGTTCGTGGTCGACGTCGAGCGCGGCACCGTCTCGGCCGACGGCGAGGTCGAACGCGAGATCGCCGGCAGCCAGCCGTTCGGCGAGTGGGCGGACGCGCGCGACTTCCGGCTCGCCGAGATTCCCGAGGGCGAGCCCGTCGGCGCCGCGGACGAGCCGCTGCGGCAGGCGTCTCTGGAAAGTCGGCAGATCCTGTTCGGCTACAGCCAGGAGGACCTGCTCGACGTGCTCGTCCCCATGGTCACGGGCGCCAAGGAGCCGAACGGCTCGATGGGCGACGACACCCCGCTCGCGGTGCTCTCCGACGATCGGCCACCGCTGTTCGACTACTTCGTGCAGCGCTTCGCCCAGGTGACGAACCCGGCGATCGATCCGGTGCGCGAGAGCATCGTGATGAGCCTGGAATCGCGGGTGGGGCCGCGCCACAACCTCCTCGACCGTCATCCGAAAGTCAGGGGTCCGGGCGACGTCCGTCAGGTCGTGCTGGACCAGCCGGTGCTGCTGGACGCCGATCTCGCCCGGGTGCGCGCGCTCGGCTCGGAGACCGGTCGGCTGAGGCACTGCACGCTCGACGCGACCTGGCCCGTGGCCGAGGGTGCGGACGGGATGCTCGCCGCCGTGAACCGTCTCCGGCAGGAGGCCGAGGCGGCGGTGACCGAGGGCTGCGGGGTCCTCGTGCTCTCCGACCGGGCCGCGGGCGTCGATCGGGCACCGGTTCCGGCGCTGCTCGCGACGTCCTCGGTCCACCACCACCTCGTCGGCCGGGGGATCCGGCTCTCGGCGGGGCTGATCGTCGAGAGCGGCGAGGTGCGCGAGGTGCACCACGTGGCCTGCCTGCTCGGCTACGGCGCCAGCGGCGTCAACCCGTACCTGATGCTCGAGTCCATCGGCGACCTGATCGAGCGGGGCGAGGCCGGCGACCTCACCGTCGATGCGGCCCGGCAGAGCCTGATCGACGCGCTCGGCGCGGGCCTGTTGAAGATCCTCTCGCGGATGGGCATCTCGACCGTCGCCTCGTACACGGGAGCGCAGATCTTCGAGGCCGTGGGGCTCGACGAGGCCCTCGTCGACGAGCACTTCCGGGGTACCCCCTCACGGATCGGCGGCGTCGGTGCGCAGGCGATCGCCGACGAGGTGCTGGAGCGCCACGCCCTCGCCTTCCCCGACGCCGAGCGCCCGGAGCTGCCGGTCGGGGGCCGGTACCGGTGGAACCGCGAGGGCGAGTTCCACATGTGGAATCCCGACACGATCCCGCTGCTGCAGCAGTCGGTCGGCCTGACGACCGCGAGGTCGGCCCCCGCGTCGCAGGAACGTCAGCGCGAGCAGTACCGCGAGTTCGCCGCCGCCGCCGAGGCGGCCAACCGGCGCTCCACGCTGCGCGGGCTGCTCCGGCTGAAGCCGGCCGCCACGCCACTCCCGCTGGACGAGGTGGAGCCGGCTACCGCCATCGTCTCGCGCTTCGCGACCGGCGCGATGAGCCTCGGCTCGCTGTCGCCCGAGGCGCACGAGACGCTGGCCGTCGCGATGAACCGGATGAACGGCCGGTCGAACACGGGGGAGGGCGGCGAGGACCCGCGGCGCTACCGCCCGGTCGGCCCCGACGAGGACAACCCGCGCTCGGCCATCAAGCAGGTCGCCTCCGGCCGCTTCGGGGTGACGACGCAGTATCTGGTCAACTCCGACGAGCTGCAGATCAAGGTCGCCCAGGGGTCGAAGCCGGGGGAGGGCGGGCAGTTGCCCGGCCACAAGGTGAGTGAGTACATCGCGCACCTGCGGTACTCGACGCCCGGTGTCGGCCTGATCTCGCCGCCGCCCCACCACGACATCTACTCGATCGAGGACCTGAAGCAGCTCATCTTCGACCTGCGCTGCGCCAACGACACGGCCAGGGTGTCGGTGAAGCTCGTGAGCGAGGTCGGCGTCGGCACCGTCGCGGCCGGTTGCGTGAAGGCCAACGCCGACCGGGTGACGATCGCGGGGGCCGAGGGCGGCACCGGCTCGTCGCCGCTGTCCTCGATCAAGCACGCGGGGGTGCCGTGGGAGCTCGGCCTGGCCGAGGCGCAGCAGATCCTCGTCTCCAGCGGGCTGCGCTCCCGGATCTCCCTGGAGGTCGACGGCCAGATGAAGACGGGCCGGGACGTCGTCGTCGCCGGGCTGCTCGGCGCCGACGAGATGACGTTCTCGACCGCCCCGCTGATCGCGACCGGCTGCATCATGATGCGCGTCTGCCACCTCAACACCTGTCCGGTCGGCATCGCCACGCAGGACGAGACGCTGCGCGAACGCTTCGCGGGCACGCCGGACCACGTCGTCACGTACTTCTTCCACGTCGCGGAGGAGGTGCGCGAGCTGATGAGCTGCCTCGGCATCGCGACCTTCGACGAGCTGATCGGACGGGTCGACCTGCTCGAGGCCGACCCGTCGGTGACGCACTGGAAGGGCCGGACGCTCGACCTGTCGCACCTGCTGGCCGAGCCGCACGCCGAGCGCGGCATCGGCGGCGGTGACGTCGAGACGGTCCGGCGCCGTGCGCGGCAGCAGCGGCGGGTGGTGCACGACGAGGACTACGACCTCGTGCGCGCCTGCGCGACGACGCTGGACACCGGCGAGCCCCTCGTGCTGGAGCGCACGCTGGCCAACTCCCAGCGCGCCGTCGGTGGGCTGCTGTCGAGCGCGATCGCTCGCCGCTACGGCGAGGACGGGCTGCCGGAGGGGACGATCCGCGTCGCGTTCACCGGCTCGGCCGGCCAGAGCTTCGGCGCGTGGCTGGCGCGCGGCGTCGAGTTCACGTTGTTCGGCGAGGCCAACGACTACGTCGGCAAGGGCCTGTCCGGCGGCGTGCTCACCGTCCGGCCGGCCGAGAACGCGACCTACAAGAACCGGCGCACGGTGCTCATGGGCAACACGGTCCTCTACGGCGCCACCAGCGGCCGGGCCTTCTTCCGGGGGCTGGCCGGCGAGCGGTTCGCGGTGCGGAACTCCGGTGCCCGGGCCGTCGTCGAGGGGGTCGGCGACCACGGCTGCGAGTACATGACCGGCGGTCGGGTCGTCGTGCTCGGCCCGACCGGCTACAACTTCGCCGCCGGCATGAGCGGCGGCATCGCCTACGTGCTCGACAGCGACGATGAGAACGGGGACGGAGCGTTCCCTCGCCGCTGCAATCTCGAACTGGTCGCGCTCGGCAAGATCGAGGATCCGGACGAGGCCGAACAGGTCCGGGCGCTGGTCCGCGAGCACCGCGATCGCACCGGTTCGCCGGTGGCCGCCGAACTGCTCGAGGACTGGGACGCGACGCTCGCCCGGCTCGTGCGCGTCATGCCGAACGACTTCGAGAGGGTGCTGCAGGAGCGCGACGACCGGCCGTCGTCCCGGAAGCAGGTGAGCGCGTGAGCAATCCGCGCGGCTTCCTCGATCTGGACCACGTGCACGGGCCGAAGCGGGACCCGGCCGAGCGGGTCCGCGACCACCGGATGATCTTCGACCTGATGCCGGTCGGGCAGCTCCGCGAGCAGGCCGACCGCTGCATGAACTGCGGCATCCCGTTCTGCCACTTCGCCTGCCCGGTCGGCAACCGCATCCCGCGCTGGAACGAGCTGGTGACGCGGGACGCGTGGAAGGACGCGATCGAGGCGCTGCACGCGACCAACAACTTCCCGGAGTTCACCGGCTACATCTGCCCGGCACCCTGCGAGGCCGCGTGTGTACTGGAGATCAACGACGACCCGGTCACCATCAAGCAGATCGAACTCCAGGTCATCGACCGTGCCTGGAACGAGGGGTGGGTGCAGCCCCGGCCACCCGGCCGCCGCACCGGGTACCGCGTGGCGGTGGTCGGCTCCGGTCCCGCCGGCATGGCCGCGGCGGCGCAGCTGAACTCGAAGGGCCACACCGTGGTCGTCCTCGAGCGCTCCGAGGGCGTCGGCGGCCTGATGCGCATCGGGGTGCCCGACTTCAAGCTGGAGAAGTGGGTCATCGACCGCCGGGTCGCGGTGCTCGAGCAGGAGGGCGTCGAGTTCCGCTGCAACGTCGAGGTCGGTGGGCCCGGCGCGGACGACCCGACCATCGACGCGCTGCGCGAGGACTACGACGCGGTCGTGCTGGCCGTCGGCGCGCTCGAGCAGCGGCGGCTCGACGTCGAGGGCGCCGACCTCGAGGGCGTGCACCTGGCGATGGACTATCTGAGCGTGCACAACCGGCTCGTCGCGAAGGCGGAGGGTCGCGCGGCGTGGGACGTGCCGGCCGACCACATCACCGCCAGGGGCAAGCACGTCGTCGTCATCGGCGGCGGCGACACCGCCGCCGACTGCATCGCCACCGCGTTGCGCGAGGGGGCGGTCGAGGTGTCGCAGCTCGACCGCTACCCGGAGCCGGCCGGCACCCGCAACCGCGAACTGGCGGACTGGCCGGCCCTGCCGCGACGGCAGCCCGGCTCGTACGCGCTGGAGGAGGGCGGGTCCCGGAAATACGCCGAGGTCATCACCGGGCTGTCGGGACGGGACGGGCGGCTCACGACGCTGCACGGGACGGCGGTGCACGGGCCGCCGGACTTCGAGCCGGTCGAGGGCGGGGCGTTCGACCGGCCGGCCGAGCTGGTGCTCGTGGCGGTCGGGTTCACCGGCCCCGAACCGGCGCTCGTCGACGCGCTCGGCCTCGATCGGGACGACCGGGGCAACGTGCTCGCCGAGACCTACCGGACCAGCGGCGACGGCGTGTTCGCCGCGGGCGACGCCCGGGTCGGCGCCACGCTCGTGGTCACCGCCATCGACGAGGGCCGCAAGTGCGCCGAGGCCGTGAACGCCTACCTGACCACCGAGGTCGCGGCCGACGGCGCGGGCTGAGGAGCTCGCTCGACGGGGGAGTCGGCACACTGGAACGGTGAGCATCCAGAACGGCGCCGAGGTCTCGGTCCGCGACATCCCCGCCCTGCTCGACTCCGGGGCCGCCCTGCTCGATGTCCGCGAGCACGACGAGTGGCAGGCGGGCCACGCCGCGCAGGCCGTGCACGTCCCGCTGCGCGAGCTCTCACCGGACGCGATCCCGGCCGGGAACCCGCTGCTCGTCGTCTGCCACGTCGGGGGTCGCTCGGCGATGGCCGCGCTCGCCCTGCAGCGGGCCGGCTACCCGGCCGTCAACGTCGCCGGCGGCATGGAGGCGTGGCAGTCGGCGGGGCTTCCGGTCGTCACCGACGACGGCGGGCCCGGCGTCGTTCTCTGAGCGGCCGTCGGTGGAGCGGTTCGCGTCCGACCCCGGCTCACGCGCGCACCAGCGCAGGAAGGGCGGGGCCAGCACGATCGCCGCGGCGATGCCGTACCAGACCGCCCCGACGAGCTGCTTCTCCTCCACCGGTCCGACGTTGTAGAGCGGATAGGCCGCCGCCGCGACCGCCAGCCACTGCGGCCGGGCCTCGAGGGTCGCGATCGCCACGAGCAGCAGTGCGTACCAGGTCTGCACGGGCGTCGCGACGAGTAGCGCCCCGCCTACCAGTTCCGTCGCGCCGATCCGACCGCGCCAGGCGGCCAGCGCGAGCCCGGCGAGCACGAGCGCGGCGTAGACCTTCGTCGGCCCGGGGACCAGGCGCAGCAGCAGGAACCGGGAGCCCTCCGCGTAACCCTCGACCGAGAGATAGCGCGGCAGGAAGCCGACGACGTCGGGACCCACCGCCAGGAGGTGCGGTACGTACGACACGGCGACGACGGCGACCGCGGCCGTCGACCAACCGGGCCGGCCGTCGCGTGCGCAGCAGCGCCGGAAGCAGCAGCGCGGGATAGAGCTTGACCGCGATGGCCGCCCCGATCGCGACTCCCGTCGCTCCGGGGCGCCGTTGTCGGGCGAGGGCCAGCGCGACGACCGCGAGCAGGGCGGCGAGCACGTCGACGTGGGCGTCGCTCGCCACGTCCAGGCCCGCCATCGGGGACCACGCGTACCAGGCGGCCTCGGCCGGGCTACGGCCGCGGAGGGCGAGCTCGCGCATCAGGAGCAGGGTCAGCGCGAGTCCGGCGAGACCGGCGTAGAGCTGCAGCTTGCCGTCGCGGTGCGGCCCGGGCAGGGCGTGCACGACGGCGAACCAGGCCTCCGCGACCGGCGGGTAGATGGTGCGCTCGTCCTTGTAGTTGATCCGCGTGCATCCCGGCTCCCGACCGATCGCGGCGCAGCCCGCGGGGTCGGGGAACAGCCAGGGGTCGCGGAAGCGGGCGAGTTCCGGCGCGGTCGGCGCGTAGCGGTACGGGTCGACGCCCGCGGCCTGCACCCGTCCCTCGAACGCGTAGCGGTAGGCGTCGTCGGACAGTACGGCCGTCGGCCGCTGCATCCCGGCGACCTGCAGCCCGACGAGCCCGGCGAGCACCAGCGCGACGCCCAGCCGACGCGGTGCCCGCCGCAGCAGCAGCACCGCCGGAACCAGCAGGGCCCACCAGAGCATGACCGCACGCAGCACGTTCCAACGCCCGGCGAGCCTCCCCGGCTCGTCCGTGATGCGCAGGTCGGCGGCGAGGATGGCCAACCACACCAGGGCAGCGGCGCATCCGCAGGCGATCGCCCCGAGGCGCTGGCGCATGTCGTGTGCTCCCCGCCGTCTCGTAGGCTCAGTTCCTCAGAGCAGTCTGCCCGTGGAGACCGGATATGCGTCGAACGAGTCCGGTCGCCGCAGTCCTCTGCCTCGTCTTCGTCGCCGGAGGCGTGTCGAGTTGCAGCTCCGGCGAGGCGCGTGGCCCCGGAGCCGGGCCGTCGGGCTCCTCCGCTGTGTCTCCACCGGCGTCCGATCAGCTGCCACCGGCGCCGGAGCCCGCGACGGCGGCCTCACCCGCGGTGGCCCCCGCCGGCCGGGTGGTGCCCCTCGGCAGCTCGGTCGAGGGCATCGTCGTCGACGGCCGCACGAACACCGCCGCCGCGGCGCTCCGGGACAAGCGGATCGCCCTGCTCAACGCCCGGACCGGCGGGGTGCGGACAACGGTGAACGCCAACGGCTCGGCGCGGCACCTGCAGCTGGCGAAGCCGGGTGGACCCGTCCTGGTCCCGGGCGAGGACACGGACCTGCTGGTGCAGCTGCGCCTGCCGGACGGGGTGATCGTCGGCAGCACCCGGGTGGGTCGGCAGCCGCACGACGCCGGGTACGACCCCGCCTCCGGGCGGATCGTGGTCGCGGACGAACTCGGCGGCAGCGTGTCCTTCGTGGCGGGGGATCGCTCGGTCGCCCGGCTACCGGGCCCTGTCCAGCCCGGGGGACTGGCCGTCTCGGGCGGCCGGGCCGGGGTGGTGGACGTGCGCGGCAACCTGCTCTACGTCTACGACGTGGCGGACGCGCGAGAGATCGCGCGGCTCCCCGTGGGCGCCGGCGCGACGCACGCCGTCGCCGTCGCCGGATCCCGGCTGGTCGTGGCCGACACCCGCGGCAGCGAGCTGTACGTCGTCGCGCTGGACGGCACCCCGCGGGTGCTGGCGCGGGTGCCGTTCCCCGAGGGTTCCCCCTACGGGATGGCGGCGGACCCGGAGCGCAACCGGCTCTGGGTTGCCGCGGCGGGAAGCAACGTGCTCGTCCGGTACGAGATCGGAGCCGGGGGAACCCTCTCGCGGAGCAACGAGGTCGTCCCGACCGTTGCGCAGCCGAACTCGGTGGCCGTCGACCCGCGGGACGGCACCGTCTTCGTCGGCGGGGCGACCCCCGACGGGGGCGTCCAGATCGTGCCCGGCCAGGACTGACCGGCCAGGACTGACCGGAAGAAGGGGGGTGCCGGCATGACGAGTCCCGAGGACGACGGTGCCTGGGTGCGGCTGGTGCCCCCGGCCGAGCCCGCCGCGGGGAGCCTGCGCCCGTCGCAGGTCGCCATCGCCGTCCTGCCGGCAGCTGCCGCGCTCGTGGTCCTTCGCCGACGGGCCCGGCGCCGAGCCGTCCAGTCGGCCTGGCGGCAGCGGACGCACGGCGAGGTGTCGGCCGAGAACCAGCGGATGGTCGACGCGCACGAGTCGGAGGACCGGGACGCCCTGACCGTGCGACGGCAGGCGGAGTCCGGGGGCGACCGGTCCTGGCACCCCGGCGACTCCGTCCCATGATCGTCCCGTGCCGTGATGAACCCAGTCCCGTGATCGGAGGCTGTCGGGTCGGCCACATCGGTGGCGCGATGCAACCTCCGAGCACCTGAGACCCGAAGACATCGACGACAGCCTGTCCACTCCAGCTCCGGGTCGGGGGAGACCGATGATCGACAGCCCGATCGACGGCCCGATCGATGTGGTCCTGCCCTGCCTGAACGAGGCGGAGGCGCTTCCGTGGGTGCTGGCCCGGATGCCCGCCGGCTTCCGTGCGCTGGTCGTGGACAACGGTTCGACCGACGGCAGCCCTTCCATCGCGCGGGCTCACGGCGCCAGGGTGATCGATGCGCCCCAGCGGGGTTTCGGCGCCGCCGCGCACGCCGGTCTGCTGGCCGCGGAGGCGGACGTCGTCTGCTTCTGCGACGCCGACGCGAGCCTCGACCCGCGTCAGCTCCCCCGTGTCGTCGAGCCCGTCCTGCGTGGCGCGGCCGACCTCGTCCTCGGACGGCGCAGGCCGACCGGTCGAGGCTGCTGGCCCGCCCACGCGCGCCTCGGCAACGCCGAACTGGCCCGGCGGCTCCGGCGCCGCACCGGGGTCCGCCTGCACGATCTCGGGCCCATGCGCGCCGCCCGCCGGCAGCCGCTGCTCGACCTGGCCCTGCGGGACCGTCGGTTCGGTTACCCGCTGGAGATGGTCGTCCGCGCGGCGGATCGCGGCTGGAGCATCGCGGAGGTCGACGTCGACTACCTGCCTCGCAGCGGCCGGTCCAAGGTGACCGGCACGGTGCGGGGAACCCTGCGCGCGGTCCGCGACATGTCGGCGGTGCTGGGCGCATGAGCCCGGATGTGCGTCTGCTCGTGCTCGCCAAGGCGCCGGTCCCGGGTCGGTCCAAGACCCGCCTCACGCCGGCGTTCTCCCCGCAGGAGGCGGCCGATCTCGCGGAGGCCGCGCTCCGGGACACCCTCGAGGCCGTCGACCGGGCCATCGCGGCGGCGCGCCGCGCGGGTGTCCACGCGGAGCCGGTCCTCGTGCTCGACGGGAAGCGTCCCGGGTGGCTGCCCGTATCGCACCCGGTGCTGCCTCAGGTCGCCGGCGGGCTCGACGTCCGCCTGGCCGGCGCGTTCGCTGCGGGTTGCGTCCCGCCGCCCGCGGCCTCGGCCTCGGCCGCTCGGGTCGTCCCTTGCCTGCTGATCGGGATGGACACCCCGCAGGTTCCGGCCGATCTGTTGGCCGCGACCCTGCTCGACCTGGCCGACCCCGCATCCGGTGCCGACGCCCATCTCGGGCCCGCCACCGACGGCGGATGGTGGGCGCTCGGCCTCCGGCGGCCGGAGCCCGGCCTGCTCCTCGGGCTGCCGATGTCCACCGCCGGCACCTGCACCGCCACCCGCCGTCGCCTGCGGGACGCCGGCCTGCGGGTCCGTGACCTGCCGGCTCTCACGGACGTGGACACCCCGCAGGACGCGGCGTCGGTCGCGGCCCAGGCGCCGTGGAGCCTCTTCGCAGAGGCGTACCGGCGGCTGCGCGCGGTCGCGTCGTGACGGCGTCGACCGCCGATCCGGCCCGCGCCGGCAGCGCGGGCGCCGACGGGGCGGACGCGCTCGACCCGCTCGATCTCTACGCCGAGGGGCTCTCGGGCAGGCGGGTCTACGTCCGCTCCGCCGACGGGCGCCGGCTGGCCCTGCCCGTGCGGCACTGGGTGGGCGATCTGCAGGCCGGGGACGAGGAACTCCTCGCCTGGTGCGCCGGCCCGACCCTCGACGTGGGATGCGGCCCGGGCCGGCTGTCCGCCGCCCTGATCCGGCGGGGCGTCCCGGCGCTCGGCATCGACGTCTCCGCCGCCGCCCTCGCGCGAGCGCGGGTGGCGGGCGCGACGGTGCTGCAGCGCGATGTCTTCGGCGACGTCCCGAGGCGGGGTCGCTGGGCGCGGCTGCTGCTCGCCGACGGCAACATCGGCATCGGCGGCAACCCGCTGCGTCTGCTGTCCCGGGCGCGGGAACTGCTCGCCTCGGACGGCGTGGCACTCGTCGAACTGGCCCCGGACGCCGGTGTCCTCGCGCGGGTCGACCCGTCTGCGGGGACGCCGCAGGTCCGACTCGAGGACGACCTCGGTCGGGCCAGCCGCTGGTTCCCGTGGGCGTCGGTGAGCGCGGCGGGACTGCGTCGCCTCGCACCCCCCGCGGGCCTCGTGGAGGCGGCGCATTGGCGGACCGCGGGTCGTCTGTTCGTCGCCTTGAAGCCGACAACGAGCCGATGACGAGCCGCTGAGCTGCGAAAACGGCCTCTCCGGCCTCGCCGTGAGGGTTCGGCGCGGAATCGATCGTCGCGGACTGAAACCGCGGAGGCTCCCGCTGCGAATGCCTGGGTGACAACGCAATCGCAACCAGAACACCAGGGAGACCCATGCGACTCGCACGCCTCGCCACCACCGGCCTGTTGACCGGAGGACTGCTCGTCGGAGCCGTCGCCTGCGGCGGGGACTCGACCGGCGACAGCTCCAACAGCGCGCCGGCCCCCGCCGCATCGGCCCCCGGCTCCTCCGCCCCCGCCCCCGGTGCCACCCCGTCCCCCGCGGCGCAGATCGCCTCGCTCTCGGGCGTCGACACCGCGGTCGAGGTCGACCCCGCCGTCCTGAAGGCCATCGAGGGCCTCGGCGTCAAGGTCGCGCCGACCGGCACGGGCCAGCTGACGATGGAGTACGGCCCCACGCTCGTGTTCCCCATCACCGGCGGCAACGTCACGATCTACCCGAAGGGCTCGATCAGCCCGTACGTGCAGGGGACGATCAACCACGAGGGCAGCGGGATCTCGTTCACCGGCGCCGGCAAGACGCTCACGGTGCAGAACTTCGTCGTCGACCCGGGCACCTCGAAGCTGATGGCCCAGGTCAAGGAGATGGACAACGCCGTGGTGCCGCTGTTCGACCTCGACGGCACCGACCTGCAGATCTCCAAGGACGACCAGGGTCACGCGAAGCTCGACGGCACCAAGGTCAAGCTGACCCCGGAGGCCGCGCAGGCGCTGAACACCACCTTCGGCGTCCAGAACTTCATGCCGGGGATGCAGATCGGGATCGCCCACATCACCGCCAGCTGAGTTCCGGCCTGATGTGAGGCTGCACTGAAGTAAGACAGCGGTAACCGCTTCGGGCGGGGTCGTCGATGGTGATGGCCCCGCCCGAGGTGTTTCCTGACGGCACGAGGCGACGAAGGGCCGACCATGAGCGCGACGCGGACCGGACTGCGGGACGTGCGTCCCGAGCGCTGGTTCCGCAGTCCGCTACGTGGCCCGTGGCTGACGAGCGTGTTCGGGTCCGTGCTTCTCGTCGGCATCCCGATCGTGATCGTCACCGGCCTGCTGTCGTACGCCGCCTACAACCCGCGCTTCGGCGGCAGCAACGATCAGACCCCGGACGCGGGGCTGCTCGGCTTCTATCTGTTCGACTGGCCGACCAACCCCACCTGGCTGTACCGCGTCAACCAGGGGCTGCACGTCGGACTCGGCCTCGTGCTGGTGCCCGTCGTGCTGGCCAAGCTCTGGTCGGTGATGCCCAAGCTGGTGGCGCTCCCGCCGTTCCGGAGCCCGGCGCAGCTGCTCGAACGGCTCAGCCTGGTGCTGCTCGTCGGTGGCATCGCCTTCGAGATGGTCACCGGCGTCCTCAACGTCCAGAACTGGTACGTCTTCGGCTTCAGCTTCTACACGGCGCACCTCTACGGCGCCTGGGTCTTCCTCTCCGCATTCGTCGTGCATGTCGCGATCAAGCTGCCGGTCCTGGTGCGGTCGCTGCGGAGTCGGGACCTGCGCGCCGAGCTGCGGACCCCGCTGGCCGAGACGCGTCCGGAGCCGCCGGACGAGAACGGCCTGGTCGCGCCCGATCCCGACGCCCCGACGCTGAGCAGGCGCGGGCTGCTCGCGCTCGTCGGCGGCAGCAGCCTGCTGGTCGCGGGGCTGAGCCTCGGCCAGACGTCCGACCGACTGCGCGCGACCGCCCTGCTCGCGCCACGCGGGCGCAGCTACGGCGCGGGCCCCAACGACTTCCAGGTCAACAAGACCGCCTCCGCGGTGGGCCTGACGGACGAGCAGCTCGGCCGCGGCTGGCGACTCGAGCTGGCCGGCGCCCGCCCGGCAACCCTGACCCGCGATGACCTCCTGGCCATGCCGCTGCAGACGGAGGAGCTGCCGATCGCCTGCGTCGAGGGCTGGTCGACCTCGCAGCGCTGGACCGGGGTGCGGTTGCGAGACCTTGCCGCACTGGCCGGCTTCGATCCGGTCGCCGAGGACGTCGTGGTGTTCGTCGAGTCGCTGCAGCGCGGCGGCTTCGGCTCCGTCACCCTGTCCGCCGACCAGGTCGCCAACCGGCGCACGCTGCTCGCCCTGCGGGTCAACGACGCCGACCTCTCGCCGGACCACGGTTATCCCGCGCGCATGATCATCCCGGCCGCGCCCGGGGTGCTGAACACGAAGTGGGTCGGCCGGCTCACCTTCCGCCGCGAGGCCGACCGTGTGTGAGGCCGGCGATGTGTGAGGCCGGCGATGACTGACCTGCGCGAGCGCTTCCGGCGGCGGTACGGCGCCGGTGGGTGGCACCTCGCCGGGCTCGTAGCCTGCTTCGCCGTCGCCGGCTACGCGGCGCTGCGCTGGCTCGACGAGCCGACGGTCGTCCGGCTGGGTGTGTGGTTCGTGGGCGCGCTGCTCCTGCACGACCTGGTGCTGTTCCCCCTGTACGCCCTGGCCGATCGGATGCTGCGGCAGCTGCTCGGTGACCGGCCGCACCGGCGCGTGCCGATCGTCAACCACGTCCGTGTCCCGGCGCTGTTCTCGGGCCTGCTGCTCCTGCTCTGGTTCCCGCTGATCCTCGGCAAGCCCGAACCCGCCTACCGTGCCGCGACCGGCCTCGGTACGTCGCCCTACCTGGGCCGGTGGCTGCTGGTCACCGCGGTGCTGTTCGGAGTCTCCGCGCTCGTCTACGTCGTCCGGGTCGTGGTGGCCGTCCGGGGCGCTCCCGGGTCCGGCTCGTCGCCGCGCAGCGGGGCGGAGGCGAACTCCCGCACCCCGTCGTCGAACGCGACCGAGGCGGACCAGCCGAGGTCCTGATGCGCCCGCGCCGACGAGGCCGTCACGTGCCGGACGTCGCCGAGCCGGTACTCGCCGGTGACGACCGGCTGCGGGCCGCCGGTCGCGGCGGCCAGGGCGGCGGCCATCTCGCCGATGGTGTGCGGGACCCCGCTGCCGACGTTGTAGGCGGTCAGCTGTCCCGGCGGGCCGGTCCGCTCCAGTGCGGCGGCACCGGCGGCGGCGACGTCGCGCACGTGCACGAAGTCCCGCCGCTGGCGGCCGTCCTCGAACACCCGCGGCGCGTCCCCGGCGGCGAGAGCGGACCGGAACAGCGCGGCCACGCCGGCGTACGGGGTGTCGCGCGGCATGCCCGGGCCGTAGACGTTGTGGTACCGCAGCGCCGTCGCCGTTCCGCCGCTGCCCCGGGCCCAGGTCGCCGTCAGGTGCTCCTGCGCGACCTTGCTGGCCGCGTAGGCGTTACGCGGGTCGAGTCGAGCCGACTCGTCCACGAAGCCGGGGGAGACCGGCCGGCCGCACGACGGGCACGGCGGCTCGAACCGGCCGGCGTCCAGGTCCTCGACCCGCCTCGGGCCGGGTGCGACCGGGCCGTGCTCCGCGCAGGTGTAGGCGCCCTCGCCGTAGACGACCATGGAGCTGGCGAGCACCATCCGTGCGACGCCGGCGCGGGCCGCGCGGGCGAGCAGGACCGCGGTCCCGAGATCGTTGTGCCCGGCGTAGTCCGGCAGGTCGTCGAGGTCGACGCCCAGCCCGACCATCGCCGCCTGGTGCGAGATCGCGTCGATGCCGTCGAGCGCCCGGTCGACGGCGCGCGCGTCGCGGACGTCCCCGAGCATCAGCTCGGCGCGCGGGTCGGTCGACGGCTTCGTGCGGTGCACCTCGGGCAGGAGCGCGTCGAGGATCCGGACCTCGTGCCCCCGGTCCAGCAGGACGGCGACCAGGACGGATCCGATGAACCCGCAGCCGCCGGTGACCAGGATCCGCACCGCTCGAGCCTAGGTGCCCGACCGGCGAGGGGTGCCCGTGCGTGGCGAGGGGATTACGGTTACTGACCGTCAAGTAGAGGGCAGCACGACGGGAACGACGCGCGGCGGATGCTCCCGGCGACGCGGCAGCAGCAGCAACTCGAGGAGACACAGTGACGTCGACGATTTCCGCGCCGAACCCCGCCGGGGACGCCTCTGCGGGCCGGGGTGGCCGGAACGCACCCTCCCGCATCGGCGACGAACTCCTGGCCCGTCTCGTGCGTCAGGTGAAGACGGTCGAGCCCCGGGAGGGCCGCGTCTCGGTGGCGCCGTTCACCCTGGAGCCCGTGGGGGAGACGCCCGGCTGCACCGCCGAGGACGTCGGCGCCGCGGTCGAGCGGGCCCGCGCGGCGCAGGCCGCCTGGGTGAAGCGCCCGGTCTCCGAGCGCGCGCAGATCTTCCTCCGCTACCACGACCTGCTGCTCGACCGGCAGGACCTGTTCCTCGACCTCATCCAGACCGAGACCGGCAAGGCCCGCACGTGGGCCTTCGAGGAGCTCCTCGACGTCGCCATGACGAGCCGGTACTACGCCGACCACGCCGCCGGCTTCCTCAAGCCGAAGTCCCGGCGCGGCGCGCTGCCCGGGCTGACCAGCGTGGTGGAGTACGCCCACCCGAAGGGTGTCGTCGGGGTCATCAGCCCCTGGAACTACCCGCTGACGCTGGCCGTCTCGGACGCCATCCCGGCGCTGCTCGCGGGCAACGCCGTCGTCATCAAGCCGGACGCCCAGACCCCGTTCATCGCGCTGCTGGCGATCGAGCTGCTGAAGGAGGCCGGGCTGCCGGAGGACCTGTTCGTCCCCGTCACCGGCGCGGGCAAGGAGATCGGCACCCCGATGATCGACCGGGTCGACTACATGATGTTCACGGGGAGCACCGCCACCGGGAAGATCATCGCCGAGCAGTGCGCCCGGCGGCTCATCGACTTCTCGGCCGAGCTCGGCGGGAAGAACCCGATGATCGTCTGCGCCGACGCCCCCCTCAAGAAGACCGTCGAGGGCGCCGTCGCGGGCCTGCTTCTCCAACTCCGGCCAGCTGTGCATCTCGATCGAGCGGATGTACGTCGAGGACGCCATCTACGACCGGTTCGTCCCGGCCTTCGCCGACCGGGTCAAGAAGATGACGATGAACGCGGAGTACGACTTCAGCGCCGAGATGGGCTCGATCGTCTCGAAGGACCAGCTGAAGGTCGTCACCGAGCACGTCGACGACGCCAAGGCCAAGGGGGCGACGGTGCTCGCCGGAGGTCGGGCGCGTCCCGAGCTCGGCCCGCTGTTCTACGAGCCGACGGTGCTGACCGGCATCACCGAGGAGATGGACCTGATGCGCGACGAGACCTTCGGTCCCGTGGTGGCGATCACCCGGGTACGGGACGTCGAGGAGGCGATCGGGATCGCCAACGACACCTGCTACGGCCTGAACGCCAGCATCTGGACCTCGGACCTCAAGCGCGGCCAGGAGCTCGCCACCCGGATCAACGCCGGCACGGTCAACATCAACGAGGGCTACTCAGCGGCATGGGCCTCGCACGATGCGCCCATGGGCGGGATGAAGGACTCCGGCGTCGGCCGGCGGCACGGCGAGAAGGGTCTGCTGAAGTACACCGAGTCGCAGACCGTCGCCACCCAGCGGGTCATGGGGATCGCGCCGCCGCCCGGCGTCAGTCGCAAGACGTTCGCCCAGGCGATGACGCTCGGCCTGCGCCTGATGAAGCGCATCCCCGGCCTGTAGCCGGTACGGTGCGTCCGGGATACTGAACCTGGTTCAACGAGCGGTTGAACCAGGCCGGACGCACCGTAGGGGGACATTTCAGATGCCAGTGGAGACCGTCGACGTCGACGCGATGACCCCGGAGGATTTCGCGGCGCTGGTGAAGCGTTCGTCGGACTCCGACCTCCAGGCGACGATCGAGCAGGCCGGTGTCGAGCGGGTTCTCGAGCGGGTGTTCAGCACCATCCCGGAGCGGCTCAAGGCCTCGGCGGCCAGTTCGGTCAACGACACGATGTCGTTCCGCATCACCTCGGGGGACACGACCTACTCGCATGGCCTGAAGATCGCCCACGGGATGTGCACGCACATCTCCGGTCCGGTGGAGGAGTTCCGCGCCGGCGTCACCTGCGACGTCGTCACCTTCAGCAAGCTGCTCACCGGCCAGGCCAACGAGATCACCCTGTTCCTCCGCCGCAAGCTGAAGATCGCCGGTGACCTGGCCTTCGCCCAGGGCTTCCTGCGCTACTTCGACCGGCCGAAGGTCTAGCTCGGTCCCGAACCGGCAGCCCCCTGGCGACGCGGATCCGCCGCCGCTGGGGCACAGTCGGCGATGTGACCTTCGCTGACGCTCGGGGCCACCGACACGGACGGCTGTCGCTGCTTCTCGCGGCGGCAGCCGTCCTCGTGCTCGGCTGGCTCGTGACGCCCACCCCGATCCCGCTCTACGACGGCGTCGGGACGCCCGACGAGGCCTACCGCTACGTCGTCCCGCCCGCGGACTACCGCAGCACGCCGCCGGCGAGCGAGGCCCGGTCGACGATCGGCGTCGACGCGGGCCGCAGCTGCTGCGAACTCGAGGCCCGCAGCGCGGAGCAGGGGCCGCAGGTGTCGGTCTACGTGCCGCGCGGCGGGCTGGCGGTGACCGGTGCCCAGCCCCTGACGCTGCGCGCCGTGCCCGTCGCCCCGCCGCCGGGGCCCGCCCCCGGGGAGAAGACGCGCTACGAAGGCAACGTCTACGAGGTCACCGCGGCCACGCCCGCCGGCCCGGCCCGGCTGACCCCGGAGGCTGCCCGCGCGACGATCCAGCTCCGAGCGCTCAACGGCAACGACCCGCAGCCCCAGGTCTGGTACCGGGACGGACCATCCTCCGCCTGGCGCTCACTGCCGACGAGCAAGGCGGGCTTCGACATCTACGAGGCCCAGTTCGTCGGTACCGGCCAGTACGTGCTGGTCCGGGGCAAGGGCGGTGCCGGCGGCACGGTGACGCTGCTGCTCGGCATCCTGGCCATCCCGGCGATCCTGGTCGTCGCGCTGATCGTGCTGCGGCTGCGCAGCGGCCCGCCGGCGGATGACGACGAGGACGCGCTCGCTGACGAAGACGGCGAGGCGGACGACGGGAACGGCGACCCCGGCGCCGCCGGGGGCGCCGGGACGGGCTCGGAGCGCCGCGTCACCGGGGACGGCGGACCATGACGACACTGCTCCCCGCGCAGCGGCCCCGCCCACTCGTCCGTCCCCCCGCTCCCGGGCGGCCGGGATCGCCGGCGTCGGGGCTGCTGCTGATCGGTCTGCTGCTGATCGGGCTGGTCGCCGCGGTACTGATCCGCTGCGCGATCGGCGGCGCGGGCGTCGCGCGCTCGACGCCGGCCGCGCTGGTCTTCGCCGGGCTGCTGACCGGGCTGGCGGTGATCGCGACGCCCCGCCGCGCTGGTGCGTCCGCTCTCTCCCGCCTGCCGCGCCGCAGCCGCCTGCGCTTCCGGGTCGCCGGGCGGCCGCCGGCGGCGCGAGCTGTGGTGGCCGTGGCCGTCGGGTTGGCGGGCGCGGTCGTCCTCTGCGTGCCCGCGGTCATCGCGACGCTGCTGTCCGCGGCGCCGGTGGGCTCCGGCTCGGGCTGGGCCTCGACGTTGCGACCCTTCGACGGCTTCCTGGGCTGGGCGGCGGTCGTCACCCTGGTCGCGAGCGCGGAGGAGGTCTTCCTGCGGGGCGTGCTGTTCCGACTGCTCGAGCCCTTCGGCCTCGTCGTCGCCGTCGCCGTTCCTGCCGTGGCCTTCGCGGCGCTGCACCTGCCGCTCTACGGCTGGGGTGCGATGCCGTTGGACCTGGCCGTGGGCGTCTGGCTCGGTGCCCTGCGGGCCGCTTCCGGGTCCGTGGTCGCCCCCGCCGTGGCGCACACCGTGGCGGACTGGGCCGCCTACTGGTTGGCGTGACGCCGGCCGCCGACGGGAGGTTGCACCGCGCACGACCGCGCGACACGCGCGCCACTTTTCCCGCTCTGCGCGCAAGAACGTTAGTTGCACCGCAATCTGCGATAGCGTGGGCCCCGGTCGCAGTACTCGTTTGCACGGGATGTCCACGCGGTAGAAAGCGCTTCCTGCCGGAAGCACCGCGGCGGCCCGCCTCCTCGTCCAGAGGAGGTGCCCCGCCAGGAAGGAAAGCAAGGATGGCACAGGGCACGGTCAAGTGGTTCAACGCGGACAAGGGGTTCGGATTCATCGCGCCGTCTGACGGCAGCGCCGACGTCTTCGTCCACTTCTCGGCCATCGATGCGCGCGGCTACCGCACTCTCGAGGAGAACCAGCAGGTGGAGTTCGAGGTCACGCAGGGTCAGAAGGGCCTGCAGGCCGCGAACGTTCGCATCATCGCCTGAAGCACGACTTCAGACTTCCAGCCGCCCGGCGCCTCTCGGCGTCGGGCGGCTGTGTTTGTCCCGGGGTCCCGCTCAGGCCGAATGGGTCTCGATCCAGGCGACGCTCACGCGGCTGAAGTTGACGACGACCGTCGTCCGGCGCACGGCGCCCGGTGCCAGCGAGTCCGGGAACTCGACCACCCGCCCGGCGCGCATCGCCTCCTCGCACGTCGACAGCAGCCCCGGGGACTCCGTCTCGGACGGCAGCTCGATGTGTATCTCGCCCGCCTCGGTGATCAGATGCAACGATTCGGCCACGAGCCCTCCCGTCAGGCGACGAACGCCCGCTGAGCATGCGCCTCATCGGACCGGAGTGACAGGTGCCGGTTCCGGTGCGACCATCCCGACACACGGGCTATTGCGCAAGCCGGCGACCGAGCCGGCGCCGTTCGTGGCCGATCAGGGCGCGGATGGGCCCGGGCGGGACGGCCGGCATGGACAGCGTCAGCAGCACAGCATCATCTGTCAGCAGCACAGCATCATCTGGCACGACCAAGGGTGGGTCGAACCCCACCGACGCGGCCGGCTCCCCGGAGTCGTCCGGCGTCCGCTTCGAACTCGCGGGCGAGCTGCGGGACCGGTCCCTGCACGGGTCCTGGTGGCCCCGGAGCCGCGACGGCGGCGAGGAGATCGGCGCGCTGGTTCCCGAGCTCGTCGCGTCCCTCGGCACGATCTCCCGGGTGGCGTTGTCGTCGAACTCGTGGACCAACCGCACGCGCCGAACGACGTCGCCGCGGGGTCGGACGGCTCGGATCGGCTGGTTCTCCGTCGTGGACCCGAACGTCCTCACGGTGGTGCGCCCGACCGGACCGCGGCTACGCCTCCTGATCGTGCCGCCCGAGGCCTCGGCGGAGTCGGCGTCGAACGCCGGCAGCGCGGCCGTCGCGCAGGGGCGGACGGAGAGCCCGGCCGACCTGCTCGTCACCGCCGGGGTCTCGGACGTGCACCGGGTGCGCCCCGGCGACCTCGGCATGTACGGCGGGAGCGAGCAGTGAGTGCCCCCACGCTCGAGCGGCTGTGCGCGGAATGCGGCGGCGACGGCGGCCAGCTCGTGCGCGCCCGCCTGGTCGTGCGGCTCGTGGAGGACCGGGAACACGAGTCCGGCTACGAAGCCTGGTTCCATCGCGGCCACCTGCCCGCGGGCTACCGCGTCGTCGAGCGAGGCTCCGAGCGTCTCCCCGGAGCGGCCGCGGACGCACGGGTCACCGAGCGACGGGTTCCGGGCTCCTTCCGGCGGCCTGATCCGGGACCAGAAGACTGAGCGCGTAGTCGCCCGCCTCGTCGGTCCACCACGAGGCGACCCGGAGACCGACCGCCGCTGCCTCCGCCTCGACCTTGGCGCGGCGGAACTTGGCCGAGATCTCGGTCCGCATCTGCTCACCCGCGGCGAAGGGCACCACGAGGTCCAGGGCGGGGACGCGGACCTCCTGGTCCCGCAGCGACTCCAGCCGCATCTCCACCCACTCGTTCCCGGCGTCCCAGACCGAGAGGTGGCGGAACGCGTCGAGGTCGAAGTCGGCGCCCAGCTCCCGGTTCACGACGGCGAGCACGTTCAGGTCGAACGCGGCGGTGACGCCCGCCGCGTCGTCGTAGGCACGGACGAGTCGCTCCGGCTCCTTCACCAGGTCGGTACCGAGCAGGAACGCATCCTCCGGCCCGAGCATGGCGGCGACGCCGGCGAGGAAGCGCCATCGCGCGTCGGGCACCAGATTGCCGATGGTTCCGCCGAGGAAGGCGATCAACCTGCGCCGCGCGCTCGGCAGCTGGTCGAGATGGGACTCGAAGTCGGCGACGACGGCCTCGACCGTGAGCTGCGGGTACTCCTCGGTCAGGGTCTCCGCCGAGGCGCGGAGGGCACTCTCGCTGACGTCCGCGGCCACGTAGGCGGTGCAGCTGCCCTCGGCGGTGAGCGCGTCGAGCAGGACGCGCGCCTTCTCGCAGGAGCCGGCGCCGAGTTCGACCAGCATCTCCGCCCGGGTGGCGTGCGCGATCTCGCCGGCCCGCCGCGTCAGGATCTCCCGCTCGGCCCGGGTCGGGTAGTACTCGGGCAGCCGCGTGATGTCCTCGAACAACTCGCTGCCGCGGGCGTCGTAGAGCCACTTCGGCGGCAGCTCCTTCGGGGTGCGGGTCAGTCCGTCCGCCACGTCGCGGGCGAGCTCCTCGGTGGCGTCGGCGAGCTCGAGGTAGCGGGAGAGCGTCGGGGTCACGCGATTCCTTTCACAGCGGCGGTGTCGATCGAACGGGTGCTGACCCGGCCCTGCTCCACGGTGAGCAGGGTCCGGTCCGGGATCTCGCGCCAGGGGGAGCTGTCCGGTCCGGCGGCCGCTACGGCGGCCGCTCCGTTGGCCGCTCCGTCGGCTCCTCCGTCGGCGCTGTCGTCGGGCTCGGAGGCGATGCGGATGCCCGCGTCGTCCTGCGCGAGCCAGAGGGTGTCGCCCCAGGCGGTGACCGCGAACCGTCGCCCGTCGGTGAGGTAGAGGTTCATCCGCCCGTCGGTGCGGGCGGCGACGGAGCGGACGACGTCGGCGAGTGCCTCGGCGAGGCTCGCCCCGCCGTCCAGGCGGGCCACCACGAGGGCCCAGAGCAGCGCCGAGTCCACCCGCGATTCGGGCACGGCGCCCGGCGGCAGCAGGCGCCGGAGCACCGCCGTGTCGGGGACGAAGCCGTTGTGGCCGAACAGCAGGTCTCCGGCCGCGAAGGGCGGGGTGGCGGTCACCTCGACGGGCATCCCGACCGACGCGCTCCGCACCCCGGCCAACACACAGCCGGACTCGACGACGCCGGCCAGGCTCGCGAACGACTCGTCCGACCACATCGGCATGGCGGTGCGGTACCGGGCCGGAGCCGAGCGGGCAGGCGAGTACCAGCCGACCCCGAAGCCGTCGGCGTTCACCGTCCCGTGCTTCTGGCGGCGGGGCGCGTAGGACTGGCGGAGCAACCCGAACGGCGGGTCGAGCAACAGCGATTCGAGGGTCCGTGGTCTGCCGAGCCAGGCGACGAAGCGGCACACGTCAGGCGTCCCGCGCGGTCCGGAACCCGGCGAAGATCTGCCGCCGGATCGGATAGTCCCAGTTCCGGAAGGTGGTGCGGCAGGCGACGGCGTCGGTCGCCCAGGAGCCACCGCGCAGCACCTGGTAGTCGGCGCCGAAGAAGACCTCGCTGTACTCCCGGTAGGGGAAGACGCAGAAGCCGGGGTAGCCGTTGAAGGAGGTGGACGTCCACTCCCACACGTCGCCGAGCATCTGCTGGGCGCCCACCGGGGAAGCCCCGGCCGGGTAGGCGCCGACCGGTGCCGGCTGCAGATGTCGCTGGCCGAGGTTCGCCTGATCCGGCTGCGGAAGCCCGTCCCCCCACGGGTAGCGGCGCTTGGTGCCCGTCGCCGGATCCCAGGAGGCCGCCTTCTCCCACTCGGCCTCGCTCGGCAGTCGGCGGCCGGCCCAGCGGGCGTAGGCGTCGGCCTCGTAGAAGCAGACGTGCTGCACCGGCTGCTCGTCCGGCAGGGCTTCGACCCGCCCGAAGCGCCGCCGGTACCAGCCGGAGCCGGAGGCGGACCGGAATACGACGCCGTCGCGCAGCCAGAACGCCGGCGTGCGTTTGCCCGATCGGCAGCGCCAGTCCCAGCCGGCATCGCTCCACCACCGGCGCTCGTCGTAGCCCCCGGCCTCCACGAAGGCGCGGTAGGCGCCGTTGCTGACCGGCAGGGTGTCGATCCAGAAGGCCGGGACGTCGACCAGGTGCGCGGGACGCTCGTTGTCGTGCGCCCAGGGGTCGGTCGAGGTCCCGAACGGAAACGCCCCGGCGGGGACCAGCACCTCGGTCGTCGCGGGCGGGCCCGCCATCGTGGTCGCGGGCTGGCCCGCCGTCGTCGCCGCGCTCGGCGGCGGGACGTCGGTGAGCACCGGCTCGCCGCGGCGCAGCTGGTGGGTGGCGAGCATCGTCTCGTCGTGCATGTGCTCGTGCTGCACGACCATCCGGTGCACGAAGGCGCCGGCCGTCAGCGGCCGGTCCGGTCCGAGCGGGAGGGTCTCGAGCGAGTCGAGGACCTTGGCCCGGACCGTGGACAGGTACTGCTGGGCGTCGTCTCGGCGGAGCAGGGGCAGCGTGGGCCGGGTCGAGCGGGGGTGCTCGAAGGCGTCGTAGATCGAGTCGATCTCCGGGCGCATCGGGTCCTGGCCCGCGGCCTCCCGGAGCAGCCACAGCTCCTCGTAGTTGCCGACGTGGGCGTAGTCCCAGACCAGCGGCGACATGAGCGTCGAGTGCTGGCTGAGCAGCTCGTCCTCGTCGAGGACGTCGACCGTCAGCGACTCGCTGCGCCGCCGGACGCGGATCAGCTCGTCGGCCAGCGACTCCCGCAGGGTCGCGTCCGAGGCGTCGGTCTGCGGGGGCAGGGTGGGTCCGGGCGGAGTGGGTTCGGGCAGGGTGGGTCCGGGTGTAGTCGGATCGTGCAGCGGGCTCAGGGCCACAGGACGTGCCTTCCGTCGTCGTCGGGACGTGCGAGGTCGAGGGTCCGGCAGGCCGAGGACGGCCGGGCATCGCTCGGGGAGCCGTCCAGGAGGTCGTCGGCGGGGCATCGCCCGCGGCTGGTGAACCGCTCCCGGAAGGCGTTCACGGAGTCGACGAGGGCGGCGGCGCCGAGGCGCGGCAGCGCCGCCACGGCGGCGTCCAGACACCGCTCGGCCGCGCGCCGCAGGCGGGGGTCACCCACGGCGGAACGCATGGCCACGGGGGTGAGCGCCGCGACCGGCTCCACCGCCTCGAGCGCCCGGTCGGCCGCCGCGGCGTCCTCGATCAACGCCGTCGCCACGGCCGCGGCGGCCTGCCACAGACCGTCGGGCAGCTGGTCGAGGTAGCGGATCTCGAACCAGCCGCGCGGACGGACCGGGGGGAACAGCGTGGTCAGGTGGTAGGCGAGATCGTCCTCGGTCGGCGGCGCATGCGCCGTCTCGCCCGACAGCCACTGCGCGAAGGTGATGCCGGGGTCGGCCACCCACGGGCCCGTCTCGGTCCGGATGAGCATCACCCGGGCGGCGAGCGCATAGCGCGCCCAGGCCTCGACCGGGTCCGGCCCGACCGGCATCCGGGTGCGCCCGGCGTCGATGGCGGACCAGACGGCGAACCGGGTCGAGCGCCACCCGGTGGGCCGGCCGGAGCGGAGCGGGGAGTTGGCGAAGGTGGCGAGCAGGACCGGCAGCAGGGCGTTGGCGACCTGCCAGCGGCGCGCGACGTCGGCCGGGTCGCAACCGGCGTCAAGACAGATCTGGATGGCGGCGGTCGACGTCATCATCGCCTCGCCGGCGTCCCCCTGCCCGCCGAAGTATCTCCGCATCGCGGAGTAGCGGGGGCCCTGGACCTGCATGGACGGGGATGCGCACCGGGTCGACCCCCTGACCCACGAGGTGGAGCCCGGCCGCGGCGAGTGCGGAACGAACCACGGCCAGGTCGCCGGCGAGGAAGCGGCACGCGCCGGGAAGATCCGGCGCCGGAGCGCTGCTCAGCTCGAGCTGACCGCCGGGCTCATAGGTGATGAGGCTGCCGGACGGGAGTCGCCTGTTGCCGATCGCCTGCTGTATCGCGGCGATCTCGACGTGCCCCGCGGGGTCGTCGAGTGAGTGGACGAACCACTCCGACTCGAGGCCGACGGTTCCCGGTGGCCCCGTCTTGAAGCAGACCCGCTTGACGAAGCCGTGGACGTCCTCGACCCCGGACAGCGGATGCTTGTGTCGAGCTGTACTCACGATCGCTCCTCGGTCCGCCCCAGTGCTCGGCCTTCGACAGCGCGGGAGCCTAGTTCGGCCCTGCGACAATTCTCAGCGGCTCATGCCGTCCGCCGGGAATCCGGTCGTTCGTTCTTCGTACCGCCGACGCCGTCCGGTTGCCAGCCGTTTGCGTCGGCCGCCGGAGCGGCTCCCGTGCCCGTCGGGACAGTGCGCAGGCGCCTGCGACGGCGCCGGGCGGTGATTACCCGACGCCTCCGCCGGTCGTCCTGCAGCCGCCCTCCCGTTCTCAAGCGCCGGTCGTCGCGCAGCTGCGCACCTTGGCCAGGTCCGTCTGCGCCTGGCCGTCGGTGAGGCCGCCGGAGCCGGAGAAGACGCTGTTGTTGACGACCTCGACGCCGCTGCCGCCGGCCTCTTCGATCTGCGACTTGCCGGCGGAGGCGGCCGACGCGTCGGGGTAGACGAAGACGCCGACGCTGTCGCTGGCGGAGCCGACGGACAGCTGGATCTCGGTGTCGGCGCCGAAGCGGGCCTCGCCCTTCTCCTTGACCTCGCTGATGTAGAGGCCGGTGGCGTTCAGGCAGTTCTCGACGGTCTTGGCGGCGATCGGTCCGGCGGCTGCGGCGCTCGGGGCCGTGGCGGCGGCGGGGGTGCTCGCGGGGGAGCCGGCCGGGCTGGAGTCGTTGCCGCAGGCGGTGAGGCCGAGGGCGCGCCGAGGGCGACGCCGGCCAGCAGGGCCGCGGCGGAACGGGTGTGGTGGACGGGACGGGCGGTGGCGTTCATCGGAGGGCTCCTTGGATTCGGTGCGGTGTGTGCACCGACTGTCGCCCGAGACGTGCAGGCTCCGCAGGAATGTCAGCGGGTGGATCCGCGTGCGGTCACCCCGTCGGAACTGGGTGTGGCTGGCACCCCGAAGCGATCCGATACGGCAGGTGGTGGCGACTCCACCGAGAACGGCTGCGCAAGAGCCGGCCGGCCGAGTCGACCACGGTGAGGGAGTGGGGACGTCGGACCATGCCGAAGGTCGGGTGCAGCGCACGGTATCGGCACCCACGCGCACAGGAGTCCCGCGGGGTGTGGGAGATCCGGGCACCTATGGCGACCCAGATCCACCACACCCCCAGACGTGCACCCGCGCGGTAGCCGGATACTGCGCGTCTGCCGAGCCCGGCGGGCGCCGTCTGAAGTGACCGACCACCCCGCGGATAGTCCACCGTCGAAGCCTGGTCAAGTGATCGGAAGAGCACCACCGTCCGCGCATGAGAACTCATGTTGATCTTCTGCCCGCTGCGTCGGATCTGGTTCGTCGGGCCGCGGCGTCGTACTTGGCTCGGGTACGAGGGCCGGAGCCGGGTCCACAACGATCGCGCCCTGCGCTGGTGGCCGGCTTGGTGTGATGACCGGCAACTGCCACCCGTGCTTGGCGCAGTCTGCGCATCGAACTGTCCATCCGCTGTCGGTCAGCGCCGGAACCTGCCCGGAGCGCTGGACCGGCCGTCCTACTGGTGACCGGAGAAGGAGATCACTTGCTGGATGCCGGTCGGCCGGTTCGTGTAGCGCATGGTGGTGGGCAGCAGGCCCGGGATGAACGTGATCCGCTCGCGCTTGGCGTCCGAGTGCCAGCTGGCCGGGTTGTCCCCCTGACTGGCCTGCAACTGCGCCGCCGCGGCGTCGATCGCCGCCCAGATCGACTTCTGGCACGCGGCCTTGTCGCCGTTGCCGCAGTAGCGGTTGGCCTGTGGTGCGGCCACCTGGTCCCCGAGCAGGGTGTGGAGGTCCTTGTCGAGGTACTGGTACCAGCCCGAGTACTGGCCCTTGGGCGGCAGGTCGAAGCGGGGTACCAGCGTGTTCAGCTCGTCGAGCTGCGGGCCGAGGACCGGTCCCATCGCCGCATCGGCGATCTTCGGCCAGGCGACGTCCATCACCGCGGCGCCGGGGTCGTCGATGGCGCCGTTCAGGTCACGGTCGAGGCGGCTGCCGCCGTGCGCGGACCAGTCCTGGAGCAGCTTCAGCGCCTGTTCGGCCCGGGGGTTGGGGGCGGACGAGCCGGCAAGCAGCCGGGCCAGCAGCGGGACGGTGTCTATGGCCCGCACGTCCTGGGTTCCGGCCGCGTTCATGGCCGACGCAAGGGCCGGCATCGTCCACTTGCCGTCCTTGCCGAGCCGGTCGAGGTTCTTGTTCAGGAGGTCGACCCGGCCGTCCGGTCCGGCGCGCATCCACTCGTCGTCGGCTGCACCGAAGCCGACGGCGATGTTGTTGTTCCAGTTCACGATCCGGCCGCTCTGCGGGTCCGTGCCGTGGGGGTGCGCATCTGCGGGCAGGAAGCCCTGCCACTCCTGCCCGCCCGTCCCGTCGGTCAGCAGGCCCGGATCGACCGACTGCGGACGCTGGGGCAGCAGACCCGAGGTGTACTCCGCGATGTGCTTCGAATCGATGTAGAAGGAGTTGAACGTCTGCGGCGACTGGGCGGCGGCCGCGAAGAACGTCTCCGGACTCGTGACCGCGCCGGTGGAGAGGTCGTGGTAGAGCAGCAGGTCGACGGCGTCCTTGCCGTAATCGGACCGCTTCGACGAGATCGCGACCTTCCGGCCGTGGACGGTGGCGTAGCCGGTGACGGGTCCGTGCACGGTGGTCCGGAACGACACCTTCTGGTCGGGGGCGCCGTCGCTGCCCTTCAGCACTCCGGCGTCGAAGGTGCCCATCGGTCGACACGTGCCCTGGAACATGTAGGACGTGTCGCTGCCGCCGCAGAGCGTCTCTGCGTACTGGTCGATGATGTCGCCGCTGGCCGAGGTCAGGGTGGTCGCGAAGTCGGCGCCGCGGCCGATCAGCATGTAGCCCGGGAACGGGGCCGAGGTCGCACCGCGCCACACCAGTCCCGGCGCGTGCATGTCGATCTCGTACGTCAGCCCCGGGTAGTAGTAACCGATCTGCGGACCGCCGACGAGCAACGGATGCCCGGTGGCCGAGTGCTTGGCGTCCACCATCAGCTCGTTCGACGCGCGCGCGGGGGCAGGGGTCTGCGCCGGCTGCCCGGAGGCGGATACGGCGTGGTAGCTACCGGGGTCGATGATCACGTTGCCGGTCGCGGGCTGCGCCGGGAGCGGCTCGTACGGGAACCGGCCGTCGATGCTGGTCGGCTGCCCCGGGTCGTCGTGCTGGCGCAGGTCGTTGAACACCGACATCCCGCGCTGGTCCCCGAGGCGGCCCTGGAGGCCGGCGAGGAACTGCGTCCGGCGCGCCTCGTCGCCGCCGCCCTGCCCGACGAACTGGCCCTTCAGCGCCTCCAGCGCGAAGGTGTCGTTCCGGGTCCACGGCTTGGCGCTCGACTTGGTCGCGGCGTGGTAGGCGTTGACGCCGGCCGAGAAGGTGTCGATGTCGTGCAGCACCTGCCGGCCCTTCGGCCCGGCCTGCTCGAGCGCCGTGCTCTGCGCGGACAGCGCCTGCTCGGTCTGCTGGCTGGGCACGAAGTTCTGCAGTTTGGAGATCAGGTCCAGGGCGACCAGTCCGGGAGCGCCGACCGCCGCGACCCGCGAGTTGTACCGGGCCTGCTCCAGCAGCAGGCCGCGGTCCTCCGCCGCGATCCAGCCCGACGCCCAGATGCCCCCGTCGTAGGTCGTCGCCGTCACGTGGGGCACGTGGAAGCGGTCCCGCACCAGCGTGACCCCAGCCATGGGGACCTTCTCCGGTGAACCAGGACCGTCGGGCCCGACGCCGAAGCCCTCCGACTTGAAGTCGTCCAGCAGGTCCTGCTGGTTCACCTGGTCGAAGCGTGGCGTGAGCGCGTCGTACATCTTGGCCTGGGTGTCAGCCCCGGCCGGCGGAGGCACCGCCCCGTACTGGCCGTGCGGGAGGATGTTGCGGGCGTAGGCGGCGTAGTCGAAGTCGGCTCCGTGACCGCTGCCCGGTCCCGGCGCCGTGGAGTCCGACTGCCGGGACCCGCTGCAGGCGGTCATCGTGACGGCGAGCAGCACACTGCATAGGGCAGCAGCGCCACGGGACCTTCGGATCGACATGACCGGACCCTATGCTCACCCGCCCGTTGCGCTGAGTGTTGCGTCACAACCGGGCGTTCTGCCGATGAGCCGACCCCTCTGTCTGGCGGTCTCGCCCGGTCAGGCAGCGGAATGGACCTGCGTCCTCGTGCTGGTTGGCCTTTGCGATAGTTGGCCAGCGGGCCTCGTGACCTCAACCGATCACGCCGCTGTCATGATGCCGTCACGCCGTCAGCAAAGCCGGGACGGTGGCTACGTCTTGCCGGGACCGAACAGACGTAGCGCGGCTCGTTGTTCGTCGGAGAGCTTCAGCTTGTCGTTGATGGGGCGGGGGAAGACCTCCGCCAGCCGCCATAGCTCCGACCGGACGCTGGAGGCAACGCCGATCTTGTTCCCTCGCGCGTGCAGCTCTTCCCGAAGGGCCCTCACGCTTCAGGTACCACTTGACGTTCACAGAGCGACCCTGCAACTCGCCGGCGCGGAAGCGTCCGTCTATCGCCCGGGCGACCGCCGAGGACTCGAGCTCGACGCCCAGTACCTCCGATGCGATCCACTCACCGAGATGCCCAGCAGTCATTGGCCGCTGGATGATCCCGGCGATGAGCGCGTCGATCTCGTTGCGCTGGCGGAGGAGCTCGGCGAGGTACTCGAGCGCCGGTCGGTTCACGCGACCGAGTCTGACCTCGAGGCGGCCCAAGGAGAAGCTGGGGCCCGGCCCGAACCGTCCTGCCTGACGAGGCCTACCACGTGGCACGCGACCACACCGCTGGTCTCGCTCGGGGCGCGCCGCCGCCGCAGCCGTAGCGCCGGGTCGCAGGACGGACGCCCCGGGTAGCGCAGTGCGGCACAAGCGGGTTCCGTAGCAGCTCGGGTCGCAGAGGGTTGGCGCACGGTCGGCCGCTCCCGCGTGTCTTGTCTGAGGCGGTGCCCGACCCGGATAGCTAGATGTGCCACACGCGGACGCGTGGCCGGTCGGCCACCAGCCGCGGGATGTCGGTCAGGTCTGAGGTGAGGACGGTGACCTCTCCAGAGGGCAGCGCGACTGCCGCCTCGGCGACGCAGGCGTCGACTACCGACCCGCCGACACCCCGACGCAGTAGCACCGCCCGGTCGGCACGGGGACCGTCGAGTGGCTCGTCGGTGACCCGGTAGCGGCCAAGCAGGGCCGAGGAGGAGCGCGCCACGCCGGCCTCGACGCGCGCGGCCACGGGAGTAAGGATCCGCACCGTGCCGGCGCGCACGGCGTTGCGGGTCGCCGCCGCATCCACGAAGGCCAGCAGCTGCCGGTGCTTGCGATGGTCCTGATCGGCCAGGGCCTGCACCGCCTCGTTGTCGAGAACGAAGGTGTGCTCCGTGCCTCCTGTCCGGCGTCGAGTGGCCCGCCCCGGCACGGCTCAGGCTCCCGCTGCAGCGGTTGCCGGCTCGTGGGCCAGCAGGCTGGTCGCCCACACCAGGACGTCCTCGGCGCTAGCGCGGGGCCGCCAGGCCTGCAGCTCCCGCTCGGCGCGGGCCAGGAGGTCGGGCCGTTCGGCGACCGGGGAGCGGTCCAGCACCGCCAGCGCTGCAGCGACCTCGGCCAGGCTTGGACGCAACTCCGGCCGCTCGGCGTAGGTCTGCTCCAATGCCTGGCGCTGGGCGAAGGCGTCCAGCACGGCCCGCAGCGCGTCGTTGGTCAGATCGTTGGCTGAGCCGGCCAGCCCCATCTTCACGGCCTCGGCGACCGCCCGCCGCAGCCCGGTCGTCTGCCGGACCGAGCTCGTTGTCGTGGCGCCAGAGTCGTCCTCGAGGGCTGCCACCAGTTCATCGAGCGCCATCGCACCTCCTGTGTTACAGACCGTACCACTTGGCCTCGTACGTGGACCGGGGAGCTGCCCAATCCGCCGCGAGGAAAAGCCGGTGGCGCGTACCAGCCGCCGTGGAAATCCGGGACCAACCGACCACACCGCTGGTCTCGCTCGTGCCGATGGTTGCTTTCACGCGGGCGCACGTAGGGGCACTCGTCGCCGCCGCATCGGCGAGCTGCGGCTGCTGTTGATGATCCAGGCACACGAGGGCGGCGAGGCCTGCGTCTGTGACCTGACCGCTCCCGTCGGCCTGTCCCAGCCGGCCATCAGCCGCCACCTGCGTGTCCTGCTCGGCGCCGGCCTCGTCACCAAGACCAAGCGGGCGACCTGGGCGTACTACCGGGCCGTGCCGGAACGGTTCGCCGCGCTCGCCGCCGTCATCTCGCCCCCGCCCTCGGCCGACTGAGTGGTGTCGGTGTCCGACCGGGCCGTCCGCCACCCGCGCTGCGGGAGCCGGTCATGGCGCTCGACCGGTTCGAGATCGAGTGCGTGCACCTGGAGCTGTCGTACGGGACCTGCTGAAGTGGGCCGCGGCGCCGACGGCTACTGCTCGGTGTGAGCCAGTGTGTAGTCCAGACAGGCGCGCAGCTCGTCGGGGTCCAGGTGTTCGCCGGGCTGCGGCTCCAGCCGCACGGTGACTTCGTCATCGCCGACCGTGACAGCCATCGCGGCGAGCCGGTCGTACCGATCGGTCGGGCAGCTGCACCGGCCTTCCTGGCAGTCCTGCATCGACGCGAGCAGCTGTTCGGTGCGTCCGGCGGTGTGACGCACCTGGATCTGCACCGTGCTGTCCTGCTCGGTGACCTCATAGCGCATCGCCGACCTCCGATCCGCGTCCACTAACGGCAGTTTCGCACCAGCCGCAGCGCGCGGCAGAGCCGAAAGGCCCGTCCGCGTCCCGTCATCGCCGGAGCACGTCCGGGGATTGTTGAGGCGCTCCCGCCCGGCACGGTCAGCGCACGCTTGTCGTGCGACTGGAACTGTGGCCAGGAGGCGATGCGCGATGCGCACGCGAGATGGGCCGGGTCGGTGTGGCAAACGTGTCCGACCTCGCTCCGGTCTCGGGCTACATCTGCGTCCTCGTCGATGAGCACGGAGGAGAACACTCGTCTGGTCCGTGATCACGAACGCGCTGCTGGATTCTGGCCCCGCGTGTGCGAGCCGTCGCCCTCGAGCCCGCCGAAGCCGTGCCCTGCCGAGCTCCTCGAGCTCCCGTCGACGACTGCCACCACCACGTCACGGAGCCGTGACCGGCGCGGCACGCCAACAGCGCCGCCCGCATCGCCAGTAGTGCCAAACGCACTCGACCACGCCGCTGGTCCCGTGCGCCTCGGTTCGCCTGCATCTGGCCACGTTGAGGACCACCAGCACCTGCAGTCAGACCGTGGAGCGCTCCCGGCCGTTGACCGCGTCGGCGACCTCGAGCAGCACGGACTCGGCGTCCTCGTGGGCCACCTGGCAGGTGCCCGCGTTGGCGTGGCCGCCGCCGCCGTGGCGGAGCATCGCCGCGCCGATGTCGAAGCCCGACGACCGGTTGACGATCGACTTGCCGACCGCGAGCACCGTGTTCAGGTTCGCGCGGCCCGGGATGATGTGGACCGAGACCGTGGTCTGCGGATACAGCGCGTAGACCGTGAACCGGTTGCCGGCGTGGATCGTCTGTTCGCCGCGGTAGTCGACGACGACGAGCTGACCGTCGACGCGCGAGACGCGGCGCAGCTGCTCGATGAAGGCGGCGGACTGCTCGCGGTAGAGCTCGACGCGCTCGGCGACGTCGGGCAGCTCCAGGATCTCCTCGACCGGCATCGTCGCGCACACGTCGATGAGGTCCATCATCAGCGCGTAGTTCGAGATGCGGAACGTGCGGAAGCGACCGAGGCCCGTGCGGCTGTCCATCAGGTAGTTGAGCAGCGTCCAGCCGGTCGGGTCGAGGATCTCCTCGACGCTGTACTGGGCGCTGTCCGCCTGGTCGACGGCGGCCATCAGGTCGTCCGGCACCTGCGGGAAGCGCGCCTTGCCGCCGTAGTAGTCGAAGACCACGCGGGCGGCGGAGGGGGCCGACGGGACGATCACGTGGTTCGGCGCGGGCGTGCCGTTGCGGACGAGCTCGCTGGCGTGGTGGTCGAACACCAGCCCGGCGCGCGGGTCGTAGGGCAGGTTCGTGCAGATGTCCCGCTCGTTGAGCTCCACGAGGCCGTCCTGCACGTCCTTGGGATGCACGAACAGGATCTCGTCGACGATGCCCAGCTCCTTCAGCAGGGTGGCGCAGACCAGCCCGTCGAAGTCGCTACGGGTGACCAGGCGGTAGGTGTCGACAGCCACGGGCTACCTATCTCTCGGCGGCGGGATCGTCGAGAAATGCATCGCCCGGCCGGCGGGGGTGCTGCATCACCTGACCGGCGGAATCTGACCGGTCGGCAGCGGCGGCGTCCGCCTGATCGATGACGTCTGAGAACCTGGACCGGATGCCGCGCCTGCTCGTCGTCCACCACACCATCTCCCCGGCACTCCAGGCCTGCCTCGAGGCCGTGCGCGATGGTGCGTGTGACGACGCGATCGAGGGCGTCGAGGTGGTGCTGCGCGCGGCGCTCGCGGCGACGGCGGCCGACGCGCTGGCGGCGGACGGGTTCGTGCTCGGGACGCCGGCCAACATCGGGTACATGTCGGGAGCGCTCAAGCACTTCTTCGACCTCATCTACTACCCCTGCCTGGAGGAGAAGGCGCGCGCGCCCTTCGGCGTCTACGTGCACGGCAACAGCGACACGACCGGCGCACTGCGGGGCATCACGACGATCACGACCGGGTTGAAGTGGCGGCAGATCGGCGAGCCCGTGACGGTGGTGGGGGAGCCGACCGCCGACGAGCTCGAGGCCTGCTGGAACCTCGGAGCCACCGTGGCCGCCGAGCTGAGCCCGGCGTTCTGACCCGCGCGATGGACGGCGACCCGGCGTATGACCCGCTGTATGACCCGCTGTATGACGTAGCCGTCGTCGGCCTCGGCCCGGTCGGCTCGCTGCTCGCGCTCCTGCTGGGGCGGCAGGGCCGTCGCGTCCTGGCGATCGACCGCGATGCCGTGGCGTTCCCGCTGCCCCGGGCCATCGCCACCGACGACGAGGTATTGCGGATCCTGCGCGCCCTGCCGGACGGGGACGCCATCGTCGACGCGATGCTGCTCGACACGTCCGTCGAGTTCGTCGGCCGGGACGGACGGATGCTGACCCGGCTCCGCTTCCCCGGCAGCGGTCCCTCGCTCCCGGGGCTCGCGACCTTCCACCAACCGACGCTGGAGCGCCAGCTCGACGACCGGCTCGCCGCCCACCCCTGCGTCGACGTGCGCCGCGGCGTGGCGCTGGGTTCGCTGTCGGCGTCCGAGGATGCCGTCGAGCTCCAGCTCACGGACGTCGGTGCCGACGGCGGGACGCTCGCCCGGGCCCGTTACGTCGTCGGATGCGACGGGGCGGGCAGCGTCGTTCGTCGGCACATCGCCGCCCGGCTGCGGGGCCGCCGGTTCGAGGAGCCGTGGCTGGTCGTCGACGCCGCCCCCGATCCGTATCGCGACGGGACGGACGGAGGCGGGGCGCGTTCGGTCCGGTTCACCTGCCGCCCGGAGCGTCCGACGGTGGAGCTGCCGATGCCGGGCGGCCGCCGCTGGGAGTTCCTGCTGCGGCCGCACGAGGTCGCCGACGCCGACCGGCCCGAGCACGCGCACGCACTGCTGCGCGACTCCGGCTGGGATCCGGATCGGGTGCGGGTCGCGCGCAACGCGGTCTACCGGTATTCGGCCGGCACCGCCGACCGGTGGCGCGAGGGGCGGATCCTGCTCGCCGGCGATGCCGCGCACCTCATGCCGCCCTTCGCCGGTCAGGGGCTGTCGGCGGGCCTCCGGGACGCCTCCGCGCTCGGGTGGCGCCTCGGTCTCGTGCTCGCGGGCGCCGCACCCCGCCTGCTCGACGACTACCAGCGGGAGCGGCACCGGCACGTCCGCGCCATGACCCGGCTGGCGCTGTTCGTCGGCGGGGTCGTGCAGACCCGGCACCCGACGCTCGCCCGGCTCCGCGACGGGACGCTGCGGGCCGCCGACCGCTGCCCGGGGGTGGGGTCGTGGCTGCGGGCCGGCGGCCCGCGGCCGGAGGCCCGACTGCCGCGGCCGTGGGGGCGTCGGCGGCACCGCGCGGAGGGGCGGTTGCTGCCCGCGGTGTACGTGCGGGGCGCGGCGGGTTCCCCGGTGCTGCTGGACGGACTGCTCGGAACCGGGCACGCCCTGATCGCCGAGGCCGACGCGCTCGCCGGGCTCCCCAGGGCGGCGCGCGAGGCCTGGGAACGCCTCGGCGCGACCCGTGTGGTCGTGGCTCCTGCCGGCCAGCACGCGGACGGCGACCCCCGGTGTCGCACGGTGAGCACGGCCGACCCGGCCCTGCGGCGCCTGCTCCGCGGCGGCCGGGTGCTGGTGGTCCGGCCCGACCGCTACCTCGCCGGCGCGGTGCGCTTCGCCGACCTGCCGGCCTTCACCCGCCGCTACATGGCGACCCTCGGTCGGCCGCTACCCGGCGGCGGCTGACGGCACGATCACCAACTTGCCGACGTGGTGGCGTTGCGCGAGCTGTCTCTGCGCCTCGCGAAGTTCCTGCAGCTCGAACCGGGCGGCGATGACCGGCCGGACGTCGCCCCGGCGAGCGATCCCCACCAGCTGGTCGAAGATCCGCGGCGTGTGCATGGTCGATCCGACCAGTGCTCGGTTGGCCAGATACAGCCGACGGACGTCCAGCTCGACCGCCCAGCCGTCCAGAGCGCCGGCCACCACCCAGCGCCCACCGGGACGGAGGAGGTCGACACCGTGGCCCAGGGCGGCGCCCGCGACCACGTCGACGACGACGTCGTAGCCGTCGGGTGCCGCGGCGGCCGCGTCGGCGATCACCTGTCCGCGCCCCCGGTCCACGATCGCGTCGGCGCCGGCCGTACGGACGGCGTCGCCCTTCGTTCCGCTGCAGACGCCGACGACGCGGGCGCCGAAGGAGCGGGCCAACTGAACCGCAGCGAGGCCGACGCCGCCGGAGGCGCCGGTGACGAGCACCGTGTCGCCCTCTGCGACCGAGCCGCGATCGAGCATGCCGAGGGCGGTTCCGTACGCGATGGGCAGCGCCGCCAGCTCCACGTCGTCGAGCGGCGAGTCGTCGACGGCGTGGCAGCGCGCGGCCGGGACGACGACGTATTCGGCGAACCCGCCGTCGCGCTCGCTTCCCAGCACGTCGACGGGCAGGGCATCCGGCCCTGGCCCGTCGTAGTTGGCGGGATCCACCAGTACGCGGGATCCGACCAGCTCTGCGCCCGTGGCGTCCCCCGCCTCCACGACCGTGCCGGCCACGTCGCCACCCTGGATCCGCGGGAAGTCGAGGGGTCCGAGCCAGCCCGAACGGAGGTTCGGGTCGGTGGCCGCGCCGTAGGAGCCCTCGCGCGTCCAGAGGTCCGTGTTGTTGCAGCCCGCCGCGGCCACGCGGACCAGCACCTCGCCGGGACCCGGGCGGGGGACCGGTACCTCGCGCAGCTCGATCGCGTCGAGCCCTCCGTGGTGTGTGATGACTGCCGCCCGCATGAAAGCAGAGTCGCACGGCGTCGGACCGGCAACGGGTGAGCTCTCAGGTTCGCGCGCGGCGTCCCGACTGCAGCGACGGCGGTGGCACGAGCGGGCCGATGTCGCCGTCCCGCGCCTCGTCCAGATCGACGATGACCGGAGCATGGTCGCTCGGGTCCTTGCCCTTGCGGGCCTGCCGGTCGACGTAGGCCGCCGCCAACCTGTCGCGCAGGTCCGCGGTCCCGAGCGCCAGGTCGATGCGCATCCCCAGGTTCTTGTGGAACATGCCGGCCCGGTAGTCCCAGTAGCTGTACGCCGGCTCCGTCGGCCAGCGGTGCCGCACGAGGTCGACCAGCCCGTCGGACTCCAGCCGTGTGAGGACCGTGCGCTCCTCGGCGGTCACGTGCGTCGAGCCGACGAAGGCGGCCGGGTCCCAGACGTCGACGTCCGCGGGAGCGATGTTGAAGTCGCCCATCGCGACCAGCGACCGGCCGCCGCCGAGCTCCTCGCCGAGGACCTGCCGCAGCCCAGCCAGCCAGGTCAGCTTCGCCGCGTACATCGGGTCGTCGACGGTCCGCCCGTTCGGCACGTACAGCGACCACACCCGTACCCCGCCGCAGGTGGCCCCGAGCGCGCGGGCCTCCCCGGCCAGCGGCCCCGCCGAGTCCGGCAGGCCCTTGACGACGTCGTCGACGCCGACCCGGGACAGGACCGCGACGCCGTTCCACCGCCCCTGACCGAAGTGGGCGACGGCGTAGCCGCGGCGGAACAGGTCGTCCGAGTACAGCGCATCGAACTCCTGCTCGCCCATCTTCGTCTCCTGCAGGCACGCGACGTCCGGTTCCGCCCGGTCGAGCCAGTCGACGAGCCGGAAGTGCCGGGCGCGGGCGGAGTTGACGTTCCAGGTGGCGAGCCGCACCTGTCCGACGTTAGGGGATGCCTCCGACGATTCAGTCGGCTGGCTCCCGCCACTGCCTCACCGTGGTTCCCGCCACCTGCTCACCGTGGCTCCCGCCACGGCTTCACTGTGGCTCCCGCCACCGCGTCACCGTGGCTCCCGCCACCGCGTCACCGTGGCTCCCGCCACATCGGCCACAGCCGCGGACCCCCGTCCGGCCGCAGCGGCTCCCGCGCGACGAAGCCGTGCCGCTCGTACAACGCCTTGCTGCGGACGCTCGTCGAGACCAGGTGGGCGGGATGGCCCGCCTCGTCCGCGTGCCGGAGCAACGGCGCCATCAGCAGGCTGCCGACTCCAGCACCCCGCGCCGTCGGCAGGACACCGAGGAACCGCAGGTACTCGTGCGGCTCCGACGGAGAGTTCGCCTCCACCAGCTCGCCGAGCCTCGCTGCCCGCTCGTGGTCTACCCCGGGCAGCCGGGACATCCGGGAGCGGAGCTGCTCGCCGCGCTCCGGCGACATCGCCGTCCGGCCGAAGGGGATCCAGACGGCGGCCCCGACGATCTGCGGCTCGGTCGTCCAGATGGAGTCGTGCGAGGCGAGGGCATCGAGGATCTCCTCGAAGAACAGTCGCGACGCCTGCGCCCGGTGCTCCTCGGCGTAGAGCCACCCGAAGACCGGGTCGTCGTGGAAGGCCGCCGCGAGGGTCGCGGCGACGGCCCCGTGCTCGCGGCGCTTGGCCCTGCGCACGAGAAGCGGCGAGTCGCCGGGCGGAGACGCGGGGCCGGGCTCGGTGGTGGAACTCATCGGCCTCCTCGAGCGACGTCTCCGGGCCGCGGCGGCGGAACGATAGGCCGTCCCGGCCGCGGCCGTCCATCGATGCGCCGCCGGGGGAGAGGCCCGGCGGCATAGGATCGACCCCATGGTCGGACGTCTGCAGCTTGCCTCGCCGCACTGACGCCGCGCAGTGCGTCCCACCCCTCCTGCGGAGGGGTTTCTTTGTGTGAGAACGAGCAGCGCCCGGCCGGCGGCGCCGCGATGAGAAGGGCGAGATGACCGAGACACTGCCGTCGCAGGACAGCGGCACCCAGCTGCCGGACGCCGACCCGCGTGCCGACTACGACCCGCAGACGGTGCAGGACCGCTGGCTGCCGGTCTGGAACGCCCTCGACCTCTACCGCGCCGGCGACGAGGGGCCGCGGGCCGGGAAGCCGAAGAAGTACGTGCTGGACATGTTCCCGTACCCCTCCGGCGACCTGCACATGGGCCACGCCGAGGCGTTCGCGATCGGCGACGTCGTCGCCCGGTACTGGATGCTGCGCGGCTTCGACGTCCTGCACCCGATCGGCTGGGACGCGTTCGGGCTGCCCGCCGAGAACGCCGCCATCAAGCGGCAGGAACACCCGGCGCAGTGGACCTACACCAACATCGAGACCCAGGCCGAGTCGTTCCGCCGCTACGGCATCAGCTTCGACTGGAGCCGGCGCTTCAACACCTGCGACACCGGCTACTACCGCTGGACGCAGTGGCTGTTCCTGCGCTTCCTCGAGCGCGGCCTCGCCTACCGCAAGGCCTCCGCGGTCAACTGGTGCCCGCACGACCAGACGGTGCTCGCCAACGAGCAGGTCGTCGCCGGGCGCTGCGAGCGCTGCGGGCATTTGGTCACCAAACAGAACCTGACCCAGTGGTACTTCAAGATCACTGAGTACGCGGACCGGCTGCTCGACGACATGGCCGAACTCGAGGGCACCTGGCCGGAGCGGGTGCTGCTCATGCAGCGCAACTGGATCGGCCGGTCCGTCGGCGCGCAGGTCGACTTCCGGCTCGAGCTCGTCGGCACGGAGCCCGGCGCCGAGAGCGAGCGCGTCGTCACCGTCTTCACCACCCGCCCGGACACGCTCTACGGCGCGACGTTCTTCGTCATCGCCGCCGACGCCGCCCTGGCGACCGAGGTCTGCGCCCCGGACAAGCGGGCCGAGCTCGAGGCCTACCTCGAGCAGGTCCGCCAGCTCTCCGAGATCGACCGGCAGTCCACGGAGCGGCCCAAGACCGGCGTCGACCTCGGGGTCACCGCGATCAACCCGGTCAACGGCGAGCGGATGCCGGTCTACGCCGCCGATTACGTGCTGGCCGACTACGGCACCGGCGCCATCATGGCGGTGCCCGCGCACGACCAGCGGGACCTCGACTTCGCCCGCGCCTTCGACCTGCCGGTGCGCGTCGTCGTCGACACCGGCGAGCCCGACCCCAACGACACCGGGATCGCCACCTCGGGCGACGGCGTCCTGGTCAACTCCGGCTCCTACGACGGGCTACGTAAGGCCGAGGCCATCGCACGCATCATCAGCGACCTGACCGGGCGCGAGCTCGGCGAGGAGTCCGTCAACTACCGGCTGCGCGACTGGCTGCTGTCCCGGCAGCGGTACTGGGGCTGCCCGATCCCGGTCGTCCACTGCCCGACCGACGGCATCGTCGGAGTCCCGGACGACCAGCTGCCGATCGAGCTGCCGGACATGCGCGGCGAGGAGCTGCACCCGCGCGGCCAGTCACCGCTGGCCTCCAACCGGGCGTGGGTCGAGACGACCTGCCCCACCTGCGGCGGTCCTGCCGAGCGGGACACCGACACGATGGACACGTTCGTCGACTCGTCCTGGTACTTCCTGCGGTTCTGCTCGCCCGACTACCTCGAGGGCGCGTTCGACCCGGAGCAGACCCGGACGTGGATGCCGGTGGACCAGTACGTGGGCGGCGTCGAGCACGCCATCCTGCACCTGCTCTACAGCCGCTTCTTCACCAAGGTCCTGCACGACATGGGGCTGGTCGACTTCGACGAGCCGTTCAAGGCCCTGCTGAACCAGGGGTCGGTGATCCTCGAGGGCAAGGCGATGTCGAAGTCGCTGGGCAACATGGTCGACCTCGGCCAGGAGCTCTCCCGCTTCGGCGTCGACGCCATTCGCCTGACGATGCTGTTCGCCGGCCCGCCGGAGGACGACGTCGACTGGGCCGACGTCTCGCCGTCGGGTTCGGTGAAGTACCTGGCGCGCGCCTGGCGGGTGTGCCGCGACGCCGCGGCCGGGCCGGACGGGCTCGACGAGTCGCTCGCGCGCCCCGTGGCCCGGGCGATCGACGAGGTCACCCGGCTGACCGAGAGCTTCCGCTTCAACGTCGCCGTCGCCCGGTTGATGGAACTCACGAGCGCCCTGCGCAAGGCCATCGACGCCGGCAAGCCCGCCCGCGACGGCGCGGCCGTGCTCGCCGTGCTGCTCGCCCCGTACGCGCCCTACCTGGCCGAGGAGGCCTGGTCGCTGCTCGGGCACGACGCCGCCTCGGGCGACAGCGTGCACCTGGCGGACTGGCCGGAGGCCGACCCGGCGCTGCTCGTCGAGGACACCGTCACCTGCATCGTGCAGGTCGGCGGCAAGCTGCGCGCGAGGCTCGAGGTGCCGGCCGACGTCACCGAGCAACAGTTGGAGCAGCTCGCCCTGGCCGCGGAGCCCGTCCAGCGGGCGATCGACGGCAAGACGGTTCGGAAGATCGTCGTCCGGGCGCCGAAACTGGTGAACGTCGTCGCCAACTGACGACGCCGACCGGCCGGTGAATCGCCCTGAATGCGCCGGGTATCGCCGCCCCATGGGATACCAGGTGACCGAGGTTCAGAAGGCGCTCAAGGGGTTCGACTACCCCGGCAGCAAGAACGATCTGGCGTCGCACGCCGAGCGGAACGGGGCCGACTCCGGGCTCGTCGAGGCGATCCGCGGCCTGTCCAAGGACTCGTTCGACGGTCCGAACGCCGTCATGTCGGCGCTCCGCGACGCCGACATGCTGGGCGGCTCGACCAGCTGACCCGCGCGGTCAGGCCGCGTGCTGTGGACGGTTCGGCTCCGTCCACAGCACGCGGCCGACGCCCGCGCCGAGCTCGGCGCCGCTTCTAGGGTTTCGCGGCATGACGACATCGAACGTCCCGGGCCCGAGCCACGGGCCCTCGGGCAACGGCCTTTCAGGGAACGGGCCGGATGCGCTGTCCCCGGATGCGCTGTCCCCGGATGCGCTCGACCTCCTGCGGCGGCTGCGCCGCGGGGAGTTGGTGACGGCTCCGGGCTGGGTTGACCCCCGTGGGTCCCTGGAAGCGACGGCCGCCGTTCCGTCGACCGCGACTGCTCCTACGCGGACGACGGTCGTCGAGAGGGAGGAAGTGGCGTCCGGCAACGAGCCCGGAGCCCACGACGAGCCCCCGCGGCTCCGGCCCCGGCTCAGCGACCGCCTGCCGCCAGGCCTCCGCGACGCGGTCGTCGACCCGTCGGCTCGGGGCGCCGCCGGGCTCGGGGTCGTCGCGTTGCTGGCCGCGCTGGTCGCCGTGGTCCTCACGCTGCGGGCGGCTCCGTCGCCGGTCCCGCTCTCAGCCGCGCCGAGCTTCGCCGCCGGAGCTCCGGGCGTGGCCGGCGCGGCGGGTCCGGTCGCCGCAACCGGCCAGCCGACCGGCCAGCCGACCGGCCAGCCGAACGGCGGGGCGGCCGTCGGCGGCAGCATCGTCGTGGACGTGGCCGGCAAGGTCCGGCACCCCGGGGTCGTGACCGTTCCCGTGGGCGGGCGGGTCGCCGACGCGATCCGGGGCGCCGGCGGAGTGCTGCCGGGCACGGACACCTCCGCGCTCTCGCTCGCCCGCAAGGTGACCGACGGCGAGCAGATCCTCGTGACGGGGCAGCCGGGTCCCGCCCCGGCTCCGCCGTCCGCGCCGAACGGGTCCGCCGGCGGGACGGCGTCCTCCTCCGGAGGCTCCGCTTCGACGTCCGGCCCCGGTGGGGCGGCCGCCGCGGGCGGAGCCCTCGACCTCAACGCCGCGACGCAGCAACAGCTCGAGGATCTGCCGGGCGTCGGGCCCGTTCTGGCCCAACGGATCCTCGCCTATCGCACCGAGCACAACGGCTTCAGCTCCGTCGATCAGCTGGCCGAGGTGAAGGGACTGGGCGGCAAGACCGGCCAGGAGCTGATGGGCCTCGTGCGGGTGGGGTGATGTGGCTCCGCCCCGGCGGGGCACAGTGATGCGCATGCCAGTCGCCGCCGGACCGGACCCCGCGCCGCCCCCCGGGTACGGGTCCCGGTCCCTCGCCGACCTGCTCCCGTCGCTGGCCGCCGGCATGGGCGTCCCCGGTTTCCCGGACGCGCTGGAGCTCGGCGGGAGCGCATCGGCGCTGATGGTCCTGGTCGACGGCCTCGGCGCCACCTTGCTGGCGGAGCACGCCGACGACGCCCCCACGCTCGCCGGAATCGTCGCGGGGCGCAGCCTCGACGCGGGCTTCCCCGCGAGCACGCCGATCAGCGTCGCGTCGCTGGGAACCGGCCTGCCGCCGGGCGCGCACGGGTTGGTCGGCATCAGCATGAACGTCGACGGCCGGGTCCTCGACACGCTGAAGTGGACGGTCGATGGACGGGACGCCTCCGCGTTCGCCGTGCCCGAGCAGATCCAGGCCAACGAGACCGTCTTCGACCGGGTGCGTGCGGCCGGGCATCGTCCCGTGGTCGTCTCGAACCATCTGTTCCGCACCTCGTCGCTCACCCGCGCGGCGCTGCGCGGCGCCGACTTCCTCGGCACCGCCGCCCACGGCGACCTGGCCGCTCTCGCCCTCGACGCGGTGCGGACCCCGGGCACGCTGGTCTACGCCTACGTCAGCGAGCTCGACACCGTCGGTCACCTGCACGGTCCCGGGTCGGTGGCGTGGCGGCTGCAGCTGCGCGAGGTCGACCACCTGATCGGTCTGCTCGTCGACGGGCTGCCCCGCAACGTCCTGCTCGCGGTCACCGGCGACCACGGCATGGTCGCGATGACCGGGCCCTCGGTGGACTACGACGAGCAGCCGTCCCTGCGGGAGGGCGTGGAGGTGCTCGCCGGCGAGCCGCGGGTGCGTTACGTGCACGTCCGCCAGGGTGCGCTCGACGACGTCCGGGCGATCTGGACGGAGCTGCTGGGCGAGGGCTTCTGGGTCGGCACCCGCGAGCAGATCATCGACTCCGGGTCGCTCGGTGGGGACGTCCCGGCGGCCGTCGCCGAGCGGATCGGCGACCTCGTCGTCGTGGCGACATCGGACCGCGGCGTCGTGCGCCACCGCGCGGAACCGGTGCTGTCCGGACTGGTCGGCCAGCACGGCTCCTGGACCGACGCCGAGCGACTCGTCGCGCTCGGCGTGCATCGGGGGTGACCAGGCGAACCGGTAGTTCCGGATCATTTCGGGTGCAATTCGTCGGATCGAGCGGCACGACCGTCCGCGATCCGGCACTCTCGACCCAGCGATGATCGGCCGATGGGGAGCCGGCAGCAGTCGGCGAGGAAAGGCGAACGCTTTGGGTCTCCGTACGGCCGGGTTTCGGACATCAGTAGCGCGCGTTCGCCGCTCTCCCGCCCGCCTGGTCGCGGCCCTGGCCCTCGCTCTGCTGGTGGGTGCCGCCGGCGTCGCGATGCCCGCGAGCGCGCTGGACGACAAGGACCCCGGCGCGGCGATCGTGGCCGCCGCCGATGGCAACGGGTACGCGCTGGTCAGCGCCGCGGGCAAGCGTTTCGCCTACGGCTCGAGCTCGACGATCGGTGGGTTGCCCAAGCAGGTCCACCTCGACAGCCCGATCGTCGGTGCCGCCGACCGCAAGAACGGTGGGAGTTGGCTCGCCACCCGGGACGGCGGGGTGTTCGCCGTGGGCGGCGCGCCCGTGCTCGGGTCGCTCGCCGGCGGTGCGGCTCCGGTCGAGCTCGCGGCGATCACGCCGACGCCGACCGGCAGCGGCTACTGGCTCACGTCGACCGCAGGGCTCGTCGCCCCCTTCGGCGACGCCCGCGGTCTGGGCTCGCTCGCCCCCGACCCGCACCGGGCCCCGGTGGTCGCCCTCGCCCCGACGCCGTCCGGCCGCGGCTACTGGATCGCAACCGCCGACGGCGCGGTCGTCCCCTTCGGCGACGCCCGGTCGCTGGGCGCTCCGGCCTCCGTCGCGGCGTCCCGGGGCGACCGTCATCCGCATCCGCTCGTCGCGCTCCTCGCGTCCGAGACCGGACGCGGCTACCTCGCCGTGGCCGACGACGGCACCACCTACGCCTTCGGCGACTTCCCGGACCCGGGTTCGCTGGCGGGCACGACGCTGACCAGTCCCGTCGTGGACGCCGCCCGCTACACCGACGCGCCCGGTCGCACTCCCGGCGCCTGGCTGCTGCTGGCCGACGGTGGCGTGGTCACCCTGCGCGCCCCGTTCTACGGCTCGGTCGTCGACGAGAAGGATCCCAAGCCGGCCCGGGTCCGTGCGCCGTACTACACCGGCGGCGTCCCCCTCGTCAGCGGCGCCTCCGGGGGTCTGGTGGCCGTGCCCTGTTCGGGAGCCGACGGCGTCGTCGTGGTCAGCGCGGTCCTCGCCCCCGGCGTCGCCGGCCTGATCGCGGACGCCAAGCACGCCGGCGTCCCGCTCTGCGCGACGAGCAGCTTCCGCAACTCGCAGCAGCAGATTGCGCTGCGTAAGGCCTACTGCACCGACGTGTTCGATCCGAAGGCGATCTGCTCCCGTCCGGTGGCACTGCCCGGCCTCAGCCGGCACGAGCAGGGCCTCGCCATCGACTTCCGGACCTCCGCCGGCGGCTACGGCTGGCTCGCGACGCACGCGCCCGCGCACGGTCTCCAGCACCTGAGGGCCTACGGCGGCGAGGTCGAGCCGTGGCACTACAGCAACGACGGCGGCTGAGCCACCCGACGCGCCAGCGGAAAGGCCACAGCGAAAGGGCTTGTGGAACGGGCCTGAGCCCGTCGTTCGTTCGTAAGCTGGAAGTCCCCAGCACGAAGGGCGGTCAACGGTGCCGCGCAAGGTTCGTATGAGCTGGCCCGAGCAGGGCCGGTCCGCAGGTGAGGTGTCCCGACGGGTCTTCGACCCCGGGACGGGTTGGACGCTGCAGGAGGCGCGCGAGCTGCTCGCGCAGGGGTATTCGGCGGCCCACGTCACGAAGGTCACCGGCTTTCCGGAGCGAATGATCACCGCCGGAGCGTCCGCGCCCGTCTAGGGGCGTTCAGCGGGTGTAATTCGCGAACAGTGCCAACACAGATCAACGACAAGCTCTGGAACTGGGCTTCCGTTCTCGAGCCGAACACCCGGGCGCAGGCCGAGCTCACGAGCTCGATGCCGTTCATCTTTCCGCACCTGGCCCTGATGCCGGACGCTCATCTCGGCAAGGGCGCGACGGTCGGTTCGGTGATCCCGACGCTCGGCGCGGTCATGCCTGCGGCGGTCGGCGTGGACATCGGCTGCGGGATGATCGCGGTCCGGACGCAGTTCTTCGCGGGCGAGCTGGCCGGACGGGACCTGTCGGTGCTGCGCCGGAGCATCGAACGGCGCATTCCGGTGAGCATGGGCGGAGTCAATCGCCGGCTCACTGCGACCGCCGAGAAGCGGGTCGTCGAGCTCGAGGCGATCGCCGAGCGCGACTACAGCGCCGTGGCCAAGCGATGGGACCTGCAGCTGGGCAGCCTCGGGTCGGGCAACCACTTCATCGAGGTCTCGCTCGACGAGAACGATTCGGTCTGGCTGTTCCTGCATTCGGGCTCGCGGGGGATCGGCAACAAGCTCGCGATGCAGCACATCCGCGTCGCGCAGCAGCTGGCCGAGAAGCGCGGCGAGCAGCTGCCGGACCGGGACCTCGCCCACCTGTCCGAGGGCACGGCGGAGTTCGACGCCTACCTCCGTGACCTCACCTGGGCGCAGACCTTCGCCCTCGTCAACCGCGAGGAAATGATGGACCGGGTCATCGACGCGACGGCCGAGTTCGTCGGCGGCAGCAATGTCACAGTCGAGGAGCAGGAACGCATCAACTGCCACCACAACTTCACCCAGCCCGAGGAGCATTTCGGGGAACGGGTGTGGTTGTCGCGCAAGGGTGCGATCGAGGCGACCGTCGGCAAGGCCGGGCTCATTCCCGGCTCGATGGGCACGGCGAGCTATGTCGTGGCCGGTAAGGGCAACGAGCTGTCGCTCAACTCGTCACCGCACGGGGCGGGGCGGAACTATTCGCGCTCGAAGGCGCGGAAGACGTTCACCCGCCAGCAGTTGCGCGAGGCGATGGTCGGCATCGAGTACCGCGACACCGACGCCTTCCTCGACGAGATCCCGGAGGCCTACAAGGACATCGACCAGGTGATGGCGGATGCCGCCGACCTCGTGGAGATCCGGCACACGCTGCGGCAGATCGTGAACGTCAAGGGCGACTGACACCGGACATCGCCGGTCAACCTGCGGTACTCAGCGGTTCTGACCCTCGATGAAGGCAAGCCTGGCTTGGGTGTCCTGCAGGGTGTCCAGAACGCGGCTGACCGATTCGGCCAGGCTCGTCACGGTGGTCTCGATGCGGGCCACGGTGTTCTCGATTCCGCGAATGCGGCCTTCGAGGCGTTCCTCGACGTCGCCAACGCGGTCCTCGACCTCTCGAATGCGGCCGTCGAGGCGTTCCTCGGTGTCGCGCAGGCGGCCCTCGAGGTTGTCGAGCCGGGCTCCGACGCGCGTCAGGACGTACCAGAGGCAGCCGCCGAGCAGCGCGACGAGCGCCAGGATGACGGCGAGCAGCGCAGCGTCCACGTCTCGCCTCCTCCGACCGCGCGACCGACTACTGGATTACCCGACGGGATCGGCCCTCACCCGGGGTACCGCCTCGAGGGTAGGCCGACCGGGCCGGTCGGCTCGAGTCGTCCACAGTCGGTGCGGACGGGCGCGCGAACTGTCGGAGGGTTCTCCTAGCGTCCGTCGGCGTGCAGCAGAGTCCCGTCGCGCCCGGCGCGGCTGATTCGGACGACGAGGTCGATCCGCCCGCCGATCTGCGCCTGTTCGCACCGGCGGTGGGGGCGGAGCTGGGTGCCGTCGCCGGGCTACTGCTCCCGGGCCGGACGACGGTGGTGCTGCTCGCGGTCGCGCTGGCCGGCCTCGTGGTCGCGTGGCGGAAGCGGCCTCGGACGCCCGCCCTGGTCGCCGGCGCCTTCCTGCTGGTGTTCGCGGGAAGCCTCGCAGGGGCGGGGCTGCGGGTGGAGTCCCGCGCGTCCGGGCCGGTCGCCGCGCTGGCCGCCCGGGAGGCCGCGGTGACCGCGACGGTGGTGCTGACCGACGACCCGCGGCCGACGGGCGGGAGCGTGCGGGGCGACGCCCTCGGGCGGGAGAGCGTCGTGGCCGAGGCCCGGCTCGTCCGGCTGCGCGCGGGGTCGGCCGAGCCGGTGCGGGTGCGGCAGCCCGTCCTGGTCATCGCCTCCGACCAGGGCTGGCGTGGGCTTCTGCCCAGCCAGCGGGTGGAGGCGTCCGGCCGGCTCGTGGCCCCGCGGGGCAACGACCTGGCCGCCGTGCTGCTGGTGCGCGGCGGGCCGGAGAACGTCGGCCCGCCGTCCTGGGAGCAGCGGCAGGCCGGCGGGCTGCGGGCCGGTCTCCGCCGGGCGAGCGCGTCCCTGCCGGCCGACGCCCGCGGCCTGCTGCCGGGCCTGGTCGTCGGCGACACCTCCGGCATGAGCGACGAGCTGCGTGCGGATGCGCGCGAGGCCGGGCTGTCCCACCTCACGGCGGTGTCCGGGGCGAACTGCGCGATCGTCCTCGCCCTCGTGCTGGCGATGGTGCGGCCGACACCGCTCGGCCGCACCGGGCGCAGCGTTCTCGCCGTCGTCGGTCTCGCCGGTTTCGTCGTGCTGGCCCGACCCAGTCCGAGCGTTCTCCGCGCGGCGCTCATGGGGCTGATCGCGCTCCTGGCACTCGCGCTCGGCCGGCGACGCGCGGCGATGCCCGCGCTGCTCGGCGCGATCACGCTGCTCGTGCTCGCCGACCCGGATCTGGCGCTCGAACCCGGCTTCGTCCTGTCCGTGCTGGCCACCGGCAGCCTGCTCACCCTCGCCCCGAGCTGGGCGGATGCCTTCGCCCGGCGCATGCCCCGCTGGCTCGCACAGGCCCTGGCCGTGCCGCTGGCCGCGCAGGCGGCCGTCACCCCGGTCGTCGTGCTGCTCAGCGGCTCGATCAGCCTCGTCGCCGTTCCCGCGAACCTGCTCGCAGCGCCGGCCGTGCCGGTGGCGACCGTGGCCGGCGTCGTGGCCGCAGTGCTCGCTCCGGTGACGCCGACGGGCGCCCACCTGGCGGCGGCCGTCGGCGGCTACCCGTGCTCGTGGATAGCGGCGGTCGCGCACCGTGCGGCGTGGACTCCGCACGGGGCGATCGGCTGGCCCAGGACCGCGCTCGGTGTCCTGCTCGCCGCCCTCGTCGTCGTGCTCCTCGTCGTTCTCCTGCGCCACCGGAGAAGTCGCCGCCTGTTCGTCGCCGCCCTGGTCGGCGTGCTGCTGGCGACTCTGCTCCTGCCCCGCACGGGCCGCACGTGGCCGCCGCCCGACTGGACGTTCCTCGCCTGCGACGTCGGCCAGGGCGATGCCACCCTCATCCGGGGTTCGCCGGCCGACCCTCCGGTTCTGGTCGACGCCGGGCCCGACCCGCGGGCGTTGCGGACGTGCCTCGATGGCCTCGGCGTGGACCGGCTCTCCGCTGTCGAGCTGAGCCACCTGCACGCGGACCACGTCGAGGGCTTGCCGGCGGTGCTCGGCCGCATCCCGACGGCGGCCGTCTTCGTGAACCCGTGGAACGAACCCGCGGGCGAACAGCGCCGGGTCCGCGGCTGGGCGGCGCGGGCCGGCCTGCCGCTGACCGTGCTGTCCGCGGGGCAGCGGTGGACCGCCGGGGGCGTGCAGTTCGAGGTGATCGGACCCGCGCGAGTCCTGCGGGGGACCGAGAGCGACCCGAACAACAACTCGACGGTGCTGCTCGCGCAGGCCCACGGGTTGAGCGTTCTGCTCACCGGCGACGTCGAGACCGACGCCCAGGCCGCCCTGCTGTCCACGGGCGTGCCGCGGGCGGACGTGCTGAAGGTGCCGCACCACGGCTCGGCCGATCAGGACCCCCGCTTCCTCGCCGCCGTCGGGGCCCGCGCCGCGGTCGCATCCGTCGGGGCGGACAACCCCTACGGGCATCCCTCGCCGCGCACGCTCGACCTGCTCGAGCGGGCGGGCAGCCGGACGCTGCGGACCGACCGCGACGGCTCGGTGGCCTTCGCCCAGCGCGACGGCGACCTCGACGTCCGGCCGTCGAAGCGCGGCGACCACCTCGGACCGACAGCCGTCCCCGCAGACCCGGCGGTGCAGCCGCCCGTGTCGTCGGTCGTCGGAGCGCCGTCGGTGCCGTCGGGCCGGGCGGACTCCGACCGGGGCCGCCGGACCCCCGTACTCGACCTCGGGCCGGCGAGCCCTCGACCGCGAGCTCGCTCCCCGCCCCTGCGTCCGGGAGTCCACCGTTCGTGTCGCGATGCGACCGCCGTGCCGTCTGATCGTGAGATCCTCGACGTGATGCCTCCGACCCCACGATCCGCCGCGGGAACCAACCCGGGCCCGACGGTTCCGCCGCCGCTGACGGTCGTCACCGGCGACGAGGACCTGCTCGTCGCCCGCGCCATCGCCGACGTGCTGGCCGCGGCGCAGATCGCCGACCCGGAGGCAGCCGCGGAGGACTATCCCGCGGGGGCCTTCACCGCCGAGCAGGTGCTCGAGCTGCGCAACCCGCCCCTGTTCGGCGGCACCCGCGTCGTGATCGTCCGCGGCTTGAACGAGCTCGGCGACGAGGTGCTCGATGCGCTTCTCGCCACGGCGGAGCAGCCGATGCCCGAGGTGTTGATCATCGGTGTGGCCTCCGGGCGGGAGCGCAAGCAGGTGGCGGCGCTGCGCAAGCTCGCCGGCCCGGCCAACGTGCGCAGCGCCGCGAAGATCACCCGACCGAAGGACCGCCGCACCTTCGTGATGGACGAGGCCAAGCGTGTCGGGGTCCGCCTGACCGACGCCGCGGTCTGGGCGCTGCTCGACTCCGTCGGCGCCGACCTGCGGTCCCTGTCCGGAGCGATCACCCAGCTGCGGGACGCCGCGGGCCCGGACCGCAACCCCCGGGCGCCGCTGGACGAGGACGACGTCTCCCGCCTGTTCCGCGGCAAGGCGGAGACGCGCGGCTTCGCGGTCTCCGACGCCGTCATCGCCGGCGACACGGCCGCCGCGCTGTCCCTGCTGCGTTCCGCGATCGAGACCGGGCTGGATCCGGTGCCGATCGTCAGCGTCATCGCGAGCAGCCTGCGCGATCTCGCGCGGGTCGTGGGCGAGACGTCGTCCGGCCGGTCGTCGTCGCGCGCCGAGCTTGCGCGCCGGCTCGGCATGCCCGACTGGAAGCTGGACAAGGTCCAGGGCGCCGCGCGGCAGTGGAGCGACGCGGCGCTCAGCCGGGCGCTCCAGGCCGCGGCCGAGGCCGACGCCGGCGTCAAGGGCGCGGCCGCCGACCCGGTCTACGTGGTGGAGCGGCTGGTGCTGACGGCCACGTCCGCGCGCAACGGCCGTGCCGCGCTCGCCGCCGGTGGCGTCCGTCGGTGAGTCGCCCAGAGGTGCACTCCGCGGACCGGCACGTGTACGACAGGGTGCTGCGCCTCCGGCACGTGCACCTGTCCGGCTGGCAGCGCGAGGTCTTGACCTGGGGGAGCCTCGTTCTGTCCGTGTTGCTCGCGCTGACCGGGCTGGTCAGCCCGTGGGGCATCCTCCTGCTGCCCGCAGCGCTCGCCGTCGTGGTGAAGGGGCACGACCTGCTGCTCGGCCGGCTGCCGATGGCCGCGCAGCGCTTCGTGCCGACGGAGATGCAGGCCCATGGCCTGGGCGACGGCCGGAACGACACCGGCAGATTCGACACCGGCAGATTCGAGGCTGGCCGGAACAGCAACGAGCCCCCGGTCGGATGGACCGGGGGCTCGTAGACGCTGCGAGTTGGGTGGCTCAGAGCGAGGCGACCTGCTTCGACAGGGCCGACTTCTTGTTCGCCGCCTGGTTGCGGTGGATGACGCCCTTGCTCACGGCCTTGTCCAGCTGCCGGCTGGCGGTCTGCACCCGCGCGACGGCGGTCTCGCGGTCACCGGCCTCGACAGCAGCGCGCGCCGAGCGGATGGCCGTCTTCAGCGACGACTTGACCGCCTTGTTGCGCTGACGGCGCCTCTCGTTGGTACGAATGCGCTTGATCTGCGACTTGATGTTGGCCACGCGAGAAGGACTCCGTCGTACGGGGACTTGGATCGTGGCGGACGGGTGGCGAGCCGTTGCCCGGGACGAGGCCAGGGCAATGCGGTGCACACGCTTCCGCGCGTTCTCCAAGTTAGCACGGTGTCGAGGCCGCACCGCCTCGGGAGGCGGCCCTCGCACACGCCACGCTCCATCGCGGGCTCGGCCGGTCGGCCGTCGCTGCGTGACACCATGGACGAAGATTCTCCGCCCGAGTGAAGAGAGCTGCGTGCCGGCCACCGATCCCGCGACGATCCGCAACTTCTGCATCATCGCCCACATCGACCACGGCAAGTCGACCCTTGCCGACCGGATGCTCGACGTCACGGGCGTGGTCGAGGCCCGCAACATGCGGGCGCAGTACCTCGATCGGATGGACATCGAGCGCGAGCGCGGCATCACGATCAAGGCCCAGAATGTGCGGCTGCCGTGGACGTCGAGGACCGGTCCCACGGCCGGCAACGGCTACACGCTGCACCTGATCGACACCCCGGGCCACGTCGACTTCTCCTACGAGGTCAGCCGCAGCCTGGCCGCCTGCGAGGGCGCGGTGCTCCTCGTCGACGCCGCGCAGGGCATCGAGGCGCAGACGCTGGCGAACCTCTATCTCGCGATCGAGAACGACCTGCACCTCATCCCGGTGCTCAACAAGATCGACCTTCCCGCGGCCCAGCCGGAGAAGTACGCCGCGGAGATCGCGCACATCATCGGCTGCGACCCGGACGACGTGCTGCGCATCAGCGCGAAGACCGGCGAGGGGGTGCCCGAGTTGCTCGAGACGATCGTGCGGGACGTCCCGCCGCCGACCGGGGACCCGGACGCGCCGCCCCGGGCGTTGGTGTTCGACTCCGTGTACGACCAGTACCGCGGCGTCATCACCTACGTCCGCGTCGTCGACGGCAAGCTCTCCACCCGCGAGCGGTGCCTGTTCATGTCGACGGGGGCCAGCCACGAAACCCTCGAGGTCGGGGTCATCAGCCCGGATCCGAAGAAGACCGAGCAACTCGGGGTCGGCGAGGTCGGTTACGTCATCCCCGGCGTGAAGGACGTCCGGCAGGCGCGGGTCGGGGACACGATGACCAGCGCCAGCCGGCCGGCGGCGAAGGACCTCGGTGGCTACCGCGATCCTCGGCCGATGGTCTACAGCGGCCTCTATCCGGTGGACGGCGACCAGTACCCGGAATTGCGGGAGGCGCTGGACAAGCTGCAGTTGAACGACGCGTCGCTCACGTATGAGCCGGAGACGTCGACCGCGCTCGGCTTCGGATTCCGCTGCGGCTTCCTCGGCCTGCTGCACCTCGAGATCGTCCGGGAGCGCCTCGAGCGCGAGTTCGACCTCACGCTCATCTCCACGGCGCCCAACGTCGTCTATCGCGTGACGATGGAGGACGGCACCGAGCTGCCGGTCACCAATCCCGCCGATTGGCCGGAAGGGAAGATCGCCGAGGTCCGCGAGCCGATCGTGGACGCGATGCTGCTGCTGCCGAGCGACTACATCGGCGCGGTCATGGAGCTGTGTCAGAGCCGCCGCGGCACGCTGCAGGGGATGGATTACCTCTCCGAGAGCCGGGTCGAGATCAAGTACACGCTGCCGCTCGGCGAGATCATCTTCGACTTCTTCGACCAGTTGAAGTCGCGGACGCGCGGCTACGCCAGTCTCGATTACGAGCCGTCGGGCGAGCAGGTGGCCGATCTGGTGAAGGTCGACATCCTGCTCCAGGGTGAGGCGGTGGACGCCTTCTCCTCGATCGTGCACAAGGACAAGGCCTATTCCTACGGGGTGGCGATGGCGCAGAAGCTGCGCGAGCTCATCCCGCGGCAGCAGTTCGAGGTCCCGATCCAGGCCGCCATCGGCAGTCGGATCATCGCGCGCGAGAACATCCGCGCCATCCGCAAGGACGTGCTGGCCAAGTGCTACGGCGGAGACATCAGCCGTAAGCGCAAGCTGCTCGAGAAGCAGAAGGAAGGCAAGCGGCGGATGAAGATGGTCGGCCGCGTCGAGGTGCCGCAGGAGGCGTTCATCGCCGCCCTGCAGACCAACCCCACGTCCTGACGCGCAGCCCTGGAGCGCCGGTCGACGCCCGGTGCCGCGCTGTCACGAGGGAAGCCCGCGACCGTTTCGGCACGCCGTATTTCGCTCGCCGCGTCCGACTGTTGGGGATATAGCAGGACTCAACCGACTCTCTTAACAGGTCGGTATGTTCGGGAGCGCCTACTGGCCGAAGTTCAATAACGGGGCTTCGCGACAAATTTGTGATGTGTCTTGCGAACGAACTGCCGCTTCTTCTCTTAGAGTGGGGCCAGTAATAACACCCCAGAAGTAGGAGGCCGTGATGGCCCAGCGGACTATCGTCCAACTCACCGACGACATCGACGGATCCGAGGCGTCGGAAAGCGTGTCCTTCTCGCTCGACGGCACCTCCTACGTCATCGATCTGTCCGAGGGCAATGCGGCCGCGCTGCGTGAGGTGCTCGCTCCATACGTCGCCGCGGCGCGCCGTGATTCCGGGCGTGCTCGTCGCGGCAACGTGACACACATCAGCTCCGGTCGCCGCGGGCGCAGCACCGGCGACGTCGACCCGAAGACCGTTCGGGCCTGGGCGGCCGAGAACGGCATCGCCATCAGCGCGCGCGGTCGCATTCCGGCGGACATCGTCGCGCAGTACCAGCAGGCGAGCGGTAGCTGAACTCCGCCGCACGCGAACACGTCGCCCCCGCATCGTCCGGATGCGGGGGCGACGTGTTTTCGCGGGCGGGCCCGCGGCGCGGGACGTGATTTCTGCGCAGGTGCCGGTTCAAGAAGCGCAGGACGTGTGCCCGACCGCGCCCTCGGCGGACTCTTGGTGACAAGCCAGGCCGGTGACTTTCTCCACCACAGAGAACGGGCCGGCGTTGGGCCGGCCACGACCGGCGTCCACGCCCGCATTCGCAAGGCGGACTTCGAGCGGTGAACGCCGGTCGAAGCGGAAGTCAGCGACCGGCGGGACCGCCGGGGCCGGCTCCGCCGGGCTCGGCACGGCCACGATCCCCGGCTCCCGACGTCGTGGCGATGCGGCCGTTGCCCCTCGTCGAGCCGCCCGTCGTCGCGCCCTCCGTCGGGTAGGCGTCGCCCGTCGCCGCGGTGCGGTCCGGCACGGCGCCGCGTTCACCCGCGTCGCTGTCGCCCGTGGTCGGCGAGCCGGCGGGACGGCCCCGCACATGCAGGTACCAGTACGTGCCGGCGACGAACACGACCGCCCCGACCGCGTTCCCGACGAAGGCGAACACGAGGTTGTTGACGACGTGGCCCCACGTCAGCTCGGGCACGTGAGCGAACATCGCGGCCGGCAGGAAGAACATGTTCGCGACGACGTGGTCGAAGCCCATGGCGACGAACGCGGTGATGGGGAAGAAGATGCCGAGGATCTTGCCGCCGATGTCCTCGGCCGCGAGGGCGAGCCAGATCGCCAGGCACACCAGCCAGTTGCAGCCGACGGCGCGAAGGAAGATCTGGACGTCGCTTTCGGTGATGGCTTTCTGCTCCGCGATGCCGGAGAGCTTGGCGAAGGTCAGCGAGCCCGGCGTCGGCCCGCCGGCCTCGCCGATCACACCGGTCTGGATGGCCAGGAAGTAGGCGACGAACAGCGCGCCGAGGAGATTCGCCACGAAGATGACCGCCCAGTTGACCGGGATCTTCGACGGCTTGAGGCGGCGGGCCATCGCCGCGATCGGCAGCAGGGCCATGTTCCCCGTGAGCAGGTCGGAGCCCGCGAGGATCACGAGGATCAGGCCGAGGCTGAACACGGCGCCGAAGACGAGGGTGGGCAGGGTGCCCCACAGCTTCGGATCCATCCCGGAGGTGACGGCGATCGCCAGCAGCGAGCCGAAGGCGATATAGGCGCCGGCGAGGAAACCCGCGACCACGAGCTTGCCGAACGGCGCCGACGCCTTCGCCACGCCTGATTCGACCGCCGCCTCGGACGTCTCCTGCGGAGTCTTGAACGCCATGGGTTCCACCCTTCTCGAACTAGGTCGAGCAGGGTGTTTCCCGTCCGTCACCGCCCAGACACGTCTTTTGGTTGCACTTCGAACGAACCGGGTCGGTCAGGCTCGTCGCAGCAGCGCGTCGGGAAGGTCGAAGTCGTACGGGCTCAGCAGGATCAGCGGCCAGAAGCCGACGGCCAGCACGAAGTTCGCGAGCCGCCACAACCCGTCGGCGTTGAAGCTGACGCCGTCGCCCAGGTAACCGCCGTTCAGCGCGACGACCAGCCCGATCAGGAAGTACAGGATGGTGATGGCGCGCGCTAGCACGACGGTGCCCTCCCTCCGGCCCGGTCCATCACTGCGCCCTTCACTGCGCCCATCACTGCTTCACCGTCGCGCCGCGCCGGGTGGCTTGTTTGGCGAGGCCCCGGGCGGTGGCGCGGATGGCGGTGGAGATGGGCAGCTGCGCGCCGGGGAAGGAGGGCGCGAAGCTGATGGTCCAGCGGATGCGGGTGCCCGTGCCCGTCGGCTCGAGCACGATCTCGCCGGTGTAGTCGCGAGCCGGCAGCCCCGACAGCGCGCGGTACCCGAGCCGACGCGGCGGGTCGAACGCGGTGATCTCCTCCCGGATCGGGGGGCCGACCAGGTGCAGCGCACGCACCGCGCCGACGCCGTGCGGGTCGGGTCGTCCGCCCGCCTCCATGACCACGCGACGCAGGGGAGTCCAGCGCGCCATGCCGGGGTGGTCGGCGACGACGTCCCACACCGTCTCGGGCGGCACGGGGACCTCGTGGGTGAAGGTGTAGGTGTTCACGGGCGCCTTTCGGGTTCTCCGGTGGTCGGAACGTCTGGTCCGGCGGTCGGGTTGCTCAGCGTAGCGACGTGATCTGTCAGCGCAGCACTCGGACCGCCCCGAGCAGACCGGACGTGTAGACCGACGAGATCCCGACCGTCGTGCCGCTGTGCGGAGCGGAGATCATCTGCCCGTTGCCGAGATAGATGGCGACGTGCGTGACGTAGTTCGGCGCGTTGGGGTCGCCCGCCCAGGCGAGGATGTCGCCCGGCTGCGCGTCGGCGTAGGAGACGTGCGGTCCGGCCAGCCACTGCTCGGCGGCGGTCCGCGGCAGCGAGACGCCGACCTGCCGGTAGACCCAGCTCGTGAAGCCGGAGCAGTCGAAGGCGTCCGGCCCGGAGGCGCCGTAGACGTAGGGCGCACCGATGCGGCTCCTGGCCGCGTCGAGCACGCGGGCGACCGAGGCGCTGTCGGCGCTTCCGGCGGCGGTGTAACCGCCGGAGCCGCCGCTCGAGCCGCCGCTCGATCCACCGCCGTCTCCGGCCGGTGTGGGGTAGCCGGCGTACCCCGACGCACCGTCGGGGGACGGGCTGGAGCTCGGGGTCGTCGAGGCGACCGGGTCGGGAGTCGGGGGCGGCGGCACCGGGCGCAGCGGCCGGACGGCCACGTTCGGCCCGAAGACGGCCGAGAGCATGCCGATCAGCGATCGCATGTCGGCGTCGGGGGCGCTGATCAGCACGCCGGACGACGCCGGGAGGCCGAGCGCGTCCGCCTGCGGTTCGGCGAGCACCGCCTCGGCGTCCGGCAGGCCCACGGTGGCGAACGATCCGAGCCGCAGCGTCTCGGTGCGCGCGGCGCCGATCGGCATCCTGCCGCCGAGCGGCAGGTTCAGGTCCTTCGCCGTCTGGAAGCTCGCCGCGGCCTCACCGTTCGCCAGCGAGCGCCAGAAGCCGTCCGAGGCCGCCGCGGCCGCGACGGCCCAGTTCCGGAAGGTGGAGGGGTCGACCCCGTAGGCGGGCACGTGCGCGCCCGCCATGTCGACGGTGCCGTAGCGGAACCGCTCCACGGCCGCGATGTCGGGCAGCCGGTCGACCTGGTCGATCTGCGCCGCCGGGATCGGGGCGTCGGACGTGAGGAGGACGTCGGCGACCCGGGGCTCGCCGAGCGGCGCGACCGAAGCGGAGGGAGAAGAGGGCGACGGGCCGGCCGGCGCGGCAGGGACCGGCGGGGTCGAGCCGTTCGCGACGGGAGACAGCGCCCCGAGGTCGACCGCCCGGCCGACGCCGAGCAGCACGACGGCCACGATGGCCGCCACGAGTACCCGGGGCAGCACGCCGAGGCGGGACGTCCGCATGCCCGACGCCCTACCCGGCTTCCCGCCCGCAACCACGTCCGGATCGACGCTCGTCGGCCTCACCCCGTGCCGGGTGCGCGGCGCACACTGGAACCGTGCCGTCCCGCCCGCCACCCGGCGACCCCGCTCCGGCGGACGGCGGCCTGCCCGCGGCCGCGCTGGCCGGCGCCGAGGAACGCGACCTCGGCGTCTACCTGCACGTCCCCTTCTGCGCGACCCGCTGCGGCTACTGCGACTTCAACACCTACACCCTTCCCGAACTCGGTTCGGCCGAGGCGCCCCGGGACTGGGCCGAGGCCGCCCTCGCCGAGATCCGGCTGGCCGGGCGGGTGCTCGGTCCCGCCCGGCGGCCGCTGCGGACCGTCTTCGTCGGCGGCGGCACGCCGACCCTGCTCGACGCTCCGGTCCTTCCGATGTTGCTCGACGCGTTGCGCTCCACCTTCGGCCTCGCCCCCGACGTCGAGGTGACGACGGAGGCCAACCCGGAGTCGACCGACCCGCACAAGCTCGAGCGGCTCGTGGCGGCCGGCGTCAACCGCGTCTCCTTCGGGATGCAGAGCGCCGCCCCGCACGTCCTGGCCGCCCTGGACCGCCGGCACACGCCGGGGCGGGTCGCCGAAGCCGTCGCGCAGGCGCGGGCCGCCGGCGTCGCGCAGATCTCCCTCGACCTCATCTACGGCGCCCCCGGCGAGACCGACGACGACTGGGCCGCGAGCCTCGACGAGGCGATCGCGCTCGAGGCCGATCACGTCAGCGCCTACGCGCTGGTCGTCGAGGACGGCACCCGGCTGGCCCGGCAGGTCCGGCGCGGCGAGGTGGCGGCCCCCGACGACGACGTGCTCGCCGATCGCTACGAGGCGGCCGACGACCGGCTCACGGCCGCGGGCTACCGCTGGTACGAGGTGAGCAACTGGGCGCGATCGCCCGGCGCCGCCTGCCGGCACAACCTCGGCTACTGGCGCGGCGGCGACTGGTGGGGCATCGGCCCGGGCGCGCACAGCCACGTCGGCGGCGTGCGGTGGTGGAACGTGCGGGCCCCGGCCGCGTACGCGACCCGGCTGGGCGACGGGGCGAGCCCGGCTCAGGCCCGGGAGGTGCTCGACGCGGAGGACCGGGCGTTGGAGGAGATCCTGTTGGGGGTGCGGCTCGCGGAAGGGCTGCCGCTGGACCGGCTGAGCGCGGCGGGACGCTCGGCCGCCCGTCGCTGCCTGGCCGACGGGCTGCTGGAGCCGGCCGCGCTCGACGCGGGGCGGGCGGTGCTGACGCGGCGGGGTCGGCTGCTCGCGGACGCGGTCGTCCGCGACCTGACCGACTGACGCGGCGCGGGCTCGAGAGCCCCGCACCCCGTCCCGGCTACTGGTTCGCGCAGTCCTGGAAGCCGTAGCCCTGCAGGTCCTGGCGCACCTCGAGCAGCGCCGTGCTGGCGTTGTTCGCCGTCGCCTGGGCGTTGACGGAGTCGCTGAGCTGGTACTGGTTGGCCGCCGTCTGCAGCTGGTCCAGCGCGGCGCGTTCGCGACGCCAGACGTCACGCAGGCGGGGCTCGTCCCTCTTCGGCGCCTCGAGCGCCTCGAGCTTGTCCGTCTGGGCCTGCAACAGCCGCGACGTGGTCCGCAGGTAGTCGGCGGTACCGCGGACGTCCTTCTTGTCGGGCACCGGGGTCTTGGCCGCCTCGGCGTTGGTCGCCCGGCAGATCGCGTCGGCGGACTTGATGTACTCCTTCTTGCTCGGCCGCCCGCAGCCGGCGGTGGAGGCCAGCGCGGCGAGGACCAGCAGGATTGCGCCGACCCGGACGCCGGCCCGGGCCCGAGTCGAGGTCCCGGTGCGCACGCCCGAGAGCCTACGAGGCTGGGGTGAGTGCCGATCGTGGACGACGCTCCGGCGCGACCGGCGACTGCCGGAGGCCGACGAACGCGATCACGGCTCCGGTCAGCGCCAGCCCCGCGACCAGCAGCATGGCGCCGTCGAAGGCGTGGCCGACCGCGGTCGGGTCCTCGTACTCCCGTCCGCGGAGCCCGACCACGAGCGGGGCCACGGCGACGGCGACGAGCCCGGCGGTCCGGGCCACCGCGTTGTTGACCCCGCTGGCCACGCCGGTCGAGCCGACCGGAACCGACGACAGGGCGGTTGCGGTCAGCGGCGCCACCGTCAGCGTCATGCCGGCCCCGAGCACGAGCACTCCGGGCAGGACGTCCGCCACATACGTCGTCGACGGGCCGACCCGGGTCAGCAGCAGGGCGCCCGTCGCCGTCAGCAGCGGACCGACCGTCATCGGCAGCCGCGGCCCGATGCGCGCGCCGAGCGCCCCGGCCCGCGACGAGAAGGCGAACATCATCGCCGTGAACGGCAGCGTGGCGCTGCCCGCGGCGGCGGGCGCGAAGCCGGCCTGTTGCTGCAGGGTGAGGACGAGGAAGACCATCAGCACGCCGAGGCCCGCGTAGACGAAGAAGGTCACGAGGTTGACGACCCGGAACGGCCGCGAGGCGAAGACCGTCAGGGGCACCATGGGGGCCCGCGAGCGGCGTTCGACGACGACGAAGGCGGCCAGCGCCGCGAGCCCGCCGAGGCCGCTCGTCAGCACGAGGGGCGACGCGCCCTGCTCCGGAGCCGCGATGAGGGCGTAGGTGAGCGCGCCGAGTCCGAGCGCGCCGCACAGGGCGCCCGGCACGTCGACGTGCGGGGCGGCGTCGGGGTCGGAGCTCTCCGGCACCCGACGGCTGACGACCGTCAGCACCACGACGGCGAGCGGCACGTTGATCCAGAAGACCCAGCGCCAGGAGAGGGCGCTCACCAGATAGCCGCCGAGCAACGGACCGAGCGCGGTCGCCGCCCCGCCGAGCCCGGCCCAGGCACCGATCGCCCGGCCCCGGTCCTCGGGCACCAGCGTCGCGGACAGCAGGGCCAGCGATCCGGGCGTCATCAGGGCTCCGCCGATCCCCTGCAGGGCACGGGCCGTCACCAGCAGCTCGATGACCGGCGCGGCGGCGCAGAGCACCGAGGCGACGGTGAACCAGACGACGCCGACCGCGAACACCCGCCGTCGTCCGAAGCGGTCCCCGAGCGAGCCGCCGAGCAGCAGGAACGCGGCGAGGGTCAGCACGTAGCCGGTGATCGTCCACTGCAGGCCGGCGACCGAGGCGCCGAGGTCCCGACCGAGGCTGGGCAGCGCGACGTTGACGACGGTGGTGTCGAGCAGCGTCATCGACAGACCGAGCACGGCGGTGAGCAGCACCCAGCGCCCCGACGCCTCGCCGAGCCGGGCGGTGCCGGGCTCGGGCAACACCGGGGCCACAGAGCTCACGGTGCACAGTCAACGCTGGGATGGCCCGGTCGCATCCGTCGAGAGGTGCGGGGAAGGGGACGGACATGGATTTCACGAAGCTCGGCCACTCCTGCTGGCGCGTCGAGGCCGGCGGCACGACGCTGGTCATCGACCCCGGCGGCTTCAGTGATCCGAACGCGCTCGACGGCGCCGACGCCGTCCTCGTCACCCACGAGCACGCCGACCACGTGGTCCCCGAGAAGCTCGTCGACGCCGCCCGCGCCAACCGCGACCTCGAGGTCTGGACGAACGAGGCCGTCGCCGCGGTACTGGCCGGCGTGGCCGAGACGGGCGACGACCTGCCGTCCGGCTGGGTCCACGTCGTGAACCACGGCGACACCTTCACCGTCGGCCCCTCCGCCGGGGGCACGGCGCGGGGCGGCATCGACATCGAGGTGCACGGGGAGAAGCACGCGACGATCCACCCGGACCTGCCGCTGGTCGCCAACGTCGGCTTCCTGCTACCCGGCGCGGTCTTCCACCCCGGCGACGCGCTGACCGTCCCCGAGACCCGGGTGAGCACCCTGCTCGCGCCGGCCGCGGCGCCGTGGATGAAGATCAGCGAGCTGATCGACTGGTTTCGTGCCGTCGAGGCCGAACGCGCCTACCTGATGCACGACGCGATCCTGTCCGAGAGGGGTCTCGGGCTCTACGAGCGCGTCGGCGGGCAGTTCACCTCGACCGACGTCACCCGGGTGACCAACGGCGAGCCGTTCGCGATCGGCTGACCGCGAGCGGCTCGCCGCGTCCGGTCACACCACCGCGCCGCTGCCCGAACGCTCCAGCTTCTTCCGCGCGGCCCCCGTCCGACCGGCCTCGCCGCCCTCGGCCGTCGGCCGACCCGGCGGTGGCGTGCCCGGCCAGCGCTGCTCGAGCGTCACGGCGAGCGGCGTCGCGGTGAGCATCGAGCTGTAGGTGCCGACGAGGATGCCGATCAGCAGCGCCACCGCGAAGTCCACGAGGCTGTCGCCACCGAGCAGCGCCAGCGACGCGAGGATGAAGATCGCGCCGAGCCCGGTGTTGACCGTCCGCGGCACCGTCTGCACCACGGCGGTGTTCGCGACCGACGCGAACGACGTGCCGCGCCTCGCCGCGCTCCACCGCTCGCGGATCCGGTCGAAGACCACCACCGAGTCGTTCACCGAGTAGCCGATCACGGTCAGCAGCGCGGCGAGGAAGACGCCGTCGATCGGCTTGCCGAGCCAGGCGAAGGCGCCGACGAGGATCGCCACATCGTGCGCCATCGCGACCACGGCCGAGACCGCGAACGTCCACCGGAACCGGAACGCGAGATAGGCCAGCTGCGCCGCCAGCGCCACGCCGAGCGCGATCAGGGCCTTCTTGCGCAACTCGTCGCCGAGGCTCGGCCCGATCAGCTCGTCGCGCTCCAGCGTCGCGCCGCCGCCCAGCGCGTCGAGGCGCTCGCGCACCTCCTGCACGGTGTCGTTGGACAGGTCGCTGCCGCGCACGCTGATCGAATCGTCGCCCGAGGTCTGCACGACCGCCCGGGGAAGGCCGGCGTCCGTCACGACCGAACGAGCGGCGTCGACCGGCACGGGCCGCTCCGTCGAGTACTCGACCAGCCGGCCGCCGGTGAACTCGACGCCGTAGTTCAACCCCGACGTGACGATCCCGGTCAGGGCGACGACGACGGCGACCGCCGACACCGCCAGCCAGCGCGTGCGGAAGCGCATGATGTCCGGGTTCCGGCGGGTCAGCCAGGACCGGACCCGGCCGAGCGTGGCGAGTCCCGTGATCAGCGGGCGCCGCAGCACCCACCTCGACGCGACGGCGGTCTCGAGCAGTACGCGGGTCACGACCAGCGCCGTGAACATCGAGACGATCACGCCCACCGACAGGGTCACGCCGAAGCCGCGCACCGGTCCGGAGGCGAGGAAGAACAGCAGCCCCGCCGCCAGCAACGTCGTCACGTTGCTGTCCGCGATGGCGCTGAGCGCCTTGGCGAAGCCGGTCCGTACCGCTCGTCGGAGCGGGACGCCGCCGTCGTACTCCTCCCGGGCGCGCTCGAACACCAGCACGTTGGCGTCGACCGCCATACCGATCGCGAGCACGAAGCCGGCGATGCCGGGGAGGGTGAGCGTGGCCCCGAGAGCGGCGAGCACGGCATAGGACATCGCGCCGTAGACGACCAACGCGACCGAGGCGATCAGCCCGGCGAGCCGGTAGATGGCCAGCAGGAACAGGATCGTCAGCGAACCGCCAATGATCGCCGCGGTGAGCGAGGCGGAGATCGCCTCGTCGCCGAGCGTCGCCCCGACCGTGCGCTGCTCGACCGTCTCGACCGGCACCGGAAGGGCGCCGGCGCGGACGAGCAGCGCCAGCTCGTCGGCCTCGGCCTGGGTGAAGCTGCCCGTGATGGAGGTCCGGCCACCGACGATGCCGACGTCGCAGCGGACGTCGCCGTCGACCTGCGGCGAGGAGATCACCTTGCCGTCGAGCACGATCGCCACCCGTCGCGTCGGGTCGCCGGGGGCGGCGCAGGCGGCGTCGGCCGTGAGCTGCTCCCAGGCCGAGCCGCCGGAGCCGGAGAAGTCGATGTTGACCAGCCAGCCGGTGCCGAACTCCTGCGCCGTCGCCTGCGCGCCCGAGACCGCCTCGCCGGTGAGGTCGGCGGGGGCGAGGCGCAGCGGCTGCCCGGACTCGTCGGCGATCGTGATCGGCCGCCGCTGGGTCTGGTCGAGCCCGGCCAGCGGCGTCAGTTGCGCCGGATCACCGAGGCCCTCGACGGCGTGGAAGGTGAGCTGCGCCGTCCGTCCGATGACCTCGGCGGCGCGGCGGGGGTCCGAGACGCCGGGCAGCTCGATGATGATGCGGTTCTGCCCGGCCCGGGCGAGTGTCGGCTCGGCCACGCCGAGCGCGTCGACGCGGCGGCGCAGCACCTCGAGCGTGCGCTCGGTGGCGTCGGCGTCCGCCTTGCGGGTGGCGGTGTCTTTGGTCTCGAGGGTGATCTGGGTTCCGCCGCGCAGGTCGAGACCGAGCTGCGCGGGAGAGGTGAGCAGGACGTAGATCGAGGCCAGGACGGCGCCGAGGGCGAGCAGGCCGCGCACGAGATTGGCGCGGGAGTCGGGCGAGCGACCGCTACGGCGGTTGTTGCCGCGGTTCGGGCTGCGGGGCGACGAGGAACGGGAAGACGTGGAACGGGACGGATAGGGACGAGCGGGCACGGACGACCTCCGAGCGGCTCCGGGCGTGCGGAGCCGGCCTGACGACGGATGCGGTCAGCCGGAAGGCAGGCCGCGGGGCGGGTCAGGCGGAGACGGGAGGCGCACGGGCGCCGACGGCCGCGGGGGAGGCGGACGTCGGCGAGGATCCGCCGGGATTCGGCGGGAGCAGCAGGGAGCCGGACGACGGCGGCCCGCGGACCTCGGGCAGCAGGGCGAACGGCGAAGGGATCGGGTGGGTGGCGCCCGACCGGTGGCGCAGCGCCGCGGCGGAGACGGCCTGCGTCGTCCCGGTCGAGTGATGCGCCGACCGATGCCCCGAGCCGACCGTCGAGGACTGGCGCGCGGTGCGCGTCGGGAGCGACGGCGCGACGGATGGCGCGACAGTGGCGGGAGCCGCGCGTGCGGCGGTGTACGGCGCGGGGGCCAGGGAGCCGGTCGGGATGGCGGAGGCCGGGGTGGCCAGCACGGCCGCGATCAGTCCGAGCAGCGGGAGGAAGAAGGCTGACAGCCCGCGACGGATGACGGATCGCCAGAGCGTCGCCATCGTCGCCTCCTCGCAGTCGACCGGTTCCCATCGTCCGAACGTGCCAACGGATCAGCCGAGCGTACGGATCCAGTCCGCGGTCGACGCCCTGACGCGGCGGCGACGAGGTGCTGCCCGCAACGTAGGGACCGAGGGCGGACGAACAGCGCCGGGCGAACTACTATTGGCACTCACGAACGACGAGTGCCAGCACCGGCCGTACAGGTGCAGGCGCGTCGGGTGCCGGGCAGAACCGGAAGGTCGGCCGCGTCCGAGCCATCCGGTCCGGTGCTGCGGATCGGTCGAACAGGAGGGGAGCCGTGCTCGAAGAGCGTCGTCTCGAGGTCCTCCGCGCCATCGTCGAGGACTTCGTCCTCACCAGGGAGCCGGTGGGTTCCAAGTCGCTGGCCGACCGCTACTCGCTCGGCGTCTCCCCGGCGACCGTCCGCAACGACATGGCCGCCCTGGAGGACGAGGGCTACATCGCCCAGCCCCACACGTCCGCCGGCCGTGTCCCTACCGACCTCGGCTACCGCCTGTTCGTGGACCGGTTGTCCACCGTCAAGCCGCTGTCCGTGGCCGAGCGCCGCGCCATCGAGAGCTTCCTCGAGGGCGCGGTGGACCTCGACGACGTCGTCCGCCGCAGCGTCCGGCTGCTGGCGCAGATCACCCGGCAGGTCGCGGTCGTGCAGTACCCGACGCTGTCGCGCTCCTCGGTGCGGCACGTCGAGGTCGTCGCGATGACACCGACGCGGCTGCTGCTCGTGCTCATCACCGACAAGGGCCGGGTCGAGCAGCGGGTCGTCGAGACCCCGGCGACCGTCACCGACGATGACGTCGCCGACCTGCGCCGGCTGCTCGGCAAGGCACTCCACGACAAGCGGCTCGTCGACGTCCCGGCCTCCCTCGCGGAGCTGCCCGAGGCGGTGCCGCCGCACCTGCGCGGGCACATCTCCGCGCTGGTCACGGTCGTGCTCGAGGTGCTCGTCGAGCGACCGGAGGAGCGTGTCGCCCTGGCCGGCACCGCCAACCTCACCGGCGCCGACGGCTCGGGCCTCGACTTCCCGTACACGATCCGGCCGGTGCTCGAGGCGCTGGAGGAGCAGGTCGTGCTGCTGCGTCTGCTCGGCCACGCGGAGGAGGCCGATACCGTGACAGTGCGGATCGGGCACGAGAACGACGTCGAGGGGCTCCAGTCTGCGTCGGTGGTCTCCGCCGGCTACGGCTACGGCGGGATGGGCGTCCTGGGCCCGACCCGCATGGACTATCCGGCCACGATGGCAGCCGTTCGGGCGGTGGCGCGCTACGTGGGCGACCTGCTCGGGACGTCCTGAGCCGCTACCCCCGAGTCGACCCGAGCCCGGCCCCCGGAGCCCGATCCCTGAGCCGATACGACGCGTGAGAGAGATGCACCCCTTGACTGCAACTGCTGACCGCTGATGGCGACCGATTACTACGGCGTCCTCGGCGTGCGCTCCGACGCCTCCGACGCGGAGATCAAGCGGGCCTACCGCAAGCTGGCCCGCGAGCTGCACCCGGACGTGAACCCCGGCTCCGAGGAGCGGTTCAAGGAGGTCACGCGCGCCTACGAGGTGCTCTCCGACCCGGAGAAGCGTCAGATCGTCGACCTCGGCGGCGACCCGCTGGCCCCCGCCGGCGGGGGCGGCGGCAATCCCTTCGGGGGCGCGGGCTTCGGCGGGCTCGGCGACATCATGGACGCCTTCTTCGGCGGCGGGGGCTCGCGCGGGCCGCGGTCGCGGACCCGGCCGGGCGCGGACGCGTTGGTCCGGCTCGACCTCGACCTCAACGAGACCGCGTTCGGCATCACGCGCGACCTCCCGGTCGACACCGCCGTCGTCTGCGGCACCTGCGAGGGCGAGGGCTCCGCGCCGGGCACGCACCCCGAGACCTGCTCCACCTGCAAGGGCCGCGGCGAGATCCAGCAGGTCACCCGCTCGTTCCTGGGTCAGGTCATGACCTCGCGCCCGTGCACCCGCTGCGGCGGTACCGGCAGCGTCATCCCCTCGCCGTGCCGCGAGTGCTCCGGCGAGGGACGCGTCCGGGGACGCCGGACGCTGACCGTGAAGATCCCCGCCGGCGTCGAGGACGGCATGCGCATCCGCCTGGCCGGCGAGGGCGAGGTCGGCCCCGGCGGCGGACCGGCCGGCGACCTCTACATCGAGGTCCGCGAGCGGGAGCACCCGGTGTTCACGCGCGAGGGGGACGACCTGCACTGCGAGATGCGGGTGCCGATGACCGCCGCCGCGCTCGGCACGACGATCGAGTTCGAGACCCTCGACGGCGAGGAGGAGATCAGCATCCGGCCCGGTACGCAGCCGGGTTCGGTGATCACCCTGTCCGCCCGGGGAGTGCCGCACCTGCGCCGCACCGGCCGCGGCGACCTGCACCTGCACGTGGTCGTCGACGTGCCCACCAAGCTCGACGGCGAGCAGGAGCGGCTGCTCCGCGAACTCGCCGCCCTGCGCGGCGAGCAGATCGGCGACGGCGGCAACGGCGGCCTGCTGCACCGGCTCCGTGGTGCCTGGGGCCGCTGAGCGGCCGGCTCGCCCGTGACCGCGCCGCTGTTCCGACTCGACCCGCTGCCCGCCGACGAGCGGGTGCGCCTGACCGGTGACGAGGGCCGCCACGCGGCCCGGGTGCGGCGGCTCCGGGCGGGCGAGGACGTGGTCCTGACGGACGGTCGCGGCACTGTCGCCCGCGGCGCGGTCGAGGCCGTCGAGGGCGACCACCTCGACATCAGGGTCACGCGCCGCGAGGTGGTGCCGGTGCCGACGCCCCGGATCGTCGTCGTCCAGGCGCTGGTCAAGGGCGACCGGTCGGAGCTCGCCGTGGAACTGCTCACCGAGGTCGGGGTCGACGAGATCCTTCCCTGGCAGGCCGAGCGCTGCGTCGCCCGCTGGTCTGGCGAGAAGAGCGGCCGCCGCTGGGCGGCCGCGGCCGAGTCGGCGGCCAAGCAGAGCAGGCGGGTGCACTGGCCGGTGGTCGGCGAGGTGCTGCGCGGCACCGAACCGGCGGAGCGGTTGCGCGGCGCCGGGCTGGCGATCGTGCTCTCCGAGGCCGGGACGCGCCCCCTCACCGACCTGCTGCCGGATCTGGCGGGGCCGGCCGTGGGGGAGCGTCCCGGCGAGGTCGTCGTGGTGGTCGGACCGGAGGGCGGCATCGCCGAGGGTGAGCTCGCGGCCTTCGCCGAGGCGGGCGCCCGGTCCTGTCGGCTCGGTCCGACCGTGCTCAGGGCGAGCAGCGCCGGGCTCGCCGCAGTCAGCGTGCTGGCTGCGACGAGCCGCTGGTCGACCGGCTGAGCACGGTCATCCGGCTGTCGAAGGCGTCACTGGTTTCCGCAGACCTGGAACCCGAACGCCTTCAGATCGTTGTTGATCTGGTCGTCGACCGGCTTGGCCTCGCTCGTGAGCTGGTTCTGGGCCGCGACGTCGTCGTTCTTCACCGCGTCCGCGAGCTGGTGCGCCTTGGCCGTCTGGCTGCGCTCGCGCGCCAACAGGTCATCGATCTGAGCCGCGCCCTCGGCGGGCCGGCCGGCGGAGTCGATCTCGGCGACCTGCTGGTCGCCCAGCGTCGCGAGCTGCTCGTAGAACGCGCCGAGGGCGTCGGGCGCGGTGCTCGTCGGCTCGGGAATCCCGTTGGCCTGGTCCTGGTACTTCTTGCAGATCGCATCGACCTTGGTGATGTAGTCCGCCTTGGGCAGGGTCGTGGCCGTGCTGCCGCCGCTGCCGCCGCTGCCGCCGCTGCCGCCGCTGCCGCCGCCTGTGCCGCTCGCGCTCCCGGTGCCCCCCGAGGAGGTCGTGCCCTCGCTGCTGCCACCGCACGCGGCGAGACCCAGGAGGGCGGCTGCTGCCGCGGCAGCGATCGTGGACTTCTTGATGGACGACACCGGGCATGGCTCCCGTCGGAGTGGTGGTGGGGGACAGCGCAATATTCGACCGGGTCGATAGTTGCTGCCGCGCAACAACGGGGCCGTAATCGTTCTGTGACCTTTCCCCGTGGCCTTCGGTCGGCTGCCCGCGGGACCGCCTGCTCGGTAGGATGGGGCGGTCCGGCAGTCATTCTCGCGAGGGAGAGGTGCGGCGGTCCGAGGGCCGCTCTCGATGCCCGATAGCTTTCCGTCCGGCTCCCGGACCGTCACGAAGGTCGTCGTTCCCGGCGCCCGCGACATGGTCAGCCTGCTCGGCCATCGCGACGAGCTGCTCCGCGTGATCGAGAAGGCGTTCTCCTCCGACATCCACGTCCGGGGCAACGAGATCACCATCACCGGCCCCGCCGAGGAGAACGATCTCGTCAGCCGGCTGTTCGAGGAGCTGCTCGCGCTGCTCGAGCGCGGCGACGTGCTCGACGCCGGCAAGGTCGAGCGGAGCCTCGCCATGCTGCGGACCGGCAGCGACGAGCGGCCCGCCGACGTGCTGACCCTCAACGTCCTGTCGACCCGCGGGCGCAACATCCGGCCGAAGACGCTGAACCAGAAGCGTTACGTCGACGCGATCGACGCGCACACGATCGTGTTCGGCATCGGCCCCGCCGGCACCGGCAAGACCTACCTCGCCATGGCCAAGGCCGTGCAAGCGCTGCAGGCCAAGCGGGTCAACCGCATCATCCTCACCCGCCCCGCGGTCGAGGCCGGCGAGCGCCTCGGCTACCTGCCCGGGACGCTGTTCGAGAAGATCGACCCCTACCTCCGGCCGCTGTACGACGCGCTGCACGACATGCTCGACCCCGATTCGATCCCGCGTCTCATGCAGGCCGGGACCATCGAGGTCGCCCCGCTCGCCTACATGCGCGGCCGCACGCTGAACGACGCGTTCATCATCCTCGACGAGGCGCAGAACACCTCCGCCGAGCAGATGAAGATGTTCCTCACCCGGCTCGGCTTCGGCAGCAAGATCGTCGTCACCGGTGACGTCACGCAGGTGGACCTGCCCTCGGGCACGACCAGCGGCCTTCGGGTCGTCCGGGACATCCTCGAGGGCGTCGAGGACGTCCACTTCGCCCAGCTGTCCAGCAGCGACGTCGTCCGGCACCGCCTCGTCTCGGACATCGTCGACGCCTACGCCCGCTGGGATGCCGACCGGGTCACCCCGCAGCAGAAGCGGGCCGTCCCGCGCTCGCAGCGGTCCTGACCCGGGCGGCCGGCACCCTTCCCACGCGCGAGGCGGAACAGGAGCATCCATGTCGGTCTACGTGGCGAACGAGTCGGGCGTCGAGGTCGACGAGGTCGGCCTCGCGGCGCTGGCGCGACACGTGCTGTCCGCGATGGGCGTCTCGCCGCTGGCCGAGCTGTCGCTGATGCTCGTCACCGAGGACGCGATGGAGCGCCTGCACGTCCAGTACATGGGGGAACAGGGCGCGACCGACGTCCTCGCCTTCGCCCAGGACGATCTCACCACCGGCGCGCCGGTCACCGGCTCCGACGAGGTGCCGGACGCCCTGCTCGGCGACGTCGTGATCTGCCCCGAGTTCGCCGCGCGGCAGGCGCAGGCCCAGCAGCACTCCGTCGCCGACGAGCTGCACGTGCTCTGCGCCCACGGGGTGCTGCACCTGCTCGGCTACGACCACGCGGAGCCCGAGGAGGAACGCGAGATGTTCGCCGTCCAGGGCCGCGTGCTCGAGTCGTGGCGGAGCAGTTCGGGGATCGGCGGTTCGGGCACGTCCGCGGGCGGCACGTGAGCGGCGATCTGCCGCTGCTGATCGGTGCGGCGCTCCTGGTTCTGGTGGCGGCGTCGCTGGCCGGGATCGACAGCGCCCTGACCCGCGTCTCGCGGGTCACCGTCGAGGAGTTCGTCCGCGACGGCCGGCCGAGGGCCGAGCTGCTGTCGACGATCATCGCCGACGCCCCGCGCTACCTGAACCTGCTCCTGCTGGTGCGCAAGGCGGCGGAACTCGGGGCGACGTGCCTGGTCGCGCTGGTGATGGTGCACGCGGTCGGCGCCGGGCTGGGCGCGGTCGGGCTCGCGACGCTGGTCATGACGCTCGTGTCCTACATCGTCATCGGCGTCGCCTTCCGGACGCTGGGCCGCCAGCACGCCAACGAGGTCGCCCTGCGGACCGCCGCCGTCCCGGCCGGGCTGGCGCGGGTGTTCGGGCCGGTGCCCCGGCTGCTGATCCTGCTCGGAAACGCCATCACACCCGGACGCGGGTATCGGGACGGGCCGTTCGCCACGGAGGCGGAGCTGCGGGACCTGGTCGACCTCGCCGAGGAACGCGGGCTGGTCGAACCCGACGAGCGCGACATGATCGCCTCCGTGTTCGAGCTCGGCGACACGCTCGCCCGCGAGGTGATGGTGCCGCGCACCGACATGGTCTGGATCGAGAGCGGCAAGTTGATCGAGCAGGCGCTCGCCCTGGCGCTGCGGAGCGGGTTCAGCCGCATCCCGGTGGTCGGCGACGGCATCGACGACGTCGTCGGCGTCGCGTTCCTCAAGGACCTGGTCCGCCGCGACCGGGCCGGAGGTGTTCGAGGAGCAGGTGCCGACCGGGAGGTCGCGAGCGCGATGCGGCAGCCGTTCTTCGTGCCGGAGTCGAAGCCCGCCGACGACCTGCTGCGCGAGATGCAGGCCCGCCGCGAGCACCTGGCGATCGTCATCGACGAGTACGGCGGGACGGCCGGTCTGGTGACGATCGAGGACGTGCTGGAGGAGATCGTCGGTGAGATCACCGACGAGTACGACACCGAGCGGCCTCCGGTCGAACGGCTCGAGGGCGACGAGCAGCAGCCGGAGGTCGTTCGCGTGACGGCCCGGCTGCCGGTCGAGGACCTCGCCGAGATCTTCGACGTCGACCTGCCCGGGAACGACGACGTCGAGACCGTCGGCGGGCTGCTGGCCAGCGCGCTCGGCCGGGTGCCGATCCCCGGCGCGACCGTCGAGGTGTCCGGGCTGCGGCTGGTCGCCGAGAGCGCGGCGGGCCGTCGCAACCGCATCGGCACCGTCGTCGCCACCCGGCTGCCCACCCAGAGCGATCCGGCCGATCCGGCCGAGACGACCGAGCAGAACGAGAGGATCTGACGTGAGCGAACCGGCAGCCCCGGACGCCGCCGCACTGGACTCCGCCGCCCTGAATTCGGAGGACCAGAAGCTGGTCACGCTCGCGCGCTCGGGCCGCGTGCGGGCCGTCGTCGCCGAGTTGCCGAAGGAGGGAGCGGCCGTGCGCGACGACACCGGGCGGACCTACCTGGCCGCCACCGTCGAGACGGGGCCGCTGGCGCTGCCGGCGCTGCACCTCGCCGTCGCGTCGGCCCTGGCCAGCGGCGCGCGGGCGTTCGAGGCGGCGGCCGTCGTCACCGAGGGGGAGTCGCCGGCGGGCGTCGACGTGCTCGACGCGGTCGGCGTGCCGAAGCTCATCGTCGCCCGCCCCGACGGGACCCTTGTGCGCATCGTCCGCTCGTGAGCGCCCCGGAACCGGGCACCCACCGTTCGGGCTTCGCCTGCTTCGTCGGCCGGCCCAACGCCGGCAAGTCGACCCTGACCAACGCGCTGGTCGGCGCCAAGGTCGCGATCACCAGCGACCGCCCGCAGACCACCCGGCACGCGATCCGCGGCATCGTCGCCCGCCCCGACGCGCAGCTGATCCTCGTCGACACCCCGGGTCTGCACCGGCCGCGGACCCTGCTCGGCGAGCGGCTGAACGACGTCGTCCGCACGACGCTCGCCGAGGTCGACGTCGTCGGGTTCTGCGTGCCGGCGAACGAGGCCGTCGGGCCCGGCGACCGGTTCCTCGCGGAGGAGTTGCGCTCGCTGCCGAGGAGCCGGCCGAAGGTCGCCATCGTCACCAAGGCCGACCTCGCCGAGCCGGACCGCGTCGGCGCGCAGCTGCTCGCCGTCGCCGAGCTGGGCGACTGGGCCGACGTCGTGCCGGTCTCGGCGCAGTCCGGCTTCCAGCTCGACCTGTTGGCCGGCCTGCTCGCGGCGCGGCTGCCCGAGGGGCCGCCGCTGTACCCGGACGGCGAGCTGACCGACGAGCCCGAGGCGGTGCTCGTCGCCGAGCTGATCCGCGAGGCCGCCCTCGAGGGGGTCCGCGAGGAGCTGCCGCACTCGATCGCCGTCGTCGTCGAGGAGATGGCGCCGCGGCCGGACCGCAGCGACGGGCTGGTCGACGTCTACGCGCACCTGTTCCTGGAGCGGGAGAGCCAGAAGGGCATCGTTCTCGGGCACAAGGGAGCCCGGCTGAAGGCGGTCGGGTCGAAGGCGCGCCGTTCCATCGAGGCGCTGCTCGGCAGCCCGGTCTACCTCGACCTCCACATCAAGATCGCCAAGGAGTGGCAGCGCGACCCGCGGCAGTTGCGCCGGCTCGGTTTCTGAGCCGGGCGGCCGGGAGCCGACATGTCGGCGGCGCGTGCGGCTCCGGTCGGGAGACAATGGGGGCATGGCCGTCTACCGGGATGACGCGGTGGTGCTGCGCACCCACCGCCTCGGCGAGGCCGATCGCATCATCACCCTGCTCACCCGCCGGACCGGCCGGGTGCGGGCCGTGGCCAAGGGCGTCCGACGGACCAAGTCGAAGTTCGGCGCCCGGCTCGAGCCCGGGACCCACGTCGACCTGCAGCTCTACGAGGGCCGGTCGCTCGACGTGGTCACCCAGGCCGAGACCGTCGCACCCTACGGGGCTCAGCTGGCCGGCGACTACGCCCGGCACACCACCGCAGCCGCCCTGCTCGAGGCGGCCGAGCGGCTGACGGCGGAGGAGCGGGAGCCGTCGTTGCGGCTGTTCCTGCTGACGGTCGGGGCGCTGCGGACCCTCGCCGACGGCAGCCACGACCCGCCGCTCGTGCTCGACGCGTTCCTGCTGCGCGCCCTGGAGAACGCCGGGTACGGCATGGCGCTCGACGCCTGCGCCCGCTGCGGGTCGCGGGGCGACCACACGGCGATGCAGCCCGCCGTGGGCGGGCTGGTGTGCAGCGGCTGCCGGACGCCGGGGAGCGTGCTGCTCGCGCCGTCCGCCGTCGAGCTGCTGCTCGCGCTGCGCAACGGGGAGTGGGCGGTCGCCGACGACAGCGACAACCGGACCCGGCGGGACGTCAGCGGGGTCGTGGCCGCGCACCTGCAGTGGCACCTCGAGCGGGGGCTGCGCTCGCTGCCGCTGGTGGAGCGGAGCGCCCCCGTCGCGGTCGTCGCCACCCCGGAGCACGCCGAGGAACCCGCCTGATGCGCCCGCCCTACCGCGACCCGCGTCCGCATCCGTCCGGCGCGACGGTGCCGTCGATCCCGGCGGAGTTGGTGCCCAAGCACGTCGCGCTGGTCATGGACGGCAACGGCCGCTGGGCCAAGGAACGCGGGCTGCCGCGCACCGAGGGGCACGAGGCCGGCGAGGACGCGCTGTTCGACTGCGTCGAGGGCGCGATCGAGCTCGGCGTGCAGTGGCTGTCGGCCTACGCGTTCTCGACGGAGAACTGGAAGCGCTCGCCGGACGAGGTCGCCTTCCTCATGCGCTTCACCGAGGGCGTGTTCCGCCGGCGGGCCGACGACATGGACGCGCTCGGCGTCCGGGTGCGCTGGGCGGGCCGGCGGCCGCGGCTGTGGCGCAGCGTGATCCGGCGGCTCGAGGAGGTCGAGCGGCAGACGGCCGACAACGACCGCCTCACGCTGGTCATGTGCGTGAACTACGGCGGACGGGCGGAGATCGTCGACGCGGTCTCGGCGCTGGCGCGGGAGGTGGCGGCCGGGCGCATCGACCCGGACAAGATCAGCGAGAAGATGCTCGCGGGCTACCTCGACGAGCCGGACATGCCCGACGTCGACCTGTTCCTGCGCACCAGCGGCGAGCAGCGCATCTCCAACTTCCTGCTGTGGCAGTCCGCGTACGCGGAGCTCGCCTTCACCGAGACGCTGTGGCCGGACTTCGACCGGCTCTCGCTGTGGCAGGCCTGCGAGGACTTCGCCCGCCGCGACCGGCGCTTCGGCAACGCGGCGCCGAACTCCGGCCTCGCCGCGCGTCTCGGTGGGATGCTGCCGGGCCGCCGCGCCTGACCGGTCCGCGTCAGGCCCGAGGTCAGCCTCGCTGCAGGCGCAGGATCATGATCGCGAGGACCAGGGCCGGCACGAGCAGCCGCATCACCTTCTGACCGCCCGTCGCGCGGGGCCAGGACAGGAACGCCAGCCACCCCAACAGCAGCAGGGCGAGCACCAGCAGCACCACGGCGATCGGCACCGGGAGAAAGGCCCCGCCGACGAGCAGCAGCAGCGGCAGCGCGCCGAACACGACCCGCGGCAGGCGGTGGAACAGCACCAGCAGGGGAGCGCTGGCCTGCTCGACCTTCCGCCGGAACGGGGAGGCGTGGGGCGTGAAGAAGGTGCTGCCCTGCGGCAGCGGCCTCCCGCTCTGCGGTCCGCGGCCGCCCGGGCGGCCGGGCGGTCGGTCCGCGCCCGCGCGCTTCGCGGGGTTGCCGCTGCGGCCCGCCTGGCGTCGGGCGCCCTGCTGTGGACGGGAGTTCCGCCTGGAGGAGTTGCCGCGTGACGGATTGCCCTGTGACCGATTGCGCTGTGACACTGTCGCCCTCGTGCTCGTCGTGACCCGCTTCATCGTGCCCGAGTCCGAGGCGACCACGTTCGCCGCCCGTGCCGAACGTGCCGTCGCCGCCCTGTCCGCCCGCCCCGGCTTCCGTAGCGCTCGGGTCGGTCAGGCGCCGGACGACCAGCAGCGGTGGGTGCTGGTGAGCGAGTGGGAGGGGGTCGGGGCGTGGCGACGCGCCCTGTCCGCCTTCGAGGTGCGGGTCGAGGCGGTGCCGCTGCTCGCGCTGGCCGAGGACGAGCCGGGCGCCTACGAGCTCCGCCACACGCTCGACCGGGCTTGATCACAGTCCACACCGGTAGCGTGACCGACAACCGCCGACCGCCAGCCGGATGGAGTGACGCATGGCCAGCGCCGACCGCATGGAATCGATCGTCAGCCTGAGCAAGCGGCGAGGCCTGGTCTTCCCGTCGAGCGAGATCTACGGCGGGCTGCGCGCGTCCTGGGACTACGGACCGCTCGGCGTCGAGCTGAAGAACAACGTCAAGCGTCAGTGGTGGAAGGCCATGGTGCAGGGCCGCGACGACATCGTCGGCCTCGACAGCTCGGTGATCCTCGCCCGCGAGGTGTGGGAGACCTCCGGCCACGTCGACGCGTTCGTCGACCCGCTGGTCGAGTGCCAGTCGTGCCACCGGCGGTTCCGGGCCGACCACCTCGAGGAGCAGAAGGGCAAGGCGCTCGCCGAGATCGCCTGCCCGAACTGCGGCACCAAGGGCGCCTGGACCGAGCCGCGCATGTTCAACGGTCTGCTCAAGACCTACCTCGGCCCGGTGGAGGACGAGAGCGGGCTCGCCTACCTGCGCCCGGAGACGGCCCAGGGCATCTTCATCAACTTCGCGAACGTGATGTCCTCGGCGCGGAAGAAGCCGCCGTTCGGGATCGGCCAGATCGGCAAGTCGTTCCGCAACGAGATCACGCCCGGGAACTTCATCTTCCGGACCCGCGAGTTCGAGCAGATGGAGATGGAGTTCTTCGTCCAGCCCGGCAGCGACGAACAATGGCACCAGTACTGGATCGACACGCGCCACCAGTGGTACCTCGACCTCGGCATCGCCGCGGACAACCTGCGGCTCTACGAGCACCCGAAGGACAAGCTGTCGCACTACTCCAAGCGCACCGTCGACGTGGAGTACAAGTTCAACTTCCAGGGCCTGGAATGGGGCGAGCTGGAGGGCGTCGCCAACCGCACGGACTATGACCTCACCGTGCACGCGCAGAAGTCCGGCGCCGACCTCTCCTACTACGATCAGGCCTCCGGCGAGCGGTGGACGCCGTACGTGATCGAGCCGGCGGCCGGCGTCGACCGGTGCACGCTGACCTTCCTGCTCGACGCCTACGCCGAGGACGAGGCGCCGAACACCAAGGGCGGGGTGGACCGCCGGACCGTGCTCCGGCTCGACCCACGGCTCGCGCCGGTGAAGGCCGCGGTGCTGCCGCTCTCGCGGAACAGCGACCTCTCGCCGATGGCTCGCGACCTCGCCGCCACCCTTCGCCAGGAGTGGAACGTCGACTTCGACGACGCCGGGGCCATCGGTCGCCGCTACCGGCGGCAGGACGAGATCGGCACCCCGTTCTGCATCACCGTCGACTTCGATTCGCTGCAGGACCAGGCGGTGACCATCCGCTCGCGCGACACCATGACCCAGGAGCGGGTCGGCCTCGACGCCGTCCGGGGCTACCTCTCGGAGCGCCTCGGCGCCTGCTGAGCGAGATCCCTGAAGAGCTGAACACAACGCCATGCTCGAGTTGTGCGCGAACCCGGACAAACCGGATAGTTGATCATGTCGTCGGCGGGAGTTGTGTTCAGCTCCTCATCGCTTGTCGAGGAAGCGCACGCGCGACGGTCGCGCTGATGAGGTCCGGGTCGTTGCGCACGTCGTCGGCGGGAAAGCGCAGCACCGTCCAGCCGGCGAGCTCGAGTTCGTTCTGCCGCAGCCGGTCCCCGCGAAAGGCGTTTCGCCCGGAGTGCCACTCGAAGCCGTCGATCTCGACGATCAGCCAGTAGTCGGGCCACGCGAAGTCGACCCGGCCGAGGAACCGGCCGTCCACGACAACCTCGTACTGCGTGAAAGGTGCCGGTAGCCCGGTCTCGCTGAAGATCAGGCGAGCGACCGACTCCGTTGGACTGCCGGAGTCGGGGTCCACCATGCTGACGACGCGCAGTGCGTGTGGGTGACGAGGCATGGAACTGCGTGACCGCAGCTCGGCATTCAGCTCTGCCACGGTCAGATGCCGCAGCCGCAGCCCGGAGTCGATCGCGACGAGTGCGTCCGCGGCGGGCTCATCGGCCGCCAGGTCGACTGCTGTGCGAAGGGGAGTGGTGACGGGCAGAACCCCGACGACCGTTACCTCATGCCTGCTCAGAGCTCGGCGGAGCACTCGGTTGCCGTGAGCACGGACCGAACCGTGGGTTCGGGGAACCGTTACGGTCGCCCGCATCGACTCGTCGAGCAGGTCCCACCCCAAGGCGGCCGCTGCGCTCAGATGACTGGCCGCGGCCATCGGGCCTCCGAGCAGTGTCGCCCGCAAGAGGCGATCCTCCGGCTGCTCGCAGTGGTTGATATCCCGGTACAGCCCGCGTGCCCATGGGACCCATTGCCCCGAGCGCAGAAGCCGGGCCACATCGGACTCCGAGTATCCGGCTGAGAGGGCCTGTCGTCGGGAGAACAAACCGTAGGCCACTGCCTCTTCGGGCACCACTGCGGCCGCCTCCACGAAGGGCACGGTCGCCGAGGTGGCCCCCGTTCCGCATGGTGTGTCAGCGGGCTGTGGACACCTGGCTTTCGTCCCCAGCGGGGCCGCGGAGGTTGCGCAGGTCGGCCAGCAGGTCCAGCAGGGAGTCGAGGGTGCTGCGGAGCAGCCGGTACCGCGAGAGCGCGACCATCCGCACGACCAGCGGCACGGACCGGTCGATGAGCAGGAGGGTGCGCTCGGCGCCGGGGGTCGGGTCGTGCACCCAGAACAGCACGATGCCCATCGAGTACAGCCACAGCAGGTCGGGCAGCTCCGCGGCCAGCCGCGGCGGCGCCTTCTCCGTCGAGCCGTCGAGCACCCGCCGGTAGAGGTCCTTGGCCGCCTCGCGCACGGGGTGCGACTCGACGCTGAACGGCGACATCGGGCTGGTCGGGTCGGCGGCGACCCGGAAGATCGATCCGGCCACCCGCCGGTAGGGCTCCATCGCCGTCACCTCGGCGCGGAGCACGCCGCGCAGCCGCTCCTCGAACCCGGTCTCGGCGGCGAGCACCTTCTCCGCCGCCTCGAGCTGCTGGGCCTGCGAGCGGGCGTAGAAGGCCTGGATCAGCGCTTCCTTGCCCTCGAAGTAGTAGTAGGCGTTGCCGACGGACACCCCGGCGCGTTCCGCGACGGCGCGCATGGTGGTCCGCTCGTAGCCGCGCTCGCGGAACAGCTCGAGGGCCGTGTCGACGAGGCGCTGCCGGGTCTGGTCGCTCACCGGAAGGGCGGGGCCCACGGGTCGAGCGGCGGGGCCCACGGGTCGAGCGGCGGGGCCCACGGCCCGATCGGCCCGCGCGGAGGGGGACTCGCGGCGAAGGCGGGCACGGGCTGCGCCGGAACGGGCGGCATGAGCGGCGCGGGCGGCATGAGCGGCGCGGGCGGCATGTGCTGCGCTGGAGTCATGTGCTGCGCGGGCGGCAGGTGACCCGCGGGGAGCATGGTCGATACGGGCGGCGCCTGTGGCCGCGTTGCCGCCGCGAACACCGGAGTCGGTCGGACGGGCCTCGGTGCCGGGAGGACCGGGGGCGGGGACATTCGCACGGGCGCGGGCGGCACTGCCGCCGGGCCGACGCCCGTCCGCACGGGCCCCAGCGGCAGATCCCGCCGCAGTCGGCGCCGCCGCGCCAGCGCGAACGCCGCGAGCGCCCCGAGGTGCACCGCGCCGAGCAGGATCAGCAGCCCGGCCAGCGCGTCGAGCACCGCGGTGACCTCTCCCGCCGAGACCGCCGCGGCATCCGGCGCCAGCGCCGCCGCCAGTCCCAACCCCACGAGCAGGTGCCCGGCCGTGACGAGGCGGTGCACCGCGGCGACCAACATCTCGTCCGCGTCCAGCGTCTCGAGCAGCGGCAATGCGCTGTGCCGGTACATCGTCCACACCGCGCCGAGTACCAGCGGGACGGCCATGGAGAGGTAGATCAGGTCGGTCGCTGCGAGTCGGCCCACGGCGAACCTCCTTGAAGGTGGTGAACCGGACCGTACGCCCCCGACTTGAACATGTTCAACAGGCTGGCTGCCGCATTAAGGAAACGCGAGATCGGTAGCCTGAACGCACCCCGTTCGGGGTGGGATCGCTGTGCCGAGGAGTTCTCACGATGGCTGCCAAGTTCGTCTACGACTTCGCCGAGGGCAACCGCGACATGAAGGATCTCCTCGGCGGCAAGGGGGCCAACCTCGCCGAGATGACGAACCTCGGCCTCCCGGTCCCGCCCGGCTTCACGATCTCCACCGAGGCCTGCCGCGCCTACCTGGAGACCGGCAGCGAGCCCGGCGAACTCCGCGACGAGGTCGCCGAGCACCTCGACGGCCTCGAGAAGGAGATGGGCAAGAAGCTCGGCGACGCGAGCGACCCGCTGCTCGTCTCGGTCCGCTCGGGCGCCAAGTTCTCGATGCCCGGGATGATGGACACCGTCCTCAACCTCGGCCTGAACGACGAGTCGGTCGAGGGCCTGGCCAAGCAGAGCGGCAGCGAGCGGTTCGCCTGGGATTCCTACCGCCGCCTGGTGAGCATGTTCGGCGAGACCGTCCTCGGAGTGGACGGCCGGCGCTTCTCCGAGGCGCTCGACGAGGTCAAGTCCGGCAAGGGCACGAAGGACGACCTCGACCTCGACGAGAACGACCTGCGGCGGCTCGTCGACTCCTACAAGCAGATCGTGAGCGCCGACGCGGGCCGCGAGTTCCCGCAGGACCCGCGCGAGCAGCTCGACCTCGCCATCCGCGCCGTCTTCGACTCCTGGAACGGCGAGCGCGCCCGCCTCTACCGGCGGCAGGAGCGCATCCCGCACGACCTCGGCACGGCGGTGAGCGTGGTGTCGATGGTCTTCGGCAACCTCGGCTCCGATTCCGGCACCGGCGTCGCCTTCACCCGCGACCCGGGCAGCGGGGACCAGGGGGTCTACGGCGACTACCTGCAGAACGCCCAGGGTGAGGACGTCGTCGCCGGGATCCGCAACACGGTGCCGCTGACCGACCTGGAGCAGATCAACTCCGACGCCTACGACCAGCTGATGGACATCATGGCCACGCTGGAGCGGCACTACAAAGACCTCTGCGACATCGAGTTCACGATCGAGCGCGGCAAGCTCTGGATGCTCCAGACCCGCGTCGGCAAGCGCACCGCCGGCGCCGCCTTCCGGATCGCCACCCAGCTCGTCGACGAGGACCTGATCGACCTCGACGAGGCCCTCACCCGTGTCACCGGCGCCCAGCTGGCCCAGCTGATGTTCCCGCGCTTCGATTCCGACGCCGAGCGCGACCAGATCGCGAAGGGCGCCAACGCCTCGCCCGGAGCGGCTGTCGGCAAGGTCGTCTTCGACTCCGAGAAGGCCCAGGAGGCGGCGGCGCGCGGCGAGGACGTCATCCTCGTCCGCCGCGAGACCACGCCCGACGACCTACCCGGCATGATCGCCGCCGCGGGGATCCTCACCGAGCTCGGCGGCCGCACCTCCCATGCCGCCGTCGTCGCCCGCGGCATGGGAAAGACCTGCGTCTCCGGCGCGACGATCTCGGTCGACCTCAAGGCGAGGACGATCACCCCGGCCGACGGCGGTGACCCCGTCGGCGAGGGCGACGTCCTGTCCATCGACGGCAGCACCGGCGTGGTCTACCGCGGCGAGGTGCCGGTCGTGCCGAGCGCGGTCGTGCAGTACTTCGAGGGCGAGATCGACCCCGACCGGCGAGCCGGTGATGACGTCAGTCGGGGGACCGGCGACGAGGCGGCCGACGACCTGGTGCGCAGCGTCCACCGCCTGATCACCCACGCCGACGAGAAGCGCCGCCTCGGCGTGCGCACCAACGCCGACACCGGCGACGACTCGGCCCGCGCCCGTCGCTTCGGCGCCCACGGCATCGGCCTGTGCCGCACCGAGCACATGTTCCTCGGCGACCGTCGCCAGCTGGTGGAGGACCTGATCCTCGCCGAGGGCGACGAGGGGGTCGCCCGGGCGCTCGACGCGCTGCGGCCGTTGCAACGGGAGGACTTCGTCGAGATCTTCACGGCGATGGACGGGCTGCCCGTCACGATCCGGCTCATCGACCCGCCCCTGCACGAGTTCCTCCCGTCGCTGGAGGAGATCTCGGTCCGGGTCGCGGTCGCGGAGGCCACGGGCGAGGGGATCGACGAGAAGGACCAGCGGCTCCTCGACGCCGTTCGTCGCCTGCACGAGTCCAACCCGATGCTCGGCCTGCGCGGCGTGCGCCTCGGCCTCGTCATCCCCGGCCTGTTCGGGATGCAGATCCGCGCGATCGCCGAGGCGGCGGCCGAGTGCAGGCAGGACGGGAAGGACCCGCACCCGGAGATCATGGTGCCGCTGGTCGGCGCCGTGCAGGAACTCGAGGTCGTCCGCGAGGAGGCCGAGAAGATCGTCGCGGACGTGGCGTCGGAGACCGGCCAGGACGTCTCGACCCTGATCGGCACCATGATCGAGGTCCCGCGCGCCGCGATGACCGCCGGGCAGATCGCCGAGGCGGCGCAGTTCTTCTCCTTCGGCACGAACGACCTCACCCAGATGGGCTGGGGCTTCTCCCGCGACGACGTCGAGGCGGCCTTCTTCAACCGGTACCTCGACCTCGGCATCTTCGGGGTCTCGCCGTTCGAGTCGCTCGACCGGGACGGCGTGGGCCGCCTGGTGCGGATCGCGACGGAGGAGGGACGGGCGGCCCGCCCGGATCTCAAGTTGGGCATCTGCGGCGAGCACGGTGGTGATCCCGACTCCGTCCACTTCTTCCACGACGTCGGGCTCGACTACGTCTCCTGCTCGCCGTTCCGGGTGCCTGTCGCACGGCTGGAGGCCGGCCGGGCCGCGTTGCTCGCGGCATCGGACGGCAGCGACTCCCGCTGACGGCGGGGGCGCGCCGGGACCCGGGGTACCGACCCCCGGGCCATCGGCAGATGCGTGAGCCGTCGGACCCGACAGTGCCTGTCCGGGTTTCGCCCGTCCGGGTCTCGCGACGTCCGTCCGGCCGGCTCCGGCGCACGCACCGGCATCGATATCGACACCGTCCGGCCGGGCCGCTCCGCTGGGTCCTGCGGGCCCTCGCGCTGGTCGTGCTGGTCGTGGTGCTCGTGGTCGGGACGACGGCCTTCCGGGTCTGGCACGCGGGGCGGACGGACAACCGGCCGCGTTCCGACGTCATCGTCGTGCTGGGGTCGGCGCAGTACAACGGCCGGCCCTCGGCGATCCTCGCCGCCCGGCTGGATCACGCGGCGAGGCTGTACCGCGCCGGGGTGGCGCCGCGGATCATCACCGTCGGCGGCCGGGCGGCCGGCGACCGGTACAGCGAGGCGGGCGCCGGCCAGAGCTACCTGACGAAGTACGGCATCCCCGGCTCCTCGATCCTCCCGGTGCAGAAGGGCACGGACACGCTGAACTCGCTGACCGCGGTCGCCGAGGTGATGAACGGGCGGGGCTGGCGCTCCGCCGTGCTGGTGACCGACCCCTGGCACGAGTTGCGCGCGCGCCAGATGCTCCGCGACGTCGGCATCAAGACCGTGTCCTCGCCGACGCACAGCGGTCCGTCGGTGCAGGATCGGACGACGCAGATCCGCTACATCGCCCGCGAGACGGCGGCCTACCTCTTCTACCGCGTCTTCGGCGACGCCGAGCCCCCCGCGAACGCGCCGGGAGCGGTGTGACGAGGCCCCCCGACATCCGCGAGACCGGCTACTCGGCCGCCGACGTCAGCCGTCGCGTGCCGGAGCCGCCCAAGGCCATCGAGGCTCCCGCGCAGCCCCTTCGAGCGGGATCGCGCCCGCGTCCTGCACTCGAGCGCGCTGCGCCGTCTCGCCGCGAAGACGCAGGTGGTCGGCGTCGGGGTCGACGACTTCCCGCGCACCCGCCTCACCCACACGCTCGAGGTGGCGCAGGTCGGCCGGGAGATCGGCGCGGGTCTCGGCGCCGACCCGGATCTGGTCGACGCCGCCGGGCTCGCGCACGACCTCGGCCACCCTCCCTTCGGTCACAACGGCGAGCAGGCGCTGGACGCGGCGGCCGGGCCGTGCGGCGGGTTCGAGGGCAACGCGCAGAGCTTCCGCGAGCTGGTCCGGCTGGAGAGCAAGGTCCCGGGCGCGGGCCTGAACCTCACCCGCGCGGGGCTCGACGCGGTGAGCAAGTACCCGTGGCCGCACCAGGACGGGCCGGACCCGACCTCGGCCAAGTACGGCGTCTATCCGGACGACCTCGAGGTCTTCGCGTGGATGCGGGAGGGGGCGCCGCGGGGTCGCCGGTGCCTCGAGGCGCAGATCATGGACTGGTCGGACGACGTCGCGTACTCGGTGCACGACCTCGAGGACGGCATCCACGCGGGCTTCGTCGACCTCGCCGTGCTCGACGCCCCGGACGAGGCCGACGCGCTGGTCGAGCTCGCCGGCCGCCTCTACGGCGGCGGCTCGCCGGACGCGCTCGACCGGCTCCGGGCGCAGCCGTGGTGGGTGCGGGGAAGCGTCGCGGACAGCCCCCAGGCCCTGATCGCGGTCAAGGCGATGACCAGCGAGCTGACCGCCCGCTTCTCGATGGCGGCGCTGGCGGCGACCCGCGAGCGGTACGGCGACGGGCCGCTGCGCCGCTACGAGGCCGACCTCGTGGTCCCGCAGGCGGTGCGGGACGAATGTGCCCTGCTCAAGGCGGTCACGGCGCGGTGGGTGATGGCGCGCCCGGGGGTGGAGGCGGCCCAGGCCCGGGAGCGCGAGCTGCTCGCCGAGCTCATCGGCGCGGTCGCGGACCGCGCGCCGCGCGACCTCGAGGCGGTGCTGCTGCCCGGGTGGCACGCGGCCGGGGACGACGGAGCGCGGCTGCGGGTGGTCCTCGACCAGGTGGCGCGGCTGACCGACCTGTCCGCCGTCCGCTGGCACGAGCGGCTCGTCGGGTCCTGAGTCGCCGGAGAGGAACGCCGTCGACCGTGCCCCCGAACGCGTGCCCATGAACAACAGACACCCTCCGATGACCGAGCGAGCACGAAATGCGACATACGCTCGATCCCGACCTCGCCGGGGTGCTCGACCCGGCCGGTCGCGAGGTGCCAGGGGGGTCTGCAGGTGGCGGGAAGGATCAGCGACGCCAGCCTGAAGGCGGTCCGTGACGCCGCCTCCATCGTCGACGTCGTCGGCTCGACCGTCGCGTTGCGTCCCGCCGGAAGCGGGCGGCTCGTCGGCCTGTGCCCCTTCCACGACGAGAAGCGCCCGTCGTTCTCGGTGAGTCCCGGTTCGAACCTCTTCTACTGCTTCGGCTGCGGCGAGGGCGGCGACGTCATCGGCTTCGTCCGCAAGCTCGACGGCCTGAGCTTCGCCGAGTCGGTCGAGCGGCTGGCGAGCCGCTTCAACGTCCTGCTGACCTACGAGGGCGGCGGCCAGGTCGCCAACCGCGAGACCGGCAAGCGGCAGCGTCTCGCCGAGGCGACCCGCGCGGCGGCCGAGTTCTACGCCGAGCAGCTGGCGACCCCGGATGCCCGCGTCGGGCGCGACTTCCTCTCCCAGCGCGGCTTCGACCGCGCCGCGGCCGAGCACTTCGGCGTCGGCTACGCGCCGGGCGGCTGGGACAGCCTCACCAAGCACCTCCGCGGTCGCGGCTTCACCGTGGACGAGCTGATCGATGCCGGGTTGGCCAAGACCGGCAGCCGCGGCAGCCCGATCGACCGGTTCCATCGCCGGCTTCTTTGGCCGATCCGCGAGACGACCGGCGACGTCGTCGGCTTCGGCGCCCGCCGCCTGTTCGACGACGATCCGATCAGCGCCAAATACCTCAACACGCCCGAGACCATCCTGTTCAAGAAGAGCCACCTGCTCTACGGCGCCGACCTCGCCCGCAAGGCGATCTCGCAGCGCTACCAGGCGGTGGTGGTCGAGGGCTACACCGACGTGATGGCCTGCCACCTGGCCGGGGTCGAGACCGCCGTCGCGACCTGCGGCACCGCCTTCGGCGAGGACCACGTCAAGCTGCTGCGCCGCCTCCTGCACGACCAGGACGAGAGCCGCGGCGAGATCATCTTCACCTTCGACGGCGACACCGCCGGGCAGAACGCCGCCCGCAAGGCGATGCAGTTCGACTCCCGCTTCGTCGGCCGGACCTTCGTCGCCATCGCCGAGGACGGCCGGGACCCGTGCGACCTGCGGCAGGCCGAGGGCGACGCCGCCGTCCGGGAGCTGGTGGCGAGCCGGGTCCCGCTCGTCGACTTCACGCTGCGCGCGACGATCGAGCCCTTCCGGACCGAGACGGCCGAGGGGCGCGTCGGCGCCCTGCGCGCCGCGCTGCCGCTGCTCGCCGGCATCTCGGACACGGTGCTGCGCAGCCAGTACGTCGTGCGGCTGGCGGGCTGGCTCGGGCTCGAGGTGGAGCAGGTCCAGAGCCAGCTGCGCGAGCTGACGGGCGAGGCCGCCGCCCCGGGCACCCGGCCGCCGCGCCCGCGGGAGCGGCAGGCCGACGACATGATCGTCGCGACCGAGCGCGAGGCGATCAAGGCCGCGCTCCAGCGGCCCGGGCTCGCGGGCCCGGCCTTCGACGCCCTCGAGCCGGTGCACTTCAGCGCGCCCCTGCACCGCGACCTGCAGGCCGCGATCGCCGCCGCCGGGGGGGTCTGCTCGGCCACGGACGTCGGCCCGTGGATCACCAAGGTCGCCACGGCGCTGACCAGCGACGAGGCCCGTCGCCTGGTGCCGGCGCTCGCGGTCGAGCCGTTGCGCTATGAGGGTGACGGTGAGGAGCACTACATCGCCACTCTGATCGACCGGCTACAGGAGGTGCACGTCGCGCGCCGAATCCGAGATGTCAGGGCACGGATGGAACGGACGAACCCGGTGACGGATCAGGACGCGCATCTGAGGTTGTTCGGCGAGCTCATCTCCCTGGAGGAACGCAAGAGGCAGCTGCGGGAGCGCAGCCTCGGGCCGGCATGACGCCGACAAGCAGGGCACAAGTCCAAGATCGCCAACGCGACGGTTTCCGAGAGGCACGGCATAGTCTGTGAAACAGAAGACGCGCGCGAAGGAGAACGAGTCCCGACCGATGAGCCCCACCGTGCTGCCCCGTGAAGCCCAGGTCGACGAGGTCAAGGACCTCATCGCCAAGGGCAAGGAAGCGGGTTTCCTGACGCCCGACGACGTCAGCACGGCCCTGCAGGCGGCCGAGCTGCCGCCGGAGCAGATGGACGCGGTCCTGCAGGTGCTCACCGAAGAGGGCATCGAGATCCTCGACGGCTCGGCCGAGGACGACGCGGAGGAGCTCAAGCGCCGCAAGGAGGAGGAAGAGGCGCTCGCGCTCAAGACGCCGACCTCCGACCCGGTGCGGATGTACCTCAAGGAGATCGGCAAGGTCCCGCTGCTCACGGCCGAGGAAGAGGTGGACCTCGCCAAGCGGATCGAGGCCGGGCTGTTCGCCTCGGAGAAGCTCGCCGGCACGAACAAGAAGATGAACGACAAGCTCCGCCGCGAGCTCGACCTCATCGAGCGCGACGGGCAGATCGCCAAGCGCAAGCTCGTCGAGGCCAACCTGCGGCTCGTCGTCTCCATCGCGAAGCGCTACGTCGGGCGCGGGATGCTGTTCCTGGACCTGATCCAGGAGGGCAACCTCGGCCTGATCCGCGCGGTCGAGAAGTTCGACTACACCAAGGGCTACAAGTTCTCCACGTACGCGACGTGGTGGATCCGGCAGGCGATCACCCGCGCGATCGCCGACCAGGCGCGCACCATCCGCATCCCGGTGCACATGGTCGAGACGATCAACAAGCTGATCCGTATCCAGCGGCAGCTGCTGCAGGACCTCGGGCGCGAGCCGCTGCCGGAGGAGATCGCCAAGGAGATGGACCTCACGCCCGACAAGGTGCGCGAGATCCTCAAGGTGTCGCAGGAGCCGGTGAGCCTCGAGACGCCGATCGGTGAGGAGGAGGACTCCCACCTCGGCGACTTCATCGAGGACTCGGACGCGGTCGTCCCGGTCGACGCGGCCAGCTTCATCCTGCTGCAGGAGCAGCTCGACTCGGTGCTGCACACCCTGTCGGACCGGGAGAAGAAGGTCATCCAGCTGCGCTTCGGCCTCACAGACGGCCACCCGCGCACCCTGGAGGAGGTCGGCCGCGAGTTCGGGGTGACCCGTGAGCGGATCCGGCAGATCGAGTCGAAGACGCTGTCGAAGCTGCGGCACCCGTCGCGCTCGCAGAAGCTCCGCGACTACCTGGAGTAGACGACCCGCGCTGGCAGAGGCGAACCGAGCCGGAGTAGTCGGCCTGCGCCGCTACTCGCGACGCTCGCCGAACGTCCCCTGCGTGCGCACGACGACGACCAGCGCGGTGAAGACGAGGAACACCAGCGCCGCCCCGGTCGCCAGCAGGATGGACTTGTTGCTGGGCAAACCCGAGTCGGCCGCGAGCGTGCTCGGGTCGGCGCGCTCGACCTGACCGTTCCGCCCGAGCACGCGCGCGACGGACGGGTCGGCGGCGGACGCCGGACCCGCCGGCGCCGGCTGCGGGGCGGGCTGGCTGACCGCGTCGGTCCCCGACCCGGTGCTGCCGCGGACGGCCGCGAGCACGTCGAGGCGCCCCGCGCCCGCCCCGGCCAGCGGGTGGGCCGTGCGGCGCAGGGTGTCGAGGACGTCGTCCGGAGTCCGGTCGGGTCGCTGCGCCAGCAGCAGGGCGGCGGTGCCGGCGACGAGCGGGGCGGACATCGAGGTCCCGGCGTCGGCCGCGTAGGCGCGGTCGGACCAGGTGGACACGACGCAGTCGTCGGGGCTGCACCCCTGGCCGGCGGGCTGCCCGCCGGGGGCGGCGATGTCGACCCCTTCGCCGCGCTGCGTGTAGGAGGCGAGGTTGCCGTCGGGTCCCGTCGCCGCGACGACGATCGCCTTGTCGCCGTAGACGTCGGCGCCCGCGGTCTGGCCGTTGCCGGCCGCCACCACGACGACGATGCCCTGCCGATAGGCCTCGGCGACGGCCTGCGGGATCACCCGCATGCGGTCGTTCAGCGCGTAGGTGCTGCCGAGCGAGATGTTGATGACCTTCGCGCCGTTCGCGGCCGCCCAGCGGATGCCGCCCGCGACGTCCGCTGCCTGGGCCGTGCACGCCCCGTTCTGCTCGGTCAGCACCCGCACCGGCAGGATGCGCGACTCGGGCGCGATGCCGAAGCGGGACGACCCCACGAGACCGGCGACGTGCGTACCGTGCGCCTCGCAGCTGTCCGGGATGTCCGCGCCCCCGGGCCGGCAGGAGCCGCCCTGGCAGGTGGCGCCGCCGGCCACGTGGCCCCGGAAGTCGGGATGCCGGCTGTCGACCCAGGAGTCGAGCACCGCGACGGTGACGCCGGCGCCGCCGGAGGCCAGGTCGGACGCGCCGACCGCGTCGGCCTGCTGGGCGGTCCAGGTCGGCTCGATCGCGGCCGCCGATCCGCTCCCCAGCGCCAGCAAGGGAAGGGCCAGCAGGAATGCCAGGAGTGCGGGCAGCAGACGGCGCCGACACCGACGGGGAGTCGGGTCAGCGGCGACACCCGCTGCCATGAACCAGTCCTTCCTGGCGGACGCTCGAGACCGGTCGTGCCGGGAGTCGACCACATCCTGCTGCGCTCCGTTGGGGCTTTTCTTCCCCCGCCAGGCCATCGGTCAACGGATTTCCCCGGACAACGGCTCTTCGCCCCGCCCGGTGACGGCCGCACCGCGAGGTCGTCGCTGGCGAGGGCTGAGCGCGGCCCAGCCCTCGGCGAACTCCGCCAGCCCCTCGAGCTGGTCGAGCAGGCGTCGTCCCTCGCCGGTCAGGCGGTAGTCGCCGCCCTCGTCGACCTCGATCAGCCCGCTCTCCCGCAGCTCCCGGAGGCGCTGGCTGACCTGCGCCTCAAGCACCCCCAGCCGCTGGACCAGCACCCGGAACGGCTGCGCCGGACCGCGCAGCTCCCACACCGCGGCGAGCGAGTGCCGCCGCCCGAGCAGGTCGACGAGGTCCCGCAGCGGTTCGGGCAGCGACGTCTCCGGCGGGCGCGCCCGCTGCGGATCGGCGGATGCCCGGGCCCGGGACGACCGGCTCACGCGGCCGGCCTCAGACCCGGGTCCGCGCCGCCGCGAGGACGTCGTCGGCGGTGAAGCTGAGCAGGCCCGGGTCGGGGAAGTCGGCGAAGGGATCGCTCGTGGTGCCGGCCCAGAGCACGGTGTGCTGCTCGCGGTCCGGCGGCGGCCCCCAGCGGGACGGGGGGACGGGGCCGAACAGCACGATCGACCGGGTGCGGTACGCGGTGGCCAGGTGGCCGACGCCGGTGTCCGCGCAGACGACGAGGCGGGCGCAGGCGATCAGCGCGCACAATCCGGTCAGGTCCACCCGGCCGGCGAGCACCGCCTGGTCCGCGAGCCCCGCGCCGGCGGCCACCGACCGGCAGAGGTCGTCCTCCTCGGCGCTGCCGGTGACGACGACGTCGTGCCCCGCGTCGGCGAGCTCCTCGGCGACCCGCGACCAGCGCGACGCGGGCCAGCGCCGCGACGCGGCGGCGCCGCCCGGGTGGATCAGCGTCAGACCGCCGGCCAGCGGCGGTTCGGCGGGTGCGGGCAGGTCGAGGTCCAGGCGGTCGCAGGAACCGCCGTGCGCGTCGACGAGCCGGCACCAGCGCTCGACCTCGTGCTCGTCCTCGCGCCACCCCGGCGCGCCGGGGGCGTCGTAGGCCCACAGCTGCTCGGGGTCCAGCTCGCGGAGCCGCTCGGTGGACTGCGGCCCCTTGCCGTGCAGGTTCACCGCGAGCTGCGGCGGCCACCCGGGAATCGGCCCGAGCGCGCGGGTCGCCAGGACGCCGTCGACGGCGCCGGAGAGCATCGCGACGGGCTCGAGCCAACCCGGCGCGGCCAGCACCAGCCGAGCGTCCGGTCGCAGCGCGCGGAGCCCTCGCAGGGCGGGCAGCGCCGTGAGCAGGTCGCCGAGTCCCAGCGCGCGCAGCGCCAGGACCCGGGGGCGCCCACTCACAGCGGCTCGGTCACGGGTAGGACGGCTCCGTCGACGCCGTCACGACCAGCTCCTTGACCTCGCAGCCGGGCGGCTGCGCCAGGGCGAACAGCACGGTGGCGGCGACGTTGGCCGGGTCGTTGAGCTGCGCGTCCGGACCCGGCTTGTACTGCGGGTCGCGGTCGTCGAAGAAGTGCGTCGACATGCCGCCGGGGATGAGCAGCGTGACGCCGACCCGGCCGGCCAGCTCCGCGGCGAGCGCCCGGGTGAACCCGACGACGCCGAACTTCGACGCGCAGTAGGCCGTCGCGTCGCCGACCGCCTTGACCGACAGGGTCGAGCCGACGGTCACGACCTTGCCCTGGGAGGCCTCGAGGTAGGGGAGCGCGGCCCGCACGGTGGCGGCGGTGCCGAGCAGGTTGACCGCGACGATCCGGTCCCAGGTCTCGCCGTCGATCTTGTCGATCGGAGCGGGGAAGTCGGTGCCGGCCGCGGTGACCACGGCGTCGAGCGTGCCGCCCGCGCCGTCGACGACGCGGCGGACGGCGTCCTCCGCCTCGCGGGGGTTCGCGAGGTCGACGACCTCGTGCGCGACGCCCTCGACGGGCACGCGGTCGAGGGCGAGCGGGGTGCCGCCGGCGGCCCGCACGGCCTCGACGACGGCGGCGCCGAGGCCGGATGCGGCGCCGGTCACGAGAACGGTGCCGACGGATCGATCAATTGCCACGGCGTACTGCCTCCTGGATCAAACGAGTGGTGGAACGGCCGGTCAGGTAGGGCAGGACGACGGCCTGCCCGCCCCAGGACGCGACCGCGGGAGCCTCGGGGAGATCGTCGACCGCGTAGTCGCCGCCCTTGGCCCAGACGTCGGGCCGGATGGAGCTGAGCGCGTCGACGGGGGTGTCCTCGTCGAAGACGAGCACCGCGTCGACGCAGCCGAGGGCGAGCAGCACGGCGGCCCGGTCGACGGCGGGGACGAGCGGTCGCTCCGCCCCCTTGAGTCGCCGGACGCTGTCGTCGCTGTTCAGCAGGACGACCAGGCAGTCGCCGAGCGCGCGGGCCTGCTGCAGGACCCGGACGTGGCCGGCGTGCAGCAGGTCGAAGCAGCCGCCCGTGGCGACGACGGTGCCGCCGGCGGCCCGGGTGCGCGCCACGACGTCCTCGGCGCCGGGCAGGTCGATTCCGGCCAGGTCCCCGACGTCCGCTTCGGAGTCGGTGGCCGGCGGGACCCGGACGGCAGCGGCGCCGCCCGCCGCGACGAAGGTGCTGGCCGCCCCCACCGCCCCGGTCACGGCCTCCGACGGGAGCAGACCATCGGCCAGCAGTCCGGCGGCGGTCGAGGCGAAGCGGTCGCCGGCGCCGCAGGGGTCGGACAGCGGAGCCGGCGGGGCGGGCGTCATCAGCGGCGGGGTGTCGCGGCCCTCGGCGAGCAGGGCGCCGCGGGACCCGAGGGTGACGGCGACGCTGCCGGCCGACCAGCGCTCGGCGAGCCGGCGGGCGCGGGCCGTGACGCTCGCGAGGTCGTCCCCGCTCGCGTCCCCACCGGCGTCGGCGGCGAAGTGCGCGGCCTCGCCCGCGTTCGGCGTGACCAGCCGGCACCCCGGAACGGGCTCTGCGCCGCGGGGATGCGGGTCCCACACGATCGGCACCCTCGGGGGCAGCGCCTGCAGCGCCTCCCGGACGCTCGGCTCGGCGGCCACGCCGCGGCCGTAGTCGGCGACGAGCACCGCCCGCGCGGCCGCCAGCACGTCGGCGGCCTCCGGCGTCAGCGGTCCGACGGCGTCGGCACCGCCGCCGGCCCCGCCGCGGTCGAGGCGGAGCAGGGATCGGCCGGCGCTGCGGACGCGGATCTTCTCCGGCGTCTCGCCGTCGAGCCCGAGGTCGACGACCCGGACGCCGGCACCGCTCAGCAGGTCGTGCAGCCGGCGACCGGCCCGGTCAGGGGCGAGGGCGGTGACGAGCGTGACGTCCCGGTGGTCGCGGGCCGCGAGCAGCGCGGCCAGCCCCGCGCCGCCGGGCCGGGGGTGGTCGGCGAGGTCGTCGACGACGGGCACCGGTGCGTCGGGGGAGAGCCGTTCGACGCGTCCTTCGAGGTCCCGGTCGAGCAGCGCGTCCCCGACCACGACGAGCGGCGCCCGGCGCCCGTCCGGTGTGACCCTGGACGGGGTCGCCCGCGGGGCCGTCGGGGTGCTCTCGGCGGGGTACGGGTCGGTGAGGTACTGGTCGGTGAGGTACTGGTCGGTGAGGTCGAGGACGGCGTCCTCCTCCACCTCGGGTGCCGGCCCCGTGCCGGGCAGCTCGGCTCCCTCGTCCGCGGGCGCCACCCCGAGCGCCACGTCCACCGCGGCGCACAGCAGGTGGACGGCGACGAGGTGGGCCTCCTGGATGGTGGCCGTGTTGTCGGCCTCGACCGCCACGACCTCGTCGCTCGCCTCCGCCAGCGGGGAACTGCCGGGGCCGGTCATGGCCCAGGTGACCAGCCCGCAGTCGCGCGCCACGTGCGCGGCGTCGACGACGGAGCGGCTGCGCCCCGAGGTGGAGAGGGTGAGCAGCACGTCGCCGGGCCGGCCGTGCGCGCGCACCTGCCGCGCGAAGGCCTCGTCGTAGCCGTAGTCGTTGGCGATGGCGGTCAGCGACGACGTCTCGGTCGACAGCGCGAGGGCGGAGAACGGCGTCCGGTCGTCCCGCATCCGGCCGACCAGCTCGGCGGTCAGGTGCTGGGCCTCGGCGGCGGACCCACCGTTGCCGGCGACGAGGATCCGGCCCCCGGCGGGGAGCAGCTCGGCGAGGTGCCTGCCCCAGCGGTCGAGCCGTTCGACGTCGAGCATGGGCAGCGCGTCGAGCAGGTTGGCGACGTGCTTGCGGCCGACGGGCAGCGGGCGGTTCATCGGTTGCCCCCCGAACCGCTGCCGGCGAACTCCCGAGAAGTGAGGTCGATCGTCCCGGGCAGCACTCCGTCGTAGGCCTGCAGCGTCAGGGACGCGACGCGGTCCCACGAGTAGCGGGACCGGGCCCGCCGGGCGCCCGCCGCGCCGATCGCCTTCCGGCGGTCCTCGTCCGGCAGCAACTCGTTGAGCGCCTCCGCGATGCGCTCCGGGGAGCGGGGCGGCACGTGCAGGCCGGTGGTGCCGTCGACGACGCTGTCGATGAGCCCGCCGACGGCACTCGCCACGACGGGGACGCCGCAGGCCATGGCCTCGAGCGGGACGATGCCGAACGGCTCGTACCAGGGCACGCAGACGACGGCGTCGGCCGACCGGAGCAGGGCGGGAAGGTCGGGCCGGCCGACCCGGCCGCGGAAGACGACCCGGTCTGCGACCCCGCAGGTCTCGGCGAGGGCCCGCAGCCGCCGGATCTCGGAGTCGTCCTCGAGCTCGGAGCGGTCCGGGCCGCCGGCGACGACCAGCTCGGCGTTCGGTACCTCGGCCAGCGCGCTGATGACGTTGCCGATCCCCTTGCGCTCGACGAGGCGGCCGACGAACACCAGGCGGTAGCGGTCGGAGGGCCGGGGGTCGACCGGACCGTTCGGGGTGAACAGGGACAGGTCGACGCCACACGGCGCCACCCGGACGCGCGAGCGGTTCGCGCCCAGCCGCATCAGCTCGAAGACCTCGTCGGAGCAGGTCGCGACGATCCGGTCGACGGTGCGGACCAGCCGCTCCTCGATCGCCCCCCGCTCGGCGGGGGAGGTGTCCTTGCTGCCCTGGTGCCGACGCTTGACCACGCCGAGGGCGTGGAAGGTCTGGACCACCGGGATGCCGAGCGGGCGCGCGGCCTGCAGGGCGGCGAGCCCGGACATCCAGAAGTGCGCGTGCACGACGTCGGGCCGGTCCGCCTGCCACTGCCGCGAGAGGTCCTCGGCGAACTCCGCCATGTGCGGCAGGAGGTCGTCCTTCGGCAACACCGACGGCGGGCCGGCGGAGACGTGGTCGACGGTCACACCGGGAGCGAGCGGGACGCGGCGAGGCAGGTCCATCCCGTCCCGCCGGGTGTGCACGACGGTTTCGACGCCTTGGCGCGCGACGGCCGTCGCGAGCGCGGCGACGTGCACGTTCTGTCCACCCGCGTCGACGCCACCGAGGACGGCCAGGGGACTGGCGTGCTCGGAGACCATGGCGAGCTTCATACCGATACCTCCACACGAGAGTCAGCGTGGGTTGGGGCGGCAATCTGCTGTACCGCGGTGACGACGTCGGGGACCTCGATGCAGGTCACACAGGGATGACCTACCACGGGACATTCGCGCGCCCGGCAACCGGCGCACGGGATGTCGAGGTCTCCGAGAAGAATCCGGTCCTGCGTGTAGGGCGCCCACCGTTCGGCGGGCACGGTGGGTGCGAACAGGGAGACGACGGGTGTTCGGACGGCCGCCGCGAGGTGCGCGGGGCCGGTGTTGCCGACGATCACCGCCGACGCGCGGGCGAGCAGGTCGGCCAGGCCGGCGAAGTCGGTACGGCCCCCGAGATCGAGGACGCGGGCCCTCGGGTCGGCGGCCCCGGCCGATGCGGCGGCGACACCCGCGACGGAGGCGGTGAGATCCCGCTCGTTCGGGCCGCCGGTGACGACCACGCGGAAGCCGGCGTCCACCAGGGCGGGCACGAGGGCGGCGCAGCGCTCGGCGGGCCAGGCCCGGGCGGGCACGCTCGCCCCGGGATGCAGCACCACGTACGGCTCGGGGCCGGTCAGCGGGCTGGTGTCCGGCAGCGACGGGCGCACCGCGAGCCGGCCGTCGTCGCCGGCGGGCAGGTCGAACCCCATCGCGGCGGCGGTGGACAGGGCGCGCTCGACCTCGTGCAACCCGGTCTCGGGGAGCCGGTGCCGGACGTCGAGCAGCGAGCCGGGGTAGTCGATGCTGTGCGCCCCGAGCCGGCGCACCCCGGCCATCCGCAGCAGCAGGGCCAGCGGGAGCGGGCTCTGGTGGTACGACGTGAGGATGAGGCCGGCGTCGAACGAGCGGTCGGCCAGCCGGTCGACGAGGTCGAGGACGTCGCCCCGCTCGACCGGCTGCGGATCGGCGTCGATCCAGGGGCAGTGCCAGACGATGATCTCGTCGACGCCCGGCAGCAGCGCGGCGGCCTGCCGCCCACGCGGGCCGACGAGCAGCGTCACCTCGGCGCCGCTGGCCGCGACCGCACGTACGGCGGGGCCGCTGAGCAGGACGTCGCCGTCGTTGTCGAGGCGAGCGACGATCACACGTGTTCCGACGCGCGTCATGCCGCGGCTCCTGCGGGGTCCGTCGACACCTGCGGCGCCCGAACGGTGCCGGTCAGCACCAGGTCGATCGCGCTGGTGAGGTCGGGCGCGAGCGTGCGGCGCCGCCGGGCGAACGCCACCTCGTCGTCGCGGGTCATCTCGGTGGGCACGAGCACCGAGGCCGCGCCGGCGGCGTCGGCGGCGCCGAGGTCGGCGGCGATGTCACCGATCAGCACGCAGTCGCCGGGGTTGACGCCGAGCGCGTCGGCGGCGTCGAGGACCAGCCCCGGCGCCGGCTTGCGGCACCGGCAGGCGGCATCCGGGGCGTGGGGACAGATCAGCACCGGGCCGAGCGGCCCGACCAACTCGGCCAGCCGCGCGTTGACCGCGTCGACCTGGGCGCGGGTGTGGATGCCTCGGCCGATCCCGCTCTGATTGCTGATCACGGCAGTGGGAAGACCGGAAGCGCGCAGCCGAGCGAGGGCGGTTGCGGCGCCGGGGACGGCAACGACGCGATCGGGGTCGCCGTTGTAGGGAACATCGACGCAGAGGGTGCCATCGCGGTCCAGGAGCACGGCACGGGGCCGAGGTCGCCACTGAGCAGGGGTCACGGTAGGTCCGCCCCGAGCCCGCGGCTGCAGTTCAGCAGGCGGCCGAGGACGCGGTGGAACATCGACTCAACCTACCTTTCTGCTCGTACGGCTCTGAATCGTCTCGGCGACCTCTGATCATCGGGTGTTCCTCGTGTGCACAGAAGCAATCGAAATTTCCCGGACTGCTTCTCCGTGACATATATCCGACATCCGGCCGATGGGTCGGTCGGGTCGATGCATCCTGCGATCGGCCCGTGTCCGGACCGGGTACGACGCCGCTCAGGCGGCCTTCGTGGTCCTGCGGCGGCGGGTTCCCGCGGCGCGCTGTTCGACGGTCGAGGCGCGCTGCTGCCGAGTGGTCTGCCGGCTGCGGCGCTGGGCCGCGGCCTCGAGCATGCGCTGGCGGCGACGGGCGGCCCGGGACGCCTCCGGGTTGCGGAGCAGGTTCAGGACCGCCGCCTCGACCTGACCCTGGTAGGCCAGGGAGCCGAAGGATGCGTCCGCGCCGAGGGCCTGCAGCTCCTCGGAGATGGTGACGCCGCCGGTGAACAGGTCGATGACTCGGGGGTGGATGTAGGAGGCGCGACAGACCGCCGGCGTGTTGCCGAGGTAGTGCGCCGTTTCCTGTACCGCACGTGTGACGGCTTTCTTCGCGGCGGTCGGCGACGTCACCGCCTGTTCGGAAACGGCGAGCGCGACGGAACACAGCACGGTCGCCGACCAGGTCCGGAAATCTTTCGCGGTGATGTCCGCGCCGCCGCTGATGTCCTGCAGATAACCGTTGATGTCCCAGGACTTCACATCGGTCCAGCCGACCGGCTGCCCGTCGTCGCCGGGGGTGTCGTCCCAGAACCCGAGGAGCTCCGGGTTCGGGTCGTTCTCGCGGGCCAGCAGTTCACCGACGACCGTGGCGACGGTCGGGTCGACGACGGCACGCAGCGTCTGCTTGCCGCTCTTCGCCCGGTAGTCGAAGGTGACCACGTCGTCGTCGACCGTCGCGTGCTCGCGCCGGATGGTGGCCAGCCCGAAGGTGCCGTTGACCTCGGCGTACTCCTCGCTGCCGATGCGGAAGAAGCCGATGTCGAGCAGCCGGGCGGCGCATGCCAGGACCCGGTTGCGGGTGAGGCCGTCCTCCTGGAGCTGTTCGGCGATGACCTCCCGCATGGCGGGCAGGCCGTCGGCGAACGTCAGCACGCGGTCGAACTTCTCGAGGTCCCGCTTGCGCCGCCACTCCTCGTGGTAGCGGTACTGCTTGCGGCCGGCGGCGTCGGTGCCGACCGCCTGGATGTGCCCGTTCGCGAAGGGGCAGATCCAGACGTCCTCCCAGGCCGGCGGGAGGACCAGGGCGTCGATCCGCTCGAGGGTCTCGGGGTCGCGGACGGGGGCGCCCCCCTCGTCGACGTAGCGGAACCCCTTGCCCTTCCGCACCCGATGGATGCCGGATGCGGAAGGGTCGGAGCGACGCAGTCGCACGTCGGTGCCTAGTCCTCGTCGCCCGAGGTGACGTGCATGGCCGACTCCTCGGCACTGTAGCCGCCGAGGTCGGTACCGGCGTCGTGGGCCACGGTTTCCGCGGTGGTGTCGCTGTGCGCACCCTCGTCGTCCTCGACGAGTCGACCGACCGTCTCGGGCTCCCGGTAGGGGGTGTCGAGGTCGTCGCCGACGGGGTTCCTCTCGACCGACTCGTCCGACAGGAGGTCCGGCACCTCGCGGTTCAGGCGACCGTCGAGGTTCTCGCCGTGCTCCTCCTCGTACGGGGTGGTGCCGAAGTCGTCCGCCGCCGTGGCGCGGTCCCGCGGCACGGACAGCTCGTAGGCCTCCTCGCCCGCGGCCGCCTGGCCCTCGACGGTGTCGCCCGGGTCCGGGATGCCCTCGGCCTCGAACTCGCTCTCGGGCTCGGGAACGCGCGAGCTCACTTGACCGTCTCCCGCTGCTCGTCCGCGGTGCCGGGCGTGGCGGCCTCGATCGTCCGCTTGAACTCGGCGAGCGCTTCCTCGACCTTCTTCTGCGGGTCGCTGAACAGCTTGGCGACGAGTTCGCCCGCGACTCCCGCCGGGGTGTCGTACTGGAAGCTCACCTCGACGCCGGTCGTCTCGCCGTGGTCGTCGAACCGCACGGCACCGGCGTTGCTGACCGTGCCGTCGACGCTGGCCCACGCGAGGCGGGCGTTCGGCACGTCCTCCACGATCTTCGCGTCCCACTCGACGTCCTTGCCGAGTGGGCCGGAGACCGTCCAGTGCGTCAGCTGCGTGTCACCGCTCTTGGGCTCGACCGACTTCACGTCGTCCATGATCGTCGGGAGGTTGGTGAGGCCGCGCCACCAGGCGTACGCCTTCGACGCCGAGACGTTGACCTCGAGATAATGGGTGACAGAGCCCACGTGGCTCCCTCCTTCGTCGTCTGTGCGAACGAGGGAAGCCCTTCCCGATCCGGGCGACGTCAAAGCAGCCGGGTCAACACCCGGTCATGTGGGTCGGCACACGTCGGGGGTGCCGTCCGGACGGCGTCAGCCGGCGTTGCCGAGGCCGTTCGGGCTCGAGTTCAGCGGGGTGGTCGGGTAGGCGTCCTCGTCCTCGCCGGCGCCGACCTTCGCCGCGACGGCGGACTTGGCCTTCTGGGCGATGCCGCTCGCCTGCGCCGCGACGACGCCGGCGGCGCTCTGCACGCCCGGCTGCTCCTTGGCCTCGCGGAAGCTGCGCATCAGCTGGTCGTACCGCTCGCGACCCGCGCGGGCGCCGAGCACGTAGCCGGCGCCGAGGCCGAGCAGGAAGGTGAGGCGGTAACGCATGGGTCTGTCCTCCGGGTTCGCGGACGTGTCAGCAGCTCGTCGACCAGCGTTCCCACTTCGGCTATGAGCTATCGTCGGAGGCCGTTCCGCCGATACATCGGCCGACGATCCCGCGTAGCTCAATTGGCAGAGCAGCCGGCTGTTAACCGGCAGGTTACTGGTTCGAGTCCAGTCGCGGGAGCCCCTGTTTTCGGGCCCCCGAGGGCTCCCGCACGAGGCCCGGCGCGCATGCGAGACTCGGCGAGACGGGGCGGTAGCTCAGCCGGTTAGAGCAGGGGACTCATAATCCCTGGGTCGCGGGTTCGAGTCCCGCCCGCCCTACGTGGTGACCGGCAACGATGCGGCGTTCACCGCGTTGCGGTCCGCTTCGTGGTGCCGGCGCGGTGGCCATCCTCGGCAGCGGCGCCCCACAGGGCCGCTCCCATGCGCTCCGCGGCCTCGTGCGCCAGCTCCGGGACGACGTGTGAGTAGGTGCCGAGCGTCGGGCTGATCTGCGAGTGCCCGAGGATCTGCATTGCCACCCGGCCGGCGCGGCTCGACCTCGGTCTGGTCGAAGGACGGCGCATAGACGAGGGCGCAGACGTTGCGCGAGACGCGGCCGCGCTGGACAGCGGCCTTGAGCGCCCGGGACAGGATGCGGTGGCACTGCAGCACCGTCGCCGAAGAAAGCCTTTCGGCCTCGAACTGGTGCCTCGCAGCTTCCACGTGTTCGGGGCAGCCGAATCGAGCCCGGCAGATCACCGGCCACCTTCGCCCTCAAGTCCGCGTGGCGTCGTGGGCTTTGGCGAACTTGACAACGATGGAGGTGGCCCCGGAGGCTCCCGCGCGGCCTGGCAGCATCTTCGTCCGTGAAGCGCCGCATCGCGGAGGTGATCTGCGACCCTGAGGTCGAGGCGAAGATCAGGAGTAAGCACAACGTCACCCTGGACGAGGTCAGGGAGTCGCTGATCTACGTCGAGGGCTTGAGCTACAGCGACGCGTACAACCGGAACGGCGAGGAGCGAGTCCTCGTTTACAGCACAACATCAGTCGGAAGAGTGCTCAGGGTGGTACTGGCGGTGGTCGATGAGCGAGAAGGCATCTACGCGCTACGCACTGCGTTCTGAGGCACCCGGCAGACGGCGCTCCGGCTCGTGAGGGAGGATGGCACCATGGCGGACCACGACGAGACCGACATGACAGCCGAGGAGTTCGACGCCTTGTTCGCGCGTGGCAAGAAGGGCGTGACGGTTGGCTCTCGTGTCTCGCTTCACCACTCCTGGGTGCAGGAACTGCCGACCAACGAGAACCTGGTTGCGTCGCAGGACGTCAAGGTCTCATACGGGCAGATCCAGACGCTGCCGAGCCGCTCCACCGGGAGCATGCAGAACGCATGAAGCTGACGCTGATTCTGTGCGACTCCGCGCAGGTGGCGGACGGGAAGCTGTTCCTCATGGGGGGCGGGTGGGCGTTCACAGGACCCCAGCCCGTGCCTCACGCGCTAGGGGTACTTCTCGAGGTGCCCTGGGACCGCACGAACCAGCCCATCAAGATCTCGATCGAACTCCTTGAGCAGGACGGGTCGCCCGTCACCCAGCCAGGACCCGTTGGGGGTGAGGTGCCCATCCGCGTCGACGCGGAACTTGAGGTGGGCCGCCCTCCTGGCCATCCCAAAGGCACGCCGTTGAACGTCCCGTTGGCGATCCCTGTGCCTCCTATCGCTCTTGCACCTGGCAGGCGGTTCTCCTGGGAGGCTCATATAGAGGGAGAGCCGGCCCATGAGGACTGGCACGTCTCTTTCGCGACCCGCCCCGCCCCTGCTGGAGGTCTTGGCCCCTCGGGGTTCACTCTCCCAGGGCAGTAGCGGGACCGCGCGGCTGTACGCGCTGAGCGCTGCGCGGTAGGGCCGCGACCGGGCTGACCGGCACCTCGAACCGCTGCCGGCTGTGCTCGAGGTGCTCGTCGGCGAAGTCGTAGCGCGTGCCGATCCGCAGGTGGGGGATCTCCTTCGACGCGGCCAGCCGCCAGATCATCGAAGGGAGACGCAGAAGAGCTCTGCGACCTGCTCGACGTTCCGGCACGGCTTCATGCCACCGACCGTAGGTGACGCCCACCCTTCGGCAGACCGGCGCTGAGGCCCGGAGGCTTGGCCGGGCCCTCGACGGGTTGAGAGATTGTGCTCGTGACTGCTACGACGGTTCGTCCGCCCGGCCCAGACGTCGCGCTGCTGCGTCGGGGACGGCTGCTCGAGGTCGCCACCCTGAGCTGGAACGTCGTCGGCATCGTCGTTCTCGGGATTGCCGCGGTCGCGGCCCGGTCCGTCGCGCTGGCGGGGTTCGGGCTGGACTCGCTGATCGAGATCGGCGCGAGCACGGTCGTGCTGTGGGAGCTGTCCGGCACCGGTGAAGCGCGGCGCCGGCGCGCTCTGCGCCTGATCGGCGCGGCGTTCGTCGCCCTGGGCCTCTACCTCGCCGTCCAGTCCACCTGGAGCCTCGTCGACGGCTTACACCCGCGCCACAGCCCGGTCGGCATCGTCTGGACCGCGGTCACCGCCGTCGTGATGTTCGCGCTGGCCGCCGGTAAGGCTCGGACCGGCCGTGCGCTGGACAACCCGGTCCTGCTCAGCGAGGGACGCGTCACCACCGTCGACGGCCTGCTGGCGGTCGCCGTACTGGTCGGACTCGTCCTCAACGCCACCCTCGGCTGGTGGTGGGCCGACCCGGTGGCCGGCTACGTGCTCGTCTCCTACGCGGTTCTCGAATCCTGGTCGATCTTCACCGACAGCCACTGACCAGCAGCGCCGATCAGCGGCGCTTCTTGCCCCGTTGCTTCTTGCCCTGCTGCTTCTTGGCCGTGGAGTCAGCGGCCTTCGCGGTGGCGAGCGTGAGAACCGGGCAGTCGGAGCAGCGGGGCTTCGACCGGCAGCACGTCACCCGCTTGCGATGGGCCACGGCTACCGGCCCACCGTCAACGGCCCGGGCGCCTGGCTCGTCCGGTCGTCGATCCGGACGACGACCGGCGTGCGCCCGGCCTGCTGCAGATCCGCCGACAAGCGCCTCGACGTGCCCGTTCGGAGCGGAGAGAGCCTCCGCGCGGGCCGGGTCCAGGCATCGTTCCTGCGCGGCGTCACAGGTGCGCTCCCGACTCGTGCCTGCTGTGGCCCCGCGGTTCCAACTGGAAAGTGGAGTGCTCGACGTCGAAGTGGCCGACAAGCCGCTCCTGGAGCCGGTCGAGGATCTGCGGGGCATGGCCGTCGGCGAAGCAGGAGTCGTCGATGACCACGTGGGCCGAGAGGGCGGGCAGGTCCGAGGTGACCGTCCAGGCGTGCAGGTCGTGCACGTCCTGAACGTGCGTGTTGGCGAGCAGCTGGCGGCGCACCTCATCGAGATCGACGCCTTCGGGCGCGGCCTCGAGCAGGACGCGTCCGGAGGCCTTGAGCAGGCCGGCCGCCGCCCGGAGCATGAGGACGACGACGACCAGTGAGGCGATGGCGTCGGCTCGGCGCCAGCCGGTGAACAGGATGACCAGTCCGGCGACGAACGTGGCGATGAAGGCGAAGGCGTCGGTGAGGATGTGCTGGAAGGCGCCCTCGATGTTCATGCTCGCGCGGTTCGCCTTGGCCAGGATCCATGTCGCGACGACGTTCACGACGACGCCGACACCGGCGACGACGAGCAGCGGGGTGCCCTGCACGTCCGGCGGGCTGAGCAGCCGTCGGACCGACTCGAACAGCACCAGCATGGCGACGACCAGCAGGGTGATGCCGTTGACGGCTGCCGAGAGGATCTCGGCGCGTTTGAAGCCGAAGGTCCAGATGCCGCGGGCGGGCTTGGCTGCCAGATGGATGGCCCACAATGACCCGGCGATGGCGCCGACGTCGGTGAGCATGTGGCCGGCGTCCGCCAGCAGCGCTAACGACCCCGACAGCAGCGCCACGACGACCTCGAGGGCCATGAAGCCCATCAGCAGGGCCAGCGCGACGCCGAGGTAGCGCCGGTCGGCGTCCTTGCCGACGCCGTGGTCGTGATCGTTCTCGCGCTCAGACACGATCGTCCTGCGGGTGGTCGTGGACCAGTTCGGTGTGTTCGACGTGCGTGAGCGCCAGGTCGAGCAGCATCCGCACGTGCGCGTCGGCCAGCGAGTAGTACGCCATCCGCCCCGCGCGGCGGACGTCGACGACGCGGTGCGCGCGCAGGATCCGCAGGGCATGGCTGGTGGCCGACTCGCTCATTCCGGCGGCCGCGGCCAGATCGCATACGCACAGCTCGGCCCCCAGCAGGGCGACCAGCAACCGCAGCCGGCTCGGGTCGGCGAGCAGGCCGAATACGTCTGCCAGGTCGAGGACGTCGCGCTCGGTCGGCATCTTCTCGTGCACCGCGGCCACCCGGTCGGCGTCCACGATGCGGACGGCGCAGGCGTCCAACGCCTGAACATCTGAACTGTTGCTCATACATCCACCGTAGCCAGAGGCTGCTGCGACGTCCAGGCCGGGCGAGCCGGCCCCCGCGTTCTCCGGACGACCCGGGGGCCGCTTCCGTCGGGCACCGGCCGCCGCGGGACCTATGGCCCTTGGCGGCCCCTTGCGCGGGTCGGATGGTGCCCGCGTGGCGGGAGTTCTCGACGTCCGAGGCCTGCAGGCCCTTCTCGACGAGTTGGTGGCGCAGGGCTTCGCCGTCGTGGGCCCGACCGTCCGGAGCGGGGCCGTCGTCCACGCGGAACTCACGGACGTCTCGCAACTGCCGCAGGGTGTGCGGGACGAGCAACAACCGGGCCGGTACCGGCTGACGCATGTGCCGCCCGAGGACGGGGTCGTCGGGGACGGGGTCGAGACCTTCTTCGGCTTCGCCAGCGCGGCGCAGTCCTGGAAGCCCTACTTCCTGCCCAGCCACCAGCTCGTCTGGAGCGCGTCCAGGGACGGTGGAACGAACGGAGCGGTCCCCGAGACGGATCGGCGACCGCTCGCCCTGCTCGGGGTGCGTGCCTGCGACCTGCACGCCGTCCGGATCCAGGACCGCGTCCTGGCCGAGCGGCAGTTCGCCGACGCCGACTACACCGCTCGGCGGGCCGGCACATTCGTCATCGCGGTGACGTGCGGCAACCCTGGCGGCACGTGCTTCTGCGCCTCGATGGGCACGGGCCCTGTGGCCGAGTCGGGCTTCGATCTCCGCCTCGTGGAGCTGACCGACGGCGGGAAGCATCGGTTCCTCGTCGAGGTGGGAAGCGACCGAGGGGCCGAGATCCTCGACCGGCTACCCGTCGCTGCGGCGGACGAGCCGGACCGTCGGGCGGCGGACGCGGTGGCGCAGGACGCGACGAACCGCATGGGCCGCGTCCTCGACACCACCGACATCCGGGATCTGCTCTATGCCAACGCCGAGCATTCCCGCTGGGACGACGTCGCGAGTCGCTGTCTGAGCTGTGGCAACTGCACGTCGGTCTGCCCCACCTGCTTCTGCACGACCGTCGAGGACACGACCGACCTCGCCGCCGAGCGGCTCGAGCGCTGGCGCGACTGGGACTCCTGCTTCACCGTCGACTTCAGCCACGTCCACGGCGGCAGCGTCCGCGGCTCCACCCGATCCCGCTACCGGCAGTGGATGACGCACAAGCTCGCGTCGTGGATCGACCAGTTCGGCTCGAGCGGCTGCGTCGGATGCGGACGCTGCATCACCTGGTGCCCGGTCGGCATCGACATCACCGAGGAACTCGCCGCCATCCGCGCCACACCCGAGCAGTCGCATGCGCACGATTCCTGACCTGCTCAGCGAGCATCCGTTCTTCGCCGGGTTCTCTGCGGAGGATCTGCGGCTGATCGCCTCGTGCGCTCGGAACATCCACCTCGACTCCGACTCCTACCTGTTCCGGGAAGGAGGCCCCGCGGACCGGTTCTTCCTCCTGCGCCACGGGCGGGTCGCCCTGGAGATGCCGGCACCCGCGGGGCATCTGGTGGTGGAGACGGTCGAGGACGGAGATGTCCTCGGCTGGTCCTGGCTGGTGCCGCCCTACCGCTACTTCTTCGACGCCCGCGCCGTGCAGCCGACCAGCGCCGTCTCCATCGACGGGGCGTGCTTGAGAGGAAAGTGCGATGCGGATCCGCGGCTCGGCTACGCGCTGCTGCGCCGGGTCAGCGAGGTGATGCTCGAGCGACTCCAGGCGACGCGGGTTCGGCTGTTGGACGTGTACGGGGTGCCTGATGTGTACGGAGTCCCAGGTGCCGGCGTCCGCGACTGAAAGGGTCGACCGGGCGTCCGATCCGCAGGTGCCGCGGCAGTTCGCCGTCGTCCGTCGGCGCCCGGAGACGGCCGACACCGTCACGCTCGATCTGCTCCCGGTCGACGGGAGGCCGCTGGGCTTCGCGCCCGGGCAGTTCACGATGATCTCGGCCTTCGGGTATCCCGAGATCCCGATCTCCATCAGCGGCGGCCCGGCGGAACCCGTGCTGCGCCACACCGTCCGGGCGGTCGGGGCGGCCAGCCGGGCGGTGGCGGCGGCCGACGTCGGCGAGTCCCTCTGGGTGCGGGGGCCCTTCGGCCAGGGCTGGCGCAGCGACATGTGGCGGGGGCGAACCGCGGCCGACAGCTGCCGGGACGTCGTCCTCGTGACCGGCGGGCTGGGCCTCGCCCCGCTGCGCCCCCTGGTCCTCGAGCTGATCGCCGGACGCGGGAGATACCGCCACGCGTCCCTGCTCGTCGGCGCCCGCACCCCGGCGGACCTGCTCTTCGGCGAGGAGCTGACCGAGTGGTCCGCCGCGCTGGATGTTCGGGTGACGGTCGACGCGGCGGGTCCCGGATGGCGCGGCCGGGTCGGATTGGTCACCGGGCTGCTGCCGCGGGTGTCGTTCGACCCTGCGCAGACGGCCGCCTACCTCTGCGGCCCGGAGGTGATGATGCGGGCCACCACCGCCGCGTTGGTGAAGCGGGGAGTGCCGTCGAGCCGCATCCGGCTGTCGGTGGAGCGCAACATGCGCTGCGGGATCGGGCTCTGCGGGCACTGCCAGCTGCGGGAGTTCTTCGTCTGTACCGACGGCCCGGTCTTCGCCGCCGACCAGCTCGCCCCGCTGATGCGGATCCGGGAGCTGTGAGATGGGCGCCGCTCGTTCCCGGCCGACGCTGGCCGTGTGGAAGTTCGCCTCCTGCGACGGCTGCCAGCTGACGGTGCTCAACCTCGAGGACGAGTTGCTCGCCCTGGCCGACGCGATCGACATCCGGTTCTTCCTGGAGGCCGGCGCCGAGCAGGATCCGCCGGACGGGCGGTACGACCTGTCGCTCGTCGAGGGGTCCGTCACCACCCCCGACGACCTCGAGCGGGTCCGGTTGGTCCGGCAGCGGTCCCGGAAGCTCGTCACCATCGGCGCGTGCGCGACGAGCGGCGGTATCCAGGCGTTGCGCAACTTCGCCGACGTCCGGGAGTTCACGGCCGCGGTCTACGCCCGACCCGACTACATCCGTACGCTGGCGACCTCGACCGCCATCGCCGAGCACGTTCCCGTCGACTTCGAACTCACCGGGTGCCCGATCGACCGCCGGCAGCTGGTGGAGGTCGTCACCGCGCTCCTGCACGACCGGCGGCCCCGGATCTCCAGCGAGAGCGTCTGCATGGAGTGCAAGCGCGCCGGCAACGTCTGCGTGACCGTCGCATCCGGTACGCCGTGTCTCGGCCCCGTGACGCACGCGGGCTGCGGGGCGCTGTGCCCCTCCTGCGCCCGCGGCTGCTACGGCTGCTTCGGCCCGAAGGAGACGCCGAACGTCGCGGCGCTCGTGCCGCAGCTGCGGGATCTCGGCATGCCCGGGCGGGACGTGCAGCGCGTCTTCAGCACCTTCCACGCCGCCACCGGGCCCTTCGCCGAGGCGGCCGGAAAGGCGGTCGAGGAATGACGCACAAGACCGACCCCGCCCGCTTGCTGGAGACCAAGGGGTTGGCCCGCGTCGAGGGTGAAGGAGCGATGCGGGTCGCCGTGGCCGACGGCCGCGTCAGCGAGGTGCAGCTGCGCATCTACGAGCCGCCGCGCTTCTTCGAGGCGCTGCTCCGTGGCCGGGGCCACACCGAGCCACCGGACATCACGGCCCGCATCTGCGGCATCTGCCCGGTCGCGTACCAGATGAGCGCCTGCCAGGCGATCGAGGACGCCTGCGGCGTGACCGTCCCCGAGCAGGTCCGGCTGTTACGCCGCGTCCTGTACTGCGGCGAGTGGATGGAGAGCCACGCGCTGCACATCTATCTGCTGCACGCACCGGACTTCCTGGGCTACCCGAGCGCGCTGGCCCTCGCCCGGGACCAGCCGTCGCTCGTCGAGCGCGGCCTGCGGCTGAAGAAGGCCGGCAACAAGGTCCTGAGCACCATCGGCGGCCGAGCCGTCCACCCCGTCAACGTCCGGGTCGGCGGGTTCTACCGCTTCCCCGAGCGGGCCGAGCTCGTCGAGCTCCGTGCCGTTCTCGAACAGGCGCGGGAGGACGCCGCCGCCACGGTCCGGCTCGTCTCCGGCTTCGAGTTCCCCGAGTTCGAGCAGCCGCACGAGTACGTCGCGCTCCAGACCGAGAACGGCGACTATCCCCTGGAGCGCGGGCACCTCGTCAGCACCGCCGGACGCCGGTTCTCCGCGGAGGCGTTCGACTCCCACGTCGTCGAGCACCAGGTGGCCTGGTCGAACGCCCTGCACGCGAACCTGGTCGACGGCGGCCACTACGTCGTCGGACCGCTGGCCCGCTACACCCTCAACGCCGATCGCCTCTCGCCGGTCGCCCGCGCGGCGGCGGACGACGCCGGGCTGGGTGCCGAGTGCCGCAACCCGTTCCGTTCGATCGTCGTCCGCGCCGTCGAGCTGCTGCACGCCTGCGACGAGGCGATCCGGATCCTGGAGACCTGGCGCCCGGACGGCCCGCCGGCCGTCCCGGTCCCGGCGCGCGCCGGCGTCGGCCACGGGGTGACGGAGGCACCGCGCGGACTGCTGTACCACCGGTACGAACTCGACGCGTCCGGCACGATCCGGTCCGCCCGCATCGTGCCGCCGACCTCGCAGAACCAGGCGAGCATCGAGGACGACCTGCGGGCGTTCGTGGAGCCGCGCATGGCTCTCGACGACGCCGAGCTGACCCGGCAGTGCGAGCAGGCCATCCGGAACTACGACCCGTGCATCTCCTGCGCCACGCATTTCCTCGATCTGACCGTCGAGGACGTCGGATGAGCAGGGCGATCGTCGTCGGCGTCGGGAATCGGGACCGGCGGGACGACGGCATCGGCCCTGCGGTGGCGGAGCGCATCGCGACGCTCGCCGATCCCGACGGCGACCTCGAGGTGTGGACCGACCTGCCTCCGCTCCGTCTGCTCGACGTGTGGGAGGGCGCCGACACGGCCGTCGTCGTCGACGCGTCGCACGCCGGATCCGAGCCCGGGGCGGTGCGGGTCGCGGACGTCACCAGCAGGGCGCTGCCCCCTCGGATCGGTTCGAGCAGCACACACGCCTTCGGGCTCGCCGACGCGGTGGAGCTCGCCAGGGTGCTCCGCCGCCTCCCGCGACGGCTCGTGCTCGTGGTGGTCGAGGCGGCGGACACGCGCCCCGGCGCCGGTCTCACGCCGCCCGTGGAGGCGGCCGTCGACCCGGCGGCCCGGGCGGCGCTCGCGGCGGCCACGTCGGCGGCCACGTCGGCGGACCGCCGGAACGTCACAGGTCGTAGCTCCCGCTGTTCGCCTTCCGCATCGCGGTGACGTATGCGGCGCGTTCACGCGCCGTCGGGTCGTCGCCCTGCGGCACGGACAGCATCCCGCGCAGCTGGTCGACCGACGAGAAGTGCTTGCGTCGCAGCCAGTCCGAGAGCCCGGTGAGCAACACGGTGGCGTGCTCCGGTCCGTGCCGCAGCAGCGCCGACGTCGTCATGACGACGTCCGCCCCCGCCAGCAGGAATTTGACGACGTCGGCGGCGTCCTCGACACCGGTCGTGGCCGCCAGCGAGGCCCGCACCCGTCCGCGCAGCAGCGTGATCCAGGTCCGGGGCAGCCGAGCCTCGGCCGGACTCGACAGGTTCACCCTCGGCACCACGGACAGGGTCTCGGGGTCGATGTCGGGCTGCAGGAACCGGCTGAAGAGCACCAGCGCATCGGCACCCGCCTCGTCCAGGCGGACCGCCATCTCGCCCAGCGAGCTGAAATACGGACTCAGCTTGACCGCGACCGGCACGGAGACGGCGTCCTTGACCCCCGCGAGGACGTCGAGGTGCCGCTCCTCGACGTCGCGCCCGGCCGTGTGCGGATCGCCCGGGAGGTAGGTGATGTTCAGCTCGATGGCCGCAGCGCCTGCGTTCTGCATCGCCTTGGCGTAGCCGATCCACCCGCCGGGCGTGATGCCGTTGAGGCTGCCGATCACCGGCACGTCGACCGCAGCGGCCGAGCGCTCCAGCAGGCTCAGGTACCGGCGGGGCCCGTGCTCCTCGCCCGAGACGTCGGGGAAGTATGACAAGGCCTCGGGAAAGCTCTCCGCCCCCTGTTCGGCGAGCCGCGCGTTCGCCGCCTCTTCCCGGCGGACCTGCTCCTCGAACAGGGAGTACAGCACCACGGCGCCGACTCCGGCGCCGGCGAGGCGGCGGACCCCCTCCACCGTCCCCGACAGCGGAGAGGGCGACGCGACCAACGGGTTGGGCAGCGCAAGCCCCATGTAGCGGGTGGCGAGCACCATCACGGATCCCTGCGCCCGTCGTTCGGGAAGCGGTGCGCGCCGCGATCCGCCATCTCCTCGTAGACCTGCCACTGCCGCGCGACCGCCTGTTCCGCGAGGCCGAGCAGCCGCTCGGCCTCGGCCGGGTCGCTGTTCGCCAGCGAGCGGTAGCGCAGCTCGCGGTAGGTGTAGTCCGACAGCGGGAGCCGCGGGCGCGGCGAGTCGAGCAGGAACGGGTTCGCGCCCGCAGCCCGCACGACCGGGTCGTAACGGACCAACGGCCAGTAGCCGCTCGCCACGGCCCGGTACTGCTGGTCGAGCCCGTTGCGCATCTCGATGCCGTGCGCGATGCAGTGGCTGTAGGCGAGGACGAGCGACGGCCCGTCGTAGGCCTCCGCCTCCCGCATCGCGACCAGCGTCTGCTGCGGGTCGGAACCCATCGCGACCCGGGCGACGTAGACGTTGCCGTACGCGATCGCCTGCAGGGCGAGGTCCTTCTTGGGCACCGTCTTCCCCGCGGCGGCGAACTTGGCGACGGCGCCGAGCGGGGTCGCCTTCGACATCTGCCCGCCGGTGTTGGAGTAGACCTCGGTGTCGAGGACGAGGACGTTCACGTTGCGGCCGCTCGCCAGCACGTGGTCGAGGCCGCCGGAGCCGATGTCGTAGGCCCAGCCGTCCCCGCCCACGATCCAGACGCTGCGCCGAACGAGGTGGTCGACGACGCTCGTCAGGTCGTCGACGGCCGGCCCGCTCAGGTCGGCGAGCCGCCGCTTGACCTCGGCGACCCGCTCACGCTGGGCGGCGAGCTCCGACTCCCGCAGCTGCGGGGCGGACAGCACGGCCTCCACCAGGTCGGGCCCCAGCTGCTCCCGCAGTTCCGCCAGGCGGCGGCGAGCCAGCTCCGTCTGCCGGTCCGCGGCGAGTCGGAAGCCGAGCCCGAACTCGGCGTTGTCCTCGAACAGGGAGTTCGACCAGGCCGGGCCGCGCCCCTCGGCGTTCGTCGTCCACGGCGTGGTGGGCAGGTTCCCGCCGTAGATGGACGAGCAGCCCGTCGCATTCGCGATCATCAGCCGGTCGCCGAACAGCTGCGACAGCACCTTGAGATACGGCGTCTCACCGCATCCCGCGCACGCACCGGAGAACTCGAACAGCGGCTCGAGGAACTGGGTGCCGCGGACCGTGCCGAAGTCGACCCTCGAGCGGTCGTTCGTCGGCAGCGTCTCGAAGAAGGCGATGTTCTCCCGCTCGGGGACGACCAGCGGCTCGCGCGGGGCGAGGTTGATCGCCTTGCGTACCGGCTCGCCCGGCGCCACGGCCGGGCACGCCTCCACGCAGAGGCCGCAACCGGTGCAGTCCTCGACGTAGACCTGCAGCGTGTACCGGCTCTCCGGCAGGCCCACCGCGTTGAGCGGGGCGGACGGGAACAGCTCCGGCGCGTCGTCGAGGTGCGAGCCGTCGTAGTACTTCGTGCGGATGACGCTGTGCGGGCAGACGAAGCTGCAGTTGCCGCACTGGATGCACAGCTCGGAGTCCCAGAGGGCGACCTCGTCGGAGATGTTGCGCTTCTCGTAGGCGGTGGTGCCGCTCGGATAGGTCCCGTCCGCCGGGAGGGCGCTCACCGGCAGCAGATCGCCGCGGCCGGCCATCATCTCTGCCGTGACGGCGCGGACGAAGTCGGGCGCGCCGGCCGGCACCTTCGGTGCCGCCTCGTGCGTCGAGGTGACGCGCTCGGGCACGGCGATGTGGTGCAGCCCCTCCAGGGCCCGGTCGACCGCGAGATCGTTGCGGGAGACGACGTCGGCGCCCTGCTTGCCGTAGGTCTTGCCCAGTGCCTCCTTGATCCTGGCGACGGCCTGCTCCCGGGGCAGCACGCCCGAGATCGCGAAGAAGCAGGTCTGCAGGACGACGTTGATGCGTCCGGCCAGGCCGACGTCGCGAGCGATCCGCCCGGCGTCGATCGAGTACACGTCGATCTGTTTGGCGAGGATCTGTTCCTGGACCGAGCGGGGGAGCGCGTCCCACACCGACTCCGGCGAGTACCGGCAGTTCAGCAGCAAGGTGGCACCGGGCGCCGCGGGGCCGAGGACATCGAGCTGTTCCAGCAGGCCGAACTGATGACAGCCGACGAAGCTCGCCTGCGTCACCAGGTACGGCGCCCGGATCGGCTTCGGCCCGAAGCGTAGGTGCGACACGGTCCGCGACCCGGACTTCTTCGAGTCGTAGACGAAGTAGCCCTGGCCGAACAGGTCCGGCTCCGCCCCGAGGATCTTGATCGTGTTCTTGTTCGCGCCGACCGTCCCGTCGGCGCCCAGACCGAAGAAGACGGCGCGCACGGTGTCCCCCGCCTCGATGTCGAAGCTCGGGTCGTAGGGCACGCTCGACGCGGAGACGTCATCGGTGATGCCGACGGTGAACCGGTGTCGCGGCCGCTCGGAGGCGAGTTCGGCGAAGACGCCCGCGACCATGGCGGGGGTGAACTCCTTCGACGAGAGGCCGTAGCGCCCGCCGAACACCCGGGGCATGGCGGCGAGCTCGCCGTCCCCGAACGCCTCGGTGAGCGCCGCCACGACATCGAGGTAGAGCGGTTCGCCGATCGACCCGGGCTCCTTCGTGCGGTCCAGCACTCCGACCCGGCGCACGGTCGGGGGGAGCGCGTCGAGCAGGGCCTGCGCCGGGAACGGCCGGTAGAGCCGCACCTTCACGACCCCGACCCGTTCGCCGCGTCCCTCGAGCGCGGCCACGGTCTGCTCGGCCGTCTCCGCGCCGGAACCCATCAGGACCAGCACCCGCTCGGCCTCCGGGTGCCCGGAGTACTCGACGACGTGCAGAGGCCGTCCGGTCCGCTCCGAGAGCTGGGCCATCAGGTCCTCGACGACGGCAGGCGTCCGTGCGTAGAACGGGTTCACCGTCTCGCGCGCCTGGAAGTAGACGTCCGGGTTCTGGGCGGTCCCGCGGATGAACGGCCGCTCCGGCGACAGCGCCCGGTCGCGATGCGCGTGCACGAGCGACTCCGGGACGAGCGCCCGCAGGTCGTCGTCCGAGAGCGTCTCGATCGTGTTCAGCTCGTGCGACGTGCGGAACCCGTCGAAGAAGTGCACGAACGGCACTCGCGTGCGCAACGTGGCCGCCTGAGCGATCAGGGCCAGGTCGTGCGCCTCCTGCACCGACGACGCGGCGAGCAGCGCGAATCCGGTCTGCCGGACGGCCATCACGTCCGAGTGGTCGCCGAAGATCGACAATGCTTGCGCGGCGACCGAGCGGGCGGCGACGTGCATCACCGCCGACGTGAGCTCGCCGGCGATCTTGTACATGTTCGGGATCATCAGCAGCAGGCCCTGCGAGGCGGTGAACGTCGTCGTGAGCGCGCCGCTCTGCAGCGAACCGTGCAGCGCCCCCGCCGCGCCGCCCTCGCTCTGCATCTCCACGACGTCGGGCACGCTGCCCCACACGTTGGGCCGCCCCCGGCTCGACCACTCGTCGGCCAGCTCGGCCATCGGCGACGACGGGGTGATCGGGTAGATGCAGCAGACCTCGTTGAGCCGATAGGCCACCGAGGCGGCGGCCTCGTTGCCGTCGACCGTGACGCGCGCGGCCGGGCTCACGTGAGCTCCTCCGATCGCGGGAGATCCGACTGTGGTAGATCGGATCGGACCCGGGGTTCCGGCAACATCGTCGGCTCCGGGACCATGTCGATCGCATGCACCGGACACTGCTCGTAGCAGGCCCCGCAGCCCGTGCACCGGTCGTAGTCGAACTCGTAGCGGTGACCGACGCCCAGCTTGATGACCGCGTCCTCCGGGCACGCGCCGAGGCAACCGTCGCACTCGAAGCAGTTGCCGCAGGACAGGCAGCGGCCCGCCTCGACCCTCGCCTGCTCCTCGGACAGGCCGCCGACCACCTCGCCGAAACCCCCGACCCGTTCGTCCGGGTCGAGCTGGGGCTGTTCGCGGCGGGCGGTGTCGCCGAAGTACCACAGGTGCAGCTCGTCGAACGTCGCCGTCCGGTGCTTCGGCGGGCGGTCCGCGACGGTTGCGCGTAGCCAGGCGTCGATGTGCTGCGCCGCCTTCTTGCCGTGCCCGACGCCGACCGTCACGGTCCGCTCGCTCGGCACCATGTCGCCGCCGGCGAACACGCCCGGGCATCCGGTCATCAGCGTCGAGGACACCCGTACCGTGCCGTCCGGCTCGAACTCGACGCCCGGAAGCGTCCGCATGAACGAGCTCTCGGTCTCCTGGCCCAGGGCCAGGATCACGGTGTCCGCGGCGAGCTTCTCGAACCGGCCGGTGGGGCGCGGGACGCCGGCGTCGTCGAGTTCCATCACCTCCACCTGCAGCTCCGGACCCTCGAACGCGGAGATCGTGCGCAGCCAGTTGATCCGGACGCCTTCCCGCTCGGCGTCCGCGGCCTCTTCCTCGTGGGCCGGCATCTGGGCGCGGGTGCGCCGGTAGACGATGAGCGCTTCATCCGCCCCCAGCCGCCGGGCCACCCGAGCCGCGTCCATCGCGGTGTTTCCGCCGCCGTAGACGGCGACCCGGCGCCCGATGACCGGCCGCTCGCCGGACGCGACGCTCTGCAGGAACGACAGCGCGTCCACGATCGGCCCGGCGTCCCGGGCCGGGATGTCGACGCGCTTGGACAGGTGCGCACCGACGGCGACGAACACGGCGTCGAAGTCGCCGTCCGCGCGCTCTGCGGCGAGGTCCTCGACGACATGTCCGGTGGTGATCCGCACACCGAGCCGGGCGATCCGGTCGATCTCCGCGCCCAGCACGTCGCGGGGCATCCGGTAGGCGGGGATCCCGTAGCGCATCATCCCGCCCGGCTCGTCACCCGCGTCCCGGATCTCCACCTCGTGGCCGAGCCGGGCCAGGTGGTAGGCGGCTGACAGCCCGCTGGGGCCGGCACCGATGACGAGGACACGCCGGCCACTGCGGATCGCCGGGGGGTCGTATCGCCATCCGCGGTCGATCGCGAGGTCGCCGAGGAACCGCTCGATCGAGTGGATGGACACGGCGCTGTCGAGGTTGGCGCGGTTGCAGACGCTCTCGCACGGGTGGTAGCAGACCCGACCGTGGATGGCCGGAAGCGGATTGTCCGCGACCAGGGCACGCCAGGCCTGCTCGTGGCGGCCTGCCGTCGCGTGGGCCAGCCAGAGCTGGATGTTCTCGCCCGCCGGGCAACCGGCGTTGCACGGTGGCAGCAGATCGACGTAGACGGGCCGGTTCTCCCGGACCGGGCCGGCGCGGGAATGACCGTGCAGGAGATCGGGGAGTTGTGTGACGTCCCGCGGCGGTTCGGTCATGCGCAGCTCCCGTCTTGACCGGACAAACGGGCCGATCCTCGCCTCAGTCGAATCGACGCCGCTAGGGCCACTCGTCCTTCCCTCGTGCCGCGCGGCCGCCGGAGCAATCGACGCGGCCGATGCCCTCAAGCGGGCGGGAAGCCGGATTCGGGTCTCACTGACCTCTCCGACGTCTGCTGCGGCGGCAACCCCGGCGTCACGGGGATCGACTCCCGGCGGGGGCGGAGCGGGAGTTCTCGCGTGCCGCCCGGGTCGATGTCGTACTCGGTGCCGTTCAGGCGCAGGCGCAGCGGCGCGTGCCGCTGGCGCCGCCCACTGATGGTCAGCCGGTCGTGAGTGATGCTCACCTCGATGCCGTGGTGTTCGCGGTAGCGCAGCCGGAAATCGAGCCGCTGCAGCGCATCGGGCAGGTAGGGGTCCAGCCAGAGCTGGCCGTCGCGGGTCTCCAGGCCGGTGAACCCGCGCTGCAGGAGGTCGATCGTGCCGGCCATCGCGCCGAGATGGATGCCCTCGCGGGTGGTCCCGCCCTGCGAGTCCTCGACGTCGCTGCGCAGCGCTTCCAGGAAGTGCTGCCAGGCCCGTCCACGGTCGCTCCGCGCGAGGACCCAGGCGTGCACCAGCTGGGACAGGGTCGACCCGTGCGAGGTGCGGCGCAGGTAGTACTCGACGTTGCGCGGGATGAGGCGCGGGTTGTACCGGTAGCCGAGCCGCTGCAGCAGCTCACCGAGCTGATCCGCCGACAGCACGTAGAAGAGCATGAGGACGTCCGCCTGCTTCGACAGCCGGTAACCGTTCGTGCTCTTTCCCTCCGCCTCGAGGATCCTGTCGAGGCGGCTGATGTCGCCGTAGCGCCGGGTGTAGTCGTCCCAGTCCAGCTCCTCGAGCCGCTCGTAGCCCTCGAACTGGCTGAGGATCCCGTCGTCGTGCCAGCACAGGCGCATCTTGCGGCTGATGTGCTCCCAGCGTTCGAGTTCCTCCCGGTTGATGTCGAGCAGATCCAGCAACTGCGCCCGCCGGCCTTCCGGCAGCGACGCCACGCATTCCAGCGCCCGGACCAGCACCCACACGATCATGAGGTTCGTGTAGGCGTTGTTGTCGATGCCCGGCCCGGTCTTCCAGGGGTAGGCGTCGTGGTACTCGTCCGGGCCCATCACGCCACGGACGTCGTAGCGGTCGTCGGCGCGGTCGTAGGTCGCCAGGCAGGAGAAGAACTTGGCGATCTCCAGGATGAGCTCAGCGGCGTATTCGCCGAGGAAGTCCTCGTCGCCGGTCGCCTCGTAGTACTGCCAGGCGCTGTACGCGACGGCCGCGCTGCTGTGGCGCTGCAGGTGGGAGTTGTCCTGCAGCCATCGTCCGGACCGGGGGTTGAGGTGCCAGGTCTGGCTCTCCTCCCGCCCGTTCGAACCGCTCTGCCAGGGGAACGCCGCCCCGCGGAGCCCCATCGCGTGGGCGATGCGCCGCGCCTCCGGCAGCCGCCGCCAGCGGTAGAGCAGCAGCGCGCGGGACACCTCGGGCATCCGCAGGTTGAGGTAGGGGTGGATGAACATCGCGTCCCAGAACACGTGCCCCCGGTACGCCTCTCCGTGCAGCCCACGCGCCGGGACCCCCGCGTCGAGCTCGACAGAGTGTTCGGACACCGTCTGGAGCAGATGGAACAGGTGCAGGTGGAGCACCAGCGCGGTCCGGTCGTGGCCGCGGAGCTGCAGGTCACACCGGCTCCACAGGTGGTCCCAGGCGAGGACGTGCCGGGCGAGTACGTCGGGTAGCTCCGGCGCGCACCGCGCCTTCGCCCGCGCCTCGACGGACGGCTCACTGACAGCCCGGTCCCGCGAGGTGTAGAGCGCGACCACCTTCTCCACGGTCTGCCGCTCGCCCTCGCGCAGTTCGAGCACGAAGTCGTACGCGACGAGGCCGTCCTCGTCGATCGGGTGGTGCTCGGTCTTCGTCGGGAACTCGTCGACGAGAACGCGGTGCCGCGCCGCCATGGAGATACCGACCCGGGACTGCGTCGTCTCCGCGTCGAGGGCCACCATGGCGTCGTCGAGGTGCTCGGTGCGCCGGATCGTCAGATGCTGGCCGGAAAGCTCGGCGTACCGGGGGATGCCTGCGTTGGTCACCCGTCCGTCGATGCCGGAGCGCACGACCAGCTGCCCGGACCAGTTCTCGGCGACGAACGTGCTGTCGAGGCCGGCCACGAACGGGTCCGCCATCGATACCACGCGCCGCTGGGCGACGGCGGTCCGCCGCCCGGCCGCGTCCTCGACCCGGAACCGCCGCGTCAGCACCCCTCGGCGCAGATCGAGCTCCTGCACGTAGTGGCTCACCGACATCGCGTCCAGGTCGACCCAGTTGTCCTCGTCGACCCGGAATCGCAGTGACTGCCAGTCGGGCAGGTTGACGATGCTCTCGTTCTCCACGCGGCGTCCACCGACGTCGTCGACGAGCCGGTTGAAGACGCCGGCCGCGTAGGTGGCGGGGTAGTGCAGCCCGTCAGGGCGGCACTCGGGGGCGGACGCACGGGTCGCGAACCGGCCGTTACCCACGGTGCACAGCACTTCGCGCACCCCTTCGGCAGACGGGTCGAGGCCCTCGTAGCGCAGACGCCAGACAGTCATGGTGCAGGTTCCGCCCGCCGGTCGGCGGACGCAACCGATCGAGGGCCGTTTCGGGCCTTCTTGGGGACCTTGGACCCGAAGACACCGGCCCCCCGTAGGGCGTCCTGTGGATGCGGCACACCCGCGACTCGGGAGAGGTCCCGCAATGGCGCCAGGACTCGACCCAGACACCCTCTCCATCACCCTGCAGGCGATCTCCGAATTCGCCGGCCGGGCGCTGCCCACCGAGCGGCTGCTGGAGCTGGACCGGCGGGACGAGTGCCCGGTTGACGTCGTCCGCCGGATGTGCGGCGAAGAGCTCGGCATCCCGCTGCTGTTCATCCCGGAGGAGTACGGCGGGATGGGGGGCTCGACGTTCGACGTCTACCGGATCTGCGAGGCGATGGCCGACGTGGACCTCGGGGTGGCCACCAGCGTGCTCGCCACCTTCCTCGGCACCGACCCCATCTCGGTGGGGGCGAGCGCCGAGCAGAAGAAGCAGTGGCTCAGCCGGGTCGCCGAGGAGGGGCTGCTCTTCGCGTACGCGGCCACCGAGCCCGACGCGGGCAGTGACCTCGGCGCGTTGCGCACCAAGGCCGTCCCGGTGACCGAGGACGGCAAGGTGGCCGGATACCGCATCACCGGGCGGAAGCAGTGGATCAGCAACGGTGGCATCGCCGACGCCTTCTCCGTCCTCGCCGACGCGCCCGGCGGACCCACCTGGTTCGTGCTCGAGAAGGGCGCCGCGGGCTTCACCGCGAACAAGCCCGAGGAGAAGCACGGGATCCGGCTGAGCAACACTGCCGCCCTGTTCCTCGACGACGTCCTCGTTCCCGTCGAGAACCTCGTCGGGGGCGTCGAAGGCCTGGGGCTGGCCCAGGCCCAGCAGGTCTTCGGCTACACCCGGCTCATGGTCGCGGCCTTCGGCCTCGGGGGCGGCTGGTCAGCGCTGAACCGCGCGGTCGCCTACTCCACGCAGCGCCGCGTCGGCGGTGGCCCCCTGGCCGAGAAGCAGGGCTACACCCACAAGCTGATCGTCCCGCACGTCGCGCGACTCGAGGCCGCCCGCGCCTACATCGAGGAGACGGCCGAACGGATCGACGACGGCGAGGGCGCGCTGAACACCGAGGGCGCCATCGCCAAGTACGCCGCGACCGAGAGCGGGAACGCCGCGGCGGAAGCGAGCATCCAGGCCTTCGGCGGCTACGGCTACACCCACGACTACGTGGTCGAGAAGATCAAGCGAGACGTCCGGATCACCACGATCTACGAAGGCACCTCCGAGATCATGGAGATGACGATCGCCCGGGACCGGTGGCAGCAGCACCTCAAGACCAGCGGACGGTACTTCCACGACCGGGCCGTCGAGTCGGAGAAACTGGACGCCGACGATCCCGGGGTGGGCGCGGGTGTCGCCGCGCTGGCTCTGCATGCCCTCGGGGATCTGCTCGAACTGGTCCGGGTCGGTCGGCTGACGCGCAGCCAGCACGTCCTGTTCCGGCTGGGGGAACTCATCACGGCCGCGGAGCTGGCCGGGGCCGCGGCGCGGCAGGCCGCCCGCGCCCGCCGCGGAGAACGCGCCGCGAAGGCCGCGGCTCGTTTCGCCCCCGACGATGCAGCGGTCCTGTCACGGCTCTTCTGCCGCGAGGCGGCGTTGAAGGTCGCGACGGAGGGAGCCCGCCTGGTGCTCGGGGCGGAGAGCTCGGAGGGCGGGGGTCCGGGCGAGGGGCAGGTCGACAAGCTCGGCCGAACGCTCCGAGTCCACGAGATCGAGCACGCGCAGGCGGGCCTGCTCGACGACCTCGACGCAGCCGCCACCGCCATCTACCGGACGGCGCCGCACCTCACCAGCTGAACACCTCTGCTTGGACGGACTCTCCCATGATCAACTCCTCTCCTTCCCCCATCGCGATCGTCGGCATCGGCGCGGTCATGCCGGACGCCCCCGATGCGGACGCGTTCTGGGCGAACATCACGTCCGGTCGCTATTCGATCCGGGACGTCCCGCCGGGCCGGTGGGACCCGGAGTTGTACTACGACCCCGACCCCCGGGCCCCGGAGAAGACGTACTCGAAGATCGGCGGCTGGGTCACCGACTTCACCTGGGACCCGATGGCGTGGCGGCTCCCCATCCCGCCGAAGGTGAGCCAGCAGATGGACGAGGGGCAGCGCTGGTCCGTGGCGTGCAGCCGCGCGGCACTGCTGGACGCGGGCTGGCCGGACAAGCCGTTCGATCCCGAGCGGACCGCCGTCGTCTTCGGCAACGCGATCGGTGGCGAGAAGCACTACGCGAGCAACATGCGCATCCAGTTCCCCGAGTTCGCGCAGGCCGTCCGGGCGGCGCCGAGCTTCGTCGGGCTCCCCGAATCGGTGCGGGAGTCGATCATCGCCGAGGCGCACAAGACGTTCCTGACGCAGTTCGAGGAGATCACCGAGGACACCATGCCCGGCGAACTCGCGAACGTCATCGCCGGACGCGTCGCGAACCTCTTCAACTTCCGCGGCCCGAACTTCACGACCGACGCCGCCTGCGCCTCCGCCCTGGCGGCGATGAGCGCAGCCATCTCCGGACTGCGCAGTCACGACTTCGACGTGGCGCTCTCCGGTGGCGTCGACCGCAACAACGGCGTGGGGGCCTTCGTCAAGTTCTGCAAGATCGGTGCTCTGTCCGCCACCGGCACGCGTCCGTTCGACGCCGGTGCCGACGGCTTCGTCATGGGCGAGGGTGCGGCCGTCTACGTGCTCAAGCGGCTCGCGGACGCCGAGCGCGATGGCGATCGGATCTATGCCGTCCTTGTCGGGCTCGCCGGCTCCTCTGACGGCAAGGGCAAGGGGATCACTGCGCCCAATCCCATCGGGCAGCGGCTCGCCGTCGAGCGGGCCTGGCGGGCCGCCGGTTGCGACCCGGCGACGGCGACGCTGCTCGAGGCGCACGGCACGTCGACCCGGGTGGGGGACGTCAACGAGGTGGAGGGCCTGCAGGCAGTCTTTGCCGGGACGGACCTCGTCCCCGGGTCCATCGCGCTCGGTTCCGTCAAGTCCAACATCGGGCACCTGAAGGCCGCCGCGGGCGCGGCCGGGCTGTTCAAGGCCGTGCGGGCGCTGCACGAGAAGGTGCTGCCGCCGAGCCTGCACTTCTCGGATCCCAACCCGAACATCGACTGGGCGCACTCCCCGTTCCGGGTCAACACCGAGCTCCGCGAGTGGCCGACGCCGCCGTCCGGTGTGCGACGGGCGGGCGTGAGCGCCTTCGGGTTCGGCGGGACCAACTTCCACGCGGTGCTCGAGGAGTACGTCCCCGGCCGGCACCGGGACGAGGAGAACCGCCGCTTCGCCGGCGCGGACGTCCCCTCCCGCGCCGCCGAGGACGGCGCGACGCAAGCGGAAGCAACCGCGCAGCCCACGGCAACGACTGCGAAGCCGCCGCTGCGGGGAGCCCTCGTCCTCGGCGCCGACGCCGACGAGGCGCTGGCGCAGCGGCTTGATGCCGTCGTGCGGTCGGCGGCCGAGCACGCCGCCCCGCCGGTCGCCCCGTCCCGGGCAGACCTGTCCGCGGCGGTGCGGGTCGCCATCGACTACGCGGACGAGGCCGACCTGGCGGACAAGGCCGGCCGGGCGCGCGACGCCCTGCAGGCGGGCCAGCCCATGCGGTGGCGCGCGCTGCGTGCGCGGGGAGTCTTCCTGGGCCGCGGGCCGGCCCCGAAGGTCGCGTTCCTCTACACCGGTCAGGGTTCGCAGTACGTCAACATGCTCGCCGCGCTCCGGCGGAGCGAGCCGATCGTGGCCGAGACGTTCGCCGAGGCGGACCGGATCATGACCCCGATCCTCGGTCGGCCGTTGACCGATTTCATCTTCATCGACGAGTCCGATCCGGCTGCGGTCGCCCGGCTCGAACAGCACCTTCTGCAGACCGAGATCACCCAGCCGGCCGTGCTCACCACCGACGCCGCGCTCACCCGCCTGCTGGACGCTTACGGGGTCCGCCCGGACATGGTGATGGGCCACAGCCTCGGCGAGTACGGGGCGCTCGTCAGCGCCGGATCGCTCACGTTCGCCTCCGCGCTGGAGGCGGTGAGCGCCCGCGGCCGGGAGATGGCGAGCCTGTCCATCCCCGACACGGGGGCGATGGCTGCGGTCATGGCGCCGCTGGCGGAGATCGAGCAGGTCGTCGACGGCGTCGACGGCAACGTCGTCGTCGCGAACGTCAACAGCACCAGCCAGGCCGTGATCGGCGGGGCCACCGCCGCCGTCGAACAGGCGATGGATACGCTCCGGGCGGCCGGGCACACCGTGATCCGTCTGCCGGTGAGCCACGCCTTCCACACATCGATCGTGGCGCCGGTCAGTGAGCCGCTGAAGGCGGCGCTACGCCGGCTGACGGTGCGACTGCCAGAGCTGCCGATCGTGAAGAACGTCGACGGCGGCTTCTATCCCATGCGGTCCGACGGCCGTTCACAGGCCGAATCGACCGAACAGATGCTCGACATCCTCGGGCGCCAGGTCGCCTCCCCCGTGCAGTTCGTGAACGGGCTGGCGACGCTCCATGACGCGGGTGCGCGCGTGTTCGTCGAGGTGGGGCCGAAGAAGGCGCTGCAGGGCTTCGCCGAAGACGTTCTCGGCCGGCACGACGATGTGATCACGTTGTTCACCAACCACCCCAAGTCCGGGGACGCCGTCGCCTTCAACCAGGCGTTGTGCGGGCTCTACGCCTCGGGCCTGGGCCGGGCGGCCGACGACGCCGAGACGGGCGCCACCGACGCTCAGACCCAGCCGAGGGCTGCGGCTCCCGCCCCGGCGCCGCAGCAGACGCCGCCGGCGGCCGCTGCGGTTGCGGCACCTGCGTTTGCGGCCAGTGCGGTTGCGGCCCGGGTGTCGACCGACGCGTCTCAGGACGACGACCCGTACCGGGAGCTCGGGCACCTGTTCGCCGACCTGATCGACCGCGGCCGGGCGATCCGGGAGAGGACCCCGGGCGCGGCGCCGACCCCGGGCCAGAGCCGCGGGGAGCCCGCTCCGCAACCCGTGGCGGAGCCCGTGGTCGTCACCGGCGCCTCCGTCGGGCTCCCCGGCACCGAGCGCGTCTTCGACGACGGGAATCTCGCGCGGATCCTGGCCGGGGAGGAGCTCATCGGGCAGCTCCCGGTCCGGTTCCGCCAGCGGATGGCGGCCAAGAACATCACCCGGCTGGTCAAGTCCGAGGACGGGGCGGGCAGCTGGCTCACGCTCACCGAGCCGAGCCAGATGGTGAAGCTCGCCGGTCGGGCCGGTGCCTTCGACCTCGTCGCCGAGTTCGGGGTCGACCCCGAACGGGACGTCGCCCTCGACTCGGTGACCCGGCTGGCCATCGGCGCCGGGCTCGACGCGCTGCGCGATGCCGGCATCCCGCTCGTCCAGCACTACCGCACCACCCACATCGGAAGTCGGCTGCCGGAGGGCTGGGGACTTCCGGACGGCATGCGGGACGACACCGGCGTCGTCTTCGCCTCGGCCTTCCCCGGCTACGACGAGTTCTCCGACGAGCTCGAGCGGTACTTCACCTACGAGGGTCGCCGGCACGAGCTCGAGACCCTGCAGGCCGTGCGGGCCCAGCTCACGGACGGGGAGCCGGCGGCGCTCGAGGTCGACCGACGCATCCGCGAGGCGCGGGCGACGCTCGACGCCGAGCCGTACCGCTTCGACCGCCGCTTCCTGTTCCGCGTCCTGTCCATGGGCCACTCCCAGTTCGCCGAGCTCGTCGGCGCCCGCGGCCCGAATACGCAGATCAATTCCGCCTGCGCCAGCACCACCCAGGCCTTCGCCGTGGCGGAGGACTGGATCCGGTCGGGTCGCTGCCGCCGGGTCGTCGTCATCTCGGCCGACAACGTCTCCAACGACCAGCTCATGGAGTGGGTGGGGGCCGGATTCCTGGCGACCGGGGCGGCCGCGACCGACGAGCGGGTCGAGGACGCCGCCCTGCCGTTCGACAACCGTCGGCACGGGATGATCATCGGGATGGGCGCGGCCGGATTCGTGGTCGAGGCGGCCGAGGCAGCCCGCGAGCGCGGCATCCAGCCGATCTGCGAGGTGCTGGCCACCGCGACCGCGAACAGCGCCTTCCACGGCACGCGGCTCGACGTCGACCACATCGGTGGCGTCATGGAGTCGCTGCTCCGCCAGGCCGAGAAGCGGGGGTACGACCGGCAGACCATCGCGCCCGAGACCATGTTCGTCTCGCACGAGACGTACACGCCGGCCCGTGGAGGCAGCGCCGCGGCGGAGATCTCGGCGCTGCGGCGCGTCTTCGGGGAAGCCGCCGACAGCATCGTCATCACGAACACGAAGGGCTTCACGGGCCACGCGATGGGCGCGGGAATCGAGGACTTCGTCGCCGTGAAGGCGCTCGAGACGGGGATCGTCCCGCCGATCCCCAACTTCCGGGACGTCGACCCCTCGCTCGGAGGCCTGAACCTCTCGCGCGGGGGAGAGCGATCGGTGGGGTACGCGCTCCGCCTCGCGGCCGGATTCGGCTCGCAGATCAGCATGACGCTGTTGCGATGGACCGCGGTGCCGGGCGGCGTGCACCGAGACCCGGCACACGTCGGTTACGACTACCGGATCGTGGACCCCGCGGCCTGGCATTCGTGGCTCGCCCGGATGACGGGACGGGACGACCCCACCCTGGAGGTCGTCCAGCGGCGGCTCCGGGTGGCGGAGCCGCGCGGCCCCGAGCGCGCTCCGGCGCAGCCGGCACCGGCGGAACCCGTTCCCGCGGCCGCCGCGCCGCTGCCGGCGCAACGGACCGAGAACGTCCCGCTGCCCGAGCCCGTGCCGGCGATGACCGGGACCGGAGCGGCCGCGGCTCCGGCTGCCGCTCCGGCTCCGGCTGCCGCTCCGGCTTCCGCGCTCGCCCCGACGTCCGCTGCCGAGGCCGCGCCTCCGGCTCCGGCTCCTTCCGAGGACGTGGTGCCTCGGGTGCTGGCGGTGGTGGCGGAGAAGACGGGTTATCCGGCGGAGATGCTGGATCTGGATCTCGATCTGGAGGCGGATCTGGGGATCGACACGGTGAAGCAGGCGGAGGTCTTCGCCAGCATTCGGGCGGAGTTCGGGATCGCCCGGGACGATGCGTTGAAGCTGCGGGACTATCCGACGCTGAACGCCGTCGTCGGCTTCGTCCGGGAGCGTTCGGGGGCGGGTGCGCCCAGCGAGGCGCCTCCGGTGCCGGCTCAGCCGGCGTCCGCTGCCGAGGCCGCGCCTCCCGCTGCGGCTCCGGCTCCGGCTGCGGCTCCGGCTCCTTCCGAGGACGTGGTGCCTCGGGTGCTGGCGGTGGTGGCGGAGAAGACGGGTTATCCGGCGGAGATGCTGGATCTGGATCTCGATCTGGAGGCGGATCTGGGGATCGACACGGTGAAGCAGGCGGAGGTCTTCGCCAGCATTCGGGCGGAGTTCGGGATCGCCCGGGACGATGCGTTGAAGCTGCGGGACTATCCGACGCTGAACGCCGTCGTCGGCTTCGTCCGGGAGCGGTCGGGGGCGGGTGCGCCCAGCGAGGCGCCTCCGGTGCCGGCCCAGCCGGCGTCCGCGCCGACGTCCGCTGCCGAGGCCGCGCCTCCCGCTCCGGCTGCGGCTCCGGCTCCGGCTCCGGCCGAGGACGTGGTGCCTCGGGTGCTGGCGGTGGTGGCGGAGAAGACGGGTTATCCGGCGGAGATGCTGGATCTGGATCTCGATCTGGAGGCGGATCTGGGGATCGACACGGTGAAGCAGGCGGAGGTCTTCGCCAGCATTCGGGCGGAGTTCGGGATCGCCCGGGACGACGCGTTGAAGCTGCGGGACTATCCGACGCTGAACGCCGTCGTCGGCTTCGTGCAGGCCCGCGCGGGAGGAGCTGCGACGGTCGCCGGAGCGACCCCACCGGCGGAGGCCGCGCCGGTGGCCGACGCCGCTCCCTCGGCGGCGTTCCCGGCGCCGATGGCAGGCGACCTCGAGGCCGCCGACCGGTTACCGCGGCGCGTCCCGGTCCCGGTGCTGCGTCCTCCGCTCGAGGCGTGCAAGCCCACCGGGATCGTCCTGGGCGCCGGCTCCCGCATCGTTCTCGCGCCCGATTCGGGCGGGGTCGGCGAGGCACTCGCAGCCCGACTCGAGAGCCTGGGCGTGCAGGTCCTGAACCTCGAGGCCGGCTCTCCGTACGAGGACCTGGTCCGACGGCTCGACGCCTGGCTCGCCGACGGCCCGGTCGCCGGCGTCTACTGGCTCGCGGCGCTGGACGACGAGGGCCCGATGACGGCCCTCGACGAGGAGGGCTGGAACGGAGCGGTCCGGTCCCGCGTCAAGAACCTGGTCGCCACCATGCGCCGGCTCTACGACACCGACGCCTTCCTCGTCGCGGGCACCCGGCTGGGCGGGCAGCACGGCTACGACCCGGCCGGCGCGACCGCCCCACTCGGGGGCGGGGTCACCGGCTTCGTCAAGGCACTGAAGCGCGAGCGGCCGGACGCGCTGCTCAAGGCGGTCGACTTCCCGCTCGCGCACGGCCCGGACGACGTCGCGGGTCGGCTGGTCGACGAGACGCTCCGCGATCCCGGATGCGTCGAGGTCGGACACGACGGCCGGATGCGCTGGACCGTCGGGCTCGAGGACCGTCCCGCGGCCGACGGGCAGCCCGGACTCGCCCTGACCCCGGACACCGTCTACGTCGTCACCGGCGCGGCCGGCAGCATCGTCTCGGCGATCACCGCCGACCTCGCCACCGCAGGCGGCGGGGGAGTCTTCCACCTGCTCGACCTCACGCCGAAGCCCGACCCGGACGACGCCGACCTGGCCGCCTATCTGTCCGATCGGGAGGGGCTGAAGACCCAGCTGATCACGCGGTTGAAGTCGGCCGGCCAGAAGGTCACGCCGGTGATGGTCGAGAAGGAGCTGAGCCGCATCGAACGGCTGGCGATGGCGCAGGCGGCGATCTCCGCCGTGGAGAGTGCCGGCGGCACCGCTCGCTACCACAGCCTGGACCTCACCGACGCGACCGCCGTCGCCGACGTGGCGCACGAGATCGCGGCCGAACACGGCCGGGTGGACGTGTTGATCCACGCCGCGGGGCTGGACATCAGTCGTGCTCTGCCGGAGAAGGAGCCGCGCGAATACGACCTCGTCTTCGACGTCAAGAGCGCGGGCTGGTTCCACCTCCTCCGGGCGTTCGCCGACGTTCCGATCGGCGCGACCGTCGCCTTCAGCTCGGTCGCCGGGAGGTTCGGAAACCAGGGGCAGACGGACTACGCGGCCGCCAACGACCTGCTCTGCAAGTTCACGTCCAATTTCCGAAGCAGCCGACCGGACACCCGCGGCATCGCCATCGACTGGACAGCGTGGGCGGGCCTCGGCATGGCGACCCGCGGTTCGATCCCCACCGTCATGGCGCAGGCCGGTATCGAGATGCTGGACCCGGCCGCCGGGATCGCCACGGTCCGCCGCGAGCTGACGGCAGGCGGGACCCGTGGGGAGCTCGTCGTCGGCGGCGAGCTGGGGCTGCTGCTCTCCGAGGTCGACCCGTCCGGCGGGCTGGACCCGGACGCGGTGGACCTCTCGGGAAGCGGCCCCATGATCGGCCGGGTCACCGGGATGGGCATCTACTCGGGGCTGACGGTCGAAGCCGCCCTCGCCCCGGCGGTCCAGCCCTTCCTGGCCGACCACCGCATCGACGGGACGGCGGTGCTGCCCGGCGTGATGGGGGTCGAGGCGTTCGCCGAGACGGCCCGGCTCCTCCTGCCCGACTGGCACGTCGTCGCCGTCGAGGACGTCGACTTCCGCCAGCCGGTCAAGTTCTACCGGGACGAGCCCCGCACGCTCACCATCAGCGCTGTTCTCCGCCCCGAGAACGGCGAGCTGGTGGCGTCGTGCCGGCTGATCGGGACGCGGATGCTGCCCGGTAGCTCGGAGCCCCAGGTGACGGTGCACTTCACGGGCCGGGTGCGGCTGAGCGCGCAGCAGCCGGTCGTCGAGAGGGACGAGCTGCCTGCCCCCGGCGACGAGGCGGCCTCGATCGGCAGCGAGTCGGTCTACGCCATCTACTTCCACGGACCGGCGTTCCGGGTGCTCGACCGCGCCTGGCGGACCGGGCGCGGAACCGTCGGCAGATTCGCGACTCATCTGCCGCCGGGCCACCAGCCCTCCGATCGACCCGTGCTCGCCGAGCCCCGGCTGATCGAGCTGTGCTTCCAGACCGCCGGCGTGCAGGAGCTGGGGTCGACGGGTCGGATGGGGCTTCCGGCGCACATCGACCGCGTCGTCCTGCCGGCGCACGGCGGGGAACCGGCGAACGGGGACCGGCTGCTGGCCACCGTCGTCGAGAGGCCCGGCGAGGCCGCCCGCGACGACGCGAGCGAGGGAGCCCGGTTCGACGCCGAGGTGCTCGACACCAGCGGTCGCGTCCAGGTGCGGCTGGAGGGCTACCGGACGATCGCCCTGCCGCAGGCGATCGACGAGCGGCTCCTCGAACCGCTGCGGACGGTCTCGGCATGAGCCGGTCGGCCGGCCCGATCCGGCGCCTCGCCGTCGTCAACCGCGGCGAGCCCGCGATGCGGCTGCTGAATGCCGTCGCCGAGCTGCGCGCCGAGGGGCGGACCGAGCTGCGCACCATCGCCCTGTTCACCGAGCCGGATCGGCAGGCGTGGTTCGTGCGGGCCGCCGACGAGGCGATCTGCCTCGGCCCGGCCGTCGTGACCCCGCCCGGCGGCGCGGCCGTACCCGCCTACCTGGACGCCGCGCGGGTGGAGGCGGCTCTCCGGGAGTCCCGAGCCGACGCGGCCTGGGTGGGCTGGGGCTTCGTCGCCGAGCACGCCGACTTCGTGGAGCTCTGCGACCGGCTCGACATCGCGTTCATCGGCCCGGACGCCGCCGTCATGCGTCGCCTCGGCGACAAGATCGCCTCGAAGCGGCTCGCCGAAGAGGCCGGCGTCGCCGTGGTGCCGTGGAGCGGTGGCCCGGTCGACGACGTGGCGAGCGCGCTCGCCGCGGCGGAGCGGATCGGCTACCCGGTGGTGGTGAAGGCGACGTCAGGTGGTGGCGGTCGGGGCATCCGGCGGGCGGACGGCCCGGAGGCTCTCCCCGCGGCCTTCACGTCGGCCCGGGCCGAGGCGGCGCACGCGTTCGGGGACCCGACGGTCTTCGTCGAGCGCCAGGTGGAGGGTGGGCGGCACATCGAGGTGCAGGTGATCGCGGACCGGCACGGCACGGTCTGGGCGCCGGGTATCCGCGACTGCAGCATCCAGCGGCATCACCAGAAGGTGCTCGAGGAGTCAGCGTCCACCGCGCTGACGGCGGCGCAGGGCGATGACCTGCGGGCAGCGGCGATGCGGCTGTGCCGGGCGGCCGGCTACGTCAACGCCGGGACGGTCGAGTTCCTCTACGACCCCGCGGACGGCGTTCCGCGCCTGATGGAGGTCAACGCCCGGCTGCAGGTCGAGCACCCGGTCACCGAGCTGACCACCGGGCTCGATCTGGTCAAGCTGCAGATCCTCGTCGCCGAGGGCGGCCGACTGGTCGGCGACGCCCCGCCGGTCGTTGGGCACGCCGTCGAGGTGCGGTTGGCCGCGGAGGAGCCGGACGAGGACTTCATGCCGGCGCCGGGGCGGATCAGCCACCTCCGCCTGCCGACCGGACCCGGCATCCGGGTCGACACCGGCGTTCACCAGGGCGACGAGGTCCCGCCGCAGTTCGACTCCATGATCGCGAAGCTGATCGCCTGGGGACACGACCGGCCCGAGGCGCTGAGCCGGCTGGCCCGCGCCCTCGAGCAGACGACGGCGGTGGTCGAGGGCGGGGCGACGAACAAGACGTTCCTGCTCGACCTGGTGAACCACCCCGACGTCCGCGCCGGGCGGCTGCACACGGGGTGGTTGGACGAGGCGATGGGCCGGGGCGACTTCAGCTCGGACAGCTACCGGGCGGAGGCGTTGCTCGTCGCCGCCGTCCAGGCCTCCGAGGTCAAGGCGGCGGCCATGCGCGCCCGCTTCTACGCGGCCGCGGCCCGGGGCCGGCCGGAGCTGCCTGCCCACCTCGGGCAGCGGCTGGAGTTCCGCTTTCGCGGCAGTCGGTACCGGATGCGGGTGCTGCGCACCGGTCCGGGCGACTTCCTGGTTCAGGTGGCCGGTCGTCGCATCCCCCTGTCGATCGAGCCGGTCGGGGAGTACGACCGGCGGGTCCGGATCGGTGGCCGGCAGCTGTCCGTCCACGCCGTGGCGCAGGACTCCGTCCACGTCATCGAGGTCGAGGGCGTGGCCCATCGGGTCGTGGTCGACGACGGCGGCGTCGTGCGGTCCCCGGCACCGGGTGTCGTCGTCGCACTCCCCGTGCAGCCGGGCGACGAGGTGCAGGCCGGGGACACCGTCGCCGTTCTCGAGATGATGAAGCTGGAGACGTCCATCCCGGCACCGTTCGCGGGACGGGTGCGGGCGGTCCCGGCGGTCCTGAACGTCCAGGTCGACGGGCGGACGCGGTTGGTCGAGCTGGAGGCGGCAGGGCCGCCAGCAGCCGGCCGCGCGGCCGGGCCGCCGGGAGCCGGCGGGGCCGGGACGGGTAGGCCTGCGGACGGGGCCGTCGACTTCGCCGCCCTGCCGGTGCCCGGCTCCTCCGGGAGCGTCGCCGACCGGACCTTCGCCGGGCTGCGGGACTACCTGCTGGGCTACGACCGGGAGGCGGACGAGGTCGCGTCGCTGCTCGCCGACCAGCAGCGCGCCTATGCGGAGCTGCCGGCGGGGGACGACGTGCTGCGGGCCCGCGAGGACGACCTGCTGGAGCTGTTCACCTCGCTCTGCGCCCTGTCGCGGCGGGTGTTCGATCCCTCGCCGGACGCGGGCGAGGCGGTGCGCAGTCCGGAGCAGCACCTGATCACCTACCTCCGCTCGCCGGCCCGGGGCGCGGACGTCCTGCCCGCGTCCTACCAGGACCGGCTCCGCCGGGCCCTGCGCCACTTCGGGGTGGACGGGCTGAGCCCGTCCCCGGCCCTGGACGACGCGCTGGTCCGGCTCTACCAGGCCACGCAGCGGCTGTCGGAGGTGATGCCTGCCGTCGCCTCGATCCTGGACCGGAGGCTCGCGCACCGGCGGTGGCTGTCCGAAGCCGAGACCGAGCGGGCGTTGCTCGACGACCTCATCGCTGCCGGCGAGGGGGGCTATCCCATGCTCGTCGACCTGGCTCGCGAGGTGCGGTTCCGCTGGTTCGACGAGCCGGTGCTCGAGGCCGCCCGTGCGGCGGTCTACGCGGACGCGAGCGGGGACGTCCGCCGACTGCAGGGTGCCTCCGTCGAGGCCGGCTCCGACTCCTACGCCGACTCCTACGCCGACTCCTCCAGCGACTCCTCCACCGCACGGGACCTGCACCTGGCCCGGCTGGTGGCCTGCCCCTACCCGCTGCGCGGCCTCCTGCTCGATCACTACCGCAGCGCCGACCGGGCAGGGCGCGAGGCCGTGCTGGAGGCGGCGGTGCGGCGCTACTACCGGATCCGGCACCTCACCGAGGTGGCCTGCACCGAGATCGCCGGTCAGCAGCTCTGCTCCGCCGCGTACGAGGAGGCGGACGGCCGCGTGCGGCTGATGCTCGCCTACGCCGCCAGCACGGAGCTGGCCCGGCTCGCCACGGCGGTGAGCACCTGGCTGGGCGGAGTGCCGGCCGGTGCGCGTCCGGTGGTGGATGTCCACGTCTGGCACGACGGAGCCTTGCCGACGGCGGAGAGCGCCGACCGGCTGGTCCGGGACCGCTTCGCGGAGCGCGTGGCAGCGGATCCTGCGAGCCGGCCCCCGCATCGGCTCTCGGTCACGGTCGGCGAGACGGAGCGGGACGGGGAGCAGGCCGCGGAGCAGCCGCAGCTCTACCACTTCACCTACACGGTGGCGGACGGAGCGGTGGTCGAGGAACCGCTCTTCCGGAACCTGCACCCGATGCTGGCCGAGCGCCTGGACCTGTGGCGGCTGTCGAACTTCTCGCTCGAGCGGCTCGAGTCGGTCGAAGACGTGTACCTGTTCCACGGCGTCGCGCACAGCAACCCGAAGGATGAACGCCTGTTCGCGCTCGCCGAGGTCCGCGACGTGACGCCGGTGCTGGACGCGGACGGGCGGGTGACCGGGGTGCCGCTGATGGAGCGGATGTACCTGGAAGCGCTGTCGGCCATCCGCCGCTACCAGTCGCACCGGCCCGCCGCCGAGCGGCTGCTGCTCAACCAGGTCGTCCTCTACGTCCGTCCGCCGTGGACGGTGCCGCCCTCCCTGTGGCAGGACCTGGCCCACCGGCAGGCGGCCGCATCCCGCGGCCTGGGCGTGGACCAGGTCATCGCGCGCGTACGGATCCCGACCGTCAGCGGGAAGCTGAGGCAGCAGGAACTGCACGTCAGCAGTCCGGGAGCCGGTGTCGTGGTCCGGCAGACGGCACCCGAGCGGGTTCCGGTGCCGGTCCTGTCGGAGTACGAGTGGCGGGCTCTGCAGACCCGTCGCCGTGGGTCGCACTATCCCTACGACATCGTGCGGATGCTGACCCCGCCCCAGCAGAGCAGCTCGGACCTGCCGCCAGGCGACTTCGTGGAGTACGACCTGGACACCGCCGCCGGGGACGGGGCCGACCGGCTCGAGCCGGTGCAGCGCGAGTACGGGCGCAACGCCTCCAACGTCGTCGTCGGCGTGATCCGCAACTTCACCGCCGAGTATCCGGACGGGATGTCGCGGGTGCTGCTGCTGGGTGACCCCAGTCGCGGCATGGGCAACCTGGCCGAGGGCGAGTGCCGGCGGATCATCGCCGCCTGCGACCTGGCTGACCGGCTACGGGTACCGCTCGAGTGGTTCGCCGTCTCGGCCGGCGCCAAGATCTCCATGACGAGCGGCACCGAGAACATGGACTGGATCGCCGCGGTGCTCCGGCGGCTCATCGAGTTCACCCAGAGCGGCGGCGAGGTCAACGTCGTCGTCACCGGCATCAACGTCGGCGCGCAGCCGTACTGGAACGCCGAGGCGACGATGCTCATGCACACCCGCGGCATCCTCGTCATGATCCCGGAGAGCGCCATGGTGCTGACCGGCAAGACCGCGCTCGACTTCTCCGGCGGCGTCTCCGCGGAGGACAATCTCGGGATCGGCGGCTACGAGCGGGTGATGGGCCCGAACGGCCAGGCCCAGTACTACGCGCCGGACCTCGAATCCGCCTGCGACCTGGTGTTGCGGCACTACGCCCACACCTACGTGGTGTCCGGGGAGCGATTCCCCCGCCGGGCGGTCACCCGGGACCCGGTCGACCGCGACGTCTGCACCTCCCCGCATCCGCCGCTGCCCGGCGGCGCCGCAGGTGACGGCTTCTCCACCGTCGGGGACGTCTTCTCCGCGCAGAGCAACGCGGAGCGGAAGAAGCCGTTCGACATCCGGGCCGTCCTGCGGGCGGTCACCGACGCCGATGCCGAACCACTCGAGCGCTGGCCGCACATGCGCAGTGCCGAGAACGCCGTCGTGTGGGACGCCCGGATCGGCGGCATCCCGGTCTGTCTGGTGGGGTTCGAGTCCCACCCGCTGCCGCGGGAAGGCTTCGTCCCGGCGGACGGGCCGACGACGTGGACCTCGGGGACGTTGTTCCCGCAGTCCTCGCGCAAGACGGCGCGGGCCGTGAACGCGGCGAGCGGCAACCGGCCGCTGGTGGTGCTGGCCAACCTGTCCGGCTTCGACGGGAGCCCGGAGTCGATGCGGCTCCGGCAGCTCGAGTACGGCGCCGAGATCGGTCGGGCCGTCACGAACTTCTCCGGCCCGGTCATCTTCGTGGTCATCTCGCGCTACCACGGTGGCGCCTTCGTCGTGTTCTCCAAGCGGTTGAACCCCGGGATGGAGGTGGCCGCGGTGGAGGGGTCCTACGCCTCCGTGATCGGAGGGGCGCCGGCCGCGGCGGTCGTCTTCACCCACGAGGTCGATCGCAGGACGAGGGCGGACGAACGCGTCGCGAGCCTCGCCCGCCTCGTGGCGGGCGGGTCTGCCGAGGACGGGGCCACCGGCGGCTCGGCCGAGGAGTCCATCGAGCCGCTGCGGGCCAGGCTGCAGGCGGTGACCGAGCAGGTCCGGGCCGAGAAGCTCGGCGAGGTCGCCGAGGAGTTCGAGGCCGTGCACAGCGTCGAGCGGGCGCGGCAGGTCGGGTCGGTCGACCGCATCATCTCGGCGGCCGACCTGCGTCCCTACCTCGTCGACGCGTTGGAACGCGGCATGGCCCGGGAGCGCGAGAGGGTCGTCCGTGCGCCCGCCGCCAGGGTGGAGGCGGCCACCGGCGAGCTGATCCTCGGTCGCTAGAGCTGGCCCGATCGCGTCAGCGCATGTCCAGCCAGCGGTGGGACGGCTGCGCCCGTCGCAGCCGATCGTCGTCGACCAGCGCCGTGGGCGGCGGCAGGGGCTCGGCCGCCGCCGTCGTGAGCAGGAACGCGCCGAACCGCTGCCACCAGCCGGAGAAGCGTCCGCCCGTCTCGCGGTCCCTGATCTCCAGCCGGTGCCACCCGGAGTCGACGTCAGGCGGGGCGTCGAGTCGGCCCACCGCCACCTCGACGGAACGGGTGTCCCGGCGCAATCCGGTGTGCAGGACCTTGAGGGCGCTTTCCTTGGCCGACCAGACGAGGTTGGCGAGCACGTCGCGGTCGCTGCCGGCGGAGTGAACGTCCCGCTGTTCGGACGGGGTGAGGAAGTCGGCGACGAACAGGTCGCTGCGCGGCTCCACCAGTTCCAGGTCGCAGCCGACCGCAGGGCGTTGCGGTCCGGTGAGGGCGAGGCAGACCGCCCAATCCCCGCGATCGCTCATGGAGATGCCAACGGGCGCGGGCGTTCCGTTGCGGTAGGGCTCGGGTGCGCCGTCGGGAGCGACGCGGATCTCGAGCGCGGCGAGCGCGGACCCGGTGGTCGGGACGTCGAGCAGCGTCGCGAGGGTCGTCTTCGCGGTCCAGCGTCCGAGGCGGAACTCGGTGCGGCGCTTCGGGTAGCGCATGCGGGCGACCCGGGCGGCCTCGGCGGGAGACAGCCACCCGTCGCCGGTCGGTACCTCGTCCATACCGGCGGCGTGCCACATCAGGCGCCTGCGGATCCCGCTCACGCGCGCGATCCGACCTCGGCGTGGGCGGTGCCCGCCAGGGTCCAGCGACGCTCCTGCTGCCAGCGGCCGTTCCAGCGCTCCAGGCTCACGGCCGCGTCTGAGGAGACCGCGGCCGGTCCGAAGCGCGCCACCGCGGACATTCCAGCAGCGGGGAACAGCGCCAGCCAGCCGCGCGCGTATGCCTCGGCAGCTTCCGGGGCGACCACTTCACCGTCGAACCATAGCCGTCACTGCCGAGGGCTCGTGCTCTCACCCGAGCTATCGACACCGGCGGTACTCGTGGCAGCCGGCGCCGTCCTCTGCCGCACGAGCTGGCTCTCCGTCACGCTCGCGTGCAGCCGTTCCAGGAGGTGGTCACCCACCCGCATCGCGTTCGCGATGGCCGTCAGCGACGGGTTCACCGCCCCGATGCTCGGGAAGAAGCTCGTGTCCACGACGTAGAGGTTGTCCAGCTCGTGCGCCTTGCACGTCGGGTCGAGCGCGGAGGAGGCCGGGTCGGTGCCGAAGCGGATCGTGCCGGCCTGGTGCGCGGTCGCGCCGATCGGCATCGTCTTGTGCAGGTAGAGGCTGTGGTCGAGCAGCCGGTTCTCCATGCCCAGATCGCCGAGCATGCTCTCCAGCTTGTGCTTGAGCCGCTTCACGCCGGCGACGTTGTTCTTCGCGTTCAGGGTCAGCTGGATGCGGCCCTCGCGGTCGACGATGGCGCGGTTCTCCGGGTCCGGCAGGTCCTCGCCGCAGAGCCAGAAGTCGACCGCGTGGTGGGCCAGCACCTCGAACGGCATCTTCGGTGACGCCCAGGCCGCCCACCGGGGCGCCTCGCCCTTGATCTGCTCCGCGTCCGACTTGCCGAGCATCTGGATCCCGCCGAGCGGGTAGTCCCAGTCGTCCGCGCCGAGGTACCAGTCGTGCAGGGCCAGCGTCTTCTGGAACGACGTCGGGTTCGGCTCGCGGCTGACCGCCATGAGCGCGAGGTTGTTGTGCCGCATGTAGTGCCGCCCGACGACGTCGGACCCGTTCGCGAGCCCGTTCGGGTGCCGCTCGTTGGCCGAGCGCAGCAGCAGCGCCGCCGAGTTCACCGCGCCGCACGCGACGACGACGACGTGCGCCCGGTAGGTCTCCGTCGACCCGTCCGGGAACTCGGTCACCACGCCGGACACCGTGTGTCCGCTCGCGTCGGTCTCGAGCTTCGTCACGTTCGCCCCGGTCTTCAGGGTGACGTTCGGGTGTTCCAGCGCCGGCTGTACGCAGATGACCTCGGCGTCCGACTTCGCCTTCAGCAGGCACGGGAAGCCGTCGACACGGTTGCACCGGATGCACGCGCTGTGCAGGGTGGCCCGGCCGCCGGCGTCCTGCTGCAGGTCGACGCCGATCGGCAGGTGGAAGGGGGAGAGGCCGAGCTTGCCGAGGTCGTCGCTCAGCTGCTGGATCCGCGGCTCGTGCTCGACGGGCGGATGCTCGTACTGCGCGCTCCAGTCGCCCTCGGTCGGGTCCTCGCCGTGCCGGCCGTGGACCCGGTAGAGGTGCTCGGCCTGCGTGTAGTACGGCTCGAGGTCGCGGTAGTCGATCGGCCACGCGGGCGAGATGCCGTCGTGGTGACGGAGCTCGCCGAAGTCCTGCGGCCGGAGTCGGAACAGCGCGGCGCCGTAGAACTTGGTGTTGCCGCCGACGTAGTAGTTCACCTCCGGCTGGAACTCGTTGCCGTCCTTGTCGAGCCAGGACTCGGGCGCCAGGTACTTGCCCGACACGAAGACGGCGGAGGACTCCCAGTTGTCCCGCTCGCGCGGCAGGTAATCGCCGCGTTCCAGCAGGAGGACCCGCTTGCCGGACGGCGCCAGGCGGTGCACCAGCGTGCCGCCGCCTGCCCCCGAACCGATGACGATGACGTCGTAGTCGTTGCCGTCCGGCATGGTCCCTCCTCCGCCCCGACCGGACTGGCCGGGGTCGACACGCTGGGTGCGGACCCAGGTCGCGGCATCACCCCGGTAGGACGATCCGTCGGGGAGTGCTTCAGAAGAGCGCGATCGGGTTCACCGGCGACCCGGTCCCGGCGACCAGACGCAGCGGGGCCAGGACGCAGAGGAAGGACCAGCGGCCCAGGTCCTCGCACACCCCGGAGAGCTCCTCCAGGTCGAGGTAGTCGAGCAGGTGGACGCCCATGGCGTTGATGGCGAGGACGTGAAGCGGAAATGGGACGCCGGAAACCACGCTGGGGGCGGCGTCGTTGTTGCTGTCGCTGCCGAGAACGGCGACCTGGCGTTCGCCGAGGTAGCGGGCGACCAGCGGGTGGAGCCCCGCGCGACTGGCGCCGACGTCCCACGCCCCGAGGGCGTTGCGCCGGCTCCGGTGACCGACCCGGACGACGAGGATGTCTCCGGCTCCGACCCGGACGTCCTGCGCCTGCTCGGCGGCCAGGAGGTCCTCGACGGTCGCCGCATCGCCCGGCTCGAGCCAGGACGTGCGCCGGACCCGCGCGACGTCCAGCAGCACACCGCGCCCGACCACCCCCCGGTCCACGACGTCCACGCCCAGCGCCGAGGCCCCCGCCGACGTGAGCGTGTCGGCGCTGATGCCGTCGTACAGCCGTCCGTCGAAGACGACATGGCACAGCGCGTCGAGGTGGGTGTGTGCGTCCCCGTGCACGTTCATGCCGAGGTAGTCGGTGGCGAAGCGCAGGGCACTGGAGCCGACCGGCACGTCTCCTAGCGCCGTCATGTGGTGGACCGGCGGTTCGGGGTTGTCGAGGCTGGTGGACGTCTGCAGGGGCAGTCCGAGCGGCACCTGCCGGCCGAGGCGCACCTCGCCGGCCGCGGCGGCGACGCGGGCCGGCGTCAGGTGGTGCAGCCCGCCGATCCGGGCGTCGTCTCCCCAGCGGTTCCAGGTGCACACCTCGTCGAAGAGGTCCCGGAACTCCCTCTCGCCGAGGTGTGGCGGGCTCATGCGTCCAACTCCCACAGCTGCCGATAGCGGGCGGAGCGCACCACCAGATCCCGATGGGAGCCGCGCTCCACGACTCGGCCGTGGTCCAGCACGAGGATCTCGTCCATCGCCGGCAGCGCCGCGAGGTCGTGCGTGACGAGCACCATCGTTCGGCCCTCGGTGGCGGCGAGCAGCGACGTCATCAGCTCCTCGCGCGCCTCGCGGTCGAGGTGGGCGGTGGGCTCGTCGAGAACCAGGACGGGAGGGTCGGCGAGCAGGGCGCGTGCGACCGCCAGCCGCTGGCGCTGGCCTCCGGACATCCGGGAGCCGTGCACCCCGACGTGCGTCGACCAGCCCTGCGGAAGCGAGCGGATCCAGGGCAGGAGCCCGACCTGGGCCGCGACGAGGTTCAGCCGAGGATCGTCGGCCTCGGGTCGCGCGAGCCGCAGGTTCTCCCGGAGGCTGCTGGCGAACACGTACGAGTCGGCGGTGCAGCCGGTGACCCACGCGCGCACCTCGTCGGAGTCGATGGCCCGGAGGTCGACCCCGCTGAGGGTCACGGCGCCGCGGTCGACGTCCCGGAAGCGCAACAGCGACGCCAGCAGCGTGCTCTTGCCGGAGCCGCTGGCGCCGATCACGGCCACGCGGTGCCCCGGCGGGAGGTCGAGGTCGAGGCCGGAGAGGGCGTCCGGCTCGTCGGCCGCGTAGCGGACGCTCACGTCGCGGAGCCGCAGCCACGGAGCACCCTCGGGCACCGGAACCGGCCTCTCGGGCTCGATGAGCGGGTCCGGGGCGTCGAGGACGCCGAACAGACCGCGACGCCGACCGCCGCGCCGCGGCGAGTTCCCCGGCCGCCGACGGCAGCGGCGCCACCGCCTCGAAGGCGGCCAGCGCGGTCAGCACCAGGACCGCCAGGATCACCCGGTCGAGCACCCCGTCCGCGGTCGCCCCGGAGGCGACGACGAGAACCGCCCAGACGGTGCCGCCCGCCGCGAGCAGCGACAGCCCGGCGCCGGCGCCGGCGATGCGGGCCGCGGTCCGGTCCAGCCGCGACCGGCGGCGGTCGGCGTCGGCCACGTCTTCCAGGGCTCGTCGTTCCGCCCCGTAGGCGATCAGTTCGGCCGCTCCGTCGAGCGCTCCGGCCACGCGCTCGCTCACCTCGGCGCGGGCGTCGGTGCGCCGCGGGCCGCCGCGTCGCGTCAGGGTCGCGGTCAGCCACGGAACGCCGAGGCCGGCCACGAGCAGTCCGGCGAGCAGGACCAGCGCGGCCGGCGGGAACAGGACCGCGACGAACGTCGTCACCCCGGTCACCACCACGCCCGCGACGAGCGGCGGGGCGAGCCCCCGGATCAGCAGGTCCTGAACGGCGGCGACGTCACCGACGATCCGGGCGAGCAGGTCGCCGCCGCCGTGCCGGCCCAGACCGGCGGGGGCCAACCGCTCGAGCCGCCGGTAGACGCGGGGCCGGACGTCGGACAGGGCCACGAGCGCCGCGTCGTGCGAGAGCAGGCGTTCGAGGTACCGGAACACGCCTCGACCGACGCCGAAGCCGCGGACGGCCACGACGGCCAGCGAGAGGACGTAGACCGGCGGATGTTCGGCCGCCCGCGCGATCAGCCAGCCCGCGGCGGCGAACAGCCCCACCCCGCAGCCGATCGTCGCCGTCCCCGCGAGCACGGCCAGCAGCAGCCGGGAGCGGACCGCCCGGGTGCGGGGGACCATCCGGCGCAGCGGGTCGGTCACGACGCGACCTCGTCGAGCGCCGGCAGGAGGCGACCGTCGCGGAGGGTCAGCACCGTCGCCTCGGCCGTGAGCCAGGCCGCGTGGTGCGTCACCAGCAGCACGGTCCGGTCGCTCATCAGGCGTTCGACCGCGCCCCGGACCGCGGCCGCGGTGACCGGATCCAGGTGTGCCGTCGGCTCGTCGAGCAGGAGCAACGGAGGGTCGCGGAGGAAGGCGCGGGCGAGCGCGATCCGCTGCCGCTGCCCGGTGGACAGCCGCAGACCCCGCTCCCCGATCCGGGTCGCCAGCCCGGAGGGCAATGCGGCGACGACGTCCTCCGCCTCGGCGAGCTCGACGGCCCGGCGTACGGCCGCGTCCGACGCGTCCGGACGCCCGAGCCGGATGTTGTCGGCCAGCGTGCCGGCGAACAGGTGCGGCGCCTGCGGGACCCAGGCGATCTCACGGCGCCACGCCTCCACCGGCAGGTGCTCGAGCGGGACGTTTCCCACCCGGAGCAGCCCGCCGGTCGGGACGGCGAAGCGCAGCAGCAGAGCCAGGATCGAACTTTTGCCGGCGCCGGTCGGCCCGACGAGCACGGTGCGCCGCCCCGGCTCCAGGGTGAGGTCGATCCCGTCGAGCACCGGGCGGTCGCGGCCCGGGTAGGTCAACGCGACGTCGTGCAGGGTCACCGCCTGGCGGCGCAGGTCGGGCACCGCAACACGCTCGGGCGTCGGCGCGTGGGGGAGCGGCTCGTCGAGCACGTCGAAGGCCTGCCGCGACACGGCGGCGCCTTCGGCGCTGGCGTGGAACTGCGCCCCGAACGCGCGGATCGGCAGGTAGACCTCCGGCGCCAGCAGGAGCACCACCAGCGCGGTGCCGTACCCCAACGACCCGTGCAGGAGCCGGAGCCCGACGGCGACGGCCACCAGCGCGGTGCCGAGCGTCGCGAGGACCTCCAGGACGAGCGCCGAGGTGAACGCGACGCGCAGCGTCGACATCGTGCTGCGGCGCAGGCGTTCCGACACCGATCGGATCGAGGCCTCCTGGGCCCGGCCTCGGCGGAACGCCTTCAAGGTCGGGAGACCCTCGACCACGTCGAGGAAGTGGCCGCTGAGCTCGCCGACCAGTCGCCACTGCCGCGCCATCGCGGAGCGCGTCGAGTAGCCGATCAGGCCGATGAACAGGGGGATGAGCGGGACGGTCGCGACCAGGATCAGCGCGGAAAGCCAGTCCGCCGCCGCGATGCGCACCAGAACGATCGGCGGCACCACCGCGGCCAGCACGACCGTGGGGAGGAAGCGCGCGAAGTAGGGGTCGAGGGTGTCCAGCCCGTGGGTGGCGAGCGCGGTCACCTCGCCGGTCCGGCGGCCGGACAGCCACCCAGGTCCCAGCCGGACGACGTGGTCGAGCAGTCGGTGACGCAGGTCGGACTTCACCGCGCCGGCCGCGTGCAGTGCCGTCACCTCTCCGGCCGAGGACAGCATCGCGCGCGCTCCCAGCACACCGAGCAGGGCGAGCAGGTCTGTCCGGATCGAGGCGACGCCCCGACCGGTCGAGACGGTGACGAGCGCATCGGCCAGGAATCCGGCCTGGAGGACGATCAGGCCGGCCGAGAGCACGCCGAACAGGACCGTGAGGCCGATCTGCCGTCGGGCGACCCGGGAAGAACGGAACAGCCGGCGGTCGCGGGTCCCGGCCCGTCCGCCGCCACGTCGCTGCCTGCCCGCACCCACATCGGACCTCCGGATCCCGACGCTGTCGGCGCCGGGGGACGCCCGCATCCTGCGTCCGGGATGAACGCCTGCCCCTGGCGCGAGCCGACGGCGTGCTTCACCCGCTTCGGATGACGCCTGGGTCCGCCCGACGGTCTGAGGTGGCGAGGCGTCCCTCCACGCCGCAGGAGCGCCGGGACCCATGGAGGAGGGACGGCAACCCCATGACTTCTACCTCGATGAGTGCCCTCGTCATCTTCGGCGCCACCGGCGACCTCGCGAAGCTCGAGACGTTTCCCGCCCTGGTCGGACTCGTCGAGCGTGGCGTGCTCGACGTCCCGGTCGTCGGGGTCGCGCGCAGCGGGTGGGGCCTCGAGGAGTTCCGCCGGTACGCGGTCGACTCGCTGCGCCGCAACGGCATCGACCCCGACGCCGACCCGGCCAAGCGGCTGCTCGACCTGCTCGAGTACGTGGACGGCGATCTCGCCGACGAGAACACGTACGAGACGCTGAAGGGCAAGCTCCCGGACGGCCCGCCGCTGTTCTATCTGGAGGTCCCGCCACCCCTGTTCGGCACGATCGCCCAGGGGATCTCCCGCGCGGGCCTCGCGACCGGCGCCCGCGTCATGGTCGAGAAGCCCTTCGGGACCGACCTCGCCAGCGCGCGGAAGCTCAACGAGACGATGCACGGGCTGTTCCCCGAGGACGCCATCTACCGCGTCGACCACTGGCTCGGGCTCGACGCCGTCGAGAACATGCTGTTCACCCGGTTCGCGAACAGCGTCTTCGAGCCGCTGTTGAACCGCGACCACGTCTCCGGCATCCAGATCACCATGGCCGAGTCGTTCGACGTCGCCGACCGCGGGCGCTTCTACGACCGCACCGGCGCTGTCCGTGACGTGCTGCAGAACCACATGCTGCAGGTGTTGTCGATGGTGCTGATGGAACCGCCTCGCGGCACGGGGCTGGCCACGACGCGCGATCAGCGGGCCGAGGTGGTGAAGGCGCTGGAGCCGCTGACTCCCGAGAACGTGGTTCGGGGCCAGTACGAGGGCTACCACGACGTCGACGGCGTCGCGGCGGGATCGACGACCGAGAGCTTCGTGGCCGTCCGGCTGGCGGCGGACAGCTGGCGTTGGGGGGGCGTGCCCATCCTGATCCGGGCCGGCAAGTGCCTGCCGGTGACCGCGACGGAGGTCGTCGTGCGGTTCCGCCCGCCGCCGCGGAACGTGTTCGGGCTCGATCCGCTCCGGGGCAACGAGCTCCGGTTCCGGGTCTGGCCGACGGCCGAGGTGGGACTCACCGTGGTCGGCAAGATGCCCGGCGTCGGGCTCCGCCCGCACGTGGAGGAGCTGGCCTTCGCCGAACGGCCCGGCTCCGAGATGCGGCCCTACGACCGGCTCATCGGCGCCGCGCTCGACGGTGACCGCTGGCTGTTCGCCCGGCAGGACACCGTCGAGGCCGCCTGGGAGGTCGTCGACCCGGTGCTCGACGACGTCACGCCGGTGCACCCGTACGCGAAGGCCAGCTGGGGGCCGGCCGAGGCGAACCGCCTCCTCCCGGAGGGAGAGAGCTGGCATGACCCGATCGGCTGACCGGACCCCGGGCCCTGCGCCCCGACAGTCGTCGGACGCGGGCAACGAGACCCCGCCCCGTGTCCTCATCGTCGGCGGCGGCTTCGCCGGGCTCGGCTGCGCGCAGGGGCTCGCCGACGAGGGCATCCCGGTGACCCTGCTCGACCGCAACAACTACCACCAGTTCCAGCCGCTGCTCTATCAGGTGGCCACCGCGCAGCTCGTGCCGTCCGACGTGGCGATCCCGCTGCGCACGCTGTTCCGCAAGGAGCACGACGTCACCATCCGGCAGGCCGAGGTTGCCGAGGTCGACGTCCCCTCGCGCACCGTCACGACCACCGACGGGTTGACGTTCACCGGGGACTACCTGGTCCTCGCGATGGGCGCCCAGGCAAACTTCTTCCGGACGACGGGCGCCGCTGAGCACGCTCTGCCGCTCTACTCGCTGATGGACGCGGAGCGCCTCCGGAGCCGCATCCTCGAGGTCCTGGACGCGGCCGACCGCGACCGGAGTCTCATCGACAGGGGCGCGCTGACGTTCGTCGTCGTCGGCGGAGGGGCCACCGGCGTGGAGATCGCCGGCGCCCTCGCGGACTTCACGAACTCGGTCGTTCCCCGCGAGTACCACGACCTGCCGGTGGACGAGATCCGCATCCACCTCGTCGACCACGCGCACGCCCTGCTCGGCCCGTTCTCCGAGGACGCCCACGAGTACGCGGCCAAGGTCCTGCAGCGCGACCGTGTCCGGCTCCACATGGGCACGTCGGTCGACGAGGTGACCGGGGGATCGGTCCGGCTGGGGTCGGGCGAGGTGATCGCGACGCACTGCGTCGTCTGGGGCGGCGGGCTGAAGGCCGCGGACGTGGCCGCGCGGACGGGCCTGCGGCGGGCTCGCGGGGGGCGGCTCGTCACGGGGGACGACCTGGCCGTCGAGGATGACCCCCGGGTCTTCGTCCTCGGCGACGTGGCGTCGATGACCGGACCGGACGGGCGGGAGTTCCCTCAGCTCGGCTCGGTGGCTCTGCAGCAGGGGCAGTGGGCCGCCAAGAACATCCTCGCGGACCGCGCCGGCAAGCCTCGCAAGGCCTTCCACTACCACGACAAGGGGATCATGGCGATGATCGGCCGGGGCGCCGCCGTCGCCGAGGTCGGGCGCAAGCGGCACGAGATGCACGGCGCCATCGCCTTCGCCGCCTGGCTCGGCGTGCACGCCGCGCTCATGAGCGGCATCCGCAGCCGGGTCGACGCCTTCGTCTCCTGGGGGTGGGACTACTTCAGCGGCAACCGCGCCCCCGGGCTGATCGACCGGCCGGACGCGGCTTCGATCGACTGGGACGCAGCGGTGCCGACGCCGTCCCCGCCGCCTGGGGCGGAGGAGCTCCGGGTCCCGGCGGGAACCCGGACGGGGAGCGGTGTCGAGCCGCGCGCCCCCGGCAGGGGCTGAGATGACGAAGCTCGAGCTCGCGCGCATGCAGTTCGCGATGACGTCGATCTACCACTTCCTCTTCGTCCCCGTGACGATCGGGCTCGGGTTCCTCACGGCGTGCCTGCAGACCGCCTGGTACCGCAAGCGGCAGCGGGAGTACCTGCGTCTCACCCGGTTCTTCGGCACGCTGCTGATCATCAACGTCGCGGTCGGGGTGGTCACCGGCCTGGTCCAAGAGTTCCAGTTCGGGATGGACTGGTCCGGCTACTCCCGCACCGTCGGGGACGTCTTCGGTGCGCCGCTGGCGATGGAGGGTCTCGCGGCCTTCTTCCTCGAATCGACGTTCCTCGGCCTGTGGATCTTCGGCTGGAACAAGCTGTCCCCCCGGGTCCACCTGGTCACCATCTGGGCCGTCGCGATCGGTGGGGCCCTGTCCGCGCTGTTCATCATGGCCGCCAACTCGTGGATGCAGCACCCGGTCGGCTACCGGATCGACGCGGCCACCGGCCGTCCGCAGCTCGACGACGTCTGGGCGCTGTTCACCAACCCGGTCTTCTACTGGGGCTACTTCCACGTACTCATGGCGTCGCTCGTCACGGCCGCCGCCGTCATGCTCGGTATCTCGGCCTGGCACCTCCGGCGCAACTCGAGCCCGGAGGTGTTCGGCAGGTCGGCCCGGCTCGCCGTCCTCGTGTTGTTGCCGGCGCTGGCGCTGGCGATGTTCTTCGGCGGTCGCCTGGGGGTCAACGAGACGAAGTACCAGCCGGCGAAGGTCGCTGCGATGGAAGCGCAGTGGAACACCTGCCAGCCGTGCTCGTTCTCGGTCATCCAGATCGGCGGGGGCAATCAACGACCAGAACCCGACGAAGATCATCCAGGTGCCGCACCTGCTGTCGGTGCTCGCCACCTCGTCGTGGAACGGCAAGGTCGAGGGCCTCAACCAGATCCAGGCCCAGTACGAGCAGCAGTACGGCCCCGGCAACTACCTGCCCAACGTCTTCATCCAGTACTGGTCGATGCGGGTGATGGCCTACGCGGCGGTGGGCCTGTTCCTCCTCGCGGCATTCGGCGCGTGGCTGGTCTACCGGAAACGGCTGACCGAATCCCGCTGGTACCTCCGCCTCGTCATCTGGGCCACCGCGCTGCCCTTCGTGATGAACACGGCGGGCTGGCTGCTGACGGAGAACGGCCGGCAACCGTGGATCGTCCAGGGGCTCCAGCTCACCCGGGACGCGGTGTCGCCCTCGGTCAGCACGGTCGAGGTCGCCTTCAGCCTCGCAGTCTTCTTCCTGCTCTACGCCGTCCTGGCGGTCATCGACCTCGTCCTCATGTTCCGGTTCGGCCGTCAGCAGCTGTCCGAGGACGTGCCCGCCCGGCCGGACGACGGGTCGGGGACCCCCGGCGACACCGAGCGGGAGGACGCCGAGCTCACCTTCAGCTATTGACCCGTTCTCCCGCCGACAGAGGTCTCCCGGCCCAGGCAAGCGAGGTATCCGGCATGACCCTCGTGACCTTCTGGTTCCTCGTGCTCGCCGTGTTGTGGACCGGCTTCTTCGTCCTCGAGGGCTTCGACTTCGGCGTCGGCATGCTGCACGGCGTCCTCGGCCGCGACGAGATCGAACGGCGGACGGCGATCAACACGATCGGTCCGCTCTGGGACGGCAACGAGGTCTGGCTGATCGTCGCGGCGGCCGGGATGTTCGCGGCCTTTCCGGACTGGTACGCGACGATGTTCTCCGGCTTCTACGTCGTGATCGTCCTGCTGCTCGTCGCCCTGATCGTCCGTGGGGTCTCCTTCGAGTTCCGCGGCAAGGGACGCAGCGACCGCTGGCGTCGGACCTGGAGCGGCCTCATGGCGGGAGGCAGTCTTGCCGCGCCCGTTCTGATCGGCATCGCCCTCGGCAACCTGCTGCACGGGGTTCCGATCAACGCGCAGCAGGAGTTCACCGGTCATCTCTGGGATCTGCTCAACCCGTACTCGATCTTCGTCGGGCTGACGTTCGGCAGCCTGTGCCTGCTGCACGGCGCGACCTTCCTGACGTTGCGCACCACGGGCGAACTCCGGGCCCGTGCGGGGCACTTCGCCCGCCGCGTCGCCCCCGTCGTGGCGCTGATCGTTCTCGCCTTCGCGAGCTGGACCCACCACACCGCCGGCCACAGCTACGTCCCCGATGGCGTCGGCATCGCGCTGGTGCTCGTCGTCGCCTCCGCGGCGCTCGCCATCGCGGCCGGGCGGGAGGCGCTGGCGTTCGCCGCCACGATGGTGGGGACCGGGCTGTGCGTCGTCGCCCTGTTCGTCGACCTCTATCCCCGGGTCATGGTCTCCAGCACCAGCCCGGCCTTCGACCTGACCATCGACAACGCGTCGGCCGGGTCCTACGCCCTGAAGGTGCTCACGGTCATCGCCTGCGTGCTGCTGCCGCCGGTGCTCGCGTACACCGCGTGGACCTACTACGTGTTCCGCCGTCGGATCACTCCTGCGGATCTGGGGGTTCCCGAGCAGCGGAAGGGATCGCCGTCCGACCAGGACGCGGGCGGTGGCGTCCGTTCCGGCTCCTCGACGGCCGACTGACCCCGGACGGCGATCGTTGCTGACCACCGATCAGATCCTCTACGGGATCGGGCTGACGGTCGCCCTCGCCGTCGGCTCGCAGGTCCTCGCGTCCCGGCTCAGGATCCCCGCGATCCTCGTGCTGCTCCCGGTCGGGTTCACGGCCGGAGCCCTCACCGACGACGTCGACCCGCACCGGCTGCTCGGCCCGGCCTTTCCGGAGATGGTCTCGCTGGCCGTCGCCCTGATCCTCTACGACGCGGGCGTGGCGCTCGACATGCGGCAGTTGTCCGGTTCCGCCCGCCGCAGCGTGCGCCGCCTGATCCTGCTCGGCGTCGTCACCACCGTCGTCGCCACCGCCCTCGCCGGTCTCGGGTTCCTCGGGCTGTCCGGCCAGTCCGCCTTGATGCTCGGCGTCATCCTCGTCGTCTCGGGTCCGACCGTGGTCGAGCCGCTCCTGCGCTTCGTCCGGCCGGTCGAAAGTCTGCAGCGGCTCCTGACCTGGGAGGGCTCGCTCATCGACCCGGTCGGCGGCGTGCTCGGCGCACTCGTCTTCCACGCCCTCACGGCCACCAGCCGGCACGGCCTCGCCGAGGGCAGCGGACGCTTCGGCGGCAGCCTGCTCGTCGGGTTGGCCGGCGGTGCACTCGGCGCGGCCGTGCTGTGGCTGCTGTTGACGAAGCTGCGCCTCGACGAGGCGATCGGGACCGCCGCCCAGCTGGCCACCGTGGTCGCCGTCGCGGCCGCGTGCGATGCCCTGCGGGACGACACCGGCCTCATCGCGGCCATCGTCGTCGGGCTCGTGGTCGGCAACTCCAAGGCGTTCGACGTGCCGACCCGTCAGCCCTTCTTCGAGACCCTGATCCAGCTGATCCTGGGCCTGCTGTTCGTCTCGATCTCCGCGACCGTCACCCCCGATTCGCTGCACGATCTCGTCCTGCCGACGCTCGGACTGCTCGCGGTGCTGGCCTTGCTGGCCCGTCCCCTCGCCGCGTGGCTCGCGACGGTCGGCACCGGACTGAGCCGCGGCGAGCGCCTGTTCGTCGGCTGGATGGCGCCCCGGGGCATCGTGGCGGCGGCGACCGCCTCGACCTTCTCCGCCGGGCTCGTCGACGCCGGCGTCGGCGGCAGCGAGAAGATCCTGCCGATCACATTCCTGATCATCGTGGGAACCGTTGCCCTGTACGGGCTCACCGCAGCGCAGGTGGCCCGCCGGCTCGGTGTGGTCCGGAGTGCCCGCGCTCGTCCGCTGCTCGTAGGCGACGACGCCTGGGCGGTGGATCTCGGCATCGTCCTGCGCGCGGCCGGGCTGGACGTCCTGCTCTGGGCGGCGGAGGAGCCGATTCGGGAGCGGGCTCGGGCGGCCGGGCTCGAGGTGCCGCCCGGCGAGCTCCTGGCGGCGGCGGCCGGACGCCGGGCGCAGCTCGAGGGCATCACCGCAGTCTTTCTGCTCACCGAATCCGACGACTTCAACGCGCTCGCCTCGACGGTGCTACGCCCCACGGTCGACGGACCCGTCCACCGCCTCCGGCCGGAGCGATCGGAGCACGGGGTGGTGTCGCCCTACACCGCCGGGCAGCTGCTGTTCGCGCCGAGCCTCACCCGCGACCGCATCCTCGACCGCTACGCGGACGGGGCCCGGGTCGTCCTCGACGGACGGGGAGAGCTGCCACCGCAGCACGACCTGCTCTTCGTCGTCCGTGCCGACGGCCGCCTGATCGCCGCCGAGGAGCAGCCCGTCCCGCCGGAACCCGGTGACCGCTCGGTGTTGCTGGGCCCGGGCGTCACGCAACCTCGGCGGGAGGACTCCGCGACCGCGGATGCCCGTGTGCGCGGTGCCTGAGGCCGCCCGATGCGGGGCCGCCGCCGTGACCGGCGTCGGCCCCGCCTCGGGGTTCCGGGTCCGATCAGACCCGCCGGCCCACCAGCGCGCCGATGCTGCCGACCGCACGGTTCACGGCCGTCTGCGTCGACCCCTGCGTCGCGGCGTAGGTGATGACGAGGGTGTCGTCGTACTGCGCGATGAACTGGGTGAGCGCGATGTCGTTGCCGTCCGCCGTCAACTGGCTCTGGACGACGGTGTTGTTGGTCTTCAGCTCGTCGACCGTGGTGGGGCCTTCCTTCGGGGAGAAGGTGACGTCGTCGCCGTCGTTGAGCACGGAGGGGTAGGAACCGCCGTCGCAGTCGCGGACGGCGGTGCGGAACTCCTCGAGCGCGTTCTCGGCCTCGTCGGCCGAGCCGTAGCGGACCACCTCGTTGAAGACGGCACCGTTCTGGGGCGAGGTGAAGCCCGCGACGACGGCGTAGCGCTCGACCCGCGAGCCCTCCTGGCGGAAGGTGCCGCCGCAGTAGTCGAACGTCGGGGTCGACAGGTCGTCCGGCTTCGGCGCCGGCTCGACCCCGTCGGAGTCCAGCTCGAGGTCGGTCCGGGCGACGTCGGACTGCTTCATGACGATGCCCTCGAGGTCGCCGGACGACGAGGGCTTCGCGCTCGGGCTCGGGCTGGCCGAGGGAGAGGCGCTGGTCGTCGCGGGGGCGGGGGAGGCCGACGCCTGCGGCGGGTTGGAGTCGTCGCCGCCACAGGCGGTGAGCCCGAACAACAGCGTGCCTGCTGCGACGGCACCAAGGATCTTGCGCTGCACATGTACTCCAGTGCTGGTCAGGATGTGAAGTTGGTACGTCTACTCAATAGCTCGGAACCTCACCCGAAGATCAGCAAAACGACAGCATTGTGCTGCTGTGGTGAGAACGGAGCAGGCCGGACCGGTCCGAGTGGCCGGGGACTCTGGGCCGACCGGCGGAACGTCGCCGGTCAGCACGGCTAGCGGGTTTCCTGCCGCGGGGTCGGCAAGGTCGCTGTAGCGACCGACGCGCGCACGTCCCCGCCTATGTCCCGACCGCTGTCCCCGAACTCCGCCACGAACTCGCCGATCGGTCGGGTGAACCACTGCGCGCGCTCGGCGATGAGCTCGTCCGGCCAGTTCCACCACGCGATGCGCAGCAGCTGCTCGACGACCGGCGGGCTGAATCGGTAGCGCACGACCGACGCCGGGTGGCCCATCACGACCGCGTAGGCCGGAACGTCCGCCAGGACGACCGCACCGGCGCCGACCACCGCACCGTGCCCGATGCTGACGCCTCCCAGCACCTTGGCGCCGACGCCGATCCAGACGTCGTTGCCGATCGTGAGCGGTCGGCTGAAGCGGCTGCGCTGGAGGTTGATCGGCACGACGCCGGGGTCAGGCCGTATCGCCTCCGAGAGCGGGAAGGTCGTCGCGGTCTCGGGGTGATGTCCGCCAGCGAACCGCGTCAGCCGGGTGGGGACCGGGCGGCCGGCGTCGTCCAGCAGGCGCGCGCCGGTCGCGCCGTGGTTCGCGATCAGCACCTCCCAGGAGATGGAGCAGAAGGCGCCGATGGCGATCTCGGTGTAGTGGAAGGCCCGGAGCACCGCCGTCGGCTGGGCGATGGTGTGCCGGCCGACGGTGATGCGGCTGGGCTCGGGGGAGTAGATCGTCGCATCCATCCCGAGCGGGCCGTCGATGTGCGGCACGTCGTCCATGCTCAACGGCCGGCGGCCCTCGGCCTTGAGGGCGTTCCACAGCTGCTCGAAGCAGCCGCCGGTGCGCGGGTCGCGCGCCTGCCAGCCCTCAGCGACCTCGCGCAGGGTGGCGCCGGCCAGCAGGCAGTGCCCCATCCCGAAGGTGGCGTCGGCCGCATGCAGCCCGTGACGCAGCCGCAGCAGCATGGTGGAAGTCGGCGGAGTCAGCACCTCGGTCAGCCAGACCTCGTCGTGTTCGGCGTTGGCGGCGCCGGCGAGCCAGAGGCCGAGCTGGGTGCTGCCGACCGAGGCCTCGACCAGCCGGGCGCCGTAGACGGCGTGCGCCAGGCCGAGCGTCTCCCCGTCGTTCTCGCGCACCGCGATCACGAGGTCGGCCGGGTCGCCGACGATCGTCAGTTCGTCGAGCAGCGGCGTCAGCCGGTCCAGCGCGTCGAGCAGGCAGGCGGCGCCGTCGGAGGCCGCCAGGACGATGCTGGTCATGCGTCTACCTTGGGGGCGCGGAGGTCGGTACCGCTCGCCTGGGCCCGGATCGCCGACTGCTGCCGGCGCCACTTGGCGGCGCTCTGCGAGCGGGAGATCTTGCCGGACGAGCTCTTCACGAGCCAGGTCGGTTCCACGAGCGCGAAGTGCACGCCGGTGAGGTTCAGCGCCGCCGAGAGCGTGCTCAGCACGGCCGCCCGGTCGACCGGCTGGGCCCGGTCCGGTTCCGCGAGCACCGTGACCCGCTCGGTCTGCAACCGCTCGTCGAAGGTGCCGAACGCGGCGACGCGTCCGCCGCGGACGCCCGGCATCGCGCCGACGAGGGCCTCGATGTCGTCGGGGACGACGTTGTGCCCGGCGGCGATGATGAGGTCCTTCGACCGGCCCCGCACGTAGAAGCCGCCGTTGTGCCGCATGCCGAGGTCCCCGGTGCGGTACCAGCCCCCGACGAACGTGGCCCTTGTCGCGTCCGGGTTGCCGGCGTAGCCGCTGGCGAGGAACGGGGCCTGCACCCACAACTCGCCGACGTCGCCGTCCGAGCACACCACGCCGTCCGGGGTCCGGGCCTCGAGGTGAACGCCCGGCAGGGGCTCGCCGACGCTGATGAGCGGGTCCGAGCCGTCCGCCGTCGCAAGCAGGCCCGAGCGCTGGCTGTCCGGCTGGTGCGTCAGCGCGAACGTCGTCTCCGCCATGGCGTAGCAGCCGGTCAAGACGTCCTCGGCCAGCCCGGCGGAGGCGAAGCGGCTGAGGAACGCGGCCTGGGCTCGATGCGTGACCGGTTCGGCGCAGTTGACCAGCAGCCGCAGGCTGCACAGGTCGAGGTCCGCGACGGCGGCGGGACGGACCCGTTCGGCGAGGAACTGGTAGGCGAAGTTCGGGTGCCAGCCGAGCGTCGCGCGGTAGCGCGTTACGGCCCGCAGATAGCGGATCGGTGCCGCCGCGAAATCGAGCGGCTCGAGCATGCGGGCCGATATGCCTGCGGCCAGGGGGAGCAGCAGCGCGGTGACCAGGCCCATGTCGTGGTACAGCGGGAGCCAGCTGACGACGCTGTCGCCGGAGGTGACGCCGAGCGCTGCAGCGTAGGCGTAGAGCTGCCGGGCGGCGGCGGTCACGGAGATCGCCACGCCCTTCTTGTGACCGGTGGTCCCGGACGAGAACTGGAGGAAGGCGGTGTCCGCGGGCGGATGCAGCGGCGTCGGTTGGTTCGCGTCCTGTAGGAGCTGCAGCGACCATGTCCGCGCCACGCGCCCCGGGTGGCCGCCGAGCAACTCTGGTCGATCGGTGAGCACCAGGTCGGGAGCGACCGACGCGAGGGTCGCGGTGAGGTTGGCGGCGAACCAGGCAGGGTCCTGCTTACGGGTCGGCGGAGTGAGGATGGCTGGGATCAGCCCGCCGGCCAACGCGGCGAGGAAGTGCAGGGCCTGGGTCTGCTGATCGCCCGCGAGGACGGCGACGACGGCGCCCTTCCGGCCGGCGGTCTCCCTGAGTCGGAGCCCCATCCGTTCGACCGTCGGGACGAGTTCGGCGACGGACCACCCTCGGCAGGCGCCCTCGGTGTCGAGGAACCCGAGCGCGAGCCGCTCGTCGGCGCTCCGGCCGACGGTCAGGTGCTCCCAGAGTTGGCGGGGAGCCGAGGGGATCACCTGCTGCGGGTGAAGGCCGCGGTGAGCTGACGAACGGTGTCGCCGTTGTCAAAGCCGAGGTCGGCCGGGTCGAAGGTGGCGCCGAACGCCTCCTCACACCGGGTCTGCAGTTCGACGAGCGAGAGGCTGGAGAGCAGTCCGGTGGTGAGCAACGGACTGTCTACGTCGATCTCGGCGGCGATCGCGACGCCGAAGTCGGCCTCGACCAGGTCGCGAACGACGTCCAAGAGCTCGGTGGCGGTCACGGCAATGGGCACGTCGGCCTCCTCGACGGACTAACGCCCTGGCCTCTCAGGACTTGTCGACTCCTATCGCCGCCGGCGTGACAGATGTGAGGCGGGCGCCGTGCTCGTCGCAGTGACCCCCCGCCACCCGCGACGTGTGGGAGGCCGTTGGTTGGGGAATACCGCAACCCCGCTCTGATCCCAGCTGTGCGGGCCGCAGCCATAGGAGGCTCGCATGATCACGGTTGGTCTCATCTGCTTGATTCTCGGACTCATCTTCGGCGTGTGGATCCTGTGGGCCATCGGCGTCGTGCTGCTGGTCATCGGGCTCATCCTCGCGCTGATGGGGGCCATGGGTCGCGCCGTCGGCGGCCGGCGGCACTACTACTGACCCCTGGGCGCTCCCGCCCGATCAGCTCGGCGGCAGGGGGTTCGCAGGGCGGAATACGGCTGATAGCGTCGGATTTCGGCTGAGCCAGCAGCTCATCTGTGGGATGCGGGCTCGTGTCGCATCGGGCTCGCGCAACTCCGTGACGTGACCGGAGGCAGCCGATGAAGGAGCGGAACGACGTCCTGAGCAGCCTGTTGGGCGGACTGCCGGACAACGACCAGGTCGATGTCCTCGAGTCCATCCGCGACGCGCAGGACGACCAACTCGAACGCAAGCGGCACCCCCGGCGCCGTCGGCATCGCGACGCCGACGGGAAGCTGGTTCCACCGCCCCGCGACTGACGGCTCAGAACGCCTCGGAGACGGCTCGGTGCCGGTTCCGCCCGCGGTGCGTCACCAGCGAGCCACGGACTCCGCGTGCGTTCCCCAGCCCCCGCTGTGCTGGGTGAAGGCACCGCGCTGCGGCACGGGCTCCCGCCACCACCCCGCGACCCGGCGCACGGCTGTCCGTACGCGTTGAGCCGGAGGAGGGGTTTGCTTCGCCAAAGGGCTCACGACGGAAGTGAACGCCTTCGGCGGCCCGGCGTCTTCCCCTCGTGATCAGAGTCTCTCCGGTACCGGTCGGCGGACACGGCAGGGATTCCCTGCTGAGATCACTCCCTGCGGGATGTTCCTGGTGACGACGCTACCGGCGCCGACGACCGAGCCGACTCCGATGCGGACGCCGGGGCAGACGATGACACCGCCTCCCAGCCAGGCGCCGTCCTCGACGACGATCGGCAAGGCGTACTCGTCGCCGGACCTCCGCGCATCCGGGTCGAGCGGATGCGTCGCCGTCAGTAGCTGCACGCCCGGCCCGATCTGCACGTCCGAGCCGATGGTCACCGGCGCGCAGTCCAGCACGACCGCGCCGACGTTCACGAACGTCCTCGCGCCGACCCGGGTCGGGAAGCCGTAGTCGCAGTGGAACGGCGGTCGGATGACGGTGCCGGGTCCGATCTCGCCGAGTAACGCTGCGAGCAGCGATCGCCTGAGCTCCTCCTCATCGGGTGCGGTGCCGTTGATCCGGTGCGTGAGCCGGGCTGCCCGGAGGGCGTCGGCAACGAGCTCGGGATCGTCGGCGCGGTACATCTCGCCGCTCAGCATGCGCTTGCGTGCGGAAGCCACGCGGGCAGTCCATCACGGGCCCAGCCGCGGGCGTCGTCGAGCGTTCCGGGCAGCGTTGGGCGCGGGGTGCGGCGTCCGGGACGCCGGCATCTCCGGGAACGCTGCCCGGAAGCGTCCGGACGGGTTCCGGCGGGCGTCGTCGAGCGTTCCGGGCAGCGTTGGGTGCGGGGTGCGGGGTGCGGCGTCCGGGACGCCGGCATCTCCGGGAACGCTGCCCGGAAGCGTCCGGACGGGTCCCGGCGGGCGTCGTCGAGCGTTCCGGGCAGCGTTGGGTGCGGGGTGCGGGGTGCGGCGTCCGGGACGCCGGCATCTCCGGGAACGCTGCCCGGAAGCGTCCGGACGGGTCCGGGCGGGCGTCGTCGAGCGTTCCGGGCAGCGTTGATCTCCAGCCGCCGAGCCAACAGGCCGGGCAGATCGGACAAATCAACCAGAAACGATCTTCCGGTCTATTTCCCGATCGCTGTATTAGGAGCCTCGAAAGACGGAAACACCAATTGTCGATTCAGCCCCGACTTCCCGACAGCCTCGATTTCACCCGCCACGCCCATCGTCCCCGGCGCAGCCCAGGAGATCTCCCATGACTGCCCCCGCTGTCACTTCCGACCTCGTCGTCGACCTCGTGGTCGCCGGCGGACCGCCGCTGCCCGTCACGTCGCAGTTCGAGTTCCGGAAGGACGACCCCTACGCGGTCGAACTGCGCTTCCTCGTCGACGGCGACCAGTGGGTCACGTGGACCTTCGCCCGTGCCCTGCTCGAGGAGGGTGTGAGCCAGCCGGCGGGTGAGGGAGACGTGCAGATCTGGCCGGGGCTGCGCGAGGGGGAGCGGTGCATCTTCCTGCACACCCGCAGTCCCTACGGCGCCGCCACCTTCCTCATCGGTCTCAACACGGCGGTCGAGTTCCTGCTGAGCACCTACGCGCTCGTGCCGAGCGGCACCGAGAGCGACCACATGGACCTCGAGGCCGAGATCGCCTCTCTCCGCGCCGGCTGAGGCCGCTGGAGGCAGCGTTGCCTCCAGCGCTGGACCCGCCGTCACTGGGACGGCGTCGCCCGACCCGTTCGTGCGAGCATCGACCCGGACGGGCGAGGCGAGGAGAACCGATTGAGCGGCCTGTTGCGCCGGTACGGCTCTGCCCGCCGGTACGGCTCTGCCCGCAGGCACAGCCTGCTCCGTAAGGACCTCGAGCTGTTCACCCGCGTGGCGAACACCTCCACACCCGGGCTGGACGCCGTGCTGCCGGTCCTGTCCCGCACCGCCGATCACGGCACGCTGTGGCTCGGAACGGCCGCGGTTCTCGCCGCGTCCCGCGGCCGGCGGCGCCGGGCCGCCGTGCGCGGGCTGCTGGCGGTGGCGATTGCGAGCCCGCTCGCGAACGTGCCGGCCAAGTTCTCGTTCCGGCGCAGCCGCCCGCCGCTCGACGGCGTCGCCCTGGCGCGACGCCTTCGCCGCCAGCCCCAGACCCTGTCGTTCCCCTCCGGGCACGCGACGTCGGCGGCCGCCTTCGCGGCGGGCGTGGCGCTCGAGAGCCCGAAGGTCGGGCTGGCCGTGGGCACACTGGCGGCGGCGGTCGCCTACTCCCGCGTGTACACGGGCGTGCACTATCCCGGCGACGTCGCCGCCGGGGTGCTGCTCGGCGTCGGTTGCGCGGCGCTGACGACCCGCACCTGGCCGCGCCGTCCGGCGCTGCCCGCGAAGGCGAGGTCGGCGTCGCACGCCGCGCCGGTCCTTCCCGACGGCGAGGGACTGGTCGTCGTCGTCAACGAGTCCGGCGGCAAGGCCCGCAAGCGGGACTACGCGGGCGAGATCGGGACCGCCCTGCCGGCCGCGCGGGTGCTCGAGCGACCCGCGGACGAGATCGCCGACACGCTGCGGCGGGCGGCGCCGACCTGTTCCGCCCTCGGGGCCGTCGGCGGGGACGGGACGATCAACGTCGCCGCGGACATCGCGCTCGAGACCGGCCTGCCGCTCGCGGTGTTCCCGGGGGGAACCCTGGACCACTTCGCGCAGGACATCGGCATCGACGACATCGACGACACGGTCGAGGCGGTCCGCGCCGGCACTGCCGTGCGGGTCGACATCGGGTGCATCGAGGGCTGCGACGCCCGGGTGTTCCTCAACACCGCCAGCCTCGGTGGCTATCCGGAGATCGTCGCCACCCGCGAGCGGCTCGAGGAGTACCTCGGCAAGTGGCCGTCGGTCGTGATCGCCATGGTCCGGGTGCTGCGCGGCGGGACGCCGCTCGACCTCGTCGTCGACGGACAGCATCGGCTGCTCTGGCTGCTGTTCGCCGGCAACGGCCACTACTCGCCCTCGGGCTTCGCGCCGACCTTCCGCTCCGACCTCACCGACGGTCTCCTCGACATCCGGATGGTCGACGCCACGACCCCGCTGGCCCGGACGCGCCTGCTGGCCGCCGTCCTGTCCGGCCGGCTCGGCCGTTCCCGCGTCTACGAACAGCGGCTGGCGCCGAGCTTGCACCTCGAACGAGCCGACGGCGCGGGCGAGCTGGCGGTCGCCCTCGACGGCGAGGTCGGGCAGGCCGAGTCCTCCGTGGCGCTCAGCAAGCATGCCACCCGGCTGTTGGTGTACCGACCGGAGCACTGAGATGGCCGACGAGGAGCCGCAGCCCCGCGACCCGATCGAGGACCTGCACCGCATCGCCTTCCTGCTCGAACGCGCACACGAGCCGACGTACCGGGTCCGCGCCTTCCGCACGGCCGCGTCGGTGGTCGGCACGCTGTCCGCGGACGAGGTCCGGCAGCGGGCGGACGCGGGGACGCTGAAGGAGCTCTCCGGCGTCGGTGACGTCACCGCCCGCACCATCGCGGAGTCGCTGGGCGGCGAGGTGCCGGTCTACCTGCGGCGCTTGGAGGCGACCGGTGGCAAGCCCGTTGCCGAGGGAGGCGCCGAGATCCGCGCCCTGCTGCGCGGCGACTGCCACACGCACTCCGACTGGTCCGACGGCGGCTCGCCGATCGACGAGATGGCCCGCGCCGCACGGGCGCTCGGCCACGAGTACGTCGTGCTGACCGACCACTCGCCGCGGTTGACCGTCGCCAACGGGCTCTCGCCGGAGCGGCTGCGCCGGCAGCTCGACGTGGTCGCCGAGATCAACGAGACGCTGGCCCCGTTCCGGTTGCTGACCGGCATCGAGGTCGACATCAACCTCGACGGCTCGCTGGACCAGGAGCCGGAGCTGCTGGAGCGCCTGGACGTCGTGGTCGCGTCCGTGCACTCGAAGCTGCGGATGCCGCGGGACGAGATGACCCAGCGGATGGTCACCGCCATCGCCAACCCGCACACCGACATCCTGGGGCACTGCACCGGCCGCAACGTCACCAGCGGTGGGCGCGGCGGCCGCACGCGCCCGGAGTCGGAGTTCGACGCCGAGCTCGTGTTCGCCGCCTGCCAGCGCTTCGACGTCGCGGTGGAGATCAACTGCCGGCCGGAGCGGCTGGACCCGCCGAAGCGGCTGATGCGGCTCGCGGTCGAGGCGGGCTGCCGGTTCTCCATCGACACCGACGCGCACGCGCCGGGGCAGCTCGACTGGCAGCCGTACGGCTGCGAGCGCGCCGCCGCCTGCGGGGTCGACCCGGCGACGATCGTCAACACGTGGTCGGCCGACGACCTGCTCGCCTGGGCGGGACGCAACGCCTTCTAGCCCGAGGTCTCCGGCAGCCGGCGAAGGTGGAGCGAGCGGGTCAGGTCGATGGTCGGCTTGGTGGCGAAGAGGAACGAGCCGACGAGGAAGAACCAGGTACCCAGCGTCGCCGTCCGCTCGAAGAAGAAGAGCACGCTGCCCACCACGAAGCACAACGCGGCCCCGAAGTCGACCGCGGTGCGCACGATCTGGTAGCGCCAGTAGAGCTCCAGATGCCTCGGGCTGAGGTCGTGGAGCGTGGGATCGAGCAGGCGTCGGCGAAAGGACATGGCGGGATCCTGCCACTGGAACCCGGCGATGAAGAGCCCGTCGTCTCAGAGCGCGAGGGTCAGCATGTCCTGCACCTCGGGCTCGCCGGCGGCCAGGGCCAGCACCTCGAGGCCGCGCAGGACGGCCTGGCGGTGTTCGCTGTCGAGGGGCTCGAGGACCGAGGCGATCGTCGCGCGGCGCCGGTCCATGACCTCGTCGACGAGCGCGGCGCCGGACTCCGTCAGGGCGACGTAGACCTCGCGCCGGTTGTCGGGCGCGTCCCTGCGCTCCACCCAACCGGCCGCGACCAGGCGGTCGGTCATCCGCGTGAACGTCGACGGGTGCACGCCGAGCTGCTCGGCCAGCGAGCCGCTGCGTGCGGGGCCGCCGGACGAGAGCAGCACGAGGACCCGGAACTGCGGCAGCGACACGTGATCGAGCACGGACCCGAGCGAGCGGGCGACGATCCCGACCAGAGCCCGGGACGCCCGGAGCGTCGCCTCGGTGGCGAGGCGGAGCTCGTCGTCGGGTTGTGTCGTGTCCGAACGTGTGGAGGCCATGTGAGGAGTGTAGGTCTGCAACAGTTGCAGCGTCGTTACTCTCCGTCAGACATGCTGTTCAATTCCTCCGAGGGTCCCTCCTGGGGGAGCTCCTGGTCGCCGGTGCCCCACTCGTCGACGGGCTGCATCCGATTGGACATCGCCTCGGTGTCGGCGAGCGGCGTCTGCGCCCCGCCCGGCGGCTGGTCGGCGTCGTCCTGGGTGGGCGCCGCGTCCCGCGGGTTGGCCGCCGCGCCCAGGTGGTCGAGCGTCTCCTCCGCCATGCCCTCGGCGTAGTCGTCGGGACCGGCCCCCACGCCGACACCGCCTCGGGTGGCTGGGTCGGCCGGCCGCTCGCCCATCTCGGCGTTGTCAGTCATGCTCCGACCCTTCCCCGGAGCGGGGTCGGAAATCGTGACGCCGTGCGGTGCTACTCCCCGGCGCGCTGCAACGGGATGAGGTGCCGGAGCGGCGCCGTGAGCGTCGACGCGTCGACCGGGGACAGCTCGTCCTGCACCAGCAGGGCGCAGGCGGCGTCGGCGCACAGCTCGAGCACCCGCTCGTCGTCGTACGGGCCGTCGGCGTGCGGGGTGCGGCAGTCGGGGCAGAAGCGGCCGATGCCCTCGGCGGCGCTGCGGCGGACCAGCGTCCAGACCCGACGCCGGCCCGTGCGGACCGCGGCGTCGAACGCCGAGGAGACGGCCTCGGAGTGCGCGTCCTCGTCGAGGGTCATGGCGTGCACCAGCAGGCCGTCGTAGACGCGGCGGCCGGCGTCGTCGTGGCAGCGACCGGCCAGCGAGGGCAGCAGGCCGAGCAGGCGCTTGACCTCCTCGCCGCCAGGGCCGAGGTCGGGCTCGCGGACCGTCGGACGCGGGAAGACCGCGCGCCAGGCGCTGAGCAGGCTCGCGTACTCGCCGCGGCTGAGGACCGGGCGGGCGTAGGCGGCGGCGATCGCGTCGCGGACGGCCTTGAGCGCGGTGTTGGCGGTCGCGGGGTCGACGCGGACGTAGTCGTGGCCGCCGGCGAGGTCGTCGGCGTACAGGGCGGCGACCGCGTCGAAGGCGGCGAGCACCTCGATGATCAGCGGCGAGTCGGGGGAGAGCGCCTTGCGCCGGGCCTCGGCGACGGCGACCGTGTTGCGCCAGGATCGGGCGAGCACCTCGAGGTGTTCGTCGTCCACGTGCGCGAGTTGCGCGAGGACGCCGAGGATCTCCGCCAGGTTCGGATGGTCCTCGAGGCGCGTGATCGTTGCCCGTCGAGCCATGCCGTCACCTCCACCCGTGTGCCTGCGGGCGGTGTCGTGGGCGCCGCCCGTCCCTCTCAGGATCGGCTCGGACGGCGGCGCCCGCAGCACCTGGGCAGGTGAACCCTCCGCGCCGCCTCCAACACCATCCGAAGGGACTACGGGCGCTCCGCGCTGTTGTCGGTGCCTTGAGGCGCGGAGGAGCAGGTGTCGCCCGGCTTGTCCGGGGATGAGAAGCGCGGCTGGCGATCGCCCGTGGGAGGTGAGGTGACGCGGAAAGCGGCCGACTCGCGCCCGGTGACGTCACCTCACCGCACACCGTCGATCGCCCGCCGGTTTCCAGGGCCTCGAACGAACGGCGGCCCCCGGACGTGCGGGGCACGTTCTCGGGGGCCGCCATGCAGCGCCAGACGGCGCGCATTGCTCCTCGGAGCGACGATCGTTCAGGGGCAGGGTCTCAGAAGCGGTGCTCCTCCACGTGACCGCCCCCGTGGAGCACGCGCCACACCTCGCCGACGTTCTGGAACTCGCGGCCGGCCGGCAGCTGACGCACCTGCTCGACGACGGCGTCCGGGGCGGAGCTGTCCAGCACGTGGTCGAGCAGCTGCTCGCGCACGCCGGGGAACACGGACAGGGGCAGGAAGCCGGCCAGCTGGGCGCGGGCCTCGACGTCGTCCGCGGACATCCCGTCCGGGATCCCCCCGTGCAGCGTCTCGCCGGGCGCGAGGTCGGCCTCCGGCTGGTCCTCCCCGGGCGGCTCGGGCAGTCGCCACTCCTCGGCACGGGTGTCGTGGCCGCTCTGCACCAGCCCGGACGTCTCGTGCTTGAGCTCCTCGTCCATGCGCGGGCTGTGCTTGTCGCTACCTCGGTCCATGCCGTCCTCTCAACGCTGTCCTGCAACCGGGGCGTGGGCGTCCTGCCCCGGCGTCCGGACCGAGCCCTACCCCTCGCGACCAGCCGGAATCCGACGGCGACCGGCGGATACGGATCGTGGCCGACGCACCCCGATCCGGCGCCCGGTCGCGACGCTCAGTCGCCGTTCGACTCGTCCTCGGTCGGCGCGTGCTCGTCGTCCCCCTCGGTCGCCGACCCCTCGTCGACCGCCTGGTCGTCCGCAAGCTGGTAGCGGGCCAGCGCGTCCTTCACCCGGTCGGCCGGGATGTCGCCCCGCCGGGCCAGCTCCTGCAGGGTGGCGACGACGATGGACGGCGCGTCGATGCGGAAGAACCGGCGCAGCTCGGTCCGGGTGTCCGAGCGGCCGAACCCGTCCGTGCCCAGCGAGACCCAGTCGGTCGGCACCCACCGGGCGATCATGTCGGGCACGGCGCGCTGGAAGTCGGTCACGGCGACGACCGGGCCCTGCGTCTCGGCCAGGACCCGCGTCACGTACGGCTCGCGCGGCTCCTCCGGCGAGAGCAGGTTCTCCTTCTCGCACTGCACGGCCTCGCGGTGCAGCTCGTTCCAGGAGGTCGCGGACCACAGGTCGGCCGCGACGCCCCACTCCTCGGCCAGCATCTCCTGCGCGCGCTGCGCCGCCGGCATGGCCGACCCGCTCGCCATCAGCTGCGCGGGCACCGCGTCGTCGCCCGCCGCGTCTTCGCCCGCCGCGTCTTCGGATGTCCCCGTGTCGAGCTGCCCGGCGGACCGGTAGAGGTAGAGGCCCTGGAGCAGGCCGTCGACGTCGATCCCCTCCGGCTCCGGCGGCTGCGGATACGGGTCGTTGTAGACGGTCAGGTAGTAGAAGACGTTCTCGTCCCGCTCGCCGTACATCCGGTCCAGGGCGTCGCGGGTGATGTGGCTGATCTCGAACGCGAACGCCGGGTCGTAGGCGACGCAGGCCGGGTTGGTCAGCGCGAGCAGCGGCGAGTGCCCGTCCTGGTGCTGCAGCCCCTCCCCGTTCAGCGTCGTGCGTCCGGCCGTGGCCCCGAGCAGGAAGCCGCGGCCCATCTGGTCGCCCATCGCCCACATCTGGTCGCCGGTGCGCTGGAACCCGAACATCGAGTAGAAGACGTAGATCGGGATCATGTGCTCGCCGTGCGTCGCGTACGACGTCCCCGCCGCGATCGCCGAGCCCATCGCGCCCGCCTCGGTGATGCCCTCGTGCAGGATCTGCCCGGTCTTCGACTCCTGGTAGGACAGCAGCATCTCGCGGTCGACCGCGTCGTAGGTCTGGCCCGAGGGGGAGTAGATCTTCGACGTCGGGAACATCGCGTCCATCCCGAAGGTGCGCGCCTCGTCCGGGATGATCGGCACGAACCGGTGGCCCAGGTCCTTGTGCTTCATCAGCTCCTTGAGGAGCCGGACGAACGCCATCGTCGTCGCGACCGACTGCTTGCCCGAGCCCTTGCGCAGCTGGTCGTAGGACTTGTCCGGCGCGGCCGGCAGCGGCTTGTGCCGGAGCACCCGACGGGGCAGGTAGCCGCCGAGCGCGGCCCGCCGCTCCTTCATGTACTGGATCTCCTCGGAGTCCTCGCCCGGGTGGTAGTAGGGCGGCAGGTCGCCCTCGAGATCCTCGTCGCTGATCGGCATGTAGAGCCGGTCCCGGAACTCCTTGAGCTCGTCCTTGTTGAGCTTCTTCATCTGGTGCGTCGCGTTGCGCGCCTCGAAGTCGCTGCCCAGCGTCCAGCCCTTCACCGTCTGCGCGATGATCACCGTGGGCTGGCCCTCGTGCTCGACGGCGGCCTTGTAGGCCGCGTAGAGCTTGCGGTAGTCGTGACCGCCGCGGGAGAGCTTGCGCAGATCGTCGTCGCTGTAGTCCTCGACCATCTTCCGCAGCCGGTTGTCGGTGCCGAAGAAGTTCTCGCGGATGTAGGAGCCGCTCTCGACGGCGTAGGTCTGGAACTGACCGTCGGGCGTCACGTTCATCTGGTTGACCAGCACGCTGTCGTTGTCCTTCGCGAGCAGCGGGTCCCAGTCCCGGCCCCAGACGACCTTGATGACGTTCCAGCCGGCGCCGCGGAAGTACGACTCCAGCTCCTGGATGATCTTGCCGTTGCCGCGCACCGGGCCGTCGAGACGCTGCAGGTTGCAGTTGATGACGAAGGTGAGGTTGTCGAGCTCCTCGCGCGCGGCGAGGCCGATCGCGCCGAGGGCCTCGGGCTCGTCCATCTCGCCGTCGCCGAGGAACGCCCAGACGTGGCTGCGGCTGGTGTCCTTGATCTGCCGGGCGTGCAGGTAGCGGTTGAAGCGCGCCTGGTAGATCGCGTTGATCGCGCCGAGGCCCATGGAGACCGTCGGGAACTCCCAGAAGTCCGGCATCAGTCGCGGGTGCGGGTAGCTCGGCAGACCGTTCGGGGCGGCGCTGATCTCCTGCCGGAAGCCGTCGAGCTGCGCCTCGGTCAGCCGGCCCTCGAGGTAGGCGCGGGCGTACATGCCGGGGGAGGAGTGGCCCTGGATGAAGACCTGGTCGCCGCTCTCGCCGTGGTCCTTGCCGCGGAAGAAGTGGTTGAAGCCGACCTCGTAGAGGCTGGCCGAGCTCGCGTAGGACGCGATGTGCCCGCCGACCTCGAGGCCCTTGCGGTTGGCCCGGGTGACGGCGATGGCCGCGTTCCAGCGGATGAAGGCGCGGATGCGGCGCTCGACGTGCTCGTCGCCGGGGAACCACGGCTCGTGCTCGGGCGGGATGGTGTTGATGTAGTCGGTGCTGCGCAGCGCCGGCACGCCGATCTGCTTCTCGCGCGCGCGTTCGAGCAGCTTCAGCATCAGATAGCGGGCGCGGCCCCGGCCCTCGGCGTCGATCACCGCGTCAAGGGACTCGAGCCACTCCCGCGTCTCGTCCGGATCGATGTCCGGCAGCTGGTTGGGCAGCCCGTCGCTGATCACGGAGTAGCGGGAACGGGGACCGGCCATGGACCCTCCTCGATGCGAGATGCGTGCCCCTGCGTGGTGCCGGTGCAGGATCTGCCGACGGGGACGTGCCCTGCACCACACCTACCGACGCCATCGTGTCACTCCGAATCCGCGGGTAGGCCTGCGCGGTCGGTGGAATTGACGGCGAGAGGCGAAAAGGTGCCGGCGGCCAGTCGGACACGGCCGACCGCGCCGCGAGGGGAGCGTTCGTGGACACCACCACCATCTCGGTACGGACCGGATCGTCGGACACGGTCCGCGATCTCACCTCGGAGGCCGAGTCGTTCGTCGCCGACAAGGGCGACGGCCTGCTGTCGGTGTTCGTCCCGCACGCGACGGCCGGGGTCGCCGTCCTCGAACTCGGCGCCGGCAGCGACGACGACCTGCTCGCCGCGCTCGGCGAGCTGCTGCCGGCCGACAACCGCTGGCGTCACGCGCACGGCTCGAAGGGTCACGGCCGCTCGCACGTGATGCCGGCGATCGTGCCGCCGTCGCTGACAGTCCCGGTCTCGGACGGCCGTCTGCTGCTCGGCACCTGGCAGTCGATCGCGCTGGTGGACCTCAACGTCGACAACGCCGACCGGACCGTGCGATTCAGCTTCCTGCCGGGCTGAGCGGTGCCTGTAACGCGGCGAAAGGACGAAATTCGCCGCAAGGCACTTGCAGTTCGGCAGGTCGTCAGGTGGACTACCCCGCAACGGCGATCAACCCGGTCGTCGTTCCCACAGGGGCAGAACCCGACGAGGGGGAGCGTGAGTCCGACCGCGGCCAACGCGTCGGAGGGGCAGCAGGCGTCGAGCCGAGCTGCCAAGCTGGGCATCAAGCCCGGCAACCTCGTTCAATCGCTCAACGAGGACGACGACATCGCGACGGAGCTTCTCGACGAGATCGTGTCCATCACGGGCAACGACCTCGTCCCGGAGGACTCCGACGACGTGGTGGACGTCGTCCTGCTGTGGTTCCGGGACGACGACGGCGACCTGGTCGACGCGCTCGTCGACGCCCGCCGGCAGCTCTCCGACGACGGCATGCTCTGGCTCCTCACGCCGAAGGCCGGCCGTGACGGGCACGTCGAACCCAGCGACATCCTCGAAGCCGTCCCCACCGCCGGGCTGGTGCAGACCAGCACCGTGACCGCGGGGCAGGAGTGGACGGCCATGCGCCTCGCCGCGCCCAAGGGCGGCGCCGGGCGGCGGCAGCGCTAGCTCGCTCCGCCGGGTCGCGGTTTCGCGCTCTCGAGTCGATCAACTGTCCCGGCCAGCTGGCTGCGGGCCGGCCAGGGACAGTTCATCAAGTCGCGAAGCGGGCCGCGTCCGGCGTCCCCTCCGAACGTCAGCTCTTGCGGGAGAACTTCCCGACGACGCCGCCGGCGCTGCCGACGGTCCGGGCCGCCAGCCGCAGCACCGGTCCGCCCGGGATGCCGGGGGCGGTCTCGACGATGGGCGACAGTCGGAGCAGTCCGCTCATGTGCTGGACCTTGAGCTTGCGCCGGGTCAGCAGCGACATCGGGTTCTTGCGCCCGGCAGAGGCGTCGAGCAGCGTCGGGAGCTCGGCCGAGACCACCGGCGTCTTGCCGGTGTCGGAGTTGCTGTCGGTCGGCGTCGTGGTCCAGCCACCCTTGTCGGCCGCAAAGTGCCAGCCCCCGGCCGGCGTCGAGAGCACGGCGCCGCCGGTGATGTTCAGGTGGGCGGCGAGCGCGCCGGTGACGTCGGCGAGCGACGAGAGCCCGTTCAGCAGCAGCTCCTCGGGTGGCTGGGGCGCGCCGCAGTCGACCAGGTCGAGCGCGTGGACCGCCAGCTCGTAGATGCTGGCGTGCACGACCGTGAGGAGCGGGATGCAGCCGACGGTGGCCATGACGTTCACCCGGTCGAGCTCCGCGGCCTCGGCGTCGTCGCCCTCGAGGTAGCTGAGGGCCTCGCTGCGGTTGCGCCGGAGCGCGTCGAACACCTCGTCGCGCGACGCGTCGCGGTGCGCCTTGGTTACCGCCGCGTTGACCTCGTCCACGTCCGGCGGCTTCTGCGGACCGCGGCCCTGGGCCGACTCGATCAAGCCCGCCATGGCACGGTGGTCGTCCCAGGCGCCGAGATGAACGAGGATCTCGTGCGCGCGCCAGCCGGGTAGGCGCGACTTCGTCTCGAGATCGGTGGCCTCGGCGGAGGTGAGGAAGGCGTCCCACGCCTCGGTCAGGCGGCGCCGGATCTCGGGGCGCCCGAGCTCGATCACGCCCTGGGGGACGGTGGTCGTCGTGTCAGCTGGCATGCTCGTTCTCCTACCCACGTTTGCCCGGGCATCCGGGCGAGGGCTGCGATTACTGCAGATCACACGCTTGTCACGAGGAGTTGCCGCGTGCCCGATGACGCCGCCGCATTGCCCATTGGGAGCACCGCTCCCGACTTCACGCTCAAGGACCAGAACAACGGCGAGGTGACCCTCGCGGAGTTCCGCGGCGCGAAGAACGTCGTCCTGCTCTTCTACCCCGCGACGTTCACCGGCGTCTGCCAGGGCGAGCTGCGGGCCATCCAGGACAACCTGGACACGTTCCAGAACGAGGACGTCCAGGTGCTGACCGTCTCGGTGGACTCGTCGTTCGCGAACAAGGTCTGGGCCGATCAGGAGGGCTTCACCTTCCCGATCCTGTCCGACTTCTGGCCGCACGGCGCCGTCGCCCAGGCCTACGGCGTCTTCAACGAGACCGTCGGCCGCGCCACCCGCGGCACCTTCGTCATCGACAAGGAGGGGACCGTCCGCTGGACGGTGGTCAACGGGCTGCCGGACGCGCGGGACCACGACGAGTACGCGCGGGTCTTGAAAGAGCTGTAGAGCCTCGAGGAACTGTAGGCCGGACCGTGTCCCGCTTGCGCCGCTCCGCGCTCGCACCCACCCTGGACGCGTGCCCTGCGTCGCCTGCGGAGTCCGGCAGACCGACCCCACGCGGGGGCCGAGCGCGTGGAAGCGCCTCGTCCGGCAGGGCGAGCAGGTGCTCGTCTGCCCCGACTGCGCTCAGCGGCCGGGCTGGGATGCGGAGGCCGACCGCTGCCCGAGCTGCGGCTCGCGGGCGCTGTCGAAGTCGCTCGGGATGATCCGGTGCAAGGGCTGCGGGACGACGACGCCGGCCGACTCGCGCGGCCCCGCGCCCGGCGGGAAGGCGGCAACGGACACGCTCGCCGACGACGTCGGACGAGCGCTCGATCGGATCTTCGGTCGCGAGTCCTAGGCCTCGCCGTCGCCGACGACGGCCTGTGCCCGCGCCACCATCTCGTCGAGTCGCCGGCCGTGCGCCCCGTGCCAGTAGACACGGCCGCAGTCCCGGCAGCGCGCATACGTGTCGTAGGTCCGGCGGGTGCCGGGCTCGAGCAGATCGGCGACCGCGGCCTTGTCCACGGGCTGCAGCCGGCCGTTGCAGGCGGGGCATCGGGTCCAGGGCGCCAGCGGCGGACGGAACCGGTCGAGGACGTCACGCAGCTGATCGTCGGCCAGGTCGCCACGCACGTAACCGGCACGCGCGACGGCCCGCCGGCGGAGGAGCCCGCGGTCCTGCGTGAGCAGTACCCGCGCTTCGTCGCCGGCCTGCTCGACGAGCGCGTCGTCGCTCGCGTCGTTCGAGTAGGCGACGTCGAGGCCGAGCAGCCGTAGCCGCCTCGCGAGCTTGCCGAGGTGGACGTCGAGCAGGAAGCGTTCGGTCCCGGGCTCGAGAAGCTGCGGTCGCTCGACCGGCTGGACCTCGACCCGTTCTCCGGCCGCCGGCCGGTGCGACGGCGTCACCTGCCGTCCGTCGACGACCAGCCGACCCACCTCGGGTAGCGGGACGCCGAGCGACTCGACCACGTGCCCGAGCGTGGAGACGCCGTCGGGGACGACGTCAGCCGCGCCGCCCGCGACGCGGGTGGGCAGGAACAGGGACAGCTCCGGTGCGAAGCTCACGGAGAAGGTCGCGGACGGCATCACCGCCTTTGTGCCCGAGCGGCGCCGATCGAGCGCTTGCCATGGCGTCCCCACACATAGGCTCGCCGGGCCGGGCGCGTCAGCAGCGTGCCCCGGGCGCGTAGCTCAGTGGGAGAGCACTCGCCTTACAAGCGAGGGGTCGCTGGTTCGAAACCAGCCGCGCCCACCGATCGCAAGGAGCTGACCGCTAAGCGGCCGGCACGATGTCGACGTCGTAGGTGCCGAGTCGCTGGTCGGCCGTGACCAACCGGAGCCCCAGCGCTTGTGCCTGCGCCACCAGAAGCCGGTCGAACGGATCGCGATGGTGCGGCGGAAGTTCGGACACGCGCAGGACGTGATCGATTTCCACGGCGAGCGGGAGGACGCCGGAGCGGCGCAGCCTGTCGGGCACGAAGTCACGCGGTACTTGCGGCAGCTGGAGCTTGCCCAGGCTGTGTTTGATCGCGATCTCCCAACCGCTGGCGGCGGAGAGAAGCAGGGTGTTCTCGGGGGCGGCGAGTAACCCATGCGCCTCGGGCGAGAGCCGAGCCGGCTCACTGAGCATCCACAGCCACACGTGTGTGTCCAGGAGGAGGCGGCTCACGAGTAGAAGCTGTCTTCGATCTCCGGCGGCAGCGGGGCATCGAAGTCGTCGGCGATGATCACGCGCCCGGCGTCCATCCCCATCTGCCGCTCGTGCTGAGTGGTGAAGGGCACGAGCTTCGCCACGGGATGGCCACCCCGGAGGATCTCCACCTCCTGACCTCCAGCTACAGCCCGCAACAGTTCGGAAAGCCGGGTCTTGGCTTCGTGCACACCGACGCGCACTGCTGGCTTAGTCACGGACTTAGCTTAGTGCCTCACGCCAGCGGGTGTCCGCCGGAGGCGCCCCTCAGGCGGCGAGCGGCTCGCGCGACCCGGCGAGCCGGATCGGGATCCGGTCGTAGCCGCGCAGCACCCGCGTCCCGCGCCGGTGCGGCTCGCCGTCGAGGGCGAGGTCGGGGAACCGCTCGAACAGCGTGCGCAGCGCGATTTCCCCCTCCATCCGGGCCAGCGCGGCACCGAGGCAGAAGTGGATCCCGGCGGAGAACGCGAGGTGGTCGCGCGCGTTGGCGCGGCCGACGTCGAAGGTGTTCGGGTCGTCGAAGACGTCCGGGTCCCGGTTGGCGCCGCCGAGCAGGCAGACGACGAGCGAACCCTCGGGCAGCGTCCGGCCGGCGATCTCGGTGTCGGCCATCGCGGCGCGGGCGGTGCGCTGGACAGGGGAGTCGTAGCGCAGGATCTCCTCGACCGCGTTCGGCCACATCTCGGGGTCGGCCTGCAGCCGGTCGAGCTGCTCGGGGTGCCGCAGCAGCTGTACCGTGCCGTTGCCGATCAGGTTCACCGTCGTCTCGAAGCCGGCGCCGAGCAGCAGCATCGCCGTGCCCGCCAGCTCCAGCTCGGTGAGGCCGCCCTCGGCGTCCTGCACCTGCACGAGCTGGCTGAGCAGGTCGTCGCCCGGGTTGTCGCGGAGGCGGCGGAAGTGGCCTGTCATCCACTCCCGTAGCGCGGTCAGGTCACGCTCGGAGCGGCGGAACTCACCCAGCCCGATGCCGATGTCGAGCGTCACCGCGGCTCCGTTGCCCCAGGCCAGGAACTGCTCCTTCATCGACGTCGGCACCCCGAGGATCTCGGAGATGACCGTCACCGGGAACTGCGCCGCGTAGGAGTCGACGAGGTCGACGGTGCCCGTCCTGCTGCCCGTCCTGCTGCCCGTCCCGCCCGCCGCCAGCTCGTCGAGCAGGTCGTCGGCCAGCTGCTGCATGCGCGGGCGGAGCGCGTTGATGGCGCGCGGGGTGAAGACCTTGCTGACGAGCCGCCGGTAGCGCGTGTGCGTCGGCGGGTCGACGGCCAGCATCGACGGGGGATCGACCGGCGTCAGCGCGCCGCCGCGGGCCATCTTCAGCGCCTTCTCGGCCACGCCCGGGAGCTGTGTCGGGCGCAGCTGCACCCCGAACGCGTCGCTGCGCAGCACCGCGCCGCAGACGTCGTGGCTCGCGCTGGTGAGGGCGAACGGGCCACGGCTGAGCGGGCCCCGGTTGCGGATCGCGTCGTAGGAGGCGAACGGGTCCTCGCGCAGCGACAGGTCGGTCATGAGCCGGGCGTCGAGGTTGCCGCGGCGGGCGTGGCGCTGGAGCAGGGTGCGGGCGAGGCCGTGCCGTGCCGCCCACCGGATCGTCTGCGGGGCTGCCATGCTGTCAAGTCTGACAGAGCGTCAATACCGCCGGACAGTGGCGGTCCGGGAGGCCATCAGCGCAGCTGCTGGCGCATCGGCAGGTGCACCGCGAACGTCGTGCCGGACGAGGACGTCTCCACCTCGATGCGGCCGTGGTGGCGCTTCACGATCGTCCGCTTGGCGTTCTCCAGGCCCAGCCCGCTGCCGGCGCCCGCGGGCTTCGTCGTGAAGAACGCCTCGAAGATGCGCGGCCGGATGTCCTCGGGGATGCCCGGCCCCTCGTCGGCGACCGCCACGACGACGTCCTCACCCTCGCGGTAGGTGCGCAGGGTCAGCACCCCCCGGCCGCCCATCGCGTCGGCGGCGTTGTCGATGAGGTTCGTCCAGACCTGGTTCAGCTCGGCGGCGTAGGCGGGGATCTTCGGCAGCGTCCGGTCGTACTCGCGCCGCAGCTCGATGCCGGCGAGCTTGTGCCCGAGGATGACGACGGTGCTGTCGAGCCCGACGTGGACGTCGATCTCCTGCGTCGACGCCGAGTCCATGTAGGCGTACTGCTTGACCGCCCCGACCAGCTGCGAGATCCGGGACGTCGCCTCCTCGATCTCGCTCATCATCGCGTCGGTCTCGAACGTGTTCGCCAGGTATCGGATCGCGAGTGCCAGCGAGTTCTCTCCTGTCTCGGAGCCCATCGCGGCGCACACGTCGTCGACCCACCCGGCGTCCAGGCCGACACCCGCCAGCGTCGACGCCAGGTCCATCGCGTCCGGCAGGTCGAGGTCCTCGAGCCGGTCGGTGATCTCGTCCTCGGCGTCGCTGATCTCGACGGGGCTGCGCGCCGGGCCGAGGTCGGCGAGCTTCTTCAGCGTCGTCTCCTGGACCTCGACCAGCCGGCTCAGGACGGCGGGCTCGATCTTGCCGTCGGCCATCGCCTTGAGCTTGTGCCGGGTGTGCGTCACCTGCGCCCGCAGCTGCGACGTCGCCCGCATCGCGGCGGCCGCGGGGTTGTTCAGCTCGTGCGCCAGCCCGGCCGACAGCGTCCCGAGCCGAGCCAGGTGCTCCCGCTGCCGGACGGTGCTTTCGCTGTTGCGGATGCCGAGGTACAGCCCGTCGAGCAGGTGCACGGCCATCGGGAACCAGGTCCGCATCATCTCGGCGAAGTCGGCCGCCCGCAGCGCGAAGAAGCGGCTCGGCTCGGTCGTCGCGAGCGAGTTGAGGTACTGGGTGTTGTCCTCGCCCGCGCTGTCGATGAAGGCCCGCATCGCGCCGGAGTAGGAGCCCCGGTGCTTGGTCTCGATGATCGTGACGTCCTCGCCCTGCACCGACCGGCTCATCCGGATACCGCCGGAGAGCAGCACGAAGAAGTAGTCCGCCGGGTCCGATTCCTCGTAGACGGGCACCCCGCCGTCGTAGGTGCGGACCTCGCCGCGGGCGGCCAGCCACTCCAGCTGCTCGTCGGTCAGCTGCTCGAACAGGAACAGCGTCCGCAGCTCGTCGGGCGAGAGGCGTTGGGGTTCGGAGCGGGGAGCGGGAGCTGCGGTCATGACTTCTCCAGGTAGCGGTGCACGAGCGTCACGGCCATCGCGCCCTCGCCGACCGCGGAGGCCACCCGCTTGACGGAGTCGGCCCGCACGTCCCCCGCGACGAACACGCCCGGAACGCTCGACTCCAGGTGATAAGGATCCCGCTCCAACGGCCATTCCCGCGGCGGCCGTCCCTTGGCGTCGAGCAACTCGGGGCCGGTGAGCAGGAAGCCGCGGGAGTCCCGGGCGAAGGCCGGGCCGAGCCAATCGGTGAGCGGCGCGGCGCCGATGAACACGAACAGCCAGCCGGCCGGGACGTCCCGGGTCGTGCCCTCGACGCTGTCCCGCAGGGTCAGCGTCTCGAGATGGTCGGAGCCCTTGCCCTCGACGACCTCGGTACGGGTCAGCACGTCGATGTTCGGGGCGTCCTCGACCCGCGCGACGAGGTACTCCGACATCGAGCGGCGCAGCGAGTCGCTCCGGACGACCAGCACCACCCGGCGGGCGTACCGCGCGAAGTAGAGCGCGGCCTGCCCCGCCGAGTTGGCGGCGCCGACGATGTAGACGTCCTGGTTCCTGCAGTTGACCGCCTCGTGGGCGGCGGCGCCGTAGTACACGCCGCGGCCGGCGAAGTCGTCCACACCGGGGGCGGGCAGTCGGGTGTAGGAGACGCCGGTCGCGAGCACCACGGCGTGCGCGGTCACGTCGGGCGCATCGACGAAGCGCACGACCCGGCCGTCGCCCTTCGGCTCGACGCCCGCCACCTCGGCGGTGGTGAGGATCTCGACGTCGAAGCGCAGCGCCTGGTCGCGGGCGCGCTGTGCCAGCTCGGCGCCGGAGAGCCCGCGCGGGAAGCCGAGGTAGTTCTCGATGCGGCTGCTCTGGCCCGCCTGCCCGCCGGTGGCGGACCGCTCGACGAGCAGGGTGCGCAGCCCCTCGCTGGCCCCGTAGACCGCGGCGCCGAGCCCGGCGGGGCCGCCGCCGACGACGACGAGGTCGTAGAAGCGGCTGCCGGCGGTGGTGGCGAGGCCGACGCGTTCCGCGAGCTCGCGCGTCGTCGGCCGGACGAGGACGGTCCCGTCGGACAGGAAGCAGGCCGGCACCGTCTCGCTGCCGGAGAGCTCGGCCGCGGTGAGCAGGCGCTGAGCCTCGTCGCTCCCGACGTCGAGATGCCGGTAGGGGACCTGGTTACGGGCGAGGAACTCCTTCGCCTCCTGCGTCCGATCCGACCACTGGTGCCCGACGAGCGTGATGCCCTCGAACGCCGGCCGCGCGCCCGCCGCCCACTGCTCGAGCAGCTCGTCGATCTCCGGGTAGAGACGCTCGTCCGGCGGGTCCCACGGCTTGAGCAGGTAGCGGTCGAGGTCGACGTCGTTGATCGCCCGGATCGCGGCATCGGTGTCGGCGTAGGCGGTGAGCAGGACGCGTTTGGCCTGCGGCACCAGGTCCATCGCCTGCTCGAGGAACTCGACGCCGGTCATCCCGGGCATGCGGTGGTCGGCGAGGATCAGCGCGGTGGGTTCGCCGCGGACCGTGAACTCGCGCAGGGTGTCGAGCGCCGACGGGCCGGACTCGGCCCGCACGATGCGATAGCGGTCGGCGTAGCGCCGGCGCAGGTCCCGTGCGACCGCCCGGCTGACGGAGGGGTCGTCGTCGACCGTCAGCAGGACGGGCCGCGCGGTCACGCGACCTGCTGGTCCACGTAGCACCACCGCCAGTTCTCGCCCTGCTCGAAGGAGCGGACGACCGGGTGGTGCGACGCGTAGTAGTGCGCGGTGGCGTGCTTGTTCGGCGAGCTGTCGCAGCAGGCGACGTGTCCGCAGTCCGTGCACTGGCGCAGGTGCACCCACCAGCTGCCTTCACGCAGGCAGTCGGAGCATCCGGAGCTGTCCGCGGCGGGCACGTCGTGGGTCGTGGCGAGGTGGGAGCAGGGCATGGGCACCTCCAGGAGCCCATCGGTACGGGGCTGACCGACGGGCGATGCTTACTTTCTTACTTGGCGGTGGCGCTCCTGTCAGCCGCCCGAAGGAATCAGACCTCGGCTTCCGTGGCATGGCCGAAAACGACATCGCCGAACGGGTATTCACCTAGCGGGCTTACGGCGTACTCGTCCACCATGTGCATCGAGAGCACGGTCAGAAGCGACGGTGCCTCGGCTGAAGAGGTGATCGATACGACTCCCGACCCGGTCCCCGCCGGGCGTCGCGGGCCGCTCAACCGGCACCGCGTGGTGCGCGCGGCGATTCACTACATCGACAGGAACGGGCTGCCCGATCTCACGATGCGGCGGCTCGCATCGACGCTGGGCGTCGAGGCCATGTCGCTCTACAAGCACGTGTCGGGTCGGGACAACCTGCTCGACACCGTGGTCGAGGCGTTGCTCGACGACCTGTACACCAGCCCGGACGTCCAGTTCGACGCCTCCGACGGGTGGCAGGACTACCTGCGCCGGGTCGCCCACGGCGTCCGCGGGGTGGCCCTGGACCATCCGCAGGTCTTCCCGCTCGTGGCGACCCGGCCGCCGGCGGCTCCGTGGATCCGCCCACCGCTGCGCAGCCTCGCGTGGATCGAGGCGTTCCTGCATGCGCTGCGCACCCAGGGCTTCGGTGAGCAGCAGGCGGTCGATGCATACAAGGCGTTCACGAGCTTTCTGCTGGGCCATCTGCTGCTCGAGGTGGCCGGATTGCAGGTGCCCATCGGCCCGGCGGAGACTGGCCGGGTCGAGGACGTCGACACGGGAGCGGACCTGCGGGGTTATCCCACGGTCCGCGGCCTGTCCGACCGGTTGGGGCAGGACACGGCCGCCGAGGAGTTCTCGGCGTCGCTGGAGAATCTGCTCCGCCGGCTGGATCGGCTCCGCGAGGGGACGACGGTCTCCGACCTGGCCGGCGTGAACTCGCGGGTCGACCATTGAACGCTCTTCCGGGATCTGGTCAGGTCCAGTAGAGCGTCCGGGCGGCGGGCAGCTGACAAGCGAGCGCGTCGTCGAACCAGCTGCGCAGCTCGTGCATGACGGGTGCCGGATAGACGTGCTTGACGGCGCCGAACTTGCCGCGCTTCTGCCGGCGTAGCCCGCGCGCGCCAGCCGACGGAGCGCGGAGACCCGTTGGGGCAGCCGGGCGGTGCCGCCCTCGAAGCGGTGCGCCACGCCCTCGGCGTTGAGGCGGCCTCGCAGCGGCGCACGATCTCCCGGCCGTGCCGGCCGCGCCCGGACAATCCGGGCTGCGTAAGGTTCTGCCGGTCCTGACCGGCCGGAAGTTACGCAGCCGGGCGCGTCCGAACGGGAGACCGCATGACCTCCGCAGCCGCACCGACGCTCAGCGAGTGCCTGACCGTTCTCGAGGCCGCCTACGACCCGCGCGGGGCCGAGTCGTGGGACGCGGTGGGGCTCGTGACCGGGGACCCGGACGCGCCCGTCGAACGCGTGCATCTCGCCGTCGACCCGAGCGAGGCGGTGGCCCGGGAGGCGGTCGCCGCCGGGGCGCAGCTGCTGGTCACGCACCATCCGCTGTTCCTGCGGGGGACGTCCTCGGTGGCCGAGACGACGCCGGGCGGCCGGGTCGTCGCGACGCTGATCCGCGGAGGCTGCGCCCTCTACGCCGCGCACACCAACGCCGACGTCGCGCGCCCCGGCGTGAACGACGCGCTCGCGGCGCTGTTCGACCTGCGGGACACGGTGCCGTTGCGGCCGGATGCGTCCGTCGGCTGGGCGGACAAGGGCCTCGACAAGCTCGTCGTGTTCGTCCCGCACGACGACCGCGTCGCGGTTCTCGACGCCGTCGCGGTCGCCGGCGCGGGCGCGATCGGCAACTACGACCGGTGCGCCTGGTGGACGGCGGGCACCGGGACGTTCCGTCCGCTGACCGGGGCGACGCCCGCGATCGGCACCGTCGGCGACGTCGAGGAGGTGGCGGAGAGCCGGCTCGAGATGGTGGTCCCGCGCGGGCGGCGGGCCGACGTGCTCGCGGCGCTGCGGTCCGCCCACCCCTACGAGGAGCCGGCCTTCGATCTGCTGCCGATGGCCGACCTCGATCGCGCGGCACCGGGCGCGGGCCGGGGGCTCGGCCGGGTCGGCGACCTGCCGGAGGCGACGACGCTCGGCGCGTTCCTCGACCGCGCCGCGGCGGTGCTGCCGACCACGGCGTGGGGGATCCGGGCGACGGGCGACGCGGACCGCCCGGTGCGGCGGGTCGCCGTGTGCGGGGGCTCCGGCGGTGAGCTGGCCGGTGCGGCGGCGGCGGCCGGCGCCGACGTCTTCCTCACCTCCGACGGCCGGCACCACCACACGGCCGACGCCGTGGCCGAGCACGACATCGCCGTCGTCGACGCGGCGCACTGGGCGACCGAGTGGCCCTGGCTGGCGCAGGCGGCCGACGTCCTGCGCACCGGCCTCGCCGAGCGGACCGATACCGTGTCCCTGCCGGCGTTCCTGCCCACGACGACCGTGTCCGAGCTGCGCACAGACCCCTGGTCCCTGCACCGGGCCTGAGGTTCGCCGGCAGCCCGTCGACTCGCGGAGGAGCCCGGTGAACGCCGACCCGCAGGTGCAGCTCCGACTACTCGACCTGCAGGCGCTCGACACCGCCCTCGACCGGTTGGCGGCCCGCCGTCGTTCGCTGCCGGAGCACGATGAGATCCGGACGCTGACGACGCAGCTGTCCGGACTGTCGGCCGATCTCGTGGCCGCGGAGACCGAGGTGCGGGATCTCGGGCGGGCCCAGAGCAAGCTCGAGGGCGAGGTCGACCAGGTCCGCTCACGCGCGGCCCGCGACCAGTCCCGCCTGGATTCGGGTGCGATCTCCACGCCCCGGGAGCTCGAGAACCTGCAGTCCGAGATCGCGTCGCTCGGGCGTCGGCAGGGCGACCTCGAGGACCAGCTGCTCGAGCTGATGGAGAGCGCCGAGACCGCGCAGACGACGGCCGCCCGGCTGCGTCGGGAGCAGGACGAGGCCGGCGCGGCCCGGGAGGCGGCCGAGCAGCGCCGGGACGCGGCGACGTCGGCGATCGACGCCGAGGTCGAGCAGAAGACGGCCGAGCGGGCGGCGCTCGCCGCCGACCTGCCGGGGGAGCTCGTCGCGCTCTACGAGAAGATCCGCGCCTCCAGCGGCGGGGTCGGCGCCGCGGCGCTGGTGCGCCGCCGCTGCGAGGGCTGCCACCTCGAGGTCGGCGGCTCGGAAATGCGCGAGATCGCCGAGCTGCCGCCCGAGCGCGTGATCCGCCACGAGGACTGCCGCCGCATCCTCGTCCGCACCGAGGATTCGGGTCTGCCGGCATGAGCCGTGGGCGCACGCTGACCGTGGAGGCCGACGGCGGCTCGCGCGGCAACCCGGGGCCGGCCGGCTACGGCGCGCTGGTCCGCGAGGGGTCGCTGGTGTTGGCCGAGCGCGCGGCGTCCATCGGCAACGCCACCAACAACGTCGCCGAGTACCGGGGCCTGATCGCCGGGCTCCAGGCCGCGTCCGAGATCGATCCGCAGGCCGACCTCGAGGTCCGGATGGACTCGAAGCTCGTCGTCGAGCAGATGAGCGGGCGGTGGAAGGTCAAGCACCCGGACATGCGTCCGCTCGCCTCCGAGGCCTCCGAGCTCGTGCGACGCTTCCCGCGGGTCAGCTTCACCTGGATCCCGCGGTCGCAGAACGCCGCGGCCGACCGGCTGGCGAACGAGGCGATGGACGCCGCCGCCGAGGGGCGGGACTGGCTGCCGAGCACGCCGCAAGCGCCCGACCCGGAGCCATTCCTCGAGGAATCGGAGCCCACGCCGCAGGAGTCGGCGCGGGCCGGTGAACGTCCACCCGGCTGGATGGCGCCCTCGGGCCCGCCGACCCGGACGCTGCTGCTCCGGCACGGGCAGACGTCGCACTCGGTCCGCCGGGTCTTCAGCGGCTCCAGCGATCCGATGCTGACCCCGGACGGCCGCGCGCAGGCGCGGGCGGCGGCGAAGCGGCTGGCGGGCATCGCTTACGACGTGGTCGTCGCCAGCCCGCGACGCCGGGCCATCGCCACCGCCGAGACCCTCGGCAGGGACGTCCTCGTCGACGACCGGTTCCGCGAGACGGACTTCGGCGACTGGGAGGGTCGCAGCTTCGCGGAGGTCCGCGAGGAGTGGCCCGAGGAGATGGCGGCGTGGCTCTCGGACGAGAAGGTCGCCCCGCCCGGCGGCGAGTCGTTCGCCGAGACCGAGATGCGCGTCCGGGAGGCGCTGGACGACCTCCGCGAGCGCTACGCCGGCAGCACGGTCGTCGTCGTCAGTCACGTGACGCCGATCAAGACGCTCGTGCGGCTCGCGCTCGACGCCCCGCCGTCCGCGCTGTACCGGCTGCACCTCGACCTGTGCTCGCTGTCGACGATCGACTGGTACTCGGACGGCCCGGCCGTTCTGCGGGGCTTCAACGCCGTCTGAGCGGTGAGCGAGCGCGTCTCCGGTCGATCAGCGCGGGCCGCGTCGGATCTGCCGCAGCTCGCGCTTCGCCTTCAGCGCGGGGATGAGCCCGAGGAACAGGCCAATGAGAAAGCCGGCGGCGAGTGCGATGCCGAGCGCGGCGGCGATCGACAGCGACTTCGAGGTCCCGAAGAAGTCGATCGTCGTTTTGTCCGTGTTCTGCGCGATGAACACGGCAACGGCGACGGCGATGATCGCGGCGATCAGGGTGAGCAGGTAGGTGAACCAGCCTGGTCCCTGCTTCGCCCGTCCACCGCGGCCGGTGTCCTGCGGCTGCCCGGCGCCGGGGGAGCCCGCCGGGTAGCCGCCGGCCGGCGCTCCAGGCTGACCCGGCTGACCCGGCTGACCCGGCTGACCCGGCTGACCCGGGTACCCGGCGGCATCGGAACCGCCGGTGGGGAAAGTCCTGGTCGGCTGCGGGCCCCCCTGGCCGGGCTGGTTCGGGCCGTACGGGGGCTGTCCGGGCTGCGTCATGAGCCGGAGCGTAATATCCGCGGCACGGTGGACGAGCCGGCCGGACGGCCGCGTCGCGTGGCGAAAGCCGCGTGCCGAGGAACGTCCGGGCTCCACAGGGCAAGGTGGTGGGTAACGCCCACCCGGGGTGACCCGCGGGACAGTGCCACAGAAAACAGACCGCCTCCGCTTCGGCGGAGGTAAGGGTGAAACGGTGCGGTAAGAGCGCACCAGCGCCCGGGGCGACCCGGGCGGCTCGGTAAACCCCACCTGGAGCTAGGTCAAGAAGGTGCCGTCGGGAGACCGGCGGCACCGCGCAGGCGTTCGAGGGCGGCCCGCCCGAGCCTGCGGGTAGACCGCTGGAGGCTGTCGGCAACGGCAGCCCGAGATAGATGGCCGTCGCCGCGACCGACAGGTCGCGGGCACAGAACCCGGCGTACAGGCCGACTCGTCCACCCCAACAGCGTTTCCGCAGGCCAACGACCCGACAGTCACCTACTCACAAGCGGCAGGCCGTGGTGAGGCGTCGGAGCCGTGTGACCCAGCACCAGGTCGACTGCAGCACGGGTGCTGTCCTCCGAGTCGGGCCAGAGGTGGCCGTAGGTGTCGAGGGCGCTCTTATGTCCCAGCCGCACCTGCACGACCTTCACGGACTCGCCATGAGCGATCAGGAGGCTGGCGTAGTAGTGGCGGAGATCGTGGAAGCCGATTGTCTCGGCCAGGCCGCTCTCCGAGCGTGATGCGCCGGGCAGGGACCATCCGTGCTCAGCACATGGCAGTCACATTCGGTTGACCTTCATGTACCGATGGGCGGATGCTGCACCGGATTCTGGTCGACCGTGTCCAGTCCTCGCACGGGTCAACCCACGGGGTGCTCCGGTGTGCCCGGAACGAGGACTCGATGGCGTGCAGCGAGACCGAGAAGTGTTGCTCAGCGGGCATCCCGCCGGCCTGTCCAAGCGACGCGCCGCGGGCCGGCTGGGAACGGCGTTGTGCGAGGTGTTTCCGGGCAACGTCGCTCTGGTCGACCGCGGTGGCGTGATCGTGTCGGTGAACCGCCTGGCGACAGTTCGGATTGGAGGCCGGGGGCAACCCGACGGCCGGGCTCGGCATGAGCTACCTCGATGTCTGTGAGCGATCTGCGGCCGGCGGGGAGCCGGAGGCCCGAGAGGCCGCCGACCTTTTGTACGAGGCGTTGGAGGGGCGAGACCCCGGCCGCCGCCTCACGTACCGCTGTGGCGACGGCCGCTGGTTCAGCATGCAGGCCCTTCCGATCGCCGGTCCGCGCAGCGGAGCCCTGGTCACGAGGCGCTGCTTCGGGTCCGCGAACGACAGCCGGTCCGAGCAGCCCGATGACCGTGCCAGTTGATCGACTCCTGAGCAGGACACGCCTCGTAGCGGAGGTGTTGTGATGACCGACGACAGCCAGCTCGACAGTGACGTGAGCGGTGGTTCAGCGGGAGTCGACCCGGACGTCGTGCTCTACGAGGTCGACGGGCGCATCGCCACGATCACCCTGAACCGTCCGAAGCAGCGCAACTCCGTCTCACCGGAGCTCGCGACCGCGCTCGGCGCCGCGATCGGGCGCTTCGAGGCCGACCCGGAGGTCTGGGTCGCGATCCTGACCGGTGCCGGTGGGGTGTTCTCCGCCGGCGCCGACCTCAAGGCCATCGCCGCCGGTCGTGGTGGGGAGCTGTCGGTCGAGCCGGGAGGCTTCGCCGGCTACGTCCGCTACCCCCGCACCAAGCCGGTGATCGCCGCGGTGCGCGGCTTCGCCCTGGCCGGGGGCACCGAGCTCGTGCTGGCCAGCGACATGGTCGTCGCGGGCACCGACACCTTCTTCGGCGTCCCCGAGGTGACCCGCGGCATCGTCGCGGCCGCCGGTGGTCTGTTCCGGCTGCCGCGGGTGCTGCCCCGGGCGCGGGCGCTCGAGCTCATCGCCACCGGCGACCGGCTCGGTGCGGACGAGGCGCTGCGGCACGGGATGGTCAACGCCGTCGTGGAGCCCGACGAGGTGCTGCCGACCGCGCGAGCGCTTGCCGACAGGATCTGTGCCAACGCCCCGGTCGCGGTGCGGGAGAGCCTCGCGGTCGCTCGCCGCGCCGCCGAGCTGACCGAGGACGAGGCCTGGGAGCTGTCCGGCGAGGCGCGCAACCGCGTCATGGCGACCGAGGACGCAGCCGAGGGCCCGCGTGCCTTCGCCGAGAAGCGCCCCGCCGTGTGGAAGGGGCGCTGACATGGCTGGGACACCGGCTCAGGAGCACCCGAACGGCACACCGACCGTCCGCACCGTCGCCGTCCTCGGCGCCGGTCTGATCGGTGCGTCGTGGGTGACGCTGTTCGCAGCGCACGACCTCGACGTACGCCTCTGGGACCCCCGGGACGTCCGCGAGGAGGTGCGTTCGAGCGTGCACCAGTTCGCGGCGACCGTGCCCGGCGGGCCGTACGACCCCGAGACCCTGCTCGGCCGCATCGCGATCGTCGACACCGTCGAGGACGCGGTCAGCGGAGCCGATCTCGTGCAGGAGAACGGCCCGGAGCGGCTCGCCGTCAAGCGCGAGCTCTACGCCCAGGTCGAGGCCGCCGTCGGGCCCGAGGTGCTCATCTGCTCCTCGACGTCGGGCATCATGCCGACCGACCTCGCCGCCGAGATGGCCCATCCCGAGCGGTTGCTCGTCGGCCACCCGTTCAACCCGCCGCACGTCATCCCGCTGGTCGAGATCGTGCCGGGGGAGAAGACCGCGGGCTGGGTGGTCGAGGCGGCGAGCGCGTTCTACCGCAGCCTCGGCAAGTCGCCGGTCACGCTGCACAAGGAGATGCCGGGCTTCGTCGCCAACCGCCTGCAGTCGGCGGTGTTCAAGGAGTCGGTGCACCTCGTGCTCGAGGGTGTCGTGTCGCTGGAGGAACTCGACACGATCATGACCGAGTCGCTGGGGGCGCGCTGGGCGACCGCCGGGCCGTTCCGCAGCATGCACCTCGGCGGCGGCCCCGGCGGGCTGCGGCACATGCTCGAGCACCTCGGCCCTGGGATGCAGCGGCGCTGGAAGTCGCTCGGCCAGCCGGAACTGACGCCGGAGACGGTCGAGTTCCTCTCTACCGAGACCGAGAAGCGCTTCGCGGGCCGGAGCTACGAGACGCTCACGCAGGAGCGTGACGTGGCCCAGCTCGGCGTGCTCGCCGGCCGGTCCGCGCCCCCCGCGGTGAGCGGGACGGCTACGGGTTCTGGGACCTTCGGGGCCCTGTCGCCGCTGCCCGGCGACTTCTACGGCTACGAGGACCTGCTCGCCGCCGAGGACCAGGAGGTACTGCTCCGCGTCCGCGACTTCATGGAGCGTGAGGTCCGGCCCATCGCCAACGACCAGTGGGCGGCCTCGGAGTTCCCGCACCACCTCATCGAGAAGATCGGTGACCTCGGGATCGTCGGACTCGGCTACGACCACACGACCGGCCCCGTGAGCCGCCCCGGCCGCAGTCGGCTGCTGACCGGCTTCATGTCCCTGGAGATGTCGCGGGTCGACACCTCGATGGCGACCTTCTTCGGCGTCCACTCCGGGCTCGCGGTGGCGGCCATCGTCACCTGCGCGTCGGACGAGCAGAAGGCGCGTTGGCTGCCCGAGATGTACACGCTGCGCAAGGTCGGTGCCTTCGCGCTGACCGAGCGCGACGGCGGCTCCGACGTCGCCGGGCACATGAACACCACCGCGCGACGCGACGGCGAGGAATGGGTGCTCAACGGCGACAAGCGCTGGATCGGCAACGGCACCTTCGCCGACCTCGTCGTCGTCTGGGCCCGGGACGAGGAGGACGACCAGGTCAAGGGCTTCGTCGTCGAGACGGACCGGGGCGACGGCCCGGAGGGCTTCACGGCCGAGAAGATGGCCGGCAAGCTCACCCTCCGCACCGTGCAGAACGCCGACATCAGCCTGCGCGACGTCCGTGTCCCGGACGCGAACCGGCTCGCCCACGCCAACTCGTTCAGGGACACCAGCCGGGTGCTGCGGCTCTCCCGCGGCGGCGTGGCCTGGAACGCGGTCGGCTGCATGATGGGCGCCTACGAGAGCGCCTTGGCCTACGCCGGCGAGCGGCAGCAGTTCGGCCGTCCGATCGCGAAGTTCCAGCTGATCCAGGATCACCTGGTGACGATGCTCGGCAACGTCACGTCCTCGCTCGGGATGGCGGTGCGCACCGCGCAGCTGCAGGACCAGGAGCGCTGCACCGACGAGCAGGCGTCGCTGGCCAAGCTGTTCTGCACCGTGCGGCTGCGGGAAGCGGTCGCCCGCGGCCGGGAGTTGATGGGCGGCAACGGCATGCTGCTCGAGCACGATCTCGTCCGCTTCTGGAACGACGCCGAGGCGCTCTACTCCTACGAGGGCACCCGCGAGATCAACACCCTCATCGTCGGGCGGGCCATCACCGGCCACGGCGCCTTCGTATGACGGCTTTCGTCTGACGCCGGCACTCCCGGCGATCCCCTCAGCGTTCCCCCAGCAAGGAGTCCCATCGTGCGTATCGAGGACGTCCGCCGCCAGACCGCCACCCCGCTCGGCGCCCCCGCCTTCCCGGGCGGGCCTGCCTACCGGTTCGTGGACCGTGAGTACCTCAACATCGTCTACCGCACCGACGTCGACGCGATGCGGGCCGTTGTCCCCGAGCCGCTCGCCGTCGGGGACCCGCTGGTCAAGTTCGAGGTCATGAAGATGCCAAACGTGACGGGCCTCGGCAGCTTCACCGAGTCAGGCCAGGTGCTGCGCGTCGAGTACGAGGGTCAGCCCGCCGACTACCTGCACGCGATGTACGTCGACAGCCTCGCCTCCATCGCCAGCGGCCGCGAGATCAGCGCCTACCCCAAGAAGCTCGGCGCCCCGTCGCTCTACGTCGACTCCGACACTCTCGTCGGCACCCTCGATTACGGCACGCTGCGCATAGCCACCGCGACGATGGGATTCAAGCACCGCCTGCTCGCCGAGGACGAGGCGCGCGCGGAGATCACCGCGCCGACCTACGCGCTGAAGATCATTCCTGGCTACGACCGGAGGCCACGGGTCCTGGAGCTGGTCCGCAGCCAGATCACCGACATCACCATCAAGGAGGCGTGGAAGGGGCCGGCGCGGCTGCAACTGTTCGAGCATGCACTGGCCCCGCTCGCAGACCTACCGGTGCGCGAGATCGTCTCGGCCAGCCACATCCGCGTCGACCTGACCCTGGGCCGGTTCGCGCCGGTGTTCGACTACCTGAAGGAGGCGGACGCATGACCGACGCACTCGAGGGCGTGCGGGTCATCGAGCTCGCCGGGTGGATGGCTGCCCCGGGTGCCGGCGCCATGATGGCCGACCTCGGCGCTGACGTCGTGAAGGTCGAGCCGCTGCGCGGCGACGCGATGCGCGGCGCGATCCGGCAGCCCGAGGTCACCGACCGGCCCCCGGTCGACGCGGCGTTCCAGCACGACAACCGCGGCAAGCGCGGCATCGCCGTCGCGGTGAACAAGGCCGAGGGCGCCGACCTCGTCCGCCGGCTGGCCGCCGGCGCCGATGTCTTCCTGTGCAACCTGCTGCCGCGGCGGCAGGCCAAGTTCGGCCTGGACTCGGCGTCGCTGTTCGCGCTGAACCCGCGGCTCGTGCACGCCACCCTCACCGGCTACGGCGTCACCGGACCCGACGTCGAGCGCGCCGGTTACGACATCACCGCCTACTTCGGTCGCGGCGGGATAATCGACTCGATGACCGAGCCGGGCAACCAGGCCCCCCGCATCCGCCCCGCGGTCGGCGACCATTCGGCGGCGCTCGCGCTGTTCGCCTCGATCCTCGCGGCGCTGCGGCTCGTCGAGAAGACGGGGGAGGGCCAGGTCGTCGACGTCAGCCTGCTGCAGGCGGCGGCGTGGACGATGTCGACCGACCTCTCGGCGACGCTCGTCGACGGCGTGAACCCGCCGCGGACCGGGCGCCGGTCACGCAACCACGCCCTGCACGGGGCCTACCGCTGCGCCGACGACCGCTGGATCCTGCTGTTCATGCCCGAGGCCAAGTGGTGGCCGCTGTTCTGCGAGGCCGTGGGCCACCCCGAGTGGATCGAGGACCCCCGCTTCATCGACGTCCCGACCCGTCGGGCGAACATGTCGGCGGTCACCGACGTGATGGACCCGCTGTTCGCCGAGCGGACGTTGGTCGAATGGGGCGAGCTGTTCGACGAGCAGGGCTTCATCTGGGGTCCCGGCTCGACGATCGCCGACTTCGCGGCCGATCCCCAGGCGGAAGTCACCGGTCTGTTCCCGACCATCGAGCACCCGGACGGCCCGTTCCGCACCATCGGGTCGCCGCTGTCGATCTCGGGTGCCGACGTCCGGCCGCGAGGCCCGGCCCCTGAGATCGGTCAGCACACGATGGCCGTCCTCACCGAGCTGGGCCTCGACGAGACCGAGTTGGCCCGGCTGGCCGGCGACGGCATCGTCGCGGGTGCTCGCTGATGCCGCCGGTGAACTCGACGCCGGCGCCCTGCAGCCGCGAGACCTCGTCGTCGAGGGAGCCCTCCGGCTGGAAGGTTATGACGGCGCCGCCGTCGGTCGCCCGCGCCGTGCCCTCTTCGTGACGGACCGGAACAAGACAGCGCGATGACCGGGTGGGGCCCGTTGCTGGTCACCTGGAGCTGCTCCGTAGAGGGCGAGGGGCTCAACGCTCGATTACCAGTCGCTACCGCGAATGCGGCGGTCCATCAGGATGGCCCAGGTGTACGCCTGTCCCTGGCGGTCGGCGATGGCGCCTGGGCCGCCGACGGGCATGACGTCGGCGGCTTTCTCGAAGTTCGTCCGGGAGAGGGACCTGTTGATCTCTTTCCCGTTGCGGGTGATGAGCATGTAGTTGCCCGGCACCCGGTAGGTGAACGGAAGGCCGGTCTTCGTCTCGAAGGGCTCCCCGGCGTGCGAGCAGATGCGCTGCCAGACGCGCTCGAAGTCCACGCTCATGCGGAGCCCTCGGGTTGGACTGAAGCCGAGTCATCAGACAGGGATGCCGTACTCGGCCACGGATGGGCCAAGAACCGTTCACTCACGGCCGGCACCGCGTCAAGTGTCTCGGGCTGCTCCAATACGCCAGTGAACGGGATGCTCGGGTTCGACGAGGTCGTCACGAACGTGCTTCCGTTGTGGCTCGACACGCAGGCGTACCTGTTCGGGGACGCGCGACCGCACATGGGACCGGCACGGTCGTTACGGGCACCGCGATGCTCTAAACTCCCGACGTGATCGATGAACCGCTCCAGCACTCCGTGCTCGCGGTGCCGTCCCGTCGTCGCATGATCGAGGCACTCCGGAACGCCGCAGAGCCCATGGACGTCGCCGCCCTGGCGGCGGTGGACGGGTTGCACGTCACGACAGCCCGGTTTCACCTCCGGTTGCTGGAGAAGGCGGGGTTGGTGCGCGGCGTCGACGACCACGCCGGGCGACCGGGTCGTCCCCGCCGGGTCTACGTCGCGGTTCCGGCATCGCAGTCCGAGGACCGGCATCGGCAGCTCGCCGGTGTGCTCGTCGACGCGTTGAGCGGCACGGAGGACGATGCCCCCCAGCTCGCCCAAGCGGCGGGGGGCCGGTGGGCCGCCGAGTTGGTGCCGCCGAAGTCTGCGCTCCCCTGGGACGAGGCGACCCGGGCGCTCGGTGACCTGTTCGGGCAGCTCGGCTTCGATCCGCACCTCCGGGATGAGGACGACCAGCGCGTGCTGGAGTTGCGGGCCTGTCCCTTCCGCGAGATCGCGCGCGCTCACCCGGAGGTGGTGTGTTCCGTCCATCGCGGCATGACGAAGGCGGCGCTCGACAGGCTGGGGGCGTCGGTGGCAGCCGACGGCGCGATGTTGCGCCCGTTCGTCGAGCCCGAGCTGTGCCTCGTGAGCGTGCCGATGCCGGCCGGGGGTCGGGGCGACCCGTCGTGAGGTCTGTACGAGATTAAAAAGGACGACTATCCTCTTAACTGTCCGGGCACGTGACCGCCGCCCTCAGGAGGAGCCGCCGACATGACGTACGTGATCGCCGAGCCGTGCATCGACGTGTTGGATCGAGCGTGCGTCGAGGAGTGCCCGGTCGACTGCATCTACGAGGGCGATCGTGCGCTTTACATCCAGCCCGACGAGTGCGTCGACTGCGGTGCGTGCGAGCCGGTGTGCCCGGTCGAGGCGATCTACTACGAAGACGACGTGCCGGGGCAGTGGTCCGCGTTCACCGCCGACAACGCCGCCTTCTTCACCGAGCCGCTTGCGGATCAGTCCAGTGCCCTGGGCTCGCCCGGTGGCGCCAGCAAGGTCGGCCGCGTCGGAGCCGACACCCCGCTCGTGGCCGCGTACCCGGCACGTGCGTGACGGGACGAGCAGACACAGTGAAGGGCGTGGCAGCCGATGACCAACAAGACAACCCCCAGTGGAAGCGGGTCCGCTCCCAGCGACGAGGACGTGGAACTGCTCTGGCAGGTCACCGCTCGCGCGGAGGAAGTCCTGGAGCACCTGGCGGACGCTTCCAGCTCGTCGGATGATGTCCGCTCGTTCCTGAACTACCTGCGCGACGTCGTTCTGGCCCGGGTGTCCGAGGAGGACCGGAACCTTCTACCCCTGCTCGAGCAGTTCCCGGCGCTGCGACCGAACATCGAGCGGCTGCAGGAGGAACACCTCCTGTTGCGGGACGACGTCGACGCCCTCGTCGCTGAGGTCGGCACGCACGGCGGCCGCGACGCGGAGCGCCTGGGCGAGCTGACGCGGCTGGTCATCCTCCGTCTGGAGCAGCACATCCGCAGGGAAGCGGCGATCGTGGCCAGCGTGGACATCGGTTACCGTTCCGCCTCCACCGACTGGGCCGACAAGGCGCACTGGTATCCGCTGACCGAGGGAAGTCACCTCGACCTCGATCAGCTCCCACCACACCGCGCCGACGCGCTCGCCCTCAACCGCCTCACGACGCTGCGAGCCGGTGAAGGGGTGGAACTACGCGGCCGAGGGGACGCCGACGGGTTGCGGAAGCGGCTGCAGCGGCGCTCGCCCAACCTCTACACCTGGTTGCAGCACCCGGACCGGGGAGACGGGTGGACGGTCTCGGTCACGCGGCGAAACATGGAGTGAGGAGCTGACCGCCGCCTAACCGCCGCCTAATTGTCGGCCTCGCCCTGCCGGTCGAGGCTCGCCTGCTACCGGTCCTTGCTGGCCTCGACCCGATCGGCCTCCGCCTGCGTCCGGTCGACCGCCGCCGACCCGCGGTCATCACCGGCCTGTTCGCGGCGTCGCTTCGCCGCCCGCCAGCTGGCGGCCATGTCGGCTCGGTCGCCCGCGGAACGGTCCCGGTCCCGGCCGCTCAGCACTCGATCGACTGCCGCGTGACCCCGGTCGCCGGCAGGACTGCCATCCGCCGTGGGGTCACCGGCCTCGCGCGCCTCCGCGGTCGCGTCCCGCCGTTCGGCCTCGCGGTCGCGTTCCTCGGCCAGCCGATCGGCCCGATCGGCCGCGTCCATCAGCGCCCGCACGTCGATTTCCCGCCGCACCCACGCCTCGTCCCGGGCATCGGAGACGTGGTCCCGGCGATCGGCGTCTCGGTCCCGCTGATCGGCAGCGGCGTCGCGGCCGTCCGCGATCCGGTCCCGCTCGTTGGCGACGCGGTCGCGCTCGTCCGCGCGCCGCGCTCGCTCCACCAGCGCGTCGTAGCGCTCGTCGGACGTGGACGCCACCAGGCAGTTCCTTCCTGACGTCCAGGCTGGCTACCGCCGCCCGGTGCTTGGCGCTCCAGCGTAGACCTCGGGGTCGTCCGGCCTGGCGGGCAAACGTCAGAAACCGGCCATACCGCTGGAAGCGTCCACCGGACATGTCGACGCCCCCCGGGCCGGCGGCTCGGGGGGCGTCGATCTCCGCCGCAGAGCGGCCGAGGACAGCGATCAGTTGAACTCCGAGGCGCAGTCGCTGACCTCCTGGTTGTACTGATCGCTGTTCACGGGAGCATCGATGTTGTTCACACAGTCGAAGTAGTTGTCGAAGTCGTTGGCGGCCACGCCGATCACGGCGAACCAGATCACGGTCATGACGATGGCGAGGATCCCGGTGACGATGCCGGCGATCGCGAGTCCGCGGTTGTTCGCTTCGCCGCGCTTGACCCGGCCGAGGCCGAGGAAGCCGAAGATGATCGCCACGAGGCCGCTGATGGCGCCGATGATGCCGACGATCGGGATGAAGGAGATGAGCAGCCCGACGATGCCGGTGACGAGCGCGGTGACGCCGAAGCCGTTCCGCGGTCCCTGGCTCTGTCCATAGCCAGGCTGGCCGTACCCGCCCTGCTGGTACCCGCCGGCATACCCGGGCTGGCCGTACCCCTGCTGGTAGCCGCCCTGCTGGCCGTAATCGCCTTGCTGGTAGCCGCCCTGCTGGCCGTACCCCTGCTGGTAGCCGCCCTGCTGGCCGTAATCGCCTTGCTGGTACCCGCCCTGCTGCCCGTACCCGCCCTGCTGCCCGTACCCGCCCTGATCTGTCATCTCGTCCCCTCGTGCCGGTCGCTGAGATCAATTACGGCATACGCCGCACAGCGTGGACTCACGACACGCCAATCAGATTCTCACCGACGAGGTGCGCGTCTGCACAGGTGTCGCCCTCGCCCGCGTCGGACCCCATGCCCGAAACCCAGGTGCTCCGCCAGCCGGTCGGTCGGGTCAAACCCCCCCGCCCGGGTCGGGGGGAACAAGCGCGGGAATGTCCTCAGGGCCCGCCTCGCGCGGCCGGGGCTGGTCCTGCGGATGCAGCCGGACGGCCACCAGCGCCACGTCGTCCTCGGGCTCGGCCGGCAGCATGCGCGCGATCACCGCGTCGCACAGGTCGTCGAGGCGGCACAGGTACAGCTCCGCAAGGAGGTCGCGGAGCTTGGCGAGTCCCTCGTCCAGCGATTGCCCGCGGCGTTCGACGAGTCCGTCGGTGTAGAGCAGCACGGTCGCTCCGCGTTCGAGCGTCACCTCGGACTCGGTGCGGCTGGTGTGCGGGTCGATGCCGAGAAGCAGATCGGAGTCGAGCCCGGCGAGTGCGGACAGGACGATGACGCTGCCGTCCGCGTTGATCGCCATCGGCGGTGGGTGGCCGGCGTTGGACCACCGGAGCCGCGACACCCCGCGTTCACGCTCGTGGGGCGTCTGCTCCACCCGTGCGACGACGGCGGTGGCCGTCGTGTCGACCTGCAGCAGCGCCATCGCCTCGTCCAGACGGGTCAGGACTCCGGCCGGCGGGTCCCCGGTGGTGGCGGCGATCCCGCGCAGCAGCCCGCGGACCTGGCCCATGGCGGCAGCGGCCTCGGCGTCGTGACCGACGACGTCGCCGATGACGAGCGTCGTCGACCCGTCGCGCTGGAGGAAGGCGTCGTACCAGTCGCCGCCGACCTGCGCCGCCTGCGTCGCCGGCTCGTACCGCACGGCGATGTGCATGTGGTCCGGCCCCGGCGGGGCGGTGAGCAGCGAGCGCTGAAGGCCTTCGGAGATGCGCCGCTGCTGCTGGTAGAGCCGGGCGTTGTCGAGCGCCAGCGCCGCCCGGTCGGCGACCTCGAGCGCCGTGTCGAAGTCCTCGGTGCCCCGCCGTCCGGAGTCCTTGTCGTGGCCGACCGTCAGCAGGCCGAGGATGCGGCCGTTCGCACGCAGCGGCACCGCGGCGGCGGACCGGGGGTCGAGCCGGCGCATGAGTTCGCGGGCCTCGTCCGACTGCAGGACCGCCGCGACGGCGTTGGTGGTGTCCCGGGTGACCACGGCCGACCGTCCCGTTCGCAGCGCCTTTGCGAGGAACGACGACTCGTTCAGCGCAGCCAGGCGCACCTGCGCGTAGCGCTCCACCAGGGGCCGGCGCTCCGGATCCGCGTGCCACCAGCCGACGTCGCGCAGCCGGTTCCAGGCGGGCACTCCCGGCTCGTCGTCGAGCAGCGTGACGATGCACCAGTCGGCGAGGGTGGGGACCATGAGCCCGGCGAGCCGCGCCACCGCCTCCTCGGCGTCCAGGGTGCCGCTCATCTCCGAGGTGACCCTGGCGACGAGTGCGGTCCGGTCGGCCACGCGGCGCGCCTGGTCCTCGGCGGTGCGGCGCGCGGTGACGTCGAGGAAGTACACCGACAGGCCGTCCGGACCGGGCAGCGCACGGACCTCGTACCACTTGTTCAGCGGAGCCGGGTAGTAGGCCTCGAAGGTCACGGGCTCGTTGTCCGCCATCGCTCGGCGGTAGTTCACCTCGAAGTCGGAGTCGACCGCGTGCGGGAAGAGCTCCCAGATGTCGCCGCCGAGCAGCTCCTCGCGGCCGCGCTCCAGGAATCTCTCGGCCTCGCGATTGACGTAGGCGAACCGCCAGTTGCGGTCGAGCAGGAAGAACGCCGCCGACATCGACTCGAGGACCCGGGCGACCCGTGCCTCGCCCTCCTGCACCGCCGTGCTGTCGTAGGCGGCGCCGAGCACCCGCACGGCCGCCCCGGACTCGTCGCACAGCGCCCGACCGCGCGCCTGAACCCAGCGCGTGTCCCCGTCCGGCCGGACGACGCGGTACTCGGCGGCGTAGTCGCCGCAGGTGTCGATGGCCTCCTGCAGCGCCTGCGTCACGCGTGGCAGGTCGTCCGGGTGCAGCCGTGCGTTGAACGCCTCGATGCTCTGCTCGAAGCTCTCCCGGTCGTAGCCGAACAGCTCGATCAAGCGGTCGTCCCAGGTCAGCTGCCCGGTCACCAGGTTCCAGTCGAAGCCGCCGATGCCGGCCGCCTCGATGGACAACTCCCAGCGGGCCCGCTCGGCCTCACGTTCCTGCTCGGTCGCATCGATGGAGAACCCCGCGGGGCGAGAGCCGAGGTTGGCCACCCATGGTCCCTTCGCTTCGGTCAAAACAGCTCGTCGGTCGACCCCCGGAGTCGATGCTGACTCACAACCACCACGTCGCGTCCCGATTCGTCAAGAAAAGTGCGACTCGTTACGAGTCCGCCGGCGCGACCGGTCAGCAGCCTGGACTTCCCGGTCTCGAACCGTGCGCGGCGTGGCTTCGCCGCCGGTCGGCTACTGCGGGCGCCTCGCGCCCCCGACCTCGGCTGGCGTGGGGAACGGGGCACGCGTCGACCGCTTGGAAGTCCGGGACGGAACGGCTCCTGGACCGGATGACGACGAGCTGAGGGCAGTCAGGCGCTGGTGAGCTCACGGAACAGCGAACCGCCGAATCGCCGCTGCAGGTCCGCGCTGCGCTCGACGACCGTCGACGCGACGAGCCACACCACCGCGAGGAACGCGTCCCGATCCAGCGTGTCCGCGATGAGGCTGTGCGAGAACTGCAGGAGTGCGTGCTGCTCGTCGGCGTCGACGTCGAGCGACATCGAGCCGAAGTGGAACCGACTGCCCTCGATCGCGACGTAGCGCACGAGGTCCGGGCTCATCGGGGCATCGATGAGGACCGGGGTGAAGACCTCGACCTTGAGGTGCCCGCCCTGCACGAGGCTGGCCTCGACCTGGACCGTGCTCGGGCCGATGTCCGGGATGGTGACCCAGCCGTTGTCCTCGACCGTGACGCCGTGATAGTTGCTCTCGAGCCACTCCCGGATCCGGCGGCGCAGGTCGGCGAGCCGCGGTGGGACGCTGTGATCCGTCGGCGCCTGATTCGCGGACGCGGACACCGGGGGCGCGGCCGCAGCCGGGGCCGGGGGAACGACCGGAGCCGGGGCCGGGGGAGCGACCGGGGCCGGAGGGGCCGACGGGGCGACCTGAGACGGCGGGGCCGGCGGGGCCGGCGGGGCGACCTGAGCTGGCGAGGCCGGACGTGCCTGTGCAGCGGGGGGCTCCGGCGCAGCGAACGGCGCCGGGGCACTGGCCGCCGCGGGCGGTGGGCCGGGGATCGGAGCGCCGGCGGGGGGTGCCAGGCTCGGTGAGGGGGATGAGGCCGGTCGCGGGTGCGATCCGAAGCCCGGGGTCGGACGTGGCCGCGGACGCACGGGCTTGGCGGTGGCCGCAGGCTCTGCCTTGGACAGATCCGGCGCGGACCACCCGGTCGAGTGCTCGGCCGGCGGCGCCGCCTGCTGGGCTTGCGCGTGCTGGGCTTGCGCGTGCTGGGTGTCCGGGCGCTGCTGCGGGCCGGGCTGCGCGACCGGCTCGGGAGCGGGCCGTGGAGCGGGTCGTGGAGCGGGCCGCCGGAACTCGGTGGTGCTCGCGCTCGCGGGCACGAGGCGGACGCTCTCCTCGACGTGCGCGGGGGCGTCGGGGTGCCAGTTCTGCTCCGGCTCGGAGGTCGATGTGGTGACCGTCGGCCGCTCCTGAATGCGGGTGGCGTCCCCGGTGTTCGCGCTTGCGACCGGCGTCTGCTGGCTCGCCTTCTCCTCCGCGGCCGCCTCTGCCGATGCTGTCTCGTCCGGGGTCGCCGGGGACGCGGCGACGCTCGCGCCGCGCGAACTCCCGCCCCCCGCCGAGCCGCCCGCCGCTGAGCCGCCCGCCGCCGCGGCGCCCGCAGCCGCTCCGGCCAGCACGCTGTCGCGCGGTGAGGGCAGGACGATGACCCACGGCTCCGGCAGCCCGTGCGCGGCGGCGTAGGACTTGGCGAACTCGATCGAGCGGGTCGGCACGAAGTCGTGGGGCGCCTCCACGGCCGAGCGGAACACCTGCGGCTCGTACTGCGCACGCGTCGCAGGATCGTCGGTGGCCTCGAGCAGCTCGTTGCCGGCCCAGCAGCGCAGCCCGTAGTAGATGCTCGCCGGCATCACCGTCTCCGGAGGCGCGCTCCAGATGTCCTGCGGCACCTCCGGCGGCGTGAGCGAGCAGAGGGCGCCGAACAGGTCGGTGAGGAACGCGACGGCCTGGCTCCGGTCGAAGCCGGGGCTCTCCCGCCAGATGCGGTAGCCGTCCGTCAGGAAATCGCTCGCCTGGTGCTCGTGGAGGCTGGCGACCTGGCACAGGGCCCACCCCGTGGCGAGCATTGCCTTGCCGTCCCGCTTGCCGACGCTCTCGATGCCGAACTGGTAGAGCGCCTCTGGGTTCGAGGTCTTGGTCGGTGTGGTGCGCCAGAACGGCTGCTGCGTCCTGTTCCGCAAACCCATTGATGCCCTCCCCGCTTCCGCGACGGTCGCCGTGTCGCCCGCCGTCACGCGCCCACCCGACCAGTGCTTTTCCGGTCGCCGAACGCCCCCGACAGTGCCACGCATACCGGCCCACGTCTGCGAATCGCCTCAATCCACAGATCAAGCCCAATTCGAGGTCACGACGCAGCTACAGAATGTGATCCTACCGCTCCGAGGTCGCCCGCCGCACCGTTCGCCGGTTCCCCTCGGCGTCCCGCGTGAGGCACCCTGAACAACCGTGCCGGAAGGAGCCGCCGTCGTGCACGAGGTCGAGGTCCACCTGCTCGACGAGGGCGCCGTTCAGGCCGTCTGCACCTGTGGCTGGCGCAGCGAGGTGTACGGCACCGTCAAGACCACCGGAACGATGGATCCGCTCGAGCAGGCGCGCGACGCCGGCGACCTCCACGTCTGGGAGCAGCAGTTCTCCGTCTGAGCGGCGGCAGACGGCTCAGTTCCGACCGGAGGGTGCGGGTACGCCCGTGAGCTGTGGCAGCCGGATGCTGAAGGTGCTGCCGGCGCCGGGAACGCTGTCGACCGTGACGTTGCCGCCCATCGCCCGCACCAGCTGGCGACTGATGTAGAGCCCGAGGCCGGTGCCCGTCTGGGTGCCGGTGTCCTCGAGCCGCTCGAAGCGTTCGAAGACCCGCTCACGCGCGTCCACGGGGATCCCGGGACCACGGTCGGACACGCGCACCACGACGTCACCGTCCTCGAGCGCGACGACGACGTCGACCGGCTCGGCGTCGGGGGAGTACTTGACGGCGTTGCCGACGAGATTGGCCAGCGCCCGCTCGAGCCACACCGAGGAGCCCCGCACCGAGCAGTTCCGGTCCGGCGTGACGAGCCGGACGACGCGGTCCGGCCGTGCGGAGACGACCTCGTCGACGACCTTCACCGCTGCCGAGCTGACGTCGACGCTCGTCGACTCGTGGCCCGACGTCCGTGCCTCGATCCGGGACGACTCGAGGATGTTCAGCACCAGCTGTTCCAGCCGCTGCGCCTGGCCGAGGACGGCCTGCAGGGCGGTGAGCCGCTGATCCTCGCGCATCCGCTCACCCCGGCTGAGCAGCGTCGACGACCAGCCCTTGATCGCCGCCAGCGGCGTGCGCAGCTCATGCCCGACGATCGCGACGAAGTCGTCCTTGAGGCGGTCGAGTTCGCGGGCCTGCGTGACGTTGCGGGCGACGATGACCAGCACCGGCGGGCGGCCCTCGGCCGCGGCGATGCGGCTGTAGGAGCAGGACAGCCACACGGGCTGCCCCGACGCGTCGAGGATCTGCACCTCGCCGGGCGGGTCGTCGTCGACCTGCGCCCACCGCTCGAGCAGCACGTCCGCCCCCTCGGCGTCGCGCATCCGCAGCAGGCCGACGTGCTTGGTGTCGACCATCTCCTCGGCCGTGAAGCCGGTGATGTCCGCGAGTCCGGGGTTCCAGCTGCGGATCCGGCCCGTGCCGTCGAGGGAGAAGATGCCGTCGCTGGTGGTCTCGACGATCTCGGCGAGCTTGCGACGCTCCTCGAGCACGGTCTGCACCAGCTCGCCGCGTTCGAGGAAGCTGACGACCTCGGCGGCGAGCGCGTTGGCCACCGCGAGTTCACCGTCCTCGTAACCCTCCATCCCGCTGCGGTCGTAGAGGAAGAGCATCCCGACGGTTGCGTCGCTGGACCGCAGCGGCACGGCGATGGCCTGCGAGTAACCCTCGACGGCCAGCGCAGCCTGCAGGTGCGCGTCGAACCGGCGACCCGCCAGCCGCATGGGCTCGGAGCAGTCCCGCAGGAGCTCGGCGAGGCGGTGGCGTCGCCGGACGACGCTGTACTCCGCCCGGTCCTCTCCGCAGGAGTGGACCTCCATCACGTCGCCCTCGGAGTCCGTCGACCCGGCCGGGCGCCCGTTCGTCGTCCGCTCGTCGAACAGGACCAGCTCCGTGGTCCGCACCTCGAACGAGCTGCTCGCCTCGGCCAGGAAGCGGGCGAACGCCTCGTTGCGGTCCAGCGAGAAGGCCAGCGCGTGGGTCGCCTGGTGCAGACCGCCGAGCCGCTGCCGGTCGGCGCGCCCGGCGGCGTAGCCCCGGCTGGCCCAGTGCGCGAGCGGCTGGGTGACGAAGGCGAAGGTCAGCGTCCACGGGGACCAGGCGTAGCCGCCGGCCACGGTCAGTCCCAGCACGATGCAACCGACCGGGCCGATGGCCTTGCCGACGAGGACGACGGGGCTGACGACCGGGCGACCGAAGGTGTGGCCGGTGACGAGCTTCAGGATGCCGGCGATGGCGAGCTGGTTGACCAGCGCCGCGACCAGCACCGCGACGAGCAGCGCCAGCACGTTCGCGGGGTCGGTGCTCTCGGTCTGCCGCAGGGCGTCGAAGGCGAGGCCGGCCAGCGAGGCGGCCAGCACCCACTGGGCGACGTTGAACACGGACTTCAGCGGGTCGCGACCCTTGATCAGCCAGGCGAGCGTGAGGCCGCCGCCGACCACGAGGACGAGTTGCCAGCCGCTGGTCGCCAGCAGGACCGGTGCCAAGGCGGTCTCGATGAGGGTGAACGACTCCTGGCTGTCCCGGTACTTGTAGGTGACGCGGAGCAGCTCGCTCTGGACGATCAGGACGAGCAGAACCGGCACGACCAGTGGCGGGGCCTCGGCGGACGACGTCGTCAGGACGACGGTGGCGAGTGCTGCGGCGAGCGCCGCGAGCGTCACCGCTCCGATGTAGAGCCGGATACGCCAGGGGTAGCCGGGGCTGCGCGTGCGGCTTGTCACGGTTCCACTATCACTGGTCCCACGCGCCATACCACGACGATCCGGTCCAACTCGACCCGTACCAGGTCGAATTCGTCCAGCTCGATCCCGTCCAGCTGGAGCCGGTCCAGCTGGAGCCGGTCCAGCTCGATCCCGTCCAGCTCGATCCGGTCCAGCTCGAACCGGTCCAGCTGGAGCCGTACCAGGTCCCGCCGGTCCAGCTGGAACCCGTCCAGCTCGATCCCGTCCAGCTGGAACCCGTCCAGCTGGAACCCGTCCAGCTCGACCCCTGGAAGAGCCCGCCGAGCAGGCCGCCGCCGAGGAAGCTCGACAGCACAGTCGACCAGGAGCGCAGCTGCGCCGTGGTGTCGCCGTCGAGGACGACGCCGCCCGCCCGCGGGTCCAGTCGGACCTTCGCGTGGCCGCGGCTCAGGGAGAGGCTGCCGCGACCGTCGGAGAGGGACACGTTGCGGTTGGCCAGACCGGGCGGGGCGGACAGGGCCGCGTTGCCGTCGATGAGCCCCTTGCCGACGGCCTGGGGGTCGGTCGACGCGGTCGGGCGAGCCGTCGCCATCAGGGCGAACTTGACCCGGTCCGGGCTCATCGTGGGGTCGGCGGAGAGCATCGCGGCGACCAGTCCGGAGACCGCCGCGGTCGCCATCGATGTGCCGGAGCCGCGGCGGTAGGGCTGCGGCATCGCCGACGGGAACGTCGTGGTGATCGTGGCGCCGGGTGCGGCGAGGCCGACCAGGTGCGCGCCCGGCGCGACGACGTCGGGCTTGGCGAGCCCGTCGGCCGCCGTCGGGCCCCGCGAGGAGAAGTTCGGGAGCAGGTCGTCCTCGCGAGCCGCCGTGCCCATGTCGTCGATGGCGCCGACGGTCAGCACGAACGGGTCGTCGCCGGGCTTGGCGATCGTGGCGGCGCCCGGGCCCCGGTTCGAGGCGGCGACCGTGACGACGATGCCGGACTTCCACGCCTGCTCGACGGCGAAGTTCAACGGGTCGACGCGGTAGGACTGGGTGGAGTCGGTCCCGAGCGACAGGTTCAGGACGCGGATGCCGTACTGGTCGCGGAACGACACGACCCACTGGATCGCGGCGAGCACCTTGCTGACGTCGGCGGAGCCGTCCGGTCCGGCGATCTTCAGGGAGAGGATGCGGGCACCGGGGGCGGTGCCGCGGTACTTCCCGTCGGACGAGGTGCCGTCGCCGGCGATGAGCCCGGCGAGGAAGGTGCCGTGCCCGAACTGGTCGTCGCAGGTGGCCTCGCCGGAGAGGTTCACGCAGTCGGCGGCGACGCCGTTGATGGCCCCGGTGGTGATCCGCACCGACCGGCCGGCCAGGTCGGGCAGCGGCGAGACGCCGGTGTCGAGCAGGGCCACGGTGACGCCCTGGCCGTTCGCGCCTCGTCCCTCGAGGGCGTCGGCGCCGAGGACCTCGCGGTAGACGGACGGCAGGTCGTCCGCCGATGCCGGGGTGGCCGGAGCGGTGGGCGGGACGCCGGGGCCCGTCGTGTCGGGCTCGGGCGAGGCCGGGTCCGTCTGCACGTGCATGGTCCCGTCGAGCGTGATGCCGGAGATGCCGGGCACGGCGGCGAGCTCGGACACCCGCTCCGCGGGCACCGTCGCGGCGAAGCCCGACACGAGCGGCAGCGGCTGGGTGACGACGCCGCCGATCCGGCTCACGGCGAGTGCGGCCGGCGAACCGGGCCCGGTGACCGCCTCGGTGACGATGACCTTGACCGGGCCGGTGCGCCCGGTCAGTGCCGGGTCGACCAGCACGCCGGCCGCGGCTGCCGGTGCGTCGGTGGGACGGGTGGGGACGTCGGCGGTCGCCGTGCCGGCCCCCACCGCGAGCGTGCCCGCGAGGATGGCGGCAACGGTGACCGGCAACAGACGGTGACGTACTGCGAGCGACATACGACCCTCCGTGCCCGGACTTCTCGCAGTCCTTATCAGACGGAGGAGGAGAAGCTCCAGCGAAAGATCGCGATGAATGTGCTTCACGATCGAAATTCACCCAGAAGGCCTATTCAGGCCTGGCCCGGGAGTACCTCGCGCCGCGGGTAGCTCGCCCTACCTCCCGTCGAGGACCGATTACTGACAGTCATGATCGAATCGTTCGCGGAGGGGATCGAGCCGCCGTCCGGGTGGTACCGGTCGATATCGTGGCAGCCCGACCCAGCAGGAGGGATGAGCGTGGCCGCACCGTCCGCCGAGTCGCCCGAGCACGCGGGCCACGGCCACAGCCACGCGCCGGGTGTCTCCCGACAGGCCGACCGCCGCTACCTCTGGCTCGCCTTCGGCCTGCTGACGGCCTTCCTCGTCGGAGAGGTCATCGCCGCCGTTCTCGTGGGGTCGGTGGCGTTGTTCGCCGACGCCGGACACATGCTCACGGACGCCGGCGCGCTGCTCGGCGCGCTCTGGGCGGCCCGGCTGGCGCTGCGGCCGGCCGAGGGCAAGTGGACGTTCGGCTACTCCCGCGCCGAGGTCCTGGCGGGCACCGTCAACGGTCTGACGCTGCTGGTCGTCGCGCTGGTGGTCGGTGTGGAGAGCATCCGACGGCTGATCGATCCGCCCGAGGTGCCGGGCCTCGCCCTGGTCGTCGTGGCGGCGATCGGGGGGCTCGTGAACGTCGCCGCGACCTGGGTGCTGGCCAAGGCGGACCGGAGCAGCCTCAACATCGAAGGCGCCTTCCAGCACCTGCTGACCGACGCCTACGCCTTCGGCGCGACATTCCTCGCCGGCATCGTCCTGTTGCTCACGGGGTTCGAGCGGGCGGACCCGATCGCCTCACTGGTCGTCGTGGCCCTGCTCGTACGGGCGGCCTGGGGTCTGCTGCGCACCGGCGGCCGGGTGCTGCTCGAGGCGGCGCCGGACGACGTGGACCTCGACGACGTCCGCCGGCACCTGCTCGAGGCCCCGCACGTGCGCGACGTCCACGACCTGCACGCCTGGACCGTGACCTCGGACCTCCCGGCGCTGTCCGCCCACGTCGTCGTCGAGGACGGGTGCTTCTCCGACGGCCACGCCCCGCAGATCCTCGACACGCTGCAGGCCTGCATCCGGGGTCACTTCGACGTCGAGCACTCGACGTTCCAGCTCGAGCCGGTGGGCCACTCCGACCACGAGCACGGCGCGCACGACTGACCGCTCCCGAGCGGACCGCTCAGACGCGGTGCCCCATCGGGTCGCGTCCGAGGTCGTCGCAGACGTCGAGCCCCTGGAAGTAGCCGCGGCTGTAGGAGACGATCCGTTGCGGCGGGGTGCCGTGGGCACCGGGCTCGTCGGCGGTCTCGTCGCCGAAGTTGGACACGTCGCCCAGCTGGAACAGCAGGAGAGCCGACTTCAGGGCGTCGGTTCGCGGCAGCCGGTCCGACTCCCGGGCGAACTTGGTCGCCGCGCCCGCTTCACAATCGGCCTGGTTCTCCTCGGACCGCCGCACGACGCCGGTCAGGTCGCCGATGTGGTTCGCCCGGTGACCCAGCTCGTGCTGGAGAACGACGACCGGCAGATAGGGACCCCCTTGTGCGATGAGGCGGTTCATCAGCTGGTTGCTGAAGGCCACGACGTCGTCGAGCGGGCAGTAGAAGGCGTTGTCCGCGAGGTCGTCGGGGTCACCGTCCTCGGCGCACTTGCTGTCGGGCAGCTCGCCGTCGTCGTAGCTGATGATCCTCGGTGTCGTCCACTTGTCGCCGAGGCGTTCGCGCCAGAAGCGGTTCGTCCCGCCGGCACACTCCGGCCCGTCCTTGATGATCCGCAGCGTGCTCTCGAGGTCGCGCGCCTCGCCCGTTCCGCAGTCGGCCGGCTGCACCTGCGGCGTGCTGTCCGCCGTGGGGGACGAGGAGCCGCTTCGATCCTGCGACGCGCTCGTGCCGGTCGAGTTGCTCGCGCAGGCGGTGACGGCGAGCATCAGCCCGACGATGCATCCCAGCAGGCGACGGCTCGGCATCGTGGAACCCCTTCTCGTTGCGCGCGATACCGGGCCCGTCCCCGGGAAGCGACGATCTTGTTCGAGAAGTGTTGCACCGGCCGAGGGCCCCGGCGCCGCTTTTCCGCGAAGGTTGAGCTCTCCGTAAGGGCCCCGTGAAGGTCCGCACAGCGCACGAACGCTAAATGTCGGAGGGTCGGCGCAGGATGCCGCCATGCGCCGCTTCCGCATCGTCTTCCGCCCCGCCACCGGTCGCCGACTCGTCGAGGACGTGGACGCCGACGACGTCCGGGCCGAGGGGGCTTACCTCGTGTTCCGGCGGGACGTGCTGGTGCTCCGGCGGCCTCGGACCGTGGTGGCACTGCGGGTACGCTCCGCTGCCGTCAGCCGCGTCGAGTCCCGCTGCCCGATCCCGGTGCTCCCGTGATCGGGGCTTCGACGTCACCGACGTCAGCGCGTCAGGCCGTCCAGGATGGGCGGGGCAGGCAGCACGGGCACCACGTCTGTGGACGAAGCCGGCTGGCTCTCGCCGGTCGCCTGGCCGCCGCCGGCGTCGTCCGTCGCGGCCTCGGCGCCGCCGCCCGAGCCGTCAGTGCCGTTGCCGGGAGCGTTGTCGGCCGGGTCCGGCGGGGGGTCGACCGGGAGGTCGGGAAGCGGGAGCGGGACGACCGGCACCGAGATGACCGGGTCCGGATTCACCGGCGCAATGGCGGGCGGGTCGAAGGTCCCGCTACCGCCCTGCGAGCCGGAGGAGGCGCCGGAGCCGGCAGAAGAGCCGGCGGAGGAATCGGACCCGGCGGAGGAACCGGACCCGGCGGAGGAACCGGACCCGGCGGAGGAACCGGACCCGGAACTCGTGGCGGAGCCGGAGCCCGAGCCGGAGCCCGTGGCGGAACCGCCGCCATCGCCGGATGCGCCACCGAGCGCCGACGAACCCGTCGCAACCGACGGCACGGAGGCCGGGGCGGGTGCCGCGGCCTGCGCGGGGGCGGCGGCGAGCAGGGCGTCCTCCGCCTGCTCCGGGTCGCCGGCGGCCTCTCCGGGCAGCGGCAGGATGGCGAGCACGTCGGGGCTCGCCAGGGCCCGCAGTTGGGCGACGATCCGCTCGGCCTCCGCCTCGTAGGCCTCGAGCGCCTCCGGGTGCTGCTTGCTGAGCAGCGCGCGCTCCGCCGAGAGGATCTCCAGCAGGCGGCGGGCGGCGACCGGGTCATGCGCCGCAGCGGGCAGCAGGCGTTGCAGGTCGGCGTGCAGGCGCTGCGTGGCCTCCACGACCTCCCTGTTCTCGCTCGATGGCTTGGCCGTCAGTTCGAGCGCCTGATACGAGCGGACGATGTTGGCGTCCAGTGCCGCGACGGTCGAGGCGTGCAGCGCGCCCGGGTCAGGTTCCTGGGGTGGGGAGAAGGGCTGGAACACCGTCAGGGCGACCGTCGCCGCGATGGCCAGCACTGCGCCGGCGGCGGACCACCGGCGGGGCTCGTGGCTGCGCGGATGCCCGAGGTGCCGGGGCGCCTCGACGACATGGGTGCGGCGCGCGGAGTTGCGCAGCGAACGCGTCTCGGCGCTCACCGCGGTCTCCAGCAGCACCGACTCCTCTTCGATGGCCTGGTGGAGCACGTACCGCCTGGCCTCGTCCGCGACCTCACCGTCGACGGCCAGCAGCTCGGCGGCCCGCTTCCGCAGGTCCGCGACGTCACGCTGCTGGGCGTCGATGAGCTCCGTCGCGATGTCCGGGCGGCCGGCGTCCATCGCAGCGGCAGCGATCGTCAGGTGGGTCGCCGCCGAGAGCCGGAGTTCAGCGATCTCCCGCAACAAGAGGTCGACCTGCTCGTTCTCGACCTTCGGCGGACGCGGCGTGGCGACGTCCGAACGCTTGATCTCCGGCCGGGGGCGAGCGCGGCGGAAAAGATGCCAGCGAACAGGACGCGGTGGGCTACCCATGGCCGCTCCCCTCCCGTTCGCGCTTTGTGCCGGTCGACGCGGCACGATGCTCTCAGCGTTCGCGTATCAAGAGTTCTGTTCGGACGACCCGGATCCTGCTCGGCACCTCCCGCGCCCGTTCGACGATCCCGCGGACGTGGCTCCGCGCAGTGTGGTAACGACGCCCATGAACGGTAACCCCTCGGAGACAACTTTCGGCACCGGGTGCGTGCGCCGGCTCGTCCGTGTCTCGGGGTGTGTATCCGGCTCCGGCAAGATGCAGGCGTGAGCACCGCATCGTCCGGTTCCGACCAGCCCGTCTCTGGTTCTCCGCAGGGCACTGGTACCTCTTCACCCGAGCCCGCAAGCCGACCCTTGCCCGACGCCTCGGGGGTGGTCGTGTCGGTCCTCGGCGGCACCGGCCCGCAGGGGCGCGGGCTTGCCCGGCGCTTCGCTCAGGCCGGGCACGCGGTGGTGCTCGGTTCGCGGTCGGCCGACAGGGCCCAGGATGCCGCCGACGCTCTCGCCGACGCCGGGAACGTCCGCGGCGCGGACAACCCGGGCGCCGCCTCCGCGGGTGACGTCGTCATCGTGGCCGTGCCCTACGACGGTCACGCCGAGCTGCTCGGCTCTCTGCGCGAGGAGTTGCGGGGACGCGTCGTCGTCGACTGCGTGAACCCCCTGGGCTTCGACAAGCAGGGCGCCTACCTCCTCGACGTGCCGGAAGGCAGTGCCGCGCAGCAGGCCGAGGCCCTGCTGCCGGAGAGCACGGTCGTGGCGGCGTTCCACCACGTGAGCGCCGTGCTGCTCGAGGACCCGGCCGTCGACGACGTGGGCACCGACGTGCTCGTGCTGGGTGACGACCGCGAGGCCTGCGATCTCGTGCAGGCTCTGGCCGGCCGGGTGCGGGGCATGCGCGGCGTCTACGCCGGGCGGTTGCGCAACGCTCGCCAGGTCGAGGGCCTCACAGCCAACCTCATCTCGGTCAACCGTCGCTACAAGGCGCACGCGGGGCTCCGCGTCACCGACGTCTGAGTTCGGCGGCCTCTGAGCCGTGGTGGGAGGCAGCTGAGCTGTGACGACGGCATCGGGGCGGGGGTCGCTCGTCGACGACGTCGGCGTCGAGGTGGTGCTGGCCCGGACGGTGCACCGCGTCGTGTCGTTGGTGCCGAGCCTGACCGAGGCCCTCGCGGCGAGCGAGCCCGGTCTGCTCGTCGGCGCGACCGACTGGTGCAGCCATCCGCCGGATCTCCGGGTGGACCGGGTCCGCGGCACGAAGAACCCTCGCCTGGAGCAGGTGGGTGAGCTCGCTCCGGACCTGGTCGTGGCCAACGAGGAGGAGAACCGCCCGGCCGACCTCGCCGCGTTGCGCGCGGCCGGCCTCGCCGTGTGGACCACGAACCCGCGCACCGTGCCGGAGGCGTTGACCAGCCTGCGGCGCCTGCTCACGTCGGCCTGCGGCCTCGATGAGCCGGACTGGCTGCGGCAGGCCGACGCCGTGTGGCGCGCGCTGCCGCCGGTCCGGCGCCGACGTCGGGCCGTCGTCCCGATCTGGCGGCGCCCATGGATGGCGCTCGGCCGGGACACGTTCGCCGGCGATGTGCTGCAGCGCCTCGGGGTCGACAACGTCCTGGCCGAGCATGCCGAGCGCTATCCGCGGATCGACGTCGGCCGACTGCCGGACATCGACCTCGTGGTCCTGCCCGACGAGCCCTACGCCTTCGCCGCGGACGACGGGCCGGAGTCGTTCGCGACGGTCCCCGCCGCGCTCGTGTCGGGGCGGCACCTCACCTGGTACGGCCCGTCGCTGGTCGAGGCACCCGAGGTGCTGGGCGCCGCGCTCGCGACGGCAACCTGAGGACGTAGGCGGGCCGTCCCGGGCTCCCTCAGCTGTAGCTGTGCTCCGGCCCGGGGTATTCGCCGCTGCGCACCTCATCGGCGTAGGTGCGCGCTGCCTCGAGCAGGGTTCCGCGCAGGTCCGCGTATCGCTTGAGGAACTTCGGCCCCTTGCCCGGCGTCATGCCTGCCATGTCGGTCCAGACGAGTACCTGGGCGTCGGTCCCCGGGCCGCCACCGATGCCGATGGTGGGGATGCGCAGTTCCTTCGTCACGCGGGCGGCGAGGTCGGACGGCACGACCTCGAGCACGATCGCGAAGGCGCCGGCCTCCTGCAGTGCGAGCGCTTCCTCGATCAGCAGATCGCCGGCCTCACCCCGCCCCTGGACCCGGTAGCCGCCGAGCGTGTGCACGCTCTGCGGCGTGAGGCCGAGGTGACCCATGACGGCGATACCGGACGCGGTGAGCAGTTCGACCTGCGGAACGACCCGACGGCCGCCCTCGAGCTTGACCGCCTGCGCACCTCCGACTTTCACCAGCCGCAGCGCGCTCTCCAACGCCTGCTGGGGGGATGCCTGGTAGGACCCGAACGGCAGGTCGCCCACCACGAGCGCGCGAGACGTCGAACGCGCCACCGCTCGGGTGAGGGGCAGCAGATCGTCCAGGGTGACCGGAACCGTGTTCTCGTACCCGAGGACGTTGTTGCCGGCCGAGTCGCCGACGAGCAGGACGGGGATGCCCGCCTCGTCGAAGATCGCGGCGGTGAGCATGTCGTAGGAGGTGAGCATCGCCCACCGCTCGCCGCGGTCCTTTGCCGCCTGCAGGTCCCGCACCGTCACACGGCGCGAGGTGATCCCGCCGTAGAGGCTCTGCTCGGTCGTCGTGGTGGGCTGCGACCCGGAAGCCCCCGGGGTCTCGCTGCTCGAGCTCATGCGCGTCCTTCCGTCCGTCCGGGCGTCGTTCCGACGTCCCGGCAGCACTTCGATGGTCGCACTCGTTCCGTCGCCGACCGAGGGTGAGCCCGCGCACAAGGCCGGGTGAGGCCGCCAACGCACTCTCCGTCGCCTTACGGCGACGAACCCGCCCTGAACGCCTACCTCACCCGCAGCACCGCCCGCCGGCGAGAACGCGAAGCCGCCGACACCCAACACAGCCTCGACGGGAAGGTCGGTCGTTCAGCGGCGTCCGCACACGGGGCAGCCGCCGGTGCCCTCGAGGGGACGCAGCGCGCAGCACCCCGGGTGGTGGCAGGCGACGAAGTCGGCCTGCGAGTCGATGCACACCTCGCCGCCGGCGGCGATGTCCGGCGCGGACACCGGCGGCAGGCCGCGGCGTCGCATCCATCCACGGCTGCGACCGCTGTCGGGACGGGGCTGGGAGAGGGCCGCCACCACCAGGGAGCGGGGGAGGGGGCCGGAGATCTGCACGCTCATGAGGTCACTCGCTGGGGGTTCGGCGGCGATCGAACATCTATCGAGTCGACCACGTAGATGCCCACTTGCCGAATGGACACGCCAGAGCGTGACGAACGTCGGGCCGAATCTCACGGACGGTCACAGGGGGTTGCCCTCGGAAGTCGGTGCAGTGCGCCCGCTAGGGTCGACATGTGCTCGCTGCTTATGCCGCCCGGATCGACAAGGACACGCCGCTGAACGGCCTCGAGGTGGCCGACCGGCCGGAACCCGAGGTGCCCGAGGGCTGGGCGCGGGTCCAGGTGCGGGCCGCCGCATTGAACCACCATGAGCTGTGGTCGCTCCGCGGCGTGGGGCTCTCCGAGGACCAGCTGCCGATGATCCTCGGCTGCGACGCCTCGGGGGTGACCGACGACGGCACCGAGGTCGTCGTCCACGCTGTGATCGGCGACCCGGCCGCGGGCGGCGGGGACGAGACGCTCGACCCCAAGCGCACCCTGCTCTCCGAGCTGCACCCCGGCACGCTGGCCGAATACGTCGCCGTGCCCGAGCGCAACCTCGTGCCCAAGCCGGCGGGGCTCTCCTGGGAGGAGGCGGCCTGCCTGCCGACCGCCTACCTCACCGCATACCGCATGCTCGTCACCCGCTCCGGCCTGCAGGGACCGAGCACGGTGCTGATCCAGGGCGCCGGCGGCGGGGTGGCGACCGCGGCGATCCTGCTGGCGAAGGCACTGGGCCACACGGTGTTCGTCACCTCCCGGGACGAGTCCAAGCGGCAGCGCGCGCTGGACCTCGGAGCCGACGAGGCGGTGGAACCCGGCACGCGTCTGCCGTCGCGGGTCGACGCGGTCATGGAAACCGTGGGGGAGGCGACCTGGGACCACTCGATCAAGTCGCTTCGCCCTGGCGGGACACTCGTGGTCTCCGGTGCGACCAGCGGCCGCAAGCCCCCGACGGACCTCAACCGCGTCTTCTTCCTCCAGCTGTCCATCGTCGGCTCGACGATGGGTACCCGCGAGGAGCTCGATGCCCTCGTGCAGTTGGTCGGGGAGAAGAACGTGAAGCCGCTGATCTCCGACGTCCGCCCGCTCGCGCAGGCACGCGAATCGGTCGAGCTGCTCGCGGGCGGCGACGTCTTCGGCAAGCTCGTCCTGACCACCTGAGGTCCCGCCCGGTGAGGATCGCCGTCGTGGCGGGCCCCGCGCCCGGCCACGCCTTCCCGGCCGCGTCCCTGGCGACCGCCTTGCAGAAGCGCGGTCACGACGTGGTCGTCGTAACCGGGGTCAGCTGGCTCGAACCCCTCGAGCGCGCCGGTCTTCCGGCCGAGCACCTGCCCCTGCTCAAGGCCGACCCCCGGGACGCCATCTTCGGTTTCCGCCTCTACGGCCGCGCCGCGGAGCAGGCCGGCCCACTCGCCGAGATGCTGACCGCCGCCCGGGTCGAGGCCGTCGTCAGCGACACCATCACCGTCGCCGGGGCGTTCGCCGCCGACCTCGCGGACCTGCCCTGGGTCGAGCTCATCCCGCACCCCCTGCAGGACTACAGCGAGTGGCTGCCGGCGCCGGGCACCGGCCTGCGCCCCGGCCGCAACCCGATCACCAGGGGCAGGGACGCCGTGCTCCGGTCGATGCACCGCAAGGGCCTGCGGCAGGGGGCCGGAGAACGGGCGGAGGCCCGGCGGGGCATCGGCCTGCCGCCGCAGGAGCGCACGCCCGTCGGACGGCTCGTCGCAACACTGCCCGGGCTGGAGATCGCGCGGCCGGACTGGCCGGACAACACGATCGTGGTCGGGCCGATGGAGTGGGACCCGGCCGAGTTCAAGGCGGGCGACCGGGACGTCCCGCTCCCGCCCGGCGACGCGCCGCTGGTGTTCGTCTCGGCGTCCACGGCGCCGAGCGGTGCGACCGGGCTGCTCGAGGCCTCGCTGATCGCCTGTGAGCACCTGGGCCTGCGGCTCGTCTCGACCCAGTTCGACAAGTACGACGGTGCGCTGCCCGAGTGGGCCTCCGTCGGTCCCGGGCGCCAGGCCCCCGCGCTCGCCGCCTCCTCCGTGGTGGTGGCCGGCGGCGGGCACGGCATGGTCGCCAAGGCGTTGGTACGCGGCCTTCCGCAGCTGGTCATCCCCGGCGGCGGTGAGCAGTTCGACAACGCGATGCGGCTCAAGCGCCTCGGCGCCGCCATACCGATGCTCCCGATGCGGCTGACGCCGGCGAAGGCCACGACGGCGATCGCCCGGCTGGTCGGCGACCCCGCGTACACGGCCGCCGCCCGCCGGGTGGGGGCGAGCGCGTCCCACCTCGACCCGGACTACGCCGCCGGCATGGTGGAGCGGCTGCTCGACCCCGTGCGCCTCGGCGCCCGACCCCGGACGATCAGGTCGCGGATCGCTGCTTGATCAGCGTGCCGAGTCCCAGGCAGACCGCGCCGAAGCCGCCGCCGGTGATCAGCGCCAGGCAGGCCTGCGCGATCTTGTAGGCGCTGCTGCTACCGAGACCGAAGTCGGTGGCCAGCAGCAGGATCGCGGCGAGCACCCCGAGCCCGGCGAGCACATAGCCGGTGATGGTGAGGATCTGCGCGACACCGTTCGGGCTGTTCAGTACGTTGCCGCCGGAGTGGCCGCTCGGCGCCGGCGCGCCGCCGTACTGCTGCTGGCCGGGGTAGCCGCCGTACTGCTGCTGCCCGAACGCGGGCTGCTGGCCGTAGCCCGAGGCGGGGTAGGCGGATGGCTGGCCCCCGGCCGGCTGACCGCCGGCCTGCTGGCCTCCGACCTGCGTCTGCCCGTAGTCCGGCTGGGCACCGGTCTGGCCGTAACCGGACTGGGGGTAGCCGCCCTGCCCGGGCTGGCCTGATGAACCCTGAGGCGGGTAGGACTCGGACACGGCGCTCCTTCACGACTTCTCGGACGTTCGGCGTCTGTGCCGAAACGCATGCAGTCTGACGGCATTGTCCACCCGCCGTTCGATGGACGCGCCGCATCGGCGAACAAGATCGGGCCGGTTCCGGAACGACCGTCAGTCCTCGGGGTCGTCCTCCAGCCGCGCGAGCCACGTCGCGAGCCGCTCGACCGGGATCTCGAATTCCGGGTTCTGGTCGACGAAATCCCGGAACCGCTCGGCCAGCCAGCCGAACGACACGGTCTCCTCGCCGCGGCGCTCGGCCAACTCCTCCAGACCCCGGTCCGTGAAGTACATCAGCGCAGGTACCCGCCCCCGTCAGGCTTGCCGATCGAATCTCAGGAGCTCAGCGCCGCCTCGATGAGCGCGGCCTGCTCCGCCTCGTGCACCGCGGCGACGCCGGCCGCCGGCGAGGCCATCGCCCGCCGCGACACCCGGCGCAGGCGGGCACCGTCGGGCAGGCCCTCCTCGAGGTGCAGCTTCATGTGCGGCCACCCGCCCTGGTTGGCCGGCTCCTCCTGCGCCCAGACGATGTCGGTCTCGGCGGTCGCGCCGTAGCCGGCGAGCACCTCCGACACCTCGTCGACCGGGGTCGGGTAGAGCTGCTCGACGCGCACGAGGGCGACGGAGTCGGCAGAGTCGTCACCGTCGGCTCCGCCGTCGTCAGAGCCCGAGCGGCGCTTCCGGGCCGCCTGCAGGTCGTAGTAGACCTTGCCGGAGCACAGGACGATCCGCTTCGGGGTCCGTGAGCCGTCGGCCGGGACGGCCGGGTCGGCGATCACCGGTTGCCAGGCGCCCTCGGTGAACTCCTCCTTGGCCGAGGCCGCCGCCCGCAGGCGCAGCATCGACTTCGGCGTCATCACCACGAGCGGCCGCTTGTCCTCCACCATCACCTGCCGGCGCAGCAGGTGGAAGTACTGGGCGGGCGTCGAGGGCATCGCGACCGTCATGTTGTCGTCCGCGCACAGCGCCAGGTAGCGCTCGGGGCGGGCGGACGAGTGGTCCGGCCCCTGCCCCTCGTAGCCGTGCGGCAGCAGCAGCGTGACGCCGGACTGCTGACCCCACTTGGCCTCGCCGGCGGCGATGAACTCGTCGACGATCGACTGCGCACCGTTGGCGAAGTCGCCGAACTGGGCCTCCCACAGCACGAGCGCCTCGGGCCGGGCGATCGAGTAGCCGTACTCGAAGCCCACCGCCGCGAACTCGCTGAGCAGCGAGTCGTAGACGTAGAAGGTCGCCGCGTCGGGCAGCGTCTTCAGCGGCGTGTGCTCCTCGCCGGTCTTGCGATCGATGAGCACGGAGTGCCGCTGGCCGAAGGTTCCGCGCCGGCTGTCCTGACCGGACAGGCGCACCGGGTAACCGTCGAGCAGCAGGGATCCGAAGGCGAGCAGCTCGCCGAGCGCCCAGTCGATCGTCGCGTCGTCGATCATCTTCGCGCGGCGCTGCAACTGCGGGGCCAACCGCGGGTGCGGGGTGAACCCGTCGGGCAGGTTGACCTGGGTGTCGACGATCTGCTTGACCGTCTCCAACGGGATCGCCGTCTTCACGGCGGCGACGGCACGCTCGTCGACCTTGCGGATGCCGGGCTCGCGCGACGGGGCGCTCGAGGCGTCCTTCGTCTCGCGGAACGCCTTCTCCAGGTGCCCCTGGTAGTTGCGCAAGGCCTCCTCGGCCTGTTCGAGCGTGATGTCGCCGCGGCCGATCAGGTCCTCGGTGTAGATCTTCCGCACCGAGCGCTTGGCGTCGATCGTGTCGTACATCAGCGGCTGGGTGAACGAGGGCTCGTCGACCTCGCTGTGCCCGCGGCGGCGGTAGCAGATGAGGTCGATGACGACGTCCTTGCGGAACCGCTGGCGGAAGTCGAAGGCGAGCCGCGCGACCCGCACGCAGGCCTCGGGGTCGTCGCCGTTCACGTGGAAGATCGGGGCCTGCACCATCCGGGCGACGTCGGTGGCGTAGACCGACGAGCGGCCGGACGTCGGCGAGGTGGTGAACCCGACCTGGTTGTTCACGACCAGGTGGATCGTCCCGCCGGTGCGGTAGCCGCGCAGCTGGGAGAGGTTGAGCGTTTCCGCCACCACGCCCTGACCCGCGAACGCGGCGTCGCCGTGCATGAGGATCGGTAGGACGGTGAAGCCATCCGGGCCCTTGTCCAGCACGTCCTGCTTGGCGCGCGCGATGCCCTCCAGCACCGGGTCGACCGCCTCGAGGTGGCTCGGATTGCTCGTGAGGTGGACCTTCACCTCCTGGCCTTCGGGGCCGGTGAAGACCCCGTCCGCGCCGAGGTGGTACTTCACGTCGCCGGAGCCGTGGGCTGTCGACGGGTCGACGTTGCCCTCGAACTCCCGGAAGATCTGGCCGTAGCTCTTGCCGACGATGTTGGCGAGGACGTTGAGCCGGCCGCGGTGCGGCATGCCGATGACGACCTCGTCCAGGCCCGCCTCGGCAGCGCCCTGCAGCACCTCGTCGAGCGCGGGGATCGTCGACTCGCCGCCCTCGAGCGAGAAGCGCTTCTGCCCGACGTACTTCGTCTGCAGGAAGTTCTCGAACGCCTCGGCCGCATTCAGCCGCTCGAGCACGTGCAGCTGCTCGGCGGGGTCGGGCCGCACGGCGGGACGCTCCACCCGGGACTGGATCCAGCGACGCTGCTCCGGGTCCTGGATGTGCATGTACTCGATGCCGACGCGCCGGCAGTACGAGTCGCGCAGGACGCCGAGGACCTCGCGCAGCCGCATCGTCTTCTGCTGGGCGAAGCCGCCGACCGCGAACTCGCGGTCGAGGTCCCAGAGCGTGAGGCCGTGCTGGTTGATGTCGAGGTCGGGGTGACGGCGCACCTTGAACTCGAGCGGGTCGGTGTCGGCCATGAGGTGGCCACGGACCCGGTAGGCATGGATGACCTCCATGACCCGGGCTTCCTTGTCGAGCTCGCCCTCGTGGGTGACGGAGATGTCCGGCACCCAGCGCACCGGCTCGTACGGCACCCGCAGCGAGCCGAACACGTCGTCGTAGAACCCGTCGGCACCGAGCAGCAGCTGGTGCATCCGGCGCAGGAACTCGCCGGACTGCGCGCCCTGGATCACGCGGTGGTCGTACGTCGAGGTCAGCGTGATGATCTTGCTGACTCCGAGCCGGGCGAGCGTCTCCTCCGACGCGCCCTGGAACTCGGCCGGGTACTCCATCGCGCCGACACCGATGATCGTGCCCTGGCCCTGCATGAGCCTCGGCACCGAGTGCACCGTGCCGATGCCGCCGGGGTTCGTGAGGCTGATCGTGGTGCCGGCGAAGTCGTCGGTGGTCAGCTTGCCGTTGCGGGCGCGGCGGACGATGTCCTCGTAGGCCGTCCAGAACTGGGTGAAGTCGAGGGTGTCGGCGTCCTTGATGCTCGCGACGACCAACTGCCGGGACTTGCCCTTGACCAGGTCGATCGCCAGCCCGAGCCCGACGTGTTCCGGCGTGACGAGCGTGGGCTTGCCGTCCACCTCGGCGAAGGAGGCGTTCATCTCCGGGTGCTCGGCGAGGGCGCGCACGAGCGCGTACCCGATGAGATGAGTGAAGCTGACCTTCCCGCCGCGGGCGCGGGCGAGGTGCCGGTTGATGACGGTGCGGTTGTCCTGCAGCAGCTTGGCCGGCACGGCCCGGACCGAGGTCGCGGTCGGGACCTCGAGGCTCGCGGCCATGTTCGCCACGACGCGGGCGGCCGCACCCTTGAGCGCCGTCGTCGGGGCGCCGTCCGGTGGCGGGGGACCGGCGGGCTCGGTGCGCGCGGCGGGGCTGGGCTGCGCCGAGGGAGTCGCGTTGCGCTCCTTGACCGGCGCGCTGGTCGCGGCGGTGCTCGGCGTCCTGGACTCCGATCGGGGCTGCGTCTCCGCGGCGGCCGTGCCGTCCGGGGCCGATGCGGCGCGGCCCGCGTCCTCGTTGCGCCGGCCCGAGGGAGTAGCGGCGTTGCCGCCGTCGGCCGGACGGTAGTCGGAGAGGAACTCCCGCCACTCCGGCGAGACGCTGTCGGGATCCTGCTGATACTGCTGCCAGATCTCGTGGACCAGCCACTCATTCGGGCCGAAGTCGGGACCGGCTGAGGGGTTGACCGATGTCGTCACTGTGGCGAGTTCGCCTTCTTTCCCTATCCGCCGCTGGGCACCAATCGCACCGCTGCGAGGGCCGCAGGGTGCAGGCTACCGGGATGAGTCTGCCGTCGACCGGAGCGGCGACGTGTGGCGGACCCGACCGACGGAGCGTCCTCCGACGGCTCAGGAGAGCCGGGTCCGCTGCCGACAGGATTGCTGGATGTCGGGAAGTGCCACCAATTGCTCGTGCTCCGGGGAGAAGTCTTGCGCCTGCGTCGTCGTCGGATCCCGCTCGCAGCCGCCGTCGTCCTGGCGTCGATCGCCACCTCCGTCCTCGAGTTCGGGCTGGTGTCACCGGCAGGCGCCGTGACCGCCGACCCCGGCGGATCGAGCGGTGTCACGCGTGCGGGCTCCCTGGCCACCCTGCGCGCGACCCACGACCCGACCGGCGCTCCGCACCACCAGGAGGCGTCCCGGCTCCGCGGCATGGCGTCGCTCGGCGCGGCCCCCGTCGACACGGCCAACATCACGGTCACCTACAGCCCCGGCTTCGATGCCAACGCGCGGGCGGCCTTCCAGGCGGCGGTCGACATCTGGAGGCGGGAGGTCGTGTCCCGCGTGCCGATCCACATCGACGCCCAGTGGACCCCGCTCGGCCCGGGAGTGCTCGGTCAGGCCGGGCCGGTCAACTTCCGGAAGAACTTCGCCGGCGCGCCCCAGGCGGGCACCTACTACCCGGACGCCCTGGCGAACGCCCTGGCCGGGCGCGACCTCGACCCCACGAGGCCGGAGATCCAGGCCCGGTTCAACAGCGCCTTTCCGTCCTGGTACAAGGGCACGAACGGGCTGCCGACCTCGAACACGTACGACTTCGAGAGCGTGGTGCTGCACGAACTCGGCCACGGCCTCGGCTTCGTCGGCACCTTCGACGGCCTCACCCCGCCGAACTGGACCGACACCGGTCGTGGTTACTGGGGCCTGACCGCCCCGGGCGACTCTCCGACCAGCTTCGACCGCTTCGCGGTGGACGGCTCGGCGCGGTCCGCCCTGAACACGACGACCTACCCCAACGGCTCCACGACGCTGGGCTCGCTGTTGCGCGGCGGCGCCGGCGGCCTGCGCTTCAGCGGGCCCAACGCCACCTCCGGCAACGGAGGCACCGCGCCGCGGCTCTACGCGCCCACCGTGTTCGAGGAGGGCAGCAGCGTCAGCCACCTCGACGAGCAGACGTATCCGGCCGGCTCGGCGAACGCCCTCATGACGCCGTATCTCGCCAACAACGAGTCCATCCACGACCTCGGGCCGATCGTGCGCGGCATGCTGGCCGACATCGGCTGGACCGGCTCGGCCCCGACGACCACCGCCGCGATCGACGCCAAGTACGCCGCGCTCGGTGGCTCCGGTGGCTTCCTGGGGTCCGCGACCAGCATGGAGTTCATCGCCGAGAACCCGGACGGCCGTTTCGTCAACTACCGCAACGGCGCCATCTACTGGTCCCCGTCCACCGGCGCCTTCGAGACGCACGGGGCGATCCGGGGCAAGTGGCAGGGCCTGCGCAGCGAGGTGGGCCTGCTCGGCTTCCCGACCACCGACGAGCGCGTCGCCGCCGACGGGGCAGGCAGGTACAACGACTTCCAGGGCGGCTCCATCTACTGGTCCCGGTCCACCGGCGCCTTCGAGACGCACGGGGCGATCCGGGGCAAGTGGCAGGGCCTGCGCAGCGAGGTGGGCCTGCTCGGCTTCCCGACCACCGACGAGCGCGTCGCCGCCGACGGGGCAGGCAGGTACAACGACTTCCAGGGCGGCTCCGTGTACTGGAGCCGGGCCACCGGCGCCTGGGAGATGCACGGGAACATCCGCCTGAGGTGGCTGGCCCTCGGCTCTGTCCGCAGCGTCCTGCGGTATCCCGTGACCGACGAGCGCGGCACGCCCGACGGCATCGGCCGCTACAACCACTTCCAGGGCGGCTCGATGTACTACAGCCACGCCTCCGGCACCCACGAGGTGCACGGTTCGATCCGGGCTCGGTGGGCCGGGCTGGGCTGGGAGCGGGGGCGGCTCGGCTACCCGACCAGCGACGAGTTCTCGATCACCGGCGGCCGGCGGAGCAACTTCCAGCACGGGTACATCAGCTGGAACGCCCGCACCGGAGCCGTGACCGTCGTTTACCAGTAGGCGTCGACCAGCAGGCGTCGACCAGTAGGCGCCTGTGTCCCCCGATCGGGCGGGTTGCCGCCCGAGTGGGGATGGAACATCATGATCGCGCTCAGTTGGTGAACTGAGTTGCATGATGGGTGGGCCGGATAGGAAGGCCCGCTGTCGACTCAGCATCGTCCGCACCTCGCCGATGAGACGCCCAGGGAGCAGGGAGACTGCATGGGGGACTGGCGCTCGGGCGAGGTCGGCGAACGCGCCGGCGACTCGTCGACCGACGGCTTCGGCCCGACGGACGGGCTACTGGCGACCGCGGAACTCGTCGCGGCCAGCGAGCCCGGCCTGCTCGGCTGCGCCGCCGACGGTCGGCTCACCTTCGTCGACGCCCGCGCCGCGGCCCTGCTCGGGCGACCCGCGTCGGCGCTGGTCGGCAGCTGCTCGATCGGCGACTTCCTCGACCGGTCGGAGCGGGTCCGAGCGGCGGGGGACGCGGGGACCGCCGACTCTTCCGTGGTGCTGCGCGACGCGCTCGAGTCGGGCCGCAGCGCCCGCAGCTGGACGGTCGTCGACGCCTCCGGCGAGCCCCGCGAGCTGCTGCTGACGGTGTCGGCCGTCGAGAACGCCCCGGAGAACGGGTCGGAGACGCGTTTCGCGCTCGCGCTGACCGACCTCGAGACGACCCGGACCGCGGCGGAGGCGCTGCGCTTCGACGCCTCGCGCTACCGCGAGGTCCTCGAACACGGCAGCGACGGGATGTGGGCCTTCGACTGCGAGGGCCGGACCGTCGAGCTGAGCGACCGGATGAGCGCCATGCTCGGCCGGACGCCGGAGGAGGTCGTCGGGCGCCCCGCCCGCGAGTTCCTGACCTGCGGTGCGGGTGACCTGCTCGAGGCGATCGAGCGCGGGGACGTCGAGGACGGCCGGGTCGCCGAACTCGCCCTGATGCGTCCGGACGGCCGGGAGATCCCCGTCCGTCTGATCACCATGAGGGCGGTCGGCCCCCTGTCGGAGCCGACGGGCACAACGGTTCTCGTCACCGACCAGACCCAGTGGAAGCGGGCCGAGCAGGCGATCCGCGCCCAGGAGCGGTTCCGCGGCGCGTTCCAGGACGCCCCGATCGCCATGGCCGTCGTCGACGTCGACGAGCGCTTCCTCGAGGTCAACGACGCGCTGTGCCGGCTGACGGGGCTGAGCGAGGAGGATCTCGAGGGCCGTTCGATCGACGAGCTCACCGTCGACGACGACTCCTCGCCGGATCCCGCGCTGCTGCCCGTGCACGCCGGCACCGGCGCGGGCGAGCGCAAGCTGCGCCGGGCCGATGGCGACACCGTCTGGGTCTCCGTCCACGTCCGGCTCTGGTCGGCGGAGGGACAGCCCACGCGCCTGCTGCTCCAGCTCACCGACATCAGCGAGCGCAAGCACTACGAGGCGCAGCTCCGGCACCTCGGCGAGCACGACCCGCTGACCGGGCTGGCCAACCGGCGTCAGCTCGCCCGGGAGCTCGAGCGCCACGTGGCGCGGGTGCACCGGCACGGCCCGACCGGGGCGATCCTGCTGCTCGACCTCGACCAGTTCAAGATGATCAACGACACGATGGGGCACTCGGCCGGCGACCGGGTCATCGTCGGCGTCGCGTCGGCGCTGTCCGGCCGACTGCGCGCCAGCGACGTCCTGGCCCGGCTCGGGGGTGACGAGTTCGCGGTCCTGCTGCCGGACGTCGACGCCGACCAGGCCGTGCGCATCGGCCAGGATCTCGCAGCCTCCCTCGCGGGCACGCGCATCCGGCTCGACCAGGCGAATTCGCACGCGGTGAGCACCAGCGTCGGGGTCGCGACCTTCGAGGGCGACCGGGTGACCGCCGACGAGGTGCTCGCGCGTGCCGACAAGGCGATGTACCGGGCCAAGGACGAGGGCCCCGGCCGGGTGTGCCTGTTCTCCTCCGCCGACAACAGCCCGGCCTGCGCGGTCCCCTCCGCGGAGCGTGGCCGGGCGGGTGTGCTGGCCGCGATGCGGGCGCGCGCGTTCCGGCTGATGGCGCAGCCGATGGTCGATCTCCGCAGCGACGACGTCACGCACTACGAGCTGTTGGTGCGCCTCGAGGTGGGGGACCGGCTGATGCTGCCGGCGAGCTTCCTGCCCACGGCATCGCGGCACGGACTGGTGAGCGAGGTCGACCGGTGGGTCTTCCGTCGCGCCGTGGAGATGCTGCACGCCGACACGCTCGGAGACGCAACGCTGTGCATCAACGTCGACGGCAGCAGCCTCGGTGACCAGGAATTCCTCGCGGAGATCGAGCGATCGCTGACCGAGGAGGTCGGGCCGCGGCTCGTCTTCGAGGTCACCGAGACGTCCGGGCTGCCGAATCTGCAGGGCGCCCACGAGTTCATGTCGCGGGTGCGGGCCAAGGGCGCCGCGTTCGCCATCGACGACTTCGGCGCCGGGTTCGGATCGCTGCACCACGTCCGGCAGCTCCCGTTCGACTACCTGAAGATCGACGGGGAGTTCGTGCGTCGGGCGTCGACCTCGACCGAGGACCAGGTGGTCATCGGGGCGCTGGTGACGATGGCGCGGGGTCTCGGGATGCGGACCGTCGCCGAGTGCGTCGAGGAGCCGTCGACGCTGCGGCTGCTACACGTCCTCGGGGTCGACCTCGCCCAGGGTTGGCACGTCGGCCATCCGGGCGAGATCGACCTGTCCGGGTCGAGCGAGAGCGTGCTCGACCTGGAGTCGCTCCGGAGCTGACGGGCGCCGTCCGGAGGACGTCGTTCCCTCCCACGTTGGCTACGGTTGCCCGGTGACGGTGGTGGGGGCCAGCGCGGTCGAGCCTGTGGTGGAGGCCGAAGGGGCAGACCCGCAACCGCCGTCGGATAGGACCGAGCCGCTGCGCCGGCTGCTGCCTCCCCTCACGGTGGCGCTGTGTTCGGCGCTGCTGTTCCTCGTCGAGCCCCTCAGCGCGAAGCTGTTGCTCCCGATCTTCGGCGGCACGGCCTCGGTCTGGACCGGGAGCGTCCTGTTCTTCCAGGTCGTCCTCCTGCTGGGCTACGGCTGCGTGCACGCCGGCCTGCGCATCCCGGCCGACCGGCGGGGAGTGGTCGCCCGCCTGGCCGCCACCGGGGTCCTGCTGGCACTCCCGCTGCTCGTGCTGCCGCTGCACGTGCCGGACTGGGCCGCACCCGGGGACCGGCCGGCCCTGCCGTGGCTGCTGCTCGTGCTCATCGTCCTGGTCGGGCTGCCGTTCCTCGCGCTGTCCGTGGTCGGCCCGCTGGTGTCCTCGTGGTCCGCCTCGGCTCTGTCCACCTCGGATGGGTCTCCCTCAGCTGGGTCCGCCTCGATCGGGACGCGGTCGCCCTACCGGCTCTACGCGGCGAGCAACGCCGGAGCCCTCGGCGGGCTGCTGGCCTACCCGGTGCTCGGGGAGCCGCTGCTCGGCGCGGGCTCGCTGCGGACGGTGTGGTCGGTGGGCTACGTCGTCGCGGCCCTGCTGCTCGTCGTCTGCGCCCTGCTCACCGTGCGCCGGACCGGCCCCCGACCGGCCGCTGCGGAAACAGTCCCCGTCGTCGAGGACGCGGGCGACCGGACGAGCCGCCGGCGGGAGCGGCTGGGCTGGCTCGCGCTGTCGGCCCTGCCGGTCAGCCTGATGTTGGGCACCACCACCGTGCTCACGACCGACGTCTCCCCGGTGCCACTGTTGTGGGTGGTGCCGCTTGCGCTCTACCTGGGGACCCTCGCGATCGCCTTCGCCCCCACGCGCGAAGGTGCACGCCCGGCGGCTGGGCAGGCCGAGGAGCCGGTCCGCATCGCGGCGCCCGGGCTGGTCGCGCTGCTCGCGCTCGCGGGGGTCTCGGCCACGACCGCGCTCCAGGTTCCCAAGCTCGTGCAGGTCGTCCTGGACCTGACCGTGCTGTTCGTCGTCTGCCTGGCCGCGCACCGGAGGCTCGCCGACCGCCGCCCCGCGCCGCGCCGGCTGACCGAGTACTACCTGTTCGTCGCGATCGGCGGGGCGCTGGGCGGGGCTGCGAACAGCCTGCTCGCGCCGCTGATCTTCGTCCGGATCTCGGAGTTCCCGCTCGCGCTGCTCGCGGCGGTCGGACTGCTCGTGATGACCGGACGCGCGGCCCGGCCGATGTCCCCGCGGATGTCGCCGCTGAGGACCGCCGGGATCGAGCTCGGCGCCATCGCCGTGCCGCTGGTGTTCCTGCTCCTCGCCCGCGCCGACGGCGCGCGGACGCCGCTCGACGTCGGGATCGCCGTCGCCCTGTTCGCCGTCGCCTGGCTGGTGGGGGCCCGCCGGCCGCAACCGGTGGCGCTCGGTGTCGCCGGCATCCTGCTGCTCACCTGCTATCCGCTGCCGCCGCCGCTGCAGGCCGGGCGGAACTTCTACGGCTCGTACGCCGTGGCCGACGACGCGGGCCGGCGGGTGTTCACCGAGGGAACGACGGTGCACGGCTGGCAGTACCTCGACGACGCCCGGCGCACCGTGCCGACCGCCTACTACGCCCGTGGCGGGCCCATCGGCGCGGTGATGAGCGCCTACGGCTCCGACCCCGCTCTGCGCAGCGTGGGGGTGGTGGGGCTCGGCGTCGGCACCCTCGCCGCCTACGGCGAGCCCGGCCGCTCGATGCGCTTCTTCGAGCTCGACCCACAGGTCGTCGGCGTGGCGAAGGACCCGGCGCTGTTCACCTACCTGCGCGAGAGCCGAGGCGTCACGTCGACCGTGACCGGCGACGGGCGGCTGCAGATGCGGAGCCAGCCGGACGCCTCCTTCGGCCTGCTGGTGCTCGACGCCTTCTCCTCCGACGCCATCCCGACGCACCTGCTCACCCGCGAGGCCTTCGCCGAATGGCTCCGGGTGCTGCAGCCGGGCGGGTTGTTGGCCGTGCACATCACCAACCGGTTCGTCGACCTCGCGCCGGTGCTCGCCGGGGCCGCCCGCCAGCACGGACTGAGCGCGGCGATCCGGGAGGACCGGCACCCGTCCGATGCGGCGGCATCGCCGTCGCGCTGGGTCGTCCTCAGTCGGCGTGCGGACCGGCTCGACCCGCTGCTCTCCCTACCGGGATGGCGACCGCTGCCGACGAAGCGGGTCGTGAACTGGACCGACGACTCGTCCAGCCTGCTACCGATCCTGCACGGCTGAAAGTGCCCCCGGCAGGATTCGAACCTGCGCTTTCGCCTCCGGAGGGCGACGCTCTATCCCCTGAGCTACGGGGGCTCGGGGCGGCACTCACAGTATCAATCGAGCCCTCCGGGCAGCATCCATCGGGCCCTCCGGGCAGCATCCATCGAGCCCTCCGGGCAGCGTCGATCGACCCCTTCGCGCCGCTGCCCCTTCCTGGACCCTTCGCCTCGTAGGGTGACGTCGTGTCCGACAGTCCGACGCGGGTCCTGGTCGTGGACGACGACGACGTCATCCGCCAGCTGATCTGCCTGAACCTGGAGCTCGAGGGCTTCGAGGTCTACCAGGCGGCGGACGGGCTCGACGCGTTGGCGAAGGTGCGCGAGGTGAACCCTGCCGTGGTCACGCTCGACATCATGATGCCGAAGCTCGACGGGTGGGACGCGGCCGCCCGGCTGCGTAGCGACCCCGCGACGTCGCACGTGCGGGTGGTCCTGCTCTCGGCCCGGGCCCAGGAGGCGGACCTCAAGCGAGGCTCCCGACTCGGCGTCGACTTCTACCTCACCAAGCCCTTCGATCCCGACGAGCTGGTCGCGGTCGTCCGCCGACTCGCCGAAGCCCCGGCATGACCGGACCGACTCGGCGGCTGCGTCGGACGCTGGTGCCGGCGGCGGTCGCGTCCCTCACGCTCGTCGGCTGTGGCGGCGGTGGCGACACGCCGGCGTCGCCGCCGCCTCCGTCGTCGTCGTTCGCCGTCGATCGCCGGCGTCCAGGCCATCGACGTCACCGCGCAGCAGTACCACCAGCACTACTGGGGTCAGCTGCAGTACTCCCAGAAGCCGCCGCTGGGCGGCGCCCACAGCCCGGCCCCGTTGAACTGCGGCGTCTACTCGGCCGCGGTGCCGGACGAGAACGCCGTGCACTCCCTCGAACACGGCGCGGTGTGGCTCACCTACCAGCCCGGCGTGGACCCGGCGCCGTTGGCCGCGCTGTCCGACGTCAACCCGAGCTACACCCTGGTCTCGCCGTATCCCGGGCAGCCGGCGAAGGTGATGGCGACGGCGTGGGGTCTCCAGCTGAGCGCCGACTCGCCGACCGACCCGCGGCTGCGCCAGTTCGTCCAGACCTACGTCGGCAACGGCCTCGGCGGGGAGCAGGGGGCGCGCTGCGCCGGCGTGTCACCCGAGGAGGGCGCGCAGCTGCTGCAGAAGCCGCCGCAGCAGAACGAGACGCCCCCGCCGGTGCCGGTCGACCCGTCGGCCTGAGGCAGGTCGGCCGAGCCGCGGGCCGTTTCGCCTCCCCTTCCGGAGGGGCTGCGCCGATAGCATCGAGGGGTGACTCCCGCCGACCTCGCCGACGCCGTCCGGGCGGCCGTGTCGGCCGCCGTCGAGGCCGGCCAGATCGAGGTGGCGGTGCCCGAGTCGATCACCGTCGAGCGGCCGAAGAACCGCGAGCACGGCGACTACGCGAGCAACGTCGCCCTCCAGCTCGCGAAGCCCGCCCGCCGGGCGCCCCGCGACGTCGCGGAGATCGTCGCCGGTCACCTCCGGCAGGCCGACGGCGTCGCCGAGGTCGAGATCGCGGGACCCGGCTTCCTCAACATCCGGCTCGCGGCGGTGGGCCGGATCGCCGCCGCCGTCGTCGAGGCGGGGGAGACCTACGGGCGCAACGCGTCCCTGCTCGGCGAGTCGATCAACCTCGAGTTCGTCAGCGCGAACCCGACCGGGCCGATCCATCTCGGCGGCACGCGCTGGGCGGCGGTGGGCGACGCGCTCGCCCGGGTCCTCGCCGCGAGCGGGGCCGAGGTGACCCGCGAGTACTACTTCAACGACGCCGGCGTGCAGATCGACCGGTTCGCGGCCAGCCTCGACGCGGCCGCCCGGGGCGCCGAGGTGCCGGAGGACGGCTACGCCGGTGCCTACGTCGCCGATATCGCCGCACAGGTCCTCGCCGCCCGGCCGGGGCTGCTCGAGGAGCCGGAGGAGAAGCGGCTCGACGCCTTCCGCCGCGACGGTGTCGAGCTGATGTTCGCCGCCATCAAGGAGAACCTGCACGCCTTCGGCGTCGACTTCGACGTCTACTTCTCCGAGCGGACGCTGCACGACTCGGGCGAGGTCACCGCCGCCGTCGACCGGCTGCGCGAGCAGGGGCACACCTACTCCGCCGACGGCGCCCTGTGGCTGCGCACCACCGACTTCGGCGACGACAAGGACCGCGTGCTCGTCAAGTCCGACGGCACCACCACCTACTTCACCGCCGACGCCGCGTACTACCTCGACAAGCGCGGCCGCGGGTTCGACCGCTGCGTCTACATGCTCGGCGCCGACCACCACGGTTACGTCGCCCGGCTGAAGGCCCTGGCCGCCTGCGCCGGCGACGACCCGGACCGCACCATCGAGGTCCTCATCGGCCAGCTGGTGAACCTGGTCCGCGACGGCGTCCCGGTACGGATGAGCAAGCGGGCCGGCACGGTCATCACCCTCGACGACCTGGTCGACGCGGTCGGGGTGGACGCGGCCCGGTACTCGCTGGTCCGCTCGTCGATCGACTCCACGCTGGAGCTCGACCTCGACCTGCTGGCCAAGCAGACCAACGACAACCCGGTCTTCTACGTCCAGTACGCGCACGCCCGGATCGCGAGCCTGCTGCGCAACGCGCGCTCGCTCGGCATCGAACCCTCTGCGGTGCCCGACGTCGACGTCTCGCTGCTCACCCACGAGCGGGAGAGCGACCTGCTGCGGGCGCTGGGGGAGTTCCCGCGCATCGTCGCCTCCTCCGCCGAGCTGCGGGCTCCCCACCGGGTCGCGCGCTACCTCGAGGAGCTGGCCGGCACGTACCACCGGTTCTACGACGCCTGCCGGGTCCTGCCGCGCGGCGATGAGCACACGACGCCGCTGATGGTGGCGCGTCTCCTGCTCGTCGAGGCCACCCGCGTCGTCCTGCGCAACGGGCTCGGGTTGCTCGGCGTCTCGGCCCCGGAGCGCATGTGATGGGGCCGCTGGAGGAAGGGGTCTGGCCGCGGAACGCCGTGGTCGAGGACGACGGCGTGCTGAGCGTCGCGGGGCGCCGGGTGGACGACCTGATCGCCGAGTTCGGCAGCCCGCTGCTCGTGCTGGACGAGGACGACTTCCGCAGCCGCGCCCGCGAGTACCGCGAGGCGTTCGCCGGCGGGAACGGCGCCGGCACCCCGAGAAGTCCCGGCACCGTCTACTACGCCGGCAAGGCGTTCCTGTGCACTGCTGTCGCGCGCTGGATGAGGGACGAGGGGCTCTCGCTCGACGTCTGCACCGGCGGCGAACTCGCGGTCGCCGAGGCGGCGGAGTTCCCGGCCGACCGGCTGATCTTCCACGGCAACAACAAGTCCGAGAACGAGCTGCGGCGGGCGGTGGCCTACGGCGTCGGCCGGATCGTCGTCGACTCCCAGCACGAGATCGACCGGCTCGCGTCCATCGCCGCCGAGACCGGGATGCGCCAGCCGGTCTACATCCGCGTCACCCCCGGCGTCGAGGCGCACACCCACGAGTACGTGAGCACCGGCCAGGAGGACCAGAAGTTCGGGTTCTCGCTGGCCAGCGGCGCCGCGGCCGACGCGGTGCGGGCGGTGCTCGCCGCCGACGGGCTCGAGCTCGTCGGCCTGCACGCGCACATCGGCTCGCAGATCTTCGACACCGCCGGTTTCCGGCTCGCCGCTCACCGCATGGTCGGCCTGCTCGCCGCCATCCGGGACGAGCACGGCGTCGAGCTGCCCGAGCTCGACCTCGGCGGCGGGCTCGGCATCGCCTACACGCACGAGGACGCCCCGCTCGACGTGGGTGAGGTGGCCTACCGGCTGTTCGAGGTCGTCGAGAAGGAGTGCGCGCAGAACGGGCTGGGCGTCCCGCGCCTCGCCGTCGAACCGGGACGGGCCATCGCCGGGCCGGGCACGATCACCGTCTACACGGTCGGCACGGTCAAGGACCTCGTCGGCTTGCGCACCTATGTCAGCGTGGACGGTGGCATGAGCGACAACCTGCGCACCCCCCTCTACGGCGCCCACTACACGGCCCGGCTCGTCTCCCGCACGAGCACGGCGCCGGGGCACAACGTGACGCTCGTCGGCAAGCACTGCGAGAGCGGCGACGTCGTCGTGCACGACGTGCCGTTGCCCGCCGACCTCGCGCCCGGCGACCTGGTCGCGGTGCCGGCCAGCGGCGCCTACCACCGGTCGATGGCCAACAACTACAACCACGTCCCGCGTCCGCCCGTGGTGGCGGTGCGCGACGGCGAGGCCCGAGTGATCGTCCGCCGCGAGACCGAGGACGACCTGCTGCGCCTGGACGTCGGATGACGGCCGCGTCGGGGTCCGCGTCGGGGCCCTCGGCCGCGCGCCCGATCCGGGTCGCCCTGCTGGGCTGCGGAACCGTCGGCAGCGAGGTCGTCCGGCTGCTCAACCGGGACGCGGACGACCTGGCCAGCCGCATCGGCCGCTCGCTGGAGATCGCGGGCATCGCGGTGCGGCGGCCGCAGCGACGCCGCGACCTCGCCGTCGACCCGGCGCTGCTCACGTCCGACGCCGACGCCCTCGTCGCGCGGGACGACGTCGACGTCGTCGTCGAGGTCGTCGGCGGAATCGAGCCGGCCCGGAGCTGGGTGCTGTCCGCGCTGCGCAACGGCAAGAGCGTCGTCACCGCGAACAAGGCGCTGCTCGCCTCCGACGGCCCGGCGCTGCACGAAGCCGCCTCCGCCTCCGGCGCCGACCTGTACTACGAGGCCAGCACCGCCGGGGCCATCCCGATCCTGCGTCCGCTGCGCGAGAGCCTCGCCGGCGACCACGTCACCCGGGTCATCGGGATCGTCAACGGCACGACCAACTACATCCTCACCCGCATGGAGGAGACGGGCGGCAGCTTCGAGGAGGCCCTCGACGAGGCGACCGCCCTCGGTTACGCCGAGGCCGACCCGACCGCCGACGTGGACGGCTTCGACGCCGCCGCGAAGGCCGCGATCCTCGCCTCCATCGCCTTCCACACCCGGGTGACCGCCGCGGACGTCTACCGCGAGGGCATCGCCGCCGTCACGGCCGCCGACATCAACAGCGCGCGCGAGATGGGCTGCACGGTCAAGCTGCTGGCGCTCGCCGAGCGCTCCGACGTCGACACCGGCGTGAGCGTCCGCGTGCACCCCGCGATGATCCCGACGAGCCACCCCCTCGCCGGGGTCCGGGACGCCTACAACGCCGTCTACGTCGAGGCCGAGTCGGCGGGGTCGTTGATGTTCTACGGCCGCGGGGCCGGCGGGGCGCCGACCGCGAGCGCCGTGCTCGGCGACCTCGTCGCCGTCGCCCGCAACGTCGTGAGCGGCGGGCGGGGGCCGCAGGAGTCCGCGTACGCGAACCTGCCCGTCCTGCCGATGGGCCGGACCATGACCCGCTACCACGTCAGCCTCGACGTCGCCGACAAGGCCGGCGTCCTCTCGTCGGTGGCCGGGGCGTTCGCCCAGCACGACGTCAGCATCTCCAGCGTCCGCCAGCAGGGGCACGGTGACGACGCCAGCCTCGTTCTGGTGACGCACGTGGCGCCGGACGCGGCGCTCACGGCGACGGTGGAGGACCTCCGCGGCCTGGACGTGGTCCGGGCCGTGGCCAGCGTGATGCGGGTGGAGGGGGAGCAATGACGGCTCCGACATCAGAGACCCCGACTACTGCCTTGGGCGACGTGTCCCCTGCGTCCTCGGGCGTCTCCGCGCCCGGCGCCCGCGGCGGCTGGCGCGGGGTCATCGAGGAGTACCGGGATCGGCTGCCCGTCGGCCCCGACACCCCCGTCGTCTCGCTCTGCGAGGGCGGGACGCCGCTGGTCGCCGCGCGGGTGCTCTCGGAGCGCACCGGGTGCGCCGTGCACCTCAAGGTCGAGGGCGCCAATCCCACCGGGTCGTTCAAGGACCGGGGCATGACGATGGCGATCAGCAAGGCCGTCGAACAGGGCAGCCAGGCCGTCATCTGCGCGAGCACCGGCAACACGTCGGCGTCCGCCGCCGCCTACGCCGCCCGCGCCGGCATGACCTGCGCCGTGCTGGTGCCCACCGGCAAGATCGCACTGGGCAAGCTCGCCCAGGCGCTGGTGCACGGGGCGAAGCTGCTCGAGGTCGAGGGCAACTTCGACGACTGCCTGACGCTGGCCCGCGACCTGTCCCAGCAGTACCCCGTGACGCTGGTCAACTCGGTCAACCCGGACCGCATCGAGGGGCAGAAGACGGCCGCCTTCGAGGTCGTCGACGCCCTCGGCCGCGCTCCGGACGTCCACTGCCTGCCCGTCGGCAACGCCGGCAACATCACCGCCTACTGGCGGGGCTACGGCGAGTACGCCGATTCCGGGATCACAACCTCGCGCCCGCGGATGTTCGGCTTCCAGGCCGCCGGTGCCGCCCCGATCGTCGCGGGCGAGCCGGTGCACAAGCCGTCGACGATCGCCACGGCGATCCGCATCGGCAACCCCGCGTCCTGGCAGTCGGCCCTGCGGGCGCGGGACGACTCGGGCGGCGTCATCCGGTCCGTCTCGGACCGGCAGATCCTCGCGGCCTACAGGCTGCTCGCGACCCGCGAGGGCGTGTTCGTCGAGCCGTCGAGCGCGGCGAGCGTCGCCGGGCTGCTGCAGTCGGCCGAGGAGGGCCTGCTCTCGCCGGGCGAGACGGTGGTCTGCACGGTGACCGGTCACGGCCTGAAGGACCCGGACTGGGCGATCACCGGCGCCAAGAAGCCGACCCACGTCCCGCCGGACGCCTCGGTGGCCGCCGCCGCCCTCGGCCTGGTCTGAGTCCCGCCCGCAACTGTCGTGACGATCCTCCCGTGACGCCGACCGTTCCGGGGTCGCGGGTGCGGGTGCGCGTGCCGGCGACCAGCGCCAACCTCGGCCCCGGGTTCGACGCCCTCGGCCTCGCCCTCGACCTGCACGACGAACTCGAGGTCGCCGTCGTCGACGAGGGCCTGCACGTCACGCCCTACGCCGGCGTGGAGACGGGGGAGCGCAACCTCGTCGTCCGGTCCCTGCGCGCCGCGTTCGCCGCGACGGGTGGGCAACCGGCGGGGCTCTCGCTGACCTACACCTCCACGATTCCGCACTCCCGGGGGCTGGGCTCGTCGTCCGCGGCGATCTGCGCCGGCGTCGTGGCCGGCCTGGCGCTGCGCGGAGAGCCGCCGGCCGGGGAGCTCGCTCTCCGCATCGCGGCCGACCTCGAGGGTCACCCGGACAACGTGGCGCCCTGCCTGCTCGGCGGGGCGACGGTCGCCTGGTACGCCGACGGGGCCGGAGGTGACGGTCGCGCCCGAGCGCGAGCCGCCCGCCTCGAGCCGCACGCCGACCTGCGACCCGTGCTGTTCATCCCCGCGGTGCGGACCTCGACCGAGCAGGCGAGGTCGGCCCTACCCGAGCTGATCACGCACCGTGACGCTGCGCATTCGGCGGGCCGGGCGGCACTTCTCGTCCTCGCCCTCTCGGAACGCCCCGACCTGCTGTTCGAGGCCACCGAGGACCGGCTGCACCAGCAGTACCGGCTGCCTGCGGCGCCGAAGTCCGCACAGCTGCTGGCCACCGTTCGCGACGCGGGTATCGCCGCAGTTCTCTCGGGTTCCGGGCCCACGATTCTCGCGCTGTGCGCTTCGGATACGGACGCCGAGCGGGCCGCCGCGTTCGGTGCGGGTGTCGAAGGATTGAGCGTTCTCCGCACGCCGGTGGCGCGCCGCGGCAGCACGGCCGCACTGCTCTGAGCAGGGTGATCGGACGACGTCGAGGGCTCGGCGGAACGCGCGGAAGAAGTCGCGGTCGCACGTTGTTGCGCGTCACGGACTGTGAGATAAGCTGAAGAGGCACCAGTTCCACCGAGCGTGCTCTTCCCGCTCTCTTTTCAGGTGCGAATGTCTTCCGATGTAGGGGAAGAGCACCCTCCCGGGCCCCGGACGCGCCCGCTCACAAGCGAGCCGGCCTCGTACTCGTATGGCTTCCGGTGCACCACTGAGCGCATGTCCCGCGCCGCGGACTCCATCTGAATCTCCCATCTGAATCCGAGGAACGACCGGCTTCGCCGGCCCGAAGGGATTTCCACCTTGAGCGAGACCACCGAATTGCTGTCGGAGTCGACGACAGACTCCGGGAGCACTGGCGCCACCGCCGGCAGCGCTCCGGCGCGCCGCCGCCGCGGAGGCGAGGGGCTGAGCGGGATGCTGCTGCAGGAGCTCCAGAGCCTGGCTGCCTCGCTCGGCATCCCCGGCACGGCCCGGATGCGCAAGGGGCAGCTCGTGTCCGCCATCGAGGCCGCCCGTAGCAGCTCGGATGCTGGTGGTTCGGCCGCTGGTGGTTCGGCTGGTGGCAACGCCGAGGTGGCGGCGGCCGTGGCGCCGCAGCCGGCAGCAGAGGTGCGCGAGCAGAACGACGGACCGCCGCCGGCGCCGACCGGTGCCGAGGTCTCCTCGGCCGCGGACGCCCCGCCGGCCGACGGTCCACCCGCCGAGGCATCGAGTCGTGCCGACTCCGCTGCCGACTCCAACGGCGAGGGCGGTCCCCGGCGCCGACGTCGCAGCGCCGCTCGTGGCGCGGGAAGCCCGACGGAGGGCTCGGGTGGAGAAACCGACTCCGGAGCCCCCGTTCGCGTCGAGGCCGCCACCCTCGCCGGCCCCACGGAACCGTCTGAATCCGCGGCCGAGACCGAGCGGGGCGACGACCGGCGCGACCGCCGGGACCAGCAGCAGGGCCGGGACCAGCAGCAGGGCCGGGACCAGCAGCAGGGCCGGGACCAGCAGCAGGGCCGGGACCAGCAGGGTCGGGACGACCGCCAGCAGGGCCGGGACCGCAACCAGCAGCGTCAGAACCGCAACCAGAACCAGGGCCAGCAGGGCCAGCAGAACCAGGGCCAGCAGAACCAGGGCCAGCAGAACCAGGGTCAGCAAGGCCAGCAGAACCAGGCCGACCAGAACGGTCAGGACGACGACGAGTTCGGCGGCGGTCGCAACCGGCGCGGCAGGTTCCGCGACCGCAACCGGGGTCGCGGCAACAAGGGCCAGGGCGGCTACAACGACGCCGAACCCGTCGTGCGCGACGACGACGTCCTCGTGCCGATCGCCGGCATCCTCGACATCCTCGACAACTACGCCTTCGTCCGGACCAGCGGTTACCTGACCGGCCCGAACGACGTCTACGTCAGCCTCGGTCAGGTCCGGCGCTACGGCCTGCGCCGCGGCGACGCCGTCACCGGGGCCGTGAAGGCGCCGCAGGACGGCGAGGGTGGCCAGGGCGGCCAGGGCGGCGGCAACAACCGCCGCGACAAGTACAACGCCCTCGTGCGGCTCGACACCGTGAACGGCATCAGCCCGGACGAGGCGAAGGGGCGCGCCGAGTTCACGAAGCTCACGCCGCTCTACCCGAACGAGCGGCTGCGCCTCGAAACCGACCCGAACGTGCTCACCACGCGCGTGATCGACCTCGTCATGCCGATCGGCAAGGGCCAGCGCGCGCTCATCGTCAGCCCGCCGAAGGCCGGCAAGACGATGGTGCTGCAGTCCATCGCGAACGCGATCACGCACAACAACCCCGAATGCCACCTCATGGTCGTGCTCGTCGACGAGCGGCCGGAGGAGGTCACCGACATGCAGCGGTCGGTGAAGGGCGAGGTCATCGCCTCGACCTTCGACCGTCCGCCGTCCGACCACACCAGCGTCGCGGAGCTGTCGATCGAGCGGGCCAAGCGGCTCGTCGAGATGGGCCACGACGTCGTCGTCCTGCTCGACTCGATCACCCGGCTCGGCCGCGCCTACAACCTGGCGGCCCCAGCCTCCGGGCGGATCCTGTCCGGTGGCGTCGACTCGACGGCGCTCTACCCGCCGAAGCGCTTCCTCGGCGCGGCCCGCAACATCGAGAACGGCGGCTCGCTGACGATTCTCGCGACCGCCCTCGTCGAGACCGGATCGACCATGGACACGGTCATCTTCGAGGAGTTCAAGGGCACCGGCAACGCGGAGCTCAAGCTCGACCGGCGGATCGCGGACAAGCGCATCTTCCCGGCCGTGGACGTGGACGCGTCCGGCACGCGCAAGGAGGAGATCCTCCTCGGCCACGACGAGCTGGCCGTCGTCTACAAGCTGCGTCGGGTGCTGCACGCGCTCGAACCGCTGCAGGCGATCGAGCTGCTCAACGACCGGCTGCGCAAGACGACGACGAACTACGAGTTCCTCATGCAGATCGCGAAGACGACGCCGGGGGAGTAGCCCTCCCGGAGTCGGCCGGAGCCGCGGGGTCTCCGCGGGTCCCGCGGGGTCATCTCGCCTCCCACGGTTGATCGCCGGCCTTGCCGAGGCGCGTTGTCGATCTGCGGTGGGCGGTGAGGTGAGGCGGATGGTGCGCCGGACGGCGTCCGGAGGGTCATCTCGCCTCCCACGGTTGATCGCCGTCGGCCGTAACCGGCCTCGTCGCCGCCGCTCACGTCCTCGCACCCGTTAGATTCGCTGCACCACACCGGTGAGGAGCGGCGGTTGCGGCAGGACGAGAGCGGACGCTGGGTCAGCGACAACGGCCGCTACCTCTGGAGCGGATCGGAGTGGATCGACCTCCAGGCTCCGTTATCCGAGGCGCTCATCCAGGCGCCGTCATCCCAGGCGACGTCATCCCAGGCTCCGGCGGAACCGGACACGACGGATCTCGATCCGGTACCGGCCGAGGGCCGACACCACCGCAGCCGTCGTAGCCGCCGGGGGTTGCTGTTCCTGACCGGCCTGGTGGTCCTTCTCGCCCTCGGCGTCGGGGCCGTCCTGCTGGCCGGTCGTTCCTCGAACGACAAGCCCGGCACCGCGGCCCCCGCCCCCGCGGCCCGCGATGCGGTTCCGGGCAACGCGCCGCCCGAGCCGGCGGACCCCCAGGTACTCGACGAGGCGCAGCGCCGCGACCGGGCCCAGGCCGCCCTGCTGCACATCGTGGACCTGCCCGGGACGACGGAGGAGCGTCCCTCGACGCCGACCGACGTCTTCCTGCCGTGCCATCGGCCGCCGCTCGTGCCGCCCACCGGCTCCGTGCTGGTCGGGCAAGCGGTGAGCAACGCCGACTTCACCGGCTACGTCGGCCAGACGATCGTCGGCTTCCCGACAGCGCGGCAGGCCGCGGACGCGCTGGCGCAGGTCCGCCAGGTCGTCTCCGACTGCGGGGCCTACGAGTACCACTACGCCAACTCGGAGCGGGTCGACCGCATCACCCACACCGACATCGACCAGAACCTCGCCCTCGGCGACGGCGGCGTCTATCTCGTCGAGGTGGACACCCCCGCCAACTACGCCGGCACGCCGACCGCGTACAGCTACGGCTACATCCAGCGGGGTCAGTTCCTCGTGCGACTCACGCTCACCAACAACTCGAAGGCCGACCGGCCCGGGCTGGAACTGCTGGCCCAGAAGACCCTCGATCGTCTGCAGTGACGCCGGCGGCCGCGGGAAGATCCGCCTCCCGAGCCACGTTAGGATGGCTACCGGTCCCGGTTCACCCCGCAGGAGAGCGCGCCGCGCCGCGCGCGACGAGGGGACCCGGCGGCCGTCAACCCGAGAGGACCCTTCGTGAAGGCTGACATCCACCCCACGTACCACGAGACGCAGGTCGTCTGCTCCTGTGGCGCGCAGTTCACCACCCGCAGCACCAAGGACAACGGCGTCATCCACGCCGAGGTGTGCTCGCAGTGCCACCCGTTCTACACGGGCAAGCAGAAGATCCTGGACGTCGGCGGTCGCGTCGAGAAGTTCGAGCGTCGCTACGGCAAGCGTTCGGCCAGCTCGAACAACAGCTAGCTGTCTTCACGGCGCCCGTCCCCGCGAGGGGCCGGGCGCCGTCGTCGTGTTCCGGGTTTGCGATCCGAAGGGAGGGAACCGTGACGAGCTCATCGCCGGCACAGACGTCCGGGCGGCTCGACGAGCTGCTCGCCGAGCACGCCGAACTCGAGCAGCAGCTCGCGGACCCCTCGGTGCACGCCGACGCCGGACGCGCCCGCTCGCTCGGGCGGCGCTACGCCGAGCTGTCCGCCGTCGTCGAGGCCGCCCGCGCCGTCGGCGCCACCCGCGACGACCTCGGCACGGCCCGCGAGTTGGCCGGCGAGGATCCGACCTTCGCCGCCGAGGCCGAACAGCTCGAGACGCGCCTCGCCTCGCTCGAGGAGCGGCTGCACGAGCTGCTCGTGCCCCGCGACCCCGACGACGGCAAGGACGCGATCCTCGAGGTCAAGGCCGGCGAGGGGGGCGAGGAGAGCGCGCTGTTCGCCGGCGACCTGCTGCGGATGTACCTGCGCTTCGCCGAACGGCAGGGCTGGACCGCCGAGGTGCTCGACAGCACCGAGAGCGACCTCGGCGGTTACAAGGACGTCAGCGTCGCCCTCCGGTCGAAGACCGGCGGCGTCTTCGGGCGGCTGAAGTTCGAAGGCGGCGTCCACCGGGTGCAGCGGGTCCCCGTCACCGAATCCCAGGGGCGCCTGCACACCAGCGCCGCCGGCGTGCTCGTGCTCCCCGAGGCCGAGGACGTCGACGTCTCGATCGACCCGAACGAGCTGCGCATCGACGTGTTCCGCTCCTCCGGCCCCGGCGGGCAGAGCGTGAACACGACCGACTCGGCCGTGCGCATCACTCATGTCCCGACGGGCACGGTGGTCTCGTGCCAGAACGAGAAGAGCCAGCTGCAGAACAAGGAGTCGGCGCTGCGCATCCTGCGCTCCCGCCTGTTGGCCGCCGCGCGGGAGAGCGCGGCCGCGGACGCCAGTGCGGCCCGCGCGTCGCAGGTCCGGACCGTGGACCGGAGTGAGCGGGTGCGCACCTACAACTTCCGGGAGAACCGCATCTCCGACCACCGCGTCGGTTACACCGCCTACAACCTCGACCGTGTCCTCGACGGCGAGCTCGATGCCGTGCTGGATGTCCTGAACCGCGCCGACACCGAACAGAGGCTCTCCGGCGAATGAGCGTGATCGACCCGACTTCCGAACCGACCCAGCCGCTCCCGGCCGCGGACGCGATCCGCTCGGCGGCGGCCCAGCTCGCCGCGGCGGACCTGCCGAGTCCGCGGCCCGACGCCGAGCAGCTCGCCGCCCACGTGCTCGGCGTCCCGCGCTCGTCGCTCGCCCTCGCCGCCTTCGACACGACGCTGCTCGAGACCTACCGGGAGCTGGTCGAGCGGCGGGTGCGCCGCGAGCCGCTGCAGCACCTGGTGGGCACGGCCGGCTTCCGGCACATCGAGCTCATGGTCGGGCCGGGCGTGTTCGTCCCCCGGCCGGAGACCGAGGTCGTCGTCGAGGCGGCCCTGGAGTTCCTCCGTTCGCTGCCCGAGGTGCCGCGCCCGACGCTCGTCGACCTCTGCACCGGCTCCGGGACCATCGCCTTCAGCCTGGCGCACGAGTTCCCGCACGCCGTCGTGCACGCGGTGGAACTCGACCCCGGTGCCCTCGAGTGGACCCGTCGCAACGCGGACCGCCTCGGCCTCCCGGTGGGCCTGCACCTCGGCGACGCGGAACACGCGCTCCCCGATCTCGACGGTCAGCTGGACCTGGTGGTCAGCAACCCCCCGTACGTCGCCGAGCACGAGGTCGACGGCGTGGACCCCGAGGTGCGGGACCACGACCCCGAGGTCTCGCTGGTCGCCGGCGCGGACGGGCTCGACGTCGTGCGGGCCGTCGAGAAGGCCGCGTGGCGCCTGCTCCGGCCGGGCGGCAAGGTCATCGTGGAGCACAGCGACCGGCAGGGCCGCAGTGCCCCCGAGGTCTTCGCTCCCCGCTGGTCGGAGGTCGCCGACTTCCCGGATCTCACCGGCCGCGACCGCTACGTCACGGCCGTCCGTCCCTGACGGCCCGCGACCATGACACAGCGCTTCGACTGCAGCAACGCCGCCGAGCGGGCCCGCGGGCTCGATGTGGCGGAACGCGCGCTGCGCTTCGGTGAGCTTGTCGTGCTGCCCACGGACACGGTCTACGGGCTGGCCGCCGACGCGTTCTCGGCCTCCGCGGTCGACGGTCTGCTGGCCGCGAAGAAGCGCGGGCGGGACATGCCGGTGCCGGTTCTCGTCGGTTCGTGGTCGACCCTCGACGGGCTCGTCGACGTCCTCCCACCGGCGGCCGATGCCCTCCGCAAGGCCTTCTGGCCGGGCGGGCTGACGCTCGTCGTGCGGCACGCGGCGTCGCTGATCTGGGACCTCGGGGACGCCTTCGGCACGGTCGCCGTCCGGATGCCGCTGCACCCCGTCGCGATCGAGCTGCTCACCCGCACGGGTCCGCTCGCCGTCTCCAGCGCGAACACCAGCGGCTCGCCCCCCGCGGCCACCTGCGACGAGGCCGTCGAGCAACTCGGGGACCTGGTCGGCGTCTACCTCGACGGCGGACCGTCCGGCGAACCCGTGCCGTCCACGATCATCGACTGCACCGTCGACCCGCCGCGGCTGTTGCGGGCCGGCGCCATCCCGGTGGAGGATCTGCGTTCCGAGGTGCCCGACCTGCAGGCCTGACGGGGCGCCGGGGTCCGGGACAGGGCCGGGACAGGGGGAGCGCGTGACCGAGGCCGGGACGACAGCATCCGCAGCGCCCCGCCTGGAACCTCTGGACGAGGACTGGCAGAGCGCCCTCGCCGTCGTCGCGCATCCGGACGACCTCGAGTTCGGCGCCGCGGCCGCCATCGCGCGCTGGACGCGACAGGGCAAGGACATCGTGTACTGCCTGGTCACCAGCGGCGAGGCGGGCATCGATGGCGTCGCGCCCGAGGACTCCGGGCCGCTGCGGGAGGTCGAGCAGCGCGCGTCGGCCGCCGTCGTCGGCGTCTCCGAGGTCGAGTTCCTCGGCCTGCCGGACGGGGTGCTCGAGTACGGGGTCGCGCTGCGCGAACAGATCGCGCGGCAGGTCCGGGTGCACCGTCCCGACGTCGTGATCACCAACAACTTCCGGGACACCTGGGACGGTGACCACATCCTCAACCAGGCCGACCACATCGCCACCGGGCGGGCGACGCTCGACGCGGTGCGCGACGCGGGGAACCGTTGGGTCTTCCGCTCACAGATCGATGAGGGGCTCGAGCCCTGGAACGGCGTCCGCGCCGTCTGGGCCGCCGCGTCCCCGCGGGCCCGGCACGCCGTGGACACCACCGGCACCTTCGGGCTCGGAGTCGAGTCGCTGCAGGCGCACGACGCCTACATCCGCGGCCTCGGCTGGGCCGACTTCGACCCCGAGGAGTTCCTCGACGGCATCTCGAGGGCGGCCGGAACGCGGCTCGGGGTCCGGCACGCCGCGGCCTTCGAGGTGTTCGCGCTGCGGTGACGCGGTTCTAGCCGACGACGTGTTCTAGCCGACGACGTGTTCTATGCCGACGACCTGGGGCCGCCCGATGCGCACGTTCACCCCCGGCGACCAGAGCACCCGCGGCGGGGATGCGGGCAGGGGCAGGCCGTGCGAGGCGAGCAGGTCGTCGTCGAGGTCGAGCAATTCTGCCTCGTGCAGGCGCCAGGGCTCGTGCGCGACGGGCGCGTAGACGGTTCGGCCGTACCAGCGGCTCGCGAGCCCCCAGCGGGCGCTGAGGAAGTCGTCCAGTCCGCCCGCCTCCGTCCGCCGCCCGATGCGGATCCGGATCCGGCTGCTCGGGCCGGTGCGCCAGGGCAGACCCCGTCGCTCGCACCGGTAGTCGCGGACGTCGGGGTCGTCCCGGTCGCTGCTCGCCGACATCCGCGACCAGACGTAGGGCAACCGGTAGCTCACCCGTGCCGCCACGACCGGGAGCAGGCGGTTCGCGTCCAGTGAGAGGAAGACGACCACCCGGCGCCCCTCGCGGTCGACGCCGTAGGTGCGGACGTTGGTCTCGAGGAACGCGCTGAGGTACGGCAGCGGCGGGGTGCCGAGGATCGAGACCCGGGCCATCCGGAAGGGGATCAGCCCCACCCAGGCTGCCCCGTCCGCGACGTCGGGTCGGACCCCCTCCGGCAGGTGCGGGGCCACCACGTCCGGGTCGTAGGGCCAGTGCAGGTAGGTGAGGTCGAGCCACTGCTGCCGGAAGACCGGACGTCGGACCGTACGGGGCGCGAGCCGGGTGATCGTCTCGATTTCGTCCCGCTCGGTCCGCTCCACGGTCCCCATCCTCGTACAGTTGCGGGCGAGAAGAGCGGGCCGGGGCTGCGGCTGGCCGAATTCGAGCATCAATGTCGAGCATCACGAGGAGCCCGTTATGACTGCCTCTGCCGGTACCCCGTTCTGGGGACCTGACTTCGGAGCGCTGCAGGACGAGGACCCGGAGATCGCCCAGGTCGTCCTCGACGAGGTCGACCGCCTCAACAGCGGTCTGCAGCTGATCGCCAGCGAGAACCTCACGAGCCCGGCGGTTCTCGCCGCCCTGGGCTCGACGCTGTCGAACAAGTACGCCGAGGGCTACCCCGGTCGCCGCTACTACGGCGGCTGCTCGGTGGTCGACCGGGCCGAGAACATCGGGATCGAGCGCGCCAAGGAGTTGTTCGGCGCGGAGCACGCCAACCTGCAGCCGCACTCGGGCGCCTCGGCCAACTTCGCCGCCTACGCCGCCCTGTTGACCCCGGGCGACAAGGTGCTGGCGATGTCGCTGCCGCACGGCGGTCACCTGACGCACGGAAGCAAGGTCAACTTCAGCGGCAAGTGGTTCGACGTCGTCGGCTACGGCGTCCGCGAGGACACCGAGCTCATCGACTACGACGAGGTCCGTCGGCTGGCGCTCGAGCACCGCCCGAAGCTCATCATCTGCGGTGCCACCGCCTACCCGCGGCTGATCGACTTCGCCGCCTTCCGATCGATCGCCGACGAGGTCGGGGCGTGGCTGATGTGCGACGCCGCCCACTTCATCGGGCTCGTCGCCGGGAAGGCGATCCCCAGCCCGGTGCCGTACTGCGACGTCGTCACCTTCACGACGCACAAGGTGCTGCGGGGCCCGCGTGGCGGCATGCTGCTGTGCCGCGAGGAACTGGCCGCCCGGATGGACAAGGCGGTCTTCCCCTTCGCGCAGGGCGGCCCGCTCATGCACGCCGTCGCCGCCAAGGCCGTCGCGCTCAAGGAGGCGGCGTCGCCGGAGTACCAGGCCTACGCACGGCAGGTCATCTCCAACGCGCAGGCGCTCGCCGACGGGTTGGCCGCCGAGGGGCTGCGCCCCGTCGCCGGCGGGACCGACACGCACCTCGCCCTGCTCGATCTCCGTGAGGTCGGCGTGACGGGCCGCGACGCCGAGCAGCGCTGCGACGCCGCCCGCATCACGCTGAACAAGAACGCGATCCCCTACGACCCGCAGCCGCCGCTGGTGGCCTCGGGCATCCGCGTCGGCAGCCCCGCGTCCACCACGCAGGGGATGACCGAGGGGGAGATGAAGGAGATCGCCGGTCTGATCGGCCGGGCGGTGCGCGACGAGAAGGCCTCCGCCGAGGTGGCCGAGGCGGTCACCACCCTGGTCTCGCGGTTCCCCGCCTACGGCGCAGCTAAGGCCGGACAGGCGGCCGGCTGAGCTCGTCCGACTGCTCTCCTGAGGTCGGCACGGGAGGAGGTCGGCGGTGCGCGAGTACGCGCTGGTCTTCGTGATCTGTGCGGCGGTGACCTTCCTGGTCACGCCGCTGACTCGACGGCTGGCGCTGCGCATCGGGGCCCTCGCCGAGATCCGGGACCGGGACGTCCACGCCGTGCCGACGCCCCGACTCGGCGGCCTCGCCATGCTCGCCGGGCTCGCCGCCGGGCTGCTCGTGGCCGCGCAGCTGCCGTTCCTGTCCTCGGTGTCGCGCGACTACGGGGAGCCGCGGGCGGTGCTCATCGCCGGCGTGCTGATCTGCCTGCTCGGCGCCATCGACGACCGCTTCGGCATCGACGCCCTGACCAAGCTCGCGGGCCAGGTGCTGGCCGCCGGGGTGATGGTGCTGCTGGGCATCCAGCTGTCCTACGCGCCGCTGCCGAACGGGGACCTGGTTGCGCTCGGCCCCGAAACGTCCGTGCCGCTCACGGTCCTGCTCGCCGTGGTCCTGATCAACGCCCTGAACTTCGTCGACGGTCTCGACGGGCTGGCCGCGGGCGTCGCGGCCATCGCGGCGCTCGCCGAGTTCGCGTACTCGTATCAGCTCGCGGTGACGAACGGCCTGTACCGGGCCGCGCCCGCAACCCTGCTCGCCGTGGCCGCGGCCGGCATCTGCGTCGGGTTCCTGCCGCACAACTTCAACCCGGCCAGGCAGTTCATGGGGGACTCGGGCTCGATGCTGATCGGCCTGCTGCTCGCCGCGTCGGTGACGTCGGTGACCGGCCAGGTCTACTACGGCGGCATCACGGGCCCGAACGCGCTGCCCTCGCTGCTGCCGCTGGCGGTCCCGCTGATGGTGCTCGCGGTCCCGTTCGTGGATCTCGCGCTCGCGGTCGTCCGGCGTACCCGCGCCGGACGGTCGCCGTTCTCCCCGGACAAGCAGCATCTGCACCACCGGCTGCTCGAGATCGGCCACTCGCACCTGCGGGCCGTCCTGCTGATGTGGATGTGGGCGGCGTTGCTCGGGTTCGGAGGGGTGGTCGCCTCGTTCTCGGACTCGCCGCTACCGGTGCTGGTGGGTGTCGTCGTGCTGACGCTGCTCTCGCTGGTGCTGGTCCGGGCGCCACGCCGCTGGGGCGGGCCCGCCGAGGTCCCGGCCCCCGCCGAACCCATGCAGGGCCCTCCGGTCGTCTCCGGCGCACCGCCGTCGATCCCGCCCCCGAGCGAACGCCCGCCGATGCCCGCCCGGGGTGGGCGGTGACGGTCTCCGGTCGTTCGACCGCCCGGTCGGGCGCCCGCCGCGCTCGCCGAGGCCCCCTGGGGCTGTCGCTGTCCTCGGGGGTCCTCGGGGCCGTGGGCGTCGGACTGCCCTGCCTGATCGTCGCCGGCGCGGCCGCGGGCTGGCGGGGACTGGCGAGCGCCCTGGCGGGCCTCGTCGTCGTGCTGCTGTTCTTCGGGCTGAGCCTCTATCTCGTCGAGGTGGCCGACCGTGTGGCCCCGGCGATGACGCTGCCCGTGGGCATCACCGTCTACGGGGTCCTGACGCTCTGGCTCGGCATCCTCGCCTTCGGCACCTCGCTGCCCGACCGGATCCACCGGTCGGCGTTCGCCTGGACGGTCATCGCGGCCACGATCGGATGGGTGCTGGTGCAGGCCGCCGCCGTGTGGCGCCAGCGGATGGCCTACGTCGACGTCCCGCTCCCCGGCGACGCGCCCGCCGATACACCCGGCGATACACCAAGGAGCCGGGGTCCGGTCCGCCGCTGATCCGTCGACCCGAACACCCGCTGTGACCGACACGACGGCTTGACCTGCGGGGTCATCGCTTTGCCGCGACGGTTCTGCCAGGGTTGGACGCACCGGGACGGGCGGTCGGGCGCAGCCGCTCCGAGCAGCCGTTTTCTCTCGCGGAGAGGGGGGTCACGTGGTCGTACGAAGCGGGACAACCCCGCCTCAGAGGCGTGAAATCTTGCTGATACGGTGAGGCCGTCACGACGCCACCGGTACACGCACCGGGACGACGGAACGCCGAGGCGCCAGGCTGAACGGCGCCTCGTCGCCCGCTCGACCGGGCGAGGTGGGGTTCGGATCAGCGGTGCTCGGGCACCGATGCCCTCGAGCCGCAGCCGCCGTACGACCAGAGCACGAGCCGATGCATGTTGATGTTGGGGGGCGAGAAGAGACGTGATCGCGTTGCTGGCTGCGGAGAAGCACCCGGGGTTCCAGGAGGAGCACCCGATCGGTCCGCAGTCCTTCGAGTTCAAGTCGTTCCACGACTTCACGCTCTTCGGCGTGGAGTTCGCGATCAACCGTCTGATCACGCTGGCGTTCTTCGCCACGCTCGCTATCTCGCTGTTCTTCCTGCTGGCGCTGCGTCGCCCGAAGCTCGTCCCCGGCCGGGTCCAGTTCTTCGCCGAGGCGGTCTACGGGTTCGTCCGCGACCAGGTCGCCCGCGATGTCATCGGGCCGGAGGGCGTGAAGTTCGCCTCCTACCTGTCGACGCTGTTCGTCTTCATCTTCGTCCTCAACTTCTACGAGATCCTCCCGCTGGCCCAGGTGCCGGTCACGGGACGGATCGCCTTCCCGGCCTTCCTGGCGGCGATCACCCTCGTGCTGTTCGTCGTCGTCGGGGTCCGGCGCCAGGGGGCGGGCAAGTACTTCAAGGACCGGCTGTTCCCGCCGGGCGTGCCCAAGGGTCTCTACGTCCTGCTGACGCCGATCGAGTTCATCTCGACCTTCATCTTCCGGCCCTTCACCCTGGCCGTCCGGCTGTTCGCGAACATGTTCGCCGGCCACCTGCTGGTGCTGATCTTCTTCCTCGGCGCGCTCTACATGTGGAACGTGGGCTCACTGCAGCTGGTGTTCGGCACGCTCTCGTTCGCCCTCGGCATCATCGTCACCTTCTTCGAACTGCTGATCATCTCGCTGCAGGCCTACATCTTCGTGATCTTGACCTCGGTCTACCTCGCGGAATCCCTCGCCGAGGAGCACTAGAACCGCCTGCGGCAGCTGCCTGCCAGGCCCCACCCCCTACAAGGAGGACCCGACAGACATGGTTACTGGAAGTGTTGGTGCGGTCGGTTACGGCCTTGCCGCCATCGGCCCCGCGATCGGCATCGGCCTCATCTTCGCGGCCTACATCAACTCGACGGCCCGCCAGCCCGAGTCGGCCGGTCTGACCCGCACGTACCTGTTCCTCGGGTTCGCCCTCGTCGAGGCGCTCGCGCTCATCGGTGTGGTCGGCCCGTTCGTGTTCAAGTAGACCGACGGTGATCGACAACCTGATCCTCGCCGCCGAGGAGAACAGCAACCCGCTGGTCCCCAACACCGGCGAGGTCATCCTGGGCACGATCGCCTTCGCGATCCTGGTCGCCGTCCTGATGTGGAAGGCGTGGCCGCAGGCGGAGAAGATCTACCAGGAGCGCCGCGACAAGATCGAGGGCGGCCTCGAGCGCGCCGAGCGCATGCAGCAGGAGGCCACGGCCACCCTGCAGCAGTACCGGGCCCAGCTGGCCGACGCGCGCTCGGAGGCCAACCGGATCCGCGAGCAGGCCCACGAGGACGCCAAGCGCATCGTGGCCGAGATGCGGGCCGAGGCCGAGCAGGACCGGGAGCAGCGCCGCGAACGTCTCGAGGCGCAGATGGTGGCGGAACGGTCGCAGGCCGTCGCGCAGCTCCGGAACGAGGTGGGTGGCATCGCCCTCCAGCTCGCCGAGCGCGTGATCGGGCACGAGCTGGCCAACGACGACCGTCAGCGCGAACTGGTGGACGACTTCATCGCGGGTCTCGAGTCCGCTCCGACCTCGCCGGACGGGGCGTCCGCCGCGGCGCCCTCGGCGGGGAGCTGATCGTGGAAGGCGCCAGCAAGGCCTCGCTCGACGCGGTCAAGAAGCGGCTCGACGAGGTCCTCGACAACGACGGAGACCGCGCGGAGGTCGCCGACCAGCTGTTCGCCTTCGCCGATCTGCTCGACCGGGAGCTCCGCCTGCGGCGCGCCCTGGCGGACTCCGGCAGCGAGGAGGACGCGCGGCGCAACCTCGCCCGGCGCCTGCTCGGCGACCAGCTGTCCGACGCGGCGCTGGAGCTGGTGTCCGATCTGGTCGGCGCCCGTTGGTCGCGCGCCCAGGACCTGCTGATCGCCACCGACGAGGTCGCCGCCCAGACGCTGTTCAGCGCCGCGGAGCAGGGCAGCGGTGGCACCGGTAGCGGCTCCGGGTCGTTGGACGAGATCGAGGACGAGTTGTTCCGGTTCGGTCGGCTGGTCGACCGGGAGCCGCAGCTCGCCCTCGCGCTGTCCAACCCCGCGCTTCCCGGCGACCGCAAGACCGCCCTTCTCGAGCGGCTGCTGGGGGACAAGACGTCGGAGACCACGCAGCGGCTGGTGCAGCGCGTCGTGGTCCACCCGCGGGGTCAGAGCATCTCGCGGGCGTTGGAGCGGCTCGCCGAGCTGGCCTCCGAGCGGCGGTCCCGCTACATCGCGGTGGTGACGACCGCGCGGCCGTTGGACGACGACCAGGCCGATCGGCTGCGATCGGCGCTGTCCTCGGCGTTCGGACGCGACATGGACCTTCAGGTCGACGTCGATCCCGAGCTCCTCGGCGGCGTCGTGGTGCGGGTGGGTGATGAACTGGTGGATGGAAGCGTCGTCCGTCGGCTCTCCGACCTGCGCCGACGACTGCTCCACTAACCTGACGCCGGCTTTCGGGCCGGCCCGACTCGACGAACACCTTCCGCTTCTCGAAGCTTCTTACGAAGAAGGACCGACATGACCGAGCTGTCCATCCGCCCGGACGAGATCCGCGACGCCCTGCGGGAGTTCGTCGATTCCTACGAGCCGAGCAGCGGGGAGCGCGAAGAGGTCGGCCGGGTCACCGAGACCGGGGACGGCATCGCCCGCGTCGAGGGCCTGCCCAGCACGATGACCAACGAGCTCCTCGAGTTCGAAGGTGGCGTCGTAGGCCTCGCCCTGAACCTCGACATCAGCGAGATCGGCGTCGTCCTGCTGGGCGACGCCACCCACATCGAGGAGGGCTCAGAGGTCCGCCGCACCGGCGAGATCCTGTCCGTGCCGGTCGGTGACGGCTACCTCGGCCGCGTCGTCGACGCCCTCGGTCGTCCCCTCGACGGTCTCGGGGAGATCGAGAGCAACGAGCGTCGTCCGCTCGAGCTGCAGGCGCCGTCCGTCGTCCAGCGGCAGCCCGTGAAGGAGCCGCTGCAGACGGGCATCAAGGCGATCGACGCGATGACCGCCATCGGCCGCGGCCAGCGCCAGCTGATCATCGGCGACCGGCAGACCGGCAAGAGCGCCATCGCTCTCGACGCGATCATCAACCAGCGCGAGAACTGGCAGTCCGGCGACCCGAAGAAGATGGTCAAGTGCATCTACGTGGCGGTGGGCCAGAAGAACACCACCATCGCGCAGGTCCGGGCCGCTCTCGAGGAGTCGGGCGCGCTCGAGTACACGACGATCGTCGCCGCCCCCGCCGCCATGGCCGCCGGCTTCAAGTACCTCGCGCCCTACACCGGTTCGGCCATCGGCCAGCACTGGATGTACGACGGCCAGCACGCGCTGATCGTCTTCGATGACCTGACCAAGCAGGCCGAGGCCTACCGCACGATGAGCCTGCTGCTGCGTCGCCCACCGGGTCGCGAGGCCTACCCCGGCGACGTCTTCTACCTGCACTCGCGGCTGCTCGAGCGCTGCGCCAAGCTCTCCGACGACCTCGGCGGTGGCTCGATGACGGGCCTGCCGATCATCGAGACCAAGGGCAACGACGTCTCGGCCTTCATCCCGACCAACGTCATCTCGATCACCGACGGCCAGATCTTCCTCGAAACCGACCTGTTCAACCAGGGCGTCCGGCCGGCCATCAACGTCGGCATCTCGGTCAGCCGGGTCGGCGGCAGCGCGCAGATCAAGGCGATGAAGTCGGTCTCCGGCCGGCTCCGCCTCGACCTGGCGCAGTACCGCGAGCTCGAGTCGTTCGCCGCCTTCGGCTCCGACCTGGACAAGACCTCGCGCGCTCAGCTCGAGCGCGGCCAGCGACTCGTCGAGCTGCTCAAGCAGGACCAGTACGCGCCCTATCCGGTCGAGCGCGAGGTCGTGTCGATCTGGCTCGGCACCCAGGGCCACCTCGACGACGTCCCGGTCGACGACGTGCAGCGCTTCGAGCACGAGTTCCTCGACTACATCAACCGCAACGCCTCGGACATCTACGACCAGATCCCCGGCGCCAGCAAGGTCGAGGGTGACCTGCTCGAGAAGCTCAAGAAGGCCGTGTCGGACTTCAAGGGGGAGTTCCAGACCTCCGAGGGCGAGAGCCTGCATTCCGAGGACTCCGATTCGGACGCCGAGGCCAAGGGCGACGACAGCCAGGAGTCGATCAAGCGGCACAAGAACCAGAGCGACTCGGACGACTCCGAGGGCAGTTCCGACTCCGACTCCAGCTCCGATTCGGACTCCGACTCGGGGTCCGACTCCGAGAACAGCTGACGTGGCCGGCAACCTCCGGGAGTACCGGCGCCGGATCCGGTCGGTCCAGTCGACCAAGAAGATCACCCGGGCGATGGAGCTCGTCGCGGCGTCCCGGATCTCCAAGGCGCAGCAGCGCGTGGCGGCGTCCAAGCCCTACGCCGACGAGATCACTCGGGTCATCACCGCGGTGGCGAGCTCGACGAACATCGACCACCCGCTGACGACCGAGAAGGACGATCCGAAGCGGGCCGCGGTCCTGCTGATCACCAGCGACCGCGGCTTGGCCGGCGCCTACAGCTCCAACGTGCTCCGCCGGGCCGAGGAGCTCTACGCGACCCTCCGCCAGGAAGGCAAGCAGTCGCTGATCTACATGATCGGCAACAAGGGCATCAGCAACTACCGCTTCCGCGAGCGCAAGGTCGAGAGGGCCTACTCCGGCTTCAGCGAGCAGCCGCACTACGAGAACGCCAAGGAGGCGGCGGACGACCTCATCGAGGCGTTCACGACCGACTCCGAGGACGGTGGCGTGGACGAGATCCACATCATCTACACCGAGTTCCGGTCGCAGCTGACGCAGAAGGCCGTGGCCAGGCGCATCCTGCCGATGGTCATCGAGGACACGGACGAGAAGCCGGAGGGCGGGCCGCTTCCGCTCTACGAGTTCGAGCCGTCCGGCGAGGGCGTGCTCGACGCGCTGCTGCCGCGCTACGTCGAGAGCCGCGTGTTCGCCGCCCTGCTGGAGGCCGCCGCATCCGAGTCGGCCGCCCGCCGCCGCGCGATGAAGGCCGCGACCGACAACGCGGACGAGATCATCAAGGACTTCACGCAGAAGGCCAACGCGGCTCGGCAGGCCGAGATCACGCAGGAGATCAGCGAAATCGTCGCCGGCGCGGACGCGCTGGCCGGCTAGGAGGCTCAGACACATGACCGCAACGGTCGAAGAGACCCAGGACCAGCAGGAGGGCGGCGGCGTCGGCCGTATCGCCCGCGTCACCGGCCCGGTCGTCGACGTCGAGTTCGCGACCGAGCAGATGCCGGAGATCTTCAACGCGCTGCACGTCGACCGCACGCTGGGCGAGGAGACGGCGACCGTCACCCTCGAGGTCGCGCAGCACATCGGCGACAACATGGTTCGGTGCATCTCCCTCGCGCCGGCCGACGGCCTGGTCCGGGGCGCCGAGGTCAAGGACACGGGTGCTCCGATCTCGGTCCCGGTCGGCGACGTGACCAAGGGCCACGTCTTCAACGCGCTCGGGCAGCCGCTCGACGTCGAGGAGTCGTCGCTCGAGGTCAACGAGCGCTGGGCCATCCACCGGCAGGCGCCCAAGTTCGAGGACCTCGAGCCGAAGACCGAGATGTTCGTGACCGGCATCAAGGTCATCGACCTGCTCGCCCCCTACGTTCAGGGCGGGAAGATCGGCCTGTTCGGCGGCGCGGGCGTCGGCAAGACGGTGATCATCCAGGAGATGATCCGCCGGGTCGCCAAGGAGTTCGGCGGCGTGTCCGTGTTCGCCGGAGTCGGCGAGCGCACCCGTGAGGGCAACGACCTGTTCCTCGAGATGGACGAGGCCGACGTCCTCAAGGACACCGCGCTGGTGTTCGGTCAGATGGACGAGCCGCCGGGCACGCGCCTGCGCGTCGCCCTGTCGGCGCTGACCATGGCCGAGTACTTCCGTGACGAGATGCAGCAGGACGTGCTGCTGTTCATCGACAACATCTTCCGGTTCACCCAGGCCGGCCAGGAGGTCTCCACGCTGCTCGGCCGCATGCCGAGCGCCGTCGGTTACCAGCCGACCCTGGCCGACGAGATGGGCGAGCTGCAGGAGCGGATCACCTCCACCCGGGGTCACTCCATCACCTCGCTGCAGGCGATCTACGTGCCCGCCGACGACATCACCGACCCGGCACCGCACACCACCTTCACCCACCTCGACGCCACGACGGTGCTCTCGCGCTCCATCTCGGAGAAGGGCATCTACCCGGCCGTCGACCCGCTGGACTCGACGTCGCGCATCCTCGACGCCCGCTACATCGGCGAGGAGCACTACAACGTCGCCCGGCGCACCCAGGAGATCCTGCAGCGCAACAAGGACCTCCAGGACATCATCGCGATCCTCGGCGTCGACGAACTCTCGGAGGAGGACCGCATCGCGGTCAACCGGGCCCGTCGGATCGAGCGGTTCCTGTCCCAGCCGTTCTTCGTGGCCGAGCAGTTCACCGGCATCGAGGGCAAGTTCACCCCGCTGGACGAGACCATCGAGTCGTTCAAGAAGCTGACCGAGGGCGAGTACGACCACCTGCCCGAGCAGGCCTTCTTCATGTGCGGCGGCATCGAGGACGCCGAGGAGAACGCCAAGAACCTGAGCGAGTAAACCCGCCGCTCGGCTGTCGTCCTCATCGTCGGCCGCGGCCCCTCCGGGGGTCGCGGCCGACGTGTGTAGGCGCGACTCCCTCTGGGCATAGCCTCCGCTGGCTCGAGCGCTCGCGATGTCTCGGCTCGTGCCGATGGGAGCGGCGATGAGCGCGTTTCCGTATGCGGTGGCCGCCCTGCGCGGACTGCCCGAGCCGCGGGAGGCCGTCGACCCGCCGGAGGCGCGGTCAGCCGTGGACGGGCCGCTGATTCTGGCGCCCGACCTCCCGTCGCCGCCCCGGCGCTGGCGCGCGGTCCTCGCCCCACTGCTGCCGACGATGTTCCTGCTCTCCTTCTGCGTCGCCGGCCTGGCCGACCCGCCCGCCCATACCGCGGGGGGCGGGACGTCCCGGCTGCACGTCCCGGCGGAGGCGCCGCCCGTCCTGCCGGCCGTGCCGCTGACCCGCTGACCCGCTGACCATGACCCGCCCCGTCATCGGCGCCCGGCCCCGCCCTCGGTAGAGTCCCCGGCATGGCGACGATGCGCGTGGCGGTGGTCTCTCCCGAGCAGGAGGTCTGGTCCGGCGAGGCCGAACTGGTGGTGGCCCGCACGCTGGACGGCGAGATCGGCGTTCTGCCGGGCCACATCCCGCTGCTGGGTGTGCTCGCCGAGGAGGGCGAGGTGCGCATCAAGACCGGGGACCAGACCGTCACCGCCGCGGTGCAGGGTGGCTTCGTCTCCGTCACGAAGGACGGGGTCTCGATCCTCGCCGAGTCCGCCCAGATCAGTTAGTCCCGCAGATCAGGACAGTCAGGCCTCGCCGCCGCCCGGCTGCCACAGCACCTCGTCGCCGCCGGCTGCCCGGCGGGCGAGGATGAACAGCAGGTCCGACAGTCGGTTCAGGTAGAGCGCGGGCTGCGTGCTCGTGCGCTCCGCGTCCACGTCGAGCAGCGCCCACGCCGCTCGTTCCGCCCGCCGGGCCACCGTTCGCGCCGTGTGCAGCAGCGCGGCGCCCGGCGTGCCGCCGGGCAGGATGAACGACCGCAGCTTCTCGAGGTCCGCGTTCCAGCGGTCGCACTCCGTTTCGAGCCGATCGACGTAGGCCTCCGTCACGCGCAGCGGCGGGTACTTCGGGTCCGGCTCGATCGGGGTTGCGAGGTCTGCGCCCACGTCGAACAGGTCGTTCTGCACCCGGCGCAGGACGACCGCCACGTCCTCGTCCAACGAGCCGAGGGCGAGCGCGACCCCGATCGCCGAATTCGCCTCGTCCACGTCGGCGTACGCGACCAGGCGGGGATCGTTCTTGCGGACGCGACTCATGTCACCGAGGGCGGTGGTCCCGTCGTCGCCGGTACGGGTGTAGATGCGGGTGAGGTGGACGGCCATCCCTGCAGCCTAGGGCGGAGCGCGGCGGCGGTGCACCCGCTCGGACCGCTTAGGGTGGGGTGCCGTGGAACGTCTCGTGATGACCGGAGGATCTCGCCTCGCCGGTGAGGTGACCGTCGGCGGTGCCAAGAACTCGGCCCTGAAGCTGATGGCCGCCTCGCTGCTCGCGGAGGGCCGGACCGAGCTGGCGGCAGTCCCGGCAATCCTCGACGTCGACATCATGGGCCAGGTGCTGCGCCGGCTGGGCTGCACCGTCGAGCACGACGTCGCCGCCGACACCGTCTCCGTCGACGTGCCCGGCCAGGTCGGGACCGAGGCCGACTACGACCTGGTGCGCCGGATGCGCGCGAGCATCGCCGTCCTGGGCCCGCTGGTCGCTCGGCGCGGGGAGGCGAAGGTGGCCCTGCCCGGCGGCGACGCGATCGGTCGCCGGGGTCTGGACATGCACATCGCCGGGCTCACCAAGCTCGGCGCCTCGGTCGAGAACGAGCACGGCTACCTGATCGCGCGTGCCTCCACGCTCAAGGGCGCGACCATCTGGCTCGACTTCCCGAGCGTCGGCGCCACCGAGAACCTGCTGATGGCGGCGGTGCTCGCGGACGGGACGACCGTCATCGACAACGCGGCCCGCGAGCCGGAGATCGTCGACCTGTGCGAGCTGCTCGTCGCGATGGGTGCCTCGATCGGCGGGGCCGGCAGCTCCACGCTCGTCGTGGAGGGCGTCAGCGACCTGCACCCGCCGGCGGCACCGCACGAGACCGTCCGCGACCGCATCGTCGCCGGCACGTTCGCCGTCGGTGCGGTCATGACCCAGGGCGACGTCACGGTTCTCGGTGGCCGCTCCGAACACCTCGAGATCGCGCTGGACAAGCTGACCACGGCCGGCGCGACCGTGACCGAGCTCGAGGGCGGCTTCCGCGTCCGGTGCGACCGGCGGCCCCGCTGTGTCGACGTCGTGACCCTGCCCTACCCGGGCTTCCCGACCGACCTGCAGCCCGCCGTGATCGCCCTCGAGGCCGTCAGCGACGGCATGTCGATGATCACGGAGAACGTGTTCGAGGCCAGGTTCGCGTTCTGCGACGAGCTCAGCCGGCTCGGTGCCGACCTACGCACCGACGGCCACCACGTCGTCGTGCGGGGCCGCGACGAGCTCTCCGGTGCTCCCGTCCGCGCCTCCGACATCCGAGCCGGTGCGGGGCTCGTGCTGGCCGGCCTGGTGGCCGAGGGCACGACCGAGGTCGCCGAGATCTCCCACATCGACCGCGGTTACGTCCGCTTCGACGAGCAGCTTCGCTCGCTCGGCGCCGACATCTCCCGGGTGCGCGTCGACGACGACGCTCCCTGACCCCGGGGAGCTTTTCAGCAGAGCAACGTCGATTCGTCCGGACGGACGAATCAGTCCGGGACGCGGATCGTCGAGGAATATTTTCAACGGTCGCTTCAGACCGGCTCTCCCGCCCGCCGAGAAACTCGGTGAACTCCACGGACGGAGGAGGAGAGATGAGCACCAACGATGTCGTCGCCGCGCTCGTGGCCACGCGGACCGCAGCGGCGCAGCCGGCGGTGCCCGCGCTCCAGGCCCATGCCGGCACCCAGCAGTCCCAGCTGTCGCAGCACCAGTCCGGGCAGGCGCAGGGCGCGGTCGAGTCGGGCGCCGAGGGCGCCGAGGGCACCGAGGGCGCCGACGGCAGAGCCGCCGCCGCGCAGCATCAGCTGGCGCCGGCACCGGTCGTCCCCGGTACCGCTGCCGCGCTGCCGGTCGCCGAGGCCGCGCTGCGCCGAGCGCTGGCGGCCGGGAGCAACCAGGACCCGCACACCTTCGCCCTCGACCTGCTGCGCAGCGTCGAGGCGTTGATCCGCGCGACGGCGCCCGCCGGAATGTCGCCGGACGACATCGGCGCCGCGGCGGCTCGCCTGGTGGAGCGCCAGGGGTTGCTGGCGCGGCTCAACGACACGCCGCCCGCGGGCGGTACGTGGCCCACGGGGGTCGGGCCGGAGGACCTCACCCCCCAGGCCGTCGACACCCGCCTCTGAGCTACTCAGCTCGCCTGCGGGAACCCTCATCGGGCGGCTGCTTCTCCAGCAGCGCCCGGGCTCGCGGTTCGTCCTTGCCGAACACCATGACCTGGTGCCGCCCGCCGGGCTGTCGTTGCACGTGCCCATTGGCGGAGACCAGCGTGGGTCCCGGCGGCTCGATGACCACGGTGGCGCGGATGTCGGCCGCGCTCAGCAGTCCGGCGAGGCGCTCGGCGTCGCTACGCCGCGGTTCGACCGCGACCGGAACCAGGAGGCCGAAGTCCCGGCGCGCCCGCGCCTGCTCGCGACGGCGCTGCTGCGGCCGGCTCGGCGCCATCCACCAGCGGCTCAGGAAGCCGAGGGCGATCACCACGCCGAACGCCACGAGCGGCCCGACGACGTAGTGGTAGCTCGACGGCAGATCCGCAGCCGAGAGCCGCTCCGCCGTCAGCCGGTCTGCCAGGGGCATGTGGCGACCTCCTCCGCCTCGTTCTTCCCGTTCCGCGGCCACCCAGACCGCCGGAGCGGGCGGTGCTCCTGCGCGACACTTTCGTGATCCGAGGGTCGCGAATGCGTCCGGTACGGCAATATGCGCTCGAGTTCTCGTTTCGAGAAAGTCTGCGGGAGGCTGACGATGCTCGAGGTCCGGGAGTCCGCCCCGGCCCACCTCTCGGTGGTCGGAACGGTCGATCTGGTCAGTGGGGCCGTCCTGCGGACGGCTCTGCACGAGGCGGTCGAGCACGCGATCGCTGCGGGGGCCGCGACCCTGGAGGTCGACCTGCACGACGTCGAGTTCGTCGACGCCGCGGGGCTCGGCATCCTGCTCGGCGCCCACCGTCGAGCGAGGCGAGGCGGCGTGCGGCTCTTCCTCGTCCGTCCCTCACCCGAGTTCGCGCGGGTCCTGCTGGTCAGTCGCCTGTACCGGGTGCTCGACGTGCAGGACTACGAGGCGTCCGGCACGGCCCCCTCGGCGGAGAAGGCCGTGCCCCAGCCGCGGCGCCGCGGCGCCGGCGATGCGCAGCTGACGCCCTCGTAGCCGGTTGTGGCGCCACTGCGCCGGTGCCTGAGGCGACCCGGACCGCGCGTCGATAAGATCTCGCCATGTCGAACGCCCCGGCTTCCGGCGACCCTCTTCCCGGTGCCACGAGCACCGAGCGCCCCGCTGCAACCCCGCCGGAGCGCACCCGTGACCGCCCGTGGGTGATGCGCACCTACGCCGGCCACTCCTCGGCGCGCGAGTCGAACGCCCTGTATAGGCGCAACTTGGCCAAGGGCCAGACCGGGCTGTCGGTCGCGTTCGACCTACCGACCCAGACCGGCTACGACCCGGACAGCGACCTCGCGCGCGGCGAAGTCGGCAAGGTCGGCGTGCCGATCTCGCACGTCGGTGACATGCGCCAGCTGTTCGACGGCATCCCGCTCGGCGAGATGAACACGTCGATGACCATCAACGCGACCGCGATGTGGCTGCTGGCGCTCTATCAGGTCGCGGCCGAGGAACAGGGTGCGGACTCCGCGGCAACACAGGGCGCCGACGCCAAGTCCCTGATGGGGACGACGCAGAACGACATCATCAAGGAGTACCTGTCGCGCGGGACCTACGTCTTCCCGCCCGGGCCCTCGATGCGGCTGATCACGGACATGGTCGCCTACACGGTGACGACCATCCCGAAGTGGAACCCGATCAACATCTGCTCCTACCACCTGCAGGAGGCGGGGGCCACGCCGGCGCAGGAGCTGGCGTACGCGCTGTGCACCGCGATCGCCGTTCTCGACAGCGTGAAGAACTCGGGTCAGGTCCCCGAGGAGCGCTTCGGCGAGGTCTGCGCGCGCATCTCCTTCTTCGTCAACGCCGGCGTGCGCTTCGTCGAGGAGATGTGCAAGATGCGCGCCTTCGGCCGGCTGTGGGACGAGCTGCTGCAGGAGCGCTACGGCGTGCAGAACCCCAAGCACCGGCGGTTCCGGTACGGCGTGCAGGTGAACTCGCTCGGCCTCACCGAGGCGCAGCCCGAGAACAATGTCATCCGGATCGTGCTCGAGACGCTCGGCGTGACGTCTGTCCAAGGACGCCCGGGCCCGTGCCCTGCAGCTGCCGGCGTGGAACGAGGCGCTGGGGCTGCCGCGGCCGTGGGACCAGCAGTGGTCGCTCCGGATCCAGCAGATCCTCGCCTACGAGACGGACCTGCTCGAGTACGAGGACATCTTCGAGGGCTCGGTCGTCGTCGAGCGCAAGGTCGACGAGCTCGTCGCGGTCGCCCGCGAGGAGATCGACCGGGTCCAGGGGATGGGCGGCGCCGTCGCCGCCGTCGAGTCCGGCTACATGAAGAGCCAGCTCGTCGGCAGCCATGCCGAGCGGCGGCGCCGGATGGAGAGCGGCGAGGACGTCGTGGTCGGCGTCAACAAGTTCACGACCACGGAGCCGAACCCGCTGCTCGCGGACCTCGACACGGCGATCCAGACCGTCGACCCGGCGGTGGAGAACGCAGCCATCGAGGCGCTCGCCGAGTGGAAGTCGGGACGCGACGCCGAGCGCGTGGACGAGGCCCTGCGCAGCCTGCGGGACGCGGCGAAGACCGAGACGAACCTGATGCCGGCCACGCTCGAGTGCGCTCGCGCCGGGGTGACCACGGGGGAGTGGGCGGGCGCGCTGCGCGAGGTGTTCGGTGAGTACCGGGCGCCCACCGGCGTCTCCGCGACCGCGGCCGCCGCACAGGCCGGCACCGAGATCGCCGAGGTACGGGAGTTCGTCCGCAGCACCGGCGAGCAGTTGGGTCGCCGGCTGAAGCTGCTGGTCGGCAAGCCGGGGCTCGACGGGCACAGCAACGGCGCCGAGCAGATCGCCGTCCGCGCCCGCGACGTCGGCTTCGAGGTCATCTACCAGGGCATCCGGCTGACCCCGGCGCAGATCGTCAGCGCCGCGGTCGAGGAGGACGTCCACATCGTCGGCCTGTCCATCCTCTCCGGCTCGCACATGGAGCTCATCCCCGACGTGCTGCGCGGGATGAAGGAGGCCGGCATCGAGGACGTGCCGGTGGTCGTCGGCGGGATCGTGCCCGAGGGCGACGCCCGACGGCTGCGGGAGATGGGGGTGACCGCCGTCTTCACACCGAAGGACTACGGCATCACCGAGATCATGCGGGAGATGGTGGAGATCGTCCGGACGTCGAACGGGCTTCCCGCGTCGGAGTAGCGCGAGGGCGCGGCCGCCGCCACATCCGCCGCCACATCTCGTTCACATCAATACTCGAGAACGACCTCCTTACGGCACGCAGAAGCGGGAGCATCGAGCCCGCCGGATGCCGTTGGCTACGGCGAGAGCGACGCCACGCCGAGGGGATCGATCATGACCGCGCTGCCGCCGTCCCGCGACCTGCCGCCCGTCGGGTCGAACCCCGGCTCGGTTCCACCCGCCGATGCGACGCGGCCGATCCCGCTGCCCGGTGATGCGACCCGGGAGGTCCCGGTCCAGGCTCCACCTCCGCCGGCGCAGCAGGCGCCCCTGCCGCCTCCTCCGCCGCCGCCGGCGCCGCCGGTCCAGGCTCCGCCGGCGGTTCAGGCTCCGCCGCCTCCTCCCAGCGACGGGCCTCGGACGTCACCCCGCGTGGACCGACCCCGCGTGGACCGACTCCGCGTCGGGACGACGCTCGGCGTCCCGGCCGTGCTCGGCGCCGCCTTCGCCGTCACGGTCGGGCCGGAGTCCCTCCTCGAGGCCGCGAGCCGGCCGGTGGCCATCGCCAAGATGCTCGCCGGCCTCGTCGGCTGGCTCCTGTTCTCCTGGTTCCTGCTGCCGAGGATCGCCCGGCGAGCGGCGCCGCGCATCGGCATCGCGACCGTGCTGGGCCTCGTCGCCGCCGCGATCACGATCCTCCCGTACTACGTCGGCACGACCGTGGAGGACGAGCTGCCCGGCCCCATGGCGACCGCGGGCGACGCGGCGCCAGGCGCGAACCAGGTCCTCGCGCGCGGCGACGTCGAGGGCATCGGCCACAGCGGGAGCGGCCAGGCCCTGCTCGTCCGGCTCCCGGACGGGTCGATGATCCTGCGCTTCGAGAACCTGTCGGTCGACAACGCGCCGGACTCGCACGTCTACCTCGTTCCCGGCGCCGACCGGGAGTCGCCGGACGGGGCTCGCCTGGCGAAGCTCAAGGGCAACGAGGGCAACCAGAACTACACCATCGAGGCCGGTCAGCTGCCCGATGGCCCGGTGACCGCCCTGATCTGGTGCCGCGCCTTCAGCGTCCCGATCGCGGCGGCGACTCTCGCCTGAACGAGTACGTACGCGCCTATACCCAATTCTGGGGTCAGTAGGAGAATTTGCCGGGAATCGGGGGAATCACCGGAATGTGAGCTTCGCCGAGCAACTCAACGACCTCGACCGCAAGGTGTTGGGCGCCGCCCCCGTGGACCGGGCCGAACCAGCCCCGCCGTACAGCCCGTCGGTCGGCGAGCTCGCTCCGCTGTCCCGCACGCTCGGCATCCGGGCTGCGCTCTACGGCCTCGGCGCGGTCGCCCTCGGCGCGCACATGCTGCTCGCGGGCGACTGGAAGACGCTCCTGGTGGTCGTCGCCCTCGTGATCGTGCCGTCGACGTTGGTGTCCAAGCTCTCCACCAACGCCTTCCCGGCCCACTTCCCGGACGCACCTCGGGACGCGCTGGCGAGCGGCAGGATCGGACATGTCAACCGTCTCGTCCTCGCGGGGATCGCCGCGGCCGTTTGCCTGCTCGACCTGCTCGTGCTGGACGGCACGGGCGAGGAGGCGCTGTTCGTGCTCGCCGGGATACCCGCCGTCCTCCTGTTCTCCGTGCACGGCGAGGTGACCTCGCGCCAGGAGGACGGCGTCGTTCTCGCCTCCCGGGTGCGGCCGAAGGGGCGCCTCGGAAGGGGCATCTACCGGGTGCCGAGCACGGAGCAGTCCGAGCGCTCCGAGCAGTCCGAGCAGTCCGAGCACTCCGGCTGAGCCGAGCCGATCCGGCGGCGCGGCGAGTTGGGCCGGCGGCCGGGGCCGTCGTCGGTAACGTGACCGCCGTGCGACTCGTCATCGCCCGGTGCACCGTCGACTACGCCGGTCGTCTCTCGGCCCATCTGCCGAGCGCCGTGCGCCTGCTCATGGTCAAGGCCGACGGCTCCGTGTCCATCCACGCCGACGACCGCGCCTACAAGCCCCTGAACTGGATGAGCCCGCCCTGCACGCTGGCCGAGGAGGACGGGCTCTGGCGCGTCACCAACAAGGCGGGCGAGCAGCTGGTCGTCACGTTGGAGGAGGTGCACTCCGACACCAGCCACCACCTCGGCATCGACCCGGGGCTGGTCAAGGACGGCGTCGAGGCGCACCTGCAGGTCCTGCTCGCCGAGCACTGCTCCGCCATCGGCGACGGCATCAGCCTCGTGCGCCGCGAGTACGAGACCGGCATCGGGCCGGTCGACCTCCTGTGCCGGGACGCCGAGGGCGGCTCGGTGGCGGTGGAGATCAAGCGCAAGGGCGAGATCGACGGTGTCGAGCAGCTCACCCGCTACCTGGCCCGCATGACCGACGACCCGCAGCTACCCAAGCCCGTCCGGGGTCTGCTGGTGGCCCAGCAGATCACGCCGCAGGCCCGGACGCTGGCCGCCGACCGGGGCATCGGCTGCGTCACCGTGAACTACGACGAGCTGCGCGGCATCGCGCCGGCGGTGCCCACGCTGTTCTGAGTCAGCTGTTCCGGGGCCCCGGGCCCACAGCCTGAACCCGGTTCAGCCTGGCGTCCGCATCTGCCGGTCCGTCTGCGACACTCGGGCGAACGGCAGGCGAGAAGGAGAGATTTCGTGGCGCGGCAGTTTCAGCGGGTGGGCGTGGTCGGTGTCGGCGTGCGGGGCGCCGGAATCGTCGAGGTACTGGCTCGCTCCGGGCTGGACGTCATCGGCATCGAGCAGGACGACGCCGGTGTCGAGCGCGCGCAGCGCACCCTCGAGCAGTCGCTGCAGGGCGCCGTCGGCGCCGGCGCGCTCACCGAGGAGCAGCGCTCGGAGGCGCTCGGGCACATCACCCTGAACCGGCAGCTCTCCGACCTCGCCGACTGCGAGCTCGTCATCGAGGCGGTCCCCGAGCAGCTCGCCCGCAAGCTCGAGATCTTCAGCCAGCTCGACGAGATCCTCGGCTCCGAGGCGGTGCTCGCGAGCAACACGTCGACGCTGTCCGTGACCGAGCTTGCGGCGACCACCCGCCGGGCGGGCCGCGTGCTCGGGCTGCGCTGGTACTCCGCGGTGCCGGGCGCCACGCTGGTCGAGGTCACGCGCACCGTCCTGGCCGATCCGTCCGTGATCGACGACGTCACCGGCTTCGTCGAGGGGCTGGGCCGGGCGACGGTCGTCGTCGGTGACCGTCCGGGCCACATCGTGGACTCGCTGCTGTTCCCGTACCTGAACAACGCGATCGGCATGCTCGAGGCGAACTACGCGACCCGCGAGGACATCGATGCCGCCATGCGCTTCGGCTGTGGCTACCCGATCGGGCCGCTGGCGCTGCTCGACCTCATCGGCCTCGACGCCGCCTACGAGATCCTCGACACGCTGCACGCCCGCACCGGCGACCACCTGCACGCCCCTGCGCCGCTGCTCAAGCAGCTGGTGACCGCCGGTCAGCTCGGCCGTAAGAGCGGACGCGGCTTCTACGCCTACGCCGCCCCCGGGTCGTCGGAGATCGCCGACGTCGGCGCCGAGAGCGGCCCGTCGGTCGAGTTCGCCCGCGACGTGCAGCGCATCGGCGTCATCGGCACCGGCACGATGGCCAGCGGCATCGTCGAGGTTTGCGCGAAGAGCGGCTACGAGGTCGTCTTCCGGGCCCGCAGCGACGGGAAGGTCGCCGGCGTCCGCAAGAAGATCGAGGGCTCGCTCGACAAGCAGGTCCAGCGGGGCCGGCTCGCCGAGGACGCCCGCAACGAGACCCTGTCGCGGATCACCGGCACCACCGAGCTGTCCGACCTGGCCAACGTCGACCTCGTCATCGAGGCCGTGGTCGAGGAGATCGGCGTCAAGCGCGACCTGTTCGCCGAGCTCGACAAGGTGTGCAAGCCCGGCGCGGTGCTCGCCACGACCACCTCCAGCCTGCCGGTCATCGAGTGCGCCATGGCGACGACCCGTCCCGAGGACGTCGTCGGCATGCACTGGTTCAACCCGGCGCCGGCGATGAAGCTGGTCGAGGTCGTCCCGACGACGCTCACGGCGGACGACGTGACCGCCACCGTGCGGGCCGTCTCGCTGAAGTGCAAGAAGCACCCCGTCGTCTGCGGCGACCGGGCCGGCTTCATCGTCAACGCCCTGCTGTTCCCGTTCCTCAACGACGCCGTGCGGCTGTTCGCCGACTCCTACGCGTCGATGGACGAGATCGACCTGGCGATGAAGACGTCCTGCAAGCACCCGATGGGCCCGTTCGAGCTCATCGACGTCGTCGGCATGGACGTGACGCTGGCGATCCAGCAGACCCTGCACGCGGCGTTCCGCGAGCCGGGGCTGACCCCGGCGCCGCTGCTGCAGCACCTCGCCGCGGCGGGGTATCTCGGACGCAAGACCAAGCGCGGCTTCCGCGACTACTCGGCCCGGTAGCGACATGCCGGCACGCGGTCGCGGTGAGCCGCTCGATCTCTCGGCCCTGCAGGCGACGCTGACCGACGCCGCCCGCGAGGTCGCGCGCTTCGTCCCGGACACCGCCGCGATGCTGCGGGGCGTGCTCGCGGATCCGCGCGTGCCGCAGTCGGCGAAGGTCGAGGCCGGCGCCGCGCTGGCGTACCTGGTATCGCCGGTCAACAAGCTGACCAACTGGGTGCCGGTCGTCGGCAAGGTGGACGACGTCGCCGTGGTCGCCTTCGCGATGCGGCGGCTCCTGGTCGGGGCCGGCGAACCAGTCCTGCGCGAGCACTGGCGCGGGCATCCCCGGGGCCTGGAGGTCCTGCTCGGCCTGACGACGGCGTTCGCCTCGCCCAAGGGGTTCCTGCGGCGCAGCGCCCTGATGAAGGCCCTCCTGACGGCGGCCGGCGAGGGGGCACGCCGGCCCGGTGCCGGGCGGGTCGTCGAGGGTGAGGTGCTGAACCGCCGGGAGTCGCGCTGGCGCCCCCAGAAGTAGGGATCGGGGAGGACGACGGCTGGGAGGTCCGGTCCGTGGCCGGTGCGTTCGCGCGCAAGGCATATCGGTGCCCCGGCTGCGACCACGAGATCGCTGCCGGGCAGCCGCACGTCGTGACCTGGCCGCAGGGACGTCCGGACGACCGACGGCACTGGCACCGGGTGTGCTGGGAGGCGCGCGGCCGGCGGGCTCCTCGCCCGCGCCGACGCTGAGGCTTCCGCCGGCGAGGCGTGAACTACTGTCCGGGGCGTGACGGAGATCCGCGCGAACACGGTGCTCCCGGCCGATCGGCGAGCGGTTCCGCTGCACACCGCGGACGGGCTCGAGCTGGTCGGCGAGATCGCTCTTCCGCCCGGCGGACGCACCCCAGCGGGCACCCTCGTCTGCCTCCACCCGCTGCCGACGCACGGCGGGTCGATGGACAGCCACCTGTTCCGGAAGGCGGCGTGGCGGCTGCCCGCGCTGGCCGACCTCGCCGTCCTGCGCTTCAACACCCGGGGCACGGAGAGCGAGGAGGGTCGCTCGGAGGGCGAGTTCGAGTCCGCCGAGGGGGAGCGCTACGACCTCGCCGCGGCCCTCGACCTCGCCGAGGCGGCCGAGTTGGAGGTCGGCGTCGAGCTGCCGGCGCCGTGGCTGGTCGGGTGGTCGTTCGGCACCGACCTCGTCCTCATGCACGGCCGGGATCCGTCCATCGAGGGGGCGATCCTCATCTCGCCGCCACTGCGGTTCAGTTCCGAGGAGGATCTCGACGCGTGGGCCGAGTCCGGCAAGCCGCTCGCGCTGATCGTGCCCGAGTTCGACGACTACCTGCGCCCGGCCGAGGCGCGGAGACGCTTCGCGCGCGTGCCGCAGGCGGAAGTGGTGGCTGTCGAGGGCGCCAAGCACCTGTTCGTCGGCTACACCGAGCGGGTTCTGGACGAGATCGTGGCCCGCGTCCGGCCCGGCTTCGGCCCCCTGCCTGAGGAGTACGAGCCTGAGGAGTACGAGTCGCAGGAGTACGAGTCGCAGGAGCACGACACCGACCGGTCCGAGCGATCCCAGGAGTCCGCGTGAGCCAGTTGTTCGACCTGTCCGGCAAGAAGGCCCTCGTGACCGGCGCGACCCGGGGCATCGGCCGGGCGATCGCGATCGGGCTCGCCACGGCCGGTGCCGACGTCGCGCTCGCCGCGCGCAACGAGGAGCAGCTGCAGGACGTCGCCGGCCAGGTCGAGGCGGCCGGCCGCACCGCCCTCGTGCTCCCGACCGACGTCACCGACGCGGACGCCGTCCGGGCCATGGCCTCCTCGGCGATCGAGGGGCTCGGGGCCGTGGACGTGCTGGTGAACAACGCCGGAGGCAGCTCGTTCATGGGGCCCTTCACCGACATGCGCTTCCGCGGCTGGGAGAAGGTGATGCGGTTGAACGTCGAGTCGGTCGTGCACGCCACGCAGGCCCTCGGGCCGCACCTGCTCGAGCGGCGGACCGGCAGCGTCATCAACATCGCCTCCGTGGCCGGTCTCACCGGCTCGCCGGCCCTGGCCGCCTACGGCGCCTCCAAGGCGGCACTGGTGTCGCTGACGAAGACGCTGTCGATCGAATGGGGCTCGGCGGGGGTGCGGGTGAACGCCCTCTGTCCTGGGTGGACGGCGACGGACCTGAACAAGGACATGTGGGGCAACGAGCAGATCTCGGCGGCGCTGATGGCGCGGGTGCCGCTCGCGCGGTGGGCGACGCCGGAGGAGATGGTCGGTCCGGCGGTCTTCCTCGCCAGCGACGCCGCGAGCTACGTCACGGGCCAGGTGCTCGTGGCGGACGGCGGTCTGACCGCGACCTGACGGCGGGAGCGGGGCGGGGTCAGCCGGCGGGAGCGTGCCCGGCCCGGCGCCGCCGGGCGAGGACGGTCCCGCCGACGCCCACGGAGATCAGGGCGGCGCCCACCAGGAGTACGGGCAGCGCGCTGGGCAGCGGCGAGGACGACGAGGAGTCGACCGGCGCGGAGCGGGCGGTCGTGGTGGACTCGGGCAGCAGGAGCGGGTTCGGGGCCGGCAGCACCACGTTCACGCCGTCGTTCGCGGGCGCCGGTGCCGCCTGGGCGCGGACCAGCCCGGAGGACGAGGGAGTCGAGGTCGTGTCCGGCGTCGAGACATCGCTGGTGGGGGCCGGCGCCGACTCCGTCGACGGCGTAGCGTCCGGGCTCGACCGCGGCTGAGGTGTCGGGGGCTTCTTGGCGTCCTTGTCGTCCTTCGCCTTCGGGTCCTTCTTGACCGGCTCGGAGTCCCCGGCGGAGGGCTTGGCCGCGCCCGAGCCGGATCCGGTGCCCTTGTCGGTCGTCGAACCCTTCGACGAGGAGGACGAGCCATCCTTGGAGGTGCCGGGGGCGGTCACGGTCGTGGAGTCGGTGCCCTTGGCCTTCGACGACGACGACGACGGCTTGGCGACAGCCGGCGCCGTCCCGAGCGTCAGCACGAGGGCCGCGACAGGCAGGGAGGCGCCCAGGCGACGAAGGGCGGTACGCGCTGGTCTTTGGGGACGCAGTGCCGTACGCGCCTGACTCTGTTGCGCCTCCACCGTGGAACTCCTGCCTCTACCGCCGAATCACTGACACCAGTGTGCTTACCCCGTTGCGCGGGGATGTGCGCATAGCGGTCAGGCGGAGACGGACATCACGACCGTCGGGGCGCGAGCCGTCAGGTCTCGGCGCGGGTCAGGTCCGTGACGTCGACGTCGGCCGGCAGCTGCAGCGCGGCGGCGAGCCGCTGGTGCAGCGTCTGCAGCTGCTCGTGGACCTGGTTGCGCTGGCGCTCGAGCTCGGCGAGGCGGCGCTTGGACTCCCGCTCGTCCTCCATCGCCTGCTGCTGACCGTCGCGCACGACCTGCTCGGCCTCGCGCTGCGCCTCGCGGACGATTTCCTGCGCCTGGCGCTCCGCGTCGCGGAGCCGCACACCATGTAGACGCTCGGCCTCGGCGGCGTCGTGGCGGGCCTGCGCGAGCAGCTGGTCCGCCTCCCGACTGCGGGCGGCGCGGATCTCCGCGCCCTCCTCCTCGGCGAGGTTGAGGATCTGGCTGATCCGCTCGCCCAGCGCGTCCCAGGACGGCCGGCCGGACTCGAGCTCCTCACGCGCCTGCTCGGCGTCGGCGGAGGACTGGGACGCGCTCGCCTCGGCCGCCTCCCGGGCCTGCTCGGCCTCGTGCACACGCTCTTCCAGCCACGCGAGATGGCTGTCGACCTGCTCGCGGTCGTAACCCCGGCGCACGAGGTCGAAGACGGGGCCGCCCTCGTCCGGGCCGCGCAGAGGCAACAGGTCGGTGTGCTCGCTCATGGCGTTCACTGTGCCACGACGCGCCCGGAGTTGCAGGCGTCAGACACGCGCTTTTCACCCGAACCGTGCGCCGCGGGGTAGGGTGCCGCCCCTCAGACGCCCCGGAACCGGTTGATCGCGGTCTCGTACTTCGCGCGGAACTCGGGGTCGCGCACCCCGAGGCCCTCCTCGGGAGCCATCGTGAGGACGCCGACCTTGCCCTGGTGGGCGTTGCGGTGGACGTCGTAGGCGGCCTGGCCGACATCCTCCATCGAGTAGCTGCGGGACAGCGTCGGGTGGATGAGGCCCTTGGCGATGAGCCGGTTGGCCTCGAACGCCTCGCGGTAGTTGGCGAAATGCGAGCCGATGATCCGCTTCAGGTTCATCCAGAGGTAGCGGTTGTCGTACTGGTGCATGTAGCCACTGGTCGACGCGCAGGTGACGATCTGCCCGCCGCGGCGGGTGACGTAGACGGAGGCGCCGAAGGTCTCGCGGCCGGGGTGCTCGAAGACGATGTCGACGTCGTCGCCGCCGGTCAGCGAGCGGATCTTCTTGCCGAACCGCTGCCACTCCTTCGGGTCCTGGGTGTTCTCGTCCTTCCAGAACTGGTAGCCCTCGGCGTTGCGGTCGATGACCAGCTCGGCGCCCATGCGGTGGCAGATGTCCGCCTTCTCCTGCGAGGAGACGACGCAGACCGGGATCGCGCCGCCGTTGAGCGCCATCTGGGTCGCGTAGGAACCCAGGCCGCCGCTGGCACCCCAGATCAGGACGACGTCGCCCTGCTTCATGTCGGCGCCGTTCTTGCTCACGAGCTGCCGGTAGGCGGTGGAGTTGACCAGGCCGGGGGAGGCGGCCTCCTCCCAGCTGAGGTGGTCCGGCTTCGGCATCAGCTGGTTGGCCTTGACGATGGCCAGCTCGGCGAGGCCGCCGAAGTTGGTCTCGAAGCCCCAGATGCGCTGCTCCGGGTCCATCATCGTGTCGTTGTGGCCCTCGGGGCGCTCGAGCTCGACCGACAGGCAGTGCGCCACGACCTCCTGGCCCGGCTTCCACGCGTGGACGCCGGGGCCGGTGCGCAGGACGACGCCGGCGAGGTCCGAGCCGACCACGTGGTAGGGCAGGTCGTGCCGTTTCGCGATCGGCGACAGGCGCCCGTAGCGCTCCAGGAAGCCGAAGGTCGACACCGGCTCGAAGATCGAGGTCCAGACGGTGTTGTAGTTGATCGCACTGGCCATGACGGCGACCAGGGCCTCACCGGGCGCCAGCTCCGGCAGCGGGACCTCGTCGACGTGCAGCGACTTGCGCGGGTCCTTGTCCTTGGTGGTCAGGCCCTCGAACATGTTCTGCTCGTCCTTGCGGACCACGACGCCGCGGTAGGACTCCGGGATCGGGAGGTTGCCGAACTCCTCGGGTGCGGTGTCCCCCGCGAGGATGGCGTCGCGAATCTCCTTCACGCCTGCGCTGACGGATCCCGATCCAGTGACCGACACGTGCCCCTACCTCCTGCGCCTGGCGGGCCGAGCTCCGGAGTGAGCCGCCCGTCGCCTTCGTCCGCCGGATGTTACCGGCGGGTTCACCTGCTCCCGGGTGCCCGGGGGCGTGGATGAGAGCAGGGTCGCTTCCTGGCCGGCACGCGCGAACGGCAGCGCACCTCCCGGACTCCGGCCAGGATGACGCCCATGGGTGCCGGTCCCGAGCTCCTGCCGACGCTGTCCGGGCGGCGGGAGCTCGTGGCGTGGATGGTGCTCGCCTATCTGCTGACCTTCCTGCTCACACGCCTGATCACCCACGCCATCCGGGCGGGGCGGGGCCCGTTCCGCGACGCCGCCATCGGCGGCGTGCACCTGCACCACGAGGTCTACGGCATCTTCCTGCTGCTGGGCGCCGGCACCGCGGAGTTCGCCTACCGGCCGGCGGACGCCTGGGGGAACGTCCTCGCCGCCCTGTTCGGCGCCGGGGCGGCCCTCACCCTCGACGAGTTCGCCCTGTGGCTGCACCTGGAGGACGTGTACTGGAGCCGTCAGGGCCGCAGCTCGGTCGACGCCGTCCTGCTCGCCCTGGTCGTCGGGGTGCTGCTCCTGGTCGGCGCGAACCCCCTCGACGCGGACCGGGCGCACGGGGAGAAGGTCATCGCGCTGACCCTCCTGGTCAACCTGTGCTTCGCGCTGGTGGCGATCCTCAAGGGGAGGGTCGTGCTGGGCGTGGTCGGCGTGTTCGTGCCGGTCGTCGCCGTGGTGCCGGCCGTCCGGCTGGCCAAGCCGAACTCGCCCTGGGCGCGCCGCCGGTATGCCCGCGACGGGTCGCGGGAGGCACGGGCCAGGCGCCGCTTCCCGCCGGACAAGCGCAACCGCTGGGACGGCCTGGTCGACCTGTTCGCCGTCGGCCAGGGCATGTCGGGCTGAGGCCCTACTCGTCGTCCGCTCGCTCGGCGTCCGGGTCGACGCACCAGTGGCCGTCCTCGCCCGGGTGCTTCCGGGGCAGCTCGGCCTGCACCCGCAGCTCGGCGACCTGTTCGCCGTCGTCGGGGTCGAAGGCGAACACCTCGACCTCGGTCAGCTTCGGCCGGGCGGTCCGGCCGACGAGGTGGACCGAGCCCGACGCCGGGACGGCGATACCCGCCTCGGGCGCCGTCACCGGCGGGAGCCGGCGGAACAGGCCGCGGGGACGGTCCGGCCGGCCGACCCGCAGCACCACCGCTTCGTCCCGCTCGTTGTGCACCTCGAGGAACAGGCGCCCGATCTTGGGTCCCTCGACGGTGATCGCCTGCGGCACGATGCTGAGCCCGCCGGCCGCGTCGACGTCCTCGCCGCGGGGATGCGTGCACCAGGTCGCCGACATCCGACGGTCGTTGCGCACGTAGTCGTGCAGCCGCCAGATCCCCAGCTCGTCACGGACCCAGTAGGTGGCGCCGAACGTCACGGTCAGCTCGTCGAGCACCCGGCTGGGGGACGGACGCGCGTTGCGGGCCACCCGGTCGGCCGGGTAGACGATCGTCGCCTCCAGGTCGACCATCCCCGACTCGTGCGCGTCGAGGCGCTCGACGGACAGCCGACCCCGGCGCAGCAGCACGCCCTCGCGGCGGCGGTCGTCGTCGACGAGCTGGCCGGCGACGGCCGTCAGCCCGAGGTCGACGTCGTAGCGGTCGCCGACCTGTTCCCGCCGGGTCAGATCGTCCAGCCAGCTCTCGACGGCGGCGGACAGGTCGCCGTCGAGAGCGGGCCCGGACTCGGGTTCGGACACCGGTCAGTGCTTGGCCGCGGCCTGGACCAGCTCGGTCAGCACGCCGCCGGTGTCCTTGGGGTGCAGGAACGCGATGCTGCTGCCCATCGCGCCGTGCCGCGGCGAGGAGTCGATGAGGCGGATGCCCTTGCCGGCGATCTCGTCCATCACCGCCTGCACGTCGTCGACGCCGTAGGCGATGTGGTGCATGCCCTCCGGGTTCTTCGCCAGGTACTTCCCGATGGGGGAGTCCGGGCGGGTGGGCTCGAGCAGCTGGACGTGCGAGCCGCCCGTGCTGCCGTCGTGCACGAGCAGCATCGCCTCGTGGACGCCCTGCTCCTCGTTGACCTCCTGGGCGACGACGGTCAGCCCGAAGTTGCTCTCGTACCAGGCCACGCTCCTCTCGAGGTCGTGGACGGCAATCCCGACATGGTCGATTCGTGTGAACACGGAGACGTATCCTGGCACCTCGCGAGCCGGGGTGGGGCGGCAGCATGCCCCCGACCTGTTCTCGCTGCCGTCAGGTCGAGCGCCGAGAGGCGCCGTGTGAGTGCCGAGAGAGGTCTGTCATGCCTGGTTCCGTCATCGTCGCGGGTGCCCGCACCCCCATCGGAAAGCTCTCCGGTGCGCTCAAGGGCTTCACCGCCATGGACCTCGGCGGCTTCGCGATCAAGGCCGCGCTCGAGCGCGCCGGGATCCGCGGCGACCAGGTCGAGTACGTGATCATGGGTCACGTCATCCAGGCCGGTCAGGGCCAGATCACCGCACGTCAGGCGGCCATCAAGGGCGGCATCCCGATGAGCGTCCCGGCGAACACGATCAACAAGGTCTGTCTGTCCGGTCTCGACGCGATCCACCTCGCCGACCTCTACATCTCCAGCGGTCAGTACGACGTCGTCGTCGCCGGCGGCATGGAGTCCATGACCAACGCCCCGCACCTGCTGCCGGGCGCCCGCGCCGGCTACCGCTACGGCGACGGCAAGCTCGTCGACGCCACCGCGCACGACGGCCTGTTCTGCCAGTTCGACCAGATCGCGATGGGCGCGGCGACCGAGAACTACAACGGCAAGCTCGGCATCAGCCGCGAGGAGCAGGACGAGTTCTCCGCCCGCTCCCACGAGCGCGCCGCCGCCGCGATGAAGGACGGCCGCTTCGACGACGAGATCGTTCCGGTCGAGGTCCCGCAGCGGAAGGGTGACCCGCTGCTGGTCAGCGAGGACGAGGGAGTGCGCCCCGGCACCACCGCCGAGTCGCTGGGCAAGCTGCGTCCCGCCTTCGCCCCCGACGGCACGATCACCGCCGGCTCCGCCTCGCAGATCTCCGACGGCGGCTGCGCGCTGGTGATCATGTCCCGCGCGAAGGCCGAGGAGCTCGGCGCCCCGATCCTCGCCGAGATCGGCGCCGCCGGCCTCGTCGCGGGGCCGGACCCGTCGCTGCAGTCGCAGCCGTCGAACGCGATCTTCCAGGCGCTGGGCAAGGAGGGCCTGCAGCCCTCCGACGTCGACCTGTTCGAGATCAACGAGGCGTTCGCCTCCGTCGGCATCCAGTCGATGCGCGAGCTCGGGATCGACGCCGAGAAGACCAACGTCAACGGCGGCGCCATCAGCCTCGGCCACCCGGTCGGCATGTCCGGCGCCCGCATCGCGCTGACCCTCGCCTACGAGCTCAAGCGGCGCGGCGGCGGGCTCGGCGCGGCCGGCCTCTGCGGCGGCGGCGGGCAGGGCGACGCCCTGCTGCTGCGCGTGCCGGCCAACTGACGGCTGCGCCGCGAGCTATCTGATCCGGCCGGTCGACTTGAGCGAGCCACTTCTCGACGGCGAGACGCCGACGGTCCCGGACGAGGTCGCCTCGACGCTCGAGGCGGTGACGCCGAGTTCGCGGCGCGGTGCGTCCGTGCCCGAACTCGTCGCCGCCGTCCGGCAGGGGGATCGGCGCGGCCTCGGTCGGCTGATCTCGCTCGTCGAGGACGCCTCACCCCAGCTGCGCGAGGCGATGGCGATCCTCGCGCCGCTGGGCGGCCGGGCTCAGGTCATCGGCCTGACCGGCTCGCCCGGCGTCGGCAAGTCGACGTCGACGGCGGCGCTCGTGCGGGCCTACCGCGAACGCGGGAAGCGGGTCGCCGTCCTCGCGGTCGACCCGTCCTCGCCCTTCACCGGCGGGGCGCTGCTCGGCGACCGGGTCCGGATGCAGGACCACGCGACCGACGGGGACGTCTTCATCCGCTCGATGGCCTCCCGCGGCCACCTGGGTGGGTTGTCCTGGGCGACCCCGCAGGCGCTGCGGGTGCTCGACGCGGCCGGCTTCGACGTCGTGCTGGTCGAGACCGTCGGCGTGGGTCAGGCGGAGGTCGAGGTCGCCTCGCTCGCCGACTCGACGCTGGTGCTGCTCGCCCCCGGCATGGGCGACGCGATCCAGGCCGCGAAGGCCGGCATCCTCGAGGTCGCCGACGTCTTCGTCGTCAACAAGGCCGACCGCGACGGCGCCGAGCAGACCTACCGCGAGCTCAAGCAGATGCTCCAGCTCGGGTCGACCAACGTCACGAGCGGCGGCTGGAAGCCGCCGGTCGTGAAGACGGTCGCCTCCCGCCAGGAGGGCGTGTCCGAGGTCGTGGACGCGCTCGAGAAGCACCGGGAGTGGATGGAGTCCAGCGGCGAGCTGACGCGCCGGCGACACGCCCGCGCGTGCGGCGAGATCGAGGCGATCGCCGTGACCGCGCTGCGCGAGAGGATGGGCGACCTGCGCGGCGCGAAGGCGATGGAGAAGCTCGCCTCGGACGTCGTCGCGGGGCGGCTGGACCCGTACGCGGCGGCCGACGAGCTGGTCGAGGGGCTGGTCGACACGGTGAACGCCGACGAACCCATCGACACCGCGCCCGTCGACACCGCGCCCGCCGCCAGCAGTCTCCCGGCCTGACCGATGCGGCGCGACGGTGGGCGGTCCCGGGTTCGCCCGGTCGTCGCGTCGTCAGTTGTTCTGCTGCCCGTCCTGCTCGGCGTGCTGCTCGCCGCGTCCGGCTGCGGGTCGGACGACTCCTCGCGGCCGGCGGCGGCGGCCTCGACGGCGAGCCGGACCCCCGAGTTCTCCGTCTCGTCCACGTTCTCGTTGCCGACCCTGCCCGGCGCGACCCCGTCGGCCGGGCCCGCGCCCAGGCCGGTGCCGACCGACCAGCCGCTGGCCGGCCGCACGATCCTGCTCGACCCCGGGCACAACGGCGGCAACGCCGCCCATCCGGAGGTCATCAACCGCAAGGTCGACGCGGGCGGGTTCCAGAAGGAGTGCGACACCACCGGGACGGCCACCAACCCGGCGCCCGGCCGCGCGAGCTACCCCGAATCCGCGTTCACCCTCGACGTCGCCCAGCGGACCGCGACCCTGCTGCGAGCGCGTGGGGCGAAGGTCGTGCTCACCCGGACCACCGACTCGGGGGTCGGACCCTGCATCGACCAGAGGGCCGCCGCGGGCAACCGAGCCCAGGCCGACGCGGCCGTCTCGGTGCACGCGGACGGCGGCCCGCCGAGCGGCGTCGGCTTCCACGTCATCCGCCCCGGCCCGCTGCCCGGTCGCAACGACGACGTGGTCGGCCCGTCCCGGTCGCTGTCCGAGGCGGTGCACGACGCCCTTCTCACCACGGGCGAGCCGCCGTCGAACTACGCGGGGTCGCAGGGCTTCGCCGAGCGGACCGACCTGGGCGGGCTGAACCTCTCGACGGTGCCCAAGGTCTTCGTCGAGTGCGGCAACATGCGCAACCCCGCCGACGCCGCCCGCCTCACCGACCCCGCGTTCCGGCAGCAGCTGGCCGTGGCGCTGGCGGACGGGCTGGGGACGTACCTGTTCGGCCGCTGACGCCGGTCGCTGACGCCGGTCGCTGACGCCCGGCCGCGGCGCTCAGGACGCCGACTGGCGCAGGACGCGGGCGACCTTCTCGAGCATGTCCCGCACGTCCAGCGGCAGCGAGAGCACGTCGGCCGCCCCCGCCGCCCGCAGGCGCAGCCTCATCGCGGGGTCGGGGTCGAAGCTCAGCACGATCTTCGGCACCAGCGTCGACAGCGGATCGCCGCCGAGCCGGTGCAGCAGCTCCACCGCCGAGGAGTCGGGCAGGTCGGAGTCGACCAGCACGAGGGCCGGCTGGCTCCTGCGGACCGTCTCCAGCGCCTCGGCCGCCCGGGTCACGGGCAGCACCTCGACGTTGAGGCGACTGGCGAGCGCGCGGCTCACCATCGCTTGGGCGGCGGGCTCCGGCGAGACGTACACGACGGTGCCGAGCACGCCCGGAGGATGCGGGGCGCTCTGCCCGTCCAGCTCGCGGACGTCGAGCGCCGGCAGCGTGACGCGGAACGCGGTGCCGTGGCCCAGCCTGCTCGTCGCGGACAGCTCGCCGCCCATCGCGCTGACGAGCGCCTGCGACATGGCCAGGCCCAGGCCGGTGCCCTCGACCGCGGTCCGTTCCTGCCCGAGCCGCTCGAAGGGGCGGAACAGCCGGTGCAGCTGCCCCGGGTCGATCCCGGGCCCGTCGTCCTCGACCTCGATGCGGACGAGCTCGGAGCCGGTCGGGGACGCGACGGCGTCGACCCCGACCCGGACCGTGCCACCCTCCCGGCCGTACTTCACGGCGTTGCCGATGAGGTTCAGCAGCACCTGCCACAGCCGCCGCCGGTCGGCGAGGGCGACCGGGGCGGTCTGCGGCTCGACGTAGCGGCGGATGGCCCGCTTGGCGGCGAGCGGCTCGACGAGGTCGACGACCCCCTGCACGACATCGAGCACGGGCACCGGGCCGACGTCGAGGTCGACGCCGCCGGTGCGCAAGCGGGAGAGGTCGAGCACGTCGTCGAGCAGCGACTGGATGTGCCGGCCGCCGACGAGAATCCGGTCGACGGCGTCGCGCTGCTCGGGTGGGGGGTCCTCGAGTTCGAGGAGCTGCGCGAAGCCGAGCATCGCGTTCAGCGGCGTCCGGAGCTCGTGGCCGAGGTGGGCGACGAACTCGTCGCGTTCGGCGAGTTCACGCTCGGCCACCTCCCGGGCCCGCAGGTCGTGGGTGTCGCGGGCGAGGAGCAGGACGCCCTCGTCGTCGCTGGCCAGCGTGCACGAGTAGCAGAGGACCGCGCCGGCGGCGTCCACGAGGTCGACGAGCCCGGTCCATGAGCGCGAGCCCGACAGGGCCTCCTCGAGCGCCGCCCGCCGCCGCGCGGACAGCGTCGGGGCCACCGTGTCGAGCAACTCGACCAGCGCCATTCCCTCGCCGCCCCGATCGCCGAGGAACGCGGTCGCTGCGGGATTGAGGCGCTCGATCCGGCCGGCCCGGTTCGCGAGGAGGACCAGGTCCGGCACCCGCTCGAACAGCAGGGACAGCACGTTCACACAGTAAAGGCCACGAGGCACAGTGGCGGAATGCTCGTGGCATTCAGCGTCAGCCCGCTCGGCGGGGAATCGGACAGCGTCGGGGCCGCCGTGGCCGAGGCCGTGCGCGTGGTGCGCGCCTCCGGTCTGCCGACGGAGACCAACGCGATGTTCACCCTCGTCGAGGGGGAGTGGGACGAGGTGATGGACGTGGTCCGTCGGGCCACGGAGGCGGTCGCGGCCGTCGCGCCGCGCGTCTCGCTCGTCCTCAAAGCCGACCTGCGGGCCGGCGTCACCGGCGCGATGAACTCCAAGGTCGAGTCCGTGGAGCGGCACCTCGCCGGATGACGCCGGACTACCCGGTGGCTGCGTAAGTTCCAGCCGGTCAGGACCGGCTGGAACTTACTCAACCGCAGTCTTGGGGTCCTCGATCAGGAGGCGGCGGCGGGGCCCGCGTGGTCCGCCTCGGACAGCTGCTTGAGCAGCTCCGAGCAGCGCTGCGCGCGCTCCTGGTCCTCCTGCTGGACCTGCTTGAAGAACGACGCCACCTCGTCCTGCCCGGCGTTCTCGGCGTCGCGCACGTACTGCCCGTAGTCGTGCCCGGCCTTCAGCGCGTGGTACTGGATGCTGATCAGGTCGAAGGCGATGTCGGTGAAGCCGGTCTCTCCGGTGGCCATCTGAGGGCTCCTCTCGTCGGAACGAATGCGGTGATCCGGACTTACCCGGCGTTTCTGACTGGATGTCACCCTTTCCGGCTCCGTTTCGGCCGCCGCCTTTCGAGGCGCGAACAGCGGCACACGAGTTCTCCGCCCGAGGCAGGGCACCTGCACGTTGACGTTCAGGCGGTCCGTGGCGTGGGTGCGGTGAAGGCGGCGGGTCCGAGATGTTTCGTGGCGACGTCGCGGGCGAGCTCGGTGAGCTTGCGGTTGTTGTTGCGGGCATGGTTGCGCAGTTCTTGGAATGCCTCGTCGACGGTGATGTCCAGGTATTCCGCGAGCACGCCTTTGGCCTGCTCGATGACGACGCGACTGTGCAGGGCCGCTTGGAGTTGGTCGGAGAGCAGTTGCCGGTCGCTGATGCTTCGTTGCTGGAGCAGGCCGGTCGCGGCGACCTGAGCCATGGCCTGCGCGATTCGCAGCTCGACGTCGGTGAACGGCTCGTTTGTGGTGCGGAAGAGGTTGAGCGCGCCGAGAATCGTGCCGCGGAGCCGCAGGGGTATGGCACAGGTCCACTGCAAGCACTGCTGGGTCGCGGCGTCCGCGAACTCCGGCCAGCGCTGCCGCCCCTCGAGCGCCGAGGCGGTGACGGTGCCGCCGGTGTGGAAGGCGTCCAGGCAGGGTCCCTGCTCGTTCTGCAGCTCGAAGAGCTCGAGCCTGCGCATGCGCTCGTCGGAGGAGGCGAGGAGCCGCAGGACGCCTCGGTCGTCGGCCAGCATCACCCCGGCGGTCTCGACGTCGAGGACGTGGACCGCGTCGGCTGAGAGGCCGTGGAGGAACTCCACGACGTCGAAGTCGTCGACCAGCGTGTCGGCCAGGCGGACGAAGACCTCGGCGAGCATCTGTTCGCGGTTCTCCATGGTGTGCCTCCCGGGTGTGCTTCGGACTGCGCTGGAGTAGGGACTCATGACCAGCGACGGGGCGCGGGTCAGTCACGGAAGGAGATCCGGCGCTCGACGACGTCGACCGCGACGGCGTGGATGGACCGGCCGGACCGGAAGGCGGCGGCGCGCAGGCTTGCCAGCGCATCCGTCGTCGACACGTCCAACCGAGCCGAGATCATGCCGGTGGCCTGATGGACGACCAGCCGGTCCGAACCGGCCGGTTCCAGGATGCGCGACAGGTCGGTCCCGTCGGCGAAGGATTGCAGCAGCAGTACGGCGTCCGTGGCGATCTCGGCGACCGTCAGCGCGTCCGCCAGGGCCTCTTCACCCAGCATCCCCGGCTCGTCCCGGGACAGATCCAGGGTGCCCAAGCCGACCGAGCCGACGTGCAACGGCAAGGAGAACTCGGCCAGCACCCCGAGCTCGGTCGCCGCCTTGGAGAACACCGGCCAGCGCCCTGCCTTGTCGGCCAGGTCGACGGCGAACACCGGCATGCCGGAGGTGGAGGCCTCCAGGCACGGACCCTCACCCAGCGCGAACTGCAAATCGGCGACATCCCCAGCATGGGGTCCGGCGGAGGCCAGCACGTCCAGCGTCGACTGCTCAGAGCGCAGCATCAGCGCGCATCCGGACAGTTCGAGCTGATCCACGACGAACCGGCAGACCCCCTGAAGCACTGCGTCGGCATGCGTAGCCGAGTCCAGCTTCCCGAGCTGGTCGAGGATGCGGTGGCGTCGTTCGTCGTCGGGCATGAGGTCTGGTCGCCAGGCCTACAACTCGAACCAGACGCTCTTGCCGTCCGCGGTGAGATCCCAGCCCCACGACGACGAGAGGGCGTCGACCAGCAGCAGTCCGCGTCCGTCGCTGGCGTCGTCCGCAGCGGCCCGGGGCTGCGGGAAGGCAGCGGAGAGGTCGTCGACAGCCACCCTGACCCGTGCGCCCTGGACGTGAACCCCTACCACGATGGACGTCCCGGCGTGCAGGACGGCGTTGGTGACCAGTTCACTCACGAGCAGTTGCGCCACCTCGTTCGTGTCGCCGGGAACGAGGTCGAGCGCTGCCCGGACGAACGACCGGGCAGCGGCGGGGCATCGCGGGCTGCCGGGGAGGTGGTAGGCGGGAAGGTGGCTGGCGGGAAGGTGGCTGGCGGAATTGGACGGACACTCTCCCTCGCGGTCCGGGCTTCGCACCGGCGGCGTCACGGGTCGCTCGGATCCGCAGGAACCGGCCGACCGGTCTTCACCGGCGACGAGGCCGGGTCCGCCGCAACATCGAGCCGGCCCTCGTTCACAGACGTACCGTCTCCGCCGCCCGAACGGCGCGCCGCGGCAGGGTCGCCACACGGCACGGCCCGTGCGGCCGGCTGAGCGAAATCAGCGGCGGGCTGGGCGGTCGCGGGGGTCTTCTCCTCGGCCGGGAGCACGAGTGGGCGCAGCCGCTCGGGAGGAGGAAGGAGTGGTTGTAGGCCCAACAGTCGGTCCTCGATCCCAGGTGAAGCGAGAAGCACACCTGATATGGCGACCGAGCGAGGGCTGGACCCGACAACAGTGAATATCTCGGCTCAGCTTGGACGGAATCGGGCGTGCGGTCAACCTGCGTGACTCTCGTCGTCGCGACGGCTACGCAGCGTGCGTCGGGGCTACCGCGGCAGCCATGACCCTTCGAGCAGACCGGTCGCGTTCACGGCAGCTCACCGGCCTGGGACGCCGGCAGCGGTCGTGGCCGCCCGCCGGGGCGCTCCTGCGGGGGCTCGGTGTGGCTGTGGTCGGCGTAGAAGCCGATCGTTTGGTCGTTGAACAGCCGCGGCGCCCGCCGGTCGACCACGAGTTCGCACCCGTCCAGCACGCAGCGCAGTCGAATGATTCCGTGTCGGGAGTGGATCTCGATGGTGCCCACGCGGCTGAAGGCCATGTCGCGCCTCCCGTCACAAAGCCGTCACGCAGCTTCGCCGCGGGACAGGGGGAGCTGCAGATCTGCTGAACTATCTCCGGCGAACGAGTGGGCGCGCAGAGGCCTTCGACCTGCCGGTCCCTGCACACGTCCCGCCCGACCGGACGGACAACGGGCGCTACCCGTCGGGCCCGTGAAACCAGGGCAATGCGGACGCCACCGTCACAGCGGCGGCCGGCAGACCCGGACAAGACCGCACTGCTGTGCCATGCTGAGGGCCGTCTGGCACCTGGATTTCATCCGGACCTCGTGGTCCTCGCTGTTCGGACGCATCCGAGGAGCGAGACTCATGGCAGCACCGCAGGCAGGTCCGGTCGAACCCGAGAGGACGCCGCCATCGAGCGCCGCTGGCGTTCGGGGGACGTCCGGGACGTTCGCGGCGGACGTCATCGTCCAGGGGCTGCTCGACGCCGCCACGGACGGAGTCGCGCTGGTGGACGCCGACGGGCGGCTGCTGTTCGTGAACTCCCCCCTGGAACAGCTGTTCGGCTATGGACCCGGCCAGCTGGTCGGTCAACAGGTCGAGGTTCTGATCCCGGACCACAGCCGCGCCGCGGCTGCAGCAGAGCGGCGAACATTCGCCGCCGAGCCGTCCAGCCGGATGACGGCGCCGGATCTTCGGCTCGTCGGTCGTCGCTGCGACGGTAGCGCGCTGCCGATCGAGATCAGACTCGCCCCGCTCGTCACCGACGCGAGTGCCTACACCGTCGCCAGCGTCCGCGACGACCCCCGCCGCCACAACCACGATGGACGCGCCGCGAGCGTCATCGAGGAAGACAGCCGCATTGCGACCGCCCTTGCCGACAGCGTGATCCGACACCTGTTCGCCGCCGGCCTACGCACGCAGAGTGTGCTGTCCCGGGCCGGCGACGGGTTCCAGGACGAGCTCACCGAGGTCGTCGACGACCTCGACCGCATCATCCTCGAAATCCGCGACGTGGTCTTCGGCCTCGAACCCCACCTCCGCTCACCAGGCGACAACGGCGACCGCGCAGCAGCCACAGCCGACCCTGGTTAGGCGGGACACGCGGGTCGCGGGCAGACCCCTCCTGCGAGGACCGCGGGTTGAGACGAATTCCGGGGCTCATTCGCGGTGCGGGAAGCGCCGGCGCGGAAACGCGGTTTGATGGAGTCGTGCGACGCAACGATCCGACCGCCATCAACCTGCCCGGCGCCGTGGACCTCGGTGCCCTGGCCGCCCGCAACCAGGCCGCGAAGGCGGCGTCGAGCGGCTCACCCAACGGCGGCGCTGGTGGCCCCGTGGCGGTCGTCGACGTCACCGAGGCGACCTTCCAGACCGAGGTGCTCGAGAAGAGCCGCGAGGTCCCGGTCGTCATCGACTTCTGGGCCGACTGGTGTGGTCCGTGCAAGCAGCTGTCGCCGATCCTCGAGAAGCTCGCCGCCGAGGGGCAGGGCTCGTGGGTGCTGGCCAAGATCGACGTCGACGCCAACCAGCGCATCGCCCAGGCGGCGGCCGTGCAGGGCATCCCGGCGGTGAAGGCCGTCTACCAGGGCCAGATCGTCAGCGAGTTCACCGGCGCGCTGCCGGAGCGGCAGGTCAAGGGCTGGATCGACCAGATCGTGGCGCTGGCGGCGCAGACCCGCGATCAGGGCGGGGAAGCCGGGCCGGGCGCCGAGGGCGAGGTGACCGACCTGCACCCGGACGTCGAACAGGCCTACACGGCGCTGGAGTCCGGCGACCTCGACGGGGCGGCGGCCGCCTTCGCGAAGCGGCTGGCCGACGCACCCGAGGACGCCGAGGCCAAGACGGGCGCAGCTCAGGTGGAGCTCGCCCGGCGCCTGGAGTCGGTCGACCCGCAGGACCTCCAGCAGCGGATCTCGTCCGGCGCCGCCGACCTCGAGACGCGGCTGGCGATGGCCGACGTCCTGGTCGCGAGCGGCGACCCCGCGAGCGGGTTCAACCTGCTGGTGCAGATCGTCCGGGAGTCGGCGGGCGACGACCGCGACGCGGCGCGCGTGCGCCTGCTGTCGCTGTTCGACGCGCTCGGCGACGACCCGACGGTGCCGCCCGCGCGGCGGGCCCTGGCCGCGGCGCTGTTCTAGCCGCCGGTCGGTCGACCGGCAGACTGTTACTGGCTGGCCTCCCGGCCGCGGACTCACCAAAGATCGCGAGCAACACGGAAGATCGTCGTGCGGCGTGTCGCGGGTGGGCGCGCCGCGCGGCGATCAACCGCGTTGCTGGTGATCTTGCTGGCGTTCGGTGGCGTTCGGTGGCGTTCGGTGGCGCTCGGGTGGCTCCAGGCGGAGCGAGGAAGACGCTCAGCCCTCGTAGCGCAGCCAGAGCACCCCGAGCGGCGGGATGCGCAGCACCGCGGACGCCGGCTGGCCGTGGTGCGCGTGGTCCTCCGCCTCGACGCCGCCGAAGTTGCCGACGCCCGAGCCCGCGTAGACGTCGGCGTCGGTGTTGAGGACCTCCGCCCACCGTCCCGTCCGCGGCAGCCCGACCCGGTAGCCCTCCTTCGGCGCCCCCGAGTAGTTGGCGATGCACGCCAACAGCGAATCCGGACCGCTGCGGAAGAACGAGAACACGTTGCCCTCGGCGTCGTTCGCGTCGATCCAGGCGAAGCCGGACGGGTCGATGTCGCGCTGCCACAGCGCGGGCGTGTCCCGGTAGACGCGGTTCAGGTCGCGCACCAGGGACTGCACGCCGCGGTGGTCCGGGTTGTCGAGCAGCCACCAGTCCAGCGAGCGCTCCTCGGACCACTCCGACTCCTGCGCCAGCTCGCAGCCCATGAACAGCAGCTGCTTGCCCGGGTGCGCCCACATGTGCGCGAGCAGCGTCCGCAGGTTGGCCAGCTGCTGCCAGCGGTCGCCCGGCATCTTCCGCACCAGCGAGCCCTTGCCGTGCACCACCTCGTCGTGCGAGATCGGCAGGACGTAGTTCTCGCTGTACGCGTACATCATCGAGAACGTCATCTGGTGGTGGTGGTACGAGCGGTAGATCGGGTCACGCGCGGTGTAGTCGAGCGTGTCGTGCATCCAGCCCATGTTCCACTTGAAGCCGAAGCCGAGCCCCCCGAGATGGGTCGGGCGGGTGACGCCCGGCCACGCCGTCGACTCCTCGGCGATCATCATGACGCCGGGGTGCTCGCGGTAGACGGTCGCGTTCGTCTCCTGCAGGAAGGCGACGGCCTCGAGGTTCTCGCGCCCGCCGTGGACGTTCGGCGTCCAGTCGTCGCCGCGGGAGTAGTCGAGGTAGAGCATCGACGCCACGGCGTCGACCCGCAGGCCGTCGATGTGGAACTCCTCGAACCAGTAGAGCGCGTTCGCGACGAGGAAGTTGCGCACCTCGTGCCGGCCGAAGTCGAAGACGTAGGTACCCCAGTCGGGCTGCTCGCCCCGGCGGGGGTCGGCGTGCTCGTAGAGCGGCGTCCCGTCGAAGCGACCGAGGGCCCACTCGTCCTTCGGGAAGTGCGCGGGCACCCAGTCGAGGATCACGCCGACGCCGGCGCGGTGCAGCGCGTCGACCAGCCGTCGGAACCCGTCCGGGTCGCCGAAGCGGGCGGTCGGCGCGTAGTAGGCCGACACCTGGTAGCCCCACGAGCCGCCGAACGGATGCTCGGCGACCGGCAGGAACTCGACGTGGGTGAACCCGTTCTCGACGACGTAGGCGACGAGCTCGTCGGCCAGCTGGTCGTACGACAGCCCCTGCCGCCACGAGCCCAGGTGGACCTCGTAGGCCGATATAGGCGCCTCGTGCCAGGCCGTCCGGGCCCGCCGCGCGATCCAGTCGTCGTCGGACCACTCGTAGGACGACTCGTCGACCACGCTGGCGGTGGCCGGTGGCACCTCGGTGCGCCGGGCGAGCGGGTCGATCTTCTGCCGCCAGACGCTGTCCGCGCCGAGCACCTCGAACTTGTACTTGGTGCCGGCGCCGACGTCCGGCAGGAACAGCTCCCACACGCCGCTGGAGCCGAGCGAGCGCATGAGGTGCGCCTTGCCGTCCCAGTAGTTGAAGTCGCCCACGATGCGCACGCCGCGGGCGTTCGGCGCCCAGACGGCGAAGCTCGTGCCGGCAACGCCTCCGGCGTATCGGCGGACGTGCGCGCCGAGCACCGTCCACAGCTTCTCGTGCCGGCCCTCGGCGATGAGGTGCTGGTCGACCTCGCCGAGCGTCGGCAGGAAGCGGTAGGGGTCGTCGACGGTGTACGTCTCAGACCCGTAGGTGACCTCGAGGCGGTAGTCGCGGGCCTGCCCGCCCGGCAGCCGCGCCTCCCACAGGCCCGCCTCGTGGACCGACGTCGCCGCCACCCGGTCGTCGCCGGCGAGCACCGTCACGGCGGTGGCGTCGGGCTTCAGCGCGCGCACGACGAGCTCGTCGCCCTGCGGGTGTGCGCCGAGGATGCTGTGCGGGTCGGGATGTGCGCCGCCGACGAGCCGGTCGAGCGTCTCGCGGCTCGGTTCCTGCTGGGCGCCGGCAGCGGACGCCTCCGCCTGGCCCGATGCCGGCACGTCGTCCGGCGGAGGCGGGGCGGGCCGCGTCGGCTGCGGCGGCTCGGCGGGACCCTCCGCGGCGGGCGGCACGGGCCCGTCGGCGCCCGGTCCGCCCGGTCCGCCGGATCCAGCCGGTCCGGCCGGTTTCGCGGCGCGCCGCAGGCGTCCCCGGCCGGGGGCGTTGCCGGCGGCGCCGGACTGGGACTCCGGCGTGCGGCGGCTCGGAGGCATCAGCCGACCAGCCGTTCGATCGCGGCGAGCGGGATCGACAGCCAGCCGGGCCGGTGCCGGGCCTCGTACATCACTTCGTACACCGCCTTGTCCAGTTCGAAGGCACGGAGCACGACGTCCTCGTCGCGCGGGTCGGAGCCGTTCGCGGCGGCGTAGCCGTCGCAGAAGGCCGTTCGATTTCGGGTCGCCCACTCCTCGGCCCGGTAGGCCAGGGTCGCGGCGTCGTGTCGGTCGAGCAGCAGGTAGCGGGCCGCGTAGTCGTACGAGCGGAGCATGCCCGCCACGTCGCGCAGCGCACTCGCCGGCGCCACCCGCTCGGACAGCGGACGCGCCGGTTCGCCCTCGAAGTCGAGCAGCACCCAGCCCGAGTCGACCCGCAGCACCTGCCCGAGGTGGTAGTCGCCGTGGATGCGCTGCACCGGCAGCGGCTCGGTCCGGTTGCCGAGGCGGGCGAAGGCCGCGCGCAGACCGGTCGCGAACGGCCGCAGTTGTTCGACCGCCTCGAGCGCCGCGTCCAGCCGCTCGATCATCCGGGCCGCTTCGGCGGCGATCTCCTCCTGAGTCGCCACGCGGGACGGCAGGACGTGGGCGAGGGTGTCGTGCACCGCCGCGGTCGCGGCGCCGAGCCGCTCCGACTCGCCCGCGAAATCGCCGCCGACCTCATCGGCGTGCAGGTCGCCCTCCGCGTAGAGGTCGCGCACGCTGGCCAGCGCCATCCGCCACCCCTCGGTGCCGCTGCGCAGGAACTCCTGCAGCACGGCCAGCGTCGTCGGCTCGCCGTCCAGCGTGCCCTCGATCCAGCCGAGCGGCGCCGCCACGTGCGGACTGTCGGCGTCCGCGAGCGCGCGCGTGATCTCCAGGTCGGGGTTCAGCCCCGGCGCGATGCGGCGGAAGACCTTGAGGATGTAGGCGTCGCCGTAGACGACGCTGGTGTTGGACTGCTCGACACCGACCGGCAGGCCGGACAGGTCCTCGAGCGGGCGGAGCGCCGTCGCCGAGATCTCCCCGACCGACGAGCCCGAACGGATCAGGTCCAGCAGCCCCGTGGTCCCCGCGTGGTCGTGCAGCGCGTCGTAGACCTGCCGGCCGCCGAGCTCGCCGAGCCGGTAGTTCTCCAGCGCGGGGTTCGGCGCGTCCACCGTCAGCAGCGGCACCTGGTAGCGGTCGTCCTCCCCGGTGGCGTAGCGGACCCGGACGAGTGCGTGGGTCAGCTCGGGCGCCAGCTCGACGGACCGTTCCACCTCGACCGTCTCGATCGCCCGACCCTTTCCGGCGAACCACCGCTGCGCCGGCAGCCAGACCTGCAGCAGCTCGGCCAGGGACTGCGCGGCGTCGGCCGTCGCCGTCCGGTGGGTCGCCGTCGTGTCGGGCGGGGAGCTAGGGGCGTGGGTCACGGGATCTCCTGACGAAGTCGGGGGCGTGGGTGAGGCGGGCGTCAACCTCCGTACTCGTCGGACGTGGTGAGGGCGAACCAGTAGTGACCGTGCCCCGGCAGCGTCAACAGATACGGCAGCTCGCCGATCCGCGGGAAATGGACGTTGCCGGTGAGTTCCACCGGCGAGCAGCCCTGGAAGCGTCGCAGGTCGAGCTCGACCGGCTGGGGGAAGCGGGACAGGTTCGCCACGCAGAGCACGCGGTCGTCGCCGAACTCCCGCACGTAGGCGAGAACGCTCGGGTTCGAGGCGCCGAGTTCCTCGAAGTCGCCGAGGCCGAACACCGGGTGGCGCTTCCGGATCTCGATCATCCGCTTGGTCCACCACAGCAGCGACGTCGTCTGGTGCATCTCCGACTCGACGTTGAGCGCCTGGTAGCCGTAGACGTAGTCCATCAGGACCGGCAGGTAGAGCCGGGCGGGATCGCAGGTGGAGAAGCCGGCGTTGCGGTCCGGCGACCACTGCATCGGCGTGCGGACGCCGTCGCGGTCACCGAGGTAGATGTTGTCGCCCATGCCGATCTCGTCGCCGTAGTACAGGACCGGCGAGCCGGGCAGCGAGAGCAGAAGCGACGTGAACAGTTCCATCTGGTCGCGGCTGTTGTCCAGCAGGGGCGCCAACCGGCGGCGGATGCCGATGTTCGCCTTCATCCGCGGGTCCCGGGCGTACTCCGAGTACATGTAGTCGCGCTCTTCGTCGCTGACCATCTCGAGCGTCAGCTCGTCGTGGTTGCGCAGGAAGATGCCCCACTGGCAGTTCGAGGGGATGTCCGGGGTCTGCGCCAGGATCTCGGAGATGGGGTAGCGGGACTCGCGGCGGACGGCCATGAAGATGCGCGGCATCAGCGGGAAGTGGAAGGCCATGTGGCACTCGTCGCCGCCGGACTCGTAGTCCCCGAAGTACTCGACGACGTCGCTCGGCCACTGGTTCGCCTCGGCCAGCAGCACCTTGTCGGCGTACTTGGAGTCGACCTCCTTGCGCAGCCGCTTCAGGAAGTCGTGGGTCTCCGGCAGGTTCTCGCCGTTGGTGCCCTCGCGGACGTAGAGGTAGGGCACCGCGTCGAGACGGAACCCGTCGATGCCGAGGTCGAGCCAGAAGCACAGGACCTCGAGCATCGCCTCCTGGACCGCCGGGTTCTCGAAGTTGAGATCCGGCTGGTGGGAGAAGAACCGGTGCCAGTAGTACTGGCCCCGCACCGGGTCCCAGGTCCAGTTCGACTTCTCGGTGTCGACGAAGATGATGCGCGCGTCGGGGAACTTCTCGTCCGTGTCGGACCAGACGTAGAAGTCGCCGAACGGGCCGTCCGGATCGCTCCGGGACGCCTGGAACCACGGGTGCTGGTCGCTGGTGTGGTTGACGACGAGGTCGGCGATGATGCGCAGCCCGCGCGAGTGCGCCTCGTCCATCAGCTCGACGAAGTCGCCGAGATCCCCGAACTCCGGGAGGATCTTCAGGTAGTCGCTGATGTCGTATCCGCCATCGCGCAGCGGTGACTGGTAGATCGGCAGCAGCCACAGGCAGTCGACGCCGAGCCACTGCAGGTAGTCCAGTTTCTCGGTGAGACCGCGGAGATCGCCGGTGCCGTCGCCGTTGGAGTCCTTGAACCCGCGGATGAGTACCTCGTAGAAGACGGCGCGCTTGTACCAGAGCGGGTCGCGGGATTCCTCGCCCGCCGATCCGGTGTGGGGCAGCGGCGGGAGGTCGAGCTCTGCGGGCCTCGCGGATTGCGAGAATTGATCCGGTGCGTGGGCCGCTTCCAGGGCGGATGCGGCCGCCTCGGCGGGGGCGTCCAGTCCCGTTTCGGGGGCGCTCATGCTGGTCCTTACCTCCGGGGCCGGACGTCGAAGATGTGGGCGGGTTCGACGAACGGGTCCAGTCGCACGTAGTTGGCCTGGCCCCACGCGTAGGTGGCGCCGGAGAGTTCGTCGTGCACGTCGAACTGCTCCGACCAGTCCATGCCCAGCCCCGGCATGTCCAGACGGACCGTCGTCTCCCGGGCGCCGTGCGGGTCGAGGTTCACCACCACGAGCACCGTGTCGGTCGGGGTGTCCGCCGGCATCCCCGGCGGCGGGTCCAGCCGCTTCGAGAAGCAGATCACGCCCTCGTTGTCGCTGGCGTGGAAGCGCAGGTTGCGCAGGTGTTGCAGCGCGGGGTGGGCGCGGCGGATCTCGTTCATTCGCCGCAGGTAGCCCGCCAGCGGGGGGTCGGACCAGTCCCGCGGCCTGTACTGGTACTTCTCGGAGTCGAGGTACTCCTCGCTGCCCGGGCGCACGGCGACGTGCTCGAACAGCTCGTATCCGGAGTAGACGCCCCAGTTCGGGCTCATCATCGACGCCAGCACGGCGCGGAGCCGGAACGCCGGCGGCCCGCCGTACTGCAGCGACGCGTGCAGGATGTCCGGCGTGTTCGTGAAGAAGTTCGGACGCATGTGCCAGGCCGCTCCGACCAGCTCCCGCCCGTACTCCTCGAGCTCCCACTTCTCGGTGCGCCAGGTGAAGTACGTGTAGCTCTGCGAGAAGCCGACCATCCCGAGCATGTGCATCATCGGCGGCCGCGTGAAGGCCTCGGCCAGGAACAGCACGTCCGGGTCGGTCGAGGCCACCTCGGCGATCAGCCGCTCCCAGAAGGCAACCGGCTTCGTGTGCGGGTTGTCGACGCGGAAGATGCGCACCCCGTGGTCCATCCAGTGCCGCACGACGCGCAGCACCTCGTGGTAGATGCCCTCGGGGTCGCGGTCGAAGTTGACCGGGTAGATGTCCTGGTACTTCTTCGGCGGGTTCTCCGCGTAGGCGATGGAGCCGTCGCTCTTCTGCGTGAACCACTCCGGGTGGTCCTGAGCCCACGGGTGGTCGGGGGCCGCCTGCAGCGCGAGGTCGAGCGCGACCTCCATGCCGAGTTCGCGGGTCCGCTCGACGAAGGCGTCGAAGTCGTCCAACGTCCCGAGGTCGGGGTGCACGGCGTCGTGCCCGCCGTCCGCCGACCCGATGGCCCAGGGCGAGCCGGGGTCGCCCGGCTCCGGGTTCAGCGTGTTGTTCGGACCCTTGCGGTTGACCTCGCCGATCGGATGGATCGGCGGCAGGTAGACCACATCGAAGCCCATCTCGGCGATGGCCGGCAGCCGCTTCGCCGCCGAGGCGAACGTGCCGGAGCGCTTCGGATCCAGGCTCGAGCCCTCCGAGCGCGGGAAGAACTCGTACCAGGCCGAGAACAGAGCACGCTGCCGGTCGACCCGGATGTCGAAGGTCTCGCCCGCGGTCAGCAGGTCCCGCAGCGGCGCGTTCTCGAGCGCGGCGACCAGCCCGGGCGCCAGCGCGGGCGCCAGGCGGTCGTGCACGTCGGACAGGGTCTCGTTGCGCAGCGTCGCGATGGCGTGCAGCAGGGCGGGCTGCTGCTCCGGCGGGAGCGGCGGGTCGGATTCCTTCACCACCCGCTCGAGCAGCAGGGCACCGTCCTCGAGGTCGACGGCCAGTTCGGCCAGTGTCTGCCCGGCGGCGGCCTTCACCTCGACGGCGTGCCGCCAGGTCGCGAGCGTGTCGGCCCAGGCCTGGACGTGGAAGCTCCACACGCCTTCGGCGTCGACGACGACGTCGGCGGCCCACCGGTCGGTGCCGGGCGGCGAGATGAGCCGCATCCGGCGCACGTCGGCGACGGACCCGTCGGGACGCAGCACGACGACGTCGGCTCCGATGAGGTCGTGGCCCTCGCGGAAGACGGTGGCCGAGATCGGCACGCTCTCACCGACCACGGCTTTCGCCGGCCAGCGGCCACAGGCCACGACGGGAGCGACGTCGGTGATCACGATCCGGCCAATCACTGCGCCGACCCTACCCAGGCTCCGGCGCGCCGCACCTGACGCGGAACTCGTTCCTGCCGCGGCCCGTTCGGAAGGAACGACGAGCCGCACGCACCGGGCACGGTCACGGGGATCTCAATACTTCCTGACATGCGAGACAGGGGACTCGCAAGGTCATTAGGCTGCGCCCGCACCGACGATCTCTTCTACGTACCAACACATCGAAGACGGATCATCGAGATTCGAGACGGAAGGAACCAGAGCAGTGGGAGTCAGTCTCAGCAAGGGCGGAAACGTCTCGCTCAGCAAGGAGGCCCCGGGCCTCACGGCCGTCACCGTCGGGCTCGGGTGGGACGTGCGCAGCACGACCGGCACCGACTTCGACCTCGACGCCAGCGCCATCGCCTGCAAGTCCGACGGCAAGGTGTTGACCGACCAGCACTTCATCTTCTTCAACAACCTCAAGAGCCCCGACGGCTCGATCGAGCACCTCGGCGACAACCTGACCGGTGAGGGCGAGGGTGACGACGAGCAGGTCAACGTCAACCTGGCGAGCGTTCCGCAGGAGATCGACAAGATCGTCTTCCCGGTCTCGATCTACGACGCCGACAACCGCCAGCAGAACTTCGGCCAGGTCCGCAACGCGTTCATCCGCATCGTGAACCAGGCCGGCGGCACGGAGCTCGCCCGCTACGACCTCTCCGAGGACGCCTCGACCGAGACGGCGATGGTCTTCGGCGAGCTGTACCGCAACGGCGCGGAGTGGAAGTTCCGCGCCGTGGGTCAGGGGTACGCCGCCGGTCTGCGCGGCATCGCCCAGGACTTCGGCGTCAACGTCTGACGCAGCCGCGTCGTGCGCGCGTCGCCCTCGAGCGGCTCACCGCTCGTTCTCCTCGGCGGCGAGATGTGACGCACATGTGGGGACGGGCGGCGCTTCGCGGCGGCGGCCGACCCGCGCTGCACTAACCTGACCCTGGCCGGGGCACCTCGAGGTGTCCCGGCCAGGTTCGTCTCCGCGTCGGGGAGCAGTCCCGACTCCGCGCGTCCATCTGTGGAGGGAGTCCTCACCGTGGTCCGTATCTTCGGCGCCTCGGTCGGCATCACCGTGATCGCGCTCGTCGCAGCGGGGATCATCGGTGGCCCCAAGATCGCGCTCATCGTCGCGATCCTCGCCGTGCTCGAGATCTCGCTGTCCTTCGACAACGCGGTCGTGAACGCGACGATCCTGCGGCGGATGAGCCCGTGGTGGCAGGACGTGTTCCTCACGGTCGGCATCGTCATCGCCGTGTTCGGCATGCGGCTGCTGTTCCCGATCGTCATCGTCGCGCTCACGGCGCACATCGGCCCGGTCGAGGTGTTCCGCCTCGCGCTGGACGACCCGACTCAGTACGCGGAGAAGCTGACCGCGGCGCACCCGTCGATCGCGGCGTTCGGCGGCATCTTCCTGTTCATGATCTTCCTCGACTTCATGTTCGATCCGGAGCGCGAGGTCCACTGGCTCGGGCCGGTCGAGCGGACCCTGGGCAAGCTGGGCAAGCTCGACATCCTGTCCGTCGTCATCGCGCTGGTGGCCCTGCTGGTCGTCGGGGAGGCGTTCAGCGGGGACAACACGCAGCAGGTGCTCACCGCCGGCGTCGCCGGGCTCGCGACCTATCTCGGTGTCCGGGGACTCGGGGAGTACTTCGAATCCCAGGGTGTGGGCGAGGAGGACGAGGACCTCGATGTCGATACCGGCGAAGCCGCCCTCGACGTCAGCGATGCAGACTCCCCGCCCCAGGGCGGCTCGCCCGTGAAGCAGGCCGTCGGAAAGGCCGCGTTCTTCCTGTTCCTCTACCTCGAGCTGATCGACGCGTCGTTCTCGTTCGACGGCGTGGTCGGCGCGTTCGCGATCACGCAGGAGATCTTCGTGATCGCCGCGGGCCTCGGCATCGGGGCCCTCTACATCCGGTCGCTCACGGTCTTCCTGGTGCGCAAGGGGACGCTGCAGGAGTACATCTACCTGGAGCACGGCGCCCACTGGGCCATCGGCGCGCTCGCCGTCCTGCTCGCGGTGACCATCACCACGGAGGTGCCGGAACTCGTCACCGGTCTCATCGGGGTCGGCTTCATCGCCCTCGCCCTGGTCTCCAGCATCGTGGCGAAGCGCCGCCGGGGAGCCTCGGTCCCCGCGCCGGACGATCACGCGCCCTTCGCCGAGCCTCGGGAACCGGCCGCTCGCTAGGGGTCCGGGCGTCGGCGAGCCGCGCTGATCGCGAGCGCCCTCGCGGTGACCGCGATCGGTGGCGGGGTGGGCCGGGGCCGTTCGCGGCTTCCGTGGAGATCGGGGCTTGGTTCCGCGCTGACCGCGAGCGCCCTCGCGGTGACCGCGAACGGTGGCCGGGTGGGCCCGGGCCGCTCGCTAGGGGTCCGGGCGTCGGCGAGCCGTCATCTTTCGGTCAGGAGAAAGCGCCGCCGCAGGCGCGGGCGGTCCGTTAGCGTTCTGGTAACGATCATTTCCCATCGCTGATCACCGCCCGACCCGGAGGTCGTATGCGTCACTTCGCCGTCCTCGACGAGGCTCGTCGGTCGACGCTGTTCCACCGCCTCCCGTGCTCGATCGCGCCGGACGCGGACCGCCTGAGCATCGCCACCGGGCTCGGGGCGACGCTGTATGCGCCGGGTACCCGGGGCGACCTCGTCGCGGTGGCGCTGCGTCGGGCGGCGGCGGGCGTGACCAGCATGGTCTTCTGCCTCGAGGACGCGATCGCCGACGACGAGGTGGACGCGGCCGAGGCCAACGTCATCGCCTCGCTGCGCACGCTGTCCTCCGTCGCGCCCGACCAGCGGCCGATGGTCTTCGTGCGCGTCCGCGACGAGGCGCAGCTGCATCGGATCGTGGCGACGGTGCAGGGCCGCGCCGACGCGCTCGCCGGCTTCGTGCTGCCGAAGTTCGGCGAGCAGGACGGTGCCGCGCAGCTCGAGGCCGTCGAGGCCGGGTCCGAGCGGCTGGGTCGGCGGCTGTGGGCCATGCCGGTCCTCGAGAGTCCCGAGATCATCTACCGCGAGACGCGGGTCGACACCCTGCTCGCGGTCCGACGGTTGTTCGACAAGCACCGCGAATCCGTGCTGGCCATCCGGATCGGCGCCACGGACCTCTGCGGGCTGTTCGGCCTGCGCCGCGACCGGGACCTGACGATCTACGACCTGTCGGTGGTGCGGGAATGCATCGCCGACATCGTCAACGTCTGCGGCCGCGACGGCAGCCACGTCATCACCGGGCCCGTGTGGGAGTACTTCTCGAGCCCCGAGCGGCTGTGGGTCTCGCCCCTGCGGGTCACCCCGTTCGAGCAGGCGCACGAGGCGCCCCTGCGCCAGCAGCTGGTCTCGGCGGACCTCGACCGGCTGATCCGCGAAGTGGTGCTGGACAAGGCGAACGGGTTGCTCGGCAAGACCGTGATCCATCCCGATCATGTGGCGGCCGTGCACGCCCTGCTCGTCGTCACCCACGAGGAGTACGTCGACGCCTGCACCGTGCTCGACGGCGACGCCGGGGGCGTGCGGCGCAGCCGCTACGGCAACAAGATGAACGAGCTCCGTCCGCACCGCGCCTGGGCGGAGGGCGTGCTGCGTCGGGCCGACGCCTTCGGCGTCCTGCGCGAGGGGTGCACGTTCGTCGACGTCCTGGCGGCCCTGCACGAGTCGGCCCAGCACGAGTCGGCGGGGGCGCGCGTCCCGCTGGCCGGGGCGGGCGCGTGAGCGAGACCGTTCCGTCGAGCGAGCTGGGCTTCCTCGGCGAGCGGCTCGGGCTGCGGCTCGAGATCGAAGCCGACGTCCTCGGCGGCCGGCTGGACCGGGTGGCGGGCCTGGCGGTGCGGCGCAACCCTCGGCGCGCGCACCTGCTGGTCAGTCGCCTGCTGGGCAAGCATCTGCCGGTCGACCCGCGGGAGGCGCTGGCGGCGGGGGCGCGGCTGGCGAGCCAGCTGCCCCGCGACGTCGTCCGGGCCGAGCCGCTGGTGTTCGGGTTCGCCGAGACGGCGACCGCACTCGGCCACAGCGTGGCGGCGGCCGTGCCCGGCGCCGTCTACGTCTGCAGCACCCGCCGGTACGGCGCTGCGTCGCGGACAGATGTGTCGCTCGCCTTCGAGGAGGAACACTCGCACGCCACCGGGCACCGTGTACTCGCCGCGCCCGAGCTGATCGCGGCCTCGCGTCCGGTCGTGCTCGTCGACGACGAGCTCAGCACCGGCCGCACGGCGATCAACACGATCCGAGCCCTCCACGCAGTCGCACCACGGCCGTCGTACACGGTGGCCGCCCTGCTCGATCTGCGCCCGGACGAGGCGCGGAGGGCCTTCGACGCCCTCGCCGCCGAACTCGGCGTCCCGGTGCGCGCGGCCGCGTTGCTCACGGGCCGCCTGCACGTGCCCGAGGACGCGGCCACCGCCGCGGCCCCCCTCGTCGCGGCCGGCGAGCCACCGCTCGCGCTCACGCCGGAATTCCCGGTCGAGACGGTCCGCCCCGCGTGGCCCGAGGAACTCCCGCTCGGCGGTCGGCTCGGCTGGGGGCCGGAGCGGGAGGAGCAGCTCGCGACCGCCTGCAAGCCGGTGGTCGAGACCCTGCTGGCCGCCCTGGCCGAGCTGCCGCGGGCCTCCGCGGCGGCCCGCTCGGGCCCGCGTCGCGTCTTGGTGCTCGGCACCGAGGAGCTGATGTACGTGCCGATGCGCCTCGCCGCCGCCCTCGCCGACGCGAGCGACGACGTCGAGGTCCTCAACCAGTCGACGACGCGCTCGCCGGTGGTCCCCCTCGACCGCGACGGGTGCGCGGTCCGCTGCGCCCTGAGCTTCCCCGCGCCGGACGAGCCGGACCGGCCGAGCTACGTCTACAACGTGGCGCCGGGGACCTACGACGCGATCGTCGTCGTGCTCGACCCCCCGGCCACCGCGGCCCCCGGCCCGATGCTCGAGGTCCTCGCCGGGTGCGCGCCGGTGCTCGAGGTGCGGCTGCCCGAGGAGCATCCGTGACCGCGGGCCTGGACCTGCCGCCCGGCGCCCGGCTCTCCGGCGGCACGCCGCCGGCGGACTTCGGCTCCTACGACCCCGCCGACGTCACCTTCCTGCTCAAGGACCTCGGCGACGCGTCGATCGAGCGCGGCACGGAGGAGCGCGAGGAGCTGATCCAGAGCGGCACCCACTACTCCGAGATGCTCCCGGTCGAGTACCAGCCCGCGCCGGCCTACGTGGAGCTCTTCGAGCAGGCACTGGTCCGTTCCGCCCGGCGCATCGCGGTCGCGGTGGGCGTGGTCACCGAGCAGCTGCTCGCCGCCAAGCGGGATCCGGTCCTGGTGTCGCTCGCGCGGGCCGGCACGCCGATCGGCGTGCTGTTGCGTCGCTGGGCCCTGCGCTCCGGCCGCGAGTTGCCCCACTACTCGGTCTCCATCGTCCGGGGTCGTGGCATCGACCTGACCGCCATGGCCTGGCTGCTGAGGCGGCATCCGGCCGACTCGCTGCAGTTCGTCGACGGGTGGACCGGAAAGGGCGCGATCGCCCGCGAACTGTCCGCGGCCGTGCGCCCGCTGGGCCTCGACGACCGGCTCGCCGTGCTCGCCGACCCCGGCCTCTGCGCCCCGGTCTTCGGGACGCGCGACGACTTCCTCATCCCGAGCGCCTGCCTGAACTCCACGGTGAGCGGCCTGGTCAGCCGGACGGTGCTGCGGGACGACCTGATCGGGCCGGGGGAGTTCCACGGCGCGAAGTACTACCGGCACCTCGCGGACGAGGACCGCTCCCGGCACTACGTCGACACCGTGACCGCCGCCTTCGACGAGGTGGCCGACGAGGTCGCCGAGAGGTGGCCGGCCGTCGCGGGCGGGGACCGCGAGCCCACCTGGGCCGGCTGGCGCGCGGTCGAGCGGATCGCCGCCGAGTACGGCATCGGCGAGGTGAACCTGGTCAAGCCCGGAGTCGGCGAGACGACGCGGGTCCTGCTGCGCCGGGTGCCGGACCGCATCCTCGTCACGCCCGGGCGCGAGGACGACCTCGCCCACGTCCTGATGCTGGCCGCGGACCGCGGGGTCCCGGTGGAGCCGCGCGAGGGCCTCACCTACTCCTGCATGGGCCTCATCCGATCCCGCTCCGGCGCGGCGGCCCCGTGAGCGGCCTGCTCCTGGACGCCTCCTCGGAGCCGCGAGCCGAGCTGGCCGGCGGCTGGCTCGTCGCCTGCGACCTCGACCAGACGTTGATCTACAGTCGCCGTGCCTTCCGGCTGCCGGCAGGCCCCGACGGCCCTGTCGGCCCCGGCGACCCGGCCGAACCGCCGCTGCGGGTGACCGAGATCTACGACGGTGCGCCGGCGAGCTTCGTCACCGCGCGTGCCGCCGAGCTGATCGGCAGGCTCGCCAGCGCGGCCGAGTTCGTTCCCGTCACCACCCGGACGCTCGAGCAATACCGTCGCATCGACCTCGGCGTGGCCTGCCGGTACGCCGTGACCGCCAACGGCGGGGCGATCCTCGTCGACGGCGTGCCCGATCCGGAGTGGGATCGGGGCGTCCGCGAGCGACTGGCCGCCTCCGGGCGCCCGCTCCAGGAGATCCTGCGGCTGGCCGAGGACGTCGCCGATCCCACCTGGGTGCGGGTCACGCGCGTCGCCGACGGCCTGTTCGTCTACCTCGTCGCGCACGACCGGTCGCTGATCCCCGACCTGTCCGGCCTGGCCGACCGCCTCGCCGCGGCCGGCTGGACGCTGTCGGTGCAGGGCCGCAAGGTCTACCTGGTGCCGGAGCTGCTGACCAAGCAGGCCGCCCTGGCGGAGCTCCGGCGCCGCTCCGGCCGCACGGCGGTCGCCGCCGCGGGGGACTCGCTGCTCGACGCCGGCATGCTCGACGCGGCCGATGCGGCCGTCCGGCCGGCGCACGGCGAGCTGCACGACGCGGGGTGGAGGCGGCCCCACGTCCGCGTCACCGAGGCGGCCGGGCTGCGCGGAGGCGAGCAGGTGCTCGAGGCCTTGCTGGCTGTCACCCGGCTCACCCCCGGGGCAGGTTGAGGTTCGGCCCGCACCGGGCAGGAAGGTGGCGATGGACACGGCCCGGCTCGAGCTGCCGGCCACGCCGGCGGCCGCCAGCGTGGCCCGGCTCTTCGTGCGTTGCCTGTGCGAGGAGTGGGGCGTCGGCTCCGTCGCGGATGTCGCGGAGCTGCTGTCCAGCGAGCTCGTGACCAATGCCGTGCTGCACGCCCGGTCCGGGATCGAGCTCGAGGCGGCCCGCACGGCGTCGGCGCTGCGGGTCGACGTCCGCGACGTCGGCCGGGGCCGGGTGCAGCCGAAGGCGCAGCCCGCACCCACCGAGGCCGAGGGCGGTCGCGGCCTGTCGATCGTCGCCTCGCTCGCCGAGAGCTGGGGCGTCGAGGAGTCCTCGAGCGGGAAGTCGGTCTGGTTCACCCTCGCCGCGCCGCGGGAGGCCCTCGACGACCAGCCCGTGACGGAATCCGCATCGGCTTCGACCGGTCGTGGGCTGGTCAGCGGCGCCTGACAGGGTCTACGGTTAACTTGCCTACGGTTAACCTGCCTTAACCGGCTCGGCTCGGCCTCCCAGCCCGGGCCCGATGGCCCGACGACCGCTCGACCCCTCGCGAGGAGCTCCGTGTTCGCCAACTACCTCATCGGCCTGCGCGAGGGGCTGGAGGCCGCGCTCGTCGTCAGCATCCTGGTCGCCTACCTGATCAAGACCGGCAACGCGCGCCGCCTACCCCCGCTCTGGCTCGGGGTCGGCGTGGCGGTCGGGGTGAGCCTGCTGTTCGGCGCGCTGCTCACCTTCACCTCCAGCCGTCTGAGCTTCGAGGCCCAGGAGGCGTTCGGCGGCGCCCTGTCGATCATCGCGGTCGGTTTCGTCACCTGGATGGTCTTCTGGATGCGCCGCACCGCGCGGCACCTGTCCCGCGAGTTGCGGGGACGGCTCGACACCGCGCTGGCGATGGGCGCCGGCGCGCTGGCGCTGACCGCGTTCATCGCCGTCGGCCGCGAGGGCCTCGAGACGTCGCTGTTCATCTGGTCCGCGGTGCAGGCCACCGGGCAGAGCACGCAGCCCGTGCTCGGCGCGGTTCTCGGTCTCGCGACCGCGGTGGTGCTCGGCTACCTGTTCTACAAGGGCGCCGTGCGCATCAACCTGTCCCGGTTCTTCACCTGGACCGGGGCCGCGCTCATCGTCGTGGCCGCCGGCGTGCTCGCCTACGGGGTGCACGACCTGCAGGAGGCCGGCGTCCTGCCGGGGCTGAACACGCTCGCCTTCGACGTCTCCGGCGCTATCCCGCCGGGCAGCTGGTACGGCACCCTGCTCAAGGGGACCATCAACTTCTCGCCGGCGACGACCGTGCTCGAGGCCGTCGTCTGGCTCGCCTACATCATCCCGGTGGGCTTCCTGTTCTTCCGCCCGCAGCCGCTCCCGTCCTCCGCGCCCGCGGCGTCGGCGAGCCCCACCGCGACGGCGGGCGAGAAGGCCCAGCAGCCCGCGTCGCGCGTCTGACCACCGCTCGCCGGCGGCGACGGCACGGCAGGCCCCGGCACGGGCCGAGCTCCGCCGCGGCGCGAGGCGGTATCGGATGTGTTGCGGGCGGACGAACCGGCCTGTGCGGGTTTGGTTGATCCCGGTCCTCGGGGGAGGATGCTCTCGGAGACGAGCGGGTCCGCCCGCTCCACGCCCCGATCCGAGGAGGCCGCTCGTGAGCACCGACGTCGATCCCCGCCAGGTGGAGCAGGAGCTCGAGCAGCTCCTCCAGCAGGACCGTTTCGAGTCGCCCGGCTTCGACCAGCACCACGCCGACGAGTACGCCACCTTCGCCCGCGAGGCGGCGGCCGACCCCGTGGAGTTCTGGGCCGACCGCGCCCGTGACCTCGTCGACTGGTCCACCCCGTTCTCGCAGGTGCTCGACGACTCGAACCCGCCCTTCTACAAGTGGTTCGCGGACGGCGAGCTCAACGTCTCCTACAACTGCGTCGACCGGCACGTGGAGAACGGCAACGGCGACCGCGTCGCCTTCCACTGGCACGGGGAGGAGGGCGAGACCCGCTCGATCACCTACGCCGAACTGCTCGCCGAGGTGCAGAAGCTCGCCAACGGCCTGAAGTCGCTCGGGGTGCACAAGGGCGACGTCGTCGGCATCTTCCTGCCGATGATCCCCGAGGTCGTCGTCTCGATGCTGGCCTGCGCCCGCATCGGCGCGCCGCACAACGTGGTCTTCGGCGGTTTCTCCGCGGGTGCGGTCAAGGAGCGCATGGAGGTCTCGTCGGCCAAGGTGCTCATCACCGTCGACGGCGCGCGCCGCAAGGGCAAGACCGCCCCGGTGAAGGCCGGGGTCGACGAGGTGATCGGCGACCTCGACTCGCTCGAGCACCTCGTCGTGGTCCAGGCCACCGGCATCGACTGCCCGATGACGGAGGGGCGCGACGTCGCCTACGCCGATCTGCTGGCGAGCGTCGACCCGGAGTGCCCGGCGGAGCCGATGAACGCCGAACACCCGCTGTTCATCCTCTACTCGTCCGGCTCGACGGCGAAGCCGAAGGGCATCCTGCACACCACCGGCGGCTATCTCACCGGCGTCACCTACACGAGCCGGCTCGTCTTCGACCTCGAGCCGGCCAACGACGTCTACTGGTGCGCCGCCGACGTCGGCTGGATCACCGGGCACTCCTACATCGTCTACGGGCCGCTCTCCAACGGCATCACCTCCGTCCTGTACGAGGGGGCGCCGGACTACCCGGACAAGGACGCCTGGTGGTCGGTGATCGAGTCCTACGGGGTGACGATCCTGTACACCGCGCCGACCGCGATCCGCGCGTGCATGAAGTGGGGCGTCGAGTACCCCGCCAAGCACGACCTGTCGTCGCTGCGGCTGCTGGGCACCGTGGGGGAGCCGATCAACCCGAAGGCGTGGCTCTGGTACCACAAGGTCATCGGCGGCGAGCGGTGCCCGATCGTCGACACGTGGTGGCAGACCGAGACCGGCTCGATCATGATCTCGCCGGTGCCGGGGCAGACCGTCACCAAGCCGGGGTCGGCGACCCAGCCGCTGCCCGGCATCTCCGCCGAGCTCCTGTCCGAGGACGGCGAGCACCTCGACGAGGGCACGGGCCTGCTCGTGCTCACCCGGCCCTGGCCGTCCATGCTGCGCACCCTGTACGGCGACGACGACCGCTTCGTGCAGACGTACTTCTCGCGGTTCAGCAAGGAGACCTACGTCGTCGGGGACTCGGCGCGGGTCGACTCCGACGGCTACTTCTGGATCATCGGGCGCATCGACGACGTCATCAACGTCAGCGGGCACCGGCTGTCCACGGCCGAGGTCGAGTCGGCCCTCGTCTCGCACGAGGCGGTCGCTGAGGCGGCGGTCGTCGGGCAGATGGACGAGGACACCGGTCAGGCGATCGTCGCCTTCGTCACCCTCGGCGGTGGGCACGAGAGCAACGACGAGATGATCGGCGAGCTGCGCGAGCACGTCGCGAAGAAGATCGGCAAGCTCGCCCGGCCCAAGCGCATCATCTGGACCGACGATCTGCCGAAGACTCGGTCGGGCAAGATCATGCGGCGTCTCCTCCGGGACATCGCGGAGGGCCGCGAGCTCGGCGACGTCTCGACCCTGCGGGACCCCGACGTCATGAAGCAGCTGCAGACCAAGGTTGCGGAGCGGGGTTCGGAAGGCGAGTAGCAGAATCCCGCGCGTCGCCGTGACCGTCGCCGTTGCCGTCGGTGACCGGCTGTCACCCGGCGGGGCCGGTTCCGGGTGGTGTCGTCACGGCTCGTCACGGCGCCGGAGAAACGATTTCCGCTGCGACCACTGACCCGGTTGCTGCGTTAGCGTGCGGTCGGTGAGAGCCCTCCGCCGCTTCACCGTCCGCGCCCACCTGCCGGAATCGCTCGCGCCGCTGTCCGAGCTGGTGCTCAACCTGCGGTGGTCGTGGCATCCCGAGACTCTCGACCTGTTCGAGTCGATCGACCCCGACCTCTGGCAGCAGGTTCGCGGCGACCCGAACCGGCTTCTCGGTGAGGTCCCCGCCGAGCGGCTCGAGACGCTGGCCAAGGACCGGCGCTTCCTGCGGCGCTTGCGGGACGCGTCCGACGAGCTGCAGGAGTACCTGACCGGCGACCGCTGGTACCAGACCCTGGGGTCGGGGAGCAACGGCTCCGCCGAGTCCGCCGTTCCGCGCTGCATCGCCTACTTCTCGCCCGAGTTCGGCATCACCGAGACGCTGCCGCAGTACTCCGGCGGCCTCGGCATCCTCGCCGGCGACCACCTGAAGGCGGCGAGCGACCTCGCCGTCCCGATCGTCGGGGTGGGGCTCCTCTACCGCGCCGGCTACTTCGTCCAGTCGCTGTCCCGGGACGGGTGGCAGCAGGAGCACTACCCCGGCCTCGACCCGAACGGGCTTCCGCTGACGCAGCTGCGCGACAAGGACGGCTCGCTCGTCCGGGTCAGCGTCGGCCTGCCGGGCGGGCGGACCATGCATGCCCAGGTGTGGCTCGCCCAGGTCGGCCGGGTGCCGCTGCTGCTGCTCGACACCGACGTCGAGGAGAACGACCACGTCGCCCGGGGCGTCACCGACCGGCTCTACGGCGGCGCGAGCGACCACCGGCTGCTGCAGGAGATGCTGCTCGGCATCGGCGGCGTGCGGGCGTTGCGCGCCTGGTCCGCGGCCACCGGCTCGCCCGAGCCCGAGGTGTTCCACACCAACGAGGGCCACGCCGGCTTCCTCGGCCTCGAGCGGATCCGGGAGCTGGTCGCGAGCGGGCTGTCGTTCGACGAGGCCCTGTCGGTGACCCGGGCCGGGACGGTGTTCACGACGCACACGCCCGTGCCCGCCGGCATCGACCGCTTCCCCCGCGAGCTGATCGAGCGCCACTTCGGCGGCGACAACGCCGCGGTCGGCGTGCCGATCGACCGGATCCTCGCGCTCGGCGCCGAGCAGGACCCGCACATGTTCAACATGGCCCACATGGGGCTGCGGCTGGCCCAGCGCGCTAACGGCGTCAGCAAGCTGCACGGCGAGGTCAGCCGCGGCATGTTCAGCGGTCTCTGGCCGGGCTTCGACGACGAGGAGGTGCCGATCGCCTCCATCACCAACGGAGTGCACGCCCCGACATGGGTCGCGCGCGAGGTGATGGCCACCGCCGAGAAGGAGCACGGTTCACAGCTCACGCCGGCGGCGTTCGCCGTCGCGGAGAAGCTGTCCGACGCGACGGTGTGGAAGCTGCGCCGCCAGCTGCGGGAGCGGTTGGTGTTCGAGGTCCGACGCCGGCTCCGGGCGTCCTGGCTGCAGCGCGGCGCGGCCCCGGCCGAGCTGGACTGGATCGACGACGTCTTCGACCCGGACGTCCTGACGATCGGCTTCGCCCGCCGCGTCCCGTCCTACAAGCGGCTCACCCTGATGCTGCGCGACCAGGACCGGCTGCGCCGGATGCTGCTGGACCCCGAGCGCCCGCTCCAGATGGTCATCGCCGGCAAGTCCCACCCGGCCGACGACGGCGGCAAGGAGCTCATCCAGCAGATGGTGCGCTTCGCCGACAGGGAGGACGTGCGGCACCGCATGGTGTTCCTGCCGGACTACGACATCGGCATGGCGCGCTACCTCTACGCCGGCTGCGACGTCTGGCTCAACAACCCGCTGCGGCCGCTCGAGGCGTGCGGCACCAGCGGCATGAAGTCGGCGCTCAACGGCGGGCTGAACCTGTCCATCCGCGACGGATGGTGGGACGAGCTGTTCGACGGCCAGAACGGCTGGGCGATCCCAACCGCAGACGGCGTGCACGACCCGAACCGCCGGGACGACATCGAGGCGGCCGGACTGTACGAGCTGATGGAGAACACGGTCCGGCCGCGGTTCTACGAGAAGCCGCTGCCGCGCCGCTGGATCTCGATGGTGAAGCACACGCTGGCCACGCTCGGCCCGGAGGTCCTGGCCAGCCGGATGGTGCGCGACTACGTGATGGAGCTCTACGCCCCGGCCGCTCAGGCGTCGCGCCGGGTCGGCGGGGACCACGCGGCGGCCAAGGACCTCACGGCCTGGCGGGAGCGGGTGCTGCGCTCGTGGCCGGCGGTGTCGGTCGCGCACGTGGAGAGCAGCGGGGTCACCGGCGACGCGGACGCCGCCCCGCAGGTCGGGACCGACCTGTCGGTGCGCGCGATCGTCGAGCTCGGCGGCCTGGCGCCGGACGAGGTCGAGGTGCAGGCGGTCTACGGCCGGGTCGACGAGGCCGACCAGCTGCACGAGCCGTCGACGGTCGCGCTCAGCCACCTCGGGTCCGCCGACGAGGGCGGTCACCGGTACGAGGGCGTCGTGCCGCTGGCCCGTACCGGCTCGTTCGGCTACGCGGTGCGCGTGCTGCCGCGGCACGAGCTGCTGGCGACCCCGGCCGAACTCGGGCTCGTGGCGGTGCCGCTCACGCCGTAGGTCCGGCGTCCGGCTCCGGCGCCTTTACGGCTGTGAGGCGGGGGAGCGTCGTACACCGCTGGGCGCGCGTGCACCGACATCTTGTGCTCGGCCGGCGCGTTGCGAGGCCACACCTGAGCTGGTGTTGAGCGCCGGAGGTGGCCGCCCTGCAGGTCCACACCTGAGCTGGTGTTGAGCGCCGGGGGCGGCCGCCCTGCAGGTCCACACCTGAGCTGGTGTTGAGCACCAGAGCAGAGCGATGCGGGGGCCGCGCGGGAGCCCTCGTCAGGCGCGCCGGGTCACGCCGACGATCTCGGCGAGGAAGTCCGACCACAGCTGCCGGGGCATGTCGTGCGCCATGCCCGGATAGGTGACGAGCTTCGCGTCCGGGATCGCCGCCGCCGTCGCCTCGCCGCCGGCCACCTGGACCAGCGGGTCGTCCGCCCCGTGCAGGACCACGGTCGGGGCGGAGACGCCGCGCAGCATCTCGGTGCGGTCGCCGGAGGCGTGGATCGCGGCGAGCTGCCGGACGACGCCGGGCGGGTCGAAGGCGCGGTCGTAGGCGATGCCCGCCGTGCGTCGCAGCTCGTTCTCGTCGCGCGGGTAGCCGGGCGAGCCGATGACCCGGTAGGCCGAGACGGCCCGCTCGATCGCGTCCTCGCGGCTCTTCGCGGCGGGGGCGAGCAGAACCGCGGCGGCCTCCTGGGTCGGAGGCCCGATCCACGGGCTGGGCGTCGACATGATCGACGCCAGCGAGCGCACCCGCCCCGGATGCCGGGCCGCCAGTACCTGGGCGATCATCCCGCCCATCGACGCGCCCACGACGTCGGCGGCCGCGATGCCGAGGGCGTCGAGCAGGCCGGCGGCGTCGTCGGCCATGTCCTCGAGGGCGTAGGCCGCGACCGAGCGCGGTTCGCTGAACAGCTTCTGGAGGTCCGGCATCCCGGCGTCGTGCATGTGCGTCGAGAGCCCGATGTCCCGGTTGTCGAATCGGATGACGAAGAAGCCCTCGTCCACCAGCTGCCCGCAGAATTCGTCGTGCCAACCGAGCATCTGCGTCGCCAGCCCCATGACCAGCAGCAGCGGCCGGTCGTTCGGGTCGCCGAAACTCTGGTGCGCGATCGATATGCCATTGGCCTCGACGGTGCGGGGCTCGGGTTCGTTGGGGGTCACGGACCCAGTCTTCCCCACACACCGGGACCGAACGTCCCGCCGTCGCTCGCACCGGTCGGCTGGACCGTTCGCGGTTGGCGAGGAAATCGGGGCTCGGGTCCGCGGGGACCGCGAACATCCGGCCCTCGCCCTCTCCGGGCCCGTTGATCGAGCTGTGACCTCATCGCGCCCGCCGCGCCGTCATGACGACGATGCCGTCGCCGACAGGACACGGCAGCTGGGGATGCTGCGCAGTGCAGTGGGGGTGTTCGGCGGTCATGGTCGGTGCTTCGGGCGCGTCGGCGACGAGCGTGCGTCAGACCGTGGTGGCGTCGAGAGAGGCGCTCGTCGCCGGCCGGTCGGCCATCTCGGAGAACCTGTCGACCAAGCTCCCGCCCACCCTGTCCAAGAGCGTGGAACGCCGGCGGTCACGCCCCCGCTCGATGCTCATCGTGCGTACGGGGATCGCCGCGGCGATGGCCTTCCTCGTCGCCCGTCACCTGCACTACGCGGACGCGCCGGTGCTGGCTCCGCTCACCGCGGTGCTGGTCGTGCAGGCGACGCTCGCCGAGACGGTCGTCTCCGGCCTGCAGCGGCTGCTGAGCGTGCTCGCCGGTGTCGCCCTCGCCGCGACGATCAGCGGGGTGGTCGGCCTCAGCCCGCTGAGCATGGGGCTGCTCGTGGTGGCAGCGCTCGGGGTCGGGAAGCTGCTGCGGCTCGGGGCGAACGTCGTCGAGGTGCCGATCACGGCGATGGTCATCCTCGCCGTGCACGGTCAGGCGACGCAGATGGGGTTGCGGCTGGGGGAGACCGTCGTCGGCATCGTCGTGGGCATCGCGGCGAACCTCGTCCTGCTTCCGCCGGTCTACCTCGAGCCGTCGGTGCGGGCCGTGCGCGACCTCGCCTCGCAGACCTCGGAGCTGCTGCTGCTCATGGCCTTCGGCCTGCGCGACGGCTGGTCGGCCGAGCGGACCCGGGCCTGGCTGGACAGCGCGAGGGCCTTGAACGACGCGGCCGACGAGGCCCGACGGGTGGTCGGCCGCGGCGAGCAGAGCGCCCGCTTCAACCCCCGAGGGCGCTCCGCGGCCGGCGCGTGGACGGAGCTCGCCGAGGCGCTCGACGGCCAGGAGCTCGTCGTCTATGCGCTGCGCGGGATCTGCCGGACGCTCGCCGACCGCAACCGCACCGGCGGCGCGGGCTCGCTGCACGACGAGGCCCGGACCGCGCTCGCGGACACCCTGGAGTCGCTCAGTGAGGCCGTCCTGCTGGTCGCGCCGTGGCTGATCGACGCGCCGCGCGACCCGGCGGCCCGGCCGGAACTCGCCGTCGTGCTGGGCCGCGGGCGCTGGTACCGCGAGGAACTCCGCAGCGCGCTCGTCGTCGACGCCGTCGACCGGCCGCAGATGTGGCAGGCCAACGGTGCCCTGCTCGCCCTGCTCGACCAGCTGCTGCGGGAGCTGGAGACGGTCACCCGCGCCCGGGGGCTGGTCCGGCCTGACGTGATCGATCTGGGCTGACGGCCGGAGCCGGTCAGCCCTGCGGCGGCTCGTCCTCGCCGGCCTCCTCCGCGGCGTCTCCCTCCTGTTTGGTGCGGTGCACCGTGTCCGGGGCGTGGTCCGGCGGACCGTAGACCGTGTAGAGGACCAGCGGGTTCGGTCCGATGTTGGTGAAGTTGTGCTCGGTGCCCGCGGGCACGATGACGATGTCGCCCTGGGTCACCTCGTGGCTCTCCCCGGCGACGTCGGCGCGGGCGACGCCGCTGACGAACGACAGGATCTGGTCGTTCTCGTCGTGCGTCTCCAGCCCGATCTCGCCCTCGGGCGGGATGGTCATCACGACGAGCTGGGTGTGCTTGCCGGTCCACAGCACGCGGCGGAAGTCATCGCTCTTCTCGGCGACGGTCGCGATCTCGAAGCGCTCCATGCCCCGCTCGTGCCCCCGGGGTGGCCGGGCCATACGTCGCGCCCGTAAGAGCGCGGGGGCAGACTGCGGACGTGGACGTCGAGGCGCAACCGTCAGCGACCGGGTCGGCCGAGCCCCTCCCCGGGGCCGGGTTCGCGTCGCGGCGGCGCTTCATCGAGACCTACACGGCGCTGCGGCGTCCGCCGAGCGTGCCCGAGGTCGCGCTCCACCTCGCCGACGAGGTCACCCGCATCTGGGAGATGACCGAGCAGGAGATGCAGCGGGTAGGGCTGGATCCGCCGTTCTGGGCGTTCGCCTGGGCCGGTGGACAGGCTCTGGCGCGCTACCTGCTCGACCACCCGGACGAGGTGCGGGGTCGGCGGGTGCTGGACCTCGCCGCCGGCTCGGGGCTCGTCGCGATCGCCGCCCGGCTGGCCGGCGCCAGCTCCGCGCTCGCCGTCGACATCGACCCGTTCTGCGCGGCGGCGGTCGCGCTCAACGCCGAGGCGAACGACGTCGAGCTCGGCTACTCCGACCGTGACCTGCTCGTCGACGACGTGGACGTCCTCGGCGTCGACCCGGATCTGGTGGACGTCGAGGTGATCCTCGCCGGCGACGTCAGTTACGAGTTCGGGATGAGCGGACGGATGCACCGCTGGCTTCGCGGCGCGGCGCAACGAGGCGTCCGGGTGCTCCTCGGAGACCCGGGCCGGCGTTACCTGCCGGCCGAGGGTCTGGTGCGGCTCGCGTCGTACGACATCACGACGACGCCGGACCTGGAGGAGGCGGATCTCAAGCACGCCGGTGTCTTCACCTACGCCTGAGGGGAAGACCGAGCCGCAACAGATGCTTGCAGTAGGTGAACTGATCTCCCGTCCTCGACATCGGAGCCGCGGGTGACCGACCTGCCCCGGTCGCGGCGCGTCCTCGTGCTGGCGATCTGTTGCATGAGCCTGCTGCTGGTCGGGCTCGACAACACGATCGTCAACGTCGCGCTGCCTTCGATCGGCCGTGACCTGTCGGCGTCGGTCTCCGGTCTGCAGTGGACCGTCGACTCCTACACGCTGGTGCTGGCCACGCTGCTCATGCTCTCCGGTTCGACGGCCGACCGACTCGGACGCAAGCGGATCTTCCTGCTCGGCCTGGCCCTGTTCAGCATCGGATCCCTGCTGTGCAGCGTGGCGCCCGGCCTCGGTTGGCTGATCGCGTTCCGGATGCTCCAGGCCGTCGGCGGATCGATGCTCAACCCGGTCGCGATGAGCATCATCACCAACGTCTTCTCCGACCCGCGGGAGCGCGCGCAGGCGATCGGCATCTGGGGCGGGGTCGTCGGGATCAGCCTCGCGCTGGGTCCGATCCTCGGCGGGGTGCTGGTCGACTCGATCGGCTGGCGATCGATCTTCTGGGTCAACGTGCCGGTCGGGCTCGCCGCGATGGCCCTCACCGTGCGCTTCGTCCCGGAGTCGCGGGCCGCCCGCGCACGGCGGCTGGACCCGATCGGGCAGCTGCTCGTCCTGACGCTGTTCGGCTCCGTCACCTACGCGATCATCGAGGGGCCGCGGCTGGGCTGGACGTCCGGCGTCATCCTCGGCCTGTTCGGGCTCGGCGCCGCGGCGCTCGTCGGCCTGCTGCTCTACGAGCCGCGCCGCCGCGAACCGCTGCTCGACCTCCGGTTCTTCCGCAGCGCGCCGTTCTCGGGCGCCACCGTGATCGCGGTCGCGGCGTTCGCCGGGCTCGGCGGCTTCCTGTTCCTCAACACGATCTACCTGCAGGAGGTGCGCGGGTTCTCGCCCCTGTCCGCCGGGCTCCACACCCTGCCGCTCGCGCTGATGACGGCGGTGTTCGGCCCGCTGTCCGGCCGGCTCGTCGGCAGCCGGGGCCCGCGGCTGCCGCTGGCCGTCGCCGGCGTGGCGCTGACGGTCAGCAGCCTCATGCTGACCCGGCTGACGGCGGACACGAGCACGACCATGCTGCTGACCTCCTACGTCGTGTTCGGCATCGGCTTCGGCCTCGTCAACGCCCCGATCACCAACGCGGCCGTGTCCGGCATGCCCCGTGAGCAGGCCGGGGTGGCGGCGGCGGTCGCCTCCACGAGTCGACAGATCGGACAGTCCCTCGGCGTCGCCGTGGTCGGCGCCCTGGCGGTGACGGGGCTGACCGGGCCGCTGAGCACCGGCTTCGTCCCGGCCAGCCGGGTCAGCTGGTATCTGCTCGCCGGGTGCGGGCTCGTGGTCCTGGTGGTGGGTCTCGCGACGACCACCGCCTGGGCGCGGCGCACCGCGGCCCGTACGGCCGAGCAGGTCGCCGAGACCGACGCGCAGGCCGTGCGGCCGCGGGTGCCCGCCGCCGCCTGATCAGGCGCCCTCGTAGGTGCCCAAGCTCCAGAAGACGCCCTCCGGATCGCGGACGGTGAACTCGCGGGAGCCGTAGTCCTGGTCGGCGGGTTCGCGGACGACGGTCGCGCCGGCGGCGACAGCCTGCGCGAACAGCCTGTCGGGGTCGTCGCACACGACGTAGATCGAGCCGGTGCCGGCGGGCAGCTCGGCGATCGCGCTCTCCTCGAGGCTGGCGCTGCCGAGCATGATGCCGCCGCCCCTGGGCCAGCGGAGCTCGGCGTGCGCGACGACGTCCTCGGTGGCCCCGGCATGGAAGGCCGTCTGCTCGAAGCCGAAGGCGTCGACGAGGAAGCGGATCGCGGCGCGGGCGTCGGCGTAACGCAGGGCCGGCCAGACGGCTGCCGGGGGACGGCTGGTGCTGGTACGGGTGCTGGTGCTGGTCGCTGTGTCGCTCATGACAGCCCAGTCTCGGCCTCGCCCGCGGCGACGGCTTGGACGTTTGGGAGATCTTCGCTGCGCAGCCACACCGACGGTGCGCACCCGGCCAGCTGCCGCCACTCCCGGGCGAGATGCGCCTGGTCGTAGTAGCCGCAACAGGCCGCGACCTCGGCGAGGGAGCCGAAGGCGCCTCGCTGGAGCATCTGCTTCGACCGTTCGAAGCGCACGATGCGGGCGAGCTCCTTGGGTCCGACCCCGAACTCGCGGGTGAACCGCTGCGTCAGGTGCCGCCGGCTCCACCCGATCTCCTCCGCGAGCTCGTCCACGCGCAGCGCCGAACCGCGCCGGGCGACCACCCGCCATGCCGCGTCGAGCGGCGCCGGCACGGCGGCGCCCGACGACCTGCGCTGCACCCGGCGCCGCAACACCTCGTCCAGGACGGTGAAGCGTGCCGACCACCCCGGTGCGGCCGTCAAGCGGCCGGTCAGCTCGTCGGCGTCGTCGCCGAGCACCAGCTCCAGGTCCACGACCTGGTCGAACAGCTCCGCCGCCGGCAGGCCGAACAGCACGCGAGCGCCCAGCGTGGTGACGTCGAGCTGGACGCCGTACTGATCGCCGTCGTGGCCGATCACCACGTTGCGACTGGACAGTCCGCTCGCGAGCGCGCGGAAGCTCGCAGGAGGCTGCCGCTGGTCCGGCAGGACGTCGAGGCGGGTCGGCGGACCCAGCGCCAGCACGATCGTCAGGTACCGGCTGGGCAGCCCCCGGTGGATGCCGGGCGGGAAGCCGAGGTAGCGGTAGCCGGCGTAGCGCGCGACGTAGGGGCGCAGCTCGGGCGCCGGGACCCCCAGGGCCCCGTCGGTGATGCGGCCGGCAGTGGCCATGCGGCGGATCATAGGGAGGCGACGGCTCGGGCGGCATCACCAGGTCGGTGCACGCGACGCAATCTGACGGGTCCGCGGGCGACGTCGCGAGCGCGGTGGCACACGGACCGATTGCGGTCGCCTTACCGAATCGGGCATCGACCCGGCTCGCGGCCCGTGGTGCTGTCACACTGTGATCGGCGCCGCCGACTCGGCGGTGCCTCGTCGCAGAACGGGGGTCGGCCATGGCAGCGGTCCTGGTCGTGCTGTTCTTCCTGATCTTCTTCGGGGCCATGATCGCCGGTCTCGTGTTCTGGATCATGAAGATCATCGAGGTCGTCCAGATTCCCGACCCCCAGTACCGCATCGCCGGTACGGACAAGACGACGTGGGTGCTCATCGTCATCCTCCTCGGCTGGATCGGCGCCCTGGTCTGGCAGTTCGCCAAGCGAGACGACGTCCTGCGCGCCGCGTCGGCGCTCGGGGCCCCGGGCCTCGGGGCCCCTGGCTTCGGTGCCCCCGGCTTCGGGCCGCCGGGCCTCGGGCCGCCCCCACCCGTCGCCGCTCCGCCGCCCGGCTGGTATCCGGAGCCGGGGACGGGCTGGTTCGCCTACTGGGACGGCCGCGGCTGGACCGGCGCGCGCCAGCCACCGCAGGGTCTGCCGCCCTCGGGTCAGTTCAGCCCCGGCTTCGGCGGACAGGCCGGGACCGGCGGTCAACAGTTCGGGACGGGGCCGCAGCCGTCCTACGGCACCCAGCCCGGGCCGAGCCTGGAGAAGCGCCCGGACTGAACGCCAACGCCGCGAGCGACGGAGCTCAGCCCACCACGCGGAGCAGCTGCAGGCTGCGCGCGCGGGACCGCAGCCGCGTGCCCGCCCGGGTCGCCATGCCTTCCTCGGCCGGGAAGCCGCCCAGGTCCTCGGCCGCGGTGTCGAGCAGCGGCAAGTAGAGCCGGGCCCACGGCCGGCCCGGGAGCACGACGTCGACGTCCTCGGCGCCGATGTGCAGCACCACCAGGTAGCTGTCGTCGACCAGCCGCTCGCCCCGCGGGCTGCGCGCCCGGATCTCGCGGCCGGAGAGGTGGGCGAGCAGGGTCTGGGCGCCCTTCCAGTCCTCCGAGGTCATCTCCTCGCCGTCCGGTCGGAACCAGCTGACGTCCGCCAGCGCCCCGGCCGCCGACGGGCCGCCGCGGAAGAACGTCGTCCGGCAGAGCACGGGGGAGCGGCGCCGCAGGTCGATCAGCCCGCGCACCAGGGTCGGCAGCGCGGGGTCGCCGCCCGCCGGGTCGCGTCGGTCGTAGGGCCAGGCGAGCCAGGAGGTCTCGTTGTCCTGGCAGTAGGCGTTGTTGTTGCCGCCCTGCGTGCGGCCGAGCTCGTCGCCGCCGAGCAGCAGCGGCACCCCGGCCGACAGCAGCAGCGTGGCGAGGTGCGCGCGGCGCAGCCGGCGGCGGGCCTCGGTGACCGCCGCGTCGTCGGTGGGTCCCTCGACGCCGCCGTTGCGCGAGCGGTTGTCGTTGGAGCCGTCCCGGTTGTTCTCGCCGTTCGCCTCGTTGTGCTTGCGCTCGTAGGAGACGAGGTCGGCCAGCGGGAAGCCGTCGTGGACGGTGACGAAGTTGATCGACGCCTGCGGCGAACGGTTCGCGTACAGGTCGGACGACCCGCACAGCCGGGTGGCCAGCTCGGCGAGGTCGGGGGCGCGGCCGTGCCAGGCGTCGCGGACGGCGTCGCGGTAGCGGTCGTTCCACTCCGCCCACGGCCAGGGGAAGCCGCCGACCTCGTAGCTCTCGATGTCCCACGGCTCGGCGATGAGCTTCAGCCCGCGCAGCACCGGGTCCTGACCGACGGCCTCGAGGAAGGCGCTGTCCCGCGTGAGCGCGGTCGCCAGGTCGAACCGGAACCCGTCGACGTGCATCTCGTTCGCCCAGTAGCGCAGCGAGTCGAGGACCAGCTGCAGCGTCGGCGCCGAGGCGAGGTCCAACGTGTTGCCGCAGCCCGTGCTGTCCCGGTAGTAGCGCCGGTCGGCCGGCGAGAGCCGGTAGTAGGCGGCGTTGTCCAGCCCGCGCAGCGACAGCGTCGGCCCGCCCTCGCCGCCCTCCGCCGTGTGGTTGTAGACGACGTCGAGGACCACCTCGAGCCCGGCGGCGTGCAGCGCCCGCACCATCGCCTTGAACTCGGCGACCGCGTGGTCGCTGGCGGCGTAGGCGGCGTGCGGCGCGAAGAAGCCGAGGGTGTTGTAGCCCCAGTAGTTGGTCAGCCCCCGCTGCAGCAGATGCGTCTCGCTGACGAAGGCGTGGACGGGCAGCAGCTCGATGGTGGTCACGCCGAGGCGGGTCAGGTGCTCGATCGCCGCCGGATGGGCGAGGCCGGCGTAGGTGCCCCGCAGCTCCGGCGGCACGCCGGGGTGCTGCTCGGTGAAGCCCTTGACGTGCATCTCGTAGAGAACCGTCTCCGACCAGGGCACGCGGGGGAGCCGGTCGTCGCCCCACGGGAACGCGTCGCCGGTCACGACGCAGCGGGGCACGAAGGGCGCCGAGTCGCGGGGGTCGCGCCGGGTGCCCAACGGGTCGGTGCCGGCGTGCCCGAACACGGCGGGGTCCAGCGTCAGGTCGCCGCTGATCAACCGGGCGTACGGGTCGACGAGCAGCTTGGCCGGGTTGAAGCGCATCCCGTCGTCGGGTGCGAACGGCCCGTCGGCCCGGAAGCCGTACCGCTGCCCGGGCACCACGCCCGGGAGGTAGCCGTGCCACACCGGCCCGGTGCGCTCCTGCAGGGCCACGCGCGTCTCCGCGCCGTCCTGGTCGAACAGGCAGACGTCGACCGCGGTCGCCGAGGCGCTCCACACCGCGACGTTGACGCCGGAGCCGTCCCAGGTGACGCCGAGCGGGTCGGGGCTGCCCGGCCAGCTCTCGGCCTGCCCGAACGCGGTCGGGCTCACGGTGATGTCGGGGTCGGTGGCACCGGGGTGTGCCGCGCGCGCCGCCGCCGCTCCTGGGGGAACAGCTCCGCCAGCGACTGTCCGGGACCGAACCGCAGCGCCGCACGTCCCGCCGCCGTCCCCGTGCCGCGGCCCCGGCGGGACCGCTCGAGCATCGCGTGCACGACGAGGGCGGAGCGCAGCGTCTCCGCGAACTCGTCCGGATGGTTGATCATCCAGCCGTGCCGCCCGCGCACGACCTCCGGCCCCAGCTGGCCGGTGACGGCGGCCAGCCGCCCGGGGGCGATCAGCCGGTCCCGGTCGCCCCACACGAACAGGGCGGGCAGGCCGGAGTCCACCACCTCGGCCACCTCGTCGGCGAGGTCGGCGGTGAGGGCGACGACACCGGCGCTCGCGAGCTGAAAGGGGTGGCGCAGCAGGTTGGGTACCAGGTCGCGGGAGACGCGGCCGAGCAGCCGACCGGTCCGCGGCCCGGGCAGCCACTCACGGGGGTCGAGCTCGGTCATCGCACCCAGCGCCCAGAACAGCCAGCTCGCCCGCCGCAGCCCCCGGCGGTCGGGGGCGCCCCCGACGGGGTTGACGACGGTGACCGAGCGGACGAGATCCGGCCGGTCGAGGGCCAACTGCAGGGCGATGCCGCCGCCGAGGCTGTGCCCGACGACGAACACGGGACGGTCGGGGTCGAGCACGTCGAGCAGTCCGGCGATGCGGTGCGCGTAGTCGGCGAGGTCGGCGCGCAGCCCCAGGGCGGCGCTGCCGCCGAAGCCGGGCAGGCTCGGCGCGATCACCCGGACGCCGGCGGCGCACAGCCGCAGGACGGCGTCGGAGTAGGCCCGTGGCGTCAGGCCCCAACCGTGCAGGAACAGCAGGGGATCGCCCTCGCCGGCCTCGAGCAACTCCATCGGGGCGCCGTCGACCTCGATGCTGCGCCATGTGGCCTCGGGTAGCACGGCCGGGCGCAGCGGCGGCGACGTCCGGGCGTTCGAGGGCCCCGGCGACCCCGATGACGTCGTCATTCGGTGCAGGTTAGTGGACGTGACCCCGCGGGATGCGGAAGGCAGGACGGCCCTCAGCGGCCGATCGCGGCCGCTCGGAGGTCGCGGGTCACGCGGGCCAGGTCCTCCGGCGGCCGGGCGGCGGACGTGCCGGCAACGACGTCGCCGCTCTTCCAGATGCAGCGGCTGCCCGACGCGGTGGCGCCGCACGTCACCGGGCCGCCGCGGCCGTCGTAGACGGTGTCGCCCACGGTGATCTGCGGCAGCAACTCGCCCAGCACCTCCGGCGGGATCTCCTCGCTGATGCCGGCGACGATCAGTACGTCCCCGCCCGGCCCTGCGTAGCGGCCCGCGACCGGACCCTGGGCGCCCGCCGCCTCCAGGCGGCCGGACAGCTGCTCGGTCTCCGACGACGGCGGCTGCAACGTGAAGTCGCCGACGCGCGCGGCGAGCGCGAGCTGGGGCGGTCCCCGCAGGATGTCGCAGCCGTAGGCCACGACGCCCGCCAGCAGCGCGGCGATTCCCAGCCCGAGCAGCGCCCGGAGCACCTTGCGACGGTTGAGTTCGCGGTCCTGGCGCCAGGAGCCCCACGCCTGCCGGGCCTGCTCCTCGTCGACCTGCTTGCGCTGCGGCCGGGGCAGCGGCTCGCCCCAGTCGTCGAACTCCTCCTCCGCGTCCGTGCCGTCCGCAGGGGGGTCGCCGCTCACCCCGCCAGGGTGCCAGGCGACCAGTAAGTTCGCAGGGGTCCGCTGACCGTTCGGCATCCTCAGCCGAATCAGGGAGGTCGGCACACGAGGGGAGCGTCCGTTGGAGCACGTCCGGATCGAGGTCGAGGACCGCGTCGCCACCATTCGACTCGACCGGCCGCCGATGAATGCGCTGAACCGCGCCCTGCAGGACGAGTTGCGCACCGCCGCGCTCGAGGTCGGTAGCCGGACGGACGTCCGTGCGGTCGTGATCTACGGCGGCGAGAAGGTGTTCGCCGCCGGCGCCGACATCAAGGAGATGGCGACCACCTCAGCCGGCGAGATGGCGCAGAACGCCGCCCGGCTGCAGGACGCCTTCACCGAGCTGGCCCGCATCCCCAAGCCCGTCGTCGCGGCCATCACCGGCTACGCGCTCGGCGGCGGACTCGAGCTGGCGATGACCGCCGACTTCCGCGTTGCCGGGGACAACGCCCGCGTCGGACAGCCGGAGATCCTGCTCGGCATCATCCCCGGGGCCGGCGGCACGCAGCGGCTGACCCGGCTCATCGGGCCGGCCAGGGCCAAGGACCTCATCTTCAGCGGACGGCACGTCCGGGCGCCGGAGGCCCTCGAGATCGGCCTGATCGACAAGGTGGTCGCGCCGGACGACGTCTACTCCGAGGCGGTCACGTTCGCCCGGCGCTTCGTCGACGGCCCCGCGATCGCGTTGCGGGCGGCCAAGCAGGCGGTCGACGACGGCCTGAACATGAGCCTCGCGGACGGGCTGCGGCTGGAGTCCGCGTTGTTCGCCGGCCTGTTCGGCACGGAGGACCAGTCGATCGGCATGGACAGCTTCCTCGAGCACGGCCCCGGCAAGGCAGCGTTCGTCGGCAGATGAGTTCGTCGGTCGCTGAGCGGCACGAGAAGCAGAACGAAGGAGATGCAGTGACCACCGACAGCACCGCCCAGGCGCCCGCGACGCGCCAGGAGGTGGAGGCGGCCCGCTCGGACCCCAAGCAGGCGAACATCCTGTACCACGACTGGGAGGCGAGCACCTACGACGAGAAGTGGTCGATCTCCTACGACGAGCGGTGCATCGACTACGCCCGCGGCCGCTTCGAGATCATCGCCGGACGCGAGGGCTGGCCCTACCCGACCGCGCTCGAACTGGGCTGCGGCACGGGCTTCTTCTCCCTGAACCTCGTCTCCGGCGGGGTCATCGCCCCCGATGGGCTCGCCGTCACCGACATCAGCCCCGGCATGGTGAAGGTCGCCGAGCGGAACGCGAAGAACCTCGGGTTCGAGGTGGACGGCCGGGTCGCCGACGCCGAGCGGCTGCCGTTCGACGACGACTCCTTCGACCTCGTGGTCGGCCACGCGGTGCTGCACCACATCCCGGACCTCGACCAGACGATGCGCGAGATCCTGCGGGTGCTGAAGCCCGGCGGCCGCTTCGTGTTCGCCGGCGAACCGACGCGGCACGGTGACTACCTCGCCCGCCGCCTGTCCCGGTTGACGTGGTGGGCGACCACTCACGTGACCAGGCTGCCGGTGCTGCGCGAATGGCGCCGCCCGCAGCAGGAGCTCGACGAGTCGTCCGAGGCGGCCGCGCTCGAGGCCGTCGTCGACCTGCACACCTTCCCGCCCGGCGACCTCATCGCCCTCGGCGCGCGGGCCGGTGCCGTCGACGTGAAGGCCGAGACCGAGGAGCTGACCGCGTCCTGGTTCGGTTGGCCGACCCGCACCTTCGAGTGCGCGGTGCGCACCGAGAAGCTGCCGGTCCGCTACTTCTTCGCCGTCTACCACGCCTGGCAGCGGCTGGCCTGGCTGGACCAGAACGTCCTGCGGCACGTCGTCCCGCAGGGCCTGTTCTACAACGCCCTCGTGACGGGGCGGAAGCCCGGCGAGCGGTGAGCATGCTCGCCGGCCTGCGGCGCCTGCGGCGTTTCCGGCAGGGCCGACCGGTCCTGTCGCCGGACCCGCTCGAGGCCCGGCGCGATCCGCGGCAGGCGAAGTTCTTCACCCTCGCCTCGCTGCGCTGGGTGCTGCGCCACCACGCCTACACGCCCTTCTACCTGGTGCGGTACTGGCGCTTCTTCACCTGGAAGCTCCGCAACCCGCACATCATCACCGAGGGCTTCGTCTTCCTCGGGAAGAACGTCGAGCTCTACGCGCGGAAGGGCTACGGCCGGCTGATCCTCGGCAAGTGGGTGCACATCGGCAACGGCAACGCGCTGCGGGCTCACGAGGGGACGCTGCGGATCGGCGACAAGTGCGTCTTCGGCAAGGACAACACGGTCAACACCTACCTCGACATCGAGTTCGGGGCCGCGACGATCGTCGCCGACTGGGTCTACGTCTGCGACTTCGACCACGTGTTCACCAACATCTCGCTGCCGATCAAGGACCAGGGGATCACCAAGTCGCCGGTCCGGATCGGCCCGGACTGCTGGCTCGGCACGAAGGTGACCGTCCTGCGGGGGGCCACCATCGGACGCGGCTGCGTCGTCGCGGCGCACTGCCTGGTCAACACGGACGTGCCGGACTTCTCGGTGGCGGTCGGGGTTCCGGTCCGCGTGGTGCGCAACCGGGTCGACGACGCCCGCGCCCGCGCGAAGCAGGAGGCGATCTGGGCCGAGGAGGCTCGTCGGAAGGCCGCCCTGCGCAAGGCCGCCGAGCAGGACCAGGCGTCCAGGGACGAGGACCAGGCGTCCGACGACGACCGCCGCGCGGCGGCGCTCGCGGAATCGGACGCGTTGGCGGCCGGGGCAACTGCTGTCGTCGACCCGGGCGTGGCGTCCGACCTGCCCATGGCGCCGGCCGCTCCGGGGCCGGGGCGGGGGCCTGGGCGGGAGCCCGGCCTGCGTCCCTGATCGTCGCGGCCTTGCCCTTCGGCGGAAGTGGCCGATAGGGCACCCCTACTCGCAGTCCCGCCGCTGAGGGGAACCGCATGGGTGCAGGCGTGTCACCGTTCCGGACCGGTTCCCACCGGCGAGCGCGGTTCGGGCCTCTGAAGCGGCTCGTCCTCGTCCTCGTCGTCCTGGCCTTCCTCGCCGGGCTCAGCGCGTGCGCCGTGACGCCGAGCGTCACCGCCTTCGTCGAGCGCACGGACGTCCCCGGCGCCGCCAGCACCTACGTCGGCCGGGTCTCCCCGGCACCGGTCGGGACCCGCGTGGTCGTGCAGCGCAACCTGGGCGGCGTCTGGACCGACGTCGCGAGCGCCGCGGTGGCCGCGGACGGCAGCTACGCCATGCCGCTGCCATCGGTGGGACCCGCCACCTACTTCCAGCGGGTCGTGTCCCGCAACGCGGGCGGCGAGCAGCAGGCGGTCAGCCGGGTCTCCTTCTTCGGCGCCGCCCCGCCGGCCGTCTTCCCGGCGGCGATCGCCTCGTGGCTCGCCGGTCGCTCCGGCTTCACGTCGGTGGCCATCTACGACGCCGCCACGGGCCAGACGGCCTACTGGGGCACCAACGGGGGCACCAACCGGCCCTACTACTCGGCGAGCATCGCCAAGGTGTCGATCCTCGGCACCGTGCTGCGGCAGGCCGCTGTCGCGGGGCGACCGCTGAGCAGCGACGAGCGCGCGCACGCCGTTCCGATGATCACCCAGAGCAGCAACGACGACGCGACCTGGCTCTGGAACCACGTCGGCGGCGCCCCCGCGGTGGCCGCGTTCCAGCGCAGCGCCGGGCTGACCGGCACGGTTCAGGACACCGCCGGCCACTGGGGGCTGGCGACGACGACGGCGGCCGACCAGGCCCGCGTCGTCCAGGCGATCGAGTACCCGAACCCCCTGCTGCGTCCGGCGGACCAGGCCTACGCGCGTTCGCTGATGCGCTCGGTGGAGCCGTCCCAGCACTGGGGGGTCAGCGCCGGCGCCCCGTCGGGGGCCACCGTCGAGCTCAAGAACGGCTGGCTGCCCCACGCCGGGTACTACCGGGTGAACAGCATCGGCCGGGTCTACGACGCGGGTCACGACTACGTGATCGCGGTGCTGACCGCCACGCCCGGCACGGAGTACTCGTCGTTCACCTACGGCATCGCCACCATCGAGGGCGTCACCCGGATGCTGTGGCAGAACCCGCCGTCCGGTGGTGCCGCCGTGCGGGTCGCCCCCGACGCGAGCGACGCCGGACGCTGAGTAGGTGTGTTCCTTCCGGGCTCAGGATCGGCATCTGGCGTCGCCGAGGGCCTGGACGTGTATCCCACGGGCACCGCGGACGCGCAGTGGGCGCTGCTTTGGCCGCTTATCACCGTGCCGGGCAAGCCGGGTCGGCGGTTCGGTGGGGATGTCCGCCGGGTCGTAGAAGGCATGCTGTTCGTCGCGCACACCGGCTACCAGTGGCGGTGTCTGCCGCGGGAGTTCGGCTCGTGCACGCGGGTGTGATCGCAGTTTAGGCGGCTGGTACCGCAAACGGGACGTGGGCTCGGTTGCTCGCTGCGCTGCACCGTCACGTCCGGCTCCGCGCCGGTCGGGCCGAGCCGTTGCCGTCGATGGTGGCGGTCGATACGCACCTCGGCCGTGGCGCCTCGAACGGCGGCCGGACCTTCCATGACCGGGGCGGCCCGCACGGATCGACCAGCGGCGCGAAGCGGGCGATCGCGGTGGACGTCACCGCCATGCCGCTGGCCGCGGTCGCGCTGCCGGCGTGATGCACGAGAACCAACCACGGCGGCGCTGCTCGATGCGCTGCCACGGGATGGCCAGGACTACCGGCTGCAGCTCGTGCTGACCGACCGCGGCGTCACCCGGCCGGCGCAACCAAGCTCGGCAACACCCCCGGTCTGCAGGTTCGCCGCGTCGGCCACGCGCAGAAGCAGGGCACGTTCGTGCCGCTGCCGCTTGCCTGGCGGGTCGAGGTGGCTCACGGCCGGCTGCTGCGCAGCGCCGACTCGCCCGCTCCTTCGAGAACACCCTCGACTCCGACAGCGGCTGGCTGCAGGTGGCTTGCCTGCCCGTAGTTCTGGACGCTGCGGTCGCACCGCCGGGGCGCCCCGGCCCGCCGGAGCCGGCGGCCCCGTCACGGTTACATCTCGAAGCACCCGATAGCGGCACCTCGCGGGAACAGGCAAATCCGGGGGTGTGCGAGATCAGGGCACCCAGAGCGGCGCAAATCTCGCACAGCCCTACGCGGGAACCGCGCGAGAGCGCCGGCTACCGCGTGGCTGCTCCAAGGTCAGACGCTTGGCGCCGTGCTGCGTGATCGAGTCATCACGAGTCACTGGCGGTGGTTTTGTCGGTGGCGGGTGGGAGCCTGCTGCTCGTGGACGGAGGAAACGAGCGGTCGGTTTCGGACGTCGCAGTGCCGGTATTGAATGCGCGGGTGCCGTTGACTCGGGCCACGTCGTTGCGGTTCACGTTGGACGTCAATGCCGAGCAGCACGGCTGGCTGCTGGCACATGCGGGGGCGTTCCGGCTGGCGTTCAACCATCAGCTCGGCCGGGTGAAGGCCAATCTCGACCAGCGCGCCGCGGAACGGTCGTACGGCGTCCCGGAGGCGGAGCTGACGCCGGGCTTGTCGTGGTCGAAGGTGTCGTTCATCAACGAGATCAACGCGTGGAAGGACGGCCGCGCCAAGGACGCACCGGTCGGTCTCGACGACGAGGGGAACGTCGTGCGGGGGTTGCCGTGGCGGGGCGAGGTGTCGGCCGACGTGTTCGAGACCGGCAGCGTCAACGCCGCGCAAGCCCTCGCCAATTGGGCCGACTCCCGCAAAGGGACGCGGGCCGGGAAGCCGGCCGGTTTCCCGAAGTTCAAGTCCCGGCACCGCACCACCCCGGCGTTCCGGCTGCGCGCCAAGTACGCCGAGGGCCGCCCATCACCGGTGCGGCCGACCGGGCCGAAGCTCCTTCGGGTTCCCAAGCTCGGGGTGCTGCGGGTCCGGGAGGGCACCCGGCGGCTGCGCCGACTGCTCGAGAAGGAACGGTTCCACGTCTACGCCGCGGCCTTCCGCTTCGAGCACGGCCGCTGGACGGTCGCGGTCACCGGGGTCGCCGCCGAGCTGCACCCGGCCCGGCGCAACCCGTCAGGCCGGTACCAGCCGCGGGTCGGGATCGACCTGGGCGTGAGGACGCTGGCCGTGGCCGCCGACGAGAACGGCTCGATGCGACACGAGTGGAAGGGGGTGAAGGCACTTCAACAGGCGCAGGGGCGGCTGATGCTGGCCAATCAGGCTCTCGCGAGAACCAAGCAGGGCTCGAACGGCCGGCGCAAGGCTGCCCGACGCCTCGGCCGGATCCACGCCCGGATCGCCGCGCTCCGCAAGACGTTGCTGCACGAGATCAGCAGCCAACTCGCCCGCAGCTGCACGAGCGTGGTGATCGAGGACCTGAACGCCGCGGGCATGCTCGCCAACCGGCGGCTCGCCCGCGTCGTCTCCGACGCCGCGTTCGGCGAACTACGCCGCCAGCTCGAGTACAAGACTGGCTGGTACGGCACAGAACTGGTCGTCGCCGACCGATGGTTCCCGTCGTCGAAGACCTGCTCCAGCTGCGGGGCGGTCAAGACCGAATTGACCCTGGCCGAGCGGACCTACTCCTGCCCGTCCTGCGGCCTCGAGATCGACCGCGACCTCAACGCCGCGATCAACCTCGCCCGCTACCACCCAGAGGACCTCAAGCGCACCACGCCGCTAGCCGCCGCCTGACGCCCGACGCGCGTCTGCACCCGGATGGACCGGGAAAGAGCCGATTGCCACCTCGCACCACCAAGAGGCCCTGAGTCGGAACCGAGAAGCCCGCCACAGCGGCAACTCGGACGGCAACCATCACCCCCGCCCCGAAAAGGGGCTGGTGGCAAGGGAAGCCGGTGCGCCCCGAAAGGGTCACACCCAGTGATACTGGCGTCCATGACGCCTTCTGCCGCCGTCCCTTCCCGCTCCGGGCGGCCGACCGCCGTGGTGACCGGGGGAGCGCGCGGCCTCGGACACGAGATCGTGCGGCTCCTGGCCCGGCGTGGGTACCGCGTCGTGGCGGCGGACCTCGACGCCGAGGCCGTCCGGTCCGCCACGGCGTCCCTCGGTGGGGAGGGGCTGGAGGCGGTGGGCCTCGACGTGCGGGACGGCGCTGCGTGTTCGGCTCTGGCCGCCGACGTCGCGACGCGGCACGGGCGGCTGGACGTCTGGGTCAACAACGCCGGCATCCTCGGCACCGGACCCGCCTGGGAGCAGCCCGCCGAGCGGCAGCGGGCGATGATCGAGGTCAACACGCTCGGCACGATCTCCGGCACCCTCGCCGCGCTCGAGCAGATGCGGCCCCGCGGCTCCGGCGCGATCGTCAACGTCGTGTCGATGGCCGGCCTCGGGCCCGTGCCCGGGATGGCCGCCTACAGCGCGTCGAAGCACGCGGCGCTGGCGTTCAGCCTCTCGACGCTGGGCGAGCTGCGGACCGTGGGGGAACGCGGCATCAGCATCTCGTGCCTGTGCCCGACGGGGATCTGGACGCCGATGCTGCACGACAAGACCGAGGACTTCTGGGCCTCCGCGTCCTTCGGCGGCCGCATGCTGATGCCGGAGGAGGTGGCCGAGCGCGCGGTCCGGCTGATCGACCGACCGCGACCGCTGACGTGCATGCCGCGCTTCATGTACGCGGTGGGTCGCCTCGTCTCGGCATCGCCGCGGGTCGCGACGGTGCTGACCCCCTTCGTGCTCCGGGCTGCCGCCGCGCAGCAGCGACGGAACGCGCAGAAGCTGCAAGCCTCCCGGGCCTGAGTCCGCTCCGGCCGGCGGAAGGTGGCGCTGTTTGACCGCTCATAACCGGCTGAATGGCGCCAGCTACCAGCCGGCTGCTTGCCGGCCGTGCGGGCACCGACTAGAATTCAGGTCTATGAGCACGTTGCCGCTCTCGGAGGTGAAGGCACGCCTGTCCGAGATCGCTGAAGAGGTTGCGGCGACGCACGAGCGCGTTCAGATCACGAAGAACGGCCGTGGGTACGTGGTTCTGCTCGCGGCCGAGGACCTCGAGTCGATCGAAGCCACGCTCGAGCTGCTCGCCGACCCGGATGCTCAGGCGCGCATCGCCAGCGCCGAGAAGGACGTCGAGCGGGGAGACGTCTTGGATGAGGCGGCCGTTCGCGGGCTGCTCACCGGTCGGCGGCGGCCCGGAGCTACTGAGTGATCTTCCGGGTCGTCGTGACCCGGACGGCAGCGCGCCAGCTCGCCGAGCGCCTCCCCGAAGCAGCAGCTGCCGCGTGCGTCGAATTCTTGTTCGGTCCACTTGCGGAGAACCCTCATCGTGTAGGCGCGGCGCTACGCGCGCCGTTTGCCGGGCAATGGCGATCCCGTCGTGGCGAATACCGCGTTCGCTTCCGCATCGACGACGCGGCCGGGGTTGTCTATGTGCTCGACATCGATCATCGGCGCGATGCCTACCGGAGCTGACGTGTGCGGCGCGCCGCGCCTGGGTGTGGCTGATGTGCGCGGAGAGGTGCCCGGCCAGCGCTACCGCGCTCCGTCAGCGTTGATGATGTCGACGTGAGCGAACGAGTGCGCCCCATCGAGGGGTCGGGCTGCTGGGCCGCCGTCATGGGGCCACCGAACGACGAGGCCAGAGGTGGGCACCGGCTCTGGAGCGTCGGGCTGCGGGAGGTTTTTGGGTCGGCGAAGTCCAACACAGCTCCTGGATCGCGGACCTGGAGCAGAGGAATCGCGTCCATCCCCGACACTCCTTGCCGCGGCGTCCACTTCGGCTGCAGCCTGTGTCAGGTGATCTGCCTGACTGCCCCGTCCCGAGCCGGGTCGTAGACGTGCACCTCTGCCGCGGGTGTAGGCGACCGGCTTCCGAGCCGTGAGCCGACCGCCCGACTCCTTGATCCGATACCTCGTACTCCTGGAGAACCCGGTCGAGGAGGCAGACCTCGATGACGCCACCAGAGCCGAGCTCGTGGTGTTTGCGACGGGTGTCTCCGAGTACTGGGCGAGCAAGGCGCTCGATTGGGTCGATGCCGGAGTCGCGAGCGCCGAGATCACGGAGGCGCTGCGCCGGCTTTCGCAGGACAAGCGCTACACCCAGCGGACCCGGCATCGAGCGTGGCGACACGTGAAGCACGGCGCAGAGCGGGGACGAGCCTGAAACGTCTCTTCAAGTCAGCGGAGCAGGTTGGTGTCCCTCGGCGGCACCGGCACGTCGTGCCCGGACGGGCCGGGGTCGGCCACCGCGGCCCGGTAGATCTCGCTGGACCGGGTCGCCACGGAGCGCCAGCAGTGCGACTCGACGGCCTCGAGGGCGGAGGTGGCGAGCTTGTCCGCGAGGTCGGGGTCACGGAGCACGGTGGTGAGCCCGTCGGCCAGCGCCGCCACGTCGTCGCGCGCGACCGGCAGGGCGGTGCGGCCGCCGTCCGCGAACTCGGCGAGTCCGCCCGTCTCGGTGACGACCAGCGGTGCCCCGCTGGCGGCCGCCTCCAGCGCCACCAGCCCGAACGGCTCGTAGATCGACGGCACCGCGACGGCCGCCGCGCGACGGTAGAGGTCGCTCAGCGCCGCGTCGTCGAGCCGGCCCGCGAAGCGCACGGCCCGGCCGAGCCGCAGCTTCGGTGCCAGGGCTCGCAGCTCCGCCTCGTAGGTGCCGGTTCCGGCGACGACGAGCCGCACGCCCGGCACCCGGCGGCGGAGCCGCGGCATCGCCCGCAGCAGGACCTGGACGCCCTTCTCGTACTCCAGCCGTCCGGCGAAGACGATGAGCGGCTCGCGGTCCTCGATCGGCAGGCCGGCGGGCCACTGGTCGAGGTCGACGCCGTTGGGGACGACGGCGACCCGCTCGTCCGGCACGGCGAACAGGCGCCGGACATCGCGCCGCATCGCCTCCGAGCAGACCACGGTCCGGGTGGAGGCGGCCGTCAGCCACCCCTCGGTGGCGGAGATGGATCGGGACAGATCGCCGGGCAGCCAGCCCTGGTGCCGCCCCGCCTCGGTGGCGTGCAGCGTCGTGACCAGCGGCAGCCGCAGCGCGTTCCGGACCAGCGTCGCCGCCTGGGCCACGACCCAGTCGTGCGCGCAGACGACGTCGTAGGGACGCCCGGCCGCCTGCGCCTCGTGCCCGGCGTCGATGGCGGTCCGGGCGAGCGCCGCGCCGAGCGTCGCGACGTGGCCGTGCAGGTCACCGGTGGCGAGCGGGACGATCGGGTCGCCGGGATGGGGGTGCAGCAGCCGCACCGGGTCCGCACCCGCGAGAGCTGACGGAGCTCGCCGGGGGCCACCACGGTCACCTCGTGTCCGATTCCCGTGAGCGCTCGGGCCAGTGCCGCGACGTGCCGGCCGAGCCCGCCGTGGACGACGGGCGGGTACTCCCAGGACAGCATGAGGATTCGCAGTGGCCGCACGGGCGTCACCCACCTTCGTCAGTCGTCCGGGCCCTGGTCCGGCTCTTGCGCGGAGCGGCGAGGGAGCTCTCGAGCAACGTGCGTGCGTCCAGGGTGCCGAAAGGTCCGTCGATGTGACGCAGCAGGGCGGTCAGCTCGGCGCTCGACGGCCCTGCCGGACCGGCCGCGGCAGCCGAGGACCTCGCCGGCTCGCCGCCGCCCTCCGCCTCGAGGGTGTCCGCGAGCTGGGCGAACCGGGCGGCGTGTTCCTGCGCCCGGCGCCGGGCGTAGTCGGGACTGCTGTTGTGCGAGACGAGGAACGCCCAGTCGCTGGACAGGGTCAGGAACGCCTCTCGGGTCAGCTGGTCGTAGCGCGGGTCGCGTTCGGCGCGGCCACCGGCGAACCGCTTGTCGACCAGTTGCAGCAGCTGGTCCGCGACCCGCGCGCCCTGCTCGGTGATGTCGGCCTGGTCGGTCCAGATGTGCCAGTCCTTGCCCGCGCCCCACGAGCTCGCGGGCAGGGCCCGCGGCCCGCGCACGCAGCGCGTGCGGGCGTCGTCCAGCGTGGACAGCCGGACGCCGAGTTCCGGCAGCCGGCGCAGCACCGTTTCGAGGAACAGCGGCCCCTCGTGCCACCAGTGGCCGAACAGCTCGGTGTCGTAAGCCGTCACGACGAGCCCCTCGGCCCCGGTGCGGTCGCGGTGCTCGCGGAGCCGGACGGCGATCGCGCCGGCGAAGTCCTCGGCATCCGCCGCGACCGCCGAGTGCGCGGCGTCCGGGTCGTAGGGCTGCTTGTCCCGCGGGGCGACGTCGTGGCCGGTCACCCGCGCCGGCTTCAGCCCCGACGGGTGGTCGAAGGTGTGGAAGTCGCGGTACCAGGGGCCGCCCGGGTAGCCGGACGTCGGTGACCAGACCCGGTAGCTCACCTCCATGTCGCGCGGGAAGGCGATCACGCCGGAGCCGTCCCCGCCCGAATCAGCCGCGTCGTACGCCGCCCCCGTCTCGCCGCCGACCGTGGGACCGTCGACGAGGAAGTGCGTGACGCCGGCCTCGGCGTAGAGCCGCTCGAGCCCCGGCCGGTAGGCGCACTCGGGCGCCCAGATGCCACGCGGACGGCGACCCAGCCGGACCGTCGCGTCCTCGAGCCCGCTCTCGAGCGCGGCGCGGGCGACCCGCTCGTCGAGCAGCGGCAGGAAGGGGTGAGCGGCCGGCCCGCCGAGGATCTCGGCGACGCCGCTGTCCGCGATCGCCCGCAGCACGGGGCTGCCGCCGGCCGACCAGCGCGTTTCGAGGCTGTGGGCCGCGCGCCGCGCCCGGCCACCCTCCGCGACCGCGGTCGGGACGCGATCAACCACGGCGCCCTCGGCGCGCACCTGCCAGTTGGCGAGCCAGGCGCGGAACTGCTCGAGGCAGTACGGATCGTCGAGCATCGCGGCGAGCACGGGCGTGACGCCGAGGGTCAGTTGGCCGCGCCGCCCCTCGGCCGCGAGCCGCAGCAGCAGGTCGGTGACCGGGAGGTAGGAGTCGGCCCACGCCTGGTAGAGCCACTCCTCGCCGACCGGCCAGCTGCCCGCGTGCGCCAGCCACGGCAGGTGGCTGTGCAGGACGACGCAGCAGGTTCCGAGCGCCTCCGGCTCGGCCGCCGACACGCTCACGGCCGCCGGTAGGCGACGGCCACGAGGTCCAGGCTCGCGTCGACGTCGGCCGCGGAGACGACGAAGTCGTCGGCGGTCACCGACGTGACGAACCCCCGCAACGTCGGGCTCCACGTCTCCGGCGGGACCGGCCAGCTGCTGGTCCATCACCGAGCCGTGGCGGCGTTCCCACCGGCGCAGCCGCGGACCGTGCGAGAGGCCCATCATCCGCGTGACGACGAAGTCGGACTCGAGCAGTCCCGCGAGCTCCGCGGCCGACAACTCCCGCGTGTGGAACGGGTTCAGCGGCGTGTTACGCCCGGGGGAGAAGGTGATCCGGTTCGGCGTGGTGATCAGCAGGGTGCCGGCCGGCCGCAACACGCGGGCGCACTCGGCGAGAAAGCCCTCCTGGTCCCACAGGTGCTCGATGACCTGCAGGTTCGTGACGACCTCGACGGCGCCGTCGGCCAGCGGGAGGTTCTGCAGGTCGCCCCGGACCACGTCGATCGTCGGGTACGTGCGCGCCGCGTGCGCGGCGGCGGACGGGTCAGCGTCGAGGGCGAGAACCTGCCGCGCCCGGTCGGCCATCGCGGCGGCGCCGTATCCCTCACCGCACCCGGCCTCCAGCACGGACGCGCCGTGCACGAACGGGAGCAGGGCGCGGTAGGCGGCCTCGTGGCGGCGGAACCAGTAGTTCTCGTGCTCGATCCCCGGCAGCGTGCGCTCGCCGGTCAGGATCAGGCCGGGCTCGGGCTCGGACTCGGGCTCGGACTCGGGCTTTTGCTGCGAGATGGACGCGCCCTGCATGCCGGGCAATGCTACGGAGCCGAGTCGGGCCGCCACGATGCGACGCCGCGCGTGCCGTGCGGCCTGCGCCGGGCACCCCGCGTCGGCGCGGGAAGGGCCCCGCCGGATACGGTGAACATGGGCCCGGCCGTGTGGTCGCACTCACGAGACCCGGTGGGTGGCTCCCGCCTACCGCCGGGTAACTTCTGGGGCGTCTGCGCGAAGTGGGACGCTCTTCGGCGGACAGGCCCACCCGGCTGATCGGTGTTCGGCCAGATCGAACTCCGGCAGCGACACAGCGTGCCAGCAAGTCGACAGTGCCAACGGAGGCCCGACGCGTGAACATCGTCGTGACCGTCAAGCAGGTGCCTGACACCTGGGCGGAGAAGAAGCTCGACCCCTCGGACAAGACGACCGACCGCAAGAGCGTCGAGAACGTCATGAACGAGATGGACGAGTACGGGGTCGAAGAGGCCCTGCGCATCAAGGAAGCCCACGGCGGCGAGGTCACCGTCGTCACCATGGGGCCGGACAAGGCCGTGGAGACGATCCGCAAGGCGCTCTCCATGGGTGCCGACAAGGCCGTCCACCTCACGGACGACGCGCTGCACGGCTCCGACGCCATCGGCACCTCCGAGGCGCTGGCCAAGGTCATCTCCGGCCTGTCGCCCGACCTGGTCATCACCTCCTCCGAGGCCTCCGACGCCCGCGGCGGCGTCATGGGCGCGCTGCTCGCCGAGCGTCTCGGCTTCCCGCAGCTGACGCTGGCCCGCAAGGTGACCGTCGACCCGGGGTCCTCGAAGGTCACCATCGAGCGTCAGGGCGACAACGGCTACGCGGTCGTCGAGGGCGCGCTGCCCGCCGTCGTCGGCGTCGTCGAGAAGATCAACGAGCCGCGCTACCCCTCCTTCAAGGGGATCATGGCCGCGAAGAAGAAGCCGCTGACCACGATGGCCCTGTCGGACGCCGGCGTCGACGCCGGGAGCGTCGGGCTCGCCAACGCGACCACCGCGGTCGACGAGGCGCAGCCGCGGCCGCCGAAGTCGGCCGGTCAGAAGGTCAAGGACGAGGGCGACGGCGGCGCGAAGATCGCTGAGTTCCTCGCATCGCAGAAGCTGATCTGAGAGGTATCGCCATGGCTGAGGTTCTCGTACTCGTCGAGCACGAAGGCGGTGCCCCGAAGAAGGTCACCGGCGAACTGCTGACCCTCGCGCGGCGGCTCGGCGAGCCGTCCGCTGTCTTCCTGGGTGCCGACGGCTCCTTCGAAAAGGCCAAGAACTACCTGGCCGAGTACGGCGCGCAGAAGGTCTACGTCGCGGAGTCCAGCGACTTCGACGACTACCTCGTCGCGCCGCAGGCCGAGGCGCTCGCCCAGGTCATCTCCTCGGCGTCGCCGTCCGCGGTGCTCGTCGCCGCCACCCCGGACGCCCGTGAGGCGGGTGCCCGCGCCGCCATCAAGACCGGCAGCGGCTTCATCTGGGACGTCACCGACCTCGCCGACGGCGGCAAGGCGACCCAGGAGATCTTCGGTGGGACGACGATCGTCACCTCCGAGGTCGCGAAGGGCACACCGATCTTCGCCGTGCGGCCGAACGCCACCGCCGCCGAGCCCTCGACGGGCGACGCGACGGAGGAGCGCATCGAGCTGTCGGTCTCCGACGCCGCCAAGGGCGCGAAGGTCAGCGAGAGGATCGTGGAGTCCAAGAGCGGTCGTCCGGACCTCACCGAGGCGGCGGTCGTCGTCTCCGGTGGTCGCGGGCTGGCCGGCGCGGAGAACTTCGAGCTGGTCGAGAAGCTGGCCGACACGCTCGGCGCGGCCGTCGGCGCCTCGCGCGCCGCGACCGACGCCGGCTGGTATCCGCACCAGAACCAGGTCGGCCAGACCGGCAAGACGGTCTCGCCGCAGCTCTACATCGCGGTCGGCATCTCCGGCGCCATCCAGCACCGGGCCGGCATGCAGACCTCCAAGACGATCATCGCGATCAACAAGGACGAGGAGGCCCCGATCTTCGAGCTGGCCGACTTCGGCCTGATCGGCGACCTGTTCAACGTCGTCCCGCAGCTCACCGAGGAGATCGGCAAGCGCAAGGGCTGATCGCCGAACGCATTCGCCGAAGGGCGGGCCCCCGCGCGGGGACCCGCCCTTCGGCGTCCCGGTTGCCGTACGCAGAATCGAGCGCGACCCGATCGAAGGAGCCCCATGACGATCGACCCGCCGCGAGACCCGGCCGGGGACGCGCTCGTCGTCCCGGAGTGGGTGGACCTGCCGGCCGTGCCCGAGTCGCGGCTCGGCGACGAGCTGCGGCTCCGCCTGGTCGACGGCGAGGGCGGGCCGCCGGCCCCGACGCCGTGGTCGACGGAGATCTCCGCCGTGCTGTGGTGGCACCGGGCCGCGCCGGACGCCGTCGACCTGCTACCCGAGGCGGTCCGCGACCTGCCCACGCTGCCGATCACCGTCGGCGCGCTCGTCCGGTACCGGAGCACCCCGGTCGGTCCCTACTCCGAGGTCTTCGCGAGCCCGGTCCTGCTGCGGCCGCGCTACGGACGCGCCCGAGCAGGGCGTCCCCGCGGCCCCGGCCTGCTGCCGGCGGTGAGCGTGCCGTTCATCGCCGTCGACTCGATCGCCAGCGTCGTCGGCGGTCGCGCCGGCTGGATGCTGCCGAAGACGTTGGCGACCGCCGTGTGGCCGCCGGACGGGCCTGCCGTGCTGCGCGGCGACGACTGGTCGGTCTCGGTGGGGGTTCGCCCGGTCGGGCCTCGCCTCCCGCTGCGCGGCCGCCTGCCGCTGATCCAGGCGCAGCCCGACGGGGGTCGGGCGCGGAGCCTCGTGCGGATGCGCGGCCGGGCGCAGGTCGGCCGCGCCGAGGTGAGCACCGTCGGTACGAGCCTGCCGTCGTGGCTGACGCCGGGGAGTCACCTCTGCCTCGCGATCTCGGGCGGGCGGATGGACATCAGCTCGCCGGCGCGTGTCGGCTGACGGCTGCTCGGCGGGCCACTGTTTGCCGGAGCGATCGACGGTGGGTGGCGAGGTGACGTTGGACGCAGGCTGCCGGCCCGGATCCGCGTGACCTCACCTCGCACGGTCGATCGATTGGGGGCTCGGTCCCACCCAGCGCGTTCCCCACGGATCGCCGGGCGGCATTAGATTGAACGCGTGACTTACCTGGATCACGCGGCGACCACGCCGATGCATCCGGACGCCATCGCCGCCGTCGCCGAGGCGATGGCGGAGGTCGGCAACGCGTCGTCGCTGCACGCCAGCGGGCGGCGCGCCCGCCGCATGGTCGAGGAGGCCCGCGAGACGGTCGCGGCCGCGCTCGACGCCCGCCCGTCGGAGGTCCTGTTCACCGGCGGCGGCACCGAGAGCGACAACCTCGCGATCAAGGGTCTGTACTGGGCACGTCGCGGCGCCGACCCCCGCCGGCGGCGCATCGTCGTCAGCTCGATCGAACATCACGCCGTCCTCGACGCGGCCGAGTGGCTGGCGACCGAGCAGGGCGCCGAGATCGTCCACCTGCCGGTCGACGGCGCCGGCCGGGTCGATCCCGAGACGCTCCGCGCCGCCCTGGCAGCCGAGCCGGACGCCGTCGCGCTCGTCAGCATCATGTGGGCGAACAACGAGGTCGGCACGGTCCAGGACATCCCCTCGCTGGCCGCGGTCGCGGCCGAGTTCGCCGTGCCGTTCCACACGGACGCGGTGCAGGCGGTCGGCTCGGTACCGGTGAGCTTCGCGGCGAGCGGCGTCGACGCGATGACCATCACCGGCCACAAGTTCGGCGGTCCCTACGGCGCCGGCGTGCTCCTCCTCCGTCGCGGCCTGGACGTCACCCCGCTCACCCACGGCGGCGGGCAGGAGCGCGAGGTCCGGTCCGGGACCCTCGACGTCCCGACCATCCGCGGCCTCGCCGTCGCGGTGGCGCTCGCCGTCGCGGAACAGCCCTCCCGCGCCGCGCGGATGGGCGAGCTGCGGGACGCGCTGCTCGCCGGCGTCCTGGCCCAGGTGCCGGATGCCCTGCTCAACGGCCCGGCGCCCGGGCCCGCGCGGCTGCCCGGCAACGCCCACCTGTCGTTCCCCGGCTGTGCGGGCGACTCGCTGCTGATGCTGCTCGACGCCCGCGGCGTCGAGTGCTCGACCGGTTCCGCCTGCTCGGCGGGGATCGCCCGGCCGTCGCACGTGCTGCTGGCGCTCGCCATGACTCCGGCTCCGACGCCGACACCCAACGCGCCGCCGGCTCCCTGCGTTTCTCCCTCGGCCACAGCTCGACCGAGGCCGACGTCCGGGCCCTCGTCGAGGCGATCGGTCCCGCGGTCGAGCGTGCGCGTCGGGCCGGGGCCGTTCCCGCCGGCCGGCGGGGCTGATCGCTCCCGTGTCCGACCGGATGCCGACGAGCGGGCTGCGCGTCCTCGCCGCGATGAGCGGCGGGGTCGACTCGGCCGTCGCGGCCGCGCGGGCGGTCGACGCCGGCCACGAGGTCACCGGCGTGCACCTCGCCCTGTCGCCGAAACCGGCGTCCGCGCGGGAGGGTGCCCGCGGCTGCTGCACGCTCGACGACGCCCGGGACGCGCGCCGGGCCGCCGACGTGCTCGGCATCCCGTTCTACGTGTGGGACCTGGCCGAACGCTTCCGCGAGGACGTCATCGACGACTTCGTCGCGGAGTACGCGGCCGGCCGCACGCCCAACCCGTGCCTGCGCTGCAACGAGCGGATCAAGTTCGCCGCCGTGTTGGACCGCGCGCTCGCGCTCGGCTTCGACGCCGTGGTCACCGGTCACCACGCCCGCCTCGACCCCGGTCCGCCACCGGTCCTGCGGCGCAGCGTCGACGCGGGCAAGGACCAGTCCTACGTGCTCGGCACGCTGCGGCCCGACCAGCTCGCCAACGCCGTGTTCCCGCTGGGCGACAGCACCAAGTCGCAGGTGCGGGCCGAGGCCGCCGCCCGAGGCCTGGCCGTCGCGGACAAGGCCGACAGCACCGACATCTGCTTCGTCGCCTCCGGTGACACCTCCTCCTGGCTCCGGGAACGACTCGGAGCGCAGCCCGGCCCCGTCGTCGACCTCGACGGCGAGGTGGTCGGCGGACACGACGGTGCCTACGCCTTCACGGTCGGGCAGCGGAAGGGCCTCCGGTTGGACCGGCCGGCCCCCGACGGGCGTCCGCGCTACGTCCTCGGCATCTCCCCGGTCGACCGCACGGTGACGGTCGGGCCGGCCGAGGCCCTGGACGTCCGGACGCTGGAGGCCGGGGAGTCGACCTACTCCGGCCCACCCGTCGAGTGCCGCGCGCAGATCCGGGCGCACGGCGCCACCGTGCCCGCCCGCGCGGAGGGTGCGGGCGAACGCCTGCGGGTGACACTGCACGAGCCGGTCCGCGGGATGGCGCCCGGGCAGGCCGTCGTGCTCTACAGCAGCGACGACGAGCGGGTGCTCGGCGGCGGACGCGTCACCGTCGCGCGCTAGCCGAGAAACCGCTAGCTGACCGCCGAACGGGGGTAGCTTCTCCGCGTGGCCGAGTATGTGTATCCGCCCGTCATCCGCACCGCCCTGGCTGTGTTCAAGCTGCTCGGGCTGAAGCTCGACATCCAGGGCGCCGAGAACATCCCCGACGAGGGCGGCGCGGTGCTGGCCAGCACCCACGTCAGCTACATCGACTTCATCTTCGTGGGTCTCGGTGCCCACCCGAAGCGCCGGCTGGTGCGCTTCATGGCGAAGAAGCAGGTCTTCGACCACCCGGTCGGCGGGCCGCTGATGCGCGGCATGCACCACATCCCGGTCGACCGCAAGGCAGGGGCCGCAGCCTACGACGAGGCGCTGCGGGCCCTCAAGGAGGGCGAGCTGATCGGCGTCTTCCCCGAGGCGACGATCAACCGGGCCTTCGACGTCAAGGAGCTCAAGACCGGCGCCGCCCGGTTCGCGATCGAGACCGGCACCCCGCTGATCCCCGTCACCGTGTGGGGGACGCAGCGCATCTGGACCAAGGGCCAGCCCCGCAACTTCCGGGAACGGGGCATCCCGATCACGATCCGGGTCGGGAAGCCGATCCCGGTCGCGCCCGGCGACGATCTGGCGCTCGTCACGCAGCGGCTGCACGATCAGCTGCGGGAGATGCTGACGGCGGTCCAGGACGAGTACCCGCAGCGCGAGAAGGGCGTCGGCAAGTTCTGGCAGCCGCACCGCCTCGGCGGTACCGCGCCGACGGTCGAGGAGTCCCGCCGCATGGACGCCGAGGATTACGAGAACCGCTGAATCCCGGCGCCGGGCCTCAGGAGTCGGCCCGCCGCTGAGGGTGCAGGGTTCGCCCCTCACGCAGCATCTCCAGGAAGCCCTCGAGCCTCCGGCTCCGCGTCTCGGGTTTCTTGGCGTCCTGCAGCCGGTAGAGGATGGCGTAGCGGTTCGCGCTGCTCAACGTCGCGAAGAAGGCGGCCGCGGCCGGGTCCCGCTCGAGCGCGGCGGCGAGGTCGTCCGGAACCTCCATCGTGCGCTGACCGGCGTAGGCCGCGTCCCACCGACCGTCTGCCCTGGCCCGTTCCACCTCGGCCAGCCCCGCCGACGCCATCCGACCCTCGGCGATCAGCTGCTCCGCCCGTCGGCGGTTGATCTGCGACCACCGGCTGGCCGGGCGGCGAGGCGTGAACCTCTGCCGCCACCACCGATCGTCGAGGGCGGCCTTCTGACCGTCGATCCAGCCGTAGCAGAGGGCGACGTCGAGCGCCTCGCCGTAGCTGACCGACGCCTCGGGGTTGCCCTTCTTCGCGAACTGCAGCCACACCCCGCGGTCGTCCGAGGCGTGTGCGTCGAGCCAGTCCCCCCACTCGGCCTGCGTCGAGAAGCGCAGCAGCGGGAGATCGTCCACGTCCGGCAGGCTCCCATACGGTGAGCATCGTGAGCGCCCCCTGGCCCGCCGGATCCGCCACCGGCGTCGGCTCGATGCCGGGCACCGACGCCGACGAGGCGCTGCGCGTCGTGTTCGGGGAGCTGCCCGACCTGCCGCACCTGCCGGAACTGCCCGCCCGTGGCGCGGGCGCGGACATGATCGGCCGGACCGCGTCGTTGCTCCTGGACCTGCACGTCGACCTGCAGCCGAGCGGCTGGCGCCTGCTGACAGGCGGGGCCGGGCACGACGAGAAGGTCGCCACCGAGCTGCTGCTCCGCGACCTCGAGGCCCTTGAGATCGCGGCGCTCGGCTACGAAGGCCTCCTCAAGGTGCAGGTGGCGGGGCCCTGGACGCTCGCCGCCTCGCTCGAGCTGCCGCGCGGCGGGCCGTCGCTCGGGGACTCCGGGGCGGCGCGCGACATCGGTGAGGCGTTGGCCGAGGGCCTGCTCGCGCACGTGGCCGAGGTGCGGCGGCGGGTTCCCGGCGCCTCGCTGATCGTGCAGGTCGACGAGCCCAGCCTGCCCGCCGTGCTGGCCGGTCACATCCCGACGCCCTCCGGGTTCAGCGCCCTCGCCCCGGTGGAGGAGCCGACGGCGACCGAGCGCCTGACCGACCTCGTCGCGTCGCTGCACGGCGCGGAGGTGCTCGTGGCCGCGCACTGCTGCGCGTCGGAGCCACCTCTCGCGTTGCTGCACGGAGCCGGGTTCGACGTTCTGAGCGTCGACGCCACCCGTCGCCTCGATCTGGACGCTCTCGGCGAGGCGGTGGAAGCCGGCTGCGCACTGGTGCTCGGGGTCGTCCCCAGCTCGGACGACGAAACGACGTCCGGGAATTTGTCGGACCCTTCTCATACGGTCGAGCCCGCCCGGCGGCTCTGGCGGCGGCTGGGCTTCGCACCGGAGCGGTTGGGAGAGGTGGTGGCGGTGTCCCCGACGTGCGGTCTGGCCGGAGCGTCCCCCCAGCACGCGCGGGCGGCTCTGTCCGCGGCCCGGGCGACGGGCCGGTTGCTGGTGGAGGAGCCGGCGTGAGCATCGACCCGGAGGCCGAGACGCCGCCCCCGCCCGTCATCGCTGCGGTCGAGCAGGGTGAGCCGCCGGCCGACGCCAAGGCCCGGCACGCCGACCTGGCGCAGGATCTGGACGACGCCGCGTACCGCTACTACGTGCTCGACTCCCCGACGCTGTCCGACGCGGACTACGACTCCCGGATGCGGGAGCTCGAGGGGCTCGAGGAGCGCTACCCGGCGCTGCGGACGCCGGACTCCCCGACGCAGAAGGTCGCCGGCGGCTTCTCGACCCTGTTCACCCCGGTGGAGCACCTCGAGCGGCTGATGTCGCTCGACAACGTCTTCTCCACCGAGGAGTTGACGGCCTGGGCGGGCCGGGCGGCGCGCGAGCAGCCGGTGTCGCAGTGGCTCTGCGAGCTGAAGATCGACGGGCTCGCCGTCGACCTCGTCTACGAGAACGGCCGGCTGGTCCGCGCCGCCACCCGCGGGGACGGCCGGACGGGCGAGGACATCACCGGCAACGTCCGCACCCTGGAGCAGGTGCCGACCCGGCTGACGGGCCCCGACGTGCCGGAGCTGCTCGAGGTCCGCGGCGAGGTCTTCTTCCCGGTCTCGGAGTTCACGGCCCTGAACGCGGCCCTCGTCGAGGCGGGGAAGGCGCCGTTCGCCAACCCGCGCAACGCCGCCGCGGGCTCGCTGCGGCAGAAGGACCCGCGGGTGACGGCGAGTCGTCCCCTGCGGCTGACGCTGCACGGGCTGGGCGCCCGGCGCGGCTTCAACCCGCCGAGCCAGTCGGCGGCCTACGAGATGCTCGACGGCCTCGGCCTGCCGGTCAGCCGGTACTACCGGCTCGTCTCGTCGCTGGACGAGGTCGTGGACGTCGTCGCGTACTGGGGTGAGCACCGGCACGACGTCGAGCACGAGATCGACGGCGTGGTCGTCAAGGTCGATGACTTCGGTCTGCAGCGCCGGCTCGGCTCGACGGCGAAGGCACCGCGGTGGGCGATCGCCTACAAGTACCCGCCGGAGGAGGCGAACACCAGGCTCAACGACATCGTGGTCAGCATCGGCCGGACCGGCCGCGCCACCCCGTTCGCCGTGCTGGAGCCGGTGCGAGTCGGTGGGGTGACGGTCAGCCAGGCCACGTTGCACAACAGCGACGAGGTCCTGCGCCGCGGCGTGCTCATCGGCGACACCGTGGTCGTCCGCCGCGCCGGCGACGTGATCCCCGAGGTCGTCGGCCCGGTTGCCGGCCTGCGCACCGGCGCCGAGCGCGAGTTCGCCATGCCGACCGAGTGCCCTGCCTGCGGCACGGTGCTCGCCCGGGAGGAGGGGCAGGTCGACATCCGCTGCCCCAACGCGGTGTCCTGCCCGCCGCAGCTGCAGTGGTCGGTGTTCCACTTCGCCGGCCGGAGCGCGCTCGACATCGACGGCCTCGGCTTCGAGACCGCGGGGGTGCTGACCTCGACGGGGCGGGTGCACGACGTCGGCGACATCCTGCAGCTCACGCCCGAGTCGTTCGCCGGGCTGCAGGGCTTCGGCGCCAAGAAGATCGAACAGATCATGACCGGGCTCGAGGCCGCACGCACCCGCCCGATCTGGCGGCTGCTCGTCGGGCTGTCGATCCGCGACGTCGGAGCGCCCACCGCGCAGAACCTGGCCCGCGAGTTCCGCAGCATCGACGCCCTCGCCGCCGCCGACGTCGAGCGGGTGCAGCAGGTGGAGGGCATCGGGCCGAAGACGGCCGCGGTGATCGTCGGCTGGTTCACCGACGATCGGCACCGCGACATCCTCGAACGGCTGCGGGCGGGCGGCGCGAAGCTCAGCGACGAGGGCGAGGACGAGGGCCCGCGGCCGCTGGACGGCGTCAGCGTCGTCGTCACCGGCACCCTCGACGGCTACAGCCGCGACTCGGCGACCGAGGCGGTGCAGGAACGGGGCGGCAAGGTCACCGGCTCGGTGAGCAAGAAGACCGACTTCGTCGTCCTCGGTGCCGATCCGGGGCGCTCCAAGTACGACAAGGCCGTCTCGCTGAAGGTGCCGATGCTCGACGAGGAGGGGTTCACGCGCCTGCTCGCCGAGGGGCCCGAGGCGGCGAGGGAACTCGCCACCGTCCCCGATTCCGGCGCTGACTCCGGGGGCGATTCCGACGCCGGGACCGACGGCGCCGAGACGTAACGCGGCCGACGCCGGACGCGCGGGTGCGCGAGGGACTCGAACCGTACGATGCGCGCATGACCTTGAACCGCCAGGAGGTCGCCCACCTCGCGCGGCTGTCCCGCCTGTCCCTGTCGGACGAGGAGCTGGACCGGTTCGCCCCGCAGCTCGACGACATCCTCACCTGGGTGGCCCGGGTCGGGGAGGCGGCGTCCGCCGACATCCCCGAGACGTCGTCGGCCGTGCAGCGCGTGAACATCTTCCGAGCCGACCACGTGCGGCCCTCCCTCGACCGGGATGAGGTGCTGAGTCAGGCTCCGGCGGCGGAGGACGGCCGGTTCCGCGTGCCCCGCATCCTGGACGAGGAGTGACCCCGAGCATGGACGCCGGAAGCACGGGCGCCGGGAGCACGGGCGCCGGGAGCACGGACGCCGGGAGCACGGACGACCTGACCCGCCTCTCGGCCGCGGACCTTTCCGACCGGCTCGCCAAGCGTGAGGTGTCAGCGGTGGAGGCCGCCCAGGCCCATCTCGACCGCATCGCCGCCACCGACGAGACCGTCGGGGCGTTCCTGCACGTCGACCCGCAGGGGGCGCTGGACGCGGCCCGCGAGATCGACCGTCGCCGCAGCGAGGGCGAGGAACTCGGCCGGCTCGCGGGCGTGCCGCTCGGCCTGAAGGACATCTTCACCACCCGCGGCGTACCCACCACCTGCGGTTCCCGCATCCTCGAGGGCTGGCGCCCGCCGTACGACGCCACCGTCACCCGGAAGATGCGCGAGGCGGGGCTCGTCATCCTCGGCAAGACCAACATGGACGAGTTCGCCATGGGCTCGTCGACGGAGAACTCGGCGTTCCAGCCGACCCGCAACCCGTGGCGGCTGGACCGCGTGCCGGGCGGGTCGTCCGGGGGCAGCGCGGCCGCGGTCGCGGCGTTCCAGGCACCGCTGACCGTCGGCACCGACACCGGCGGCTCGATCCGGCAACCCGCGGCGGTCTGCGGGCTGGTGGGCGTGAAGCCGACGTACGGCCAGGTCTCCCGGTTCGGGATGATCGCCTTCTCGTCCAGCCTGGACCAGGCCGGCCCGGTCGGACGCACCGTCCTCGACGCCGCCCTCCTGCACGCGGCGCTGGCCGGTTACGACCCCAACGACTCGACCTCGCTCGACCAGCCGGTGCCGCCGGTGGTCGAGGCCGCGGAGCGCCGCGAGGTCTCCGGGATGCGCGTCGGCGTGATCCGCGAGTTGTCCGGCGACCACCTCGGTGGGCTCTCCCACGGGGTGCTCGACCGCTTCAACGAGGCGGTCGCGGTGCTGGGCGAACTGGGTGCCGAGATCGTGGAGGTTTCCTGCCCCTCGTTCGACTACGCGCTCCCGGCGTACTACCTGATCGCCCCGAGCGAGGCGTCGTCGAACCTGGCGCGCTTCGACGCCATGCGCTACGGCCTGCGGCTCGGCGACGACGGCAAGGCGAGCGCCGAGGAGGTCATGAGCCTCACCCGGGACGCCGGCTTCGGCGCCGAGGTGAAGCGGCGCATCATGATCGGCACGTACGCGCTCTCGTCCGGTTACTACGACGCCTACTACGGCCAGGCGCAGAAGGTCCGCACGCTGATCGGGCGGGACTTCGACGCCGCGTTCGCCGACGTCGACGTCGTCCTCTCGCCGACCACCCCGTTCCCCGCCTTCCCGCTCGGGGAGCGGTCGGACGACCCGATGGCGATGTACCTCGCCGACCTGTGCACCATCCCCGCCAACCTCGCCGGGCTCCCGGCGATGTCGCTGCCCTGCGGGCTCGTGGACGGGCTCCCGATCGGGCTGCAGCTCATGGCCCCGGTCCAGGCCGACGACCGGCTGTACCGGGTGGGCGCCGCCCTCGAAGCCGAGCTGGACGCGCGTCGCGGGCACCCGCTGCTCGACGAGGCGCCCGCGCTGCCCGTCTGAGGAGGGCGCCGACGATGAAGCCGATACGGAACTACTCCGACGGGCAGTGGCTGTTGCTCCTGTGGGGCTTCATCCTGTTCTTCCTCGTCGTCGGCATCTTCCTGTCCACGCTGGTGTTGATCGTGGCGGTGCTCGGGGCGCTCGGCGCCGCCTACACGACCTACCTCTACCTGCGGGCCAACGACTTCACGCTGCCGTTCCTGCCGTCGGCGCGCTCGAGCTCGGCCGACGGTGACGACGACGAGGACCGGGACGAGGACGAGGACCCGGACGACGACCGGTACGAGGACGAGTACGTGTACGAGGACGAGTACGAACAGGAGGCCGGGCAGGCGCAGGTCGGCTCCCAGGTGCCCGTCGTGGACAGCTTCGAGCGGCCCGTCCAGCAACCCGACGCGCACGCCTCCGGCATCCGGCCGGCCGGCCCCGCTCCGCTCGACGTGCCACCGCCGAACCCCGCGACCGCTCCCGACCTCAGCGAAGGGGACACCCGATGACCAGCACGCTGGCGGAAACCGGTTCCGCGACCGACTGGGAGGCCGTGATCGGCCTCGAGACCCACGTCGAGCTCGGGACCGACTCCAAGATGTTCTGCGGCTGCGCGACGGCGTTCGGCGCGGAGCCGAACACCCAGACCTGCCCGGTCTGCCTCGCCCTTCCCGGTTCGCTGCCGGTGGTCAACGAGCGGGCGATCGAGTTCGCGGTCCGGATCGGACTCGCGCTGAACTGCGACATCGCCTCGTGGTGCCGCTTCGCGCGGAAGAACTACTTCTATCCGGACATGCCGAAGAACTTCCAGATCAGTCAGTACGACGAGCCGCTGTGCGCCTTCGGTCACCTCGACGTCGAGGTCGACGGCGAGGTGCACCGGGTGGGCATCACGCGGGTGCATCTCGAGGAGGACACCGGCAAGTCGCTGCACGTCGGCGGCAGTACCGGACGCATCCACGGCGCGACCCACTCGCTGCTCGACTACAACCGGGCCGGCGTGCCGCTGGTCGAGATCGTCACCGAGCCCGACATCCGCTCCGCCGCGGTCGCCAAGGCCTACCTCGCGGAGCTGCGTGACCTGCTGCGCTCTCTCGGAGTCTCCGAGGCGCGGATGGAGCAGGGGCAGATGCGCTGCGATGCCAACGTGTCGCTGCGCCCGCGCGGCAGCGACGTCTTCGGCACGCGTACGGAGACCAAGAACCTCAACTCCCTGCGTTCGGTCGAGCGGGCGGTCGAGTCCGAGATCGCCCGGCAGGGCGAGGTGCTCGACGGCGGCGGGCGGATCGTCCAGGAGACCCGGCACTTCGACGAGGCCGCCGGGCGCAGCTCGTCGGGCCGGACGAAGGAGGAGGCGACCGACTACCGCTACTTCCCGGAGCCCGACCTCGCGCCGCTGGCCCTCGACTCCGACTACGTCGAGAAGATCCGCGCCAACCTGCCGGAGCTGCCGGCCCAGCGCCGGGCCCGGCTCCAGCAGGAGTTCGGCTACAGCGTCCTCGACCTCGAGCAGATGCGGGGCGCGGGGGTGCTCGACCTGGTGCAGGACACGATCGCCGCGGGCGCGAGCCCGGAGGCGGCGAAGTCCTGGTGGCTCAACGAACCGTTGCGCTCGGCCGCGGACGCCGAGACGCTCGCGATCCGCGGGGTCGACGTCGCCCGGATCATCGCGCTGGTCGGCGAGGGGACGCTCACCAACGCGCTGGCGCGTCAGGTCATCGAGGGCGTGCTGGGCGGCGAGGGCACGCCGGACGAGGTGGTCGCCAAGCGCGGCCTCGCGGTCGTGCGGGACGACGCCGCGCTGGAGAAGGCGGTCGACGACGCGATCGCCGGCGCGCCCGACATCGCCGAGAAGGTGCGGGGCGGCAAGCTCAACGCGGTCGGGCCGCTGATCGGCGCGGTCAGCAAGGCGATGCGCGGCAAGGCGGACGCCAAGCAGGTGCGCGAGATGCTGCTCGAGCGACTGGGAGCCGGCTGACGGTTTCAGCCGGACGCCCGCCTCAGCCCGCCCGACTCAACCAGCCTGAAACCTGTGGTGGGCCGCGGGAACATCTCGGAGAGCGCAGTCTCGCTGACCTCGGCCTTGTCGAGATAGGACAGACCGCTCGCCCGTACCTCATGCGGCAGGTCGACGTCGACGAGCGCCAGCCCTGGCCGCAGCCGGGCGGCGAGGATCATCGCGTCGGACGCGGTGGCCGCCTCGCCGACCAGACGGAACCGCCGGCTGCGCCGCATCATCGTGCGCACGGCCGTCCGGAACGCCGGGGAGGCGTCCACGAGCAGGACCGGTGTTCCGGTGTCGAGAGGCACGCGTCCAGCGTCGGGGAACCGGCGGCGTCGTCCCAGGGCGCTCGCCTCCGGACCGGCGGTGGTGCTAGCACCACCCGGCAAGCCGGCCGGCGTCAGCCGGGTAGCAGCGGAATCCGGAGCACGCGGTCGTCGGTCGGTATGGGGTTCCCGCGCCCGTCCCGGTTGCTGGTCAGCACCCACAGCGACGCGCCGTCCGGCGCGAGGGCCACGTGCCGGAGCCGCCCGAACCGGCCGACCAGCAGCGGCTCGGCGCCGCGGATCCCGCCGGCGCCGTCGAGGTCGACCCGCCACAGGCGCTCTCCGCGGAGCGCCGCCACCCACAGCGAGCCGCGCGCGTAGGCGATGCCGCTCGGTGAGGCCTCGTCGGTCCTCCACGTCAGCAGCGGGTCGCGGAAGCGGGGTGCCCCTCCGCCGCCCTCGACGGTGGGCCAGCCGTAGTTGCCCCCGGGCTCGATCCGGTTGATCTCGTCGAAGGTGTTCTGGCCGAACTCGCTGGCCCAGAGGCGGCCGGCGTCGTCCCAGGCCAGGCCCTGCACGTTGCGGTGCCCCGAGGTCCAGACGAGCGAGGCCGGGTCGGGATTGCCGGGTGCCGGCCGGCCCTCGGGGGTCATCCGCAGCACCTTGCCGCCGAGCGAGGTCAGGTCCTGCGAGCGGCCGCGCTCGGAGGCGTCCCCGGTCGTCGCGTACAGGAAGCCGTCCGGGCCGAAGGCGAGTCGACCGCCGTTGTGAATGCCGCTGACCGGGATGCCGGAGACGAGCACCTGCTCGCGGTGAGCGGGGTCGTTCAGCGAGAAGCGGACGATGCGGTTCTCGTTCCCGGATGTGTAGTAGGCGTAGACGAGGCCGTCGCGGGCGAACTGCGGCCCGACCGCGATGCCGAGCAGGCCGCCCTCGCCGGAGGCGTCCACCTCCGGCAGCCGGACCACCTCGGTCGGCGGGCCCCCGTCCGGTCCGATCGCGACGATCCGCCCCCGGTCCCGCTCGCTCACCAGGGCCCGTCCATCGGGCAGGAAGGCGAGTCCCCAGGGCGCCTCGAGCCCGGTGGACAGGACCTGGGGCTCGCCCAGCCTCGCCGGCTTCGCGGCGGCGGAGGCGCCGCCGGCCTCGGACGGCGCGGCGGCGGACGGGGCGGCGGCGGACGGTGTCACCGGGCGCGCCGTCGTGCCCTGCCCGGACGAGCCGCACGAGGCGAGGAGGATCACCCCCGTCGTCAGCCCGAGAAGCGCGATGACCAGCAGCCGGGGCGCCCCCGCGTCTGGGGTCGCGGTGCGCAGCCGCCGGCTGCCGGCCATGTCAGCCCCAACTCCGCGTGGTCTGCGTAGGTTCCCGAGCTTCAGAGTTCCCCGGGCTCAGGCCGTTCCCTGCCGCGCGAGACCGCCCGGCCCGGTGCCGAGATCGGTCCGCTCCAGCAGGTCGAACAGGGCGCCGCGCAGTTCGTGCGGGTGCTCGAGCGGCAGGAAGTGCGAGCCGGGCAGCACCCGGACGTCGGCGTGCGGCACCTGTCGCGCGGCCGTGAGCACGTTCCGGGACGCGGTCAGCAGGTCCCGCCGCCCGGCCAGGAAGGTGACGGGCACCTCGGCGGAGAGGAACGCAAGGTCCATCGGCGCGTGCTCCACCGCGCCGAGCGCGAGCTCGAAGTACCAGGACCAGTCGTGCTGCAGGAACTCCTCGAGGGCGGGCTCCACCACCTCGACGCGGGCCTCCGAGCTGACGATCCGGGCGCCGCGTACCAGCAGGGCCGTCAGGCGCGCGGTCGGCACGAGCGGGCGGGTCGCGTTCAGCAGCGGACCGAGGCGGTGCAGCGCGCGGGTTCCGCTCACGCTCAGCAGATGCCGCAGCCGGCGGGGCAGCCAGATCGAACCGCCCATGGCCGCGAACGTCCCGCCCGGCACCCCCGCGACGGCCAGGACTCCCGCCACCCGATCGGGGTGCAGGCGGGCGGCTTCGAAGGCGACGTTGACGCCGATGCTCCACGAGACGAGCACCGCCCGTTCCACGCCCTCGGCGTCCATCAGCGCGATCAGGTCGGCGACGTGGTCCTCGATGCGTACCCGGCGCCGGTCGGCGGGGCGGCTGCCGCCCGCGGTGCCGCGGTAGTACCAGGTCAGAACGCGGAGATCGGGGTCCCCGGTGATCGCCGGCCACGCGCTGGGCGGGGTGCCCAGCCCGTTGCTGATCACGACGGGAAGCCCCTCGCCGCCGCTGCGCCAGCCGCGGAAGCGGGTGCCGTCGGGGGACCAGACGTCGAAGGTGCCGGCCTCCGCCGAGCCGCCGTCGTCGGAGCGGGAGCCCGGCTCGACCACCCGTCCTCCTCCTGCGCCGCCACCGGCGCATCTCCCGCCGCACGCGGCACCTGTGCTCGTTCGTGAGCCCTCCGAGGACTGGCGAAACCCCGCGACCGGGGCAACCGCGGATAAAGTTCCGGAGGTGGCTCCCTCGTCTGCTTCCCAGCCGCGCTCCTTCGAAGTCACCCAGGGCTACGAGCGTGCCCCCGCGCGGGCGATGCTCCGCGCCGTCGGCCTCGGTGACGGGGATTGGAACCGGTCGCAGATCGGCGTCGCCTCGTCCTGGAACGAGGTCACGCCCTGCAATCTGCCGCTCGCGCGCCTCGCGAAGGCGGCGAAGGAGGGCGTCCGCGCCGCGGGCGGAGTCCCCCTCGAGTTCGGGACGATCGCGGTCAGCGACGGCATCTCCATGGGCCACGAGGGGATGCGCGCGTCGCTCGTCTCCCGCGAGGTGATCGCCGACTCCGTGGAGTGCGTGGTGCACGCCGAGCGGCTCGACGGCACGGTCCTGCTCGCCGGCTGCGACAAGAGCCTGCCCGGGATGCTGATGGCGGCGGCGCGCCTCGACCTGGCCTCCGCATTCCTCTACGGCGGGTCGATCCTGCCCGGTCGGCTACCCGACGGGCGGCTCGTGACGGTCCAGGACGTGTTCGAGGCCGTCGGCGCCCGCGCGGTCGGCAAGATCGACGACGAGCAGCTCGGCGAGGTCGAGCGGCTCGCCTGCCCGAGCGAGGGCTCGTGCGGCGGCATGTTCACCGCCAACACCATGGCCTCGGCCGCCGAGGCGCTCGGCATGTCGATCATCGGCTCGGCCTCCGCGCCGGCACCCGACGGGCGGCGCGACGAGTACGCGGTGCGCAGCGGCGAGGCGGCGGTCCGGCTCATCGAGCAGGGCATCACCGCCCGGCAGATCCTGACCCGCGAGGCCTTCGAGAACGCGATCGCCGTCGTCATGGCGCTCGGCGGCTCGACCAACGCGGTGTTGCACCTGATGGCGATCGCCCGGGAGGCACGGGTCGACCTCACGCTCGAGGACTTCGACCGCATCGGCAACCGGGTGCCGCACATCGCCGACGTCCGGCCGTTCGGGCAGTTCGTCATGAACGACGTCGACCGGATCGGCGGCGTCCCCGTCGTCATGCGGGCGCTGCTCGACGCGGGGCTGATGCACGGTGACGCCCTCACCATCACCGGCCGGACCCTCGGCGAGGAGCTCTCCGAGCTCTCTCCGCCGCAGCTGGACGGCACCGTGCTCCGCCCGCTGGACCAGCCGCTGCACTCCTCCGGCGGCATCGCGATCCTCCGCGGCTCACTGGCCCCCGACGGCGCCGTGGTGAAGAGCGCCGGCATGGACTCGCTGGTCTTCGAGGGCACCGCCCGGGTGTTCGACGGCGAGGTGGCCGCCATGGACGCGGTGACCAGCGGCTCGATCGTGGCCGGGGACGTCGTCGTCATCCGCTGGGAGGGTCCCAAGGGGGGTCCGGGGATGCGCGAGATGCTCGCTGTCACCGCCGCGATCAAGGGCGCTGGGCTCGGCAAGGACGTCGCCCTGCTCACCGACGGGCGCTTCTCCGGCGCCACGTTCGGTCTGTGCGTCGGTCACGTCGCGCCCGAGGCGGCCGACCGCGGGCCGATCGGCCTCGTCGCCGACGGCGACCGCATCCTGCTCGACGTGCCGAACCGGCGGCTCGACCTCGTCGGTGTCGACGACGACGAGCTCGAGCGCCGTCGCGCGGAGTGGAAGCCGATCGAGCCCCGCTACACGTCCGGAGTCCTCGCGAAGTACGCCCGACTGGTGGGATCCGCCGCCGAGGGCGCGGTCTGCGGCTGACGAGAAAGGCTTCGATGGTTCTCACCGAGGGCTCACAGCAGAAGACGGGTCGGCGTGCGGTCAGCGCGAAGTGGCTGATCGTCGTCCTGGCCGCCGTGCTGGCGGTCGGCGCCGGCGGCGCCTGGTTCCTGCTGTCCGATTCCGCCGATCCGCGCACGGCGCAGGCGCGCGACGCGGCGAACGCCTACCTGTCCGCGTGGTCCGTTGCCGACTACGCGGCGATGGCGGAGCACGCCAACCGCCCGGCGGACGAGCTGCGCTACATCCTCGAGCCGATGCGCACGTCGTTGAAGGTCGAGTCGTCGGACTACGAGCCCGGCACCCTCGTCCGGGCCGAGAACGGGGCGGACGTCCCGTACCACGCGCAGCTCCAGCTCGCCGGGCTCGGGCCGTGGGCCTACGACGGTGGTCTGCACCTCGACCGCGGGCCGGACAAGGTGTGGCGGGTCGATGTCACCCCGGCGTCGATCCACCCGCAGCTGGTCGCCGGCGGCTCGCTCACCCGGGTCTCTGTCGTCGGCGAGCGCGGCCAGTTGCTCGACCGCAACGGCACTCCGCTCCGGGGCGAGGACTCCGACCTCGACGGCAACCTCCTCGGTTCGGTCGGCCCGCTGGACGCCGAGCAGGCCCAGGCGGCCGGCAACGGCTTCGTCGCCGGCGACCGCGGCGGTCAGTCCGGGCTCGAGCGTGCGTACAACAAGCAGCTGGCCGGTAGTCCGGGCGCCCGGATCGTGATGCGTCCGCCCGGCGACGGCGAGGATCAGACGCTGCAGACCTATCCGGCGACGAACGGCACCGACGTCCGGACGACGCTCGACCTCAACGTCCAGCGGGCCGCCCGCACCGGGATCGCCGGCTTCGGTTCGGCGGGGCTCGTGGCGGTCGACGCGAAGACTGGGGGAGTGCTCGCCATCTCCAACTCGGGCGGTGCCAGTACGGCGATCCGCGGTCAGTACGCGCCCGGGTCGACCTTCAAGATCGTCACGACGGTCGCGGCTCTGTTGCACGGCTTCACCGAGGAAACTCCCTTGAACTGCCCGAAGACGGTCGTCGCCGGCGGCCGGTCCTTCAAGAACGCCGAGGGCGAGGCGTTCGGACCCATCAACCTGCGGCAGGCCTTCTACCACTCCTGCAACACGGCCTTCGTCAACCTGCGCTCGAAGTTGACGGACGCGGACATGCAGCGGGCGGAGCAGCTGCTCGGCTTCGACGGCAAGCAGCCGCTGCCGATCGAGAGCTTCGGCGGCGTCGTCCCGCACGGCGAGGGTGTGGACCCGTATGCGGTCGCCTTCGGGCAGGACCGCGTCGAGACGAACCCGCTGCAGATGGCCTCGGTGACGGCGGCCATCGCCGGCGGCACCTGGCGCCGGCCCTACGTCGTCGGCAAGCCGGTCGACTCCAACGCGATCCCGCCGAACGTCGTCTCGCAGATGCAGGACATGATGCGCGCGGTGGTCACCCGCGGCACCGCGGCGCCCGTCTCGTTCCCCGGCGAGGTCTCGGGCAAGACCGGCACCGCCGAGTACGGCGTCGGCCGCAACGGCCAGGACCCGCCCACCCACGCCTGGTTCGCCGGCTTCCGCGGCGACATCGGCTTCGCGGTGCTGATCCCCGGCGGTGGTTTCGGCGCGGAGACTGCTGCCCCGGCCGCGGCCCGCTTCCTACGCGCGCTCGACGCCAACGGCGGCGGCTGACCGGGCCGGTTGGGCTTGCCGCCGGCGTGGGCCGTTCGCGGTTGCCGTGGAATCGGGGCGGGTTTTCCGCGCGGACCGCGAACGCTCCCGCGCGGACCGCGAACGTTGCCGGGAGGGGGCTGGGCCGTTCGCGGGTGCCGTGGAATCGGGGCGGGTTTTCCGCGCGGACCGCGAACGCTCCCGCGCCGACCGCGAACGCTTTCGCGGGGACCGCGAACGTTGCCGGGAGGGGGCTGGGCCGTTCGCGGTTGCCGTGGAATCGGGGCGGGTTTTCCGCGGGGACCGCGAACGCTCCCGCGGGGACCGCGAACGTTGCCGGGAGGGGGCTGGGCCCGTTCGCGGTTGCCGTGGAATCGGGGCGGGTTTTCCGCGCGGACCGCGAACGCTCCCGCCTCAGGCCGCCTGCTCCAGTGCGTTCCGGACGGTGCGCAGCACGTAGGCCGGCCGGTTCCGCGCGTCCCACCCGGTCACGCGGCGGATGTCCCAACCGAGGTCGAACAGGTCGTTCTGCCGATACCGGTCGCGGTAGAGCGGGGTCGGCTTGTCGTGCTCGGTGCTGTCCACCTCGAGGCCGACTCGTGGCCGCTTCCAGCCCATGTCGAGCCGCGCGATGATCCGCCCGGTGTCGTCCCGTACGCGGATTTGCAGCTCGTCGGGTGGAAGGCCGCCGTCCGTCAGAACCAGCCGGACCGCCGTCTCGGACGGGGACTCGGATCGCCCGTCCACCAGATGCCACCACCCCGCCGGCTCGTCGGCTTCGTCCTGTTGTTGCCGCGCCAACCAGACGTCGTCGATCAGGCCTTTCCGGACCGCGCTGTCGGCCAACGAGACGAACGTCGTCCGGTCCACCCGCCCCCGCAGGTCGAGCAGGGTGTTCTCCACCGACGTGACCCGCAGGCCCTCGAGATCCTGCGGGTCGTCGATGGGCCGCCGGGACCAGTGCAGCCGCAGACCACTCCGCTGCCACCGGGTGCGAGTGGCCGGGAGCAGGAGGTGCACCGGCTCGGCGGGGGTGTGCCAGTTCAGTCCCTCGAGTCCGTGCAGGCGTGCCGCCGTGATCCCGCAGACGATCCCGTCGGGCACGAGGAGCAGCGCCGCGCGGGCGCGAGCACGGAGAAGGTCTCGAAATGGTGGCACGGCGATCGTCCCGCGGGGTAAGCCCTGTTCCCGGCCGATGGCGGCCAGTCGGCGGACGTGCCACGGGCTCAGCCCCAGCCGCTCCGCCTCGCGGGAGAGCAGCACGTCGTCCGACGCGAGTGCCGCGTTGTTGACTCCCTCGGGCGGGCGCGGAGACGGTGACATGGCGGGAGGATCGCCGAGGCAAGGGTGTCGCCGCTCGACCACGCCCCCGAACTGTGGACGAGCACGGCGGTCCGGTGATGTGGACCGCGAACGGGGCCGCGGGGGCCGCGAACGGGACCGGGAGGGAGCTGGGTCGTTCGCGGTTGGCGTGGAATCGGGGCGGGTTTTCCGCGGGGACCGCGAACAGGGCCGCGGGGGCCGCGAACGGGGCCGGGAGGAGCTGGGCCGTTCGCGGTTGGGGTGGAATCGGGGCGGGTTTTCCGCGGTGGCCGCGAACGGGGCCGGGAGGGAGCTGGGCCGTTCGCGGTTGGCGTGGAATCGGGGCGGGTTTTCCGCGGTGGCCGCGAACGGGGCCGCGGGGGCCGCGAACGGGGCCGCGCGGACCGCGAACCGCCCCGCGAACGGCCTCGCGCGGACCGCGCACGCTCCGACTCCGCCCCGGGAGCGGCCCCCACACCCGCCTCCGTTTGACGATCGCCTCCTCGTCAGGGAGAGTGCAGGGTGTGCGTTTCCCGCGGCTCGGCCTCATTCTCGTAGTACTCGAGTCGCGCGCGTAGACGTCCCAGTTCTTCGCGCGCCGCCCCTCAGTGCCCCTGGCACGAGGGGCGTTTGTGTGTCCGGACCCAGTCGAACAGCCCCGTAGTCACAACACCGAAGCACCAACCGGGAACCGAGGATCATGTCCGAGCAGAACGCAGCCCCTGCGGCTCAGTCGCCAACGCCGATGACCGGGGCACAGTCCCTCGTCCGTTCGCTCGAAGAGGTCGGTGTCGAGATCGTCTTCGGGATCCCCGGCGGCGCGATCCTGCCGCTCTACGACCCCCTGTTCGACACGCAGAAGATCCGGCACGTGCTGGTCCGGCACGAGCAGGGTGCCGGCCACGCCGCCACCGGCTACGCGCAGGCCACCGGCCGCGTCGGCGTCTGCATGGCCACCAGCGGCCCCGGCGCCACCAACCTCGTGACGCCCATCGCCGACGCCTACATGGACAGCGTGCCGATGGTCGCCATCACCGGTCAGGTGCCGCGTCCGGCGATCGGCACGGACGCGTTCCAGGAAGCCGACATCTCCGGCATCACCATGCCGATCACGAAGCACAACTTCCTCGTGCAGAAGGCCGAGGACCTCCCGCGCACGATTGCCGAGGCCTTCCACCTCGCGAGCACCGGTCGGCCGGGTCCGGTGCTGGTCGACGTGCCGAAGGACGTCCTGCAGGCCGAGACCACGTTCTCCTGGCCGCCGCAGCTCGACCTGCCCGGCTACCGGATGCCTGCCCGGCCGAGCACGAAGGCGGTGCGGGAGGCCGTCCGCCTGATCACCGCCAGTCGCAAGCCGGTGCTCTACGTCGGCGGCGGCGTCATCAAGGCCCACGCGACCGAGGAGCTCGCCGAGCTCGCCGAGCTGACCGACGCCCCCGTGGTCACCACCCTGATGGCCCGCGGCGCCTTCCCGGACAGCCACCCGCACAACCTGGGCATGCCCGGCATGCACGGCACGGTGGCCGCGGTGACGGCCCTGCAGAAGGCCGACCTGCTGATCACGCTCGGCGCCCGCTTCGACGACCGGGTCACCGGCAAGCTCGACACCTTCGCGCCGGACGCCAAGGTGCTGCACGTCGACATCGACCCGGCCGAGATCGGCAAGAACCGGGCCGCGGACGTGTCCATCGTCGGCGACGCCAAGGACGTCCTGCGCGAGCTGGTCGCCGCACTCAGGTCCGAGACCGAAGGCCGGTCCCCGGACCTGACCGACTGGTGGTCGACGCTGCAGAGCTGGCAGTCGACCTACCCGCTCGGCTACGACGAGGCCGACGACGGCACCCTCGCCCCGCAGTACGTGATCAAGCGGCTGGGCGAGATCGCCGGCCCCGAGGCCATCTACGTCGCGGGCGTCGGCCAGCACCAGATGTGGGCGGCCCAGTTCGTCTCCTACGAGAAGCCGGGCACCTGGATCAACTCGGGCGGCCTCGGCACGATGGGCTTCGCCGTCCCCGCCGCGATGGGCGCCAAGGCGGGCGCGCCGGAGACGACGGTCTGGGCCATCGACGGCGACGGCTGTTTCCAGATGACCAACCAGGAGCTCGCGACCTGCGCGCTCGAGGGCATCCCGGTCAAGGTCGCCGTCATCAACAACGGCAACCTCGGCATGGTCCGGCAGTGGCAGACGCTGTTCTACAACGAGCGCTACTCCAACACCGACCTGCGCGGCAGCCGCACGCCGAAGACCGCGGCTTACGTCCCCGACTTCGTCAAGCTCGCCGAGGCGCTCGGCTGCGTCGGCCTGCGCTGCGACAGTGCCACCGACGTCGACGCCACGATCGAGAAGGCGATGGCCATCACCGACCGGCCGGTGGTCATCGACTTCATCGTCCACGAGGACGCGATGGTCTGGCCGATGGTCGCCGCCGGCACCAGCAACGACGACATCAAGATCGCCCGGGACACCGCCCCGGACTTCGACTACGAGATGGGCGAGGTCGTGGCGGACGAGGACGCCGACCTGCTGCCCGAGGGCTCGCCGAACCAGGGAGTGAACTGAGATGGCCCGCCATACCCTGTCCGTGCTGGTCGAGAACAAGCCCGGCGTGCTCGCCCGCGTCGCGAGCCTGTTCAGCCGCCGCGGGTTCAACATCGAGTCGCTGGCGGTCGGCCCCACCGAGCACGACGACATCAGCCGCATCACGCTGGTGGCGAGCGTCGAGGGCCACACCCTGGAGCAGCTGACCAAGCAGCTGAACAAGCTCGTCAACGTCCTGAAGATCGTCGAGCTGGACCCGCAGGACAGCGTCCAGCGGGAGCTGCTGCTCGTGAAGGTGCGGGCCGACATGTCCACCCGTTCCTCGGTGCTGGAGATGGTCCAGCTGTTCCGCGCCAAGGTCGTCGACGTCTCGCCCGAGGCGGTGACCATCGAGGCGACCGGTACCCGCGACAAGATCGAGGCGCTCGTCCGCGTGCTCGAGCCCTACGGGATCCGCGAGCTCGTCCAGTCCGGGATGGTCGCGGTCGGCCGCGGCGCCCGCTCCATCACCGACCGGTCGCTGCGCACCGTCGAGCGTTCCGCCTGACGTCGGCGCGCTCGCGCCGCCGTCCCCGCCACCAAGCCCCAACCGCAAGAAACCACCGGAAGGAATGCTGTGCCCGAGATCTTCTACGACGACGACGCCGACCTGTCGCTGATCCAGGGGCGGACCGTCGCCATCCTGGGCTACGGCAGCCAGGGTCATGCCCACGCGCTCAACCTGCGGGACAGCGGCGTCGACGTCCGGATCGGCCTGCCCGAGGGCTCGAAGAGCCGGCCCAAGGCCGAGGCCGAGGGGCTGCGCGTCCTCACCCCCGCCGAGGCCTGCGCCGAAGCCGACGTGATCATGATCCTCGCGCCGGACACCGCGCACCGGAAGATCTACGAGGAGTCCGTCGCCCCGAACCTCACCGACGGCAAGGCGTTGTTCTTCGGGCACGGCTTCAACATCCGCTACGACCTCATCACGCCCCCGGGCGGCGTCGACGTCTGCATGGTCGCGCCGAAGGGCCCCGGCCACCTCGTACGCCGCACCTACGAGGAGGGCAAGGGCGTGCCCTGCCTCATCGCGGTCGAACAGGACGCCACCGGCAGTGCCCAGCAGCTGGCGCTCTCCTGGGCCCGCGGCATCGGCGGCACCCGCGCGGGCGCCCTGAAGACGACCTTCACCGAGGAGACCGAGACCGACCTGTTCGGCGAACAGGCGGTGCTCTGCGGTGGCACGACCGCGCTGGTGCAGGCCGGGTTCGAGACGCTCGTCGAGGCCGGCTACCAGCCCGAGGTCGCCTACTTCGAGTGCCTGCACGAACTCAAGCTGATCGTCGACCTCATGTACGAGGGCGGCATCGCCGGGATGCGCTACTCCATCTCCGACACCGCGGAATACGGCGATGTCACCCGCGGGCCGCGCGTCATCACCCCGGCGGTCAAGCAGGAGATGGGCCGCATCCTCGGCGAGATCCAGGACGGCACGTTCGCCCGCGAGTGGGTCGACGAGGACGCCAACGGGCGGCCGAACTTCACCAAGCTGGTCGAAGACGGCAAGCAGCACCCGATCGAGCAGGTCGGTTCCCAGCTTCGCCCCATGATGTCCTGGATCCGGCGGGGTTGATCCAGGGCGGCCGACGCCCGCGCCCGCGGGCCGACGCCCGCACCGAGAGCTGGACCGCCGGGCCGACCGCCCGCTCCGGTCCGAAGCGGCCCGCCACGTTCCGCGACCCGGGACGGTGGCGGGCCGCTTTTCGTGCGTCCCCGCTGGTGTGCGTTGGTGGCGAGCGGCCGACTCGGATGGTGCCCGTCTGGTCACGAAGGACCAGTTTTCGCCGAACCGGTCACGGAACGTAACACGCCCCGTTAGCTTGCCGAGGTCTCGGTCATCGGGGGAGAGCAGCACATGCGTGTTCAGCGGTTGTGGCAGGCAGCACTGGCAGGCGCGCTCGCGGTTCCCTTGGCACTACCCGCGGTGACGTCGTCGGCGGCGGTGACACCAGGGCTGCCGACGACGATCGACGCCTCGCCCGTGGCGAACGTCAGCGGAGCGGCGCCGCTGCCCGCGACCCCCACCCCGATGTGGCAGACCAACGGCACGGTCTGGGCCATGGCGTACTCGGCCGGCCGGCTCTACATCGCCGGCAACTTCACCAAGGCGCGTCCACCGGGTGTCGCCCCGGGCGGCGCGGGTGAGGTCACGGTCAAGAACCTGATCGCGGTCGACACCGCGACCGGCAACTACGTCCCGGCCTTCAAGCACACCGCCAACAAGATCGTCTATGCGCTGTCGGTGACGCCGGACGGTCGCACCCTGTACGCCGGCGGCGACTTCACGAGCGTCGACGGCCAGGCTCGAAGCCAGGTCGCCTCCTTCGACCTCACCAAGTCGAACTCCGCCCTGACGAGCTTCGCGCCGGCGATGTCCGGCCAGCGGGTTCGGGCCCTCTCCGCGACCGACTCGGCGATCTATCTGGCCGGTGCTTTCACCGCGGCCGGCGGTGAGTCGCGGGTGGGTGCCGCCGCCTTCTCCAGCGCCGGAGGCCTGCTCCCGTGGAACCCGCAGCTCGACAAGGCCCTGGGTCAGTCGATCGTCGCGGTGCCGAGCGGTGACCGGGTGTACATCGGTGGCAACTTCAATCTCGCCAACGGCCAACTGCACCGTGCGCTGGTCCTCGTCGACGGCGCCTCCGGGGCCAACCTGCCGCAGCAGGAGAAGGTCTTTCCGGAGGACTGCAGCGTCAACGCCTGCACCAACTTCAGCACCGTCAAGTCGCTGGTCTACGCCAACGGCTACGTCTACGCCGGTGCCGAGGGCACGGGCTACGGCTGGTTCGACGGCACGATCAAGCTCGACCCGGCCGACGGCACGGTCGAGTTCAAGGACAACTGCCTCGGCGCGACGCAGGCCGTGACGGTGGTCGGGACCAACCTGTACGCCGGCTCCCACTCGCACGACTGCAGCGACGTCGAGGGCGGTTTCCCGCAGGCTCCGTTGCAGCGCGGGTGGCACCACCTGATCTCCGAGGACACGGAGACCGGCATCGTCCAGCCCTGGTTCCCGAACACCGACGCCGGTCCCGGCGTCGACCCGCTGAACGAGCTCGGCCCGCGGGCCATGGCCACAGACGGCACCCAGCTGTTCGTCGGCGGGTCGTTCACCAAGGTGAACGACAAGGCCCAGCAGAGCCTGGCCCGCTTCCGGCCGCGCACGGCCACCGCGAAGGGTGCCGCGCCGGTGGTCCCGGCCGCGCCCGTGGCGACCAGCAACGGCAAGGGCACCATCCTGGTCAAGTTCGCCGGCTCGTACGACCTCGACGACGGTCAGCTGACCTACAAACTCTTCCGGGACGGCAAGCTGGTGAAGACCTGGACCAACGCGATGGCCCGCTGGTGGTTCGTCCCGCAGTTCACCTATCTGGACAAGGTCTCCGGAACGCACACCTACACCGTCACCGCCACGGACGCGGCCGGTCGGACCACCGCCAAGAGCGCCGGCGGTACGGCGACGGCCATCGCGGCGGCGACCAACGGCGGCTACCCGGCGGCGGTCAAGGCGCAGAACCCGGCCATCTACTGGCGGCTCGAGGAGGCTCCGGGCGCGTCCACGGTCGCCGACTCCGGCACCAACGGCGTCACCGGCACCCCGCAGCGCGGCGTGACCTTCGGCGCCGAGGGCGTGACGCCGGGGACCAGGGCGGCCGACGTGAACGACGCGATCATCAGCGTCGACAAGGACGCCGAGGCAGTGCCGAACACGTTCTCGATGGAGCTGTGGTTCAAGACCACCAGCAACACCGGCGGGCGCCTGATGGGCTATGGGGACAGCAGGAGCGGCGACAGCGTGCAGTACGACCCGTTCCTCTACATGGACGGCGGCGGCCAGCTGATCTTCGGCACCTGGAACAACTCGAAGACCTACGAGTACAACGGCATCTGGGGCGCCAAGGCCTACAACGACGGCAGCTGGCACCACGTGGTCGCCGAGCAGTTCCCGACCGCCAAGGGAACGTGGATCGACCTCTACGTCGACGGTGTGCGTCAGGGCGGCGGCCGGCCGGGGCCGAAGCTGGCCAAGGAGCTGGTGGGCTTCCCGCGCGTCGGCACCGACAGCTTCGGCATCTGGCCGCTCCCGCCGAAGACCGCCGGGTTCACCGGAACCATCGATGACCCGGCGTTCTACAACACGAAGCTCACCGCGGGGCAGATCCTGACGCACTACCGGCGGGCCGGTTGATGGAGGAGTCGGCGGGCCGGTTGATGGAGGAGTCGGCGGGCCGGTTGATGGAGGAGTCGGCGGGCCGGTTGATGTAGGTACCACGCGAGACCACAGGGCTCGGGGGAGCAGGAGGCGTCGCCGGTATGGGGGTACCGGCGACGCCTCCTTCGCGTCTGGCCTAGATTCGGCGCTGCCCGTCAACTGCCCACCGACTGCTTTCCGCCTACGTAACGAGGCCCGTCCGGCCAACGAGGGAGCCCTGTGACCGACGCCGTCGTCCTACTCGCCGAGGAACTGTCCCCAACCGGGGTGGCCCTGCTCGAACAGCACTTCGAGGTGCGCAGCGTCGACGGGACGGATCGAGCGGCCCTGCTGCCGGCGCTGGCCGAGGCGGATGCGGTCATCGTCCGGAGCGCCACGACCATCGACGCAGAGGCGCTCGCCGCCTCCTCGCGGCTCAAGGTGGTCGCCCGCGCCGGCATCGGGCTGGACAACGTCGATGTGGACGCCGCGACCGCCCGGGGGGTGCTCGTGGTCAACGCCCCGCAGTCGAACATCATCAGCGCGGCGGAGCACGCGATCGCGCTGCTGCTCAGCGTCGCCCGGCGCATCCCTGCGGCGCACGCGTCGCTGTCCGCGGGGCAGTGGAAGCGCTCGTCCTTCACCGGCGTCGAGCTCGCCGGCAAGACCGTCGGGGTCCTCGGCCTCGGGCGTATCGGCGTCCTCGTCGCCCAGCGGCTCGCCGGGTTCGGCGTCACGCTGCTCGCCTACGACCCCTATGTCCCGGCGGCGCGGGCCGCGCAGATGGGCGTGACGCTCCTGCCGCTCGAGGAGGTCCTGGCCGGCAGCGACATCGTGACGGTCCACCTGCCGAAGACGCCGGAGACGCTCGGATTGATCGGCAAGGAGGAGCTCGCGTCGATGAAGCCCGGCGCGGTCCTCATCAACGCGGCTCGCGGCGGCCTGGTGGACGAGGCGGCGCTCGCGGAGGCCCTGAGCAGCGGTCAGCTCGGCGGGGCGGGTGTGGACGTGTTCGTCACCGAGCCGGCGACGAGCTCGCCGCTGTTCGGCCTGCCCAATGTCGTGGTCACGCCGCACCTCGGCGCGAGCACCGTGGAGGCGCAGGAAAAGGCGGGCACGGCGGTGGCGCGCTCGGTGCGCCTCGCCTTGCAGGGCGAGTTCGTGCCGGACGCGGTCAACGTCCAGGCGGGTGGGGTCGTGGCCGAGGACGTCCGGCCCGGGCTGCCGCTGACGGAGAAGCTGGGGCAGATCTTCACCGGCCTCGCGGCGGGGGTGGCCGCGAGCATCACCGTCGAGGTCCGGGGTGAGATCGCAGCCCTCGACGTCGGGGTGCTGCAGCTCGCCGCACTCAAGGGCGTGTTCACCGACGTGGTCGAGGAGCAGGTCACCTACGTCAACGCGCCGCTGCTCGCCCGCGAACGCGGGGTCGAGGTCGGGTTGGAGACCGATCCCGACTCGCCCGACTACCGCAACCTGATCACCGTCCGAGGGGTGCTGCCCGACGGCGGCCGGGTCTCGGTCAGCGGCACCTTGATCGGCGCCCGGCAGGTCGAGAAGATCACCTCGGTCAACGGCTACGAGGTGGACCTGCACCCCGCTCCGCACCTCGCCTTCTTCCGCTACCGGGACCGGCCGGGCGTCGTCGGTGCCGTCGGTGCCCTGCTGGGGGAGGCGTCGGTCAACATCGCCAACGCGCAGGTGAGCCGCGACGAGGTCGGCGGCGACGCGCTCATGGCGCTCGCGCTCGACGACGCCGTCTCCGACGAGGTCCTCGAACGCATCGCGAGCACGATCGGCGCCACCACGGCGCGGGCGGTCGATCTGCGCGGGTAGCGCGGCTCGGCGTCGAGCTGGATCGGACGTCGAGCGGTCTGCGCCGCAGAGGCGCGGCGGCGCACATGCTGCCGTCCGTCTTCGGCGCGGACCTTTTCCCGCGCGCCCGGGTGCCGATGGCAGCTGGGGGACTCCCCACTCCCGCCCGTGCCCAAAGGACCCACCTGCCCCATGGCTGCCCGCCGACGTGTCGCGCTCGTCGTCCTGACCACTTCCGCTCTCGCCGGCGGCATCCTCACCGGAGCCGTCGCACAGGCTGCCCCGGGCGGGGCGTCCGCGCCCGCCCCGGCGCCAGCCCCGGCGCCCACGCGCCCCACCGAGGTGCACACCATCGCGCTGCCCGACCGCGCGGCGGCGCTGACGACGGGGCCGGGTGCGGCGACCGCGCCGACCGTCGCCGACAGCGGCGAGCAGAGCACTGCGGGCTTCTCGATGGTCGGCGTCAGCTGGGACCGCGCGTCGGCGGCGACGGCCACCTTCAGCGTCCGGACCCGTGCGGGCGGCCGATGGACGGGCTGGTCGTCCCTGACCACGACCGACGTCGGTCCAGACGGGGGGCGTGCGGACGACCGTGCTTCCCAGCGCCGCGCCACCGACCCGCGGTGGGTCGGCCCCTCCGACGGCGTGCAGGTCCGGCTCGTCTCCGCGCCGCAGCGGCCGACGGGCGTCCGGATCGAGCTCGTCGACCCGGGTGCCGCACCCGTCGACGCGCAACTCGCGGCCGACCCCGCGGCGCAGCAGCCCGTCGGCACCGCGTCGTCGAAGGTGGCCCCGAGCGCCGTCGCCCGACGTGCGCCGGGCGTCGCGCCGGCGATCATCAGCCGCGGCGCCTGGGGTGCCGACGAGCGGCTGCGCAGCTACAACCCGGACTGCGCCCGGCCGGACTACAGCACCACGATCAAGATGGGCTTCGTCCACCACACGGACAACGCCAACACCTACGGGCCGGGTGACTCGGCCGCGCTGGTGCGGTCGATCTACGCCTACCACGTGCAGGGCAACCGCTGGTGCGACATCGGCTACAACTTCCTCGTCGACCGGTTCGGCCGCATCTTCGAGGGTCGCTACGGGGGCGTCGACAAGCCCGTCGTCGGCGCCCACACCGGCGGCTTCAACGCCGACACCTTCGGCGTCTCCATGCTCGGCGACTTCACCGCCGTTGCGCCGCCGGCCGCGCTGCTCAACTCCGTGGCCGACCTCTTCGCCTGGAAGCTCGGCGGCTACTACCGCGACCCCACGGGCAGGACCGTACTCACCGCTGGCGTCTTCGCAGGCTCCCGGTTCCCGGTCGGCAGCCGGGTCACCTTCAACACGATCTCGGGCCACCGCGACGCCGATCTGACGACCTGTCCGGGCAACGCCGGTTACGCCGCGCTGGGGACCCTCCGGTCCATGGTCGCCAGCCGCTACCCGGTCTCGCCCATCGGCGCGGTCTGGAACTGGTTCGGCCGCGAGAAGTCAGCAGTGGGCGAGGCGACGATCGCGGAGCGCGCGGTGGCCGGGGGCCTGGTGACGGGCTTCGCCTCCGGGGTGATGACGAGTTCGCCCGCCACGGGGGTGCGCGCCCTGATCACCACCGGCAGCAAGTACCTCGCCCTCGGAGGCCCGCTGTCCGTGCTCGGTTTCCCGACGGCCAACGAGGGTCCGACGGTCACCCCTGGCGGTCGAACCACCAAGCTGCAGCGGGGTGACCTCTACTACAGCCCCGCCACCGGGGTTCGAGAGGTGCACGGCGACATCGACAGGCTCTACGGCGCCCTCGGGGCCGACCGTTCGCCGCTCGGGCTCCCGACCAGCGACGAGACCGTCCGACCCGACGGCAGGGGGCGCAGCAACACCTTCCGGGGCGGGGCGATCTACTGGCTTCCCACCCTCGGGGCGCACGAGGTCCACGGCGCGATCGGAGCGACCTACGCTCGGATCCTGGGCGAGCGTGGCGTGCTCGGCTACCCGACCAGCAACGAGCTGATCCGGCCGGACCGAGTCGGTCGCGCCAACACCTTCCAGCGCGGCGAGATCTACTGGACGCCGGGCACGGGCGCCCACGAGGTGCACGGTTCCATCCAGAAGCGCTGGATCGCGCTCGGCTCCGAGACGAACCTCGGCTACCCGACCAGCGACGAGACCGTGGCCGCCGACGGCGCCGGGCGCTTCAGCAGCTTCCAGCGGGGATCGGTCTACTGGACCCGGACCATCGGGGCCCACGAGGTGCGCGGCGCAATCCGGGACGCCTACGTCTCGCTCGGGGCGGAGACGAGCTACCTCGGCTACCCGACCGGCTACGAGCGGGTCGTCTCCCCGGGTGTTGTGGCGACGGACTTCCAGCACGGAGCCATCACCTGGAACACCGGCACCGGCACGGTGACCACGACCCCGGACCCGAACCCCTGACCGCGGGCGGGTGGACGCCCGCGCGCTGGTTACCGTGAGCACATGCCGGTCGTCGAGGGGAGCGTTCAGAGTGCCGACGGGCTGCGTCTGCACTACGAAATCGAGGGTCCGGAGATCGAGGGCGCTGGCGGCGGCGTGGCCGGCCCGCCGCTGCTGTGCGCGGCCGGCGGTCCCGGCCGCGCGTCGGAGTACCTCGGTGACCTCGGCGGCCTCGCGTCCCGGCGCCGCGTGGTGCGGCTCGACACCCGCGGGACGGGCCGTTCCCAGACGCCGGACGACCCGTCCGGGTACGCCCCCGAGCACCTCGTCGCCGATCTCGAGGCGGTTCGGGCCGACCTGGGCGAGGAGCGCATCGACCTCCTCGGCCACAGCGCGGGGGGACCCGTCGCCCTCGCCTACGCGGCCACCCATCCGGAGCGGGTCCGCCGGCTCGTGCTGGTCACGACCTACCTGCAGCCCGGGCCGGAGGCCGACGAGGAGCGTGAGGTGCTGAAGGCCGCCCGCGCCGACGAGCCCTGGTACGCCGAGGCTCGCGAGGCCGAGGAGGGCATGCGCTACGCGCGCCCCGCCGAGCAACAGCGGCTCTCGCGCCTGCTGCGGCCGTTCTACTACGGCGTCTGGGACGACCGCACCGCCGCGCACGCCTCCGCCGCCGACCACCAGATGAGCCCCCGCGCCGAAGCCGGCATCGGCGCACACTGGCGCAGCGCCGCCGAGCGGGCGGAGGAACTGCTCGCGATCGGGACGCCCACGCTGGTCGTCCTGGGCGCGCTCGACGTCATCACCCCGCCGGCGGGTGGTCGTCGGATGGCGGAGCAGCTGCGTTCGGCCGAGGTCGTCGTGCTCGAGGGCGTCGGGCACTTCCCGTGGGTCGACGGGCCGTCGGCCTTCGTCGACGCCGTCGGCGCATTCTTGGAGATGTCATGAGACTGGACGTCACGTGAGCGCCGGCCCGGGTGCCCCCGTGCAGGCGGTCCTGTTCGACTTCGGGGGCGTGATCCTCACGAGCCCGCTGGAGGCGTTCGACGAATACGAGCGGCGGCTGGGCCTGCCGCCCGGCATCATCCGCCGGATCAACCAGACGAACCCCGAGGACAACGCCTGGGCGAAGCTGGAGCGCGGCGACGTCGATCCGCCGGGGTTCGCCGCGTTGTTCGAGAAGGAGGCGATCGACGCCGGCGTGCGGCTCGACCCCTACGACGTGCTCGCGCTGCTCGCCGGCGAGCCGCGGCCGGTGATGGTCGAAGCGCTGCGTCTCCTCCGCGCCAACGGCCTGCCGGTCGGCCTGCTCACGAACAACATCTCGCCGCTGGAGCGCGACGGCGAGCTCGGGGAGCTGCTGTCGCTGTTCGACAGCATCGTCGAGTCGAGCGTCGAGGGCATCCGCAAGCCGGAGCCCGCGATCTACCGTCGGGCGCTCGACCGGCTGGGAGCCGACCCCGACGGCTGCGCCTATCTCGACGACCTCGGCGTCAACCTCAAGCCCGCGCGAGCGTTGGGCATGCACACCATCAAGGTCGCCGACCCGCACGTCGCGCTGGGCGAGCTCGCCGAGGTCACGGGGGTCGCGCTCGTCTGATCTGCGCAACCTGACGGCAACATGCATTGGGCAGACTCGGTGCGGTGAGCACGCGCACGTACCTCCTTCGCCTGGTGCTGCCGGATCGTCCCGGTTCGCTGGGCGCCGTCGCCACGGCGCTCGGGGCCGAGGGCGTCGACATCGAGACGCTCGACGTCGTCGAGCGCGGCCCGCGCGACAGTGCCGTCGACGACCTGGTCGTTTCGTTGCCTGCCGACCGGATGGCCGAGGTGCTCATCACCGCCTGCCAGTCGGTCCCGGACGTGCGCGTCGAGTCGCTGCGTCCGCACTCCCGCGCCGCCGAGACCGTGCGCGACCTCGGCATCGTCGACGCGATCGCCGCCGCGCCGGGGCGGGCTCTCGAACGTCTCGCCGAGTTGGCGCCGGAGGCCTTCCGCTGCACGTGGGCCGTCGTGTTCGACGCGACCGACATGACGGGGCCGGTTGTCGGCTACGGCGCCGCGCCGTCGCTCGACCGTCGGTCCGGCGTGCGGCGGGTCTCCGCGTCCAGCGCCGCGCCGCCCACCGGCACCTGCCCGGTGCCCGACCTGCCGATCTCCGGCGCCCGCCGGGTGTCGCCCGAGGAGGCGTGGGTGCCGGTCGAGTGGCGGGACCGGGACAACGACCTCGCCGTCGCCGCATGCGGCTCGCCCTACCGCGTCCTGCTCGTCGCCCGCACCGGCGGGCCGCTGTTCCGCGCGAGCGAGGTCATGCGGCTCGCGCACCTGGCCAACCTGGCCGGGATGTCGACGGCGATGGCAGCCGTCAGCCCCGTCGGCGGCGAGACCGTCGCGGTCAGCGGCGCCTTCGGCTGAGCGGCCCGGCGGGAGCTCGGCGCCGGGGGGAGCGAGCGCGTGAGAACCGTCCGCGCGGGCACGTCGTTGCCGTGGCAGCGACCGCTTCCGGGCCCGCCCAGGCATCCGAACAGGGCCGGTACCCCGGGGACGAGACGGAGGCCGGGCAGGGCGATCCCCGTCGCTGGCAGGCGCTGTCGGTCTGCCTCGTCGCCGCCTTCATGAGCCTGCTCGACGTCAGCATCGTCAACGTCGCGCTGCCGTCGATCCGCTCCGGGCTGTCGGCCTCGGAGAGCGACCTGCAGTGGGTCCTGTCCGGCTACGCCCTCGCGTTCGGGCTGGTGCTCGTGCCGAGTGGGCGGCTCGGAGACGCCCGCGGCAGGCGCAACGCCTTCCTGTTCGGCCTCGGCCTGTTCACGGCCTCCAGCGCCGTCGCCGGGCTGGCGCAGGACCCGACGATGCTCGTGGTCGCACGGTTGGCGCAGGGCGTCGGCGGCGGCTTCATCACCCCGCAGACCGCCGGGCTCATCCAGCAGCTGTTCCGCGACGAGGAGCGCGGGCGAGCCTTCGGGATGCTCGGGACGACCATCGGGCTCTCGACCGCGGCCGGACCGCTCACCGGCGGGCTGATCATCCGCGCGTTCGGCGCCGCCGAGGGGTGGCGCGGCGTCTTCTTCGTCAACGTGCCGATCGGCCTGGTGGCGATGGTGCTGGCGGTACGGCTGATCCCGCACCGCGCCCGCGGCCCGGAGGAGAAGCGACACCAGGACCTCGACCCGATCGGCGTCCTCCTGCTGGGTCTCGGCGTTCTCGCGCTGCTGCTGCCGCTCGTCGAACAGCGGTCGTGGCGGGGCCCCGCGAAGTGGGCACTCGTGCCGGTTGCGCTGGCGCTGTTCGTGGTGTTCGTGCTCTGGGAGCGGCGGTACGGCCGTCGTGGACGGCAGCCCGTGATCGCCCTCGACCTGTTCCGGCTGCGCTCGTACTCGCTCGGGGCGGCACTCGCCCTGCTCTACTTCGCCGGCTTCACCTCGATCTTCTTCATCTTCACGCTGTACCTGCAGAACGGCCTCGGTTACTCCGCCCTCTTGGCCGGGCTGGCCATCACCCCGTTCGCCGTCGGTTCCGCGGCCGGCGCCCTGGTCGGGGGTCGCCTCGTCACACGACTCGGCCGTCCGCTGGTCGCGCTCGGACTCGCGCTCGTGACGGTCGGCTTCGTCGCGACGGTGATCGCCGTCGGTCTCGAGCCCGGCAAGGCCGTGGCGCTCGCGACGGCCCTGCCGCTGCTCGTCGCGGGCGTCGGCAGCGGTTTCAGTATCTCCCCGAATCAGGCCATCACGCTTTCCCAGGTGCCCACCGCCGGCGGCGGCAGCGCCGCCGGCGTGCTGCAGACCGGGCAGCGCGTGGGCTCATCGCTCGGCATCGCGGCTGTGGGGGCCGTCTTCTTCGCCACCGTCGAAGCAGGGCACGGCGACTTCGCCGGGGGTTTCCGCCGCGCGCTTCTCGTCACCCTCGCGTTCGTCGTCGCCGCACTCGCGCTGGCCTGCGCCGACGCGCTCGCAACCCGTCGGCAGGAGACGGGGCACGTCCTCCCGCACCGTCCGGAGCACTCCTGGTCCGCGGCGCACTGAGAACCGCGGTGAACTGAAGGGAAGGTCAGTGCGTCCGGCTGTCGGTGGGAGACGCCGACCGGACCTCGCGCGTCGTCCGCCACCACAGCCGGGCGCCCGGCAGCCCCACCCGGACGAGATAGGTGACTCGGCGGCAGTAGCCGACGGCGACCTCCCGCGGGGAGGAGGGGTCGATTCCGTACCGCTCTGCCAGCAGGGCCCGCGTCGGCACGAGCTTGCGGTACACGTAGGCCGCCCGCTCACGGCGGGTCGGGAATTCGGCGACCCGAGCGAAGGCGATCGCCTGCTCCGGCGCCCCGTCGTGCCGCATCCGCAGCTCGACGCTCGTCGGCTGCGGCAGGCCCAATCGGTCGGCGAGCCGCGAGCCCTCGTCGAGGCAGCGGAGGCCGGCGGCGACGGTTGCCTCGGCGCCGATCGCGGTCGCGATCCGGGCCGCCTGCTCCCATTCCGCCTCGGAGAGCACGGCCAGCCCGCGCCGAAGGTCCTCCAGCGACTTCCGGTTGCGGAGCCCGTTCGCGGCGGCGTGCAGCGCGAGGTGCATCGCCCGCGCGGGGACGGCCAGCACCGACACAGGGACGCCGTCCACGAGCATCTCGTCGCGGTTCTCGAACAGAACCCGGAAGCACCGGTCCGGCGGCTCGGCGGCCGCACCGGAAAGCCGATGGTGCAGGTCGAGGTTGAGCCCGTGCGCGTCGACGAAGTCCATCTCCACCGGGTTGCGCTCCGCTGCGTGTGCGCGCTCCAGCGGCGCCTCGAAGCCGATGCCGCGCAGCGCCGCGATCGCCGTCGTCCAGTCCGTCGGGGAGACCAACAGGTCGATGTCGACCGAGAGTCGGCCCTCGTCCGGGCGGTACAGCCATCGAGAGATGCTCGGACCTTTGAGTAGCAGGACGTCGACGCCGTTGGCCTGCAGGGCGGCGACCGCCCGCGCGCATGCCTTCTCCTGCGCGAGCCGCAGGATCGCGGGACGCAGTCCGGGCCGTTGTTCGGCCATCAGGCCGGACTCGCTCACGACGAGGACGGTACGGCGGGACGACGCGCCGCAACGGCCGGACGAGAAAACTGGGTGGCCGCACCGGCAGTCCCGTATGAGCGGGTGTCCCGCGGGTTCCGCCGGCGTTGACGGTGGCGTCGGGCTGCGGAACCCTGGAATCCGTGAGCACAGCGCTACAGATCCGTCGCCGGTTGTACGAGGACCTGCGGCGCACGAGGTTCCGGGGCCGCGCCCTCCGTCGCCAGATCGCGCTGATCGAGTCGCGCCCCGCGGGCCCGGGTCGCGGCCCGGACGACGGTGGTGGCACGGCCGGCGTGCGCGAGCCACGCCGGCCGACTCCCTCGCAGCCTCCGCAGCGGTTCTCCGTACCCCCGCCCTGCTAGTCTGGGCAACGATGATGTTGGCGCTCCTTCTTAGTCGCCGCGGCGAGGCCCTCTAGAGACGGTCCGGCCTCCCTCGCCGCGGAGTCTGCTGTGCGCCGGTCCGGCCCTCGCCGATATCGACCGAGGCCCCGGCAGCCTCCGGGGCGAAGAAGGAGCAGTCCGTGGAGCACCCTCCGCACACGTCACCCGCCAACACGTCACCCGCCAACACGTCGCCGACGACCCAGCGGGCGAGCGGCATGCCGATCGAGAAGTACGAGCCGTTCGGGCAGATCGACCTGCCCGACCGCACGTGGCCGGACCGGGTCACCACCGCCGCGCCGCAGTGGTGCAGCGTCGACCTGCGCGACGGCAACCAGGCCCTGATCGATCCGATGAGCCCGGCGCGCAAGCGCCGGATGTTCGACCTGCTGGTGCGGCTCGGCTACAAGGAGATCGAGGTCGGCTTCCCGGCGGCCAGCCAGACCGACTTCGACTTCATCCGCACGCTGGTCACCGAGGACCTCGTCCCCGACGGCGTCACCATCCAGGTCCTGACCCAGGCGCGCGAGGAACTGATCGAGCGGACCATCGAATCGCTCGTCGGCTTCCGCGGCACCGCCCTGGTGCACCTGTACAACTCCACGTCCACCCTGCAGCGGCGGGTCGTGTTCGGCCTCGACCGTGACGGGGTGAAGGAGATCGCGGTCCGTGGCGCCGAATGGTGCGCGAAGTACGCCGACTCGATGCTGCCCGACACCGACGTCCGCTGGCAGTACAGCCCGGAGTCCTACACGGGCACGGAGCTGGACTACGCGCTCGACGTCTGTGAGGCGGTGATGGACGTCTGGCAGCCGACGCCGGAGCGGCCGGTCGTGCTCAACCTGCCGGCGACCGTCGAGATGGCCACGCCGAACGTCTACGCCGACTCGATCGAGTGGATGTCGCGCAACCTCACCCGCCGCGAGAGCGTGGTGCTCTCGCTGCACCCGCACAACGACCGGGGCACGGCGGTCGCCGCCGCCGAGCTGGGGCTCCAGGCCGGCGCCGACCGCATCGAAGGCTGCCTGTTCGGCAACGGAGAGCGGACCGGCAACGTCTGCCTGGTGACGCTGGGGCTGAACCTGTTCAGCCAGGGCGTGGATCCGATGATCGACTTCTCGGACATCGACGAGGTACGGCGCACCGTCGAGTACTGCAACCAGCTGCCCGTGCACCCCCGCCACCCGTACGGCGGCGAGCTGGTCTACACCGCCTTCTCCGGCTCGCACCAGGACGCCATCAAGAAGGGCTTCGCCGCCCTGGACAAGGACTGGGCGGCAGCGGAGATCGACGGCGGGCCGAAGCTCTGGCAGGTCCCGTACCTGCCGATCGACCCGAAGGACGTCGGCCGCAGCTACGAGGCCGTGATCCGGGTCAACAGCCAGTCCGGCAAGGGCGGCGTCGCCTACCTGATGAAGGCCGAGCACGGCCTGGACCTGCCGCGGCGGCTGCAGATCGAGTTCTCCGCCGTCGTGCAGCAGCACACCGACACCGCCGGCGGTGAGGTGACCGCCGACGAGCTGTGGCGCATCTTCGACACCGAATACCTCACCAACGCGGCGCGGGACGGCTCTCGCCTCAAGCTGCAGTCCGCGGACGTGGCGACCGGGCAGTTCTCGGTCGTGCTCGACGGGGTCGAGCGCTGCCTCGAGGGCTCCGGGAACGGCCCGATCGCCGCGTTCGTCACCGCGCTGGCCGAGGCCGGCGTCGACCTGCGGGTGCTCGACTACCACGAGCACGCCCTCGGGACGGGCGAGGATGCCCGGGCCGCCGCCTACGTCGAGATCGCGAGCGGCGATTCGGTGGTCTGGGGCGTCGGCTGGGACCCGAACATCCTCACGGCGTCGCTCTACGCCGTCGTGAGCGCCGTCAACCGGGCCGGGTAGCGCCGCTCGCGTTCCCGCCGATTGTCGCCTCGGCTCCCCGAACCTGTACCGGAGCGGCCACGGAACCCCTACCCTGACGCCGGGCTACGGAGCCGAGGTGGACGTCATGGAGCAACAGGAGGTCGGTCCGCGGACCGCCCCCCTCGCGTCGGGCAGCGTGATCGGCGGGTGGGAGGTGGTGCGCCGCCTCGGCGGCGGCGGAATGGCGGAGATCTACCTCGCTCGGCATCCACGGATCCCACGCCTCGACGTGCTCAAGGTGATGCGGTCCTGGCTGGCGAACGACGACCGCTTCCGCGAGCGGTTCCTCGCCGAGGCCGAGCGCATCAGCTCGTTGTCCCACCCGAACGTGATCACGATCTACGACCAGGGCGAGGACGACGGTCGGCTGTACCTGGTCATGCAGCACGCGCCCGGCGGCGACCTCCGAGCCCTCCTCGAGCAGGAGGGGCGGCTGTCGCCGCCGCGCGCTTGCGAGATCGCCACCCAGCTGGCCGGGGCGCTGGACGCCGGCCACGAGATCGGGCTCGTGCACCGGGACGTCAAGCCGGACAACGTCCTGCTCGATGCCCCTCGCACCGGCTATCCCGACCGCGTGCTGCTGTGCGACTTCGGCATCAGCACGTTGCTCGACTCCTCGACCCACCTGACGCAGACGGGGGAGTTGCTGGTGAGTCCGGCGTACGCGGCGCCAGAGCAGTTCGAGGGCGGCGTCATCGACGGTCGCGCCGACCAGTACAGCCTCGCCTGCCTGCTGTTCGAGCTGCTCACCGGGTCGCCGCCGTTCCCGACCCCCACGATCCCGTCGGCGTTGAAGGCGCACCTGTTCGATCCGATCCCGTCACTGCCGCCGGAGCTCGGGCTGCGGCCGGAGACGAACGCGGCGCTCCGCCGGGCGCTGGCGAAGCGGCCCGCGGAGCGGTTCGAGAGCTGCCGGGCGTTCCTCGAAGCGGCGACGCCGGGCTCGGCGGCGGACACCGGGGGCGGGCCTGCTCCCGCCGACGGAGCCGTCGTGGTGCCGCCGTTCCCGCGCGCCGCACCGGAGTCGGCGCCGGACGACGTAGCGGACGCGTCTGCAGACGCGACGCGCGCTTCCGCCGATCTCGATCCGCCTACCTCCGTGCTGTCGGTGACGCCCTGGGCCCGCACGCCGACCTCGTCGCGGCCGGACCAGCTGCCACAGCCGGAGCCGGAGCCGTGGGCTGGGCCGGGGCCGGACCCGGAGCCGGAGCAGTGGGCCGAGCCGGGGCCGTGGTCGCAGCCTGACCGGTCGCAGCCCGACTGGTCGCATCCGGACCGGTCGGAGCCGGGACGACCGGGTCGAGGGGGTGCGACGTCCGCGCTGTGGGAGACGGTGGCGTTGTCCGCGATCGCGCTCGGACTGGCGCTCACGTCGCTGCTGCCCTGGTTCGCCGCCTCCGGCGCCGACTCCGTCACGCCGTGGGACGCGTTCAGCCTCCGCTACTTCGTGGGCGGCGGCCCGAGCAGCTTCCAGGTCGACGCGCTCGGCGACCAGCGTCTCGGTCCGTACCTCCTGCTCGCCGCCGGCCTGTTGTTGGCCGCGGGGCTGTGGCGTCGGGGACCGCGCTGGGGCGCCCTGCTCGCCTTCGTCCTGGGGGCGGCGTGTGCCTGGTCACTCGCGTTGTTCCTCACGGACGGGGACCCGGCTGCACGGGCCCAGCCGGGTCTGTGGCTCGCCGGCGCCCTGTGCGTGGCGTACCTGATCGGCGGGTTGTTCGTATCGGCGGCTCGCCGGCGCCGGCCCTGAGCCGGGCAGCGGAACGCTCCGGCCGCCGCTGATTCCGGCGCCGCTAGTCTCGACCCCATGCGGCTAGCGGTGGTGCCAGGGGACGGGATCGGTCGGGAAGTCGTCGCGGAGGGGCTCCGCGTCCTGCGGGCGGCGCTCGACGCGACCGACTCGGGGGAGAAGCTCGACACCACCGACTACGACCTCGGCGCCCGTCGCTGGCACGCGACGGGCGAGACCCTGCCCGACGGCGTCCTCGAGGAGCTCCGCGGGCACGACGCGATCCTGCTCGGGGCGGTGGGCGACCCGAGCGTCCCGAGCGGCGTGCTCGAGCGCGGTCTGCTCCTGCGCCTGCGCTTCGAGCTGGACCACCACGTCAACCTGCGCCCGGTCAAGCTCTTCCCCGGCGTCGCGTCCCCGCTCGCCGGGAACCCGGCCATCGACTTCGTCGTCGTGCGCGAGGGGACCGAGGGTCCCTACGCCGGGTCGGGCGGGTTCCTGCGCCGGGGCACGCCGCACGAGGTCGCGACCGAGGAGAGCCTCAACACCCGATTCGGCGTCGACCGGGTGGTGCGGGACGCGTTCGAGCGCGCCATGAAGCGCGCGAAGCACCTCACGTTCGTGCACAAGAACAACGTGCTCGTGCACGCCGGCGACCTCTGGACCCGCGCGGTGGCGCACCTGTCGCAGGAGTTCCCGGAGGTGAAGGTCGACTACCTGCACGTCGACGCCGCCTCGATGTTCTTCGTGACGCAGCCGCAGCGCTTCGACGTCGTCGTCACCGACAACCTGTTCGGCGACATCCTCACCGACCTCGGCGCGGCCATCGCCGGCGGGATCGGGCTGGCCGCGTCCGGGAACCTCGACGTCTCCCGCACCAACCCGAGCATGTTCGAGCCGGTCCACGGGTCGGCGCCGGACATCGCCGGTCAGGGCATCGCCGACCCGACCGCGACCGTCCTGTCGGTGGCGCTGCTGCTCGACCACCTCGGGCTCGCCACCGCCGCACAACGGGTCGAGGACGCCGTGGCCGCGGACCTCGCGGAGCGGGGTGAGCAGCGGCGGGGGACCACCTCGGGCGAAGCCCGACGATCGACACAAGAGGTCGGCGAGGCGCTCGCCGCCCGCGTCGCGCGCTGATTCAGGCGCGCGGACGGCGAGAGACACTGTGGCCCGCCCCCGCAAGCCGGCGCATCTCGTCCTGATCCACGGCCGGGGGCGCTTCTCCTTCGACCGCCCGCCGCCGGAGCTGCTCGCCGCCCGATGGGTGGGCCGCCTCGAGGAGGCGCTGCACCAGGCCGGTGAGCCGGGTCTGTCCCAGCAGCTGTCCGGGGTCACGTTCCTCGACTACATGTCGTTGCTCGCGCCCTACTCGCGCGCCTACCGCAAGCGGCTCGAGGCCGACCTCGAAGCCGTCGCCGAGCGGATGGCCGAGGAGAGCCGGGACGACGACGGCGACTCCGGGTCGGACGAGTCCGACGCGGACGACGACAGCGCGGCGGCCCCGGAACCCGGCTCCACCGGCGTCTCGGCGGAGGAGGTCGAGGCGGACAGGCAGGAGCTGGAGGAGGACACGGACTCGGATGACACCGAGGAGTCGGAACCCGAGCCGACCCGCTACTGCCCGGACTGCACCGGCCGCTACGCCGACTCCGCGCTCGGCGAGCCGCGCCGCCGGCTGCGGCACCTCGGTCGACGCATCACCGAGCCGTTCGGCGTCGAGCGCATCGCCTGGGTCTTCCCGGACGCCGTGGCCTACCTGGCGAACGAGCGCCTGCGAGCCGACATCCACGACCTGCTCGCCTACCGGCTGCCGAAGAAGCGCACCCCGGTCATCGTGGTCGCGCACAGCCTCGGCAGCGTCGTCGCCGCCGACCTGTGGGCGGAACTCGGGGATCAGTACCGCACGCGTCTGTTCCTCACCGCCGGCTCGCCGCTCGCCGTCCCGCTGGTGCGCCGGCGGCTGCACCCGCGCACGGCCGAGTGGGTGCAGGGCCTGCCGGACGACTTCCCCTGGGTCAACGTCATCGACCCGGTCGACCCGGTGACGCTCGCCCGCGAGCTGCGCCCGCCCTACTTCGACCCGGCGGTGGTCAACCTCGAGGTCGAGAACGGTCGCCGCTTCCACTCCGAGGACCGCTACCTGTCGCACATCGCGGTCGCCCGTGAGGTCGTCGCGGCCGCTCGCTAGCGCTCCTGACGGTCACCCAGGGCCGCGGTCATGGCCTCCGCGCCCCGGCGCATCAACCCCGCGACCGGCTCGGCCAGCCCGTCCGGCAGGACGTCGGTCACCAGACCACCCACCCTGCCCGGGTCAGTCTGGACGAGGAAGTCCACGCGTACCGCTGCCATGGTCGAACAGCGCCACGTCAGTCGTCGCGCGTCAGCGTCGTCCACGGTTCGTGTGTGTGCGGGCGGCGGCTGTACTGCACCTCGAGATGCCCCGGCCGGGCCTCGATCAGCTGACCGAAGACGGTGGCGAACGCGTCCCCGTCGATGTCGTGCCGCACGATCAGCGCGGACGGGTCGTCCGCGGGCGTCGTGCCGGCGACGGCGGCACGCCAGCCCTCGGGGGAGGTGTTGTCGCGGAACGAGGGCAGGTACCGGCTGATCTTCGCGTCCTCGGCGTAGCCGGAGGTGAACATCCAGGTCCCGGGCGCGTGTTCTTCCACGCGCGAGCTCGAGCCGTCGAACGTCCATGTCGTCAGCCGTCCCGGTTCGGCGAGGACCAGCAGGAAGCTGGCCATCGGCGCGACGTCGACGTGGTCGGTCCAGTCCGCCCGGTGCCGCAGCGCGAGCAGGGGGAGCACGCCGCGGCTCGCCGCCCCCGGCTCCGCGACGCGCCGCTCCGGCCGGTTCAGCACGAGCGCCGTGGTGCCGGCAGCGACGTCGACGGCGCACCAGGTGCCGCCGGCCGTCCGGTCCCGCCCGCCGACGACAGCCGGCTGCTGCGGCCACCATTCGCCCGGGTCGTCGAACTCTCGGGAGACCAGCTCGTCGCGAAGGGCGAGGATCCGTACCGGATCGTCGGGGGACCACCGGACCACCACGGAGCACACGAACCCCATGCTGTCAGCTGAGAGTCGAGGACAATGCAGCCCGTGACCGACTGCCGGCTGATCGCTGGACGTGATCACCAGCAACGCGGTTGATCGCCACGCCGGGCCGGGACCCGCGACACGCCACTGGGTGATCTCCCGTGTTGCTCGTGATGTCGGGAGGCGGGACTGTGGCGGAAGCCGCGCGCGCGGCGGGCGCTCGTGCTGTGGTGCAATCAGGAGTCGAGTCGACGAGGGCTCCGACACGAAGGAGCAGGACAGATGCCGATCACGCCCACCAAGATGATCTGGATGGACGGCGAGTTCGTCGACTGGGACGACGCGAAGATCCACATCCTCAACCCCACGCTGCACTACGGCTGGGGCGTGTTCGAGGGCATCCGCGCCTACGCGACCTCCCGCGGGCCGGCGGTCTTCCGCCTCACCGAGCACATCGAGCGCCTGTTCCGCAGCGCGGGCATGTACCTGATGGAGCCGGCGTTCTCGGTCGAGGAGATCGTCGCCGCCACCAAGGAGACGGTGCGGATCAACGAGGTCGAGTCCTGCTACATCCGGCCGCTGTTCTACCTGGGCTACGGCGAGATGGGCCTCAACCCGCTGCCCTCGGAAACCAAGGCGTCGATCGCCGTCTGGCCCTGGGGGGCCTACCTCGGCGAGGAGGCGGCCGAGAAGGGCTGCCGCGCCGCCGTCTCGTCCTGGCAGCGGATCGGTCCGAACACGATCCCGCCGGAGGGCAAGGGCACCGGGCAGTACATCAATTCCTCCCTGGCCAAGGTGGCGGCGCTCAAGGCCGGCTATGACGAGGCGATCATGCTGACGCCGGACGGCCGGATCGCCGAGGGCTCCGGCGAGAACATCTTCGTCGTCCACGGCCGCAAGCTGATCACGCCGCCGGTGGTGGACGGCGTGCTCGCCGGCCTCACCCGGGACGCCGTCATCACCCTCGCCCGCGACGAGGGCTACGAGGTCGTCGAGCAGCCGCTCGTCCGCTCCAACCTCTACCTCGCCGACGAGGCGTTCTTCACCGGCACCGCCGCCGAGCTGGTGCCGCTGGTCGAGGTCGACGACCGCAGGGTCGGCACCGGTCGGCCGGGCGAGGTGACCAAGCGCCTCCTGCACCTCTACGGGCAGGCCACCCGCGGCGAGCTGGACCGGTACAAGGACTGGAACGAGTACGTCGTCGACTGACGGCCCCGGCATCGCGGATCTTCCCCGGCGGTACTAGATTGCCCTCAGATGTGAAGCGGGCTCGGACGAGCTCGTCATACTTCTCGAGGAGGCGCTGGATGCTCGTTCGGGACGGGATGACTCCCGCCGTGCTCGTGGTCGGACCCGGGCACACGTTGCGTCAGACGGCGAAGCTCATGCGGGAACGCAAGGTGGGCGCCGCGGTCGTGCACGACGACGACGGGCAGGGGCCGTCGATCCTCACCGAGCGGGACATCCTGGAGTCCGTCGCCCTCGGCCAGGACCCGGACACGGAGATGGCGGGCGAGCACCTCACGCCCAATGTCGTCGTCGCCGACCCCGACTGGTCGCTGGACGACGCCGCCGCGGCGATGCTCCGGGGCGGCTTCCGCCACCTCATCGTCTGCTCGGGCGGCGAGGTCGTCGGCGTTCTGTCGATGCGCGACATCGTGGGCTGCTGGAGCAAGGCCCGCCAGCCGGCGTGACGCAGACCCGGCCGGCAGCCTGACGCAGAATGGAAGCGTGTCCTCCGTTCTGAACGCGCCGCTGCGCTACGACCCGGACGGCTTCCACGTCTACGACACCACCCTGCGGGACGGCACCCAGCAAGAGGGTCTGTCCCTGTCGGTCGCGGACAAGCTCGCCGTCGCACGCAACCTCGACGAGCTCGGGGTCGGGTTCATCGAGGGCGGCTGGCCGGGGTCGAACCCGAAGGACGCCGAGTTCTTCCGCCGGGCCCGCACCGAGCTGCAGCTGTCGACCGCGACGCTGACCGCGTTCGGCGCCACCCGCCGCGCGCACGCCGTCGCCGCCGACGACCCCCAGGTCGCGGCCCTGCGGGAGGCGGGGACGTCCGTGGTGTGCCTGGTGGCCAAGGCGGACATCCGGCACGTCGAGCGGGCGCTGCGGACCACCCCGGCCGAGAACCTCGCGATGATCCGGGACACGGTCGCCCACCTGCGCGCCGAGGGGCAGCGGGTGTTCGTCGACGCCGAGCACTTCTTCGACGGCTACGCCGCCGACCCCGCCTACGCGCTCGAGATGGTGCGCGCCTCGATGGAGGCGGGCGCGGAGGTCGTGGTGCTCTGCGACACCAACGGCGGCATGCTGCCCGGCGGGCTGACCGACGTCGTCGGCGCCGTCGGACAGGCCACCGCCGCCCGGCTCGGCATCCACTGCCACAACGACACCGCCTGCGCGGTGGCCAACACACTCGCCGCCGTCGACGCGGGTGTCACCCACGTGCAGGGCACCGCCAACGGCTACGGCGAGCGGTGCGGCAACGCGGACCTGTTCAGCGTCGTCGCCAACCTCGAGAAGAAGCTGAAGCGCCCGGTGCTGCCCGACGGAAGGCTCGAGGAGCTGGTACGGGTGGCGCACTCGATCAACGAGATCGCCAACACGACGCCGGACCCGAAGCGTCCGTACGTCGGCGCGACGGCGTTCGCGCACAAGGCGGGGCTGCACGCCTCGGCCATCAAGGTCGACCCCGACCTCTACCAGCACATGGACCCGGCCGAGGTCGGCAACGACATGCGCATGCTCGTCTCCGAGCTCGCGGGCCGGGCCACCATCGAGCTCAAGGGGCGCGAGCTTGGCATGGACCTCTCCGAGGAGCGGGAGGCCCTGGGTCGGGTCGTGGACCGGGTGAAGGACCTGGAGTCGAAGGGTTACGTGTTCGAGGCCGCCGAGGCGAGCTTCGAACTGCTGCTGCGCCGCGAGGTCGACGGCGACCGGCGCTTCTTCGTCCTCGAGTCGTGGCGGGTCATCGTCGAACAGCGCGACGGCGTCGTCACCAGTGAGGCGACGGTGAAGCTCTGGTCCCGCGGCGAGCGCATCGTCGCGACCGGCGAGGCCACCGGCCCGGTGAACGCCCTGGACAAGGCGCTGCGCTCGGCGCTGGAGAAGTCCTATCCGGGGCTTGCCGACCTCGAGCTGACGGACTTCAAGGTCCGGATCCTCGAGGGGTCGCACGGCACCGGCGCCGTCACCCGGGTGCTGATCGAGACCTCCGACGGCACCACCGAGTGGGACACCGTCGGGGTGGACGAGAACATCATCGCCGCGTCCTGGCAGGCCCTCGACGACGCCGCGAGCTTCGGCCTCCTGCGGCAGGGCGAGACGCCGGCCGAGGCGCCGCGCTAGCTCGCGACGGCCAGCCGCACGGACAGGGCGAGCACGCCCGGGGTGGCCGCCGCGTCGACGAGAACGTGACAATCGACCCGGTTCACGTGACCGACGAGGTGGCGCACGATCGCCTCGTCGCAGGGGTGGCAGGAGACGGCCGCCGCGGTCGGCGCGTCCCGCAGCGCCCGCAGCGGTGCGTCGGCGCCCGCGGTCATGCTGACCGTGCGGCGAAACGCCAGGCTGGTGCCCGAGCCGGGGCGCGAACGGGGACGGGGCAACACCACGGTCGTCTGGTCCATGCCCTTCGGATCGGCAGCGGGAGGCCAGGTTACAGCTGTGTCATTCGATCTGTGGACAAGGAAAACGCGCGGGTCGGCATCTCTCTACGCTCCGTCGACATCAGGTCCGCGACCCACCGGATCTTCGTCACGAGGAGTCACCTGCGATGTCCGATGCATATGCCGTCAGCCCTGCCCACCTGACCGCGACCAGCGCCACGCTACGCACCGCGGCCTCCGGCATCAGCTCGGAGCTGCAGCGCTGCACCTCGGAGGTGCGGGGTCTGGAGGGTGTCTGGACCGGCGCCTCGCACGCGCACTACGCCACGCTGTACCAGGAATGGCAGACCAGCGCGGCCCGCCTGCAGCTGGCCCTGGAAGGCATTGCCTCGATGACCGCCCGCGCGGCCCAGGTCTACGCCACCGGCGACCAGAACGTGGCCAGCATGCTGAACCGGCTGTAGCGGTGCCCGGTGGTCGCGCGTTTCCGGGGTAGGCGGTCGGCATGACCGTTCTCGTCACCGGGGCCACCGGAACCGTCGGAAGCGCACTCGTCGCGCACCTGTGCACGGGGGGTTCGCCGGACGCCGAGCCGGTGCGGGCGCTCGTCCCCTCGCCCGAGGAGCGCGACGACCTCCGCGGCTTCGACGTCGAGACCGTGCTGGGGGACTTCGACCGGCCGGAGACGCTGGACGACGCCCTGCTCGGCGTGCGGGCCGCGCTGCTGGTGGCCCCGGCGGGCCCGGATTTCGCCGGCCGGGAGATGGCGTTCCTCGACGCGGTCGACCGCTGCCCCGAACGTCCGCACGTCGTGAAGATCGCCGCGCTCGGCTGGGAGGACCCCGTCTCCCGCCTGACGGCGGATCACGGCACGGTCGTCGAGCGGCTGCGCGAGGCGGGCATCCGGCACACGGTCCTCGCGCCGAACGGCTTCCAGCAGGACCTGCTGCGCTACGCCGCGATGGTGCAGGAGGAGTCGGCCCTGCTGCTGCCGGCCGGCAACGCCGCGGTCAGCCACGTCGACGCGCGAGACGTCGCAGCGGTGGCCGCCCACGTGCTGTCCCGTCCCGACCCGCACGAGGGCCGCTCCTACGACGTGACCGGCCCCGCAGCGGTCACCTACACCGAGGTGGCCCGGGCGATCAGCGCCGTGGCGGGCCACGAGGTGCGCTACCTCGACACACCGGCGGACGACGTCCGCGAGCGGCTGCTCGGCTACGGCTGGCCGGAGTGGACGGTCGACGGGATGCTCGAGGTCTATGCCGCCTACGCCCGAGGCGCGGGCGCGGCGGTCACCGACGAGGTGGAGAAGGCGACCGGCCGGCCGGCGACCGACGTCGAGACGTTCCTGCGCGGTCACGCCGCCGCCTTCAGGACGGTCTGAGCGCATCCGGTCGTAGGACATCGCCGGGTTCGGATCGGCGCGCCGGTGGGGTAGAGGCGAACCATGCCTCTCACCGACAAGCTGCGCAACCTGGACCAGAAGTTCCTCCCCGGCACCCGGGCGGACGAGGAGGACGCCGAGAGCTACCTGCGGCGCGTCGCGGCCGGCCGGGCGATCAGCCCCGCCCAGGCCGGCGACGTGATGGCGGCGCTGCGGCAGTACTTCGGAGTGCAGGAAGGCGAGAACACCGACACCGACACCGACACCGACACCGACGACGCCGCCGAGGGCGAGGACGCGGAGGAACAGTCGGACGAGCCGCGGGACGAGTCGGAGGACGAGTCGGGGGACGACGAATCCGAGTCGGACGACGGCAAGGGAGACGACGACGGCAAGAAAGAAGACGACGAGAGCTGACGCCCGGCGTTAGTTTCGCCGCATGTGCCGGAGCATCAAGACCCTGCGTCCGCCGTTCGAAGAGGTCGTCACGACGGACGACATGCACGCCGCCGCGCTGCAGTACGTGCGCAAGGTCGCCGGCATGCGCCAGCCGTCGGCGAAGAACCGCGAGGCGTTCGACGCGGCGGTCGCCGAGGTGACGGCGGCGACCGAGAAGCTGCTCGCGGGCATCACGGTGCGAGCCGCCTGAGCCCCGAGCGCGGCAGCAGGCCTCACCAGCGCCGGGCTCGGCGCAGGTCCCGGGGCCGACCGTCCGGGTCGTAGAGCATCCGGTAGACCGGCACGGACCAGGCCCGCCGGAGCGCCGAGAGCCGCTCCGGTCGGTGGGGACGCAGCCGCCCCGGGGGGCGCCGTCCGTTCCGCCCGCCCGCGTGCCAGGCCTCCAGGTCCTCGGCGGAGCGCCGCAGAGCGGCGAGCCCACCGTCGGGATCCACCAGCTGTTCGTCGGGCACCGCGCCGTCGGTGTGCTCACGCCACAGCTGCAGCCGCAGGTCCCGGGCGAACACGCGGGCGCCGTCGCCGAGCCCGCCGGGATCCGCCGGTGCCCGCTGGTCGCGCGTCTCGTCCAGCACCGCGATGTTCAGCTCGCTGTCGTGGCTCCACGAGCGCCGATTGAGGTTGTCCGAGCCGATCGTCGCCCACACGTCGTCGACCACGCACACCTTCGCGTGCACGTAGATCGGCACGCCCTCGGGGTTCTCCAGGTCGAAGACCGAGACGCGCTCCGGGTCCACCGCCCGGCACAGCCGAAGGGCCTGCTCCCGGCCGACCAGGTTCGGCGCGAGTGAGAAGCGCCCGTCCTGGTCCGGATGGCGCGGGACGACGGCGACCAGGTGCAGGTCCGGGGACCGCCGGAGCGCTTGGGCGAGCAGTTCGGCGACCTCCGCGGACCAGAGGTACTGGTCCTCGATGTAGATGAGCCGCCGCGCCCGACGCCAGACCTTGACGTAGGCGCGGGCGATCGAGCGCTCCCCGCGGGACGCGAACGGATAGCTGCCGAGCGGGTTGCGCCACGGGTTCAGGTGGTGCCGGTTCGCGTAGGTCCGCAGCACCTGAACGGCGTGCGGACCGGCGGGCGCCGGATCCGGTAGGCGCCCGGGCAGCGGCTTGGTCGGTTGGATGTGCACCCCGTGCCGGAGGTCGAGCAGCATGCGGTAGGGGTTTCGGCTGTCCAGCGGGGCGGGGTCGCGCCAGCGCTCCCGGAACGTGTGCTCCAGGTCGGCGACCGCCGGACCGCGCACCTCGGCCTGCACGTCGTGCCACGGCGGTCGGTCGCCGTAGACGGCGGCGATCGGCTGGGGCTGCGGGTCACCCCGGTGCCGGGCGTCGTCCCGGCGGCTCTTGGCCAGGTCGATGCCGCCGACGAAGGCCACCGAGTCCCGGTCCGGACTCGCGGCACGCAGCACCACGAGCTTCTGGTGGTGCGAGCCGCCCATGCGTACGCGCTCGTCGAGGAGCACCTCCGCTCCCGCGGCGTTGGCCCGGTCCCCGACGTGCTCGTTCTCCCGCTCGTTCATCCCGACCTGGTCGAGGTGCGAGCGCCACACCAGGCCGCGGACGTGCACGCCGCGCTCCGCCGCGCCGCCGATGAGGTCGTTGAGCCGGACCGGCGACCCGCCGTCCGGGGCCGTGGCGTCACCGTCGACGAGGATCTCGTCGGCATCGCCGCGCCAGTCCGTGAAGGCGAGCAGGTCGCCCGGCTGGAGGACGCTCACCGCCTCCACCAGCCGCGCGAAGTAGGTCACGCCGTGGATCAGCGCCTCGACCCGGTTCCCGGTCGTCCAGGGGCGGAGGTCGGTGGATGGGTTGCCCCGCTGTTCCGGACCGAGGAACCAGTCGTCGAGCCACGGGGAGGGTGAGCTCATGGGCGAACGCTAGTCGGTAGCGTTCGGGCGGTGCGGATAGCCCGGGTGAGCGTGGAAGGCAGTCCCCGGTTCGGGGTCGTCGAGGGGGAGGACGGCCTGCGCTCGGTGGCGCTGCTGTCCGGGCATCCCTTCGGTGAGGTGCAGTTGACCGGTGAGCGGGTGCCGCTGCGCAACCCGCTGGCGCCGATCCTGCCGAGCAAGATCATCGGGATCGGGAAGAACTACGCCGAGCACGCGGCCGAGATGGGCAGCGAGGCGCCGAAGGCTCCGTTGATGTTCCTCAAGCCCTCGACGTCGGTCATCGGGCCCGGGGACCCGGTGCGGATGCCGGACACGCGGGTCGACTACGAGGGCGAGCTCGCCGTGGTGATCGGGCGGCTGTGCCGCGAGGTACCGGTCGAGCGGGTGCCCGAGGTCGTCTTCGGCTACACCTGCGGCAACGACATCACCGCCCGCGACTGGCAGCGCGAGGACGACCAGTGGACACGGGCGAAGGGCATCGACAGCTTCTGCCCGCTCGGCCCCTGGATCGAGACCGATCTCGACCCGTCCGACCTGCGGCTGCGCACGTTCGTGGACGGGGAGGTGCGTCAGGACGGCCGGACCAGCATGCTGATCCACGACGTGGCGACGCTCGTCTCCTACGTCTCGACCTACTTCACGCTGATCCCCGGCGACGTGATCCTCACCGGCACGCCCGCCGGCATCGGCCCGCTCGTCGACGGACAGCGGGTGGCGGTCGAGATCGAGGGCATCGGCACGCTCGAGAACCCGGTGGCCGCGCGATGAGCTCCGGTTCCCTCGACAGCGGCGCCCGTGTCACCGTCCGACATCTCGATGCGCCACCGCTCGACGCCTCGATGCGCACCCGGTTCGCCCCCGCGCCCTCCGGCGACCTGCACGTCGGCAACCTCCGGACCGCCCTGTACTCCTGGTCGTTGGCCCGTCGGCACGGCGGCACGTTCCTCCTGCGTGTCGAGGACACCGACCGGTCGCGGGTGAGTGACGAGGCCTTCGCCGCCGCGCTCGACGTGCTGCGGTGGATGGGCATCGACTACGACGAGGGACCCGACGTCGGCGGTCCGCACGCGCCGTACCGGCAGAGCGAGCGGCTCGGCGTCTACGCCGAGGCCGCAGGCCGGCTCGAGTCCGACGGTGCCGCCTACCCCTGCTACTGCACCCCGGCCGAGCTGGCCGAGCGACGCGAACAGGCCAAACGGGAGAACCGCCCACCCGGCTACGACGGGCGCTGCCGCAGCCTGACCGCCGAGCAGCGGGCCGCCTTCGAGGCGGAGGGCCGCACGTCGGTGCTGCGCTTCCGGATGCCGGACGGCTCCACCACGTGGAACGACCTGGTCCGCGGCGAGATCACCATCGATCACGCCAACGTCCCCGACTTCGCGCTCACCCGCAGCGACGGCCACCCGCTCTACCTGCTCGCGGCCGGCGTCGACGACGTGGCCATGGGGCTCACCCACATCGTGCGCGGCGAGGACCTCGTCACCGCGACGCCTCGGCAACTGGCGCTCTACGCCGCCCTCGGGCACCCGCAGGAGCGGTGGCCGGCGTTCGCCCACCTGCCGCTGATCGTCGGCAACGACAACGCGCCGCTGTCCAAGCGCAACGGCGAGGTCTCGATCGCCTGGTACCGCCGCGAGGGCTTCCTGCCCGAGGCGATGGTCAACTACCTCGCGCTGCTGGGCTGGTCACCGGGCGGGGATCGCGAGTTCTTCGGCGTCGACGTGCTGCACACCGAGTTCGATCTCTCCCGCGTCAGCCGCAACCCGGCCCGCTTCGACCTGAAGAAGCTCGAGGCGGTCAACGGCGACTGGATCAGGTCGCTGTCCGAGGAGGACCTCGCCGGGCGCATCCTGCCATTCCTCGAGGAGCCCGCGTGAACGTCGACCCCGAGCTGCTCGCGCGGGCCGTCCCGCTGATCCAGACCCGCATGAACCGGCTGACCGAGGCGCCCGGCCTGCTCCGCTTCCTGTTCGAGACCGAGGACGAGTTCGCGATCGAGGAGGCCGCCGCGACCAAGGCCCTCGGCGAGGGCTCCGGTGCCGTCCTGCTCGCGATGATCGAGGCCCTCGAGCAGCTCGGGGACTGGACCGCCGCCGAGATCGAGCCGGTCGTGTGGGGCGTGGGGGACAAGCTCGGTCTCAACAAGCGCAAGACGGCGGCGCCGGTGCGGGTGGCGGTGACGGGTCGGCTCGTCTCGCCGCCGCTTTTCGAATCCATGGAGCTGCTCGGTCGCGACCGGTGCCTCGCACGGCTGCGACGGGCCGCCGAGCGGCGCTGAACTCGCCGATTCCTGCACGGGGCGCACGTCGGCCGCGTTAGCGTGCTCGGCGATCCCCTCGCTCGAGAAGAAGGAGCTGTCGTGCGCCGCGCCGCGCTGCTGTTGTGTTCCCTGGCCGCCGTCTCGACCCTGGTCACCGCGTGCGGTGGCGACGATTCGAGCTCAGCGGGCGCACCCGCCCCGGACTCGGCGGCCCCCGGCGCGGGGGCACCCAGTGCCACCCCGAGCAGCTCCGCACCGACTGCCGCCACCTCGGCGGCAGCGCTGCCCGCGGGCTGTTCCGCACCTGCGGCCGACGTCACGTACACGAGCGGCCCGGCCTCGCTCGACGTCACCTCTGGGCCGGGGCAGGGGCACTACGACCTGACGCTCGACACGAGCAGCAGCAGCGAGTACGCCGCCGACGACAAGGAGATCACCGGCAACTGGCAGTCGGCCGACGAGAAGGCACAGCTGTACGTCGACATCGAGGGTTCAGACCCGTGTACCCCGGACGCCTTCGTCAAGATCGGCACGGAGGGACCGAGCGGTCCGATGTTCATCGACTCCAGTCACACCGCCTGCAAGGTCGAGCTGCCCTCGCTGGGCGCCGCCGGGGCACAGGGGAGCTTCACGTGTACGCAGTTGGCCGGGGGTGGAGCCGGCATCACCATCGACGCCAAGGGCACGTTCACGCTGCTGCCCTGACGCCGCGACGACCCTGACCTGCGATCCGACCCAGCCGAATCGCATCCGGTATGGTGGCGGAGCGGTCCTTCGGGACTGGTGGGGTATGGGGTAATTGGCAGCCCGACGGGTTCTGGCCCCGTTAGTCTAGGTTCGAGTCCTGGTACCCCAGCGCTGCAGCCAGAGGCTTCTCAACACGCTGCACAGGGCCCCGTCGTCTAGCGGCCCAGGACGCCGCCCTCTCAAGGCGGTAGCGCCGGTTCGAATCCGGTCGGGGCTACAGGGCCTCCCACGGTGGAAACACCGGCGGGAGGCCCTCAGTCGTTGTGGCGCGGTTCCGCGGGCTCGACCCGCGGCCGACTAGTCCGATATGCCCGGAAGAGGGCCCGGATGGGTCATTGGCGAGGTGTCCACCGAACGGCAGGCTGGAGACGTGTCCGTGGATCTGTCGTGGCTACCGCGAGGGCGCGGGCTCTCGCAGCCGGACTTCGAGGCGCGGCACCGCCTCATCACGATCATCCTCGCGCTGCACGTCCCGGGCATCGTCGTCTACTCGCTGGCCACGGGACACAGCTTCGACGCCGGCCTGCTGAACGCACTTCCCGTCGCCATCCTGTTGCTCGGGGCGCTCCTGCCGGGCGCGAGGCTCCGCCGCAGCCTTGCCGCCAGCCTCGGTCTGCTCACCAGCTCCGCGGTCCTGGTGCACATCTCCGGCGGCCAGATCGAGCTGCACTTCCACTACTTCGTCGCCGTCGCGGTCGTCGCGCTCTACCAGGAGTGGCTGGTCTACCTGACCGCCATTTTGTTCGTCCTGGTCGAGCACGGGGTGCTCGGTCAGATCGACCACACCACGGTCTACGCGCACGCCGGGAACCCGTGGGCCCTCGCGCTGGTGCACGCGGGCTTCATCTGCGCAATGGCCGCCGCGCAGCTCGGCTTCTGGCACTACCAGGAGCGGGCCCACGCGAACGAGGAGCGCTACCGCCGCGAGCTCTACGACGGCCAGGACAGCCTCGTCGCCCGGCTCGAGGACACGGCCCGGGTCCGGGCGGACCTGGTCGGCACGGTCACGCACGAGTTCCGGACCCCGCTCACCGGCATCTCCGGCGCCCTGATGACGCTGCGGCGCCGACGGCATCGCCTGGACGACGCCAAGATCGACGATCTGCTCGATGCCGCGATGCTGCACGCCGACCGCCTGCGTCGGATGCTGGAGAACATGCTGACCGCCGCGGAGGCGACCTCGATCGATGCCCAGGCGCAGGCGGATGTCGCCGCCTGCATCAGCGACATCGTCGGTTCGCTGCCCTCGGCACAGCGTGAGCGCGTGTTGCTCTACCTGCCCCAGGAGCTGCCGACGCAGATCGGCCGCGAGGCGTTGCAGCAGGTGCTGTCGAACCTGTTGAGCAACGCGCTCACGCACTCCTGGCCGGGCACGCCGGTGCACCTGTCGGCCGGACGGGTGGGCAGCGACGTCGTCGTCCGGTTCCGCAACAACGGCGCGGAGCTCGACGAGCGGACGATCGCGCGCCTGCTCCAACCCTTCACGCAGGTCGACGGTTCCGTCACCCGGAGCCACGAGGGCGTCGGTCTCGGCCTCTACGTGGTGCGGCGACTCGTCGAGGTCCACGGCGGCCAGCTGACGATCCACTCGGGGGAGGGCGTCGTCACCGCGGAGATCAACCTTCGCGCCTCGCTGGTGCCGGACACGCCGGCGGCGCTGACGGAGCAGCTCGCCCTGCCGCGCAGCGGCTCCGACGCGGATTCGACGCTCGAGCCCAGCTGACCACGGCAACACATGAGGTAGCTCGTTCCGAACCCGCCCCTCGGCTGGCTCACGAGCCGTCCTGGATCGGCACCTCGCGGGAACAGGCAAATCCGGGGGTGTGCGAGATCAGGGCACCCAGAGCGGCGCAAATCTCGCACAGCCCTACGCGGGAACCGCGCGAGAACGCCGGCTCTCGAGCGCCGCGAGCGGTGCCCATCCAGCGGTTCCGTGCTGGGTTGGTCGGCGCCTAGGGTGCCGGTCATGAATGACTCGGGCTACCTCTACGATCAGGCTTGGGAGCAGGAACGCGAGCGTCTGGCCGGCATCGAGGCGTTGTGGGATCCGGGGACCCAGGCGGTCTTGTCGCGGTATGTCCGGCCGGGTGGGCGAGTGCTCGAGGCCGGGGCCGGCGGGGGGTCGGTGGCGTCGTGGCTCGCGTCTCGGGTCGGTGGTGCGGGACACGTGCTGGCGATCGATCTCGACACCCGCTTCGTCGAGCCGCAGGCATCGGATGTCCTGCAGGTGCAGCAGGCGAACCTCGTGACCGACGACCTGCCGGTGGGCGAATACGACGTCGTCCACAGCCGCATGGTGCTGGAGCACATTCCCGAGCGCGCAGAGGTGCTGCGTCGCCTCGTCGCCGCGCTTCGGCCGGGAGGGACGCTCGTCCTCGAGGACTACGACTGGACCAGTTTCGGATTCGAGGCAACCGACGGGGCGCCGGCCCGCGGAGCCGCGGCGATCCTCGAGCTGATGGCGGCGGCCGGGTTCGACAGCGAGTACGGACGCCGCCTGGTTGCCGGAATCGCTGAGGCGGGACTCGACGATGTCATCGGGGAGGGTCGCTCGCTCGTCATCGACGGCCGCCATCCGGGCTACTCGTTCTTCGCACTGTCGTTCCAGCAGCTCGCGCCCGCCGCGATCGAGGCCGGCCTGTTGAGTCCGGATGATGCCGAGGTCGTCGAGGCACGGATGACGGCACGGAGCGAACGCATCATCACTCCGACTCTCTTCGCGGCCAGTGGCCGACGCAGATAGCTGGGCCGAAGGACGTCAGGCTCTTAGTCCGACTCCAGCGAACGCCTCAACGACTCGAGGGTTCGGGTCCGCTCGCCTTTCGCCATCCGCGCCGCGATCGGCCTCATCCACCGCATCACGCCGAAGAGCTCACCCTCCGCGACGTGATGAACGATCGTCCTGTCGCGGTCCGCCTCGAGGACGTATTCGGGTCGCGCCTGCAGCAGGTCGGAGCCGAACCAGCGGAGAGTCTCGCGGAAAGCGAGGCGCGACGGTGGCTCGTAGTCGGTCACTTCACCGCGGAACGTGCCCATCCTCGTGGCGTCGAGGTAGGCCGTTCCGATGCCGAGAGGGCCGTCGGAGGTGCGCTCCGACCGGCGGAACAGGCCCGTGCGGCGCATCCAGGTCCCGTAACCGTTCACGTCGGCCAGACGCTGGAACACTTCGCTGATCGGCCGGTCGATGGTCGTGTGCGTCTCGTACCGGATGGTGGTGCTGGATCTGTTCGTCATCGGGTCGCCGCCTCACGCGTGAGGCTCGACAGCTTGCTGCACCACGGGCCGCGACGCGAGCCTTCGAGGTCCAGCGGAGCCCGGGCTCGCGCTGAGGGCGGCACCGAGCTGGTCGGCGTGCCGCTGCACGGCCCCGGCGTGGCGTCGGCCGGGGAAGTCGGTGAGCCGGGGGATGGGCCCCGAGATCGACAGGGCGGCGACCAGCCGCCCGTCCGGTCCGAACACCGGTGCCGAGACCGACCCGAGGCCGGGCTCGCGCTCACCGACGCTGTCCGCCCACCCTCGCTGCCGGGTGGCCGCCAACTCGGCGGCGTCGAACGTCGCGCCGCCCGGAGGTGGCTCCTCGGAGAACGCGAGCAGCACGTGAGCCGCCGACCCGGCCGTCATCGGCAGCACGGTGCCCACCGGAACCGTGTCCCGCAGTCCGCTCTCCCGCTCCGCCGCCGCGACGCACCGCCGCGACCCGGAGTCCGGGTCGCTACGGACGTAGAGCTGGGCACTCTCCCCGGTCTCGTCCCGCAGCGCCTCCAGGACGGGCTGGGCGGCGGTGACCAGCGGATCCGGCGGCGGCGCCACCCGCGGGCCGAGGCGGAACCGGCCGTCCGGGGTCCGGTCGACGAGCCGGTGCACCTCGAGCGCGACGGCCAGGCGGTGCGCGGTCGCCCGCGGCAGCCCCGTACGGGCGGACAGCTCGGCGAGAGAGGCCGGACCCCGCTCCAGGGCGTCGAGAACGCGGACGGCCTTGTCAAGAACGCCGACTCCGCTATTGTTGTCCATGGAGTGATACTGCCATCTCACACTATGAGACACAAGCCGAGTGAGATGGTACCCAGGGAAGAGGAGTCGTCGATGGGACGCACGCTCGCGGAGAAGGTCTGGGACGCCCACGTCGTCCCCACCTCCGAGACCGGCAGCGCAGGCACGGGCAGTCAGGACGACCCGGATCTGCTCTACATCGACCTCCACCTCGTCCACGAGGTCACCTCGCCGCAGGCGTTCGACGGCCTGCGGCTGAACAACCGTCCCGTCCGGCGGCCGGACCTGACGCTGGCGACCGAGGACCACAACGTCCCGACGACCGACACGTTGCTGCCGATCGCCGACCCGGTCAGCCGCACGCAGGTCGAGACGCTGCGCAAGAACTGCGCCGAGTTCGGGGTCCGCCTGCACCCGATGAACGACCCGGGGCAGGGCATCGTGCACGTCGTCGGTCCACAACTCGGGCTCACCCAGCCCGGCGTCACCGTGGTCTGCGGGGACTCGCACACCAGCACCCACGGCGCCTTCGGTGCGCTGGCGTTCGGCATCGGCACCAGCGAGGTCGAGCACGTGCTCGCCACGCAGACGCTGCCGCTGCGCCGCCCGAAGACGATGGCGATCACCGTCGACGGCGAGCTGCCGCCCGGCGTCACCGCCAAGGACATCGTGCTGACCATCATCGCGCGCATCGGCACCGGTGGCGGCGCGGGCTACATCATCGAGTACCGCGGCTCGGCCATCCAGGCGCTGTCCATGGAGGGCCGCATGACGGTCTGCAACATGAGTATCGAGGCGGGCGCCCGGGCCGGCATGATCGCGCCGGACGAGACGACCTTCGCCTACCTCGCGGGTCGCCCGCATGCGCCGCAGGGCGCGGACTGGACCACCGCCGTCGACTACTGGCGCTCGCTGCGCACCGACGACGACGCCACCTTCGACCGCGAGGTCGTGATCGACGCCGCAGAGCTGTCGCCGTTCGTGACCTGGGGGACCAACCCCGCGCAGGGCGTGCCGCTCGACGCGGCGGTGCCGGACCCGGCGGAGCTGCCCGAGAGCGCCCGGGCCGGCGCCGAGCGGGCCCTGACCTACATGGACCTCGCGCCGGGGACGCCGATCCGCGAGATCGGGATCGACACGGTCTTCCTCGGCTCCTGCACCAACGGGCGGATCGAGGACCTGCGCTCCGCCGCCGACGTCCTCCGGGGTCGGTCCGTCGCCGACGGGGTGCGGATGCTCGTCGTGCCGGGCTCGATGCTGGTCAAGCAGCAGGCCGAGGCCGAGGGTCTGCACGAGGTGTTCACCGCCGCCGGCGCCGAGTGGCGCAGCGCCGGCTGCTCGATGTGCCTCGGGATGAACCCCGACACCCTCGCCCCGGGCGAGCGGTGCGCCAGCACGTCCAACCGCAACTTCGAGGGACGGCAGGGCGCCGGCGGCAGGACCCACCTCGTCTCGCCCGGCGTCGCCGCGGCGACCGCCGTGACCGGCCGGTTCACGTCCCCGGCGGACCTACCTCTGAAGGAGCACTGAGCACAGCGATGGAACCGTTCACCGTCCACACCGGCACCGTCGTCCCGCTGCGCCGCAGCGACGTCGACACCGACCAGATCATCCCCGCGGTCTGGCTCAAGCGGGTCGAGCGCACCGGCTTCGAGGAGGGCCTGTTCAGCGCCTGGCGCAAGGACCCGTCCTTCGTCCTGAACGACCCGCGCTACGCCTCCGGCACCATCCTCGTCGCGGGCCCCGACTTCGGTACCGGCTCGAGCCGCGAGCACGCCGTCTGGGCACTGCAGCAGTACGGCTTCCGCGTCGTCATCTCCTCCCGCTTCGCGGACATCTTCCGCGGCAACTCGTTCAAGAACGGGCTGCTCACCGTCGTCCTCGAGCCGGCGGAGGTGGAGACGATCCAGGCCGCCGCGGAGGTCGACCCGAGCACCCAGGTGACCGTGGACCTCGAGGCGCAGGAGGTCCGCTGGGACGGGCACGGCTCGCGCACCAAGGTCGCGTCGTTCACGATCGACCCCTCGATCCGGTACCGGCTCCTGCAGGGGCTCGACGACATCGCGCTCACGCTCGCCGCCGACGCCGACATCTCGGCGTTCGAGGCGCAGCGGCCCGCGTTCCTGCCCACCACCGTCTGAGGGGCGGGTCGTGGGCTCGGCGACCGACCCGCGGGAATGGGACGCGCGCACGTACGACCAGCTGCCCATGCCGCACGTCGAGTGGGGCCGACGCACCCTCGCGCGCCTGCCGCTCGTCGGGAACGAGACGGTGCTGGAACTCGGCTGCGGGGCGGGCCGCGACACCGCCGCGCTGCTCGACCGGCTGCCGGAGGGCAGGGTTCTCGCACTCGACGGCTCGCAGCAGATGCTCGACCACACGCGCGAGCGCTGCGGAGGCGAGGACGGTACGGCCGGCGGGCGGCTCGACCTGCTGCGGGCCGACCTGCGCGAGCCCCTGCCGCTGCCGGACGCCTCTGTCGACGCCGTCTTCAGCGTCGCGACGCTGCACTGGCTGCCGGACCACCCGGCGTTGTTCGCCGAACTCGCGCGCGTCCTGCGCCCGGGCGGGCGGATGGCCCTCGACTACGGCGGCCCGGGCAACGTCGCCGAGTTGATGGACGCGCTGGAGGACCTGGGGCGCGAGCACGACGAGGTGCGCTTCCCGGACGCGGAGGAGGAGGACGCCGCGCTGGCGGCCGCCGGATTCGCCGAGCACGACGTCTCCATCCGCCGCGACCCCGCGTTCTCGCCGGGCGAGCACCTGCACGCGTTCCTGGAGACGATCTGTCTCAACCGGCAGCTGGTCGGGCTGACGGAGCCGGACCGCGAGGAGCTGATCGCGGCGGTTGCCGAGCGACTACCCGCCGGCGCCATCCACTACGTCCGCACCGAGGTCGCCGCCACGCGCTGAGCGTGCCGCATTGCGCTGGTCACCGCCCGCCTCTACGGTGCTCGGGAGATCATCGAGCAACCGCGATCTGGAGGCTGGCGTGAACAAGGCGGAGCTCATCAACCGGGTATCCGAGTCTGTCGAAGGCGGTCGGACCGCGGCGAGCCGTGCCGTCGAGGCGGTGTTCGACGCCATCCAGGAGGCGGTCGCCCGCGGCGAGAAGGTCGCGATCACCGGCTTCGGCGTCTTCGAGCGCGTGGAGCGCGCCGCCCGCACGGGGCGCAACCCGTCGACCGGCGAGCCGGTCGAGGTGAAGGCGTCGACGGTGCCGAAGTTCCGCCCCGGCTCGGAGTTCAAGGACTACGTCTCGGGCGCACGGGAGTTCACCCGCGGGGTGGTGACCCAGGCCCGGACCGCAGCGGCGCAGGGCGCGCGGGCCGCCGCGGACCGGCTGGCGCCGGAGGAGGAGAACGCGGCGCAGGCGGCCCCGGCGAAGAAGGCCGCTGCCAAGAAGGCCGCTGCCAAGAAGGCGCCGGCCAAGAAGTCCGCCGCCAAGAAGGCGCCGGCCAAGAAGGCGGCTCGCTAGGGGCGCAGCAGCGCCTTCACCGCCCGCCGCTCATCCATCGCGGCGTAGCCCTCGGCGACCTTCTCCAGCGGCAGTTCCAGGTCGAACACCCGGCCCGGGTTCAGCGTGCCCGCGAGCACGTCGCCGAGCAGTTCCGGCAGGTACGCCCTGGCCGGAGCGACCCCGCCGCCCACCGTGATGTTGCGCCGGAACAGCACCCCCACCGGCAGCTCCGGGCCGCCCGCGGGAACGCCGACGTAGCCGACGCGCCCGCCGGGCCGGGCCGAGCGGATGGCCTGGGCCATCGACTCCTTGGTGCCGACGCATTCGAGCACGGCGTCGGCGCCGATGCCGCCGGTCAGCTCGCGCACCTTCGCCACGCCCTCGTCGCCCCGCTCGGCGACGATCTGCGTGGCCCCGAACTCGGTGGCGAGCGCCTGCCGATCCGCGTGCCGGGACATCGCGATGATCTGCTCCGCGCCGAGCCGCTTGGCCGCGAGCACCGCCGACAGGCCGACGGCCCCGTCGCCGACCACGGCCACCGTGGTACCGCGGGTGACCCCGGCGGAGCGGGCGGCGTGGTGGCCGGTCCCCATCACGTCGGAGAGGCTGAGCAGGCTCGGGATAACGGCGTCGTCGGGGGGTTCGGGCGTCGCGACCAGCGTCCCGTCCGCCAGCGGCACGCGCACGTACTCGCCCTGCCCGCCGTCGACCGGCAGGCCGGAGCGGTCGGGATGGGCCCAGAACCCTCCGGCGGAGCAGGACGTCTGGAGCCCGTGCCGGCAGTGCACGCAGGTCCCGTCGCTGAACGCGAACGGCGCGATGACGAACATGCCGCGCCGCACCCGCGTGACGTCGTGCCCCACCTCTTCGACGAAGCCGACGAACTCGTGTCCGATCCGCTCCGGCGACTCCGAGGTGTTCACACCGCGGTAGGGCCACAGGTCGGAGCCGCAGACGCAGGTGGCCACGACCCGCACGATCGCGTCGGTGCCCTGGAGGATCGTCGGGTCCTCGACCGTCTCGAGCCGGACGTCGCCAGGGCCGTGCAGAACGGTCGCGCGCATGCGGACGAGACTATGCGGGTGGGTCAGCCCGGCACCGCGGGTGCCAGGTCGGGCAGGTAGTCGGCGTCGACCAGGCGGCCGCCGGAGAAGGTGAGGGCCCACACGCTGCCCTTACGCGCGTTGAGCGTGTCCAGCCGGACCTCGCCGCCCTCGGCCAAGCCGCGGATCAGGTCGGGGATCACCTCGCCCTGACTGCACACCAGCGCGTGGTTCCCCTCGGCCACCAAGGCGCGGACCGTGCGCACCGCGGCCCGGGACCGGTCACCGGCCGCGCTCTTGCCCAGCATCGGCTCGACCTCGACCGGCGCCCCGATGGCGGCGGCGAGCGGTTGGACGGTCTGCAGGCAGCGCACCGGCTCCGCGGACAGCACCCGCTGCGGGCGGTAGCAGGCGGCGACGCGGGCGAGCCGCTCGGCGGACGTCGCGCCGGTCGCGTCCAGCGGGCGCAGCTGGTCGTCGGCCTTCCAGTGCTTCTTGCTGCCGGCCCGGCCGTGCCGGACGACCAGAATCGTGGTCGTGGCCGGCGGCAGGGAGGCGAAGGAGTTGAGCAGGCCCCGGTCGTGCGAGTAGTCGAGTCGGGCGGTCGCGGCCTCCAGCGGCAGCCAGCGCAGGACGTCGACCTCGTCCTGCGACTCGAACGACCCCTCGACGTCGTGCATCGCCCAGTAGCGCACGTACTTCGGTCCGGCGGCCACCTGGTAGCGCTGGTCGCCGACCACCCGGCCGACGGTGGCCGAGTAGCCGGTCTCCTCGGCGACCTCGCGGCAGGCGGCGACGACCATCTGCTCGCCCGGGTCGACCTTGCCCTTCGGCAACGACCAGTCGTCGTACTTCGGCCGGTGGACGACGGCGACCTCGATCTCGTGGGTGCTCGTCGGGCGACGGTTGCCGTTGGCCGACCGCCAGACCACCCCGCCGGCCGCGAGGACGCGTGCGTCCTCCGGCGGAACGGCGAGGCGGGTCCGTCGGAAGGGTGCGGCCGGACGGAGTTTGCGCGTGCGGGATCGATGCGTCTTGCGGGCGGTCATCTCAGCGGGCTGCCTTACCGGCCTTCTTCCAGACCGCGGGGAATTCCCGTCGGGTGCGAGCGACGTCCCCGCGGTTCCATTCCGCCAACCGTCCGGCGACGAAGGACAGGCCGCCGTCCGCCGGCGCCTCCGCCGCGAGCGCCGCCAGCTTCTCGGCCGCGATCGCGCCGTCCTGGTGGTCGCCGAGTACCTCCTGCACCGCCTTCGCGGCGCCCGACAGCCGGGCGGCCGGCCGGCCGAGCACCTCGGTGACGGCCTCGGCCGCGTAACGGGCCTGCTTGGCCTTGATCCGGGCCTCGTGCCAGTCGTCGTCGGGGTCGCCGGGGGCGAGGCGCTTGCACCGCTTGGCCATCGAGTCCCAGGCCGAGCGGACGAGCGGCGGCAGCACCTTCGAGCAGCGATGCGCGGCCTCGGAGGAGAGCACGGGCTCGCGGGCGGCGTCGACGAGGACGTCGAGCAGCCGGACGTAGCGCTCGGACTGCAGGGCGTCGGCGGCGGCGGCGAGGGCGTCCGTCTCCCGCCTCGCCAGGATGTCGTCGAGACGCCCGAACGCGGCCTCGTCGTAGGGCAGCGTCCGCTCCCCGCGCACGACCTCGCGCAGCCGTTCGCGCAGCACCTCGAGGTCCCGGGCGTCGCCGAGGGCGTCGGCGAGCCATTTCAACTCGGCCCGCAGGGACTCGCCCCAGAGCGGTTCGACCAGGGGCCGGAACGTCTTCAGGTCGCTGCGCAGGCGCCGGCAGGCGACCCGCATCTGGTGGACGGCGTCGTCCTCCTGGCGTCGCACGCCGATGTCGGCGAGCAACAGGCGGCGGATGCTGCTGCGCACCGCGGCGGTCACCAGGGCGGCCGCGGGGTCGGAGGAGCGGACGGCCTGCGGGTGCGGTACGTCGCCCGGCGCAGCTGCCCGCGGCCCGAGGGCCCGCACGACCTTCGGCAGCGGCGCGGCGTCGGAGGCGCCCGCCTCGACGATCCGCCGCCGCACCTCGAGCGTCGCCTCCGGCGACAGCCCGTCCAGCTCCACCTCGACCTCGCGGAAGCGCTCGAGGACCCGCCGGCCCTCGAGCACGGACACCGAGTCGTCGACCACCTCGGCGAGTTCCTCGCCGGCCGCGCCACAGAGCAGCGTGATCTTGCGGACCGTCTTCAAGGTTGCGACGGGCGCCAGATCCGTGCCGCGCAGCCAGGCGACGAGCAGGTTCCGGATCTCCTCCGGGACCTCCTTGGCCGGCCCGGCCACGTGGATCTCGTCCCGGCTGAGGCCGCCGACGACGGCGTCCTCGGCCGGCAGCTTGAGCGTCCATCGCGGCGAACCCTCGCCGCTGCGGTGCCGGACGGTGATGCCCTCCCGGGCGAGCCGCAGATCGGGCGAGTCGTAGTAGGTCGCGCGCAGGGACTGCTGCGCGCGCGACGCCGTGCCGACGATGCCGCGGTCGGGATCGACGAGGTCGGGCAGGGCGAACAGCGCGTGGACGGTGAACTTCAGTTCGACTTCGCGGGACTCCGAGATCTCTCCGGTCGCTGCCACGTCAGCTGTGCTCCGACCGGAGCAGCGTGAGGGCGGCCAGCTCGCCCTGGTAGTCCACGGTGAACGATCCGTCGTCCTCGCTGGTCATGCCGGCGGCGTCGGTGTCGGGGGTGCGGCGCCGCCGGTGCCAGACGCCGTCGCCGTCGAGGCTCCAGGCGGAGACCCGGGGCGAGAAGGCGAGGTCGAGCATCGAGGACAGCTCGTCCTGGAGCTCGGGGCCGTTGACCCGGATGAGCGCCTCGATCCGTCGGTCGAGGTTGCGGTGCATCATGTCGGCGCTGCCCATCCACCACTCACCGATCGACTCGAAGTGGAAGACCCGGCTGTGCTCGAGGAAGCGGCCGAGGATCGAGCGGACCGTCACCGTCTCCGACAGGTCCTTGATGCCGGGCCGCAGGGCACAGATTCCCCGGACCAGGCACTCGATCCGCACGCCGTCCCGGGACGCCCGGTAGAGCGCGTCGATGACCTGCTCGTCGACGAGGGCGTTGGCCTTCATACGAATGCCGGCCGGCTTGCCCTCCCGGGCCGCCTTCGCCTCGCACTCGATCTTCTCGATGATGGTGTCGCGCAGCCTGGTCGGCGCCGTTGTGATGGTGCGGTAGTCCGTCTGCCGGCTGTAGCCGGTGAGCACGTTGAACAGGTCGGTGAGGTCGGCGCCGATGGCGGGGTCGGCGGTGAGCATCCCCAGGTCCTCGTACAACCGCGCCGTCTTCGGGTTGTAGTTGCCGGTGCCCACGTGGCAGTAGCGGCGGATCTGCCCGCCCTCCTGCCGGACCACGAGGGCGGCCTTGCAGTGCGTCTTCAACCCGATGAGCCCGTAGACGACGTGGCAGCCGGCCCGCTCCAGCGCCCGGGCCCAGCGGATGTTCGCGCTCTCGTCGAAGCGGGCCTTGATCTCGACCAGCACCACGACCTGCTTGCCGGCCTCGGCAGCGTCGATCAGCGCCTCGACGATCGGCGAGTCACCCGAGGTGCGGTACAGCGTCTGCTTGATCGCCAGCACCTTCGGGTCGGCCGCGGCCTGCTCGATGAAGCGCTGCACGCTCGTGGCGAACGCGTCGTACGGGTGGTGCAGAAGGACGTCGCCCTCGCGGAGCACCCGGAAGAAGTTGGGGGAGGGCTCGCCGTCGCCGGCGGCCAGCCGCGGGTGCGTCACGCCGACGTGCGGTGGGTCCTTCAGCTCCGTCTTGTCGAGGTCGTACAGCGACCACAGCGCCGACAGGTCCAGCAGTCCCCCGGGGATGCGGTAGACGTCGCGCTCGTCCACCTCGAGCTCTCGCACGAGGACCTCGAGGATCCGGTCGTCGATGTCCTCCTCGACCTCGAGGCGCACCGCGGCACCGAAGCGTCGACGAACCAGCTCGCGCTCCAGGGCCTGCAGCAGGTCCTCGGCCTCGTCCTCCTCCACCTCGATGTCCTGATTGCGGGTGACGCGGAAGAAGCGCGAGTACATGACCTCGAGCCCTGGGAACAGCGCCGGCAGGTGTGCGGCGATGAGGTCCTCGAGCGGCACGAACGTCGCGTAGGCGGCGTCGTCGACCGGCACCATACGAGGAACGTTCGGCGGCATTTTGACGCGGGCGAAGTGCTCGGTGTCCTCGACGGGGTCGCGGACGAGCACGGCGAGGTTGAGCGACAACCCGGAGATGTAGGGGAACGGGTGGGCCGGGTCCACCGCGAGCGGGGTGAGGACGGGGAAGACCTGCTCGGAGAAGTAGCTCCGCAGGCGTTCCTGCTGGGTCTCGTCGAGCTCGTCCCAGTGCGCGATGCGGATGCCCGCCTCCGCCAGGGCCGGCAGGACGGACTCTTTGAAGCAGCGGGCCTGCCGCTCGACGAGGTGGCCGGTGCGTTCGCTGATCCGCGCGAGCTGCTCCCGGACGGACAGGCCGTCCGCGCTGCGCATGCTGAGCCGCGCCGCAGCCCGGCGCTTCAGGCCGGCGACCCGCACCATGAAGAACTCGTCGAGGTTGCCCGCGAAGATGGAGAGGAATTTGACGCGCTCGAGCAGCGGCGTCGTCGGGTCCTCGGCCAGCTGCAGGACCCGCCCGTTGAACTCCAACCACGACACCTCGCGGTTGAGGAACCGGTCTCTCGGCAGATCGGGATCGGACGGCGGGGGCTTGGGCAGGTCCAGCGGCTCCAGCTGGGCGGAACGCGGCTTGCGTTGCATCACCTGATCAGGCAGCGCGCTCATGGTCCGCATCCTGCCACTGCAGTGTTAACGGATTCGGACATCAATCCGATCGCCGGCTCTTCGCCCCTTCGGAACTGCACGCGCTGACCGGGATGGAGGTCGCGGAGGCTGCCGAGCAGGCGGGTGCCGGGGCCGAGCGGGATCACCTCGCCCGCGTCGGTGACGAGCTCGGCGGTGCCCGTCGCGCCGACCCAGGTCCGCACGGTCGCCTGCCGTTCGGGCAGCAGCGCCCGGGTCGCGGGGCCGACCCCGAGACCCGCCGCGGTGGCGAGGTCGGCGAGTGTGTCGACGTCGCGGCGCAGGCCGGGCAGGTCTCCGACCGCGTCGGTGAGGTCGACGGCGCCCGCCTCGACGTGCACGCGCCTACTGCCGGGACCGAAACCGGGATCCAGCGGCACGCCGGGTGCCGCGGCGAGCAGGACGGTCCCCGAGCCGGCGGCGTCCGCGACGAGGCAGCGCTCGCGGGTCGCAGCGGCGCTCACCGCGCGGGTGAGCTCGTGCGCGGTAACCGCCGGGAGGTCGGACGCGAGCGCGGCGACGCCGGAAGCGGGCCAACGGGCGGAGGCGAGGCCGGCGCCGTGGGCGAGGGCGGCATTGAGTCCGGCGTCCGGCTCGTCGGGCACGACGGTCGCGAGGACCGACAGCCGGGCGCGGGCCCGCTCGTCGTCGGTGACGACGACCACGGCCTCGACCTCGGGACAGGTGGCGGCGGCCGTCACCGTGTCCACGGCCATCGCCAGCGCGACCTCGGCCCGGTCCGGACGGTCCAGCCGGGTCTTCGCCGCATCGAGGCGCTTGACCGGCACCACGACCACCCAACGGGTCACCCGGCGGAATTTACGCAGTACAACTAGCGGGTGTCCCGCTACCGGCCGTCACCCGAGCCGTGGACCCGGATGGCCATCCCGCTCGTGCGGGGCATCGCCCGGGTGACGAGCACGCCGGACTACCGCGGACGTTCCGGGCTGCCGCTGCGGGGCGGGCTGGTGCTCGCCGTGAACCACATCTCGAACCTCGACCCCGTCCTGCTGGCACGCTTCGTCCTGGAACTCGGTCGCATCCCGCGCTTCCTCGCCAAGTCCCAGCTGTTCGACACCCCGGCGGTCGGCACGATCCTGCGCGGGGCCCGGCAGATACCGGTGTTCCGCGGCACGGGCAACGCGGGGGAGGCGCTGTCCGCCGCGATCGACGCGCTGCGGGCGGGGGAGCTCGTCGTCATCTATCCCGAGGGGACCATCACCCGTGACCCGCACGGCTGGCCGATGGTGGCGCGCAACGGCGTGGCCCGCCTCGCCCTGCGCGCGGCCGTCCCGGTGCTGCCCGTGGCGCAGTGGCACCGGAGCGGCTGGCATGGGGGGCGTCGGTACTCCGTGCTGGTCGGTTCGCCGCTCGACGTGGTTCCGTGGCAGGAGGCGCGGACCACGCCGTCGGCCGACGCGCTGCAGGAGGTGACGTCGAGGGTGATGCGCCGGGTGCGGGACCAGCTCGCCGAACTCCGCGGAGAGACCCCACCGGTCGGGGTGTGGGACCCGCGACAGCGGACGCGCATCGGTGAGAAGTTCGTGCGGTGAGCACTCCTACGCCGTGGCGCGTCACCGTGATGGGCGCGGGCTCGTGGGGCACCGCGTTCGCGAAGGTGCTGGCCGACGCCGGCACGTCCGTGCGGCTGTGGGCGCGGCGCGGCGAGCTGGCCGAGGCGATCAATCGGGACCGACACAACCCGCACTACCTGTCCGACGTCGCGCTGCCCTCCGAGATCCGGGCGACGGCCGACGCCGCCGAGGCGCTGGACGGGGCCGGCACCGTCGTGTTCGCGCTGCCGAGCCAGACGCTTCGGGTCAACCTCGAGCAGTGGCGGCCGCACTTCGCGGACAGCCCGCTGTTCGTCAGCCTGGCCAAGGGTGTGGAGCTCGCCTCGCTCAAGCGGATGAGCGAGGTCGTGTGCGACGTGACGGGCTCGGCGCCGGACCGGGTCGCCGTCGTCACCGGGCCCAACCTCGCGGGGGAGATCGCGCGCGAACAGCCCTCCGCCACCGTCGTCGCGTGCACCGATCCCGACGCGGCCGCCGCGCTGCAGCTCGCCACCGCCGGCCCGTACTTCCGGCCCTACACCAACACCGACGTCGTCGGCTGTGAGCTCGGTGGGGCGGTCAAGAACGTCATCGCGCTGGCGTGTGGCATGGCCGTCGGGATGGGCTTCGGCGACAACACCAAGGCGTCGATCATCACCCGCGGGCTGGCCGAGACCGCGCGGCTGGGCACGGCCTACGGCGCCGACCCGATGACCTTCGCCGGCCTGGCCGGGATGGGCGACCTGGTCGCCACCTGCAACTCGCCGCTGTCCCGCAACCGCACCTTCGGCGAGAAACTGGGCCGCGGGATGAGCCTGGCCGAGGTGGTGGCGGAGCAGGAGCAGATCGCCGAGGGCGTCAAGTCGTGCGAGGCGATCCTGGGGCTCGCGCGGGCGCGGTCGGTGGAGATGCCGATCGTGGAGCACGTGGTGCTCGCCGTGCACGAGGGGATGCCGATCAAGCAGGTGGTGCGCAGCCTGATGAGCCGCGAGCCCCGAGCGGAGTAGTTCAGCCAGCGCAGTAGCGGGGCGTCCGAATAGTCTCGCGGCCATGTCCGAAACCGCAGACCCGTCGCGCCCACGTCTGGCGGTGCTCTTCGGCGGCCGCAGCACCGAGCACGCGATCTCCTGCGTCTCGGCGGGCAGCGTGCTCGAGGCCCTCGCCGACGGCCCCTGGGAGCTGGTGCCCGTCGGCATCACGCGCTCCGGGGGCTGGGTGCTGGCCGAGTCCGACCAGTCCTACGCCATCGAGGGCGACACGCTGCCCGAGGTCCGCGCCGGCCGGCCCGTCGTGCTCTCCGGCGACGAGGGGTTCCGCGGCCTGCGTCCGGTCGACGGCGGCGACGCCGAGCCGATGGACCCCGTGGCGCTCGACGTCGTGTTCCCGGTATTGCACGGGCCGTTCGGCGAGGACGGCACCGTGCAGGGCCAGCTCGAGATGGCCGACCTGCCCTACGTCGGGTCGGGGGTGTTCGCCTCGGCCGCGGCCATGGACAAGGCGCACATGAAGGCGTTGCTCCGCGCGGCCGGGCTGCCCGTCGGGTCCTACGCCGTGCTGGGCGCCCGGGGCACGCTGCCCCCCGAGGAGCGGGAGCGCTTGGGCCTGCCGGTGTTCGTCAAGCCCGCCCGGGGCGGTTCGAGCGTCGGCATCAGCCGCGTGACCTCGTGGGACGACCTCGACCCCGCGCTCGCCCTCGCCCGCGAATCGGACCCGAAGGTCGTGATCGAGGCCTCCGTCGAGGGGCGCGAGATCGAGTGCGGCGTGCTCGGGCAGGGCGGTGCCGCCGCCGTCGAGCCACCGGAGGCGTCACTGCCGGCGGAGATCCACGTCTCGACCGAGTTCGACTTCTACGACTTCGCCGCGAAATACCTCTCCGACAGCACGACGTTCGACGTCCCTGCCGACCTCCCTGCCGAGGTGGTCGACGACGTCCGGCGCCACGCGGTCGCGGCGTTCCAGGCACTGGACTGTGCCGGTCTCGCCCGCGTCGACTTCTTCGTGCAGCCCGAGGGTGGAGTCGTCGTCAACGAGGTGAACACGATGCCCGGCTTCACGCCCGTATCGATGTATCCGCGGATGTGGGCGGCGACCGGCGTCGAGTACCCGAAGCTGGTGCGGCGGCTGGTGGAACTGGCGGTCGAGCGGGGCAGCGGGCTCAGCTGAGGGTCGTCCCCGGGCGGCGGCACGCCACCGTCTACTGGGGCGTCAGGTCCGGGCCCTGCGTGTGCTTCGCGAGTGCTCCGGACAGGTCGACCAGCACCTCGAAGCTCGACCGGTGCACCTTGGGGATCGCCACGGCCACCCGCGGCTCGCGGGTGATGGTGGTGTAGACGACGTCGTCGGCGCGGTCGTCGCCGTACCAGCCGATGTTGTTCACGATCGTCAGGTCGGTGCCCGGGCGATACGTCGCGGGGATGCCGACGCCGCAGCGCAGCACCGCCGCGGGCTTGCCCCATGCCGCCAGCAGCGGGCTGTCCGGCGTCACATCGCGCTTCTCGAGGCCCTTGCCGATCGTGCTCGGCAGGTCGGCCGTGAGCTGGGCGCACTCCCGCGCCTCCTGCCCGTCGGGCGTAGGGACGTCGCTGACCTCGACCACCGGCTGGCCGCAGGCGGTTGCGGCGAGGGCGAGGGTCAGGAACGCCGGTATGAGCCGTCTCAGAGGTGCACCACCGGACAGGTGATCGTGCGGGTCAGGCCCGGGACCGGGTGCATCTTGGACGTGACGAGCGACGTCAGCTGGTCCATGTCCGCCGCCTCCGCGCGGACGATGACGTCGTAGGGGCCGGTGATGTCCTCGGAGTGCGTCACCCCGGGCAGCTCGCTCAGCGCCGCCGCCACCTCGGCGGCCTTCCCGACCTCGGTCTGGATCAGGATGTAAGCCTGGACCATCGCGGACCCCCAGCCGTGCTCGTAGCGGCGCCGGACCGCCTCGCTCGTGGTGTCTCGCACCCTGCCCAAGGAGGATGCCATTCCCACCGTCGGACAGACGGGTGAGTTCGCGCTCATCGCCCGCATCGCGGCCCGGCTGTCGGCGCCGCAGCCACCGCTCGGCCCGGGGGACGACGCGGCGGTCCTCCCTGCTCCGGACGGGCGCGTCGTGGCCACGACGGACCTGCTCGTCGAGGGCCGGCACTTCCGGTTGGACTGGTCGACGCCGGTCGACGTCGGCTTCAAGGCGGCGGCGCAGAACCTGGCGGACGTGGCCGCGATGGGGGCGCGCCCGACGGCCCTGCTCGTCGGGCTGGCGGCGCCGGCGTCGCTACCCGTCGAGGTGGCGGAGGGCTTCGCCGACGGGCTGCGGCTGGGGGCGCTGGCGGGGCGGGCGCTGGTCGTGGGCGGCGACGTCGTGCGGGGCGATCAGGTGACGCTGGCGGTGACGGCACTCGGCGACCTGCAGGGCCTGCGGCCCGTCCTGCGCAGCGGGGCCCGGGTCGGGGACCTCGTCGTCGTGGCCGGGCGTCTGGGGTGGTCGGCGGCGGGTCTGCGGCTCCTGTCGGACGGGGTGTCGGCCGGTCCGCTGGTCGACGCCCATCGTCGCCCCGACCCGCCGTATCCCCTCGGGCCGGAGCTGGCGCGACTCGGAGCGACGTCCCTCATCGACGTCAGCGACGGGCTGGCGTCGGACCTCGGGCACATCGGGACGGCGTCGGGGGTGGGGTTCGAGCTGGAGCTGTCCCGGTTGCGGGCGCTGGGAGCCGACGGCGTGCGGGACGAGGAACTGACCTTCGGCGGCGAGGACCACGCGCTGGCCGGAACCGTGCCGAGCGGGCTCGGCGACGCGCTGCCGGCCGCCGTTCACGTCGTCGGGCGCGTCGTCGAGCAGCCGGGCGTGCGGGTGGACGGCGGGCTCGTCAGCGGGGGTTGGGATCACTTCGCTCCATAGGCTCGGCTCCGTGACCGACGCCCCGCCCCGTGTCCTGACCGTCGCCGGGTCCGACTCCGGTGGCGGGGCCGGGATCCAGGCCGACCTCAAGACGATGCTCGCGTTCGGCGTGCACGGGATGTCGGCGCTGACCGCCATCACCGCGCAGAACTCGCTCGGCGTCTCGGGGGTGTGGGAGCTCGAGCCGGACGCGGTCCGGGCGCAGATCCGGGCGGTCGTCGACGACATCGGCGTCGATGCGGTGAAGACCGGCATGCTCGCCAGCGGTCCGCTGATCGAGGTGGTGGCGGACTCCTTCTCCGACCGGTCGGTGCCGCTCGTCGTCGACCCCGTGGCCGTGAGCAAGCACGGCGACCCGCTGTTGGCCGAGGACGCCGTCACCGCTGTGCGCTCCCTGCTGCTGCCGCTCGCGACGGTGGTGACGCCGAACCTGCACGAGGCGGCGCTGCTCAGCGGGGTGGAGGTCTCCTCCGAGGCCGACCTCCGGGCCGCCGCGGAGGCGCTGCTCGAATGCGGACCGACGTGGGTGCTCGTCAAGGGGGGCCACCTCGAGGGCGACGCCGTCGACCTGCTCACCGACGGGACGACCTGGCACGAACTGCGCGGTCCGCGGCACGACAACCGGCACACGCACGGGACTGGCTGCACGCTGGCCTCGGCGATCGCGAGCGGCCTGGCGCGCGGACAGGACGTGCCGACGGCCACCGCGGCCGCCAAGGACTACGTCAGCGGCGCGATCGCGGCGGGTTTCCCCCTGGGGACGGGCATCGGACCTGTCGACCACGGCTGGCGTTGGCGGGGATGAGGGCTGGCATGAGTGACGTTCGGCAGACGTACCTCGTCGAGGCGGATGCGCAGGACTGGGGCGCTCAGCTGCAGGCATGCCGCGCGGTGCTGACCCTCGTGCGGGGGCGTACGAGGCGCATGTCGGTCGACGCCTATTCGGATTACCGGGACGACCTCCCCGACGACGTCGCCGAGGTCGAGCGCCGGCTCCGACAGCGCGGAGAGTCGCAGCACGGGGGCGACCCCGGCATGAACGTCGCGCTCGACCCGGGGAACGACGCCGACTGGGCGGACATGTGCACCTACGGGCCGTGGTCCATCGCCGCGGAGCTCTGGGAGGAGGACGACGAACCGCTGGCGATGCTGAACGACAGCGCCGCCTCGATCGTCGTCGAACTCACCGAGGACGAGGCTCGCCAGCTGGCCGGCGATCTCGCTGACATGGCCTCGGTCCTGCCGCTCGAGGTGGCCGCGGCGGAGCGCGAGGCCTCCGACCGGGCGGACCGCGCCGCTCGGCGCGCGAGGCTCCGGGAGTGGATCGGCGGAATGTTCCGCGGTCGCTGACCGGCAGGCTCTGCGTGGGACCCGACTGTCCACAGATTCCTTTTCTGCAGCTCAGGGGGTTTTCGAGGACTGCCTGGGATGGCATACTCGAACACATGTTCGAACAACGAGCATGTGCCCTCGCCTCCGATCCCATCGACCACGACGCCCCCCTCCCGCCCTGGCGGCAAGCGGTCAACAGCGCCCCGCTCTACTACGTCACCCCTCCGTCCGGCGGGCGTCCTGTTGGTCCGCCACCCCAGAAGCCGCCGCCTGAGCGGGCGGTGGGCTACGCGTTCTTCGACCCGGCTGCGGCCGAGCACGAGACGCCGAACGAACGGCTGGCGCTGATGCTGCTGCGAACGCCCGCGTCCGAACTCAGCGCACGCGACTGCATGTCGGCGGCGATCGGCGTCGAGCGGGTCAAGCGGATGATGGATGCTCGGGGCGTCCGGTTCCAGGCAGGCGCCGCGGGTCCTGATCCGGGACCGGGCGATGTCGATGAGGCCGCCGAGGAGCTCTCCTGCGGGCTCAACATGCACCCGCAGACCGCGGCGCTCCAGGTGACCACCGCGCGCGCCCTCGCGCGGCGGCTACCCGTCACAGTGGCGGCGATGGAGGCGGGCGACCTCACACTGCGGCAGGCGACCCTGGTGGAGCGCGCGCTCCGCGGCCTCGATGTGGCGACCGCTCAGCAGATCGAGGCGGCTGCGGTCCCGGGCAACCCACGCCGGTTGAACAGTCGGCTGCACCGAGAGATCGCCCGCACCGCTCCGGAGCACGCGAAGAAGACGGCCGAAGCGAATCGAGCGGCCCGCACGGTCACGAACTGGTCGGACCCCGTCGAGCAGATCGCCGGCCTGCACGTGCAGGGGCCGCTGGATCTGGTGGCGATCCTCAAGGCAGCCATCGATGTGGAGGCGAAGCCGCGGTCCGCCGGTGAGTGCCGGGATATCGCCGCTCGACGTTTCGACACGCTCATCGGATGGGCGCGCCAGCGGCTCGGCCTCGATGATCCTTCGTCGAGTGACGGTCAGCCGAGCTCGTCCGCGAGGCGTGCCTGCACGTCCTGCGGACGTTCGGGGCCGACGCGGATGCCGATCTCGGTAACCGTCTCCATGGAGACCCTTCTGCGGCTCACCGACGCACCCGGGGAACTCGAGGGCTACGGACCGATTCCCGCCGACGTCGCCCGCGAGATGGCCGCCGACGGAGAGCTACGTCGCTGGCTCACCGAGGAGACCGGGAAGCTGCTCGACGTGGGTGAGCGAACCTACCGCCCGAGCGCAGCGCTCGATCGCTACATCCGAGGCCGGGACCGCACCTGCAGGTTCCCGAGCTGCGACGCCCCGGCGGTGCGCTGCGACCTCGACCACACGCTGTCGTTCCACGTCGAGGGCGGGCGGACGGTTCGGGTGAACCTCGTTGCGCTGTGCCGCCGTCATCATCGGCTCAAGCACGAGACGGACTGGTTCTACGAGCTTCTGGACAATGGCGACGTGAAGTGGACCTCGCCGAGCGGCAGGGTCTTCGTCAAGCAGGTCGAGACCTACGAGGACGACGGAGTGCTCGGCGCGCACTACGCGCGGATCCACCGCAAGGAGCGCGAGCGGCAGGCCGCGAAGAACCCTGTAGCGCAGCGGCCCTCGGTGCGCGTGCTGTTCGGCAACACGAGAAACGGCGGCTCCGACGGGGATACCGACGAGAAGCCGCCGTTCTGATGGCCGCCGCTCTGAGCGGCCGGTGCGCGGATTCAGGCGCGGGTGACCTTGCCGGCCTTGAGGCAGGAGGTGCACACGTTCAGGCGCTTCGGCGTCTTGCCGACCTTCGCGTGCACGGTCTGGATGTTCGGGTTCCAGCGACGCGGGGTGCGGCGGTGGGAGTGGGAGACGGACATGCCGAAGCCGGGGCCCTTGCCGCAGACGTCGCACACAGAGGCCACGAGAAACTCCCAGAAGTCAGGTCGATCGGCTTGTCGAAGGGATCGCGGGCAGGCAGCGGCCCAGCAGATCCGTTCAAACACTACCGGACGCCTGCCTGCCTTCTGCCCGACGATCAGCGAGGATGAGCACGGTGGTGGCAGGCAAGGCACGACTCACGACGAGCGCCGATCCTCGGCAGGAGCCGCTCGACGTCATCCTCGGCGCCGCGACGGCGAAGAATCTCGCGAGCCTGAACCTCTCAAGCGTGGGCGACCTCCTCGAACATCTGCCCCGTCGCTACGCGAAGCGCGGGGAGCTCACGGACCTCAGTCACCTCAAGCCGGGCGAGTACGCCACCGTCTGGGCCCGGGTCGAGAACCTGAACTCCGTCCGCCTCCGCAACCGACCGGGTTGGAAGCTCGACGTGCGGGTCACCGACGGCAACCAGGAGATGGACATCACCTTCTTCTCCAAGCGCCCGTTCAACTGGGGCCTCGAGGTGGGGAAGGCGTCGCTGTTCGCGGGCAAGGTCGACAGCTTCAACCGCAAGGTCCGCCTGACCAACCCGGAGGTGGAGAAGTTCGAGGACGTCGACGCCTTCGCCGGCGCCTACGTCCCGGTCTATCCGGCGACCGCCAAGATGTCCTCGACGAAGATCGTCAAGGCGGTCAAGATCGTCCTCGACGTCCTCGGCCCCGTGCCGGACCCGCTGCCCGAGTCGGTCCGAAGCGCCTACGGGCTCATGTCGCTCGACGAGGCGTATCGCCGGCTGCATCAGCCGGCGGATCTCGACGACGCGGCGGCGGCTCGTGAACGGCTCAAGTGGGACGAGGCGCTGATCCTGCAGGTCGCGCTCGCGCAACGGCGGCTCGCCGCCGAGCGTGCGCTCGCCGTACCGCGCGTCCCGCGGCCGGGCGGTCTCCTCACGGCCTTCGACGCCTCGCTGCCCTTCACCCTCACGGCGGGCCAGCGCACGGTCGGCAAGCGGATCGAGGAGGACCTCGCCCAGCCGCACCCGATGCAGCGCCTTCTGCAGGGCGAGGTCGGTTCAGGCAAGACGGTGGTGGCGCTCCGCGCGATGCTCACCGTCGTCGACTCCGGCGGTCAGGCCGCGTTGCTCGCACCGACCGAGGTGCTCGCCAACCAGCACCTGCGAAGCCTGCGTGCGTTGCTCGGCGACCTCGCCGAGGCAGGCACACTCGGCGCCGCCGAATCGGCAACCAATGTCGTCCTTCTGACCGGCTCGCAGAGCGCGTCCGCGCGGCGCAAGGCGCTGCTCGCGGCCGCCGACGGCAGCGCCGGCATCGTCGTCGGCACGCACGCCCTGCTGTCCGAGGGCGTGCAGTTCGCCGATCTCAGCCTGGTCGTCGTCGACGAGCAGCACCGCTTCGGCGTCGAGCAACGGGACTCGCTGCGTGCCCGTGCCGAAGGGACGGGCAAGAACCCGCCGCACCTGCTCGTCATGACGGCGACGCCGATCCCGCGGACCGTGGCGATGACCGCTTTCGGGGACCTGGAGACCAGCGCGCTCACCGAACTGCCCGCCGGTCGCAGCCCGATCCGCAGCCATGTGGCGGAGCCACGGTGGCACGGCCGGATCTGGGACAAGATCCGCGAGGAGGTCGCGGGCGGGCATCAGGCTTTCGTCGTCTGCCCTCGCATCGGCGACAAGCCGTCCGAGGAGGACGAGCAGCCGGATTTCGACGAGCAGGAGGAAGAGGGGGAGGCGAAGCGGCCGCCGCTCGCGGTCCTCGACATCGCGCCGAAGTTGCAGGAGGAGGACCTCGCCGGGCTGTCCGTCGAGGTGTTGCACGGGCGCCTGGCGTCGGAGGAGAAGGACGCGGTGATGGGCCGCTTCGTCCGCGGGGAGACGTCGGTGCTGGTGGCGACCACGATGGTCGAGGTCGGTGTGGACGTGCCGAATGCCACCGTCATGGCGGTCCTCGACGCCGACCGCTTCGGGATCTCGCAGCTGCATCAGCTGCGGGGCCGCGTCGGTCGTGGCGCGTTGGGGGGATGGTGCCTGCTGCATACCGAATCGTTGGAGGGCACCCCGGCGAGGGCGCGCGTCGACGCGGTGGCGAAGACGCTCGACGGCGCCGAGCTCGCCAGGCTCGACCTCACCCAGCGGCGCGAGGGCGACGTGTTGGGCGCGGCGCAGTCCGGACGGAAGCGGTCGCTACGGCTGCTCAACCTGCTCACCGACGAGTCGCTGCTCATCGATGCGCGGTCCGAGGCGGAAGCCCTGGTGCGGGCCGACCCGGACCTGCGCGACCACCCGCTGCTCGCGCGGGCGGTGGAAGAGCGCGTCGGCGACGAGGGCGCCGCCTACCTCGAGAAGGCTTGACGCAGTCGTGACCCGCATCGTCGCCGGGGCGCTCGGCGGGCGGCGGTTGCAGGTACCGCCCGGTCGCAGGACGCGTCCGACCTCGGAGCGGGCGCGGGAGGGGCTGTTCAGCTCGCTCGGCGACCTCGGTGGCGCCCGGTTCCTCGACCTCTACGCCGGCTCCGGAGCGGTGGGGCTCGAGGCGCTGTCCCGCGGTGCGGCGCTCGCGACGCTCGTCGAGTCCGACGCCGCTGCGGTCCGGACGATCCGGGCGAACGCCGCCGCGCTCGGACTCGGCGACGCCGACGTCCGGGCCGAGAAGGTCGAACAGTTCCTGACCTCTGCGGATCCGGAGCCCTACGACGGCCCATACGACGTCGTCTTCCTCGACCCTCCGTACGCACTCGACGTGACCCCGGTGCTCGCCCGTCTGCCTCGTTGGGTCGAAGATGTGATCGTCGTCGAGGGGGCGACGCGGATCGGCGAACCCACCTGGCCAACGGGACTGACCGGCGGAAAGGCGCGACGATATGGCGACACGACGCTTTGGTACGGTCGGCGATCATGAAGAGTGAGGTGCGGCGGGCGGTCTGCCCCGGCTCGTTCGACCCCGTCACCAACGGTCACCTCGACATCATCAGCCGCGCCTCCTCGCTCTACGACGAGGTCGTCGTCGGCGTCCTCATCAACAAGAGCAAGGCCGGCCTGTTCACCGTCGACGAGCGCATCGAACTGCTGAACGAGTCCGTCCGTGAATACGGCAACGTGAAGGTCGAGTCGTTCCACGGGTTGCTGGTCGACTTCTGCCGTCGCAACGACATCCCGGTCATCGTGAAGGGCCTGCGGGCCGTCAGCGACTTCGACTACGAGCTGCAGATGGCCCAGATGAACCACTCGCTCGCGGGCGTCGAGACGATCTTCATGAGCACGAATCCGACGTATTCGTTCCTCTCCTCGAGCCTGGTCAAGGAGGTTGCCACCTGGGGTGGCGATGTCTCCGGACTGGTCCCGAGCGGCGTCTGGTCCCGGCTGCAGGACCGTTTGCGCGACAAGCAGGGCTGACCGGGGCGGCTTGTGCGCCGTAGGGTTCCCGCATGACCGACGCCCAGGGGAAGCTCGACGCGATCATCGGCATGGTCGAGCAGGCGAAGACGAAGCCGCTGTCGGGAACCGTGGTGGTCCCGCGCGCCGATCTGCTGGGCGCGCTGCAGGAACTGCGCAAGGAACTGCCGGAGGAGATCGCCGAGGCGCAGAAGGTGCTCCGCGAACGCCGCTCGCTCGTCGAGGCCGCCCGCACCGAGGCCGAGCGCCTGCTCGCCGACGCCAAGCGGACCTCCGAGAGAGCGGTCGACGAGGCCCGGCGCTCCTCGGAGCGGATGCTCGAGGGTGCGCGTCAGGAGCGCCAGTCCCTGGTCGACGAGTCCTCCGTGCTCGCCGAGGCGGAGGAGGACGCCGAGCGTCTTCTCGCGGACGCCCGCGCCGACATCGCGCGGATGCGTGCCGAGACGGACGACTACGTCGACGCCTCACTGGCCCGGTTCGAGGCGCTGCTCGAGCACACCCTCGCCACCGTCGGTCGGGGTCGCGACAAGCTGCGCGAGCTCAGCGACTCGGCGCAGCAGCAGGAGTTCCCGGACCCGGACGGTCAGGTCGGCATGCCGGCCGCTCCCGGTGTCGGGCTCGGTGAGCCCCTGGGCGGCGAGCAGCCGGCGCCCGAGGCGCTCGGCCTGGACGAGGCGGCCGAGCCGGTCCAGCCGACCCTCACCGACGAGCTGACCGGCGAGCGGTCGGACGCCGCGCTCGCTCGGTAGACTCGTTCGAGGCTCCGCTGGAGTCCGCCCGCCTCTCTTCGTCTTCGCCGCTCGTCAGGACTGGTTGTGACCGTCACCGGACACCGTCTCGACCCCCGGCGGCCACTCGTGATCGACACGCGCGAGCTCGGCCGCCGACCGGGGTCCATGCGGTCTGTCTCGAAGACGGTGCCGGCGCCCGAGCACCTGGGCACACCCGTCGCGGGTGTGCCCGCCGGCAGCGACGTCGAGCTCGACCTGCGGCTCGAGTCCGTCATGGAGGGCGTGCTCGTGACCGGCACCGCGCGTGCCGAGATGACGGGGGAGTGCGGACGCTGCCTCGACCCCGTCTCGGACGAGCTGGTCGTCGACCTGCAGGAGCTGTTCACCTACCCGGGCGAGCGGTCGTCCGCGCCCGACGACGAGGACGAGCAGCCCCGGATGGTCGAGGACCTGCTGGACCTCGAGCCCACCCTGCGGGACGCGCTGGTCCTCGAGATCCCCCTCACCCCCCTGTGCGACGACGACTGCGCCGGCCTCTGTGCCGGCTGCGGCGCCCGGCTCGACGACGTGGAACCGGGCCACTCGCACGACCAGGCCGACCCCCGCTGGGCGGCCCTGGCCAACCTTCGTATCGAGGCCCCCCGGGGCAGACCAGAGGAGAGCTGACGTGGCCGTCCCGAAGCGCCGCATGTCCCGGAGCAACACCCGCTCCCGTCGCAGCCAGTGGAAGTCGCAGCCGCCCACGCTGGCCAAGTGCGACCGCGGCCACACCATCCGCCCGCACACCGTGTGCCCGACCTGCGGCCGCTACGACGGCCGCCAGGTGCTGGACGTCTGAGCAGGCCGCACAGGGTCGCCGTCGATCTCCTCGGCGGCGACGGCGCGCCGGGGGTTGTCGTCGGAGGGGTCCTCGCGGCCCTGCAGGCGGACCCCGACCTCGAGATCCTGCTCGTCGGCCCGACCGAGGCCGCCGCGTTCGATGACCCGCCGCCCCGGCTTCGCCTGGTCCCCGCATCGGAGGGGATCGGCATGGGCGAGGACCCGATCAGCGCCGTGCGTTCGCGGCCGGATGCCTCGGTCGTCGTCGCAGCCCTGCTCGTCGCCGACGGCGAGGCCGAGGCCCTCGTCTCCGCCGGTTCGACCGGCGCCACCATCGCGTCCTCCGTCGTCGCCCTCGGCCGCACGCCCGGCTGGAGTCGCCCGGCGCTCGCGGCCACGCTGCCCGGCCCGCACGGAACGGTCGTGCTGCTCGACGTCGGCGCGAGTCCGAAGGCGACCGCCGAGATGTTGCGGCAGTTCGCCCTGGCCGGCCTGGCCCACGTGCGGGCGACCACCTCGATCGAACGGCCGCGCGTCGGCCTCCTCAACGTCGGCACCGAGCCCGGCAAGGGCGATCCGTTGCGGCGGGCCGCGGCCGGCGAGCTCGAGCCCGCGGTGACCGAGGCGGGCGGCGAGTACGTCGGCAACGTCGAGGGCTTCGCCGTGCCGCTCGGCGGCATCGCCGACGTCGTCGTCACCGACGGCTTCAGCGGCAACGTCCTCCTCAAGGGCATCGAGGGGACGATCGAGGCGCTGGGGGCGGCGCCGCCGACCGGGACCCGGGCGGGTGCCATCCTGTTGGGCGTCGCGGGGGTGGTGATCGTCGGCCACGGCGCGTCCGGCGAGGACGACATCGCCGCCTGCATCCGGCTGGCGGTCGAGTCGATGCCGTCGGCCGGAACATCAGCGGGAAGAGACGGGAGCGCATGAGCAAGCAGCCGAAGTCGCCGCCGGCGGCCGATCGTCGGCTGCTCGTCGCGGCGCTCGACGTGCCCGTCGACGACGGCCTCCTGCTGCGCGCGCTCACCCATCGCTCCTACGCCTACGAGAACGGCGGGCTGCCCACCAACGAGCGCCTGGAGTTCCTCGGCGACGCCGTGCTCGGGCTCGTCGTCACCGACGCGCTCTACCGCGGCAACCCGGAGATGCCGGAGGGTCAGCTCGCCAAGCTGCGCGCCAGCGTCGTCAACATGCGCGCGCTGGCCGCGGTCGCCCGCGGCATCGGCGACGAGGGGGTGGGCCCGTTCGTGCTGCTCGGCCGCGGCGAGGAGGCGACGGGCGGGCGGGAGAAGCTCTCGATCCTCGCCGACACCCTCGAGGCGCTGCTCGGGGCCGTCTATGAGACCGCCGGCATCGAGGCGGCCACCGTCCTCGTCCGGCGCCTGTTCGACCCGCTCATCGAGAGCTCCACCCAGCGAGGCGCCGGACTGGACTGGAAGACCTCGCTGCAGGAACTGGTGGCCAGCCGGCTGCTCGGACCGGTCGAGTACCTGGTCGCCGAGTCGGGGCCGGACCATGCCAAGCGGTTCCACGCCACCCTGGTGCTCGACGGGGTCGAGTTCGGCGTCGGCGAGGGTGGCAGCAAGAAGGAGGCGGAGCAGCTGGCGGCGGCTCAGGCCGTGCAGCTCATCAATAGCGGGGTCGACGTGGCGCCCGCTGGCAGCGCGGGCAGCGATACGACGACCGGTTCATGAAGCGCTCCCGCACGATCGGCGTGCCGCACCGGCCGCAGGGCTCGTTCTCCCGGCCGTAGGCGTCCAGCGAACGGTCGAACCAGCCCGACTGACCGTTCACGTTGACGTAGAGGGCGTCGAAGCTCGTACCGCCGGCGGCAATGGCGTCGCGGAGAACGTCGCGAACGTCATCGAGGAGCCGCCGGACGTCCGGCCGGGGGAGCGTCTCGGTCGGCCGGGCCCAGTGGAGGCGAGCGCGCCACAGCGCCTCGTCGGCGTAGATGTTGCCGATGCCGCTGACCACGGTCTGGTCGAGCAGGGCCCGCTTGAGGCCGGTGCGCCGGCGGCGGACGGCGGAGACGAACGCCTCGTCGTCGAACGCCTCGTCGAGCGGATCGAGGGCGATGTGCTGCAGCGACTCGGGGAGCCCTGTGTGTCCGGCACCGCCCGCCGCCACGGCCAACCCGCCGAAGGTGCGCTGGTCGACGAAGCGCAGCTGCAGCCCGCCGGCCTCCTCGTCCTCGAAGCGGAAGCGGATGCGCAGGTGCGGACCGTCCGGCGCGTGCGGCGGCACCAGCAGCAGCTGTCCGCTCATGCCCAGGTGGCCGACCAGGGCGTCGCCCGAGTCCAGCGGCAGCCACAGGTACTTGCCGCGCCGCAGGGCGGCGTCGAACCGCCGTCCCGCGAGCAGGGCGGCGAAGTCGTCCGCGCCCGGCTCGTGCCGACGGACCGCGCGGGGATGCCGGACCTCGACCTCGGCGAGCCGACGGCCGACGACGCCCCGTTCGAGCCCGCGGCGAACGGTCTCGACCTCGGGTAGTTCGGGCAAGCGGGTGTCCGGTCCTCGGGCGTTACGGCTCGTCGGGCGTTACGGCCCGGTGCTCGGCTGCGGGCTCGGCGGGCCGGACTTCGGCGGCAGGACCGGAGCCTCGGTCGACGGCAGCGTCGGGTAGACGGAGCGCACGCCCTCGGTGCTGGCGTTCGGCTCGGGCCGGGTGTCGTTCTGCTTCTTGACCGCGGCGTTGCCGCACGCGGTCAGCAGGCCGGTCGGGATCAGCACCAGGGCGGCGACGCCCAGCGCGAGCCGGCGGCGGGCAGAACTAGGCTGCGGGTCGCAAGTTCGAGGCACGGAACAAGGATGACATGTCAGCTGACGACTCGTCCGACGCTGATTCGGCCGACACGGGACCCGTCCGCCTGACCGCATGGGTCCGCGGTCGTGTCCAGGGCGTCGGTTTCCGCTGGTGGACCCGCTCGAAGGCGCTCGAGCTCGGCCTGGTCGGCAGCGCCTCGAACCTGGCGGACGGGCGCGTCGAGGTGATCGCCGAGGGGTCGCGCGAGCGCTGCGAGCAGTTGCTGTCGGCCCTGCAGTCGTCGGAGCCACCGGGTCGTGTGGCGGGCGTCACGCAGCGTTGGGGAAACGCCCGCGGAGGGCTCACCAGCTTTGCCGAACGTTGACTCACTGTTGCCGTCGTGGCAGCATGGAAGGGCATTCGGCGCGGTTTCTACGCAGATGAAATCGACGTAGGAGTGACAACTCCCGCGCCCCAACCTGTTTGGTCGCTCAAAGCGGAGGACCCTGATGGCGAAGGCCCTGTTCGGGCACGTCGGTGTAGGCACCGACATGCGACTCGCGGCGGAGGTGCGCCGACTGCGCACCCGCGTTCGGGACCTGGAGGCTGCGCTCGCGCACGCCGAAGCCGTGAACGAGGCGCTGGCGGCGCAGGTGGACGTCAGCGACGAGCTGCGCGCCCTGGAAGGGGAGCCCGCGCTCACCTGATCGACCCCGTCGGCCACGACGCCGCACCGGAACGCCCCGCTTCTCGGCGGGGCGTTCGTCGTTTCCGGCCGCTGCCGGGTTAGCTTCCCCTCGATGCACCTCAAGAGCCTGACGCTGCGGGGATTCAAGTCCTTCGCCGGCACCACGACCCTCAACCTCGAGACCGGCATGACCTGCGTGGTCGGCCCGAACGGCTCCGGGAAGAGCAACGTCGTCGACGCCATCGCCTGGGTTCTCGGCGAGCAGGGCGCCAAGGCCCTGCGCGGCGGGAAGATGGAAGACGTCATCTTCGCCGGCTCGCCCGGCCGGCCGGCACTCGGGCGGGCCGAGGTCCTGCTGACCATCGACAACAGCGACGGCGTCCTGCCGATCGACTACACCGAGGTCACCATCGGCCGGCTGATGTACCGGTCCGGCGAGTCCGAGTACGCCATCAACGGCAGCCCGTGCCGGCTGCTCGACGTGCAGGAGCTCCTGTCCGACACCGGCATCGGCCGCGAGATGCACGTCGTCGTCGGCCAGGGCTCGCTCGACGCGGTCCTCGCCGCCCGGCCCGAGGACCGTCGCGGCTTCGTCGAAGAGGCCGCCGGCGTCCTCAAGCACCGCAAGCGCAAGGAACGCGCCCTGCGCAAGCTGGACACGACGGCCGCGAGCCTCTCCCGGCTCGAGGACCTCTCCGCCGAGCTCCGGCGCCAGCTCGGTCCGCTCGGGCGGCAGGCGGAGGCGGCCCGCAAGGCGGGCGCCATCCAGGCCACGCTGCGCGACGCCCGGCTCCGGCTGCTCGCCGACGACCTGTGCGTCGCCCGCGCCGCCTACGAGGCCGGCGGCGCCGAGGACGAGGCGCTCGGCACCCGGCTCGGGGAGGCCGAGGCGCTCGCCGAGCGGTCGGCGGCCGACGAGGCGCGCCTGCACGAGCAGGCCGAGGCCGACCGGCAACGCACCGCTGCGGCCCGCGACACGTGGCACGCCCTGACCCGGCTCGGGGAGCGCCTGGCCGCGGTCGAGGCGCTCGCCGAGCAGCGCGTCGCGCACTACTCCGCGGAGGAACCGGAACGGGCCGGCCGCGATCCCGAGCGGCTCGAGACCGAGGCCGACGAGGTGGCCGCGTCCGAGGCGGCCTTGCAGGCGGACGCGGCTGCCGCCTCCGAGCGCCTGCAGGCCGCCGGCGCCGCGCGCGTGTCCGCCGACGAGGCCGTGCACAAGCACGACAACGCCGTGCGCGCCGCGGCCCGCGCCGCCGCCGACCGCCGGGAGGGGCTGGCCACGCTGGCCGGTGCCGTCGAGGCCGCCCGCGGACGACTCGCCTCGGTCGAGGACGAGGACCGGCGGCTCGAGGCCGCCTCGCTCGCCGCCCGTAACCGTGCCGAGGAGCAGGACGAACTGGCGCGTGGCCGGGCCGGCGAGATGGATGCGTTCGACGCCGAGGAGGCGGAGCTCGACGGTCGACACGAGGCCGCGACGGCCGCTCTGCAGGCGGCCGAGGCGTCCCGGCAGGCCGCGACCGCGGAGGAGCGGGCAGCCGATCGTGATCGCGTCGCCTGCGTCGCGACCCGCGACGCGCTCGCCCTGTCCCTGCAGCGCAAGGACGGCACGGCGGGCGTGCTCGCCGCCGCGCCGCCGGGGCTGCTGGGTGCCGTCGCCGATCTGCTGACGGTGCAGCCGGGCGCCGAGGCCGCCGTCGCCGCAGCCCTCGGCGCCGCGGCCGAGGGCCTGGCCGTCGAGGACCCCGCCGCCGCCGTCGAGGCCCTCCGCGTCGCGGCCGCCGACGACGCGCGCATCTCGGTGCTGGTGGGCGGTGCCGCATCGGCCGCTGCGCGTCCGGATGCGCCGCCAGCAGGGTTCCGTCTGGGCGCGCTCGCTCGTCTCCGCGCCGTCGGCGCTGGCGGGCGCACTCGACCGGCTGCTCGCCGACGTCGTCGTGGTCGACGACCTCGCAGCAGCGCTCGCGGTCGCTCCCGGCCTGACGGCCGTCACGCGTACCGGCGACGTCCTGGGTCCCGCCTCCGCGTCCGGCGGCGCGGTCGCCGCCCCGTCGATGCTGCAGGTCTCCGCCGCCTTCGCGGAGGCCGAGCAGCGGCTCGAGGCGTCCGAGGCCCGGGTCACGGCAGCGCACGTCGCAGCCGCCGAGGCGGACGCCGCAGTCGCCGCCGCCACGGCGGAGGTCGAGGCCGCCCTCACCGCCCTGCACGACTCCGACGCGGCGATCGCCGCGCTGCAGGACGAGGTGGCGCGGCACGCCGCTGCCGCCCGTGCGGCCACCGAGGAGGCGGAGCGGACCGAGGCGGCCCGCGTCGCGCTCGCGGACAAGCGGTCGCGCGACGCCGCGGCCCTTGCCGATCTCGAGACCCGCCTGGAGGCCGCCGACTCCGAGGAGCTCCCGGTCGAGCCGCCGGCCGGCGACCGGGACAGGCTCGCCGCCGACCTCGAGACGGCGCGGACCGAGGAGGTCGAGGCGCGTCTGGCCCTGCGGACCGCCCAGGAGCAGGCCCGGGCGCTGCGGGGCCGGGCCGAGGGGCTGCGCCGCGCCGCCGCCGCCGAACGCGCGGCGCGGGAGAAGGCGGAGCGCCGTCGCGTCGAGCGGGCCGCCGCCGCGACCGCGGCGCGCGCCGTCGCCGAGCTGAGCGCCGCCTCCCGGGCCCGCCTCGCCGGCTCCCTCGAGGCCGCCACCGCCGAGCGGGCCGCCGCCGACGCCGACCGGGCCGCCCACGAGCAGGAGCTGCGCAGCGTCCGGGAGCAGGCCCGGCGCAGCGCGGACGAGGTGAGCCAGCTCCGCGACCTCCGGCACCGCGAGCAGATGGCGCGCACCGAGCTGCGGCTGCGGGTCGAGGCGCTGGAGGGGCGCACGGCCGACGAGGCGGGCATGGCGCCGGAGCTCCTGCTGGCCGAGTACGGACCCGACCTGCCCGTGCCGCCGGAGACGGAGGAGGGCGAACCGACCCCCTTCGACCGGGCCGTGCAGGAGCAGCGGGCCGCCGAGGCCGAACGTCGGCTCGCGCGGCTCGGCAAGGTCAACCCGCTGGCCCTCGAGGAGTTCGCCGCCCTGCAGGAGCGTTCGGCGTTCCTCACCCAGCAGGTCGAGGACCTGCACCGCACCCGCAAGGAACTGCTCGGCATCGTCCGCGACGTCGACGACCGCGTCCTCGAGGTCATGGGCAGCGCCTTCGCCGACACCGCCCGCGAGTTCGCCCTCGTGTTCCCGACGCTGTTCCCCGGCGGTGAGGGGCGCCTGGTGCTGACGGACCCGGAGAACCTCCTGACCACCGGCATCGAGGTCGAGGTGCGCCCTGCGGGCAAGCGGGTCTCGCGCCTGTCGCTGCTGTCCGGCGGCGAGCGCTCGATGGCCGCCCTGGCGTTCCTCCTCGCCGTCTTCCGCGCCCGACCGTCGCCGTTCTACATCCTCGACGAGGTGGAGGCGGCGCTCGACGACCGCAACCTCGGGCGGCTGCTGGAGGCCTTCGACGCCCTGCGCCAGCGTTCGCAGCTGCTCGTCGTCACGCACCAGAAGCGGACGATGGAGATCGCCGACGCGCTCTACGGCGTGACCATGAACACCAGCGGCGTGACGACGGTGATCAGCCAGCGGCTGCGGGAGGACTCGCCTACGGCAGCCTGATCTCCGGCAACTTGATCTCCGGCAACTTGATCTGGGACGACACGGTCGTCGGCGTCCGGTAGCGGTTCGGCAGCGGCCCGGCGGTCGGCCTGCTCAGCAGAAAGCCCTGCACCAGCGGGACCCCGATGCGCGCCAGCTCGTCCAACTCGTCCTGCCGTTCCACGCCCTCGGCCAGCAGGACGGCTCCGCTCTGCTCGGCGAAGACCTGCAGCGAGCCGACCAGCGCCTGCTGCGCCGGGTCCCGGTCGATGCTCGCCACGAGCGACATGTCGACCTTGATCACGTCGGGCCGGAGGTTGAGGATGTGCCGGAAGCTGGCGTAGCCGGCCCCGGCGTCGTCGACCGCGAGCTGCAGCCCCGCGGTGCGGTGCGGGTCGAGCGCGCGGTGCAGCGCCTCGTAGTCCGGTACCGGCGCGTGCTCGGTGATCTCGATGACGAGGCGGCCGACGTCCGCGCCGGCGAGCAGGTCGTCCAGCGCCCCGTCGACGACGAGGTCCGGGCTCAGGTTGAACGTGAGCCGCGCGCCGCTCGGCAGGTCCTCGAGGCGCCGCAGGGCGAGCCGGGCCGCGGCCGACTCGAGTTCCGCGCGCATCCCGACCTTCTCCGCGTCGGCGAACCAGGTGTTCGGCCGGGCCGAGGGGAAGCGGGCCAAGCCCTCGGCGGCGACGAGGGTGCCGGACGAGGTGGCGATGATCGGCTGCAGCACGACACCCAGCCCGCCGCCCTCGATCACGTGACTGACGCGGCGGCGTAGCGACTCCAACTGCCCCGAGCGGGAGGACGAACGCTCCAGCAGGTCCCCGAGCAGCGCGGCCAGCATGGACAGGGACGAGACCTCCTGCTGCCCGAGGTCGCTGCGCGGCTCGCGTCCCGCGCAGCAGAGCATTCCCACCACCGATTCGTCCCCGGTCCGGATCGGCACCCCGACGTAGCAGCCGATGCCGACGTCGGCAGTACCGGGCAGGTCCCGCGTGACCGGGTGCCGCCGGGCGTCGCGCACCGCCGCCGGCAGCCGCCCGTCGACGACCCGCAGGCAGTAGGAGTCCCGCAACGGCGAGCTCGTCCCCGCCGTCGGACCGAAGGCCGAGCCGTCGTCGGAGACCGAGACGAAGACCTGCTGTCCTGCCTCGAACTCCGAGACCCAGGCGACGTCCATCTCCAGGTGCCGGCGGGCCAGCGTCAACACGCGTTCGACGTCGTGCCGGTACTCGTCCCACGAGTCGACCAGTCGGAGAGAACGGTCGAGAAGCGGACCCTCGTGCACGGAACCTCCGGTTGCCCCCGCGTTCCTCGCGGGAAGGCTCGGCGGAGGAACGCAACCGTCTGCGGTTGACTGCTTACTCATTGCACCATTTGTGTACGCCCCTGTCACGGGTCCGAATGGGTGTTCACCGTGAGTAGCGAAGGCCGGGTCGGGTCGGCGACCGCGCACGTAGCCTGAGCGGCGATATCTGCGCCGGTCGGTCGAGCCGAGGAGAGTCGTCATCGAGATCGTCGTACTGATCGTCACCATCGCCGTCGTCGCCTTCGTGGCGGTCGTCGCCTACGTGGTCAGCGTCCCGCGCCGCCGCCGCGAGATCGAGCGGATGGACAGCACCACCGAGACGGGCGCGCCGCTCGACGTCCTGCCCGGCGTGGGGGACGACGCGGAGGAGCCGCGGGACACGCCGCTGCGCGGGCTCCAGACGCTCGACCTGCCCGCCGACAGTGCCGACACCGCGGACGTCGTCGAGGTCCCCGCGGGCCCGGCGCTCGAGACGCCGCTGCCGACGGCGGGGCGCCTGGTCCGCCTGCGCGCCCGGCTGTCCCGCTCGCAGAACGTCTTCGGCAAGGGTCTGCTCACCCTGCTCAGCCGCGACTCCCTGACCGAGGACGACTGGGAGGAGATCGAGGACACGCTGCTCACCGCCGACATGGGGGTGAAGCCGGCGACCGAGCTCGTCGAGGCGCTGCGGACCCGGGTGCGCGTGCTCGGCGCCCGCACCCCCGGTGACGTCCGGACGCTGCTGCGGGACGAGTTGCTCGCCCAGGTCGGCACGACGACCGACCGCAGCCTGGCCACCGCGCCCCACCTCGACGAGCCCGATGGCGGCTCCGGCAGCACGAGGGACCGGCCCGCCGTCGTGCTCGTCGTCGGCGTCAACGGGACCGGCAAGACCACCACGTGCGGCAAGCTCGCCCGCGTCCTGGTCGCGGACGGGCACTCCGTCCTGCTCGGCGCCGCCGACACCTTCCGGGCGGCCGCCGCCGACCAGCTGGAGACGTGGGGCTCGCGGGTCGGCGCGCCGACCGTGCGGGGGCCCGAGGGTGCCGACCCCGCGTCCGTCGCCTTCGAGGCGGTGAAGCGGGGCATCGACGAGAAGGTCGACACCGTCCTGGTCGACACCGCCGGCCGCCTGCACACCAAGGCCGGCCTCATGGACGAGCTGGGCAAGGTCAAGCGCGTCGTCGAGAAGCACGGCCCGGTGGACGAGGTCCTGCTCGTGCTCGACGCCACGACGGGTCAGAACGCGATCATGCAGGCGCGGGTGTTCACCGAGGTCGTCAACCTCACCGGCGTGGTCCTGACCAAGCTCGACGGCACCGCCAAGGGCGGCATCGTCATCGCGGTGCAGCGCGAGCTCGGCGTCCCGGTCAAGCTCGTCGGGCTCGGCGAGGGCGCCGACGACCTGGCGCCGTTCGAGCCGGAGGCGTTCGTCGATGTTCGCTGCTCGGGGAGCCCGCTGCGAGCTAGCGGCTGCCGCCCTGTAGAAACCTCAGGTGCCGATCGACTCCGGAAGCATCGACTCCGGTAACACCGCCTGGTTGCTCCTGTGCACGGCTCTCGTGCTGTTCATGACGCCGGGCCTGGCCTTCTTCTACGGCGGCATGGTCCGGAGCAAGCACGTGCTGACGATGCTGATGCAGAACATCGTCTGCATCGCGGTCGTCAGCGTCACCTGGGGCGCCGTCGGCTTCTCGCTGGCCTTCGGACCGGACGTCGGGGGCGGTCTGGTCGGGAACCTCCGCCACGTCGGCCTGGCGAACCTGGACGAGCCGATCGCGGGCTTCGAGTCCCTCGACGTGCCGCCGCTGGCCTTCGCCGCCTTCCAGTGCATGTTCGCGATCATCACGGCGGCGCTGATCACCGGCGCCATCGCCGACCGGGTGAGCTTCGGCGGCTTCCTCGCGTTCATCACCGCCTGGTCGGTGCTCGTGTACCCCCTGCTGGCGCACTGGGCCTTCTCGCCGGAGGGCTGGCTGTACAAGCTCGGCCTGCTCGACTTCGCCGGCGGCACCGTCGTCGAGATCAACTGCGGGGCGTCCGCCGTCGCCGTCGCGCTCGTGGTCGGCGCCCGGCGCGGCTGGCCGCGGGAGGTGATGGCGCCGCACAGCCTGCCGCTCACACTGCTCGGCGCGGGCATCCTGTGGTTCGGCTGGTTCGGGTTCAACGCAGGATCCGCCCTGGGTGCCGGGAACCTCGCGGCGCAGGCGCTGGTCAACACGCACTACGCCGGGGTCGGCGGGCTGCTGGCCTGGATCCTCTTCGAGCGCGTGCGGACCGGGCACGCCACCACGCTCGGCGCCGCCACCGGGGCGGTGGCGGGCCTGGTCGCGATCACGCCGAGCGCCGGCTACCTGTCGACGACGTCGTCGTTCCTGGTCGGCCTCGCCGCCGGCGCGATCTGCGTGCTGGCCGTCACGGTGAAGTTCCGATTCGGCGTCGATGACTCGCTCGACGTCTTCGGGGTCCACTTCGTCGGCGGGGTGATCGGTACCTTGGCGATCGGCCTGCTGGCGACGAACGTCGTCAATTCGGGCGTGAAGAACGAGGGCACGTTCCTCGGCGGCGGACTCGGGCAACTCGGCGATCAGGTCGTCGGCGTCCTCGCGGCGGCCGGCTTCGCGTTCGCGGCCACCTGGCTGATCGCCTTCGTCGTGCACCGGGTGCTCGGGATGCGGGTGGACCCGGAGGCGGAGTTCACCGGACTCGACACCGTCCTGCACGCCGAGTCCGCCTACGACCACGCGGGAGGACGACTGTGACGCCGTACGACTCCGTGGCCGATCCGAACTGGGAGAACGCATGAGACTGGTCACCGCCGTCGTCCGGCCGCACGTCGTCGAGCAGGTGCGCGAGGCCCTGCTCGCGCTCGGCGTCTCCGGCCTGACGATGTCCGAGGTGCAGGGTCACGGGCGCCAGGGCGGCCACACGGAGATCTACCGCGGGGCCGAGTACGAGGTCGACTTCGTCCCCAAGGTGCGGATCGAGGTGGTCGTGGACGACCTCCTGGCGGAGGAGACGATCGACGCGATCGTCGCCACGGCCCGCACCGGGAAGATCGGCGACGGCAAGGTCTGGAGCGTGCCCGTCGACGACGTCGTCCGGGTCCGCACGAAGGAACGTGGGCCGGACGCGCTGTAGCTAGGCTGGACGCGTGTTCGACACCCTCTCCAACCGCCTCGACAAGGTCTTCTCGTCCCTGCGCGGCAAGGGACGGCTGTCCGACGCCGACATCGACGCCACCGCGCGCGAGATCCGGGTGGCGCTGCTCGAGGCGGACGTGGCCCTGCCGGCGGTCCGGGCGTTCATCGGCGCGGTCAAGGAGCGGGCGCGGGGCGCGGAGGTCAGCCAGTCGCTGAACCCCGCCCAGCAGGTCATCAAGATCGTCAACGAGGAGCTCATCGCCATCCTCGGCGGGGGCTCGGCCGCGATCCGCTACGCCAAGACGCCGCCGACCGTCATCATGCTGGCGGGTCTGCAGGGCTCCGGTAAGACGACGCTCGCCGGCAAGCTCGGCCGCTGGCTCAAGAGCCAGGGGCACGCGCCGCTGCTCGTGGCCGCCGACCTGCAGCGCCCGAATGCCGTCCAGCAGCTGCAGGTGGTCGGCCAGCGGGCGGGCGTCGAGGTGTTCGCGCCCGAGCCGGGCAACGGCGTCGGCGACCCGATCGGGGTGGCGCGGGAGTCCCTCGAGCACGCCCGCCGCCGGCTGCACGACGTGGTCGTCGTCGACACCGCCGGCCGCCTCGGCGTCGACGCGGAGCTCATGCAGCAGGCCGCCGACATCCGCGACGCGGTGCAGCCGGACGAGACCCTGTTCGTGCTCGACGCGATGATCGGGCAGGACGCGGTCACCACCGCCCAGGCGTTCCAGGAGGGCGTCGGGTTCACCGGCGTCGTGCTCACCAAGCTCGACGGCGATGCGCGCGGCGGTGCCGCGCTGTCCGTCGCCCACCTCACCGGCCGTCCGATCTTCTTCGCCTCCACCGGCGAGAAGCTCGAGGACTTCGACGTCTTCCACCCCGAGCGGATGGCGTCGCGGATCCTCGGCATGGGTGACGTCCTGACGCTCATCGAGCAGGCCGAGAAGGCGTTCGACGCCGAGCAGGCCCAGGAGATGGCGACCAAGCTCGCCGGCGACGGCTTCACGCTCGAGGACTTCCTCGACCAGTTGCTCGCGGTCCGCAAGATGGGACCCATCGGCAACCTGCTCGGGATGCTGCCGGGCATGGGCCAGATGAAGGACGCGATCTCCCAGGTCGACGACCGCGACCTCGACCGGATCATGGCGATCATCCGCTCGATGACGCCGGGCGAGCGGGCCGACCCGAAGATCCTCAACGCGTCCCGCAAGGCCCGCGTCGCCAAGGGTTTCGGCGGCACCGTCACCGAGGTGAACCAGCTCCTCGACCGGTTCGAGGAAGCCCGGAAGATGATCAAGCAGATGCCCGGGATGGCGGGGCTGGGCGGCGGAGGTGGCGCGCGCGCGAACCGCCGGGCCCAGAAGAAGGGCAAGCAGGCCAAGGGCGCCTCCCGCAAGGGCAACCCGGCGGCCCGGGCCGCCGCCGCCAAGGCGGCCGCGGCGCAGGCCTCGGAGCGGGCCAACTCCCCGCAGAACCCGTTCGGGCTGCCCGCCGGCGCCGATGGGATGCCGGACCTCTCACAGATCCAGCTGCCGCCGGGCGGGCTGCCCGGCGGTCTGCCGGGCGGCGGCGTGCCCAAGGGGCCGACGCCGCGCGGGCGGCAACGCTGATCAGCCCAAGGGACGTCAGCGCTGAGTTCTGGCACACTTGACCGCTGAACACGTCGTCGTCGCGGCCCTCTTCCGCGGCGCCGAGGTCGTCATCGCCGGACGTCCGGCCGCCAACCCCACGGTGGTCCGGATGCGGCACCACAAACTTTGAGAACTGGAGTTGGCAGCCGACCGTGGCCACCAAGATCAAGCTGATGCGCCTGGGCAAGATGCGCGCGCCGTATTACCGGATCGTCGTCGCCGACGCCCGCACCCGCCGGAACGGTCGGGTGATCGAGACCATCGGCAAGTACCACCCGAAGGAAGAGCCGAGCTTCATCGAGGTCGACTCGGACCGCGCGCAGTACTGGCTCGGCGTGGGGGCGCTGCCGACCGAGCCCGTCGCCGCCATCCTCAAGCTCACCGGTGACTGGCAGAAGTTCAAGGGCGAGCCGGCCCCTCCGGCCCTGAAGGTGGCCGAGCCGAAGCCGGACAAGGCCGAGGTCTTCGGCGAGGCGTCCCGCGCCGCCGCCGGGCTCGCGGACTCCAGCGGTGGCCCGGCCACGCAGCCCAAGAAGAAGAAGGCGACCGAGAAGTCGGAGCCGACTCCCGACGCCCCCGGCGCCGCGCCGGAGCAGCCCGCCGTCGCGACTCCCGCAGCGGAGTAGCGCGTGCTCGAGTCGGCCGTCGAGCATCTCGTGCGCGGCATCGTCGACAACCCGGACGACGTCAGCGTCGAGGCGCGCAACGGACGCCGGGGCCGGACCCTGGAGGTCCGGGTGCACCCGTCCGACCTGGGCAAGGTGATCGGCCGCGGCGGGCGGACCGCTCGTGCGCTGCGGACCGTGGTCGCCAGCGTCGGCGGTCGCAACGTGCGCGTCGACGTGATCGACACCGACGAGGTCCGCTGACGGGCTCGCCCGCCATGGCCCCGTTGTCCGAGTCGTCGCCGGACCCCATCGTCGTCGGCCGCCTCGGTCGGCCGCACGGCCTGCGCGGCGAGTTCCTCGTCGACGTCCGCACCGACGTGCCCGAGCGGCGCTTCGCGGAGGGGACGGTGCTCGGCTGCACCGCCGACGGCGTCGGGTCGCTGACGGTCGTCGCCGCCCGGCGGCACAGCGGGCGCTGGCTCGTGCGCTTCGCCGAGGTCTCCGACCGGACCGCGGCGGACGCCGTGCGCGGGGCCCTGCTCACCATCGATCCTGCCGACGTCGGCTCGGCGGCCGACGACTCCGACGACCCTGACGACCAGGTCTGGTGGGACGCCGATCTCGTCGGCCTCGCGGTCGTGACCGTCGGCGATGGCTCCGTCGGCGAGGTCGCCGTCGGCTATGACACCGTCGGCGAGGTCGCCGACATCGTGCACACACCCGGCGGCGACCTGCTGGCGGTGCGGACCGAGGGCGGCGGCGAGGTGCTCGTGCCCTTCGTCGCGGAGATCGTGCCGACCGTGGACGTCGCCGGCGGGCGCGTCGTGATCGACCCGCCCGAGGGCCTGCTGGAGCTGTGAGCCGGTGCGCATCGACGTCGTCAGCATCTTCTGCGACTACTTCAGCCCGCTCGACCTGAGCCTCATCGGCAAGGCCCGGCAGCGCGGGCTGCTCGACGTGCACCTGCACGACCTGCGCACCTGGACCACCGACGTGCATCGCACGGTGGACGACACCCCCTACGGCGGCGGGCCGGGCATGGTGATGCGCCCGGAGCCCTGGTGGGCCGCCCTGACCGAACTGACCGCCGCCCCCGGCCCCGCCCCGCGACCGCGGGTCGTGGTGCCGACGCCGTCCGGTCGCCGCTTCGACCAGGCGTTGGCGGCCGATCTCGCGGCCGAGCCGTGGCTGCTGTTCTGCTGCGGTCGCTACGAGGGCATCGACGCCCGGGTGATCGAGCACTGGGCCGACGACGAGATCTCCCTCGGTGACTACGTGCTCGCCGGCGGCGAGGTGGCGACGCTCGTCGTCGTCGAGGCCGTCACCCGGCTGCTTCCCGGGGTGCTCGGCAACGCCGCGTCGGCGACCGACGACTCCTTCGCCGCCGCCGACGCTCGGCTGCTGGAGCCGCCGGTCTACACGCGTCCGCCGGAGATCGAGGGCCGGAGCGTGCCGCCGGTGCTGCTGAGCGGGGACCACGCCGCCATCGCCCGGTGGCGGCGCGAGCAGTCGCTGCGGCGCACGGGCGAGCGGCGCCCCGACCTCCTGCCGGCGCAGCCGGGGGACGGCGATCCTGTGGCACAGTAGACGACTGGTACCCCCTGAATTTCCCGCGCCCGGATTCGCGCGCTCGCGTCGGGCTCCGCCCGCCGATGGTGAACGTCATCTGCTGAACGTCAGTGAGGAACGACTCATGCACACCCTGGACGACCTCGACGCGCTGTCGATGCGCAGCGACGTGCCGGACTTCCGTGCCGGCGACACGCTCAAGGTCCATGTGCAGGTCGTGGAGGGCAACCGCCGCCGCGTGCAGATCTTCCAGGGTGTCGTCATCCGCCGCCAGGGCGGGGGCGTCCGCGAGACGTTCACCGTCCGGAAGATCAGCTTCGGTGTCGGCGTCGAGCGGACCTTCCCGGTGCACACGCCCATCATCAGCAAGATCGAGGTCGTGACCCGCGGCGACGTCCGGCGCGCCAAGCTGTACTACCTGCGCGAGCTCCGCGGTAAGAAGGCGAAGATCAAGGAGAAGCGCGAGCCGGTCTCGCGCTGAGCGCCGGCCGGTATCGGCCACTTCCATGACGGCAACCTCGGACAGCTCCGAGCCCTCGCCGGACGCCCCGGAACGTGGGTCCGGTCCGGAGCCCGTCGACCTCGAGAAGTCGCACGAGCCCGAGCGCCTCGGCGGGTCGTACGACGGCGATGAGGGCGACGGGGGTGATGAGGGCGACGAGGAGTCGGCGGAGGACGGCAAGAAGCAGCATCGGCCGCTGAGCCGCGAGCTGCCGGTCCTGCTCGTCATCGCGGTCGCGCTCGCCCTGCTGCTGAAGGCCTTCGTCGTCCAGGCGTTCTACATCCCGTCCGGCTCGATGGAGCAGACGCTGCTGATCAAGGACCGGGTGCTGGTCAACAAGCTCGTCTACCGCGTCCGGGACGTTCATCGCGGCGAGATCGTCGTCTTCAACGGCAGCGGTACGGGCTTCACCGAGTCCGAGAGCGTCATCCCGCCGCCGAGCGGCCCGATCCAACGGGCCGCGCGCGCCGTCCAGCGCTTCATCGGGGCCGGGGCGCCGGGGGAGCGGGACTTCGTCAAGCGGGTCATCGGCGTCGGCGGCGACACGGTCGCCTGCTGCGACGCGCAGGGACGGGTGACCGTCAACAACGTCCCGCTCGACGAGCCCTACATCTTCGAGAACAGTCCCCTCGACGCCGGCCGGACCTTCGCGCCCTTCAAGGTGCCCGAGGGCCAGCTGTGGGTGATGGGCGACCACCGCGGCGACTCCGGCGACTCGCGGTTCAACGGCCCGATCCCGGAGGACCGGGTGATCGGACGGGCCTTCGTGCGGGTGTGGCCGATCAGCCGCTTCGGGTTCCTGCGGGTGCCCGACACCTTCTCCAGGACCCACGCGGCCGGTCCGGTGGCGTTGGGTGTGACCGGTGTGCCGACGTTGATCCTCTGGCGTCGTAAGCGACGGGCCCGGGCCGCTTCGAGCCCGTAATCTCGCCGCCAGCCATGTCTCTCGCTCCCGTTCCGGCCGTTCTCCGCCGCGACTCCGGCATGTGGGGATACGAGCGCGCCCTGCGCCGCCACGGCTTCCCCCTCGTCGCCGGGGCCGACGAGGCCGGTAGAGGTGCCTGCGCGGGTCCGCTGGTCGTCGCCGCCGTGGTGCTGCCCGAGGGGAGGCGCGGCCAGGTCCCGGACCTCGCCGACAGCAAGCTGCTGACGCCGGAGAGCCGGGAGGCGGTCTACGCCTCGGTGGTCGCCCGCGCCGAGGCGTGGCACGCGGTGGCCATCCCCGCCCCGGTCGTGGACCGCATCGGGCTGCACGTCGCCAACCTCGCCGGGATGCGGCGGGCGGTGGCGGGGCTCGGCCTGCGGCCGTCGTACGTGCTGACCGACGGGTTCCACGTGGCCGGGCTGGGCGTGCCGACCTGCGCGATGTGGAAGGGCGACCGGGTCGCGGCCTGCGTCGCCGCCGCGTCCGTCGTCGCCAAGGTGACCCGGGACCGCATCATGTGCGGGCTGGCCGAGCAGTACCCGCAGTACGCCTTCGAGCGGCACAAGGGCTACTCGACGCCGGAGCACGGCGACGCGCTGCGCAGCTTCGGCCCCTGCCCCGAGCACCGCTTCTCCTACGTCAACGTCGCGTCGGCCGTCCGGCCTGCCTCGACCCCGGAGCCGGCGCTGTTGGGGCAGGATGAAGCCGTGGAATTCCTGTCCCGCTACTCGGAGGTGCCGGCATGAGCTCGGAGGACCTCGAGAAGTACGAGACCGAGATGGAGCTGCAGCTCTATCGGGAGTACCGCGACGTCGTCGGCCTGTTCAGCTACGTCATCGAGACGGAGCGACGCTTCTACCTCGCCAACGACTACCGCCTCGAGGTCCGGAACTCAGCCGACGGCGAGGTGTTCTTCGAACTCACGCTGCACGACGCGTGGGTGTGGGACATGTACCGGCCGGCCCGCTTCGTCAAGCAGGTCCGGGTCGTGACGTTCAAGGACGTCAACGTCGAGGAACTGGCCAAGGCCGAGCTGTAGATCGCCGCTGACCGGTATCCGTCCGGTCAGCCCGGGTACGTCGTCCGCATGAGCGAACGGGACGAAGAACGGCCTGAATCCGGGCAGCCTGGCGCCACCAACGAGCCGACGGGCACGCCCCCGGACTACGAGGCTCCCGGCGCCGCCGCCCGCGTGTCGGAGAACGTGCCGCCGGACACCAACCAGCCCCGCACCGAGCCCATCCCGGCGGACGACCACGAGTCGGCGCCGACGCACGGCGGCATCTCGAGCGCGGGCGCCCAGTCGCCGAACCCGCCCGCCGTCTCCGCGACCGGGGTGGGCGCGCCCCGCGCCACCGTCGCCCCGCGCGGCGCCGTTCCCGAGGCCTCCCGCGTCCCGGGTGTCCAGGGCGACCTGCCGTCGGACACCGACATCGACGTCATCACCGCCGGCGAGCGGGCGAAGCCGGGCACGCCGCCGGCGTCGACCCCGGGCGACGCGGACAGTCGCGCCGGCAAGAGCGGCAACGCGCACGGCGTCTCCGTGGCCGCGACCGAGTCGCTCGAGGGCAGCTCGGAGGACAGCAACGAGGTCCGCGGCGTGGCCACCCCGCAGAGCACCGGTTCGCAGGCCGGCGGGACGAGTCCGGGCGGGACGTCGCGGGCGCACCGTCGCTCGGCGCCGGACGGCGAGGTCTCGCCGTAGCCGACGCGCTGCCCGTCGACCACCGGCGGGCTGTGGACAGCGCTGCCGTCTCCACAGATTTCGGCTGACCCCGCTCCGAGCGGCTCATCCGGCCGAGGCTTCTCCTCGTCGGGTCGAGGAGAGCGGGGTTCGCGATGTCACGGGTGTCGGCTGCGGTCGGCCGGTTCGGGGAGCGGTGCGCCGCCGAGCACCTGAGCGGGTTGGGGTGGGAGATCCTCGACCGCAACTGGCGGGTCGGGGGCGCCGGCGGGGACCGCCCGGCGGCGGGTGAGCTCGACCTGGTCCTGCGGGACGGCCGCTCGGTCGTCTTCGTCGAGGTGAAGACGCGCTCGGGCGTCGGGTTCGGGCCGCCGGTCGAGTCGGTGACGGCGGACAAGGTGCGGCGGATCCGTCGGCTGGCGGTGCGGTGGCTGGAGGCGCATCCGGAGCACACGCCGGCGCCGGTGCGCTTCGACGTCGTCGGGGTGCTGCGTGGACGAGACGGGGTCGAGATCCGGCACCTGCGGAACGCGTTCTGATGGGCGCTCCACCGACGGAGGAGACGTCGACGAGCACCGCCTGCTCGCGGTGCGTGACCCTGCTCGGGGTCGAGGGGCACGTCGTGGAGGTCGAGGTCGACCTGGCGGCTGGCCTGCCAGGCACGACGCTGATCGGCCTGCCGGACACGTCGCTGTTCGAGGCGCGCGACCGGGTCAAGGCCGCGGTGGTCAACAGCGGCTGGAAGTGGCCGGACAAGCGGGTGACCATCGGCCTGTTCCCGGCGGCGCTGCCGAAGTCGGGGAGTGGCTTCGACGCGGCCGTTGCGGTCGCGGTGCTCGCCGCGGCCGGGGCGGTCCCGCCGGAGGCGCTCTCCGACCGGGTGGTGCTCGGCGAACTGGCGCTCGACGGACGGCTGCGGCCGGTGCCCGGCGTGCTGCCATCGGTGCTCACCGCGAGGCGGGCCGGCATCCGGAGAGTCGTCGTCCCCGCGGCGCACGCGGCCGAGGCGGCGCTGGTGCCGGGCGTCGAGGTGGACGCCGTCGAGACGCTGCGGGACCTGGTGCGGCTGCTACGCGGCGAGCCCATCGCGGCCCTACCGCCGCAGCCCGTGGCCACGAGAATCAGGCGCGGTCTGCTGGACCTCGCGGATGTGGCCGGTCAGCCGCGGGGTCGGCTCGCGGTCGAGGTCGCCGCCGCGGGCGGGCACCATGTGCTGTTCGAGGGGCCACCGGGAGCCGGCAAGACGATGCTCGCCGAGCGGCTGCCGGGGCTGCTGCCACCGCTGTCCGAGGACGAGGCGCTCGAGGTCACCGCCGTGCACTCCGTCGCCGGCGTACTCGCCCCGGGCGCGCCGCTGATCGGCGAGCCGCCCTTCCGCAGCCCGCACTCGACCGCGAGCATGGCCGCCATCATCGGCGGCGGCAGCCGGTTCCTCCGGCCGGGCGCGGTGAGCCTCGCCCATCGCGGGGTCCTGTTCCTCGACGAGGCGCCGGAGTTCGCGCCGAACGTGTTGGACGCGCTGCGCCAGCCGTTGGAGAGCGGGTCGGTGGAGGTGGCGCGGGCGTCGGGGTCGGTGCGCTTCCCGGCGAGGTTCTCGCTCGTGCTGGCCGCCAATCCGTGTCCGTGCGGGCGCGCGGGCACGAAGCAGGACGCGTCGTGTCCGTGCCCGCCGAAGACGCGCAACGCCTACCGGCAGCGGCTGTCGGGGCCGTTGCTCGACCGGGTCGATCTGCAGGTGGCGCTGGAACCGCCGTCGAAGGTGGAGTTCCTCGACGACGGCCCGCGCGGCGGCGAGTCGACCGAACGCGTGGCCGCCAGGGTGGCGGCGGCGCGCGCCGCGGCGGGGGAGCGGCTCGCGGGATTGCCGTGGCGCAACAACGGCGAGGTGCCGGGCGTCGAGATGCGCAACCGCTGGCCGCTGCCGAAACCGGCGCTGGCGCTGGCGCTCGACTGCTTCGAGGACGGGCGGCTGTCGGCCCGGGGGCTGGACCGTGTGCTGCGCGTGGCCTGGACGCTCGCCGACCTCCGCGGCCGGAGCACCCCGGGCATGCCCGAGGTGCAGACCGCCCTCGAGCTACGGCTGCCGGGGCTGGCGTGAGCGCCGGGTTGCCGTCGCAGCCGGAGCTGGACCCGGAGCGGGTGGCGCGGGCCGGGCTCAGCCGGGTCGCCGAACCGGGGGACCTGGTTCTCGCGCGCGAGATCGCGGCGCGTGGGGCGGAGGCGACGTGGCAGCGGGTGCGCAGATCGGTTCCGTCGCTCGAGGCGGAGCCGGAGCAGGACCTGGCCAACGCCGAGCGGCTCGGGGTCCGGTTCGTCGTGCCCGGCCAGGACGACTGGCCCTCCGCCGTCGACGACCTGACCCGGACGGCGGGCTCGGGCGACGCCGCGGCTCCGTGGGGTCTGTGGGTCCGTGGGAACCTGTCGCTCGCGACGACGGGTGGCTCGGTGGCGATCGTCGGCTCCCGGGCGGCGACGTCGTACGGGCTGCATGTGGCCGGCGAGCTCGGGCTGGACCTGGCCGCCGCCGGCTGGCACGTGGTCTCCGGCGGGGCGTTCGGGATCGACGGTGCGGCGCACCGCGGGGCGCTGGTCGGCTCGGGAACCCGGGAGGGGGCGCAGGGCACCACGGTCGTGGTGCTGGCCGGAGGGGTGGACGTGCCCTACCCGCGGGCGCACACGGCACTGCTGAACCGCGTCGTCGACGAGGGTGGCGCGCTGGTGAGCGAGTCGCCGCCCGGGTCGCTGCCGTTGCGGCGGCGCTTCCTGTCCCGGAACCGGATCATCGCAGCACTGAGCGCGGGGACCGTCGTGGTCGAGGCCGGCGTCCGCAGCGGCGCGCTGAGCACGGCGCGGCACGCCCGTCGGCTCGGGCGGCAGGTGCTCGGCGTGCCCGGGCCGGTGACCAGCGGGCTGTCCGCCGGCCCGCACCTGCTGATCCGGCAATGGCCGGAGGCACAGCTGGTCACCGCGGCCGCGGAGGTGATCGAGGCGGTCGGGCGGGTCGGTGAGCTCGCCCCGCTGCCCCTGTCGGCGCCCGGGCCGCGGGACGACCTCGAGCCCCTCATGCACGCGGTGCTCGACGCCGTGCCGAGCCGCAGGCCGCGAGCGGTGGAGGAGATCGCCCGGCGCTGCGGCTCGTCGGCGGACGTCGTCGCCCTCGTGCTGCAGCCGCTGCTCACCGCCGGGTTGGTGGAGCGGACCCCGGAGGGCTGGCGGCTTTCGGAGCTCGGCCGGACGCCCTCCGGGGCGGCCCGGACGCTGCGGTGACCGGCGGCGCGGCAGCTTGACCGTGACATACCGGACGGGGACCGTGCCTGCGTGACGACCGACGACGGGCAGTCGACCCAGGAGAACTGGGAGTCGCTGCTCGCCGAGTTCGACCGGCATCTTTCCGCCGAACGGGGACGGTCACCGGCGACCTGCCGCGCCTACCGCACCGACCTGACGTCGCTCGCCGAGCACGCGCGCCGGATGCGTAGGCCGAGCCCGGCCGATCTGGACCTGTCCGTGCTGCGCAGCTGGCTCGCCGGCATGCGCAGCCGCGGGGCCAGCCCCTCGACCATGAACCGACGCGCCTCGGCGGTGCGGACGTTCAGCGCTTGGGCGGCCCGTCGCGGGGCGCTGCCGGCCGACGTCGCCGCCCGGCTGGAGACACCTCGACGCCCCCGCACCCTTCCGCGGGTGCTGCAGGCGGAGCAGGCGGAGGCGGTGTTCGGCGATCCGCCGCCCGCCGACGACCCGCTCGCCGTGCGGGACCGGGTGGTCCTCGAGCTGCTGTACGGGTCCGCGCTGCGGGTCAGCGAGCTGTGCGGGCTGGACCTCGACGACGTCGATCCCGAGCGACGGCTGCTCCGCGTCATCGGCAAGGGCGACCGGGAGCGGCGGGTGCCCTACGGCCTCCCGGCGCAACGGGCGCTGGAGCGGTGGCTGGCCGCGGGTCGCCCGGCGCTGCTGGGGCCGGCGAGCGGCCCGGCCCTGCTGCTCGGGGCCCGCGGCGGCCGGCTCGATCCGCGGACGGCTCGGCGGGCGGTGCACGCGACCCTCGGATCGGCTCCCGGGGTGCCCGATCTGGCCCCGCACGGACTTCGACACAGTGCAGCGACTCACATGCTGGAGCAGGGCGCCGATTTGAGAAGCATTCAGGAGTTACTCGGTCACGCTACGCTCGCAACGACGCAGCTGTATACGCACGTGACCGCCGAGCGACTGCGAGTCAGCTATGAACGCGCGCACCCCCGGGCCTGAGGCCCCCGCCGAGCCGGCGGCCCCGGCTCCGGCGGCGACGGCACCTGCCGCCGCAGCTTCGGCGAGCCCGGCATCCTTCAACGGGGCTCGTCCGACCCGTGAGCCGCGGCCCGTGGACCCGGCGCTCGAGGAGCTCTGGCGCACGTTCAAGGCGAGCGGGGACGGCGACGTCCGCGAGCGGCTGATCCTGCACTACGCCCCGCTGGTGAAGTACGTGGCGGGCCGCGTCGGCGTCGGCCTCCCGCCGAACATCGAGCAGGCGGACCTCGTCTCCTACGGCATCTTCGGGCTGATCGACGCGATCGAGAAGTTCGACATCAACCGCGCCATCAAGTTCGAGACCTACGCGATCAGCCGCATCAAGGGCGCGATCATCGACGAGCTCCGCTCGATCGACTGGATCCCGCGCTCGATTCGCAGCAAGGCGCGGGAGGTGGAGCGGGCCTACGCCGCGCTCGAGGCCCGACTGCACCGCACGCCGACCGAGCCCGAGGTCGCCGCGGAGCTGGGCATCAAGCTCGACGAGCTGCATGCCATCTTCGGGCAGGTCTCGTTCGTCAACGTCGTCGCGCTCGACGAGCTGCTCAACGTCAACGGCGAGAAGGGCGACAAGGTCAGCCTCGTCGACACCCTCGAGGACACCAAGGCCGAGGACCCGGTCCGGGTCTTCGAGAGCCAGGAGACCAAGCACCTGCTGGCCCGGGCGATCAACATGCTCCCCGAGCGGGAGAAGATCGTGGTGACCCTCTACTACTACGAGGGCCTCACCCTCGCCGAGATCGGCCAGGTCCTCGGCGTCACGGAGAGCCGCATCTGCCAGATGCACACGAAGGCCGTCCTACAGTTGCGTGCCAAACTGGCGGACCAGCGGGACTGACCGAGACGTGGTCGCCCACCGACGAAGCGGGAAAGCGACTGCATGGACCCGACCGCATGAGTGACGTGCCGACCTGGCTCAGCATCCTGCTCTACGCCATCGGCGCCATCGCCGCGGCCGGCGTCCTCTATCTGCTGATGCTCACCGCGATCCGGCAGGCGCTCCGCGAGCCGCTCGCCGAGCTCCGGACGGCGCGGCGGCGGCAGGAGGATCTGCTGCGGGAGATCTCGACGAGCGCCACCTACGTCGCGGACGTGGCGGACGTGTGGGCAGAGAGCGAAGCGGAGCGGAGCGCGAAGTCGGAGAGCGAAGCGGAGCGGAGCGCGAAGTCGGAGAGCGAAGCGGAGCGGAGCGCGAAGTCGGAGAGCGAGCCCGAGCGCGAGGCCGAGCGGAGCGTCGCGGTGGAGTCGATCGAGTAGGACGACGCCGGTGCGCCTACTGCCGTTCCCAGCGGCAGTAGGCGCACCGCCGTCCGGACGGGACGCAGCGGGTCCAGGTAGGTAGACCCGCGTCGCACGCCCCAGTGCAGGCAGGCGCGACCGGGTGCCGCCGGGCAGCCGGGATGTCCCGGCAGCAGCGAACCGAGCGGCGTCCCGGCGTCCACGCGCTGGCCGGCGCGCACGGCCGGCGCCACCGGCTCGTAGCTGAAGCGCAGCCCGTTCGCGTCCAGCGACACCACCAGCCGGCCGGCAACCGGTCCGGCGAAGCGGACGATCCCGGCTGCCGGAGCGCCCACCGGTGCACCGGCCGGGGCACCCAGGTCGACGCCGCGATGCCCCGGCCCGTACGGCGTCGCCGGCGCGGCGAAGGGGTGAAGCACCTCCAGCGGGCGTGGGAACGGCGTCGCCCATCGCGCGGATGCAGGCGCTGCGGTCGCGACGGACCCGAGCCTCATCGAGGGTGGTTGCGGTGTCGGCGTCAGCAGCGGGGTCATGAGCAGGATCAGCACCAGCGGGACCAGGCGGCGGCTCACGGTGGTGAGGGTGGACCGGAACCGCCGACGGCCGGGCCTCGTCACAGGCGACGGTGGACAACCGTCTTGTGTCCACAGCCGCTTCGCCGCCGACGCTCCGGGAGAGTCGATGACCTTCGGCTCTTGGCGTCCCGATGATCGTCGCGAACCCTGGATGTGGAGGGAGGTCGCATCGCCGTGGCACGCACCGCACTGCGCACCGAGGGTCTGTCGAAGAGGTTCGGAGACGTCTGGGCGCTCCGGGACCTCGATCTGGAGGTGGCGCCGGGGGAGGTCGTGGGCTACCTCGGGCCGAACGGCGCGGGCAAGACCACGACCCTGCGCCTCCTGCTCGGCCTGCTGCGCCCGACCGCCGGCCGGGCCGAGATCTTCGGCCTCGACTCCGAGCGGCAGACGGTCGAAGCCCACCGGCGGCTCGCCTACGTTCCCGGCGAGGCCAGCCTGTGGCCGTCGCTGACCGGCGAGGAGACGCTGCACCTGCTCGGACGCGTGCAGGGACACGTCGACCCCGCCTACCGCGACGAGCTGGTCGACCGGTTCGCCTTCGACCCCTCGAAGAAGGTCCGCGCCTACTCGAAGGGCAACCGGCAGAAGCTGATCCTCATCGCCGCGTTGATGTGCCGTCCCGACCTGCTCCTGCTCGACGAGCCGACCAGCGGCCTGGATCCCCTGATGGAACAGGCCTTCCGCACCTGCGTGCGGGAGGCGAAGGAGCGCGGACAGGCCGTGTTCCTCTCCTCGCACATCCTCAGCGAGGTCGAGGCCGTGTGCGACCGGGTCGGCATCCTGCGGGCGGGTCGGCTGGTCGAGACGGGGACGTTGGCCGAGCTCCGCCACCTGTCGGCGCTGACGGTGGAGGCGACGTTCGAGGGCCCGGCGCCGGACGTGTCCCGGGTGCCCGGGGTCAGCGGGGCGCACGTCGAGGGGCGGGTGCTCGAGTGCCAGGTGCGCGGATCCGTCGAGCCGTTGCTCACGGTGCTCGCGTCCGCCGGCGTCCACCAGCTGCTGAGCCGCGAACCGTCGCTGGAGGAGCTGTTCCTCGCGCACTACGGCGCGACCGCCGAGCCCGGGACGGCGACCGACGAGCCCGGGACCGGCACCGCGAGCGAGTTCTCGCGTGTCGGTTGAGGCCCTGCACCGGCCGGTGCCCGGGCGAACGGTCCGCGCGAGCCGCCGGCCGGGCCTGGTCGTGCTGTCGGTCACCGCGCGGCGGGCGATCCGCTCGGCGCTCGTCTGGGGCGCGGTCGCCGCCCTGTACCTGGCCTCATCCGCGCTCGGCTACGCCGGCACGTACACGAGCCCGGCCGAGCGGGCGACGCTGCAGCGGACGTTCGGCAGCAACCCGGGCGTCAACGCCATCATCGGGCCGGCGCACTCCATCGACACCGTCGCCGGCTTCACCGCCTGGCGCAGCCTGGGTGTGCTGAGCATCGTCGGCGCCGTCTGGGGCCTGCTGCTGTCCACCCGCCTGCTGCGCGGTGAGGAGGAGGCGTTCCGTTGGGAGATGCTGCTGGCCGGTGCGACGACCCGACGCGGCGCCACCGCGCAGGCGCTGCTCGGGCTGGGCGCGGGGCTGGCCGTCCTCTGGGCGCTGCCCGCCGCGGTCACCGCGCTGGTCGGTCGCTCCTCCGACGTCGGCTTCTCCGTCACGGCCTCGCTGTTCGACGCGCTCGCGTCCGTCTGCGGCGCGGCCGTGTTCCTCGCGGTCGGGGCCCTGACCAGCCAGCTGGCGGCGACGCGGCGCCTCGCCGCCGGCTACGCCGCCGCCACACTCGGACTGAGCTATGCGCTCCGGATGGTCGCCGACTCCGGCGCCCACCTCGGCTGGCTCCGCTGGATCTCGCCGCTCGGGTGGGCCGAGCAGGCCCGCCCGCTCACGGGCTCCCGCCCGCTCGCCCTGCTGCCCGTGCTGGGGCTGGTGGCCGTGCTGGTCGTCGTGACCCTCCGCTTGGCCGGCGGCCGGGATCTCGGCGCCAGCAGCCTGCCCGACCGGTCTCGGGCCGTCGCGCGCACCACGCTGCTCGGCGGTCCGCTGGGATTGTCCGCCCGACTGCTCCGGCCCTCCGTGCTCGGCTGGCTCGTCGGGGTGGGCGCGATCAGCCTGCTGCTGGGCCTGGTGTCGAAGTCGGCGGGTCAGGCGATCGCGGACTCCCCGAGCTTCGCCTCCACCCTCGCCAAGCTCGGGGTCAGCGGAGCCGGGGCCACGGTCTACCTCGGCGTCGGCTTCCTCATGGTGGCGCTGCTCGCCGCGCTCGTCGCCGCCGCGCAGGTGGCGGCCGCGCGGGACGAGGAGGCCTCGGGGCGCCTGGAGCAGCTGCTCGTCCGTCCCGTGTCCCGGCTCCGCTGGCTGGCCGGCCGGTTGGTACTCGCTCTCCTCGCCCTGGGGCTGGTCGGGCTGACCGCGGCGACGGGGGCCTGGGCGGGGGCGGCCTCCCAGCACGCCGGCGTCGGGTTCGGGCGTCTGCTGGAGGCCGGCGTGAACGTGCTGGCGCCCGCGGCGGTCGTCCTCGGCGCCGGCGTCCTCGCACTCGGCCTCCGCCCGCGCGCGATCGGAGTGGTCACCTACGGGCTGGTCGCCTGGTCGTTCCTGGTGGAGATCCTCGGCGGCGTGGTGCAGGCCGATCACTGGTTGCTCGACACCTCGCTGTTCCACCACATGTCGGCCGCACCGGCTCTGCCTCCCGACTGGGGCACCGACCTCGTCCTGCTCGCGCTGGCCGCGGCGACCGCCGCCGTCGGAGCGATCGCCTTGGCCCGTCGTGACCTGGTCGGGGAGTGAAACCGGCCGGCGAGCGAGCCGGAGGTAGGCTGGGCCCAGCGACCTGACTCGTCGGGTCGACTTCGCACGCCCGCTGACATGGGCAAGCCGCACATCGGTCCCCGGATCTTCGACCCGGGGCAGCGGTACCCCAGGGCGTCAGGGTCCCGGCCGACCGGCACGGGGCGACAACCGAGTCCAGGAGGAACGACGCCATGGCCGTCGTCACCATGCGCCAGATGCTGGAGGCCGGGGTCCACTTCGGTCACCAGACCAAGCGCTGGAACCCCAAGATGAAGCGCTACATCTTCACCGAGCGCAACGGCATCTACATCATCGACCTGCGGCAGACGCTCGACTACGTCGACCGCGCCTACGACTTCGTCAAGGAGACGGTCGCCCACGGCGGTTCGATCCTGTTCATCGGGACGAAGAAGCAGGCCCAGGAGGCCATCGCCGAGCAGGCGACCCGGGTTGGCATGCCGTACGTCAAGGAGCGCTGGCTGGGCGGCATGCTCACCAACTTCCAGACGGTCTACAAGCGGCTGCAGCGCCTCAAGGAGCTCGAGGAGCTCGAGGCCACGGGCGGCGGCGACACCGTGCGGACCAAGAAGGAAGCGCTCGTCCTTTCCCGCGAGAAGGCGAAGCTCGAGCGCACCCTCGGCGGTATCCGCGACATGCAGCGCACCCCGAGCGCGGTGTGGATCGTCGACACCAAGAAGGAGCACATCGCCGTCGGTGAGGCCCGCAAGCTGGGCATCCCGGTCGTCGCGATCCTCGACACCAACTGCGACCCGGACGAGGTCGACTACAAGGTCCCCGGCAACGACGACGCGATCCGCAGTGCCACGCTGCTCACCCGCGTCATCGCCGACGCCGTCGCCGAGGGCCTCATGGCCCGTGCGGGCGTCAACGGCGACGGGGCGAAGCCCGACATCGGCGGCGACGAGCCGCTCGCCGAGTGGGAGCAGCAGCTCATCAGCGGCGACGCGCCCGCACCCGAGGCGGCCGCTGCTGACGCTCCCGCTGCTGACGCCCCCGCGTCGGCCGCGCCCGCATCGGACGCACCCGCCGACGCACCTGCCGACGCACCTGCCGCTCCCGCCTCCGAGGGCACACCGGGCGTGCCCGCCGAGGTCGACCCCGCCGTCGGCGAGGTCGGCGGCGCGGGCTGGTCGACGGACTCCTCCACCGAGACGCCCGCGCCGACGCCGGACGCCTCCTGACCCGAACCCCCATCGATATCTGACAGCCACATCACGAGGAAGAGATCCCCATGGCTGAGGTCACCGCGACCCTCATCAAGAAGGTTCGCGAGATCACCGGCGCCGGCATGAGCGACGTCAAGAAGGCACTCGTCGAGGCGGACGGCAACGAGGCACTCGCCGTCGAGGAGCTGCGCAAGAGGGGTGCCGCCAAGGCGATCAAGCGTGGCGCCGAGCGGACCACCTCCAACGGACTCATCGCGGCCGCCGAGGGCGCCATGATCGAGCTCGCGTGCGAGACCGACTTCGTCGCCAAGAACGAGCAGTTCCAGTCGCTCGCCACCGACATCGTCGCGCACGCCGCCAAGACGCGCACCGGTGACGTCGAGACCCTGCTCGGCGAGAAGCTCCAGGACGGCAAGACCGTGCAGGAGAACATCACCGACATGCAGGCCGTGCTCGGCGAGAAGCTCGAGCTGCGCCGGGTCGCCGTCTTCGACGGTCAGGTCGCGTCCTACATGCACCGCCGGGCGACCGACCTGCCGCCGCAGATCGGCGTGCTCGTCGAGTTCGAGGGCGGCGACGAGTCCGCGGCCCGTAGCGCGGCGATGCAGGTCAGCGCCATGCGGGCGCAGTACCTGTCCCGCGACGAGGTGCCGGGCGACGTGGTCGAGAACGAGCGCCGCATCGCCGAGGCGACGGCCCGCGAGGAGGGCAAGCCGGAGCAGGCACTGCCGAAGATCGTCGAGGGTCGCGTCACCGGCTTCTACAAGGACGTCGTGCTGCTCGACCAGGCGCACGTGCAGGACAACAAGAAGTCGGTGAAGCAGGTGCTCGACGCCGCCGGCGTCAGCATCAAGCGCTTCGCCCGCTTCGAGGTCGGGAGCGCCTGAGGCCCTCCGCCGCTGCAAACCGGCACCGACGTCCGCGAAGGGGCCGTTCCGTTTGACGGGACGGTCCCTTCGCGCGTGGAAGACTGCGAACTGCGCCGTCCCACCTTCGTCCACTGCCCGCCCGGAGGAGCTGCCCGTGACCCTCGACCAGCCTGCCGAGGCGCCCCGCTGGAGCCGGGTGCTGCTCAAGCTCTCGGGCGAGGCGTTCGCCGGGGGAGAGCCGCTCGGCATCGACCCGACGACCGTGGCCACGATCGCCCGGCAGATCGCCGAGGTCGTCCGCAGCGGGGTGCAGGTGGCCGTCGTGGTCGGCGGCGGCAACATGTTCCGCGGGCAGGCGCTGGCCGAACGCGGCATGGACCGCGCGAGGGCGGACTACATGGGCATGCTCGGCACCGTCGTCAACTGCCTCGCCCTGCAGGACTTCCTGGAGCGCGAGGGCATCAAGACGCGCGTGCAGACCGCCATCTCGATGGGCCAGGTCGCCGAGCCGTACCTGCCGCTGCGCGCCATCCGGCACCTCGAGAAGGGGCGGGTGGTGATCTTCGGAGCCGGGCTCGGGGCCCCCTTCTTCTCCACCGACACGACGGCGGCGCAGCGCGCGCTCGAGGTCAAGGCGCAGGCCGTGCTCAAGGCGACCAAGGTCGACGGCGTCTACGACTCCGACCCCGCCCGCAACCCCGACGCGGTGAAGTTCGACGAGCTGACCTACAACGAGGTGCTGCTCCGCGGCCTGAAGGTCATGGACGCGACAGCGATCAGCCTCTGCATGGACAATGCGATGCCCATCGTGGTCTTCGACCTACTGACCGACGGCAACATCTCCAAGGCGGTCCGCGGTGAGAAGATCGGCACCGTCGTGACGGCCGACGATGCGACGGAGGGGCCGGCGGCTCGGGAAGACCGATGAGGCGGGAAGGACGAGCGTGATCGACGACGAACTCCTCGAGGCCGAGGAGAAGATGGAAAAGGCGGTCGGCGTGGCGAAGGACGAGTTCGCCGCGATCCGGACCGGCCGGGTGACGCCCGCGATGTTCTCGCGCATCGTGGTCGACTACTACGGGGCGATGACGCCGGTGAACCAGCTGGCCTCGTTCACCGTCCCGGAGCCGCGGATGGTGCTCGTCTCGCCCTACGACAAGGGCTCGCTGGCCGCCGTCGAGAAGGCGATCCGCGACTCGGACCTCGGCGTCAACCCGTCCAACGACGGCAGCATCATCCGGTGCATCTTCCCCGAGCTCTCCGAGCAGCGCCGGAAGGACCTCGTGAAGGTCGCCCGCACCAAGGCGGAGGAGGCGCGGGTCAGCGTCCGGAGCATCCGCCGGCACGCCATGGATCGGCTGAACAAGATCCAGAAGGACGGCGAGGCCGGCGAGGACGACGTGCGCCGCGCGGAGAAGGACCTCGAGGGCACCACCCACGGCTACGTCCACCAGATCGACGAGCTGCTGAGGAGCAAGGAGTCCGAACTGCTCGAGGTCTGAGCGGTCCTTCCCCGATGTCGACGAGCAGCGATACATCGATGAGCACGGCTGCCCCGAACAAGACCGGCCGGGCCGGGCGCGACCTGCCGGCGGCGATCGCCGTCGGCGTCACGCTCGCCGCGTTGATCCTGCTGACGGTCTACACCGTCCGGGTCGTCTGGATCGGCGTGATCTGCGCCGCCGTCACCGTCGGCACCTACGAACTGGTCCGCGCGCTGCACACGGCCGGGCTACGGGTCCCGATGGTGCCGCTGCTGGTCGCGGCGCCGGTGATGCCCGCCGTCGCCTACGCCCAGGGCGCGCAGGCGTTGGCCGCCTCCGCCCTGCTCGCCGTCTTCGTCGCCGTCGCGTGGCGCATCCTCGAACCCGCGGTCCCCCTGCTGCGCGACCTCGCCGCGTCGGCGTTCGTCGTGGTCTACGTCGGTTTCCTGGCGGGCTTCGCCGCCCTGATGTCGATGCCCAGCGACGGCCCCCGCCGGGTGACGATCTTCGTCGCCGTGACCGTGGCCAGCGACATCGGCGGCTACGCCGCCGGCGTGCTCTCCGGCGGCCGGCACAAGATGGCGCCCAGCGTCTCGCCGGGCAAGTCGTGGGAGGGTCTCGCCGGTTCGATCGTGGTCTGCTCGCTGGTCGGCGGCATCCTGTTCCCGACCCTGCTCGAGGACGGTTCGGTCGGCACCGGCATCCTGTTCGGTCTCGCCACCGTGGCGACGGCGACGTTCGGCGACCTCGGCGAGTCGATGCTCAAGCGCGACATGGGCATCAAGGACATGGGCAACCTGCTGCCCGGTCACGGCGGGCTCATGGACCGGCTGGACTCGCTGCTGACGACGGCGCCGGTCGCCTGGCTGCTCCTCACGGCGTTCGCCTGAGACAATGGCAGGCGCGATGTCCTCTCTTCCGTTGCTCGATACGCCCCGCGGCCGGGTCAAGCCGCCCCGGCACCTGGCCGACCTGACGATGGCCGAGCGGCGGCAGGCGCTGACCGACCTCGGGGAGCGGGGCTTCCGGGCGGCTCAGCTCTCGCGGCACTACTTCACCAACCTGACAAGCGACCCGGCGAGCATGACCGACCTGCCCGCCGGGGACCGGGAGCGGCTGGCGAGCGCGCTGCTGCCGCCGCTGCTCACCCCGGTCCGCAGCGTGGCGTGCGACGGCGGGGCGACCCGGAAGACGCTGTGGCGGGCCTTCGACGGAACGCTGATCGAGGGCGTCCTGATGCGCTACCCGGGCCGGGCCACGGTGTGCGTCTCCAGCCAGGCCGGCTGCGGGATGGCCTGCCCGTTCTGCGCCACGGGCCAGGCGGGGCTGACCCGCAACCTGTCGACCGGCGAGATCGTCGACCAGGTCGTCGGCGCGGCCCGCGACGCCGCCGACATGGACGTGCGCGTCAGCAACGTCGTCTTCATGGGCATGGGCGAGCCGCTGGCCAACTACAACGCCGTACTCGGCGCGGTGCGGCGGCTCACGGATCCTCAACCCGACGGCCTCGGCCTGTCCCAGCGGTCGGTCACGGTCTCGACGGTCGGTGTCGTCCCAGGGATCCGCCGGCTGCTGGAGGAGGACCTGCAGGTCACGCTCGCGCTCAGCCTGCACGCCCCGGACGACGAGCTGCGCGACACCCTCGTGCCGATCAACCAGCGCTTCCCGGTCGCCGAGGTGCTCGACACCGCCTTCGGCTACGCCCGCGGCACCGGGCGGCGCCTGTCGATCGAGTACGCCCTGATGTCCGGCGTGAACGACCAGCCCGAGCGCGCCGACCTGCTGGCGGCCCGCCTGCGCGAGCGTGGTCGCCGGCTGGTGCACGTGAACCTCATCCCGCTGAACCCCACCCCGGGCAGCCCGTGGACCGCGAGCACCCCGCAGGCCGAGCGCGAGTTCGTCCGCCGCCTGCGGGCCGCCGGCATCACGACGACGGTGCGCGACACCCGGGGGCGCGAGATCGCCGGCGCGTGCGGGCAGCTCGCCGCTACCGGATGACGCGGGCAGCGTGAGCGAACAGCGCCGCATCGTCCTGCTCGGGTCGACCGGATCCATCGGCACCCAGGCGATCGACGTCGTCCGGCGCAACCCGGACCGCTTCCGCGTGGTGGCGCTCGCCGCCGGCGGCGGCCGGCCGCAGCTGCTCGCCGAGCAGGCGCTGGAGCTGGGCGTCGACGCGGTCGCCGTCTCCCGCGCGACCGCCGCGCAGGACGTTCAGCTCGCCCTGTACGCGGCGGCCCAGTCCCGCGGGTACGCCAGCGGCAGCTACGCGCTGCCCAAGGTGCTCGCCGGCCCCGAGGCGGCCGAGGAGGTCGCCGCCTGGCCGGCCGACGTCGTCCTCAACGGCGTGACCGGCTCCCTGGGCCTCCCCGCCACCCTGGCCGCCCTGCAGGCCGGGAGGACCGTCGCGCTCGCGAACAAGGAGTCGCTGGTCGCGGGCGGACCGCTGGTCACGCCCTACCGCGACCAGATCGTCCCGGTCGACTCCGAGCACAGCGCGCTGGCGCAGTGCCTGCGCGGCGGCACCCGCGGGGAGGTCGCCGAGCTCGTGCTCACCGCCAGCGGCGGGCCGTTCCGCGGGAGGACGCGGGACCAGCTGTCCGAGGTGACCCGGGAGCAGGCGCTCGCCCACCCGACCTGGGACATGGGACCCGTCGTCACCATCAACTCGGCGACCCTGGTCAACAAGGGGCTCGAGCTCATCGAGGCCGCGCTGCTGTTCGACCTCCCGTACGAGCGCATCGGCGTCGTCGTGCACCCGCAGTCGCTGGTGCACAGCATGGTCACCTTCGTCGACGGCTCCACGATCGCGCAGCTCAGTCCGCCGGACATGCGCCTGCCGATCGCCCTGGCGCTCGGCTGGCCGGACCGGGTTCCCGAGGCCCAGCCGCCGATGGACTGGAGCCGGGCGCACGACCTGAGGTTCGAGCCGCTCGACGACGCCGCCTTCCCCGCCGTGGCGCTGGCGCGCGAGGCAGGTCGTCGCGAGGGCGGCGCGCCCGCCGCGTACAACGCCGCGAACGAGGAGGCGGTCGCCGCCTTTCTCGAGGGGCGGCTGCCGTTCGTGGCGATCGTGGACGTCGTCGAGGCGGTCGTCACGGACCTGCCACTGCGGGAACTGCGCACCCCTGCCGATGTGTTGGACGTGGAGGGCGAGGCCCGTCGCCGGGCCCGCAGCTTGATCAACCAGTGATCCAGAGAGCGACGCACGACCGGGAGAGCGTTTGTCGGCCTTAGGCATTCTCGCGTTCGTCCTCGCGCTGCTGATCTCCGTGGTCCTGCACGAGGCGGGTCACTTCGCCTTCGCCAAGAAGTTCGGGATGAAGGCGACGCAGTTCTTCGTCGGGTTCGGCCCGACGATCTGGTCCCGTCAGAAGGGCGAGACCGAGTACGGACTGAAGGCCGTCCCTGCCGGCGGCTACGTGAAGATCATCGGGATGACCGATCTCGAGGAGATCGACCCGGCCGACGAGCCCCGCGCCTTCTACCGACAGCCGGCGGGCAAGCGGGCGATCGTCCTCGTCGCCGGCTCGGTGACGCACTTCGTGATCGCGATCGTCCTGCTCTGGCTCTCGCTCTGGATCGGCGGGCAGGTCAACGACAAGCGCGTCGAGGTCGCCACCGTCCAGAAGTGCATCAGCGCGGACACTGCTTCTTCCGGCAACTCAGCTGCGACGTGCGCGAACGCGCCGCCGAGCCCGGCGGTGCAGGTCGGCCTGCTGCCCGGCGACGAACTGCTGGCCGTCGACGGCCGCCCGGTCACCGGCACCACCGAGTTCCGCGACGCGCTCGTGAACCACGGCCCGTCGCCGGTCACCATCACCTACGAGCGCGACGGCGTCCGCCGCGAGGCGACGACGACCCTGTCGCCGATCACCATCGACGGCCAGCAGTTGTGGCGTCTCGGGGTCGGCCCCCAGAACCCCACCGAGCACGTCGGCCCGGTCGCGGCCATCGGGCGCACGCCGGGGCTGGTCTGGCAGCTGACCACCGGAACGGCCGAGGCGCTCGCCCACTTCCCGGACAAGCTCAAGACGATCTTCTCCGACCAGCGCGACCCGGCGGGTGCCGTGGGCGTCATCGGGATCAGCCGGGTCAGCGGCGACATCCTCAGCCTCCCGGACGAGACGCTCTCGATCCGGGTCGCCAGCTTCCTGCTGATCATCGCCGGCGTGAACTTCTTCGTCGGGGTGTTCAACCTGCTCCCGCTGCTGCCGCTCGACGGCGGTCACCTGGCCGTTCTCGGCTTCGAACAGGCCCGCGACAAGGTGCGCCGGGCGCGCGGCTACCGGGGTCCGCTGAAGCGGGTGGACCTGAACAAGCTGTTGCCCGCGACGTACGCTGTAGTAGCGATCTTCATGGTGTTGACGCTGGTCCTGGCCGCCGCGGACATCGTGAATCCCATTAATCTCGGTTAGGTAGGACCCGCTGTGACCGCCATCGGTCTCGGAATCCCCTCGACGCCCCCCAAGCCCCTCGCGGTCCGCCGCGCGAGCCGGCAGATCCGGGTCGGGGACGTCCCCGTCGGCGGCGACGCCCCGGTGTCGGTGCAGTCGATGACGACGACGCTGACCGCGGACGTCAACAGCACGCTGCAGCAGATCGCCGAGCTCACGGCCGCCGGCTGTCAGATCGTCCGGGTCGCGGTCCCGAGCCAGGACGACGCGGACGCGCTGCCGGCGATCGCGAGGAAGTCGGCCATCCCCGTCATCGCCGACATCCACTTCCAGCCCAAGTACGTGTTCGCGGCCATCGACGCCGGCTGCGCCGCCGTCCGGGTCAACCCCGGCAACATCAAGGCGTTCGACGACAAGGTCGCCGAGATCGCGAAGGCGGCCTCCGACGCCGGCACCCCGATCCGCATCGGTGTGAACGCCGGGTCGCTCGACAAGCGGCTGCTGGCCAAGCACGGCAAGGCGACGCCGGAGGCGCTCGTCGAGTCGGCGTTGTGGGAGTGCTCGCTGTTCGAGGAGCACGGCTTCCGCGACATCAAGATCTCGGTCAAGCACAACGACCCCGTCGTCATGATCAACGCCTACCGGCAGCTCGCGGAGGCGTGCGACTACCCGCTGCACCTCGGTGTCACCGAGGCCGGGCCCGCCTTCCAGGGCACCATCAAGTCCTCCGTCGCGTTCGGTGCGCTGCTCGCCGAGGGGATCGGCGACACCATCCGCGTCTCGCTGTCCGCTCCGCCCGTGGAGGAGGTCAAGGTCGGCATCGGCATCCTCGAGTCGCTCGGGCTGCGCGAGCGCCGGCTGGAGATCGTCTCCTGCCCGTCCTGCGGGCGGGCGCAGGTCGACGTCTACAAGCTGGCGAACGAGGTGACCGCCGGCCTCGAGGGCATGACCGTCCCGCTGCGCGTGGCCGTCATGGGCTGCGTCGTCAACGGGCCGGGGGAGGCCCGGGAAGCCGACCTCGGGGTCGCCTCCGGTAACGGCAAGGGGCAGATCTTCGTCAAGGGGCAGGTCATCAAGACCGTGCCGGAGGCGCAGATCGTCGAGACCCTCATCGACGAGGCGATGCGCCTCGCCGACGGGATGCCGGACGCCGAGGGCGCGCCGGAGGTCCACATCAGCTGAGCGCTCCGGCAGGTCCTATCGTTGGCCTGCCATGGTTCGTCCTCCCCGCACCTTCGCCGGTTCGCCGTCGGTTCGGCTGCTCGGTGACGCCGACCTGCCGCAGGTGTGGGACGTGTTGCGCACCAGCCCGATCGCCGACGTGTTCGTCGCCTCCCGGGTCGAGGCGGGCGGGCTCGAGCCCTGGCGGCTCGGCGCGGAGATGTGGGGTCACGAGGTCGACGGCCACCTCGTCTCGGTCTGCTACGCGGGCGCCAACCTCTGGCCGGTGAACGCCGGGCCGGACTCCCTGCGGCACTACGCCGAGCGGGCGCGGCGGCAGGGCCGGCGCTGCGCGTCGATCGTGGGGGAGGCCTCCGGCGTGCTCGGCCTCTGGCGGCACCTCGAGCCGGCATGGGGCCCGGCGCGGGACGTCCGGCCCGACCAACCGTTGCTCTTCCTCGACGCACCGCCGCGGGTCGAGCCCGACCCGGGCGTCCGTTTCGTCCGGCCGGACGAACTCGACGTCCTGCTGCCGGCGTGCGTGGCGATGTTCACCGAGGAGATCGGCATCCGGCCGGACAACGGCGACGGCGGCGCGGCCTACCGGTCGCGGGTCGCGGAGCTGATCGCCGCCGGGCGCTCCTTCGCCCGCATCGAGGACGGCAAGGTGCTGTTCAAGGCCGAGATCGGGGCGGCGACCTCGCGGGCCTGCCAGGTCCAGGGCGTGTGGGTGGATCCGCAGCTGCGGGGCACCGGCCTGGGCACCGCCGGCACCGCCGCGGTCGTCGAGCTGGCGCAGCGCTACATCGCCCCGGTCGTCAGCCTGTACGTCAACAGCTTCAACAGCCCCGCCCGCCGGGCCTACGAGAAGGTCGGCTTCTCCCGGATCGGCACCTTCGCCAGCATCCTGTTCTGAGCGCCTCAGGAGGACCCGAACCGGCCCCGCGCGCGGCTCACCCGCGAGGATCTGCGCCGGCTCGGAGTCGCTACAGCACGATGACCGCCCTCCACCGGGAAGAAGCCCCCCGACGGGGCAGACTGACGCCATGCTGACGCTCGCGGAGTCCCTGTCCCTGTGCGATGCCGCCTCCCGGGCGGCGAGCGACCTCGGCGTACCGATGTCGGTCGCGGTGATGGACCCGTCCGGTCACCTGCTCGCCTTCACGCGGATGGACGGCGCACCCTGGATCAGCGCGGACATCGCGCAGGGCAAGGCCTGGACGGCCGCGGCCTACGGTGCGCCCAGCGCCGCGCAGAAGGCGAAAATGGAGCCGATGCCGAACTTCTCGGCCGCCATCACCGCCCGCACCGGCGGCCGCTTCACGCCGCAGACCGGGGCCGTTCCCGTCTACCGCGACGGCGTCCTCGAGGGCGCGATCGGCGCCAGCGGCGGCACGGGGGACCAGGACGAGCAGGTCTGCAGGTCCGCGGTCGAAGCGGCCGGTTATTCGATCGAGGCGTAGACGCCCGGTCGGTACCGTTCAGCCGTGACCGGTTCCGTTCTGCGCATGTCGTCGTTGTTCCTGCGCACCCTGCGCGACGACCCCGCGGACGCCGAGGTGCCGAGCCACAAGCTGCTCGTCCGCGGCGGTTACGTGCGCCGCGTCGCGTCCGGCGTCTGGACCTGGCTGCCGCTCGGGAAGATCGTCCTGGACCGGGTCGGCGCGGTCGTGCGCGAGGAGATGGGTCGGATCGGGGCGCAGGAGGTCCTGTTCCCGGCGCTGCTGCCGCGGGAGCCCTACGAGACGACCGGCCGGTGGTCGGAGTACGGCGACCTGCTGTTCCGCCTCAAGGACCGGCGCGGCGGCGACTACCTGCTCGGGCCGACGCACGAGGAGATGTTCACCCTCCTGGTGAAGGGCGAGTACTCCTCCTACAAGGACCTGCCCGTCACGCTGTACCAGGTAGCGACCAAGTACCGGGACGAAGCGCGTCCCCGCTCCGGCATCCTGCGGGGCCGCGAGTTCGTCATGAAGGACGCCTACTCGTTCGACCTCGACGATGCCGGGCTGCAGAAGTCCTACGAGTTGCAGCGCGAGGCCTACGTCCGGATCTTCGACCGGCTCGGGCTGGACTACCGCATCGTCTCGGCGGTGTCGGGGGCGATGGGCGGCAGCGCCAGCGAGGAGTTCCTCGCCCCGACGCCGGTCGGTGAGGACACCTTCGTCACCTGCGGCAACTGCGGGTACGCGGCCAACGTCGAGGCGGTGCCCTCGGTGCCGCCGGAGGTCGACGCCTCACCCGAGGCGCTGGCGCAGCTCCCGGCGATGGAGGAGATCCCGACGCCGGACACGCCGACGATCGAGACGCTCGCCGCGCACCTCGGTGTGCCGGCCTCTGCCACGCTGAAGAACGTCCTGGTCAAGGTCGACGGGGAGCCGCTGGCGATCGGTGTCCCCGGCGACCGCGAGGTCGACCCGGTGCGCCTCGAGGCCGCCCTCGCCCCCGCCGTCATCGAGCCCTTCGAGGCCGCCGACTTCGCGGCGCACCCCGAGCTGGTCCGGGGCTACCTCGGGCCGCAGGCGAAGCTCGTGACGTACTACGCCGACCGGCGCGTCGCGGAGGGCACGGCCTGGGTCACGGGGGCGAACGAGCCCGACACGCACGTCACCAACGCCGTCGCGGGCCGCGACTTCACCGTCGAGCGCTACCTCGACGTCGCCGACGTCGAGCCGGGGGACCCGTGCCCGCGGTGCGGTTCGCCGCTGGCGCTGGACCGCGCGATCGAGATCGGCCACATCTTCCAGCTCGGCCGCAAGTACACCGACGCCTTCTCCCTCGACGTGCTCGGCCCGGACGGCAAGCCTCAGCGGGTCACCATGGGCAGCTACGGCATCGGCGTGAGCCGGGCGGTCGCCGCGATCCTGGAGCAGAACCACGACGATCGCGGCCCGATCTGGCCGGCCTCGGTCGCCCCCTTCGACGTGCACGTGGTCGCGGTGGGCAAGGCGGGGCAGCGCGAGGCGGCCGAAGGGCTGGCGGCGGAGCTGTCCGGGAACGGCTACCGCGTCCTGCTCGACGACCGGGGCGTCTCGGCCGGCATCGCCTTCGCCGACGCCGACCTGCTCGGGATGCCGACCATCGTCGTCGTGGGCAAGTCGCTCGCCGACGGCGAGGTGGAGCTGAAGGACCGCCGCAGCGGCGAGCGGAGCCGCGTGAAGCTCGACGCGATCCGCGGCGCCCTGCCGGCTCCCGCCTGAGTGGAGCCGGGATGAGCCCCGCCGCCGGCCTCCGGGCCGTCGTCTTCGACTGGGGCGGGACCCTCACGCCGTTCCACTCCCTCGACCTGCTCGACCTCTGGCGCGCCGCCGCCGAGGTCTACGCGCCGGACCGCCTCGACGAGGTCGCCCGGGCGCTCGCCGACGCCGAGGCGGCCTGGTGGCGGGATGCGGTGGCCAGCGGCCGCAGCGGGACCACCGCGGACGTCGTCGCCCGGGCGTCGGAGGCCGCGGGGATCCCGCTCGATCCGACGCTGCACGACCGGGCGATCGCCGCGCACCTCGAGGCCTGGACACCGCACACCCTCGCCGACCCGCAGGCGACGCCGTTGCTGCAGGCCCTGCGCGAGCGGGGGCTGCGCATCGGGCTGCTGTCGAACACCCACTGGCCGCGCGACTGGCACGAGCACTGGCTCTCCCGCGACGGGCTGCTCGAGCTGATCGACGCCCGCATCTACACGAGTGATCTCGCGCACCTCAAGCCGCACCCGGAGGCGTTCCGCGCCGTGTTGGGCGCCGTCTCCGACGGCGGATCCGCCATTGCGCCGGAGGCCGCCGTCTTCGTCGGCGACCGCCCGATCGACGACATCTCTGGGGCGAAGGCGCTGGGCATGCGCACGGTGCTGCTGCCGCGCAGCGACGTCCCGGCCGGACCGACCGAGCCGGATGCGGTCGCCGAGCAGCTCGCCGACGTTCTCGCGATCGTCGACCGCTGGGCCTGACGATTTGCCTCGACCAGGCACGATCAGAGGCATGGCCGACTACCCGCCGGGAGCCGAACTCGCCGCGCGGCTGCGCGTGGCGGTCGGGCGGCTGCAGCGGCAGCTCCGCCGGCGCGCGGTCGGCGACCTCACGCTCTCGCAGATCTCCGCCCTGGTCAGCCTCGAGCAGCACGGGCCGCTGCGGGCCGGCGACCTCGCGGCCCGGGAGAGCGTTTCCGCCCCGACCATGACACGCATCCTCGCCGTGCTCGAGGAGCGTGGGTTCGTCGAGCGCGAGGTCGATCCCTCCGACCGACGCGCCTCGTCGGTGGCGCTGACCGAGGCGGGCGAGCGTGTGCTCGCCACCCTGCGCCAGGAGCGCACGGCGTTCCTCGCCGACCGCCTCTCCCAGCTCGACGACGACGAGCGGCTGCGCCTGTCCGACGCCGTCGAGGTGCTCGAGCAGTTGGTGGCGCTTCCGGAGGAGTGAGCCGTACGCTCGCCCCGTGTCGACCAACGAGATCCGAGGGCAGCTGACCGAGCTCCTGACGCCCGTGGTCGCCGCCGAGGGGCTCGACCTCGAGGACGTCGTGGTGAACCGCGCGGGCTCGCGCAGCGTGGTGCGGGTCGTCGTCGACGCGGACGACGGGCTGGACCTGGACGCGGTCGCCGAGGTCAGCCGCGCCGTCTCGGCCGTGCTCGACGACGCCGACGACGTGCTGCGCGGCGCCTACGTCCTCGAGGTGACCAGCCCGGGGGTCGACCGGCCGCTCACCGCACCGCGGCACTGGCGCCGGGCCCGCGGACGCAAGGTGCACGTCGTGCGCACCGACTCCTCCGACGTGATCGGCCGGCTCGTCGAGAGCTCCGACGACGAGGGCGGCGACGCCGCCCTCGAGACCGACAAGGGCGTCGTGCGGGTCGCCTACGCCGACGTCCGCCGGGCGACCGTCGAGGTCGAGTTCGCGAGCTCCGGCAACTCGGGGACCGGGTCGTGAAGCTCGACCTGGCCGCGCTGCGCGGCATCGAGCGGGAGAAGGAGATCGCCTTCGAGGCCCTCGTCGACGCGATCGAGACGGCGCTGCTCACCGCCTACCGGCACACCGAGGGCGCGGCCGCCGACGCGCGGGTGCAGATCGACCGGCAGAGCGGCGAGGTCGCGGTCCTCGCTCGGGAGTCCGACGAGAACGGCACCGTGCTGCGCGAGTACGACGACACCCCCGCGGACTTCGGGCGGGTGGCGGCGACCACCGCGCGGCAGGTGATCGTGCAGCGGCTGCGCGAGGTGCAGTCCGAGGTCACCTACGACGAGTACTCCGGGCGCGAGCGGGAGGTCGTCTCCGGGGTGGTCCAGCACCACGAGCAGCGGGCCGGCTCGCGGGTCGTCCTGGTGGCGATCGGCAGCGGCATGGAGGCGGTTCTGCCGCCCGCCGAGCAGGTGCCCGGCGAGCGCTACGAGCACGGCGACCGGCTGCGCGTCTACGTCGTGGGCGTGACCAAGAACCCGCGCGGCGTCTCGGTGACGGTGTCCCGCACCCACCCCGAGCTGGTGCGCGGGCTGTTCAGCATCGAGGCGCCCGAGGTCGCCGACGGCACCGTGGAGATCGCCGCGATCGCCCGCGAGGCCGGCCACCGGACGAAGATCGCCGTGCGATCGAAGGTGCCGGGGCTCAACCCGAAGGGTGCCTGCATCGGCCCGATGGGGAGCCGGGTCCGCGCGGTCATGGCCGAGCTGCACGGCGAAAAGATCGACATCGTCGACTACTCGGACGATCCGGCGACGTTCGTCGCCTCAGCGCTCTCGCCCGCCCGCGTCTCGTCGGTCGAGGTGGTCGACGCGTCAGCGCGTGCCGCCCGCGTCGTCGTGCCCGACTACCAGCTCTCGCTGGCCATCGGCAAGGAGGGCCAGAACGCGCGGCTCGCGGCCCGGCTCACCGGCTGGCGCATCGACATCCGCAGCGACACCGCCGCGCAGGAGCCGGTGCGCTGACTCGGACCTCCAGCAACGGCATGTCCGCAGGATGGCGGCGGCGCGGTAGACTCGACCACGGCGCGTCGCGCGGAGCCGGTCCGGACTTGTGTCGGGTGCCGGAGGCGTGCGGCGGCTGCCGATCTGCTACGTGTCGTAGCGGTCGAGGGCGTTCTCGTCCCCGATCCGCGCCGACGGTCGCCGGGCAGGGGTGCGCACGTGCATCCCGATCCGCGGTGTCTCGATCTGGCGGAACGCCGATCCGCGTTCCGCCGGGCGCTACGCCTCGCCGGCCCCGTCGACACCGCCGGGGTCCGGGAATTCCTCGCCGCCGCGGGACGTCAGTAGGTTCGTGCGAACTGTGTGTCCAGCACACCGACCGGAAGCAGGGCGAGACGACGATGAGTCCTCGATGAGCAGCTCACGATGAGTAATCGCATGCTGTAGGACGAGGTCACGCGGGAGGTCCGCGGGGCCAGGATAAGGAGCACCGTGGCAGGTAAGGCCCGCGTTCACGAGCTGGCCAAGGAGTTCGGCACAGACAGCAAGACTGTCCTGGCCAAGCTCAAGGATCTCGGAGAGTTCGTCAAATCGGCTTCGTCGACCGTCGAAGCACCCGTCGTGCGCAAGTTGCGCGAATCCATGGACGGCGGAGGCAACGGCGCGTCTGCGTCTGCCGGCCCGTCCGCGCCCCCGCGTAAGGCGACCCCTGCGCCCCCGCGTCGTCCCGACGCGGCGGCGAGCGCACCCTCGGCGCCGGCCGAGGCGCCGTCCCCCGCGGATCGTCCGGCCGAACGGCCCGGTGTCGGCGTCCCGCCGGCTGCCGCGGCCTCCGCCGGAGCCCCCGAGGCCCCGGCGCGACCCGGCCCCCGCAACGTTCCCGGTCGCCCCGGCGGCCCAGGCGGCGGTCCCGCGACTCCGGTCGAGCCCGCCGCGCCCGCCGCGGGCCCGCCGGCGACCGGCGCCCCGGCTGCGCCCCAGGCCCCGGGGACGCCCGGCCCGCGTCCGGGTCCGCGTCCGGCGGCGCCCGGTCGTCGTCCGGCACCGCGCCCCGGCAACAACCCCTACATGACCCCGGCGGAGGCCCGCCCCGCGGCGTCCCCGCGCCCGGGGGGTCCGGCCGCGCCCGGCGCGCCCGGAGCCGGCGCCCCCGGTGCGCCCGGAGCCGGCCCCGGTGGCGCCCGTCCGCCGGGCGTCCCCGGTGCTCCGCGCCCGAGCGGTCCCACGCCGGCGAGCATGCCTCCGCGGCCCATGGGCCGTCCCGGTCCGGGTGGTCCCGGTGGACCCGGTGGACCCGGTGGTCGGGCGACGCCCGGCTCCATGCCCGGCCGCGTCGGCGGCCCGCGTCCCGGCCCCGGTGCCGGCCGCCCCGGCGGCGGTCCCGGCGCTCGTCCGGGTGGTCCCGGTGCTGGTCGGCCGGGAGGCCCCGGTGCCCGGCCCGGTGCCGGCGCCGGTGCCGGCGGTGGCGGCGGCTTCCGCCCCGGTGGTGGCGGCGGCGGTGGTGGCCCGCGTCCCGGTGCGGGCGGTCGTGGCCGCGGCGGCGCGGCTCCCGGTGCCTTCGGCCCCGGTGGGCGTGGTCGTCCCGGTAAGCAGCGCAAGTCGAAGCGCGCGAAGCGCCAGGAATTCGACAACATGACCGCTCCCACGCTGGGCGCCGTCGTCCAGCGGGGGAACGGCGAGACGGTCCGGTTGCCCCGCGGCGCGAGCCTCGCGGACTTCGCGGACAAGATCGACGCCAACCCGGGATCGCTGGTCCAGGTCGTCCTCACGCAGCTCGGCGAGATGGTGACCGCGACGCAGTCGTGCACCGACGAGACGCTGCAGCTGCTCGGCGAGACGCTCGGCTACAACGTGTCGATCGTCAGTCCGGAGGACGAGGACCGCGAGCTGCTCGAGAGCTTCTCGCTCGAGTTCGGCGGCGACTGGGACGATGACGCCACGCTGGTGGCCCGTCCGCCTGTCGTGACCGTCATGGGTCACGTCGACCACGGAAAGACGAAGCTGCTGGACGCCATCCGGCAGACCGACGTGGTCGCGGGCGAGGCCGGCGGTATCACGCAGGCGATCGGCGCCTACCAGGTGCACGTCGAGCACGAAGGCAACGAGCGCGCGGTGACCTTCATCGACACCCCCGGTCACGAGGCGTTCACCGCCATGCGTGCCCGAGGTGCGCAGGTGACCGACATCGCGATTCTCGTGGTCGCTGCCGACGACGGCGTGAAGCCGCAGACCATCGAGGCGTTGAACCACGCGCAGGCGGCGAACGTGCCGATCGTGGTTGCGGTCAACAAGATCGACAAGGAGGGCGCGGACCCGACCAAGGTCCGTGGCCAGCTCACGGAATACGGCCTCATCCCCGAGGAGTACGGCGGCACCACGATGTTCGTCGACGTCTCCGCCCGGAGCCGGCAGAACATCCCGGACCTGCTCGAGGCGGTCCTGCTCACCGCGGACGCCGCCCTCGACCTGCGGGCCCAGGAGGACGTCGACGCCCAGGGTGTCGCGATCGAGGCCCACCTCGACCGTGGCCGCGGCCCGGTGTCCACCGTGCTCATCCAGCGCGGTGTCCTCAAGGTCGGGGACTCGATCGTCGCGGGTGACGCCTACGGGCGCGTCCGGGCGATGCTCGACGAGTACGGCCGGCCCGTCACCGAGGCGGGTCCGTCCCGTCCGGTGCAGGTGCTCGGCTTCACCTCGGTGCCCGGCGCCGGCGACAACTTCATCGTCGCGCCGGACGACCGGATCTCGCGGCAGATCGCCGAGCGCCGCCAGGCGCGCGAGCGGGCAGCGGCGCTGGCTGCCAGCCGTGGCCGCGTCTCGCTCGAGGACCTGCTCACCCGCATGAAGGAGGGCGAGGTCAACCAGCTGAACCTCATCCTCAAGGGTGACGGTTCCGGTTCGGTCGAGGCCCTCGAGGACGCCCTGCTCAAGATCGACGTGGGCGACGAGGTCAGCATGCGGATCATCGACCGCGGCGTCGGTGCGATCACCGAGACCAACGTCATGCTGGCCGCGGCGTCGGAGGCGATCATCATCGGCTTCAACGTCCGGCCGCAGGGCAAGGTCACCGAGCTCGCCGCCGCCGAAGGCGTCGACATCCGCTACTACTCGGTCATCTACCAGGCGATCGAGGAAGTCGAGGCGGCGCTCAAGGGCCTGCTCAAGCCGGTCTATGAGGAGGTCCAGCTCGGCACCGCCGAGGTCCGCGAGGTCTTCAAGGTCCCGCGGATCGGGAACGTCGCCGGTTGCCTCGTCCGCAGCGGCACGATCGTCCGGAACAGCAAGGCGCGGCTCGTGCGCGACGGGGTGGTCGTCGCCGACAACCTCAACGTGGACTCGCTGCGGCGCTTCAAGGACGACGCGCGCGAGGTGGCCGAGGGCTACGAGTGCGGTATCGGGGTCGGTTACAACGACATCAAGGTCGATGACGTGATCGAGACCTTCGAGCAGCGGGAGATTCCGCGCGGCTGACGGAGTCGAGGGGCGGGGGTGTCGGACAGTGAGGTTTCGACTTTCATGTGGACCGGCACCCTCGCCCTCGACCTCCTGCTCGGTGACGTCCGCTCGCTGAAGCAGAAGCGGTCGGTGGTACGGCCGTTGGTCGCGGAGCTGCAGCGCAAGCACGCGGTCGCGGCCGCCGAGGCCGGGCATCTCGACCTGCACCGCAGGGCGCTCATCGGGGTGGCGGTCGTCGCCGCCGACCGGGCGCACTGTGTCGCGGTCCTCGATTCGTGCGAACGCCTGTTGGAGTGGCACCCGGAGGTCGACGTGCTGTCGGCCTCCCGGCGGTTTCTGAGTTCGGACGACGAGTGAGAGGGGTTCGCCGTGGCTGATCAGGCCCGTGCCCGCCGTTTGGCTGTGCGCATCCGCGAGATCATCGCCAACGCGCTGGAGACCGAGGTCAAGGACCCCCGACTCGGACTGGTGACCATCACCGACGCCCGGGTCAGCCCGGACCTGATGGACGCGACCGTCTTCTACACGGTCTACGGCGACGACGCGGAGCGCGAGGGCAGCGCCACCGCACTCGAGTCCGCCCGCGGGATCCTGCGCTCGCTCGTGGGACGGATGACCGGGGTGAAGAACACCCCGACCCTCACCTTCATCCACGACCAGCTGCCCGAGGGTGCCAAGCACCTCGACGACCTGCTGGCCGCGGCCCGCGCCGACGACGCGCGGATCGCCGCCGCACGTGAGGCGGCCCAGCCCGCTGGCGACCCGGACCCGTACCGCGTCGTCGAGTAGATCCGGTGCCGAGTAGCGCCTCATCCGCGGCGCCCGAGGGCATTGTCGTCGTCGACAAGCCGGGCGGGTGGACGTCGCACGACGTCGTCGGGAAGCTGCGCCGCCTGGCCGGCACGCGCCGCGTCGGCCACGCCGGCACGCTCGATCCGATGGCCACCGGAGTGCTGATCTGCGGCATCGGACGAGCCACCCGGTTGCTCGGACACCTTGCGCTGCACGACAAGACCTACGAGGCGACGATCCGGCTCGGGGTGCGGACCAGCACGGACGATGCCGAGGGCGAGGTGGTGTCGACGTCCCCGGTGGTCGCCTCCGACGCCGAGGTGGCCGAGGCGATGCGCGCGTTGACCGGTGACATTGCGCAGGTGCCGAGTTCCGTCAGCGCGATCAAGGTCGACGGGCAGCGGGCCTACGCCCGGGTGCGGGCGGGGGAGTCGGTGGAGCTCTCTGCGCGACCGGTGCGGGTCTCGCGGTTCGATCTGCTGGTGCGTCGGCCTGATCCGGAGGGCGGCGACCTGCTCGAGGTCGTCGTCGACTGCTCGACGGGCACCTATATCCGGGCGCTCGCCCGCGACCTGGGGGAGTCGCTGGGCTGCGGCGGTTCGCTCGCGGCCCTGCGCCGGACGCGCGTCGGCGGCTTCGACCTGTCGACTGCCGTTCCGCTCGACACCCTGGTGGCCGAGGGTTCGGTCGAGCGTGGCTTCGTGCCGCTCACGGCTGCCGTCGACCGCGCGTTCCGCCGTCGGGACCTGACCGAGGCCGAGGCTCGTGAGCTGTCCTTCGGCCGCCGGCTGAGTCCGTCCGGCGGGTCCGGTTCGTCGGAACCGCCGGGGCCGGTCGGAGCCTTCGCCCCGGACGGCACGGTCGTCGCGCTGCTCGAGGACCGGGACGACTCCGCGAAGCCGTTGGTGGTCTTCGCTCCGGCTTAGGTGGTGGTCTTCGCTCCGGCCTGGGCGGTCCCATGCGCCTACCGCCGCCGCGGAAGCGGTCCGCCATCGGACCGAGTCGATGGTGGCGTACCACCGCGGCACGTTGTCGGGGTCGGCCGCGGAGCCGGCGACGACCTCGCGGGGACGGTTGGTGTCAGGGGTGACGATGACGTCGACGAACACGTTCGGCCTCCGGTTCCGTTTCTCCGAGCTTGTCCACGGATCTCGCGTTCTCGCTGCTCAGGGGTTCCCTCGAGAACGACTTCGTGGCATACTCGAACACATGTTCGAACGACGTGCAAGACCCGTCGCCCCCGATCCACCTCCGACCCCGCCCGCCGTCTCCGTGCCGGCCTTCGATGCTCAGCTGGCCGAGGGGACGCCGTGCGAGCAGTCGATTCTCATGCTCCTGCGAACGGACCCGACCACTCTCGGCCGCGATGACGCCGTCGCCGCGGCGGTGGGAGTGGCCACGGCGACCCGCATGCTGGAGGCCCTTGGCGCCCGGTTCCAGGCTCAGGTAGCGGGGCCGCAACCGTTGAACCGCGAGGTCGACGAGGCCGCGCAGGAGTTGTCGGCCGCGCTCGGCCTGCACCCGAGCACCGCCACCGCCCAGATCACCGCTGCGCGGGCCCTGGTCGGGCGCCTGCCCGCGACGATGAAGGCGTGGGAGGCGGGCGAGTTGACCCGTCGCCAGGCGGAGCACGTCGAGTCCCTCACGCGCGAGCTCGACCGTGAGACCGCGCAGGCCGTGGAGACCGCGGCGGTACCCGGCAATCCCCGTCGCCTCAACCAGCGGCTCCTCCGCGAGATCGCGCGGCTCGCGCCGGACGCGCTGCGCAAGAAGAGCGAGGAGCACCGCCAGAAGCGATTGGTCGACTTCTGGTCGGACCCGGTGGAGGGCGTCGCGGGCCTGGCGGTGCAGGGCCCGCTGGCCGCGGTCGAGCAGATCAAGGCGGCCATCAACGCGGAGGCCAAGCCCTGCCCGGCCGGCGAGTGCCGGGATGTCGGCGCGCGTCGCTTCGATGCGCTGCTCGGCTGGGCGCGCCGTGTCCTCGGCCTCGACGAGCCGGCTGAAGACGGCAGCGGAGACGGCTGCTCAGACGGAGGCGCGGGCGGCAACGCCGGCGGCAACCCCGGAAAGGGCCGCTGCGACTCCTGCGGGCGATCGGGTCCCGCGCGCATCCCGATCTCGGTGACGGTTTCGGCGGAGACGCTGTTGCGACTGTCGGACGCTCCGGGGGAGCTCGACGGCGTGGGGCCGCTCCCCGCCGATGTCGCGCGCGAGCTGGCCGCGAACGGGGAGTGGCGGCGCTGGTTGGTCTCCGGAACGGGACAACTGCTCGACATCGGGGCGACCACCTACCGCCCGGGGGCCGCGCTTGACCGGTTCGTCCGGGGCCGTGATCGCACCTGCCGCTTCCCGACCTGCAACGCGCCGGCCGTTCGCTGCGACCTCGACCACACGCTCGCCTTTCACGGCGAGCACGGGGAGACGACGGACGAGAACCTCGTCGCCCTGTGCCGCCACCACCACCGGCTCAAGCACGAAACCGAATGGAGGTACTGGCGGGAACCGAACGGCGACGTCGTGTGGATCGCCCCCAGTGGTCGGCGCTACGTCAAGCAGGCCGAATACCACGGCGACGACCCCTGGTTGAACGACATCTTCCGCCGGGTCCACTTCCGGATGCGGGCCGCGCTCGCGACCGCGAGCCCGAGCCCCGGGGCGAGCCCGGACCGACCGGATGGCTCTGATGCCGGCGAACCTCCGTTCTGAGCTGCGGCGGACGGGACCGGGGCGCCCGATGACCGGGCATCTGGCAGGCTTGATCTCGTGCAGCGCTGGCGTGGTCTGGACTCCGTCCCGTCCAGCGTGGGGCGGTGCGTAGTGACCATCGGCGTCTTCGACGGCGTGCACCGCGGCCACCAGCAGATCATCGGCCGGGCGGTGGGCCGTGCGCGCGACGATGGGCACACCTCGGTGCTGCTGACGTTCGACCCGCATCCCAGCGAGGTGGTCAGGCCCGGCAGCCATCCGCCGATCCTCACCTCGCAGCGGACGAAGGCGGACCTGGTCGAGCAGCTCGGGGTCGACGTGTTCTGCGTCGTCCCGTTCACGCCCGACTTCATGCGGCTCGCGCCGGACGAGTTCGTGCACGAGGTGCTCGTGAGTTCGCTGCATGCGGCGGGGGTCGTGGTGGGCGAGAACTTCCGGTACGGCCGCAAGGCGGCAGGGGACGTGGGGGCACTGACCCGCTCCGGCCGCAACTTCGGGTTCGCCGTGGAGGGTGTGCCGCTGCTCGAGGAGGAGGACGGCACCAGCATCTCCTCGACCTACATCCGCAGCTGCATCGCGGGCGGCGACGTCACCGCGGCTGCGCACGCGCTGGGGCGCCCCCATCGGGTCGACGGGGTGGTCGTCCGTGGGGACGGTCGCGGGGCCGGCATCGGCTATCCGACCGCCAACCTGTCGACCATCGCCTACGCGGCGGTTCCGGCGGACGGCGTGTACGCGGGCCGTATGCACCGCGGCGATCAGGTACTGCCGACGGCGATCTCGATCGGCACCAACCCGACCTTCGAGGGCCAGGAGCGGCGGGTCGAGGGTTACGTCCTGGACTTCGACGAGGACCTGTACGGCGAACACGTCACGTTCGAGTTCGTCCAGCGGCTCCGGGCGACCGAGCGCTACGACGGAGTCGAGGCGCTGATCGAGCAGATGACCCGCGACGTGGAGGAGACGCGCCGGCTCACCGCGTGAGGGTCGAGGGTGGAGCTGCGGTGAGCCAGGCGAAGGCCCGCCAGTGCTCGGTGCCCGCGTCGAGCCGTTCGGCCGGGTGGTCGAGTGCGGGACGGCCTGGGCGCAGCGGCGGGAGTCGTCAGCCGGCGCGCGAGGAACAGGGCGTAGGCGACGGCCGGCACGGCCAGCCACGGTGTCCCCGTCAGCCCGGCGGGGAGCGTGAACCAGCTCAGCCCGGCCGCGGCCGTCGCCATGCCGAGCGGCACCAGCCAGCGCAGCTCCCGGCGATTCGGTGATCGCGCCGAACACCGGCTGGACGGCCGAGGACATCAGGCTCGCGGCGAGCGTGATGCCGCTCGCCGCGGCGTAGCCGTAGGAGCGGGTCGTCACGAGCAGCGCGACGAGGGCGGGGATCGCGCCCTGGTAGAAGTCGTCGACGGCGTGGCTGCCGGTGAGGACGGTCAGTTCGCGGCGGTCGGACATACCCGGCGGAGCCTGCCCGATCCGGCGGCTCTCATCCGATCCCACCCTCACCAGATCCGACGGCGCTCACCCGGTCGGAGGTACAGCCGGTTACTCCATCTGCCGACTCTCTGGTTCGACAGCGGAACCCGAGGAGTTGTTCGTGGGCATCAGCACCGTGCTCGTCGTCGACGACGACCCGTCGATCCGGCGGCTGGTCTGTGACGTCCTGCAGGCCTACGGCTACTCCACCGTCGACGCCGCGGACGGCTTCAGCGCCCTGCGGATGATCCAGTCCGAGCGGCCCGACTGCGTCGTGCTGGACGTGATGATGCCGGGGCTGGACGGCCACGCCGTTCTCACGCGTATTCGGGAGAGCGACTGGGGTCGAGACCTCCCGGTCGTCATGCTCACCGCGGCCGCCGACGACGCGCAGGCCTGGCAGGCCTGGAGCGAGGGCGTCGACTACTTCCTCGCCAAGCCGTTCGACCCGGACGAGCTGCTGCACTTCCTCGACTATCTGTCGGCCGCCTGAAGGCGCTTGCTCCCAACGGACCTGAACGACCCGCGGAGGACGACCCGATCACAGGCATCCTCGTGTCCGCCCGCTTCGCCGGCACCGCGACCGCGAAGGCCAGCACGTCGGCAGCCGTCCGCCTCGCCGTCCGGCCCCGGGTCGCGGCCACCGGCCCCCCGGTGCCCTGCGCATCGCCGTCACCCCCGGGCGCGGGATGCCCGTCACGCTGGACACCTGGACCGGCCGGACCTGGCGCGCACTGACCACCCGTAGGGCCGATCTGCGCGGCGTCGTCGCGGTTTCGCGCCTCGCGCGGGGGAGCATCGTGCGCATCCGCACCCCGGAACGGTCCGGTCTGGCGGCCACGACCAGCGGAAGCATCCGGATCCGCTGACCGACGGCTGAGCCGGCCCGGTGATAGCCTGGTTCCACCGGGGAACGACCCCGGGTTGAAGCCTGCCCCGGGGTATCGATCCCGCTCCAGGCGACCAGACAGTCTTTCCGAGGAGATTTCAGGGTGCCGCTCGCCGCCGACGTCAAGCAGCAGATCATGGCGGAGTACGCCACGGTCGAGAGCGACACGGGCTCGCCCGAAGTGCAGGTCGCGATGCTGACGCAGCGCATCAAGGACCTGACCGAACACCTCAAGTTCCACAAGCACGACCACCACAGCCGTCGCGGCCTGCTCCTGCTGGTCGGCCGTCGCCGGCGCCTGCTGGACTACCTGCGGCAGACCGACATCAACCGATACCGGTCGCTGATCGAACGTCTCGGCCTGCGTCGCTGAGACACCAAGGGAGCAGACCTTCTGGGTCTGCTCCCTTCGCATATGAAGCCCTGCCGGGCCGCGCGTCCCGCGCCGTCGGTCCTCGGTGGTGGCCCCCGGGTCTGTCGGAGTACAACCAGAACCCCCGGGCGCTTCGACTGAGCACCGGCCCCGCTTCCTCGCCGGCCCGGCCGACGAGGAGGAACAGATGACAGAAGCACTCGAGATGGACGGCGCGACCAGCGCCAGTGCAAGCATCCAGACCGGCAGCGCCCCGGCCCGAACGGTGCGCTTCGAGACCGGCCGCCTGGCCCGTCAGGCGGGCGGCAGCGCCGTCGTGTACCTGGACGACGAGACGATGGTCCTGTCGGCCACGTCCGCCAGCAAGAACCCCAAGGACCAGCTCGACTTCTTCCCGCTGACGGTGGACGTCGAGGAGCGGATGTACGCCGCGGGCCGCATCCCCGGCTCGTTCTTCCGCCGCGAGGGCCGCCCCAGCGAGGACGCGATCCTCACCTGCCGGCTCACCGACCGCCCGCTGCGCCCCAGCTTCGTCAAGGGCCTGCGCAACGAGATCCAGGTCGTCGCGACGATCCTCGCGCTCAACCCCGAGCACCTCTACGACGTCGTCGCGATCAACGCGGCGAGCGCCAGCACCATGCTCGCGGGGCTGCCCTTCTCCGGTCCGATCGGTGCGACCCGGGTGGCCCTGATCGACGGTGAGTGGATCGCCTTCCCGACCAACTCCGAGCTCGAGCGCGCGACCTTCGACATGGTCGTCGCCGGCCGGCAGCTCGAGGATGGTGGCTCCGGGCAATCAGATGTGGCGATCATGATGGTCGAGGCCGAGGCCACCGACCACACGATCGAGCTCATCGCCGCCGGCGGCACGACGCCGACCGAGGAGGTCGTCGCCGAGGGCCTCGAGGCCGCCAAGCCGGTCATCGCGAAGCTCTGCGAGGCCCAGAAGGAGCTCGCCGCGTCGGCCGCCAAGCCGACCCGCGAGTTCCCGCTCGCGATCGACTACGGCGACGACGTGCTCGAGGCCGTCACCTCCGCGGTGAGCGACGACCTGGCGAACGCGCTGACCATCGCCGACAAGCAGCAGCGCGAGGCCGAGACCGACCGGCTCAAGGCGCTCGCCGTCGAGCAGGTCGCCGGTCGCTTCGAGGGCCGCGAGAAGGAGATCGGCGCCGCCTTCCGCGCGCTGAACAAGAAGCTCGTGCGTCAGCGGATCATCCGCGACAAGGTGCGCATCGACGGTCGCGGGCTCGCCGACATCCGCTCGCTGTCCGCCGAGGTCGAGGTCATCCCGCGGGTGCACGGCTCGGCATTGTTCGAGCGCGGCGAGACGCAGATCCTCGGGGTCACGACGCTGGCCATGCTGCGGATGGAGCAGATGGTCGACACGCTCAACCCCGAGACGCGCAAGCGCTACATGCACAACTACAACTTCCCGCCGTACTCCACCGGTGAGACCGGCCGCGTCGGCTCGCCGAAGCGGCGCGAGATCGGGCACGGTGCGCTCGCCGAGCGGGCCCTGCGTCCGGTGCTGCCGACCCGCGAGGAGTTCCCCTACGCGATCCGCCAGGTCAGCGAGGCCATCAGCTCGAACGGCTCGACCTCGATGGGCTCGGTCTGCGCCAGCACGATGAGCCTGCTCAACGCCGGCTGCCCGCTGAAGGCACCGGTCGCCGGCATCGCCATGGGCCTGATCAAGGAGGGCGACGAGTACGTCACCCTCACCGACATCCTCGGCGCCGAGGACGCCTTCGGCGACATGGACTTCAAGGTCGCCGGCACGAAGGAGTTCGTGACCGCGCTGCAGCTCGACACCAAGCTCGACGGCATCCCCGCCTCGGTGCTCGGCGGCGCCCTGCAGCAGGCGAAGGCCGCCCGGCTGGTGATCCTCGACGTGATGAACGAGGCCATCGACGCGCCGGACGAGATGTCGCCGTACGCGCCGCGGGTCATCAGCCTCAAGGTGCCGGTCGACAAGATCGGCGAGGTGATCGGCCCGAAGGGGAAGGTCATCAACCAGATCCAGGGCGACACCGGCGCCGACATCTCCATCGAGGACGACGGCACGATCTACATCGGCGCCACCGACGGCCCGAGCGCCGAAGCCGCCCGCAGCGCCATCCAGGCGATCGCCCTGCCGACGATGCCCGAGGTCGGCGAGCGCTACCTCGGCACGGTCGTGAAGACGACCAACTTCGGCGCGTTCATCTCGCTGACGCCCGGCAAGGACGGGCTGCTGCACGTCAGCAAGATGAAGGACCTGGCCGGCGGCAAGCGGGTCAACAACCCCGAGGACGTCGTCAACGTCGGCCAGAAGATCCAGGTCGAGATCGCCGAGGTCGACAACCGCGGCAAGATCAGTCTGCAGCCGGTCGTCGAGGCGGCCGGGAGCGACGGCTCCGGCGACGGAGATGCTGCCGAGCCCGCGGCGGCTGCGGCCGAGTGACCTCGCTGCGCGAGGTATCGCGCGAGCAGTTGCTGGGGGGCACGGTGCGCCGCACCGTGCTCTCCAGCGGTCTGCGGGTGCTCACCGAACATCTGCCCGGTGTCCGTTCGGCGGCCATCGGGGTGTGGGTCGGCGTCGGCTCGCGGGACGAGACGCCGGCCGAGGCGGGGGCGTCCCACTACCTCGAACACCTCCTGTTCAAGGGCACGAACCGGCGCAGCGCGCTCGAGATCTCCGCCACGCTCGAGGCCGTCGGCGGCGACCTCAACGCCTTCACCGGCCACGAGTACACCTGCTACTACGCGCGGGTCCTCGACGCCGATCTGCCGCTCGCGGTCGACGTCTTGAGCGACATGGTGCTCGACTCGCAGAACCGGCCCGAGGACGTCGACGCCGAACGCGGCGTCGTGCTCGAAGAGATCGCGATGCACGACGACGACCCCGGCGACGCGGTGCACGACGTGTTCGCCACCGCGCTGCTCGGCTCGAGCCCGCTCGGCCGCCCGATCCTCGGCACGGTCGAATCGATCGAGTCGATGCCGCGGGACCGGATCGACGGCTACTACCGGGCGCGCTACGAGCCCTCCTCCATCGTCGTGTCGGTCGCCGGGGCCCTCGACCACGACGAGGTCGTCCGGCTGGTCCGCGACGCCTTCGCGGGCGCCGGCCACCCGGATGCAGCCCCCGCCCCGGCCCGCGTCGGCAAGCGGAAGCCGTTCCCGGGCGGCCGCACCAACCTCACCACCCGCGCCACCGAGCAGGCGCACGTCGTGCTCGGCACGGCGGGCCTGCCCCGCACCGACCCGCGGCGCCCGGCGCTGACGTTGCTGTCGACCGCGCTCGGGGAGGGCATGAGCTCGCGGCTGTTCCAGGAGATCCGCGAGAAGCGCGGCCTCGCCTACTCCGTCTACTCGTTCACGTCGCACTTCGCGGATGCCGGGATGATCGGCGTCTACGCCGGCTGCGCGCCGCGTCGCGTCGGCGAGGTGCTCGGCCTGTGCCGGGCAGAGATCGCCTCGGTGGCCGAGAAGGGCCTGACCGACGAGGAGCTCGACCGGGCCAAGGGCCAGTGCCGCGGCTCCCTCGTGCTCGGGCTCGAGGACCCGCTGTCCCGCATGTCCCGGCTGGCCAAGGCCGAGCTGGTCTACGACGAGCTGCCCTCGGTCGATGAGCTGCTCGCCCGCTACGACAGGGTGAGCGCGGACGACGTCCGCAGCGTGGCGGCCGACGTGCTCGGCGGACCGCTGAGCCTCGGCGCCGTGGGCCCCTTCGACGAGAAAGAACTGCTGGAGGCAGCCGTATGACGATCTCCGTGGCCGTGCTCGGTGCCCGTGGCCGCATGGGCTCGGAGGTCGTCCGCGCCGTCGAGGGAGCCGACGACCTGCGGGTTGCGGCCGCGCTCGACGTCGGCGACGACCGGGAGGCCCTCCGCGGCGCCGACGTCGTCGTCGACTTCACCACCCCCGATGCGGTGCTCGACAACGTGCGCTGGTGCGTCGAGGCGGGCATCGACGTCGTGGTCGGCACCACCGGCTTCGACGACGAACGGCTCGAGACGGTGCGGAGCTGGCTGGGGGACCCACCGTCGGTCGGCGTGCTCGTCGCGCCCAACTTCGGCATCGGCGCGGTTCTGCTGATGAAGTTCGCCGCCGAGGCGGCGCGCTGGTTCGAGTCCGTCGAGATCGTCGAGCTGCACCACCCGCGCAAGGCGGACGCCCCGAGCGGTACCGCCCGGCGCACGGCGGAGATGGTGGCCGCCGCGCGCAAACAGGCGGGGCTGGACCCGGCCGGTCCGGACGCGACCACCAGCGCGCTCGACGGGGCACGCGGTGCCGACGTCGCCGGCGTCCCCGTGCACGCCGTGCGGCTCGCCGGGCTGGTCGCGCACCAGGAGGTGCTGCTCGGCGGCACCGGCGAGACGCTGACGCTGCGCCACGACTCGCTCGACCGGGTCTCGTTCATGCCCGGCGTGCTGCAGGCGGTCCGTCGCATCTCCGCCCGGCCCGGGCTGACCGTGGGTCTCGAGAACCTGCTCGACCTCTGAGACGGCTCGACCCGTGACCCGCCGCGTCCCCCGGGCGCTGCTCGTCGTCGTCCTGCTCGTCGCGGTCCTCGCGTTCTACCTCGTCCTGCTCGGCGTGCGGGGGGTGTCGTTGCTCGGCGACCCCCGCTGGGTCGTGAAGGGCCTCGGGCTCGGCATCCTTCTCCTGCCGGTCGTCGGCGTCCTCGTCGTCGTGCAGGAACTGCGCTTCGGGCGGCACGCCCAGCGGCTGGGGGAGCGGCTCGAGGCGGAGGGGCGCGAGCAGGAACCCGGGCAGGGCCCGGCTGACTTCGATGCCCGTCGCGAGGCCGTCCTCGCCGCCCCCGAGGACTGGCGCGCCTGGTACCGGCTGGGGGTTGGCTACGGCGACGCCGGCGACGTGGCGCGTGGACGCCGCGCCGTGCGCAAGGCGATCGCGCTGGAGCGGCGGAGCCGCCCACGAGTGGATGGCTAAGGTGACGGCCGTGGTTGCTTCGTGAGTCCGGGGGCACATCTGCTCGGCTGGCTCGTGATCGCTGCGGTGGTCGGCGGCGCGGCCTTCGGTGCCTCCGGGCTGCGCCGCCGGTGGCGACCCTCCCTGACCGGCGCGACGGCGGCGCTGGTCGACGCCGTCCTCGCCCTCTCGGCTGTCGTCCTGGCCGCCGAGGTGCTCGGGCTGGTCGGGGCGTTCGGACGTGTCGGCCTGTCGATCGCCGGGATCATGTTCGCCGTGGCAGGGCTCGTGCTGCGACGCGGGGTCGCACCGGCGGACGACCCGGTCCCGCCGAGTCGCCCGCCCGCGCGTCCGCGGTTCCTGGCCGTCGGGGTCCTCGCGGCCGCCGGCGGGGTGGCCGGGGCCTGGGTGGCCCAGGCCAGTTGGTCGCTCCGGCACGGCGTCGTCGACTTCGACAGCCTCGACTACCACCTCCCGCAGGCCCTGGTCTGGTACCAGACGGGCCGCATCGGTCCGCTGTACTCGGTGTCGCCCGAGTCGCCGGTCTCGACCTATCCGGCCGATGCGGAACTGCTCCACGCGATCGGGATGGCCGCGTTCGACAGGGACGTCCTCACGCCGGTGCTGAACCTCGGCTGGCTCGCCCTGGTCCTGCTCGCCGTGTGGGTCGCCGGCCGGTCCCGGTACCGCGGCCCCCTCGCCGTGGCAGCGCTGCTCCCGCTGCTCACGCTGCCGGTGGTTCTGCAGTCCCAACCCGGTACGGCACTCACCGACTCCGCCTCCCTCGCCACGCTGCTCGCGGCGGTGGCACTCCTGCTCTCCGACGACCGCGATCCGGTCCTGGCCGGCGTCGCCGGCCTCGCCGCCGGGCTGTCCGTCGGAACGAAGCTGACGACCGCGGTTCCGGTGCTGGTGCTCAGCCTCGTGCTGCTCCTCCGGCATCGCAGGGCGGCGCTCGCCTGGGGCATCGGGGTCGTGGCGACCGCGGGCTTCTGGTACCTGCGCAACATCCTCCTGCTCGGCAACCCGCTTCCCGCCGTACGGTTGCCCGGGCTGCCTGCGCAGGACCTCGCCCTGGTCACCGAGCGCGGACAGACCGTGCTGTCCTACCTGGACGATCCCTCGTCCTGGACGCGGCTGCTGGCACCCCAGCTGCGCATCGCCTACGGGCCGGCATGGGTCGTCGTCCTGCTGCTGGCCGGCGCCGGCGCCCTGCTCGCGCTGGCGCGGGCCCGGTCGGCGGCGGTCTCGCGGCTCCGGTCGCCCGGGCTTCCCGTCGGGGTCCTGGGCTTCACGGGCCTGGTCGCGCTCGTCGGTTACGCGGCGACGCCGTCGAGCGCGGGGGGCGCCAATGCCGCCCTGTTCGCGACCGATCTGCGCTACGCCCTGCCCGGGCTCGCGCTGTGCCTGCTCGCCCTGGCGCTGGCGGTGCCCGACCGGTGGCCGGTGCAGGCCGGACTGGGGGCAGTGTTCGTCGCTGTCGCGATCGTGGGGCTGGTAGCGCCCTGGCGTCGGGAGTGGTTCCAGCCGGCCAGGCAGGAGCCGCTCGCCGCCCTCGTGGGTGCCCTGGTCGTCGGTGCCGTCGCCGCCGCCGTGGTCGTCGGCGCACCGGCCGGCCTGCGGACGAGCGCGTCCCGTCTGCCTCGGCCCGCGCTCGTCGGGGGAATCGTGGTCGCGGGTTCGGCCGTGCTCGCCGGCGCCCTGCCGCTCGAGCGGTACTACCTCACCCACCGGTACGCCGGGGACGGGACCTTCGAGGGCATCCCTCGGGAGATCTTCGGTGCCTTCCGGGACGTCTCCGGCGCCACGGTCGCGGTCGGCGGGGTGTCCCAGAACTACCCCTACGCCGGGACGGACCTGTCGAACCGGGTCGTCCACGCCGGGACGACCGGTCGGCACCGGGAACTGCGGGAGGCGTCGGACTGCGTCGCGTGGCGAACCGCCCTCCGGCGCTCGGGTGCCTCGTGGGTCGTGATCGCGGCGAACCTCTTCCAGGGGAGCCCGCCCCCCGCGGTCGCCTGGACCCGCGGCGATCCCTCCGCGCAGGTCGTCCTGGACCGCGGGCGGGCGGTCGTCTTCCGCCTCACCGGCCCTCCCGATCCCAGCGGCTGTGGGTTGTCGTGAGCGCCGGTCTGTACGTTGTCGGCCTGCTGACGCTGGCGCTTCCCGGGGCCGGCGCCGCGCTCGTCGGCGTCGAACTCCGTCGACGTCTGCTGCCCGCGATGCGCTCCGCCGCCGCGTGGTTGGCGGACGCGGTGATCGCGCTGTCCGTCCTCGAGGTTCTGCTGCAGGTCGTCGCCCTCGTCGGTCTGCTCCGGCGGCCGGTGCTGCTCGCGACCGGCGCGTTGCTGGTCGGGGTCGGCCTGGTGCTGCGGCGGTCGCGGATCACTCGCGGCACGGCCGAGCCGCCGGCGGACCCGGTCGACCGGGAAGCGGTGCCGCTCTGGCAGCGCGGAGTCGCGGTCGCGGCGACCTCGCTGGTCGTCGGCCTGTGGCTCGGTCAGATCGCCTGGACGCTGCGTCATGGCGTGTTCGACTACGACAGCATCGACTACCACCTGCCGGTCGCCCTCGACTGGTACCAGACGGGGCGGCTCGGCGGTCTGCCGCACACCACCCCCGACCTCGCCGTGCCGTCGTATCCCTTCGGCTCGGAGCTGTTCCACGCGGCGGGGATGGTCGCCTTCGACCGGGACGTCCTGACCCCGCTGCTCAACCTGGGATGGCTCGGGCTCCTGCTCCTCGCCGGCTGGGTGGTCGGGTCCGCCCACCGGGTACCCGGCGTCACCCTCGCAGCCGTGGCGGTCGTGGCCGGGCTGCCCCAGATCGCACACCTCGAGGCCGGGGCGGCGCTCTCGGACGTGCCGGCGCTGGCCGCGCTGCTCGCGAGCGTCGCCTTGCTCGTGCGCGAGTACGCCACGGCCCGATCGGCGGGCGGACGATCCGCGATCGCACACGAGTGGAAGGTGCCCTTGGTGGCCGGGCTGGCCGCCGGCCTGGCGGTCGGTGCCAAGCTGACGGCGGCACCCGCCGTGGCTGCGCTGACGGTCATGGTCGCCCTCATCGGCATTCGCCGGCTCGGGCCCTGGTTGCTCGGAGTGGTTGCGGTGTCGGGAACCTGGTTCGTCCGCAACGCGGTGCTGGCCGGGAGCCCGGTGCCGTCCCTTCACCTGCCCCTGCTGCCCCGGCCGGAGTACGCGCTGTTCGACGAGTGGCAGCAGTCGGTCGGCAGCTACCTCGGCGACCGGCGGGCGATCGAGACGTTCTTCCGGCCCGCTCTCGAGCAGCTCTGGGGCCCGACGTGGCCGCTGGTTGCGTCGCTCGGCGTCGCCGGAGGACTACTGGCACTCGTCGCCGCCCGCGGCGCCGCTGCGCGTGCCGTCGGTCTGGTCGCGCTGCTCTGCGGCGTCGGTTACATCGTGATGCCGCACGCCGCGGGAGGTCCGCAGGGCGCGCCACTGCTGTTCGGCGGCAACCTCCGCTTCGCGCTGCCGGCGCTGACGCTCGGCCTTGTGGCGCTGGTGCTCGGCGCCGCCCGCTTCCGGGCCGGACCGGCGATCGTCTCGGCCGTGTTCGTCGTCCCGCTGGCTGCCGGGGCCCTCGCGCACTGGCGGGTCAGCGGCCTGCCCTACCCTCGGCACCTGGCGACCGGCGTCGTCGCCCTCGTCCTCGGCGTCGGGCTCTACGGAATGCTGCTCCTCCTCCGTCGCCGCCGGGCCACCCGGTCTCCGTGGCCGGCCCTGCGCGTCTCCGCGACGGCGGTGCTTTCCCTCGCGCTGCTCGTCCTGGGGCTGCCGATCTTCAACGGATATCTGCACGACCGGTACGCCACGGCGGCGCCCGGCTTGAACGCGGCGTACGCGAGCTTCCGGGACCGGAGCGATCAACGCGTCGCGGTGGTCGGCATCGCCGCCAAGTACCCCTACGCCGGCACGGACCTCTCGAACCGCGTCACCTACGTGGGCCACGACCTACCCCGCGGCGGGTTCACCGAGGTCGGCACCTGCCGCGAGTGGCGCTCGCGGCTGAATGCGGGAGGCTTCGGCTGGGTCGTGGTCAGCCCGTCGCCGCTGTTCCCGGAGCAGCCCCCGGCGCGTGCCTGGACCGCGGAGGACCCGGGAGCGCGGCCCGTTCTGGACAGCGCCGGGGTCACCGTCTTCAGCCTGGACGCGCCGCCCGATCCGGCGAGGTGCTCCCCATGACGGACGGCGGACGACAGCGGGACCGCGCCTTCTGGCTGGGGCTGGCCGGCCTGATGCTGATCGCGCTCGCCGTGCGCGTCGTCTACGTGCTGGGCTGGCACCACCCCGCGACGGTCGGTGGCGACAACTTCTACTACCACCACGGCGCCAACCTGTTCGCGGACGGCAAGGGCTTCCCCCATCCCTACCCGTACATCCGCGACGGTGTGACGACTCCAGGTGCCCAGCATCCGCCGCTCTACGTGGTCGTCCTCGGCCTCGGCTCCCTGGTGGGATTGCGCAGCTTCCTCGATCACCAGCTGATCTCGTGCGTGCTCGGCACGCTGACCGTCGGGGTGATCGGACTGACCGGCCGCCGCATCGCGGGGCGGACGGCAGGACTCGTCGCGGCGGGGGTGGCAGCCGTCTACCCGAACTTCTGGCTCAACGACGCGCTGGTGATGTCCGAGACCCTGGTGCAGCTCACCGTCGCCGGCGCCGTGCTCGCGGGCTACGCCTTCTGGCAGCGCCCGACGATGCGCCGGGCGGCGGTGCTCGGGCTGGTCATCGCTCTCGCGACGCTGACCCGGGCGGAGGGCGCCCTGCTGGCGGTCGCCGTCGCGGTGCCGCTGTGCCTGCTGGCCGCGGGCCTGGGGTGGCGGCGTCGGCTCGCTCTGCTAGCGGTCACCGGGGCGGTCTGCCTCGCTGTTCTCGCTCCCTGGCTGGCGTACAACCTCAGCCGGTTCGAGCGGCCGGTGCTGCTCTCCACCGGGCTCGACCCGACTCTGGTCGTGACCAACTGCGACGACACGTACCGGGGGCCGTTCCGCGGCTACTGGTCCTACAGCTGCCTGACCAGGTTGCCCGTGCCGCCCGGGGACGACTCGGTGGCGGGGGAGACGTACCGCCATATCGCGCTCGACTACATCTCCGCTCATCGGAGCGAGGTGCCCGGGGTCCTGCTGACGCGTGTCGCGCGGACCTGGGGTCTGTACCGGCCGAGCCAGGAGATCACGCTCGACACGATCGAGGGGCGGGAGCTCCCCGCGTCCCGGGTCGGCCTGGCCGGCTACTACGCGTTGGTCGCCGCCGCGGTGGCCGGAGCCGTGCTGCTCCGCCGGCGACGGGTGCCGCTGTCCCCGCTCGTCGCCACGCTGCTGATGTCGACGGCCGCCGCACTGCTGGCTGCTGGGCTCACGCGCTACCGGGCGGCGGCCGAGGTCGGCCTCGTGCTGCTCGCCGCCCCCGCCATCGCCACCGCCATCGCGCTGGTCCGGGCCCGGCGACGCGCGGACCCCGACCGGCATCGAGTCCCCGGGACGTCGAGCACCTAGTTCCGGGCGGCCGCTCGTGCGGACTCCGACCTCGACTCGTCCGACCTCGACTCGTCCGACCTCGACCCGTCCGACCTCGACCCGTCGACCTCGACCGCTGAGCCCACCCTGGGGTCCCCCTGTCGCCCGGGACCGGCGATGAGCAGGATGGAGAGCCCGAAGGGCAGGTCGAGGCGGCGGAGCAGGGCACGCTCGAGCCGGCCCACACCGAGCAGGATCCGGTTCACGACCGGGGAGCCGTAGCTCGCCTCCTCCGCCTCCTTCTTCATGAGACGGCGCAGCGGAGTCCGGCGGAGCAGAAGGGCGATCGGGACGAGCCAGGAGTGGAAGTAGGTGCAGCGCCGGATCTCCAGGCCGGCCTCCTGCGCCGCGCGCAGCAGCCGCGCTCGGGAGTACCGGCGGCGGTGTCCCAGCACGACGTCGTGGTCGCTCCACGCCCAGCGGTAGGCGGGCACCGCGACGCACAGCAGCCCGTCCGGCCGCAGCACCCGGGCGTACTCCCGCAATGCTCGCACGTCGTCGTCGAGGTGCTCGACCACGTCCAAGCTGCTCAGGCAGTCGATCGATCCGGATGCGAACGGAAGTTCCTCGGCCCTGGCCGCCACCCCGTGACCCCCGGCGCCGAGTACGGGGGCCGCGAGCGACAGGGCGTATTCGCTGAGGTCGCTGCCGACGACCGTGGAGAATCCGCAGTCCTCGTGCAGCATGCGGACGACCGCCCCGGTGCCGCACCCGACGTCGACGGCCGTGCCGGTCCCACCGCCGTGCCGCACGACCTGCTCACGCACCAGCTCTCGCTTGGCCCGGAACCACCAGTGCTCGCGCTCGAGCCGGCTCATCAGGTCAAACTTCAGACCGGGCATAGGCGCTGTTGCGGGCAATGCTCGCCTCCTTCCTGAGTTGGCGACGGAGGCGGACGATGTCGGCGAGCATCCGCGTGCTGTCCCGCAGCAGGCTGACTCGGCTCGCCTCGACGTGACACCATTCGATGGGCAGCTCGCGCATGACGTAGCCGCATTGCTGGGCCCTGAGCAGGATCTCCACGTCGAAGGCGAAGCGTTCGATGGTCATCCGGGAGAAAAGGTGCCGAGCTGCGGTCGCCCGAAATCCTTTGAGCCCGCACTGGGTGTCGGGAATCTCGGTGAGGCGCATTGCCCGGATCAGCGCGTTGAAGAGCTTCCCGGAGAACTGCCTGATCGGGCTCTGAGCACGCGGTATGCGGCTGTCCTCCGCGGCACGGGTGGCAACGACGATGTCGACGTCTTCCGCGTCGAGGACGCGGAAGCACTCCTCGATCTCCGGGACGTCCGCCGAGAGGTCGGCGTCGGCGAACGCGACGAGGTCCCCCGTGGCGGCCAGCACGCCGGTTCTTACCGCACTGCCCTTCCCGCGGTTGACCTCGAGTCGCAGGATCCGGGCCCGCACTCCGTGGACGGACAGCGCGCCGCTCGCGATCTCCGCAGTTCCGTCGTCGCTGCCGTCGTCGACGAGGATCAATTCGGTTGCACGGTCGTTCAGGGGGGAACGGGCGATCCGGCTGATCGTCCGCTCGATGCGGCTCGCCTCCCGGAACATGGGAATGACCAACGAGCGCCGCGGTCCTCGGCCGGGGTCGGAATGCGCGCGGATGCCGGCGCTGCTATCCATCTCCAGGTCTCCGGGCACGTACTGCAGATTAGCGGGACGCACCGTCCCGGCTCCGACAGAGGATCGGCGTGGCGTGCTGGGCACTACAGGCCGCAGTAGCTGCCGAGCGGTACCGACTGGCCCGGCAGCGGAGGTCCCCCGAAGAAGGCGGCGGTGTCCGGGCCGCGCGTCGCCTCTCCGGGCAGGATCGAGACGGACCACGTCTGCGGAGTGCCTCCGCTGCCTGTGTCCGCGACGAAGGTGCCGAGTACGCGCGCGCCGCGCGGAGGGGAGTCCGAGACGACGAGGAGAGGATCGCCCGGCTGCCCCCAGTAGACCGGGTCCACGACGGCGCCCATCCGTCGGGCGTCCGCGACTCGCGGCGACCACCCCGACGTCCTCAACCGGTATCCGAGCGTGTAGACAAGGCTGGTGTTCACGAACATCTTGCCGTCGACCAACCGCTGCGGATAGGCGACGGCGAGCCGCCGATCCCCTTCCGATGGTTCGCCGACCAACACCGTCACCTCGTCGGCGAGACGGCTCACCAGCCGGAACCCCTCGGTCGGCGGCCCCGCGAGCGTCGGCAGTGTCCGGTGTTCCCACCCGGCCTCCACCACGCCGACCAGCGCGAGACCCGCCAGGCCACCCGCCAGGACCCGGGACCGGAGCCGAGGGGTCGGGCGGAACCGGCTGCGGGGGAGCAACGCCACGGCGCCCCAGCCGAAGGCGAGCACGGTGAACATCCCGACCGGCCAGAGCATGTACTGGATGTAGGCGATCGCGATGCCGGCGTTCCCGGCGGGGATCGAGCCGAGGACCACCGCCGCGCCGGCGGCGGCGACGAAGGCGACCAGGGAGATCGCCGCGACGTCCCACCGTCGCATCCGCCACCCCAGCGCAGCCAGGACGACCAGGGCGAGCAGGACGACGACCGCCCAGCCCGGGGACCCCCTGGACAGCTGGACGGCGGGAGTCTCGGGCGGCTGCAGCCACACGGGATGAACGGGGGAGACGGCCGCTCCCAGGTATCTCAGCCCGTTGCCGGATGCCCAGCTTGGGTTGCGGATCCCGCAACGCGGCCTGGACGAGCAGCGACAGGTTGCCCGGGGAGCCCCGCAGCTGCTGCCACAGCGGCACCGCCCAGAGGCACACCCCGAGAGCCACGCCGGTGACGGCCCACCCGCGGCCCACCCCCTGCCCCTGCCGCCGCCGCACGAGTATCCCGAGGATCGGCGACAGAGCGCACAGCCCGACCGTGATGGGCGCGAACGCCAGATGGGCCTGGGCGCAGAGGGAGGCCAGGAACACGACGACCGGCCACCACCCCAGCCGGCCGGCGGCGGTGGCGGCCGAGCAGAACAGTGCCGCCGCGAAGGGGACGAGCACCGCGTACGGGTTGAGCACCAGGTCCAGCCCGATCTGGCCGGCCATCGTCCACAGTCCGATCAGCGCCCCGGCGCCGACGGCGAGCGCCGCCACCGGGCCGCCGAGGTCGGCTGCGGCCATGGCCGCCACGGCGACACTCACCAGCATCAGGACCAGAGCGCCGATGAACGGTCCGTATCGCGGGTCCAGATGCGTCGGCACCGACAGGAGCCAGAACAGCAGCGGGCCCGGGTCGAAGACGGGCTGCTCGAGCACCTCACACGCCCGCGTGTTCTGTCCCACCGCTGGGGAGTGGGTCGTGAGGACGTCCCAGGCCCGCCAGGAGAGGATCGCGTCGTCGAGGGTCGGCGACCACCGCAGGTCGCGGAGCCGGACGACGATGGCGATCACCGGGGCGCAGGCCGGCAGCGTCGCCAGCAGCCCGAACGCGACCCAGCGAGGAAGGCGGCCGGACCCCGGACGGCGGGAGGTTCCGGGTCGCCGGTGCGAGCGGCCGTCGGGCTGCTCCAGCCCCCCTCGCTCGCCCGGTCCGCCGTCGCCCGGTCCGCCGTCGCCCGGCCTCCCGGCGGACGGGTCGCCCTCGGCCAGCCGGGGCCGGCCGACCGGAGGGTCGTCGCGGTGCCGCCCCGCCGCCCCCGGCGCCGCTCGGTCTGACACTCGCTGACCTTCCACCCCGGCTCGTGACCTCGATCGACACGCCCGGATCGCTCGCGAGACTCCCAGCGTGTCCCGCGGATGTTACGGGTCGGCTCCTCCACGGCACCGGTGCGGCACCGCCCCCGCGCGCCCGGGGACTAGGGGGTCAGCCCCCGTGCCCAGTCCCGCAGCTGGGGGAGCAGGGCGTCGCCCGCGAGCACCCCGCCGGTGTAGCCGATGTGAATGCCGTCGGCCGTGCGCAGCTCGACCTGGTCGTCGTCGCTGTAGCGCTGGTAGGTCCCGTGCGGCTCGATCAGTGGCGCGAGCTCGAAGACCCGGACCTTGTCCGGATGGCGGGCCGCGGCGTCGTGGAGCAGCTGGTTCCAGCGGGCGACGCGCGCCGGGTCGTCCTCGGGCGGGTCGCTGCCGTCCGGCAGGTTCAGGGAGTCGTAGGTGGGCGCCGTCAACAGCGCGACCTTGGCCCCGTGCTTGGACAAGATGTCGATGGCGTAGTCGAGCCGCTCGCCCAGGTAGGCGTCGAACTCCGGATCGCCGAGCGAGACCCAGTGACCCTTGTACATCCGGTCCATCGACTCCCAGCGGCCCAGGAGCACGGCCGCGACGTCGGGCTTGTAGGTCGCGACGTCCTCGGCCCAGTGCTCCGGCCAGCTCCGGCACTCGTCCAGCACGGCGCCGGTGTTACCGCCTGTGCGGATGGGGCTGTACGTCGAGATCCCGCAGCCGAGGCGGCCCCGCGCGTAGGCCTGCGTGTCGTTGCGGGCGGCCGCCTCCTCGAAGGCCACGCCGAGCGTCAGGGAGACGCTGTCCCCGGAGACCAGCACCCGTACGGGACGCGACAGGACGGTGGTGTCGGCCAGGTCCGGCGGCGGCGCGGGCGCCGACATGCTCTGTCGCTCCAGCGCGTCGAGGTCCACGGTATTGCTGCCCGGCCTGGCCGCGGGCAGAGGGGCGATCAGGAGCGCCAGGGCCGCCACGACGGCCGTGGCCGGCAGGACGAGGACGCGTCGCCCGCCGAAATCCCGCCGCAGCACCCTGCGCTCCAGGGCGAACCACGAGGCGCCGGCGACCGCGAAGGTGGCGGCGAACCGGACGGCCATCAGACGGACGCCGGCGAGTCCGGTGCGCTCCGCGGACAGGAACAGGTACACGGGCCAGTGCCAGAGGTAGAGGCCGTAGGAGATCCGTCCGACCGCGACGAGCGGACGGAACGACATCGCCCTGCTCATCGGCCCCTGCGGCGCCAGCAGCGCGCTGGCCAGCAGCACGGCCACCAGCAGCGCGACGAGGAGGAACCCCCCTCGGTAGAGAACCGTGGACTGCCCGTTCACGAACAGCAGGGCCACGAGCAGCAGGACGGCCGCGATGCTGCCGAGGACCGAGGCCACCCGCTGGGTCCGCTCGGGGCCCGCTTCACGGGACGAGCCTGCGCCGAACGGGGTGATGAGCGTCGCGAACGCCGCACCCACCAGCAAGGCCGTCATCCGGGTGTCCGTGCCGTAGTAGAGCCGCTCGTTGGACGAGCCCAGCAGGGACAGCAGCGCCAGCAGCCCTGTGCTCAGCAGCGCACCGCCGAGGGCGACGCGCCGGAGCATCGCCGTACCGCGTCGCAGGACCAGGATCGCCACCACCGGCCAGAGCACGTAGAACTGCTCCTCGACCGCGAGTGACCACATGTGCAGCAGGGGTGAGGGCGCGCGGAAGTGCTCGAAGTAGCTCTGGCCGTCGACGGCGAAGTGCCAGTTCGCCACGTAGGTCAACGTCGCGATGGCGTCGCGACGCAACCCCGGTATCTCGTCGACCTCGGCCGTGAACCGCCAGACGAGCACGGTGACGACCAGCATCAGCAGCATCGCCGGCAGCAGCCGCCGCAGGCGGCGGCGCCAGAAGGCGCTCAGCGAGATCCGGCCGGTTCGCGCGTGCTCCGAGACGAGGAGCGCGGTGATCAGGAAGCCGGACAGGACGAAGAACACGTCGACGCCGAGCAGACCGCCGTGGACGAAGTTCAGCCCGGCATGGAAAGCCATGACGGCGAGGACGGCGACTCCTCGCAGGCCGTCGAGCGCGGCGAGCCGGCCCGCCGGTCGGTCGAGGGTGCCCGAGGGTGCGAGGACGTCGGCCTCGCGGGGGAGCGGAAGCGACGGGCGATCCAGGTCCGCCTTCAAGGTCGCGGACCCGCGGTAGTCAACGGCACGTGCGTCGATCCCAACGTCAATCGAGCGGCTTATCGGGCATGCGTCGTCCCGGCGTCGACCCCGGTGATCCCACCGTACTCGCGCGACCCTCCGCTGTTCACGGCTCGCCGCGAACGGGTGGCAGAACCGTCGCAATTCTTCTACCGGAACCGTCGACCCGGCGCAGTGGGCAGGCGCTCAGGGTGGCGGCGGCTGCCCGCCGTACACCTGATACTCCCCGGCGACGGCCAGGACCCGCTGCCAGGGCTCGGGAGGCGGGGAGGAGCCGTCGGAGTAGGCGAGTGTCGCGACGTAGCGCGCCGCGTCGACCCTCTCCACGTACCGCTGACCGAACGGAAGCTTCCAGAACGACGGCAGCTGCACGTCGATGCCGTTGCGGACCAGGGACAGCACCAGACCCGAACCCGCGAACGACGTACCCACGATGACGGGGCGGGTGGTCGCCGCGAAGTCGACGCGCACGACGGAATCCTTCTCGGGTAGCCCGAGGCGCCGGAGGTCGGCCACGACCGCCTCCTCCAGGCGCTGGATACCGCCCGTGTAGTCCGTCTGCGGGGTGTCGGCGCGAGCGACCCCGACGCCGGTGACGAGCGAGATCACCGTAGTCAGAAGCACCAACGGCACGGCGAGGACGGACGCGGGACGCAGGCTCGCCAACCTCCCGCTGCGCGACGCCCGCCGCACGAGGGCAACCGCTTCCGGCAGCAGCCCCATGCCCACCGTGACGGCCGCCAGCATGCCGATGACCGCCGTCCACCGGGTCACGTAGAAGAACGGCAGGCCGTCGATCCGGGCGATGGCCGCCACGCCGGAGCCCGCGACGCCCACGGTGAGCGCGCCGAGCCAGTAGACCTCGGGACGGCGCCGCCGGATCCCGACCGCGAACGCCAGGGCGAACAGGGCGAACCCGATCGCGATGGTGGCCGGTGGCCACATCGCGGGCAGAAGGACCCGATCCGGCGGCTCGACCCCGAGCGCGAATCCTGGCAGCTTGCCGAACTCGTCCGCGACGGCGCGGAAACCCATGGACAGGGACCCGTCCGGCGAACTCTGCCGCAGGTAGCGGAGGACCGTGCCGGCGTTACCCGTCGGGCTCGTCAACTGCTGGACGAGCGGCGGCAGCCAGAGCAGCACCCCGATCACCATCGAGGCGATCGCGGCGTACAACCACCGAACCCGCCGGGGCCCGGGACCGCCGTCTCCGCCGTGGGCTCGCCTGCGGCGGGAGACCGCACGCACGGCGAGGCCACAACCGAGCACGCCGACGGTCGCCGCGGCGGGCGGGAGATAGCCGATGTGCGACTGGACCGCCAGGCTCATCGGCAGGACGGCCGCCGGGAGCGCCCACGCGTCGCCCAGGATGGCGGTCCAGCAGAGCAACACGGCGAGCAGGAACGGCAGGAGCGGCAGGTAAGGGTTCCAGGAGTCCCGCAGGAAGTCGGCACCGAGCAGCCGCACGCCGACAAGGATCACCAGCAACGACCAGAGCGCGACCAGGTTCCCCGATCTGCGCCTGATGACAAGCACCGAGCAGACCAGGCTCACCCCCGCGACGACCAGCGACCCGGCGGACAGGGCCTGGTGAGCTCCGCCGAGGAGGCGGTAGGGAACGGCCAGCAGATAGGCGGCCATCGGTCCGGGGTGGTACCAGCCGAACCGCGAGTAGGCGCCGAGCAGGACCTCGTGATGTCCGACGTCGCGTACGGACATCTCGAGGACGGCCTGGTCGCCGTAGGGCAGGTATCCGGCGCCGTGGCCCGCCCACAGCCCCAGCAGCCCCGCGATCGGGGGGAGGGCGGCGAGCGCGATGAGTACGGCCGGCGCGAACCTGGCCAGCGGGTAGGCGTGGCGCCGCCACGCGGCTCGCCCCGAGCGCTCCGGGTCGGCCCGTCCCTCCGACCTCTCGGCGGGCGTGTGCACGGAGGTCGCCATCGGGACATCCACCGGTTTCCAGCTCTCCCTCTGCCGATCACCCACGCTCCGGCACGTCCCAGCGAGCCTATGCGGGGCACCTCCCGATCTCGCCGTAGCGTCGCCGAGGTGTCGACGAAACCGAGCGCGGGGGTCTCGGCCGGTCGGCCCTTCTTCGCCGGCGTCGAGGGCCTACGGGCCGTCGCGGCACTGCTGGTGCTCCTGGTCCACGTCGCCTTCGTCTCGGGCCTGACCACCGCTGTCGGCCCGGCGGGCGACTTCACCGCCCGGGCCGAGGTGGGAGTGGGGGTCTTCTTCGTGATCTCCGGTTTCCTGCTCTACCGGCCGTGGGCGGTGGCACACCTGGACGCTGCGGCGGGGCCCTCCGTCGGCCAGTTCCTGCTGCGGCGCGCGCTGCGGATCCTGCCGCTCTACTGGGTGGTCCTGGCGGCGACCTTGCTCCTCGTGCCACGCAGCCGTCCGCACGACGTGCTGGATGCAGTGCTGCTCCCGGCGCTCGGGCAGGTCTACCGGGAGCAGACCGTGTTCCTCGGCGTGCCCCAGGCCTGGAGCCTGTGCGTCGAGGTGCTCTTCTACCTGGCGCTACCCGGTTACGCGCTGCTGCTCGGGAGGCTGACGAGGTCGAGGCGGATCGCCACCCTCGGACGGGGCGCCCGTCTCCGCGTCGAGCTGGCGGGCGTGGCGGTGCTGTACACGGTGGGGATGCTGGCCCGGTTCGTGTTCGAGGCGACGGCGCCGCTGCCCTTCCCCGTATGGCACGGGCTCCTGCCGGTCTGGTTCGACCTCTTCGCGCTGGGGTTCGCCCTCGCGCTGCTCTCGGCGTACCGGGGCACCGGGGGGAGCGTCGGCAGCCCACGGCGTCTCGCCGTCGTGACCACGCTGTGCTGGTGCGGGGCGGTCGTCGCCTACGTCGTGCTCGCACGCGGTATCGGGCTGGGGCGAGACCCGATCTTCGAGCGGGGCGCGGGGCAAGCGGTGGCCGAGCAGGCGTTGTGGGGCATGTTCTCCTTCCTGCTCCTGCTCCCCGCCGTGCTCGGCACTCCCCGCGCCCTCACCGGACGGCCACTCGCCTTTCTCGGGCTGATCAGCTACGGGATCTACCTGTGGCACCAGCTCGTCGTCGAGTTGTTGATCGAGCACACCGGAGCGGACCTGTTCGCCGTGGCGTTCCGCGTCCTGCTCCCGGTCGTGCTCGTCGGAACGTGCTCGCTGGCCGCCGCCTCCTACTTCGCGGTCGAACGCCCGGGGATCGGGCTGGGCCATCGATTCCGGGGGAGGATCCAACGACGCCGGGAGCGCCTGGCGGGTTTCGACGGAGATGGCGTCGACGCACCGGAACCCGACGAACGGGCGCCGTCGGAGGCCGTCAACACCGGCGGTCGGCCAGACGGGCCACGAAGATGACCGTGCCCGGGAACAGGCTGCCGCGCAGCGGGCTCCACTGACCCCACTCGCGGGTGTGACCCGCCGGCCACTCCGGCTCGACCACGTCGGTCACGGCGAAGCCGGCAGCGACCAGTTCGCGGACGCGGTCGCCCATCGTGCGGTGGGACTCCACGTAGAGCGGGCGTCCGCTCTCGCCGATCTCGAGGTAGGCGCTGCGGTCGAAGTAGGACCGTTCGACGACCAGGCCGGCCGGCCCGGGATCGTCCCGGAAGCACCAGCGCATCGGGTGGTTCACGGAGAACACCCAGCGCCCGCCCGGTCGCAGCACGCGGGCGACCTCCCGGTGCAGCGCCTCGCTGTCGGCCACGAAGGGGACCGCGCCGAAGGCGGAACAGGCGATGTCGACGCTCGCCGGACGGATCGGCAGCTGCGTGGCGTCCGCCTGCACGAGCGGGACCTGCATCCCCGAGGCCAGCCCTTGCCGCCGCGCGTGCCGGAGCTGGCCGCCGGACAGGTCCACGGCGACGGGCCGTGCGCCGACCCTCGCGAGCCAACGCGAGCACTGCGCGGCGCCGGCGCCGATCTCCAGGACCCTCCGGCCCGCCAGCTCGGCGGTCGGCCCGAGCAGCTGCGCGTCCTGCTCCCGAACGCCCTCGGGGCACCAGACGAAGTCGCCGACGTCGGCGCCGAGGAACTCGCCGTGCTCGGCCTGGTAGTCGTCGGCCTCGGCGTCCCACCAGCCCCGGTTCGCCCGCACGGCCTCCGTCTGGTCGACGTCGCCGTAGCCGATCTCGACGACGGATTCGGGCTCATCCTGGTCCGCCGAGCTCTGCTGCATGCGGTCATTGTCCGCCGGGATTCCGCGGCGTCATTGTTCGCCCACAGGCGTTGACCGCGTCGTGATCGCGTGCCGTAAACTCGACCACGCACGAGGGTCTGTGTGTGCGTACCGAGCGGACCCACTTGTGATCGTCTCGACGGTTTCGACAGTTCTTGCCGGCCCGGCGCTTCGACCCGGCCCTCGGCGACGCTGCAAGCAGCGGATCCTCTGCGAGCGGCGAACACTGTCCGAGCGACCCATCTGTCCGGAGCCAACCCCTTGACGACTAGTACCACCGAAGCCCCGACGCGTCCCGCCCCCACGCAGGTGGCGATCAACGACATCGGATCGGCCGAGGACTTCCTCGCTGCCATCGATTCGACGATCAAGTACTTCAACGACGGTGACATCGTCGAAGGAACCATCGTCAAGGTCGACCGCGACGAGGTCCTGCTCGACATCGGCTACAAGACCGAGGGCGTCATCCCCTCGCGCGAGTTGTCGATCAAGCACGACGTCGACCCCAACGAGGTCGTCGCCGTCGGCGACGAGGTCGAGGCCCTCGTCCTCCAGAAGGAGGACAAGGAGGGCCGCCTGATCCTGTCCAAGAAGCGCGCCCAGTACGAGCGCGCCTGGGGCACGATCGAGAAGCTCAAGGACGAGGACGGTGTCGTCAACGGCACGGTCATCGAGGTCGTCAAGGGCGGGCTGATCCTGGACATCGGGCTCCGCGGCTTCCTGCCGGCCTCGCTGGTCGAGATGCGCCGCGTGCGTGACCTGCAGCCCTACGTGGGCCGGGAGCTCGAGGCCAAGATCATCGAGCTCGACAAGAACCGCAACAACGTCGTGCTGTCGCGCCGCGCGTGGCTCGAGCAGACGCAGAGCGAGGTGCGCTCGGAGTTCCTGGCCAAGCTGGCCAAGGGCCAGGTGCGCCAGGGCGTCGTGTCCTCGATCGTCAACTTCGGTGCGTTCGTCGACCTCGGCGGCGTCGACGGTCTGGTCCACGTCTCCGAGCTGTCCTGGAAGCACATCGACCACCCGAGCGAGGTCGTCGAGGTGGGCCAGGAGGTCACGGTCGAGGTCCTCGACGTCGACATGGACCGCGAGCGGGTCTCGCTGTCGCTGAAGGCGACGCAGGAGGACCCGTGGCGTCAGTTCGCGCGCACCCACGCGATCGGCCAGGTCGTGCCCGGACGGGTCACCAAGCTCGTGCCGTTCGGTGCGTTCGTCCGCGTGGACGAGGGCATCGAGGGTCTGGTCCACATCTCCGAGCTGGCCGAGCGCCACGTGGAGATCCCGGAGCAGGTCGTCCAGGTCGGCAACGAGATCATGGTCAAGGTCATCGACATCGACCTCGAACGTCGCCGGATCTCGCTGTCCCTGAAGCAGGCCAACGAGGCCGCGCACGTCGTCGACGTGGCCGAGTTCGACCCGACCCAGTACGGGATGGAAGCCCACTACGACGAGTCGGGCAACTACATCTACCCCGAGGGCTTCGACGTCGACACCGGCAACTGGCTGCCCGGATACGAGGCTCAGCAGGCCGAGTGGGAGCGGCAGTACGAGGAGGCCCGCACCCGGTTCGAGCAGCACCTCGCGCAGATCAAGGCCGCGCAGGAGGCGGAGGTCGAGGAGAGCGGCCCCTCGACCTACAGCTCCGAGGCGGAGGAGCCGTCGTCGGCCCTCGACGAGGAGTCGCTGCGCAAGCTGCGGGAGCAGTTCGGCGGCAACTAGATCGACCCAGAGCTGGGATCAGCTCATCGAGACGGCCCCGGGAGCGTTGCTCCCGGGGCCGTCTCGCGTCGCGGCGCGTCCGCGAGGGGAGCGGTCGATGTCAGGAACTCGTCATGCTCCAAAGCGGCGAAAAGGAGGACGGTGATCAACGCGGACTCGTACTGTTCTCGAGTCGTATCAGCCGTTCGCTAGGAGCCCCGACCGTGATACCGACCCTGCTCGGCCGCATCGAGACCCGCATCTTCGTTCTGGCACTGATCGGCTCTCTCACCACGCTGGTGATCACGCCGGTGCTCCCGTCCACCCCGGGAAGTCTCGGGGCGACGTACAAGATCACCTTCTCGGTGCTGATCGCGGTCACCGTCCTCGGCATCCTCTGGGAGTTCGTCTACCACGGCCTGATGCAGCTTCGGTGGGAGAAGGACTGGCCCACCCTGTTCGGACTCGTCACGGCGATCAACGAGGGCGCCCTCGTGTGGGTGCTCATCAAGGCCGGCGCCATTCCCGGCGCCCCCGACGACCTGGCCTTCGCCGCATTCCTGATCGACTTCGCCGTCGTGTGGCTGGCGACCTTCCTCTGGGTCAACGGCCCGATGCGGGTGCCCTTCCTCCGCTGGCGGCACCAGGGTGGCCGGCTCGTCTGAGCCGGGGTCGCCGACCCGTCTTCCCGATCCAGTCTGAAAGGAATCCTTCGTGAGCAGCTGGGACGACCTTCGCCTTCAGGTCACCCCGGGAGAAGGTCTGGTCGTACGCAGCCCGGCCGCGCTCCTGGTCGTGCCGGCCTTCGGCGAGCACCAGCGGCACGCCCTCGAGCAACTGACGTCGCTCATCCGGGCCGGCCGGCCCGGTGGAGGACGCGTCCTCGCCCGGAAGGTCGCCGGGATCATTGCGGGCAGCGAACCGGAGGACGTTCCGGACCTGGCCCTGCTCGCCGGCCTCGGGCACGACAACGTGGCGGTGCTCGTGCTGGGGGAGGCCCAGGTGACGGCGCAGACGCCGCAGGGCCCCGTCACTCTCTCCGGCCGCGAGTCGCTGACCTGGGTCGACAAGGTGCTGAGCGCGCCGAGTCGGATCGTCGTGGGCATGCCCGACGACCCCGAGCCGGTCGCGGTGCCGGTCGTCGACCTCGTCGTCGGCGCCGTCCCCGGCGGGGGAGCGCTGCTCGAGCCGCGCGACGCCGGGGCAGCCTTCGCGCCGTCGGCGGGGCAGCCGGTAGCGGAGGCCGCTCCGATCACCCCGCCGCCCATCGACACCGCGAAGAAGGCACCCGCTTCCGGGTCGGTCGCGGCGCCGCCCCCTTCGTCGCCGGTCGCACCCGAGACGCAGCCCGAGCCGCCGGCCGGGTCCGCGCCGGAGCCCGCCCACGCGGCCTACGTGGGCGACGCGACCGAGGCCATGCCCGCCGAACCGGCCGAGTCCCCCGAGCCGGCCGAATTCCCCGAGCCGGCAGCGGAGCCCGAGCCGACGGGCGGGGTTGCGGAGCACGCCGGCCACGACCACGCCGTGCCCCCGCCGCGCAACGAGGACTTCCAGGTGGAGCCGCTCGGCGGGTTCGACGACGAGCCGCGTGAGCCGCTGCCCGTGGAGCCCGAGGCCGCGGCCCCCTCGGCGGACGCGCCGCAACAGCACCACACCGACCTCGTCGAGGGCGTCTACTGCAAGCGCGGCCACTTCACCGACCCCGACAGCCAGTTCTGCATCGTCTGCGGGATCGGGCTCTACGAAACGAAGATCAAGCGCAAGGGCGTCCGTCCCGAACTCGGCTTCCTCGTCTTCGACGACGGCTCGGTGTTCCACCTCGATCACGACTACGTCCTCGGGCGTCAGCCGGAGGTCGATGACGAGGTCAAGACGGGGGCGGTGCGAGGCCTCCGGCTCGACGACGCCGGGGGCACCGTCTCCCGCGCGCACGCGATCGTGCGGCTGGTGGGCTGGAACGTCACCATCGCCGACCGGAAGTCGCAGAACGGCACCCTCGTCGCGGTCAAGGGCAGCGACCAGTTCGTCCCGGTGGCCCGGGACCAGCCGATCACGCTCGTACCGGGCAGCCGTATCCAGCTCGGTCAGCGGACGCTCGTCTACGAATCGCAGCGCGGCCGCAGCTGACGGCCGGCAGAGCTCATTTCCAGCACAGGTTAGTTTCAGGGACAGGAGCGAGACCGTGACCTCTCGGGCGCCGGGCGTGCCGCCGAACCTCAACCCTCCGCCGCGGAGCGCACCTCCGTCGGCGCCACCTGCCGGCTGGGTCCCGGGTCAGGCGCCGCCACCCGCGGAGCCCATCGTGCCGCAGGTGACCGGCCAGCACGTGATCGCGACGCCGGGCACGACGGTGGAGGACCGCGAGGCGCCGATGGGCGGCCGCGGCGATCTCACCCAGCAGCTCATCGACTCGCCGGCCTGGTCCGACGACATGGTGCACCAGGCCGGGATCCCGGTCGTCGACGTGCCACTGGTGACCGTGGGCGGAGGCATCGGCTCGTTCGTGCTGGTCGACCACCTGCGGATCGCGGGCGTGCCGACGAGCGCGATCGCCGTCCTGGGCGTCAACGACCTGCCGTGGCAGACCTACGAGTACCTCACCCGGGTCTCCCAGATCCCGCGGGGCGAACGGCTGCGCTCCGACTCCGGGTCGACCCCGGACAACATCTGGGGGTTCCCCAGCTACGCGCTGCGGGAGGCCTGGCACGGCAAGAAGGGCCAGGTGCCGACGGCCACCGGCTTCAAGAAGCAGTCCACGCTCGGCGCGAAGCTGGCGCCGCTGTGGAACGTGCTCTCCGAGCCGATCTTCACGGACTACTACACGCCCCGGGCCGGGCAGGCGTTCGCCGCCATGGAACGCGAGATGAACCGGATCAACTACCGGGCGATGTTCCGCAAGGGCTCGGTCCGGATGGTCCGGCGGCGTCACGGCGGCGGCTACTACACGATCCTCACCCCGCCGGAGGGCACCTCGCAGACGAAGCGGGTCGCCTTCCGCAGCCGCTTCGTGCACGTCGCGGTCGGCTACCCCGGTCTGCGGTTCCTGCCCGACCTGCAGAAGTACCGCACCACCTACAACGACTACTCCCGGGTCGTGAACGCCTACGAACCCCACGAGCACGTCTACGAGGACCTTCGGCGCAAGCCGCGCACGGTGGTCGTCCGCGGCGGCGGGATCGTCGCGTCCCGGGTGCTGCAACGGTTGATCGACGACCGCAACCTGTTCGGCGCCCAGACCGTCATCGTCCACCTGCTCCGCAGCTACGTCGCCGGCAAGCACGGGCCGAGCCGGACCAAGCAGCGCAACGCCGCCTTCGGCACGGCGCTGCAGGGCTTCAACTGGCCGAAGAGCAACTGGGGCGGCGTCTACAAGAAGCAGCTCGAACGGGCGACGCCGGAGGAGCGCAAGCAGCTGCTCAGCTGGCAGGGCGGCACCACCACCCCGCACCGCAAGCTCTGGCTGCAGCAGCTCGAGCTCGGGAAGCAGAACGGATACTTCCACCAGCTGATCGGCAAGGTCGAGGAGGTCACGCCGACCGCCGACGGGCGCATCAACACGCGTATCCAGACCCAGCAGGGTCCCGTGGACGTTGCGGCCGACTACGTCATCGATGCCACCGGACTCGAGGCGGACATCACCGAGAACCGGGTGATCAAGGATCTGTTCGAGAAGACCGGCGCCGTCCGCAGCCCGTTCGGTCGACTCGACGTGGAGCTGAGCTTCGAGGTCAAGGGCACCCGGAACACCGACGGGCTGGTCTTCGCGTCGGGATCCGCCACCCTCGGCGGCCCCTACGCCACGGTCGACTCGTTCCTCGGGCTGCAGTACCAGGCGCTCACCATCATGGATGAACTCGCGAAGTTCGGGTTCTGCAAGAAGTTGGGCCCCGGTCGCTCGATCTCCCAGTGGGTCAAGTGGTGCCGTAACACGCCCCTGCCCTGAGTGCGCAGGTCCTGGCCGAGGCACAGCGCCCGTCCCCGTCGATCGGGGGCGGGCGCTGTGCTTCGCGCAGCGACTGTTACCCGAACTCTCGGATTCCCGGGCGAGCGGGGGGCCACGCTGGTAAAAATCTTCTGTGTATCAGCTGATGGCCGCCTCCGCGCCCGCGGCCAAACCACCGGGGCTCGACTCGACGCAGCTGCTTGCGTTCCTCCTCCTCGATCTCGTGATCATCCTGGTGGTCGCGAGACTGGTCGGCTCCTTCGCCCTGCGACTCGGTCAGCCGCGCGTCGTCGGCGAGATCGTGGGCGGCGTCCTGCTCGGCCCCACGCTGCTCGGGGCCACGATCTACACCTGGGGCTCGCCGTTCGAGTTCCTGCACTGCGACCGGTCGCTCGGGCAGGGCGTGCCGGGCGCGTCCGGGGTGTCCCCGAGCATCACGAGTTGCGTGTTCCCGCCGCAGGCCCAGTCGGTTCTGTCGCTGTTCGGACAGCTGGCCCTGTTGCTGTTCATGTTCCTGGTCGGGCTGGAGTTGAACCTGGATCAGCTGAAGGGCAAGGGGCGTGCGGTCGCCACGCTGTCCGTCGGCTCGATCGGCGTGCCGCTCGCCCTCGGCTTCGTTCTCGGCCCGATCCTGTTCGACCGCTTCGCCGGTAGCGGGAACCCGTCCTCGACGGCGTTCAGCCTGTTCGTCGGGGCCATGCTGTCCGTCACCGCGTTTCCCGTCATGGCCCGGATCCTGCAGGAGAAGGGCCTGATCACCACCGACATGGGGGCGTCCGGGGTCGCCGCCGCCGCCGTCGTGACGATCGGGATGTTCCTGCTGCTGAGCATCGCCCAGGGCGTCGCCTCCAACGCGAGCCTCGGTTCGATGCTGCTGCGCGTGCTCGGCACGGTGGTGCTGCTCGTCGTCCTGATGGGCGCCGTGCGCCCGGCTCTGGCGTGGATGGCCCGCAGCTATCAGGCCGGCGGGCCGCTGACGCCCGACCTGTTCGCGGTCTGCGTCATCGTCACCCTGGCCACGTCGTTCGCCGCGCACCAGATCGGCATCAACGTGATCGTCGGCGGCTTCCTGGCCGGCATCGCCATGCCGGTGCGGGGACGACTGTTCAAGGAGCTCGCACCCCGGCTCAACGACGTCGTCATCGTCTTCCTGCTGCCGATCTTCCTCGCCTTCTCCGGCCTGCGTACCGACTTCACCAAGCTCGGGCTGGCGGACGTCCCCTACCTCATCCTGTTCGTGCTCGTCGGGGTGGTGGCCAAGTGGGGCGGCGGTGCGCTGTTCGCGCGGCTCGGTGGGCTGAGCTGGCGCGAGGGCAACCTGCTCGGCATCCTCATGAACTGCCGCGGGCTGCTGGTGCTGGTCGTCGCGCTGATCGCCTTCCAGTCCAACGCGATCACCGCACAGCTCCAGGTCGGCGGCGTCCTGATGGCGCTCGTGACGACGATCATGACCGGCCCGCTGATCGACGTGTTCCTCCCGGGCAAGACGGGCGAGGCCGAGCCGATGCCGGAGGAGACCGTGATGGTGACGGTGCCGTCGCCGAGCGGCTACCACTCCACCGTAGGACCGGCCTCGGCCATCGCGGCCACCGACGGTGGCCCGGCCCGTCCGGACGGGCAGGCTCCGATCCCGCCCCCGCCGGTCCCCACCTCCAGCCCGGAGACCGGGCCCGTCGAGCCGACCCGGAGCACGACGGACGTCTGAACCGACAGCCCGCAGTCCGGCCGGAAGCGTCCCGGGCCCTCGTTCAGAGCGAGGTGGCGGGGTCCTCGGCGGGGGCGGGCTCGCGGCGCACCTGGCTCGGCAGCGTGTCGAGCAGCAGGACGAGCTCGGAGTCGTCCTGCTCGGCGTGCGCGCGGACCCGGAGTACGGACTGCGCGGCCGGCGGTGCCGCCGCGTCGGCGGCGAGAACGACGACACCGGACGCGGCCTCGTCGGCGGAGCTGACCGGGACGCCCAGCTTGCCGAGCCGGTCGAGCAGCGCGCCGAGCCGCCGACGGCCGTCGTCGACCACGGTCAGCTCGGAGCCGCGGCCGCGCGACAACCGGACGGCCAGGGCCAGGGCGCTGTCGCCGGACTGGCCGGAGCGGGCCAGCACGGACAGCGGAGCGGCGTCGTCGACGTGCCCGCCCTCCCAGGTCGCGATCGTCACCGGCACGTCTGCCAGTGCGTCCGAAGCCAGCGGGGAGCCGGCCGGGAGCAGGAGCACGTTCACGTCGAGCGACTCCGCCTGCTCGTGCAGGTCCGCCGCCGGGTCGGCGCTGAAGCGGGAGAGGACGACCGCGTCGACCCCGCGGTGCCGCACCCGCGTCGCGAGCTGTTCCAGCTCGTCGAGCAGGTCCGCCATCACCGCCAGCTCGAACGACATCCCCGCCCCGACCTCGAGCTGGTCCGTCTCCTGCGACGGGAACATGGTGAGCACGACCTGTGCCGGCGACTCGGTGGCGGCGAGTTCCGCCGCCATCTCGACCATCGGCGCCGCCGCGGTCACGTCCTCGATCAGCACCAGGATCCGGTAGGCCGGGACCTCCCCGGCGGCGGCCTGTTCGGCCTCGGCGATCTCGCGCGCCAGGATGCGGTCCGGGTAGACGAGGCGGAGCAACGGCGTCGTCATGAACGTCGTGACGAGCGCCATGACCACCAGCGCGGAGAACAGCGCCGTGTCGAGCACGCCGAGGCGCAGACCCACCGACAGCAGCACGAGTTCCGTGAGACCGCGGGTGTTCAGGAGCAGGGCCAGCGCGGTGGACCGTCGCGGCGGCACGCCCACGGCGCGGGCGGCGACGCGGGCGCCGACGAACTTGCCGACGATCGCGACGGCCAGGATGGCGAGCAGCTCGATCAGCGTGCGGCCCTCGAGCTGCGTCACGTCCACCGACAGGCCCGTGACGATGAAGAAGATCGGGAGCAGCAGCAGCACGCTGACCTGCTCGAGCCGCTCGAGGATCTCGTGGAACAACTGCCGCGGTGCCCTCGCGCGGGATGATCACGCCGAAGACGAAGGCCCCGAAGATGAAGTGGATGCCGACCTGCTCGGTGATCCAGGCGGAGAAGATCAGGCCCACGAGCATGATCGCGAGCACGTCGGGGGTGAGGCGCCCCGAACGCTCGTACATGCGCACGACGTAAGTCATCCCGCGGCGCACCACGGTGAACATGACCGCGACGTACAGCAGCGACAGCACCAGGACCTGCCACAGCGGCTCACCCGACTGCCCGGCGATCGCGGACACGGCGGCGAGCAGGGACCAGGCGATCACGTCGTCGATCGCGGCGCAGGCGAGCGCGATGACGCCGAGCGGAGTGCGCTGCATGCCGCGGTCGGTGAGGATGCGCGCCAGCACCGGGAAGGCCGTGACGCACATCGAGGCACCGATGAACAGGCAGAAGGCGAGTTCGTCGACCGATTCCCCCGGTCCCAGGCCGCCCTGCTTGTGGCGGTCGTAGAGCCAGAGGCCCAGCAGGATGCCGCCGACGAACGGCAGGGTCACCGACGACAGCGAGATCGCGCCGGCCCGCTTCTCGTTGCCGCGGACGAGCTTCGTGTCGAGTTCGAGCCCGACGATGAACATGTAGATGACGAGACCGAGGTTGGCCAGCACCTTGAGGATCGGGACGATGTCGTCCGGGAACAGCGCCTCGGTCAGCGGCTTGTCCCCGTCGTAGTGGAACTGGCCGAGCAGCGAGGCGCCCAGCAGCAGTCCGGCGAGGATCTCGCCGATCACCGGAGGCTGGTTGAGCTTCTTGAATGCGGCCGCGAGCAGGCGCGCCAGGATGACGATGAACACGATCGCGAGGAACACCTCGGCGATGTGGTCCGGCGCCGCCTTCTCGGCCTCGGCGGCGACCAGCACTGACTGCATTCCGTCCTCCTCGACATCCCGGTGAGAAGACAGTAGGGGGCAGGGACAGGGACGGAGAGGGAGATGACCAAAGACCGCGATCGGCCCCGGCCTGCCTGTTAGGTTTCCAGCAGTCCGGACGGGAGGGGCACGACATGGCTGGGTCTGGGTCGACGACCGGTGCGACCAACGGGATCGCGGATTATGTCTTCGTCCGAGCCCTGGGCGACGGCAACCACGGGACCTACCATCTGGCCACACCTCCGGCGCGGCTGCGACTCGACAGCGAGTTCGTCGTGGTCAAGGTCCTGGCCGGCCAGACCACCGCGGACACCTTCCGCCGCGCCACCCGTGAGCTGAAGGCGTTCGCCGCCGTCCGCTCGCCGTACCTCGTCCGGCTCTTCGACGCCGGCCAACAGGGGGGCACTTTCTTCTACGCGATGGAGTGGCTGCCGAAGGGCTCGCTCGCCGACCCGGCGGCGCCGATCGGCAAGGTCGAGGCGCTGCGGGCCGTCGCCTGCGCCGCCCGCGCCGCCCACGACCTGCACGAGGCCGGCATCGTGCACCGCGACATCAACCCGGACAACGTGCTGCTCGCCGACGACGGCGGTCGGCTCGCCGACCTTGGTCTGGCGCAGGTCCTGCAACCGGGCGTGGCGGTCACCGGCATCGGGCGGGTGGAGTCGGTCGAGTACATCGACCCCGTGGTCCTCGGCGGCGGGCAACCCTCGCGGCTGACCGACGTGTACGGCCTCGGGATGACGTTGCACCGCGCCCTGACCGGCACCGGCATGTTCGGCGACATCCCCGGCGACCAGCCGATGATGGCCATGCGGGCCGTGCTCTCGCGCAACCCCGTCGCCTCGCCGACCCTGGGCCCGGAGGAGCTCGCGCTGGTCACCGCGTGCGTCAGCGGCGATTTCGCCCAGCGCCCCCGCACCGCGCTGGAGGTCGCCGAGCGCATCGACGCCCTGCCCGCGATGCGGGGGGCCGAGGTCGGCACGGGCTGACGGCGGGCTCGCCTGGTTACATCGCAGGGTGCACAAGATCGGTCTGACGGGCGGTATCGGCGCGGGTAAGAGCACGGTGGCACGGCTGCTCGCCGAGCACGGCGCGATCGTGGTCGACGCCGACGCCCTGGCCCGCGAGGTGGTGGCGCCGGGCACCGAGGGGCTCCGCGAGGTCGTCGATGCATTCGGCGAGGACGTGCTCCGCGAGGACGGGTCGTTGGACCGGCCCGCAGTCGCGAAGATCGTCTTCGCGGATCCCGACAAGCGCAAGACGCTCGAGGCCATCACCCACCCGAGGATCGGGGAGCGGACCAAGGAGCTGTTCGACTCGGCGGGCGAGGACGACGTCGTCGTGCACGACGTGCCGCTGCTCGTGGAGCTCAACATGGCCGGGTTGTACGAGGCGGTCGTCGTCGTCGAGGCGCCCGACGGCGTCCGGCTCGAGCGGCTCGAGGCACGCGGGCTCGGCCGCGACGAGGCGGCCGAGCGCATCCGCTCGCAGGCCGACCCCGAGCAGCGCCGCGCCGTCGCCACGGTCGTCATCGACAATGCCGGCGACGAGGATGCGCTGCGGCGCCGGGTCGACGAGGTCTGGGAGCAGCTGGGACGCGACCTGCGTCACTAGTACCAGGAGGCCATGGAGCGCTGCGTGGACAGCTGTCACGCTCCGCGCATGCGCCGAAGGATCGCCGCGGGGGTGGCCGGCCTGTTGGCCCTGCTCCTGACGCTGGTGGCGCTTCCGGACGGAGCCGGAGCGGCTGCGGGACAGCCGCCGAGGGTATCGATCGGCGACGCGAACGCCGTCGAACCGGCCGCGGGCGCGACGACGCCCATGTCCTTCCCGGTCCGTCTCTCCGAGCCCGCGACCGGGGTCGAGAGGGTGCACTGGAACACCGCGGCCGGTACCGCGGACGGCACGGACGTCGTCGGAGCCTCCGGCAACGTCTCGTTCGCCACCGGGCAGCAGGACGCCGTCGTGACGATCCTCGTGCGGGGCGACGATCGCCCGGAGCCGAACGAGACGTTCTCCGTCGTGCTCAGCTCGCCGGTCGGCGTGGGAATCGACGACGCCAAGGGCACCGGCCGCATCGTGTCCGACGAGGGACCACGGACGATCTCGATCAGCGACGTCTCCGTGCTGGAGGGCAAGGCCGCCACCACCGTCAACGCGGTGTTCACGCTCTCGCTGTCCGTGCCTGTGCAGTCGGGCGAGACCGTCAGGGTCAAGTACGCCACCGGCAACGGCACGGCTGTCGCCGGGAAGGACTACACCGCCCGGTCGGGGACCGCGACGTTCCCGGCCGGCGCCTCGACGGTGAAGGTCCCGGTCGTGGTGCGGGGCGACTCCACGGTCGAGGCCGGCGAGACCTTCTCGCTGAACCTCGGCAGTCCGGTCGGCGCCGTGCTCGCCGACGCGGCCGGGCTCGGCACCATCCGCAACGACGACGGAGGCACCAGCGCCGCGCCCGCCCCCGCACTGAGCATCGGGGACGGGTGGGTGGTCGAGGGGGCCGCCGGCCAGGGGCGCTCCGCGCTGTTCCCCGTCACGCTCGGCGCGGCGTCGACCCGGACGGTGACGTCCGCCTACCGCGTCGTGCTGACCACGACGGCCGGGTCGGCGGGCTCGGTGGACGTCGTCGCGGTATCGGGCACTCTTTCGCTGCCTCCCGGAGCCCGCTCGACCGTCGTCAGCGTCCCGGTCGTCGGTGACGACCTTTTCGAGGGCAACGAGACGTTCCGGGTCGTCCTGTCCTCCCCCTCGGGCGCGGTCTACGCCGACACGACCGGGCTCGGGACGGTGGCGGACGACGAGGGCCCGATGACCCTCGAGGTCGGTGACGTCGCCGTGGTCGAGACCGACAGCGGCAGCCCCAGCGCCCAGTTCGAGGTCCGGCTGGTCGGCGGCCAGGCGCCGGGGCCGGTCTCGTTCTCCTACGCCACCAGCAGCGGCACGGCGAGTTCCGGCAGCGACTTCACCGCGAGGAGCGGCCGCTTCACCTTCCCGCCGGGCGAGACCACCGGCGTCATCGACGTGCCGTTGCGTCCCGACACCATCCGGGAGGCGAACGAGACCTTCACGCTGAAGCTGTCGAGCCCGGTCGCCGCCGTGCTGGCCGACGCGACCGCCGTCGGGACGATCGTCGACGACGACACCACCCTCGCGCCCGGCTCGGTGAAGACCGCGATCGCCGGCCGGTCCGCGTCGGAGTCGGCCGGGGTCGCCACCGTGACCGTCTCGTTCGCCAAACCCGTCCCGCTGCCGATCGACCTGGCCTTCTCCACGGTGCCCGGCTCCGCGGAGGCGGGCAGCGACTACGTGCCGCAGACCGACGTCGGTGTGACCGCGCCGGCCGGAGCCACGTCGCTGGACCTGCAGATCCCGCTGATCGACGACCAGGACCCGGAGCCGACCGAGTCCTTCACCGTCAGCATCACCGGCCCCGCAAGCCTGGCCCTGGTCGGTCCACCCGCCGTCGTGGCGATCCTGGACGACGAATCACCGGCGTCCGCCACGACCGTGGCGCCGGTCCTGGCCGTCGGAGACATCGCCTGCGCGCCCACCGACCCGAACTACAACAACGGAGCCGGAACGGCGAAGTTCTGCCAGCAACGGGCCACGTCCGACCTCGCCGTCCGGCGCAATCCGGCCGCGGTGCTGAGCCTGGGGGACCTGCAGTACGAGAACGGCGAGCTGAACGCCTTCGCCCTTTCCTACGATCCGAGCTGGGGGCGGCTCAAGGCCGTCACGCACCCCGCACCCGGGAACCACGAGTACTACACCGCCGGGGCCACGGGTTACTACCGGTACTTCACGATCGGTACGGCCGGTGAGGGGACCGTCGACCCCTGGTACGCCTTCGACCTCGGCTCCTGGCGGGCGATCGCGTTGAACTCGAACTGTGCTGCGCTCGGTGGCTGCGGGCCCGGCTCGCCGCAGGAGACCTGGCTGCGCGGGGAGATGGCCGCCCACCCGGCGCAGTGCATCGTCGCCTACATGCACCACCCGCGCTTCTCGTCCGGCGTGCACGGCGACAACGGCGACGTCGACGGCCTGTGGCAGACCCTCGCCGCCGGCGGCGCGGACCTGGTCCTCGTCGGGCACGACCACGACTACGAGCGCTACGCCCCGATGAACGCGTTCGGGTCGTCGAGCCCCAGCGGGGTGCGGGAGATCGTGTCGGGGCTCGGCGGGCGCAGTGCCAACAGCTTCCCGGCCGGCGCGTCCCGCCCGTCGAGCACGGTGCGGAAGGCGCTGAAGTTCGGCTTCCTCGACCTCACGCTGCGCCCGGGCGGCTACGACTGGCAGCAGCTGCAGGTGCCGACGGCAACCGTCCCGTCGCCCGCGCCGCTCGACAGCGGTTCCGGTAGCTGCACCTAGTTCCCCGGAACCGGTCGCGCCACTGAGATCGGGAAACTGTCGTAGGTCTGTGGTGTTGTTGTCCGCGTGAGACCCGTCAGCGACATCGAGCGTGCTCAGGCCCCGTTCAAGGTCGAGAGCGAGTTCCAGCCGAGCGGCGACCAGCCGACGGCGATCGAGGAGTTGGCGCGTCGCGTCAACGCGGGGGAGCCCGACGTCGTCCTGCTCGGCGCCACCGGTACGGGCAAGAGCGCGACGACGGCGTGGCTCGTCGAGAAGCTGCAGCGCCCGACGCTCGTGCTGGCGCCGAACAAGACGTTGGCGGCCCAGCTGGCGAACGAGTTCCGCGAGCTGCTGCCGCACAACGCGGTCGAGTACTTCGTCTCGTACTACGACTACTACCAGCCCGAGGCGTACGTCCCGCAGTCGGACACCTACATCGAGAAGGACTCCTCGCTGAACGAGGAGGTCGAGCGGCTGCGGCACTCGGCGACGATGAGCCTGTTGACCCGGCGCGACGTCGTGGTCGTCGCGTCCGTCTCCTGCATCTACGGCCTGGGCACGCCGCAGGAGTACGTCGACCGGTGCGTCCGGCTCCGGATCGGCGACGAGATCGACCGCGACACGCTGCTGCGGCGGCTGGTGGACGTGCAGTACACGCGCAACGACCTGGCCTTCACCCGCGGCACGTTCCGGGTGCGGGGGGACACGATCGAGGTCTTCCCGGTCTACGAGGAGCTCGCCGTCCGCATCGAGATGTTCGGCGACGAGATCGAGAAGCTGACCTACCTGCACCCGCTGACCGGCGAGGTGGTGCGGGAGTCGCAGAACCTCCTGGTGTTCCCGGCAACCCACTACGTCGCCGGCCCGGAGCGCATGGAGCGGGCGATCACCGGGATCGAGGCGGAGCTCGAGGAGCGGCTCGACGAGCTGGAGAAGCAGGGCAAGCTGCTCGAGGCCCAGCGGCTGCGGATGCGCACCACCTACGACATCGAGATGATGCGTCAGGTCGGTTTCTGCAGCGGCATCGAGAACTACTCGCGGCACATCGACGGCCGCGCGGCCGGCACCGCCCCGCACACGCTGCTCGACTACTTCCCGGAGGACTTCCTGCTCGTCATCGACGAGTCGCACGTGACCGTGCCGCAGGTCGGCGGCATGTACGAGGGAGACATGAGCCGGAAGCGGACTCTGGTCGACCACGGGTTCCGCCTGCCGTCGGCGATGGACAACCGGCCGCTGAAGTTCGAGGAGTTCCTGGAGCGGATCGGCCAGACGGTGTACCTGTCGGCGACGCCCGGTCCTTACGAGCTGGCGCGGGGCGACGGCGTCGTCGAGCAGATCATCCGCCCCACCGGTCTGCTCGACCCGGAGATCATCCTGAAGAGCACCAAGGGTCAGATCGACGACCTGGTGCACGAGATCCGGCTGCGGACCGAGCGGGACGAGCGGGTGCTGGTCACCACGCTGACCAAGAAGATGTCGGAGGACCTGACCGACTATCTGCTGGACCTCGGGATCCGGGTCCGCTACCTGCACAGCGAGGTCGACACGATCCGCCGGATCGAGCTGCTCAAGGAGCTGCGGCAGGGTGAATTCGACGTCCTCGTCGGCATCAACCTGCTCCGGGAGGGCCTCGACCTGCCCGAGGTGTCGCTGGTGAGCATCCTCGACGCGGACAAGGAGGGCTTTCTGCGCTCCGGCCGCTCGCTGATCCAGACGATCGGGCGCGCGGCCCGCAACGTGTCCGGGCAGGTGCACATGTACGCCGACGACATCACCCCCTCGATGCGGCAGGCGATCGACGAGACGGCCCGTCGGCGGCAGAAGCAGATGGCCTACAACGCCGAGCGGGGGCTCGACCCGCAGCCGCTGCGCAAGAAGATCGTCGACATCCTCGACGACATGGTGCGGGAGAGCGAGGGTGGCGAGCTCGTCGGCGGGTCGGGTCGCTCGCAGTCCCGCGGCAAGGCGCCGGTGCCCGGCATGAGCTCACGGTCGGAGTCGGTCGGCAAGCACGCCGCGGCTCTGGCCGATCTGCCGAAGGCGCAGCTCGCGCAGCTCATCCAACAGCTGAACGACGAGATGCACGAGGCGGCCAAGGAGCTGCAGTTCGAGCTCGCCGCCCGGTTGCGCGACGAGATCAACGAGCTCAAGAAGGAGCTCCGGGGGATGGCCGCCGCGGGGGTGGAGTGAGCCGATGGAGTGAGCCGGATGGGGTGAGCGAGACCCACCCCGAACGACTCGGATTCCTGCGCTACCGGGCCGCCTCGTCCGGCTACGCCATCTGGGGTCTGTGACGCGGCGACACGCCGACGGGGGTTGTCAGCAGCGGGTGTGACACGCACTCTCGATCACCAGGGGGACACAGCCGCCTGGGAGGCGCCCTTGACCACGTTCGTGCAACTCATTGATCTGCATACGCGGCAGCCCGCCCAGCTCGAGCGGGTGTTGGACCAGTGGCGCGCGCACTCGCTGAAGCGGGAGCACATCGCCGCCGTCGAGGTGCGACACGACGAGAAGGACGCGGGCCATCTCGTGCTCCAGGTCGAGTACGAGCCGTTGTCAGACGCGGAGAACGCCGCGCCCGCCACCCCCGAGGCCGCCACGGTGGTCGGCCTGCTCGACCGGCCACCACGATTCCGGTGATGGAATCGCGCGGGTCCTGAAAGCCGTGCGGAGGGCGCGGAAAACAGCGTTTGCTGCTTCACGGAGCTCGGGTAGTAACGGTCCGTTACAGCACGAACCGGATGCCACACCAGCTCAGAGGTGACCGCACGATGGCGGACGCGCCCGAACGTCTCTCGATGGCCGATCTGGAGGCCGAGTCCGGGACCATGCTTCCGGACAAGGAGGTGATGAGCCTCCTCGACCTGAACCTCGACGTCGATCTGGCCCTCGACCTCGCGGCTCCGATCGACCTCGCCGTCGCCGCGAACGCGCAGATCGCCGCCCCGATCGAGGCCGCCGTCTCGTCCAACGTCCTGTCCTCCGGAAGCGACGCGGTCGCCGCCTCGGACCAGGGCGTCCAGCTCGACCAGTCGTTGAGCGGCTCGGCCGTTGCCACGGCGCCCCAGGACGCGGGCATCGATCAGTCGAACGACGTGGTCGACGGCGGCGCACAGGCGCCCGCCGCCGAGGCGACCTCTCCGGCCGCCGAAGCCGCGGCCCCGGAGGCTGCCTCGACGATGGCCGCGCCGACCGACGGCACCAGCACGGTCGTGCCCGACACGGGCGGGGCGGTGGACGGGGTGACCGGCGCGGTGCCCGGGACTGTCGGGGACGTCACCGGTGCGGTGCCCGGGACTGTCGACGGCGTCGCTGGCACGGCGGACGGGGCCGTCTCCGACGTCACCAGCGGCGGGGTCCTCGACGGGAACCTGCTCAACGTCAACGCCAACGTCGATCTGGACGCGGATCTCGCCGCCCCGGTCGCCGGCGCGGTCGCCGCCAACGCGAACGTCGCGGCACCGATCGACGCCTCGGCATCGGCGAACATCGGCTCCGTCGACTCGTCCGCGACCGCGGTGGCGCACCAGACCGCGATCATCAGCCAGGACATGGACGGCGTGACCGCCGAGGCGACGGCCGACCAGTCGGCGGACATCGAGCAGTAGCGACCCGGGATCCCCGACTCCGACGCCGCGCCGGTCATGACCGCGAGCACCGACGCGCCCGCCGACCGGTCCGAGCCCGTTCCGGGTTCGTCACCGGCGGGCGACGAACCCGAGTCCGCCCGCGTCCCCGTACTCGCCGAGGGCGTCGAGTTCCTCGGGGAGCTGCCCGGCTCCGGCTATCGCCAGACGCCGTGTCTGGTCCGTCGCGCCGACGGATCGATGCTGCAGCTGACCCCGCTGCTCTACGGGGCGCTGCAGGAGATCGACGGGCGACGCGGCTACGACGAGATAGCGCCCCGGCTGAGCCGACGCATCGGCAAGACGGCGGCGGCAGAGGACGTCCGGTACCTCGTGGAGAAGAAGCTGGAGCCCCTCGGGGTGCTCCAGGGCGCCGATGGCGCGGAGCCCGTGACACGCAAGCCCAACCCGTTGCTGGCGCTGCGCCCTCGCGTCGTGCTGTCGGACCCGGAGAGCACACGACGCGTCACCGGGCCGTTCGCCCGGCTGTTCGCGCCGCTGATCGCGGTGCCGGTGCTGCTCGCCTTCGTCGTCTCCGCCGGCTGGGTCCTGTTCGACAAGGGACTCGCCGCGCCGACGCATCAGGCCTTCTACCAACCGGGGCTGCTCCTCGCCGTCTTCGGACTCACCATCGTCTCCGCCGGCTTCCACGAGTTCGGTCACGCCGCCGCCTGTCGGCGCGGCGGAGCGACGCCGGGAACCATGGGCTTCGGTCTCTACATCGTGTACCCGGCGTTCTACACCGACGTGAGCGACTCGTACCGGCTCGACCGGCGGCGCCGACTGGTCGTCGACCTCGGCGGGCTCTATTTCAACACGATCTTCAGCGTCGCCGCGATGGCGGTGTGGCTGGTCACCCGCTGGGACGCCCTGCTGCTGGTCGTCGGCCTGCAGGTGCTGCAGATGCTCCGTCAGCTCACGCCCGTCATCCGCGCCGACGGCTACCACATCCTCGCCGACGTGACGGGGGTGCCCGACCTCTTCGCCCACCTGGGGCCGACGATCCGCTCGATCTGGCCGGGGAACTGGCGCAAGCGGGACTCGCGATCCCTCAAGCGCTGGGCGCGTGTCCTCGTCCTGCTCTGGGTGGCCCTGATCGTGCCGTCGCTCGCGTTCGCCCTGATCGGCGGGGCGGTCTCGATGCCCCGTCTTCTCGCGACGGCGTGGGACAGCCTCGGCATCCAGTGGCACGCCCTCACCGGCGGGGTCGGCGGCGGCGACTACGGGCGCGCGGCGGTGTCCCTTCTGAAGATGGTCTCCCTCGTCCTCCCGGTCGCCGGATTGATCGCGCTGCTGGGCCGGACCGTCCTGCGCACGGCACGCAAGACGTGGGCCTGGACCGGCGGGTCGGCCCGGCGTCGCGGGGTCGCGCTGCTCGCGGCCGGCTCGCTCGTGGTCGCCCTCGGCTGGTGCTGGTGGCCGCGCGACCAGTACGTGCCGGTTCGGTCGCACGAGCGCGGCACGGTGCTGCAACTCGCCGGGTGGCTGCACCCGACCTCGGTGGGAGCCGCCCGCCGGGTCTCCGTCAGCTCCGTCCCGCAGGGCGAGCGCCGGTCCGCTCTTCTGCTCGTGCCGCGGCCGGGGAACGGATCGCCGCGGCCGGCGCTGCTGGTCCTGCCGTCGGCCGGAGGGCCACCGCAGATCCTGGCCGTGCCTGCCCGTGCCGACGCCGCCGCGCCCCGCTCGTCGGCGGACGGCGGGACGCCGGCGAACCCCTGGCCGTTCCCGTTCGCGCCGCCCCCGGACGCGAAGCCCGGCGACAACCGGGCGATGACCGTGAACACGAAGGACGGGACCGCCGTCTACGACGTCGCCTTCTCCGTCGTCTGGGTGAGCGGCGAGAACGTCCAACAGCGCAACGAGGCGGTCGCGCTCGCGAACTGCTCGAACTGCACCTCCGTGTCGGTCGCGTTCCAGACGATCTTCCTCATCGGGAGCAGCGACGTCGTGACCCCGGTCAACTCGTCGCTCGCCGTCAACTACGGCTGTCGGGACTGCCGGACCACGGCCATCGCGGTCCAACTCGTCGCCTCGCTGACGGCGCTGCCCGACCCCGAGACGATGGCGCAGCTCGACGAGATCTGGCGGGACCTCGACGCGCTGGCCACCGACGTCCCGGACCTGTCGGATCAACAGATCTACGACCGGTTGAAGGTTCTCGAGTCGCGCATCCTCCTCACGCTGGATCGGGCCGGCGGTGCCATCACCGACACGGTCGAGGCTGCGGACGGAACGGCGGAGAAACCGTCCGGCAGCCCGAGCTCACAGCCGACCCCGACCCCGACTCCGGCCCCCGGCGACGCGGCCACCGCTGGTGCCGGTAACGGAGCGACGGGCACGAGCGGCTCGACGGACTCCCGGGCGGGGACCGGCGGCGGCTCCTCCTCGGGCAGCTCGCCGACGACGGCGCCCTCAAGCGGCTCCTCGGCGACCGGCTCCTCGGCCGGCCCGGCGTCACCCCGGCCGGCCACCACCCCCTCGGCGTCGACGGGGTCGGCGTCGCCTGCTCCCGTCGCGGGTCCGGCTGCCGGAAAGGGCTGACCGAAAGGGCCGACGGAAACAGCCGACGGAAAGGGCCGACGCAGGGGGACTAGTCCTCTACGACGATGGGATTCCGGCGCCGACCGGTCCTCGGTAGCCGCATAGAGATGGCCCGGCGCGACCCTTTTGCCGGTTGACCCCGCTGAATGAACGACATTGCCCGCCGTGCTGCCGAAAGGTCGCACATATTCAGCAATGTCCGATCTCTCGACCTACGTCCGAATGGATCGCCCACGTGCGGATCTCCGTGCCCGTCCGACGGCTGCCCGTCGTCGCCTTCCTGCTGGTCCTCGGCCTGATCGGCGCCTGCGCGTCGACCGCCCCCAACCCGGTCAACCCGGCCAACCGGCCGACCACCGTCCCGAACGCCCGTAACGGCTACCTGCCCGCCTCGGTCCTGTACCGGCAGGGTCCCGTCTGCGACGTCTACCGGCAGGCCGCGGGCAGTCTCGTCGCCATGCTGGCCGCGGCCCGCGCCGACGGTGTGAACCTGCAGCCGGAGGAGTGCTACCGCAACTACGCCGGCCAGGTGTACTGGCGGAACTACTGGTGCGCGCGGAAGGCCTGCGGGAACGCCGCCGTGCCCGGGACCAGCAACCACGGCTGGGGCAAGGCGGTCGACCTCAAGGACCAGAACGGGGAGCTGACCTACTCCTCGCCCGGCTATCGGTGGATGGTTGCGCACGCCGGATCGTGGGGCTGGTTCCAGCGTGCCAACCTCGGCGAGGCGTGGCACTGGGAGTGGGTCGGCGACGGCGGCACGATGCACGGCTACACCGTCCGCCCCGATCTGTTCAGCTGGGGAGCCGCGCACTCCTGACGGGTCCGGCGGCCTCCTGCTCGGCGCGCCCCGCCGCCACGATCAGCCCGAGCAGCTGCTCGACGTCGCGCGGCGTGGCCGCCGGGTTCAGCAGGGTGAGCTTGAGGTGGACCGCCGCCGGGTGTCCGAGGTCGGCCCTCCCCACCACCGCCGCGCCCTCGTGCAGTAGCCGGCGCCGGAGGCCGGCGTTGACGGCGTTGACGGCGTCGAGGCTGTCATCGCTGTCATCGCTGGCGTCGCCGCTCGGCCGGTAGCGGAAGACCACGGTGGACAGCGTGGGCCGGGCGGCCAGCTCCAGACGCGGATCCGCGTCGATGACCTCCGCAGCGTGCACGGCGAGCCGGTGACAACGGTCCACGAGGTCGCCCAGGCCGCGGCGGCCCAGGGCGCGCAGGGTCACCGCGATCTTGAACGCGTCGGTGCGACGGGTCGTCCGCAACGACCGCCCGAGCAGGTCGGGCAGGCCGGCGGCGGTGTCGTCCGGGGCGTTGAGGTACGCCACCTGGCGTTCCAGCCCCTGCCACGCCTCCCGCCGCCGGGTGAGGAAGACGCCCGCGGCGGCCGGCTGCCACCCGTACTTGTGCAGATCGAGGCTCACCGAGTCCGCCTCGTCGATCCCGGCGAGCAGGTGGCGTAGGCGGTCGGAGAACAGGGCGCCCCCGCCGTAGGCGGCGTCCACGTGCAGCCACACCGGAGCTGGAACCGCCGCCGAGCACACCACCGCGGCGATCGCGGGGAGAGGGTCGATGCTCCCGAGGTCGGTCGTCCCCGCGGTGGCCACCACCGCCACCGGCACGCGTCCCTCGCGCACGGAGCGGGCCAATGCCGCCTCGAGCGCGTCGGGCCGCATCCGGCTGTCGCGGTCGACCGGGACGGGCACGACCGCCCGCTCGCCGAGGCCGAGCAGCGCCGCCGAGCGCTGGATCGAGAAATGGGCGATCTCCGAGCAGAAGATCGCCGGCTCGCCGCCCGACCGGCTCAGCGCGGCGACACCCGTCGACGACACGTCGCCGCCGACCGCGAGCCCGGCCTGCTGGCGGGCGAACAACAGGCCCATCAGGTTCGACCCCGTGCCGCCCGTGGTCACGACGCCGCGGGCCGCGTCGGGGGAGTAGCCCACGAGGTCGGCGAGCGCGGCGATGACGTGCTCCTCGACCGCGGCCGACGCCGGGGCCTGGTCCCAGGAATCCAGGGACGGGTTCAAGGCGCTGACCGCGGCGTCGGCGGCCACCGCGACGGCCAGCGGCGGGCAGTGCAGGTGGCCTGCACACGCAGGATCCGCGGGGTCGGCGGAGCCGGCGGCGAGCACCGGCACGAGCTCCGCCAGGGCCCGGACGTCACCTCGCCCCTCGTCCGGCAGCACCGGCGACATCGCGGCTCGCACGCCGGCGGCCGTCCGGGGCGCGCCACCGGCGGGCAGTGGGCCGTTCCGGGTCACGCGGCCGGCGTGCAGGCCGGACAGCGTGGTGCCCAGCAGGTGCCGCAGCCGCTCATGTCCCGCAGGGTTTCCGGCGATGAGCGCGGCGGTGTGGTCCGCGTCGTCGGGGGCGGGCGCGGGGCGGGGCGCCGGGTTGGATCGGGGATCGGCGTCGAGGAGGGTCATGCCGCGTCCGCGTCCAGGGCGCGCTCGGCCGCGGCCAGCGCGTCGCCCAGGCGGTTGAGGACACTGTCGGCCTGCTCGTCCGTGATGATCAACGGGGGGAGCAGCCGGACGACCGCGTCGTGGCGGCCTCCGAGTTCGACGATCAATCCGCGGTCCAGGCACTCGCGGCGCACCCGGGCGGCCAGCGCGGAAGCCGGGGGACGCGCGCCGCACCCGTCCGGCTCCGCGGTCGGGTCGACGAGTTCGACGCCGAGCATGAGCCCGCGTCCGCGGACGTCACCGATGCTGGGGTGGCGGGACGCCATGCCGTTCAGGACGTCGAGCATCCGGGCGCCGAGGTCCGCCGCCCGCTCGGGCAGCCGCTGCTCGGCGACGAAGCGCAGGGTCGCGGTGCCGGCCGCCATCGCCATCGTGTTCCCGCGGAAGGTCCCCGTGTGCGCGCCGGGCGCCCATACGTCCAGGTCCTCGTCGTAGGCGATGACCGCCAGCGGCAGGCTGCCACCGACCGCCTTGGACATGACGACGACGTCCGGCTGCACGCCGCTGTGCTCGAAGCCCCAGAAGGCGCCGGTCCGGCCGACGCCGGTCTGCACCTCGTCCAGGACCAGCGGGATCCCGCGCTCCGCGGTGATGCGGCGCATCTCGCGCAGCCACCCGTCCGGGGCCGGGACCGCGCCGCCCTCGCCCTGCACCGCCTCGAGGATCATCGCGCTCGGCGGCAGCACGCCGCCCGACGGGTCGTCGAGGAGCCGCTCGATGTAGCGGGCCGAGATGTGGGCGCTGTCCTCGCCGCCGACCCCGAACGGGCAGCGGTACGGGTACGGGAAGGGCAGCCGGGTGGTCGCCGCCGAGGTCGTCCCGAGCCGGGCCCGGACCTCGACGTTGCCGGTGACGGCCAGCGCGCCGGCGGTCATGCCGTGGTAGGCGCCGGTGAACGCGAGCAGCGACGAGCGGCCGGTGGCGGTGGCGGTCAGCTTGAGGGCGGCCTCGACGGCGTCGGTGCCGGCCGGCCCGCAGAAGTGCAGCCGGGCGCGGTCGGCGAAGGCCCGTGGCAGCCGGGAGAGCAGCTCGCTGGTGAAGGCGTCCTTCTCGGGCGTCGCGAAGTCCAGGGTGTGCAGCGGCGCCCCGCTGTCGACGACGCGGCGGATCGCGGCGAGCACGACGGGGTGGTTGTGCCCGAGGGCCAGCGTCCCCGCGCCGGACAGGCAGTCCAGGAAGACCCGCCCGTCGGCGTCGTGCACCTCCATGCCCGCGGCGCGCACCGGGACGATCGGGAAGTTCCGCGCGTAGGTGCGGGCGTTGGACTCCCGACGACCCTGCCTGTCGAGCACCTCGGAGGCATGCGGGGCGCGCGGGTGCGGGACCTGCGCCCCGTCCTCGTGCAATCCGGCCTCGTGCTGTCCGTTCCCGGAGGAAGGCGAGGTGGTGTCGGCGGCGACCGGGATCACGAAGGCTCCTGACGTTGGTCTTCTCGATTGCTCGGCGGACGGCCCGGCGAGGTGCGGCAGCGGGGACGTGGTGAGGGCTATCGCGGACAACCGGGCGTGGAGGAGCCACGAAAGGGGGACCCAGGGACAGCGGACTCGTGCCGATCGAGGTGTTCGTGCGCGTTCCGGAACGGCCCCACCGGTGATCGCGACGCTCGCTCTCACGGCCGCCCTCTTCTACGGCGCCGCCGACTTTTTCGGGGGGCTCGCCTCCCGGCGCGTCCCGCCGTTGCGGGTGCTGCTGGTCAGCGCGCCGGTGGGGCTGCTCCCGCTCGCCGTCGTCGTGATCGCGCTGCGGGAGCCGTGGCCGTCGGTAACGACGGTCCTGTTCGCGACCGGCGCCGGGCTCGGCGCCGCTGGTGGGCTCCTGCTTCTCTACCGGGGGCTGTCCGTCGGGCGGATGAACGTCGTGGCGCCCGTGTCGGCCGCCGTCGCCGCGGCGGTGCCGGTGCTGACGGGACTCGCGCTCGGGGAGCGGCCACCCGCGGCCGCCCTGCTCGGCGCCGCCGTGGCCCTGGCGGCCGTCGGCGCGGTGAGCCGCACATCCGGGACCTCGGACGGTCGGCTCGCGGCGGGCCTGGTGCTGGCGGTCGGGGCCGGCATCGGCTTCGGCATGTTCTTCACGCTGCTGTTCCCCGTCCGCGACGAGGGGGTGGCGCCGCTGCTCGTCGTCCGGCTGGTCACGTGCCTCGTCGTCCTGATCGCCGCCGGCTCCCGGCGACAGCTGGCCCTGCCGCCCCGGCGGTGGTGGGGCGTCGCCGTCGTCGCCGGTCTGCTCGAGGTGACCGCTCACCTCTGCTACCTGCTGGCGGTCCGGCACGGGATGCTGGCCCTGGTGGCGGTGCTGTCGTCGCTCTATCCCGCCAGCACGGTCCTGCTGGCCCGGCTCGTGCTCCGGGAGAGGTTCGCCGGGGCGCAGGTGGTCGGCCTGGGGCTGGCGGTCCTCGGCGCGACCATGATCGGGCTGGCCGGCTGAGCTCGGCTGACGTCTGCTAGGGCGAGAGGCCGCTGCAGACCCGGCGGTGCTGCCACTCGGTGATGTCGGCCGCGGCGGCGGGGCCGGACAGGGGGACCGGGATCCCGCGCCGGATCCTGGCCGGCACCCAGGTGTAGGAGTCGACGTGCCGACCGGTCGCTGTGACGCGAAGGACTCCGGTGCGCCCCGACTCCCCGTCCTCCCGCCACCAGGTGAAGTTGCCGAGCCCGTAGGCGACGAACGTCCGGCCGATCCGGCCCGCCCCCTGCACCCGGTGCGCGTGCGCGCCGACGACGAGGTCGGCCCCTGCGGCGGCGAGCCTGCGGGCCAGCGAGCTCTGCTCCGCGTCGGCGCACAGGGTCTGCTCGGTGCCCCAGTGCATGAACACGACGAGGGTGTCGACGTGCGGCCGGGCGGCGCGGACGGCGGCGAGCAGCCGGGCGGGGTCGAAGGCCGTGGCGAGCCCCGGCCGGGAGTCCGTGGCCGTCCAGGCGGACTTCAAGCCGGGCTCGAGCCAGTCCAGCGCGGCGAGGATCCCGACGCGCTGACCCCGGATGGTCGCGACGTAGGGGCGGTAGGCCTCGTCGGCGTCGTGGCCGATACCGACCACCGGGAGGCGGGACGACGAGATGGCGCCGAAGGTGTCCTGGAGCCCGCTCGACCCGTAGTCGAGGGAGTGGTTGTTCGCCATCGTCACGACGTCGACGCCGGCTGCTCGCAGGGCGTCGAACGACGCCGGCGGCGACCGGAAGTGGAAGGCCTTGCCGGGCACCGGGCTCCCGCGGTCGGTGATCGCGGTCTCGAGGTTGACCATGGCGAGGTCGGCTCCGGACAGCACCGGCGCGACCGGCGCGAGCACCCGCGTCGGGTCGGCCCGGACGCGGTCGGCGAGCACGGGCAGCCCGGTCGAAACCGAGCCCGCCTCGGTGTCCTGCTGGTCGCCGAACTGGACGTCGCCGGCGAAGGCGAACGTGACCGGCTGGCCCGATCCCCGGGTGCCGCGGGCGCCCGTCGGCGCGGGTGGCGCGGGCGCCGGGGCTCGGCCCGACGCCTGCGCAGGAGCGGGGGGACCGCCGCCCGGTGACGCGGCGTGCTCGTCCGTGGAGCAGGCGGCGGTCCACGCGAGCATCAGCAAGACCACGAGCGTGACGAACTCGGAGCCGCGCCGCGCCGGATGCCTCGACCGCATCGACCAACCGTAGCGACGGCGACGGCGGAGAACTTCGGCAATCGGCGTCCCCGGTCGCCGCCCGGGGCTACGCTCGCGCCCCCTCATGAAGGAGGCGCGCGATGACCAAGTCGGGCGAGCGGTGGTGGGCGTTGGCCGGACCGGCCTTCGCGGTGCTGTTCTGGGCGGTGGTGTTCACCCTCGAGGGCGACACCCCGGGCGAGAAGGCGTCGGCGGCCGAGGTCGTCGACTACTTCAACGGCCACAAGGGGCGCACGATCGCCGACGTCTTCCTCGCGCCCCTGCTGGTGGCGTTGCTGTTGCTGTCCGTCGCGTACCTGGTCGCCCGGCTGCGCGACCACGAGCGCGGGACGACGTCCCGGCTCGGGCGGGCGATGCTCGCCATGGGGACGGCGGTGTGGGCCGCCGGCGCCCTGCTCGGCTCGGTGGCCTCGTTGACGCTCGTCTCCTCCGCGGACAACGGCCAGGTGGAGATCGCGCACACCGTGAACGTCCTGGCCAACAGCCTGTGGGTGCCGTTCATCGCCGGGCTCGCGATGACGATGATCGGCGCCGGGCTGAGCGTGCTGTCGACCTCCGTGCTCCCGCACTGGCTGGGCTGGATCGCGCTCGTCGTCGGCGTCGTCTCGCTCGCCGGACCGGGCGGCTTCCTCGGCTTCTTCGCCGCCCCGCTGTGGCTGCTCGTCACCGGCGTGATGTTGTTCCTCCAGCCGGAGGCCGAGGTGTCGGTTCCCCGCGCGCGGACCGACGCGTCCACGGACGCCGCGCCGAGGAGGACGACTCCCACCGGCTGAGCCGGCGGGCTCAGCCTCCCGCGGCCTCGAGGAACCGCTCGAGTTCCCGACGGGTGTCGGGGCCGCAGGGCTGGAAGACGATCTCGGTGACGCCGTGGTCCGCCAGGTCGCGGACCTTGGCGCGAACCTGACGGGCCGTCCCGCTGAGCGTGCGTGGTTCGAGGAGGGCGTGTCCTCCCGCGTCCCACGCCGCCCGATCGGCGTCGTTGAGTTCGACGCAGTGACCGGTGTGCACCGCGAGGTGGCGGCGGTCCTCGGGCGTCCGGTTCACCACGTCGTTCCAGGCGTCCCCGCCCGGCAGCCCGGCGACGGCGGCCGGGCCCCCGAACTCGTACGCGCCGTGCCAGGAGAGCGCCGTCCCCGGGCCGCCGGCGAGCCGGACCCGGTCGGAGGTCGGGTCCTCGCCCTCGTCCAGGACGGTGCCCCAGGCCAGGTACGAGGCCGTCTCGAACTCGCCGGCGAAGTCCGGGACCTGCAGGGTCGCGAACAGGCCGTCGCCGAGCTCGTGGGCCACCTTCGCGCCCTTGGGCCCCAGGGCGCTGATCAGGATCGGCACGTCGACGGGCCGCGGGGGAGCGTGGCCGATCGGGTGCAGCATCTGCATCTGGGCCCCCTCCCACTCGACCACGTCGCCGCGCAGCAGCCCGCGGAAAGCCCGGATGTACTCGGACATGAACGCCCACGTGATGCCCGGATAGCCCATCGCGCGGCGGCCGGAGAAGCCCGTCCCGAAAGCCACCTGCACCCGTCCCGGCGCCATCGCCGCCAGGGCCGCCGTCGCGGCGGCGTTCACCATCGGATGCCGGAGCGAGGGCACCAGGACGCCGGGGCCGAGGCCGATGCGCGAGGTGCGCTCGGCGGCGAGGGCGAGCGCCATCCAGACGTCGGGGCTGTTCTGCGGGGTGTCGAACAGCCAGGCCCGCTCGTAGCCGAGCTCCTCGGCGAGCGCGATGTCCTCGTGCGAGTTCAACGCCGTGGGAAAGGCGGCCGAGATCTGCATGCGCTCCTCCGTTACTGCTGGCGGCTCGGTGCTAGGGGCGACCGCCGTGCGGCACGTCGACGCGCGCCGCGAGCAGGTTCGCCTCGCGCGCCGCGCTGCGGGCCGTGCGATCGAAGTCGGGCGCGCTGCACAGGAACAGCGTCCTGCCGTCCTCGCCGCCGAGCATGCAGGCGAAGACGCCGTTGCCCACGGGCAGCTCCTCGGCGATCTCGCCGCCCTCGCGGACCCGGAGGACCCGGCCGCCCAGCGCGTCGGCGATCCAGAGCGCACCCTCGGCGTCCAGGCCGCACCCGTCCGGGGCGACCGAGAGCTGGCCGAGCGCAGGCTGCAAGTCACGTTCGGTCGGCAGCTCGCCGAACGCGGCCCACACCCGCCGGTTCGCGAGCGTCCCGTCGTCGGCGAGATCGAACGCGGTGATCCGGTTACCGAAGGTCTCGTCCACCAGCAGGACCCCGTCGTCGGTGATCACGCTGCCGTTGGGGAACCACATGTCGTCGGCCACCTGCGTCACCGTGCCGTCCGGATCGATGCGCAGCAGTACGGTCGGCTCGACCGGCGCACCGGCCATCAGATCGAAGCCGAAGTTGCCGGCGAACGCCCGCCCCCGGTCGTCGACGACCATGTCGTTCGGCTCACCGGTGACGTGCGCGGACAGGTCTGCGTGGGTGACGAGCGACCCGTCGGGCTCGCGGCGCAGCAGCCGGTTGTCGTGCTGGGAGATGACGAGCATGCGGCCATCGGGGAGCCACCCGAGCCCGGACGGCTGACCCGGCACCTCGGCCTCCTGGCGGAGGTCGCTGCCGTCCTCGCGGGCGGAGAGCACCTGATGGGTGTAGAAGTCGGAGAACCAGATCCGGTTCTCGTGCCATCGCGGGCACTCGAGGTAGGAGAAGCCGGTCAGAACGGTGCTGATCTCGCGCACGGCTCACCTCGCGACGGTTCGTGGGCCGGGAGCATAGTTTCTCCCCGCTTTGGCCCACCAGCCCCGCGGGAGCATCGGATCCGGCGGGGACGGGCGACGGGGAGGAGCCGGGTGGTCCTGAAGGTGCGCGTGCCGCCGGATGCGGTGTGCGGCGACGTGGACGAGGGCTACGGGCCGGTCGCGGACGCGTTCCGCCGCAACTTCGCCGAGCGCGGGGAGGTCGGCGCCGCGTGCTCGGTCTACCGGGACGGCCGGGCCGTCGTCGACCTTTGGGGCGGCTACCGGGACGGGCGGCGACTGCGCCGGTGGGAGCGCGACACCGTCGTCACCATGTTCTCGACCTCGAAGGGAGTGACGGCCGCCGCGCTCGCCGTCGCCCACTCCCGCGGCCTCGTCGACTACGACCAACGGGTGGCGACGTACTGGCCGGAGTTCGCCCGGGCGGGCAAGGAGGACGTCACCGTCCGCCAGCTGCTGGCGCACCAGGCGGGCCTGGCCGTGATCGACCGGGCCCTGTCGGTCGAGGACCTGGCCGACCTCGACGTCGTCGCCGACGCCCTGGCGGTCCAGTCGCCGGCGTGGCGGCCCGGGACCCGGCAGGGCTACCACGGCATCTCACTCGGCTGGTACGAGGGCGAGCTGATCCGCCGGGTCGATCCCCGGCACCGGTCGCTGGGCCGGTTCTTCCAGGAGGAGGTCGCCGGGCCGCTCGGCGTCGAGTTCCACATCGGACTCCCGCGCGGCTACGACCCCGACCGTCGGGCGGTCATCCACGGGGCGAAGGCCCGGGAGATGCTCCTGCACCTGCACGAGATGCCTCCCGCGTTCGTCTTCGGCTTCCTCAACCCGCGCAGCCCGACGGCGCGGGCGTTCACGAACCCGTCGGTCCTGGCGGTGATCGACAACTACAACCGTGACGACGTGCTCGCCGCGGAGATCCCCGCCGCGAACGGCACCGGGGAGGTGCGCGCGGTCGCCCGGATCTACGGGGACCTGGCCACGGGCGGATCCGGCCTGGGGCTCGCTCCGGGGACGCTGCGCGCCCTCTCGGAGCCTGCGCAGCCACCGAGCGAGGGGCTGCGCGACGTCGTGTTGCGTGTCCCGACGATGTTTTCGCTGGGCTACCTCAAGCCCTTCCCCCGGTTCCGCTTCGGGTCGTCCGCCGACCTGGCCTTCGGGACTCCGGGTGCGGGCGGCTCGTTCGGATTCGCCGACCCGGACACCGGCATCGGCTTCGCCTATGCGATGAACCGGTTCGGGTTCCGCCTCTACGACGACCCGCGCGAACTCGCGCTGCGCAACGCTCTCTACGTCGACGTGCTCGGGGAGCGTCCGCAGGTGCCGGACTGAACGGTCAGGACAGTTCCGAGGGGGTCAGCTCGGGGAGCTCACCCGCCACCACCGCCTGGGCGACCGAGACGAGCCGGCGGTTGTGGTCGCGGGCGTAGCGCCGGATCGCATCGAACGCGGCGTCGGGGCCCATCGCGGATCGCCCGATCACGTAGCCCTTGGCCTGCTCGATCAGGATGCGGGACTCGAGGGCGGTCTCCAGCTGATCGGTGAGCCGGGCGAGCTGGTCACGGTCGTTCCGCCTGTCGGTCACGTCGTGCAGGTTGCAGACGATCCCACGGACGGCGACGTCGTCCAGGAGGTTGCTCATCACCATCTCCACCCAGCGCCACGAACCGTCCCTGCCACGTAGGCGGCACTCCAGCGGCGTGAGCCGCGATCTGGAGTTGCTCACCGAGTCGAGGTGCTGCGCGGTCGCGGGCCGGTCGTCGGGATGGATGAGGTCCCACAGCGACCTGCCCGCCTCGATCTCGTCCGCGCCGAACAGCAGGGCGGCGGTCGGGCTGACGTAGCGCACGATGGCCTGGCGGCTCAGGATCAGGGCCGCGTCGGAGGACCGGCCGAGCAGCACGCGCAGCCCGTGCCCGACGTCGACGGACACCCCGACGATCCCGACGAGTTCCCCGTCGTCGGAACGGAGCCCGGAGTCGGTCACCAGGGCGGGGAACGTGGTGCCGTCCTTGCGCCGGACGAGGAAGCCTCCCGACCACCGGCCGCCCGCACGCACGATCTGCATGATCTCGGCGGCCATGTCCTGGCTGAGCTCCGGGACGGTCAACTCGGCGATTTTGCGCCCCAGGGCCTCCGCGGCCGTCCAGCCGTACAGGTCCTCGGCCGCCGGACCCCAGTAGCGCACCGTCCCCTCGAGGTCGGTGGCGATGACCGCATGGCCCAGGGCATCGAGCAGTCGTCCAGGGTCCGCCCAGACCTCGGAGGGCGTGCTGTCGGCTGGGGCGATGTCGTCGGCCATGGAACCTTCTTCGAGCCGGTCGGAGCCGGCGTCGCGCCAGCTTCTCCCTTCTGGTCAGGATGCCACCCGGTGGGGAGCGGATCGACCACGATGGGGTCTCCCTTCGGGGAAGAATGCTCTCTCCTCTAGTTGACGCTTTATCAAGCGAGTGCTTGAGTAAGCGCATGGCGGTCGTCCTCGAGGAGTCACAGCTCGATGCCCTCTTCACGGCGCTCGGTGACCGCACCCGGCGGGACATCGTGGTGCGGCTGAGCGCGGGCGAGGCGACGGTGAAGGAGCTGGCGGAGCCGTACGCGATGAGCCTGCAGGCGGTGTCGCAGCACATCCGCGTGCTCGAGCGCTCGGGCCTCGTCAGCCAGGGCCGGCACCGGCAGACCCGACCGTGCCGCCTCGAACCCGTCGCGCTCGACGCCGCGCTCTCGTGGATCGAGGAGAGCCGGCGCGTGTGGTCCGAGCGGATGGACCGGCTCGAGGTGCACCTCGCCCGCCTGCGGCAGCAGGCCGAGGACAAGTGAGCGGCCCCGTGAGCGGCCCGGTGAGCGACGACGAACTCGTCCACCGGCGGGTCTTCCGGGCGCCGCGCGAGCTGGTGTGGCGCTGCCTCACCGAGCCCGCCGAGCTCGCGCAGTTCTGGGGGCCGGTCGGCATGACCACGCCCAGGCACGGCATCGTCGTCGAACTCCGTCCGGGCGGCCGGTTCGAGACGCTCATGCGCGGCGAGCACGGAAGCCATCGGATGGTCGCCACCTTCGTCGAGGTCGTTCCGCCCGAACGCCTCGCCTGGGTCGAGTCGGCGAGCGGGATGCAGACCACCAGCACCCTCGAAGACCTCGGCGACGGCACGACGGCCGTCGTCATCACCCAGCGGAACGTGCCCGAGGCGATGCGCCTGCCGGAGGCCCGAGCCGGCTTCCTCACCTCGCTCGACAAGCTCGAGACACACCTCGCTCATCTCACCCAGGGGGACAGACCATGACCGGATCGCAGTCGGAGGTGGCGCGGACCTACCAGGGGCTCGCGGACCTGCTCGCCGCTCGCGGCGACGAGGCGTGGGATGCGCCGTCGTTGTGCGAGAAGTGGCTCGTGCGGCACGTCGTCGCGCACGTGACGATGCCCGTGCGGTTGACCCCCGAGCAGTTCGGGGCCGAGATGGCCGCGGCCGGCGGCGACTTCACCGTGCTCTCCGATGCCGTCGCCGCCCGGGGCGGGTCGCTGCCCGTTGCCGACCTTCTCGACCAGCTCCGCTCCCCGGCCCTGCACGCCTGGGAGCCACCGGGCGGCGGTGCGGTGGGTGCGCTGAACCACGCCGTCATCCACTCGCTGGACGTGACGATCCCGCTCGCTGAACCGCCGGTGGCGTCGGCCGCGGCCGTGACCGCCGTCCTCGAGCACCTGACGGCGGCGAACGGAGGGCTGTTCGGCATCGACCTGACCGGCGTCCGGATCGAGGCGTCGGACACCGGCTGGAGCTGGGGGGACGGTCGTCCCGTCCGCGCCGACGGCGCCTCGCTGGTGGCGATGCTGAGCGGCCGGACGCTGCCCGACGGGCGGGCGCGGCCCTTGCCATTCCGGGCGGGCGTTCCATGATTTGGACCATGCGGTCAGCCGCGGTCGGTCAGCGCATCCCCGGAGTCGGCTTATGACCCTCGCCGTCGCCACGACCGGGCTGACCAAGACCTACGGCCGGACCCGGGCGCTGCGGGGACTCGACCTGCAGGTTCCGCTCGGGCAGGCCTTCGGCTTCCTGGGGCCGAACGGCGCCGGGAAGTCGACCACGATCCGTCTGGTTCTCGCTCTGCAGCGACCCACGGCGGGGCATGCGTCGGTTCTCGGCATCGACCCTCAGCACGACCCCGTCGCGGTGCACCGCCAGGTGGGCTACCTGCCGGGGGACCTGGCCCTCTACCCCCGCCTCACCGGACGTCAGCACCTCGCGTTCTTCACCGCCGCTCGTGGGTCGACCGACGACGGGAGAGATCTGGTCGACCGCTTCCGCGTCGACGTCGACCGGCCGATCCGGGAGCTGTCGAAGGGCAATCGGCAGAAGGTCGGGCTGGTGCTGGCCTTCATCGGACGGCCTCCGCTGGTCGTGCTCGACGAGCCGACCACCGGGCTGGACCCGTTGATGCAGGCCGAGTTCGAGGCGCTGGTCCGGGAGACCGTCGCAGACGGGCGCACCGTCTTCCTCTCCTCGCACGAGCTCGACGAGGTGCAGCGGGTGTGCGACCGCGTGGCGATCATCAAGGACGGAGCGCTGGTCGCGGACGACACGGTGGCCGGGTTGCGGCGCGCCGCTCCCCGCCGCATGACCGTCACATTCGGCAGCCCGCCGCCGGACGGCACCCTCGCGGACCTGGCGGACGCGCGGGTGGTCGCCCGCGACGGGTGCACGGTCGAGCTCGAGGTGACGGGAGCGCTCGGTCCGGTGCTGGAGGGCATCGCCCGGTACGACCCGGTCGACCTGCTGAGCCGGCCACCGGACCTCGACGAGCTGTTCCTCGGGATGTACGCCGCCGAGGAGCCCGATCGTGTCGGCTGACGTCACGCGGCTCGACCTGTCGCTGCGCCGACGGAGCGCGATCGGCTACGCCGTCGGGATGGCGCTGTACACGCTCGTCGTCGTCGCGATCTACCCGTCGTTCAAGGACGACACCAGCCTGGACAGCCTGTCCGGATCGACCGCCGCTGCTCTGTTCGGCGTGACCGGCGAGCTGACCTCGCCGGAGGGCTGGCTGGACGGGAACATCTACGCCAACTTCTTCCCGCTCATCCTGCTCCTGCTGACGGTGGGGTACGGCGCGGCGGCGCTCGCCGGTCAGGACGAGGACGGCACGCTGTGTCTGCTGGCCGTGCTACCGCTCCGCCGGCCCGCGTTGGTGATGCAGAAGATCGCCGCGATGGTGCTGCAGGCGCTGCTGGTCGTCGCCCTGGTCGCCGCGGTCGTGGTCGTCGGGCGCTCCTTCGAGTTGCCCCTCGCGGCAGGGCGCGTGCTGGCCATCTCGATCACCAGCCTGCTGTTGGCGCTCGACTTCGGCCTGCTCGCCATGGCCGTCGGCGCCGCCACAGGCAGTCGAGCCGTGGCCCTCGCCGTGGGAGGGGCGGTCGCGGCCGTTGCCTACGTGATCAGTTCCCTCGCGCCCGTCGTGACCTGGGTCCGCCCGGCGCGCTACGTCTCACCGTTCTTCTGGGCGGTGGGTGACAACCAGCTCACGGACGGCGTGACGGCAGTCGACTACCTCGTGCTGCTCGGGATCGCGGTGGTCGCCGCGGCCCTCACCATTCGCTTCTTCGACCGACTCGACCTGCACTGATCGTCTCGCCGGGAACTGCTAGTCCATGAATTCGGCCATCTTGTCCCAGCCGTCCTTGTCCGGGAGCTTGATGTGCAGGATGTCCGGGACCCCGTCGACCATGTGCCTTGTCCCCGGGCCCTCCATGGAGTCCTTGAAGTGCTGGGAGTTGACGTGGGCCTCGGCGGCCGCCTCGTCGTCGAAGGCCTCGATGGTGACGATGGTGTCGGGGTCGTCCACGCTGCGGTACTTCTCGTACCACTTGTTCCCGGGCTCCCGGCGGGTCGCCTCGAGGAACGGCCTGCCCGCCTCGAGGTAGGCGTCGGCGTAACCCGGCTTCAGCTTCGTCTTGACGACGATGAAGATCATGTCTGCTCCTCCCGGGCCGCCGGCTTGGGCCGTGCCGGCCGGCCGTTGCTGTCACCTGAGCCATCATTCCAAGCCGTCACCATCGCCCGCCTGCGGCTATACGAGTCGCCCGGAGGCCCATCGAGCGAGCTCACGCCGGTTCGACAGCTGCAGCTTGCGCAGCACCGAGGACACGTGCGTCTCGATGGTGCGCACCGAAAGGACGAGCTCACCCGCCGCCTCCCGATAGGTATAGCCGCGCGCGATCAGCCGCAGCACGTCGCGCTCGCGGCCGGTGAGCGCGTCGAGCTCGGGATCGACCGGCCCGCCCGTCGTCGTGCCTGCGCCGGTCGATGGGGCAGCCGCCGGCGCGGGTCCGCTGAAGGCGTCCAACACGAAGCCGGCCAGCCGCGGGCCGAAGACCGCGTCCCCGCCTGCCACGCGGCGGACGGCGTCAGAGAGCGTCGGGCCGTCGATGGCCTTGGTGACGTAGCCACGGGCGCCGGCCCGTACCACCCCGATGACGTCCTCGGCGGCGTCGCTCACGGACAGGGCGAGAAAGCGGACGGCGGGAAGCTCGTCGCGCAGCCGGCGGATGACCTCGGCCCCGCCTCCGCCCGGCAGGTGGACGTCGAGCAGAACGACGTGCGGTGCGGTGGCCCGCAGCACGGTGACGGCCTCGTCGACGCTGCCCGCCTCGCCGACGACCTCGACGTCCGCTGCCAGCTCGGAGCGGACCCCGCTGCGGACCAGTCGGTGGTCGTCCACCAGCACGACCCGGATCGGCGCGGCGCCGTCGGTCACGACGACTGCTCCGAGGCCGTTCTCGGCCGGGGCAGGATCAGCTCGACTTCCGTGCCGTTGCCGGGAGCGCTGCGGACGCGGCTGTGTCCGCCGATCGCGGCCATCCGTGCGTGGATGGAGTCCCGGATGCCGTGCCGGTCAGGCCCGACCGAATCGGGCTCGAACCCGACGCCGCGATCGCGGACCCAGACTCCGACCTGCGCCGGTTCGACCTCGGCATAGAGCGCGACCTCCGGCGCCCCGGATGACTTCGCGGCGTTGAGGACGGCCTCGCGGGCCGCGGCCACGACGGTCCGCAACCGCTCGTCGACGTCGGCGGCGCCGACGACGACCACCTCGATGCTGACGCCGGTGTCGTCCTCGATGTCGGCCGCGACCCGCCGGAGCTCGGACCCCAGCGTCACCGGCCCCGTCGTGGTGGGGCTTACGGCGCCCGCTGCCCTGTCGGGGCCGTAGAGCCAGTCGCGAAGGTCCCGTTCCTGCCGTCGAGCCAGGCGGCGGACCGCCGTCGGGTCGCCCGCGCGCGCCTGCAGAAGCGCCAGTGTCTGCAAGACCGAGTCGTGCACGTGGGCCGCGACCGCTGCCCGTTCCTGGGCACGAATCCGCGCGCGCCGCTCCGCGCTGAGGTCGCGCACGAGCCGCAGCAGCCACGGCCCGGCGACGAGGGCTACGCCCGCCAGCGTGGCCAGGATCGCCAGCGCGCCTGCCCTGGCCTGGGCGAGGGCGTCATGCCCGGCCAGGAACGCCGTCACCCCGGCGACAACGAGCACGGTTCCGGCCAGGGGGAGCCAGAGCGAGGAGAAGCGGACCAGGCGCTGTCCGGTCCGCCGCGCATCAGCGGCCCACTGCATCCGCTGGACGTCCGGGGCGCGACGCCAGATCAGCAAGGCACCGATACCGGCGAGGACGAGCGGCCCTATCACGTCGCCACCGAACGGCCGGCCTGCTGCGCCGAGTAGGGCACTCGCTGCGCTCCCGACCACGATGTAGCCCATCAGCTGCCAGACGCGTCGCCGGCGGGGGACGCCGCTGGCCAGACGACCGACGTGACCGGAGTCCGCTGCCGCGGGCACCAGGATCCACAACGCGATGTAGGCCAGGATCCCGATGCCGCTACCGACGAGGAGCGCGAGAGCGATGCGGACGCCCACGACCGGGACGTCGAGGTGTTCCGAGATGCCGGCGGCAACTCCAGCGACCAGACCGTCGTCAGTTCGTCGAACCAACGGCGGGCGGGGCGCCGCCGCGGTTTCGGAAGGACGCGGCTCGTCGACCGAGCCGTCGCCGACGGAGTCTGCCACCGGACGAGGATGACATCGACGACGGCGCCGCGCCTCCGGGACGAACCCGGAGGTCGGCTCCGGGTTCGAACCCGACTCCGGGTCCCGACGGACCAGGGACGACTCGGGGTCGGCGACGGATCCGCCGGGACGGGTCCCGACCGCAATCTTCTCGCCATGAACGACACAGCGCCCCTGCCCCCATCCACCCCGGCGGATTCCTCCGTCCCGGCCGACGGGCCGAGCTCGGCCGGTCCGCCGCCCGACCCGCCCGTGGCGGCGCCTGGTCGACTGGTCCGACCCCGCGAAGGCCGGATCGTCGGCGGCGTCTGCGCCTCCCTCGCTGAGCACTTCGGCATCGACGTGCTGCTCGTCCGCGTCCTCGCGGTGGTCCTCGCCGTCTCCGGCGGCGCCGGACTCGCCGCGTATCTGGCCTTCTGGCTGTTGACGCCGTCGAGCGATGCCCCGGCACCGGTCGAGTCCAGCCGACCGTTGTTCGCCGCCCGCTCCGGACGTCGTCGCGCCCTGCAGGCCGCCGGGATCGTCCTGCTCGCGATCCTCGTGCTCTCTGCGATCGGACACGCGGTCGAACTCGGCTTCTTCGTCCTGGTCGTCGGGGCGCTGGTGGGCGTGGCCCTCCTGACCAAGCGCTGGTGGCGGGTGCTTCTCGCGCTCGTCGTGCTCCTGGCCGTGGCGATCGGCTCGATCGCGGCAACCGGCCGGCACCTCGGCACGCGGGACTTCGCCGTCGCCCGCGCCACCGACCTCGCCGACAGCTACGGCGCGCCCACGGGCACCGTGCGTCTCGACCTGCGCGGCCTGGTGCTCGACCGGAGCCGGTCGACCACGGTGTGGGTCGGCAGCGGCGACGTCGTCCTGACCGTGCCGGCGAGCCTGCCGGTGCACGTGGACGCCCAGGGCGGAGTCGGCACGGTCACGGTCTTCGGCCGGTCGTCCTCCGGCCCGGGAGCTGCCGTCGTCGGAGACTCCGGCCCGACCGACCCGGCCCTGCCCCGGTTGGCGATCGACGCCGTCGCCGGCACCGGTCGCGTCACGGTGGTGACGGCCGTCTGAACCTCGCGCGCCGCGTCCCGGTTCCAGCCCCTCGGGCTCGAACCGGGACGCCTGCGTGGAGCGCCGAGATCCCTCCGCCGCGTAGATCTCGACGTAGCGGTCTCTGCATGGCCTGGCCGGGTGTCTAGCGAAGCAGGCGCACCGTGACCGGGAGGTCCAGCTCAGTCCAGGCTCGGTCGGCGGTCAGCACCTCTGCGGGGGCGCTCCGCACCGTGAGCGCGAGGCAGCACCGATCACCGAGGGACAGGGCTCGTCCGCCCGGCAGCGCTCGCATCGCCCCCGCGAGCTCGGCGTCCTGCTCGAGCACCGGTTCGATCGTCACTCCCGCCGCCAGCAGCAACTCGCGGACCCTGCTGACCTCGACGCCGGAGTCGACCAGCTTGCCGATCACCTCGGCGAGGTTCGCTGCCCCGAGGACGGCGCTAGCCAGCTCTCCAGCGACAATGGCGGCTCCTGGCTCGTCGTGCACGAGAGCGAGAACCGCCGAAGCGTCAAGGACGGTCACTCGGCAGCTGCCGCGCGCCGGCGCTCGGCCAGCAGCTCCTCGACCAACGAGCGCGAACGAGGGACTTCAGTGGCCAGTCCACGCAACTCAGCCACGGCGTCCTGCTGCCTTTCGAGAACAAGTCTCTGGCCTGCGACGTGCAGATGAAGACGGTCGCCGGCTCCCAGTCCGAGCGCTGTGCGGACTTCCGCCGGAATCACGAGGCGGCCCTGCTGCCCGAGCACGAGTGTGGCATTCACGAGCCAAGTGTGCCACGGACCCATCGTATGTGCCACGGCGATGCCACGGCATGGATCCGAACACCCACGAGCCGCGAGCACTCACGCACCCGACCGCGAGGAGCCGACGTCGCGCTTTAGGGGGCTCGGGCGATAGGCGGGTTGTGAGGGCGCTCGGGCAAGGCGGCCTTCACGTCAGGATTGCGCGTCGTGCACGAGAATCGCGATGTGCACCCGGTTCGTGACTGCGAGCTTGGTGAGAAGACGCGAGACGTGCGCCTTGACGGTGGCTTCGCTCATGAACAGGGATGCCGCAATCTCGGCGTTGGATGCGCCGGACCCCACCGCAGTCGCGACCTCCCGCTCCCGGTCTGTGAGCGACTCCAGGCGCTGGGCAGCGAAGCGACGACGATCTGTCGTTCCTTCGTTGCCGAGGTGAGAGAGAAGCGTGCGGGTGACCGACGGGGAGAGCATCGCTTCTCCTGCAGCCACGAGGCGTATCGCATGGACGATCTCCGCGGGCGCGGTGTCTTTCAACAGGAATCCTTCGGCTCCGGCCCGAAGCGCGCTCAGAACATGCTCGTCGGCCTGGAATGTGGTCAGGACGATCACGTGCGGCGGAGCCTGAAGGCTGCGGAGGGCCGACGTGGCGGCGATGCCGTCCATCCCGGGCATCCGGATGTCCATCAGGACGACATCGGGTCGGTGCGCCTGCGCGGTTGCGACGGCGTCGGCCCCGTCGGCAGCCTCGCCCACCACCTCCATCTCCTCTGACGACGACAGGATCATCTGGAGACCGGCACGCACCAACGCGTCGTCGTCGACCAACAGCACCCGAATTTTCACCACGGCAGGTCGGCCTCGACGACGAAGTCGCCGGAAGCGTCCGGTCCGTGCACCAGGACGCCATTGGCCAGGGTCACTCGCTCCTGCAGACCAAGGAGGCCCGTGCCGGAACCCGGCGGAGCCGGACGGTTGTAGGCGCCGACCGCGGGTGGGTTCCGAACGCATACGTGCAGGCCGCGGTTCGGCGCCCCCGCCACCCGGACCTGGGCGAGGGTGCCGCGAGCGTGCTTGCTGATGTTGGTCAGCGCTTCCTGCACGATGCGATATGCGTCGCGTCCCAAGGGGCCGGGTGCGGCAGCTGCACCGTCCACCTGCATCTCGAAGTCGATCTTCGCGCCGGAGCGGCGAGTCTCCTCCACCAAGCGTGGAATGTCAGCCAACGTCGGTTGTGGAACCGTCGACGGCCGCTCCTGCCCCGGCTCCTCCCGCAGCACGCCGATCACGTCCCGCAACTCTTCCAGCGCTTGGTGGGCCGTCAACCGCAACAGCGCTGCGCTCTCCCGCACCTGGGCGGGAGGAAGGTCGAGTGCGACCTCGAGCGCCCCGGCGTGCAGCGCCACCAGGGAGATGCGGTGGGCGAGCACGTCGTGCATCTCCCGTGCGATGCGGGTCCGCTCGGCCAGGCGCGCACGTTCGGCGCGGACGAGCTGATCTGCCTCGGCCCGTTGGGCACGGTCGCGCAGGGTGGAGAGAAGCTGACGCCGAGCGCGGACGAACAAGCCCCATGCGGTTGCGGCGGCGGCAAGCGCCACCGTCGGCAGTATCACCGACCAGGTGTTGGTCCGCCCGAGCCAGATCGAGCACACCACTGCGGACGGAACGAACAGAGCGGCCACGAGCAGGGCGGGTCGGACATGGCGGTGCACAGCCAGCGACGACAGTGCGAACAGGCCGGCCACCGTGCCAGACGTCGAGAATGCGCCCAACAGGACGCAAACCAGCGCCACACCGAACGGCCACCGTCGCCGCCACCACAGTGAGACGCAGCAAAGAGCTCCGAACGCGGCGTCGATGGCCACCTGCCCCGAAGTCATCCGATTGGTGGCGTCATCCACGGAGACGCTCAGGATGAGAGCCCCGAGAGCGGCGGCGATGATGAACGCACCGGCGTCGACGGACCAGTCGCGCGCAGTCCTGGGCGCCACCTTGTCGGGATGAGCGGAGTCGGAACGAACCGAGTCGCTCGGTGCCGGCATCGCCGTGGGGGCGGTCTGAGCCCACCATCTGCGAAGCCAGGACATCGTTCGAGCGTAAGACTCAGGGCCCCCGTGCAACATCGACGAAAGTCGACGCTGCAACCGACCAAAGACGAAAAGTCGGAAGCGGCCAGCTTCCCTTCGGACATTGGATCGTGGCCGTCCGCCCGATGCGGGGGCGCACCCGGCCGGTTCAGGCTGGCCACATGATCACGACAACCGCTCTCACCAAGAGCTACAACAACACGCCGGTCGTGCGCGACGTCTCGTTGCGCTGTGAAGCTGGGACCATCACCGGTTTCCTCGGGGCCAACGGCGCCGGCAAATCCACCACGCTGAAGATGATCGTCGGGCTGGTGCGACCCGATCGCGGTACGGCGACCATCGACGGGCGACCGTTCGTCGAGCTGCCCAACCCGACGCGCGTGGTCGGAATGCTGCTCGACGCGTCTGCGATGCATCCCGGGCGCAGTGGCCGGGCGACGCTCACGATCGCAGCCCGGCTGGCAGGCGTTTCCACGACGCGGGTCGAGCACCTGTTGGACGTCGTCGGGATCGCCGAGGCGGCGGACAAGCGGGTCGGGACCTACTCCCTTGGCATGCGCCAACGCCTCGGCGTCGCCCAGGCCCTCGTCGGTGAACCGCGGGCGCTGATCCTCGATGAACCGGCGAACGGGCTCGATCCCGAGGGCATCGCATGGATGCGAACGCTCCTCCGCGACTTCGCCGACCGTGGCGGCACGGTGCTGTTGTCGAGCCACCTGCTCCACGAGGTGCAGGCCACCGCCGATCATCTTGTCGTCATCTCAGGCGGTGCCGTGGTGGCCGCCGGTCGGCTGGACGATCTGCTTGCCAGCTCCACGATCCTCGTGCGCAGCCCCGACCCCGGTGCACTTGTCGCGGCCCTCCGGGTCGCGCGGATCGACTACGTCGCCGGGCCGGGAGATGCGCTCACCGTGGACGCCTCCGGAGGTCGCGTCACGACCGAGGTGCTGGCGGGCGTCGCCCGCGACCACCAGGTGCTGCTCACCGAGTTGCGTCAGTCCGAGACACGTGGGCTGGAGCAGCTGTTCTTCTCTCTCACCGCCGCCGATGCGGCTCCGCCCCAGGAGATTGCAGCATGACCACGTCACTCTCCCCCCGAATCCTCGGCATCGATGCGGCACGGTCGACCCCAGGACCTATCCCGTTCCCGCGGCTTGTCCGGGTCGAGTGGGCCAAGGCCACCGATACCCGCGCCGCGCGCTTGCTCCTCGTTCTCGTGGCCCTCTCGACAGCTGGGTTGATGCTGGTGCCGGTCCTCGTCCCGACGGCCTTCGATCAGACCTACGCGAGCTACCTCCGCGTTGCCGCTCTCGGGCTGACGATCCTCCTGCCTGTGGTGGCGATCCTGATGCTCACCGGCGAATGGAGCCAACGCAGCGTCATGACCACGTTCACCCAGGAACCACGACGCATCCGAGTCCTGAACGCCAAGCTGGCGGTGTCGATGGTGCTGAGTGGTGGCGCTGCAGTCTTCGGCGGAGTGGTCACCGCCGCCGGCCTGGGGCTGGCAGCGGCCTCGGGCCGCGTCCTGGAGGCAGACCTGACCGTCGGCGCCATCGCTGGCTATCTGCTCTTCGTGCTCCTCAATGTCCTCGCCGGCGTCGCGCTCGGGGCGCTGCTACAGAGCTCGGCGACTGCCATCGCCGCCTGCTTCGCTCTCCCCGCCGGCTTCGCGGTACTCGGCACGGCATCGGCGCTGGTGTCGGACTGGATCGACATGTCCACAACCTGGAACTGGGTGTTGGAGAACGAGTGGGCTGGTCACCTGCCGCAGATCTCGTTCTCGATCGTCTTCTGGGTGGCGATCCCGCTCGCCGCCGGTGTGGTTCGGACGATGCGTCGCGACGTCGGCTAGTTGGCTCGGCCGGGCCTGGTTCATCAAGATGCCTCGAAGCGCCGCCGGTCTCGGTGCAGGTGGCCATCGGGGGAGTACCGCGTTCCCGTAGGTCGGTCGCAGCGGCAGCTGGCAGTCACCAGCCGCGTGCACGCCACTCCGGCAGCGACGGGCGCTCGGCGCCGAGCGTCGTGTCCTTCCCGTGCCCCGGGTAGATCCAGGTCGCGTCCGGGAGCGGGCCGAACACCTTGCGCTCCAGGTCGTCCATGAGGCTCTCGAAGCGCTCCGGATCGCCCTGGGTGTTGCCGGGGCCACCGGGGAAGCCTGAGCACCCGGTCCATGGCCGACTGCTTCGGGCTGCGCGGTTCCGTGCCGGTCAGTGGTTGCCGGCCGCCTCGGCCAGCTCGTCGAGACCGTCGGTCATGTACGTCAGCAGGTCCCACAGGTCCGGCACCAGCTCGCGGCACGCGGTCAACCCGATGTCCAGGCTGTCGAGGTAGCTCTGGACCGTGATGTTGAGGCCCTGTCCGTCGGCCACTACCGAGACCGGGTAGTAGCCGAGCACCTCGGCGCCGGCGAGGTAGAGCTTGCTACGTGGACCGGGCACGTTGGAGATCACGACGTTGTAGGGCGGGCCGACGTAGTCCGCGAGCCGCAGCTGAGCGGTGACGCGCGCCGCCCTGGCGGCGAGCGCCGGCGCCGTGAACTGGGTCGCGTCCAGCAGCGTCTCGGCGTCGATCGCCTGGAACTGTTCCTTGGCGCCGCGCATGGCCGTGTGCACCGCGTGTAGCCGGTCCACCGGATCGGGCAGGTGCGTCGGGAGAGCGGCGAACATCGCGGAGACGCGATTGCCGAACTCGCCGACCTGTTCCGGAGTACGGACCGAGATGGGGACCATGGCCACGAGCGGCTCGGAGGGCAACGCGTCGTGGGCCTGGAGCCACCTGCGGATTGCGCTGGCGCTGATGGCCATGACGACGTCGTTCACCGTGACGTCGAAGGCGTTCTTGACGGCCTTGACCGTGGCCAGCGAGGCGCTGCCGAAGGCCCACCGGCGATGGGGTGTGACGGCGCGGTTGAACGGGGTCCGTGGCGGGACGATGGCCGGCCGGTTGAGGATCTGTCCGTCCGGGGATCCGGATCGGTCAGTCCTCGAGCTGCCCATGTCGGCCTGCGGAGGCGCGAGGCGTCCGAGGGACCGCACCGAGCGGGGCAGGCCGGCGAGGAATCGGCGCTGCAGGTCGAGGAGGCGAAGCGGCTGCATCGTCACGCCGGCAACTCCGCGGAGCCACATCTGCAAGCTGCTTGGGATGGGCTCGGGTTGCCAGCCGGCCGGTTGCGGCTTCTCCGCCGGTTCCGGAGTTTCGTCGAGCAGGGTTCGGAACACTTCGGCGGCAGCCAGACCGTCGACGGCGGCGTGATGGAACTTGGCCAGCAGCGCCGTGCGGTCTCCGTCGAGACCGGAGATCAGGTACAGCTCCCACAGCGGGCGGCCGCGATCCAAGGGTCGTCCGGCGATGCGTCCGACCTGTTCAGCCAGCTGTAGCGACGAGCCGGGAGGTGAGAGCGCCACCTCGCGCACGTGGAATTCGAGGTCGAAGTCCCCGGCTTCCACCCAGTACGGCCGGTCGATGCCGAACGGGACCTCGACCAGGCGCCGCCGCAACGGCGGCAACTGGGGAAGGCGTTGTTCGACGACGTCGCGCGCCGCCTCGAAGCTCAGCGGCGCGCCCTGTGGCGAAGGACCGAGCACCGCAAGGAAGCAGACGTGGCCGAAGGTCCCGCCGGTCTCCATGTTGAGGAAGTTGGCGTCCACACCGGTGAGCTGCTGCATCGCGCACCTCTCTCACCCCCCGACGACGCCTCTCATCCCCGTCGTCATGAGCGTCAAGCGCCCACGTTTCGGCGAATCTGTACTGGGCTAGCAACGGGCCCGGAACTCCTGGGCAGCCGGGATGACGAAAACCCTGTAAGAGAATCACCAGCCCCGTTCGCGCCACTTCCCGAGGAGGTGGGGTCGTTCGTCGCCCAGCGTCGTGTCCTGGTGGGGCCCGTCGAGGTCCATTCCGGTCAGACCTGGTCCGTCGTAAGGCGGGCAGCGCGCGAGGCCGGGAGCCCGGCGACGTCACCTCGTCGACAAGCAGGCCGCTCCTGTCACCAACCCCGCTCGCGCCAGGCGCCGAGGTGCGGTCGTTCGGCGCCGAGCGTCGTGTCCTTCCCGTGCCCCGGGTAGATCCAGGTCTCGTCCGGGAGCGGGCCGAACACCTTGCGCTCCAGGTCGTCCATGAGGCTCTCGAAGCGCTCCGGATCGCCCTGGGTGTTGCCGGGGCCACCGGGGAACAGCGAGTCGCCGGTGAACAGGTGCGGACCGCCGTCGGGCGGGGTGTAGAGGACGGCGATCGAGCCCGGCGTGTGCCCGACCAGCGAGATGATCTGCAGCGGCACCCGGCCGACGCGGATCTCGTCGCCGTCGGAGACCGGATGCGAGGTGCGCACGGGGATCGCGGGGGCGTCCTCGGGCGAGGCGACGGTGGTCGCGCCGGTGCGGCCCGCGACCGTCTCGAGGGCCTGGATGTGATCCCAGTGCTGATGCGTTGTCACCACCGTGGCGAGGCCCTCGTTCCCGATGAGCGCGAGCAGGGTCTGCGCATCGTTCGCGGCGTCGATGAGCAGCTGCTCGCCCGTCTCGCCGCATCTCAGGAGGTAGCAGTTGTTGTCCATCGGCCCGACGGCGACCTTGCGCACGGACAGCCCCGGCAGGTCCCGCTGGTCCGGTGGCCCGCCGACCGTCACGTCCCCGGTGTACGACATGGCTCCAGTCTGCAGCGCAGCCGCCCCGGAGGATGTCCGGTGGCCGGTTTTGTCGGACCCTCTCCGTAGCATCGGGGACGTGCCTCTCCTCCCGCCGGTCGGCCGATGAACGACCGCCTGATCGTCCGCGGCGCGCGGGAGCACAACCTGCGCGACGTCAGCATCGACCTGCCCCGTGACTCGCTCGTCGTGTTCACCGGCCTGTCCGGCTCGGGGAAGTCGAGCCTCGCCTTCGACACGATCTTCGCGGAGGGGCAGCGCCGCTACGTCGAGAGCCTGTCCGCCTACGCCCGTCAGTTCCTCGGGCAGATGGACAAGCCGGACGTCGACTTCATCGAGGGCCTCTCGCCGGCGGTGTCGATCGACCAGAAGTCGACCTCGCGGAACCCGCGCTCGACGGTCGGGACGATCACCGAGGTCTACGACTACCTGCGGCTGCTTTACGCGCGCGCCGGCCGGCCGCACTGCCCGAAGTGCGGGCGGCCGATCGCCCGGCAGACGCCACAGCAGATCGTCGACCGCATCCTCGAGATGGAGGAGGGCGTCCGGTTCCAGGTGCTGGCGCCGCTCGTCCGCGGGCGCAAGGGCGAGTACCAGGAGCTGTTCGCCGACCTGCAGACCAAGGGCTTCTCGCGCGTCCGGGTCGACGGCGAGGTCTACCGCCTGGCCGAACCCGGCGACTCCGGCGGCGTGCCCAAGCTCGACAAGCAGCGCAAGCACACCATCGAGGTGGTGGTCGACCGGCTGGCGGCACGGGCCTCCGCCAAGCGCCGGCTGACCGACAGCGTCGAGACCGCGCTCGGGCTCGGGGGCGGCCTGGTCATCCTCGAGTTCGTCGACCGCTCGCCCGCCGACCCGGAGCGGGAGCGCACCTTCTCCGAGCACCTCGCGTGCCTCTACGACGACCTGTCGTTCGATGAGCTCGAGCCGCGCAGCTTCTCCTTCAACTCGCCGTACGGCGCCTGCCCGAGCTGCACCGGCCTCGGCACGAAGAAGCAGGTCGACCCCGAGCTGGTGGTGCCGGACCCGTCGCTGTCCCTCGCCCGCGGAGCCATCCACCCCTGGGCCGGTGGCCACAACGCCGAGTACTTCGGGCGGCTGCTCCAGGCCCTGTCGGAGGACATCGGCTTCCGGATGGACACGCCGTGGGACCGGCTGCCGGAGAAGGCGCGCCGGGCCGTCCTCGAGGGGCGGGGCGAGACGCAGGTCCACGTGCGGTACCGCAACCGCTACGGCCGGGAGCGGAGCTACTACACCACCTTCGAGGGCGTCGTCCCGTTCCTCGAGCGGCGGCACCGCGAGGCGGAGTCCGACTCGTCGCGGGAGCGCTGGGAGGGCTACCTGCGCGACGTCCCGTGCCCGACCTGTCGCGGCGCCCGGCTCAAGCCGGAGTCCCTGGCGGTCACCGTCGGGGGCCGGTCGCTGGCCGAGGTGGCCGGCATGTCGATCGCCGACTGCGCGGCCTTCCTCTCCGCGCTCGAGCTCACCGACCGCGAGCAGCAGATCGGCTTCCGGGTGCTCAAGGAGATCGACGCGCGGCTGCGGTTCCTGCTCGACGTCGGCCTGGACTACCTGTCGCTGGACCGCCCGGCCGGCACGCTCGCCGGCGGGGAGGCACAGCGCATCCGGCTCGCGACGCAGATCGGGTCCGGACTGGTCGGGGTGCTCTACGTCCTCGACGAGCCGTCGATCGGCCTGCACCAGCGGGACAACCGGCGGCTGATCGAGACGCTGATCCGGCTGCGGGACATGGGCAACACCCTGATCGTCGTCGAGCACGACGAGGACACGATCCGCGCCGCGGACTGGACCGTCGACATCGGTCCCGGCGCCGGCGAGCACGGCGGGCACGTCGTGGTCAGCGGGCCGGTCGAGGAGTTGCTCGCCAGCGAGGAGTCGCTGACCGGCGCCTACCTGTCCGGCCGGCGCTCGATCCCGATCCCGGACATCCGCCGGGCTCCGGATCCGAACCGGCAGCTGACCGTGCACGACGCGCGCGAGCACAACCTGCGCGACGTCACCGTCTCGTTCCCGCTCGGTTGCTTCGTCGCCGTCACCGGGGTCTCCGGCTCGGGGAAGTCGTCGCTGGTCAACGACATCCTGTCGATCGTGCTGGCCAACCGGCTCAACGGTGCGCGGCAGGTGCCCGGGCGGCACCGCAGCGTCAGCGGACTCGAGCACCTCGACAAGGTGGTCCGGGTCGACCAGTCGCCGATCGGGCGGACGCCCCGGTCGAACCCCGCCACCTACACCGGCGTCTTCGACAACATCCGCAAGCTGTTCGCCGAGACGACGGAGGCGAAGGTCCGCGGCTACCTGCCCGGTCGCTTCTCCTTCAACGTCAAGGGCGGGCGCTGCGAGGCGTGCTCCGGCGACGGCACGATCAAGATCGAGATGAACTTCCTGCCGGACGTCTACGTGCCGTGCGAGGTGTGCGGGGGAGCGCGGTACAACCGCGAAACGCTCGAGGTGCACTTCAAGGGCAAGACGATCGCCGAGGTCCTCGACATGCCGATCGAGGAGGCTGCCGAGTTCTTCAGCGCCGTGGGGAGCATCTCGCGGCACTTGAAGACGCTGGTCGACGTCGGTCTCGGCTACGTGCGGCTCGGCCAGTCGGCGACGACGCTGTCCGGCGGGGAGGCGCAGCGGGTGAAGCTGGCGTCCGAGCTGCAGAAGCGCTCCAACGGGCGCACGGTCTACGTCCTCGACGAGCCCACAACCGGACTGCACTTCGAGGACGTGCGCAAGCTGCTCGGCGTGCTCGGCCGCCTCGTCGACGCCGGCAACAGCGTCATCGTCATCGAGCACAACCTCGACGTCATCAAGACCGCGGACTGGGTCGTCGACATGGGGCCCGAGGGCGGCATCGGCGGCGGCCGCGTGGTCGCCGAGGGGGCGCCCGAGGCCGTGGCGGCCGTGCCGGAGAGCCACACCGGCGGCTTCCTCCGGGAGATCCTGGGCCCCGAGCGCATCGCCGCGGCCACCGCCAAGGCCGGTACCCGGGCTCCGGCGAAGGGGCGCAAGCGGGCGCTCGCGGCACAGTGATGCCTTCATGATCCGGGGCGACACGATCGTCCAGGAGGTCGTCCTCCCGGTCACGCCCGAGGAGCTGTTCGCCTGGTTCAGCGAGCCCACGCGCATCGCGACGTGGATGGGCACGGCCGCGCACGCCGAGATCCGGCCCGGTGGGGTCTACTCCTGCCTGCTGCCGGGCGGGCAGGCGTGGGACGGGCTGGTGGTCGAGCTCTCCCCTCCGCACCGCCTCGTCGTCACCTTCGGGTGGCGGGATCCGGCGGTGGGCATGCCCGCCGGGACAGGGCTGGTGGAGTGGGAGTTCGCCCGGCACTCCTCCGGTACCCGGCTGCGCATGACCCTGCTGCACGTACCACCGCCGCTGCTCGAGCTGTTGAACGACAGCTGGGCCAGGCTCTACGCGCGACTGCGCAACGTGCTGGCCGGGCGGGCGCCGGGTCCGCATCCGCTCGAGGACGCGGCGAGCAAGCTGGGGGCCACGGCCGATCCGGGCAGGTGACGCAGCGCCGCGCGGCTCAAGTCATCGCGGTGCCGTTTCTGCCGATGCGGACGCTATGCAGCGTCATCCGGTGAGTGTCGTCGTCCTCGTGTCCGAGGAGCGTCCCGAATCGCTCGAGACGTGCCTGCAGGCGCTCCACCCCACCCTGTGGGTGCACGACGAGACGCTGATCGTGGCGCCGGGGGAGCCGTCCGCGGCGAGCGCGGCAGACCTCCAGTTCCCGTGGGCGCGGACCGTGCAGGCGCCCGCGACCGCCACCGCCGCCGACGCCGTCAACCGCGCCGTCGCCGAGGCCAGGCACGACACGGTGGTCCTCCTGCGCAGCGACGTCGTCGTCGTGCCGGACTGGCTGACCCGGCTGGTCGCCCCGATGCGCGACGCGGTCGTCGCCGCTGCCGCGCCGCGGAGCGACGGGGCCACGGTGGTGGAGCCGGTTCTCCTCGGCGAGTCCGCTCCGACGTCGTTCCACGAGCTGGTCGCCTCCAGCCTCGACTGGCACTGGCAACACATCGGGCAGCGGACCGACCGCGCGGCCCTCGACGAGTTCTGCTTCGCCCTGCGCGTCGAGGCCTGGCGCTCGGTCGCCGGGTTCGACGCGACCACCGACCGTCCCGGCACCGACCTGAGCGCCTTCTGGGCCCGGTTGCTCGAGGCGGGCTGGTCGCTGGTGTCGGCCGACGACACGTTCGTGCACCTCGCCGCCGCCGGGTCGGCCTTCGCCGACCCGACCGGTCGCTGGAACTTCCGCCTCGCCCACGACGAGCGGCAGATGCGGCGCACCCAGGAACTCGGCGGCTCGGTCGCGTTCGACCGCGACGAGTTGCGCTCGCAGTACGCGGGGGCGCGGCTGCCGTACCCGCCGGCCATCGCCCCGGCCGCGTCGGCCCACGCGGGCGGCCACCGCCCGCGGATCAGCGTCATCGTCCCGACGCAGAACCGGCACATGCTGCTGCGCCGGGCCCTCGAGTCGGTGCTGGAGCAGACCGTGCACGCCCAGGGCGTCGCGATCGAGGTGCTCGTCGTCAACGACGGCGGCGTCGACGTCCGGCCGGTCGCGGCCGAGTTCGCCGATCGTCTCGACGTCCGGGTGCTGGACCTCAGCGTCAGCCGCGGCCGAGCGGCCGCGTGCAACCGCGGACTGACCGCCGCCCGCGGCGAGCTCGTCAGCTTCCTCGACGACGACGACATCTTCTTCCCGCACCACCTGTCGACCGTCCTCGCCGCCTTCGACCGCGACCCGTCGCCCCGGACCATCGCCCACAGCTACGCCGTCGCCACGACGCTGTCGGAGGAGAAGGGCATGCTGCTCCGCGGCGTGGTCGGCGACCAGCCCTTCAACGGCGAGGCGTTGTCGGTCGGGAACATGATCGCCGGGCTCAGCGTGCTGGCGCCGACCGAGCTGCTGCGCAGCGAGGGCGGGTTCGACGAGCGGCTGCCGATGTTCGACGACTGGGAGCTGTGGCTGCGCCTCACCCGCATCGGCGTCCGGGTTCTCGAGGTGGCGATGCCCACCGCGGAGATGTTCCGGCACCAGCGCCGCGTCGGGAGCAAGGAACTCCGCCGCACGCACGACGCGCTCCTGCACGTCTACCGGCAGCACCCGGTCGCCGCCAACTCGGCGGCCGACAAGGGCCGCCTGACCCGGGTGGGCGAGTCGATGAGCGGAGCCCAGACCTACCCGCTCGACGTCTCCGTCGTCGTCTCCGGAGGTCACGACCTCGGGGCCGTCGTCCGCACGCTGAAAACGGCGGGCGTCGCGATGACCGGCGGTCGCTGGGAGCTGCTGCTGGTCGTGCCCGACGTCCGCGCCTACCAGGTCCTGCTCGACCAGCTGGAGGGCGACTTCCGGGCCTTCTCGGTCGGCGAGATGCCGACGGACGACGCCCTGGCGTACGGGACGAGCCGGGCCGGCGGTCGGCACGTGCTGCTGCTGGAGGCCGGGGAGGCGCTCGACCACGATGCGCTGCTCGAGGTCTTCGCCTCGCCGTCGGCGCAGGCGGTACGGGTCGGCCGGCGGGAGTTCGCCGCCGTCTGAGCTGTGGCCCGGATTCGCCTCGATCTCAGCCGGGGATGAGAACGGCAGCAGCGTGAGACGGACTGGATACAGCTTGGCACGCCGCGGTCGACGCTTCACTGGCGTTGCGACGCCAGAAATCTGGAGTCCCGCGCGCTGCCCGACCACGCTAATGGTCGGTTGTTCCCGGACGCGCGCGGTATCGGCACCTACCCGCACAGGAGTCCCGCGGGGTGTGGGAGATCCGGGCACCTATTGCTGCTCAGATCCACCACACCCCCAGGTGCGAGATCGCGCATAGCTGCCGGATACCGCGCGTTAGGCAGCCCCGCCGCTCGACCCGGCATGACCGACGATGCCGCCTATTTGCTCGCAGCCTCGGATCCGCGTCGCCGCTGCTCGTCGGAAACGCCCGACCGACAGCGCCAGGACGTACTCCCGCTGCTTCAGGGAGCCGAGCGCGATCTCACCGACCGCCCACGGATGACCGAGCACGTGTCCCTGCTCGTGCAGGTGGGCGAGAACGGGATGCCCGGCACGGAGATGATCGACCCAGATCGAGGTGTCGACCAGGATCACGGCGTTGCGGGGCGGCGACGTGCCGCCACTGCCAGATCCGGTTCGCTTCCGCCGAGGCGAGCGAGGCGGCGTGCACTCTCCCGCTCGATCAGCGCCTTCAGCGCCTGTCGGACCAGTGCAGTCTTCTCCGAGGTGCCGGTCAGCCGCTGAGCCTCGGCCACCAGGTCGTCATCGAGCGCGAGCGTGGTCCGCATCTCCACCATCTAGTTCGGCACGATTGACGTCATCGGCTGATGACCCTAGCGGTGCTTGCAGCACCAGCAATCGACCCTGGGCGAGAAGGTCATCTGCGGCCGGCGGCCACCTGATGGTGAAGCACTCGCCGCTGACACCGTGCACATGGAGCCGCGCAGAGATCGCTCGAGCGTCCGCCAGGTCAGACAACGCTGCTGTGGTCCCCGGCGGGACGACGCTGGCCGGGGACCGTCGGCGTGTGCGCGCGGATCGCCGCGACCGCCTCGCCCAGGTCGGCCTCGGTCTCGAGCACGAACGCGGCCGAGAGGTAGTTCGGCGGCAGCAGGTCGAGCCCGTCGATGCCCTCGATGGAGATGTCGGCCGCGTCGCCGAGGTCGAGGCCGAGGGAGTCCGCCGTCTGCAAGACGTCGATGGCGATCTCGTCCGCCGACCGGGTCAGCGTCGGGATCAGCAGGACCTGCGGGTCGCCCGGGGAGGTCCGCTGGCACCAGGCGCGGAGGAAGTCGCCGAGCAGGTCGAGCCGGTCCGGCGTCGGGATGACCAGTACCCGGCGCACCCCGCCGGGCAGGCCGTCCCAGGCGATCGAGTTCGCTTCGGTGCGGCGCATCGCCTCGGCGAAGGTCGGGCTGAAGGTCTCGGCCCTGAAGACGCTGGTCAGCAGTTCACGCGTGCGCTGGCCGGAGGCGAGCGCCACGGTGACCGCCTCGTTGTTCGGCAGGCCGCTGCGCTTGGCCAGCTGCCCGGCGGAGGCCAGGTCGCCGGAGAGCAGGCTCGCCACCGCGAGGTTGTGCAGGAGGGTGGGCGGGGTGCTCTTCAGGATCGACGCTGCCCGCTCGTAGGCGGCGACGGCGTCTGCGGGGAACAGCCACAGCATGCGGTTGCCGAGGTCGACCTCGGCGGCGGCACGGGCGGTCATGCCCCGGCACTCCGCGAGCTCCGGGTAGAGGTCGCCGAGTCCCCGACGGAACACCTCGAGGTCGTGACACTCGGTGCCGCGGACGGCCGCCCGCTTGGTGCCCGAGCTGCTCATGGACGAGCTGTTCTCGTGCACCCGGTAGGAGACGAGCTGCCTGGGCAGGTAACGGAAGTTCATCCGGCCGGCGGCCTTCAGCCACAGGTGGTAGTCGGAGGAGAAGCCCTCCTCCATCTGACCGATGCGGTCGTAGACGTCCCGCCGGTACAGCACCGTCGGGTGCGCCAGCAGGTTCGTCGTGGCCAGGTCGCGGAACAACGTGTCCTGCGTGAAGCTCGAGAGGAGCTCGAAGATCCTGCCGCGGTCGCGGCCGGCCTCGTCGATCCGGCGGGCGGCGCCGAAGACGAAGTCGACCTCCGGGTTGTTGTCGAACACCGCGAGCTGCGCCTCGAGACGGTCCGGCGCGCAGAGGTCGTCCGAGCCCAGCGCGGCGAGGAACTCGCCCCGGGCGAGGTGCCCGGTGCGTCGGTGCAGCAGGTCGAAGCGGTCCCGCTGGCCGATGTTGAGCTGGCGGACGATGCGGATCCGCGGGTTGCTCTCGTAGCGCTCGAGCAGCGAATCGGTGCCGTCGGTCGAGCCGTCGTCCTGCAGGATCAGCTCGACGTCCTCGACGTTCTGGTCCAGCACCGACTCGACGCAGGACGCCAGGTAGGCGACGTTGTTGTAGGTCGGCATGAAGAACGTGACGCGCGGGTTGCGGTCGCGCGCCACCACCGGAACCGGCTCCAGCTCGCGACGCCACACCTGCGTCCACGACGTCAACGTCTCGACCGAGGGCACCGGCTCGGGGTCGGCCTCGAGCGCGGTCAGGATCTCGTCGACCGTCTCGCCGCGCAGAGCGGGCCGGCCGGCGGCGGTGGCCTCCGCCGCCTGCCGCTGTCCGTCGGGGCCGACCGCGAGCACGCGCGCGCCGCGGCGGAGGGCATCGCCGAGGTAGGCGTACGGCAGCGCGCCCCGAACGGATCCGGTCAGCACCTGGACGCCGTCCCAGCCGTCGCCCCACGCGTGCACGGTGCGCCCGGAGCCGCGGATGGCGAGCAGGGCACGGATCGCGGGCAGCGTCGCGTCGCCGGCGACGACGACGTCGACGTCGGGCTCGGTCGACCCGGTCGACCCGGTCGACCCGGTCGACCCGGCCGCCGGCGCCAGCAGCTCGACGTGGCAGGAGGTGGCGAGCTCGGCCGGGGTCAGCCGCCGGACGGGCACGCCGGACGCGTCGAGGACGGCCACGACGTCGGCGGGGGGATCGGCGGCGACGACCAGGTCCGGCCGCATCTCCTCGAAGATCCACATCAGCGCCGGCAGGCGGTCGTGGGTGCGGTCGGTGCGCATCGCCGCCAGCGGGTCGTACTCCCACACCTCGTGCCCGCAACGGGTCAGCGAAGCACCGACGTGACCCCAGAGCGGAGACCGGGCGTCCTCGGCCCCAGGGCCGATCACAAGCACGCGCATGGGACGCGTATCGGTCACGGGCCCGCGTCCGCGAGGAGGAGGCGGCCGAGGTCCACCGGTCGGGTCGACCTGCGACGAAGATCCTCATCCGCCGGGAGGCCGCGCCGATGGCAAGCCCATGACCTCTGCATCGTCCGGCACCCTCGGGCTCGCCGTCGTCGGCGCCGGCTACTGGGGGCCCAACCTGCTGCGCTCCTCGGCCGCGAGCGGCCGCTTCGAGCCGCGCTGGGTCTGCGACGCCGACCCGGAGCGCGCCGCCAGGGCCGCGGCGCGGACCGGCACGGCCAGCCCGACCACCGACCTCGACACGGTGCTCGCCGACCCGGACGTCGACGCCGTTGCCGTCGCGACGCCCGCGTGGACGCACACCGGCGTCGCCGCCGCGGCGCTGGCCGCGGGCAAGCACGTCCTGGTCGAGAAGCCGCTGGCGACGAGCACCGTCGAGGGCCGGCACCTCATCGACCTCGCCCAGGCTGCCGGCAAGGTCCTGATGTGCGACCACACGTACTGCTACACCCCGGCGGTGCAGGCCATCCGCGAGATGGTCGGCGGCGGCGAGCTGGGTGAGCTGCTGTTCGTCGACTCCGTGCGGGTCAACCTCGGGCTCATCCAGCCGGACGTCAACGTCGTCTGGGACCTCGCCCCGCACGACCTGGCCATCCTCGACGCGATCCTGCCGCAGGGCTGCCGGCCCGACGCCGTCACCGCGCACGGCGCCGATCCGGTGGGCGCGGGCCTGGCCTGCCTCGCGCACCTGCACCTCGATCTGCCCGGCGGTCCTCCGGTCGCCCTCAACCTCAACTGGCTGAGCCCGGTCAAGGTGCGCCGCATGACCATCGGCGGCAGCCGTCGCACGGTCGTCTGGGACGACCTCAACCCGTCGATGCGGATCACCGTCTACGACCGCGGCGTCGAGGGGCTCGACGGCCGCCAGGGCGACCGCCTGACCCGCAACGTCTCCTATCGCATCGGCGACATCGTCGCCCCCGCCCTGCCCGAGCGCGAGGCGCTGGTCAGCATGTTCCAGTCCTTCGCGAACGCCATCGAGACCGGCGAGTCGCCGCTGTCCGACGGGCACGCGGGCCTGCGCGTGCTCGAGGTGCTCGAGGCCGCCAACGAGAGCCTTCGCCTGGGCGGGCGTCCGACCCGTCCCTGGGCCGCCGACGGCTCGGGTCTCGACGGGCTCATCCCGGCCCAGCGCCCGGCCGTCCGCCGGGTCACCCGCAAGGCCAGCCGTTCCGTTCCCTCCGAGGTGGCTTGAGATGTCCTCCGTTCCCCTTCCGGGCGCCCGCGTCCTGCTCACCGGCGGCGCCGGGCTGATCGGCTCGACGCTCGCCGACCAGCTCGTCACCCGCGGCGTGGGCGAGATCGTCGTCCTCGACGACATGTCCCGCGGCACCTCACGGAATCTGGCCACCGCGATGACCAGCGGCAAGGTCCACCTCGTCGAGGGCGACATCAACGACCGGTCGCTGCTGCGCCGCCTGCTGCCGGACGTCGACGTCGTCTTCCACCTCGCCGCCATCCGGATCACCCGCTGCGCGGCCGAGCCGCGGGCGGCCAAGCGGGTCCTCGTCGACGGCACCTACGAGGTCGCCGAGGCGTGCCTCGAGGCCGGCGTCCGCAAGCTCGTGTTCTCCTCCACCGCCTCCGTGTACGGGCTCGCCGAGCAGTTCCCGACCCGGGAGGACCACCACCCCTGGGCCAACGACACGCTCTACGGAGCCGCCAAGGTGTGGGGGGAGGGGCTGCTCCGTGCCCTGCACACCACTCACGGGCTGGACTACGTCGCCCTGCGCTACTTCAACGTCTTCGGTCCGCGGATGGACACCCACGGCGCCTACACCGAGGTGCTCATCCGCTGGATGGAGCGCATCGAGAACGGCGAGCCGCCGCTGATCTTCGGTGATGGCGCCGCGACGATGGACTTCGTCTTCACCACCGACATCGCCCGCGCCAACATCGCCGCCGCCGAGGCACCGGTGACCGACCGCGTCTTCAACGTGGCCAGCGCCCGCGAGGTGTCGCTGCGCGGGCTCGCCGAGGCGCTGCTGCGGGTCATGGGCCGCGAGGACCTCGGCGTCGAGCACCTGCCGCCGCGCACGACCGCGGGCGGCGTCACCCGTCGCCTCGCCGACATCAGCGCCGCCCGGGACGCCCTCGGCTGGCAGCCGGAGGTCGGGCTGGACGAGGGTCTGCGCCGGCTGGTCGCCTGGTGGCGCGCCGAGCAGAAGGAACTGGTGGCATGACGGCGCTGCGGGCGGCCGAGTCGCAGCCGGTCATCCCGGTCATGCGACCGGTGCTGGGGGAGGAGGAGGCCGCCGCGGTCGCCGAGGTCCTCGCCTCCGGCTGGGTCGCCCAGGGCCCGCGCGTGGCCGCCTTCGAGTCGGCCTTCGCGGCCTCCGTCGGCGCCGAGCACGCGGTGGCCGTCTCGTCCTGCACCGCCGCGCTGCACCTCGCGCTCGCGCTGCTCGACCTGCAGCCGGGCGACGAGGTCGTCATCCCGTCGCTGTCGTTCATCGCCACCGCCAACGCGGTGCGCTACGTCGGCGCGACGCCGGTGTTCGCCGACGTCGAGCTCGCGACCGGGAACCTCACCGTGGACACCGTCGCCGAGGTGCTGAGTCCGCGCACCCGCGCGGTGCTCGCCGTGCACCAGGCCGGCGTGCCGCTCGACCTCGAGCCGCTGTTCGCCCTGCTCGACCCGATCGGCGTCCGCCTCATCGAGGACGCCGCCTGCGCCGCGGGCGTCACCTACCGCGGCGCGCCCGTCGGCGGCGGACGGTCGCTGGCCACCTTCTCCTTCCACCCCCGCAAGCTGCTCACGACCGGCGAGGGCGGCATGCTCACGACCGACTCGGCGGACGAGGCCCGGCGTGCCCGGCGCCTGCGCGAGCACGGCATGAGCGTCAGCGCTGCCGAGCGGCACGCCGCCGGCAAGGGCGGTGCGCTGATCGAGACCTACGACGAGGTCGGCTTCAACTACCGCATGACCGACCTGCAGGCAGCGGTCGGGCTGGTCCAGCTCGACCGGCTCCCCGGCATCGTCGCGCGCCGCCGCGAGATCGCCGCGCGCTACCGCAGCCTGCTCGACGGCGTGGCCGGGCTGCGCTGTGTCGCCGAACCCGCCTACGGCACCGGCAACGCCCAGGGCTTCTGGGTGCTGCTGCCGGAGGGCTCGCCGATCGGCCGCAACGACCTGCTCGGGCTGCTGGCGGAGTCCGGCATCTCCGCCCGTCGCGGCGTCATGGCCGCGCATCTCGAGCCGGCCTACGCCGACACGCCGCTGCGCGTCTCGCTGCCGAACACCGAGCGGCTCACCGCCGACTCCCTGGTGCTGCCGATCCACCACGGGATGATCGAGGCGGACCAGGACCGGGTCGTCGGCGTCGTCCTGTCCGCCCTGTCCGCTCTCGCCAGCTGACGTCGACGCCGTGGCCGCGCGAGAGCCGCTGATCCTGCTCGGCGCCGGCGGGGCGTCCCGCGAGGTCGCCGACGCCGCGGAGGCGACCGGCCGCTTCGATGTCCGGGGCTTCCTCGACGACGACCCCGCCAAGCAGGGCGGCGCCGTCTCGGGTCGCCCCGTGCTGGGTCCGCTCGACGCCGTCGCCGACTTCCCCGACGCGCTGTTCGTCGCCGGCATGGGCAACCCGCGCGCCCCTCGCTCCCGCGAGACCGTCGTCCGGCGGCTCGGGCTGCCCGACGAGCGGTTCGCGACCGTCGTACACCCGCTCGCGTCGCTGCCTCCGTCCTGCTCGTTGGGGGCCGGGTCGGTCCTGCTCGCCGGGGCGGTGCTCACCGCCGACGCGCAGGTCGGGCGGCACGTGATCACGATGCCGGCCTGCGTGCTCACCCACGACGACGTGGTCGAGGACTACGCGTCGCTGGCCGCCGGCGTGCTGCTCGCCGGCGGCGTCCGCGTCGGCGCCGGGGCCTATCTGGGCGCCGGTGTCCGGGTGCGGGAGGGCCTGACGATCGGCAGCGGCGCGATGGTCGGGATGGCCTCGCTCGTGCTGCGCGACGTCGGCGCCGGCGAGGTCTGGTACGGCAGCCCCGCGCGCCGGGTTCACCCGTCCTGACCACACGGAACACGTTGACCGGTCCCGCCTCGGGCCGATGGGGATTCGTGGCAAAGATCCCCTTCCTGGACCTGACCGCGGCGACCGCCTCCTACCAGTCCGAGATCGACGACGCGGTGCTGCGGGTGGTCCGCAGCGGCCGGTTCGTGCTCGGCGCGGAGGTCGAGGCGTTCGAAGCGGAGTGGGCCGCCTACGTCGGCGTCGAGCACGCGGTCGGCGTCGGTAACGGGCTCGACGCGCTGACCCTCGCGCTGCGGGCCCTCGGCGTCGAGCCCGGCCACGAGGTCCTCGTCCCGGCCAACACCTACATCGCCACCTGGCTCGCCGTCACCCAGTGCGGCGCGACGCCGGTCCCGGTCGAGCCCGACGAGACCGACCAGATGGACCCGGGGGCGCTGCACGCCGCGGTGACCCTGCGGACGAAGGCCGTCATCCCCGTGCACCTCTACGGTCTGCCGGCGGAGATGGACCGCATCCTCGCCGTCGCCCGGCGGCACGACCTCGCCGTCCTCGAGGACGCCGCCCAGGCCCACGGCGCGACCCGGGACGGCGTCCGCGCCGGCGGCTGGGGCGACGCCGCCGCGTGGAGCTTCTACCCGGGCAAGAACCTCGGTGCCGTCGGCGACGGGGGAGCCGTCACCACCGACGACCCGGCCGTCGCCGAGCGGGTGCGGCTGCTGCGCAACTACGGCTCGCCCCGCCGCTACGTCCACGACGTGCAGGGCGTCAACAGCCGCCTCGACCAGATCCAGGCCGCGGCGCTACGGGTCAAGCTGCGCCACCTCGACAAGGCGAACGCGCGCCGCAAGGCCGTCGCCGCCCGCTACCTCGAGGGGCTGCGCAACCTCGGGGACCTCGGCCTGGTGCTGCCCGCCGTTCCGGAGAGCGCCGACCCGGTGTGGCACCTGTTCGTCGTCCGGCACCCGCAGCGCGACGCGCTCCGGGAGCGACTGTCCGCCGCGGGCGTCGAGACGCTCGTGCACTACCCGCGCCCCCCGCACCTGCAGGCCGCCTACGCCGACCTCGGCTGGGGACGCGGCTCGCTGCCGCGCAGCGAGCGGCTCGCCGGCGAGATCCTCAGCCTGCCGATGGGTCCGCACCTGACCGACGAGCAGGTCGAGCGCGTGGTCGCCGCCGTGCGCGAGTCCGTGCTCGGGCTGGCGGTGACGGTGCCGCGCCAGAGCCGGCGGCAGCCGGTCGGCCGGCGCCTGTCGGCGGTGCGCTGACCGGCCGCCCGCCGGCTATCGCTCTGAGGCTGGGTCGGCCCGCCGACGCACCCGGTAGTGCAGGCTGACGATCTTGCCCGACCGGGTGGTGTCGATCAGTTCCAGGTCGACGCGCGCGCCGCCGGCGACGTCGTGCAGCCGGGTGCCGTCGCCGAGCAGGATCGGCGCGATGTGCACCCGTAGCTCGTCGACGAGCCCGAGTGCCAGGCACTGGTCGGTGACCTGCGTTCCGAGGATCTCCAACGCTTTGTCGCCGGCGGCCTCCCGCCCGCGCTCGACGGCGGCGCGTAGGTCACCCGTGACGTAGGTGACCCCCTCGTTGGTGTGCGCGTCCGGGTCGTCGTGCGTGAGCACGAAGACCTGACCGGACCAGTCGCCGCCGTAGGCCTCGCCCGACCGCTTCCCCGCGTCGCGCTCGCCGACCTCCTGCGTCCGCTTTCCGGCCAGCATCGCGCCGGTCGAGTTCATCTGCTCGTACGCGCTCTCCGGCGTCGGCTGTTCGAAAACCCAGTCCATGTCGTGCTCGGGCCCGGCGATGAAGCCGTCCAGAGACATGGATCGGTGCACCACGACCTTGCCTGGCATATGCATCCCTTCGCTCGTCCGAAACAGACGTCGGCTGGGCGACGATCTCATCGTGGAGGTCTGGTTCAACCCGGCATGCTCGAAATGCCGAGCCGCGACGTCGATGCTGGACGGGGCCGGCGCGACGTACACCGTGCGCCGCTACCTCGACGACGGCCGACCCCGGAGGAGCTGGACGAGGTCCTCACCCGGCTCGGGCTCGAGCCGTGGGACGTCGCGCGGACGGCGGAGCCGGTGGCGAAGGAGATCGGGCTGGCCGATCTGCCGAAGGACCGGAAGCGCTGGCTCGATGTGATGTGCGCGCACCCATCCTGATCCAGCGGCCGATTCTCACCGCCGACGACGGGACGAGGGTGGTCGGACGCTCGGAGGAGGCCGTGTGGGCCGTACCAAGGGGTGGAGAGGGGTAGGCGCCGAGATGCTGCCGGCGGCGGCTGCGCCGTTTCGGGAGCGGATTCTGCAAACGCCGGGCAGAGGCAACTCTCATCGGATCACAATCGGCCCTTCCGATTCTGCTGTTTCTCGGGACGGCTTGCGATGCGTGCTTCTGGTCCCCGGTGCCGGATATCCGCTCGCCCAATGTTCGTGCTGGCCGCGTTGGCCGCCATCCTGTCTTCGTCCCTGATCGGCGCGGCGCAACGAGACGCCGCCGCTGTAGCGCCCACCGTCTCCGCGAACAACCTGCGCACCGCCTGGGACGACGACGAGCCTGGCCTTGCGCCCCAAGCAGCCTCTGCACCGGATTTCGGCAAGCTGTTCTCCACCCCGGTGGACGGTCAGGTGTACGCCCAGCCGGTGCTCGCGGCCGGCCGCCTCATCGCCGCTACCGAGAACAACAAGGTCTACGGACTCGACCCGGTCACCGGCGCGCTGCGCTGGACCCGCAGCATCGGAGCACCATGGCCGGCGGCCACCGTCGGCTGTGGCGACCTCGCACCCAACGTCGGGATCACCTCCACCCCGGTCTATGACCCGACGACGAACAGCGTCTTCGTCCTGGGGAAGGTGAACGACGGGTTCGACGTGCATCATCCGCACTGGTACATGCACGCGATGGACCCGATCACCGGCGCGGAACGGAGCGGCTTCCCCCGCAACATCGCCGGCGCACCTACCAATGACTCGGCTCACCCGTTCAACCCGGAAACCGCGATGCAGCGGCCTGGTCTCCTGCTACTCGACGGGGTCGTGTACGCCGGGTTCGCGAGCCACTGCGACTACGGCCCTTACGTCGGCTACGTCGTCGGCGTCTCCGCATCGTCCGGGCAGCAGACGACGATGTGGTCGACGGAGGCCGGCTCATCCTTCGCCGAAGCGGGCATCTGGCAGTCCGGCGGCGGTCTGGTCTCCGACGGGCCCGGTCGCATCATCGTCGCGACCGGCAATGGCGTCTCACCGGCTCCGAGAGCGGGCGATTCGCCGCCATCGACCCTCGCCGAATCGATCGTCCGGCTGCAGGTCAACAGCAACGGCAGCCTGAGCGCGAAGTCGTTCTTCAGCCCGGCCGACAACGCCGGGCTCGACACACTGGACCAGGACCTGGGGTCCGGCGGGCCGATGGCCCTGCCGCCGGGCTTCGGGACGAGCGCGCACCCGCGGCTTGTGGTTCAGGTCGGCAAAGACGGTCGCATCTTCCTGCTCGATGCCGATCACCTGGGCGGCTCCGCCCAAGGGCCGGGCGGCGGCGACGCGGTGGTCAGTCAAGCCGGTCCGTTCAAGGGCGTCTGGGGCGGTCCCGCCTTCTTCGGCGGCGGTGGCGGATTCGTCTACACCGTCGAGAACAGCGGAAACCTGAGAGCGTTGCGCTACACGGTCGATGCCAACGGTCGGCCCACCTTGGCGCTGGCCGGGACCAGCGCCGGCACGTTCGGCTACACCTCTGGCTCGCCGACCGTGACGTCGACCGGGACCTCGACGGGCTCGGCGTTGGTCTGGGTCATCTACTCGACCGGTCCGACAGGTGCCGGCGGCGAGCTGCGGGCCTATGACGCCGTACCGAGCAGCGGCTTACTGCGGCTGCGCTACGCCGCGCCCATCGGGACGGCCGCCAAGTTCGCTCGCGTGGCGACAGAGAACGGGCGCGCCTACGTGGGCACGCGCGATGGTCACGTCCTCGGTTTCGGTCGACCCACGACGGCGTCGATGACCGGGTCGCCGCTGACCGACTTCGGCAGCGCCGCGTTGGGGACGCCCGTCTCGCGCACCGTGACGGTCACCGCCGCTCGCCCGCTCACCATCACGGGCGTGACGGCCGACTCCCCCTTCACGGCAGCTGTGCCGGCGCTTCCCCGCACGCTGACCACCGGGCAGCAGATCAGCGTGCCGGTGACCTACGTGCCGGACGCTCCCGGCGTTCAGAGCGGCAACCTGACGTTCAACACCTCCGCCGGCGTCGCCAACTTCGACCTCGAGGGACGTGGCACCAGGCCCGGCCTGGGTGCCGATCCCGGTGCGCTGAACTTCGGCACCGTCGCCACCGGAGCGACGCGCACTTTGACGGTCGCGGTCACGAACACCGGCAGCACGCCGGTCACGATCACCGGCTACACGGCACCGCACGGCGCGTACAGCACCGAGGTACCGCCGGCCGTCGGTTCGGTGCTCGATCCGGCGAGCACCACGTCGGTCTCGATCCGCTACACCCCCACGGTCGCGGGCCCGGACAACCAGTCGCTGACCGTCGCGAGTAGCCAGGGTTCGGTCCAGATCCCGCTGCTGGCCCAAGCTGTGACCGGCGTGGCTCACCTCTCGGTGTCGCCCAACCCCCTGAATGTCGGCGCGGTTCCGGTCGGCGCCACCGGAGCCGGCACGTTCGACGTCGCCAACACCGGGAACCTCGGGCTGACCATCACCAAGGCCGCTCCTCCGACCGGGGTCTTCGGTGCCCCTGACCCGCTACCCGAGGGACAGTTCATCTCGACCGAGGACGTCCTGCACCAGACGATCACGTTCACTCCGACCGCCCTCGGCACGTTCACAGCGCAATACCTCATCACGAGTGACGACGGCCGAGGGCCGCAGAACGTCACCCTCACCGGGACGGGTGTCGACGACCCGATCCTTGCCAAGTTCCTGCAGGTCAGCAACACGCCGAACAGGCCGGGGGATCCGCTGGGACCCGAGACGGCCATCCCGGGCGGGCAAATGCAGCGGTTCAGTCGCGGCACCATCTACTGGTCGCCGGCGACGGGTGCCCACGTCGTCCTCGGCGCCATCCTCGACGTCTACAACCGCTTCGGAGGCCCGGCCGGTCAGTTCGGTTTTCCGGTGACGGACGAGCTGACGACACCGGACACGGTGGGTCGTTACACGCACTTCGCGAACGGGGCTTCGGTCTACTGGACCCCGGCCACGAGCGCGCACGAGGTGCACGGCGCGATTCGGGCCGAGTGGGCGGCGACCGGCTGGGAGCGCGGACCGGTCGGCTATCCGACGACCGACGAAACGCGCACTCCCGACGGCATCGGCCGCTACAACCACTTCAGCAAGAACGGATCCATCTACTGGACCCCGGCCACGAACGCGCACGAGGTGCACGGCGCGATTCGGGCCGAGTGGGCGGCGACCGGCTGGGAGCGCGGACCGGTCGGCTATCCGACGACCGACGAAACGCGCACTCCCGACGGCATCGGCCGCTACAACCACTTCAGCAAGAACGGATCCGTCTACTGGACCCCGACACTCGGCGCGCACGAGGTGCACGGCGCGATCCGCTCGGCGTGGGCGGCCCTCGGTTGGGAGCGCAGCGTGGTCGGCTATCCGACGTCGGACGAGAAGGTGACCCCCAAGGGCGACGGGCGGTACAACACGTTCTCCAAGCCGGGGTCGATCTACTGGAGCCCGACGAGCGGCGCGCATGAGGTGCACGGCCTCATCCGCAGCAGGTGGCTCTCGCTCGGGGCGGAACGCAGTACCTACGGCTACCCGATCAGCAACGAGTACGCCATCCCGGGCGGGCGCCGGTCCGACTTCCAGCACGGCCGCCTGACCTACCTGAACGGCGTGGTGCGGTGAGCGGACCGCGGCCGAGGTCGTCGACCGGGCGAGAGGCGTCCCTCGATCCGGGCGTCGCCGCGGCCGTCATCGACGTCTTCGTCTATGTCGTCGTCCTCAACCTCTTCGTGGCGTACCTGCCGAGCGTGCTGAGCGAGACCTTCGTGCTCTCCTTGCTCACGGCCACTCTGCTGAAGCTCGTCCTCGAGGTCGTGGTTGCGATCAAGGGTCGGGTCAAGGCCAGGTTCCGCGCGGCGAGTACGAGGACCGAAAGGGTGTTCGCCGCGCTGATGCTGTGGGCGTTGCTGGTGGGGAGCAAGTTCGCCGTCCTGGAGGCGGTCGACGTCGTCTTCGGTGACCGCGTCAGCCTGGGTGGCTTCGTCCCTGTGACGCTGCTGATCCTCGTGTTGCTCGCCGCACGTGCGGCTGTTCGCCGCGTGCTCGACGGCGTTCGCGTGCACGCCTGACGACCGGACGGCTTGTGGCGCGGCGGTACTAGGAGCAACGTCCAATGGCGGCCGGACACGGGGCTCGCGGAACCTGTTGCAGCCGCAAAGGTTGCGGCGTCAGTCACCGTTGTGGAGTCCGCGTTGTACGGCCCCCGTCCCGACCGGGGCCTGATCTCCACCTGAGCGACCTGACCGTCTCCCGGCCGGCGGGCCCCCGCCGCCGGTCAGGAGACAGCTCGCCGCACGAGCTCGGCGACCTTGTTCTCCACCGCCGGGCTCCAGGTTCTCAGCGCGAACACCACCGGCCAGATGTCGCCGTCGTCGAGGTTCGCTGCGTCCTGGAATCCGAGCGTCGAGTAGCGGTAGTTGAACTTGCCGGCGTTCTGGAAGAACAGGACGACCTTGCCCTCGTCGTTGGTGTACGCGGGCATGCCGTACCAGGTCTTCGGCAGCAGGCCGGGGGCGGTCGCCGTGACCGTGACGTGCACCCGCTCGGCGAGCGCGCGGTCCTCCGGCGACATCTTCGCGACGGCCTCGAGCAGCGCCTCGAGGCCGTCCGCCTTCTTGGCGCCCTTCTTGCCCTCGGCGCGCAGCTCGGCGGCGCGCTCCTTCATCGCCGCGCGCTCCTCGGCGCTGAAGCCGTCGGACTCGGTCGTGGCGTTCGTGGTGGTCATCCCGGGGTCCTCCCGCCGCTGGTGGGCGGCCGATCCGCCCTCGCCGGCGAGGCTAGGACCGGCGGTGCCGGGAACGCTTCTCCGTTCCTGATCGGTCTGTTCCTGCTCGGTCCGCGCCGGTGCTCAGGCGGAGTCGCGGCGGCCCTCGAAGCCTGCGACGTCCGCCGCCAGCCAGGCCGGCGCTCCGTCGTGCAGCGCCTTCTCCCTGTAGTAGGCGAGCAGCAGGTCCAGAACCGCGTGGTCGCCGTTGCCGGCGTCCTCCCGCAGCGCCTGCCGCTCGTTGACGCCGCTGACCCGGGCGGGGGACCCAGCGACCGTCGCGTACGGCGGAATCGGGGCCTTCACCCCGGCGCCCATCGCGATCATCGCGCCGGGTCCGATGACGGACCGCTGGTGGACGACGGCGCCGAGCCCGAGGTTCGCGCGCCGGCCGATCCACGTGTGGCCGCCGACCATCACGGCGTTGGCGACCGTGACCTCGTCGTCGACGTGCACGTCGTGGCCGAGGTGCGCCCCGGCCATGAGGAAGACGTCGTCGCCGACCCTCGTCACGTCGTGCAGCCCCTGGTGGATGCTGCTGAACTCGCGCAGCACGTTGCCGTTGCCGATCACGATGCCGTTGCCGCACGGGCTGTCGTCGACGGAGTGTTCGGTGCCGCGGGACTCGCCGGGGGTACCGACCACGGCGTGCGGGCCGATCCAGTTGCCCGACCCGATCCGGCACGGCCCGAGCAGGACCGCGTAGGCCCCGACGACGTTGTCCTCGCCGAGCTCGACCTCCGGCCCGACGACGGCAGTCGGGTGGATGCGGTTGCCGGAGAAGCCGGCGGAGGAGGAGCTGCCGGCGGCGGCACGGCTGGCGGTCCAGGCGGGCATGGCCGCAGCGTAGATCGGCGGCAGTGATTCCCGGTCGATCGACGTCCCACCGATCGACTTCCGCGCGACCGACTTTCCGCTGACCGCTTGACCCATTCGGGTGACCGTCGATGGGATGGCGTGACTGCCATCGGTACCGCCAGCCCCGCCGAGCTCCAGAGTGTGCTCGCCGTCTTCTCCGAGGTCCTGGCCCTGCCGGCCGACGCCGATCCGGCGTCGCTGCGCTACGCCGAGACCCCCGGCTGGGACTCCCTCGCACACATGGAGCTCGTCAGCTCCCTCGAGGACCGGTTCGACGTGATGTTCGAGACCGACGACATCCTCGGCATGCGCGACCTTCCCGCCGCGATCGAGATCCTCGGGCGCCTGGGTGCCGACCTCGGCTGACCTGGGCGGGCGGGTCGCGCTCGTCACCGGCGCCTCGCGCGGCATCGGCTGGGCGACCGCGCGCGAACTCGCCTGCGGCGGCGCGCACGTCGTCCTCAACGGGCGGGACCTCGGCCTGCTCGAGGAGCGCGCCGCCGAGCTGACCGCCACCACGCCGGGTGGCGGAACCGCCATCGAGGGCGACGTCCGCGACCCCGCCGCCGTGTCGGCGCTGTACCGCCGGATCGCCTCCGAGCACAAGCGGCTCGACATGCTCGTCGCCAACGCCGGCGTCCTCGGCGACGCGCTCGTCGGCATGATCAGCGAGGACCTCATCGAGGACACGCTCGCGGTCAACACCGCTGGCACGCTGCGCCACCTGCAGTCCGCCGCGCGGCTCATGACCCGCAAGGGGGGCGGCTCGATCGTGCTGCTCTCGTCGATCGTCGGCATGCGCGGCAACGTCGGCCAGGTCGTCTACGCCGCCTCGAAGGCCGCCGTCGCCGGCGCCGCCCTCGCGGCCGCCAAGGAGCTCGCGCCGAAGAAGGTCCGGGTCAACGCGATCGCCCCCGGCTACATCAACACCCGCATGATCTCCCACCTCAGCCCGGAGACGCACGCCGAGCGCGTCGCCTCCATCCCGATGGGTCGACCGGGGGAGGCCGAGGAGGTCGCCAAGGCGATCCGCTTCCTGTGCAGCGACGATGCTTCCTACATCACCGGTCAGCTGATCGGTGTCGACGGAGGCATGGTGCTGTGACCGTGGCTGCTGCAACGGGTTCGTTGCTCGGGGGGTCGGCCTCCGCGCCGGCGGTGGTCGTCGGCGCGACCGGTCGCACGTTGACCTATGGCGAACTCGCCGACCTCGTGGCCGCCCGCCGCACCGAGCTGTTTCGCGACGGCGAGCGGCGGCTCGTCTGGCTCCACGCTCGCAACGACCTCGACAGCCTGCTCGACTACCTCGCCTGCGTCGATGCCGACCAGCCGGTCGCCCTCGTCGACCCCGGGCTGCCCGACGACGTCCGCGCCGGTCTCGAGGCCGCCTACCGGCCCGAGCTCGTGCGCCGCGACGGCACGGCCGTCGCCGCGGCGCCACCCGCCGGCCCGATCGACGACCGGCTCGCGCTGCTGCTGCTCACCTCCGGTTCGACCGGCAGCCCCAAGGCGGTCCGGCTCGCCCGCACCGCCGTCTTCGCCAACGCCGACGCCATCGGCACCGCTGTCCGTCTCGATGCCGACACCCGTGCGGTGACGACGCTGCCGCCCTTCTACTCCTACGGCCTGTCGGTCGTGAACAGCGTGCTGCGTGCCGGGGGCAGCCTGCTGCTGACCGAGGCGAGCCTGCTCGACCCCGCGTTGTGGTTGCAGATCGACGACCACCGCGTGACGACCCTCGCGGGCGTCCCGCAGTCCTACGCGATGCTCCGCCGGCTGCGCTTCCTCGACCGGATCCCCGCCTCGCTGCGCTCGATGACCGCCGCCGGCGGCAAGCTGCCCGACGGCGTCGTCGCAGAGTTCTCGACCGTCCTCGCCGCCGCCGGTGTCGAGCTGTTCGTCATGTACGGCCAGACCGAGGCCACCGCTCGGATCAGCGTGCTCGACCCGTCGGCGCTGCCCGCGAAGATCGGCAGCGTCGGCCGGGCGCTGCCCGGCGGCTCGCTCGACGTCGACGAGGCCACCGGCGAGGTCACCTACCGCGGCCCCAACGTCATGCTCGGCTACGCCACCGGCCGCGAGGACCTCGCCCGCGGCGACGACTGCGGCGGGGTGCTCGCCACCGGCGACCTCGGCCGGCTCGACGTCGACGGAGACCTCTGGCTCACCGGCCGCAGCAAGCGCATCGCCAAGCTCGCCGGTGTCCGGCTCGGGTTGGACGACGTCGAGACCCTGTTCTCACAGGTGCTCGAGGGCCACGGAGTGACCGGCGCCGAGGTCGCCGCGCTGGCCGCCGATGACCGCCTCCTGCTCTGGTGCGCCGGTGCGAGCGGCTCGCTCGCGGCGCTCGATCCCCGCAGGAGCGCCGCCGACCTCGCCAGCCGGCTGCGGGTGCCCGCCACGATGCTCACGGTCCGGACCTGCGACGTCCTCCCGCGGACGTCCAGCGGCAAGGTCTCCTACGCCGACCTGCAGGCGGCGGCATGACGCTTCGGACCCCCGACGACCTGTTCGACCTGCCGGTGCACGGCCTGTCGGAGGCGGAGCACGCGGCCGCGCTGCTCGACGTCCTCAACGGGCTGACCGAGCACCACCGCGGCGCGTGCCTCGACTACGACCGCGTGCTCGCCGCCTCCGGGGTCGAGCGCGGGCGTCCCGCCGAAACCCTCGCCGACGTCCCGTGGCTGCCCGTCGGCCTGTTCAAGCGTCGGCGCCTCGCCAGCGTCCCGGACGCCGAGGTGCTCCGCGTCCTCACCTCCAGCGGCACCACCGGCGCCGCCCGCAGCCAGATCGTGCTCGACGCCCCCACCGCACAACGGCAGGCCAAGGCGCTCGCGGCCGTGATGGGCGGTCTGCTCGGACCGCGCCGCCTCCCGCTGCTGATCGTCGACGCGCCGTCGACCGCCCGCGGCGCCAGCGCCCGCACCGCCGGCGTGCTCGGGATGCTCCCGCTCGGCCGCCGCCCGGTGTTCGCCCTCGACGAGTCGCTCGCCGTGGACGTGGCCGCCGTCGACGCCTTCCTCGAGGCGAATGCCGGTTCGCCGTTCTTCGTCTTCGGATTCACCTGGCTGGTCTGGACGCGGCTGGCCCGCGCGGCCGAGCTCGTGGGGCGCGACTTCTCCGGGGGCATCCTCGTGCACGGCGGCGGCTGGAAGGCGCTGGCGGACTCGGCAGTCGACGCCGCCACCTTCGCCGACGTCCTCACCGGCGAGCGCGGCTTCGCGACCGTCCGCTCCTACTACGGCATGGTCGAGCAGGTCGGCGGTGTGCACCTCGAGGACGAGTCCCGGCTGTTGCGCGCGCCGGTGTTCGCCGACGTGCTGGCGCGGCACCCGCGAACCCTCGCGCCCCAGCCGTTCGGCGAACCCGGCCTGCTGCAGGTCTTCAGCGGACTGCCGACCAGCTACCCCGGCCACAGCCTCCTCACGGAGGACCTCGGCGTCGTCGAGGAGCCCGGGCGCTTCCGCGTGCTCGGCCGCCTCCCGCGGGCCGAGGCCCGCGGATGCAGCGACGTGCTGGCTGCGGCCGCGTGAGCACGGGGACGGGCACGGGTCTGCGTCAGCTGCTGCCGACACCGAGGGACGTGCCCCTCGGCGAGCTCGCCGCCTACGCCGCCGAGCTCGCCGAGCCGCTCGAGCTCGGCCTCTTCGACCCCGACGTGCTGGCCTTCTGCGGCGTCCTCGCCACCGAGCTGCGCCGCCGTTCCGCCGATGAGCCGGAGCTCGCCGCGCTGGCGTTCTGGCTGCGGCCGATGGCTCTCGCGCGCCTCCGGGCCGAGATCGAGGCGGTCCGGGCGCCGATCACCTGGGTGCCGCGGGGCACGGTGTTCGCGATCCCGCCGGCGAACGTCGACACCGTGTTCGCCTACACCTGGCTTCTGTCGCTGCTGCTCGGCAACCGCACCGTGCTGCGGGTGCCCTCCCGCGCCGGTACGCAGCTCGCGTCGCTGCTCGGCGCCATCCGGGCCGCCCTCGCCGGGGCCGGCCCCCGCGTCTCCGCCGCCACCGTCGTCGTCTCCTACGGCCACGACGACGAGGTCACCGCGATGCTGTCCAGCGCCTGCGACCTGCGGATCGTGTGGGGCGGCGACGAAACCGTGCGCCGGCTGCGGACCGTCCCGCTGCCGACCTCGGCCCGCGAGCTGTCGTTCGGCAACCGCAGCGCGCTCGCCCTGCTCGACGCCGACGCGGTCGCGTGCCTCGACCCGGCCGGCCTGGCCGATCTCGCGCGGCGCTTCGTCTCCGACGCCTACCCCTTCGACCAACGGGCCTGCTCGTCGCCGCGCGCGGTCGTGTGGCGCAGCACCGACGACCGGGATGCGGAGCACCCGCGACGGCGCTTCTGGGCGGCCGTCGCCGCCGAACTCGGCCGTCGCGACGCCGCGGACCCCTCTGCCGCGAACCCCTCTGCCGCGAACCCCTTGGGCGCCGGGTCGTCCGCGGCGGGAATGGACGCCATCGCCACCGCCGCCGACCTGGTGGCCGGGCGCGACGGACTGAGCCTCGACACGTTCCGCGCGGACCTGACGGTCGTGGGCGGGGTCGAGCTCGCGGACGACGCCGACGGATGGCGGGTCATCCATCCCGGCGGCGGGCTGTTCGCCGAGACGGTCGTCGACGATCTGGCCGCGGTGCCCGGCCTCGTGGTTCGCGGCGACCAGACGATGACCGTGTTCGGGGTCCCCGCCGAGGACCTCTCGCCGCTCGTCGACCCGGTGGGTCGACGCGGCATCGACCGCGTGGTCCCCGTCGGCAGCGCGCTGACCTTCTCCCGGTGGTGGGACGGCATCGACCTCGTCGCGGAACTCACCCGCGTCGTGCACCGGCCCGCAGCGGTGGTGCCCGCCGCGCGCACGACGGGACCCCCGGCGCCTCGGCGGGCCCGCCGGTGACGGTCAGGCCTTCAGCAGCGCCTTGATCAGGGCGTCGAGGGCTTCCTCGGACGACTCCTCGCCGCTCGGGATGATCTGTTCGGTCCGGTCCAGGAACTCCCGCACCGACTCGCACGGCACGTGCACCCAGGCGGGACGGCCGTCGCGGGCCAGGCGGATCCCCACGGTGCGTGGCATGCCGGCGGTCGTCTCCTCCGGGCTGATCCGCACCTCGCCGTCGCCGGTGGCCTCCTCGAGCCCGTAGCGCAGGAAGTCGCGGAGGACCACCCAGGAGCCGCGGGGGAGGGCCGGATGGTCCGGCGTGCTGATGAGGAGGAGCCGGACGGCCAGGGGATCGGATGACTGCCAGGTCAGCCGGAGCACGGTGCGACGGACGCGGCGGTGTGCCTCGGGGCGACGGGCGCCGGGCACTCCGGCCGGCCCGGGGTCGTCGACGTCGATGTCGACCGTGACGTCCTGGGCAGCCACCGAACCTCCCGACCCGGCTCCTGCCGATGTCGCCGACCGCGCGCCGGAAGTGTGTCATGACGCCGGATTGCGCCCGAGCAGCGGGGGTCGGGGGAGCGTGTGCGGACATAGCATGCGGCGAGTGGGAACGAGCTCGGAGCGGTCGACCCGGGGCTGGCGCCCGGCGCCCGGGTCGATCCCGGACTCCCCGGGGGTCTACCGGTTCCAGGACGCGACGAGCCGGGTCATCTACGTCGGCAAGGCGAAGAGCCTGCGGAGCCGGCTGAACTCCTACTTCACCGGTGACCTGCACCCGCGTACCGCACAGATGGTGTCGACCGCGCGCGGCGTCGACTGGACGGTGGTCACCACCGAGGTCGAGGCGCTGCAGCTCGAGTACACCTGGATCAAGGAGTTCGACCCGCGGTTCAACGTCAAGTACCGCGACGACAAGTCCTATCCCTGGCTCGCGGTGACCGTCGGGGAGGAGTACCCGCGCCTGCAGGTGATGCGCGGCGCGAAGCGCAAGGGGGTCCGCTACTTCGGGCCGTACGCGCACGCGTGGGCGATCCGCGAGACGCTCGACCTGCTGCTGCGCGTCTTCCCCGCCCGCACCTGCAGCGCCGGGGTGTTCAAGCGCGCCGGTCAGGTCGGGCGGCCTTGCCTGCTCGGCTACATCGACAAGTGCTCCGCGCCCTGCGTCGGCCGGGTCAGCGCGGACGAGCACCGCGACATCGTCGACGACTTCTGCGACTTCCTCTCCGGCTCCACCACGAAGTTCCTGCGCCGGCTCGAGAGCGAGATGCGGTCCGCCGCGTCGGAGCAGGAGTACGAGCGAGCCGCCCGGCTCCGGGACGACATCGGCGCGCTGCGCCGCGCGATCGAGAAGCAGGCGGTGGTGCTGCCCGAGGGCACGGACGCCGACGCGGTCGCCTTCGCCGAGGACGAGCTCGAGGCCGCGGTCGCCGTGTTCCACGTCCGCGGAGGGCGGGTGCGCGGCCAGCGCGGCTACGTCGTCGACAAGCTCGAGGGGGAGAGCCTGCCCGACCTCGTGGAGAGCTTCGTGTCCCAGGCCTACCTCGTCGACGGCTACGACGTGCCGCGCGAGGTCCTCGTCCCCGAGCTACCGGCCGACCCGGACGTCGTCGGCGAGCTCCTCGGGCTGCAGCGGGGGGCGCGTGTCGACCTCCGGGTGCCGCAGCGTGGCGACAAGCGCTCCCTGCTCGAGACGGTGGAACGCAACGCGAAGCAGGCACTGGCGCTGCACCGGACGAAGCGGGCCAGCGACCTGACCTCCCGCTCCCGCGCGCTGTCGGAGCTGCAGGACGCCCTCGACCTGCCGGAGGCGCCGCTGCGGATCGAGTGCTACGACGTCTCGAACCTCGGCACCACCAACGTCGTGGCCAGCATGGTCGTCTTCGAGGACGGGCTCGCCCGCAAGTCCGAGTACCGACGGTTCTCGATCCGCGGCACCGCGCTGGGGGCGGACAGTGCTGGTCGGAGAACAACTGAGCAGAACGATCTCGCCAGCATCACCGAGACGATCCGCCGCCGCTTCTCGCGGTATCTCGAGGAGCGGTCGGCGGTGGGGGACCAGGCGGACTCGGCCGCCCCCGCCGACGGCGGGCCGTCCGTGGACTCCGACGAGGGACCGGACCTCGACGCCGATCTCACGGTCCGCGAGATCAAGGTCAACGGCCGGACCTCGGAGGACAAGCCGCCCGAGGGCCGTCCCGGCAAGTTCGCCTACCCGCCGAACCTCGTGGTGGTCGACGGGGGGCAACCGCAGGTCGAGGCCGCGGCGCAGGTGTTCGCCGACCTCGGCATCACCGACATCGGCCTGTGCGGCCTCGCCAAACGGCTCGAGGAGGTGTGGCTGCCCGGGGAGCCGGACCCGGTCATCCTGCCGCGCACCAGCGAGGCGCTGTACCTGCTCCAGCGCGTGCGGGACGAGGCGCACCGCTTCGCCATCACCTACCACCGGCAGAAGCGCTCGAAGTCGATGGTCGAGTCCGCGCTCGACGGGGTGCCCGGCCTCGGCGAGACCCGGCGCCGGACGCTGCTGCGCACCTTCGGCTCCCTCAAGCGGCTGCGGGCCGCCACCGCGGAGCAGATCGCCGAGGTGCCCGGCATCGGCCCGCGGACGGCGGCGGCCATCGTCGCCGCGCTCGTCCCCGAGGAGGGCCGGAGCGACGGCTCGAGCGGGACCGGGGGAGCCGAACCGGAGCCGGCGATCGACCCGCTGACCGGAGAAATTCTCCCGGAAACCCCCACACCGGGCGAACCGGTGGCAGCATCCACCCGGACGGCACAATGAGTCGAATCATCGTTACTGAGTGGAAGCGGGGGGACGGATGACGAGTCCCGCCCCCGGGTCGCTTCCGGCTGTCGCGGCGGCCAGTCCCGCCGTCCTCGACATCACGATCATCACCGGCCTGTCGGGCGCCGGTCGCAGCACGGCGGCCAAGTGCCTGGAGGACCTCGGCTGGTTCGTCGTCGACAACCTCCCGCCGGGTCTGTTGACGACGATGGCGGACCTCGGCACCCGGAGCCAGGGCGCCGTCGACCGCATCGCCGTCGTCGTCGACGTGCGCGGCCGGGCCTTCTTCGCCGACCTCCGCGATGCCCTCGATGCCCTCGAGGGCCGTGGCATCCGCCCCCGGCTGTTGTTCCTCGAGGCCAGCGACGACAGCCTCGTGCGGCGCTACGAGGCGGTGCGCCGGCCGCACCCGCTGCAGCGGCACGACCGGCTGATCACCGGCATCCGGGCCGAGCGCGAGCTGCTCGCCGAGTTCCGCGGCAAGGCCGATGTCGTGCTCGACACCACGAACCTGAACGTCCACCAGCTGCGCGCCGAGATCGACGCCGTCTTCGCGGGTCCCGAACGGGCGCTGCTGCAGGCGACGGTCGTGTCGTTCGGCTTCAAGTACGGGCTGCCGCTGGACGCCGACATGGTTCTCGACGTCCGTTTCCTGCCCAACCCCCACTGGGTGGAGGAGCTGCGCCCCTACACCGGTCAGGACGAGCAGGTCCGCGACTACGTGCTCGGCCAGGCCGGCGCCGACGAGTTCCTCGAGCGGGCCGGCGAGCTGCTGGGCATCGTCGGGAAGGGCTACGAGCGCGAGGGCAAGCGGTACCTGACGCTCGCGGTCGGCTGCACGGGCGGCAAGCACCGGAGCGTCGCGATGACGGAGCAGATCGCCGAGCGGCTGCGCACGGCCGGCACCGACGTCCGGGTCGTGCACCGGGATCTGGGGCGCGAATGAGCGACGCCGTCCCGACCCCTGTCCCCGCCTCTGCCCCTGCGCCTGTCCCCGGATCCGTCCCAGCGTCCGCCTCCGCCCCCGCGGTCGTCGCCTTCGGCGGCGGGCACGGGCTGGCCGCGTCGCTCGCCGCGCTCCGCCAGGTGACGCCGCGGCTGACCGCGGTGGTGACCGTCGCCGACGACGGCGGTTCCTCCGGCCGGTTGCGGGCCGAGCTCGGCATGCTGCCGCCGGGGGACCTGCGGATGGCGCTGGCGACCCTGGCCGCGGACGACGCCGAGTCGGCCGGCTGGGCGGACGTGCTCCAGCACCGCTTCTCCGGCTACGGGTCGCTGGGCGGGCACGCCGTCGGCAACCTGCTGCTCGCCGGACTGGTCGACCGGCTCGGCGATCCCGTCGCCGCGCTCGACGCCGCCGGTCGGCTGCTGCGCACCGCGGGACGCGTTCTGCCGCTGTCCGAGCAGGCGGTCGACATCTCCGCCCAGGTGAGCGGGCTCGACCGGGAACGGCTCGTCGAGGTGACCGGGCAGGTCGCCGTCGCGACCACCCGGGGGCGCGTCGAGTCGGTCCGGCTCGTCCCTGCCGAGCCGCCCGCGTGCCGCGAGGCGCTGCGCGCCGTGGCGGAGGCCGACGTCCTCGTCCTCGGGCCGGGTTCGCTGTTCACGAGCATGCTCCCGCACCTGCTGGTGCCGGAGATGGCCGAGGCGGTGCAGGCCGCCCGCGCCCGCCGGGTGCTCGTCCTGAACCTCGCCCCGCAGCCGGGCGAGACCTCCGGCTTCGCCCCGGAGACCCACCTCGAGGTCCTCGCCCAGCACGCTCCGGCGCTGCGCTTCGACGTGGTGATCGCCGACCCCGGAGCGGTCCCCGACCCCGGCGCGCTGTCCGCCGCGGCGGCACCGCTCGGGGCCACCCTCCAGCTCAGCCGCGTCGCCGTTCCGGGCGAGCCCCGGCACGACCCGGGCCGGCTGGCCGCCGCCTTCCGCGAGGCGCTGCCGTCCGGGGCCGCTTCCTCAACGCTGGCAAAGGATCAATTCGCGACGGTGCACAAACCGCTCGCCGACGCCTACCGTTCCGGTCCTCGGCCGGATTCGTCCCGCCCGGTCCTCCCGTCGTCCGTGCCACCCCCCGGAGGGAGCCCACCCGTATGACCTGGTCCGGCTGACCCGGCGGGTTCTCCTCCCGGTTCCCGAACCCGAATCCCGACTCCCCGACCCTTCCCGCACACAAGGAGCGCCTCTCCCGTGGTTGCCATCACCTCGACGGTCAAGGACGAGCTCAGCCGGCTACCGACCGGGCGGGCGTGCTGCCGACGAGCGGAGATGTCGACCCTGCTGCGCTTCGCGGGCGGCCTGCACCTCGCGGGCGGCAAGGTGGTCGTCGAGGCCGAGCTGGACACGGGGGTCGCCGCCCGCCGGTTGCGGCGGGAGATCGCCGAGGTCTACGGGCACATGTCGGATGTCGCGGTGCTCCAGCCGGGCGGGCTGCGTCGCTCCGCCCGTTATCTGCTGCGCGTGGAGCGCGGCGGCGAGTCGCTGGCCAGGTCAACCGGGCTGATCGACCAGCGCGGGCGTCCCGTCCGTGGCCTGCCGCCGATGATCGTCACCGGCGGATCCTGCGACGCGGCCGCGGCCTGGCGCGGGGCCTTCCTCGCCCACGGCTCGCTCACCGAGCCCGGCCGCTCGTCCTCGCTGGAGGTCACCTCGCCGGGGCCGGAGGCCGCGCTGGCCCTCGTCGGCGCCGCCCGCCGCCTCGGCGTGGCCGCGAAGAGCAAGCAGGTCCGCGGCGTCGACCGGGTCGTCGTCCGGGACGGCGAGGCGATCGGCGTCCTGCTCACCCGGCTCGGCGCGCACGACTCGGTGCTCGCCTGGGAGGAGCGGCGGATGCGCCGCGAGGTCCGGGCGACCGCCAACCGGCTGGCCAACTTCGACGACGCCAACCTGCGCCGCTCGGCCCGCGCCGCCGTGGCGGCCGGCGCCCGAGTGCAGGCGGCCATGGAGATCCTCCAGGGTGATGCCCCGGAGCATTTGCTGGCCGCGGGCACGTTGCGGCTCGAGCACCCGCAGGCCTCGCTGGAGGAGCTCGGCGCGCTCGCCGACCCGCCGATGACCAAGGACGCGGTGGCCGGCCGGATCCGCCGCCTGCTCGCGCTCGCGGACAAGCGGGCCCTCTCGCTCGGTGTCGCCACCACAGAAGCCGCGGTGAGCCCGGAGCTGCTCGAGGGCGCATGAGCAGCACCCCGCCGCGCAGCCTGTTATCCGCACGAAACACCCAGGTCCGGGCCCTCGGCTAGGCTGCCAGGGCAGTAGGGGACCGCGACGACGGACATGTGAAGAGGAGCTTCCAGGTGACCACTCGGGTAGGCGTCAACGGTTTCGGGCGCATCGGACGCAACGTCTTCCGCGCGGTGCTGGCGAACCCCGCCGCCGACGTCGAGGTGGTCGCGGTCAACGACCTCACCGACAACGAGACGCTGGCCCACCTGCTCAAGTACGACACGGTGCTCGGCAAGCTCTCCGAGGACGTGAGCGTGGTCGACGACGGGATCCGCGTCGGGGACCAGACCATCAAGGTGCTGGCCGAGCGGGACCCGGCGGCCCTGGGGTGGGGCGAGCTCGGCTGCGACGTCGTCATCGAGTCGACCGGCATCTTCACCAAGGCCGACGACGCCCGTAAGCACATGGAGGCAGGCGCGAAGAAGGTCATCATCTCCGCTCCCGCCAAGGGCGACGACCTCACCGTCGTCATGGGCGTCAACGACGACAAGTACGACCCCGAGAAGCACCACATCCTGTCCAACGCCAGCTGCACCACCAACTGCGTGGCTCCGCTGGCGAAGGTGCTCGACGAGTCGTTCGGCATCGTCCGGGGCCTGATGACCACGACGCACGCCTACACGAACGACCAGGTCATCCTCGACGGCGTGCACAAGGACCTCCGCCGGGCCCGGGCCGCGGCGCAGAACATCATCCCGACCACCACCGGCGCGGCGAAGGCCACCGCCCTGGTGCTCCCGCAGCTCGAGGGCAAGCTCGACGGCATCGCGATGCGGGTGCCGGTGCCGGACGGGTCGGTCACCGACCTGGTGTGCCAGGTCAACGGCACGCCGAGCGTCGAGGACGTGAAGGCGGCCTACAAGGCCGCCGCCGAGGGGCCGCTGAAGAACGTCATGGTCTACACCGAGGACCAGATCGTCTCCAGCGACATCGTCGGCACGCCCGCCTCCTGCACCTTCGACGCCGGCCTGACGATGGTCAGCGACACCATGGTCAAGGTCGTCGGTTGGTACGACAACGAGTTCGGGTACTCGAACCGGGTCGTCGACCTGGCCGCCCTCGTCGGCTCCAGCCTCTGAGTCCGCCGAGAACCCGGGACCCCGAGACAGTGCAGACCCTCGACGACCTCCTGAACGAGGGGGTCCGGGGCCGACGTGTCCTCGTCCGCTCCGACCTCAACGTCCCGCTCGACTCCTCCCGAGCGGCCGACGGGCCCGCCCACGTCGCGGACGACGGCCGGATCCGGGCGAGCCTTCCGGTGATCCGCGCCCTCGCGAACGCCGGCGCCCGGGTGATCGTGATGGCGCACCTCGGTCGCCCGAAGGGCAAGATCGACCCGAAGTACTCGCTCGCACCGGTGGCGGAGCGGATGGGTGATCTGCTCGGCTGGCCCGTGCCGCTCGCCGACGCCGGCGAGGACGGCATCGCCGGCGCCGATGCCCGGCGACGGGTGTCCGAGATGCAGGACAGCGACATCATCCTGCTGGAGAACGTGCGCTTCGAGCCGGGGGAGACCAGCAAGGACGACGCCGAGCGCGGCGCGCTCGCGGACCGTCTGGCGGCGTTGGTGACCGACGGTCCCGGCTCTGCTGCGTCTGCCGCCTACGTCGACGACGCCTTCGGCGCGGTGCACCGCAAGCACGCCTCGGTCTACGACGTCGCACAGCGGCTGCCGCACTACGCCGGGACGCTGGTGCTCGACGAGGTCGAGGTCCTGAAGCGGCTGGCCGGGAACGGTGACGCTGGAACTTCGGCCCCCGAGCAGCCCTACGTCGTGGTGCTCGGCGGCAGCAAGGTGAGCGACAAGCTCGCCGTCATCCAGGCGCTGCTGCCCAAGGTGGACCGGCTGCTCATCGGCGGTGGCATGTGCTTCACCTTCCTGAAGGCGCAGAACGTCGAGGTCGGCGACTCGCTGCTCGAGGCCGAGATGGTCGAGACCTGCTCGCAGCTGCTCGAGGAGGCGGGCGAGAAGATCGTCCTTCCCAGCGACATCGTCGCGGCGGCGGACGTGAGCGCCGAGGCCGAGACCTCCGTGGTCCCGGCCGACCGGATCCCGAAGGGCCTCAAGGGGCTCGACATCGGCCCGCGCTCGGTCGAGACGTTCGCCGACCGGTTGCGCGGGGCCCGGACCGTGTTCTGGAACGGGCCGATGGGCGTCTTCGAGCTCGCGCCGTTCGCCGAGGGCACCCGCGGCATCGCCGAGGCGATCGCCGCGCTGCCCGACGCGCTGACCGTCGTCGGTGGCGGCGACAGCGCCGCCGCGGTTCGGTCGCTCGGCATCGACGAGGGCCGCTTCTCCCACATCAGCACCGGCGGCGGGGCGTCGCTGGAGTACCTCGAGGGCAAGACGCTGCCCGGCGTCGCCGCATTGGAGTCGTGAGGTGGCCCGCTCGGAGGCCCGTTCCCCGGCACGCGTCCCGGCCGGATCCGCCCGGCCGACGCGCCGCCCGCTGGTGGCCGGCAACTGGAAGATGAACCTCCACCACCTCGAGGCGATCGCCCTCGTGCAGAAGATCGCCTTCGACCTGCGCGAGAAGGAGACCGACGCCGTCGAGGTCGTGGTGATCCCGCCGTTCACGGATCTGCGCAGCGTGCAGACCCTCGTCGACGGCGACCGCCTGCCCCTCGGCTACGGCGCGCAGGACGTCTCGCCGCACGCCGCCGGCGCCTACACCGGCGACATCGCGGCATCGATGCTGTCGAGGCTCGGCTGCTCCTACGTCGTCGTCGGCCACAGCGAGCGGCGGCAGTACCACGGCGAGGACGACGCGCTGGTCGCGCGGAAGGCGCGGGCGGCGCTGGCCTCCGACCTGACGCCGATCGTGTGCGTGGGCGAGTCGGAGGACATCCGCGACGCGGGGAACCACGTCGAGCACTGCGTCACCTCGCTCGAGGGATCGCTCGAGGGGTTGCAGGTCGACGACCCCAACGGCTCGCCCGGCCTTGTTGTCGCCTACGAGCCGGTGTGGGCGATCGGGACGGGGCGCAGCGCCGGGTCCGAGGACGCGCAGGCCATGTGCGCTGCGCTGCGGGGCTGCCTGGCGAAGCGCTTCGACGAGGGCTTCGCCCGGGTCGTGCGGGTGATCTACGGCGGCTCGGTCAAGCCGGCCAACGCGCGGGACCTGCTGGCCCAGCCGGATGTCGACGGGGCACTGGTGGGTGGGGCGAGCATCGTGGCGGACGACTTCACGGGGATCGTTCGCGCAGCGCTGTGAGGTGGGTGCGCGCAGCGCTGTGAGGCGGGCGCGCGCAGCGCTGTGAGGCGGGCGCGCGCAGCGCCGCCCTCCCTCCGCCCGCCGTGCGACACGCGCTTGTCCTGGTCCGCACATGTTGGGCGCGTATGGGACGCTGCAACAGTTGCGGTATCGATACCGCAACACTGCCTCCGCCAACGGGCCAATACGTCGATAGGGCGATTAAATGCGCTCATTGCACGTGCTATCTGACTTGAACGGGTTCAGAGCTCGTCACGGGCGTGCGTCCGGCCGTTGAGGCGCAGCGGCCGTTTGGGAGAGGACAGGCATGCAGCGAGGTCCGTGGCAGCGAGGTCCGTGGCAGCGAGGGTCGGGGCACTCGGTTTCGCGGGAGGGGCTCGCTCGGTCGCGTCGACCCCTCGTCGCCGCGCTCGTGGCGGGCGCGCTCGCCCTGTCGGCGTGCGGCGGCGGAGGCGGGGGCAAGGGCGGTAGCGACGACTCGCTGCCGATCACCAAGCCGACCACCGTCGCCAACGACCAGGTCCGCGACGGCGGCTCGGTCACCATGGCGCTGGAGAAGGACGTCCCGAACTTCAACAGCATCTCCTCGGACGGCACCCAGCTCGAGACGCAGATGGTGGTGAACGGGATCTTCCCGGCCACCTTCATCCAGCTCCCGGACTTCACCGTCCGGATGAATGACGACCTGCTCGACTCGGCCGAACAGACCGTGTCCTCGCCGCAGACGGTCGTCTACAAGATCAAGCAGAACGCGTCCTGGTCCGACGGCAAGCCGATCACGGCCGACGACTTCATCTTCAACTGGAAGGCGCAGAGCGGCGCCGACCCCGGCTTCAGCGCCGCCTCGTCCACGGGCTACGAGGACATCCAGGACGTCAAGGGTTCCGACGGCGGCAAGACCGTCACCATCACCTTCAGCAAGCCCTTCGCCGACTGGCGGAGCCTGTTCGGCGTGCTGCTCCCGGCGCACGTGTTCCAGGGCGGCAACGCCCAGCAGCTGTTCAACGAGGGACCGCCTGAGATCGCCAAGGTCTCGGGCGGCCCGTTCGTCCTCGACGACGTGGTGCCGAACAAGTCGATCACGCTGAAGCGCAACGACCGCTACTACGGCCCGAAGGCCCACCTCGACTCGGTCGTGTTCAGCATCGTCACCGACGCCAACAGCGAGCCGCAGGCCCTGGCCAACAACGAGGTCCAGGTGATCTACCCGCAGCCGCAGGTCGACCTCGTGGGCAACGTCCGCCGGATCGGCGACAAGATCACCTACGAGCAGGGGCTCGGACCGAACTTCGAGCACCTCGACGTCAACCTGGCCAACCCCTTCCTGTCCGCCCTGCCGCTGCGCAAGGCCATGCTGACCGCCGTCGACCGCAACCAGGTCCTGGCCGCGACCGTCAAGCAGTTCTCGAAGGACATCGGGCCGCTGAACAACCGCATGTTCATCGAGGGGCAGGCCGGCTACCAGGACAACGTCACCCCGGTGGGCCTCGGCTCGGGCGACGTCGAGGCTGCCAAGAAGATCCTGACCGATGCCGGCTACCGCATCGAGCCGGGCCGCCTGCTCGACCCGGCCGGCAAGCAGGTGCCGCCGCTGAAGGCCGTCTACGCCGAGGGCAACCCCATCCGGCAGTCGGAGCTCGAGCTGGTGCAGCGCGCGGTCCAGCCGCTCGGGCTCACCCTGCAGATCTCGACCACGGACGACTTCGGCGCGACGATCTTCGGCGAGCACGACTTCGACCTCGTCGTCTTCGGATGGGTGGGCACGCCGTTCCCGTCCTCGACGAACGAGTCGATCTACAGCACCGACGGCGGGCAGAACGCCGGCGGTTACTCCAACCCGCAGGTGGACAAGGCGCTCAACGAGGCCTCGAGCGAGGCGGACCCGGCGAAGGCCGCGGCGCTGCTCAACGAGGCGGACCTGCAGCTCAGCCAGGACGCGGTGACGCTGCCGCTGTACCAGAAGCCGACGTTCCTGGCCTACTACAAGACCTACGGCAACATCCGGAACAACTCGACGTCCGTCGGCCCGACGTACAACATCGGGCAGTGGGGGCTGCGTCCCTGACCGCCGCCGCATCCCCGATCCCGGTGTCCTGGGTTCCTGAGCCGTCCCCGAGCGTCCCGAAAGGCTGACCCCACGTGGCCTGGTACGCGGTCCGGCGGCTGCTGGCCAGCATCCCGGTGATCCTCGTGAGCACCTTCGTGGTGTTCCTGATGGTCACCTACAGCGGCGACCCCCTGGCCGACTTCAAGCTGCAGCAGTTGCGGCAGAACAACGACCCGGGCGTCATCGCCCAGCGGGTCGCGGCGGAGCAGCACTTCCTGCACCTCGACCGGCCGGTGCTGGTGCGGTACTGGCTCTGGATCAAGGGCGTGGCGACGGGCGACTTCGGCCCGTCCCGGCACGTCCCCGACATCGGCGCGGAGCTGGCGAGCAGGCTGGCGGTCACGCTGCGGCTCGTGTCGCTCGCGCTGCTGCTGGCCGTCGTGCTGGCCCTGGTGGTCGGGGTGGTCAGCGCCGTCCGCCGCTACGGCGTCACCGACCACCTGCTGACCCTGGTCAGCGTCGTGTTCCTGTCGTTGCCGGTGTTCTGGTTCGCCGTCCTGCTCAAGGACTACCTGGCGGTCGACCTGAACACCTCGCTCGGCCACCGGCTGCTGTTCACGATGGGTGAGTCGACCCCGAACCTCGTCGGCGGGTTCTGGACGCACGTCGGGGACGCGCTGGGGCACCTGGTGCTGCCGACCCTCGTGCTGGCCCTGACGGTCTATCCGTCCTGGAGCCGCTTCCAGCGCTCGTCGATGGTCGAGGTCCTGGACAGCGACTACGTGCGCCTCGCGCGGGCGAAGGGCCTGCCGCGGCACCGGGTGCTGACGCACCACGCGCTGCGGACGGCGCTGATCCCTCTGACGACCGTGGTGGCGATCGACTTCGCCTCGCTGCTCGGGATCACCGTGATCACCGAGAAGATCTTCACCTGGCAGGGGATGGGCACGATGCTGCTCGACGGCATCGCCGAGCGGGACGTCTACGTGGTGCTGGCGTGGATGCTCGTCGTCGCGATCCTGGTCGTGGCGTTCAACCTGGTGGCCGACCTGCTCTACGCGGTGCTCGACCCCCGGATCCGCCTGTGAACGCCGACGGCGGAGGGGGCGCGCGCTTCCCGGCGGTGCGCCGATTCCTCGCGCATCCCACCGCCGTGCTCGGGCTGGCGCTGTTCAGCGTGCTGTTCCTGCTCGCCTTCGTCGGCAGGCACCTCTGGCGCTACGACCAGACCGACTTCACCGACGCCTACTCGGAGCCCCCGAGCGCGGCGCACCCGTTCGGCACCGACTCCGCCAGTCACGACATGTTCGCCCTCGTGCTGCGCGGCACCTACCGCAGCATCGAGATCGCCCTGCTCGTCGCCGTGCTGTCCACGCTGATCGGCGCCCTGGTCGGGGCCGCCGCCGGCTACTACCGCGGGCTGACCGACTCGGGGTTGATGCGTTTCGTCGACCTGGTGCTCACGCTGCCGCTGTACGCGGTGGCGGCGCTACTGGGGCACCAGTTCGGGGCCACCAAGCACGGTTGGTTCGCGATCGGCCTGGTGCTGGCTCTGCTGCTGTGGGCGCCGATCGCCCGGGTCGTGCGCGGGGTGACGCTGTCGCTGCGGGAGCAGGACTTCATCGAGGCCTCGCGGGCCCTGGGCGCGAGCAACCGATGGATCATCGTCCGGCACGTGCTGCCGAACGCCAGCGGCTCCATCATCGTCAACGCCACCGTCTACGTCGCCCTGGCCATCCTCGCCGAGACGGCGCTGTCCTACGTCGGCTTCGGCGTCCGGCCCCCGGACGTCTCCCTCGGCTCGCTCGTCGCGTCCGGCGAGGCGGCGAGCTCGACGCGCTGGTGGCTGTTCTACACACCCGGCCTCGTGCTCATCCTGCTCGTGCTCGCCGTCAACTTCATCGGCGACGGCCTGCGCGACGCCCTGGACCCGTCCGGCTCGGACCGATGACGCCTGTGTTGCCGACGACCGTGTGCTGCCGATGACCCCCCTCCTGGAGATCGAGGATCTGTCCGTCGCCTTCCCGACCGGCGCACGTCGCCGGAGACCGTTCGGGCGACTGCTCGGACGACGGCGACGGCGGAAGGACGCGAGCACGCCGGGGTCGGACGTCGCGGCCCTGCGCGGGCTCGCGCTCACCCTGCACGCGGGAGAGGTGCTCGGCGTCGTCGGCGAGTCCGGCTCCGGGAAGTCGACGGCCGCGCTCGCCGTGCTGGGCCTGCTACCCCGCGGCGCGCGGGCCGGCGGGTCGGTCCGCTTCGAGGGCCGGGAGCTGCTCGGGCTCTCCGAGCGTGAGCTCGCCGAGGTGCGCGGCCGCAGGATCGCGATGGTGATGCAGGACCCCATGACCTCGCTCAACCCGGTCCACCGGGTCGGCGCGCAGATCGTCGAGGGGCTGCAGGTGCACGACCCGCAGCTCAGCCGGGACGCGGCTCGGGCGCGCGCCGTCGAACTGCTCGACCGCGTCGGCATCCCGGACGCCCGAGGGCGTGCGGACAACTACCCGCACGAGTTCTCCGGGGGCATGCGCCAGCGGGTGGTGCTCGCGATGGCCATCGCCTCGGACCCCGACGTCCTGCTCGCCGACGAGCCGACCACCGCGCTCGACGTGACGGTCCAGGCCCAGGTGCTGGAGGCGTTGCGGGTCGCCCGGGAGGCCACCGGCGCGGCGATGGTGCTCATCACGCACGACCTCGGCGTGGTGGCCGGGCAGGCCGACCGGGTCGCCGTCATGTACGCGGGGCGGGTCGTCGAGACCGGCACCGTCGACGACGTCTTCGCCCGGCCCCGGATGCCGTACACGCTGGGCCTGCTCGGCAGCTCCCCGCGCCTCGACGTCGACCGACCGGAGCGGCTCACGCCGATCGCCGGTGCCCCGCCCTCGGCGGAGTCGGTTCCCGTCGGCTGCCCCTTCGCGCCGCGCTGTCCGCTGGCCCGCGAGCGCTGCACCGTCGAGGAACCGGAGCTCCGGCCCGTGCCCGGCCCCCAGCCCCCTGAACGGGCGGAGGACGCCCGGCACCGGGTCGCCTGTCACTACTCGGACGAGATCGTCGGCAAGGCGCCGGCGGAGGTCTTCCGATGACCGCCACCGGCAGCACCGACGCCCACGCCAGCACCAACGCCCACGCCAGCAGCGACGACGGCACCGCCCGGACGGCGCCGCTGCTCGAGGTCGACTCGCTCGTGCAGCACTACCCGGTCCGCGGCGGCGGCCTGCTGCGTCGCCGGGCCGGCGAGGTGCACGCCGTCTGCGACGTCTCGTTCACGCTCGCCGAGGGCGAGACGCTGGGGCTGGTGGGGGAGTCCGGCTCCGGCAAGACGACCGTGGGGCGTTCGGTGCTCCACCTCGTCGAGCCCACCGCCGGCGCCGTGCGGGTGCGCGGTCAGGACATCGGCGAACTCGGCCCGGCGGACCTGCGGGCGCTGCGCCGCGACCTCCAGATCGTCTTCCAGGACCCGTACGCGAGCCTCGACCCGCGCATGACGGCGCGGCAGATCATCGCCGAGCCGCTGCGGATCCATGGCCTCGCCGGCAACCGTTCCGGCGGTGCCGCGCTGCGCGAGCGCGTCGCCGAACTGCTCGACCTCGTCGGTCTCGATCCGGCCTCCGCCGACCGCTACCCGGCGGCCTTCTCCGGCGGGCAGCGCCAGCGCATCGGCATCGCGCGTGCCCTCGCGCTCGAGCCGGCGCTGCTGGTGCTCGACGAGCCGGTCAGCGCCCTCGACGTCAGCATCCAGGCCGGCATCGTCAACCTGCTCACCGACCTGCAGCAGCGGCTCGGGATGGCGTACCTGTTCATCGCGCACGACCTCGCCGTCGTCCGGCACATCGCCACCCGCGTCGCGGTGATGTACCTCGGCCAGATCGTGGAGGAGGGTTCGCGCGACGACGTCTTCGCCCGTCCCGTGCATCCCTACACGCAGGCACTGCTCTCGGCGACGCCCGTGCCCGACCCGGCGGTCGAGCGGACCCGCGAGCGGATCCTGCTCGCCGGCGATCTGCCCGACCCGACGCGGCCGCCCAGCGGGTGCCGCTTCCGCACCCGGTGCTGGAAGTTCGCCACCGTGCTCACCGACGAACAGCGGGCCCGGTGCGTCGACGAGCCTCCCGCGCTCGCGGACCGCGGGCACGGGCATCGCAGTTCCTGCCACTACCCGGCCGAGGGTTGAGGCGCGCCCGGTCGGCACGGCCGCACCTTCCGGGCCACGACAGGCAACAGACAGGGCACAATGGCCGGATGCACGCCAGAGGGGGGAGAATGAACCCATGAGCATGGTGCTGTCGGTCCTGCTGATCATCACGAGCCTGTTGCTCATCGTGTTCGTCCTGCTGCACCGCGGCAAGGGCGGGGGTCTGTCGAACCTGTTCGGCGGCGGCGTCTCCTCCTCGCTCGGCGGCTCGTCGGTGGTCGAGAAGAACCTCGACCGCTACACGATCGCCGTCGCCCTGGTCTGGGCGGCCTGCATCGTCGGTCTCGGCCTGCTGCTCAAGCCCTGATCTGCAGTCTTCGTGTCGCCAGCAGGGTCTCTCCGTTCCTCGCGCCCGGCCCCCCGGAGCCTGCCGGTGGTCCCCCTGGCGGCGCTCCTCCTGCTGGCGAGCCTCTGCCTGACGGCCTGCGGCGGCGGGTCCGGCGGTGGCCCGCAGCCTCCGCCCACGCCGACGTTCACCGCCACGGGTAAGCCGGGGGGCACCCTGCGCGTCGTCGGAACCGTCCGCGACGTCCCGCTCGACCCGGCGCTGGCCCGCTCCGACGCCGCGTTGCTGGTCAATCGGCTCGTGCTGCGCCAGCTCTACGCGTACAAGCCGGGCGACACCACGCCCACCCCCGATCTCGCCGTCGGGCGGCCGCAGCTGAGCGACGACCGGATGACCGCCACCATCAACCTGCGCGGAGACGCCCGCTGGGACGTGCCCGAAGGCCGTGGGGTCACCAGCGGCGACGTCCTGCGCGGCCTGAAGCGGCTGTGCGCGCCGACCGTGCTCGCCCCCGAGCGCGGCTACCTCGAGCAGGTCGTCGTGGGTTACGCCGAGTTCTGCAGCAAGGTCTCCCGGGTCCGGCTCGGCGCGCGGGCGCCGCTCGACCTCGACACGGTGGACGTCCCCGGGCTGAAGGCCGTCGGCGACGGCCAGGTGCAGATCTCGCTGAAGCGCCCCGCGGCCGATCTCGAGCAGATCCTGGCGCTGCCGGCGCTCTCGCCCCTCCCGTTCGAGATCCGGAAGGGGTTCGACGACCCGCTGCAGATGATCGGCGACGGTCCCTACCGTTTCACCGACCCCGAACAGGGCGAGAGCTACCGCCTCTCGCGCAACTCCTCCTGGGACCCCGGCAGCGACCCCGTGCGCGCGGCCCTCGTCGATCGGGTGACCTTCCGCGGCGGCCTGTCCCCGGACGAGGTGCAGCAACGGTTGCAGACCAACGCCGCGGATCTGTCCTGGGACGCCGAGGCGCCCAGCGAGCTGCTGGCGAAGCCCCCGCCGAAGGACTCCTGGTCGCTCGCCCGCGTGGACGACCGCGAACTCGCTGTCCTCGCCGTCGGAACCCGCGGCCCGGCCGCGCGGCGTCTCGCTGCCGCTCCGGCCCGTGCCGCTCTCGCCGCCTGCCTGGACCGGCCGTCGCTGCTCGACGCGTTCGGTGGTCCCGAGCGTTCCGCGGTCAGCGATGCGCTGCTCACCCCCGAGTACCTCGACGTTCCCGCCGGTGAACAGCCCTCCGCCGGTCCGTCCTCCACCTCGGCGGGGCGGGCCGGCACACCCAGCCCCGGTGCCAGTGCCAGCGCGGGCGGGGCCGCTCCGCGGCCCGGCTCCACGGGCGGCGGCACGGCCGGCACCCCCAGGACCGCCTCCCCGAGCCCCTCGCGGGCGTCGACGCCGTCCCCTCCGAGCGCCGCCGGCAAGCCGCTTCCGGTGGCGCAGTGCCGCACCACGCTCGCCCGCGCCGGCCTGCCGGCCGGGACCGACCTCACCCTGCTCGCGGTGGACGCTCCCCGCGAGCGGGCCGCCGCGGACCGGCTGCGCGACCGTTTCGCGGCCCTCGGCCTGTCGATATCGCAGCGTCTCGTGCCCGCCGATCGGTTCGCCACCGCCACCGCCGCCGGCGGCTGGGACCTCGCGCTCGAGGTGCTCCGCCCGGACTACGTCGGGACGCGGTCCGTCCTCACGCCCCTCCTGGACCCGCGCTGGCCCGGACCCGACCGGCTCGGCTCCGGCCGTCGCTCGGCGGCCTGGCTGACCGAGATGTTGGCGGGCCTGGCCGAGCAGGACCCCCGGCAGGTCGCCGCGCGCGGGCTCGCCCTCGCCTCGACCATCACCTCAGACGGCGCGGTGCTGAGCCTCGTCCGGGTCGCGACCGTGCGCCTGACCGGGGCAAATGTCGGTCAAATACCGCCGGTGGTGTCCCTGGGTAACGCCGATCCCACCAACGTGTCGTTGGGTGTGACGCGTCCTACGGAGTCGCCCTCGCCGGGGCCCGCACCGTCGTAGAGTGCCGCCACGAGTTCGCGGCGGGACGCGAGGCCGACCGACTGTCAGGGCCGGGGAATCAGGTCGGTATTCAGGGTCGCAAGTGACGGGGAGTGACACCAGTGGCTGGTGGCAATGCCATCCGGGGGAGCCGGGTCGGGGCGGGGCCCATGGGTGAGTCCGAGCGCGGTGAGAAGGCCCCGCGGGTCCGGGTCTCGTTCTGGTGTGCGAAGGGACACGAGACGCGGCCGTCCTTCGCGTCCGGCGCCGACGTGCCGGATTCCTGGGATTGCCCGCGCTGCGGCTTCCCGGCGGGGAAGGACCGGTCCAACGTGCCGGCCCCGCCGCGCACCGAGCCGTACAAGACGCACCTGGCCTATGTGCGGGAGCGGCGCAACGAGACCGACGGTGAGGCGATCCTCGAGGAGGCCCTCGCCCGGCTCCGCCAGTCCTAGAGAGGCCAGTCCTAGGGAGACCTAGCCTCCGAGCTTCGCCGCGGCGGCCCGGTCGATCAGCCAGAGGGTTCGCCGCCGTCCCACGGCGGACGCGGCCGGGACCTCCACCCGCCCCGCCCCCCGCACCGCGCGGGCCAGCGCGTCGGCCTTTTCCTCGCCTGCCACGAGGAGCCAGACCTCCTCGGCGGAGGCGATGGCCGGCGCGGTCAGGCTGATGCGCCTCGGCGGCGGCTTGGGGCAATCCTGGACGGCCACGACCATGCGCTCCTGCTCGCGCACGGCGTGCGATTCCGGGAACATCGACGCCGTGTGGCCCTCGGGCCCCATCCCGAGCATCAGGACGTCGAAGCGCGGGAGCGCATCCCCGTCCGGCGCGAGACCCGCCAGCAGGTCGGCGTAGCGGTCGGCGGCGGCGTGGATGTCGTCCCCGTCCGCACCGTCGCTCGGCGGCATCGGGTGGATCCGCTCGGGGTCGAACGGCAATACGTCGAGCAGCGCCTCCCGCGCCTGCTTGGCGTTGCGCTCGTCGTCGTCGGCGGGAACGAACCGCTCGTCGCCCCAGAACACGTCGACGCGGGACCAGTCGAGGGCGCCGCGCGCGGGGGAGGACGCGATCGCTTGCAGCGTGGCGATGCCGATCCCGCCGCCGGTCAGCACCACCGACGCGGCGCCGTGGGCGGACTGGGCGTCGAGGAGTCGCGGGATCAGCCGAGCCGCCACGGCGGCGGCCAGGGTCTCCTGGTCGGGGTGGACGACGACCTCGGGTGGGGCGGTCATGCCTGAGAAGACCCCGCGGGCTCGGAGCTCGTCCCGTGCGGCGACTCGGGTTCCTCGAGGGCGGCCTGCTCCTGGGCCGGGTCCCGCCAGACGTGGGTCCGGAACGGCGAGCGATCGCTCAGCCCGGTGACGCCCGTCCAGGCCGACAGGGCATCCGCGTAGACCTCGTCCGAGTCGAGGCGCCGGACCTCCTCGGCGAGCAGGTCGCCGAGACCCCTGCTGACCAGGGGCTGCGTCCGGTCACCCTGCTCCGGCAGGCTCAGGATCGCGGTGCGGGAGTCGTTGCGCCGCAGACTGACCTTGCGGTCGTCGTCGAGGTGCAGCGTCACCTCGCTGACGTCCTGGCCCCGCACCTCGTCGAGCTCGACGTCGATGCCGAGACGGCTGCGCAGCCAGCCGACCAGCAGTGCGGTGGGGGGCGTCTTCGGCCCGTGCACCGTGGCCGACGTCGGCTTGCCCGAGGTCGAGTCGAATGCCGCCGCGATCAGCGAGCGCCAGCTGGTGGTCCGCGTCCAGGCGAGATCGGTGTCGCCCGGGGCGTAGTCCTCCGCCCGCTGCTGTAGGGAGGCCAGCGGGTCCGGGCAGCGCGAGACGTCCGTGATGCGCCGGTCGGCGAACACGCCGAGCGGGTCGAACGCGATCCGGTCCGGCGGGGCGTCGTGCCACCACGTGACCACGGGAGCGTCCGGGGCGAGGAGCGGCAGCGTGACGGATTCGGCGTGCAACGCCAGCCGGCCGTACATGCGCATGACGACGGCCTCGCCGGGCCCGAGGCGCCCGCCGATCAGCACCTCCGCGTCGAGCCGGGGGTCCGGGGCGTCGACGTGGCGCCGGATGACCATGAGCAGCCGGCAGGGGTGTGCGGCGGCGGCTGCGGTCGCCGCCTTCTCCGCCTCCTCCGCGCTGCGCTGGTCGGTGACGACCACGAGAGTCAACGCCAGCCCGGTGGCCATGGCCCCGGCCGAGCGGCGCTCGGCGGACAACGCCTTGACGACGTCCGAGCCCGTCGTGTCCCAGAGTGTCGTCATGGTCTCCTCCAGCGGCTGCTCATCACGGACGCCTCCAGCGACGTCCGTCGCGCGCCAGCATCTCGTCGGCGGCCTTGGGACCCCATTCGCCGGCCCGGTACTTCTCGGGCGGCCGGTCCGCCCAGAACTCCTCGAGCGGGTCGATGACCAGCCACGAGTCCTCGACCTCGGCGTTGCGCGGGAACAGGCTCTGATCGCCGAGCAGCACGTCGAGGATCAGGCGCTCGTAGGCCTCGGGGGATCCCTCGGTGAAGGATTCGCCGTAGAGGAAGTCCATCGAGACGTCCCGGACCTCCATCAGTGAGCCGGGCACCTTGCTGCCGAACCGCAGCGTGACGCCCTCGTCCGGCTGCACGCGCACGACCAGCTGGTTGTGGCCGAGCTCGGTCGTGTCGGTGGCGTCGAAGGGCAGGTGTGGAGCCTTCTTGAACGAGACCGCGATCTCGGTGACCCGTCGGGGGAGGCGCTTGCCGGTGCGGAGGTAGAACGGCACGCCACCCCACCGACGCGTCTCGACGTTGAGGCGCACCGCGGCGTAGGTCTCGGTGGTCGAGTCGTCGGGGACGCCCTCCTCGTCGAGGTAGCCGTTCACCCGCTGGCCGGCGAGCCAGCCCTGCTCGTACTGGCCGCGGATCGCGTAGTGCTCCAGGTCCTCCGGCAGCGAGACGGCGCCGAGGACCTTGAGCTTCTCCATGCGCAGGGCGGAGGCGTCGAACGCGACCGGCTCCTCCATGGCGGTGAGCGCCAGCAGCTGCAACAGGTGGTTCTGCAGCACATCTCGCGCGGCGCCGGCGCTGTCGTAGAAGCCGGCCCGGCCGCCGATGCCGACGTCCTCCGCCATCGTGATCTGCACGGAGTCGACGAAGTTGGCGTTCCAGATCGGCTCGAACAGCGTGTTGGCGAAGCGCAGCGCCAACAGGTTCTGCACCGTCTCCTTGCCGAGGTAGTGGTCGATGCGGAACACGTCGTCGGCACCGAAGACGTTGTCGACCAGCGCGTTCAGTTCGCGCGAGGACTTGAGGTCGTGACCGAACGGCTTCTCGACGACGACCCGCCGCCAGCCGCCCGAGGCCTCGTTGTTCGCCATCCCCGTGCGCTCCATCTGCTTGAGCACGGTGGGGAAGGCGGACGGCGGGATCGAGAGGTAGAACGCGGCGTTCCCGCCGATGCCGTGCGAGCGCTCGGACTCCTGCAGCGACTCGGCGAGCCGGTCGAAGGCGTCGTCGTCGTCGAACGAGCCCTGGATGAACTGGACGCTCTCCGACAGCCGGTCCCAGACCTCCTCGCGGAACTCGGTCCGGGAGTGCTGCTCGGCGGCTTCCCGGGCGAGGTCCGAGAACTCGCCCTGCCCGAAGTCGCGCCGGGCGAAGCCGAGCAGTGTGAACCCGGGCGGCAGGAGCCCCCGGTTCGCGAGGTCGTAGATCGCGGGGATCAGCTTCTTGCGGGCCAGGTCGCCGGTGACCCCGAAGACCACCAGGGCGCACGGGTCGGGGATGCGCGGCAGCCGGCGGTCGCGCGGGTCCCTCAGGAGGTTGGTCGGCGCGGTGTCCCGTTCCCTCATGTCGAGCTCCTTCGGAGGGAGGCCATCGTCCGTCGGCGGACGAGCGTCACTTGCCGCCCGCCGACGGTCCGCCCTTGGACGAGCCACCGCTGCCGTCATCGGCGATGGACTCGCCCTTGTCCTGCAGTTGCTCGGTGACGGTCTCGATCAGCTGGTTCCAGGAGTCCTCGAACTTCTCGACGCCCTCGTCCTCGAGAACCAGGACGACGTCGTCGTAGTCGACGCCGACCTCCTTCAGCTGGTCGAGGACCGACTGCGCATCCGCGTAGTGGGCGCGGATCGAATCGGGCTCGATCTCGGCGTGGTCGTAGACGGCCTTCAGCGTCGCCTCGGGCATGGTGTTGACCGTGTCGGGGGCGACGAGCTCGCTGACGTAGAGCGTGTCCGGCAGCTCCGGGTCCTTCACGCCGGTCGAGGCCCACAGCGGACGCTGCACCTTGGCGCCGGCCGCGGCGAGCGCCTTCCACCGGTCGCTGGCGATGACCGCCTCGTAGTGCTTGTAGGCGATCCGCGCGTTGGCGACGGCCGCCTTGCTCCGCAGCGCCTTCGCCTCGTCCGTGCCGATCTTGTCGAGCCGCTTGTCCACCTCGGTGTCGACGCGGCTGACGAAGAACGAGGCCACCGAGCCGATCCTCGACAGGTCGAGGCCGGAGCGCTGAGCGCGCTCCATGCCCTCGACGAAGGCGTCCATGACGGCGTCGTAGCGCTCAAGGCTGAAGATCAGCGTGACGTTGACGCTGATGCCCTCGCTCAACGCCTGGGCGATCGCGGGGAGGCCCTCGACGGTGGCCGGGATCTTGATGTAGAGGTTCGGCCGGTCGACCAGCCACCACAGCGCCCGCGCCTCGGCGACGGTGCGCTCGGTGTCGTGGGCGATGCGGGGGTCGACCTCGATCGAGACGCGACCGTCGACGCCGCCCGTCGCGTCGTAGACCGGGCGCAGGACGTCGCAGGCATCGCGGACGTCCTTGGTGGTGATCGACCGCAGCGCCTCGCCGATGTCCACGCCGCGGACGGCGAGGTCACGCAGCTGGTCGTCGTAGAGGTCGCTGCCGGAGATCGCCTTCTGGAAGATCGTCGGGTTGGTGGTGACGCCGACGAGGCTGCGGTCCCGGATCAGCTCGGCCAGGTTGCCGGTCTGCAGCCGGTCGCGGCTGAGGTCGTCGAGCCAGACCGCGACGCCGGCCTCGCTGAGCTCGCGGAGGGGATCGGTCATAGCTGCCTTCTCTCTGATGCCGGTTCTCGTCTCATGCCTGGTTCTAGTCTGACGCCGGACGCTAGTTGCCGGTCGTGCCACCCACTGTGGCCCCGACCTTGGACAGGGTGGAGTGTGCGGCGGCGACCACGCGCTCCGCGGTGAGGCCGAACTGCTCGTACAGGACGTCGTAGGGCGCGCTGGCGCCGTAGTGCTCCAGCGACACCATCTCGCCGGCCTCGCCGACGATCTCCCGCCAGCCCTGGGCGATGCCCGCCTCGATGCTCACGCGGGCCTTGATGCCCGGCGGCAGGACGGTCTGGCGGTAGGAGTCCTCCTGCGCGAAGAACCACTCGAAGCAGGGGAGGGAGACGACGCGGGTGGGCGTGCCCTCAGCCTCCAGCCGCTCCCGGGCGGCGAGGGCGATCTGCACCTCCGAGCCGGTGCCGATGAGGATGACCTCCGGGATGCCGCTGCTCGCCTCGGCGAGGACGTAGCCGCCCTTCGCGGTGCCCTCGGCGCTGCCGAGGGTGCTGCGGTCCAGGGTGGGGACGCCCTGCCGGGTGAGGGCCAGCCCGACCGGTCCGTCCGTCTTCTCCAGGGCGGTCCGCCAGGCGATCACTGTTTCGTTGGCGTCGGCCGGCCGGACGAAGTCGAGGCCCGGGATGGCCCGCAGCGCCGCGAAGTGCTCGATCGGCTGGTGCGTCGGGCCGTCCTCGCCGAGCCCGATGGAGTCGTGCGTCCAGACGTAGATGTTCGGCAGCTTCATCAGCGCCGCCAGCCGGACCGCGCCGCGCATGTAGTCGCTGAAGGTGAGGAACGTGCCGCCGTAGACGCGGGTGCCGCCGTGCAGCGTGATGCCGTTCATCACCGCGCCCATGCCGTGCTCGCGGACGCCGAAGTGCAGCGTGCGGCCGTACGGACCGCGGTCGTCCGCCTCCGTCGGGAGGAACGACTTCTGGCCCTTCATCGTGGTGTTGTTGGAGCCGGCGAGGTCGGCCGAGCCGCCCCACAGTTCGGGCAGCACATCGGCGAGGGCGGACAGCACCTCACCCGAGGCCTTCCGCGTCGCCTGGCCCTTGGGGTCGGCATCGAACACCGGCAGGGCCTTGTTCCACCCTTCCGGCAGCCGCCGCTCCTGCATGCGCACGAGCAGCTCATGACGGTCGGGGTTGTCGGACTTCCAGGCTTCGAACTGCTTCAGCCAGACCTCGTGCGCCTCCCGGCCGCGCTGCACGACCCCGCGGGCGTGCGCGAGGACGTCGTCGGGCACGTCGAAGTTCTTCTCCGGGTTCAGACCCAGCACCTTCTTGGTGGCCGCGACCTCGTCGGCGCCGAGCGCACTGCCGTGCGCGGCGCCCGTGTTCTGGGCGTTCGGTGCCGGATAGGCGATGACGCTGCGCATCGAGATCAGGCTCGGCCGGTCCGTCTCGTCCTTCGCCGCCTGCAGGGCGGTGCGCAGGGCGTTGACGTCCTCGGCGTTGTCGACCCGCTGGACGTGCCAACCGTAGGCCTCGTACCGCTTGCCCACGTCCTCCGAGAAGGCGACGTCGGTGTTGCCCTCGATCGAGATGTGGTTGTCGTCGTAGATCATGATGAGGTTGCCGAGCTTCTGGTGGCCCGCCAGGCTCGAGGCCTCCGAGGCGACGCCCTCCTCCATGTCACCGTCGGAGGCGAAGCAGTAGATGTGGTGGTCGAACACGCTCTGGCCCAGCGGGGTGTCCGGGTCGTAGAGCCCGCGCTCCCGCCGTGCGGCCATGGCCATGCCGACCGCGTTGCCGACGCCCTGGCCCAGGGGGCCGGTCGTGGTCTCGACGCCGAGGGTGTGCCCGTGCTCGGGGTGGCCGGGGGTGCGGCTGCCCCATTGCCGGAGGAGCTTGAGGTCCTCGATCGTCAGGCCGTAGCCGGACAGGAAGAGCTGGATGTAGAGCGTGACGCTGGAGTGGCCGCACGACAGCACGAAGCGGTCGCGACCGAGCCACTCGGGGTCCGTCGGGTCGTGCCGCAGGAACTCCTGGAACAACAGATAGGCCGCCGGTGCGAGGCTCATGGCCGTGCCCGGGTGACCGGACCCGGCCGCCTCGACCGAGTCCATCGCCAGCGCCCGGATCACGTCGACCGCGCGCCCGTCCAGCTCCGACGACCAACCCGTGCCGGACTTGCTCCTGGACTCTCCGGAACGGGTTGCTTCCTTCGTCGTCGCCACTGGTTCGATCCTCTCCACGCTGTCCGCGAGGTTGACGGTGTCGGGCGGGGCTCGCATCTCGGAGCGCGTCGCGGCTCGCCCTACCCCGTGCCTGCATCGATTCACACACGAACGTTGCCGAATGGGAACCGATGCCGCCGTGGTCGCGGCAGTTCGGATCCGTACGGCGGGACGTAGCCTGCCAGGCTCCTGTCCCCCTGTCGCGGGCGGGACGTTGCGAACGGGCAAATCCTTTTCGTCCGGCGGCGGCCGTCTCCCTGGACGCCGGGCCGCGACGCAACTCACCAGGGTCCGACCCGGTTCCGCAGCCCCTGCAACCGCTCGCGGCGCGGTTGCGCGACTAGACTCGGTACCGGCGGTCGAACAGACCGTCGCGAACGTTCTTCTCGCCGAGTCGCTAGAGGTCGCTCTTGTCCTTGCTGGCACCGGCCGCGAGCCGTCGGGCGGCGCCGCGGTCGCCCGCGGTTGACGCGTCCTCGTCGTCGGCCGAATCGTCGTCGGCCGAATCGTCGTCGTCGCCGGAGCCCCGGCGTCCGCGGCGGTGGACCGACACGGTCGCCGCCTACGTCGCGCTGACCAAGCCGCGGATCATCGAGCTGCTGCTGGTCACGACCGTGCCGCCGATGATCCTGGCCGCACGCGGCCTGCCGTCCTGGTGGTTGATCGTCGCGACGCTGCTCGGCGGGACGTTGGCCGCCGGCAGCGCGAACACCATCAACTGCTACGTCGACCGCGACATCGACCAGGTCATGCGCCGGACGTCGCGTCGTCCGCTGGCGCGGGCGCAGGTCTCGCCGGTGGCCGCCCTGCGCTTCGGGCTCGTGCTGGGCGTGCTGGCGACGCTGTGGCTCGGCTTCACGGTCAACTGGCCGTCGGCGCTGCTCGCCGACGCCGCGATCCTGTTCTACGTCTTCGTCTACACCCTCGGGTTGAAGCGGCGGAGCCCGTCGAACATCGTCATCGGCGGCGCGGCCGGCTGCTTCCCGGTGATCATCGGGTGGTCGGCCGTGACGGGCACCGTGGGTTGGCCGGCTCTGCTGCTGTTCCTGGTGGTCTTCCTCTGGACGCCGCCGCACTTCTGGGCGCTGGCGATGCGCTTCAAGGACGACTACGCCGCCGCCGGGGTGCCGATGCTGCCGGTGGTCACGACCCCCCTGGTCGTCGCCCGGCGGATCACCGTCTACAGCTACCTCATGGTCGCGACCTCGCTGCTGCTGGTGCCGGTGGCCGAGCTCGGGATGATCTACCTGCTCGCGGCCCTGGGTTCAGGTGGATGGTTCCTCGTCGAGGCGCACGCGCTGCAGCGGCGGGTGGCGCAGGGGCGGCCCGCCAGGACGATGCGGCTGTTCCACCTGTCGATCACGTACCTGACGCTGGTGTTCCTCGCCGTGGCGGTCGACCAGCTGATCTGAGCTGGGCTGGGCTGGGCTGGGCTGCAGGGTCGGCGTTCGCGCCCGCCTCGCCGTTCACCTCCGCCGCCGTCGGCCACCTTGTCGGATGGGCCGGGGCCGCCCTCCCGCCCGGTCGAGTGGATCAACTGTCCCTGGCCGGCCCGACGGCCAGGTCAAAGGGACAGTTGATCCGCGAGGGGGTCGGCCGGCGCTCCGCGACGCGGCCGGCGAGCCGCTCAGGCGCTGACCGACTCCTCGAGCACGATCGTCCGCGGGGCGGGCGGGCCCGGGTCACCCGGGCCCGGCACCGGCAGGGCCAGCAGCAGCTGCAGGCGCAGCGCGAAGATCCACACGAGCGTGGCGCCAAGCAGGTGGAAGGCGACGAGCCCGGCCGGGATGCCCAGGAAGTACTGCGTGAAGCCGAGCGCCACCTGCCCCAGCACGACCAGGGCGAGCAGATCGGCGCTGCGGCGCGCGCCCTGGGACGCGCGGGCCAGCCGGACGGCCACCAGGGCCGCGATCACCAGGCCGGTGAGCAGCATCGCGGCGTCGGCGTGCAGCTGGGAGACGCCGCGCACGTCGAAGCCGAACCGGCGCAGATCCTCGCTGTCGCCGCTGTGCGGACCACTGCCCGTGACGACCGTGCCGATGACGAGGACGGCCCCGGCCACGAGCGTGAGCGCGGTGGCGAGAAGGCGCATCTCGCGCTGGGGGGCACGGTGCGGCGAAGGATCGCGGCGGGCGCGGACGTCCAGCACGACCGCGTCGAGCAGCAGCGCCATCGAGAGGAGGAAGTGCCCGGCGACCAGTGCGGGATGCAGGTGGAACAACACCGTCAGCCCGCCGAGCACGGCCTGGCCGAGGTAGCCCACCCAGAGCCCGAAGCTCAGCAGCACCAGGTCACGACGCCGGCGCTCACCCCGGGGCGTGGGGATCTTCTCCAGCAGCAGCGCCACCAACGGCAGTGCGAGCACGACCAGGCCGACGACGAGCGTCACGACCCGGTTGCCGAACTCGACGACTCCGTGGATGTCGTACTCCGGGCGCGTGACGAACGAGCCGTCGCCACACTGCGGCCACGTCGGGCATCCGAGACCGCTGCCGGTGAGGCGGACGGCACCCCCGCTCACGACGATGAGGGCGAGCAGCACGACGGCGGCCCGCGTGAGCAGGCGGAACGTCGGTAGAGGCACCCGGAACATCTCTTCGATGGTATGGGTGCGAGCGGCGGCCGGGCCGCCCCGCAGCGCCGGGATCAGTCCCAGTCCGGGTACTCCGGCTGCGGCCGCTTGGACCAGCGATCCACCAGCTCGGCGTTGACCACCGCGAACAGCAGCAGCACGACGAGCGGCAGCAGGAAGGGCCAGCTGTCGAAGCCGAAGGGCAGCACCAGCAACCACCACGGAGACACCGAGGTGAGCAGCGGGATACCGCAGTAGTTGCACTCGTCGTAGGTGAAGCCGGAGCGCCAGTAGAGGAGCACCGTGATCAGCAGTGCCACCCCGACGACCATGAGGTAGTTGTAGGCCGCGCGGCTCCAGTGGTGGCGAGCCCAGTGCGCCCCGGCGACGACGCCTTCGCGCGCGCGCCGCGCGCCGGTGCTCAGACCGGTTCGGACCCCGGTCGCGCCTCGTCCGACCCCCGTGCGCACTCCGGACACCCCGCGACTGAGTCCACCGCGGATGTCCGTCGAGGGCAGCCGGGGGAGGTGCGGGCGGCGACGTCGCGGGGACGGGACGGCGGCGGTCGCCGCTTCGTCCTCGTGGTCCTCGTGGCTGCCGTCGAGGTCGAGGTCGCCAGCAACGCCGGGCTCGGCGGCAGGGACTTGGGCGGCGGCAGGGACTCGGCTCGCCGTGCCCTCGACGGCAGAGACGGAGGGATCGGCCGGAAGCGATTCGGCGGCGGTGGCGGCTGTGGCGGTGACATCTGTGGCGGTGGCGTCTGTGGCGGTGGCCGCCGCGACGGGAGCCGCGGGCTCGGCGGCGCGCTTCGAGCGGCGCCGAAAGAGGCGACGCCGACCCCGTCGACCAGACCCGTCGGTCGTGGCGCGGTCCCCCTCGACGTCGTCGTGCTCGTCCTCGAGCTCGTCGCCGTCCTCGAGTTCGTCGTCGTCCTCGTAGTCGTCGTCCCAGTACTCGTCGTCCTCGAGGTCGTCGGAGCCGAGCTCCTCGTAACCGTCCTCGTACTCCTCGAGCTCGTCGTCGAGCTCTTCGTCGTACTCGTCCTCGAGGTCGTCGTCGTAGTCGTCCTCGTACTCGTCGTCCCAGTACTCGTCGTCCTCGTACTCGTCCTCGAACCCGTCGTCGGCCTGCTCGGACGCCGGCTGCGTCTCCGTGCGTGGGCTCGGCAACGGGCGCGGACGAGGGCGACGACGGGTGGAGGTGGCAGCGCTCGAAGCGGGGTCGCTCCCCTCGAGGATCGGCGGCTCTCCGGATCCGTCGGGGCCGGGCACGGGACCGGCCGGCTCGGGCGGCGGCTGGGGGCGGCGCAAACGCGGCGAACGGAAACGAACCATGGCGCGAGAAGGGTACGACCTTCCCGGGTGCGATGCGCCACCGACCGGCGACAGCGCGTTCCCGTGTCGCCCGTTCAGCCCAGCGTCACCCGCTCGGAATCACTCCCACCGGAAGGTCCGGGCGGCCAGGACCCCCGCGACCACCGCCCACACCGCGAGCACGATGACGTCCCCGGCCGGCAGGCCGGCGCCGTCGGCCAGGACCGATCTCAGCCCGTCGGCCAGGGCCGCGGCGGGCAGCGCCTCGCCGACGGCCGCCACGGGACCGGGCAGCTGGTCCAACGGGAAGACGATCCCGCCGAGCATCAGCAGGACCAGGTAGATGCCGTTGGCCGCGGCCAGCGTCGCCTCGGCTCGCAGTGTCCCGGCCATGAGCAGCCCGAGCGCGGCGAAGGCGGCGGTGCCGAGCACGATCAGCAGCACCACCCAGAGCGGGTTGCCGTGGGGCTGCCAACCGAGGAGCAGCCCGACGACGACCAGCAGCGCCACCTGGATCACCTCGACCGCGAGGACCGCCAGGGTCTTGCCGGCCAGCAGCACCCCGCGCGGCAGCGGCGACGCGCCCAACCGCTTCAGGGCCCCGTACGAGCGCTCGAAGCCGGTGGCGATCGCCAGGCCGGTGAAGCTCGTCGACAGCACCGCCAGCGCGAGCACCCCGGGGACGACGAAGTCCACAGGATCGTCGGAGCCGGCGGGCAGGGCGTCCTCGGGCAGCACGTCCACGGCGGAGAAGAACAGCAGCAGTGCGAGCGGGATGATGAGGGTGAGCAGCACCGACTCGCCGCGTCGCAACGTGAGCTTGAGCTCCAGCGTGGCCTGCGCCAGCAGCATCCGCGTGGTCGAGGCCGGCGCGGGCGCCGGCGTCAGATCCAACGAGGAGACCTCGGTGCTCGTCACGAGCGCAGCTCCGTCCCGGTCAGGTCGAGGAAGACGTCCTCGAGCGTGCGTTGCTCGACGCGGACGTCGGAGGCGAGCACGCCGTGGCTCGCGCACCACGCGGTGACAGAGGCCAGCATCGCCGGATCGACGTCGCCGCGGATCACGTAGGAACCCCGCGGCTGCTCGAGCGCGGTGGTCCCCGCCGGCAGCGCCGTCAGCAGCTGGTCGAGGTCGAGGCCGGGGGACGCCGTGAAGCGCAGCTGCCCGTCGGCGCCGCCGCGGGTCAGCTCGGCGGGAGTCCCGCTGGCGATCACACGACCGCCGTCGATGATCACGACCTCGTCGGCCAGGCGCTCCGCCTCGTCCATCGCGTGCGTGGTCAGCAGCACCCCGACACCGGCTACGCGTAGCTCGCGGATGAGCTCCCACGTCGCCCGGCGGGCCTGCACGTCGAGCCCGGCGGTCGGCTCGTCGAGGAAGACGAGCTCCGGGCGGCCGACCACCGCGAGCGCCAGGGCCAGCCGCTGCCGTTCCCCGCCGGACAGGCGCCGGCACGCCGTGCGCCGGACGCCGCCCAGCCCGAGTCGCTCCATCAGCGCGTCGGGGTCGAGCGGGTCGCGGAACAGGCTGGCCAGGTGACGGACCATCTCGCCGGCCTGCGCCCCGGGATAGAACCCGCCGGACTGCAGCATGACGCCGATCCGGGCCCGCAGCCGGGCCTCGTCGGCGACCGGGTCGAGCCCGAGGACCCGTACGGAGCCCGCGTCGGGACGACGGAAGCCCTCGCAGATCTCGACGGTCGTCGTCTTGCCGGCTCCGTTGGGCCCGAGCAGGGCCGTGACCTCGCCCCGGCGCGCCCGCAGCGACAGCCCCTGCACCGCCCTGATCGCGCCGCCCCGTCCGTAGGACTTGACGAGGTCGAGGACCTCTACGGCGTCGGGCACGCCTTCCGAGTCTAGGGAGCGTCGGCGCGGTCCTAGCTCGAGCGCACCAACGCCTCGGCCGCACCCAGGCCGAAGCTCCTGCCGTCGCCCATGCGTGCCGCGTCCGCGGTCCGGTCGTCCGGCTGTTGCTGCGAGTCCCGCTCGGCCTCCACCCGGCCCCGGTAGTAGTCGAGCTCGGTGCGGCGCCGGTCGTCGTCCCAGTCGAGCGCGTCGCCCATCAGTTCGGCGGCGCGCTCGGCGGCGGCGAGGCCGCGGTCGAAGGACTCGATCGAGATGCGGGTCCGGCGCGTCAGCACGTCGTCCAGATGCAGGGCGCCCTCGGCGAGCGCCGCGTACCGGACCTCGATCTCGAGGTAGTCGTCGGCGTTCGGTAGCGGGCGGGCCAGGTCACCGGACTCGGCCAGCATCGCGAGCACGTCCTCGGTCCGGTTTCCGTACCTGCCGAGCAGGTGCTCGATCCGGGCGACGTGCAGACCCGAGGCGGTCGCCAGGGCGTGTCGCCGGTTCCAGAGGGCGGAGAAGCCTTCGGCGCCGAGCGTCGGAACGTCCTCGGTGACGCTCGGCGGGACCTGCTGGTCGAGCAGTTCGGCGGCCCGGTCGACGGCGTCGGCGGCCATCACCCGGTAGGTGGTGTACTTGCCGCCGGCGACGACCACCAGCCCGGGCACCGGCACGCCGACCGAGTGCTCGCGGGACAGCAGCGAGCTGTCCTCCGACTCGCCGGCCAGCAGCGGGCGCAGGCCGGCGTAGACGCCCTCGACGTCCTCGCGGGTCAGCGGCGTGACGAGCACGTCGTTGACGTGCTCGAGCACGTAGTCGATGTCGCTGCTGCTCGCCGCCGGGTGCGACTTCGACAGCGTCCAGTCGGTGTCGGTGGTGCCGACGATCCAGTGCCGGCCCCACGGGATGACGAACAGGACGCTCTTCTCGGTCCGGAGGATCAGCCCGCTGTCGAGCTGGATCCGGTCGCGCGGCACGACGAGGTGGATGCCCTTCGACGCCTTCACCTGGAACCGACCCCGGTTGCTGGCGAGCTCCTGCGTGTCGTCGGTCCAGACGCCGGTGGCGTTGATGACGACGTGGGCGGACACGCCGAACTCCTCGCCCGTCTCGAGGTCGCGGACCTGTACGCCGGTGACCCGCTCACCCTCGCGGAGGAAGCCGATGACCTGGGTGCCGGTGGTGGCGGTGGCGCCGTAGGCGGCGGCGGTGCGGGCCAGCATCATGGTGTGCCGGGCGTCGTCGACCTGCGCGTCGTAGTACTGCAACGCCCCGATCAGCTTGTCCTTCTTGAGTCCCGGCGCGATCTGCAGCGCCTTGCGGCGCGAGAGGCTGCGGAACCGTGGCACCGAACGCTCGCCCGACAGCGAGCCCAGCGTGAGCAGGGTGTCGTAGAGCAGCACGCCGGAGCCGGCGTAGAACCGTTCCCAGATGCGGTGCTTGAGCGGGTAGAGGAACGACACCGGACGCACCAGGTGCGGGCAGAGCCGCGTGAGCAGCAGGTGACGCTCCTTGAGCGCCTCCCGGACGAGGTGGAACTCGAACTGCTCCAGGTACCGCAGCCCGCCGTGGATCAGCTTGCTGGACCGGCTGGACGTGCCCGCCGCCCAGTCGCGCGCCTCGAGCAGGGCCGTCGACAGCCCGCGGGTGGCCGCGTCGATCGCCGTTCCGGTTCCGACGACCCCGCCGCCGACCACGACGACGTCGAAGGTGTCGTTCCGCAGCTTCTCCAGGGCCTCGCGGCGATAGGTGGGGGACAGATCACCTGGCCGGTGCGGCATCAACGGCCCTCGCTTCCGGGGGAGGCGGCGACCCTGCCCGGCTCCGCCGGCTCGTCCTCCGGCGGCCGGACCGCCAGCACCTTGCCGACGAACAGGTCGTAGAGGTAGATGCCCAGCGAGCCGCCGATAAGCGGGCCGGCGATCGGAATCCACCAGAAACCGTCGGCGGGGAACGCCGTCGACCCCCACCCGCCGATCCACGTGAAGAACCGGGGTCCGAAGTCGCGGGCCGGGTTGATGGCGTATCCGGCGTTGGTTCCGAGCGCGATGCCGATGACGACGACCACGAGACCGACGAGCAGGGCGCTCATGTTCGCCTCGGGCGCCTGGTTCTGCTGGTCGATCAGCGCCGCGATGAGGATGAGCAGCACGGCGGTGCCGACGATCTGGTCGACGAGGGGCCCGATCAGGCTGCCGTGGAAGTAGTCGGCCGGGAACGTGGCGAAGATCGAGAAGGTGTCGTCGTTGTGCACCGGCATCTGCTGCGCCGCGCCGAACGCGTCGATCGCCGAGTGGTACAGGGCGAAGACGAGGCAGGCCGCGAGGAACGCGCCGAGGATCTGCGCGAACCAGTACAGCGGCACCTTCCGCCAGGGGAAGTTACGGCGCAGCGCGAAGGCGAGCGTCACCGCCGGGTTGATGTGCGCGCCGGTGACCCCGCCCGCGACGTAGACCCCGAAGCAGACGGCCAGCCCCCATCCCCAGTTCACGATCAACCAGTCGGCGGATCCGAACCCGCCTTCCCGACGGCCGCTGCCGGAAAGCCCCACCACCGCCGTCGCCACCGCACCGCAGCCGAGTAGCACCAGCAGGAACGTGCCGAAGAACTCGGCCAGAGCCTCGCCCCCCGCGCGGGCACGGAAGCGTTCCACCCGCGTGAGGTGGGCCTGGCGTCGGCTCGTCACCCTGGTGCGGTCGGCGGGGAAGAGCCACTCGCTGCTCACCCCTCCGCCGGCCAGCCCATCCCCGCTCGGGTGCAGGTTCGCGTGGTGCCCCTGCTGGATCTCGGACATGCCGGCTCCCTGTCTCTCTGTGCGGTTCTAGTCGGCGTCCTGCGCCCAGCCCTTGGCGTGCTCGACGGCCTGCAGCCAGCGTTCGTGCAGCGCGTCGCGCGTCGCCGTCTTCATCTGCGGCTCGTAGGTGCGGGACGTGACCCGCAGCCGCGACAGTTCGTCGCGGTCCGGGTAGACGCCGGTGGCCAGCCCCGCGAGGTAGGCCGACCCGAGCGAGGTCGTCTCGGTGTTGTCCGGGACGTCGAGCGGGATGCCGAGGACGTCGGACTGGAACTGCATGAGCCACGCGTTGGCGGTGGCTGCGCCGTCGACCCGCAGCTCGTCGATGGAGACCCCGGACTCCCGCTGCATCGCGTCGACGACGTCGAAGGTGGACCAGGCGATGGACTCCAGGACCGCTCGGGCGACGTGCGCCTTGGTGGTGCCTCGGGTGACGCCGAGCAGGGTCCCGCGGGCGGAGGCGTCCCAGTGCGGGGCGCCCAGTCCGGCGAGCGCCGGAACGAAGTAGACGTCGTCGTTGGAGTCGAGGCTTGCCGCCAGGCCCTCGGTGTCCTCCGCCTTGTCGATGATCTGCAGCTCGTCGCGCAGCCACTGCACGGCACTGCCCGTCACGAGGATCGCGCCCTCCAGGGCGTACTCGACCGGGGCGTCCTCGAGGCCGTAGGCGATGGTCCGCAGCAGCGACTTCTGGTGCTCCACCTGATCGCGGCCGGTGTTCATCAGGACGAACGAGCCGGTGCCGTAAGTGTTCTTCGCCTGCCCCTGGTCGAAGCAGGCCTGGGCGAACAGCGCGGCCTGCTGGTCGCCGACCGCACCGGCCACGGGCACGCTGGCGCCGAAGAACGCATCCGGGTCGGTCTCGCCGTACACCTGCGACGAGGGGCGGATCTCGGGCAGCAGCCCGCGGGGCACGCCTATCGCCGACAGCAGCTCCTCGTCCCAGTCGACGGTGCCGATGTCCAGCAGCAGGGTGCGGGACGCGTTGGTGACGTCGGTGAGGTGCAGCCGGCCGCCGGTCAACTTCCACACCATCCACGAGTCGATGGTCCCGAAGGCCAGCTCGCCCCGCTCGGCGCGGTCGCGGAGCCCCTCGACGTTGTCCAGCAGCCAGCGGATCTTCGTGCCCGAGAAGTACGGGTCGATGACCAGCCCGGTCTTGGTGCGGACGGTCTCGGTCAGCCCGTCGGCGATCAACCGGTCGCAGAACGGCTTGGTCCGGCGGTCCTGCCAGACGATCGCACGGTGGACCGGCTCGCCGGTCGCCCGGTCCCAGATGACCGTCGTCTCGCGCTGATTGGTGATTCCGATCGCGGCGACGTCGCTCGCGCGAACACCCGCGTCCTCGAGTGCGGCGCCGACGACCTGCATCGAGACGGTGAAGATCTCCTCGGGGTCGTGCTCGACCCAGCCCGGCCGGGGGAAGTGCTGACGGAATTCGGAGTAGCCGCGCCCGCGCACCGCGGCCGACTCGTCGAGCACCAGGACCGTCGTTCCGGTCGTTCCCTGGTCGATCGCAACGACGTAGCGCGACACCTGGTCCTCCTCCGACTCGTTAGAGAGTCGGAGGTCTACCCCAACTCGGAGAGATCCAGAACATCACTGGCCGGGGGAGCGCTGATCTGCGCCGGCTGGTCGTACCTCGAGAAGTCGATCTGGCCGGCGTCGGAGGAGTTCTTGTTCTCGATCCGCAGCGGATAGGCCGTGCCGGTGTTCGCGACGAGCAACCGCGAGCCATCGGCCTGCGTCAGCACGACGACGGGCTGGCCGGCGAAGTCCTCGCGGCCCACGGTCGGGTTCAGCTTGCTGTCGCCGTCGTTGACCTTGAACGCGTCCGCGAAGCCGTCGAGGGAGAACTCGTTGAAGTCCTTGGCGTCGTCGCCCGTGGCCTTCAGCCACTTGGTGCCGATGGCGTCCACCGCCGACTCGTCGCCGTTGGCGACGGAGAGGTAGAAGTCGCGGTCGCCCTTCAGGTACACCTCGTCGCCGATCTTGATGATCTGCACGTCGTTGCCGCCGATGGTGAGGACGCCCTTGACCGCGTTCCCCGCGAAGTCGAGGTCGAGGCGGATGTTCTGCCCATCGGAGGTGACGTTGCCCGCGGCGTGCACCCCGCTGGTGGTGCGCAGGTTCACCCGCGCGTCGTCCAGCACCTGCTGCGGCGTCTTGGTCTCCTCGCCGTTCAGGGCCACCGAGGTCTTGCCGGAACCACCGCCCGCGACCAGGACGATGCCGAGGACGACGAGGGCGACGACCACGAGCGCGCCGACGCCGGCGAGCAGCGGTGTCCGGTTCCGCCGCGGCTGCTGACCGGTCGGCTGCGTGCCCGGCGGCTGGAACCCCGGCGGCGGGGTGGCCTGCTGCGTGTAGCCCGGTGGCGGGGTGGCCTGGGAGGCGTAACCCGGCTGCTGGCTCGTGCCCTGCTGCTGGTAGCCCTGCTGCTGGTAGCCCTGCTGCTGGAGATTCGGCGGCTGGTAATTCGGCTGCTGGTAGCCCTGCTGCGGGTGGGCGGGCGGCGGCGGCGTGTACGCGCCGCTGGACCCCCAGGTGCGCGACTGCTCGTCCCATGCCTGGGCCCCGCCGGCTCCCGCGTTCTCCCATCGTGGGTCCGGGGTCCACTCGGCCGGGGGCTCCCACCCCTGCTCGACATCGGCCGCCGGAGGTGTCGCCCCGGGCTCGGGCAGCCTGTCGCCACACCGGACACAGAACTGTCCGTCGCCCGTGTTCTGCTGGCCGCAGTTGTGGCAGGTGATGCCACCCGTACCGGTGACCATGTGCCCCGTCCTCTCTCCTGCCCGACGTTCACACCCTCGGGCAATCGAAAGATAAGCGAGTGGTCGCCGCCGTCGCGGCACCTCGCGCGGCACGGAACCAGATCGTCACAACTTCGGCCGAGCCGTGGACGGACGACGACCCGCCTGGCACAGTCCATTAGGTTAGGTTCCCTAAACTTCTTCTCCGGAGGTCCGGTGCTGCTCCCGTCCGTTCTGACACGCTCCCTCGGCGTGCTCGCCGCCCTGGCGCCGGTCCTCGTGATGGCGAGCGCCTGCGGCTCCGACGGTGGCGGCTCGGGCGGCAGCGGCGAGATCACGGTGTCCGCGGACGACAAGACCTGCAAGCCCTCGACGACGACGGCACCCGCCGGCCCCACCACCTTCTCGCTGCGCAACACCGGCAGCCAGGTCAACGAGCTGTACGTCTACGCCCCGGGCGACCGGATCGTCGGCGAGGTCGAGCAGGTCGGCCCGGGCATCACGCGTGACCTGACCGTCGAGCTGCAGGCCGGCAACTACGAGCTGGCCTGCAAGCCGGGGATGACCGGAGACGGGATCCGGAGCGCCTTCACCGTCACCGGCGCGGCTGCCCCGGCGGCGAGCAGCGACCCGCGGTTGTCCACCGCCGTCGGGCAGTACCGCGGCTTCGTCCTCGCCGAGTCGCAGGACCTGGTCACCCGGACCAAGGACTTCGCGGCGGCCATCGAGGCCGGCGACGTCGCGAAGGCCAAGGACCTGTACGCGCCCGCCCGTCAGCCGTGGGAGCGCATCGAGCCCGTCGCCGAGGCGCTCGGGGACCTCGACCCGAAGATCGACGCCCGGGAGGGCGATGTGCCGCCGGAGCAGTGGAGCGGGTTCCACCGCATCGAGAAGGCGCTCTGGGTCGACGGCACGACCGACGGGATGGTGCCGGTCGCGCGCCAGCTGGTCACCGACGTCGGCGAGGTGCAGGAGCAGGTCGAGCGGGCCGAGCTGACGCCGTCCAACCTCGGCAACGGCGCCAACGAGCTGCTGACCGAGGTCGCGACCGGCAAGGTGACCGGTGAGGAGGAGCGCTACTCGCACACCGACCTGTGGGACTTCGCCGCGAACGTCGATGGCGCTGAGCGGGCCTATGTGCCGCTGCGTCCCGTGCTGCTCGAGAAGGACAAGCCCCTCGCCGACCAGCTCGACACGGAGTTCGCGGCCGTCAAGGCCGCGCTCGCGCCCTACCGTCGGGGCGACGGCTGGGTCCTGTACGACACGCTCACCCCGCAACAGACCAAGGCGCTCGCCGACCGGGTCGACGCGCTCGCCGAGCCCCTGTCGCGTCTCACTGCGGCAGTCGTCGGGAACTGACGTTGGCTGCTCGTCCACGGCCGTCCCGCCCGGGCACGACCCGGCGGGGGCTGCTCGGCTGGTTCGCCGGCGCCGCCGGGGTGGGCCTGTCCGGCGCCGGGGTCGCCGGCTGCAGCACCGGCTCGGAGGCGCCGAAGGCGGCGCTGGTCAGCTCGCCGCCGTCGAAGGTCGACTTCTTCGGCCCGCATCAGGCCGGCATCGCCACTCCCGCGCAGGACCGGCTGCACTTCGCCGCCTTCGACCTGCTCACCTCCGACCGGGCGGCGGTGCGCAGAATGCTGCAGGCCTGGACCGACGCGGGAGCCCGGCTGGCCGACGGGCGTCCGGTCGACGCCTCGTACGAGGCGCCGACGCTGGACGAGAACGCGCCGCCCGGCGACACGGGCGAGGCCGACGGCCTCTCGCCGGCGCGGCTGACCCTGACGGTCGGCTTCGGTCGCTCGCTGTTCGAGCGGCTGGGGCTGACCGACGAACTCCCCGCCGCCCTGCGGGACCTGCCGGCCTTCCCCGCCGACCGGCTCGACCCGCGGCGCAGCAACGGCGACATCGCCGTGCAGGCGTGCGCCGACGACCCGCAGGTCGCGGTCCACGCGATCCGCAACTTCGCCCGGTTGGCCCGGGGAACGGCGTCGGTGCGCTGGTCGCAACTCGGCTTCGGTCGCACCTCGAGCACGAGCAGCAGTCAGGCCACCCCCCGGAACCTGTTCGGGTTCAAGGACGGGACGGCCAACCTGCGTGCCGAGGACTCGGCCGCCTTCGACCGTTCGGTCTGGGTCGGTCCGGCCGACGCGGGCTCGCCGGCCTGGATGGCCGGCGGCTCCTACCTGGTGGCCCGGCGGATCCGGATGCACATCGAGGTCTGGGACCGCACGGCGCTGGGGGAGCAGGAGCAGGTCATCGGGCGGCAGCGACTCTCGGGCGCGCCGCTCGGCGGCTCCGGCGAGAACGACCCCCTGCGGGTGCCGACGCTCCCGGCGGACAGCCACGTCCGGCTCGCCCACCCGGAGAGCAACGGCGGCGCGGAGATGCTGCGCCGGGGCTATTCCTTCGTCGACGAGAGCGACTCGCTGGGGCGCCTCGACGCAGGGCTGTTCTTTCTCGCCTTCGTGCGCGATCCGCGCCGTCAGTTCGTCCCGATCCAGCAGCGCCTCGCCGAGAACGACGCGATGAACGAGTACATCAGCCACGTCGGCAGCGGGCTGTGGGCGGTGCCGCCGGGCGCGAGGCCGGGCGGGTTCATCGGAGAGGGACTGTTCGCCTGAGGCTGTTCGCCTGAGGCTCGGTCTCGCCTAGGCCTGATTCCGTGCCCGGCCCCGGGACGGCGTCGGCAGCGCACCGGCGAGCTTGGCCGCGATGCTGCCCCAGCCGCCCTCGTGTGCCGTGGCGGAGCTCTCGTCCGGCAACCCCGTGTGTTCGATGACCATGCGGGTCCCGTCGGGGATCGCGACCAGCTCCACCCGGACCCGCGTCGTCCGCGGACCCAGATGCGGCGATCGCCAGGTGAAGACCAGCAGGCGGGGGCGCACGAGGTCCTCGTACTCGCCGGTGTGCTCGATCGCTCCGGACTCGCTCACCATGACGATGCGGAACCTCCCGCCGATCCGCGGATCGCACTGCGCCACCCCGACCGTCAGGGGGTCGGGGGCCATCCACACCCCGAGGCTGGTGGCGTCGGTCCAGGCGTCGAAGACCTGCTCGGGCGACGCGGCGAGATCACGCTCGACCCGCACCGGCCTCGCCGGGCTCGTCATGTCCGAACCCTGTCCGGACGTGACGGGGTCCCGGAGCGGGCTCCGTTGCCGAGGTGGGCGGCGAGCGCATCCGCCCGTTCCTGCCAGAACGCGTGGTAGCCCGATATCCAGGACCCGGCCTCGAGGAGCGGGGTGGGGTCGACGGACAACAGGTGCTCGCGCCCCCGCACCTCCCGCCGGAGCAACCCCGCTGCCTCGAGGACCCGGATGTGCTTCGAGACGGCGGCCAGGGACACGGGGAACTCCCGGGCGACGTCGGTCACGCGGGCCTCGCCGGACCGGAGCCGGTCGAGGATGGCGCGGCGCATCGGGTCGGCGAGGGCCGCGTAGATCGCGTCGAGATCCGTCCTGGAGTCGCCCGCCTGATGTTCAACACTCTGACGTTCAACCACGTGGTATAACGTACGCCTCCGACGCTTAACCAGGAGGTTGAACATGCCGGCCATCATCCACGAGACCGTGCTCGACGCGGACCCGGAGCGGGTGCTGCGGGCCGTGACGACCGAGGCCGGCCTGAGTTCGTTCTGGACCGACCAGGCCTCGGCGCAACCCCGTGAGGGAAGTCAGGCCTGGTTCGCGTTCGGGTCTGACGCCGAGACGCAGTTCCGGTTCGAGGTCACCCGGATCGCGCCCGGCGCCGTGGAGTGGAGGTGCACCGGGGGCCCGGAGGAGTGGGTCGGCACGGAGGTCCGGTGGTTGATGCACCCCCGCGGATCGGGCACCTCGCTGCGCTTCGAGCACCTCGGCTGGGCCTCGGCGGACGGGGACCTCGGTGCCTGCTCGATGGTCTGGGCACGGATCCTCGACCGGCTCGCGCGTTACGTCGAGAGCGGCAGCGCCGACCCCTACTTCCACCGGGCGGCCTGAGCGGTGCAGGTCGACGTGCAGACCGAGGCGGTGATCGGCCGACCCCTCGACCAGGTCGCCCGCTACGCCGCCGACCCGGACAACGCGCCCGACTGGTACGCCAACATCCGTTCCGTGGAGTGGAGGACGCCGCCGCCGGTGGCCGTGGGAACGGAACTCGACTTCGTGGCCCGGTTCCTCGGCCGGCGGCTCGCCTACACCTACGAGGTGAGCGAGTACGTGCCGGGCGAGCGCCTGGTGATGAGGACGGCGGACGGTCCGTTCCCGATGGAGACGACCTACACGTGGACGGTGGTGGACGCCGAGCGGACCCGGATGTCGCTGCGCAACCGCGGTCGACCGAGCGGGTTCTCCCGACTGCTGACCCCGCTCATGGCTGCGGCCGTCCGGCGCGCCAACCGCAAGGACCTCGCTCGGCTCGCCGCTCGGCTCGAGGTGCACGACAGGATGTGACCAGGCCCGCGGCCCGGCCCGCATCCCCGGTCGACTGCCGGTCCGGATTTAGGGCACACTGGTGTTGTGAAATCAGCGCAGCTCGTCCCGACGGGGGAGACGCCTGACCTCGGGGCGGCCGACGGGCGGACCCGCGAGCGGGTCGCGCGGCTGCTGCTCGAGCTGGGCCCGTCGACGGCCGCCGCTCTGTCGCAGCGGCTGGGCCTGTCGCCCGCGGCCATCCGCCGTCACCTCGATGCGATGCTGGCCGTCGGCACGATCACGACCCAGGAGAGCCGCATCCCGTCGCGGCGCGGCCGAGGGCGTCCCGCCAAGCTGTTCGCCCTCACCGACGCCGGGCACGCGGCCGGCCCCACCGCCTACGACGAGCTCGCCGGCTCCGCGCTCGAGTTCCTCGCGGGCGTCGCCGGCGACTCCGCGCTCGACGCCTTCGCCCGGCAACGGGCCGAAGAGCTGACCGATCGGCTCGCCGCGCGCCTCCCTGCCGCCAACAGCGGCGTCCCGGGCGTCGCGGACGCGCTGACCGCCGAGGGCTACGCCGCCACCGTGCACCCGGTGCCGACCGGCACGCAGCTGTGCCAGCACCACTGCCCCGTCCAGACGGTCGCGGAGCGCTTCCCGCAGCTGTGCGAGGCGGAGACGGCCGCGCTGTCCCGGCTGCTCGGCACCCACGTCCAGCGCCTCGCCACCATCGCCCACGGCGACGGGGTCTGCACCACCCACATCCCGCGGGATTCCGGGACGTCTCAGCCCGGATTGTCGGACCCGCGTGGTGACGTTGTACCTAGCGAATCTCCGAGTACCGAATCTCCGAGTAAGACGAATCCCACCCGAGAGGTGTCTTCATGACCGCTGTGCAGTCCGAGCAGCTCGAGCAGCTCGGCTCCTACAAGTTCGGTTGGGCCGACGCGGACACCTACGCCGACGCAGCCCAGCGCGGGCTGACGGAGGCGGTCGTCCGCGACATCAGCACCCGCAAGGGCGAGCCGGAGTGGATGCTCCAGCTGCGCCTCAAGGGCCTGAAGCTGTTCGAGAAGAAGCCCATGCCCACCTGGGGCGCCGACCTGTCCGGCATCGACTTCGACAACATCAAGTACTTCGTGAAGTCGACCGAGCAGCAGGCCGCGAGCTGGGAGGACCTCCCGGCCGACATCAAGGCGACCTATGACAAGCTCGGCATCCCCGAGGCGGAGAAGCAGCGCCTCGTCGCCGGCGTCGCGGCCCAGTACGAGTCCGAGGTCGTCTACCACAAGATCCGCGAGGACCTCGAGGAGCAGGGCGTCCTCTTCCTCGACACCGACACCGGGCTGCGTGAGCACGAGGACCTGTTCCGCGAGTACTTCGGTTCGGTCATTCCGGTCGGCGACAACAAGTTCGCCGCGCTCAACACCGCGGTCTGGTCCGGCGGGTCCTTCATCTACGTGCCGAAGGGCGTGCACGTCGAGATCCCGCTGCAGGCCTACTTCCGGATCAACACCGAGAACATGGGCCAGTTCGAGCGGACGCTGATCATCGCCGACGAGGGCTCCTACGTGCACTACGTCGAGGGCTGTACGGCGCCGATCTACAGCTCCGACTCGCTGCACAGCGCCGTCGTCGAGATCGTGGTCAAGAAGGACGCCCGCGTCCGGTACACGACCATCCAGAACTGGTCGAACAACGTCTACAACCTGGTCACCAAGCGCGCGGCCGTGCAGGCAGGCGGGACCATGGAGTGGATCGACGGCAACATCGGCTCCAAGGTCACGATGAAGTACCCGGCCGTCTGGCTGCTCGGACCGCACGCCTCGGGCGAGACGCTGTCGATCGCCTTCGCCGGCGAGGGCCAACACCAGGACGCCGGCTCGAAGATGGTGCACGCCGCGCCGGACACGAGCTCCACGATCGTCAGCAAGTCGGTCGCCCGCGGCGGCGGCCGGACGTCCTACCGGGGCCTGGTGCAGATCCAGGAGGGCGCGAGCCACTCGAAGTCGACGGTGAAGTGCGACGCGTTGCTCGTCGACGCGATCAGCCGCTCCGACACCTACCCCTACGTCGACGTCCGCGAGGACGACGCGTCCATCGGCCACGAGGCGACGGTGAGCAAGGTCGGCGACGACCAGCTCTTCTACCTCATGAGCCGTGGGCTGTCCGAGGACGAGGCGATGGCGATGATCGTCCGCGGCTTCGTCGAGCCGATCGCGCGGGAGCTCCCGATGGAGTACGCGCTCGAGCTCAACCGCCTGATCGAGCTGCAGATGGAGGGCGCGGTCGGATGACCGTTCGTTCGGAGATGGAGGCGGCCGCCGTGCAGGAACGCACGGCGGCGACCGGTGGTGAGACCGCCGCCGGGGCCACGGCGGGGCCGGGTGCCCCGGTCGGCGGGCCCGGTGTGAAGAAGAAGCCGACCGGCAGCATGCCGCGTGTGCTCTCCCGCGACCCCGAGGCGTTCGGCAAGCCGACCGGCCGCGAGGAGGAGTGGCGGTTCACGCCGCTCAAGCGCCTCCGCGGCCTGGTCGACGGCGTGGCCGAGGACGGAAGCGTCGAGGTCTCGGTCGAGTCCACCGGCGCGAAGGTCGAGCGGATCGGTATGGACGACCCTCGCGTCGGCCTCGCCCTCACGCCGGCCGACCGCATCACCGCATTGTCGATGGCGAACACGGCCGAGGCAGCCGTGGTCAGCATCCCTGCCGAGGAGGCCGACGCGCTCGCCACGCTCGTCGTCCGCGGGCAGGGCGGCACCGCCTACCGGCACCTCGTCATCGAGGTCGGCCGGTTCGCGAAGGCGACGGTCGTGCTCGACCACGTGGGCACCGGCACCGTCGGCGCCAACGTCGAGATGCTGGTCGGCGACGGTGCGCAGCTGACCGTGGTCAGCCTGCAGGACTGGGACGACGACGCCGTGCACCTCGGTGCCCACGCCGCCCGGATCGGCCGCGACGCGACCCTCAAGCACGTCGCGGTGACGCTCGGCGGCGAGACGGTGCGGCTGCTGCCCACCGTCACCTACGCCGGTCCCGGCGGCGACGCGGAGCTGTTCGGCCTCTCGTTCACCGACTCGGGTCAGCACCACGAGCACCGGCTGTTCGTCGACCACGCGGTGTCCAACTGCCGCAGCCGGGTGCACTACAAGAGCGCGCTGCAGAACGTCGGCAGCGACGGCAAGGCGGACGGTCCCGAGGCCCACGCCGTCTGGATCGGCGACGTGCTGATCCGGGCCGAGGCGCTCGCCACCGACACCTACGAGCTCAACCGCAACCTCGTCCTCTCGGACGGCGCCCGGGCCGACTCGGTGCCGAACCTCGAGATCGAGACCGGCGAGGTGACCGGCGCCGGGCACGCCAGCGCGACCGGCCGCTTCGACGACGAGGCGCTGTTCTACCTGATGGCGCGGGGCATCCCGGCCGACGAGGCCCGCCGGCTGGTCGTGCGCGGCTTCTTCGCCGAGATCGTCGCCGAGATCCCGCTCGAGGAGGTCCGGGACCGGGTCACCGCCGCGGTCGAGGACGAGCTGGCGGGGGTGGGGCTGTGACGAGGGACGGGCGATAGCGCATGGCCTTCCTACCTGCCTGCAAGCTCTCGGAGCTCGCGGACGAGTCGGCGCTGCACGTCGACCTCGACGGCGAGCCGGTGTGCGTGGCCCGGTCGCTCGGCCAGGTGCACGCCATCTACGACGTGTGCTCGCACGCCGAGGTCGCGCTCTCCGAGGGCGACGTCGACGACGGAAAGATCGAGTGCTGGTTGCACGGGTCGGAGTTCGACCTGGCCACCGGCAAGCCCACCGGGCTCCCGGCCACCCGGCCGGTGCCCGTCTATGCAGTACGAGTCGAGGGCGACGACGTCCTCGTGGATGTGGAGTCGCAGCTGTGAGCACGCTCGAGATCCGGGACCTGCACGTCTCGGTCGAGGACAAGGAGATCCTGCGCGGGGTCGACCTGACCGTGAAGTCGGGCGAGACCCACGCGATCATGGGACCGAACGGCTCGGGGAAGTCGACGCTGGCCTACTCGGTCGCCGGCCACCCGAAGTACACCGTGACGAGCGGCGAGATCCTGCTCGACGGCGAGGACGTCCTGTCCATGGCCGTCGACGAGCGGGCGCGCGCCGGCCTGTTCCTCGCCATGCAGTACCCGGTGGAGGTCCCGGGCGTCTCGGTCAGCAACTTCCTCCGCAGCAGCGCGACCGCCGTCCGCGGCGAGGCCCCGAAGCTCCGGCTGTGGGTCAAGGAGGTCCGCGAGGCGATGGCATCGCTGGGCATGGACCCCGCGTTCGCCGAGCGCAGCGTCAACGAGGGCTTCTCCGGCGGTGAGAAGAAGCGCCACGAGATCCTCCAGCTCGCGCTGCTGAAGCCGAAGTTCGCGGTGCTCGACGAGACCGACTCCGGCCTGGACGTCGACGCGCTGCGTGTCGTGTCGGAAGGCGTGAACAAGGTCCGCGCCGGCGGCGAGGTCGGCACGCTGCTGATCACCCACTACACGCGGATCCTGCGCTACGTCGAGCCGGACTTCGTGCACGTGATGGCCGGGGGCCGCATCGTGGACTCGGGCGGCTCGGAGCTGGCGAGCGTGCTCGAGGACGAGGGCTACCAGAAGTATGGGATCACCGACGAGTCGCCGGTCGGAGGCGAGCCGGTGGCAACGCCGACGGGACCGGTGCTGCCGGGCATCGGGGGAGCAGGGTCATGAGCGCCGAGGCGGTCGACACGCCTCCTGACCTGGCCGTCGAGACGCCGCTGAAGCCGCAATCCCCGCGGGCCGACAGCACGAAGGCGCCGAAGACCCCCTACGACGTCGAGGTCGTCCGGAAGGATTTCCCGATCCTGGGTCGGCTCGTGCACGGCGACCGGCCGCTGGTCTACCTCGACAGCGCCGCGACGAGCCAGAAGCCGCGGCAGGTGCTCGACGCCATCCGCGACTACGACGAGCAGCACAACGCCAACGTCCACCGCGGCATCCACGTCCTGGCCGAGGAGGCGACGGCGCTCTACGAGGGCGCCCGCGACAAGGTCGCCGCGTTCCTGAACGCCGCCGACCGGCGCGAGGTCGTCTTCACGAAGAACGCCTCCGAGGCGCTGAACCTGCTCGCCTACACCCTCGGCAGCCGGCTGCGCCCGGGCGACGAGGTCGTCGTGACCGAGATGGAGCACCACTCCAACCTGGTGCCGTGGCAGCTCGCCTGCGAGCGCAGCGGAGCCACCCTGAAGTGGTTCGGGCTGACCGAGGACGGCCGGCTCGACCTGACCGACGACGTCATCACCGAGCGGACGAAGATCGTCAGCTTCGTGCACCAGTCGAACATCCTCGGCACCGTGAACGACGTCGCCGAGGTGACCCGCCGCGCCCGCGCCGTGGGCGCGACCGTGGTGCTCGACGGCTGCCAGTCGGTGCCCCACCTCGGCGTGGACGTCCAGGCCCTCGGCGTCGACTACCTCGCCTTCTCCGGACACAAGATGCTCGGGCCCACCGGCATCGGCGTCCTCTGGGGCCGGCTCGACCTGCTCGCCGACCTGCCGCCGTTCCTCGGCGGCGGCGAGATGATCGAGGTCGTCGAGATGGCCGGCTCGACCTACGCGGAGCCGCCGCACCGGTTCGAGGCCGGCACGCCCCCGATCGCCCAGGCCGTCGGGCTCGGCGCGGCGGTGGACTACCTCACCGCGCTCGCCGACGGGCAGGGGATGGCCGCCGTCGCCGCGCACGAGCGGGAGATCACGGCCTACGCGCTCGACCGGCTCGCCGAGGTGGCCGACCTGCGCGTGCTCGGCCCGGGCACCGCGGAGAACCGCGGCGCCGCGATCTCGTTCTCCGTGAAGGGGCTGCACCCGCACGACATCGGTCAGGTGCTCGACGAGTCCGGCATCGCCGTGCGCGTCGGTCATCACTGCGCCCGGCCGGTCTGCCAGCACTTCGGCGTCCCCGCGACCACCCGCGCGTCCTTCCACCTGTACTCGAGCCTCGCCGAGGTCGACGCGCTGGTGGAAGGGTTGCAGCGGGTCCAGGCGTTCTTCACCAGGTGATGTGCGAATGAGTAGCCCGGGCTCGGGGTCCAGCGCCCTGGAATCGATGTACCAGGAGATCATCCTGGACCACTACCGCAACCCGCATCACCGCGGACTGCGGGACCCCTTCGACGTCGAGGTCCACCACGTCAACCCGACCTGCGGCGACGAGGTGACCCTCCGGGTGAAGGTCGCGCCCGGCCCGGACGGGGAGAGCGTGGTCGAGGACGTGTCCTACGAGAGCGAGGGCTGCTCGATCTCGCAGGCCTCCGCCTCCGTGATGACCGACCTCGTCATCGGCAGACCTGTCGACGCCGCGCTGTCCGCCGAGCGCGAGTTCAGCGAGCTGATGCAGTCCCGCGGTCAGCTGGAACCGGACGAGGACGTCCTCGAGGACGCCATCGCCTTCGCGGGCGTCTCGAAGTACCCGGCCCGCGTGAAGTGCGCCCTGCTGGGCTGGATGGCCTGGAAGGACGCCGTCACGCAGGCCCTCGAAGCCAACGATCAGGAGAGCACCGCATGAGCGAGACCACCACCGCCGCCGCCAACCTGGCGAGCACCGCCTCCGACGCGACCGCCTCCGACGCGACCGCCTCCGACGCGACCGCCGCCGACGAGGACGTCCCCTCGCTGGAGGACTTGGAAGAGGCGATGCGCGACGTCGTCGACCCCGAGCTGGGCATCAACGTCGTCGACCTCGGACTCGTCTACGGCATCACCGTCGACTCGGGTACCACCGAGGACGGCCTGGCGACGACCGCCAAGACCGCGGTGCTCGACATGACGCTGACCTCGGCCGCCTGCCCGCTGACCGACGTCATCGAGGACCAGGCCCGCTCCGTGCTCGCCGGCGGCCCCGAGCCGCTCGTCGACGACATCAGGATCAATTGGGTCTGGATGCCGCCGTGGGGCCCGGACAAGATCACCGAGGACGGCCGCGAGCAGCTGCGGGCGCTCGGCTTCAACGTCTGATCTTCCGCCGCGCTGCGGCTATCGTCGCGGCGTGACCAGCACGCCCGAGCGGAGCCGCCATCTCGGCGGACGGCGCGTCAACCTCCGTAAGCGCCGGCAGTCGGCCGCCGATCAGTCGCTGCTCGAGGTCGACGGCAAGGACGCCACGCAGACCGTCGTCGACTGCGCCCTCTACGTGGACGGGAAGCGGCAGGAGGGCAAGCTCCCGTACCAGGGCGCCCTCGACGCCGCCTCGAACAGTGGCGGGTTCGTCTGGATCGGCCTGTACGAGCCCTCCGACGAACAGGTCGCCGGGCTGGCGCAGGAGTTCGACCTCCACCCGCTGGCGGTCGAGGACGCCGTCATGGCGCATCAGCGGCCGAAGCTCGAGCGCTACGGGGAACACTGGTTCCTGGTGTTGAAGACCGCGAAGTACATCGAGCACGAGGAGCTGACCGGACAGAGCGAGGTCGTGCGCACCGGCGAGATCATGATGTTCGTCGGCCAGAACTTCATCGTCACGGTCCGGCACGGCTCGGCACGCCCCCTGGGAAGTGTCCGGGAGGCGCTGGAGAGCGACGAGGACCTGGTGCGCTGCGGTCCGACCGGGGTTCTGTACAAGATCTGCGATCAGGTGGTCGACGACTACATCGACGTCAGCTACGAGGTCGAGCAGGACATCGACGAACTCGAGGAGTCCGTCTTCTCGCCGGAGCGCACCGACGACACGCTGCGCATCTACCAGCTGAAGCGGGAGGTGCTCGAGTTCAAGCGTGCGGTCGTCCCGCTGGGCCGGCCGATGGAGCAGATGCTCGCAGCCGACAAGCTGAAGCCGATCCACGACTACCTGCGTGACGTCGACGACCACCTCCGCCGGGTCACCGAGCAGGTGGAGGGGGACGACGAGCTGCTGGACTCGATCCTCGACGCGAATCTCACGCGCGTGTCCGTGCAGCAGAACGACGACATGCGCAAGATCTCGGCCTACGCGGCGCTGTTCGCGGTGCCGACCGGGGTCGCAGGGATCTACGGCATGAACTTCGATCACATGCCGGAGCTGCACTGGCAGCTGGGTTATCCGTTCGCCCTGCTGCTGATGGCCGGCATCGTGGCGGCCCTCTACAGCGCGTTCAAGCGCAGTGGATGGCTGTGATCTCATCGCGCTGGTCGGCTGGTTCTCCCGGCCCGGTTGGCTGACCATTCCCTGATGAGCACGGACGCCGCCTGGCAGGGCAGCATGCCGGAGGTCTACGACCGCGCCCTCGTACCGGTTCTGTTCGACCCCTTCGCCATCGAGCTGACGCGTCGGGTCGTCGGGTACGCCCCGCAGACGATTCTCGAGGTGGCCGCCGGAACCGGTGTGCTCACCGCAGCCCTGGCACGGGCGATGCCGGACGCCGAGCTGCTGGCGACCGACCTCAACCCCGCGATGGTCGGCTACGCGGCCTCTCGCGTCCCCTCGGCCTCCTGGCAGGCGGCGGATGCCACCGACCTTCCGTTCCCGGATGATTCCGTCGACGTCGCCGTGTGCCAGTTCGGGGTCATGTTCTTTCCCGACAAGCGGGCGGCGTTCCATGAGCTGGGTCGCGTCCTGCGCCCGGGTGGGCGGCTCCTGTTCGTGACGTGGGACCTGGTGGAGACCTCGCCCTTTCCCGCCGCGCTGGTCGAGAGCCTGACGGCGGTGCTGCCCGAGCGGCCGCCCGACTTCGTCGTCCGCATTCCGCACGGGTACGCGGACCCCGAGCGGATCCGGGCGGACGTCGCTGCGGGCGGGTTCGAGACGGCGACCGTCGAGCGGGTGGTCCTGCGCGGCCGGGCACCCTCGGCGGCCTCGGTGGCCGAAGGCTTCGCGCTCGGCACGCCGCTGCGTTTCGCGCTGCAGGATCGCGGGCCGCTGGACGAGCTCGCGAGGCAACTGGGGGAGGAGATGACCGCGCGGCTCGGGGACGGTCCGATCGAGGGGGAGCTGGCGGCGTTCGTCGTCACCGCGCGCTGCCCGGAGGCGTAGTCGCCGCCGGTCGCCATGGGCATCGGCGGAGGCCGCCTACGAGGTGAAGTCCGCCGCGGTCATGCCGTCGGGATGGCCGGCGGGCCACTGGACCAGCTCGATCCGGTACCCGTCGGGGTCGGAGATCCACGCCGTCCAGAAGTCGTCGGAGCCGTCCGGGGAGGTGGGTGGTTCGACGTCGATCCCGCGGGCGGCGAGGTCGGCGACGGTGGCCTGCAGGTCCTCGACGGAGACGACCAGATGGTTCAGACCTCCGGGGTCGACGGCGCCCCGGTATGGGTCGTGGACGAGCTCGAGCGCCACGAACTCGTCGCCCGGAAGCTTCAGCATGGTGAGGCTGCCGAACTCGGTCTCCGGAACGCTCCCGAGCACCTCGTAGCCGATCCCCGTGTAGAACGACAGCGAGCGCTCGAGGTCCGCGACCCGAACGCCGACGTGCAGAGTCCTCATCCGCTGCTCCCGAACTCAGTGCGACGGCGGCCAGCCCCCGACCTGGGCGAGAAGTCCGACGTCGTCGCGGCAGGCCCCATGCTCCACGATCGAACCGTCGGCCACCCGCCAGATGCGTCATCGCGTCATGACACACCTGGCATCCGCCGCACCCCGTGTGGCCATCCGGGCGGCCGATGGCGCGGCGGCGGCTCGTAGAATGGGTACGGATCGGCACATCGCGCGCGAGACCGCCGCGGCCGACCGTCTCCCGAGCTAGGAATCCCCGTGATCACCGCGACCGATGTCGAGCTGCGCGCCGGCGCCCGCCTGTTGGTGGACGCCGCCAGCTTCCGCATCGGCGCGGGTGACCGCGTGGGCCTCGTCGGTCGCAACGGTGCCGGGAAGACGACGCTGACGAAGGTGCTCGCCGGGGAGGCGCAGCCCGCCGCCGGCACGATCACGCGGTCGATGCCCGTCGGCTACCTGCCGCAGGACCCCCGCACCGGTGACCTCGAGCAGATCGCGCGGGACCGGATCCTGTCCGCCCGCGGCCTCGACGCCCTCGCCCGGGAGATGCACGAGCTGGCCGGCGACCTGTCCACGGACGCCAGGATGCGTCGCTACGGCAAGGTCGAGGAGCGGTTCACCGCGCTCGGCGGCTACGCGGCCGAGGCCGAAGCCGCTCGCATCGCCGCCCATCTCGGCCTGCCGGACCGGGTGCTCGGCCAGCCGCTGCGCACGCTCTCCGGTGGTCAGCGCCGCCGGGTCGAACTCGCGCGCATCCTGTTCGCCGGCGAGGACAACGCCGCGACGCTGCTGCTCGACGAGCCGACCAACCACCTCGACGCCGACTCGATCACCTGGCTGCGCGACTACCTGAAGTCCTACAGCGGCGGGCTGCTGGTCATCAGCCACGACGTCGACCTGCTGGAGGCCTGCGTCAACCGGGTCCTGCACCTCGACGCCAACCGCGCGGTCATGGACGTCTACAACGTGGGCTGGAAGGCCTACCTCCAGCAGCGGGAGACCGACGAGCGCCGCCGTCGCCGGGAGCGGACCAACGCCGAGAAGCAGGCCGCCGTCCTGTCCTCGCAGGCCGACCGGATGCGCGCCAAGGCGACCAAGGCGAAGGCCGCGCAGAACATGGAGAAGCGCGCCAACCGCCTGCTCGCCGGCCTCGAGGGGGAGCGCAAGGCCGACAAGGTCGCCAAGCTGCGCTTCCCCGAGCCCGCGCCCTGCGGTCGCACGCCGCTGCGCGCCGAGGGGCTGTCGAAGTCCTACGGCTCGCTCGAGGTGTTCACCGACGTCGACCTCGCGATCGACCGCGGCGCCCGCGTCGTCGTGCTCGGCCTCAACGGCGCCGGCAAGACCACGCTGCTCCGGGTGCTCGGCGGCGTCGAGCAGCCGGACACCGGCGAGGTCCAGCCCGGCCACGGGCTGCGGATCGGCTACTACGCCCAGGAACACGAGACGTTGGACGCGGGCCGCTCGTTGCTCGACAACATCCGCACCGCGGCGCCGGACACGCCCGAGGTCGAGCTGCGTCGGGTGCTGGGCTCGTTCCTGTTCTCGGGCGACACCGTCGACCAGCTTGCGGGCACGCTGTCCGGCGGCGAGAAGACCCGGCTCGCGCTCGCGATCCTGGTCTGTAGCAGCGCGAACGTGCTGCTGCTCGACGAGCCCACGAACAACCTGGACCCCGCCTCGCGTGACGAGGTGCTCCGGGCCCTCGCGGGGTACAAGGGCGCGGTGGTGCTGGTGACGCACGACGAGGGAGCCGTCGACGCGTTGTCACCGGAGAAGGTGCTTTTATTGCCGGACGGTGTGGAGGACATGTGGTCCTCGGAGCTGTCCGACCTCGTGGCCCTCGCCTGATCAGCGGGATCGCCACGACGGGAGCTCCCGTGCACGAGACGAGGAGCGCGCGTGAGTGCAGAAGGCAGTAAGAAGGCGATCGTCGCGGCCCTGCTGGCCAACCTGGGAATCGCGATCACGAAGTTCGCGGCCTTCATCATCACCAAGTCGTCGTCGATGCTCGCGGAGTCGATCCACTCGCTGGCCGACACCGGCAACCAGGGCCTGTTGCTGCTCGGCCGCAAGGGCGCGCAGAAGAAGCCGGACGAGCTGCACCCGTTCGGCTACGGCCGCATCCGCTACGTCTACTCGTTCCTCGTCGCCGTCGTGTTGTTCACTGTCGGTGGTCTTTTCGCGATCTACGAGGGCTACGAGAAGATCCGCCATCCCCACGAACTCGAGTCCGCGATCATCGCCATCGGAGTCCTGGTCGTCGCGATCATTCTCGAATCGTTCTCGTTGCGCACAGCCGCGAAGGAGACGTCGCAGATCAAGGGGGACCAGTCCTACTGGAGCTTCATCAAGAGCAGTCGCATCCCCGAGCTCCCGGTCGTCCTGATGGAGGACCTGGCCGCGCTGACCGGTCTGACGCTCGCCCTCGGTGGCGTCGGCCTCGCGCTGGTGCTCGACGAGCCGCGCTGGGACGGCGTGGGCACGCTGTGCATCGGCGTCCTGCTGATCGTCGTCGCCGTCATCCTCGGCGTGCAGATGAAGGGCATGCTCGTCGGGGAGTCGGCGCTGCCGCACGAGGTAGAGGCGATCCGCAAGGCGCTCGACGGCGCCGACGGGGTCACGTCGGTCATCCACATGCGGACGCTGCACCTGGCGCCGGAAGAGCTGTTGGTCGCGGCGAAGATCGAGGCGGCCCACGACGCCGACCTCGCGCGGATGGCGTCCATCGTCAACGGCGCGGAGGATCGCATTCGCTCCGCCGTCCCCACCGCGAAGTACATCTTTCTCGAACCCGATCTGCGGCGCGAGGAAATGGCTCAGCAGTAGTCATTCTCGACGGCACGTCGGCGTCTCGTCGGGGTCGGGTGTCGACGTGGTGTGCCTGCCCGGAATGCATCACCAGGTGGTCCGGAGAATGGCCTCGATGACGATGGAGCCGACCGCGCCCGCCGCGACGAGCAGATAGGGCGTCGGACCCGCGTCCGGTTCACCCTCGGCGGGCCGGCGGGCCGGAGCGACCGCGGGAACGAGCAGCCAGGGGAAGAACGGCAGCCACGACCGCTCGACCTCGCCGCGGGACAGCCCGGACGCGAGGGCGAAGACGACGGCGAGTCCGGCCCCCACCAGGAATGGCCAGCCCGGCGTCAGCCGCACCCGGCGCAGCGCCCGCAGCAGCGCCGGGCCACAGGCGACGAGCAGCAGCAGGATGTCCAGGGCCGCCCAGATGGCCCACGAGCGGTGCGGCCCGACCCGCATCGAGAAGTCTGCCTGCGCCTCGGACAGCCCGCTCGGCCACGTGAAGCCCCAGATCCGGAACAGCGCCAACGGCAGCAGGGCCGAGAAGCCGGCGAAGGCGTTGAGCATGGGCCGACGGCGGACGAAGAACGTCGCGATCAGGCTGGCCGCGAGCCAGGCGACGGCGTAGTTGAACAGCGCCGCGAGGCCGAGAAGCAGTCCGGACGCGACGACCCAACGCCAGCTACGTCCGCGTTCGCTGCCGAGGACGCCGCAGCAGACGAAGGCTGCGCCCAGCAGCAGGGTGATGGCATCCATCGACACGGCGAGCCAGACGGCGTAGGGCGCCAGCACCAGCACGGGCAACAGCCGCCGCGCAGCCGTCTCGTGGCACAGGGAGCGCACCGCGATCGCCACCAGCGGCAGGTAGACACAGCCGAGCAGGGTGAGAATGAGGCCGAGCGTCTGCGGCTGGCTGATGCCGATGCGGTCGAACAGCCAGAGCAGCAGGACCGGAGCGGGCGGATGCGTCCGCGTCGCGACCGAGTAGGTGTCGGAGGACTCGACGAACGTCCGCAGGAATCCGACCGGGTCGGACCCGACTGCGGGGACGTCGCGCAGGTACTCGTCGCCGTCGGCCATGGGGGAGGCGAGGCCGTTCCCGCCTTCGACCAGGGCCAACGCCAGCGCCCACCAGACCGACGCCACGTAGGCGGCCAGTAGCAGCATCCGCCAGCGCAGCCGGTCGAGGACGCCGGCCCGCACGGCCGCGAGGACGGTGACGGCGACGGCCGGCGCCAGCAGCGAGCCGATCTCGATCTTGAACCGGTACTCACCGGTGAAGGGGGCGCCGGAGGACCCGAGGCGGGCGCCGACGAGCGCCGCGACACCGGTCAGGCCGAAGCCCGCGGCGACGAGCAGCAGCCAGATGCCGAGTTCGTTCAGCTGGCGCCGGGCCTCCGGATGGCGGCGGGTCGATGTCGTCGGGCCGGTCGCCGGACCGGTCGCCCGATCGGCCTCCCCTCCGGGGCGAGCGACCTCATCCGGGGGCAACACGGACCTCACCGTAGCGACCGGTCCGTCCATTCGGGTGGCGCGAGTGACCCTGGGTAGGTGAAGATCGGACTTCAGCAAATCCTTTCGGGGTCTGCGATTCTTATGAGCTGACGGAGGAACACGTGGCAGAGCTCAAGAAGGGCAGCCGCATCACCGGTGCCGAGCGAGACAAGCTGGCGCAGGATCTGCGGAAGAAGTACGAGGGTGGCCAGAGCATTCGCCTGCTCGCCGAGTCCTCCGGCCGGTCCTACGGCTTCGTGCACCGCATCCTCTCGGAGTCGGGCGCGACCCTGCGTGGCCGCGGTGGGGCGACCCGGGGGTCCCGGAAGAGCAACGCCTGAACGTTGCGTCGTCATCACCGAGCGTCGTCATCACCGATCGTGACCGCCTCTGTCGGCCGGTGCTGACGCATGGTTGACGATCTGCGGGACGCGTTGGTCCGACAGGTCGGCGGTCCGCACGGCGACGCGGTCGTCGACCGGGCGGGCCTGCGGGTGGAGCGTGTCGGCGCGCGGGTAACCGTCAGCCTCGCGCGACCGGAGAAGCGCAACGCCCAACGTCCCGAGACCTGGCGCACCCTCGCCGCCCTGGGGGAGATCGTCGACGATCTGCCGGGCGAACCGGTCAGGATCGTGGTCGTGCGCGGGGACGGCCCGTCCTTCAGCGCCGGGATCGACCTGGCCGTGCTCGCCGAGCAGGCGGGCGGCGAGCTGCCCGACGAGGCGGAGATCGCCGAGTTCCAGTCGGGCTTCACCTGGCTCTCCCGGCCCGAGTTGGTCAGTCTCGCCGTCGTGCGGGGCCACGCCGTGGGCGCCGGCTTCCAGCTCGCTCTCGCCTGCGACCTGCGGTTGCTGGCCGAGGACGCGCAGTTCGCGATGGCCGAGACCAGTCGTGGCCTGGTGCCCGACCTCGGCGGCACCGAGGCGCTCGTGCACGTGGTCGGCTACGCGCGGGCGCTCGAGATCTGCCTGACCGGGCGCCGGGTCGGTGCCGAGGAGGCCCACGCGCTCGGCCTCGCGACCGCCGTCGTGCCCGGCGAGCAACTCGATGCCACCGTGGACGACCTCGCGGCCGCCCTGCTGGCCGCCCCGGCGGAGTCCGCCGTGGAGACGAAGGCGCTGCTGCTGCGCGCCCGCGAACATCCCGGCCGCCGGGGCGAGCAGCTGCTCGCCGAGCGCAGCGCGCAGGTGCGCCGGCTGAGGGCGCTCGCCGCGCTCGCGCGGGCGAGGACGTGAACGTTCCCGCGTAACGGGGGCACACTCCGGGGTATGGATCTCTCGCTCGACGACGAACAGCAGGCGCTCCAGAGCACGGTTCGGGACTGGGTCGAGAAGGTCGTCGTGCCGGCGGCCCTCGAGGCCGACCGGCAGGAGAAGCTGCCGGACTCGGCGCTGGAGGGCCTCCGGGACCTCGGCCTGCTCGGCCTCACCATCCCGGAGGAGTTCGACGGAGGCGCGGCCGACCCGCTCACCTACGTCCTGGCCGTCGAGGAGCTGGGGCGCGGCGACGCCAACGTCCGGTCGATCCTGTCCGTGCACCTCGGGCTCGTCGCCGGCCCGATCGTGCGCTGGGGGACCGATGCGCAGAAGGCGCAGTGGCTGCCGCGGATGGCCTCCGGCGAGGTAATCGGCTGCTTCGGGCTCACCGAGCCCGATGCCGGCTCCGATCCCGCCAGCCTGCGCTCGACGGCGGAGAAGCTGCCGGGCGGCGGGTACCGCCTCAACGGCCAGAAGATCTTCATCACGAACGGCACCATCGCCGGCCTGGCCCTCGTCATGGCGCGCACCGGCGGCCCCGGTGCGCGCGGGGTCTCGGCGTTCCTCGTCCCGACCGAGACGCCGGGCTTCTCCGCCACCAAGATCAAGGGCAAGCTCGGGCTGCGGTCCTGCGACACCGCCGAGCTGGTGCTCACCGACGTCGAGGTCGGGCCGGAGGCTCTGCTCGGCGAGACCGAGGGGATCGGGATCAAGGCGGCGCTCGGCGCCCTCGACGACGGGCGGATGTCGATGGCGGCCTCCTGCACCGGGCTGTCCCAGGCCGCGCTCGACGTGATGGTCGGCTACACCGCCGACCGGAGTCAGTTCGGCAAGCCGATCGCCTCCTTCCAGCTGGTGCAGGAGATGATCGCCGACACCGCGGTGGAGACCGACTGCGCGCGGCTGCTGACCTGGCGGACCGCAGACCTCAAGCGCCGCGGCGAGCCCTACTCCCTCGCGGCCAGCAAGGCGAAGTACTACGCGAGCGAGGCGGCGGTGCGGGCGGCCAACAACTGCCTGCAGGCCCACGGCGGCTACGGCTACATCGACGAGTACCCGCCCGGCAAGCTGCTGCGGGACGCCCGGGTCACCACGCTCTACGAGGGGACCAGCCAGATCCAGAAGCTGCTGATCGGCCGGCATCTCACCGGAATTTCTGCCTTCTGAGGTTGATTACATGCTTGCAGGAGGTGCGGCACAGGTATGGACGGTGGCGCTCAGTGGCGGGTCATGGCCGGGTTCCGGCGTGACCGCTCCATCACCCAGAAGCAGCTGAACAAGGGCACGACCCGCCGCATCCTGCGGTTCGCCCGGCCCTACCGGGCCTGGTTGCTGGTCTTCCTCGGGCTGATCCTCGCCGACGCCGTCCTGTCGGTGGCGAACCCGCTGATCCTCAAGAAGATCATCGACGACGGTGTCGCCCCGGGCTCGCCGGAGGGCGACCCCGGCCTCGTCGTGCGGCTGGCCCTGCTGGTCGCCGGCATCGCGGTGATCAGTGCCGTTCTCGCCCTGATCCAGCGCTGGTACTCGGCCCGGATCGGTGAGGGGCTGATCTACGAGATGCGCTCGCAGGTCTTCGACCACGTGCAGCGGATGCCGCTCGCGTTCTTCACCCGCACCCAGACCGGCGCGCTGATCAGCCGGCTCAACAACGACGTGCTCGGCGCCCAGCAGGCCTTCACCGGCACGCTGTCGTCGGTGGTCAGCAACTTCGTCGGCGTCGTCCTGGTCATCGGCGCGATGCTGACGCTGAGCTGGCAGATCACCGTCGTCTCGCTGGTGCTGCTGCCGGTGTTCGTCCTGCCCGCCCGGCTCATCGGGCGGCGCCTGCAGGAGATCACCCGCGAGGGCTACGGCCTCGACGCGCAGATGAACGCGACGATGACCGAGCGCTTCAACGTCTCCGGCGCGCAGCTCGTGAAGCTGTTCGGCCGCCCGGACGACGAGACCGGACAGTTCCGCGCCCGCGCCGGTCGCGTCCGCGACATCGGCGTGCTGCAGGCGATGTACGGGCGGGTCTTCTTCGTCGCGCTGACGCTCGTCGCCTCGATCGCCACCGCGATCGTCTACGGCTTCGGCGGTCGCATGGCGGCCGAGCGCACGCTGGAGATCGGGACGCTCGTCGCGCTCACCGCCTACCTGGCCCGGCTGTACGGGCCGCTGACCGCGCTGTCGAACGTGCGGGTCGACATCATGACCGCGCTGGTGTCGTTCGAGCGGGTCTTCGAGGTCCTGGACCTGAAGCCGAGCATCGCCGACGGGCCGGACGCGGCCCCGCTGCCGGAGCACCTGGCGGATGCGGGGGGCGCGAGCGTCGAGTTCCGCCGCGTCGAGTTCCGCTACCCGAGCGCGGACGAGGTGTCGCTCGCGTCGCTCGAGTCCGTCGCGAAGCTGGACAGCAAGGTCCCGCAGCAGGTGCTGTTCGACGTCAGCTTCCGCGCCGAGCCGGGGCAGCTCGTCGCCCTGGTCGGGCCGTCCGGCGCCGGCAAGACGACGATCACCTCGCTCGTGACCCGGATGTACGACGTGCAGGGCGGCTCGGTCGAGGTCGCCGGCCGCGACGTCCGCGGCGTGACGCTCGATTCGCTGCGGAGCACGGTCGGGGTCGTGACGCAGGACGCGCACCTGTTCCACGACACGGTGCGGGCGAACCTGCTCTACGCGCGCCCGGACGCCTCCGAGGACGAGCTGTGGGCGGCCGTGAACGCGGCGCAGATCGGCGCGTTGCTCCGTGACCTGCCCGAGGGCCTCGAGACCGTCGTCGGCGACCGCGGGTACCGGCTCTCCGGCGGCGAGAAGCAACGTCTCGCCATCGCCCGGCTGCTGCTGAAGGCGCCGGCCGTCGTGGTGCTCGACGAGGCGACGGCGCACCTCGACAGCGAGTCGGAGGTCGCCGTGCAGCGGGCGCTGAAGACGGCGCTGGCGGGCCGCACGTCGCTGGTCATCGCGCACCGGCTGTCGACCGTGCGGGAGGCGGACCAGATCCTCGTCGTCGACGGCGGCCGGATCGTCGAGGCGGGCCGGCACGAGGACCTGCTGGCCGCCGGCGGGCTGTACGCGGAGCTCTACCGCACGCAGTTCGAACGGCAGGCCGAGCCGACGCCGGAGCTGCTCGGAAACTCCTGAGCAACCTGCTCGGTGGTCGACACCTGAGCTGGTGTTGACCCGGTGAGGCAGTCTGCTCGGTGGTCGACACCTGAGCTGGTGTCGACCGCCCGGAGGACCCTCGGCTACTCGCCCATCAGCTCTTCGGGGTGGTCGAGGTTCTCCGGGTGAGTCGAGTCCTCGGGCGCCGTCTTGTCCGGGTTGTCGGCGACGTCCTGGGCCTGCTCCTCCGGAACGGCGATGTCGACGTCACCGTTGGGCTGCTGGCGGATCGCAGGGTTGTCGCTCATGCGCCGCAAGGTACCCAATACAGGCCCCGGGCGAGGAGCGCGGCCGCATCCCGCCGAGGAGCTAGAGGGCGCGGGTGCTGCCGCCGTCCACCGGGATGCTGGCGCCCGTCACGTAGCTGGCGGCGGGGGAGAGCAGGAAGGCCCCGACGCGGCCCAGCTCGTCCGGATCGCCGTAGCGGCGCAGGGGGATGCTCGCCTCCGTGCGGGAACGTGCCGCCGCCGGGTCGCCGGTGGCCTGGTCGAGCTGCAGGCTGCGCGCCGTCGCGAACCGGCCGGGCAGGACGGCGTTGACGCGGATTCCCCGTGGGCCGAGCGAGTCGGCCAGGCTCTTGACCAGCATCGCCAGGCCCGGACGCAGGCCGTTGCTCGTGTCGAGCCCGGGCAGCGGGGTCTTCACCGACGTGGAGAGGATGAACAACAACGAGCCCTCGGCGTCGAGCCGGGCGGCGATGTCCCGGGCGAGGCGCAGCGGGCCGAGGAACGCCGACTCGAACGCCCCGCGCCAGAGCGCGTCGTCCATGTCCGGCGCTCGGCCCGGCGCGGGGCCGCCGGTGTTGCAGACGCCGCCGTCGAGCCGTCCGGTGCGGGACAGCGCCGCGTCGGCGAGCAGGTCACCGGCCGACGGGTCGGCCAGGTCGACCGCGACCGGGAAGGCCCGGCCGTCGCCGAGCCGGTCCGCGGCATCCTCCAGCGGCCCCGGGTCGCGGGCCGCGAGCACCACCGCCGCCCCCTCCGCGTGCAGCGCGCTCGCGACCGCGAGACCCAGGCCGCGGCTCGCGCCGCTCACGACGTACGTTCGCCCCGTAAGTCCGAGATCCACCCGCGCACCATAGGCTGCTGGGCACCGACACGAGCGAGTGAGAGGCGGGGATTCCCACGGGACGCCGCGCGAAGATCGTCGCCACACTCGGCCCGGCGAGCATCGACCGGGTTCCCGCCCTCGTCGAGGCCGGGCTCGACGTGGCCCGCTTCAACATGTCGCACGGCAGCCGCTCGACGCACGAGCGCGCCTACGCCAACGTCCGCCGCTCCGGCGACGAGTCCGGGCACAGCGTCGGCGTCCTCATCGACCTGCAGGGCCCGAAGATCCGCCTGGGCACCTTCGCCGAGGGGACGGCCCACCTCGAGCGCGGCGCGTCGTTCACCATCTGCACCGACGACGTCGACGGCGACGATCAGCACGTCGGGGTCTCGCACGCGGACCTGCCCAAGGACGTCTCGTCGGGCGACACGCTGCTCCTCGACGACGGCAACCTCGTGCTCGAGGTGACGGAGACGACGAGCACCGAGGTCCGCTGCAAGGTCGTCGTGGGTGGCAAGATCAGCGACCACAAGGGGCTCAACGTCCCCGGGGCCGCCCTGTCCGTGCCGGCACTGTCGGACAAGGACGCCGACGACCTCCGCTGGGCGCTGCGGCTGCGGGCCGACATGATCGCGCTGTCCTTCGTGCGCTCCGCCGACGACCTCAAGCCGGTCCACGCGATCATGGACGAGGTCGGGGTGCGGCTGCCGGTGCTCGCCAAGCTCGAGAAGCCGCAGGCGGTCGAGGAGCTCGAGGCGGTCGTCGCCGCGTTCGACGGGCTGATGGTCGCGCGCGGAGACCTCGGCGTGGAGCTGCCGCTCGAGGACGTGCCGTTGGTGCAGAAGCGTGCGGTGGAGCTCGCCCGGGAGTACTCGAAGCCCGTCGTGGTCGCGACACAGGTGCTCGAGTCGATGATCGAGTCGCCGCGCCCGACCCGGGCGGAGGCGTCCGACGCGGCGAATGCCGTGCTCGACGGTGCCGACGCCCTGATGCTCTCGGCGGAGACCAGCGTCGGCTCCTATCCGGTCGAGGCGGTCGACACGATGGGCCGGATCATCGGCGCCGCGGAGGAAGGGCTGGACCGGCTCCCGCGCCTGCTCATCCCGCCGCAGACGCAGGGTGGCGCGATCGCGACGGCGGCCGCCATGGTCGGTGGGGTCGTCGGCGCGAAGTATCTCGTCGCGTTCACCCAGAGCGGGGACACCGCCCGACGGCTGGCGCGGCACCGCAACCCCATCCCGTTGCTGGCGTTCACGCCGGTGGCGTCGGTGCGCAGTCAGCTGGCGCTCGTCTGGGGGGTGGAGACGTTCATCGTCCCCGAGGTACGTACGACCGACGAGATGGTCCGGCAGGTCGACAGCGCGCTGCGCGACCTCGGCCGGTGCCAGCCCGGGGACAAGGTCGTCGTGGTCGCGGGCAGCCCGCCGGGAACTCCGGGTTCGACCAACGCACTGCGGGTCTGGACCATCGGGACCACGATCTGATGCCGTGCCGCGGGGTCGTCGGCGCCGGGCTCAGCTGCTGACGAGCTTGCCCAGCGCGTAGCGCGCCAGCGGCGCGTAGGCGAGCAGCACCGGCAGCGGGCCGTGCAGGCGGAGCCAGGTCTGGCTCCCGCCGTGGTTGCCTTCGCGTACGCCGTGCTCGAGCACGAGCGACAGCGGACCGAGCTGGATGCGCCACGACCAGGTCCGCTTGCGTGCATCGACGTCCAGCACGCGGAAGGCGATGCCGGGCGGCACGTAGCTGTGCACCCGACCCGTCATCCCGGGCCGGAGCCTGCCGACGGCGTCGACCCTCCGGATCTGCGGGGCCCAGGTCGGCCAACGCTGCGGATCGGCGTAGCGCTCCCAGACGACGTCGACCGGTCGCGGACCCCGTGCCTGCAGCGTCAGCGCCCCCATGTGCCGACCCTAGTTGTCCGGAACACTAGTGCGCGCCTGCCGGCGTCGTGTTGCGGCGCGCGGTCGGGCGGTCGGCCCGACCCACGCCGGGCAGCGATGGATCGTCCTCGGGCGAGATGCCGTAGTCGCCGAGGGCCTTCTCCACGATGCGCAGACCCTCCTGCCCGGGTAGCGCCGCCACGCGCCGGTCGATGCGCCGGGCGATCTCGAGGCCGGCGGATCCGCCCATCAGGTAGTTCAACAGGAAGACGGTCTCCTCACGCGGCATCACCGGGCTGCCCACCGGCGCCCAGGCGTGCTTCAGCGCGAAGCGGGTGAGCCGTTGCGCCTTCCGGGAGCGGCCCAACCGCTCACGCGCCTCGGTGGCGTAGAACGCGATGTGCCGCGTCTCCTGACGGGAGATGCGGGAGAGCAGGGTCGAGAGCGCCGGGTGACCTGCACGGGTGGCCAGCCGGTCGTAACCCGCCGCGGTGGACCACTCGTTCACGGCGCCCCAGGCCATGTGCAGCCCGACGTAGTCCGGGCCGATCAACGTCGATCCGAGCGCGCTGGTCAGCGGCGAGAGGCGGTCCTTCCAGCCGAGCCGGGCGCGCATCGGGCCGATCCGCTCCTCCTCGGCGGGCTCTCCGTGCGCCTCGAGCACCCGGGCGATGGCCACGCCGTGCCAGTACTCCTCGTAGTTCCACATGGTGAGGAACGTCGTGATGCGGGGGTCCTGGTGGCCGTGGGTGAGGAGCAGGTCACGCAGGTAACAGACCGTGTGCGACTCGACGTCGTGCATGAAGCGCAAGGCGCGCAGCGTCTCCGGCGACAGCGGATGCTCGGCGAACACGGAGAAGTCGATGTCGTCGACCTGGACGGGCGCGACGGTCGAGCGGTAGGCGTCGAGATCGAAGGTCATATCTGTGCATTCGCGTCGGAGCCGCCCGTGGTTGCTGTGCGTGCTCGGCGGGGCGTGCATTTGTGTGAGGCAGGGCACTAGCCTGCTCGCATGCGCGTCCCGCTCACCACCGCCGACTTCCTCGACCGGGCCGAAACCGTCTATCGGGATCGTCCCGGCGCCATCGACGAGCCGCAGCAGCCGGCTCCCTCGCTGGGCACGGTGACGTACGGCGATCTCGCCGCCCGGGCCCGGGCGATCGCCGCCGGCCTCGACGAGCTCGGGGTCGACGAGGGCGAGCGGGTCGCGGTCGTGTCGGAGAACTCGGCCCGGCTGCTCGAGTTGATCCTCGGCGTGACGGCGGCGGGACGTGTGTGCGTGCCGGTCAACTTCCGCCTCCAGCCGGGGGAGGTCGAGTACATCGTCGAGCACTCGGGAGCGTCCGTGTTGCTGCTCGACCCGGACCACGACGAGCGGCTGTCGCACCTGTCGGCGAAGCACCGCTTCGTCTTCGGCGACCAGTACGAGCAGGGTCTGCTGAGGCCGGACCGGGAGCCGCGACCGTGGTCGGCGCCGGACGAGGACGCCACGGCCACCATCAACTACACGTCGGGGACCACCGCGCGGCCGAAGGGCGTCCAGCTCACCCACCGCAACCTGTGGGTGAACGCCGTGACGTTCGGCTGGCACCTCGGGGTGTCGGACCGGGACGTCTACCTGCACACGCTGCCGATGTTCCACTGCAACGGCTGGGGGATGCCGTTCGCGACCGCCGCCATGGGCGTGCCGCAGGTCGTGCTCCGCAAGGTCGACGGCGCCGAGATCCTCCGGCGAATCGACCAGCACGGCATCACGCTCGCCTGCGGAGCGCCGGCGGTGTGGAACGCGGTGCTCGACGCCGCGGCCGCCTGGGACGGCGAGATCCCCGGCAGCGGGACGATGCGCATCGTCGTCGCCGGAGCGCCGCCGCCGACCAAGACCATTGCCCGCGTCGAGACCGAGCTGGGCTGGGAGTTCAACCAGATCTACGGCCTGACCGAGACGGCCCCGCTGCTCACCGTCAACCGGTCGCGGGCGGAGTGGGACGCGCTCTCACCCGAGGACCGGGCCCGCAACCTCTCCCGGGCGGGGACGCCGGCGGTCGGGACCCGGCTGCGGATCAGCGAGTCGGGCGAGGTGCTCGCCCGGAGCAACACCGTCCTCGCGGGCTACTGGCAGCAGCCCGAGGAGACGTCGGCGAGCCTGGCCGACGAGGGTGACGCCGGGGTCGGGATCGAGTTCCACACCGGTGACGGCGGCATGCTCGGCGACGACGGTTACCTCACGATCAGCGACCGCAAGAAGGACATCATCATCACCGGGGGCGAGAACGTCTCGTCGATCGAGGTCGAGGACGCGGTCTTCAGCCACCCGAGCGTCGCGGAGGTGGCGGTCATCGGGGTGCCGGACGAGAAGTGGGGCGAGACGATCAAGGCGCTCGTCGTGGCGGCGCCCGACGTCGAGGTCACAGACGTGGAGATCATCGCCTGGTGCAAGGAGCGGCTCGCCCGGTACAAGGCGCCGACCTCGGTCGACTTCGTCGAGTCCATCCCGCGGACGGCGACCGGCAAGGTGCAGAAGTTCCGCATCCGCGAGCCGTATTGGAAGGGCAGGGACCGGACGGTCAACTGATGCGCCGTCGTGACTTACGCTGATGCGCGCTATCCCCAGGTGGCACGAGGAGTGGACACGATGGCTCGGACATCCCCGATGGATCGCGCCCGATGAGCGATCAGCCCTCGGACGACGAGCAGGCGACCGCTCCGCGGCGCAGCCCGGCGTCGGAGGCCCCGAACGATCGCTCACCGGAGGTCCCTGACGACCCGGGGCAGGCCCCCGACGATCCGACCGCGGAGCAACCAGCCGAGGCTGCTGCGCCCGATGCGCCGACGGCCGCGAACTCTGCGAAGCCGGCGGACCAGCCGGCCGCGGCGGCGGAGAAGTCCGAGTCCGCAGAGGCACCGGACCAGCCGGCCGTCGTGTTGGAGAAGCCCGCGACGGCAACCAGCGAGCCTGCTGCTGAGGCTGCCGGGGCGACCGACGCGCCATCAGCGGCGACGAGACCGGCGCCCGAGTTGCCGAAGAGGTCGCAGTCGCCGTTCGGCCGGCCCACGACAGCGAATGGGGACGACGCGAAGCCGGGCGGCGCGGCTGCCCGGCTGCCCGGCGGGATCACCCCCGGGATGCTGGTCGCGGCGATCGGCGCACTGGTCACGTTCCTCGCCGCCTTCCTGACGTGGGCCACCGCGGACTTCACGAGCCGCGTCGCCAACCTTCCGCCCGGCGGCGTCATCGACTCGGCCAGTGGGCTGACCGGGAACCGCCTCGGCAAGGCGACGCTGGTCCTGGCGATCGCCGTGCTGATCCTTCTCGCGCTGATGCGTCTCCCCGCCACCAGTGCCAAGGCCTGGATCGTGGTCGCAGCCGGCGGCGGGCTCATCGTCCTCATCGCCGTGCTCGACCTTTTCGCGATCATCAACGACTCCGATCTGCCCGACCGGCTCGCGAGTGTCCAGGGATGCGGGGCGGTGGTGCAGTGCACCGCGGAGCGATCCGCCGGGGTCGGCGTCTATCTGACGATCGTCGGCGGGCTGGTCGTCGTGGTGGGAGCTCTGCTGCACGGCGGCGTCTTCGACCGGCTGCAGGCGCGGATACGGGCCGACCGACAGCAGCGGGCGGCCTGACCGCTCACTAAGCTGGAGTGGTGCGAACACGACGGCGGGCCGGTGGGCTCTGGATCGCGGCCGTGGCGGTGCTCGCCGGCTGCGGGCTCGGGGCCGGCAAGGTCGAATTCGTCGTCTACTTCACCCCCGAGGCGACCGATCAGCAGAAGGAAGCGCTGCGCAACGCGTGTCCCGGGGTCGGGAAGGCCGTGCTCGAGCCACGCGACCGCAGCGACCTGAAGACCGCGCGCACCTACCCGGTGCGGTACGACATCACCGAGGCCTCGTCTCAGGACCGCAGCGCGGTCATCAGCTGCGTGAGCATGCAGCCCGGGGTGCGGGGGATCAGCCAGTCCGGCAGCGGGACCTGACCGGTCAGCGCGGCCCGCCCGGGGTGCCCTCCCGTGTCACCTCGGGGGTGCGCGGCGTGGGGAGCGCCTCATCCTCGGACTCCTGCCGAGCCCGCCGCTCCTGCTCGTGCTCGGCCTTCAGCTCTTCGGCCGCGGTCGGCAGCCCGGCCCGGCGGGCGCGCCGGGCCTGCGCGATGCTGACGACGATCGTCGCGAGCGCGATCACGCCGCCGGCGATCAGGCTGCCACCGGTCCACCAGCTCGAGAAGGGAAGCTTCTTGACGAGCCCGAGCACGATCCCCGCTGCGATCAGACCGAGGGCCGCCAGGACGCTGCCGACGGTCGACCAGGGCTTGGCCACGGCCATGTCGGCGAGGTCCGCGGCCTTCTGCCGCACCGTCTCCAGCCGACGCTGCGCCCACTCGTACTCGAGGCTCAGGGTGAACAGGCCGAGCGCGATGACGAGGACGCCCGGCCCGGGGGCCGCGAGCAGCACGACGCCCACCGCGAGGATCGCCACCCCGACCAGGGTGACGACCACCCGGCGGAGAAGCTTGACGCTCGATCGCAGCATGCACCGGATTCTCCCCCGAGCGGACGATCCGCGGGAGCGGTTCGGTGAGGGCGCGGACAACGAGGGGATTACGGTTTGCCGATGGCCAACAACACGTACCGCGTCAGCGAGATCATCGGCACCTCGCCCGAGAGCATCGACGATGCCGTCCGGAGCGGCATCGCCCGTGCCCAGCAGACCATTCGCAACCTCGACTGGTTCGAGGTGACCGAGGTCCGCGGTCACATCGCCGACGGACAGATCGCCCACTACCAGGTCGGCATGAAGGTCGGGTTCCGGCTCGACGCGAGCGAGTAGCCGGGCACCGCGGCGCTCAGGCGAGCAGCCGGAGTACCTCGTCGGGGTCGTGGCCGTCCGGGGGCGGCCACGGCCACCCGACGGTGCCGTCGCCGTGCCAGCGCGGCACGAGGTGGACGTGGAGATGGAAGACGTTCTGCCCACTGGCGGCGCCCGTGTTCTGGCGCATGGTGAGCCCATCCGGCCCCAGGCGTTCGCGGATGCGACGGGCCACCTCCGAACAGGTGCGTCCGAGGGCGGCCGCGGTCTCCGGGGAGGCCGTCCACAGGTCCGCCACGTGCTCGCGGGGAACGACGAGCGTGTGCCCGCGGGCCGCGGGCGAGTTGTCGAGGAACGCGACGCAGAGGTCGTCCGCGAACACGACGTGGGCCGGCAGCTCGCCGGCGACGACCCGGCAGAACAGGCAGGGTCTCAGGCTCTCCACGAGCCGAAACGCTAGTCGGCCTCTTCGACGTGCGCGTCCTCCGCCTGGACGTCCTCGAGGTCGCCGTCGTCCGGCAGGCGCATGTCGAGCTCGCGCAGCTCGAGCAGGTAGGGCGAGAACAGCTGGACGGGGCAGACGCGGCCGAGCAGCGTGAACTCCTGCCGGAGGTCATCCGTCATCGCCCGCCACGCTGCCGCCCCCGTCGGCTCGCCCGCACCCGCGAGGACCCTTCCGGAGGTGTCCCACACGGCGGAGGGCATGAGCGCAGGAACGCCGTCGACGAGGTCCCCGACGAGCAGCAGGAGCGCGGCCGTCGGATGGGACGACTGCACACGGCGGACGACGCGGTTGTGCAACAGCCGGGCCAGGCGGGCCATGTGCGGCGCGGTGCGCACCTCTTCCGTCATGCCGGTGAGTCGATCGAGCCGAGAACGGGCAGCGCTGAGGTGAGGTCGAGCGCCTCGATCTGTCGGGCGACCGGCGCCGAGACAGACGAGAGGACGAACCGGCTGCCGGCCTCGGTCGCCCAGGACGATCCGGCCACCAGTACCGCCAGCGCCGCGTCGTCGACCTCGTCCACGCCGCCGGCGTCGACGAGCACCTCGCGGCAACCGTCCGGGATCGGGCTCAGCAGCCCTTCCCGCAGAGCCGGGATCGCCTGGCCGTCCAGCACCCCCGAGAGCCGAACGACCAGGCCATCACCCAAGCGGTGCGTGCGGATGGGGGAGGACGGCTCGTCGACGCCCGGGATCGAGACCGAACCAGCCATGACCGCCTCCACGTTCTCCGTACTGCACCGACATGGAGAGAAACGGCATCGGGCATGCGTGATGGCTCGGCCACGGACCGCAACTTGGGCTTGCGCCGAACGGCGCACGGCTCTGCCCCACCTGGCCACCAGACGGCTCCGTCCCACCCGGCCACTAGATTGACGGCGCGTGAGTGCCCCTCGGAACGAGTCCTCCAGCCAGCGCGTCGCATTCGTGACCGGCGGCAACCGCGGCATCGGCGCCGCCTGCGCGCAAGCGCTGAGGGCCCGCGGCGACCGGGTGGCGGTCGCCTCCCGGTCGGGGGAGGCGCCGGAGGGCCTGTTCGGGGTGCGCTGCGACGTGACCGACCCGGCGTCGGTGGACGCGGCCTTTCGCACGGTGGAGGCCGAGCTCGGGCCGGTCGAGGTGCTCGTCTCGAACGCCGGACGGGTGCACGACACGCTGCTGCTCACGATGTCCGACGACGCATTCCGCGAGGTCGTCGACACCAACCTGGCCGGCGCCTACCGGGTCGCCAAGCGTGCGGCCAAGGGCATGCTGCGGCTGCGGCGAGGCCGCCTGATCTTCCTGTCGTCCGTCGTCGGCCTGTCCGGCTCGGCCGGACAGGCCAACTACGCCGCCAGCAAGGCGGGCCTGGTCGGGCTCGCCCGGTCCCTGGCGCGGGAGCTGGCGTCGCGCACCATCACCGCGAACGTCGTCGCCCCGGGCCCGGTCGACACCGACATGATGGCCGCGCTCACCGACGCCCAGCGGGCCGCGGCGGTCGAGCGCGTGCCGCTGGCGAGGATGGCCACCGCTGACGAGGTCGCGGCGGCTGTCGCCTTTCTCGCCTCACCCGAGGCGGGCTACATCACCGGAGCCGTGCTGCCGGTGGACGGAGGACTCGGCATGGGCCACTGAGGGCCGACCGAGTCGGACGTCCCCCGAAGGAATCGAACGAGGCCGGATCAGGCCGTCCGGCGGGCGGCCAACCGCGCCTGCCAGACCCGGATGTTGCCGGCGCCGACCGTGCCCACGATGGCGGTGGCCAGGACGACCAGCAGACCGGGCAGCGCGTAACCGCCGAAGGCGGCGAGCACGGTGCCGCCGCCGGCCGCATCCTCACCGGCGGCCAGCATCGGAGCCTGAACGGCGGCGAGCTGCGACGCCGGCTGCGAGGCGAGCAGCGGCGAGGGGATGTCGGCGAGGTTGCTCACGACCGGGGTCGGCACGGGGTTGAGGCTCGAGAGGCTCGAGAAGCCGAGGATGCCGCTGGCCGGCAGGTAGGCCGACGCCGGGCCGAGCATGCCGCCGAAGCTCCCGCCGGTGCCGGTCCCGGGTGTGGCACCCGGGACGGAGGACGGGTCGTTGCTCGCGGTCGTGCCGGACTTGGTGCTGCCGGGCACCGTCGGGCCCGGCAGCGGGGTGCTGCCACCGCCACCGACGAGGCCACCGCCACCGCCACCGCCGAGGCCGCCGCCACCGCCGGGAAGCGGGACCCTCGGCAGGGCGGGCAGGTTCAGGCCGCCGCCGCTCGAGCCGCCGCTGCTCCCGCCGCTGCCGCTGCCGCTACCGCTACCACTGCCGCCACCGGTCGGCAGGGGGAGCTTGGGAACCGAAGGCAATGGGATGTTGATCCCGCCACCGCTGCCGCCGCCGCTGCTCCCGCCGCTGCTGGTGCTGCCGCCGGATGAGCTGGACGTGGATCCGCCGGACGACGTCGTCGGCTTCGGTGCGACCGAGTCGACCGTCTTCTGGACGCACTTGCCGGTGCTCGACAGGATCTGGCCGACCGGGCACACGGTCAGGGCGGATGCGGAACCGGCGGTGACCGCACCACCGAGAGAGAGCGCCAAGGCGCCAGCGGTGACGATCCCGGCCCGTCGCACGCTCGTGCTGGGGGACATGCGCGTGTTGCCTCCGGAAATTGCTGGGTTGTCGTCAGGCGTAACGAGTAGTTGCCCACTCGGTGACGCGGGACACCTGTTAGGCAAGCCACAACCGGGTGTCGGTCGGTCACCTTTCGTCACAAACAGGGCCCGGAGGCTACGCAGAGCGACGACATGTTGTCGAGGGGGGACGACGAAACGGGCGAATCCGGGTCGCATCGCTCCTCCGCCGCACCGTGCCTGAGGGAGCGCCCGCGTCCGGCGGACACCCGGTCGAAGGCGCGTGTTCGTTCGGCGAAATGCTTGGCTGGGGCCATGCCGTCGCCCCGTTTGGCCTTCACGGCCTCCTCCGCTCCAGCGGCGCAGCACGCATTCGCCCATCTGACGGCCCGTCACGGCAACGTCGCCGAGGCCGACGCGGACATCGTCGTCGCGCTCGGCGGCGACGGGCAGATGCTCGACGTCCTCCACCGGCTGCTGCGCGGTGAGCGGCGTCCGCCCATCTACGGCATGAACCGGGGCACTACGGGCTTCCTGCTCAACGACTACCGGAGCGACGGGCTCGAGCAGCGACTGGAAGCAGCGGTCACGAATCGGGTGATCCCGCTGGAGTGCCGGGCGTGGGACGCATCCGGCAACGAACTCCCGCTGATGCGGGCGTTCAACGAGGTCGCCCTCCGACGGTTGTCCAACCAGAGTGCGCGGATCCGCGTGTCCGTCGACGATGTCGAGCGGCTGCCGGAACTCGCCTGCGACGGCGTCCTCGTCGCCACCCCGGCCGGCTCGACGGCATACAACCTCTCGGCCCGCGGACCGATCCTGCCGCTCGAGTCGAACCTGTTGGCCCTGACCCCGATCTGCCCGTTGCGGCCCCGCCGGTGGACCGGCGCCGTGCTGCGGCACACCCGGGACATCACCTTCGACGTGCTCGAGCCCCGGAAGCGCCCGGTCGCGGTCAGCGCGGACCAGCGTGAACTGGTCGAGGTGAGCAGGGTCGAGGTCCGCGAGTCCCGCGAGGACGAGATGTTCCTGCTCTTCGACGCCGGGCAGGGCCTTGCCGAGCGTGTCCTCGCGGAGCAGTTCCGCAGCTGAGGACGCCTGACTTACTCTGCGCGCATGAATCCCGGCGACGAGAGCCAGCGCGCTCCTGCGGTGGGGCTGTCCGCCGGCTCCATCCGCGACGTCCTGCGGCAGCAGGTCGATGCCTGGGTGTCGATGCCGGTCAGCGCGGCACGTCTGCTCGCGGCCCTCGCCGACGCCGCCGAGACCTCCGTCGGCCTCCTGCGCCAGCTGGACGAGCGGGCGGAGGCGACCAACCGGGTGTTGCACAGCTTCGAGGACCCGCTCGTGCGGCTCGCGGAGGCGGTCGACGCCTCGCTGGTCGACTCGACGGTGGAGGCCCTGGGGCGCCTTCCCGCCGTGCTCGCCCGGGCGTCCGCGCTGACCGATCGGGCCGACGGTCTGCTGACAGGATTGGAGGCGCCGGTGCGCGCCCTGGGTCCCCTCACCCAGGCCCTCGACGTCGGCCGCCTCGGCGGGCTGATGGAACGGCTGGAGGAGACGATCCCGGGGCTCGTGCGGCTGCCGGACACCGAATCCGAAGTGCGCAGGCTCCGCGAGCGGCTGGACCGGATGTATCGCGTCGTCGACGAGGTGCAGGGCCGCTTCGGCGGCATCCCGGGCGCCGGGCTGCTGATGCGGCGGGGTCCGGGTGCACCGGCCGGAGCGGAGCGGGGCTTGGCGGCCCCGTCGGTGGGGACGACCGCCGAGGAAGGCGGGCTCGTCGACGACGACGGAACCGCGGCGGATGTCGAGGCGGACGAGGGGTGAGCGTCGGATGAACTGGTGGTGGTGCCTGAAGCACAACCGGGCCGAGCGGGACGATCAGGTCGACTCCAAGGGCGACGACCGGCTCGGCCCCTATCCGAGCGAGGAACGGGCGCAGAACTGGCGGCAGGAGTTCGAGGCCCGCAACGAGCGCTGGGACCGCGAGGACGAGGAATGGCGGGAGCGGGGCCAGCGGCCCGATCAGATCTGACCTTCGCCGCAGCATCCTCCGGTTGACCGGAGGATGAACCGCTCCCCGACGGGCACGATCGGCTCATGACGTCCTACGACGCGATCCTCCTGGTCTCCTTCGGCGGACCGGAGCGGCCCGAGGACGTGATGCCCTTCCTGCGCAACGTCACCGCCGGGCGCGGTGTCCCCGACGCGCGGCTGGCCGAGGTCGCCGAGCACTACCACCACTTCGGCGGCCGCAGCCCGATCAACGACCAGAACCGGGCCCTGCTCGCTGAGCTGCGGCGTGAGCTCGCGCCCCGCCCGGTGTACTGGGGCAACCGCAACTGGGACCCCTTCCTGACCGAGGCGGTCGGGCGCATGCACGCGGACGGGGTCCGGCGCGCCGCCTGCCTGTTCACCGCCGCCTACGCCTCCTACTCCTCCTGCCGGCAGTACCGGGAGAACCTTGCTGAGGCGGCGGTCGAGTGCGGCCGGCCGGTTCCGCCCGCGCAGGCCGAGGCCGCCCCCCACGCGCCCCTCGTCCTCGACAAGCTCCGGCACTACTACAACCACCCGGGCTTCCTGGAGGCGCAGGCCGATCGCGTGCGTGCCGCCCTCGAAGCGCTGACCGCCCGGTCGGGGCAGGAGGTCGCCGCGGGGGCGCGCCTGGTGTTCACGGCGCACTCGATCCCCACCGCCGCGTCTCGGACCAGCGGGCCCAGAGGCGACGCCTACGAGAGCCAGCTTCGGGAGTCGTCGCGGCTCGTCGCCGAGATGGTGGGCATCGGAGACCGTTGGCAGCTGGCCTGGCAGAGCCGGTCAGGCGCGCCGACGGTGCCGTGGCTGGAGCCGGACGTGGGGGACGTGCTGCCGGAGCTCGTCGCCCAAGGCGTGCCCGGTGTCGTCGTCGTGCCCATCGGGTTCGTCAGCGACCACCTCGAGGTGCTGTTCGACCTCGACGTCGAGGCGGCCGAGCGGGCGGCCGAGCTGGGCCTGCCGATGGAGCGCGCCGGTACCGTGGGAGTGCATCCTCGTTTCGTGCAGATGGTGCGGGAACTGGTCGAGGAGCGGGAACGCGCCGACGTGGCACGGGCGTTCCTCGGTGCGGACGGGCCGAGCCACGACGTCTGTCCCGCGACGTGCTGTCGGCCGCGGACGTGGCGTCCAGCGGCAGCCGGGACGGCGGAGGACGCGGCCCGGGGCGCCGAACAGGCGGCTCCGGTTCGTTGAGCGACCCGGGACGTCGACGCGACGGTGGGGAGGAACGATGAGCGACAGCTTCGACAGGCCGGACGACGGCGTCGGCGGCGAACAGGCCGAGTCCTCGGAGGCGCCCGAGCCGTCGCACGTCTTCGACGACCCCGAGCGCTTCGTCGTCGGCACCGTCGGCCAGCCGGGGGAGCGGGCGTTCTATCTCCAGGCCAGCGGGCGCGGCGCCGTCGTGACCGTCGGGCTGGAGAAGGCCGAGGTGTCCGCGCTCGCCGAGGGCATGGTGACCCTGCTGGAGTCGGTCGGACGGGCGGCCGAGGGGCCCCGCCGGGTCCTGGACGCGGCGCCGTTGGACACGCCCTTCTCGGAGGACTTCCGGGTGAGCGAGCTGAGCGTCGCCTGGGACGGCGAGCGGGTGGTGGTCGAGGCCGGCGACGGCGAGGAGTCGAGGCTGCGCGTCGCCCTGTCGGTCGCCGCGACCCTGGCGTTCGTCAACCGGGCCGAGAGCGTCGTCGCCGCCGGTCGGCCGGATTGCGTGTTGTGCGGACGTCCCGCGGGTCCCGACGGTCACTTCTGCCCGCGGCTGAACTGACCGTTGGGGGTCGCGACCCCCGGCAGAGGGTTGAATGCGGGGATGGCCTCGCAGTGGAGCACCCTCGGTCCCTCCGGCAGCGCGACGGCGCAGGAGCGGGCCGAACTCGCCGCCCTGCTGCGTGAGCTGGGGCCGGACGCTCCGACCCTGTGCGACGGCTGGGACACGCGCGCGCTGGTCGCGCACCTCGTCACGCGCGAGACCGACCCCCTCGCCCTCGGCGGCATCCTCGTGCCCGCGCTGCACGCCCAGACCGCGCGGCGGGAGGAGTCGACGCGGGGGGATCGTTCCTACGACGACCTCGTCCGCGCCTTCGAGAGCGGGCCGCCGCTCGCACGGAGCGCCGTGGCGTTGCCCGGGCTGGTCGGGGTGGCCAACCTGCACGAGATGTACGTGCACCACGAGGACGTGCGACGGGCGCAGCCGGGGTGGGAGGCGCGCACGCTGCCGGCCGGGACCGTCGACGGGCTCCGGCGCCGGCTGCTCATGATCGCGCCGCTGCTGTTCGCCCGCCTCCGCGGCGTGCGCCTGACCCTGGCCACGCCGGACGGCGCGTTGCGCCGGGTCGGACGCGGGGACGAGGAGGTGACGGTGACCGGGCCGGTGCCGGAGCTGTTCCTCTACGCCTTCGGGCGCCGGTCCGCAGCCGAGGTGACGATCTCCGGCTCCGTCGCCGGGCAGGCGAAACTGGCGGCGGCGAACCTGAGCCAGTAGCCCGCCGGTCGTCGCGGGCTCAGCCGACCGGGATCGCGTCGCGGAAACGCTCGACGTGCTGGCGCTGGGCGGCGGTGGCCTTCGCGGAGCGCTTGGCCGCCCGCCGGGCCGCACCGCGGCTCACGCGCTTGGTGCGCCGGGCCACCGACTCCTTGCCCTCGGTGTCGACCACGGCGAGCAGGAGCCCGCCGAGCATGCTGACGTTCTTGGTGAAGTGCTGGATCTGGTCGGCCCGCTGGGCGGGGTCGCTCGCCTCCCAGAACCGGTGACCCGCCGCCGTGGTCGGCACCAGCGAGGCGGCGAGCACGAGGGCGGACAGCCGCGGGAGCCGATTCGTGGCGAATGCCAGGCCGGCGATCACCTGGGCAGCCGCGTTGCCCTTGACGATCTGCTCGGTGTTCTCCTCGAGCCCCAGCCCCTCGGCGGCTTCGATCTTCTCCTGAGGTCGCCGGAGCGTGTCCACGCCACCCAGGATGAACATCGACGCGAGCATCGGGCGGGCCAGGCGACGGACGAGCACTGCGGACCTCCGGGATCGGAAACGACTTCTCTTTCGCGGGTCGGGGAGAACCTTCGCCGTCCGGGCAGGTGCGAAACATCGGACGGTTGTCGTCCACCGTTCGGCCCCTTCCCCTGGCCGCCTCGGCGGCACTACGCTCCCTGCGCAATCGCTCGGACCCGAATCCCTCGAGCCTGGAGGCCGCGTGCCGAGACTTCCTGCCCTGCTGCTGCGTCGAACCGACCGCGGAGGGGGGAGTCCTGATGCCTCGATCCCCCGGCAACGCGCGATGCCGACGGGGGAGCGCGAGTCGGGACGGTTGACGATCGCACGGGGACCCGAGGTGCTGCGTCTGCTGGACGTGGCGCCGCCGGCGACGACGGGCTTGCGTCCGGGTTCGCTGGTCCTCGGCTTCGCGGTGGGCGCGATGGTCGCGAGCCGCCGCCGTGTCCGCTGACGCCTCTGCTCTGCCGGACCCGCATCCCGCCGACACGTCGGCCGCTGGTGCCGTCGACTACGAATACCGCGCCGCCGTCCGGTATCTGGAGGTCGACCAGCAGGGCGTCGTGTTCAACATGTGGTACCTCGGCTACTTCGACGAGGCGATGACCGGGTTCCTCGAGGCGGCCGGGCTGCCCTACGAGGCGTTGCAGGCCGGCGGCCACGACGTCCAGCTCGTCCACACCGAGCTCGACTGGCGCGGCGCCCTCGGCTGGGGTGACCCCATCCGCATCTGCGTGCGGCCCGAGGCCGTCGGACGAACCAGCTTCACGCTCGCCTTCGAGGTGCGGGGGAGCTCCGACGACGTCCTGGTCACGGGCCGGACGGTCTACGTCTGCATCCGGCTCGACGGCAGCGGCAAGACACCGATTCCGGAGAGTCTTCGGGCGGCGCTCGCCGGCTGAGCCGGCGCTGCCCCGGCGAGCGACTCGGTCGCAATTTTTTGTCGGACCCCCGTCCTACGGTTCGCCTCACCGACCACGAGGAGGACCGATGACCGCCCCGACAGCGACCACGAGCACGTCCACGACCCCGAGAATGGCCGCGACCACGCAGGCCGTCCGCACCGACGTCGAGAGCGAGATCTCCGCCGCCGTCGACGAGCTCGCCGACGGCCGCACCACGCGAGCGCGGGTCCGGCTCTCGGCGCTGTGGGAGCGCGACGCACACGAGCAGACGGACCATCGAGCGGCGATCGCGCACTGGCTCGCGGACGCCCAGGGCGACGTCGAGTCGGCGCTGACGTGGGACGAGCGCGCGGTCGACGAGGCGGAGGCGCTGGCCGACAAGCGCGTGCCGTTCGCCGGTACGGCGCGAACCGTCGCGGCGATGCTTCCCCTGCTCCACGTCGAGGTCGCGCAGGACTACCGCCGGCTCGGTTCGGCCTGCGGTGCCCTGGAGCACCTCGCGGCCGCCCGGAACGCGCTGGCGGCTCTGCCGCAGCCGGAGCGCGGTGCTCCCGCGCGGGAGATCGCACGGCTGGACGCCCAGCTCGGGGGCCGCGCACCGGCGCCGGGCCGGCAACGGCACGGCGGGCAGGGGGAGGGCTGGCGACGGCAGAGCTGGGAGGGCCGCGCCTTCTGGGACCAGGAGTTCGAGGAGGAGGAATTCGGCGAGCAGGACGACCCGCTGGATTGAGCGCGGGCCGTCCTGCTCGATGCCGATCAGCCGGAAGGGGGCCGGTCAGGCGGGGACGCTGGCCACGCCCGGGGCGTGGAAGCGCTTGCCGTTCACCTTCTCGCTGACGCCGGTGCGGTCGAGGTAGGGCGTGATCCCGCCGTTCCAGAACGCCCAGCCGCCGCCGAGGATGAGGCAGAGGTCGATGTCCTGCGCCTCGGCGACGACGCCCTCGTCGAGCATGAGCTGGATCTCCTGCGCGAGCGCGGAGGCGGCCCGGTCGAGAACCTGCTCGGCGGACAGGGCGTTGTCGCCCCGCTCCCAGAGCTTCTCCACCTCGGGGTCGACGGACATGCCGTCGGCGCCGAAGGTGTAGACGCCCGGCTTCCCGGCCTCGACCAGCGCCTTGAGGCCCTCCGAGACGCCGTAGCGGTCCGGGAAGGCGCGGTGCAGCGTCTCGGCGGTGTGGAGCGCGATGGCGGGGCCGACCAGCTGCAGCAGCATCATCGGCGACATCGGCATCCCGAGCGGCTCGACCGCCTTGTCGGCCGTCTCGTAGTCGGTGCCTTCGTCGACGGCCGCCGTGACCTCGCCGAGCGCGCGGGTGACCAGCCGGTTGAACACGAAGGCCGGGGCGTCCTTGACCAGGACGCACGACTTCTTCAGGGCCTTCCCGGTGGCGAAGGCGGTGGCGAGCGTCGCGTCGTCGGTCGCCTCCGCGCGGACGATCTCGAGCAGCGGCAGGACGGCGACCGGGTTGAAGAAGTGGAAGCCGACGACCCGCTCCGGGTGCTGCAGCTGGGAGGCCATCTCGCTCACCGACAGCGAGGAGGTGTTGGTGGCGAGGATGGTCTGCTCGCTCACGTACTCCTCGACCTCGGCGAACACCTTCTGCTTGACGCTCATCTCCTCGAAGACGGCCTCGATGACGAAGTCGGCGTCGGCGAAGGCGTCCTTGGACAGCGAACCGCTCACCAGCCCCTTGAGGCGGTTGGCCTTGTCCGCCGAGACGCGCTTCTTCGCGAGCAGCTTGTCGACCTCGCCGTGCACGTAGTCGACGCCCTTGTCGACGCGCGCCTGGTCGATGTCGGTGAGCACGACCGGGACCTCGAGCTGCCGGGCGAACAGCAGCGCGAGCTGGCTGGCCATCAGCCCGGCGCCGACGACGCCGACCTTGGTCACCTTGCGGGCCAGCGATTTGTCGGGGGCGCCGGCGGGGCGCTTGGCGCGCTTCTGCACCAGGTCGAACGAGTACAGCCCGGCGCGGAGCTCGTCGCTCATCATCAGGTCGGCGAGGGCCTCGTCCTCGGCGGCGGTGCCGTCGGTCAGCGAGGCGGTCTCGGCCCGCTCGATCAGCTCGAGCGCGCGGTAGGGCGCCGGCGCGTACCCGTGGGTCTTGGCGTCGGCGATGGTGCGGCCGCGGGCGACGGCCGTCGCCCAGGTCTCGCCGCGCTCGACCTCCGGCCGCTGCACGGTCCTCTCGCCGCGCAGGACCGAGCCGGCCCACAGCAGCGACTGCTCGAGGAAGTCGGCCGGCTCGAACAGCGCGTCGCCGATGCCGAGGTCGAAGGCCTGCTTCCCCTTGAGCATGCGGTTCTGGTTCAGCGGGTTCTCGACGACGACGGTGACCGCCTTGTCCGCGCCGATGAGGTTCGGCAGCAGCTGCGTGCCGCCCCAGCCCGGGACGAGCCCCAGGAAGCACTCGGGCAGGGCGAGCGCCGGGATGCCCGAGGACAGGGTGCGGTACTGGCAGTGCAGTGCGATCTCGACGCCGCCGCCCATGGCGGCACCGTTGACGAAGGCGAAGGTCGGGACCGACGAGTCGTAGAGGCGCCGGAAGACGCGGTGCCCGAGCCGACCGATCTCGAGCGCCACCTCACGGGAGGTCACGTTCGGGACACCGGTGAGGTCGGCACCGACGGCGAAGATGAACGGCTTGCCGGTGACCGCGATGGCGGCGACGGCGGGGGAGTGCGCCTCGATCTCGTCGAGCGCGGCGTCGAGCTTCTGGAGCCCGCCCGGGCCGAAGGTGTTCGGCTTGGTGTGGTCGAAGCCGTTGTCGAGCGTGATCAGCGCGAGCGGCGATTCGACGCCTGGCAGGTCGACGTAGCGGACCTTGGCGTCGGTGATCACTTCACCCGCGAACTGGGCCCTTGCGCTTTCACTGGGGCGGTCGGTGGAGGTGGGGGTGCTCATGCGGCGGCCTGCTCCTTCTCTGCGGCGGCCTGGGCGTCGGCGTTGTGCGGGTTCTCCCAGATCACGGTGCCACCCATGCCGAAGCCGACGCACATGGCGGTGAGGCCGTAGCGGACCTCGGGGTGCTCCTCGAACTGGCGCGCGAGCTGAAGCATCAGCCGCACGCCGCTGCTGGCCAGCGGGTGGCCGAGGGCGATGGCACCGCCGTAGGGGTTGACCCGCTCGTCGTCGTCGGCGATGCCGAAGTGGTCGAGGAAGGCGACGACCTGCACGGCGAACGCCTCGTTCAGCTCGAACAGGCCGATGTCGTCGATGCTCAGGCCGGTGCGCTGGAGGGCCTTCTCGGTCGACGGGATCGGCCCGACGCCCATGACCTCGGGGTCGACCCCGACGAAGCCGAAGCCGACCATCCGCATCTTCACCGGCAGGCCGAGCTCAGCGGCCACGGCGGCGTTGGCGAGGATGCAGCCGGTCGCGCCGTCGTTGAGGCCGGCGGCGTTGCCGGGCGTGACCCGTCCGTGCGGCCGGAACGGCGTCTTGAGGTGCGCCAGGTCCTCCATCGTCGTGCCGGGCCGCGGCGGCTCGTCCTTGGTGACGAGGCCGAACCCGTTCTCGGCGCTGCGGTTGGCGACCGGCACCAGGTCGGGCTGGATCTGCCCGTTGGCGTAGGCCTTGGCGACCTTGGCCTGGGAGGCGGCGGCGAAGGTGTCGCAGCGCTCCTTGGTGATGTGCGGGAACCGGTCGTGCAGGTTCTCGGCGGTGGAGCCCATGACCAGCGCGGAGGTGTCGACGAGCTTCTCGGACACGAACCGCGGGTTGGGGTCGACGCCCTCGCCCATCGGGTGCCGGCCCATGTGCTCGACGCCACCGGCGATGGCGATGTCGTACATGCCGGAGGCGATGGCGCCGGAGACGCTGGTGACGGCGGTCATCGCGCCGGCGCACATGCGGTCGATGGCGAAGCCGGGCACCGACTTCGGCAGGCCCGCGAGGATGCCGGCGGTGCGGCCGATGGTGAGGCCCTGGTCGCCGATCTGCGTGGTCGCGGCGATGGCGACCTCGTCGATACGCTCCGGCGGGAGGTTGGGGTTACGCCGCAGCAGGTCGCGGATCACCTTGACCACGAGGTCGTCGGCGCGGGTCTCCGCATAGACGCCCTTGGCCTTGCCGAACGGGGTGCGCACCCCGTCCACGAAGACGACGTCGGTCAATCGTCTGCTCGAACCGGACACGTGCGCTCCTCGCGAGAGGTGGGCCGGGTCGTCGACCGGTGCCGAGGAAGTCCGCGTCGATGCGATCCGGGTGTCGATCGGGTGGTCGACGCCAGGACGGAGGGTAGCGACGGAGGCCTACCCGCCGGTAACCGAGGTGGGCCACGTCACCTGCCCGGGTGATCGACCCGGAGCCGCTTCCCGGCGATGTATGGAGTGCAGCGGGCGCCTTCGGAGGTCTGGCGGGAGAGCCGGAGGCGCCCGCTGCATTCAATCTCAGGTGGCGTTCGATCTCAGGCGGTAGGAGCACTCGCCGTCGCGGCCAGTGCTCCGGTCAGCCCCTCGAGCGTGAGCTCGATCTGCCACTTCCTCGCGTTGCCCTCCTGCAGCGCCGCGCGGATCGCGTCCGGCGTCGCCGGGCTCGGCGGTGACCAGGTGAGGCGCCGCACCAGGGCCGGCTCCAGAAGGTTCTCCACGGGCACGGTGTAGCGCTCGGACAGTTCGGCCAGCGCCGCTCGCGCGGCGGCGAGCCGGGCTGCCGCGTCCGGCTCGCGCTCCGCCCACCGGTTCACGGGCGGAAGCCCGTTGCCCGGCACGCCGGACCTGGGCAGGTCGGCCTCGGACAACGCGTTGGCGCTGGCGATCGCCTGCCACCACTGGTCGGCGTTCCGGCGCATCCGCGGTCCGGAGAAGACCGGCAGTCGGGTGAGGGCGGTGACGTCAGCCGGGGCGGACAGGGCGGCGTCGACGATGGCGCTGTCGGGCAGCACCCGCCCGGGCGCCAGGTCGCGGCGCCGGGCCACACGGTCCCGGGTCTCCCACAGGGACCGGACGACGGCGAGCTGCCGACGGTTGCGCACCTTGTGCATGCCGCTCGTGCGGCGCCACGGCTCGGCCGGCGGGGCCTTCGGCGGGATGGTGAGCAGCGCCTCGAACTCCTCGATCGCCCAGCCGAGCTTGCCCTGGTCCCGCAGGTCGGCCTCGAGGGCATCCCGGAGCTCGACGAGCAGCTCGACGTCGAGCGCGGCGTAGCGCAGCCACGGCTCGGGCAGCGGACGCGTGGACCAGTCCACCGCCGAGTGGCCCTTCTCCAGCCGGTACCCGAGGAGCTTCTCGGTGATCGCCCCCAGGCCCACCCGCTCGTGGCCGGCGAGGCGGGCGGCGAGTTCGGTGTCGAACAACCGGTCCGGCACCAGCCCCACCTCGGCGAGGCACGGCAGATCCTGGCTGGCGGCGTGCAGCACCCACTCGACGTCGGCCAACGCGGCGCGCACGTCACCGAGGCCGGGGCAGCCGATCGGGTCGACGAGGAACGACCCGGCGCCGGCGCGCCGCAGCTGGACCAGGTAGGCCCGCTGGCCGTAGCGGTAGCCGGAGGCCCGCTCGGCGTCGACCGCGACCGGACCCGAGCCGTCGCGTAGGGCGCGGGCGGCCTCGGCGAGGGCGACGTCATCGGCGATCACCGGCGGCAGGCCGTCCCGCGGTTCGAGCAGCAGCGGCGGCTGCTCGTCGCTCTCGGGAGCGCTGCCGTCGGGAGCGTCGCCGGTGGTGCCGACGACGGTGTCGGCGTTCGCGTCGGCGTGGACCCGTCCCGGGCCGGCAGGCTCCGGAGCCGACGGCTTTTCGGCAGCCGGCGCCGCAGCACTGTCCTCGGCCGACAGGAATTGCGGCGGGGCCACGGGCATCGCGGGCCTACCGATCGGGGACCCGTCCGAGCCGGTTTCCCCGGAGATCACGCCCCGAAGGATACGGCGTGGTCCCGATCCGGAACCGACGCCACTCCGGTCAGGTCCTCCTGTGAAGGAGGTGTCAGCGGATGACGCCGGCGCGCATGGCCAGCGCCACCATCTCGGCGCGGTCGCCGGTGCCCAGCTTGCGGGCGATCCGGGCGAGGTGGCTCTTGACCGTCAGGGCCGACAGCCCGAGCAGGTCGCCGATCTCCTTGTTCGACTTGCCGTCCGCGACGAGGCGCAGGACCTCGATCTCACGGCCGGACAGCTCGGACGCGAGGCCCTCGCTGGTGCCGGTGCCGCGCAGCCCGGAGGCCAGCAGGGGAGCCACCGAGGGGTCGGCATAGACCCCGCCGGAGAGCACGCGGCGCACGCCGTCGGCGACGACCACGGGGGAGGCGTTCTTGAGCAGGTAGCCGTGCGCGCCGGCGACGAACGCCGCGCGGACCGAGTAGGGGTCGTCGGCGGCGGACAGCACGACGAGCCGCGGCCAGCCCTGCGCCCGCAGGTGGGCGAGCAGGTCGAGGCCGTTGCCGTCCGGCAGGCCCAGGTCGAGCACGGCGAGGTCCATCGGACCGCTGCGCGCGCGGGCCTGGGCCTCGGCGATGCTCGCGGCCTCGACGATCTCCATGGCACCCATGCCGCGCAGTCGCGTCACCATCGACTCCCGCATCAGCGGGTGGTCGTCCACGACGAGCGCCCGGAAGCCCGGGCCGGGCTGCGTCGGCACCGCCGCGCGGGCATCGAGCGGCCCGTTGGCGCGAAGGTGGCCTTGCGTCGGGATGGTCACGCGGTCCTCCTGAGGTCCCCGGTCGCGCCGGCCCAGGAAGCGGCGGCACGGTTCTCTCATCGGCGCGCCGACGCCCGGGCTGTAGGCATTGCTCCGAACAGGTGTCGGACTGCTCCGTCCGGCGGAGTTCCGTCAGGCGATGAGGCCGCCTGCCGATTCCTTTCTCCAGAGGACGGAGATCTTCTCGGGAAGGGGGTCCGGTGCGCAGGCGTCAGCCGAAGGGGATCCGGATCGTGGCGGCGAGCAGCGTCGTCGTCTCCGGCGTGCTCGCGCTGCTCGCACCCGGCACCTCGTCGGCGAAGCCGCTCCTGATCTCGATCGGTGTCCTCGCCCTGTTCGCGGGCGAGTCCCTGACGGTGACGCTGCCGACGATGCGCGGTCACGTCTGGCGCTTCGCCGGCGTCGAGGTGGCGCTCGCCGCGGCGCTGCTCCACCTGCCGGGCGCCTCGCTCTGGCTCGCCGCCGTGCTCGCGGGTGCCCTGCTCCTGGTGCCGGGCCGGCGCGACGGGCGGTCACACCGCTCGGTGGAGTACTCGGTCGCGTCCTTCGTCGGCGCCGCCGGCGTCGCGGCCCTCGTCTGTGGGCTGCTGCGCGCCGCGGACCTGGATCGGCCGCTCGCCGCCGGCCTGGCGGTGGTGGCGGCGGGCGTCGTCCGGCACGCCCTCGCGGCCGTTGCCGTCGGCCTCACCGCCCGCCGCAACGTCGTGCCGCTGATCCGCCGTCGGTTGACCTCCTCCGCCGTCTACGCGCTCGGCAACGGCGCCATCGGTCTGCTCGGCGCCGAGCTCGCGGCGCGCGCCCCCCTGGGCCTCGCCGGTCTCGCGGTGCCGGCGCTGTTGCTGGCCTCCGGGTACGAGCAGCAGGTGCGCCGCGCCGCGCAGGCGAGCCTCTACGCCGAGCTGGCCCGCGCGCAGGAGCGGGCGGGCACCCGCTCCGTGGACGGCTCCGCGACGATCGTGCTCACCGTCGCCGCGCGCATGCTCGGCGGCGCGGACATCGAGATGCTGCTCGAGGGATCCGACGGGCTCATCCGCTACATCGGCGACGAGGCGGGACTGCGGGCGCGAACCCGGGTCGACCCCTCCGCTCTGGACGCGCCCTGGGTGCTGCGCCTGCTCGCCTCCGGCGGCGTGCGGCTGAGCCGCGAGTCGGGCCGGCCCGAATGCGGCGTCCGCATCGGTGCGGTCGCGGCATCGGCGGGCTCTTCACCGGCGCGATCGTCACCGGCCGGGACGGCCTCGAACACCTCGCCGGTCGCGTTCCTCCTCGCCCGTCGCCCACACGGCGCACCCGCGTTCACCCGGCGGGAGGCCGCTCTGGTCCGCGCCCTCGCGCGCCAGGCGGAGCCGTGGCTGACCGGAGCGGTCGAGAGCGACGGCGCCGGCAACGAGGAACTGACCACGGAGACGGCGGCCGGACTGGCCGACGTGCGAGAGGCGGCACGTCGCGTGCTCGCCGGCGCCGCACCGCAGCAGTTCGACGCCGACACCCTCATCGGGGAGTTGCACGCACTCGAGCGCGCGGTCGCCCAGCTCGTCGGCAGCACCAGCGCCGAGTCGGACTCGCAGGACGACGGGGACGACCCGGGAGTCGCCGGCGGCGACTCGATGCTCCTGCCCGCGCAGCGCCGGAGCGCCGACTGGACGACGACCGGCCGGCTCGAGGACCCCGGGTGGCAGGCGTGACGCGGTGGCAGACGTGAAGCGGTGGCAGGCGTGAGGCGGCTGCGGAGCACCGTGACCGCGCCCGTCGCCACCCTCGGCTGGTCGGCGGCTCTCGCGGTCCTCGGGATCGGGCTCGCCGTCCTCGGAGCGGTGGCGACGGCGGCCTGGGTCCGGCCCGGGTCCGGGGTGGCCGCGGGACTGGCGTCCGGGGTCGTGCTCGGGGCTCTCGCGGGCGGGGCGGCCCTCGCCTGCTCCAGGGTCGGGCGAACCATCGACGAGGTGGTCGACGCCGCCACCCGGCCCGACGCGGCGCACGGCGCCACGACCTCCCACGCGTTGCCGGTCCGGGAGCTGGACGACCTGCTCACGGCCCTGGCCGCCCTCCAGCAGCGGGTGCGGGTGAGCGACGAGCTGGCCGAGCGGCAGCGGCGCAACGCCGACGCGGCCAGCGCCGGCATGTTCGAGCTGCTGAGCGGCCTCGTGGCCGCCGAGGAAGGCGCCCGGGGTCAGCTGTCCGCCGAGCTGCACGACACCGTGGCGCAGTCGCTGGGCGTGGCTCGGCGCCTGCTGGCCGAGGTGCGGGACAGCGGCCGTGAGCTGCCCGATGCGTTCGGGACCGCCGCCGATCAGATCGACGAGGCCGAGGAGTCGCTGCGGGCGACCATGGCTCGCACCCGACCTCCGGCGCTGCGCGAGGGCGACCTCGCCCTGGCCGTGACGCACCTGCGCGACGACCTCGCCTACCGGTACGGGCTCGAGGTCGAGCTGCGGTGGCCGGAGTTCGCCTATCCGATCCCGCTCGCGACGGCCGTCGCCGTGTACCGCTTCTTCCAGGAAGCGCTGCTCAACGTGGTCAAACACGCCGAGGTCGACGCGGCGGAGGCGACGCTGGACGTGGACGCGCGCTTCGTGCTCGCCACCGTGCGCGACCGCGGCGTGGGGCTCGCCTCCATGCCGGCCGTCGCGGGCCGCGGGGGGCGGCACGTCGGCCTCGGTCTGCTCCGGGAGCGGGCGCGGCTCGCCGGGGGCCGGTTGGACGTGGTCAGCGAGGCGGGCGTCGGCACGACCCTGACCCTGCGCCTGCCCCGGCCGGCGATGCCGACCGGCGCGGACACCACCGGCGTGCACGTTCCCTCGCAGCGGCGTGCCGCCGGACTGGCAGCAGGCGGTGCCTCGGCGCGTTCAGCGCCGACGCGCGGACAGGGCGACGACCCCGGGCAGGTCCGGCGGTAGGCCGGCCAGATCGGCCAGCAACTGGGTGAAGGCCGACAGGTGCCGCGCGGGATCCTCGTCCCAGCGGGGCGTCCAGGAGCAGCGCAGCTCCACCTCCGAGCTCGCTCCCTCGCCCGGGTCGTCCTCGGCCAGCGCACCGAAGCGGGACGACCGGGTGACGGTGACCGTCCCGGCGAGCGCGTCGTGGACGGCCTCGTTCGCCTCCAGGGCGTCCACCAACCACGACCACGTGACGTCGGCCAGCATCGGGTCCGCCCCCATCTCGGCCTCGACATCGGCGCGGGCGAAGCAGGCGATGCGGTAGGTGCCGTCCCAGGCCGCCTGACCCTCCGGGTCGTGCAGCAGCACCAGCCGTCCGACCGCGATCTCCGCGTCCTCCCGCGACGGTTCGCCGGGGCGGTTCACGCTGGCGAGCAGGGCCAGCGCCTGCGGTGCGATCTTGCTGGGCGCCCGGGTCTCCGTCAGAACGACCTCGGGCCGGGTCGCGGCCACGGCCGCCCGTAGAGCGGCGGCGACGGTGGAGAACTCGTCCGGCACGCTGTCTCCAGGCACGCGATCGTCGGGCCCGCGATTGTCGAGAACCCGAACCTCCGACGCCGACCGAGGCCGAGCCGGAGGCACGCCGTCACGGTAGGCCGGAGAAGCGCCCACCGCGGACAGGAAGGACCGGTGTGTCGGTCCAGCGGACCGGGTCGGCCGAGCGGGGGAGATCGCTCCTGCGGGGTCGCGGGGAATGGGGAAGGGGACTTCGGCCATCGGCGGCGCTCAGGCCGCGGAGCGGTCGGACAGCAGGACGTGGACGCGGGACGGGCGCTCGATCTCCGGGTGCTCGATCATCGGATACGTGGCGAGCAGCATCGCGTAGCCGCACTCGACACACATCCACTCCGGGCAGTCGAGCCCGTGCTCGTCCTCGCACTGGCCGGTGGCGTCCAGGGGCTGCTCGAACATCCGCTCGTCGCAGCACTCGGGGCAGGGGAGCAGCAGCATCGAGCAACCTCCGCGTCGAACCGGCAGTGACATCACCGACCAGAGGTCGGGCGACTGGGAGAAAGGTCGCACGCGGCTACGACAAATTCGAACACCCGTGCGGGCGTGTCGGCCTCGGGGTTCCGATGTGATGCGCGATTCGCCGGAGGTCGCGCGCCCGCGTGCGAGGATCGAGAGGTGCATCCTGGGCTCGCCGACGCGCCGTTCCTGCAGGCCTGCCGTCGGCAGTCTCCGCGCCACACGCCGGTGTGGTTCATGCGGCAGGCGGGCCGGGCCCTGCCCGAGTACCGCAAGCTGCGCGAGGGCGTGCCGATGCTCGAATCCTGCCGGCGGCCCGACCTCACCGTCGAGATCACCATGCAGCCGGTGCGGCGGATGGGTACCGACGCGGCCATCTTCTTCAGCGACATCGTCGTGCCGCTCGCGGCCGTCGGGGTCGACCTCGACATCGTCGCCGGCACCGGCCCCGTCATCGCCGAGCCGGTCCGGGACCGGGCGGGGCTCGACGCGATCCGGCCCCTCGAGCCGGACGACGTGCCGGACATCACCGAGAGCATCGGCCGGCTCGTCGAGGAACTCGGCGCGACGCCGCTGATCGGTTTCGCCGGGGCCCCGTTCACCCTCGCCAGCTACCTGGTCGAGGGCGGGCCGAGCCGCAACCACGCGCGCACGAAGGCGCTGATGTACTCGCAACCCGACCTCTGGCACGACCTGCTGGCCCGCCTCGGCGAGATCGCCCGGGCGTACCTGCGGGTGCAGGTCGACGCAGGCGCCAGCGCCGTGCAGCTCTTCGACAGCTGGGTCGGCGCGCTCAGCCTCGAGGACTACCGCCGCTACGTCCTGCCGCACACCGCCGCCGTACTGGCCGGGGTCCCGGAGGTGCCGCGGATCCACTTCGGGGTCGGCACCGGCGAGCTGCTCGGCGCGATGGGCGAGGCGGGCGCGGACGTCGTCGGCGTCGACTGGCGCGTCTCGCTCGACGACGCCGTCGGCCGCGTCGGGCCCGGCCGGGCGCTGCAGGGCAACCTCGACCCGACGGTGCTGTTCGCGCCGTGGTCGGTGGTGGAGGAGAAGGTGCGCGAGGTGCTGCGCGCCGGGGCGACCGCCGAGGGGCACGTCTTCAACCTGGGGCACGGCGTGCTGCCGGAGACCAATCCCGACGTGCTCACCCGCGTCGTCGAACTGGTGCACGAGGTCTCGGCTCGTTGATCGTCGGCCGCCTGAACGTCGGAACAGCATGACCGGGCCGCGGATCGCCGTGATCGGCGGCGGGGTCGCCGGGCTCGCCGCGGCGGATGCGCTCGCCGGCCGCGCCGAGACGACCGTCTACGAGGGCACGCACCGGGTCGGCGGCAAGCTCAGCCTCGGCCCGCTCGGGATCGACGAGGGTGCCGAGTCGTTCCTGGCCCGACGGCCCGAGGGGGTCGACGCGGCGGAGCGGGCCGGCGTGGAGCTCGCCGCCCCCGGCACCACGTCGGCCTACGTCTGGCTGCGGTCGGGCCTGCGCCCGCTGCCCTCCGGGACCCTGCTCGGCGTGCCCACCGACCTGAGGGCGGCCGCCGGAGTCCTCGGGGTCCGCGGCGTCGCCCGGGCCGCGCTCGACCGCGTGCTGCCGCGTACCGCCGTCGACGACGACCCGGCGGTCGGCGCGTTCGTGCGGGCCCGGGTCGGCGCCAGGGTGGTGGACCGCCTGGTGGACCCGCTGCTCGGTGGCGTCTACGCCGGCTCGGCCGACGGGCTGTCCGTCCGCTCGACCGTGCCGCAGCTGGTCCCGGCGCTGGACGAGCGGTCCCTGCTCGCGGCCGCACGCCGTCTGCGTCCGGCGCCGTCGCCGGACGCCGGGCCTGTCTTCGCCACCCCCGTCGAGGGCATGGGCGCGTTCGCGGCGACGCTCGCCGGCAGCAGCCGCGCGGAGGTGATCACCGACCGCCGCGTCCGCGTGCTCACCCGCGACGGTGAGGGATGGCGGATCGACGGGGAACGCTTCGACGGGGTCGTCGTCGCCGTTCCCGCCGCGCCGGCCGCGAAGCTCCTCGGACCGCTCGGGGTGACCGTGCCCGAGGTGCCGTACGCCTCCGTGGCGATCGCGACCTTCGTGTTCCCGCCCGGGACCGAGTTCCCGACGGGCAGCGGGCTGCTGGTCCCGCCCTCCCGCGGTAAGGCGATGAAGGCCGCCACCTTCCTGACGCAGAAGTGGCCGCACCTGGCCGGTCGCGCCCCGGGGCCGGTCGTCCGTGTCAGTGCCGGGCGGTTCGGCGACGTCCGGGACCTGCAGCGCGACGACCGCGAGCTGCTCGGCGTCCTGGCCGCCGACCTCGCCGCCGCCACCGGAGTGCTCGCCCGTCCGGTCGAGGAGTCCCTGCGACGCTGGGGCGGCGGGCTGCCGCAGTACCGGCCGGGCCACGCGGCGCGGGTACGCGAGTTCCGCGCGGCGCTGCCAACCGGCGTCGCCGTGGCCGGGGCGGCCTGGGACGGCGTGGGCGTCCCCGCGTGCCTGCGCAGCGGATCACTCGCCGCCGACGCGGTTCTGTCCGGCCTCAGGTAGCACACTGGATCCATGGCTGAGAGCACCAAGTCCGCGCGGGAACTCAACGAGGAGTTCCTCTACACCTCGTACTCCGTCTTCCGGGCCGTGCGCGCCCTCCCGGACGATCGCACCGCCCTTGCCGCGGAGGTCGACGACCTGCTGGAGCAGTCGCTCGCCAAGGACGTCTACACCCGGGGCAGCTACGACGTCTCCGGCTATCGCGGTGACGCGGACCTGATGTTCTGGTGGACCTGCCCGGACGTCGACGCCCTGCAGGAGGTCTACGCGCGGTTCCGACAGACCGGTCTCGGTCGCCACCTCGAGCCGGTCTGGTCCGCCTACGGCCTGCACCGGCCGGCGGAGTTCAACCGCAACCACATCCCGGCCTACGTGCGGCGCGAGGACCCCAAGAAGTACACCTGCGTCTACCCGTTCGTCCGCTCGCTCGAGTGGTACCTGCTCCCGGACTACGAGCGACGCGGCATGCTCGCCGAGCACGGGATCATGGGCCGCGAGTACGAAGACGTCCGGGCCAACACCGTCGCCGCCTTCGGCCTCGGCGACTACGAGTGGCTGCTCGCGTTCGAGGCGGACGAGTTGCACCGCATCATGGACTGCATCCGCCACCTGCGTGGAAGCGCCGCACGCCGGCACACCAAGCTCGAGACGCCCTTCTACACGGGCACGCGCAAGCCGATCGCCGAGATCGTCGCCGCGCTGCCGTAGGCGCGGGTCGTGGGCCGGCGGCTTCCTGAGGACGCGTTCGTCGTCACGTCGTGAGGTGGCCCGAACCGACGGCCGTGACCCGAGGGGTGGCCATACGCGGAACCACGGGTGTGTACTGAGCGTTATCACTCAGGTAGAAGTGATCTTGCGCCGATAGAAGTCGATGTGCCGCTGTTGAGCGAGGCGATCCGCCTCCGCCGCGAAGAGCTCGGACTGGACCAGTCCGAGCTCGCAGAGCGTCTCGGCGTCGGGCAGCAGACCGTCTCCCGCTGGGAGACGGGTTCCGGCCTCCCGCGCCGCGAGCGGCTGCCGCAGCTGGCCGACGCGCTCGAGTTCGACCACAGTCACCTGCTCCGGCTTGCCGGCTACCTGCCGCAGGGGGAGGAGGAGTCGGCGAGCGCCGTCTTCCACCAGGCCTACGAGCGCGCCGGGGAGTTCAGCGAGGACGAGTTGGTCCTGCTGCTCGACCGGCTGTGGACCGAGCTCAGGCACCGGGCCGGGTTCCGTGCCCCGCACCCGCGGCGGTCCGAGAGCGAGGGGTAGTCCCGCCGGTCTCAGAGCAGGGGCGTCACCGAGACGCCAACCTCGGTGTGCAGCCGGGCCTGGACGACGGGCTCGCCCATGTCGAGGGTGCGTCGTGAGCCGTCGTCGTCCCAGCCGGCCGACCGGAAGAACCCCCATGCCGGCTCGTCCGCCTCGAACCGCCAGGTGACCAGACGCCGGTGGCCGTGCGCCTCCAGGTGCTCGACGGCCGCGGAGAGCAGCCGGCTTCCGTGCCCGGTGCGCTGCTCGGCCGGGGCGACGAGCAGTTCGAGGATCTCGCCGCCGTCGGTCGCCGCGTCCTCGTCGGTACCCGGCCCCACGGCGGCGAGCCCGACCACCCGGCCGGCGGTCTCCGCCACCAGGACGGCGTGCGCGGGCGTCGGCGGGGCGAGCACGGCCTCGCGCCAGCGCGCCTCGGCCTCCGCGACGTCGATGGCGGCGAGGGCGGCGGGACGGGAGGATCCGGCTGTAGGAGGTCCGCCACGTCTCGAGCTGGACCTCGGCGATGGCGGCTGCGTCGGACGGCCTCGCCGGTCGAACGGACGCGTCGGCGCGCGCCTCGGGATCCACGTCCGCAGCCTACGGAGCGACTAGCCTTCCAGCCGTGTCGCAGCCCGCCACCGATTCTCCCGCGCTGTCCGGCCGGCGGCCCGACGGCCAGTACGAGGCCCTGCTCGCCCAGGTGCTCGCGTCCGGGACGGAGAAGACGGACCGGACGGGTACCGGGACCCGCAGCGTCTTCGGCCACCAGATGCGCTTCGACCTCTCCCGCGGCTTCCCGCTCATCACGACCAAGCGGGTGCATTTCCGTTCCGTCGCGCTCGAGCTGCTCTGGTTCCTGCGCGGCGACAGCAACGTCCGCTGGCTGCAGGACCAGGGGGTCACCATCTGGGACGAGTGGGCAGCTCCCGACGGCGACCTCGGCCCGGTCTACGGCGTGCAGTGGCGCGCCTGGCCCACGCCGAGTGGGGGGCACGTCGACCAGATCGCCGAGGTGCTGCGGACGCTGCGGACCGACCCGGACTCCCGGCGCATGATCGTCTCGGCCTGGAACGTCGGCGAGATCCCGCAGATGGCGCTGCCGCCGTGCCACGCCTTCTTCCAGTTCTACGTCGCCGACGGCCGGCTCTCCTGCCAGCTGTACCAGCGCAGCGCCGACCTGTTCCTGGGCGTGCCGTTCAACATCGCGAGCTACGCGCTGCTGACGCACATGGTCGCGCAGCAGGTCGGTCTCACGCCGGGGGATTTCATCTGGACCGGTGGCGACTGCCACATCTACTCGAACCACATCGAGCAGGTGACCGAGCAGCTGTCGCGGGAGGTCCTTTCCTTCCCGGACCTCGAGCTCCGGAGGGCGGAGGACCTGTTCTCCTACTCGTTCTCCGACTTCGAGGTCGTCGGCTACCGGCATCACCCGGCGATCAAGGCGCCGGTCGCGGTCTGAGGGTGGTCGCGACGGACGCCGTACCGGTCGGGCTGATCTGGGCCCAGGCCGCGGGCGGCGTCATCGGCGCCTCGGGCTCGATCCCCTGGCGGCTGCCCGAGGATCTCGCGCTGTTCCGGCGGATCACCACCGGCACCACCGTCCTCATGGGCCGCGCGACGTGGGAGTCGCTGCCGCCCCGGTTCCGCCCGCTGCCCGATCGGCGGAACCTGGTGCTCAGCCGTCGTCCGGACTGGACGCCGGAGGGCGCACGGCGGGTCGCGTCGCTCGAGGCCGCGCTGGGGGAGGCCGACGGTCCGCTCTGGGTGATCGGCGGCGCCGCCGTCTACGCGGCGGCGTTGCCCCACGCGCAGCGGGCCGTCGTCACCGAGCTGGAACAGGCCTTCGAGGGGGACCGGGTCGCGCCGGAGATCCCGGCGGGCTGGGCCACGGCCGGCGTGCTTCCCGCCTCGGGGTGGCGCGAGTCGTCGACGGGGTTGCGCTTCCGTGTTCGGGTTGCGACGTCGAGCCCCGGCGACCCGGCGGACGACCTCTGCGCGATCGTGCGCGACTGCCTGACAAGCTGAGCGGGTGGTCGAGATCCCCGAGCTCCCCGGTGTGGAGCATTCGTTCGTCGACGCGGGCGGGCTGAAGGTCCACGTCGCCCTCGCCGGACCGCAGGACGCGCCGCCGGTCGTGCTCCTGCACGGCTGGCCCCAGAACTGGTGGTGCTGGCGGCATGTCGTCCCGCTGCTGGCCGACCGGTTCCGGCTGGTCATGCCCGACCTGCGGGGCCACGGTTGGACCGATGCGCCGCCCCGCGGCTACGGCAAGGAGCAGTTGGCCACCGACCTGCTCGGCACGCTGGACGCGCTCGAGCTCGACCGGGTCCGCCTGGTGGGGCACGACTGGGGCGGCTGGACCGGGTTCCTCGCCTGCCTCCGCGAGCCGGCGCGGTTCGAGCGCTACGTCGCGATCAACATCCCGCCCCCGTCGTTCCGGCTGCACCCGCGAGCCCTGCTCGACTCGTGGCGGATCGCCTATCAGGTGCTCCTCGCCTCCCCGGCGGGACCGCTGGTCCTGCGGCAGCGCCCGGACTTCGTGCAGCGCGCCGTCCGGGCCGGGGCGATCCACCCGGAGGCGACGACCGACGCCGACGCCGCGATGTACGCGAGCATCCTGACCGACCCCGACCGGGCCCGGGCGAGCTGCCTGACCTACCGCACGTTCCTGTTCGAGGACGCCCCCTCGGTGCTGGTCGGCCGCTACCGGGATGCCGAGCTGGAGGTGCCGACGGTGCTGCTCTACGGCACCAACGACATCGTCGTCCGACCCTGGATGCTGCGCGGCGGGCCGGGCTTCCGGAAGGTCGAGATCCGCCCGACCGACGACGCCGGCCACTGGCTGCCCGAGGAGCGCCCGGATCTCGTCGCCGAGGCCGTGTCCGAGTAGCGCCGCCGTCCTCAGAACGAGTGCCTGGCGGTCTCAAGATCATGAGCAACGCGGAAGATCACTCCTCGGCGCGTCGCTGGTCGTGGCCGGGAATGTCGATCGACCTCGCTGCTGAGGATCTTGCTGCTGGGGGGCTTCTGGCCGTGCGTCCCGAGTGGGCCGTGCGTCCCGAGGTGCGGATCCCCCGAATGCCGGTTCAGATCGGCTCGGGGAGCCGCCGATGTCGTAGAGGGAGCCGCCGCGTCCGGGACCCCCGACTGGGCGCGGCGGCTTCCTGTGTGTCCGCGCACGTCGCTCCCCGCGGCCCGTCGCTGTGGCGGTCGACGGGGTGGGACGGTTAGCGTGGCACTCATGGGAGTCCTGCCCCCCGCCCCGTTCGGGCGGTTGCTCACCGCGATGGTCACGCCCTTCACCGACAGCGGGGCCCTCGACGTCGACGGTGCCGCCGAGCTCGCGAGCTGGCTCGCGGACAACGGCAACGACGGGCTCGTCATCAGCGGGACGACGGGGGAGTCGCCCACCACCACCGACGACGAGAAGGACCGGTTGCTCCGCGCGGCCGTCGAGGCCGTGGGCGACCGGGCGACTCTCGTCGCCGGCGTCGGTACCAACGACACCGCCCACTCCGTCGAGCTGGCGAAGGCCGCCGAGAAGGCGGGCGCCTCCGCCCTGCTCGCCGTGGCCCCGTACTACAACAAGCCCCCGCAGGAAGGCCTGCTCGCGCACTTCCGCGCCATCGCCGACGCGACCTCGCTGCCGGTGATGCTCTACGACATCCCCGGCCGCGCCGGCGTCGAGATCGCCACGGACACCCTGCTCCGGCTCGCCGAGCACCCGCGCATCGTCGCGGTCAAGGACGCGAAGGGCGACTTCCGCGGCACCGCCACCGTGCGGGCGCACTCGGACATTGCCTACTACTCCGGCGAGGACGTGCTGACCCTCCCGCTGCTGTCGATCGGCGCCGTCGGCGTCGTGGGCGTCCCGACGCACGTCGTCGGGCGTGAGGTGAAATCGATGATCGAAGCGTTCGACTCGGGCGACGCCGCTACGGCGCGGGACCTGCACCTGAGGCTGCTGCCCGTGCTCACCGGCTTCTTCCGGACCCAGGCCGTCATCCTCACCAAGGCCGCGCTCACCGCGGCCGGGCTGCCGGGCGGGCCCGTGCGGCTTCCGCTCGTCGACGCGACCGAAGCCCAGGCCGCGCAGCTGCGCGAGGACTGCGCGGCAGCGGGCGTCGATCTCGGCGGCCTGCGGGCCGGAACCGCTGCATGAGCCATCCGCATCCGGAGCTCGGGCCGCCGCCGCCCCTGCCCGACGGTGGTCTGCGCGTCATCGCCCTCGGGGGCCTCGGCGAGATCGGCCGCAACATGGCCGTCCTCGAACACGCCGGCCGCCTGCTGCTCATCGACTGCGGCGTCCTGTTCCCCGAGGAGAACCAGCCGGGCATCGACCTGATCCTGCCGGACTTCTCCGCGATCCGGGACCGGCTGGACGACATCGACGCGCTGGTGCTCACCCACGCGCACGAGGACCACATCGGCGCCGTGCCCTACCTGCTGCGCGAGCGGCCGGACATCCCGTTGGTCGGTTCCCGCTTCACGCTGGCGCTGGTCGCCGCCAAGCTCCAGGAGCACCGGATCAAGCCGGTGACCGTCGAGGTGCTCGAGGAGCAGGAACACAGCTTCGGGCCGTTCCGGTGCGAGTTCTTCGCGGTCAACCATTCGATCCCGGATGCGCTGGCCGTCGCGGTGAAGACGGCGGCCGGCACGCTGCTGCACACCGGCGACTTCAAGATGGACCAGCTGCCGCTCGACGGCCGGCTCACCGACCTCGGTGGCTTCGCCCGGCTCGGGCGCGAGGGCGTCGACCTGCTGCTGTCGGACTCCACCAACGCCGAGGTGCCGGGCTTCGTCACGCCGGAGCGGACGATCGGTCCGGTTCTCGACGAGGTGTTCCGCACCGCGACCAAGCGCGTCATCGTCGCCTGCTTCGCCAGCCACGTGCACCGCGTGCAGCAGGCCCTGGACGCCGCCGAGAAGTACGGCCGATCGGTCGCTTTCGTCGGCCGCTCGATGGTTCGCAACATGGGTGTGGCCCGCGACCTCGGGCTGCTGCGCGTGCCGCCGGGCCTGATCGTCGACGCCCGCGAGATCGACGCCCTGCCGGACCAGCACGTCTGCATGATCTCGACGGGTTCGCAGGGCGAGCCCCTGTCGGCGCTGTCGCGGATGGCCAACCGCGACCATCCGGTGCGGATCGAGGACGGCGACACGGTGGTGCTCGCGTCCAGCCTCGTGCCCGGCAACGAGAACGCGGTCTACGGCGTGATCAACGGGTTGACCCGCTGGGGCGCCCGGGTGTTGCACAAGGGCGTCCGGAACGTGCACGTCAGCGGGCACTCGCCGGCCGGCGAGCTGCTGTACGTGCTGAACGCCGTGCGGCCACGCAACTTCCTGCCGGTGCACGGGGAGTGGCGGCATCTGCGTGCGCACGCCGCGCTGGCGGAGATGACCGGCATGGACCCCGGCCGGATCGTCGTGGTGGACGACGGCACCGTGGTCGACCTCGTCGACGGCAAGGCATCGGTCACCGGACAGGTGCCGTGCGGCTACGTGTTCGTCGACGGCCTCGCCGTGGGCGACGTCGGCGAGGCGAGCCTCAAGGACCGGCGGATCCTCGGCGAGGAGGGCTTCATCACCGTGACCGTGGTCGTCGACTCCGCGAGCGGCAAGGTGGTGGCCGGCCCGGAGATCTACGCCCGGGGCTTCAGCGACGTCGACGAGCGGGCGCTCGACGAGCTGCGACCGCTGATCGAGTCGGTGCTCGACGACGCGATGCGCGAGGGGGTCGCGGACCCGCAGGCGCTGCGCCGCGCCATGCGGCGGACCGTCGGGCGTTGGGTCAGCGACACCTACCGGCGCCGGCCGATGCTGGTGCCGGTCGTCGTCGAGGTCTGACGGGCGAGGACGCGACTCAGCGCGTCGCGCCGGCCGTCGCCCTCGACGCCGGAGCACACGTCCCGACGGGGAGATCGTCGGCGGTGTTCGGCTCCATCGCGTCCCGGCCGGCGGCATAGCGCGCGAGGCGAACGATGGCGACGACCACGACGGCGAAGCCGACTCCTTGGACGGCCAGCGATGTCGCGCTCGTGCGCAGCACCTCCCCGAAGGCGACGAGGCCGAAGACGACCGCGACAACCGGGTCGGCGATGGCCAGGGGAGGCAGCGCACCCGCCAGGGGACCGGACTGGTAGGCGGCCTGGTTGAGGATGATCCCGCCCGCGCCGATCACCAGCAGTGCGTAGCCGGGCCAGGACGTGAGCAGCGATCCCATGCTCTCGCTGGCCAGCCCGTAGGAGTACTTCATCAGCGCCGCGGCGACGCCGTAGGCGACTCCGGTGGCCAGCCCGAGCAGGGCGGCCCGGTGGCGCTTGCCCGGCCCGTAGGCGACCGCGATGGCCAGGCCGGCCACCACGGCGGCCGCCGCACCGAGTTCCAGCATCTTCCAGTCATCGGCCAGTGGTGGCCCGGGTACCGGACGCGCGGCCAGGATGAAGGTCGACAGCCCGACGACGAGGACGAATGCCCAGGTCCATTCGCGCAAACTCGGTTTGCACTTCTCGAGCAGCACGCTGAACGGCAGCGCGAACAGAAGGCCGAGCAGCATCAACGGTTGGATCAGGGCGAGTTCGCCGACGGCGAGTGCGACGGCCTGCAGAACGACGGTGGCGACGGCGGCGAGCAGTCCGCCGAGCCAGATGGGCCGGCGGCAGAGATGGAAGACCAGCCGGAAACCGCTGTCACGCGGCGCGCGGGCGGCCCCACGCTGCTGAAGCGTGCTGGAGAGGGCGAAGCACGCCGCAGAGCCGAGCGCCGCCCCGACAGCGAACCCTGTTTGCATTGCCCCAACTCTTCTGCACCCGGGGCAGAATTCCCCCCGAGCTCGATCTCGGAATTTCCCCCGATCGACTCGTCGATCGATGAGTTCGGCTGCCCCCCTCCGTCTCCAATGCGAGCGGACGGAAAACCCTGTCGATCTTTCGGAGAGTGGCGAATGCAGAAGTCGAGCCATCGGACAGATCCATCGGACAATGCCGGAGCGACTCCCGTGACCGGGGAGCCGGGCGAACAGCCGCAGGCGCCGGTGCTGGACCTCGAGCCGGCCACCTCCGCGCTGGCCACCGTCGTCCGGAACATCGGCGACGACCAGCTCGGCGCGCCGACACCCTGCCCGGGCGTCGACGTGGGCGCTCTGCTGGACCACGTCGACGGCCTCTGCCGGGCCTTCGCGGCGGCCGCGGCGAAGACCCCGCTCGACACCCCCGGCGGGACCGGGTCGTCCGACGCGAGCCGGCTGCCCGCGGACTGGCGGAGCCGGATCCCGGACAGGCTCGCCGAGCTGGCGCAGGCCTGGCGCGACCCGGAGGCCTGGACGGGCATGACCGCCGCCGGTGGCGTGCAGATGCCCGGCGAGGTGACGGCCCTGGTCGCCGTCGACGAGGTGGTCGTGCACGGCTGGGACCTCGCCGTCGCCACCGGCCAGCCGTACGCGGTCGACGAGCGTCTGATCGGCGCGGCCCGGGGCTTCGTGGCGGCGTCGGCCGCGGAGAATCCGCAGGGCACCCCCGGCCTGTTCGGCGCCCCGGTCGCGGTGCCGCATGACGCGCCCGCGCTGGACCAGCTGCTCGGACTCACGGGCCGGGACCCGGGCTGGCAGCCGCCGACGTGAGAACCGGACGCGTGTCGCTGCCGCCCGCATCCGGGACGGCGTGACAACGTAGGCCGGTGACGACTCCGACCCGCTCCCGTTCGACGCGCAAGTCGTCGGGCGGTACGCGGACCGTCGGCGCGACCCGTCGGACGAATTCGGGCGGACGGAATTCGACCAAGCGGGCCCGGCGCGGTCGAGTCGGGGCCGCGGCCGGGGGCGGAGACCGTCCGTTCTCGGGATGCTCTTCCGCGGCCTGTCCGGGCTGCTCGCCGGCATCTGGCGGGTCTGCTCCCGTCTGGTCGGCTCGACGTTCCGCGCCCTCGGCCGGGGCACGCGGGAGCTCAAGCTCGAGCAGCCGCAGCGGCGCGACGGCTTCGGCCTGTTCTGCCTCGCCGCCGCGGTCGTCATCGCCGCCGCGGTGTGGTTCTCCGCCGGTGGACCTGCCGGGCGAGGGGTCCGCGACGTGCTGCGCGGAGCCTTCGGGGTGGGTGCGGCCTGGCTGCCGCCGCTGCTGGTGCTGCTCGCGGCGCGGTTCGTGCGGTCGGGTCCGGATCCGGAGAGCCGCGGCCGCCTCGTCGTGGGGTGGACCGCCCTGATCGCCGGCGTGCTCGGGCTCGTCCACGTCTTCCACGGCGTGCCCGACCCCAGCGAGGGTGCCCGGGCCATGCACCGGGCGGGCGGAGCCGTGGGCTTCCTCGCCGCCTCCCCCCTGGCCAGCGGGTTGACCAGCTACGTCGCCGCCCCGCTGTTGGCGCTGCTCGCGGTCTTCGGGCTGCTGGTCATCACCGCGACGCCGCTGGCCGAGGTGCCCCGCATGCTCGCCGCTCTGCGCGACACGGTCCTTCGGCGCAAGCCCGTCCCGAAGCCCGGGCTCGCGACCGAGTTCGACGCCGACGCCGAGGCGGACGTCCCGACTCCTCGCCGCCGGCCGTCGGCCCGGCGCCGGCAGGGGGTCTACTCCGCCCCCGAGGCCGACGACAGCGATCCGATGGCGGTCGGGCCGATGGTCGTCGACGACGCGCAGGAGCCGGCACCGAAGAAGCCGGTGGCCCGCAAGGTGGCCGACCCGCAGCCGGTGCCGGCCGCGATCGAGCAGCTGCCGATCCCGACGACGACCGGCGACTACACGCTGCCGCCGCCGTCGATGCTGCGCGACGGCACTCCCTCGCAGGCCCGTACCAAGGCGAACGACGCGGTGATCGACGCGCTGATGAGCGTGTTCCGCGAGTTCGACGTCGACGCCTCGGTCACCGGGTTCACCCGCGGTCCGACCGTGACCCGCTATGAGGTCGAGATCGGGCCGGCCGTCAAGGTCGAGCGGATCAAGGCGCTGGCTCGCAACATCGCTTATGCCGTGAAGAGCCCGGACATCCGGATCATCGACGTGATCCCGGGCAAGAGCGCGGTCGGCGTCGAGATCCCGAACACCGACCGCGAGACGGTGAGTCTCGGCGACGTGCTGCGCAGCGGGCCGGCCACGACCGACCCGCACCCGCTGCTCGTCGGGCTCGGCAAGGACATCGAGGGCCGCTACGTAGCGGCGAACCTGCAGAAGATGCCGCACATCCTCATCGCGGGTGCGACCGGCGCCGGTAAGTCGACGTGCATCAACACCCTCATCACCTCGGTCCTGGCGCGGGCCACCCCGGATCAGGTGCGCATGGTGCTCATCGACCCCAAGCGGGTCGAGCTCACGACGTACCAGGGGATCCCGCATCTCGTCACGCCGATCATCACGAACCCGAAGAAGGCCGCCGAGGCGCTGCAGTGGGTCGTGCGCGAGATGGACATGCGCTACGAGGACCTCTCGGCGAGCGGCGTGCGGCACGTGGACGACTTCAACCGCAAGGTGCTCTCCGGCGAGATCACCGCCCCGCCGGGCAGCGAGCGGGTCTACCAGCCGTACCCGTACCTGCTGGTGATCGTGGACGAGCTCGCCGACCTCATGATGGTGGCACCGCGGGACGTCGAGGACGCGGTGGTCCGGATCACCCAGCTCGCCCGTGCCGCGGGTATCCACCTCGTGCTCGCGACCCAGCGGCCGAGCGTCGACGTCGTCACCGGCCTGATCAAGGCGAACGTCCCGAGCCGGCTCGCCTTCGCCACCGCGAGCCTGGCCGACAGCCGGGTCATCCTCGACCAGCCCGGGGCGGAGAAGCTGGTCGGGTTGGGCGACGCGCTGTTCCTGCCCATGGGCGCGAACAAGCCGGCCCGCCTGCAGGGCGCGTACGTCTCCGAGGCGGAGATCGACTCCATCGTCGCCTTCTGCAAGGACCAGTCGCAGCCCGTCTACCGCGAGGACGTCACCGCGCCGCCGGAGTCGAAGAAGGAGATCGACGAGGAGGTCGGCGACGACCTGCAGCTGCTGCTCCAGGCCGTCGAGCTGGTCGTCTCCACGCAGTTCGGTTCGACGTCGATGCTCCAGCGCAAGCTGCGGGTCGGCTTCGCCAAGGCCGGTCGGCTGATGGACCTGATGGAGTCGCGCGGCATCGTCGGACCCAGTGAGGGCTCCAAGGCGCGCGACGTGCTGGTCCAGCCCGATGAGCTCGACGGTGTTCTCGTCACGCTGCGCGGGGAGTGACGGCCGACGCCGCACCTGGGCCCGCCGAGAACTCGAACGAGGCGGCTGTTGGGCGGGACGGCAGCGGGCAGGATGGCAGCGTGCAGGTGGAGCTGGCGTGGCCCGAGCAGCTCGATGAGCTTGCCGGGGTACTGGGCGACGAGATCTTCGCGGTCGTCGTCGACGTCGTCAGCTCCGGGGGAGCGGTCGGCTGGACCACCCCGCCCACCCGGGCGGCCACCGATGCCTGGGTCGAGGAACTGCTCGCCGGCGGCGGGCGCCTGGTCGTCGCACGGGTGGACGGCCGCGTCGCCGCGCTGGGCACCTGGTCCCGGTTGCCGGCGGAGGTGCTCGCCCACAACGGAGAGATCCGCCGCGTGATGGTGCACGGCAGCGCCCGCGGCCTGGGCCTCGGCAGGCGGGTGACCTCCGCGCTCGTCGACGACGCTCGACGCGTCGGCGTGGAACAACTGCTCTGCGACGTGCGCGGCAACAATCACGCGGCGATCGCGCTCTACCGGTCCCTCGGCTTCCGCGAGTATGGCCGGCTGCCGGACTTCCTGGCCGTCGGCGAACACCGCTTCGACCGCGTACGGCTGTTCCTGCCGCTGCAGATGCCTGCCGACGTGATCCGGCACGGCAGCCGTCCGGAGGGGCCGGGGGCGTCCTCGGTGCGGGGTGGATCGCCGGCCGGGGATCCGACGGCGGTCCAGGCGGGTGCAGACCCGGACGAGGCCGGTCAGGCGATCGCGACTTGAGCGGACGGCCCGCAGACTCCCGTAGGCTCCGGAGCCTCGACCGGCGTGGGACCCCTGTAAATAGCTCAATCTGCTCCTAGACTGAGAAATCTCCGCGGCTGGAGTCCGGAGCGCCGAAAGGGGAGGGATGTCGATCATCGAGAGCGCCAACGGTGTCGGCGCCCGCCTGTCCGAAGCCCGATCCGATCAGGGGCTGTCGGTCGAGGACCTGAGCAGCCGGACCTACATTCGCCCTGCCGTCATCCGCGGCATCGAGAACGACGACTTCTCCGCCTGTGGTGGCCCCTTCTACGCCCGGGGCCACATCCGCACCCTCGCCCGCACGCTGGGGCTCGAGGAGGCACCCCTGCTGGAGCAGTTCGACCGCCAGCACGGCTCGCCGGAGCCGCGGGTGGCCGTCGAGTCCACGTCGGTGGAGCCGGTCTCCCGACGGAGCAGTCGTAAGCCGCGGGCCGCCCGCCCGACCAGCAGCGGCGGCCCGGGTTGGACGGCGGTCGCCACCGTCGTGCTGATCGTCATCTGCCTCATCACCCTCGTGAGCCTGCTCGTGGGCGGACCGTCGAAGAAGGACGACTCGAGCCCCGCGGCGCCCGCCCCGTCGGCCCCGTCGGCCCCGTCGGGCTCAGCTCCGGCCCCGGCGCCGAGCGCCGCCGCGCCGGCGCCGACCTACTCCGGGGTCAACCTGCAGGTCCGCCTCGCCAACGGGGCGAGCTGGGTCAAGATCACCGACGGGACCGGCAAGGTACTCGCCTCGTCGGTCGGGCAGCAGGGGATGTCCGCCGAGTTCCGCGGCGACCAGCAGCTCCGCTTCACCTTCGGCAACGCCGCCGCGATCGCCGCGAGCTGCAACGGCAAGCCCCTCGGCCCGCTGGGCCGTGAGGGCCAGGTCGTGACCCGGACCCTGGTGCTCGGCGACCCCGCCTGCGGCCCCTCGACCGGCTGACGGCGGGCTCCCCGGCGGACTCCTCGTCGCCGGGCAGCGCCGAACAGCCCCGGAAAGGTCGACCGCTACCCTCGACGTATGTCCTCGCAGCGCCGCGCAGCCCTCGTCACGCTGGGCTGCGCGCGTAACGAGGTCGACTCCGAGGAGCTCGCCGCGCGGCTCGAGCGCGACGGCTGGTCGCTGGTCGACGACCCGGACGACGCCGACGCGGTCGTGGTCAACACCTGCGGTTTCGTCGAGGCCGCCAAGAAGGACTCCGTCGACACGGTCCTGGCGCTGGCCGACCGGTCCGATGCCACGTCCGGCGGGGGCACCGATCGGCGGGCCGTCGTCGCCGTCGGCTGCCTTGCCGAGCGTTACGGCAGCGAGCTTGCCGCGGCGCTGCCGGAGGCGGACGCCGTGCTCGGCTTCGACGCCTACGCGAGCCTCGGGTCCAAGCTCGACGCGGTGCTCGCCGGCGAGCGGCCTCCGTCGCACACCCCGCGGGACCGTCGGACGCTGCTGCCGCTGAGCCCCGTCGACCGGCGCGCAGGCGCGGTCGCGGTTCCCGGTCACGGTTCCGCCCAGTTGCCTGACGTGTTGCCCGACGTGCCGCCGACCTGCCGCCCGGGGTCGCGCCGGCGTCGGGGCCGCCGGTGCTGCGGCGGCGCCTGCAGGGCGGCCCGGTCGCCCCGATCAAGATCGCATCCGGCTGCGACCGGCGGTGCTCGTTCTGCGCCATCCCCAGCTTCCGCGGGGCCTACGTCTCCCGGCTGCCGGAGGAGATCCTCGCGGAGGCCGAGATGCTCGCCGCCGACGGGGTGCGCGAGCTGGTCCTGGTCAGCGAGAACTCCACGTCCTACGGCAAGGACTTCGGCGACCTGCGCGCGCTGGAGAAGCTGCTGCCGCAGCTGGCGGCGATCGACGGCATCGTCCGGATCCGTCCGGTCTACCTGCAGCCGGCCGAGGTGCGTCCGACGCTGCTCGAGGCCCTGCTCACCACCCCCGGGGTTGCGCCCTACCTCGACCTGTCGTTCCAGCACGCGAGCGGGACGGTGCTGCGCCGGATGCGGCGCTTCGGCGATGGACCGCGCTTCCTCGACCTGCTGAACGCGGCGCGACAGTGGGCGCCGGAGCTCGGTGCCCGCAGCAACGTCATCGTCGGCTTCCCCGGCGAGTCCCGGTCGGAGCTGGCGGAGCTCGAGGAGTTCCTCGGCGCGGCACGACTCGACGTCGTCGGGGTCTTCGGCTACAGCGACGAGGAGGGCACCGAGGCGACGAACCTGCCGGGTCAGATCGCGCAGGGCCGGGTCGACCGCCGCGTCGCGAGGATCACCGACCTGGTCGAGCAGCTGACCGCCGCTCGAGCCGAGGAGCGGGTGGGTACGGAGGTCGACGTGCTCGTCGAGACGGCCGGCATCGACGGCGAGCCCGTCGAGGGCCGGGCGGCGCATCAGGCGCCGGAGGTCGACGGCTCCTGCACGATCGCCGTGCCGGAGTCGATGCGTTCCCGCGGAGCGGAGCCGCGCCCGGGCGACCTCGTCCGCGCGAGGGTCGTCGCCGCGGTCGGTGTGGACCTCGAGACCGAGTACGTATCGACCCTCGACGCCGCCCGGCAGGCGCCGGCTCGGCCGGTCGTCGCGGTGAACGCATGACCGATCTTCCGCGCAAGCGCCCCGACCTCCGCACCGGCAAGCTGCCGCGCGGGGTGGAGCCGGCCTCGCTGCCGGCGACCACCGTCAGCGTCGTCAACCTGGCGAACGCGCTCACCGGCCTTCGCCTGCTGCTGGTACCGATCTTCGCCGTGCTGCTGTTCGCCGACGGCGGCCACTCGGACGGCTGGCGCATCGCGGCGTGGGGGGCGTTCGCCCTGGCCGCGTTCACCGACCGCCTCGACGGGCAGGTCGCGCGCGCGTGGGGGCAGGTCACCGAGTTCGGCAAGCTCGCCGATCCCATCGCCGACAAGGCGCTGACCGGCACCGCGCTCGTCGGGCTCTCGCTCCTCGGCGACCTGTCCTGGTGGGTCACGGCCGTCGTGCTGGTGCGCGAGATCGGCGTCACCTTGCTGCGGTTCTGGGTGCTGCGGCACGGCGTCATCCCCGCCAGCCGGGGCGGCAAGCTCAAGACGTTCCTGCTGTCGGTGGCCATCGGCCTCTACGTGCTGCCGCTGACCGGCGTGCTGCACGACGCGGCGGTGCTGACCATGGCCGTGGCCGTGGCGGTGGCCGTGGTGACGGGCGCCGACTACGTCCGCCAGGCGGTCACGCTGCGGCGGCAGGCCCTGCGCTCGTCGGATCCGGAGCAGACCGCACCGGCCTCGCTGGCGGCGGACACGCCGGATGCGCGCTGAGCTCGTCGCCGTCGGGGACGAACTCCTCTACGGCGACATCGTCAACGGCAACGCGGCCTGGCTCGGGCAGCAGCTCGCCGACGCGGGGGTCCGGCTGAGCCGCTCGGTCGTCATCGGCGACGACATCGAGGTCATCGCTGATGCGATCCGGGTGGCCCTCTCCCGCGCCGACGCCGTGCTGCTGACCGGCGGGCTCGGCCCGACCCAGGACGACCTGACCCGCGAGGCGCTCGCGTCCGCCGGCGGCGTCGGGCTGCGGCGCGACGACTTCCTCGAAGACCAGCTGCGGCGGCGGTTCCGTCGTCTGAACCGGGACGTGCCCGACCGCAACTTCCGCCAGGCCGACCTGCCCGAGGGTGCCGAGTCGCTGCCCAACGAGCGGGGCACCGCACCGGGCGTCCGGATGGAGCTGCTCGGCGGCGTCGCGTACGCGCTGCCCGGCGTGCCGCACGAGATGCACGCGATGTTCACCGAGGCGGTGCTGCCCGACCTGCTCAAGCGGGCCGGTCGTCCGGCCGTGGTGGTGCACCGCGTCCTGCGGACGGCCGGCATGTGGGAGTCCGCCGTCGCCGAGGCGCTCGCCCCCGAGGTCGACCGCCTCGAGGCACGAGCCGAGGGCAAGGCGCCCAACCCGTCGATCGCCTTCCTCGCCAGCGGCGGTCAGACGCGGGTGCGGATCACGGCCCACGCGGCCGACCGCGAGGAGGCCGAGCGCCTGATCGCCCCGTCGGAGCGGTTCGCCCGCCAGGCACTGGGGGCGGGCCTCTACGGCGCCGACGACGACTCACTCGAGGGTGTCGTGCACCGGATGCTGCAGGAGCGGGGGGAGACCGTGGCGGTCGCCGAGTCGCTCACCGGCGGCCTCGTCGCCGGACGGCTGACCGACACCGCGGGCGCGAGCGCGAGCTTCCGCGGCGGCGTGGTCGTCTACGCAACGGAGCTGAAGGCGGAGCTGCTCGGGGCCGACGTCGCCACCTACGGCGCCGTCGCTCCCGAGACCGCGGCGGCTCTGGCCGAGGGGGTGCGGGATCGCCTCGCTGCGACCTGGGGGCTGGCCACGACCGGGGTCGCCGGGCCGGACGAGCAGGAGGGTCAGCCGGTCGGCACCCTGCACGTCGGCCTCGCCGGGCCGGACGGCACCATCACCCGGTCGCTGCGGGTTCCGGCGGGCGATCGGGCGCACGTGCGAATGTTGAGCGTGGTCCAGGCGTTGGACATCCTGCGGCGGTCGTTGGCGGGTCTGCTCGCCTCCAGCTGAACTCGGCGTATCCCCGCGCCGATGGTCGGTGCCCGCGTATAACGTGTGATCCCCACGACCCGGCACGGAGGGAGGGCGCAGATGATCATGCTCCGTCGATCGTTGGGCGAGGCGCTGCGCCGCGAGCGGTTGGCCCAGCACCGCACGTTGCGTGAGGTCTCCTCGGCGGCCCGCGTCTCCCTCGGCTACCTCAGCGAGGTCGAACGTGGGCAGAAGGAGGCCAGCTCGGAACTGCTGGCGGCCATCTGCGAGGCGCTCGATGTCCGCCTGTCCTACATGCTCCGCGAGGTGAGCGACGACCTCGAGCTGGCCGAGCTCGCCACGGTCGGGGAGCTCGAGTCCGTCCCGGCCGGTGCCGTCGACGGCCCGAGCGAACTCAGCCCCGCCGGGCTGGCCTCGACCACCGCCGTCGGCCGGGCCGTTCGCCCGAGCGAGGTAGGCCGCCTCGGCGGTGCCCGGATCGCCGGCAGAGCGGGCGTGGTCGTCGATCGGGCGACGCGCCCGGCGGCCTGAGGGCTTCTCGGTCCGGCTGACGCCTCGCCGTCTGGAGGTCAGCCTCGCGCGTCCGTCGGAGGGCCGTCCGGCGACTCCGTCTGGTTGGCGTTGGTCGGGATGCTGCGGCCGGCGTGCCCGCCCGCGGGGAGCACCACCTGGGTGCATCGGCTGGTGGCCAGCAGCACGCCGTCCGCATCGAACAGGTCCGCGGAGCAGAACACCACCCTGCGGGTCCTGCGCACGACGCTGCCGGTCGCGCTGAGCTGTCCGGGACGGGTGGGCCGGAGGAACTCGACCCGCAGGTCGGCGGTGAGAAACGCCTGCTCGGGGTCGAGCACCGTCCAGCAGGCGCCGCCCATCGCAGCGTCGAGCAGCGCGGTGACGAGTCCGCCCTGGACGACCGGTCCGCCGGCGCTCGGGAAGCAGTAGTCCTGTGGGGCGTCCCATCCGATCGTGGTGCTGCCGAACGACCACGCGAGGCGCTGGTAGCCGAGGGTCGTCCAGATGTGGGTGCCGGCGGCGGGGTCCGGTTCGGTCGTCGTCACGCTTCCGACTCTGCCTGACGCCGGCCCGGGACAGCGCCGTACCGCCCGCGGGGCTGTCCCGGGCCGGCGTTCGGCATGACGAGGAGGTCATCCGGGACCGCTGCAGGCTGCGCGGGGCCTGGACGCGTGGGATCATGCCCACATGCCCAACTTCTTCAAGCGGCTCGGGCGCTACCTCAACGCCTCGGCGAACCAGAAGTTCGACGAGCGGGCGGACCCGCGGGTGCAGATCGAGCAGGCCATCCAGGATGCCCAGCGCCAGCACCAGGCGCTGACGCAGCAGGCGGCCGCCGTGCTCGGCAACCGGCGGCAACTGGAAATGCGACTCGCCCGCCAGCTGTCGGAGATCGAGCAACTGCAGACCTCCGCCGGCCAGTCGCTGCTGCTGGCCCAACAGGCTGCGGCGGCCGGAGATGCGCAGCGCGCGGCGGAGTTCGAGTCGGCGGCGCAGAGCTTCGCCACCCAGCTCGTCTCCTCGGAGGCGTCGGTTCAGGACCTCAAGGCGCTGCACGAGCAGTCGGTCCAGGCCAGCGAGCAGGCCAAGCAGGCGGTCGCCGACAACGAGCAGCGGCTCCGGGCGCAGCTGGCCGAGCGCAGCAAGCTGCTCACCCAGCTCGAGAGCGCCAGGATGCGCGAGCAGATGAACACCGCGCTCAACAACATGGCCGAACTGGCGCCGCCGGGGGACACGCCGACGCTGGGGGAGGTCCGGGACAAGATCGAGAAGCGGTACGCCACCGCGCTCGGGCAGTCCGAGCTGGCCAGTGGCGGCGTCGAGGCCCGCATGCTCGAGGTGCGCAAGGCGACCATGAACGCGGCCGCCACGAACCGCCTGCAGGAGATCCGGGCGAGCCTGGCGGCGCCGCCGAGCGGCCCGGCTCTGACCAAGGGCGGCCCTGCCGGAGCTGTGGGTGGCGCAGGGACGCACACCGCCGGGGCGATCGGCGCCGGCCAGCCGACTCCGCCCGCGCAGGCGGGCGCGGCCCAGCCGCAGGCGAGCGCACCGCAACCCGTCGAGCCGGGCCAGCCGGCAGCTCAGCCGCCGTCGGCTCAGCCGCCGGGCACGCCCTCCTCGGACGCGCCGCCCGCCTGACCCGCCTGACCCGCCTGGGCAGCCTGGGCAGCCTGGGCAGCCTGCCGGGCCTGAGTCTCCCGAGCTTGCCGGCGGTCCGTCTGGTCCGCCACCGCGCGGGGCGCCGGCTGGCAGTGCGGACACCAGTAGGTCTCCCGCTGCTGCGGCGCGACGCCCTGGTCCCGCTTCGCGATGAGGGTGCCGCACCGTCGACACGGCTTGCGGTAGCGACCGACGACGTAGGAGGTCTCGCCGCGTCGGGTCGACCCGGTGCTGGTCTGCGCCGGCCGGTCCTTGTTCGCCTGCAGCAGCCGGTAGCTGAGGTCGACGAGCCCAGGAAGGTCCGGAACCCGCGCGACCGGCGTCCACGGCCATACGCCGCGTAGGAACAGCACCTCGCAGCGCCAGAGGTTGCCGAGCCCGGCCAGGTTCCGTTGGTCGAGCAGGGCTGTGCCGATCTCGCGCTCGGGCTCACCGCGCAGCCGGCGCAGCGCCTCCGCCGCGTCCCAGCCGGGGCCGAGCAGGTCGGGGCCGAGGTGGCCGACGACGTCGGACTCCTGCGCCGTCGGCACCAGTTCCACGACCGGCATGCGGAACCCGACGGCGACGCGCTCGGCGGTCTCGAGCACCACCCGCACCTGCCACAGCGGGCCGTTCCACCGTTGGCGGGGTCGGTAGAGGTGCCAGGTCCCCTCCATCTTGAAGTGGGTGTGCAGGGTCAGCCCGCCCTCGAGTCGCGTGAGCATGTGCTTGCCCCGCGGCACCACCTCGAGCACCGTCCGTCCGGCCAGATCGGTTGTGGCGAGGTGCGGGACCCGGAAGTCCGTCCGGATCAGCTGTCGCCCGGCCAGCCCCTGGTGCATGCGCTTGGCCGCGAGGTAGACGCTGTCGCCCTCAGGCACTCAGACTCCCGGCATTTCGGGCTCCGGCACGTCAGCCCCGCAGTCTCAGGCCGCGCGGGGTCGGACGGAAACCGGCGGCCTCCAACGCCCGGCCCAGCTCACTGACGAGGACGGCCTCGCCGTCGGCCTTCTCGACCGACAACTTGCCGAGCGCACCGTTGCGTACGGCCAGCGCCAGCGCGTCCGCCGCCGGCTGCAGGATCTCGCCGTCGTCGGAGAACGACAGCAGCGTCTTGCCGCCCCGCTCCACGTAGAGCGCCAGCGCGCCGTGCACCAGCACCACCAGGGCGCCGGCCTTCCGCCCGGGGCGGTGCCCGCCCTCGGACTCCCGATCCGGCCACGGCAACGCCGCCCCGAAGGGGTTCGCCGGGTCGGTGGCGGCGAGCACCAACGCTCCGGAACTCTCGGGCTTGGGTCGGCGGCGCCCCTGCTCCCAGCTGGGCGGGACCGGGGCCGTCCACAAGGGGGTCTCCGCCGGGCGGGACGCGGCCGCCAGGCTGCGCATCCGGTCGACGGCTCCGGGCACGGCGAACTGGGCGGCACCCAGCCCCTCGACGAAGTAGCCGCGACGGCAGCGGCCGGCGTCCTCGAACGCCGACAGCACGGGGTAGACCGCGGCGAAACCGCCGACGGTGCCCTCGGCGGCGACCGCGCCCCGGGTCAGGACGCCGTACCGGTCGAGCAGCGCCTCGGCGGTGGCGTGGAGCCGACGGGTCGGCTGCGGCTCGCGCTCGGGCAGCCGCCACCACCGACCGGCGGCCGTCGGCGGCCCGGTCCGGCTCGGCATCGCGGGTCGTCGCACGCCGCCGCCACTCATTGCGGCGCCACCCAATCCCGCGCCACCCAGCCCGCCGTAGCGGCCGTACCGGCTGGGCCGCGAGGAGCGGGAGCGCACGGGGCGGGCGGCGCGCGTACCGGCGCTGCGCCCCGCGATGCGGGCGCGTAACGGGCTCAACGTGTCGTTGGTCAGCTCACCGGCCCACACCAGATCCCACAGCGCGGTCACCAGGGCCTGGTCGTCGGTGCTGCCGCTGCGGTTCGACAGGTCCCGGAAGAACAGGGCCGCCCCGTCGGAGAGCACGTCGAGGATCGCGTCGTGCACCGGCGTCCGGGCCATGTCCTCGTCGGGGACGGGCAGGAGCAGCGGCGCCGCGTCCGCAGGTGCCAGACGTACCCAGCCGTCGTTGCCGGGCAGCGAGCCCGCGCCGGCCCAGACGACCTCGCCCGCGGAGCACAACTCGTCGAGCAGCGCGGGCGTGTAGTCGGCGACCCGCGCCGGCAGCACGAGCGTCTCCAGCGCACTGGCGGGGATCGCGGCGCCGGCGAGTTGTTCCACGGCCCGGATCAGCCCGTCGATGCCCCTCGCGGCGCTGCCGCCGCCGAGCCCGTGCCAGTCGGGCAGGAAGCGCGCCAGCGCCTCGGGCGGCACCGGCTCGACCTCGCGGCGGAGGCGAGCCAGGCTGCGGCGCCGGAGCATGCGCAGCACCTCGACGTCGCACCACTCGGTGCCGACGCCGCCCGGTCGGAACTCGCCGCTCGCCACGCGGTGGTCCGCGGACAACCGTTCGAGCAGCGCGGACACGACCGCGACGCCCAGACCGAGGCGTTCGGCCAGGTCCGCGGCGACGAAGGGGCCGCGGGTCCGGGCGTACCGGCTCACCAGGTCGCCCAGCGGGTCGCGCACCGGCTCAAGGAAGGCATCCGGGACCCCGACCGGCATCGGCACGCCGAGCGCGTCGCGTAGCCGGGCCGCGTCCTCGACCGCGGCCCACCGGTCCTCACCCGCCATCCGGACCCGGAGTGCCCGCCGGCTGCTCTCGAGCTCCTCGAGCATGGCCGGGGTCCCGCCCCGCGCCTCGACCTCGGCGGTAGACAGATCGCCCAGCACCCGGAGCAGGTCGGCGACGCCTTCCGCATCCCTCGCGCGACGCTCCGGGGCCAGGCGCTGCAACTCGTTCTCGACCTCCGTGAGCACCTCGGGATCGAGCAACTCCCGGAGCTCGGCCGAGCCGAGGAGCTCGGCGAGCAGGCTGCTGTCGAGCGACAGCGCCTGCGCGCGGCGCTCGGCGAGCGGACTGTCGCCCTCGTACATGAAGGCCCCGACGTAGCCGAACAGCAGCGACCGGGCGAACGGTGACGGCGTCGGCGTCTCCACCTCGACCAGGCGGACGCCGCGGCCGGCCAGGTCGCGCATCAGTCCGACAAGACCCGGCACGTCGAAGACGTCCTGCAGGCACTCCCGGACCGTCTCGAGCACGATGGGGAAGCTCGGGTGGGTGCTGGCAACCGACAGCAGCTGGGCCGAGCGCTGCCGTTGCTGCCACAGCGGGGTCCGGCGCTTCGGGTCGCGCCGCGGCAGCAGCAGCGCCCGGGCGGCGCACTCACGGAAGCGGCTGGCGAACAGCGCGCTGCCGCCGACCTCGCCCTGCACGATCGCCTCGACCTCGTCCGGGTCGAGCAGCACGAGGTCGGCCGGCGGCGGGTCGTCGGCGTCGGGCAGCCGCAGGATGAGCCCGTCGTCGGTGTGCATCACCTGGGCGTCGATGCCGAGTCGTTCGCGTACCCGGGCGGCGACGGCCAGAGCCCAGGGTTGGTGCACCTGGGCGCCGAAGGGTGAGTGCACGGCCAGCCGCCAGTCGCCCAGCTCGTCGCGGAACCGCTCGACCACGATCGTCCGGTCGTCCGGCAGGTGCCCGGTGGCCTCGCGCTGCTCGGTCAGGTAGGCGAGGAGGTTGTCCACCGCCCACAGGTCGAGCCCAGCTTCCCCGAGCCGCCCGCGCGCGGTCGCGTCGTCGAGACGGCCGAGGGCGCGGACGAAACCGCCGAGCGCCCGCCCGAGCTCGATCGGCCGGCCGGGGGCGTCGCCGTGCCAGTACGGCAGCCGGCCGGGCTGACCCGGCGCGGGGGAGACCAGCACCTGGTCGGCGGTGATGTCCTCGATCCGCCAGGAGGAGGAGCCGAGCAGGATGACGTCGCCGGCGCGCGACTCGTACACCATCTCCTCGTCCAGTTCGCCCACTCGGCGGCCGGTTCCGCCCTCGCGCCCGGCTGCGAGGAAGACCCCGAACAGGCCGCGATCGGGAATCGTTCCGCCGCTGGTGACGGCCAAGCGCTGGGCCCCCGGCCGCCCGGTGAGCGTGCCGGCGACCCGGTCCCAGACCACCCGGGGCCGAAGCTCGGCGAAGGCGTCCGACGGGTAGCGCCCGGCGAGCATGTCGAGCGTCGCCTCGAGCGCCGACTGCGGGAGGGTGGCGAACGGCGCCGCCCGCCGCACGATCGCCGCGAGGTCCTCGACCTGCCAGTCGTCCATCGACACCATGGCGACCACCTGCTGCGCCAGGACGTCCAGCGGGTTGCGCGGCGGGGTGAGCGACTCGATGGCTCCGTCCCGCATCCGCTCGGCGACCACGGTGCAGGGGAGTAGGTCGCCGCGGTGCTTGGGCAGGACGACGCCGCGGCTCGCCGCACCCACCTGGTGGCCGGCACGGCCGATGCGCTGCAGCCCGCTGGCGACGCTGGGCGGGGACTCGACCTGCACCACGAGATCGACCGAGCCCATGTCGATGCCGAGCTCGAGGCTGCTGGTGGCGACGACACAGGGCAACCGCCCCGACTTCAGCGCCTCCTCCACGATCGTCCGCTGCTCCCGGCTCATGCTGCCGTGGTGCGGCCGGGCCACCTCGAGAACGCCGCTCTCCGGGTCGGCGTCACTGTAGGAGTCGAGCCCGGAGCCGGACCCACCCTGGCCCGGGTGCTCGGCCGGCGGGCGGTCGCGCGCTGTCGGGTCGGGAGCCTCGAGTCCCGCCTCGGCGGCGGCCAACTCGTTGAGGCGACTGCACAGCCGCTCGGCCAGGCGGCGCGAGTTCGCGAAGACGATGGTCGAGCGATGGGCCTGGACGAGTTCGAGCACTCGTCGCTCGATGGACGGCCAGATCGACGCGCGGTTCTCCAGCGTCCCGCCCATGGCCGACCCACCCGGCGCCGTCAGCGGGAAGACCTCCGGCCCGGACTCCGGCTGCTCGGGGAGGACCTCGCCGGTCGCCGTGTCGACGTTCGCCCAGTCGAGGACGGGTACCGAGCCGTCGTGCCCGCTCTGCGACGAGGCGTCGTCCAGCAGCGACGGCCCGGTCTGGTCCGCGATCGCCGTCATGTCCTCGACCGTGACCTCGACGGCGATGTCGAGCGTCTTCGCCGCCGGCGGCTGGACGACCTCCACGGGGTACTGCCCGCCGAGGAACCGTCCCACCTCTTCCACCGGCCGCACGGTCGCCGAAAGCCCGACCCGCTGCGCCGGCCGGTCGAGCAGCGCATCGAGCCGCTCGAGGCTCACGGCGAGGTGGGCGCCCCGCTTGGTGCCGGCAACGGCGTGCACCTCGTCGACGATGACCGTCTCCACGCCGCGCAGCGCTTCCCGCGCGCGGCTGGTCAGGAGGAGGAACAGCGACTCCGGCGTGGTGATGAGGATGTCCGGCGGCGTGGTCGCGAGCCGTCGGCGTTCTTCGGCGGTCGTGTCCCCGGACCGGACGCCTACCCGCACCTCGGGCTCCGACAGGCCGAGCCGCACCGCCGCGTGCCGGATGCCGGTCAGCGGCGCGCGCAGGTTGCGCTCGATGTCGACCGCGAGAGCCTTGAGCGGGCTGACGTAGAGAACCCGGCAGCGACGCAGCTTGTCCTTCGGCGGGGGCGTGGCCACCAGCTTGTCGAGCGCCCAGAGAAAGGCGGCGAGCGTCTTGCCCGACCCGGTGGGCGCGACGACCAGCGCGTTGCGCCCGGAGGCCACGGTCGCCCAGGCCCCGCGTTGCGCCTCGGTCGGGGCCGCGAACGCAGCGTCGAACCACGCCGCGGTGGCCGCGGAGAAGCTCGGGAGCGTTGCGGAGGCCATGAGAACCAGTGTGCTACCGACGTACGACAGAATTTCGTCGTCGTCCGCTGCCCCGAGGGGCTCAGCAGCGAGCGACCGCCGCCTGAAGCGGAACCGGCGCGCGTCCCGACGGCTGTGCCCGGCCGGCCAGTACGTCGGCGAGGGCGTCGATCGAGGCGGGGACGTCGCCGTAGGCCAGCAGCCGGATCGGTGCATCACTGGCGGCGACGGCGTACGGCGTCCCGGTGCCGACGACGGCCGCGTCACCCGCCGTACCCGCGCCCTGGGAGCCGACGGTGCGCACGGTGGAGCCGCCTCCCACCGACACCCCCCGCGCCTGCAGGGCGCCCGACAACGCGTCGGCATCGGGGCCGACGACCTGCAGCGGCGGCCGTGGCGTCGTGGCTGCACAGCCCAGCGGGGTGATGGACGCGGCGGCGATGCGCGACGCCACCGCTCGATGCTCCGTCGAACCGACCACGTCGAGACCCGGGTCGGGGCCGCTCGCCGCCTGCGCCAGCCGCAGGCGCAGCCGGACGACCCGGGTGGCGGCGTCGGTGACGGTCTGCTCGGGCAGCCGACCGCTGCGCGCCGCAGCGACCAGGGCGGCGTAGGCCTCCGACGTGTTCGCGGACATGGAGAGCAGGTCGACGCCCGCGTCGATGGCGCGCACGGCCGCGTCGCCCGCGGAGTAGTTCTTGCGGATCGCGCCCATGGTGAACGAATCAGTCATGACCACTCCACCGAAGCCGAGTTGGCGGCGCAGCAGGTCGGTCACGAGCGGACGCGAAAGGCTCGCGGGCACGTCGGGATCCACGGCGGGCACGCGCAGGTTGCCGATCATCACGAGGTCGGCACCCCCGTCGATCCCGGCGCGGAACGGCACCAGGTCGCGCGCCTCGAGCTGGGACCGGTCCTGCGGCAGGGTGGGCAGCTCGAGGTGGCTGTCGACGTCCGTCCCGCCGTGACCGGGGAAGTGCTTCACGGTGGCCGCCACACCGCCGGACTGCAGCCCGGCAACGGACTCGCGGACGTAGCCGCCGACCGTCGCGGGGTCCGAGCCGAACGCGCGGGTGCCGATGACGGTGTTGGTCGGCAGCGACGCCAGATCCGCGACCGGAGCGAGCGCCACCGTCACCCCCACGGCGCGCAGCTCGCTCGCCGTCACCTCGCCCGCCTGCCGCGCCAACGATGGGTCGCCGGTGGCGCCGATCGCCATCTCCGACGGCATCTCGGTCGCCGGGGCGCGGAGGCGGATGACGCTCCCGCCCTCCTGGTCGAGTCCGATCAGCAGGGGGAGGTCGTCGCCGGACGCGCGGGCCGCCCCGGTGAGCCCGGACGTCAGGCCGCGCAACTGCTTCGGGTCGAGCGCGTTCCCGGTCGGGAGCTGCCCGAACACCGGGTCGACCGTGTTCCGCTCGACGAGGGTGACGCCGCCGAGGTGGTACCGCCGGACCGCCTCGGCGGGGGTCTCCACGCCGAGCAGCGCGCGGTTCGCGGCGGCCTGGGCGGCCGTCACCGACGTGGCCGAGGAGCCGTAGACCTGCGGCATCAGCAGCTGCCCGATCCGGGTCTCGAGCGGCATCGACGCGACGAGTCGGGACGCCGGGTCGGCCGCGCCGGGCACCGCCGTCGACGAACCGGCGCGATCCGGGGACGGGGCCCCGGCGACCGGCCGTCCGTCGCCACCGCCCGAGCACGCTGCCGTCGACAGCACCGCGAGCAGTCCGACCGCCGCGAGCCTCGACGGTCGGCGGGTCAGCACGCCGAGTGCTGCGCGGCCGGGGTGTCGGAGATGACCCAGCCGCCGGCACCGGAGCCGCGCACGAGCGTGTACGTGATGGACCAGTCCGTGCACGTCTCGCCGGGGTTGACGCCCTTGTCGCCCGGCTGCGTGCTGGTGAACGCCACCGAGGCGCGGGCGGTGCCGTCGCTGTTGGGTGTGGCGGCGTTCAGGCGCACGTCGCGGTCGATCGTCCCGCTCGTCGCGTCCGTGAACTCGCCCAGCGGGTTCTTGGCCTGCTGGCTGGGACTGAGCTGGTTCCAGGCCGTGCGGTAGTCGCTGCCGTTGATCCCGGTGAAGTAGGCGTCGAGCGTGAGCGCGATGTCCGCGGCGTCCGCTCCGGTCACGGAGCTCCCGAGCGTCACGGTGGTCAGGTCGGGCGCGCCGGCGCCGGACGTCCCGGTCCGGGGGGTCGTCGTGCTGCCGGACCCGGTGCCGCTGGAACCCGATCCGCCGGTCGAGCCGGACGTGCCGGAGGAGGTCTGGCTGCGGCCGGGATCGGTGCCCCCGCTGGTCGTCCCACCCGTCGATCCCGCGGGAGCGCTCGCGACGGAGCCGGGGGTGTCGGACCCACGCCTGCTCAGCACGAGCCCGGCCGTCACGGCCGCGGCCACGAGAACCACGACACCGACGATGATGCCGACGACCTTCCCCGTGTTCGGGCGGGGCAGGGGCCCAGGCGGCCCGGGATAGGGAGCGGGCGGCACACCACCGGGTCCGGACTGCGGGGGGCCCGGGATCGTCGGGTGGGCTGACTGGCTCGGGATCCAGCCCTGCCCGCTGTACTGCTGGCCGCTGTACTGCTGGCCGCTGTACTGCTGCCCCGGGCTCTGCGTCGGCCCCGCGGACGGGCCATCACCGGCTGTGGGCCAGCCCGCCGCGCCTTCCGGCATCCAGCCGGGTTGGGCAGGCCAGCCCTCGGCGAGTGCACGGGCGCTGGCAGAGGTCTCCTCCGCCTCCGGATCCGACGGGCCGCGCGGCTCCGGAGGCCTCGCCCCACCCGTCCGGGATGGCGGGGAGAGCCACATGTTGGACTGGTCGCCCTCGTTGACCTCGGACATGGCGCCTCCTGTCGTTGGCCGACGGGAGAACAGTAGGAGTTCGCCACCGCGGCGTCCCGCGATCCGGCGGATTGCGACCGACTTCTCCGGGTTTGCTCGGTCACCGTCCCGGACGCTTCGGCCACCCGTCGCGGCCCCGTCGGGCTGCTGTCCGGACGGCACAATGGTCGGGTGCGGCTGACGGACTTCTGGGAGCGGATGCGGCGGAGCTTCGGCGACTCCTACGCCGACTCGCTGGCGCGGGACCACGTGCTCGCCACCCTGTCGGGCCGCACCGTCGAGCAGGCGCTCTCCGAGGGGGAGGACGCCAAGACGGTCTGGCGGGCGATCTGCGCGGAGTTCGAGGTGCCCGCGCGCGAGCGCTGAACCGCGTCTCGTCGATCCGGCGTGTCGGCGCCGAATCGAACACGCGTTCGGCTAGCTTGTGGATCGACCGCGCTCCTCCACAGGGGGACGCTGTCCCCGGATTTTGTCGGACCGGCGTCCTAACGTCCCCGACGACATCGACGGAACACGAACTCGAGGGGTGGCCCCCATGGCAGGACTCGACCGCGAGAAGGCTCTGGCCAACGCGCTGACGCAGATCGAGAAGTCGTTCGGCAAGGGGTCGGTGATGCGGCTCGGGGACGAGGTGCGTCCACCGATCCAGGTGATCCCGACCGGGTCGATCGCGCTCGACGTCGCGCTGGGCATCGGTGGGCTCCCGCGTGGACGGGTGGTCGAGATCTACGGGCCCGAGAGCAGCGGTAAGACGAGCCTCGCCCTGCACGCGGTCGCGAGCGCTCAGGCCGCCGGGGGCATCGCCGCCTTCATCGACGCCGAGCACGCGCTCGACCCGGAGTACGCCCGCAAGCTGGGCGTCGACACCGACGCCCTGCTCGTCTCACAGCCCGACACGGGGGAGCAGGCGCTGGAGATCGCCGACATGCTCGTCCGGTCGAATGCGCTCGACATCCTCGTCATCGACTCGGTGGCGGCGTTGACGCCCCGCGCCGAGATCGAGGGCGAAATGGGTGACAGCCACGTCGGGCTGCAAGCCCGCCTGATGAGCCAGGCGCTCCGCAAGATCACGGGTGCGCTCAGCCACTCCGGCACGACGGCGATCTTCATCAACCAGCTGCGCGAGAAGATCGGCGTGATGTTCGGTTCCCCGGAGACGACGACCGGCGGCAAGGCGCTCAAGTTCTACGCCTCGGTGCGTCTCGACGTCCGCCGGATCGAGACCCTGAAGGACGGCAGCGAGCCCGTGGGCAGCCGGGTCAAGGTCAAGGTCGTCAAGAACAAGGTGAGCCCGCCGTTCCGGATCGCCGAGTTCGACATGCTCTTCGGTCTGGGCATCAGCCGAGAGGGCGGCCTGATCGACATGGGCGTCGAGAACGGCTTCGTCCGTAAGGCGGGGGCCTGGTACACCTACGAGGGCGACCAGCTCGGGCAGGGCAAGGAGAATGCCAGGGCCTTCCTGCGCGACAACCCGGACATCGCCAACGAGCTCGAGAAGCGCATCAAGGAGAAGCTCGGCGTCGTCCCGGTGCTCGACGCACCACAGGTACCGGCGCCGGCGCCAGCCCCCGTCGACTTCTAGGGGTCGCGGCGTGGCGGCCCGCCGTCGATCGCGGATCCGGGAGTTGAGCCCGGACCCGGAGGTGGCTGAGCGGCAGGCGAAAGACCTGTGTCTGCGGATGCTCACCGACCGGGCGAGGACCCGGCACGAGCTGGCCGACGTGCTCACCGAGGAGGGGGTGCCGGGCGACGTCATCACCGCGGTGCTCGATCGCCTCGTCGAGCTGCGGCTGATCGACGACGCCGCCTATGCGGAAGCGTTCGTCCGCAGCCGGCAGCGCGCCGGCGTGGCGAAGCGGACGGTCACTCGCGAGCTGCGGTCCAAGGGCGTCGGGGAGGACGAGGCGGAGGCGGCGCTCGCCACGATCGATCCGGAACAGGAGCGAGAGGCCGCGTTCCAGTTGGCGGTTCGACGGGCGGCGAGGACGGCGGGTCTCCCGCTCGAGGCGCGGCGTCGGCGGCTGTACGGACTCCTCGCTCGGCGCGGCTATCCCTCGGACGTCGTGTCGGCCGCTGTCGAGCACGCGCTGTTCGGCACGGGCGGCTCGGGCGACGACACGTTCGGCGGAGACGACGAATGGGGCCCTCCGGCCAGCGACCGGCAGGCGTCCGGGTGAGCAGTTCTTGACCGGCTTGATCGGGAAGCCCTAATCTCCCGCCTCAAGCAGAAGGACTACCGCGGCTTCGCGACGCACATATCGACCCGATCCTTGACCTCGACATTTCGAAAGGCCTGACCGCGCGACGGTCGGAGGGGATCCACCTCCGGCTCGTCCGTTGCGACGCCTCCGGGGCGTCCGCCTGCTGGCCCTGCGCGCTCGCGCGGGCCCCAGCGGAACACCGGGGAGGTCGGGTGGAGCTTCTCCTCGGGCTGCTCCTGCTGGTCCTCGTCGCCGTCGTCGGTGTGCTGGCCGTGCTGCTCCACCGTGCCTCCAAGCACTGGTCGGAGATCGCGGCGGGGTCGGCCTCGGGTCGTTCGCCGGCCGAGCTCGACCGGGCGAACACGGACGCGGAGTCGCTGCGCGTGGCGGCCCAGCGGGACGCCGACACCCTTCGGCGGCAGGCGGAGGCCACCCGAGCCGCCGCCGAGTCCGAGATCACGGCTGCGCAGTCCGAGTTCGCAGCGGCGCAGTCCGAGGCCCACTCGGCGGCCGAGAGCGCACGGGCCACGATGGACCGCGAGCTCCGGCAGCGGGAGCACGAGCTCGACATCCGTCAGGAGCGGCTGGAGGCGCGGGAGGAACGCCTCTCCGAACGGCAGCGCGGGCTCGACGACGAGGCCCATCAGATCGAGACCCGCGAGCACGAGCTGGCGCGCAAGGAGGCCGAGATCGCCCGCCGCAAGGCGGAGCTGGCCGACCTGGAACAGGAGCGTCACCGCGTCCTCGAGCAGGTCGCGGGGCTCACCGTGGCAGAGGCGCGGGCCGAACTCGTGGCGCAGGCCGAACAGCAGGCCAAGCGGGACGCCGCACTGCTGGTGCGCGACATCGAGTCCCAGGCCCGGGAGGAGGGGGAGGATCGCGCCCGCAAGATCGTCACGTTGGCGATCCAGCGGGTCGCCAGCGAGCAGACGGCCGAGTCCGTTGTGAGCGTCCTGCACCTGCCGCACGACGAGATGAAGGGGCGGATCATCGGTCGCGAGGGCCGAAACATCCGCGCCTACGAAGCGGTCACCGGGGTGAACGTCATCATCGACGACACACCCGAGGCGGTGCTGCTGTCCTGCTTCGACCCGGTGCGGCGGGAGGTCGGACGCCTGACGCTCGAGGCGCTGATCCTCGACGGGCGGATCCACCCGCAGCGCATCGAGGAGCAGTACGAACGGGCCAAGGCCGAGGTCGAGGCCCTCTGCGTGCGCGCCGGCGAGGACGCCCTCGTCGAGGTCGGCATCGACGAGATGCATCCCGACCTCATCGCGCTGCTCGGACGGCTCCGGTACCGCACCAGCTACGGGCAGAACGTGCTGAAGCACCTCGTGGAGTCGGCCCACCTCGCGGGGGTGATGGCGCACGAGCTACGTCTCCCGGCGCCGCTGGCGAAACGGGGCACGCTCCTGCACGACGTCGGTAAGGCGCTCACCCACGAGGTCGAGGGCTCGCATGCGCTGATCGGCGCCGAACTCGCCCGTCGTTACGAGGAGGACGAGGAGGTCGTCCACGCGATCGAGGCGCACCACAACGAGGTGGAACCGCACAGCATCGGCGCGGTGCTCACGCAGGCGGCCGACCAGATCTCGGGCGGTCGGCCCGGCGCCCGGCGCGAGAGTCTCGAGTCCTACGTGAAGCGGCTCGAGCGGATCGAACAGATCGCCGCCGAGAAGCCGGGAGTCGACAAGGTCTTCGCCATGCAGGCCGGGCGCGAGGTCCGGGTGATGGTCGTGCCGGACGCGGTGGACGACATCGGCGCGCAGGTGCTCGCCCGGGACGTCGCCAAGCAGATCGAGGACGAGCTCACCTACCCCGGGCAGATCCGGGTGACGGTCGTGCGCGAGACGCGCTCCACGGAGATCGCTCGCTGACCGGAGGCGCGACGGCCCGAGGGCACCGCCCGGCAACAGTCCCGGTCGTAGGCTCGACGCCATGAGTCGGACGTACGAGGTGCGCACGTACGGCTGCCAGATGAACGTGCACGACTCCGAGCGCCTTGCCGGGGTGCTCGAGGGCGCCGGTTACGTGCGCTCGGAGCCCGGGCGCGACCCCGATCTCGTCGTGTTCAACACCTGCGCGGTACGCGAGAACGCCGACAATCGGCTCTACGGCAACCTCGGCCACCTCCGGCCCGTCAAGCATGCGCATCCGGGCATGCAGATCGCCGTCGGCGGCTGCCTGGCGCAGAAGGACCGCGGGACGATCGTCCGCCGGGCGCCCTGGGTCGACGTGGTCTTCGGAACGCACAACCTCGGCTCGCTGCCCGCACTGCTCGAACGCGCGCGGCACAACGACGAGGCCCAGGTCGAGATCGCCGAGGCGCTCGAGACGTTCCCCTCGACGCTGCCCGCCCGCCGCGAGTCCAGCTACTCGGCCTGGGTGAGCATCAGCGTCGGCTGCGACAACACGTGCACCTTCTGCATCGTGCCGAGCCTGCGGGGCAAGGAGCGGGACCGCCGGCCCGGCGACGTCCTCGCCGAGGTGGAGGCCCTGGCCGCCGAGGGAGTCCTCGAGGTCACCCTGCTCGGTCAGAACGTCAACTCCTACGGGCGCGAGTTCGGCGACCGGCAGGCGTTCGGCAAGCTGCTCCGCTCCTGCGGCGACGTGCCGGGCCTGGAGCGGGTCCGCTTCACCAGCCCGCATCCCCGGGACTTCACGGACGACGTGATCGCGGCGATGGCCGAGACGCCCAACGTCTGTCCCTCGCTGCACATGCCGCTGCAGTCCGGGTCCGACCCGGTGTTGCGCCGGATGCGCCGCTCCTACCGTTCCGAGCGGTTCCTCGGCATCGTCGAGCGGGTGCGCGAGGCGCTGCCCGACGCGGCGATCACCACCGACATCATCGTCGGCTTCCCCGGCGAGACGGAGACCGACTTCGAGGCCACGCTCGAGGTCGTGCGGGCCGCGCGGTTCTCCAGCGCCTTCACCTTCCAGTATTCGAAGCGACCCGGGACGCCGGCCGCCGAGATGGACGACCAGGTCCCGCGCGAGGTCGTGGCGGAGCGCTACGCGCGGCTCGTCGCGCTGCAGGACGAGATCGCGTGGGCGGAGAACCGGGCCCAGGTCGGGCGGGCCGTCGAGGTGCTCGTGGCCACGGGCGAGGGGCGCAAGGACGCCGGCACCGGGCGGTTGTCCGGGCGGGCCCGCGACGGCCGGCTGGTCCACTTCCGGGCGAGTGGCGACAGCGTCGCTCCGCGACCGGGGGACAGCGTCGCTCCGCGACCGGGGGACATCGTGACCACGACGGTGACCCGGGCCGCGCCCCACCACCTGCTCGCCGACGAGCCGCCGCTGGCCTGGCGGCGGACCCGCGCGGGCGAGCTGGGGTCCGCCGATTCCCCCTGCTCCACGGGCGCACCGACGCCTCGGGCGGTCGGGCTCGGGCTGCCGCGCGTCGGCGCCCCCGTGCCGAGCGCCTGAGCGGGGCCTGGGTCCCGAGAACTGAGCCGGAGATGCCCCTCGTCGCCGCTGCCGTCTGTCCGCACCCGCCGTTGCTGGTGCGGGAGGTCGGGGTGGGCGTGGAGGTCACCGCCCGTGCCGCCGCCCTGGATGCCGTCACCGAGTTGGTGGGCTCGGAACCCGACCTCGTCGTCGTGGTCGGCGACGGACCGGTGCGGGCGTCCTACGGCCCTCAGGACTCCGGGTCCTTCGCGGGCTTCGGGGTGGACCTGGTCGTCCCGCTCGGACCCGAGCCGGGGGAGGGCCCGCCCGCGCTGCCTCTCGCGACCGCCGTCGGCGCCTGGCTGCTGCAGCAGTCCGGCTGGAAGGGGCAGGCACGCGCGCTGGCCGTACCCGTGAGCGCGCCGCCGGAGGCCGCCGCCGCTTGGGGCGCTGAGCTCGCCGACCTCGACGAGCGCGTCGCCCTGCTGTGCATGGGCGACGGCTCGGCACGGAGGTCGGAGAAAGCCCCCGGCTGGTGGGACGAGCGGGCCGAGCCCTTCGACGCCGCCGTCGCCGCGGCCCTCGGCTCGGCCGACGGAGCCGCCCTTCTCGCCCTCGATGCGGGCCTGGCCGCGGAGCTGCTGGCGGCCGGGCGGGCGAGCTGGCAGGTGCTGGCCGGCGCCAGCTGCGAGGGGACGTGGACGGCCCGGCTCGGCTACGCCGACGCACCGTTCGGGGTCGGGTACTTCGTCGCGCAGTGGACGCGCGAGACCCCGTCCTCGTGATGAGCAGCGCCACGGCACCGACGCTGATCGCCGTGGTGGGGCCGACCGGCGCCGGCAAGTCGGACCTCGGCGTCGAGCTCGCCCAGCGGCTGGGCGGCGAGGTGATCAACGCTGACTCGATGCAGCTGTACCGCGGGATGGACATCGGCACGGCCAAGCTGACGGCGGACGAGCAGCGCGGAGTGCCGCATCACCTGCTCGACGTCTGGGACGTCACCGAACCCGCCGACGTGGCCCGCTACCAGGCGATGGCCCGCGCCGCCATCGACCGCCTGCAGCAGGCGGGGCGGGTACCGGTGCTCGTCGGCGGCAGTGGCCTGTACGTGCGCGCCGTCCTCGACGACCTGGCGTTCCCGGGCACCGACCCCGAGGCCCGAGCCGCCCTGGAGGCCGAGCTCGCCGACGTCGGACCGGCCGCCCTGCACGCCCGGCTCGCCGCGCTGGACCCGCGGGCCGCCGCGTCCATCCTGCCGAGCAACGGGCGGCGCATCGTCCGCGCGCTGGAGGTCGTCGGTCTGCACGGCTCCTTCGCCGCGAGCCTGCCGGGCCACCGCCCGGTGTACGACGCGGTGCGGATCGGCCTCGATCATCCGGGTCTCGACGAGCGACTCGCCCAACGGTCCGCGCGCATGTTCGCCTCCGGCTTGGTGGACGAGGTGGCCCGCCTGGAGCGGCTGGGGCTGCGCGACGGGCGGACGGCCTCACGCGCGCTCGGGTACGCGCAGGTGCTGGCCGCCTTCGACGCCGGAGCTGCGGGTTCTCCCGCACGGGCCGACGCGCTGGGCCGGGCAGAGGAGCAGACGCTGCGGGCGACTCGACGATTCGCTCGCCGGCAGCGCTCATGGTTCCGGAGGGACGAAACGGTGCGCTGGTTCTCGCCGGAGGGGGGCGAGGTCGACGGCGGCTTCCGGGACAGAGCCGTGACAACGGTCGAGAAATGGTGGAATGTGTCACACCACTGAGAAGCTACCTGTCACGGATTGTCCGAATGCGGTCGTCCGTGACGGCAGACGGCCAAGAGGTCGGCCACTGCGGTTTCCCCGGCAAAGCATCCGCATCGAGGAGGAGTTGCTGTGGCTCGCTCTGTCGTCGACCTGACCGACCACCCCGATCTCTCGGCCGATCTGCGTACGGCGCTGGCGGAGGACGGGTTCGACATCGTCTATCAGCCCGAGGTCGAACTCGCCTCCGGTGCCGTCGTGGGAATGGAAGCGCTGCTGCGGTGGCCGCACCCCACCCGGGGGTTGCTCGGACCCCGGGACTTCCTGCCAGCGGCGGAAGCTGCCGGCCTGATGCCCGAGATCGGGATGTGGGTCCTGGAGAAGGCCGCCCAGGAGCTGAACGCGTGGCGGGATATGCCGCCGCATCCCACCGTGCAGGCCCGCCAGCTGTGGATCAACGTCGCGGCGACGCAGTTCACCGACGAATTCGTCGACCAGATCGCCGAGCTCGTCAACCGGTACCGACTGCCGTTCGGCACGCTCGGCCTGGAGTTCAGCGAGCGGAGCCTCGACGCCCTCGGCACGCCGACGCTGGACGTTCTCGGACAGCTGCGTTCCCTGGGATGCGCGTTGGCGATCGACGACTTCGGCACCTGGTACTCCTCTCTCGCGACGCTGGACGAGCTGCCGGTCGACGCGGTGAAGCTCGACCGGCGCTTCGTGCGCGGGGTCGGCGGCGATCTCGACGACGACTCGATCGTCGCGTCGGTGATCCGGCTCGCCCACGCCCGCGACCTCTACGTCGTGGCCGAGGGCGTCGAGTCCTGGGCCGAGGGAGCGCGGCTCTGTGAGCTGGGCTGCGATCGGGCCCATGGGTATCTGTTCTCGACACCGCAGCGGGCGGACAAGGCGCGGTGGATGCTGACGCGGGGTGTTGGTTGGCGCAACCGGGCCGCCGCAGGCGCGCCCGGCGTGAGCGTCGTGCACGGGTAGCCTGCGCCTCGTGACACCGGGTCGCGGAGAGCAGGAGCGCGGCGGCCTGCCGTTCCTCAAGGGGCACGGCACCGGCAACGACTTCGTCCTGATCCCCGACGCCGAGGGCCAGGTCCAGCTCTCGCCGGGGCTGATCCGACGGCTGTGCGACCGGCGGTTCGGTATCGGCGGCGACGGCGTCCTCCGCGTGGTGCCCGTCGAGCGGATGCCGGCCTCCGCGTTGCCGCCGGAGATCCGCGACGACGGCGACGTCCGCTGGTTCATGGACTACCACAACGCCGACGGCTCGCTCGCCGAGATGTGCGGCAACGGCGTCCGGGTGTACTCGCGGTTCCTCGTGGACGCCGGCTGGGAGCCGGCGGGGGAGTTGCGGCTCGCGACCCGCGGCGGCGTCAAGACGGTCTCCGTGCCCGAGGTCGGGGATGTCACCGTCGGCATGGGCCCGCCGGACGTCCGGCCCGGCCTCGTCAAGGCGGAGCTCGGTGGACGTGCGTACGAGGGGCAGCCGGTCTCGATGGGCAATCCGCACCTCGTGGTGCGGCTGGACAGCAGGGCGGAACTGGCCGCCCTCGACCTGACGGCCGACCCGGTGGTGCCGGAGGCGGACTTCCCGAGCGGGGTCAACCTCGAGTTCTACGTCTCGGACTCGCCGGGGCAGGGCAGTGCCGACGTTCCCGGCCTGGAAATGCGCGTGCACGAACGCGGCTCGGGCGAGACCCTGTCCTGCGGCACGGGCGCATGCGCGGTGGCGGTCGCCGCCGCGGGCCGGCCGGGACCTCCGGTGGATGTTCGGGTTCCCGGCGGGCGGCTGCGGGTGCAGTGGACGAAGGAGACCGTTCTGCTCACGGGGCCGGCCGAACTCGTCGCCGAGGGCCGGTGGCTCGGATAGGCGGGCGACCGTCCACCGCCGGCGGCCGAGCGGGCTCGCCGGGCGCTCGGAACCGGCCGTCGGAATCGGGGACGTGTGAGGGGAGTTGTAGCAGTCGATGACAGAACCAGCACGGAAGCTCCCCAGCGTCGATGTCCCGGCCGAGGACGAGCGCGACGAGGTCGTCCTCGTCGAGACGACGCGTTCCGGCAGCCCGGCCGCCTTCCACGACATCGAGGGTGAGGGCTTCGACCTCGCGGACCGCACCGCGCTGCGGCGCGTCGCCGGGCTCACCACCGAACTCGAGGACGTCACCGAGGTCGAGTACCGGAAGCTGCGCCTCGAGCGGGTCGTGCTCATCGGGGTCTGGACCGAGGGAACGGCCGAGGACGCCGAGAACTCGCTGGCCGAACTCGCCGCGTTGGCGGAGACGGCGGGCTCGGAGGTGCTCGACGCCCTCGTGCAGCGCCGCGACAAGCCCTCGGCGGCGACTTTCGTCGGCTCGGGTAAGGCCCGCGAACTCCGCGACATCGTGGTCGCCACCGGCGCTGACACGGTCGTCTGCGACGGTGAGCTCACCCCTGGTCAGCTCAAGCAGCTCGAGGAGATCGTCAAGGTCAAGGTCATCGACCGCACCGCCCTGATTCTCGACATCTTCGCCCAGCACGCCACGAGCCGCGAGGGCAAGGCTCAGGTCGAGCTGGCACAACTCGCCTACCTGGTCCCGCGTCTGCGGGGGTGGGGTGAGTCGATGTCCCGCCAGGGCGGTGGCATCGGCACCCGGATGGGTGGCGGTGAGACCAAGATCGAGACCGATCGTCGCCGGATCCGCGCCCGGATGGCCAAGCTCCGCCGGGACATCGCCGGGATGGCCGTGGTCCGGGAGACCAAGCGCGGCGAGCGGCTGCGCAACGAGGTCCCGTCCGTCGCCATCGCGGGTTACACCAACGCCGGGAAGTCCTCGCTGCTCAACCGCTTCACCGGGGCGGGCGTCCTGGTCGAGAACGCGCTGTTCGCCACCCTCGACCCGACGGTCCGGCGCGCCGAGCTACCGGACGGCCGCACGATAACGCTGACCGACACGGTCGGCTTCGTCCGGCACCTGCCGCATCAGCTGGTCGACGCCTTCCGGTCGACGCTGGAGGAGGTCTCGAACGCCGACCTCGTCGTCCATGTCGTCGACGGATCCCACGCCGACCCGGAGGCGCAGATCTCGGCGGTTCGCGAGGTGTTCGCCGAGATCGACGCGGCCGACGTCCCCGAGCTGCTCGTGGTCAACAAGACCGACGCCGCGGACCCGCTGGTGCTCAACCGGCTGCGGCGCCTGGCGCCCACCGCCGTGTTCGTCAGCGCCCACACCGGGGAGGGTCTTCGCGAGCTGTTGGAGGCGCTGGTCGAGCGGGTGCCCCGGCCCGAGATCGAGGTCGAGGCGCTCCTTCCCTACGAGCGCGGTGACCTGGTCACGAGGGTCCACGACCTCGGCGAGGTGCTCGACACCGATCACCGCGCGGACGGAACCCTGATCCGCGCGCGGGTCGGACCGGCACTCGCCGCCGAGCTGTCCCGGTTCGTGATCGCCGGAGCGAGCGCCACCTCGGCGGACTGAGCTCTCACACGCGACGCAGGACGGCCACGACCCGGCCGAGCACCGTCGCCTCGGCGCCGTCGATCGGGGCGTAGTCGGGGTTCTGCGGCAGCAGCCACACATGGCCGTCGCGCCGCTTGAACGTCTTGACCGTCGCCTCGCCGTCGATCATGGCCGCCACCACGTCGCCGTTGTCCGCGACCGGCTGCTGGCGGACCACCACCCAGTCCCCGTCGCAGATGGCCGCGTCGATCATCGACTCGCCGGTCACCCGCAGCAGGAACAGTGTCCCTTCGCCGACGAGCTCCTTGGGCAGCGGGAACACGTCCTCGATCGCCTGCTCCGCGAGCACCGGACCGCCGGCGGCGATGCGGCCGACGACCGGTACGTACGCCGGCGCGGGTCGGGCGGCGGCCGCGTCCGCCTCGTCCTCGAAGGCGGTGGGTGTCGCCGCGACGGGCGCGTCGCTATCGGTGGCAGCCGCCGAGGGCAACAGGACCTCCACGGCCCGCGGACGGTGCGGGTCGCGACGGAGGAAGCCCTTGGACTGCAGCACCTTCATCTGGTGCGCCACGCTGCTCGTGCTGGTCAGACCGACCGCTTCGCCGATCTCCCGGACGCTGGGCGGGTAGCCGCGGCGCTCGACGGCCGCCCGGATGACCTCGAGGACCTTGCGCTGGCGCGGGGTCAGGCCGGAGGCGTCCGGAGGACCGTCCGGGATCTCCCGGACCCGGGCCTTCGCGCCCGACCCCGGCGGCTCGGTCCGAGAGGTGCGGCGGTCGGCCATGGTGCCTCCTCCTTCGCCGGCCGCGGCCGGCTCTTGGTCGTCTCTGTTCCACGTGCGCTGTTCCACGTGCGCTGTTCCACGGTGCGCTGTCTCGCGTGCGCCGTCGGCGGTCGGTGGAGAGTCGGCCCGATCCTCAGGGGCGGTCGGCTCCCACTTCCCGCGTCGTGAGCACGTTAGCGCTGGTCGACGGCCTACTTCAAACACTTGTTCGAGCGTGTCTGTTTTTTGTCGTACCCCTGCGGTACAACTCCCTCATCGAACACGCGTTCGACATGAGGAGGATCCGATGTCCACGATTCTGATCGACCGGCGCACGGCCGCGCTCCTGGGCGAGCTGGCGGCGGACCCGGCGCCCGCCCATGCGCGGGGGGCGGAGCGCACGGGGGTTCGCTCCCAGCCGCGCCGCAGCCGGGCCGCCGCGGGGCGCTCCGTCGCCCTCGAGGTCCGGTCCGGGTCCCGCCGGTCGTCCCCGACACGCCCGACGGACGCCGCGTCGGCGACGAATTCTCGGGACGGGCTCGAGGTGACGGTCCGTCGTCCCTCGGCCGGCGGCGCCTCCGTGCGGCGCAGCCTCCGCTGCCGGCCCGACGGCAGTGGGGCGGGCCGCGCCGTCGATCCGGCGGCCCGGCGTCGCCCCACACAGACTGTGTCGCGGCCGAACCCCTCGCTGCACCTGACCCGGCGAGGCCGGGTCGTCGCCTTGCTGTTCCTGCTCGTGCTCGTGACGTTGGCTTTCAGTGTGGGCCGGGTCACGACGAGCGCGTTGGGGGCCGAGGGGGGCCCGGGCGAGCAGGTCGTCGTCCAGCAGGGCGACACGCTCTGGTCCATTGCGGAGCGCATCGCTCCGGACAGCGACCCGCGAGCGGTGGCCAACGATCTGATGGCCGTGAACGGGCTCGCGTCGCCATCGCTGGAGATCGGTCAGCACCTCCGGCTGCCGTAGCCGAGCGTGATCGTCATCCCGGCGCGCACTCGGCGATCCGACGGGACACGGCGAGCAACACGCCGGGAACGCGCTTGCCACTGTCTCGGGAGCTGCCTAATGTCCGGGCACAACATCTAGTAGTTACACGGATGTAAGTCGTCCACAGGTTGTTGCACAGGTTATCCACCGGTTCTCGGGGGTTGCCCACAGCAGCATCCACAGGAGACTCGAATCCGTTAGCTGAAGAAGCTGATTCTGGAGGCCGCGTGCGCTGCCCTTACTGCTCCCACGAGGACAGCCGCGTCGTCGACAGCCGGGACGCCGACGGCGGCACGGCGATCCGTCGGCGCCGCGCCTGCCAGGAGTGCGGGCGGCGGTTCACGACCCTCGAGGAGGCGTCGCTGCTCGTCGTGAAGCGCAGCGGGGCCACCGAGCCCTTCCGCCGAGACAAGGTCTGCTCCGGCGTGCGCAAGGCGTGTCAGGGCCGCCCGGTCGACGAGGACGCGCTCGCGCTGCTGGCGCAGCGCGTCGAGGAGTGCGTGCGGGAGTCGGCGCGGGTGGAGGTGCGCTCCGAGGACGTGGGCCGCGCCATCCTCGGGCCGCTGCGCGAGCTCGACGAGGTCGCCTACCTCCGCTTCGCGTCCGTGTACTCGTCCTTCGATTCGCTCGAGGACTTCGAGGTCGAGATCACGAAGCTGCGCGAGCAGCGCGCCGCCCGTGGCGCCGTCGCGATCGACGACCCAGCCGCTGAGGCTGCCGACCACCCCGGCGATGTCGCTGCCGCATCAGCCGACCGGTCGTCCGACCTCGATCCCTCCGCGCCGGAGCCGCTCGTCGGCCCGGCCGGTCCACCGCTTGCCGCGGCCGCCGTGACCTGACCGGCGGCCGCGGCAGATCACCCGCCCGGCCATCCCGACTCCCTCGACTCCCCCGACCTCTTGGGCCCTCACCGGGCCTCGCACGCAGCACCACCGCACCACCGCACCACCGCACCAGCAGAAACCGGCACGACACGGTCCGGCTCCGGCATGGACATCCCGAACGATTTGTTCTTCCTAGACGAGAGGTAAGGACCCGCCGCATGACTGAAACCGTCAACGGTTCGACGACAACGCCGGCCCAGACCAGCCGCCGGAGCAAGGGCCTGCGGATGGAGCGCGTCCACACGACGGCCGGGGTGCACCCCTACGAGGAGGTGACCTGGGAGCGCCGCGACGTCGTCATGACGAACTGGCGTGACGGGTCGGTCAACTTCGAGCAGCGCGGCGTCGAGTTCCCGAGTTCCTGGTCGGTGAACGCCTCGAACATCGTCACCAGCAAGTACTTCCGCGGCGCCGTGGGCACCCCGGTGCGCGAGTGGTCGCTCAAGCAGCTCATCGACCGGGTGGTGCTCACCTACCGCAAGGCGGGGGAGGAGCACGGCTACTTCCGCAGCGCCGAGGACGCCACAGTCTTCGAGCACGAGCTGACGTGGATGCTTCTGCACCAGGTCTTCAGCTTCAACTCGCCGGTGTGGTTCAACGTCGGCACGGCGTCCAAGCAGCAGGTGTCGGCCTGCTTCATCCTCGCCGTCGACGACAACATGGACTCGATCCTGAACTGGTACCGGGAAGAGGGCCTGATCTTCAAGGGCGGTTCCGGCGCCGGCATCAACCTCTCCCGCATCCGGTCGTCCAGGGAGCTGCTCTCCTCCGGCGGCACGGCCTCCGGCCCGGTCTCGTTCATGCGTGGCGCCGATGCCTCTGCGGGAACCATCAAGTCGGGCGGCGCGACCCGCCGCGCGGCCAAGATGGTCGTGCTCGATGTCGACCACCCGGACATCGTCGAGTTCGTCGAGACCAAGGCGCGCGAGGAGGACAAGATCCGCGCGCTGCGCGACGCCGGTTTCGACATGGACCTCGGCGGCTCCGACATCGTGTCGGTGCAGTACCAGAACGCGAACAACTCGGTCCGGGTCAGCGACGAGTTCATGAGCGCCTACGAAGAGCGCAAGGACTACCACCTGCGCGCCCGCCTCGACGGCAGCGTCGTCGACACCGTGCCGGCGCACGACGTCTTCCGCACGATCGCCAAGGCAGCGTGGGAGTGCGCCGACCCGGGCCTGCAGTACGACGACACGATCAACGACTGGCACACCTGCCCCGAGTCGGGCCGGATCACCGCCAGCAACCCGTGCTCGGAGTACGTCCACCTCGACAACTCGTCCTGCAACCTCGCGTCGCTGAACCTCATGAAGTTCCTCCGCGAGGACGGCACGTTCGACGCGCAGCGGTTCGTCAAGGCGGTCGAGTTCGTCATCACGGCGATGGACATCTCCATCTGCTTCGCGGACTTCCCGACCGAGGCGATCGGCGACACCACCCGCAAGTTCCGGCAGCTGGGCATCGGCTACGCCAACCTCGGCGCCCTGCTGATGGCCACCGGGCACGCCTACGACTCGGACGGCGGCCGGGCGCTCGCCGCCGGTATCACCTCGCTGATGACCGGCACCGCCTACCGCCGCTCGGCGGAGATGGCCGGCGTCGTGGGTGCCTACGAGGGCTACGCCCGCAACGCCGACGCGCACACCCGGGTCATGCGCAAGCACGCCGCCGCCAACGACGTTGTGCGCCCCGTCGGGGCGGACGATGCCCGCATCCTGGCGTTGGCCGGCAAGCAGTGGCAGGAGGGCCTGCGGATCGGCGAGAAGAGCGGCTGGCGTAACGCCCAGGCGTCCGTCCTCGCCCCGACCGGGACGATCGGCCTGATGATGGATTGCGACACCACCGGCATCGAGCCGGACCTCGCGCTGGTCAAGAACAAGAAGATGGTCGGCGGCGCGAGCATGAAGATCGTCAACCACACCGTGCCGCCCGCGTTGCGCTCGCTCGGCTACGCCGAGGAGACGGTCGAGGCGATCGTCGAGTACGTCGCCGAGAACGGGCACGTCATCGACGCTCCCGGCCTCAAGCGCGAGCACTACGAGGTGTTCGACTGCGCCCTCGGCGAGCGGGCGATCAGCCCGATGGGTCACGTGCGGATGATGGCGGCGGCTCAGCCGTTCCTCTCGGGTGCCATCTCCAAGACCGTGAACATGCCGGAGTCGGCGACGATCGAGGACGTCGAGCACATCTACTTCCAGGGCTGGAAGCTGGGGCTCAAGGCGCTCGCGATCTACCGCGACAACTGCAAGGTCGGCCAGCCGCTGTCCGGTCACAAGAAGGAGGAGGCGGCCGCTCCGGTGCAGGTCGTCGAGGCCAAGCCGAAGCGCAAGCGGCTGCCGAAGAAGCGGCCGTCGCAGACGGTGTCCTTCGCGGTCGGCGGGGCCGAGGGCTACATGACGGCGGGGTCGTACCCCGACGACGGCCTCGGCGAGGTCTTCATCAAGATGTCGAAGCAGGGTTCGACCCTCGCCGGCGTCATGGACGCCTTCTCCGTCGCGCTGTCGATCGCGCTGCAGTACGGGGTGCCCCTCGAGGCCTACGTCTCGAAGTTCATCAACATGCGCTTCGAGCCGGCCGGCCTCACCGACGACCCGGACGTGCGGATGGCGCAGTCGGTGATGGACTACCTGTTCCGTCGCCTGGCGCTGGACTACCTGCCGTACGACGTGCGGGAGGAGTACGGCATCTTCACCGCCGAGGAACGGACGGCGCAGGTCGCCGAGACCTACGGCGGCGGCGCCTCCGCGGCCGCTCCGGCGGAGGACGTGGACGTCGAGTCGCTGCGGGCCTCGGCCCCGGTCGAGTCGTCGGTGGAGCACACCCCGGCGGACCGCAGCCCGGCGGCGAGCGCCGCAGCCACCCCGCCGCACTCGCACTCGGAGTCGCGCACCGCGGTGGACGCCCCGCTCTGCTTCACCTGCGGCGTCAGCATGCGCCCCGCCGGGAGCTGCTACGTCTGCGAGCAGTGCGGAAGCACCAGCGGCTGCAGCTGACGGGACACGGGACGCGGGACAGGTCATCACGGATGTCCAGGGGTTCATCCACCGGACATGAGTGATGATCACGCAAGTGTTCACCGTCTCTCGGTGGCATTCGGTGTCACGCTCGACGCACGTTGTCGATCTTGACAAATGCTCGACCCCCCGCCCCGGCCTCCGTTTGGAGGCCGGGGCGGCGGCGGGTCCACTGGCACCGATCGGCGTCAGTGGACCCGCCCCGGATTCAGTGCTTCATCTGGATGACGATCTGCGGCCGGCTGTCAGCCGCTTGTCAACCAACCGCAAGATCAGCGTCCTGTTGAGCTGGACGTCCGCCGGGGAGGCTTGTCCGTGTTCGGGGGCTGAACAGGAGGCGACATCTGATGCGTCCAGTCCGCGACGACGAGCTGGTGGCCACGATCGTGCACAGGGCCGAGACCTATGCCGACCTGGAGCTCATGTTGCAGGCGCCGTCCGCCGAGCTGACCCACGGGGAGCGACAGATGCTGATCGCCGGCATCTACCTCGGGGTGGGCGCGACGTTCGATGAAATCGACAACTTGGCGACCGCTCAGTCAGGTCGGCGCTCCCGGTCCTGATACGAGAAGGGATCGAAGCCCGGGATCAGCGAACGTCCGCGGTCGGATCGGGCACTGCCGCGGTGACTGCTCCGCGGTCGACGACGGTCGGCCGGGTGACGCGGTTCCTCGCGGGTCGTCGATGCGCCTCAGCACGTCGTCGTCCAGCTTCACGCCCGCGGCGGGCACGTTGTCGTGGACCTGCTCACCGATGAGTTTCCGCGGTGCGGCCGTCTAACAGGACGTACGCCACCGAGCCACCGACTTGGAGTCTCCATCGTGACCACGCCCGCGCACGCCGCCCGCAACCTCTTCGTCAGCATCCCGGTACAGGACATCGAGCGCAGCAAGGCGTTCTTCGCAGCGCTCGGGTTCACCGACAACCCGGCGTTTGGCGATGAGAACTCCGCCTGCATGCTGATCGGCGAGCAGGCGTTCGTCATGCTGCTCGGCCGCGCGAAGTTCGCCGAGTTCTCGAAGCTGCCGGTCGGCGACCCGACGGCGCACGCGCTGGCGCTGTACTCCTTCAGCGTTTCCTCCCGCGATGAGGTCGATGCGGTCGGCGCCGCTGCGCTCGCCGCGGGCGGCCGCGAGGCGGACGGCGCCGAGGACTACGGGTTCATGTACTCGCGCAGCTTCTTCGACCTCGACGGTCACGGCTGGCAGGTCATGTGGATGGACCCCGCGGCGGTGGAGCAGGGCCCCGAGGCCTTTGCCGCGGCGCAGGACGCCGACGTCCCGGCCTGAGTGAACTGCCGGCGGTGCGGTTGCCGCGAGGCCGTCGCATCGGTCTTCGGGTTGGCCGTGGATCGTCCGGACCGGATGAGGCCCGGTCGACGACATCTGTAGGACGCTGCCCTCGGCGCGGGCAGGGCAGCGGAATCCAGCCCGGGGGACGGGCGGTGAGCGCGGTGGGGCAAGGAATCAGCGGGGTCCTGACGTTCGCGATCGGAGTCGCGATCAGCCCGGTGCCGATCATCGCCGTGGTCCTCATGTTGTTCTCGCGACGAGCAGCGGTGAACGGCTCGCTCTTCCTCGCCGGCTGGGTACTCGCGCTGACCGTCGTGAGCGTGGTGGCCTACGTCCTTGCCGACCAGGGAGACGCGTCCACGAGTTCGACGACTGCCGACACGATCTCGTGGGGAAAGATCGTCTTCGGCGTCCTGTTCCTGGTTCTCGCCGGTCGGACCTGGCGGAAGCGCCCATCGCCGACTGCCGATCCGGACATGCCCGCCTGGCTCTCGAGCGTCGAATCGCTCTCCCCGGTGAAGGCCCACGGGCTCGGGTGGCTCCTGGCAGGCGTCAATCCGAAGAACCTGCTCCTGACGGTCGGTGCTGCAACCGGGCTCGCGCAGCTGGGCCTCTCCGGTGGTCAGACAACGGTCTCGATCGTCGTCTTCGTGGCCCTCGCGAGCCTCACGATCGCGGCGCCGGTCGCCTACCACCTGGTCGGCGGCGCGCGGGCGAGCAGCCACCTCGACGACCTCAAGGGCTGGCTGGTCGCGCACAATGCCGCCGTCATGACGGTTCTCTTCCTGGTCTTCGGCGTCGACCTGATCGCCAAGGCCCTACCGCCGCTCACGGGCGCCTGAAGGCTTTTCACCCGCAGGAGGTGATTGTTCCGCCCCCGGCAGGCCGGACGGTGGTCCCGTCAGGTGGCGAAGGCTGCGGAGAACCACGGAGCCTCGCGTCTCCGGCGCGGTAACGGAACGACGGGGGATGGCCGAGGAGCAGTTATGGCGAAAACGGAAGCCCGGCACGTCGGTCAGGACCGGCGGAAGATCACCCCGCGGGTCGTCATCGCGTTCCTGCTCGGCGCCGTCAGCGTCGTGCTGCTCGTCGAGAACCGCGCGTCCACCCGGATCCATCTGCTGGTCACCACGGTGACGATGCCGCTCTGGCTCGCGCTGCTGCTGATGTTCGCGATCGGCCTCGCCCTGGGCTGGCTGCTCCGTCGGCGCCGGCGGGAGCCGCGCTGATCTAACGACTCCGGGCTCTTTCTGACACCTGTCTCTCATGGGCGGAGGCCGACCCTGGGGAGGTGGTCCCGAGCACGCTTCCCGAACGATCCCGGGTGGACGCAGCGGCGGAGCAGCGTCGTGCCCCGGCGTCGACGACGCCGAACACGTCGTCCCCCCAGCACGGGGCGGCGGTCCAGCGGCTCGCGGGCAGCGCCGGCCTGCTGGTCTGGATCGCCGGGATGGTCAGCATCGTCTCCGGGCTGCTCCCGCCGGACCGCGGTCGGCTGCGCACCGTGGCCGACGCGCTCGGGCTGCCGGCGGCAGCGGCGGCGGCGGCCGCCTGCGTCGCGCTCGGGGTCGTGCTCGTCCTGCTGGCCCGGGGCCTGCGTCGCCGCCAACGGCGGGCATGGCGCCTGGCCGTGGCGCTGCTGTGCGCGGGGGCGGTTCTGCACGTCGTCAAGGGCCTGGACGTGGAGGAGGCGGGCCTGTGCCTGCTGGTGGCCGCCGCCCTGATCGTCTCGCGCTCCCAGTTCCGGGCCCTGCCGGATCCGGAGCGACGGCACCATCCGTTCGTCCTTTTCGTGGGCTTGCTGACGGGGTCGGTGCTGGCCGGCCTCCTCGCATTACAGGTCAACGTGAGCACGGTGGACGAGTGGAGCTGGCGCGCGCGGTTCAGCACCGTCCTGCACGGCTTCGTCGGGTTGCCCGGCCCGATCCGGTTCACGACAGACCGGGCGTCGGACCTCGTCACCGCCCTTCTGCTCGGGCTCGGGCTGCTGACGATCGTGTTGCCCCTCGTCGTGGCGCTGCGGACGACCCGGCACGTCGATGCTCTGAGCCCGTCGGACGTCGAGCGCCTGCGCCAGCTGCTCGACACGCGCCCGGACGGCGACTCCCTCGGCTACTTCGCGCTGCGGCACGACAAGCACGTCGTCTTCTCGCCGTCCGGCAAGTCGGCGGTGAGCTACCGGGTGGTGTCGGGTGTCGCCCTCGCCAGCGGTGACCCCGTCGGTGATCCGGAGGCGTGGCCGGGTGCGATCACCGCCTTCCTGGACATGGCCGATCGCTCGGGCTGGGTTCCGGCGGTTCTCGGCTGCTCCGAACGTGGGGGAACGGCCTGGGGCCGGGCCGGCCTGGCCGCGTGGGAGATCGGGGACGAGGCCGTCGTCGACGTCCCCTCGTTCAGCCTGCAGGGCCGGGCCATGCGTGGCGTCCGCCAGGCCGTGTCCCGCGCCGAGCGCGCCGGCTACACCACCCGCGTGCGCAGAGTGGCCGACATCGGCGCCGACGAGCTCGACGAGCTGCGTCACGCCGCCGACCGCTGGCGCGACGGGCCGACCGAGCGCGGCTTCTCGATGGCGCTCGGCAGGCTCGGTCAGCCGGGGGACGAGCAGTGCGTCGTCGCCGAGGCACGTCAGTCCGGCGAGCTACAGGCGCTGCTGCACTTCGTTCCGTGGGGTGTCGACGGGCTCTCGCTCGACCTCATGCGCCGCAGCCGGGACAGCGCCAACGGGGTCATGGAGCTGCTGGTCGCGGCCGCCCTCGACGCCGCCGCTGGGATGGGGGTCCTGCGGGTGTCCCTGAACTTCGCGCCCTTCCGCAGCGCGCTCGAGGGCGGAGCCCGGCTCGGGGCCGGACCGGTGCTGCGGGCGTGGCGCGCCGTCCTCCTCCTGGCCTCGCGGTTCTGGCAGATCGACAGCCTCTACCGGTTCAACGCCAAATTCCGGCCACGCTGGGAACCGCGCTTCATCTGCTACCGACGGGCCAACGACCTCGCGCGCGTGTCGATCGCCGCCATGCAGGCGGAGGCCTTCCTTCCCGTCCCGACGCTCGTGCCGAAGCGCCTGTCCCGGCGGCACGGCGCCGCCGCCGGTGCCGAAACCGCGACGACGTGAACGACGCCGTCGGAACAGCCTGGCGGGGTCGGCTGCGCGGTTGCCCGGGCGGGCTGGACCGGCCCTTCCGCCCCGCGGTGGTCGCGCTGCGGCAGCGCCGGTGGCGGCTGCTCTGGCTCGGGCCCGCGGCGGCCGTCCTCGTCGCCGTAGGGGCCCTGCTGGGACGGATGTTCCACCCCGCCGTCCTGAGTTACTCCGCCGCCACGTCGTGGTCCCAGGCCGCGATCCGCATCCCGCTGTCGGTGGCCGCGCCGGCGCTGCACCTGCCGTATTGGGGTGCGGTGCTGCAGGTGCTCGTCGTACTGACCGTCGCTCAGCCCGTCCTCGGCGTGCGGCGCGTCCTCGGCGTCGGCCTCGTCGCGCACGTGCTGGCCACCCTCGCGGTGCGGGTTCTGCTCGACGCCCGCGTTCCGCCCTTCCCGGTCGGCTGGCGCATCGAGCTCGACAGCGGTCCGTCGGTCGCGGTGCTTGCGATCGGCGTCGCGTGCGCGGTGGTGGCCCGCTCGCGAACGATGACGGCTCTGGTGATCGGCTCGGTGGCGGTGGAGATGGTGGTGCTCCACAGCCTGTCGTCCGTCGAACACGTCGTCGGCGTCACGTGTGGTCTGCTGGCCGGCCTGATGTGGCGAGCTCCGGTCCGGCCGCTTCTCTCCTCGGGGGTCGGCGCAGACGAAACGGGGGGACCGGGATCGGCTGCCCGCCGCGAGCCGCCCGCGGGCTCGGGTGCCGCTGCCACCAGAAGAGCAGCGGCGCCGTCGACAAGCCGATGAGCACCGAGAGCAGGTGTCCGACGTCGGTGAACGTGATGCCCTGGAGCACGACGGCGCCGATCGAGACCAGCAGCGCGGCCACCCAGGCGAACCTCCACCGACGCGGGACGAGCAGCCAGGTCATCGCGGCCGCCGTCGTGTAGAGGGCGTAGCTCACCCCCACGTCCGACACGTGGGCGAGCTCCAGGTCGAGCAGCCCGTGGCGCAGCCCGAAGCCGATCCCGGCTGCGGTCAGCAGGGTGGCGCCGATGTGTCCGGCGGCGGCCACCAGGACCCAACGACGGGTCCCCAGTCGCCGCTCGACGGGAGCCATCAACGTCGTGAACAGCAGGAGCAACGCCCACGGCACATCCGCGCCGGTCCGCCAGAACGCGCTGGCGACGAGCACCTGCAGAGGCCGGTCGGCCAGGTTGTCGACGTTGGTGCTCTCCGCACGGATGACGCGCTCGGTGAGGTGCGGGTCGATTCCACGCAGCGACCAGGACGTCACCAGCAGGACGAACAGATAGATGTACGTGCCGGGAGCTGACCGGACCCACGCTCCGGTCGCGTTCCCCCAGAAACGGAGACGCTCCTTCGACCGCAGCGACACCACCCGACCTTCCCTCGGGGACAACGCCCGCGGCCGCTGCATCGCTTCCGCCTGCATCGCCGGAACGTCGGCACGGCCTGGGCTGCAACCGTTCTCAGGCGAGGTTGAGCTGCCAGGAGACGCCGAAGCGGTCGTTCAACCAGCCGAAGCGGCGGCTGAAGCCGTAGTTGTCCAAGGGCATCAGCGCGCTGCCCCCGTCGAGAAGGGCGGCGAAGAGCCGCTCGAGCTCCTCCTCGGACTCGGTCTCGATCCACACGGAGAACGACGGGGTGAACGAGAAGTCGTGGACGGGAGGGCTGTCGGTGCAGAGGAACTCCTGCCCGGACAGCGAGAACCTGGCGAACTGCACGGATCCCTCCGCGCCCGGCCCCTCCGGCCCGAACCGGGTCAGCTCCACGATGCGCCCGTCGTCGAACAGCGACGTGTAGAAGGTCATCGCCTGCTCGGCGTCTCCGGTGAACATGAGGAACGGCGCGATCTGCTTCGGCATGAGGGCACGCTAGTGCCATGCGACGTCCCGCTGTGAGCCCCCCGTGAGCGCACGAGCCGACGCTGCCGCCGGCGGCTGGAGCTGGCGCGAGCCGATGCTGGCCACCCTCGTCGATGCCGGGGGCTGGCTCGAGGAGGACCGAGCGGACTGGGTGTTCGAGCGCAAGCTGGACGGCCTGCGCTGCGTCGCGGTCGCGGACGGGGACCGCGTCGAGTTGTGGTCCCGGAACCACAACTCGTTCCTCGACCGGTTCCCGGAGATCGCCTCCGCCCTGCGGGAGGCGAGGGTCGATCGCTTCGTGCTCGACGGCGAGCTGGTGGCCCACGACGGCCGGGATTTCGTCGGGTTCGGTCAGCTGCAGCAACACGGGTCGTCGCTGCGTGCGGTCTACGGCGTCTTCGACCTCCTCGACCTGAACGGCCGCGACCTCACCGGGCTGGCGTTGCCCGAGCGGAAGGAGCTGCTGGCCGGCGTGGTGCAGGACGGGCCGCATCTGCAGCTCGTCCGGGAGCTGTCCGGCGACCCGAGCGATCTGCTGGCGACGGCGTGCCGCGACGGCTGGGAGGGGCTGGTCGCCAAGCGGGCCGGCTCCGGCTACGAGCCGGGCCGCTCGCGGGACTGGGTGAAGCTCAAGTGCTCGGCGTCGCAGGAGCTGGTGATCGGAGGCTGGACCGAGCCCCGTGGCAGCCGCGCACACCTCGGCGCCCTGCTCGTCGGGTACTTCGACGACGGCCGCCTGCGCTACGCCGGAAAGGTGGGGACCGGGTTCACCAACGCGACGCTGGCGGACCTCGCCGGCCGGCTGACGCCGCTGGAACGGCCCGATTCGCCCTTCGCGGACCGGGTCCGGGAGGGCGGCGCGCACTGGGCGGAGCCGCGCCTCGTCGCCAACATCGCATTCACGGAGTGGACCCGCGACGGACGACTCCGGCATCCCCGCTTCGAGGGCCTGAGGACGGACAAGGACGCGCGAGCCGTCGTGCGGGAACGGTCGTCGACGGCGCCGAGCTGAACGGAACCGCGAGGCGGACCGGTCCCGTCGGCGAGGATGCTCGCATGGACCCCGCGCGCAGCGCCCTGCTGCTCCTCGACATGCAGCACGGCTATCTGGGGCTGCTCTCCGAGCCCGACCGGCTGCTGCAGTCGGCGAGCCAGGCGGCGTCCGTGGCGCGTGAGGCCCGGATGACCGTGGTCTATCCCTGCATCTCGTTCCGCACCGGCCGGCCCGAGGTGTCGCCCCGCAACACCATGTTCGGCAGCCCGACCGAACGGGGGCGGATGGTCGTCGGGTCGGACGAGGTACGGATCCATCCGGCGATCGCCCCGAAGGCGGGGGACCTCGTGCTCACCCGGCCGCGCACGAGCGCCTTCGCCGGATGCTCGCTGGGCGAGGTGTTGCGGGCCCGCGACGTCTCCACGGTGGTGCTCGCCGGCACGGCGACGAGCGGGGTCGTGCTCGCCACCGCCTGCGCGGCGGACGACCTCGACTACTCCGTCGTCGTCCTCCGCGACGCCGTCGCCGACGCGAGCGCACGGGCGCACCAGGTGCTCCTCGACGAGGTCCTGCCGCAGTACGCGCGCGTCACCACCGTCGACGACCTCCGCCGGGAGCTCGTCCGCTGACGTCTCAGCTGGACGTCTCCCGGTCCTCGGACGTCGGCTCGCGCTGCTGCGGGGCGTCGGTGGCGGTGTCGGTGGCGGTGGCGGTGTCGGTGTCGGCGTCGGCGGGGAGCGCGGGAAGCCGACCCGCCTCCTGCTTGTCGATCGTCAACGTGCACTCGGCGCCGAGCGTGTCGACGACGCTGATCGGGACGGCGATCTCGCGCCGGCGCCAGAGGTGCCCCTCCTTCGCGAGGACGTGCGTCAGCCGCCATCCCGAGGGGTCGACGACGACCCCGCAGATCGAGCCGAGATGCCCGTCGGTCGCGCGCACCTCGTCGTGGTGGGTGACCTCGACGTCCCCCTCCGGCACGCTGTCCTCGATCACCGGCTGGTCCAGGTTGCCGCCGAAGTCGCCGAGCACGCTGGCCGCCCCGGGGTCGACGCCGTAGTACGGGCTGGTCAGCAGTGCCGAGCTGACGGGATCGGCAGGGTCCTGCCCGGGGAACCAGAGGTGCTCGGCAGGGTCGAGCCGGTCGAAGTCGGCGTGCGAGCACCGCAGCCGGATCCCCGGCCCTGCGGCCTCGACGAGGTCCATGGGGACGAGGCGGCCGTCGCCGTTGCGGTGTCGCTCGACGACCAGATGCGTCGCCACGCGTCGCTCGGGATCGAGGACGACCCGTCGCAGCACCCCGCAGGAACCGTCCGTGCAGTGCGTGTCGACCCCGATCGCGAGCCGCATCCCGTTCGACATCCCGGCCACCTCCTCCTGGCACTCTGCGCCCGATCGGCGCCGAGCACCATCGCCCCAGAAGGATGACCCTTGCGGCGGGAGGGTCGGCCCGGGGGCAGTCGCGGAGCGGCCGGGGCGCTCAGTCGAAGGCCACCCGGCCCCGGGGGCGGCCCAACAGTGGTCGCCGCGGCCTCGGCGCCGCACCGTCTCCTGCTGGCGGGACCGACGCCCCGCTCATCTCGTCCTTCGCCTGCGCGAGTTGATCGGCGACGAAGGTGAGGTAGTCCCGCGCGGTGCCGGCGTCGCCGCCCTGCTGTTCGACCAGCGTCAGCACCTCGTCGAGCAGACGGACGACGTCGTCGCTGAAGGCGGTGGCCGCGTCCATGCGCTTGTTGCGCAGCAGGTGCTTCCCGGTCTCCGCCAGGTCGATCAGGGTGACGTGGTCGGTCGTCGGCGCCCACGCCGAGGAGAACCGGCGGAACTCCGGCCGCTCGCGGACCGTCCGCAACGCGTCCAGGACCTGGCTGTTGCCGCTCAGCGCGCCGAGCAGGTCGGCGAGGTCGATCATCGCCGCGGTGAAGCGCGGCTCGCCCTCGAACTCGCCGAGCCACCGGAGCACGGCGTCCTGCCCGCCGAGGTGCCGGGAGATCCGTCCGACCATGACGACCGTCGAGTTCGGCAGGATCGGCTCGCAGATGTAGACGTGGGCGACCTGCAGCGCGAGCTGCGCCTCGGCCGATCGATCGAGCCGGCCGGCGCAGAATGCGTCGACCGCGTCCCGGTGCAACCTGACGTCGTCCATCTCCGGCCTCCTGTCCCGCCGCGCGCCGTGCGCGGCGCCCCGGCCCCGAGGGCTCGGAAGCGGATGCAGTGTGCTCCGGGCGGGAAGCGGCTGCCAAGGGCCGGTCGGCCCGGGACCGGCGGCCTAGCAGTCCGAGGGTGCGGGACGGCCGGCGAGGCGGTCGCCGAACCAGCTCAGGATGTCGGGTGCGGCGGCGAGAACTGCCTCGCTGTGCCCCTGGCCCGGGTAGACCTTGCGCGTCGCGGTGTAGCCGCCGGTGCTGCACATCCGGTCCAGCATCCGCTGGCTGACCCCGACCGGGATCTGCTCGTCGTTGCCGCCCTGGTAGACGAACATCGGAACGGGCGTGGGGCGGTGGCCGGCGCTGTTGTCATCAAGGGCGGCCTTCATCGCCGGCAGGGCGCTCACGGGGCGCGCGAGGTAGTCCTCCGCGCGCGCTCCGCGGAGCCGGGCGACGCTCTGGCTGCCGCACTCGGTCTGCACGGTGTCGAGTTCGGCGATCCCCTTCGGGGTGAGCTGCTCGGCGTACGGCAGCGAGGGGTAGGCGGCGCGGTAGCCCGAGGCGACCATCAGCGTGTAGCCGAAGTACGGGCTCGTGCGCAGCGGTGCGTCGAGCCCGGCGAGCTCGGTGGCGGGCGCGCCGACGGCGGCGCCGAGCACGGTGAGATCCGGCGCGTAGCGCGGCGCGAGTTCTGCGGCGAGCACGGCGGCGCCGCCGCCCTGCGAGTGGCCCCAGATCAGCGACCGTGTCGTTCGTGAGAGGCCGGCGTCCGGCAGGCGTTGCGCGGCGCGGATGCTGTCGAGGACGTTCTGCGCCTCGGCGATGTTCACCACGTACGGATGCGCTCCGGCGGTGCCGAGGCCCTCGTAGTCGGTCGCGACGACGGCGAAGCCGCGCTGCGGCGCCTGGGTCAGCACCTGGGTCAGCCCGGCGTCGAAGGCCGGACCTCGGGAGGGGGCGCACCGGTCGGCGAGCCCGGTCGTCCCGTGCGCCCATGCCAGCAGCGGCCAGCCGCCCGGGGGAGCCGGTCGGTCGGGGACGGCCAGCACCGCCGAGACGACGCGTGGGCTGCCGTCGACGGCGGTGGACCGGTAGAGCACGAGCGACGTCTTCACGCCGGGCACCGGCCGCCATGGCGTCGACTTCACGACGTCGCCGGGCCGGCCGGGCGGCAGCGGGTCGGGCACCGCGTAGGCGGGGAGGACGTCGTCGCCCGGGGACGGGGGAACGCCCAGCCCCGACGCCGACGCCGCCGCCGATGCCGACGCCGATGCCGTCCCCGGCGTCGGAGCGGCGGTCGGGGAGTCGCTGGCGCGCGAGGAGCTGCACGCGGTCGCGACGGCGAGGCCCAGGGCGACCAGGAGGGCGGTTCTCCGGCTCGCTCGGCACCGGGCGGCGGCCGGGGGGTGCGTCACGTGCAGATTCTTTCCTGCGCGGCGGCGGGCCGCCATAGTCGATCCGGACGACCCGCCGGCGGAGAAGTGATCAGCCGCGGGCTACCCCCCTGCCCGGTGCGCGTTGTTCCGCACGTCGCTAGGGGAAGGCGAGCCGCCCGAGCAGGTGCATCATCGTGAACCCGCCGAGCATCGCGCCCTCGGCGCCCACGACGACGCCGACCACCAGCTCCGAGCGGCGGCGCGCCAGGTAGCCGGCGAGGGGCAGCAGGAGCGGGAACGCGGCGGCCAGGAAGCGGATCTTCGGCATCAGGGCCGAGCTCGTCGCCGGCAGCGCCACCGCGACGAGGGTGTAGGCGACCAGCAGGCCGGGGGGCGGCCGGAGCACGAAGAAGACCGCGAGCACGAGCAGCACGGCGATGCTCACCCACACGAGCACGGCCAGCCCCGTCGCCGGCTCACGGACGTCGCTCAGGAAGGCGCGGGTGACGTCGGTGGCGAACGAGCGGCCGAAGTCGGTGACGTTGCCGAACAGCTTCTCGGCCTCGTGCCAGGCGAAGGGTTGGCCGGTGCGGTACCAGCCGTAGAGGGCGAACGCGACGATCCCGAGCGGCGCCAGCGGTATGGCGACGATCGAGCGCCACTGCCGGTTCCGCATCGCCATGAGCACCGCCCACACCAGGGCGGCGAACACAGCGGCGGCCACCGGCGGCCGGGCGGCGCCGGCGAACGCGGCGAGAATGCCGGCCAGGGCCCAGTAGCGGGAGAGCAGCGCCAGCAGAGTGCCCGCGGCGAGGCACAGGGCCAGCGGCTCGCTGTAGGCCGCGGAGAAGACGTTGGTGCCCGGGAAGAAGACGAACAGCAGGACGCCGACGTCGGCCGTCCGCGCGTCGGCCACGGTGGCGAACAGCTTGCGGACCAGCAGCGCGAGGACGCCGCCGAGCACGAAGTTCAGCAGGTAGGCGGCGAGCACCGGATGGCCGCCGAGCAGCGCACCGAAGCCGCGCACGAGCATCGGCCACAGCGGAAAGAAGGCCCACGGGCTGTAGGGCCGTTCCGGCGAGAGCGGCGCGATGACGTCGGGGTAACCGTGGCGGGCGATCTCGAGGTACCAGAACGAGTCCCAGCGCTCGAGCCACTCGTGCGGATCGGGCGGCACGGCGATGCCGATGGCCATGACGACGGCGAGACCCACCAGCGCCCGGCTCGCGACGTAGAGCAGAAGGGTGCGGCCCACCCAGCGCGGCGGCGTGAGCCGGCGGAGTCGCTGGCGGGACACGCTGCGCGGATCGAGGAGCGTTCCGGCGATGCGGCCGACGGGGCGCGGGGTCCTGCCCGATGACGTGGTTCCGGGGTCCGTCTGGTCCGAGGCCGGTCCGTCGGGGGAGCCTGCGGCGCGACGACCGCCGGGCTCGAGCAGCACCGCCGTCTCCTTTCGTGCAGTTCCGATACCGGGGCCGCCGCTGGACCGGTTTGCAGGCGAACGTGCCCAGCTCACCCGTGTTCGACGCGTGACGTCCTGCATAGCGGACGTCGGAGCCCGGTCGTTGCGTCGACACACTGCCGTCCGCGTCACCTCACCACCCGCGGTCGATGCGGGTGATCAACGCTGCCCCGAATGCGCCCCCGGCCCGGACGAAACGGACAGACGATCACTCCGGGCAGTGTTCCGGCTGACCTGGCACGCGCCTCCGTGATCAACGCTGCCCCGAATGCGCCCCCGGCCCGGACGAAACGGACAGACGATCACTCCGGGCAGCGTTCCGGCCTGCGCGACGGTTGATCTCGGTAGAGGGCAGGGGAAGCGCTGGGAAACGTGCGGTGTTACGGTCGCAAGCGTGTAATCAGGAGGTGCGCCTATGTCGCTGCCCGATGCCACTCCGCCCGAGTCGCCCGAGTCGCCCGAGTCCGTCGCGTCCGAGTCGGCGCTCGACGCCTACTCCCGCATCGTCACCGGCGTCGCCGACCGGGTGCTCCCCAGCGTCGCGTCCCTGACGGTCCGTGGGCCTCGAGGCGCGGGCGCCGGCAGCGGGGTCGTCCTCACGCCGGACGGCTTCCTCGTGACCAGCGCCCACGTCGTCGCCGGTGCCGGCAGCGGGGAGGCGTCGTTCGCGGACGGGACGTCGACACGGTTCGACGTCATCGGTGCGGATGCGCTGTCCGACCTCGCCGTCCTCCGGGCTCGCGGTGAGGTGCCGGAACCGGCCGAACTCGGCGACGCGGCCGGGCTGCGCGTCGGCCAGTTGGTCGTCGCCGTCGGGAACCCGCTCGGTCTCGTCGGTAGCGTGACGGCCGGCGTCGTGTCCGCGCTGGGTCGGTCGCTGCCCACCCGCAGCGGCTCGTTGAGTCGCGTGGTCGAGGACGTCGTGCAGACCGACGCCGCGCTCAACCCGGGCAACTCCGGCGGCGCGCTCGCCGACGGCTCGTCCCGGGTCATCGGCATCAACACCGCCGTCGCGGGCGTCGGACTGGGACTCGCGGTGCCGATCAACGCGACCACCCGGAGGATCCTCGGCAGCCTGATGACCGAGGGGAGGGTCCGCCGCGCCTACCTCGGCCTGGCCGGCTCGACCGCAGCCCTGCCGCCGCAGCTCGCGGCGCGTACCGGTCGCAGGACCGGCGTCCGCGTCGCCGAGGTCGTCCCGGGCTCACCGGCCGCCGGTGGCCTGCGGGTCGGCGACCTCGTCCTGACCCTCGACGGCGCCCCCGTCTCGACGAGCGGGGACCTGCAGCGCCTCATGGTCGCGGAGGCGATCGGCCGCCGAATGGAGGTCACCGTCGTCCGTAACGGAGCGCTCGTCGACGTCGTGCTCGTCGCGGCGGAACTGCCGGGCTGAAGGCATCAGGGTCCGCGTCGAGGCGCGACTGGGTGACGTCCGCCGGGAGTGGTGTGATGAGCGACAGCATGGACGACCCGACGCCTGCACGGCCGCGCGACGGCGACACGCCCAACGCGGCCCGCAACGCGTTCGACTTCTGGGACCGGCAGTACGAGGGCCGACGGCTGTTCGCCGAGGCATTCGGAACGTTCCTCCTCGTCCTCGTGGCGGTGGGAGCCGGCATGGTCAACGCCCGGTTCGGCGGACAGACGCTTCCCTATGCCGCGCTCGTCGTGCCGCCGGGCCTGATGGTGGCCACGACGATCCTGTTCATGGGCGCCGTGTCCGGCGCGCACCTGAACCCGGTCGTGAGCATCGCCTTCGCCCTGCGCGCCGACTTCCCCTGGCGGCGCGTGCCGGCCTACGTGCTCGCCCAGTTCGTCGGTGCCGCGCTCGCCGCCCTGCTGCTCCGGGGACTCCTCGGCGCGCAGGGGAGTGCCGGGCTCACGCTGCCAGGAGGCGGCATCTCGTCGTCGACGGCTTTGGCGTGGGAGACCGTGCTCACCGTCGGTCTGGTCAGCACCATCCTCGGCGTCGCCTCCGGCGCGCAGCAGGTGGGGCCGATCGCCGCGCTCGGTACCGGCAGCTACATCGCCCTGGCCGGCCTCTGGGGCTCGCCGGTGAGCGGAGCGTCGATGAACCCCGCCCGGTCGCTGGCTCCTGCGCTCGTTCTCGGGGACTGGACGGCATGGTGGGCCTACCTCCTCGGCCCGCTGGCCGGCGCCCTTCTCGCGGCGGGCATCGCCTACGTGCTCCGCGGCCCAGGTGGTGGCCGCAGCGGGCGGACCGCGGCTCAGGGGACGCTCGGCTTCACCTGGCGACCGGGGCCGATCGACCCGGCGTGAGCTCCGTGCGATCGCTCAGGTCGCGACGGTAGGTCGCGGCCGGACGCCTTGGTGCGGGACGCTGTCGAGCCCCGGGATCGGCATGGGCTGGGCGAGTTCAGCCAACCGAGACAGTCCGGCCTCCACGTGGTCGGCAAGTCGCCCGGACGCGGCCTGCACCGCCGGGTCGCCGCGTTGCGACGGCTCGACCTTCGCCGGGTTGAGCGCGCAGCCGTTGGCCCACTCGGCGATGTCGGGCTCAGCGCCGTACGCCCGGGCCGCGAGGGTGCCGCGAAGCTGCATCGTCGCCCAGTTCGCCGGGGTGTCCGGGAGGGTGTTGGGCGGGCACAGCCGGTTGCGGTCGCGGTCGTCGTCGCGGGTCGCTTCGACGTAGCCGGCCAGCGCCGCGTTGAAGCAGGGGAACCCGGCGCGGATCGTGAACAGCCGGATCGCGTCCGGGCCCCAGATCGGCACGAGCGACGGGTACTGCAGCCCGGAAGCGGCGCAGTGGACGATCACCGAGTCGGGAGGCCGTGGGACCGAGCCGTGGTCGAAGACGATCTCCGTCCGGGTCACGTGCCGAACGTGGCCGAGCCGGACCACGTTCTCGATGCTGCGCAGGTGGTCGAGCTCCCAGTCCGCGAGCGTCGGCGTCTTCGCCATCGTCGGCGCGACGCCGCGGTCGACCCGGAGCATGACGCCGGCGGCCTCGAGCCGCAGGAACAGATCGTCGAGGGACTCGGCCGCGGCGGACGCGGCCATGGTGTCCGCGGCCATGCCGACGGCGACCGCCGGGTCGGGCTGGACGACTGCGCGGTTGAGCATCCACGGGTCGCGCGGGCGCACCCACGTGATCCGGTCCGGCGCCACCCCGTTGCCCAGCAGCCAGATGATGCCGTCGGTCGCGGTCTTGCCGGAGCCCACGATGACGAAGCTTCTCGGCGCGGCCTCCAGCTCGGCGAGGTCGTTGACCGCGAGAACGTGGTCGTCGGCGGCGGCGCCGAACGGAGGCGGTGTCGTCGCGGGGATGGTCGGCGACAGGATCGTCGCGTCGACGACTCGGCGTCGCACGTGCACGTGCACCGTCTCGCCCGAGACGCGAGAGGTGACGTAGTGGGCGCCGCCTGCGGGTCGGTAGTCGCTGCCGCCGAGGAACGCCACCCGTCCTGTCCCGATGAAGCGCCGGTGGAGGATGTCGTCGTAGTAAGCGGTGATCTGCGACCGGCGGGCCCGTTCCTGGAGGCCGGTTTCGGGCCCGGTCTGCTGCACCTGGCCGTCGCCGAGCACGGTGGACGCGACGCCGTAGAACAGCGACGCCTGGTGCAGCTGTACGAACGGGTAGGCGTCCTGCCAGTGCCCACCTGTCGCGTGCCGGCGGTCGACCAACGTCGCGTGCACGTCCGCGTGGTCGATCAGGGCGTCGGTGAACGCCATGCCCATGGCGCCCGCCCCGATGACCAGATAGTCGGTCTCCAGCGAACGCATCACCAACGGACTCGCCTCCGCTCGGCTCGGGCGTGTCCGGGCATGGTCGCGCACCCTCGGCACCCAGGGGCCGGATCGCGGATGTTCCCGCCTCACACCTTCGAGCTGGTGGTCGCCGACATGGCCGCCACGTTGGCCTTCTACCGACGCCTGGCCTCGACGTCCCCGCGGACTACCGCCGCGGCAACCGCTCCGCCAGCAGCTGCGCGAGGTGGCGGCCCGAGCGGTCGGCGAGCCCGTCCAGCTGGGTCCGACAGGAGAACCCGTCGGCCAGCACCTCGGTCTCGGGTGACGCGTCACGCACCGCCGGCAGCAGGCTGTGCTCCGCGATCGCGACCGAGACGTCGTAGTGCCCGACCTCGACCCCGAAGTTGCCGGCGAGCCCGCAGCAGCCCCCGACCAGCGAGACGTCGGCGCCGGCGTCGGTGAGCATGCCCCGGTCGGCCTCGAAGCCCATCACCGCGTGCTGGTGGCAGTGCGGCTGCGCCACCACGGACGTGCCCGAAAGCGACGGCGGCTTCCAGCCCCGCTCGGTCAGCAGCTCGGCCAGCGTGCGCATCGACGTCGCGACCCGCCCGGCCCGCTCGTCGCCCGGCAGCATCTCCAACGCGTCCGACCGGAACACGGCGGTGCACGACGGCTCGAGCCCGACGATCGGGACGTCGAGGGCGGCGGCGTCGTGCAGCGCCGCCACGGAGCTGCGGATCTTGCGCCGCGCCGCGTCGAGCTGCCCGGTGCTGATCCAGGTGAGGCCGCAGCAGACCCGCTTGCGCGGGATCTGGACGACGAAGCCGGCGTCCTCGAGCACCGCGACGGCGGCTTTCCCGACATCGGGGGAGAAGAAGTCGGTGAAGGTGTCCACCCACAGCATCACCGGGTCGCCGCTCCCCGCCAGCTCGGCGGGCGGCTCGTGTTCGGCGAACCAGGCGCGGAACGTCTGCGGCGCGAAGGCCGGGATCTCCCGTCGCGGGTCGACGCCGCCCAGCTTCTTCGCGAACCCCGGCGCCTTCGACGCGGCGAGGTTCGCCAGCCGCGGCGCGAGGGCGGCGGCCCGGGCGAGCCGGGGCAGCCAGCCGAGCGTGTAGTGCGAGGCCGGGCGGAGCCGTCGGCGGTAGGTCTGGTAGTTCACCTCGGCCTTGTAGGTCGCCATGTCGACCCCGGCCGGGCAGTCGGACGCGCACGCCTTGCACGACAGGCACAGGTCGAGCGCCTCGTGCACCTCGCGGGAGGCGAACCCGTCGCGCACCAGCGAGCCGTTCGCCATCTCCTGCAGCACGCGCGAACGTCCGCGGGTGGAGTCCTTCTCGTCGCGGGTGGCGAGGTAGGAGGGGCACATGAAGTTGCCGCTCGCCGTGGTGTCGGCGCGGCACTTGCCGACCCCGACGCAGCGGTGCACGGCGGCGCTGAAGTCGCCACCGTCGTGCGGGTAGGCGAAGGCGAGGTTGCGCCGGATCGGCGACGCCTGCGGCAGGCGCAGGTGGGCGTCGACGGGGTCCGGGTCCACCAGGACGCCGGGGTTGAGCACGTTCTCCGGGTCGAACGCGGACTTGAACGCGCGGAAGGCGCCGATCGCGGCGGGGGAGTACATGTACTTCAGCAGCTCGCTGCGGGCGCGTCCGTCGCCGTGCTCGCCGGACAGCGAGCCGCCGTGCGCCGCGACGAGCTGCGCGGCGTCGGTGAGGAAGGTGCGGAACCGGCGCGGGCTCTCGGCGAGCGGGAAGTCGATGCGGACGTGGATGCAGCCGTCGCCGAAGTGACCGTAGGCGAGCCCGTCCATCCGGTGCTCGGCCATCAGCGCGTCGAATTCGCGCAGGTAGGGGCCGAGCCGCTCCGGCGGGACGGCCGTGTCCTCCCAGCCCGGCCACGCGGGTTGGTTGTCGGGGGTGCGGCCGGCGAGCCCGGCACCGTCCTCGCGGATCCGCCACAGGGACCGGGCCTGCGGGCCCGCCTCGACGGCGATCGCGTCGACGGTGCCCTCCGCGGCGTCGCGGACGAGCCGGTCGGCCGCCGCCTTCGCCTCCTGTGGCGTCGACCCGCCCATCTCGACCATCAGCCAGCCGCCGCCGCGGGGCAGGTCGGGCACCGCGGCGGGCCCCTTCCTCCGGCGCACGACATCGACGAGCCGGGCGTCCAGCCCCTCGAGCGCCAGCGGGTGGTGCGCCAGTAGCCGCGGCACCGCCTCCGCCGCCGTCGCCATGTCGGGGTAGCCGAGCACGGCCAGCGCGGTCGCGGGCGCCGCCTCCACGAGCCGGACGGTCGCGCCGAGCACGATCGCCGCGGTGCCCTCGCTGCCGACCAGGGCGCGGGCGACGTTGCCGCCGTTCTCCGGCAGCAGGTGCTCGAGGGCGTAGCCGGACACCTGCCGCCCGAAGCGCCCCAGCTCGGTGCGGATGGTCGCGAGGTTGGCCCGCACGAGGGAGTCGACAGCCGGGAGGTCGAGCGCGGCGAGCCGCTTCGAGGGGTCCGCGCCGACCGTCATCCGGCGGCCGTCCCCGGTGACGATGTCGAGGTCGACGACGTTGGCGTCCGTGCGGCCGTAGGCGAGGGTGTGCGCGCCGCAGGAGTTGTTGCCGATCATCCCGCCGATCGTGCAGCGGGCGTGGGTGGACGGGTCCGGGCCGAAGCGCAGGCCGTGCGGGGCCCCGGCGGCGGTGACGTCGTCGGCGATGACCCCCGGCTGGACCCGGGCGGTGCGCCGCTCGGGGTCGACCTCGTCGACGCGGTCGAGGAAGCGGGTGGTGTCGAGGACGACGCCGGGGCCGACGGCGTTGCCGGCGCAGGACGTCCCGCCGCCGCGCATCGTCAGCGGGACGCCGGACTCGCGGCAGATCTCCAGCGTGCCGACCACGTCGTCCGCGCTGCGCGGGAAGACGACCGCCTGGGGCACGACGCGGTAGTTGGACGCGTCCGTCGAGTACTCCGCGCGGCGACGGCTGTCGTCGTCGACCCGCGCGGTGGTTCGCCGCCGGATCTGCTCGGCCACCGCTGACGCCGCGCCGGCTGTCCGCTTCTCCGGGGCGAGGGTCACTGTTCGACGGTACGGCTCGTCTCGGCGTCCACGGGGGCACGGCGGAGTGGGTCACACTGCTCGACATGCCGGACTACCTGGACGACCTCCGTCGCGACGGCGACGCGTTCCTGCACGCGGTGGGCGCCAACCTCACCGTGTCGGTGCCGAGCTGTCCGGGATGGACGATGCTCGACCTCGTGCGGCACCTCGGCGGCGTCTACGGCTATGCCGTACGCCAGGTGCGCAGCGCCGAACGGGTACCCGACGCCCCGCTCGAGGTTCCGGACGACGAGGTGCTGGCCGCGCTCGCCGACCTGCACGCCGAGCTGCTGCTCGTGTTCGCCGAGACCGACCCGGACGCGCCGTCGTGGAACTGGGACCGCGACCGCCCGAACGTCGCCGCGTTCTGGCCCCGCCGGATGGCGTTGGAGACGGTGGTGCACCGCTGGGACGTGCAGAACGCTCTGGGACTCCACGATGACGGCGCGCCGGCTCCGATCGACGCCGACCTGGCCTGCGACGGCGTCGACGAGGTGCTCGAGCAGTTCCTGCCGCGACGCCGCGGCCGCGCCAAGGAGGACCTCACCGGCACCGTCCACCTGCACGCCACCGACGCGTCGCCGTCCGTGCCCGCGGAGTGGACGGTCGAGCTCGGGCCGCGCGGGGCCGTCGCGGTGCGTCGGGTGCACGAGAAGGGCGACGCGGCGATGCGGGGGCCGGCCGGCGAGCTGCTGCTGGCGTGCTGGGGTCGGCCGGCGACGCTCGACCGGTTCGGCGACGAGCGGCTGATCGCGGCCATCCGGGCGCAGTAGCACGGGTTCGCGGCTCAGGGCGGCGGCACGATCCGGTCCACCGCGGTGTCGACGAGCCGTCGCCAGCGGTCGCCGCCGGGGTCGTTGCTGATCTGCTGCGAGGCGAGCCCGGTCAGCAGCGCGGTGTACAGGTCGAGCGTCGTCGCGCCCCCGGCGCCCGCGTCGGCGAGCAGCTCACCGATGAGGGTCAGCGATTCCACGGCCAGCGCGTACGACTGCTCGGACGGCTCGAAGCCAGGCAGGGTGCGGAGGAACAGCAGCTGGAAGCGGGCCGGGTCCTCGGTGCAGAAGTCGACGAAGACGTGGGCCGCGCGGTGCAGGACCTCGTGCGGTGTGCCGTCCCGCGGCGCCGCGTCGGCTCGTTCCAGCAGTCGGCGGAGGCCGTCGGCGAACATCGCGTCGTACAGGTCGTTCTTGCTCGCGAAGTAGACGTACAGCGAGGGCGTGCGCATGCCGACCGCGTCGGCGACGTCCTTGAGCGGCCACCCGGTCAGCCCTCTCTCGTGCGCCAGCCGCCAGGCGGCGTCGAGGATCTCCCGGACCGTCGCGGCCCGGCGCTCGGCCCGTCGATCCCGTCGCCCCGGCGCCGAAGCGAGTTCCTCCGTCATGCCTAACGATCTTAGGAGAACCTCTTGACGTTCGGCAAGTGGCAGGTCTACACCTGGCGCCAGCACGCGGCCCACCGGAGGAGGAGCCATGCCGAGCCGCACGACGAGCACCCACACCGAGTTGACGCACGACGACTGGATGGCGCACGCCGAGGTCGAGTACAGCCGTCTCATCGCGCTGCTGCGCACGTTCTCGAACGACGACTGGCACCGGCCGACCGACTGCACGGCCTGGGACGTGCGGCAGGTGGTCGCCCACCTCGTCGGGGCGGCCGAGAGCAATGCCCGCGTGCCCGAGTTCCTGCGGCAGGCGCGGCTGGGACGGAAGGTCCGCGACGGCCGGCCGCTGGTCGACGGGATCAACGACGTCCAGGTCCGCGAACGGGCCGACCGGACTCCCGTGCGTCTCATCGACGACCTCGCCGACGCGGGTCGGCGGGGTGTCCGGGCCCGTCGTCGCCTCCCGTCACCGATGCGCGCCCTTGTGCTGCCGTTCGGACCTCCGCTCGGGACCAAGCCGCTCGGCTACCTCATGGACCGCATCTACACGCGCGACGCGTGGCTGCACCGGATCGACATCTGCCGGGCGGTCGGCCGCGAACCGGAGCTCACCGCCGAGCACGACGGCCGGATCGTCGCGGACGTCGTCGAGGAGTGGGCCCTGGTCCACGGCAGGCCCTACGCGCTCACGCTGCGGGGACCGGCCGGCGGCAGCTGGGCGTCGGGGCAGTCGGGAGAGGCACACGACATGGACGCGATCGAGTTCTGCCGGATCGTGTCCGGCCGCGCGCCCGGTGAGGGGCTTCTGGCCACGCCCGTCCCGTTTTGAGGGGAACCTCCGACGGGACGATGGACGGGGTGGTCGGGTCAGCGACGCATGGCGGGGAAGAGGTCGCCGAACATCTCGTGCGTCATGGCGAGGGCCTGCTCCCCGGTGATGACGTCGTCGGGCGTCAGATCGGCCACGGTGACCCCCATTTGCTTGCCCAGCGCCATCACCCCGCCGAAGAGCGCTTTGCCCAGCCCGTTGAGGGGTGCCGACAGCGGCATCAGCGGCTCGGGCATGGGCTCGACCGGCCGGGCGACGACGTCCGGCCACTCGGCCTGCTCGCGTGGCTCGTCCAGGGTGAAGATCGAGCTGAAGCTACGGGCGCTGGCGTCGCGTCGGGTGAGCGGGTCGCCGAGGTCCCACCGCTCACGCATCGTGGCGATCAGCGAGGTGGCCCGGTACTCCTCGTTCAGAACGGTGCGTTCGGGGATCCACGCCGAGATCGCCAGGGTCGGGATCCGGACCCCGGAGCGATCGAAGGTGAACCCGAACTGGCCGGCAGGTTCGGCGGGGTCCGGCGGGACCGCCGGCGGCGGGATGACGTGGTCGTAGGTGCCGCCGTGCTCGTCGAAGGTGACCAGCAGGGTGGTGTTGAGGTAGTTCGATCCGGTGGATGAGGACGAGGATCGGATGGCGCTGTAGAGGCGGGCCAGCAGGTCCTCCCCGCCGATCATCGAGGACGGCGGGTCAAAGGTCAGACCGGGCGTGAGCATCCCGTAGGCGGGATGCATGTCGTTGTGGGCGTGGCCGATGATCTGGGGCTCGATGAAGGCGTAGGTGGGCAGTTCGCCCTTCTCGGCGTCCTCGAAGAACTGGTCGGTGGAGAAGAAGTGGGTGGCGAACCTGTCCCGCAGGCGCGGGGCGTGGATCAGTCCGGTGAGCGAGTAGTGCGACGGCGGGTCGCAATAGACCTTCCAGGTCAGCCCGTGCGCCTCGAGTCGGTCGAACAGGGTCTCGGCGTCGTTGTGGGCGATGAATGATTCCGGGGGGCTCATGTTCACCACGTAGCCCGAGGACGTGCCGGCGTGGAAGAACGACCGGTTGGGGAAGGTGCACGAGGGCACGTCGCAGAACCACCGGTCGAAGGTCGCGAAGCCCCGCGCCAGCCCGGAGACGACCGGCATCTGTTCGGGCGTGTAGCCCGTCATGTACTGGGCGTACTCCTCATAGGTCGGCTGACGTCCGAACTCGGCCGTGTATGTGCTGATGTAGTCGGTCAGGAATCCGTCCATGGTGGGTTGCTGGGTCGGGTAGTCCGGGGTGTTGAACGACTGCTCGGGCTGGAGCACCCCGACGTTGCCCCGGTCGAGGATGCCGAACAGCTGGGTGTTGATGTGGGGCAGTTCCTCGCCGGGGTCCGGCCACGGTGCGTTCATGGTCGGCGAGATCCCGTACGGCACGAACTGCTTGTCCGCGCCGTGCTCGGCCCACGCGGGGATCGGGTTGCTCAGTTCCTTGCCGAGCACCCCCTCGAAAGACGCCACCTCCCCGGGCTCGTACAAGCGGCCGAGCAGGTTGTCGAACGAGCGGTTCTCGAACATGACGACCACCACGTGGTCGAGGGCGTTGGATCTGTGAGGGGCGGGCATCAGCGGCCCTCCGTCCGAGTCGGGGCAATGACGTCGCCCCCGTCACGCTGCCGCACGGGCGTCGGCAACGGATCCTCCGCACCGGATGAACCGAACAACTCGCGGATCCCGGGCTGCTCGACCCGCCGCCGTATCTCCTCCGGCCTCGCGGCGCCGGCCGGGCTGCGGCTGGTCGTCAACGGACGCCTGGCGCGGGGGCGAGGGCTACCCGGACGGGACGGTCACCCGCGGACGGGGTCCGTCAGGGATCGCGCCTCCGCCGCGATGTCGTCGGCGAGCGATCCGAGGCCTTCGACGATCGTGGGGTCCGCGCAGAGCCCGACGTGCAGACCGTCGGCGAGCGAGACCGCGGCGACCCGGAGCGCATGTCGCTCGCCGATCTCCGCGAGCGAGTGCATCGACGCGACCGGGTTCCCGAGCACCGACACCGTTCGCCGAGGGCCGGGCACGTTCGACACCGACAGCGCGAAGCAGCGCGGGGAGTCCTCGACCCGCTCGCAGACCGTGGCGAGCCGGGGGGAGACCCGCGAGAGGTCGCGGAGCAGCGCGTCCATCCTGTCCGCGTCGTGCTCCGACTTCCGCAGCGCCGTCTCGGCGGAGATGGCCTCGAGGCGCGCGACCGGGTCGGTTTCGTGGACCGGCAGGTCGACGCCGAAGTAGGAATCGCGGTTCCCGGCGCCGTCGCCCGGATCGTGCAGGCTGACCGGTACGCGTGCCCGCACATCCCCGAGCGGGCCGTCGTGACGCTCGATCCAGCGTCGCAGTCCGCCGGCGACGACCGAGAGCAGGGCGTCGTTCACGGTGGCGCCGCCGTGCGCCCGAGCGGCCTCGTGCAGCGCGGGAAGCCGCAGGCTGGCGAACGCGACGTCACGCCGGGCGGTGAGCGGTCCGTCGAACGGCGACGGGCCGGGGCTGTGCGCGAACTCGCGCTCGGCGAACCCGAACACGTCGTGGCGCAGATGCCGCTGCTGCGGCAGTGCGGCGGCGACGGCGGCCCGGGACGTCGCGGAGCGGTGCGTCGGGTCGGGCGCTGCGGTGTCCCAGAGGACGGCATCGAGCAGGTGGACGAAGGTGTAGCCGTCGGCGATCGCGTGGTGAAGTCGCCACACGACGGCCACGCCGCCATCGGCCAGCGGGCCCACCACGTCGATCCGCCACAGCGGCCGGCTCCGGTCGAGCCGCTGGCTGAACAGCCCGGCCACGACGCCGCGGAGCTCGTCGCGGTCGAGGGCGGACGCATACCGACGCTCGACGACGTGTGCGCTCAGGTCGGGGTCGACGGTCTCCCACAGCGGCCGCTCGTCGGTGCCGCCGAGTCGGCGGCGGAGCAGCGGCGCGCTCGCAATCCTCGCGGCGACCAGTTCGCGGATTGCGGTCCCGTCCGGGACGGGACCCGGGCCGGGCAGCCGCACGACCTTGCACGTGTGCCCACGAACCGGGCCCCGTTCGAGAGCGAGGATGGCTCGGTCTTCGCGCGTCAGCGGCACGGCGGTGGGGTCCACGCCGCGAGTGTGGGCGCAGGGCGCCGCGGCGTCAGCCCGTTGCGCGTCACCGGCTTGGATCGGCGCTTCCGTCGACAGCGGGGCCGATGCGAGGCTGAGCACATGTCCGAACCCGTCCGCCGAGTCCGTCCCGACGAGCTGACCGAGGCGGATCCGACGCCGGGGATGCGCCGGGAGCGGGCGTTCGAGGCGCCGGGGCTGTGGGCCGGCCTCGTGCACACCGAGCCCGGAGCCACCTCCGGCTGGCATCACCACGGCGAACACGAGACGAGCCTCTACGTCGTCCGGGGAACGATGCGGCTCGAGTTCGGACCCGGCGGCGAGAGCGTCGATGCCGGCGAGGGCAGTTTCCTGCACGTGCCGGCCCACACGGTGCACCGCGAGTCGAACCCGGCGGATGAGACCTCCACCGCCGTCATCGCCCGCGCCGGGCGGGGCGTGCCGACCGTGAATGTGGAGGGCCCGGACGCGCCCGAGTGAGGGTTGGCTGATCAAACTTTGACGAAGCTCCGGGGGTCCACCGCTGCGAACGCGGGCGAATCGCCCGGATTCGGACGCGGAGCTCGGAACTTTGTCCGATCCTGGTCAGCCACTCGTTCCCGCGGTTCCGAGCCGTTCGAGGAGCAGGGACTCCGCGAGGCACGCCTTCTCCCACATGCCGAGGTGCAGGCTCTCGTCGATGCCGTGCCAGCGCGACGCCGGGTCGCCGACGCCGGTGACGAGCACCGTCGCACCCGGGAAGGTCCGGGCGAACTCGGCGATGAACGGGATCGACCCGCCGATGCCCGTCTCCACCACGTCGGCGCCGTAGGCGTCGGCGAACGCTCCGCGGGCGAGGTCGTAGGTGTCGCCGACCGCGTCCAGGGCGAACGGCTCGCCGGACGAGCCGGGCGTGACGTGGACCTGGGCGCCCCACGGCGCGTGCCGCTTCAGGTGCTGGGTCAGCGCGGCGGTCGCGCGTGCCGCGTCGTCGCCGGGCGCGAGCCGCAGGCTCACCTTGGCGCGGGCGACCGGGAGCAGAACGTTGGACGCCACCGCGACGGCCGGCGCGTCGATGCCGAGCACCGAGATCGCCGGCTTGTGCCAGAGCCGGTCGGGCAGGGTGCCGCTGCCGATCAGCTCGACTGCGGGGCAGAGCCCGGCGTCGGCGGCGAACACCCCGGCGTCCTGGTCCGGGGACGCTCTGCCTGCGAAATTCGGGCGTCCGACGACGAGCCCGTCGACGGCGACGTCGCCCGCCTCGTCGTGCAGCGTGGCGAGCAGCCGGCACAGGCCGGTGAGGGCATCCGGCACCGCCCCGCCGAACATGCCGGAGTGCACCGGCTGGGCGAGCGTCCGGACCTCGACCGTCACGTCGGTCAGGCCGCGGAGGCTGGTGGTGAACGACGGCACGTCGACCGCCGCGTTCGCCGAGTCCGCGATGACGATGACGTCGGAGCGGAGCCGGTCCACGTTCTCCGCGAGCAGATCGGTCAGGGTCGGCGAGCCGATCTCCTCCTCGCCCTCGACGAACAGCACGACGCCCACCGGCGGGCGCCCACGGAAGGCGCGGAGCACGGCGAGGTGCATCAGGACCCCCGCCTTGTCGTCCGCGGCGCCGCGGCCGTAGAGGCGGCCGTCGCGTTCGGTGGGGGAGAAGGGCGGGGAACTCCAGTCCTCGAGCGGGCCCGTGGGCTGAACGTCGAGGTGGGCGTAGAGCAGCACCGTCGGGGCGCCGGCGGGAGCCGGCCAGGACGCGATGACGGCGGGAGCGCCGCCGCCGGCGGAGACGATGGCGACGTCCGCCGCCCCGGCGTCCGACGCCCAGGCCGACACCTGCTCGGCCGCGGCGCGGATGTCGTCGGCGTGCGCGGTCGGGTCGGCGGAGATCGTGGGGACGCGCACCAGCGACTCGAGGTCACGCCGGGCTCCGGCGAGGACGTCCGGCAGGGTGGCACGCACGTCGGTCATGGACGCCACGCTAGGCCCCGTCGGATGACCGCGCGGGTGGGGGCGACGACGGCTCAGGAACCGAGTTCGGCCGCCCAGGGCGGGTCGGCGCCCGCCCGGCTGCACGTGATGGCGCTGACCTCGACGGCCCGGGCGAGCGCGGCCTCGAGCGAGCCCGGCAGGTCGTCGAGGTCGAGGACCGACAGCAGTCCGCCGGTGAACGAGTCGCCCGCCCCGACCGTGTCGACGACCTCGACGGACCGGCCCGGTACCTCGACGACGTCCCCGCCCGCTGGGATGCCCAACGCCCCGTGCGGGCCGCGGGTGATGACGGTCAGAGGCCGGTCCCACTCCCGCGCCACCTCGACCGGGTCGGCGCCGGGGTGCGTCCACTCGAGGTCCTCGTCGCTCACCTTCACGACGGTCGCCGCCGCCAGGAGCGGGTCGAGCCGCTGCCGGTACGTCGCCCGGTCGCCGAGCAGGCCGGGACGGACATTGGGGTCGAGGACCAGCGGCCGACCGCTCGCGCGGGCCCACGCGCCGACCGCGTCGGCGCCGGGCGGAAGCGCGATGGCGAGCGATCCGAGCACCACCGCCCGGACCTCGGGGCCGGGGCTGGGGAGCTCGTCGATGGTCCATTGCCAGTCGGCCGCCCCCTGCCAGTAGAAGCCGTACTGGGCGCGCCCGTCGGCGTCGAGGGTGGCGACGGCGAGCGTCGTCGGCTCGGGCACCGCCACGGCGGCCGACAGGTCGATCCCGCTGTCGGTCAGGTGGCTCCGGATCTGCGCCCCGAAGGCGTCCGTCGACAGGCGTGCGGCCAGCTGCACCGGGGTGCCCAACCGCCCGAGCGTGACCGCCGTGTTGGCCGGGCCGCCGCCCGGTCGCGCCAGGTAGCTGCCGTCGGCGCGACCGACGAGATCGATCAGCGCTTCTCCGCAGACCAACAGCATCAGCACATCCTGTCAGCGCGAATGGCCCGGGGGTTGCATTTGTCACAGTGTGTGACCGAAATGCGGGTGAAACACCCATGAACAGCGTCATATTCGGCAGGTGTGCGCACGGTGGGCGACGGCCGGCGCCTAGGGTGCGGAGTTGACCGAAGTCGAATCCGGGGGTCCGTCGGCTGTGCTCGTTGTTCTCGCTCTGCTCTTTCCTGGCCTGCTCATCGGGCTCATGCTCGCGATGGAGCGTGTCGAGCACAGCTTGAGCCGGGGACTGCTGACCGACCAGGTCGAGTGGATGCTGCGTTCCGAACTGCCGGTCGAGCAGGTCGAGTCGCGGGTCGCCGAACGCTTGGTGGTTCCGCTGTCCGGCGCGGGCGGCGACCGCTGATCGACCCCTCTCACGAGGACCCTCGGTCGACCTGCCGCGCCTGATCGGACGCCGGCGGACAGCCCCGGCCGTACCCTGCTTCTCGAACATGCGGCGACACGCCGCGCGGGAAGACTGGGTTGCAGGAAAGGCATGGTGGCCGTGCGTCTCGTCCCGTCGATCGTCGGCAAGCCGTTCGCCACCCTCGGCGCCGCCGCCAAGAACGCCGTCGAGGTCGCCCGGCTCGGGGGCCTCGAGACCGGCGAGCAGCCCTCGCCGTACGAGGTCGTCGCCCGCGACCCGATGTACCGGCTGCGGCACTACACGCCGCCCGCGGACGCGCCCGACGCAGACGACGGCGGCCCGCCCATGCTGCTGGTGCCGCCGCTGATGCTGACCGCCGAGGTCTACGACGTCTCGCCGCAGACCAGCGCGGTGCGGGTCCTGCAGGCCGCGGGCGTCGACCCGTGGGTCATCGACTTCGGCTCGCCGGAGCGGGAGGTCGGTGGCACCGAGCGGACCCTCGCCGACCACGTCCTCGCGGTCAGCTCGGCGGTCGACCAGGTGCGGGCGGCCACCGGCCGCGACGTCACCCTCGCCGGCTACTCGCAGGGCGGCATGTTCTGCTACCAGGCCGCCGCCTACCGCCGCGGCGAGGGCATCGCCAGCCTCGTCACCTTCGGCAGCCCGGTCGACCTGCGCGGCGCCCTCCCGCTCGGCCTGCCCGAGTCGATCGCGATCCCGAGCGCCAACCTGACCGTCGACATCCTCGCCGGCCGGGCCGTCCCCGCCTGGGTCACCCGGAACGCCTTCTCACTGCTCGACCCGGTGCACGTGCTGCGGCAGCGCTTCGACTTCCTCCGCCAGCTGCACGACCGCGAGGCCCTGCTCCCGCGCGAGGGGCAGCGGCGGTTCCTCATGGGGCAGGGTTGGGTGGCCTGGCCGGGCCCCGCGGTCGCCGAGTTCGTCCGGCAGTTCCTCGTGCACAACCGGATGCTCGCCGGCGGGTTCACCATCGGCGACCACAGCGTGACGCTGGCCGACATCGACGTGCCGATCCTCTACTTCGTCGGCGACGAGGACGACATCGCGCCGGCCCCCGCCGTCCGGGCCATCCGTCAGGCGGCGCCGCGCGCCAAGCTCTACGAGGTGTCGCTCCCCGCCGGTCACTTCGGTCTCGTCGTCGGCCGCACGGCCGGCGTGCGGACCTGGCCGGTGGTGAGCGTCTGGGCCCACTGGGTCTCCGGGGACCTCGGCGACCTGCCGGAGATCGCGCGCTACATCGACCCGGCGGGCGCCCTCGTCCCGCTGCACCGGGACGAGCCGTCCTCGGCGCTCGAGGCCCTGCAGGTCGGCATCGGCAACGCCCTCGGGGCCGCCTTCGACACGGCGCGGTCCATCTCCGGCTCGACCCGGCAGTCGCTGACCACCGCGCGGCAGATCGGCGAGGAGGCGCTGATCCAGCTGCCCCGGCTGGCCCGCCTGGGTCGGACCCGACGGGACACCCGCCTGTCGCTGGGCCTGCTGCTCGACGAGCGGGCCCGCCGCAACCCCGACGACGTGCTGTTCCTGTTCGGCGACCGCGCCTACACCAACGCCGCGGTGAAGGGTCGGATCGACAGCGTCGTCCGCGGGCTCGTCTCGATCGGCGTACACCAGGGCGAGCACGTCGGTGTGCTGATGGGCACCCGGCCGTCGGCGCTGGCGCTGGTCGCCGCGCTGAACCGGCTCGGGGCGGTCGCGGTGCTGCTGCGGCCCGGTGGCGACATCCCGCGCCAGCTCCGGCTCGGCCAGGCGACCCGGGTGATCTGCGACGCCGAGAACGCCCACGCCGTGCGACGGATGTCCGGGATGCCGGCGTACCTGTTCGGCGGCGGCGGCCGGCTGCGCGACACCGGCGGGATGATCGACCTCGAGCAGGTCGACGTCACCCGCGTGCGGCTGCCGCGCTGGTACGAGCCGAACATGGGCCGCGGCGGCGACCTCGCCTTCGTCCTGTTCACCGGCGACGTCGGCAACCCGCGACCGAACCGCATCACCAACAGCCGGTGGGCGCTGTCCGCGTTCGGCACCGCGTCCGGCGGCGCGCTCACCCGCGACGACACGGTCTACAGCATCAATCCGCTCTCGCACCCCGCCGGACTGCTGACCAGCGTCGGCGGGGCGGTGGTCGGCGGCGCCCGGCTCGCGATGGCGTCGAGCTTCGACGTCGACACCTTCTGGGAGGAGGTGCGGCGCTACGGCGTCACCGTCGTCTCCTACATCTGGGCGCAGCTGCGCGACATCGTCGAGGGGCCGGAGAACCCCTTCGAACGGCACCACGCCATCCGCCTGTTGGTCGGCTCCGGCATGCCGCCAGGCCTGTGGCGCCGGGCCGAGGAGCGCTTCGCGCCCGCGCGCGTGCTCGAGTTCTGGGCCGCCACCGAGGGCGAGGCGGTGCTGGCGAACGTCCGCGACGTCAAGGCCGGCTGTCAGGGACGGCCGCTGCCGGACAGCGCCGAGCTGCGGGTCGCCCGCTACGACACCGCGACCGGCCAGCTCGTGCAGGCGAGCAACGGACTCGCCCTGCCCGCCCGCCCCGGTCATCCCGGGCTGCTGCTGGCCAAGACGGACCCGGCGCAGCAGACCATCGCCCCGCCGCTACGCAGCGTCTTCGGCCGCGGCGACGCGTGGATCTCCACCGAGACGCTGTTCGTCCGGGACAGCGACGGCGACCACTGGCTGCTCGACGCGGTGAACACGCTCGTGCGCCGCCGGGGCGTCGCGGTCCCGTCGATGCCGATCGTCCGGGCCCTGAGCGAGCTCGACGCCGTCGACCTGGCCGTCACCTACGGCGTCGAGGGGACCGACGGTGACGAGGGGGTCGACCTGCTCGTCGTCGCCGCGGTGTCGCTGCGCGAGGGACGCACGCTGTCGCTCGAGGACGTCGGCCGCGCGCTGTCCGGCCTACCGGCCGAGCAGCAGCCGGACGTCGTCCGCGTCGTCGGCGCCATCCCGCTGACGGACTGGCACCGCCCGATCGCCGGCCGGTTGCCCGAGGACGGCCTCGGCCGGCACTCGAAGGCCGAGCCCGTCTGGTACCGGGAAGAGTCCACCGGCCGCTACCGCACCCTCACCGCCTCCGCGCGGAGCCGTCTCGTCGGAGAGGCCGGCTCTACCCTTCCTGCATGAGCGACATCCCGCACACGACCCCGCTGGACCCCGAGGCCGCGGACTTCCTCGAACAGCTGCGCGCGGCCGGGGCGCCGCAACCGCATGAGGGCACGGTCGAGCAGGCACGGGAGGCGCACGTCGCGAGCGCGGCGAAGCTGGCCGGCCCGGGGGAGGCGGTGGCCGAGGTCTGGGACCAGCGGGTCACGGACGTGCCGGTCCGGGTGTACCGGCCGGAAGGCGCGCGGGGCACCGTCCTGTACGCCCACGGCGGTGGCTGGGCGGTCGGGACTGTCGACACCTACGACACGCTGTGCCGCGCGTTGGCGAACCGCGCCGGCGCGACCGTGGTGTCGGTCGACTACACACTCGCCCCCGACGTGCAGCACCCGGTGCAGCTGGAGCAGGTGACGGGCGTCCTCGACTGGGTCCGCAGCGCGGCCGGCCCGGCGCCGGGTGAGCCGATCGCCGTCGCGGGGGACAGTGCAGGCGGCTTCCTGGCCGCCTGGGCCGCCCTCGAGGAGGCTCGTGCCGGCCGACCACTCGCCGCCCAGGCGGTCGTCTACCCCGCCCTCGACCCGGCGTTGGCCACCGAGAGCGCGCAGAGCTTCGCCGAGGGGCACTACCTCGAGACCGCGACGATGCACTGGTACTGGGACCTCTACGCGCCCGACGGCGTCGAGTTGATCGCCGACGCGGACCTCGCCGGAGTCGCGCCCGCGCTCGTCCTGACCGCCGGCTTCGACCCGCTCCGCGACGACGGCCGCCGCTACGTGCAGGCGCTCGAGTCGGCCGGTGTCGAGGCGCACCTGCTGGAGTACCCCGGGCAGATCCACGGCTTCGTCCGGTTCACCGCCGTCATCCCGCAGGCGTTCGACGCCCTGGAACGGGTCGGGCAGTTCCTCGCGACGCAGCTGCGCTGAGGTCAGCGAGGTCTACGCCGGTTCCGCCGTGCCGAACCGACCCAGGTCGTCGGCGTCGCCGTGCACGACGTCGTATGCCACGTCCTTCAACTTGCGGTTGTTGTTCCGGGCCTCTGCGCGCAGGAGGCCGAAGGCTTCCTCCGGTGTGGTGCCGAGCCGTTCCGCGAGCGCTCCCTTGGCCTGCTCGATCTGAACGCGGGAGTCCAGGGCCTCCTGGAGCTGGATGGCCCGACGTCGGGCCTGCGTCGTCTCGCGCCGCTGCAGCAGCGCCACGGTCACGACGTCGGCCAATGCCTGGGCCAGCCGGACATCGGCGTCTGGCAGCGGCTGATCGGTCTTGCGGAAGAGGTTCACCGCCCCGAGGATGTCGTCGCCGTGCCGCAACGGCACCCCGCACAACCAGCCGTACCCGTGCTCGATCGCGAGCCGGGAGAAGTTCGGCCATCGGTCAACGGTCCCGGCCGTGGAGGTCTGCAGGGCATCGCCGGTCCGGTACACGTCGATGCAGACGCCTTCCTGGTTCTGCAGGGAGAACATCTCGAGAAGGTGGGTGTTCTCGTTGGAAGCGGCGATGGCGCGGAGCCGGTTGTGCTCGTCGGCGAGCATGACGCCGCTCGCATCCACGTCCAGCAGGTCTACCGTTCGCTTGCACAGCAGGTGCAGGAATTCGAAGAGCTCAGTGCCGGTGACCATTGATTCCGCGAGCTCGACGAAGGCAGCCGCTATGTCAGCTTCGCGTGTCATGCCGCCCCCGTACCCCGACCAGTTCGCCGCAGTCGAGGGTACGAGTTCCGTGACCGTGTCCGACGATCGGGTGCTGTGGCTCGGCCCACGCTCACGCGCCCGGGGCCGCCCGGCCAGGCTCCGCGGAGGTGGTCTCCGCGCGGACGCGGAACAGCGCCTCATCGGCGGCGTGGACGAGACCGTCGGCGTCGGTGTCGGTGTCCTGATCGAAGTGCGCGACGCCCACCGTCGCCTGCACCGAGACCTTCATCCCGTCGATCTGCATCGGGCTGTCGAGGCTGGCCCCGATCCGCGCGGCGAGATCCTCGCCGGTCGTGTCGGGACCGAGCCGCTCGGCGATGACGAGGAACTCGTCCCCGCCCCATCGGCCGATGGTGTCGGAGCCGCGCATGGTGGCCGCCATCCGACGCGACGCCTCGCACAGGACCTGGTCTCCGGCGGCGTGCCCGAGCCGGTCGTTGATGCTCTTGAACGCCACGAGATCGACGAACAGGACGGCCAGCGAGCGGGGCTCCCGGGTCGCGACGGAGACGGCGTGCTGGAGCCGGTCGACGAGCAGGGCCCGGTTGGGCAGGCCGGTCAGCGGGTCGTGCAGGGCGCGGTGCTGCCACTCGCTCTCGCGGCTACGGGCAGCGGTGATGTCGGTGTGGACGACCAGCGCGCCGCTGTGCCGGCCCGGGATCGGGATCGCCTGCATGCTGAACCATCGGTCACCGCAGCGGTAGGGGAGACTGCGCTCGGACTCCCGGCCCTCGAGCGCGTCGCAGATGAGGTCGGTCGCCTCCCGGGCTTCGGGTTCGCGGCGTGACGCCGCACAGACGTCGAGGTAGTTCGAGCCCAGCCCGGCGGTGGGGCTACCGCCGCTCTCCCACGCGAACTCGCGCCAGGCCCGGTTCACCGACACGATGACGCCGTCCCGGTCGAGCAGGGCGACGTGCCCCGGGAAGACCTCCCACAAGGCTGTCCCCAGCCGGCCGGCTGCCCGGCGCTTCGAGAGCCCGGCGGGATGGTCGCTGAACAGGGCGAGATCGGCGCCGTGCAGCACGACTGCCTCGGCGCTGTCGCTGAGGTCATCCAGCGCTTGAGCGGCGTTGACCCGGGCGCCGTATGTCGGCGAGAGCGTTCGCCGGAGTCGTTCCGCCAGGGTTATCGATTGGTCTCGTAGCAACGAGCGGCCCTCGTGTCAGGCGCTGTCGGAGCGCCGTGGACGGTCATGCCGCGCGAGGACCGGACGACGGCTGACCAGCAATAAGGGTCAGGGTGAGCGATGGCTCGGGCCCGGGTCAACCCGCGAGGACGACGGTGGGTGGCCGTAGTGCTGTCGTTGTTCCGGCCGGATGCCGTCGCTGACCGATGAGAAGCACACCCGCGACGCGTCGGAGGTGCATGAACACTTTCGCCGCCGGCCTCCGGATGGGGGAGTCGCCGCGCTGGCACGACGACCGGTTCTGGATGTGCGACTGGTTGGCGGGCGAGGTGCTCGCTTTCGACGCCGACGGCTCGCGCGAGGTGGTGACCCGGGTGGAGGGGCTGCCCTTCTCGATCGACTGGCTTCCCGACGGTCGGATGGTGACCAGCACCAGGGACGGTGTGCGCGTCGGCGCGGACCTCGCGCCCTACGGCGCGCAGGGGCGGCCGTGGAACGAGATCGTCGTCGACCCCGCCGGGCGGGTGTTCGTCGACATGCCCGGGGCGCCGCCCGGGCAGGAGCCGAAGCCCGGCATCCTCGCGGTGGTTTTGCCGGACGGGACCAGCCGCATGGTCGCCGAGGACCTGTGGTTCCCCAATGGCATGGCGGTGTCGCCGGACGGGTCGACGCTGATCGTGGCCGAGTCGCACGCGCACCGGCTCACCGCCTTCTCCATCGGCGAGGACGGCGACCTCGGCGACCGCCGCGTCTGGGCCGACCTCGGCGACGGAGCCGCGCCGGACGGCATCTGCCTCGACGCCGAGGGCGCCTGCTGGTACGCCGACGTCCCGAACCGGCGCTGCGTCCGGGTCGCCGAGGGCGGACAGGTGCTGCAGACGGTCGACGCCGACCGGGGCTGCTTCGCCTGCATGCTCGGCGGCGACGACGGCCGCACGCTGCACGTCGTCGCGAACCGCTGGGAGGGCGGCGCCGCTGGGGACGGCGTCGTACTCACGCAGCGGGTCGACGTCCCGCACGCGGGCCGGCCCTGACGGGCTGCGGGCGCGGGTCCCTCAGCCGGCGGCGCAGGCGGTGTAGGCAAGGCGGCGCGTCCAGCGAATGGCGGTCGCGACTTCTCGCAGCGCCTGCCCGCGACGGGCGTCGCCGGATGCGGTGACCGGCGAGTCGCCGGTGGCGAGCCGGACGACGGTGGCGAGGCGTTCGGCCGTGACGAGGATCCGCACCGCGTCGGACGGGGAGCCGGGGGGCAGCCGCAGGTCCGGAGCGCGGCGGCGGCGAAGGGCCGCGATGGCGTCGAGGATCTCGGGGCTCAGCTGGTCCACCTGCCCGACGTCGAGCAGGACCCCGGTGGCGTCGGAGACGGCGTCGTCGAGCAGCAGCTCTGCCTCGCGCAGCCGGGTGGGGGCGGCGGGACCGTCGGCGACCCGGCGCGCGGGAGCGAGCGCCAGCCAGCGGACGCCGATCAGTGGCTCCGCCTCGCTGCCGCGGACGTCCGGTCGGGGGACGAGGACGAGTCCGGCCCGCGTGACGTCGGTCGGTGTCACGACCACCGCCTCGCCGGCGTCGAGTGCGGCGGGCAGCACGTCGGGGGCGAGCCCGTCGGCGTCGCCGGCCACCGGCAGCCGCAGCTCGACGGTGGACGACCCGCAGGCGCGTACCGCGGCCAGCAGCCGCACGAGCGGCGCGCCGTCCTGTTCGCCGGGCAGCCCGTCGACCGTCTGCGGCAGGTGCCGCGTCTCGACCGCGGCGAGCACGTCGTCCGCCGTCGTTCGGCCCTGCAGCCACGCGCCGAGCCACGCGGTCAGCAGACCGCCCGGTGAACGGACGCTGCTGCCGCGGCCGGCGGAGACTGCGTAGAAAGCCATCCCGGGCAACGCTACCGGTCTTGGTGCTCCTGCTCGTAGCGTGAGGCGCATGCCTGGTTCAGCTCCGAGACCGCCGGTTCCGCCGTTCACGGAGGCAACCGCGAGGCAGAAGGTGCAGGCCGCCGAGGACGCGTGGAACACGCGGGACCCCCAGAGGGTCGCGCAGGCCTACACCGAGGACTCACGCTGGCGGAACCGTGACGAGTTCTTCACCGGCCGCGTGGAGATCGAGGCGTTCCTGCGACGCAAGTGGGAGCGCGAGCTCGACTACGCGCTGCGCAAGGACCTCTGGGCGTTCAGCGACGACCGCATCGCCGTGCGCTTCCAGTACGAGTGGCATGACGCGGACGGCCAGTGGTGGCGCTCCTACGGCAACGAGATGTGGGAGTTCGACGCCGACGGCTACATGCGGCGGCGCGAGGCGAGCATCAACGACGTCTCCATCGACGAGTCGGACCGCTGGATCATCGGCTCGCGCCCCGAGGGCGAGGACCCCGGGCTGCCGCTGCACTGACCCGTCGACGCAGCGGACGCCTGTTCGGGTGTTGGCCGCGGTCGGGGAGCGCCCGGGCAGCGCACGCCGGATCGAGTGTCGTCGGCCGTCGACCCGGGGGCGAAGGCGTTCCGCGCGGAATAGCCGGGTTCGTCCGCACGCTGATCCCGACGTGCGCATCGACATCTGGTCCGACGTCGTCTGTCCCTGGTGCTACATCGGCAAGCGCCGCTTCGAGCGGGCGCTCGCGGACTTCCCGCACGCGGCCGACGTCGACGTCGTCTGGCACAGCTTCGAGCTCGACCCCGCCGCGGCGCCGACGACCGACGTCCCGCCGGCGGAACGCCTCGCGGCGAAGTACGGGCTCACCGTCGAGCAGGCACAGCAGGCCAACGACCGGCTGACCGCGACCGCGGCCGACGAGGGCCTCGAATTCCACCTCGACGAGACGCGCTCCGGCAACAGCTTCGATGCCCACCGGCTGCTGCACCTCGCGGCCGACCGGGGGCTCCAGGGCCAGCTCAAGGAGCGCCTGCTGCGGGCCTACTTCACCGAGCGCGTCGCCATCGGCGAGCCGACGGAACTGCGTCGCCTCGCCGCGGAGGTCGGGTTGGACGACGCCGAGGTCACGCGGGTCCTGGACTCCGACGAGTACGGCGAGGACGTCCGCGCCGACGAGGCCCAGGCCCACAGCTACGGCATCTCCGGGGTGCCGTTCTTCGTCGTCGACGACCGCTACGGCATCTCCGGTGCTCAGCCGACCGAGCTGTTCACCGAGGCCCTGCACCGCGCCTGGGACGATGCGTACCCGGCGCTGCAGACGCTGTCGGCGACCGGTGGCAGCGGTCCCAGCTGCGAAGGTGACGCCTGCGAGGCGTGACACCGGAAGCCAGTTGGCAACGCACAACACATGGTGTTGCACAACAGATGCGCACGGCGTAGGGAAAAGCCGGTCTGACCGGTCGCCGGCCACCTAGCGTCGGTCCATGATCAACGCCGCGCTCCGTCGCTCCCTCGTCCTCCTTGCGCTCGCCGGTCTGTTGGCCGGGGCGAGCGCCTGCGGCTCCAACGACTCCGCCGGCGGGTCGTCCGGGTCCGGCGGTCCGTCCGCTGCCGCGTCGACCACGGCTGCCGCCACCCAGGCGGCGACGCCGTTGACGTTCTCACTGGTCGAGCAGTTGACCGCGCCGCGGTTCACGAAGGACCCCAACTGTGCCTATGGCGAATGGGGGACGAACTCGACCGGTGTCGACGAGAAGTACCGTGCCAAGTCCACGTTCTTCCGTCAGTTCGACTGCTACAAGAAGAAGCCCGAGATCAGCGGCGGAGCCTTTCCCGACCGCATCCAGCAGTCCATCTACGTCGAGTTCTCGGACGCCGCGACGGCGAAGGCCTATGCCGACGAGCAGTCGGCGCTGTACAAGACGCTGATCGACGACACCAAGGTCGTGGTGGCCGGCACGGGACTCGAGACCGTCGACATGGATGCCTACCTCGCCGACATCAAGAACGCCTGCGGCTGCGGGACGGTCGTCGGCAGCACCTGACCCGGGACAGTCGAACGGCCCGGCCCCCCGACGGGGGCCGGGCCGTTCGCGGCTACAGCGGGATCAGTAGCGGTAGTGGTCCGACTTGAACGGGCCCGCCACGTCGACGCCGAGGTACTCGGCCTGCGACTTCGAGAGCTCGGTCAGCTTGCAGGACAGCGCACCGAGGTGCAGGCGCGCGACCTTCTCGTCGAGGTGCTTCGGCAGCGTGTAGACCTCGTTCTGGTACTCGCCGACCTTGGTGAGCAGCTCGATCTGGGCGAGCACCTGGTTGGTGAACGACGCCGACATCACGAAGCTCGGGTGGCCGGTGGCGTTGCCCAGGTTCAGCAGGCGACCCTCGCTCAGCATGATGATCGAGTGGCCGTCGGGGAACACCCACTCGTCGACCTGCGGCTTCACGCGGATGCGCTCGATGCCCTTGGTCTTGCCGAGGCCGGCGATGTCGATCTCGTTGTCGAAGTGACCGATGTTGCCGACGATCGCCTGGTGCTTCATCCGCGACATGTGGTCCGCGGAGATGACGTCCTTGTTGCCGGTGGCGGTGATGAAGATGTCCGCCTGGTCGATGACGTCGTCGAGGGTGACGACCTGGACGCCGTCCATCGCGGCCTGCAGCGCGCAGATCGGGTCGATCTCGGTGACGACCACGCGAGCGCCCTGGCCGCGTAGCGAGTCGACGCAGCCCTTGCCGACGTCGCCGTAGCCGCAGACGACGGCCATCTTGCCGCCGATCATCACGTCGGTGCCGCGGTTGATGCCGTCGATCAGGGAGTGGCGGCAGCCGTACTTGTTGTCGAACTTCGACTTGGTGACCGAGTCGTTGACGTTGATCGCCGGGAACAGCAGCGTGCCGTTGCGCTGGAAGTCGTAGAGACGCAGCACACCGGTGGTGGTCTCCTCGCTGACGCCCTTGATGTTCTGGCTCAGCGTGGTGAAGCGGGTCGGGTTGTCCGACAGCGAGCGGCGCAGCGTCTCGAGGATGACGCCGTACTCCTCCGGGTCGTTCTCGTCCGGCTGCGGCACGGCGCCGGCGGTCTCGAACTCGACACCCATGTGGACGAGCAGGGTGGCGTCACCGCCGTCGTCGACGATGGCGTCGGGGCCCTTGCCGTCCGGCCACTGCAGCAGCTGCTCGGTGCACCACCAGTACTCCTCCAGCGTCTCGCCCTTCCAGGCGAACACGGGGATGCCCTGCGGGTCGTCCGGCGTGCCGTTCTCGCCGACGACGATGGCCGCGGCGGCGTGGTCCTGGGTGGAGAAGATGTTGCAGCTGACCCAGCGGACGTCGGCGCCGAGCGCGGTGAGCGTCTCGATCAGCACGGCGGTCTGGATCGTCATGTGCAGCGAGCCGGCGATGCGCAGGCCCTTGAACGGCTGCGCCTTGCCGTACTCCTCGCGCAGGGCCATCAGACCCGGCATCTCGTGCTGGGCGAGCTGGATCTCCTTGCGCCCGAATTCGGCCAGCGACAGGTCGGCGACCTTGAAGTCGCTGACGCTGCCGGCCGAGTCGGCCTTCAGCTCGCTCACCGGGGTGTCGGTGCTGGTTCTCATGCTGTTCCCTTCATCCTCTTGCGTCGGGTCTGGTTCCGGTCGGGAAATCGGTGGCGGGGCGTCGTTCGGCCGAGCCGGGTTGGCGGGCCGGATCGGGTTGGGGATCGGGTCCATCTCGTCGGCCATCCGGCGGTAGAACGACGCGCTCGGGGGAGCGGCGACCCGGTGCACGGCGCCGAACCACTCGTCCATCGCATGCGCCAGCTCCGGGTCGGTACGTAGCCGGAGCTCGAACGCGACGTCGGAGGGGCCGATCCCGAAGCGCTCGACCAGGCCCTTCAGGTTGCGCAGGCGCTGGACCTGCCGCGGCCCGTAGGTGCGGTGCCCGCCGGGGGTGCGCAACGGCCGGATCAGCCCCGATCGCTCGAGGTACCGAAGCATGCGCGGAGACCACCCCGTGGTCTCCGCGGCCTGCTGGATGCTGATTCCCGCCATCGGCGATGACCTTAGCACGGGTGTGTCAAGTTACTCCCGGCGGGGGTTCCTCGCGGGAACAGTGCGGGCCGGCCGGCACGGCTCGCCCCGGGATCGGCGCGCCTCGCCGGCCTGCGTCAGGAACGACTGCTCTCCCCGTTCGCCCAGGCCTGGCGCCAGGACGTCTTGCCGCGCGTGCGGAGCAGACTGTTCTCGTAGAGCCGGGTCGCGACGAGCACCAACACGATCGCCGTCGCGACGATCAATGCGCCGGAGACGAACGGCTCCCACACCGCGGCGTCCCCGAGAAGCACCCGCCGCGGCATCAGCAGCGGGGATGTCAGCGGGATGTAGGACAGCCAGGTCATCGCCGTTCCTGCCGAGGTGACCGCGAACGCGGCGACGAACGGCAGGAACAGCAGCCCCTGCATCGGCAGGCTCGTGGACTGCAGGTCCTCGGTGCGCGGCGTCATCGCCCCGACGGCGGCCCACAGGCAGGACAGCATCAGGAAGCCGAGCAGGAAGAAAACCAGGTATGAGCCGGCGGCCGCGGACAGCAGTCCGGCGCTGAGCGAGCCGTCCAGCTGCCCGGTCGTCCCGAGCCCCACACCGATGGCGACGAGAACCAGGAAGACCTGGCCCAGTGCCAGCAGACCGGCGCCGGCGACCTTGCCGACCAGGAGCTGGCGGATCGGGACGGCCGCGGCCAGGATCTCCACCACCCTGTTCGACTTCTCCTCGGTGACACGTTGGGCGATGCCGATGCCGAGGCTCAGGGCGACGATGAAGAACGTCACCGTGGACGCGTAGCCGAGGGCGGCGGTCAGCTCGTCACTGTCGCCCGGGTCGAGCAGCCGCGGGGTGGCACCGGGTGCCGACAGCAGGCGGGTCGCCTCGGCCGGGCCGATGCCGCGCTGGGCCAGACCCTGCACCGCCGCCGCGGACGAGACCCGGGCGTCCACCGCCGCCTGCAGCGCAGGCGGAACCCGGGTGTCGCCGACGAGCTCGGTTCGGCCGTCGGGCCGGGGGAGCAGCGCGGCGTCCGCGTCGCCCTCGCGCACCGCGGCCTCCGCCGCGGCGGCGTCCGGCACCCGCACCGGGTCGAGGCGGGGCGTGGCGTCGGACCCCCCGAGCAGGGCTTCCGAGGCGTCGCTGGTGACGGCGACGTCGTAGCTGTCGGTGTCGTCGCCGAACAGAACCGGCGCGACCGCGGCACCGACGACGATGAGGAACAGGATCACGGACGAGACGAGGAAGGCCTTGTCCCGGAGGCGGTCGCGGACCTCCCGAGCGGCGACCAGCCGCCACAGCGATCGGATGTCCGCGGAACCGGACGAGCGACGGGCACGAAACACGGCCATCAGGCGGACACCTCGTGGAACACCTCGGCGAGCGAGGGGAGAACGGGCGCGAACTCGTGCACCGGACCGTGATCGAGGGCGCGGGCGAGCAGCTTCTGGTCGGAGTCGGGGTCGGGCAGCTCGACCAGGGCGCTGTTCCCGTCGATGTCGAGGGTCAGGAGGTCGGGTTCGTCGCGGAGCCAGTCGGCGTCGCGGCCCAGCCGTAGGCGGAACTGCGGACGGGCGTGCCGTCGCCGCAGCTGCTCCGGCTCGCCGATGGCCACGACCCGGCCGTCGGCGAGCACGACCAGGTCGTCGCACACCTTCTCGACGAGCTCGAGCTGGTGGCTCGAGAACAGCACCGCGGCCCCCGCCGCCGCGCGGTCGGCGAGAAGGTCCGCCATGGCGGTGACCGCGATCGGGTCGAGACCGCTGAACGGCTCGTCGAGGATCAGCACCTCGGGGTCGTGCAGAAGCGACGCCGCGATCTGGACGCGCTGCTGGTTGCCGAGCGACAGGGCCTCGAGATGGTCATCGGCGCGCTCCGCGAGCCCGAGCCGGTCGAGCAGGTCGGTCGCCCTCCGCCGGGCGGCCGTGGCGGGCACCCCGTAGAGGCGGGCCAGGTAGACGAGCTGTTCGAGCACCGGCGTCTTCGGGTAGAGCCCCCGCTCCTCCGGCATGTAACCGAAGCGCCGGCGGGTGATGAGGTCGACGGGACGACCGGAGTAGGTGACGGTCCCCGCGTCCGGTTCGAGCAGACCGAGGATCACGCGCATGGTCGTGGTCTTGCCGGCGCCGTTGGCCCCGACGAAGCCGGTCAGCCGGCCGGGATGCACCCGGAAGCTGACGTCATCGACGGCGCAGCGGGCGCCGAAGCTGCGGGTCACTCCGTGCAGTTCGAGCATGCCGGCCACGCTATGGATGGCGTCGGCCGGTCGCCGGAGTCGGCCGATGTCAATCGCGTTTCGCCCGGCAGGCGCACACCCGGACCCCTCGACGGGCGCCCTCCGGCCCGGACCGGCCGCCCGCGGCCTCCATGCAGGAGACTGAGCACCATGGCCATCGAGTTGAGCGACGAGGAATTCGACGTGCTGTACCGGGCGCTGCGCGCGACCGCGGAGCAGACCGTCGACGACGACACCCGCACCCTCGTCGAACTCGAGGACGAGGCGTGGGAACTGGTCCAGCGCATCGCGAAGCGGACCGGCTACCCGCACCCGACGAGCTGACGAAGGCTCGTCAGGCGGTGAGTCCGTCGTCGAGATCGCTCAGGTAGCTGGCGAAGCCGCCGGGCGCCCGGGTCGAGAAGCGGGCACTGGTGAGCACGGGGATGTCGGCGGTGGGCAGCACCCGCGCTCCCGCCGACCGCAGGGCCGCGACCAGGCCGGCGTCCTCGGCGAGCGCCCGCGCCGGTACCCCGCCGACGGCGACGTAGCTGGACGCGCGGACCCCGAGGTTCGCGCCGTGCACGTGCTCGCGGGTGCTGCTGTAGGCGCGCAGCCAGGCCTGACGCAGGGCCGGAGGCCGGCCGACGGTGGTCCAGTCGTGCACGGCGACGGTGCCGACGACGGCGTCCCACCCCTCGTCGGCGTAGGCGATCATCCGCGCGAGCCAGTCCGCCGGGACGAGCGTGTCGGCGTCGGTCGTCGCCAGCCAGCGGGAGGCGCTCGGCTCGGGGCACAGGTGGCGCCAACCCGCCGCCCGCGCCACCCCGACGTTGCGGGCTTCGATCTCCAGCACGTCCGCGCCGTGCGCCCGGGCGATCGAGGCCGTGTCGTCCGAGCAGTCGTCGGCGACGACGACCACGTCGACGGGCACGGGCGCGGACGACACCGCGTCGGCCACCGCGGTGAGGCAGGCGTCCAGCCAATCCTGCTCGTCGTGGGCGGGGATGACCAGCCCGGCCCTCCCGATCGTGGGACTCACGCGAGCCCCGTCTCCTGTGCGACCGAACGCGGCGGCGGGGGCGTACGGGCGTAGGTCGTGAGGAGGAAGTCCTCCTCGACGTGCCGGACCGTGGCCGCGATGCGCGCGTCGGCGTCGAGCGCGGCGTGCACGTCGTCGCCACCGAGCGGATAGTCCTCCACGGGATGCCGCCAGTGCACGGCCAGCAGGGTCCCGCCGGGTTCCAGAGCGCCCGCGATCCGGTCGAGCAGCCGGCGCAGGTCCTGCGGCGCGTAGTAGTAGCCGACCTCGGAGAGGACGACGAGGTCGAACCGGCCGTCCGGCCAGTCGTTCGGGACGGCGCGCTGCTGCACGTCGACCTCCGGCCGGCCGGCGGTGCGGCGCCGGGCGGCGCGCACGGCGGCCGCCGCGACGTCGACGGCGACGAGGGCGTCGCAGCGGTCGGCGAGCTGGGTCGTGAGGACGCCGATGGAACAGCCGATCTCGAGACCGCGGCGGTAGCGGGCGCGGGGCAGGGCAGCGATCGAGAGGGCGTACTTGCGCTGCTCGTACCAGCGGTCGGTGAACCCCCACGGGTCGGCGTCCGCGGCGTAGACCCGGTCGAAGTACGCCTCGTCGAGCGTCATGCGAAAACCGTCTCGGAGTCGCGCAGCAGGCGCGCGAGCGCCGACGGCGGCAGGATCGCCGCGTCCTCGGCGGCGGGCGACAGCGGCTGCACCTGGCTCCGGTACTCGGCGGCGGCTCGGCGTTTGGCCTGCGCCACCCGCGGCGGCAGGGGAATCCGACGTGCCCGGGTCCACGGCACGCGGCGGTCGCCCGGAGACGCCCAATGCCAGGTCCAGACCGGGAACTCGACCAGCCGGGCGCCCGCCGCGCGGGACGCGGCCGTCGCCGCCCGACCGACGGCCTCGTGGTCGGGATGCCCGTCCCCGGACCACGTCGCGAGGCACCAGTCGCCGTCGGTCAGCGTCGCCGTCAGCTTCGCGGCGAGCGTCTGCTCCCACTCGGCGACCGCGCCGTCGGGGAGGCCGAGTCGGCTCACCGAGGCCGGCAGCTCCAGCCGACGCAGAGCCGCGTCGCGCTCGCAGACGCGTCGCGCCGCGAGATCGGTCGGCGACATCGTCGGGGACCCGGGGTGCGATGCTTCGCCGTCGGTCACCGCGACGATGTGCACCGCGCTGCCGCGCGCGGCGAGCAGGGTGAGCAGGCCGCCGACGCCGAGGAGCTCGTCGTCCGGGTGCGGGGCGGCGACCACGACGCGAGCGGGGCTCGGGTGCAGCGCGAGCTCTGGCCAGCCGGACGGCTCGGGCCAGGCCCGCCACGTGGCCTCGGAGGTGCCGGCGCCGGCGATCGCGGTCACCATCCGGGCAGCTGGGGGTCGAGTTCGCCGAGGCGGGCGAGGTCGCGCTCGGCGTGGGACTGCCGCACGTAGACGGTGAGGTCGGACACCCGCTGCGCGTGCTCGGCGTCCGTCGCGAGCGGGCCCGGTCCGAGCGCCCGGCCGACCCGGTCGAGGACGTCTGACGCCGCCTGCGCGACGGACGAGCGCACGGTGTGCGCCAGCGCCTCGACGTCGTCCGACGGTCGCCGGTCGACCTCCTCCGCGGCCTGGCGGAGCAGGGCCGCACACCCGCCGAGCGCCGTCCGGATCCAGCCGAGATGCGCGAGCGCGTGCGGATCGGCGCGGCCCGAAGCGGCCGCGCGACGCAGGGGTCGGGCGGCCGCGACGGCACCGCCCCACCAGAGCGCGGCGACGCCCAGCCCGCCCACCCAGAAGCCCGGCCGGGAGAGGTAGTCGCCCGGACCGCCGACGGCGGCGGCCGGGACGTCGTCGAAATCGACGGCCTCGGTGTCGCTGGCCGCCATGCCGGTCGCGGTCCACGTCGGCGAGGGGCGGGTGACTCCGGCGGAGCTCAGATCGACCAGCATCAGGCGTCGTCCGTCCGGCGCTTCCGCCGTGAGCAGGGCCGTGTCGCACAGCGAGGCGCCGGAGCACCAGAGCTTGCGTCCGTCCAGGCGCCACGAACCGTCCGCGTCCTGGCGAGCTCGCAGGACGGTGCCCGGCGGTTCCGCCGCCCAGACGGCGCTGCTGACGCCGGCCGGCAGGGGCGGGGCGCCCAGCTCGGCCAGGATCGCCACCGCGTCGGTGTGACCCTCGACGAGTCGAGCGAGGGAGAGGTCCGTCGTGCCCCACCAGGCGAGTTCGCTCCAGCGCTCCAGCGTCCGACCGGAGGCGGGCTGCGGTAGGTCGAGCAACCCGTCCCGCACCGCGGCGTCGAAACTCTTGGCGACGGCGCCGGCGTCGCCCGCCACGTGCGTCCGGGACTGCCACCATGCCGTGAGCTCGGCGGCACGTTCGCGGTCGCCGCCGCCCCGTCGAAGGTCGAAGCCCGCGGCGGAAGCACTCACGTCGGCGGATTACCCGAGCCGATGACGACCATGCCGCGGCGGATCCCGAGGCGGCAGGCCCGGTTCGCCGGCTTCAGTCCAGCGGCGAGTCGGTCTCGCGCACGACGAGGTCCGTCGGGGCGTTGTGCACCGCCGGCACCGACCCCAGTCGGCCGGCCTCGAAGTCCTCGAACGCCTGCGCCACCTCGGCGCGGGTGTTCATGACGAAGGGCCCCATCCACGCCACCGGCTCCCGGATCGGCTGCCCGCCGAGCAGCAGCACCTCGAGCTGCGGATGTCGGCTCTCCTGCCGCCGGTCGGCGGTCACGGTGAGCGCGTCGCCCGGTCCGAACACCGCCAGCTGGCCGGTGCGGAGCGGTCGCTGCTCGGCGCCGACCGTCCCGTCGCCGCTCAGCACGTAGGCCAGGGCGTTGAACTCGGTCCGCCACGGCAGCGTCAGCCGCGCCCCCGGGCTCACGCTCGCGTGCAGCATCACGATGGGCGTGTAGGTCGAGCCCGGGCCCTGCAGGGGCGAGCCGTCGGCGCCGGGCACGCCACCGGCGATGACCCGGACCAGCGCGCCCCCGTCGTCGGAGGACAGCAGCTGCACGTCGTCGCCGCGGAGGTCCTGGTAGCGGGGGTCGACCCACTTCTGCGCCTTGGGCAGGTTGACCCACAGCTGCAGCCCGTGGAACAGGCCTCCGCTGGCGACGAGTTCCTCGGGCGGGGTCTCGATGTGCAGGATGCCCTGGCCCGCCGTCATCCACTGGGTGTCGCCGTCGGTGATGACGCCGCCGCCGCCGTTGGAGTCGTTGTGCTGCAGGATCCCGTCGAGCATGTAGGTGACGGTTTCGAAGCCGCGGTGCGGATGCCACGGCGTCCCCTTGGGCTCGCCGGGCCCGTAGTCGACCTCGCCCATCTGGTCGAGGTGGATGAACGGGTCGAGCTCCGCGAGGTCGGCGCCGGCGAACGCGCGCCGCACCGGGAAGCCCTCGCCCTCGAGACCCCTCGGCGCGGTGTGCACGGCCCGGACCGGCCTCTGGCGGGCCGTGACGTCGGGCACGGCGAGGCGGGGCAGGACGGTGAGGTCGTCGACGGTCACGGCGGGCATGGCCGGTCTGTTCCCAGCCTCCGGTGCTCGGAACGCATGTGGTTGTCGGATCAACGGCCACGAGGGGCGGAGCCGGTCGACTAGCGTCCAACGCATGCCGGACGTCGATTCAGCCGTCGATTCAGCTGTCGATGTCGCCATCGTGGGCGCCGGGCTCGCCGGTCTGGTCGCCGCGGTGCACCTCACCGAGGCCGGCCGTTCGGTACGGGTCTTCGAGGCGAGCGACGGCGTCGGCGGACGGGTCCGCACCGACGTCGTGGACGGCTTCCGGCTCGACCGCGGCTTCCAGGTCTACGACACGGCCTATCCCGAGTCCGCCCGGGTGCTCGACCACGACGCCCTGGACCTGAAGCTGTTCGCGAACGGCGCGCTGCTGCGCCTCGACGGCCGCTTCGTCACCCTGGTCGACCCGCGCCAGAACCCGCTGCGCCTCGGTTCCGCCGCGCTCGCGCCGTTCGGGACGCTGCGCGACAAGCTCGCGCTGGCCCGGCTCGGCCTGCGGGTGCGTCTGACCGACGGGCAGAAGCTGCTGGACCGGCCGGAGACGACGGCCTACGAGGCCTTCCGCAGCGCGGGGCTCTCCGACCGGGTGATCGACCGCCTGCTGCGGCCCTTCCTCTCCGGGGTGCTGCTCGAGGACGAGCTGTCCAGCAGCAGCCACTTCGTCGAGCTGGTGCTGCGATCGTTCGCCCGGGGTCGGCAGGCCGTCCCCGCCGCCGGCATCGGCGCCATTCCGGAGCAGCTGGCCGGACGGCTGTGGGACCCCGTGCAGCTGAACGCCCCCGTGGCGGCGGTGCGGGCCGGGCGCATCGACCTCGCCGACGGTCCGAGCGTCACCGCGGAGGCCGTTCTCGTCGCCGCCGACCCGCCGGCCGCGAGCGCCCTGCTCCCGGCCCTCGGCCCCGCGCCGAAGGCGCGCCGGACGACCACCTACTACTACGCCGCCGAGGCGTCCCCGACGAAGGGATCCGGCCTGCTCGCCCTGAACGGCGACCGCAGCGGTCCGGTCGGCAACGTCCTGACCCTCACCGACAGGGCGCCGAGCTACGGGCCGCAGCCGCTGGTGCAGGCCAGCACCCTGCACGCGGACGTGCCCGAGCCCGAGATCCGCCGCCACCTGCGCAGCTGGTTCGGCGCCTCGGTCGACGGCTGGCGGCACCTGCGCACCGACGACATCTCCTACGCCCTGCCGGCGGCCGACCCGCCGCAGGGCCGGCTGCGCAAGCCGGTTCGGGTCGAGCCCGGTCTCTACGTGGCCGGGGACTGGCGGGACAGCCCGTCGATCCAGGGCGCGATGGTCAGCGGCCGCCGCGCCGCGCAGGCCCTGCTGCGGGACGCGTCGCAGCCGCACGACTCTCCGGAAGGACGCCCCGCATGAGCGCCACCGAGGGGCTGCGGCCCCCGAACACCGCAGTGACCGAGGCCTCCGCGGGCGACACGTTCACCGCCGCGCTGGCCGACGTCGTCGCCGAGCTGCCCTCCGACCTGCCGATGGCCTGCACGTCGGCCGTCGCGGCCCGGCTGGCCGGGGCCGAGCGTTCCGTCGACACGACGCCGATCGACGAGCTGGTCCCCGGCACCGTCGCCTCCGTCCTGCTGGTCGAGGACGAGGTGAGCCTGCACGGGGACCGCGCCGAGGAGTTCGTCTCCCGCGCCACCGACGTCGTCCGCCCCGCCGGCACCCTCGTCTTCTCCGCCCTCGCCGGCTGGGACGGCGACCCGCGCCCTCGCGGCGTGCCCGCCGAGCGGGTGAGCCCGCCGCCGCGGACCGAGACGAGGCTCTTCGACGCCCCCGGCATCGAGCACCTGCTCATGCACCGCGGCCTCACCGTCCAGCGCCTCGAGAAGCACGGGAGCGCGGACGGGCAGGAGCGCTTCCTCGTCGTCGCCCGCGCGCCGGTCAGCGCCCAGGAGCGCAGCGTCCGCTTCATCGCGTCGCTGCCGTTCAAGCTGGTCACCGCGGCCGTGGTCTGCCGCGACGCCGAGGGACGCATCCTGTGCGTCTTCGACTCGTTCCGCCGGCACTGGACCATCCCCGGCGGCGTCGTCGACGCGCGCGAGGACCCGCGGGAGGGAGCGGTGCGCGAAGCGGTCGAGGAGGGCGGCGTCCGCGTGCAAGCCGGCCCGTTGCTCGGCGTCTTCTCGACCGCCTTCCCGGACCGGCTCCTGATGATCTACGCGGCGACCCCGCTCGACCCGGACGACCCGACGACGGGTGAGCCGACGACGAGGCAGCCGCACGAGGTCGGTGGCGTCCGGTGGGTGCCGGAGCAGGAGGCGCTGGCGCTGCTGAACCCGCGCACCCGCTGGCAGGTGCAGCAGTGCCTCGACAGCCCGGGGGAGACCTGGCGCGAGTGAGCCGGGTGCACCGGCCCGCGGGCTGCGGTGCTGGCCTGCTGCCTCGCCGTCGGACTCGCCGCCGCAGGCTGTGGCGGGAACTCCGCGCCGTCCCACGACTCCACGACGAGGAACCCCTGCGACGCCCCGGCCCCGCCGTCCGCTCCGGGGACGATGACCCTCTGCCTCGGCGGCGCCCTGAACGGCACCCTCACGCAGGCCGACCCGACGACCACGCAGTGCTCGGCCCTGGAGCCGGACTCGTTCACCGGGACCTTCTACGCGCCGCTGAACGGCGTCGAGACCCGGTGGGACTTCTCCGCCGGCAAGGGCGCCGGGACCTTCGATCTCGACGCCGACAGCGCCGCGATCACGCTGAACGTCTCGCAGTCCAGCACCGAGCGGAACTGGAGCAGCGTCAACCGCGCCGGACGCTCGGGGAGTATCACCATCGACCCGGACCGCTCGGGGACCGTTTCCGTGACGCTGCCGCAGCGGGACTACGACAGCGGCGCCGAGGTGCCGGGCGCGCCCCCGCTGACGGTCCGCGGGACGTTCCGGTGCCCGACCGAGGTCGGCTGACGCGGCGGGGTCACGCGGCCGCGGCCTCGATCGCCCGGAGGATGCGCTGCTCGGAGACGGGCACCCGGGTGCCGAGTTCCTGCGCCCACCAGCTGACCCGCAGCTCCTCGAGCAGCCAGCGGATCTCGGCGACGTCGTCGGGTACCGGACGTCCGGGCGGCAGCGACGCGAGCAGCCGGCGGTGGTCGTCGGCCAGCTCGGCCAGCGAGCGGATGCGCGACTGTTCCCGGACCGCATCGCCCGGCAGCTTGTCGAGCCGGCGCTGCATCGCGGTCAGGTAGCGGAGGAGATCGGGAAGGCGGCCGACGCCCGCCCCGGTGACGAAGCCGGGCGAGATCAGCCCGTCGTACTGCGCGCGCATGTCCGAGATCGCCGGCAGCACCGTCGGCGGGTGCGGCTCCCGCAGCCGACCGTCGACGGTCCGGGCGGTGGCGAGGATCCGCTCGACGGTGCCGAGCACCGTCCGGACCATCCCGGGCAGGCCGGCGCCGACGGCGGCGGACAGCCGGGCGAAGTCGTCGGCCGTCCACGCCGGTCCGCCCGCGCGGTCGACGAGCGCGTCCACCGCCGCGCCGCCGCAGTCGTCCAGCAGCGCCGCGACCGAACCGTGCGGGTTCGCCGTGAGCGCGAGCTTGCCGGCGTTGCTCATCGACGCCAGCAGCGGCTTGGTCGGGTTCGGCAGCGTCAGCAGCAGCAGGCGACGCGTTCCGGCGCGCATCGCGGTCTCCTGCTCGCTCGCCCGCCCGAGCACGCGGACGGCGACCGACATTCCAGCGCCACCTGCGCCCTCGTCGACCAGCGCCGGGTAGCCCTGCACGGGCCCGTCGGAGAACGTCCGCGGCAACACGCCGTCGGGGAGCCGCAGGTCGTCCCAGCTGCGCGCGCCGGAGCGTTCGACGTCGCCGGCGCGGGAGGCGATTGCCTGGCGCGCCGTCGTCTTCAGCCGCTCCTGCAGCCCGGCCAGGTCCTTGCCGCGGGCCGCCTCGCCGCCGGCCTCGTCGAGGATGCGGAACGTCGGGCGCAGGTGCGGCGGCAGCTTCTCGAGCTGCCAGGCGTCGGCGGGCACGGTCACGCCGGTGATCGCCCGGAGCGCCCGCGGCACGGCCGTGAGCAGCGGCTCCTCGCCCGGCCGCACGCGCTCCAGCACGGCCGCGGCGAACTGGGGCGCGGGCACGAAGTGGCGGCGCAACGTCTTCGGCAGCGTCTTGATCAGCGCGGTGACCAGCTCCTCCCGCCGCCCGGGCACGTGCCAGTCGAACTCGTCCGGGGCGATGCGGTTGAGCACCGCGAGCGGGACGTCGACGGTGACCCCGTCGTCCGCCGAGCCCGGCTCGAAGGCGTACTCGAGCGGCAGGCTCAGGTCCTCGGAGGTCCAGACGTCCGGGAACTGCTGCTCGATCTCGTCGGCGCCCTCCGCCACCAGCATGTCCGGGGTGAACGTGAGCAGCTCGGGGTCGCTGCGCCGCGCCTTCTTCCACCACGTGTCGAAGTGCCGGCCCGAGACGACGTCTGCGGGGATGCGGGCGTCGTAGAAGGCGTAGAGCGTCTCGTCGTCGACGACGAGGTCGCGGCGGCGGGCCCGCGCCTCGAGGCTCTCGGCGTCCTCGAGCAGCCGGCGGTTGGCGGCGAAGAACGCGTGGTTCGTCGTCCAGTCGCCCTCGACCAGGGCGTGCCGGAGGAACAGCTCCCGCGACGTCCGCGGGTCGATGCGTCCGAACGCCACCTTGCGCGATGCGACGATCGGGACGCCGTAGAGCGTCACCTTCTCGTAGGCCACGGCGGAGCCGCGCTTCTTCTCCCAGTGCGGCTCGCTGTAGGTGCGCTTGACCAGATGGGCGGCGAGCGGTTCGACCCACTGCGGCTCGTACCTTCGCCACCGTGCGTCCCCACAGCCGGCTCGTCTCGACGAGCTCGGCCGCGACGACCCACTGCGGTTGCTTGCGGGCGAGTCCGGAGCCGGGCCAGACCGAGAAGCGGGTGCCGCGGGTGCCGAGGTAGTCGCGGCGGTCCGGGTCGCGCATCCCGATGTGGGAGAGCAGGCCGGCGAGCAGCGCGGTGGCGATGCCGGTCGCGGAACCGGGGGTCGCGTTCGGCGTCATGCCCTGCTCGCGGGTGATCGAGCGCAGCTGGCCGTGCAGGTCCTGCCATTCGCGCACCCGCAGGTAGTGCAGGAACTCGCCCTTGCACATCCGGCGGAACTGGTTCGACGACAGCGCCTTCTGCTGCTCGCCGAGGTAGCGCCACAGCTCGAGGTAGGCGGCGAAGTCGGAGGCTGGGTCGGCGAAGCGGGCGTGCATCGCGTCGGCGGCCTGCTGCTTGTCGGCGGGCCGCTCGCGCGGGTCCTGGATGGACAGGGCCGCGACGATCACGAGCATCTCGGCGAGGCAGCCCTGCCGGTCGGCCTCGAGCAGGATGCGGGCGTAGCGCGGGTCGACGGGCAGCTGGGCCAGGCGGCGACCGTCGGCGGTCAGCCGCTTGCGCGGGTCGGGCTCGTCGGGGTCGATCGCGCCGATCTCGTGCAGCAGGGCGAGGCCGTCGGCGATGCTGCGCCGGTCCGGCGGGTCGACGAACGGGAAGGCCTCGATGTCGCCGAGCCCGAGCGACGTCATCTGCAGGATCACCGACGCGAGGCTCGTCCGCAGGATCTCCGGCTCCGAGAACTCCGGCCGGGCGAGGAAGTCGTCCTCGGAGTAGAGCCGGATGCAGATGCCGTCGGCGACGCGACCGCAGCGGCCCTTGCGCTGGTTCGCCGACGCCTGCGAGATCTTCTCGATCGGCAGCCGCTGCACCTTGGTGCGGGTGCTGTAGCGGGAGACGCGGGCGGTGCCGGGGTCGACGACGTAGCGGATGCCGGGGACGGTCAGCGACGTCTCGGCGACGTTGGTCGCCAGCACTACCCGACGCCGTCGCGACGGTTGGAAGACCTTGGCCTGCTCGGCCGCGGACAGGCGAGCGTAGAGCGGGAGGATCTCGAGCTCGTCCGGTCGCTTCTGACGGGCGTTCAGGGCGTCGGCGGCGTCGCGGATCTCCCGCTCGCCGGAGAGGAACACGAGGACGTCGCCCGGCCCGTCCTTCGCCAACTCGTCGACCGCGTCGCCGATGGCTTCGTAGACGTCCGGCGGGTCGACGTTGGTCTCGTCGTCCTCGTCCTCCGGGGAGTCGTCGACGAGCGGCCGGTAGCGGACCTCGACCGGGTAGGTGCGCCCGCTGACCTCGACGATCGGCGCGTCGTCGAAGTGCCGGGCGAAGCGCTCGGGGTCGAGCGTCGCCGAGGTGATGATGAGCTTGAGCTCGGGGCGGCGGGGGAGTAGCTGCTTGAGGTAGCCGAGCAGGAAGTCGATGTTGAGGCTGCGCTCGTGGGCCTCATCCAGGATGATCGTGTCGTAGCCGCGGAGCATCCGGTCGCGCTGGATCTCGGCGAGCAGGATTCCGTCGGTCATCAGCTTGACCAGCGTTCTGTCGCCGGACTGGTCGGAGAAGCGGACCTGGTAGCCGACGGTCTCGCCCAGCGGGGTGCCGAGCTCGGACGCGATGCGCTCGGCGACCGTTCGGGCGGCCAGCCGGCGGGGCTGCGTGTGCCCGATCTGCCCGCGGATCCCGCGGCCGAGTTCGAGGCAGAGCTTGGGCAGCTGGGTCGTCTTCCCCGAGCCGGTCTCGCCGGCGACGATGACGACCTGGTGGTCGCGGATCGCCTCGGCGAGCGCGTCGCGCTGCTGGCTGACCGGCAGCTCGGCCGGGTAGTCGATGGCCGGCACGGAGGCCGCGCGGGCCGCGACGCGGGCCGCGGAGGCCTCGATCTCCCGCTCGACCGCGGCGAGGACGCGGGCGGCCTTGGCGTCGTCCCTCTGTTTGTTCGGGGCGTTCGGTTTGCGCAGCCCGTCGAGCCGACGCGAGAGCCGCCGCTCGTCCTTCAGCGACACCTCGCCCAGGCGGCTTCGGAGCTGACGGGCGTCAGGTGTCGAGAGGGATGTCATCGTCAGAAGGAGGAACGTCGCCGGACGTCCGGAATCCACGCTACCGCTGCGCCGTCAGCGGACGGGCTTGCGCGACTCGCGATGCCGGCTGGACGCTGCCGCCGTGACCGACGATCTCGACTCACTCCGCGCGGCAGCGCACCGGCTTCCAGGTCCTGACCCGGGTCGAGGAGGAGGACCTCGCCGTCGAGGTGGACGGGACGACGGGCGTCACCTGGTTCCTCGGCTCGCTCGAGGGCGTGATCGACGGGGAGCCTTTCGCCGCCCGTCTCCGCTACACCCGCACCTGGGTCCGGCACGAGGACGGGTGGCGGCTGCTCGCCGCGCACGCCACCGTGGTCTGAAGGCGTCCCGGTCGTCGCCCCTGTCGCCCCGTCGCTCCTGTCGCCCGTGCGTCAGTCGAGGGCGACCGTGTCGACCGCCTCGTCGATGCGGCGGGCGAGCTGGAGGTCGAGGTCCGTCACCCGGCTGAGCGTGTGCGTCCAGACGGTGAAGGTCACGCCGCCGGGGCCTTGCTCGATCGTGGCGTGGTGGTCGAGTTCGGACTGGATGCGGCGTACCGCCTCGATCAGCGGATCGACCCGCTCGGGCGCCACCTCGACGGTCCGGACGAGCCTCGTCTCGTCGCCGGTCCAGCCCGGGGCGCCCGCGAGGAAGTGCTGCACGTCCTCGGGGTCGAGGATCTCCGGCTGCCGACGGGTCGCGACGCCCGAGCCCGCCGGCGCCGGACCCTGCCCGAGGGGAGACATCAGCGTCTCGTCCGGCAGCACCGGTCGGATCACCCCGGCCGCCGTCTCGTCCAGCTCGGCGATGCCGGCCAGCACGGCCTGCGCGACGTACCGCGCCCGCTCGTTCGGATAACCGCCGAGCGAGGCGACGATGCCGACGAACCGGTCGGTGGTGGCTTCGCGGGTGGCGCCCGCGGTGGAGATCGCGGAGCGCAGGGAGCCCGGCAGCTCCGCCGCCAGCCGTCCGCGGGCGTCGGCGTCGAGGAACTGGTCGACGGCTCCGAGGACCGCCTCGATTCCGGCCCGCACCTGGGCGGTGTCGTCGACGCCGAGGTGCCGGCCCACGGTCGAGACGAAGGTCTGGTATTCGAGCACCGGTGCTCCTTCAGGCGGCGGGACGGCGGACGAGGACGAGCGTCCCCGCGTCGCCGGGGGCTATGCGTGATGCACTGGGCGACGATGACAGATGCGTGCGACCACGGCGGCGCGAGCATGACGGCGCGACGATGACGGCGCGACGATGACGTGGCCCTATCTGGACCACCCCGGACCCATCGCCCTCGCTCACCGGGGCGGGCTGGAGGACGGGCCGGAGAACACCATGCGGGCCTTCGAGGGCGCCGTCCGGCTGGGCTACCGCTACCTCGAGACCGACGTCCACGCGACCTCGGACGGCGCCCTGCTCGCCTTCCACGACGACCGGCTGGACCGGGTCGCCGACCGGCCCGGCCTCATCACCGAGCTGCCGCACGCGGAGGTCCGGCGGGCCCGGGTCGGCGGCGAACCGATCCCGCTGCTGGAGGACCTGCTCGGAAGCTTTCCGGACGTGCGGGTCAACATCGACATCAAGGCGGCGAACGCGATCGAGCGTCTCGTCGAGGTGCTCGACCGCACCGGCGCGCGGGAGCGGGTGTGCGTCGGGTCGTTCTCGCAGGGGCGGCTGACCCGCTTCCGCCGGCTCACCCACGGCCGGGTGTGCACGTCGCTGGGCCCGGCGGAGGTGGCGACGCTGCGGGCGGTCTCCTATGCGCCGCGGCAGTCGACGATCGGCGGACGTGTGCCCGCCCTGGTCCGCGGCGCGGTGGCGCAGGTGCCGGTGTCCACGGGCCGGTTGCCGATCGTCGACCGGCGCTTCGTCACGGCGGCCGGCCGCCGCGGCATCCCGATGCACGTCTGGACGATCAACGACCCCGCGGAGATGAAGCGACTGCTCGACCTGGGCGTCCGCGGTCTCGTGACCGACAGGCCGCGGGTGCTGAAGTCGCTGCTCGTCGAGCGCGGCGAGTGGGCCGAGTAGGAGCAGGGCCGGGGAGTAGGGCCGGGGAGCAAGGCCGGGGAGCAGCGTTCAGATCCGCTCCCGGAGGGTCTGCACGCCCTCCCCGGACAGGTCGTCGAGCGCGGCGCGGCGGCCGGTCATCGCCATCAGCAGGCTGAGCATCGGTCCCTCGACGACCGGCCCTTCACCGGTCGTCCACGGGCTGTCCGTCGAGTGCAGGCTCAGGCCGGCGATGCGCTTCTTGGTCCCGATCAGCATGTTGGACCCCTTGTAGAAGTCCGCGACGCGCTCGAGGGCGTCCATCGGGTAGCTGTGGGCGATGCCGAGCGGGCGGCGGATGTCCTCGCCGTGCACGAGGGTCTCGCCGAGCCAGGAGTCGACGGGTCCGGGCGGCGCGGAGGTGGCCTCCTGCACCCGGCGGAACTCGGCCAGCGTCGCTCCCGGCGGCCCGTCGGTCTCTCGGGCCACGTTCTTGTTCGACATCGCGCCGAACCGGAAGCCGGAGCCGATCATCTTCAGCAGGAAGCCGGGCGGCGTCATCTTGGCGGTCGCCACCATGTGCCCGAGCACCTGGTGGACCGTCCACCCGTCGCACAGCGAGGGGGTGGCCCACTGGTCCGCGGTCAGGCCCTCGAGGTCGTCGGCGAGCGCCTTCCGCTCCGCATGGATGGTCGGCCAGGGGCTGGCTGCGGCCATGGTCGTCTGCCTCCTCGCATCGGGAGGCGGCAGCGTAGCGGATCGTCGCGGCCCGGCGGACCTGCCCGGTGAACCTGGACGGACCGGGCGCGGCCGGTCCGGCTCAGATGCCGAGGCGGCCGCGCACCGTCCCGACGAGCGTCTTCGCCGCCGACTCGGGGTGGAACGCGCGGGCGGCGGCGGACAGCGCGGCGACGGAGGAGGGCTCGAGGTCCAGGTCGGCGGCGGCGATGTTGAACTCGACCTGCTCCACGCTGGACGCGCCCGGGATCGCGACGACGCCGGGCAGGGTGAGCAGCCAGGCGAGCGCCACCTGCGCGGGCTTCGCGTCGTGACCCGCAGCGACCTCGCGCAGCGTGTCGAGCAGCGGCTCCGCCCGCCGGAGGTTCTCGGGGCTGAACAACGGGTTGACGGCACGGACGCCGCCGGGCCGGTTCTTCTCGGTGTACTTGCCGGAGAGCAGGCCCTGCGCGAGGGGGCTGTAGGCCATCACCATGCGGTTCTCCCGCTCGGCGAACGGCACGAGGTCCTCCAGCGGCCCCGCGTGGGCGAGGGAGAAGTGCACCTGGTTGCTGACCACGGGTCGGCCGAGGGCGGCGTCAGCCTTGCGCCAGCGATCCAAGGAGTAGTTGGAGACGCCGGCCGCGCGGATGCGGCCCTCGTCGAGCAGGCTGCGCATGCCGGGCATGATCACCGAGTCCGGGACGACCGGGTTCGGCTGGTGCACCTGGTAGAGCGGGATCGTCTTCAGCCCGAGGCGCTGGGCGCTCGACCGGGCCCGGTCCCGCACGATCGGCGGGATCGGCGCGATGGGGAAGATCTTGGTGGCCACCACCACCGAATCGCGGTCCGGGCCGAGGGCGTCGGCAAGAATGCGCTCGCTCTTGCCGAAGCCGTAGATCTCGGCCGTGTCGAACAGCGTGACCCCGAGCTCGCGAGCGCGCCGCACGATCTGCCGCGCGGTGTCGGCGGCGTAGGCGTCGCCGTAGCCCCACTCGCGGGAGCCGAACTGCCAGGTGCCGAGGCCGATGCGGCTAACCGGGCCCAGGCCGTTCACGTCGAGGAACCTCATGGCCTCAGTCTGCTTCGCACGGCGCGGCGGAAACAGGGGCCCAGGACCGGGATGACCGTGGTGCCCGCGGCGAATACATACAGCTTGCGCCCTAACCATGATCGACTGACCGATTCGTCCGGGTTCACGGCCCGGCCCGAGCGGGACTTGTATGTATCCGTCGTGGCCACCGGCTGGGTGGGCACGGGCTCGGCATGCTCGCCGACCTGCTGCTGGTCACCCACGCCGCGTCCGTGCTGTTCCTCGCCGGGTTGGCGTGGACGGTCTCGGTCGTCGTCTATCCCGGCTTCGCCGCGGTCGGTCCCACCTCCGCGTGGCCCGCCTTCCATGCGGCGCACTCCCGCCGGATCACCTCCGTGGTCGGTCCGCCGTGGGCGGTACAGGGCCTGACCGTGCTCGGACTGCTGGTCGCGCGGCCCGACGGGGTACCGCTGTGGCTGGTCCTGCTCGCCGGGGCGGCGGCCGCCGGCACCGTCGCCTGCACGGCTGCGGGCGCGGTGCCGGTGCACGCGCGGCTCGGCAACGGCTACTCGGCACAGCTCCACCGGCGGCTCCGGCGCGCCGATGCCTGGCGCACCGCCGCGTGGTCGGCGGCGGCGGTCTGTGCGATCGCCATGCTGCTGCTCGCCGGGCAGGGCTGACCTCGCGGCCGGGGGACCGCGGTGGAGGTGGCGGTGCACGGCGCGGCGGTCGGATGGGTAGACGCATCGCATGAGTGCAACGCCGGCCCCCGGCCCCGGGCAGAACAGGGTCGTCGCCGGCCGCTACGCGCTGGACCGGCCCGTCGGTCGCGGCGGCATGGGAACGGTCTGGCTCGCGCACGACCGGGTGCTCGACCGGCCGGTCGCCGTCAAGGAGGTGACCTACCCCGACGTCGTGTCCGAGGACGAGCGCTCGCTGCTGGAGGGGCGGACGATGCGCGAGGCGCGGGCCGCGGCCCGGCTCTCGTCGCCGCGGACCACGACCGTGCACGACGTCGTCGCCGAGGACGGCCGGCCGTGGATCGTCATGGAGTACGTCGAGTCAAGGACGCTCGCGGACGTGCTCGCGACGTCCGGGCCGATCCCGGCAACGGAGGCGGCCCGGATCGGGCTGGATCTCCTCGACGCCCTGGAGGCCGCACACACCGTGGACGTGGTCCACCGGGACGTGAAGCCGGGAAACGTCCTGCTCGACGCCGAGGGGCGGGCGTGCCTGACCGACTTCGGCATCGCCACGTCCGCCGGTGACGACGCCCTGACCGAACACGGCGTGCTCGTCGGATCCCCCTCGTTCATGGCGCCTGAACGGGCCCGGGGGGAGGAGGCGGGGCCGTTCGCCGACCTGTGGTCCCTCGGCGCGACCCTGTACGTGGCGGTGGAGGGCCGCGGCCCCTTCGATCGTGGGGAGGCGATGGCGACCCTGCTCGCCGTCACCACCGAGCCGCCCGTGCAGCCGGAGCGGGCAGGGGTCCTCACCCCGGTGCTGCTCGGGCTGCTGCAGAAGGAGCCGGAGCAGCGCATGCCCGGCTGGGCGGCACGCAACGCCCTGCGGGTCATCGTCGACGAGGCGGGCCAATCGCTGCCGGCGCCTCCGACGATCCAGTCCCCGCCGACCCAGTCCCCGACCCCCCAGTCCCCGACCCCCCAGCCCCCGACGCCGCAGCCTGCAACGCCCCCGACGCCCCAGCCCGCGGCGCAGGCACCTCAGCCGCCGGTGCAGGTCCCGCCCGCCGGCTCCGGCGCGCCGCCGCAGGGGAGGGTGTTCGACTCGGTGGCACGGCTCCATCGCGAGGACATCGCGAAGCTCGCCGGCCTCGCCGGCCGGTCGTTTGCCAAGGGCGCCGCCAAGGCGGCGGTCGCCGGGCTCAGCGCCTGGCAGGAGAAGGCCGCGAGGTCCGCCGCCTCCGGTGGCGCCGACCGTTCGTCCGCCGCGCCCCCGGCCTCGCCCGGCTCGTCCCCGCCGCGGGCGCGCAGCCGTACGGCCCCGGCGGCGCCTCCCGCCGCCGGCGCCGGGCGGCGTCGCCGGCATCCGATGCGTCTCCCGCTGCTGGTGGTCGGACTCGTCGTGACCGGGCTCGTGGTCGGCGTCGCGCTTCTGGTCACGCTGATCCTCCTTGCGCTCGGTTGAGGCCGGCTACGCGTCACCTCCGGGCACATCGCTCGTTGGCCCGGCAACCGCATGTGCTGCGGATGTCGCCGACATGAGGAGGCGCAATGCGGCGTCGAGCCCGCATCGCTGCGAGTGTGCTCGCCGTTCTGGCCACAGCAGGCCTCACGCTGGGAGGCCCCGCGGCCGACGCCAAGCCGGGCGTCGGCGGGGTCCCGCTGCGCGACGTCATGTTCGTCGGCAACAACTGGGCGGGGACGGCGAGCATCGTCGACTCCAGCACCTACCGGGTGCTCAAGGGCGGGGTGAACCTGGTCCCGGACAAGGCCCAGGAGCTCGCCGACATCTCCGCCGACCCCGTGCGGCTCGCCTACTACCTGCTCATCCAGCAGGGGCCCGGCGAGGGGCACGACCAGTACGTCGACGACATGTTCACCACCGCGGACGGCCGATACCTCGCCGTCTCCCGCCCCAGCTTCGCGGACGTGGTGTGGCTCGACATCGCCAAGGCGGTCGCCGGGAAGCCGAACAGCATCGTGCGCGAGCAGCCGATGGACGGGTACCGCAGCGACCACATGGGTCTCTCGCCCGACGGACGGCGCCTGCTCGTCTCCGACTCCACCGAACGTCAGGTCATCGAGTACTCCATGGTCGACGAGAAGCTGTCCGATGGCCGGCACGTGCGGATGGGTGACCGGCTGCGGACCTTCGAGTCGGGGGAGACCCCGCACGAGAGCAACTACACGCGCGACGGCTCCCGCGTCTTCCACGCATCGATCGGCAAGGTGTACACGCCGGGCGACTACCCCGAGGCGGGGCCGGCGCACGACGCCGCGAAGGGCGATCGCTGGTTCCAGATCGTGCGTAACGCCGACTTCGGCGTGGACCAGCGATGGGACATGGGCAAGGAACTCGCCGAGGCGGGACATCCCGGCATGAGTGCCGCGGTCCGGCCCATGGCGGTCGCGCCTGACGAGCGCTACGTCTACCTGCAGGTGTCCTACTTCCACGGGCTGATCGAGTTCGACACCCAGGCGCCGGACCTCAACGGCACCGTCGACTACTCCGCCGGGTCGGTCGCCGAGCCCCGGGTCGGGGCGGTGACGCGGGTGATCCCGCTGGACGATCGCGTTCCGACGATGCCGCGCGAGCAGTACGTCAACGATTCGGCGCACCACGGGCTGTCGATCGACGAGGCCGGCACGACGCTCTGCGCCGCCGGGACGATGGACGACTACGTCGCGCTCGTCGACCGCAGCACCGGCACGCCGCAGTACTTCGACGACACGACGACCGGCCACTACTACGGCAAGCCGTACTGGACCGTCGCGGGTCGCTACGACACCTGCTGGGTTTCGCTGAGCGACGCCGACTCCGTCGCGGTGATCGACTACGCGACGAAGAAGGAGATTGCCTACCTGCCCGTGGGGGACCACCCGCAGCGGGTGCGGCAGGGCGTGGTGCCGGAGCCGGTCATCGCGGGGTGACCTCGACTCGCTCTCGCGCGGGCCTGTACGAACGTTCGTTATCGACGAACTGGGTTCGCGATGAGTAAAAGGAACTACACGTTGGTACGTCTGTCCCGGCCGCCCTGATTCGTCCTGGGGTGGCCGGTACTCCGCACGACACCTTCTCGGAGAGAACCCGCTCGTCGGGTTCAGGGCCGGAATCCCCAGACCGGGCCGGAGGCGTTCATGGCCGTGCGCCGTGTGCACAAATGGAATCTCGTCGTCGCTCTCGCCCTCGCGGCGTTGGTCGCGTCGCTGTTCGCCGGCGCGGGTCCCGCGCCAGGCGGGAAACGAACAGCCGCGGCCGGGAGCCCAGCCGTCAGTCGGCTGCTGCTCACGGTCGCAGGCTCCGAGCGGCCTGCCGTCGAGCGCGAGGTGCGGGCGCTGGGTGGGACGATCACCCGGCGGTTGCCCCTCGTGTCGGCGCTCGCCGTGACCCTCCCCGCCGGCGCGGTCGGCCGGGTCTCGTCCCTGTCGGGCGTGATCCAGGCGTCGGCCGACGAGAAGGCCCGGGTGCTCGGCGCCGGGGCCGAGGACGGCGGACCGACCTCGGTGTTCCGTCAGGTCGTCGGCGCGGACGAGGCGGAACGGAAGGCCGGCGCGGATGGCTCCGGCGTCGGCGTCGCCGTGATCGACACCGGCATCGCCGACGTCCCGGATCTGGCCGGTCGCGTGCGACCCGTCGTCGACGACCTGGGCCAGCCGCGTCCCTGTCTCAACCTCAGCGGCGAGCCGGACTGCCGGGACTCCTACGGGCACGGCACGTTCGTCGCGGGTCTCATCGCCGGCAACGGGGCGTCGTCCGGCGGCGTCCATCGAGGGGTCGCCCCGGGTGCCGACCTGATCTCGGTCAAGGTCGCGGGACGGGACGGCTCCACGGACGTGAGCACCATCCTCGCGGCCATCCAGTGGGTCGTGTCCTACAAGGACACCTACGGCATCCGGGTGCTCAACCTCTCGCTCGGTACCGACTCCTCGCAGAGCTATCGGGTCGACCCCCTCAACTTCGCCGTCGAGCGCGCCTGGGCGGCCGGGATCACGGTCGTGGTGGCTGCGGGCAACCTCGGCCCGGCGGCCGGCACCGTCACCAAGCCGGCCGACGATCCCTTCGTCGTCTCGGTCGGCGCCCTGGACGACCGCGGCACCCCCGGGCTCGGCGACGACATGCTGCCGGACTTCTCGAGCCGGGGTCCCACGGCCGCCGACGGCGTGAGCAAGCCCGACATCGCGGCGCCCGGAGGTCATCTGCTGTCCCTCCGCGCGCCGGACAGCACCATCGACACCCAGTTCCCGCCCCCGTCCGGCGGGGCCTACCGGCGCGGCAGCGGTACCTCGATGGCAGCGGGGCTGGTGTCCGGCGCCGTCGCGCTGATGTTGCAGATGGATCGCTCCCTGACCCCGGACCGGATCAAGTTCGAGCTGCTCGACACGGCCGCCGGGGCAGCGTCCTTCGACCGCAACTCCGTCGGTGCCGGCGTCCCCTCGGCGTACCGAGCGGTGACGCAGGCCGCCGACGGGGTCGCGGACGTCGGACTCGAACGGTCCAACGGTCTGGGCCGCCTCGATCTCAGTCGCGGGTCGGTCTCGGTGCAGTCGCCCGGGCTGCTCGGGGTGACCTTGGGCGCGACCTCGACGGCTCAGCTTCTGCTGTGGCAGCCGAGCGCGTTCACGACGTCGGCCTGGAACACCGTGTCCTGGCAGCTGTCACCGTTCGCCCTGGCGCCCTGGCCCGGCACGCAATGGGCGGCCGGCAAGAACTGGCAGGGCAAGAATTGGCAGGGCAAGAACTGGCAGGGCAAGAACTGGCAGGGCGCGTCCTGGTATGAGCAGCACGACGACAGCCCCTCCTACGGCCGCGGCGGCGACGGCTCGGCGTCGTACGGAGCCTGGGACTGAACGCAGTGAGGGGGGCCCCGGCTCCCGGGCCCGGGCGTCGGGGGACCACGCCGGGGCTCTCGGGGGGTCCGGGCGTGCTCGCCGCGGTTCTCGCCGCCGCCGCCGTGGGGCTGACGCTGACCGCGAGCGCGGTCGCTCCGGCGGGCGAGTCAGTGCCCGTCCGGGAGGTCGCGGCCCTGTTCCTCGTCCTCGTCGTCGCCGGCTTCCTGCAGCTGCAGGTGCGCTACGGCGACGAGGTCGACGCGAGCGACCTGTTCGAGGTGGTCCTGGCCCCGATCCTGTTCGTGCTCGCCCCGCCGGTCGCGGTCATCCTGACCGCGACGGCCAAGGCGGTGTCCCAGGCATTGCTGCGGGTGGCGCCGGTCAAGGCCGTCTTCAACGTCGCGCAGTGGGCCTGCGCGGCGGGTGCGGGCGCGCTGGTGCTCGCCGTCGGGCGCGCGTGGCAGCACCCTCGGCCACCGGCGGAGCTGCTCGTGCTCGCGGTCGCCCTGATCGCGGTCGCCGCCGTCAACCATGTGGCGGTGCTGCTGGTCCTGCGGCTGCTCGACGACGAGACCACCGAGCAGGACGAGGTGGCGCGGGGCCTCGCGGTCGCGGAAACGAGGCGCCGCCGCGTGCTCGATGCGGCGTCGTTCGCCGTCAACTTCTCGTTCGGCCTGCTGCTGACCGCGGCCTATCTGGCCAGTCCCTGGTTCATCCTGGTGGCACTGCTCCCGCTGATCGTGCTCAACCGCGCGCAGCGGCTCGCCGCGGCGCGGGCGGCCGACCTCGAGCGGGTGGACGAGCTCCGGGCCGCCAGCCGCGCCCTGCTCGTCGACGACCCGTGGGACGCCCTCCCGACCTTCCTGGACCGTGTCTGCCGAGGACTCGGCGCGGACGCCGTCGAGCTGCTGCTCGCGGACGACGACGGCCTCGTCGGCTACCGGGTCTCCCCGTCGGCGCCGCTGTTCGAGTGGCGGGTACCGGTGGACGACTCCTCCTCCGAGCCGCTCCTCGGCCTGTCCGAGGCGCTCCTCGTCCCACCCGACCCCGTGCCCGACGACCTCGCCGGCGGGCTGCGTCAGCGAGGACATCGCAACCTGCTCGCCGCGCCGCTCGAGCGACCCGGTACCGCCCGTGGCGTCCTGTGCGTCTACGACCGGACGGGGCTCCGGGGTTTCGGCGCGAACCTCCGGCAGGTCCTCGATCTTCTCTCCCGCGAGCTGGCCGGCGCACTGGCCCGCGGAGAACTACGCCGCCGCTCGGAGGCGGACCGGGCACGCTTCGCCGCCCTCGTGCAGGGCAGTTCGGACCTCGTCCTCATCGTGGAACCGGGCTCTGTGGTCCGCTTCGCCAGTCCCGCTGCGCAACGGGTCCTCGGCCGGCACCCGGACGACCTGATCGGGCGGCCGCTGGTCGAGGTGTTCGCGGAGCACCAGGCACCCGACATCCGGCAGTGGCTCGCCGAGACCGCGGGCGATCCGAACGGCATCCTCCCGCTGGACCTCACGCTCCCCGTGCCCGGTCGGCTACCGCGTCACGTCCAGGCCATCAGCCGCAACCTGCTCGACGACGACGCCGTCGGCGGGATCGTCGTCAACGCGCGTGACGTGAGCGAGAGCCGCCGGACACAGGCGCTGATGCAACGGCAGGCCGAGGTCCTCGAGCTGATCGCCGCCGACGCCCCGCTCCAGCGCACCCTGCGGATGGTCGCCGGCACGGTGGAGGAGCTGCTGCCCGCGAGCCACTGCGTGGTGCACGTCGGCGGCGAGCTGGATTCGTGCTTCGCGACCAGCGCGGTGATCGACGATGACGTGGTCGCCCGCCTGGCGCAGCAGCTGGGGCCGGCCACGCCCCCGACCGCCGACGGCGCTCCGGGTCTCGCTCCCGACCCGCTTCTCGTCGAGGACGTCGACCGCGACGGCGACCGGCTGGCACCGGACCTCCGGGCGTGGCTCCTCGAGCACGAGATCGCGGCCTGCTGGATCTGGCCGCTCGTCGAGCGGCGTGAGCGTCGGTTCTCCGGTTGCGTCGCCGTCCTGCTCGAGCGGCCGAGACGTCCGAGTTCGACGGATTCCCGGCTGGTGGACCTCGCGGCGAAGCTCGCGGCGAACGCGGTCGACCGGTGCCGGGAGCGTCAACAGCTCGCCTACCAGGCCACGCACGACGCGTTGACCGGACTCGCCAATCGGACCGTTCTGCGCGACCACATCACCCTCGCCCTGGCCCGGATGCGCCGGACCGGCTCCGCCGTGGCCGTCGTGTTCGCGGACCTCGACAACTTCAAGATCATCAACGACAGCCTGGGACATCGGGTCGGCGACGCGCTCCTCCAGGAGGTGAGCCGTCGCCTGCTCGGCCTGGTCCGGCCCGGGGACACCGTCGCACGGCTCGGCGGCGACGAGTTCGTCGTGCTCTGCGGCGACCTCGCGGACCAGGCCGGGGCGATCGCCGTGGCCGAGCGGCTGCTCGACCTGTTGACCGAGGTCGTGCAGGTCGACGGGCACGAGTTCTACGTCACCGCCAGCCTCGGCATCGCCCTGGCGGTCCGGCCCGGCCAGAATCCCGATCTGCTCGTGGAGAACGCGGATGCGGCGATGTACCGCGCCAAGGCCAAGGGCGGCAACTGCTACCAGCTGTTCGACGACACGATGCGCAGCGCCGCGGCCCGACAGCTCGCGACCAGCACGTCGTTGCGGCAGGCCTTCCGGCGCGGCGAGTTCCGGGTGCACTACCAACCGACCGTCGACCTCGACACCGGACGGGTGACCGGCGTCGAGGCGCTCGTCCGGTGGGAGCACCCGACGCGCGGCCTGCTCGCCCCCGCCGACTTCATCACGGTGGCGGAGGAGACCGGGATGATCGTGCCGCTGGGCGGACTCGTCCTGCACGAATCGTGCCGTCAGGTCGCCCGGTGGCGGGCCGAGAACGGTGGCCGACCCCTCGAACTCGCGGTGAACCTCTCACCCCGCCAGTTCGGCACGGGCGACATCGTCGCGGTGGTGGAGGGGGCGCTGAAGGAGTCCGGGCTGGACGCATGCGCCCTCAACCTGGAGATCACCGAGAGCTCCCTGCTCGAGGACGCCGTCGACCTCTGGGATTCCTTGAGGGGCTTGCGGGAGGTCGGGGTGCGGGTGTCGATCGACGACTTCGGGACGGGCTACTCGTCGCTGAGCTACCTGAGCAAGCTGCCCGTGGACACCCTCAAACTGGACCAGAGCTTCGTCCGACACGTGGCCGACGGCGGCTCCGACCGGGCGATCGCCGAGATGGTGATGGGCCTCGGCCGGACGCTCGGGCTGCGGACGGTCGCCGAGGGCATCGAGACCGAGCGGCAGCTGCGGACCTTGCAGCAACTCGGATGCGACGTCGGCCAGGGATACCTCCTGGGCCGGGCGGTGCCATCGGACGTTCTCGTGCTGGACGACATCTCGACGGTGACGGCCGTCCGGAGCTCCGGCTAGCCGGGTCCCGCACGCGGGGCGTGCCGTGCGGCTCCGCGGCGAACTCGTTCGGGCCGTTGACGTGCACATGGTTGCAGCCGCAAGCTCGTGACGCGCATCACGCCCGGTGGGCGCTCCTCACTGTGGGGGTTCGGCATGCAGGTGCCGGCGACATTCGACTACCGACGGGCGAGCAGCGTCGAGGAGGCGCTGGCCCTGCTGGAGCAGGCGGGGGAAGAGAGCAGGCTGCTCGCCGGCGGTCACAGCCTGCTGCCGATGATGAAGCTGCGGCTCGCGGCGCCCGAGGCGCTCATCGACATCAACGACCTGACGGAGCTCGACTACCTGCGCCTCGACGGTGACGTGCTCGCCATCGGCGCGCTGACTCGGCACGAGACGCTGCTCGAGTCACCGCTGCTGGCCGAGCACTACCGCATCTTCGGCGAGGCGGAGCGGGTCATCGCCGACCCGCTCGTGCGCAACCGCGGCACCATCGGCGGCTCCCTCTGTCAGGCAGACCCCGCCGAGGACCTTTCCGCAGTCTGCTGCGCCCTGCGCGCCGACGCGACGATCCGCTCGTCGTCGGGGACCCGGACGCTGCCGGTGCGCGAGCTCGACGTCGGTCCTTACGAGACAGTGGTACAGCCCGCCGAGATCCTCACCGAGGTCCGCGTTCCGGTCCGTCCCGGCAGCGGCAGCGCCTACGCGAAGGTGCACCGCCGGATGGGCGATTGGGCCATCGCCGCTGCGGGGGCCTTCGTCCGTCTCGACGGGGACTCGATCGTCGATGCCGGGATCGGTCTCGCCGCCCTGGGCGCGCCCGGGATGACGTGCCCGGACGCCGAACAGGCCCTCATCGGAGGACCGGCGAGTCCGGAGGCCTTCGACGTCGCGGCGCGCACGGTCGCCGACAGCGTCGACCCACCCACCGACCAGCGGGGCCCTGCCGACTACAAGCGGCACCTGGCCGGCGAGCTCACCCGCCGGGTTCTGGCCCGCGCCTCGGCCCGCGCCCGAGGAGGCGAGCACTGATGCAGGTGTCGACGATTCCGGTATCGATGACCGTCAACGGTCGCGAGGTGAGCGCGGACGTCGAGCCGCGCATGCTGCTGGTGCACTTCCTCCGCGACAGACTGCGGCTCACCGGCACGCACTGGGGCTGCGACACCTCGAACTGCGGCGCCTGCACCGTGTGGCTCGACGGGGCTCCGGTCAAGAGCTGCACGACGCTGGCCGTCATGGCCGGCGGACGCTCGGTCCGCACCGTCGAGGACCTGGAGCAGGGCGGCACGCTCGACCCCGTGCAGGAGGGGTTCCTTCAGGAGCACGGGCTGCAGTGCGGCTTCTGCACCCCGGGAATGCTCATGGTCGGCCGGGCGCTGCTCGACCGGGATCCGTCGCCCGACGAGGCGACGATCCGCGAGGCCATCTCCGGCAACATCTGCCGCTGCACCGGCTACGAGAACATTGTCCGCGCCATCCGCTGGGCGGCCGAGCATCCCGGCGAGGGCCGTCCCACCAGCGAGACCGAGTCGGCCTCGACCGCACCGAGCGCCGGAGCGCAGGCATGAGCACCACCGACGCACCCGTCACCCCCCAGCAGCGCAGCCCGGCCGGCAACCCGATCGGCTTCGGCCGCATGCTCCGCAAGGAGGACGCCCGCTTCCTGCGCGGCAAGGGCAACTACGTCGACGACGTGAACCTGCCCGGCATGCTGCACGGCGCCGTGCTGCGCAGCCCGCTCGCCCACGGGCGCATCGTCTCGATCGACACCTCGGCCGCCGAGGCGCATCCGAAGGTGAAAGCGGTGATCACGGGCGCGGTGCTCGAGACCCTGAAGCTCGCCTGGATGCCGACGCTGTCCAACGACGTCCAGTCGGTGCTCGCCACGGACAAGGTCCGCTTCCAGGGGCAGGAGGTCGCCTTCGTCATCGCCGAGGACCACTACAGCGCCCGCGATGCGCTCGAGCTGATCGACGTCGAGTACGAGGCGCTGCCGCCGGTCATCGACGCCCGCAGGGCCCTGGACCCGGACGCAGCCCTCATCCGGGACGACATCGAGGGCCGGACCGACAACAAGATCTACGACTGGGACGCCGGGGACCGGGAGGCGACCGAGGCGGCCATCGGCCGTGCCGACGTCGTCGTCGAGCAGGAGATGATTTACCCGCGGGTCCACCCGGCCCCGATGGAGACGTGCGGCGCCGTCGCGTGGATGGAGCCGGTCTCCGGGAAGCTCACGATCTGGACGACGACGCAGGCCCCACACGCACACCGCACCCTCTACGCCCTGGTGGCCGGACTGCCCGAGCAGAAGATCCAGGTCATCTCGCCGGACATCGGCGGCGGCTTCGGCAACAAGGTCGGCATCTACCCCGGCTACGTCTGCGCGATCGTCGGCAGCATCGTCACCGGTGCGCCGGTCAAGTGGGTGGAGGACCGCTCGGAGAACCTGATGAGCACGTCGTTCGCCCGCGACTACCACATGCGCGGTCGCATCGCCGCGACGCGGGACGGCACGATCAAGGCGCTCGACGTGGACGTCCTCGCCGACCACGGTGCCTTCAACGGCGTCGCGCAGCCGACGAAGTACCCGGCCGGCTTCTTCCACATCTTCACCGGCTCCTACGACTACCCGGCGGCGCACTGCCACGTCCGCGCCGTCTACACCAACAAGGCGCCGGGAGGCGTGGCGTACGCCTGCTCCTTCCGCATCACCGAGGCCGTCTATCTCGTCGAGCGGATGGTCGACTGCCTCGCCGACGAACTCGGGATGGACCCCGCCGAGCTGCGCCGGAAGAACCTGCTACGACCCGAGCAGTTCCCGTACACGACCCCGACGGGCTGGGAGTACGACTCGGGCAACTACGCCGCCGCGCTGGAGAAGACGCTGGAGATCGCCGGCTACGACGAGCTCCGCGCCGAGCAGGCCCGACGGCGGGCCGATCCCGATGCCGACTCCCTGATGGGCATCGGGCTGTCGTTCTTCACCGAGGGCGTCGGCGCCGGGCCTCGCAAGCACATGGACATCCTCGGGCTCGGCATGGCAGACGGTTGCGATCTCCGGCTGCACCCGACCGGCAAGGCCGTGCTGCGGATCTCCGTGCAGAGCCAGGGCCAGGGGCACGAGACGACGTTCGCGCAGATCGTCGCCCAGGAGCTCGGCCTGCCGCCGGAGGACATCGAGGTCGTGCACGGCGACACCGACGCCACCCCCTTCGGCCTCGGCACCTACGGCTCGCGGTCGACGCCGGTCTCCGGCGGTGCGGCCGCCGTCGCAGCGCGCCGGGTGCGGGACAAGGCGCGCATCATCGCCGCGACCGCTCTCGAGGTGTCCGCCGAGGACCTCGAATGGGCCGACGGACGCTGGTCGGTCAAAGGGGACCCGAGCAAGGGCCAGACCATCGCCGAGAGCGCCTTCGCCGCCCACGGCGACCTCGAGCTTCCCGACGGCGTGGAGGGGCATCTCGACGCCTCGGTGGTCTACAACCCACCGAACCTGACCTATCCGTTCGGCGCCTACCTGTGCGTCGTGGACGTGGACAAGGCCACCGGTGAGGTGAAGGTCCGCCGCTTCGTCGCCACCGACGACTGCGGCCCGCGGATCAACCCGATGATCGTCGAGGGGCAGATCCACGGCGGTCTCGCCGATGGGGTGGGCATGGCGCTCATGCAGGTGATGGCCTTCGACGAGGACGGCAACCACCTCGGCGGCTCGTTGATGGACTACCTGCTGCCGACCGCGCTCGAGTGCCCGAGCTGGGAACTGGGGCAGACCGTCACGCCGTCGCCGCACCATCCGCAGGGGCTCAAGGGCGTGGGGGAGTCGGCGACCGTCGGTTCGCCCGCCGCGGTCGTCAACGCGGTCCTCGACGCTTTGCAGATCCGGCACGCCGACATGCCGCTGACCCCGGCCGCGGTGTGGCGGGCGATGCAGGGGCGGCCGATGCGACCGGATTTGGCCATCTCATGAACCGGCAGGCCAGCTGATGCGCACCGAGGTGTCCCGCCGGGCTACGGAGCTGCGGAGCGAGCGGGTGCCGTACGTGCACGCGCGCGTGGTGCTCGCCGAGAAGCCGACGTCGGCGCATCCGGGCGACGAGGCGCTGGTGCTCGGCGACGGCACGATCGACGGGTTCGTCGGTGGGAACTGCGCGGAGTCGACCGTCCGCAGCCACGGGCTGGCCCTGCTCGACTCGGGGGAGTCCGAGCTGCTGCGCATCACCCCCGAGCCCGAGGACGCCGACGACCTCCCCGGACGGGTGCAGGTGCACAACCCCTGCCTGTCCGGCGGAACCCTGGAGGTCTTCCTGGAGCCCGTGTTGCCGGCGCCGCTGGTGCTGGTGCACGGGGCCACGCCGATCGCTGCCGCGCTGGTCCGGCTCGGCGGCGCGCTCGGCTACGAGGTGCGAACGCTGGACAGCCCCTTCGCCGAGATTCTGGCCGACGCGTCCGCGGTCGTCGTCGCGTCCCACGGTCGGGATGAGGAGGAGGTGTTGAACGCGGCCCTGCACACCGGCGTGCCCTACATCGGCCTGGTCGCGAGCCGTAAGCGCGGGGCCGCGGTGCTCGCGGCACTGGACCCCTTCGCAACCGGCGAGCCATTGTCGCCGGACCGCGTGTCCAGCCCCGCCGGCCTCGACATCGGGGCGCGCACACCCGAGGAGGTGGCGCTGTCCATCCTCGCCGAGGTGGTGGCGTCCCGGCCCCGCCCCGCCGGGCGTCCCGTCATCCCCGAGCAGCAGGCCTCGGCCGCGTCGGCGCTCGACCCGGTGTGCGGCATGACGGTCGCCGCGGTCGACAGCAGCCTGCATTACGACCTGACCGCGAGCGACCCGGGCGCGGCGGACGGCCCCGGCTCGACCCGCTACTGGTTCTGTGGCAGCGGCTGCCTGCGGGCGTTCGCCGCCGATCCGACCGCATACGTGCCGCAACCGGCGTGACGAGCCAGCCCGACCTCGTGGCGGCCGTCCCGACCGTCGAGTCGCTGCGGTCCGGGCTGGACGAGGCCGACTACCTGGCGGACGCGGGTCTCGCCACCGCACTGTTCTGCGCGACCAGACTCGCCCAGCCGCTGCTGCTCGAGGGCGAGGCCGGGGTCGGGAAGACGACCGCTGCCGAATCGCTGGCCGTGCTGCTCGGATCACCGCTGCTACGCCTGCAGTGCTACGAGGGGATCGACGCCGCCGAGGCGCTCTACGAGTGGAACTATCCGCGGCAGCTGCTGGCCATCCGCAGCGCGGAGTCGGCGGGCGAACGGCTGGCCGCGCAGGAGCTGTTCACGGCGGAGTTCCTGCTCCCACGTCCGCTGCTGCGGGCGGTGCAGCATGCCGGACCGCTGCCCGCCGTCCTGCTCGTCGACGAGGTCGACCGGGCCGACGACGAGTTCGAGGCGTTCCTGTTCGAGGTGCTGGCCGAGGCCTCGGTGACCATCCCGGAGCTCGGCACGGTCCGCGCGAGCGTGCCTCCGGTCGTCGTGCTCACCTCGAACCGCACGCGCGACCTCTCCGATGCGCTCAAGCGGCGCTGCCTGTACCACTGGATCGACCACCCGCCGGTCGCCCGCGTCGCGGAGATCGTCCGACGGCGCGTGCCGGCGAGCGCGACACCACTTGCCGTCCAGATCGCGACGGCGGTCGCGCGGCTCCGCGAGCTCGACCTGCAGAAGCTGCCGGGCGTCGCCGAGGCCATCGCCTGGGCTCGTGCCCTCGACCTCCTCGGTCTGCCGTCGTTGGACCAGGACGCCGTGCAAGCGACGCTGGGCACCGTCCTGAAGTACCGCGAGGACGTCGAGGCGGTGCGGGGACTGGGCGGGGGATGGCTGCCGGTCGCGGGGTGACCCAACCGTCGGACCCGCCGGGCACCGACCTGGCGTCCGTCGCCGCCGGGCTGGCGGCAGCCCTGCACGACGGCGGCGTTGCCGTGCCGACGTCGCGTACGGCCTCGTTCGCTGCGGCCCTTGCCGTCGCGGCTCCGGCGAGCACCCGCGAGCTGTACTGGCTGGCCCGGGTCACCCTGCTGACCGATCACGCCCAGCTTCCGGCGTTCGAGCGCGTCTTCGGTCGGCTGTTCGGGACGGCGGACGAGGGGGAGATCGATCCCGCCTCCTTCCGCGGAGACCGGCAGACACAGTCGGTGGTCTCGCTGTCGACACCTCTGACGCCGGAAGCCCCCGCCGCGTGGCCGGCGGCCGCTCGACGTTGGGCGCCGCCGGCGCTCGTGGCGCAGCACCTGTCCGCGTGCCGGGGTGCCGCGGACCGAGCCACCGAGCCGGATGAGGGCGACGCCGTCCTCACCGCACTCAGCTCCGACGAGCTGCTCCGTCGACGTGACCTTGCGGAGCTCGCCGAGGCTGAACTGGCCGACCTCCGGCGGCTGCTCAGCCGGACGCGGGCGGAGCCCCCGATGCGCCGCGGCCGTCGCACCCGCCCCTCGTCCCGCGGGCGACGGGTCGACCTGCGCGCCACCCTGCGTGCCGCGGTCCGCACCGGCGGCGACCCGCATCGTCTCGTGCACCGTCGCCCCCGGCCGAAACGACGGCGACTGGTCCTGCTCTGCGACGTCTCCGGCTCGATGGAGGCCTACGCCCGTCCCTATCTGCAGCTCCTGTCCGGGGCCGCCCTCGGCGCGGGCGCCGAGGCCTTCGTCTTCGCCACCCGACTGACCTGCGTCAGCCGCACCCTGCGCTCGGGCTCGGCGGTGCGCCTCGCGGCCGACGTGGCGCGGGCCGCCCCGGACTGGGGCGGAGGTACGCGCATCGGCGCGGCCCTCCGATCCTTCCTGGACGGGTACGGCCGCCGGGGTCTCGCCCGGGGTGCCGTGGTCGTCGTGCTGTCCGACGGCTGGGAGGCCGACGAGCCGACGTTGCTCGAGGAGCAGATGCGCCGTCTCGCCCGCCTCGCGCACCGGGTGATCTGGGTGAACCCGCGGGTGGCCGCCGAGAGCTTCCGGCCGCTGACCGGGGGCCTTCGAGCCGCCCTGCCGTCCGTTGACGTCCTCGTCAGCGGGCACTCGCTCGCCGCGATGGAGGAGGTCCTCGCCGCCGTTCGCGGCTAGGGCGAGCTCAGGTGTTCGCCGGCTGCTGCCGCTGCGCCGCCACGCCCGACAGCGGCGGGGTGTAGGCCGACCGCGCGTCGGCGGCCGTCTTCATCGCGCTCCTCCCCGCCTCCACGCTGAGCAGTTCGGTGGTCTTGATCGTCTTCGTCGCGCCGCCCGCGGTGGCGCCGAGGGAGAAGGCCGCCGCTCCCTCGGGCGTGGCGAAGTCCGCGATCACGATGAGGTCGTAGTCGCCGAAGGCGTAGAAGCAGTCCCGGATCGATCCGCCGCACCTCTCCATCAGCGGCGTGATCCGCTCGACGACGTCGGGCTGTGCCGCGACCTGCATCGCCCACGACTCGCTCGTGTACGCCACCTGGAACAGATAGCTGGCCATCGGGTCCTCCACTGCGTCGGGTCGGCGGACCGTACGCCCTCTGCGCCGTCGCGCCCAGCCCCAGTAGCCCCGAGCCCCGGGACACGGCCGGCTACCCGAAGCGGGGCGACGGAGGGCGTCGGGACGGCTACCGTGCTCTGCGCCGCAGGCAAGGAGGCAATCGTGCCGCTCGCGAACTACGGCGTACTCGTCGGTTCGGTCGTCGACCGCCGCCGGGAGGGCGCGGGCGACTCGCCGCACTACCAGATGCACGTCCGCGCCGGCGGGGTCGACTACCGGGTCGCCGTCAACGTGCTGTCGCAGCAGGCGCCGTCGGAGTTGCTGTTCCTCGCTGTCGACGTCTTCCGGCATCCGGTGCTGGACGTGCTGGATGGGCTGCCCGAGGGCTGGACGCCGCTGGAGAGCCGGCCCGGTGGCGGAGCGCTCGACTTCGTCCGTGGCAATTTGTTCGATCGAGCCGAGATGCGTCCGCTGCCGCCCGATCTGCCGGGACCGAACGACGACCTCTCCGACCGCCTGGAGCACTACGTGCAGCGCGCGCTCGTCGAGCCGGGCGCGACCGTTTACGCCTTCGGGCAACGCTGGGGACCGGAGGCGGGGAAGTCGGACAAGATCTTCGGCTTCGAGCCCGGCAACGGCGTCCACGACATCCACATGAACCAGGGCAACAGCGGGGCGTTCGTCCGGGACGACGGGGTGTGGCAGGACGGGGCGCTGGTGTTCCGCTTCGGGGACCAGTGGGCCGCGGTCTTCCTTGCGTTCCAGTCGCAGGCCTGGCACACGGACGACACCACCGGGCACGCCGTCCCGGGCGTGGACGTGACCGAGCGTTCGCCGATGCGGGTGGTGGCGGCCATGGTCAATCCGATCGGCCCGGCGCCCGAGCAGGAGGCGGTCACCCTGATCAACGCCGGTCCCGACGTCGTCGACCTGACCGGGTGGTCGCTGGCAGACGCAGGCAAGAAACGGCACGCCTTGTCCGGCAGCGTCGCTGCGGGCCTGACCGCGCGGGTGGCGGTGGGCCCGCCGTTCCAGTTGGGGAACAAGGGCGGGGCGATCACGCTCCTCGACGCCGACGGGCTGAAGGTGGACGGGGTGGCCTACACGCAGACCGACGTGGTGGAGGAGGGGTGGTCGGTCGTCTTCCGTTCGCCTGGCCGGTGAGCTCGCGTGCACGCTCGGTGACCTAGGCGGGAAGCCTGGCGCCGAGCGGTCGCCGGACGGCAGGATGGGGCGGATGCGGGCCCTGGCGAATGGACAGCCTCGTCGAGCGCGGCGGATTGCGGCTGCTGCCGCCCTCGCCTTGTCCGCGGCGGTCGCCGCCGCCTGTTCGGGAGGTTCGCCGACCTCCACGGCGAGTGGCCCGGCGGCTCCGTCCTCGTCGCCCTCACCGGCGCCCGCGCAGCTCACCGTGTCGTTCACCGGGGACATTCTCGTGCACTCGCCGGTCTACCGGCAGGCGGCCGTCTACGGCCGGGCGTCGGGGCGGTCCTACGACTTCCGACCGATGTTCGCCCGGGTCCAGGCCGGGCTGTCGGCGTCGGATCTCGCGATCTGTCACCAGGAGACCCCGTTGCTGCCCGACGACCGGGGCGTGAGCGGCTACCCCGTCTTCAACACCCCACCCGAGATCGCGGACGCGATCGCCGCCGCCGGCTACGACGGGTGCTCCACGGCGTCGAACCACTCCTACGACCGCGGCGCCGCCGGCGTCGCCTCGACCCTCGCGCAGCTCGACCGGGTCCGGGTCGCGCACGTCGGAACGGCCCGCACGCCGAGCGAGGGCGCGAGACCCGAGGTGCACACCGTGCGCGGGGTGAAGGTCGCCCTGCTCGACTACACCTACGGACTCAACGGTCTGACGGTGCCCGCGTCGCAGGCGTTCTCGGTCGACATGATCGACGTGCCGGCGATCCTCCGGGACGCACACGCCGCGCGGACGGCCGGGGCGCAGATCGTCGTCGTGCAGATGCACTGGGGTCAGGAGTACCAGACCCAGCCGACCGCCCAGCAGCGGGCGCAGGCTCGGCAACTGCTCGCATCGCCCGACGTGGATGCGATCGTCGGTGGCCACGTGCACGTGATCCAGCCGGTCGAGAAGATCGGCGGTAAGTACGTCGTCTACGGCACCGGCAACTTCCTCTCGAACCAGTCGCCGGAGTGTTGCCCTCCGGCGTCGCAGGACGGGGTCATCGCCACCCTGCACTTCGGGCGCGCCGGCGAGCGGTGGAGCGTGAACCAGGTCAGCTACACCCCGACCTACGTCGACCGCTCGGCGGGATACGTGATCCTCCCGGTGGCCCAGGCGTACCCCTCCGCGAACCCGGCGCTGGCGAAGGCGCTCGGCGACTCCTGGCGTCGGACCGTGGCGGCGATGACCGCCATGCGTGCGCCCGGAGTGGTCCCCGACGCCCGGCCCCCGGGACTGTGAGCAGAAGGCCACGATCTAGCGCATCAGTTAGACAAGTGTTACCTCGGGACGCCTTGCCCTGCGTCTGGTTCCTCCTCACGCTGCCATCGCTTCATCGCGTGACGTGACGGGGGTGCTCGCCGATGACGTATCCGGCCCCTCGGTCCGCGGCGAAGTCAGAACGATCGCCCTCCGGAGCGGGTCCGTCCACGCTCCCGTCGAACGGAGATCGTCGCGGGGCCTCGACCGCCCCTTCGGGCAATCCCTGCGGCGAGAGCCTCGGCGACCGCGAGTTGCGGCACAACTGGCGCAGTTCCGGACTGGCCCGCGCGAAGCGCCTCTGGTACCAGATGACCGTCATCGCCGAACGGTCGGGTCAGCCGGCGGGCGAGGACGGCGTGCAGGCGGCGAAAGCCGCCGTACACAGCTACCTGACCTGCGTGTGCGACAACGTCCTCGCCGCTCCGAACAAGCGGAGGCTCCGTTCGGCCCTGACGGGGGAGCGCATCGACGCGGTGACCATCAATCTCCATGCCGCGGAAGCGTTGGTGGCGCGCTACCTGACCGACGAGGAGATCGCCGCGCGACTCCCGCGGCTGCTCGCGCAGGTGCAGAAGTCCTTTGTGCCGTCGGACCCCAGGCGCATCGAGGCGGAGCGGTGGTTCCGACCGGTCATCGCCGGGGCCGGGGCGGCGGTGGACCGCGCGCACGTGCGCCGCATCTACGTACAGACCCTGCAGTCGGTCAACGACATCGACGAGCAGCAGCTCAACCGGCTGCGCAAGTTCCGCAATCAAGTGTGGCTGTGGTCGCTCGGCCTGAGCTGCATCCTCGTCGCCCTGGGTGTCGTCGGCGCGCTCGCCCCGTCCGCCATCAGCCTGTGCTTCCAACCCGAGACCGGACCACAGGCCTGCCCGACCGGCCCGGGCCCCAGCGGCGGCGACATCTGGGTCATCCTCGTGCTCGGCCTCGCCGGAGCCGCCCTGTCCGTCGCGTTCGCCCTGCGCAACGCCCCGCAGACGTCGGCGCCGTACAACGTCGCGGCCGCGCTGCTTCTGCTGAAGCTCCCGTGCGGGGCGTTGACGGCCCTGATCAGCCTGCTGCTCATCCGCGGCCAGTTCGTGCCGGGATTTTCCGCCATCGACACCTCGGAGCAGATCCTGGGTTACGCCGTCCTGTTCGGCTTCGCGCAGCAGCTTCTGACGCGGCTCGTGGACGACAAGGGACGGGAGGTCCTGGATCGGGTGCCGAACTCCGAACCACCCGACACGCAGCAGCGTCGCAACTCCGGCCTCGGCGGCTCGGGGCTGCCCCCGGTGGAGAACCTCACCGTGCGCGGGAACGGCTCGCAGGCCTTCGAGCAGCGGGCGGAGCCCGACGGGCGCCCCGCCGGTGACGGGGGCACGGAGGTCCCGAGCGGGGGGTGACGCGACCTCGCTGTCTAGCTCGGCGGGAACTCGGGCGGCGGCGGGAGCGAGGACGACGCCGACTCGCCCTCGTCCTCCGACTCGGGCATCGACGAGTCGCTTCCGACGCCGCCGATCGGCAGCGCGTGCGGGGGCCCGGGCTGGGGCGAGGTGTCCGGCAGGCAGGTGGTGCAGAAGTCGCTGCCGAACGGGGTCAGGTGGATGCTGCGCCGGACGGTGACCCCGCGCCCGGCCCGCTCCATCGCGTCGAGCACGTCCGGCTGCGCCTCGAGCACCTGGTAGCGCTGCTGGTCCGGGATCGCCTCGCGGCTGAACCAGATCAGGCCGAGCCGGTAGAGGTTGTTGAGGTAGGCGGGGATCCGCTCGACGTACCGGCAGCCGGCCTCGGCGCCGATCATCGTCAGTCCGGGCGCGATCAACTCCGAGTTGCCGGAGATGGGCCGGGAGTTGCGCACGTCGACCGAGGGTTGCGGACCGTTCATGGCCAGCAGACGCAGCAGGCGGATCTCATCCGGCGCGAGCTCGTCGAGGATGCGGGCGAAGGCCGGGTGGTACTCCTCGGTGTAGCTGACGTCGGCCGACCGTCGGAGCAGTTCGGTGGCTCGTTGGCGCAGCTCCTCCGGGGTGGCCCGGTGCGGGGTGTCGCCGTTGCTGTGCTCGTTGCCGGCAGAGTCCCGGCCGGAGGCGGACGACGTCAGCGTCCGCTGCCCGGAGCCGGCGTCCCCGTTCAGTCCGAGCAACCGGCGGGCCTGCACCTGCGCCGCGAACCCGATCCCGGACAGCAGTTCGGTCGGTGGCTGTCCGGACGCCGCGGCCCGCGCGAGCGCGGAGCCCGCGTCCGTGGCGCTCGTGAACGTCGCCGTGACGGTCCATGTCGCCGTCCGCCACCACAGCCCGACGGCCAGACGCGTGACCGCCGCCCCGGTGCCGACGCTGCGTCGGACGTCGGACCCGTCCGGTAGCCGGAGCACGAGCTGACGACCCACAGATGCCTCCTTCCCGTGCGTCACGGAACTCAGACGCCGAAGATCGCGAGGTGGACCAGTCCTCCGCCGAAGCCCAGGACGGCCCCGTGCAGGTACAGCAACCACTCGTCCTGTCGCATACCCGATCGCAGCATTTCCGCGAAGTCGGCCGAGCCGAGCGTGCGCATCCGCTCCGCGATCATCGACTGGATGTGGGCGCTCTGCCGCCGGTTGAACTCCGGGTCGGTCAGCGGCTGCATCGTCGAATCGACGGCCTTGGTCGCCACGCCGCTCCGGACCGCTTCGAACTCCTTGCGGCCGAAGGCGAGCTCCACCAGAGGCCGGGCCGGCCCGACGGCGTTGTCGACGGCGGGACGCAGGGCGTCCGCGATCATTCTCCGGGTTCGATCGGAGCGAGGCCCGTTCAGCAGCTCGTCGCCGATGTTGCTGAGGTTCACGACGTCGTCGGCGATGATGCCGGCGTACACGTCGGCGACCTCCTGCTGACGCTTGATGAACAGGCCCTGGAAGCGGAACGGGCCGACCTTGTGCTCCTCGGTCGGCTTGAAGATCATCCAGATGGCGATGAGGTTGGTGATGTAGCCGATCAGCACACCGCCGATCGGCAGGATCCACCAGTGGTGCCAGATCATGGTCACGAACGCGAGCGGGACGCCGAGGATCAGCCCGAAGACGAAGCCGGCGTTCTGGATGATCTTGAGTTCGCGGCGGCCGACGTCGAGGAAGATGCGGTTGGCCAGCTCCGGATGCTCCTCGATCCGGCGGATGACCATGAGCTTCACGTCGAGCAGCTGATCGATGTTGCGCCCGATCTCGTCGGTGACCGTGCGCACGATGTCCGGCAGCTGCTGCTGCACCCGTTCGTGCACCGCCTCGCGCACGCGGTCCGGCATCGCGTACCAGAGCTGCGGGTTCTCGGTGGCGAGCAGGTTCTCGACCAGGTCCCGGATCTCGCCGCGCGAGGACTCCAGGATGTGCTCGGCGATGGCCTCGGGCTCGAGCTTCTCGTAGAACTCGGCCGGGCTGCCCAGCTTCGCGATGCCCTTGTCGACCGCGATGCTGCCCATCTTCGCCGCCCGGGACGGGATGATGCCCTGCCAGCCCAGCCCGCCGTTCATGATCCCCGGGACCTGCTGGACCTTGCGGGGGAAGCGCCCGGCGATGCGGGACAGCCCCGGCACCCGCACCCCGCGGAAGCTCAGCGGGTAGAAGAGCATCAGCACGCCGGTCCAGTTGGTCACGTAGCCGATGACCGCGGTGAACAGCGGGACCGTGATGAGGTGGACCACGTCGATGTGCATCTCAGCCCCGGCTTTCGGCGGAGCGGGCCGCGGGCGGCATGGGCAGCGGCTCGAGCAGCGGCGTCGGCCGCGCCGGGACGAGGGCTGGCACCCGAACACCTCCGACGTGATGCCGGCTCCCGAGGTGGGCCCGCTCGCCGGCACGCCGAGCCCGCAGTCTTTGTCCGCCGCGGACACCCTCGCCAAACCTCTGTGTGACAAACCGGAAACGGCTGGTGGCGGATCGCCCGGCGCGAGGGGGTGACCGACCGCCACCGGCGAGGGATCTCTCGGGGCCGGAGGCGGCACGGCAAGAGCACGGGGTGGCGGTGCTGCCTCTACGTCATCGGCTCATCGCTCTGGGCAACGCGCCGGGTTCGACTTCTGACTGGGAGTACTGACACACAAACGCAAAGTGCTTGCACGATCGGCACGTTTAATATGGCGTCCCTGCGCACCCCTCCAATTTCCTGTTCCGCCCCGTTTATCACCCCGTGGTGAGAGCCTGCTGCGTAGACGCATGACCGGGTGCACTGATCAAGGAGGACCAATGCACCGTTTCCGCAGCTTCGCCATGCTCGCCGTCGCGAGCGTCCTGGGCGTGATCGTCGCCGCCGGCTGCGCGGCTCCACCTCCGCCACCACCGCCGGTCGGTTTCTCGGCTCGGGACCTGCCGACCTCCCAGGCCACCGGCATCGTCTGGGCGCTGGCGGCCAACGGGAACACCGTGTACGCCGGAGGCGCGTTCAGCTCCATCCGCATCCCGGGCGGTAACGCCCAGGGCGCGTCGAACTTCGCCTCCTTCGACGCGGCGACCGGCAAGCCGCTGGGCTGCCAGCCGAACTTCAACGGCGAGGTACGAGCCCTGCGGGTCTCGCCGGACGGGAAGACCCTGTACGCCGGGGGCTACTTCACCAGAGTCAACGGCCAGGTTCACTCCCACCTGGCCGCGATCGATCTCCCCAGCTGTCAGCCGCGAGCCACCTTCAAGCCCGCGGTCAAGGGCCTCGTTTACGCCTTGTCGGCGACCAACACCGCCGTCTACTTCGGTGGCGACGTCTCCTCGGTCAACGGCGCCGCGCGGCAGCACGCCGCCGCCGTCACTCCCGCGGGCGCGCTCACCAACTGGCGTCCGAACGCGGACGGTCGGGTGTGGGCCATCGAGCCCGCCGCAGGCAACCGCGTCGTCCTCGGAGGCGCCTTCGGTCACATCAACGGGGCCGTGTCCAACGCACTCGGCGTCGTCGAGGGAACGAACGGCGGGACCGTCCACGCCTTCCCGGGCTTCATCCCGTCGCGCTCCGTGGTGAAGGACATCCTGGTCAACGGCAACGCCTTCTACACCGCCAACGAGGGCACCGGCACCGGCGTCTTCGATGGCCGCATCGCGGTGTCCCTGGACGACTACCACCAGATCTGGCGGGACACCTGCCTCGGCGCCACCCAGACCCTGGCGGTCGACGGTGGGGTCCTCTACTTCGGTTCGCACGCGCACGACTGCAGCAGCATGGGCGAGTTCCCGCAGGGGCCGCGGCACTACCTGATGGCCGAGCCGACGAACCCTCCGGCGTCCACGCCGTCGCAGCCGCAGCCGCAGTTGCTGGACTGGAACCCCAACACCAACGGCGGCATCAACGACGGGGTCGGACCGCGGTCGATGATCGTCACCGGCGGCGGGTCGTACCTCTGGGTCGGCGGCGAGTTCACGGCGGTCAACGGGCACGCCCAGCAGGGGCTCACCCGGTTCGGCCGCGCGTAGAGCTCACACCTCCGCTCCGCACCCGGTCAGTCGCACGCCGGGGCGCGGAGCGGGGGAGCGGGAGCCCCCGGTGACCGGTCGACGAGGAGGAGCACCCTCCGCGGCGAGCGGCCCGGGCTCCCGCCCCAGCGCGCGACGCGCTTGCCGTCCACGAACAAGGTGAAGCCGAGCGAGGGGTCCTCGTCCGCCACCCGGTAGAGATCGCCGGCCACGGTGATCGCGGTGTCCGACGACCGCCCGTTCACCAGGCACAACACCGCCGCGACGAGCACGAGAAGGCCTGAGACGGTCGGAGCAGCGGGCACCCGAGCGCGATCTGCCAGAGGCGCAGCACGGGCCAGGTCGGCGTGACCGCTGGACGGATCCGGGACCGGAGCGGCAAACGCACCAGGTCCGGGGAGCACCCTCGCAGGATCAGGGCCACGACGGGCAGGACCACCGCGTCCTCCCGGCTGGCGAGCGCCAGCAGCGTGCCGAGAGGAAAAGGGACGACGCCGCGAAGAGTCGGCTGCCGCGTCCGATGCTCGGCCAGGAACCGTAGGGAAGCAATCCGCGCTCCGTGCGGCCGTCAGCAGCGGTAGTCGAAGGCCACCGTTGCCGGCGGCATGCCGTCCTGGATCACCTCGATGGTGGCCCGGGCGGAGTAGGTGCCGGGGCCGGTGAAGGTCCAGCGCAGATGCACGTCCGTCGAGCGTTTGCCGCGGACCGCGGTCGTGTCGAGGACCGCGCTCGTCACCCCGTCGTTGCGCACCCAGCGGTAGCGGATGGTCCCCGCTCGGCCGTCGGTCCGCAGGGTCGCGACGACGTCGGCGCTGTTCTCGCAGCCCACGACGGCCGGAGCGCGGACGGCCACCTCTCGGACCTCGACCGGGGGAGACGGCCAGATCAACCACAGCACGACGAGGGCGAGCACGCCCGTGAGCGCCACGTTGAGCACGCGCCACCACCGTCGCGATGCCGTCGGTTGCGGCTGTTCGGCCGCGGCTCTCGGAACGGTTCCTCGAGCCGGCACGCCCGGCCCGAAGCGGAGCAGGACCTCCGGCTCGGCGACCGGCAGTGGCCGGGTGGTCGACACGGGGACGTCGCCGTCCGCCTCGGCACCTGCCCGGGAGGGGCGGGGGTCGGGCACGGCCGGTCGCGTGTCGACGAGCCGCGTCCGTTCGGCCCGACTCTCCGCCGAGAGGCCGGTCGGGTCGCGCGGGATCCCGGTCACGGTATGACCGGAGAGGGAGGGGACTTTTGGGGCGCGAACTTCTTGACCGGCGGGCTGCTCGTCGGCGCCTCTGTCGGGCGGCCGGCCGGGGCGGGGGAGTCGGTCGGCTCCACCCGCGGGGGCTCGGGCGATGGTGGGGTGACGGTCACGGGCGGACGGGGGGTCACCACCACCGACGGTTCCGGAGTCGGGGTCGCCGACGCGGGCGCGCCCGCCGACGGGGAGGGACTCGGAGTGGGGGTGAGGGGAGGCGTGAGCACGCCCGGCGTGGCGGTCCCCGTGTCGAAGGCCGCCGTCGAGGCGCTGACGACGCCGCCGAGGTGCATCGCCGCAAGGACGGCAGCGGCGAACAGCAGAAACCCCAGGAGCAGTGTGGACCGGTGGCGGCGCACGGCGCCGACGTGAACCCCGTCGCGGGCGGCGTCGGCCAGCAGCGGCTCCTGCTCGGGCGGCCCGGCGACGTCGCCGATGAGCTCGCCCGCTTCATTGGCATCTCCCGCCTCGGCGGCGCCGTCCGAGGGCGACGAGGAACCGAGGTCCGTCTCGGCGCGGGCCTGGGGCGCCCCCGGCGCGCGGGGGTGCGCGAACAGCAGCGCCAGCAGTGCGGCGCGGACCGCCAGGTGCTGCCGCCCGCGCCTCTCCCAGTCCTGGCCGTACGCGACGGGAGCGAGGGTCTCGAGCTGCGCCATCAGCGCCGTCGCGTCCGTCGTGCGTTCGGCCGGATCCTTCGCGAGCCCGGCGACCGCCAGGGGGCGCACCGGCTCGGGCACGTCGTCCAACGGGGGAGGCACGTTCAGATGCTGGTGCAGCAGGCTCGGGACCGTCTCCCCGGAGAAGACCGGCCGCCCGGTGAGGCATTCGACGAACGTCGCGGTCGCCGCGTAGACGTCGGTCGCGGCGCTGCTCGGCTCGCCCAGCCACTGCTCGGGCGCCATGTAGCGCGGAGTCCCGCTGGCGGAGGCGATCTCGCCGACCGGGGCGGCGATCCCGTAGTCGATGAGCGTGGTCCCGCCCGCGTCGTCGACGATCACGTTGTCCGGCTTGTAGTCGCGATGCGCGACTCCCCGTCCGTGCAGCGCGGCGAGTCCGAGCAGGGAGCCCTTCAGCAGGGTCAGCGCCGCCTCGGGCGCGAGCGGACCGTCCGAGAGGAGCATCCGGCGCAGCGACACCCCCTCCAGCAGGTCCATGACGATGGCGGCGCCGGACGGGGTCTCGACGTACTCGTAGAGCGTCACGAGGTGCGGATCGACCAGGCCGGCCATGAGCCGGGCCTCGGAGCGGAAGCCGTCGAGCAGGTCGGGATCGTCGGCCAGCCACGCCGCGAGGTACTTGATCGCGACCTCGGTTCCGGTGGGCAGGTGACGAGCGAGTACGACCCGTCCGCTCCCGCCGGAACCGAGCTCGCGCAACTCCTCGAACGAGGAGAGTTGCCACGACATCTCGGGACCTCCGTGCGGGTGGGCGGATGCGAGCAGTGTCCCACTCGGGCAGCGTCCCGTGCCCGCTTCGCCGGCCTCCGTCAGCAACAGGTAAGGCGCTGCCGACCACTCCGAGCTCAGCGGCCCTCGCCGCGCAGGTGGACGGAGCCGCGCCAAGGATGCCTCACGGTCCGCGCGCTACCGCAGGAATGCGCATATGTGCGCCGTTTCGGACGAGGGGAAAGGAGTCGAAATCATTCTGGGCGGGCCTGCTCGAGAGATTCGGTCTGAAATCTGCGCGAACCTGTTGCCTACTCCGAACTGCTGCGCGCATGCTGCCGCCGAATCAGGCAGCACAGCACTGCCACGGTCGGCAGCGGGCCAGAAGCCCCCACTGCGGCACTTCTCCGAGGCTTCCGTGAGCGGTGCGCCATGCAGCCGGAATCGTGCAGCCGACAGCCTGGTCGTAGAGCCGCAACGGCCCCTCCGGCGGTGCACCGCCTTTGAGGAGGGCGCGGTCGATTCGCACCGCGCGATCCTCGCTCGACGGTCCATCACGCCTATCGGAAAGCCTGTCGCCGGTCTTTCCGGCGTCAGGCGGAGTTGTCATGAAAAGAACCCCTGCTGTCGCACTGCTGCTTCTCCTGCCCGCGGTTGCCATCGCCTGCGGAACCAAGACGCCGATCACGCCGGCTGCTCAGCAGGTGCCCCCGGTGACGGCGAGCCCGGAAGCCCCGAAACCGACTCAGCCGCCGATCATCGTCATTCCGCAGCCTGTTCCGCAGCCCATCCCGCAGCCGGATCGGACGTTCTACTACCCCCGGCCGGTTGACCCGGGGGTGAGTCAGTACACGGCCAAGACCGACATCGTGGTCCGTTCCGGGCCGGGCACCAGCTACGGCGCGATCAGCAGCATCTCCGCCGGGGACGTCGTCACGATCAGCTGTCAGGCGCCGGGCGAACACGTCGTCGGGCCGGCCGGTGGCAGCAGCCTGTGGGATCAGATCAGTGCCCCCAGCTTCGGCTACGTCTCTGACGAGTTCATCGCGACCGGCACCACGGGAACGACCGAGCAGGTCGCCCCCTCCTGCTGATCGAGCAGGCCGTCCCGTCCGGAGGTCACCGGCCCTCGCCCCGTGCGCGAGCGTTCACGCAGGCGTGGCCGGCGATGCCGAGCAGCACCGTGAAAACGGCCAGCAGCGTCCAGTAGGCGACGGACGATGACGCGCCCAACCCGGCGTAGGGGGACCCGGGCCCGAGGTGGTCGGCGACGTGCAGATGTCCCGCGATGGCCTCGAACGCCCAGCGGGCCGGCATGACCGCGGCGATGTCCCGGCCTGCGCCGGCCATTCTGGGCACGGCGACCACGGCGCCGGAGAACAGGACGGCCGGGAAGCACAGCATCGGCAGCGCCAGTGCGGCCTGTGCCGTGGAGGTGACCGCCGACGAGGCGAGCAGGCCCAGGCACAGGGCGGCGGCGGCGTTGAGGGCCATGGTCAGGTAGAGCTCGGCCAGCGCGCCGGGCGACAGGCTGGGGATGCGGTCGAGCGCACGGAGGATGATCAGCATCGCGGCGTTGACCAGCAGCAGGATCGGCGCCAGCAGCGCCAGCTTGGAGGCGAGATAGGCGCCGATCCGCATCCCGGAGTGATGCTCACGGCGCAGGACGGGGACCTCGGTGCAGACCTGCAGGAGACCGAACGTGAGCCCGAAGAAGAACCCCGCGAACGCCAGCCAGTAGGCGACCTGGACCGGGGCGGTCGGATCGGACGTGGCGGCCTCGAAGGCGCCGGCCCGGAAGAGGACCGCGAACATGGCGATGACGGCGGCCGGTGAGCCCAGGAGGATGGCGAGCGTGAGCCGGTTGCGGACCAGGATCTCCGCGGCCCGCCGCGTGAGCACCCACCACTGACGCGGCCCGCTGGGCCGGGGCGCGGCGCTTGCTCGACTCGTCCGTCGGCGCGGCGCCGTGTGCGCGGGCAGGACGGGCGCGGTCCGGCCCGACCCGGGGAGGTCGTCGCGGACGAGCCGCTGATAGAGGTCGGGGAAGCTGGCCTCGCCGACACGGTCGAGCACCGCACCCGGGGTGCCGACGGCCACGAGCCGACCGCCCGGTGCGAGCACGACGACCCGGTCGCTGCATTCGACGTCCTGCACGCTGTGCGTGGTGAACACGACCGTGCTCCCGGACGCACGCATCCGACGCAGGTGGGCGATGAGGTCGCCGGCGGCGGCCGGGTCCAGACCACTCGTCGGCTCGTCCAACAGGCACGCCCCCGGCCGGCTGAGGATCTCGCACGCGATGCTGGCCCGCTTGCGCTGGCCGCCGCTCAGCGAGCGCACCTCGACCTCGGCCTGATCCGAGAGCCCCAGCACCTCCAGCGCCTCCGTGACGGCGTGCTCGAGGGCGGCCGGCGGCGCGGGAATGCGCAGCGCAGCCGCGTGACGCAGCGTGCGACGAAGAGGCAACTCGGTGTGCAGGATGTCGTCCTGCGGTACGAAGCCGATCCGCGGATCGGACCCGGCGGGACCGGTGCCCGAAACCGTGACCTCGCCGCCGGACAGCGGCGCGGATCCGGCGAGCGCGGAGAGCAGGGTCGTCTTGCCGGCGCCGCTGGGGCCGATGATCGCCGTGAGCTGCCCGGGCTCGATGTGCAGGCTGACGTCGTCGAGTGCTGTCGTTCCGTCGGGGTGGACGATCCGGAGCCCGACGGCCGTGAACCGCACACCTCGCTCGACCGGGGGAGCGGGACCGGCGGTGGGAGGCTCGGTCGTTCCGAACGCCTGGGGACTCATCTCGCACCTCTCCGCATGGACCGTTGATCCGGGCGAAGGGTCGATCGGCCGCCTTCCCGGGGCCTTCCCGCGACCTTCCGGAACTCGCGTCGTTCCGGGGTTGGCTACTCGCGCGTAGGGACCTACCGTGCCCTCGCGTCTCGGGGCGGACGAGGCGTTGCCCATCCACTCTCCAGGGGGCAGCACGATGGTCGGTTGGTTGAGTCCGGTACGGATGGCGGACGGTTCGCTCAAGGCGCGACAGAACGCACGAGCCGCCCTTCTCAGTACGGTGCGCCAGCGGGAACAACAGCAGCTCGCGATCGCTCGGTTCGAGCGGGAGTACGCCGCTCGCCCGCGAGGCGAGGCGCTGACCCAGATCCGACGGTCCGTGGAGCTCGGATAGCCGCGCGACGAGCAGCGGCGTTGTGACTACGTAGATCACTTTCGGTCTACAGCGGGGCCGGGCGGGGTTCGAAGGACCAGCTACGTCTCGGGGGGACCTGGCCCGGCGGCGTCGGCGGCGCCGATCGGCGTCGTCCTTTCTTAGCGTTGGGACACCCATGCCGCCCCGCGACGTCACCGCTGAGGCCTGCCCCGTTCCGGTTATTCGCCGGACGCCGCGCGTGACCCGCACCGCCGCGGCTCTGGCCTTCGCCGTCATCAGCGGCTCGGCCCTGCCCGCCCTCGCGGACGGCGCGCCCTCCCTGCCCGGCTCGTGCGCCGACGTGGCGACCTCGACGCCCGGCGCACCCGACGGCAACTACCGCATCGAGCTGGCCGGGGCGCGGACGATCGTCTACTGCGCCGGGATGGCCTCCGACCCCCGCGGCTACCTCACCCTGGCGAACACCGGCGGGAACACGAACTACTCGGGGGTGATCCGTCCCACCTACCCGACCAGCAACCGGACCGACTTCACGCGGCTGCGGCTCGTCGATCGCGGTGACGTCGTGAACGGGATCACCTGCGCGTCGGACGCCTGCGTCGACACGCACGACACCAGCTTCTCCACGTCCGACGGAGGCGCCATGCGATTCGCCTTCGCGGAAGGAGACGGCGGCCTGACCGGCTACGGCCGAGTCGACCTGACCGGGACGCCGTTCGCCGTCGGTCCGTCCGCCTTCTCCCTGGGCGGCTACATGCCGAGTGGTTCCGCCACGTACAGCACAGACGACCAGGTCGTCGACCTCGTCGGGTCCGGCGGCAACGGGTGGATCATCAGCACGTCCCAGCTGCTGCCGCTCGTCCGTCTCAGCACCCCGACGATGGTCCCGGCCGCACCCGCCGCCCTCCACGCCTCCCGGGGCGACGGCTCGGCACAGTTGTCGTTCTCCCCGGGAGACGACGGCGGCGACGCCGTGACGGGCTACGAGGTCTCCACCAATGCTGGCGCCTTCCTCCCGCTGAGCACCACCGCCCAGCTCGACGGAAGCCGGACGGGAACGGTGTCCGGGCTGACCAACGGCGCCGGCTACAGCTTCGTCGTCCGCGCGATCAACAGCGTCGGAACGAGCGCGGACTCGGCGACCGCGACGACCACGCCGGCGACCACCCCGGCCGCACCCGGCTCGCTGGTCGTCACCGGCACCGACGGCGGGGCCACGCTGTCCTTCACCCCGGGCGACGACGGCGGCGACGAGGTCACGGGCTACGAGGTCTCCACCGACGGCGGCAGCACCTTCGACCCGCTGATCACGACCCCGGGGACGGGCGGCACCCTCACCGGCACCGTGTCGGGCCTGGCCAACCGGACCGCGTACGCGTTCGCCGTCCGGGCCTCCAACGGCGTCGGTCCCGGCGCTTCGGCGACGGGATCGGCGATCCCGTCGGCCGCGATGACCGCCCCGGCCGGCCTCGTCGCATCACCGGGGGACCGTTCGGCGTCGCTGTCGTTCCACCCCGCCACCGGTGGCCCGGTGCCCATCGCCCGGTACGAGGTCTCGACCGGAGGCACCTGGACCACACTGCCGACCACCGCCGGGCCCTCCGGAAGCCTGCGGGCGTCGGTTCCGGGGCTCGCCAACGGCACGACCTACACGGTCAGCGTGCGCGGCGTCGGAGCCGGCGAGGGCCCCGTCGCGACGGCGACGGTACGGCCGGATCCGATCTCCCCCAAGTACGCGGCGCTCGGCGGCCCGTCCTCGGTCCTCGGTGCGGCCGTGGGCCCGGAGTTCTCGATCGCCGGCGGGCTGGGTCAGCGTTATCAGGCCGGCTGGATCTACTGGACGCCCACGACCGGCGCCCACGAGGTGCACGGCCACATCGCCGCCCGCTACGCCGTGCTGGGCGGGCCGGCGGGTCTGCTCGGGTTCCCCCTCACCGACGAGACGGGCACCCCCGATCAGCGGGGGCGCTTCAACCACTTCGCCGGCGCGGACGGCAGCTCCATCTACTGGACCCCTGCCACCGGCGCATGGTCGGTGCACGGCGCCATCCGGAATCGTTGGGCCGCGGGCGGCTGGGAGAGGAGCCCGAACGGCTACCCGACCACCGACGAGACGGGAACGCCGGACGGCGTCGGCCGGTTCAACCACTTCTCCGGCTCGGGCGGCAGCTCGATCTACTGGACTCCCCGGACGGGAGCGCACCTGACCTACGGCGCCATCCGCGTCCGCTGGGCCTCCATGGGCTTCGAGCGGGGCCGGCTCGGTTACCCGCTGACGAGCGAGTACGCGGTCGGCGGTGGCCGACGAAGTGACTTCGCCGGCGGCTCGATCCTGTACAGCTACGCGAGTCGACGGACCAGCGTCCTGTTCCGATAGCAATCCGACGAGCGGGGCCGCGGCGATGCACATTTCGCCGCGGCCCGCTCGTTCGGGCGATCACCCAGCGCGAGTAAAGCGTCAGCACGCGTAGGCGTTCGCCCCGGTCGGAACCGCAAGGCGAAGTTTCGGGTGGAACGAGCGGCTACGGCGGGTAGCACTCGATGCAGCGGAGCTACTTCTCGCACTGGCCCGCGAGGGGGAGAGCCGCGCACACCAGGAAGTTTCGCCTGCCCTGCCCGGCGTCGGCGTGTCGTCGCCGCTGGACAGGTGATGGCTGTGATCGAGGAGCAACCGCGGTGTCGGTCCTGCTGTATGCGCCGACGGGAAGTACCCCGCCCGTCCGGACCTTGGCGACCGACGGGGCCGGGCGCGGCACCGGCGACGACGGCGACGGAGAGGGCGACGACGGTAAGCCGCCTCGCCCACCCTGGCTGGTTCCCGCACTTCTGGCCTTCGTCATCACGCTCGTCCTGATGGCGCCCGTGTCGTTCGCGGACCCGGTCGAGTGCACGACCTGGTCCGGTGGCGGTGCCAAGTCCCTGCAGGCAGCGGTGCGAGTCTCCAGCTGCGTCATGGTGCAGCCGGGTCGCTGGCACCTGAAGAAGCACGTGGTGCTGCCTCCCGGTCACGCGCTGACGGGCCGGCCGGGCGCCGGCGCGCGGACGATCCTGCAGGCCGACGCCAGCGCGAGTTGGGGCTGCTGCAGCGGCATGATCGACGTCGACGCGCGGAACCCGCTGGCGAAGGGGAAGGCCGCGGTCCGCCACCTGACCCTGGACGCGGCGCACCACGCTCTCATCGGGATCGGTGGCGGCGCCTTCGACGTCTCCGACGTCAGCGTCCGCTCGGCGGTGTGCAACGGCCTGAGCGTCTACGGCCCGGGCGTGACCGTGGACTCCTCGACCTTCACCGGCAACGGGTACGGCGCGAGTTGCCCCAACGCTCCTCCGGGCGCCGCGATCTACGTCCACGAGGTTCGCGGCAAGCCCATCGGGCCACCGGTGATCACGAACAGCACGTTCTCCCGGAACGGCACGCCCATCGACGTCGACCGCGTCGACGGGGGCCGGCTCGTCGGCAACACGTTCTCCGCCAACGACGGTTGGTCCGCGGTGGCGCTCTACCGCGCTTCCGGCTGGACCGTCACCCGCAACATCATCCGGCAGCCGTCGGCCGGCAAACTCGGGGACCGGCCCGGCGGCAACTTCTCCTACCAGGCGGACTGCCAGTTCGGACCCAGAGGCGGCCGGCCGGCGGCGATCTGGATCTGCGACAACCTGGGCCCCGGACGACACCGCGCCGAGCGGAACGTGATCAGCCGCAACGACATCGCGAGCTACTACGGGGTCCTGCTCCTCGGCGCCGACGAGGCGGGAAAGCCGTCGGCCACCCCCCGCCGCAACCGGGTCACCGACAACACGATCGGCGGCGTCGTCGGCATCGTGGACGACGCGCCGAAGCAGCGGAGCGGCAACGACTGGAGGCGGAACCGCTGTGCGGGGCGGTCCTGCGTCCCGGCGTACGTGTGACGGCGGCTGTCACGGCATCTCGGCTACCCGGACGTCGAGGAGGACTGGGTCAAGGAGCGACTGAGGGGTGGGCAGCAGCCACCGGCTGTTCGGCGGAAGGCGCATTGCGGTCCGCCAGCGCGAGCACCTCGTCGAAGCCGTCCCGCAAGCAGGACAGGAACACGTCTCCGTCCGGAACGGCGAGCACATCGGTGTTGACGCCGACGTTGCAGGTGTCCCGGTAGGACAGGAGGGTCACGTTGACCGCGGAGCCGCCGGTCGGGCTGAACGGGTAGAAGCCGATCAGCGGGGCGCCGGCGCAGAACACGGGGAACGGGAAGCCGGGCACGTTGCTGGCGACGAAGTCGACGTGCTTCGCCAGGCCCTGCAGGTAGCCGGCGGGCAGCCGGTTCACGGCGCCGGCGATGCCCTCCATGTGCGGCAGGGCCGGCGCGTGCTTCCAGTGCGCGGCCCGTTCCTGATCGGCCCGGATCCGCTCGACCGGGTCGGCGATGCCGACGGGAACGACGACCCTGATCAGCGCGATCCGGTTGCCCTCCTCCGGGTCCCCGACTGCCCGGGTGCTGATCGGGAAGGTCGCGCGGAGCCGCTCCACCGGCCTGCCGTGATGGTCGTGATACCGCATCAGGCCACCGGTGACGGCGCCGAGGAACGCGTCGTTCACGGTGCCGCCGGCGACCCGACCGGCCTGCCGGAGCCCCTGCAGCGGCACGTCGATGGTGTCGTAGCGCCGTCCCAGCCCGCGGCGGGTCATCACCGGAGACAGCAGCTGATTGGCGGGGGCGAGGACCTCGGCGACAGAGCGGGCCGTGCCGACCAGACGGGTCGCCGTCGAGCGTGGGCGCCTGACGGCTCCCAGCAGCGTCCCCGCGACGGACCGGGCGACGTCGAACGTCTGGTGGGCGTCGAAGGTCAGGGCATCCCCGATCGAAACCGAGACGTCGCCGGGTTGTGGCGGGTCCGGCTCCTCCCCGAGGTCGGTGCCCGCCGCCTCCAGGTCGAAGACGTGCAGGAGCAGCTGCATGCCGCCGATGCCGTCGGTCAAGGTGTGATGCACCTTGAGGATGAGCGCCGACCGGCCGTTGTCGATGCCGTCCACCAGCGTGCACTCCCACAGCGGGCGGACCGGATCGAACGCGGCGGTGCCGAACTGGCGGGCGAGGTCCAGCACCGCCGTGAACGTGCCGGGGGCGGGTGCGCGCACGCGTCGCACGTGCCAGGACAGGTCGAAGTCGGGGTCCACCACCCATTTGGGCGGGGCGAGCCGCAGCGGTGCCTCGACGACCCGCTGCCGGAACATGGGCACGGCACGGGTCAGCCGGTCGAGGCGCGCGGTCAGCCGGGCGGCGTCGGGTTCGCCGTCGAGGAGCGCGACGGCGACGATCGGCATCCGTAGCAACGGGTCGCGTTCCATCGACCAGGAAAACGAGTCGATCTCCCGCATGTGGCCGTCGACAGGCATGGGCGTCACGCTCCCTCTCCCTCGCGGGGGACGGTAGGCCGCCGCGGACCGGGCTTCCTGAGCCGAAAGTCCCGGTCGGCCCCGGATCCGGGGCCGGGCCTCCCGCCCCGGCTCCGACCGGGGGACCTATGGCTCTGGGCGGGCCGGCGTGGTTCCGCTCAGGATCCCGGTGTGACCCAGCCTGGCGTAGAGCTCGCGGAGGCGACGAGATGGATCGCTTGAGCCCCCTGGACGCTGCCTTCCTCGACGCGGAGGACTCCGATCCCCACACCAGCATGGCCATAGCGTCGATCGGCATCTTCGAGGGACCCGCGCCCAGCCACGCCGAGATGCTCGCCCTGATCGGTCGGGCGTTGCCGAGTATTCCGCGGTACCGGCAGAAGGTGCGGTTCGTGCCATGGGATCTCGGGTCGCCGCTGTGGGTCGATGACCCGAAGTTCGACCTGCGCTTCCACGTCCGACGCACGGCACTTCCCGAGCCCGGCGGAGATGTCGAGTTGCGTCACCTGGTGGCGCGGCTGATGGCGCAACGCCTCGATCGCGAAAGGCCGCCCTGGGAGACCTGGATCGTCGAGGGCCTGGAGGGCGACCACTGGGCGTTGCTGTCCAAGGTGCATCACTGCATGGTGGACGGGGTGTCGGGCACCGACCTGCTTCGGGTCGTCCTCGACACGTCGCCGGACGTACCCGCGCCAGATCCTGCGCCGGAGCTTCCGCCGTGGGCGCCGTCGCCCGAGCCGTCCACGCTGCGCCTGACGGCGGCGGCGGTGCGTGACCTCGCGTTCAACCCGTTGGGGCAGCTCCGCTCCCTGGAGCGCCTGCTGTCGGCTCCACGTGACCTCGGTCGCCGGGCGCTCGACACCGGACGGGGGCTGCTCGCGCTCACGGGCGCAGTCCCACGTGCGGCCGCCTCGTCACTGAGCGGACCCATCGGTCGGCAACGCCGCTATCGGTGGGTCCGCGCCGATCAGGCCGACATCAAGTCGGTGCGCGCTGCGTTCGGCGGCACGATGAACGACGTCGTGCTCAGCGCGATCAGCGGCGGGTTCCGCGCGCTCTTGCTCGGCCGCGGCGAGAAACCCGAAGCGCACTCGCTCCGGTCGCTGGTGCCCGTCTCGGTGCGGGCACCCGGCGAGGAGGGCATCTACGAGAACCGGGTGTCCATGCTGCTCCCGTTCCTGCCTGTCGACGTTGCCGACCCGGTGACGAGGTTGGAGGTCGTCAAGGCCCGGCTGCTGGAACTGAAATCCTCGCGGGAAGCCGTTGCCGGCCAGACCATCACCGCGCTCGCCGGGCAGGAGCCGTTCCCGTTGATCTCGCCGCTGCTACGGCTCGGCTTCCGGCTTCCGCAGCGCACGATCGTCACCGTGACCACGAACGTGCCGGGGCCACGGGTTCCGTTGTACGCGCGCGGGCGACGGTTGTTGGAGATCTTCCCGTACGTCCCGATCTCCACCACCGTCCGATTCGGGGTCGCGATCTTCACCTACTGCGGCCAGGTGACCTTCGGGATCACCGGTGACTACGACACCAGCAGCGACATCGACGTCCTGGCCAGGGGTATCGAGGAGTCGCTCGCCGAGTTGGTGAAGGCTGCGATGCCCGCCACGAGTGTCAAGGCCTGAAGTAGCTGCTGCGCGCGAAAGCCGGCTGGTGAGCGGCTTGCGTCCTGTACCTCTGGACGGGTACCGCGCTCGCTGCCGTTGGTCCTGCCCGTACTCACCGTTCGGCACTGTCGGTCTACTGCGTCTCGGCGCAGCCTTTCCGGGACCAGCGGTTCCGCCGGCGGCTGGTCCGCTGAGGGGGTTCCCGTGAAGACCGACGACGTCAACGTTGTCCACACGCAGGCTCTTGCGGCCGCCACGGCGTGGTGGCAGAACAGGTCGTTCCCGAAGACGCCTCTCGGCGAGCCCTACCGCTGCAGCTCATGTGGCCGCCCGATAGTGCAACGCGAGGGGACCTCGCTCGTCGGCGCAGAGATGCGGTGCGACGATTGCACGTCGAGGCACTTCTACGTGCCGGGCGACGCATTGCCGATACCTCCCGGCCCGCCTGTCGTGGCGCCCCTTCCGACCCAGCCCTCCGGCGGGACGGTGACCGGGCCGGCACCTTCCGCCCCACCCACCGGTCCGTTGCCGTCGTCCGCCGAGCCCCCCAACGCCCGGCGGTCGAACGCTGATCGGCTCAGGCGACGCACCTGGATCGTCGTCGCGCTCGCGGTCGCCGCAATGCTCATCCTGGTTGGTGGGCTCGTCCTCTGGGCGCCATGGCAGAGCCAGACCACGACGACGCAACCCGCGGCGCCATCCGCTTCGGCGTCGCCCCTGGCCGTCACAGTCGACTCGGCTGGCAATTTCGCGGCGTTGGTGACGCCGGGCCCGAATGACGGGGCTCCGCTGGACGCGCTCAGGCGAGTGTGCGCACAGAATCAGGCGGAGCTGCGACAGGGGCTGCTGCAAGCCGGTGTCCCGGCAGGGCAGGCTGCACTCGTCGATCTGCACAGCACGGAGCAGGTCACGGGGGCAAGCGGTACCTATGCCCTCGCGCCGGGCGACTTCGTGGTTCTGAACCCCACCGAGGGACTGTGCGCCGTCGGGCCCTGATCAGGCTCGTGCGTACAGCTAGCCGATGAGCGGTATGTGCCGGTTCGCGGCTAGTTCGTCGAGGGTCGCCTGCATGCGGCCGACGATGTGGTCATAAATGTCCTCGATGTCAGGCTCGCGACCGAACTGCTTGCGAAGGTCGATCGGCGGCAGGACCTCGATGCTGATCTGCGCGGGCAGGGGGAGATGTCCCAGCATGTCGCCGACGTTCAGGCCCCACGGCAGGGCGAGCGAGATCGGTAGCACCTTCAGTCGCAGCGCGCTGTCGAGGTGCAGCATGTGGGCGAGGCCCGACCCGCGGGAGAGGAACAGCGCTGTCTCCTGACCGCCGATCGACACGACGGGAACGATCGGGACGTCCGTATGCAGCGCCAGCCGGATGAAGCCGGTCCGGCCGCCGAAATCCACCTCGTTGGCGCGCCACGAGGGGCGGTGCGTCTCGTAGTCCCCGCCTGGATAGACCAGCAGCGCAGCCCCCGCGCGGAGCGCCGCCTCGGCGTGCTCGTGCGAGGCCGTCACCGTGCCGTACTTCGGCAGCTGCAGTATCCGGGTCTGCGGCATGGCGAGCACGAGGTCATGCGCAAGTTGGTAGAAGGGGCGCTCGGCGCCGAAGTGGTGCACGAACGCCGCCGTGAAGATGGACGTGTCCGGCGCCATGTTCCCGCCGGAGTGGTTGCCGACCATCAACACCGGGCCGGACGCCGGGATGTTCTCCATCCCGCGGATGCGTGGGCGGAACCACACGTGCAGCAGCGGCCAGATCTCGGCCAGATGCCGGCTGACGTAGGCGGGATCGCGCTCGGCGAGATCGGTCTGAGGGACGGCGTGCTCGACGAGGCCGGCGAGCCAGCCCTGCTCGACGGGCCGGTGCGTCAACGTCCGCGCGCTGACCGCGTCCGACCCGTCGGAACTCGATCCGTCGGAATTCGCAGCTGCCCCGTCCGAAGCCCTCACCATCGCCATCTCCTCTCCCCGGCGTCGGGGTTACCGGCGGCGCTGTTCGACGCGAGTGTCGTTGGCTCTCGGGAGGGAGACCCAGAGTCGAAGGACCCGCGGTGCCTGTGCCCTCGTTGGCGGTGCGCCCCGGGCGGCCAGGTCCGCGGCCGACCCTCGCTTCCTGGTGTCAGGCGTCTGGGTCGGCCGTGACCATCGGCCGATGACCGGCGTCCATGGGCACCCCTGCCGCGTGCTCCGCGGCACCGGATACCCGCGGACGGCGAGCGACGCCGGCCTCCGTTGCGGCGCGGGCGACCGCCTCCGCGACGATCGGTGCGACGCTTCGATCGAAGACGCTGGGGATGATGTAGTCCGGGGCGAGGTCCTCCGGCGTGACGATCGACGCGATCGCGCGGGCCGCGGCGAGCTGCATGTCCTCGGTGATGTCGGAGGCGCGGACGTCGAGCGCGCCGCGGAAGATGCCCGGGAACGCGAGGACGTTGTTGATCTGGTTCGGGTAGTCGGAGCGGCCGGTGCCGATGACTGCCACCACCCCCTCGATGTCTTCGGGTGCCAGCTCGGGGGTCGGGTTCGCCATGGCGAAGACGATGGCCTCCTTGTTCATGGAGCGGACCCCGGAGCCGGAAACCGCGCCAGGGCCGGAGAGGCCGATGAAGACGTCGGCGTCGGCCAGCGCGTCGTCGGCGCGGCCGTGCAGTCCGCGCGGGTTCGTCAGCCTGGCGTACTCGGCTTTGGTCTCGTCGAGGCCGGGGCGCCCGCTGTGCAGGATTCCGCGACGGTCACAGCCGATGACCTCGCCCGCGCCGGCGGCGAGCAGCATCCTCGTCGTCGCGAAGCCCGCCGCCCCCACGCCCGAGATGACGATCCGCGCTTCTGCGAGCGTCTTGCCGACGAAGCGGAGCGCGTTGAACAGAGCTGCGAGCACGACCACGGCCGTGCCGTGCTGATCGTCGTGGAAGACCGGGATGTCGAGCTCCGCGCGCAGCCGTGCCTCGATCTCGAAGCAGCGTGGTGCGGCGATGTCTTCGAGATTGACGCCGCCGAAGACGGGTGCCACCGCCGACACCGTGGCGACGATCTGGTCCGGGTCGGTGGTGGACAGGCAGAGCGGAAAGGCGTCGACGCCGGCGAACTCCTTGAACAGCACCGCCTTTCCTTCCATCACGGGCAGCGCGGCCTGCGGTCCGATGTCACCGAGGCCGAGAACGGCCGTTCCGTCGGTGACGACCGCGACCATGTTCTGCTTGATCGTCAGGTTCCAGACCCGCCGCGGATCGTCGGCGATCGCCCGGCAGACGCGGGCCACGCCGGGTGTGTAGACCATCGACAGGTCGTCGCGCGTCGTCAAAGCCATCTTCGGCCGCACCTCGAGCTTGCCCCCGAGGTGCAGCAGGAACGTCCGGTCCGAGACGTGCCCTACGTCCACCCCGTCCACCTCGTGCACGGCCTGGACGATCCGCTCGAGGTGTCCCGCGTCGTCGGCGAACACGGTGACGTCGCGGACCTTTCGTCCGCGTTCGACGCGGACCAGGTCGATGGCATCCAACAGGCCCCCCGCCTCACCGATCGCGCGGGCCACCGAGGCGAACGCTCCCGGCCGGTTGTCGAGCCGGATGCGAATCGTTGCGCTGAAGGAGGCGGATGGATGCATGGACCGACCTCGAATTCGTTGCCATCACCATGGGTTGCTGCCTCCTGGGGAGGCAGCAACGGCCGTTGACGCTGGAGCGGCGCTTCCGTCGCCGGTAGAGGCTGAGGTCCCTCCGGAGACGAGCGTCAGGTGCCGATCGGAGCAGTTGGGTCGAGGCGATCACGGCGCCGGCGAGGGCGACGACCGCGAGCCAGATTCGTTGGCGGCCATCGAGTGCTGCCGCAGCTTGGCCAATCGAAGAAGACTGGATCAACGAGCGGCTGACGGGCGTGTGCCCCGGGATGCCGTCGAGCCGTGCAGGAGCCCGGCGATCGGCGTCGAACAGCTTCTTCAACGCCGCCAGGCCGAGAGCTGGCGGAGTGTCGGAGGAGGCTTCGAGCAGTGTCCGCTCGCTCACGTTCTCTTGTCGTCCCGCTGGTCGCTGCTGTGGTCGCCCTTTTCGTCGGCTTCGGCGCCGCACGCGCTGGCGCCGCCAGCATCAGTGGGGGCCTCGAGGCTCACGGCAGCGCCAGGCAGGTCTACGTTGTCGGCGTGCCGGGCGGGGCCAGCCTGGCCCTGCTCGACGGTTCGGGCACCACCGTCGCGACCAAGAACGCCGACTCGCTCGGCGGCGCGGTCTTCTACAACGTTGCTGCTGGTGACGGCTACCGCGTGAAGCAGCTTCCCGACGGACCGACCTCGGGCCCGGTGACAGTTCACACCGAGGACCCGGCTCCCTGGGACCCGGCGGGGTACGACCAGCCCGTCCCGGACCATGGCTACGGCTACCTGACCACCCGTGACGGCACCAAGTTGGCCTACTACGTCCACCCGCCGACCGCGCCGGCCGGAACCGGCGTCCCGGACAACAACCTGCCGGGTGGGCCGGACTATGCGCCGCCGTACCCGACGCTGATCGAGTACTCCGGCTACGGCTACGCGAACCCGGCCGGGCCCACCAACGGCATCGCCGCCCTCGCGAACGCCATGGGCTTCGCCGTCGTCGACGTCAACATGCGCGGGACCGGCTGCTCCGGTGGCGCCTACAACTTCTTCGAGCCGTTGCAGAGCCTCGACGGCTACGACGTGATCGAAACAATCGCCCGGCAGCCGTGGGTGCGCGGCCACAAGGTCGGGATGATGGGCATCTCGTACGGCGGCATCAGCCAGCTGTTCACCGCTGCACTGCGGCCACCGTCGCTGGCCGCGATCTCGCCGTTGTCGGTCATCGACGCCACCGCCACGACCCTCTACCCAGGCGGCATCCTCAACACCGGCTTCGCCGTGGCGTGGGCGAAGGAGCGCCAGGACGAGGCCCAGCCCGCCGGGCCGAACAGCGGCCAGCCCTGGGCGTACAAGCAGATCCAGAGCGGCGACACGACGTGCCGCGACAACCAGGTGCTGCACGGCGAGGCCGAAGACCTCATGCAGAAGATCCGGGACAACGCGCACTACGTCCCGAGCGTCGCGGACCCGCTGGACCCGATCACGTTCGTCGACAAGATCAACGTGCCGGTCTTCCTGGCCTGCCAGTGGGAGGACGAGCAAACCGGAGGCCACTGCCCGGCACTCGCTGCCCGCATGACCGGGACAAGCAAGAAGTGGTTCACCTTCACCAACGGTGCGCACATCGACTCGATCGATCCGCAGACCTACAACCGCTGGTACGACTTCCTCTCGCTCTACGTCGCCGACCAGGCACCTGCGCTCAACTCCGCCGCGGTCAAGGCGACGGCGCCCGCGGTCTACCAGCAGGCGCTGGGTACCCCGCCCACGGATCCGATCACCCTCCCGCCCGACCCGATTCAGCAGCAACCGAGCTATGCCGCGGCGAAGGCAGCGTTCGAGGCGCTGCCACAGGTGCGGGTCCTCTTCGACAACGGCGCGGGCACGTCACCAACGGGTACCTCGACCGCCGGCGACCCCTACCCGGCGTACGAGCACTCCTTCCCGAGTTGGCCCATCCCCGGGACCGCGGCTCAGACCTGGTACCTCGGACCGAACGGGACACTCACCGATGAGGCGCCGCGGGGGCGCCGCGTCGACACCTACACGTCCAATGCTGCGGCGCTGCCGAAGACAGACTTCGGTAGCAACACCGGAACCGGGGGGCTGTGGGGCAACGCGCCGCAATGGCAGTGGAACTGGAAGCAGAACCCCCTGGGCACCGCCGTGTCCTACGAGTCCTCCCCGCTGCCGAGGGACACAACGGTCATCGGCGCGGGTGCCGTCTACCTCTGGGTGAAGTCGTCCACACCTGACGTCGACCTGCAGGCCACGATCAGCGAGGTCACGGCGGACGGCCACGAGACGTTCGTGCAGAACGGCTGGATCCGCGCGAGCGAGCGCAAGCTCTCGACCGACTCCAACAACGTGATGCACACGCCCAGCACGCTGCTCGAGCCAGTACCGAGCATGCTCGCCTCGGACAGGCAGCCGATGCCGCCCAACCAGTTCGTCCCCGTGGCGATCCCGCTCTACTACGAGGGGCACGCCTACCGAACCGGGACCCGCGTCCGCGTCACTATCGCTGCTCCCAACGGGACGCAGCCGATCTGGGCATTCGACGAGACGCAGCCGGCAGGTGCGACGTCGCAGCTGTCGGTCGCGATGTCACCGACGATGCCGTCAAAGCTCGTGTTGCCCGTTGTTCCCGGGCTGGCCGTCCCAGCCGGGCAGCCGCCGTGCCCCAGCCTGCGCAACGAGCCTTGCCGGGACTACGCCCGCTTTGTCAATCAGGTCGGCCGCTGACCAAGAGGTTCGGAGTACGCACCCGCGGCGTACAGTCCGTCAGAACCCCCCGCGGCCGACTCGGGCTCCCACTTTTCCCGGACCGCCGCAAGCGCCCGTCCCAGTGCTCGGCGGGCGCCGCCTCGTCCTCCGCCAGCACGGCGAGTTCGAGGCGGGTGGCGCGGTCCCAGTAATCGGCCTGATCGCTCCCGAGACCGCCGCGTACGAGAAAGCGGAGACGAGCTGCTTGCGCCGTGGATCGGGTGGCTCGTGCAGTTCCATCAGCGTGACGGCATCGATTCCGGGCTAGGCGTCCCGCCACTCCGCTTCGAAGCCGGTCAGATACGCGCCGATCGCCTTGTCCAGGAAACCCTCGGCTCGCAATTCCTCGCCCGCTCTCGTCGCCCCGACCACTGGTCCTTGTCAACGCGACCGAGGATGCCGTAGGTCTCGCCGCGGCGGTCGGAGGTCGCAGGGCCGCGGTCGGGTCGAGCCGGTTGCTTACCACCGGTAGGCCGTGGACTCCGCCCCCTTCCCGATCGGGATCAGCTGATCGGCTGGTACTCGGCGAGGGCGGTCGTCTCAACCGGCTCGCGGGTCGACTGGAGCTACCTCCAGGTGCGGTGGGGTCAGCGGCGGCGGTAGCGCCGGGATGTCCGGACGGCAGAAGCCCGGCCGGTCAGCTGATGCCGACCGGCCGGGGTGGCGTTGCCCGGCGCACAGTCCGGGCGACGGGAACTGCTACTTGAGGAACGCGAAGCGCTGCACCAGCGGCAGGTGCTCCCACTGCCGCCCGAGGCCGTAGGCGCGACCGGCGTGCGCCAGGGCGAGCACGCCCAACGTCAGGGCGTAGATGATGTGGTCGTCCATGAAGGGGTTGTTCTCCGGGGGCAGCACCGCGCTCCACATCATCACCAGCAGCAGCGCGCCGGTGGTGGCGGCGACCCGCATACCGATGCCGAGGATCAGCGCGACCCCGATGCTCAGCAGGCCGGCCATGAACAGCCAGTCGGCCCACGTGGCCCCGGCGATGTCGTGGTAGAAGCCTGCGAACGGCCCCTCCGGGGTGTTCGCCAGGAAGCCCCTGGTGGGTGAACCGCCGTTGATCCACGCCTTGGCGCTCGGGGTCTCGTGGCCGAGCCCGAACGTCTTGTCCAGGAACGCCCACAGGAATACCCACCCGATGCTGACCCGCACGGCGGCGAGCAGCCTGGCGAGCCAGCGCTCACGCGCCTCGCCACGTGCTTCCCCGGTACCGCGTGCTGCCGGCTCCGCCGGGACGCCCTCGACAATCGACCGGACGTGGTCGCTACTGATCGTGGTCATCTCTCGCCTCTTCTTCTCCGCCGTTCTGTGACTCCTTGACTGTGCAACGAGTGAGGCGGTCACGATCAGAGACGCGAGGAACGATACTTGGGGTAGTTGGTCCCCTAAAGGCCCGGATTTCCAAGTGCTGCGCCGGGTCGACCCTTCGCTTGGTATACGGCCGTCGCACCGGTGACCCGGACACCGGCGCTCGGCCAACGCCAGGTCCCTCGACGTTGTGACTCAGGGCCGAGCTCGTCCGGCTCGGCCGCTATCCGCTGCTGGGGCGAGGGGGCAGGCGAAGACGTCGTCGGCGCCATGGTCGACCGGCTCGTCCACCGGTGCCAACGCCGTCGCACCTCGAGGGCGCAGCTGCCGGCCCACGACGACGCCGTTGCGAGGGCTCGTTGGCCACTGTCGAGACCGAGCCGTTCGACCGCGAGCCCGGCGGCATGTTCGTCTTCGAACGCAAGACGTTGCGGCGGATCAACCGCCTGATCGATGAGGCGGTGCCGGTCCGCTGCAGCGCTACCTCGACGATCCCGAGATCGAGGAGATCTGGATCAAGGAGCGACTGAAGGGAGGGTAGACGGATTTCGTCGCAACCCGGAGTTCTGCCCGGTCCGGCTCTCTAACCCGCAGCTTCGCCAGCCTCCCCTCGAGCCTGACGAGCAGCCCGGTCAAGTGGGCGGTGGCGAGCTCTTGTTCTCCGGCGATAGCCGCGCGAGTAGCGCCCCACCTACTACCTAGGTGCCGTCGGGTCCGCATAGCTCAACCGTGCGCCGCCGCACGTATGTACCCTTCGCGTCATGGCAGGGGAGATCGCTTCAGCTGTCATAGCCCTCTCTGGTGCCGCATTGGGCTCGCTTACGACACTCGCGGTGCAGTGGAGAAGCGGAGTTGTTGAACATCGTAAGCTCGCTCATGAGACGCGCGGTCGAGTCAATGCATTAGCCGTCACGGTGTTTCGGGAGTATCTCGCTGTCACCAAAGCCGTCGAGCGTCTGAGTGAGCTCCGCGAAGCGGGCGCCATCCCAGGCGATGAAGAGACCTTTGCCGCCACGAACAAAATGTGGTTGGCGGTTCAGGAAGTACAGGTCTTCTGTCCGGCGGCAGTGTATGGTCCGGCGCAGCACTTCGTGGACTCACTTCAGTTTGTGGTGTGGCATCGTCCCCACGAACCTGTGTCTGACTATCTGGCTTCCCCGCGGAATGAGCTCTTTGCAGTTGCGGGCCCCATCTTCCGTGAGGCGGACATGCTGGCTCGCGGACCTGTACCGATTCTGTAGGTCTAGCTAAGGCTGTTCTTCTCTGAGCTTTGTCTCCAAGCTGGCAGCAGTTCGAAATGGGTTGCGCTGGGTGGTTGGGGTCAGGTCGACGACCTACCGCCCTCGCATGCCGGCGAGGCTCGTGTCCGCCCGGCTCCTGTCGGCCCAGCTTCCGAATACGGTGGAGATCGGGTTCCTCAGGCTGGTGAAGCATGTCCGGACCGTGGGCCATGTGGCCGGACCTTGCGGCGGGTCGTCTGCTCGACCGTGTACGGTCGCCCTCGACCCCGAAGAAGGACTCGCGGTCAGGCGCAGCTCGGTGACGAGCCCGAAGCGCTTGGTCGTCGGAGTCCTGGGCAAGCGGTCGAACCTCCAGCACCGGGCACGGGATCCCGCCCCGCCTGCGTCGTCACATCCACGGGCCGATCTCGGCCTTCCGGTAGGCAACGCGACGCAGGCAACAAGGGGTGGGACATGACCACGCAGCAGCCGGAGTTCCGAGGTGAAGGCCGCCAGCCGAGGCCCGAGCGGAAGATCGCCGAATACATCCGGGAGATCATCCCGAGTGGCCGGCGCTCGACGACGAGGCGGCCGTGGAGGCGTGGATGCAGGCCCTCGAGGCCGGGATCGACCGCATCGAGGTGATCACGGCCATGCTCGGTGGGCTGACGGTCAAGATCAGAGCATCGTTCCGGGCGTACCGGCGGCAGGACACGGACACCGAGGGTCCCCAGTGAGCGCCAAGGACGGTGCGGCAGGAGCAGCCGGCAACTCACGTGCTGAGGCGCCGGGCACCCAGCTGATCGACCAGGCGGCGGTCGTCGCCGGGGTCTTCCCGGCCTCAGACCTGCTGAAGCGGTACCCCAAGATGGTGCAGCGGGCGGTGGACCTCCCGCAGTACCGCGACCTCGTGGACCCCGGCAGCATCGCGGGACCGGACTGCAAGGTCATCGTGAGCTGTCTGTGCAAGACGTCCGGGGGCAAGGATAAGAAGCCGAAGGTCCTCGCGGTTCTCAAGCGGGACGGTTGGCTCCACACCGGGATCGCGCGGTACAGGCTCCCGGGCGTGTTCGAGAAGTTCAGCTCCGAGCGGCACGAGGTCCCGATCTACTGTCGGCGGTGTACGCCCGCCCGGGACATGCTGTACCTCAACCTGCTGCAGGTGCGGCTGGCGATGTACAGGAACCCGCGCCGCCTCCTCCGGATCTTCGTGCAGCAGGTGAGCAGGCGGCAGTCGGAGATCATGCGGGAGTACCGCGCCCAGCGCCGGGAAGCCGCTAGCGCCGACGCTCTGCCCGAGTAGTCCTTCGTCGGGGCGGCTCGCCTGGGGAGTGCCGGTGACAGTTCAGGTGCCTGCTGACCAGCGGATTTGCTCGGGCAGGGCTCACCTCGTAACTTCACCCGCGACCACGGCAGCGAGCCGCCGGTCTTCCGCCTCGGCCTAGTCGCCCACCTCCTTCAGCGGGTGCGTAGAGGCAGCACCCTCTGAACGAGGGATAGGTATGTCCGCACCCAAGGCGCGGTCGACGCTGACCAACGAGGTCACTACCGCGAAGCGTTCCCGCCAGTCGCTGAAGCTGTCGGAGGCGGTGCTGGCCACCGGGCCGGCGCTCGCCGAAGCGAAGATCACGGACTAGATCCGCAAGGTCGCCGCGGCCGCGCCGCCGCTCGACGACAAGCAGCAGGCGCGGCTGACGGCGCTGCTCCACCAGACCGCCCACGGCAAGGCCACCACCGTGGCGGGTGGCGATGAGCGACAACGTCAACCGCGAGCACGGCGAGTTCCCGCGCGGGAGCCAGCCCTCCCGTGAAGAGATCGCCGAGTACCTCCGCGAGATCGTGGAGACCCGGCTGCCGCTGGACGACGCGAAGTCGTTGGAGGCGGGGGTGGAGGACCTCGAGGCGTGGGTGGACGACCTCGGGGACGGGGCCGACCGCCTCCAGGCGATGGCGGTCCGGATGATCGTGAGGGCAGCTCGCCTCAAGGCGATGCTCCGGGTGCTCGGGCAGCAGGGCACCGGCAGCGAGGGTCCCGAGTGAGCGCCAAGGACGGCGCGAGCGCGGCTGCCGGTGGTTCGCGTACTGACGCGTCGGCGACCCAGCAGCTGATCGACCTGGCGTCGGCCGACGCCGAGCTCTTCCCGGCCTCAGACGGGCAGGTGTACGCGGTGTGGCGGGACCAGCCGCACCGCGCGACGCCGGTGACCAAGTTCGTCGCCGAGGTCGTCCTGCGCTACTACGGCCGGTCGCTGCAGTGGCCGTCGCAGCGCGCGCGGAGCGAGCTCGCCGACTGGGCCCGCATGACCGGGCGCTCCCGTCCGGTCCGCAAGGTGTTCCTGCGGAGCGCCTGGCTGCCGGAGGAGTTCGCCGTCTTCGTCGACACGGGCGATGCCGCGGGGTCCGTGTTGAAGGTGACCGAGTACGGCTCCGAGCGGGTTTCCACCGCGCCGGTGGCCTTCCGCCGCGCGGATACGACCGCCGAGCTGTCGGTCGAGAAGCCCGGCGGTTCGATGGAGGACGGCCTGCAGCTGCTCTGGTCGCTGGTGCCGGTGGCGACCGTAGACCGTCCGGTCGTGCTGGCGCTGCTGCTGACCTGCTGGTTGACCGGGGTGCCGCAGCCGGTGGTGCTGGTCAGCGGGCCGCGAGACAGCGGCAAGACGACCACCGCCCGGTTCCTGCTGTCTTAGTCGACCCGGTGACGCACGAGCGGGGCGGCAGCCTGGGCGACGAGGCCGGCTGGAAGGCGCGGGTCAACACCGCACGGGTGCTGATGATCGACAACGTCGGGCACATCACGCCGGACAAGAGCGACCTGCTCTGCCGGGTCGCCACCGGCGGTGAGGCGACCAACCGACGCTCTACAGCAACGACGACGCGCACGTCACCGAGCTGCGCATCCCGGTGTGGCTCACGAGCATCGACACCGGCGTGCTCCGCGAGGATCTCGCTACTCGCATCGTGCGGATCGAGCTGGAACCGCTGAACCCGGAGCGGCGGCTGCCGGACGGCCAGCTGACCCGTCGGCAGAAGGAGGCACAGCCGGTCGTCACCGCCGCCCTGCGCGACCCGCTCGTCGACGTCCTGTCGCTCCTGCCGCAGGAGTCGGCCGAGGGCCTGACCCATCGGATGGGCGACTTCGAGCAGGTGCTGCGCTGCGTCGACCACGTCCTGGGCACCTCGGGCGCGACCAGCTGGCGGCCCTGCAGACCGTCATCGCCGAGGACGTCCTCGACGTCGACCCTGTCGCTACCGCGTTGCTGGCCGGCGTGCGCTAACCGACAAGCCGGACGAGTGTTCCGTCGGTGATCGGATGCTGGTGCGACGCAACCTTCTCGGCTCCTGGACGCCGACGAAGCTCCTCGAGCTGCTCGAGGCCCACGTCACCGATTCGGTCCGCCGCTCCTCCAGCTGGCCGAAGACGCCGGGCATCCTCTCCACGCACCTGAAGCGGCTCGCCCCGGCGCTGCTCGACGCCCACGGCATCCGTGTCACGACCGGCGCCCGCCACGGCAAGGACCGGCAGCGGGTCATCGAGATCGAGAAGTCGTCGCGCGATGACGAGTGAGGCGGACGAGGGGCGGACGCAGCCGGAGCCCTGGCGGACGACCGGCGGACGCACCGCCACGTGAAGTCAACCACCACCACCCCCAGCTCAGAGGCCCAGAACGGCGTTTCTCGGGGTCCGGCGGACGAGGCGGACGAGACTCGCTGGGCAACTCCTACTCCACAGCAGGGAGGAGTAGAGGGAGTACTAGGGGGTGCGGGGCAGGGGGGGGGCGGCGTCGTCCGCCGCGTCCGCCTACGCTTGGTTCGTCGCGCTGCTCGCCCTCGTCGGCAGCGGCACCGACGGTCGCCTGTGGCAGTGCCCGGCCCACCGCGACGCCACGCCGAGCCTGAGCGTCACCGAGGGGGCCGGCGGCTGGGTCCTGCTGCACTGCCACGCCGGCTGCTCCGTCACGGAGGTGCTGACGTCGCTGTCTCTCGGGCCGCGACACCTGTTCGCGGTGAGCCATTTGACGCCGGCCGATCACCGAACCCTGTTCCGGGTCGCGCCGCCGTTCCCGCCCCCGCGGCGGTCGCGTGCCGGACCGGGTAGCGGCTGGCGGCTGGCGGCGATCCACGACTACGGCCCCGCTCGGCTGCTGCGCTACCGGCACCCGACCACTGGCGAGAAGGACCTCCGGTGGGAGTCGCAGGACGCCGCCGGTGCCTGGGTACCGGGGTTGTTCGGCGTCCGCCTGGAGGACCTGCCGCTCTACCGCGAGCAGGAGGTCCGGATGGCCGTCGCCGCCGGCGAGCAGGTCTTCGTGGTGAGTCCGAGTCCAGCGTCGACGCCCTCAACCGAGCGGGGCTGTACGCCACCACGTGGGCTGGCGGCTCCGCGCGGCCGAACATCAAGCGGCTTCACAACGTCCTGCGAGGTGGCGACGTCGTAGCGGTTGCTGACTCCGACGAGGCCGGAGTGCGCTGCTCTGACCTGGTCGTGGACGGTCTTTCGAGGCAGTTCGTCGAGTCGGTTCTATTCAGCCGACAGGCGCTAACCTGGACCCCGCGATCTGCTAGCGCTAATGGGGCCGGCCGCTTTCGACATCGTCT
>CAWAMI010000008.1:0-61689 GCA_963783105.1 uncultured Actinomycetota bacterium
GCCGGCCGCACCGCTGACGCCCTCGCCTCTGCAGCCGGGCCCTCGCCGACGCCGAGCGGGTTCTCGCCGCCGACCCCCCACAAACACCCTGCCCCTCCGTGGCGGCCTCGCCTGCGTGAGGAGCACGGTCAGGCGGGCCCTTGAACACCCGCTGGTGAAGTTCGTCGCGAGGACACAAGCGCTGCGCCGGCTGCTACTACTTCCACGATTGTCGTAACGGATGGTGGCGAACCGAGGTCCGCGGGCGTGCTTCCACAGGGTCGACTTGGCGATCAGCCGTCGTGGCTTTGCCGGTCGGCGACACGCAGGGGCCGGTCGTTGCGAAACCGCCGTCGATCAAGGAACATTCGGCATGGCGAGGAGGGCCCGGTGATCGCAAGCATGCCCGCGTCAGGCGTCGGCTTTGGTGCTGCCCTCGGTCGGAATCTGACCTTCCCGTCGCTCGGCATCATGCCGCCCGGTCTCGCACGACTGTCGGTCAAGCTCCCCTCGCTGGATTGCACGCGTGGGCTGTTCAAGATGCAGCAGAACTGCAGCCGCTTGCTCAGCAACATCCAGCCTGTCGCGAGCCAGTGGTTCGGTGCGATGCAAGGGGTTTGCGGGAGTCTTCTCGAATTTTTCCAGCAAGCCGTCGGCGCGCGGGCTGCTTTCGTTGGTGCTCGGATCACCGGGCTGAAGCAGCCGATGCCGTCGCTGTCCTTCTCCCTTCGGCCGCTCACCTTCACGAGCCTGTCGATTAAGAGGGGACTTACGACTGGCTGGAGCAAGCTACTCGGGCTGCTCAAGTCTGGGGCGAAAGTCCCGAGCCGGGTGTTGCGTTTCGCTGCCCGTGGTCTCCAGGGACTCGGTCGTCGAGAGGCGCGCAAGGATCCCCAGCCTCTTGACCTTGGGACGACCAGTGAAGCGCTGACGGCGCTCGTCTCCTTCCGGACCCCGGCCTCAACGCAACTCCAGTCGGAGCGTCAGCCACTGCGTGGTGGCTCAACCTCCATTGCTCCGCCTGCTGTCGCGGCATAGCGGAGCAGCGGTCAATCCGGCCTAGTACCGACCGGCTGCTCGGACGCAACGCGTCCAGCCGACCTGTCGCGACTAGCTGCGCACGCTTGAGGCCAAGTGGTGCGCGAGGCCTGAGATGGAGAACCTGCCTTACCTTGCCACCCTGGGGTTGTTGGGCGTGCCTGGTGTGATCAAGTACGTGCTGCACTACGTCTTCTGCTGGCGGGTGTGGACCGACACCCACGACCCGGCCGCAGTTCAGCGTGCCGCGAGAGCAACGCGCCCCTACCGCGAGCTGCCCTGGGGTCGCGGACCTTCCTCGGATGAAGGCCCGGCTCCTTGACCTCGGTGCGGTCGGATGCCGTCGCAGAAGTAGGCCAGCGCTCGCACCACGATGCGGCCCTTGGGTGTCGCGACTCCTGCCGTGCGGACCACCGTGCCGTCCTCCTCACGAGCGGCGTTCGTCGGGCCTCGAGAGCACGTGCTCGAGTGACAGGTGCTCGACCGCGTCCTTGTAGCTGGACGGGTCACGCTCAATGCAGTCGTAGCGGAGGTCGGACTCGTCGGCGTGCTCGTGACCGGGAGCGCCGGCAACGAACCACATCTTCACGATCCCCTCCGCGCAGGCGGCCCGCAGACGCACCACCTTGCGGACCGCGTGGAAACGCTCGGCGAACTTCCAGATCAGTTCGCGGATCTTGACCCGGACCGGCCGGCCCTTGCGCGCGTTGACTCGGGTGTGCGAACCGGAGGACCACGTCAACGCACGCAGCGCAGCGAACTGGCAACGCCAGCCGCAGGGCGGCGCTCCTTCTACACGAACTGGTTCGGTCCAGCTCAGCCGTGTCTGGATTGCAGGCAGCAGACGGTCGCGGGACGGCCGTAGCCGGGATCGAGCTACCTGATGACAATCCGAAGTCGGACAAGTCCGGCCGAACACAGGAGGTTTCCATGGCCAAGGGCTACTGGGTCAGTGTCTACCGCGCCATCTCTGCCCCTGAGAGGCTGGCGGCCTACGACAAGCTGGCCCGTCCGGCCGTCCAAGCTGGGGGCGGACGGGTCCTGTCCCGTGGCAGCCGAGTCGTCGCCCACGAAGCCGGAAACACGCAACGCGTCCTTCTGATCGAGTTCGACAGCTTCGAACAGGCCGTCGCGGCATACGAGAGCGAGGCTTACCAGAAGGCGCTGGTGGCCCTCGCCGACAGCGTCGAGCGCGACTTCCGCATCATCGAAGGCATCGACTGACCGACTTGCTCAGCGGCGGCACCATGACCACAACGTCTGCCGCATCGACGGTCGCCCTGTGCTCCCCGTGTGAGCGCACGGATCGCAGGTGTCCGCGATGTGGCGATCTTCGAGAAGCAGGTGCGCCTGGCCGCATTCGTCGCACAGCAGCCCGACGCGGTCGGCGTCGACGGCGCAGATGTGCGCGGTGCCCACGGAGCCTGCCGCACTTGCGCGGGTTGACTCGGGTGTGCGAACCGGAGGGGCACGTCAACGCGCGCGACGCAGCGATCCGACACCGCCCAGAACCATTCACCAACAGGGCGGGCTACGGCTGCGCCGCAAGCGGCGGCCTGCCGGGGTCCATCGCCTCGGTCGTCGAGGGACGGACCAGCGGTCGGTCCACGGACTCAGAAGGGGGACAAGGTCCCCCCCCTGCGTTCGACGGCAGGTCCTGTCCGGGCACACGCTGGAGGCGTGACACCCTTCGCTCGATGGCGGCTCCGCGGGGAGCGCTGGTACGCGCGGGTGAAGGCCCTGATCGAGACTCATCCCCGGTTCGCGGTCACGGTGCTCGCGGGCGGCGTGCTGGCACTGATCTCGCTCGGTGCCGGGCTGCTGGGTGGGCCTCCGGTTCGGCCGGACCCCGCGCAGCCCTCCGCAATTCCATCGCCGGGCGACCTGCCCGCCGGCGAGCGGCGTGGGCCATTTCGCGTGCTGGCCGTCGAGGACGGGGAAACCGTCCGGGTCGAGGAGGCGCCTGGGAACTCCACGACCGTGCGGCTGCTCGGCGTCGACGCGCCGGTACTGAGCGACCGCGGCCTCCAGACGAACTGTCTGGCTGCCGCCGCCACCGCAACCCTGGCGTCGGTGCTCGACGGTCGGTCGGTCAGCATCGAGGGGGACCCCAGTCAACCGGCGACCGACGAGGCCGGTCGTCGCCTCAACTACGTCTTCGTCGAGAACACGTTGGTCAACCAGATCATTCTCCAGGGCGGGTATGCGACCGAGTACGCCGAGCAGCGGCCTTACCGCTACGAAGCGCGCTTCCGCGGCGCCGAGCAGGCCGCCCGCGACGACGAGCTCGGGGTCTGGTCTCCCGGACGATGCTCGGCGCTGCGCCGTTAGGCGTACCTGCCCCACGTGCGAGTAGCACTTGTGCGCGTTGACGCGGGTGTGCGAACGAGCGCACCCCGTTCGCACCGGTCGGGCGTACGGTCCGCTCTCGTGACTGAGACGGCGGACGTGCTCCGACAGGCCGCGGAGGCGGCGATCGAGTTCCGGGAGTCGCTCGGCGAGCGGCCGGTCGCCCGAATGACCGATCACGCGACTCTGCTGGACGGGGTCGGCGGGTCGCTGCCGGACGGCCCGACGCCGGCGAGCGAGGTCGTCGACCGGCTGATCCGCGCCGCCGGTCCCGGCCTCGTCGCCACCGCCGGGCCGCGGTTCTTCGGCTTCGTCATCGGCGGATCGCTGGATGCCGCGGCCGCCGCGGACGTGCTCGCCGCCGGCTGGGACCAGGTCGCGTTCAACGCGACCACCTCGCCCGCCGGGGTCGCGGCCGAGCAGGCGGCCGGCGGCTGGCTGAAGGAGCTGCTGCGGCTGCCGCCGACCGCGTCGGTCGGATTCGTCACCGGCGGGCAGGCCGCCAACACCGTCGGCCTGGCGACCGCGCGGCACGCCGTGCTGGAGCGGGTCGGGTGGGACGTGGAGCGCGACGGGCTGCAGGGCGCGCCGCGCGTCCGCATCCTCGCCGGCGGGGAGCGGCACGCCACCATCGACCGGGCGCTGCGACTGCTCGGGTTCGGGACCGCGGCGCTGACGCCGGTCGCCGTCGACGCGAACGGCGCCATCGAGGTCGACGCCCTCGCCGACGCGCTGGCCGCCGGCGACGGCCCGACCGTCGTCTGCCTGCAGTCCGGCAACGTGAACACCGGCGCCTGCGACGACCTCCGCGCCGCGTGCGAGCTCGCGAAGCGGCACGGCGCCTGGGTCCACGTCGACGGCGCCTTCGGCCTGTGGGCGGGCGCCAACCCGGGCACGGCGCACCTCGTCGACGGCGTGGAGCTCGCCGACTCCTGGGCCACCGACGGCCACAAGTGGCTCAACGTCCCCTACGACAGCGGCTACGTCTTCTGCGCCCACCCCGACACCCACGCCCGCGCCGTCCGCTACACCGCGCCCTATCTCACCGGCTCCGGCGCGGGCGAGTACGCGGCGTCCGACCTGACGCTCGAGTCCTCCCGCCGCGCCAGGGGCTTCGCGACCTGGGCCGCCCTGCAGCAACTCGGCCGCAGCGGCGTCGCGGACCTCGTCGAACGCTGCTGCCGCCTCGCGCGCCGGTTCACCGACGCGCTGCGCGAGGCCGGCGCCGAGATCGCCAACGACGTCGTCCTCAACCAGGTCCTCGTCGGCTTCGGCGGTGACGAGCAGACCGACCGGGTCATCGACGCCGTCCAGCGGGACGGCACCTGCTGGATGGGCGGCACCACCTGGCGGGGTCGCCGCTACATGCGCATCTCGGTCAGCAACTGGTCCACCACCGAGGACGACGTCGACCGCTCGGTGGCGGCGATCCTCGGCTGCAGCAGAAACGGGTTGGCGGCGCCCTGAGCGAGGGCGTTACGTTCCCGCGATGGCGGTGGACCTGTTCGCGGGCATATCGGTGAGCGACTACGACCGGGCGCTGGCCTGGTACCAGCAGCTGCTCGGCGCCGAGCCCGCGTTCCTGCCCAACGACGTCGAGGCGGTCTGGGAGATCGCCGAGCACCGCTACCTCTACATCGAGAACCGCCCCGACCACGCCGGTCACAGCCAGCTCACACTCTTCGTCAGTGACTACGACGAGCGCCTCGCGCAGATCGCCGAGCGCGGGCTCGAGCCGAGCGAGCAGGAGACGTATGGGAACGGCGTGCGCAAGGCGATCTACCGCGACCCGGACGGCAACGAGGTCGGCTTCGGCGGGGCTCCGATCGACGAGAGCTGACCGGGGATGAGGCTGCCCGACACGGCCCACACGTCGCGGCCCTGGCGGATCCACGGGATCGCCCGCGACTTCGAGCTCGAGGACGTCTGGGCGCTGCCGACCCCGGGCGGCCCCGACGACTTCCCCCGGCTGGTCCGCCTGTTCACCGACGTGACCGAGGCCGAGTTCCCGCTGCCGGTCCGGGCGCTGTTCGCGGCGCGCTGGAAGCTCGGGACCGTGCTGGGGCTGGACCGACCCACCAGTGGCGTCGGCAGCCGGGTGCCCTCGCTGCGCGACCGCCTGCCCGACGACCTGCGCGACGGTCCCCGCGGCCCGGACCTGCGCGCGGTGCCGGCGCGCACCGAGCGAGCGGACCGGCCGGTCTTCGCCTCCGTCTATCTGACGTCCGACGAGTGGGTCGCGGAGATCGCCAACGCGACGGTGCACGGGCTCCTGCATCTCGGCTGGGTGCCGGCCGGTCAGGCCTACCGCGGGCAGATGGCGGTCCTCGTGAAACCCGTCGGCCTGCTCGGACGCGCCTACCTGCTCGGCATCAAGCCGTTCCGCCTCGCGGTCGTCTACCCCCTGCTGCTGCGGACGCTCGGGCGCCGCTGGCGGGAGCGGCGCTAGCCCAGCCGCATGAGGCGCGCGGTGGCCTCCCGCGTCAGCGGCTCGGGCAGCGGCGCGTAACCCAGCGGCGCGGCCGACTGCTGACCCCGCGTCACGGCGTAGCCCAGGTACGCCCGGAGCCCGGCCGGGTTGCTGTTGCCGCGGTCGCACAGGATCGCGTACGTCACGGCCGACGCCGGGTATATGCCGGATGCCGTCGAGCGGAAGTCGATCGAGACGCGGACGTCGCCCTTGCTCGTGTCGACCTTCGCCGCCGCGAGGGCCGCCGACACCGGGCCGGACTCGGGCGCGACGAACTCACCGGCTCCGTTCCGGAGGAGGGCGGTGCTGAGCTGGTTGGCCAGCGCGAACGACTCCTCCATGTAGGTGATGCCGCCCGGTGAGCTGCGGACCGACGTCGTCACGCCGTCGGATCCCTTCGCGGCCTGCCCGCCCGGCCACCGCAGCTCCTTACCGGTTCCCAGGGGCCAGGCGTCGCCGGCACTCGCCGCCAGGTAGCGGGAGAACGCGTCGGTCGTCCCGGACGAGTCGGACCGGTGGATGGCCTGGACCGGGATCCGCGGCAGCCGAACTCCTGGGTTGTCCGCGGCCACCCGCGGGTCGTCCCAGCGGGTGATCTGGTTGGAGAAGATGCCGGCGAGCACGGCCGGCGACAGCCGCAGCGTCTCGACCCCCGGCAGGTTGTAGGTGAAGACCAGCGCACCGGCCGCGATCGGCAGGTGTATGGCGTGCCCCGGGCGGCACCGCGCGTCCGCACCCCGCTGCTCGTCGTCCTTCATCAGCGAGTCGCTGCCGGCGAAGTCGACCTGGTGGTCGACGAAGGACTGGATGCCGGCACCGGACCCGGTGGCGTTGTAGTTCACCGCCGAAGCGGGGCAGGCGCGGAGATAGTCCTGGATCCACTGCAGCTCGATGTTCTTGGCGAACGTCGAACCCGCCCCGGCGATCCGGCCGGGGCCGCAGTCGATCTGACCGGGCTGGACGTCGCTGCTGCCCGCGCTCGTGCCGGCGTTGTTGTCGGTGCCGATCTGCAGGAACACGACGACACCGACCAGGACCACGAAGACTGCCGCGGCGGACAGCAGGGAGGAACGCCGACTCGACACGGCTGGAAACGTTAGCCGGTCAACCCTGGCGGACGTGCCGGTCAGGCCGCGGTTCGGTAGTGCTCTGCTGCTGCGTGCAGCATCTCGGTCCAGCTGATGTCGCCGGGGAGTGGATCGGGCGGGGGGAGGTTCCGGACCTCGTAGAGCGGGTCGTCGGGGAGGGTGCGTGGCCGGATGCTGATGACGCCGGGTTTCTCGAGGACCACGACGTACCGGCCGCTGTGCGCGGCTTTGTGGTGCGGCTGGCAGATGAGGATGAGGTTGCTGCGGTCGGTTCGGCCTCCGTCGCGCCAGTGGGCGACGTGATGAATCTGCGACCAGCGGGCTTCCATGGTGCAGCCCGGCCACCGGCAGTGCTGGTCGCGGGCGACGATGAGGGCGCGGAGCGCGCTGTTGATGACGCGGGTGCGCCGGCCGACGTCGATGGGCTGCCCGTTGCGGGTGAAGATCGGCAGCACGATGCCGTCGCAGGTGAGCTGGCGGGCGGCGGCGACGCTGGCGGGGCCGGCCCAGGCGTAGCGGGGGCCGCCGGTCGCTTCGGCGGCCGCCTTCGCGGCGGCGACGCGTTGCCGGGGGTCGAGGTGCCGGTAGGGGTTGGGTCCCTGCTCGGCGTGCTGGGCGGCTTCGTCGATCCGGTCGAGGTCGACGGTGAGGGTGATGTGCGGCTTCTCGCCGCCTTCGACGGGCAGGACGGCGGTGTCGAGCACGGCGTCGAGGACGGCTTCCAACGCGTCGGCGGTCCGCTGGTTCCGGAACCGGATCTCGCCGTCGGCGTCGGGTCGGGAGGCGGCGGACAGGGCGGCCTGGAGCTTCTCGCCGACCTCGGGCGCGAGCCGGCCCGTGATGGCGGTCATGCCGTCGAATCCGGTGGCGACCGACAGCCGGCGGTTCTCGTGGCGGGTCTCGTCCTTCGGCTTCGGGCCGTCGGCCAGCGCCTCGGCGAGCTTGCGGAGGTATTCGGCCAGCTCCGAGGCGGTCATCGCGGGGGCGACGACGGCCAGCGGCTCGTCGACCTCGGGCCACAGCTCGGCGGGCAGCAGCCGCAGGTTGGCCCGGACGGCCTGCAGATGGGAGAACGAGCACCGGCCCTGGTCGTAGACCCCGAACAGCTTCGGCAGCTGCGCGCGGAGCCGCGCGACACCGGCCTGGGCGGCGGCCTGGCCGTGGGACAGCGTCGTCTGGGTCCGCAGCCAGGCCGGGCAGGAAAGCTGGTCCTGCGACCAGCCGCCGGCGGCATCGTAGGCGGCGAGGTAGCGCAGGTACTGGGCGTCGACCTGTCGGGCCAGCACGAGCAGCTCGCAGACCTCGGTACCGAGCCCGGCCGCGCCGACGGACAGGTCGCGAGCCGCCACCCGGGCGACCTCCGCCTTCAGCTCTTCGAACATGTGTTCGACTATCCCACGGCCCTACGACAAAAACGGCGCCCGTCGAGGGGTGGGCCGGCGGGAACGTCAGCGCGGACGCCACCGCTTCCACACAGCAGTCCCGATCGCCCGCGTCTTGTCCTGCCAGATCGCCGTGGCCACCACGGTCATCTCCGCCTCGGCGACGGCCGACAGCTCCGCGGTCAGCTCCAGCGGCTCGTGCAACGGCGCGGGCCGGCGGAACTTCACGTCCAGCTCGGCGGTGACGAACGGCAGCAGCGCGCCCGGCGCGGGCTCCCATCCGCGCCGAGAAGCCTCGAGCATCACCGCGGCCGCTCCGTGGCAGTCGAGCAGCGTCGAGAGGATGCCGCCGTTGAGGTAGCCGCCTCCGTTGTCGTGCTGCGGCCACGGCAGAAAGCTCGCCCGGACGAGACCGTCCCGCTCGTAGCTGCGCAGACGCAGCCCGTCCGCGTTGGCGTGCCCGCAGCCGAAGCAGTTCAGCTCGGGGTAGTACGTCTCCTGGATGCTCGCCTGCCCGTCCGGCGGCGGCTCGCTCGCCGTCACCGCGACGTCGAGGGCACGCGGTCGACGGGGTCGGGCCGGGAGCCCGGCTCGACGTCGCCGCCGCCGCCGGTCCCGTCGTCGGAGCCCCGACGGCTTCTCGTCGTCGGGTTCGGGCAGCTCGGGCGGCTCCTCGACCGGCGGTGAGCCTCCGCCGCCGCTCCACTCCCGCACCATCCACGCCACGACGAGCGGCCACAGCGCCTCCGCCGTCGCCGCGATCCGCTCGGTCAGGCCGACCAGCTCGTCCGCGACGAGTGCCACCCCGAAGGCGATCACCAGCAGGGACAGGACGACGGCCGCCGTGCGCATGACCCGGGGCCGCACCACCGGCGGGCCGCCGGTCCGGCCGCCGACGGCGGGCCATACGGCGAGCGCGACGAAGGCGACGGTCGCGACGATCGCGTGCCCCGTGCCGTCGGCCTCCGGGCCCAGGGGGAGCAGCGCCACCCCGATGGTGGCGAGGCCGCCGAGGGCGTGCACGGCCCGTCCGAGCGGGGCGACGGCCCGCAGCAGGGCCGCGGTGCCGAGATGCGCCAGGCCGAGCAGGACGAGCGCCCAGGTCATGATCTCGCGGTGGGGCGCGCCGGAGGAGGCCAGCGAGGACAGGCTCTGCTCCACGTTGCTGTAGCCGTCCGGCTGCGCGCCGGAGGCGAGGTTCCAGCCGCCGACGAGGACGAGCGGGGCCAGAGCCGCCGGCAGCAGGACGAGGGCCGGCGTCCGGTCGCTCCTCCGCCTTTTCCGCTGGCGCTTCTTCACCCCGAAGACGATAGGCGCCGTCCCACGCATACTTCCTCCCGGTCGTGCCACATACAGACCCATGACGTCTCTAGCCATCGTCGGGGCGGGTCCGGGCCTCGGAGCGGCCGCCGCCCGCCGGTTCGGTCGCGAGGGCCACTCCGTCGGCCTGATCTCACGCGACCAGGGGCGGCTCGACGCCCTCGCGGGCAGCCTGGCCGCGGAGGGGGTGGAGGCGCGGGGCTTCGCGGCGAACGTCCGCCAGCCGGCGTCCGTCGCCCGGGCGCTCGAGCAGGTGAGCGAGACGCTCGGGCCGGTCGAGATCCTGCAGTACAGCCCCCTGCCGCAGAAGGAGTTCCTCCGGCCGGTGCTCGAGACGACGCCCGCGGACCTGGTCGGTCCGGTGGAGTTCTCCATCTACGGGCCGGTCGCCGCCGTGCACCAGGTGCTGCCCGGGATGCGCTACCTCGGCGCGAACCGCGGGACGATCCTGTTCGTCAACGGCGGCTCGGCGATCCTGCCGCGCGCTGCCGTTGCCGGCACGTCGGTGGCGTTCGCCGGCCAGGCCGCCTACGCGCAGATGCTGAACGAGGTCCTCGGCGCCGAGGGCATCCAGGTCTCCCAGCTGGTCATCCCGGGCGCGATCTCGCCCGACGACGAGAACCGCACCCCCGACGTGCTGGCCGGACACCTCTGGGACCTGCACAGCCGGCGGGACCGGTTCCGGCACGTCGTCGAGGAGTAACCCCTCAACGCGGCTCGACGCCGTGCAGCGTCAGTCCCTCCGGCGCGCCCTTCAGCCGCGCCGAGAATCGCTTGCGGCGGGCGGTGATCGTGTCCGGGTCCAGCCGCTCCAGCAGCTCGCCGCTGACGAGGATCTCGTCCGCCTTCGCCCGCTCACCCAGGCGGGCGGCGACGTTGACCGAGACGCCGAGGTAGTCGCCGCCGACGCGGCGCGGGCAGCCGACGTGCAGGCCGGCCCGCATCCTCGGCGTCCAGCCGTCGACGGCAACGGCGGCGAGCCGGTCCCGGCCGGCGACCACCGCCCGCAGCGCGGCGTCGGGGTCGGCGAAGACCGCCATCATCCCGTCGCCGAGCCGCTTGACGACCGTCCCGCCCTCAGCGATCACCGGCTTCTCCCAGGCGTCGCTGACCTCGCGGAGCACGCGCAGCACCTCCTCGTCGCCGGCGTCCACCGCCCAGCGGGAGAACTCGACGAGGTCGGTGAACACGAGCGTCACCTCGGACGTCCCGGCCCCGCGGCCGAAGCGTTCGAGGACCGCCTGCCACACCTGCAGCCCGCCGAGCCCGATCTCCCGGGTCACGCCCGGGCGGTTGCCGGTGAGCTCGACGACCGCCCGCCCGGCGAACTCGGTGTGTCGGGCGCCGCCGAGCGAGAGCGGGTCGCCGAAGTGGGCGTCGCCGGGCAACAGGTTCCGGACGCGCTTCACGGCGTTCCGCAGCCCGGGCGATCGGTCCGTGCGCTGCGCCGCCGTGCGGAAGCGCACCGCGGCGGCCCGAAGCCGCTCGACCCGATCCGAGTCGCTGCCTGTCCGTCTCCGCTGTCATCTGGTCGATCATCGCAATCGTCCGGGCGCCGGCGAGCACCACGTCCGGATCAGGCGGCCTGCGCCGCCACCGGGGCATTCGCCGTCCGCGGCGCCTTCTCCTTCGCCGGCGGAGTCGGGGACGTCCGGCAGACCGGTCCAGCTGTTCGGCAGGGTCAGCCGCAGGATCGTGCGCATCACCTGGCCGTACTGCTTGTAGAGCGGGCCGGTGGTGTAGGGCAGGTCGTACTCGCGGCACAACTCCTGCACCTTCTCGGCGATCTCCGGGTAGCGGTTGCACGGCAGGTCCGGGTAGAGGTGGTGCTCGATCTGGTAGCCGAGGCTGCCGGACAGGATGTGCAGCAGCCGGCTGCCGGTGAAGTTCGCCGACCCGTGCAGCTGCCGCAGGTACCACTTGGCCTGCGTCTCGTCGTCGAGCTCCTCCTCGGTGAACTGGAGCGCGCCGTCCGGGAAGTGCCCGCAGAAGATGATCATGTAGGACCAGACGTTCCGGACGAAGTTGGCCGTCGCGTTGGCGGTCAGGGTCGTCACGAAGTTCGGCCCGGTCAGCGCCGGGAACAGCAGGTAGTCCTTCGTCACCTGCTTGCGCACCTTGCGCCAGATCCCCTTCAGCTTGCGCTTCATCTCCTTGGGGTCGGCTTCGCGCTTGAAGACGCCGTCGATGTCGAGGTCGTGCAGCGCGACGCCCCACTGGAACAGCACGGCGAGCAGGAAGTTGTAGACCGGCTGACCGAGCGTGGCCGGGCTCCACCGCTGCTCCGGCGCCATCCGCAGGATCTCGTAGCCGACGTCCTTGTCCTTGCCGATCACGTTGGTGAACGTGTGGTGCAGGTAGTTGTGCGAGTGCTTCCACTGGTCGGCCGGCTGCACGGTGTCCCACTCCCAGCTGCTGGAGTGGATCTCCGGGTCGTTCATCCAGTCGAACTGGCCGTGCATGACGTTGTGGCCGATCTCCATGTTCTCGAGGATCTTGGAAACCGAGAGCATGGCGGTGCCGGCGAGCCAGGCCGGCGGGAACAGGCTGGCGAACAGGGTCGCCCGGCCCGCGACGGCGAGGCTGCGCTGGATGCGGATGATCCGCCGGATGTAGTCGGCGTCCTCCTGACCGCGCTTGGCCTCGATCTCGGCACGGATCTCGTCGAAGGCTCGGCCGAGCGCTTCGACGTCGTCGTCGGTGAGGTGGGAGAGTTCTTGGACGTCGGAGTAAGCCATGAGGTAGCTCCTGAAGAGTTCGGAAGTCGGTCGGATGGGGATCCGCGCCTCGAGGGCGCGGGACTAGACGTCGAGGACGCAGTCGCCGAGCGGGGCGCTGATGCAGGTCTGCACCTGCGCGTCGCGGCCGCTCTTCTGCTCGCCGCTGCGCAGGTCGCGCACGGCGCCGTCGAGCAGCGGCACGACGCAGGTGTGGCAGATGCCCATCCGGCAACCGGCGGGCATCCGGGCGCCGGCACCCTCGCCGGCGTCGAGCAGGGTGGTGGCCCCGTCGACCTCGACGGTCTTGCCGGACCGGGCGAAGGTGACCTGCCCGGCCTCGCCGTCGACCGCGAGGTCGGCGGCGAATCGTTCGATGGTCAGCCGGTCGGCGGTGCCCTCTGCGGCCTCGCTCTCCCACAGCCGCTCGGCCGCGGAGAGCATCTCCTCCGGCCCGCAGGCCCAGGCGGCGCGGTCCCGCCAGTCGGGGCACAGCGCGGTCAGCGCCGACCCGTCGTCGAGGGACAGCCGGCCCTCGGACTCGGTGTAGCGCTCGACGTAGCGGAACGCGGGGTGCCGGCCGGCGAGGCGGCGCAGCTCCGAACGGAAGAGCATCCGCTCCGGGTTCGGCGCGGACTGCACGAGCACGACGTCGGGCATCGAGCCTCGCCGGTCGAGCGTGCGGAGCATGGCGAGCACGGGGGTGATCCCGCTGCCCGCAGTGAGGAACAGCATCCGCGCCGGCGGAGGGTCGGGCAGGACGAAGTTGCCCTGCGGCGGCGCGAGCCGCACGACCGTGCCGGGCTCGAGGCCACGCACGAGGTGCGCGGAGAGGAACCCCTCCGGCATCGCCTTGACGGTGATCTCGAGCAGGCCGCCGCTCGACGACGGGGGTGAGGTCAGCGAGTACGACCGCCAGTGGAAGCGGCCGCCGACCTCCACGCCGATGCCGATGTACTGGCCCGCGCGGTGGTCGAAGGTCCAGCCCCAGCCGGGCCGGACGACGAGCGTCGCGGCGTCCTCGCCCTGCGGGATCACCCGCTCGACCCGGCCGCGGAGCTCGCGGGTGGACCACAGCGGGTTGACCAGCTGCAGGTAGTCGTCGGGCAGCAGGGGCGTGGTGAGGCGGGCCGCAAGGTCGCGGAGGCGAGTGCCACGCCGCGAATCCGTGCCGGGGTCCTGCAGATGGATGCCGAACATCGGCGGCCTCTCTGTCGGCTGAGCGTGTTACCTAATCCCGTGTACCCAGAATGCATGTGACACCAACTGATGTCATCGTGGGGAGCGACACGTCCTCCGGATGTGTGGACGGCCGGAAAACGGTTGGCGGTCGTCGGCCGACCCTTGGAAGCTCGGCACCGGGTAGGGCGTTGTCCTGGCTGGTCCACGCGGACCGACGGCGGGAGGAGACGGACGTGAGCACCCGATCCGCCGCGGTCGCGGTCGAGGCCGAAGGACTGGTCAAGTCGTTCGGGCGGACCCGGGCCGTCGACGGCGTCGACCTCGTCGTGGGACGCGGGTCGGTCTACGGCGTGCTCGGTCCGAACGGCGCCGGCAAGACGACGACGATCCGCATGCTGGCGACGCTGATCAAGCCGGACGCCGGCCACGCCCGGGTCCTCGGGCACGACCTGCTCGCCGAGCCCGACGCCGTCCGCCGGCGGGTGAGCCTCACGGGCCAGCTCGCCTCCGTCGACGAGGACCTGGGCGGTCGCGAGAACCTCATCCTGCTCGGTCGTCTGCTCGGGCTCGGGCGTGCGGGGGCCAGGAAGCGGGCCGATGAGCTCCTCGACGCGTTCGGTCTGTCCGCCGCCGCGGCGCGGCTCGTCAAGCACTACTCGGGTGGTATGCGACGCCGGCTCGACATCGCCGCGAGCATCGTGGTCACGCCGGAGCTGATGTTCCTCGACGAGCCGACGACGGGCCTCGATCCCCGCTCGCGCAACCAGGTGTGGGGCATCGTCCGGGCCATGGTCGAGGCCGGCACGACGGTGCTCCTGTGCACCCAGTACCTCGAGGAGGCCGACCAGCTCGCCGACGGCATCGCCGTCATCGACCGCGGTCGCGTCATCGCCGAGGGCACGCCCGCCCAGCTCAAGGCCTCCGTCGGGTCGGCGACGCTGCACGTCCGCCTGCTCGACCCGGACCAGCGCGAGGACGCCGTCCCGGTGCTGGACCAGCACCTCGGGCCGGTGACGCGGGAGCCCGACCCGGCGGCCCTTTCGGCGCCCTCTCCCGACCCCGAGCGCGGCGCCGAGGCGGTTGCCGCGCTCGGCCGGGCGGGGATCGGGGTCGGCGGGTTCACCCTCGGTCAGCCGAGTCTCGACGAGGTGTTCCTCGCGCTCACCGGCCGGCCGGCCGAGCCGCCCGAGCAGGACCCGGAGATGAATCAGACAGGGGACGCACGGGACGCCCAGGAGGTGACAGCCCCATGACCGCGACCAGCGACATCGGTGACACCGGCGCCACGGGCGGCACCGAGTTCTCGTCGCCGGACGAGCAGGCCATCCGCAAGGCGATCTCCTCGACCCCGCGGCCGTCCCCGCCCGGACGCCTCTCGGCGGCCCTCACCTTCGGCTGGCGCGGCATGCTCAAGGTCAAGCACGTGCCCGAGCAGCTGCTCGACGTCACGGTCACGCCGGTCATGTTCGTGCTGCTGTTCACGTACCTGTTCGGCGGCGCGGTGGCCGGGTCGACGGCGGCGTATCGGGACTACCTCATCCCTGGGATCCTCGTCATGTCGGTGGTGTTCACGACCGTGTACTCCGGCGTGGCGCTGAACACCGACCTCACCCGCGGGGTGGTCGACCGCTTCCGCTCGCTGCCGATCTGGCGGCCGTCCCCGCTGGTCGGCAGCCTGCTCGGGGACAGCGTCCGCTACGTCCTCGCCGGCACCGTGATCATCGTGCTGGGCGTCGCGCTCGGCTACCGCCCAGGGGCGGGCGTCGGCGGTGTGGTGGCCGCGTTGGCGCTGGTGGTGCTCTTCTCGTTCGGCCTGTCCTGGGTCTTCTCGGTGCTCGGCCTGCTGTTGCGCACCCCGAACGCCGTGCTCAACGGCGGCTTCCTGGCGATCTTCCCGTTGACGTTCCTGTCCAACGTGTTCGTCGACCCGTCGACGCTGCCCGGCCCGCTCGAGGCGTTCGTGAACGTCAACCCGATCTCGACGCTGGCGACGGCGTCGCGCGGGCTGATGGAGGGGAACGCGCAGGCGAGCGACATCGTCGTCGTGCTCCTCGTCGCGGCCGCGCTGACGCTGGTGTTCATGCCGATCACGACGCGGCTCTACCGCAGCCGCTGAGGTCAGCGGCTGCGGCGAGCGGCGGTCAGGCGGAGGTGGCGGTCAGCCCGAGGTGGCGGGGAAGCGGTGCCACACCCGGTGCTCGGCGAGCAGGTCCACGACCTCGCTGAGCAGTTGCTCGGCATCGGTCCCGGTGACGACCCCGGGCTGACCCTCGTAGCCGAGGGCGCCGAGCAGGGCCGCGCCCGGGCCCCAGCCGCCGAGCGCCTTCGCGTGCCGGAAGGCCTCGCCGAGCATCAGGGAGACGCGCGGGTCGACCGACGGGCGCCCCGAACTCGATGCACCGGCGTTCTCACCGGCCTTGGCGTCCCGCGGCTCGACGGCGTCTGCCCCGGGCGCAAGCGCCCCGCCGACGAGGATCGTGTCGAACTCGATCGAGCGCGCGGTCAGCAGCGTCCGCTGCACGTCCAGGGGCTCGTCGGTGTCGGCGAAGATCTTGCCGCCCTTCGGTGCGATCAGCAGCGGCACCATCCCGCCGGCGAACACCGCCTTGCGGAGGGTGCGCACCGCGTCGGCGTCGCTGTTCTCGTCGACGAGGATGCCGATCAGCCGGCCCTCGGTCGGCCAGCGCTCGCCGATCTGCGACAGCGCCGGGCTCGCGTCGACGTCCGCGAGCGGCTCCGTCGGGCTCGGCGCCGGCAGCCCGAGGCCCGTCGCGACCTTCTCGCACAGGTCGGCGTCGACGTTGGCGAGCACCTGCAGCTCGCGCTCCTTGATGGCCTGCTCGTAGCACTTGCCGAGCTCGAAGGTGAAGGCCTGCGCGATGTGGTCCTTCTCGACCGGCGTCATGCTGTGCCAGAACAGCCGGGCCTGGCTGAAGTGGTCGTCGTAGGAGACCGGCTGGTCGCGGACCTTCGTCGCCGCCGAGACCGGGGACGGGACGTCGATGAACGGCTTCTCGGCGTCGGTCTCGGCCGGGAACGGGTTGCCGCCGTCGAGCGAGTTCGGGAGGTACGGCGCGACGCCGACGTGGACGGCGTGCTGGTGGAAGCCGTCCCGGTGCTTGTCGTTCACCGGCGCGTGCGGCCGGTTGATCGGGATCTGCTGGAAGTTCGGGCCCCCGAGACGGGTGAGCTGCGTGTCCAGGTAGGAGAAGTTGCGCGCGGCGAGCAGCGGGTCGTCGGTCGCGTCGATGCCGCGGACGAGGTGGCCGGTGTGGAACGCGACCTGTTCGGTCTCGGCGAAGAAGTTCGACACGTTCCCGTTCAGGGTCAGCGTCCCGATCGTCTGCACCGGGGCGAGCTCCTCCGGGACGATCTTCGTCGGGTCGAGCAGGTCGATGCCCTCGAAGGTCTGGTCCGGGGTGTCCGGAAAGGTCTGGATCCCGAAGTCCCACTCCGGGTAGGCGCCCGACTCGATGGCGTCGGCGAGGTCCCGGCGGTGGAAGTCCGGGTCGATGCCGTTGGCGAGCTGCGCCTCCTCCCACGTCAGCGAGTGGACGCCGAGCTTGGGCTTCCAGTGGAACTTCACGAGCACGGTCTCTCCGGCCTCGTCGACCAGCCGGAAGGTGTGGACGCCGAAGCCCTCCATCGTCCGGAAGGAGCGGGGGATGCCGCGGTCCGACATGTTCCAGAAGACGTGGTGCGTGGCCTCGGTGTGCAGCGAGACGAAGTCCCAGAAGCTGTCGTGCGCCGACTGCGCCTGCGGGATCTCGCGGTCGGGGTGCGGCTTGCCGGCGTGGATGATGTCGGGGAACTTGATGCCGTCCTGGATGAAGAAGACCGGCATGTTGTTGCCGACGAGGTCGAAGTTCCCCTCCTCGGTGTAGAACTTCGTCGCGAACCCGCGGGTGTCGCGCACCGCGTCGGCGGAGCCGCGGTTGCCGAGCACGGTCGAGAACCGCACGAACACCGGCGTCTCCACGCCTTCGGCCAGGAAGTGCGCGCAGGTGACGTTCGACGCCGCCCCGTTGGAGCGGAAGACGCCGTGCGCCCCCGTGCCCCGGGCGTGCACCACGCGCTCCGGGATGCGCTCGTGGTCGAAGTGCATGATCTTCTCGCGAAGGTGGTGGTCCTGCAGGAGCACCGGCCCGCGCGGCCCGGCCTTGAGCGAGTGGTCGGTGTCGCGGACGCGCACGCCTGTCGCGGTCGTCAGGTACTCGCCGGCCTGCGCCCGGGCCGTCGGCTCGGCCTTCGTGGGGACGCCGGTGGCGGAGTTCGGCTCGGGAGCCGTCTGATCGGGCTTCGGTGGGAGCGGCTTGCGCGGGCTCGTCGGCTCGGCGAGCGACGGCGGCTCGCTGCCCGGAACGCCCGGTACGTGCTTGCCCGCGGGATCGTCCCCGCCACCGCTGAGGACTGCGTCTCCGCCGCTGAGGACGGCGTCCTTGACCGCCCCCACCGCCTGCTCCGCCGCTTCGATCGGGTTCTTGTTCGAGGGCATCGCTACTCCCGCCGCTGCTCGTCCGTGACAGACCCGGACGTGCCCGATGAGGCAAAGAGAAACCCGGTCAGTCCGACAGCGGATCTCGACCGATGAATTCCGCCGACGAGGTCCGTCTGCCTTTTCGAGAACGTGTTCTCCGCGGCCCTGGAGGGCGGCCGCCCCGCTCGGAAGGACAGCGCCGATGCCGACGATCTCGCACAGGATCACGCCGTTCCTGTGGTTCGACGACCAGGCCGAGCAGGCGGCGCGGTACTACACGGCGGTCTTCCCGAACTCCCGCATCACCTCCGTCACGCACTCCGGCGAGGCCGGTCCCGGCGAGCCGGGCTCGGTCCTGACGGTCGAGTTCGAGCTCGACGGCCAACCGTTCGTCGGGCTCAACGGCGGGCCCGTGTTCTCCTTCACCGAGGCCGTCTCGTTCTCGGTGGCGTGCGCCGACCAGGACGAGGTCGACCGCTACTGGGACACCCTCATCGGCGACGGCGGCGAGCCGAGCATGTGCGGCTGGCTGAAGGACCGCTACGGCCTGTCGTGGCAGATCGTCCCCGTACGGCTGCCCGAGCTGCTCGCCGATCCCGACCCGGCCCGCGCCGCCCGCGCGATGCAGGCCATGTTGCAGATGCGCAAGCTCGACGTCGCCGCGCTCGAGGCGGCGGCCGGGGGATGACCGAGTCGCGAGGCTCCCCGCCCACTCCGGGGACCGTCTCCGGCCCGAGGCCTCCGACCGCTCTGTCCTTCGTGGTCCGCGGGCCGATCGCGCGCGACGACCTGTCCGGGCTCTCCGAGCGCGTCTGTGGCCTGTTCGGCGGTCTCGGCGACCACCCTCCGGCGGTCGTGCACTGCGAGGTCTCGAGCGTCACCCCGGACGCCGTGACGATCGAGGCCCTCGCGCGGCTCAAGCTCGTCGCGCAACGCGCGGGCTGCATGGTGCGGCTGTGCCATGCCTCGGACGAGCTGATGGCCCTCGTCGCGTTTCTTGGGCTGTCCGACGTGCTCGTCGGCTGACGGCAGGCCCCTGGACCGACTCGCCCCCTGGACCGGCGATGCGCTAGTCGTCCAGCCGCTCCGGGAGACCGAACAGCGGGAACAGCGCCTTGGTGTCGAGGAAGAAGGTCATCTCCTCCACCTTTCCGTCGCGCATCTCGATGACCTGCAGGGCCCACGGCGCGTAGCCGCCGTTCGGGTCCGGCTTGTACTGCCCGAAGGCCGGCAGGCCGTTGGCGGTGCCGGCCGGAACCAGCCGGGAGCCCTGGCAGCCGATCCCCGGGCCGAACCACCAGGCGAAGATGTCGTCCCGCCCCGACAGCCACAGGTCGAACGGCGGCATCGACTGCGTCGCGTCCTCGTGCAGCAGCGAGGTCAACGCCGTCATGTCGTAGGCCTCGAAGGCCTGGACGTAGCGGACGAGCAGCTCGCGGTCGGCCTCGGGAAGCTCCCGTGCCGACTCGCTGTCGGCCGGCTGCGCCGTCGAGAGCGTCGCGCGGGCCCGCTGCAGGGCGCTGTTGACCGACGCCGTCGTCGTCTCGAGCAGCTCGGCGACCTCGCTCGCCTTCCATTGCAGGACCTCGCAGAGCAGGAGCGCGGCGCGCTGCTTCGGCGGGAGGTGTTGCAGGGCGGCGACGAAGGCGAGGCGCACGGAGTCGCGGGCGACGACCGTGTCGGCGGGGTCACCCTGGTCCGGCAGCACGAGGGCGTCCGGAGTCGGCTCCAGCCAGGTCGTCTCCGGCAGCTCGTTCAGGTTCGAGGCGACCGGCTCCCGCGCCGGCCCGAGGTCCATCGGCCGGGCCCGTCGCTGCCCGCTGCGCAGCATGTCGAGGCACACGTTGGTGGCGATGCGGTACAGCCAGGAGCGCACCGAGGAGCGGCCCTCGAACGCGTCGAAGGACCTCCACGCCCGCAGGAAGGTCTCCTGCACCGCGTCCTGCGCCTCGAACGGGGACGCCAGCATGCGGTAGCAATGGGCCTGCAGTTCGACGCGGTACTGCTCGAGCTGGGTGTCGAGGCCGTTCGCCTCCAAGCTGGTCGAGACGCTGCCGGCCGAGGCGCTCGTTGTGCTCACGCGGCCATGCTAGGGAGCCGAGCGTGCACCGCAACAGGTGTTCGCGAACCACGGTCAACAAATCCGCACAAATCCGCGTGGGCGGGTCAGCGTGGCAGTATCCGAGGCTCGTCGCAGTATTCGAGTCACGTCGTCACTCGGTGTCGCCTCGGAGGCCGACCACTCGTGTCAGACCAGCCCGCTCCCGCCCCGCCCGCCGGGCCGGACGCGCCCGTCCGGCACCGGGCCCTCCGGCTGGAGCCCGAGCCCAAGGTCGCCGGCATGGCGCGCCGGTTCGTCCGCACGACGCTGGCGGAGGCGGGCCGGGACGAGTGGATCGACGCGGCCCAGCTCGCCGTCTCCGAGCTCGTCACGAACAGCGTGCTGCACGCGAACACCGCCATCGAGGTCTCCGTCGAGCTGACGGCGGGGGCGGTCCGGGTCGGGGTCCGGGACGAGTCCCCGGTCCTGCCGATGCAGCGGCACTGGGGGGAGACCGCGACGACCGGGCGCGGTCTCGCGCTGGTCCGCTCGATCGCGAGTGACGTCGGGGTCGAGGCGCTTCCGGGCGGTGGCAAGTGCGTCTGGTTCGTCCTCGAGGGCGGGTCGTCCGCCGAGGCGTCGTTCGCCGCGGATGCCGCGTTCGAGACCGATGACCCGGACGGCGGCTTCGGCCTCGCCGCCGGTCTCCGGGTGAACTCCGTGCCGGGTGGCACGGAGGTCGAGCTGCTCGGGGTCCCCGTCCTGCTGTGGCTCGCGGCGCAGGAGCACCACGAGGCCGTGCTGCGCGAGCTGCACCTGCTGGTCGCCGACGATCCTCTTCACGGCCTGCCGGGGTTGTCCCCTTCCGCGCTCGCCGGGGCGAGCCGCTCGTCGTCGGTGCTGAGCCACGCCGTGCTGACGGCGACCCGGGCCGCCCTGGCCCGCGGGGAAGAGGTCGTCCGCCTGCCGCCAGGACACCCGGCGCCGATTCCCCGGGTTCCGGCCGTCGTGGACGTGACGCTGTGCGTCGAGCCGCAGGAGCACGACGGGTTCGGCGCCCTGCAGGACGCGCTCGACGTCGGCATGCAGCTCGGCGTCGAGGAGCGTCTGCTCATCCGGCCGGCCCTGCCCGAGGTGGTCGCCCTGCGCGACTGGGCCTGCGAGCAGGTGCTCGCGCAGACCAACGGGGTGCCCGCTGCCGGCTGGGCGGGCGTGGGCGGTGCCGACGGTGCGGACGTGGATGCCGGCCTCCTGCCGCGCCCGCCGCATTGGGACGACAGCGTGGTCACCGCCGCCGAGGGGGTCGTCGTCGCGGCCGACGACAGCAACCGCATCGCCGCGATCAGTCCGGATGCGGCGCGGCTGCTCGGGTGGTCGGCCGAGGAGCTCCGCGGGCGACGGGTCGTCGCGATCGTCCCGCCGCACCTGCGGGAGGCGCACGTCGCCGGGTTCACCCGCCACCTCACCACCGGGCAGGCGCACGTCCTCGGCGTGGCGGTGGACCTGCCCGTGCTGTGCCGGGACGGCCGGGAACTGCCGTGCCGGTTCGTCATCGACCAGGTTCCGGCGGAGGCCGGCCGGGTCGTCTACGTCGCCCGCCTGACGCCGCTGGACGAGCCGCCGGCTCAGGAGGCGCCCGGCACCTCGAACTGACAGCGGACCCCCTCCGCCGACAGGGGACCGAAGTACTCCCGTCGGAGCCGGTTGTGTTCCTCGTCCGCGTCGTAGCGACGATAGGCCTCCGCATCGGCGAGGTCGGCGGTGATCGCGTAGTCCCAGTTGCCGTCCCGCAGCCCCGCATCGCGACCGGCCTGCAGGGCGAGCAGGCCCTCGATCTGCATTCTGCGCATCCCGTCGAACGCCTCCTCGAGCCGGTCGAGGTCGGCGCCGGGGACGAGGCGGCCGAGGACGACGTTGCGGATCATGGCGCTCCTTCGACGAGGGGTGTCGGGTAGGACGCTAGCCCTGACGCCGGACCCGACGTGTCTGCAAGGATGAGCCGCGAACGTCGGGTTGTGGGTGATCCTGGTCGCGGCAGGAGGAGGCGGAGTTCGATGCGCGCCGAAGACCTGCCGTTCCGGATGGCGGAGGTTTTCGAGCGCGTCCTGTCCTCGACGCACCTGACCCGGCCCTCGGACGTCGGGACCGAGCTCGTCCGCAACCTCGAGCCTCTTGGCGCCGAGGACGTGGTGTTCTACCTGCCGGACTACGCGCAGGAGGTGCTCGTCCCGGTCCCGGCGCAGGGTTCGCCGCCGCGCAACGAGCAGGTGATCGACGGCACGATGATCGGCCGGGCGTACACGTCGGTGTCGATCCTGCAGGCGCCGACGCTGACGCCGGAGCGGACACACGTCTGGATGCCGTTGCTCGACGGCACCGATCGGGTCGGCGCCGTGGAGATGACCCTGCCGTCGACCGACGGGCGGGTCGAGTACGGGCTCCTCGCCGCCTGCGAGCGCTACGCCCACTTCGCGTCCCAGCTCGTCGTCCTCAAGTCCCTCTACGGCGACGAGTTCCAACGGCTGCGGCGCCGCCGTCCGATGACGGTGGCGGCCGAGCTGGTGTGGCGCCTGCTGCCGCCCCTGACGTTCGCGACGAACGACCTGGTCGTCAGCGGTCTGGCCGAGCCCGCCTACGAGCTCGGCGGCGACGCCTTCGACTACGCGGTCAACGGCGGAACGGCGCACGTCGCCGTGCTCGACGCGATGGGCCACGGGCTGACCGCCGCCGGTCTCACGAGTTTCGCGATCTCGGCCTACCGGCAGAACCGGGTCGCGGGGTTGTCGTTGCCCGATGCGTACGCGGCGATGTACCAGGCGATCAGCGAGACGTTCGGGGGCGACCGGTACGTGACGGCGGTGCTGCTGGAACTCGACATCGACACCGGTCGGGTCCGGTGGATCAGCGCAGGCCATCCCGCGCCGCTGCTGGTCCGCTCGGGTCGGGTGGTCAAGACCCTGGACGTCGAGCCCGCGCTGCCGCTCGGGTTGCCGCTCGAGCCGGCCCGGCCGGTCGTGGCCGAGGAGTCGCTGGAGCCCGGGGACCAGCTGCTCGTCTACACCGACGGCTTCCCGGAGGCCCGGCTGCCGGACGGCAGCCTGTTCGGGATGCCGCGGCTCGTCGAGTTCCTCGAGCGCGAGGCGGCCGCCGAGCAGACCGCGCCCGAGACGCTGCGCCGACTCCGCCGCAGCCTGCTCGTCGAGCAGGGAGCCCAGCTGCGCGACGACGCGACGGCGGTGCTCGTCTCGTGGCGGGCGGGCCGGGAGAAGACCCTGCTGCCGCAGACCGCGGACGTGCCGTGAGGCCCCGCCCATGACCACCCACCAGGCCGACGACCTCGCCTGGCTGGACGCCACCGCGTGCGCCGAGCTGGTGCGACGCGGCGAGGCGTCGCCCGTCGAACTCGTCGAGGCCGCGATCGAGCGGATCGAGCGGCTGAACCCGCAGCTGTCCGCCGTGGTCCGGGGTCGCTTCGAGCAGGCCCGCTCGGAGGCCGCCGCCGCCGGCGCCGACGACGTCCGACCCGGGCCGTTCGCCGGCGTCCCGTTCCTGCTCAAGGACCTCGGCGCCCTGGTGCAGGGCCAACTCACCGAGTTCGGCAGCGCCGCCCTCGCCGGGCAGCAGGTGCGCTGGCCGGTCACGAGCCACGTCGCGGCGAGCTTCGCCGAGGCCGGGCTCATCGACCTCGGCCGCACCGCGACGCCGGAGTTCGGCACCACGATCACGACAGAGCCGCTCATCGCCGATCCGACCCGCAACCCCTGGGACCCGACGCGGTCCGCCGGCGGGTCGAGCGGGGGAGCGGCGGCCGCCGTCGCGTCCGGGATGGTGCCTGTCGCGCACGCCAGCGACGGTGGCGGATCGATCCGCATCCCCGCGTCCTGCTGCGGCCTGGTGGGGCTCAAGCCGAGCCGGGGACGGGTCAGCAACGGACCGCAGGTGGGGGAGAGCTGGGCCGGTTCCACCACCAACGGCGCCGTCACCCGCACCGTGCGCGACGCCGCGGCGATGCTCGACCTGATCCGTCGGCCGTTCCCGGGCGACCCGTACGTCGCGCCGTTCCCCGACCGGGCGTATGTCGAGGAGGTGGCTGCCGAGGAGGTCGGGCGACCGCCGGGACGGCTTCGCATCGGGGTGCACACCGGCCCGGGTAGGGCGTCGGCGCCGGAGCCCTCCGCCGACGTGGTCGCCGCCGTCCTCGCGGCGGCCGACCTGCTCGACAGCCTCGGGCACGACGTCGCCCCGGCCACGCCCCCCGCCTTCACCGACGACGACGAGGCGCGGCACTTCCTCACGGTCGTCACCGCCGACGTCGCCCTGCTCGTGCGCCAGCTCGAGTCGGTTCTCGGCCGTCGGCTCGGGGACGGGGACCTGGAGCCCCGCAACGCGAGCTATCGCCGGATGGGGCAGCAGCTGTCGGCCACCGACTACCTCGCCGCCCGCGGCTGGCTCGGCCAGTGGACCCGCCGCCTCGCCGCCTGGTGGGCACCCGCCGAGCAGGGCGGGAACGGCTACGACCTCCTGCTCTCGCCGGTGATCGCCACGCCTCCGCCGGAGATCGGCTGGTACACGGCGGCCGGGCCGGAACAGGAGGACGACCGGATCGCGTCGGTGCTGCAGTACACCGGGCAGTTCAACGTCTCGGGGCAGCCGGCGATCAGCCTGCCGCTCGGCTCCACGGACTCGGGGCTGCCGATCGGGGTCCAGCTCGCCGCCGGCTACGGGCGGGAGGACGTGCTCCTCCGGGTCGCGGCGCAGTGCGAGCGGGCGCAGCCCTGGGCGCAGCGCCGCCCGCAGGTGCACGCCTGACCGGTAGTCCCAGGACTAGACCAGCAGCGTCCCAGGACTAGACCAGCAGCGCGAGCCCCAGCCCGCCGGCGGCGGCGAGCAGTCCGAGGCCGAGAGAGCCCAGCAGGTTGGCCGTCGCCACCGCGAGCTCGCCGTCCTCGGTCAGCGCCACGGACTCGAAGGCGAAGGTCGACCAGGTGGTGTAGCCGCCGCAGAATCCGGCCGACAGCGCGACGGTGCTGCCGTCGCCGAGGCCGTGGTGCAGCGACAGCCCGGTGACCAGCCCGAGCAGGAACGAGCCCGTCACGTTGACCACCAGCGTGCCGAACGGGAAGGCGGAGTCGTGCCGGTGCTCGACGATCTGGTCGAGGACGTAGCGGCAGACGGCCCCCAGACCCGCCGCGACCCCCACGACGAGGGACAGGATCACGACTTCTCCCCGTCCGGCCCCGCGGGGCGGCCGATGTAACGGACGACGTCCACGTCGTCGAGCAGGACGAGGCCCTCGCTGATCAGCTCGTCGAGCTCAGGCAGGAAGGCGTCGATGCGCTCGGCGTCGTCGACGAGGATGATCGCCACCGGGAGGTCCTCGGACAGGCTGAGCAGCTTGCTCGTGTGGATCTGGCTGGAGGCGCCGAACCCGGCGACCCCGTGCAGCACCGTCGCGCCGGCGAGCCCGGCTCGATGCGCGCGGGTGACGATCTCGGTCGACAGCGAGTGGTGCTGCCAGCGATCCATCTCGCCGATGAAGATCGTGAGGCGGCGGGCTGATCCTTTCAAGCGCACGAGTCCTCCAGGCGCATGAGCGTCTCCGTCATCGGTCGTCGCGGGCGGCTGATTCTCGCTCGGTCGGCGGTCGGTCGGCCAGGATTCCGCCGTCCCGACGTCGGGCGAGCCCGGTCCGGGCGACGGCGAGGGCGCGTCCGGCGCGCAGCCCGAGCCACACCGCGGCCAGCGCGACGAGCGTGCCGCCGCCGAGGTAGAGCAGCGCCGTCGAGCGGTGCCCGGACGCGAGGAGCCGGTCGGTGGTCGTCACCACCGAGGAGAAGGTGGTCAAGGCACCGAGGAATCCGGTCCCGAGGACGGGGCGCAGGAGCCGGTGCGGGCCGAGGACGTCGGCGAGGAGCGCGACGAGCAGCCCGAGGGCGAACGCGCCCGCGGTGTTGACCCCGAACGTCGACCACGGGAAGTCGGACGCCCCCGCCGGCCACGCCTCGGTGATGCCGTAGCGCGCGAGGCCGCCCGCGATCCCGCCGACGAACACGACGGCGACCACCTCGGGGCGCAGCCGGGGCAGTCGCGGGCGCCGGGGCGCGGCGAAGGGGCTGCCGAGGCGACGGGCCGCATCCTCCGGCGGCCGGGCCGCAGGGGCAGGCGTCACGGAACCTCCTGGTGTCCAATCTAGCTACCGCCGTTTTGACTACTCGTTTTAGCTACCGTCGTCGCGTGACGTCGAACGAGCCCCCCGCTGCCCGCCCCGCCCGGTCCTGGCGTACCGCGGACGTGTCGGCGCCGGTCCTTGTCGCCGGGATCCTGGTCGTCGCGGCGGCGGCGCTCGGACTCGCGTCGATCCATTCCGCGGTCGGCATCGTCGCCGTCGCGGTGCTGCTCGCGAGCGTGATCGCCCTGTTCTGGTACTGGGGTCGGGAGCAGCTGCGCGGCAGCGGCAACTCGGGCTAGCCCTCGCCGAGATCCCGGGCCACGCAGGCGGCGCAGCGGCCGAACACCGACAGGTGGCCGAAGTCGACGTCGAAGCCGTGCACGCGGCCGATGTCGTCGGTGAAGCGGCGGGCCACGTCGTCGTCCATCTGGGTGACCGTGCCGCACCCGCGGCAGACCAGGTGGGCGTGGTCGGCGTGCGTCGTGAGCTGGTAGGTCGGCGTCGGTCCGGTGAGGTGGGTGTGCGAGACGATGCTGTGCGCCGTCAGGGTCTCCACCGAGCGGTAGACGGTCGACAGCTGCAGGTTCGGCAGCTCCTGCTGGGTCGCCTCGAGCAGCTGCTCCATCGTCGCGTGGCCGAGCCGCTCCAGCGCGGCGAGGATGACCAGCCGCTGCCCGGTGGCGCGCAGGCCGTTGCGACGCAGCAGCTCGACGTGTTCGGAGGTCCCGTGCTCATCGGTCGTGGCCCCGCTCATGGCCGCCGATTCTGTCACCCGCGCCTCCGGGAAACAGGCCCCTCACGTGCCGGGTGCCGGGTGCCGTTCGCCGGGCTCCCGGCCTCCGGCAGCAACGCCGCCACCATGCCCCGGGCGTCGCGCCGTAGTTCGTCGGCGAGACGATCGCAGAGCGCGACGAGCGAATCCTGCGGCTCGGGCGCCGGGCACAGGGCGGCCAGGACCACGCGCCAGCCCGCGTAGACGAGGTCGGCGGTGTCCGAGGCGACATCGGCGTCGGCGCCGGCGTGCATCTGCTGGGCGCCGACCCACGACCCGACCAGCAGCTCCGTGAGGGCGCGCAGCCCCTCGGGGTCCGTGGCCGTGTTCGGGTCGGGAGCCGAGCGCGTCAGCATCGCGGCCCCCCGCAGCTCTCCGGCCGCGTTCGCCTCGTTGAGCAGTGCGTGCACGCTGGCGAACCAGAACGGGTAGGTCGGCGGCAGGTCCAGAGCGATGAGCCGGCGCTCGGCCAGCAGACGGCTGCTGGAGCGGACCACGACGTCGCTCTGGTTCAGCGCCGCGCTGGCGAACGAGAAGTGCACCAGACGCTCGAGCGGATCCGGGCGGACGGCGGTCACGCCGTCGAGCAGGCGGGGCCAGACCTGGGCCTGTTCGGAGACGATCGCCGCCGCGAGCGCATCCTTGGAGTCGAAGTGGAAGTAGAACGCGCCCCGGGTGAGACCGGTCGCGCCCACCAACTCATTGAGGGTCGCGCCGTGGAAGCCCAGTTGATCGAAGACCTCGGCGCACTGGCGGATGATCCGGCGACGGGTGCGCTCGCCTCGGCGGGTAGGCGGCATGGGATGCAGGTTAGCCGTTGGGATCACAACTGTGATCTAGGGCCGCGTCTGCGATGCAGGGCCGCGTCTCTCCGCCCGCTCGGATGGAGCAGGATGGCGCCATGAATGCCGAGGTGTTCCGCAGCGCGGGCGCCGTCGGTGCGGATCTCGCCCGCGTCGACTGGTCGCGCACGCCGCTGGGGAGCCCGGACGGCTGGCCCCGCAGCCTGCGAACCGTGGTCAGCGCGATGCTGGCGTCCCGCTTCTCGATGTGGATGGCGTGGGGCCCTGACCTCACCTTCTTCTGCAACGACGCCTACCGCCGCGACACGCTCGGCACCAAGTACCCCTGGGCACTCGGCCGGCCCGCCTCCGAGGTCTGGGCGGAGATCTGGCCGGACATCGGTCCGCGCCTCGACCGGGTGTTGCAGGAGGGGATCTCGACCTGGGACGAGGCTCTGCTGCTGTTCCTCGAGCGGTCCGGCTACCGCGAGGAGACCTACCACACCTTCTCCTACAGCCCGTTGTCCGACGACGACGGCCGCATCGTCGGGATGCTGTGCGTGGTCAGCGAGGACACCGAGCGCGTCATCAGCGAGCGCCGGATGGCGACGCTGCGGGACCTGGGCAACGACCCCACCGCCGTCCGGACCGAGGCCGAGGTGGTGGCGGCCGCCTGCCGCCAGCTGGACAACGCGCAGCACTCCCTTCCCTTCTCGCTCGTCTACCGGTTCGACGAACAGCAGCGGGCGGTTCTCACCGGCCGCTCCGGAGTTCCCGACCGCCATCCGGCCGCTCCCGCTCTCGTGGCGCCGAACGATCCCGACGCGGCGTGGCCGGCGGATCGCCTGCTGGCGGGTCGACCCGTGGTCGTGGACGACCTCGCGGCACGCTTCGGCGAGTTGCCGACCGGCGTCTGGGACGAGCCGCCCGTGCAGGCCCTGGTCGTCCCGCTACCCCAGCAGGGTCAATCCGTTCCGCTCGGATTCCTGGTCGTCGGTCTCAACCGCTACCGGCCGCTCGATGACGGATACCGCTCGTTCGTCGAACTCGTCGCCGGGCAGATCGCTTCCCGGATCGCCAACGCCAGGGCCTACGAGCAGGAGCGGATGCGAGCTGAGCGGCTCGCCGAGCTGGACGAGGCGAAGACGGCCTTCTTCACCAACATCAGCCACGAGTTCAGGACCCCCCTGACCCTGCTGCTGGGCCCGACGGAGGACGCCCTCGCGGATCCGGTGGTGCCGCTGGCGCCGGAGCACCGGGCCCGGTTCGAGCTCGTCCAGCGCAACGGGGAACGGCTGCTGCGGTTGGTCAACAGCCTGCTCGACTTCTCCCGGCTGGAGGCCGGGCGCCTCGTCGGCCACTTCGAGCCCGTCGACCTCGGCAAGTACACCGCCGAGCTGGCGAGCTCCTTCGTCACCGCGACCGAGCGGGTCGGGCTGAAGCTCGAGATCGACTGCCCGTCGCTGGACGAGCCCGTGTGGGTCGACCAGGAGATGTGGGCGAAGGTGGTGCTCAACCTCCTGTCCAACGCGTTGAAGTTCACCTTCGACGGCGGCATCACGGTGCGCCTCGCGGTCGACGGCCCGTCGGTGGTGCTGACGGTCTCGGACACCGGGATAGGCGTCGCACCCGAGCAGCAGCCGCAGCTGTTCACCCGCTTCTCCAGGATCACCGGTGCCCGGTCCCGCACCCACGAGGGTTCGGGAATCGGCCTCGCGCTGGTCGCCGAACTGGCCGCCCTGCACGGCGGGGCGGTCGACGTCGAGAGCGCGCCCGGCGAGGGCAGCACGTTCTCGGTCCGGGTCCCCCGCGGTAACGGGCACCTGCCCGCCGATGCGTTGGTGGACGACGCCGGCGCCGGGCGGACGCACCCGGTGGCGAAGCAGGCGGTCGGCTACGTCGCCGAGGCCCTGCGCTGGTCCGACACCGAAGCGAGCGGCGCGTCCCCGGCGGTCGACGGCCGCGGGCGGCCGTCGGTGCTGGTCGCCGACGACAACCCCGACATGCGCGACTACGTCTCGCGGCTGCTCGAACGCGACTACCGCGTCCGCACGGCGGACGACGGCGCCATCGCCCTGCACATGGCACGGAACGACCCGCCGGATCTCCTGCTGACCGACGTGATGATGCCGGAGATGGACGGCTTCGCGCTGGTCGCGGCGCTCCGGGCCGACCCGGCGACGGCGGAGCTCCCGGTGGTCATGCTCTCGGCGCGGGCCGGCGAGGAGGCCACCGTCGAGGGCCTCGACGCAGGCGCCGACGACTACCTGGTCAAGCCCTTCTCGGCGCGGGAGCTGCTGGCGCGCGTCCGGGCCAATCTCGAGCTCGACCGCGTCCGTCGGAACCGGGCGCAGCTGGAGCAGAGCCAGGCGCTGCTCGACCAGGCTCAGCGGCTCGCCCGGGTGGGCAGCTGGGAGCTCGACCTCGACACCGGGGCCGTCACGGCCTCGGCGGAGCTCACCCGTCAGCTCGGACTGTCTGCGCAGGCGCTGGGCGAGGGAGGGTTCGACCGGCTCGTCTCGACCCGCATCCATCCCGAGGACCAGACGCTGATGCGGGAGCGGGTGGCGGCCGCGGCCCGCGGCGAGCCGATGGACTTCGAGGTGCGGATCGCCAGCGACGGCGCCGGCGGCGCCGGCGCCCGCGGCGAGACGGTCCGGACCTACCGGCTCATCGGCGAGCTCGAACGCGACGAGGCCGGGCGCGCCGTCCGGCTGCGAGGCAGCCAGCAGGACGTGACCGAGCAGCACCGCGCCCGGGACGCCCTGGCCGCAGCGACCGCCGCCCGGGAGGCCGCCGACCGGGAGATGCGGCTGGCCAACGAGCTGCAGGCGAGCCTGTTGCCGCAACCGTCGTTCGACCCGGATCCGCTGCGGATCGCCACCTACTACCGCGCGGGCGTCGAGGGCACCCAGGTCGGCGGCGACTGGTACGACGTCATCGAACTCGGCGCGGGACGCACCGCCCTGGTGATGGGCGACGTGATGGGCCGCGGCGTGAAGGCCGCCGCCGTCATGGGGCAGCTGCGGGCGGCCGTGCGCGCCTACGCGCGACTCGATCTACCGCCCTCGGACATCCTCGAGTACCTCGACGGCCTGGTGCGCGACCTGGGTGAGGACCAGATCGTCACCTGTGTCTACGCCGTCTACGACCCGGGCGAGCGGCGTCTCAGCTATGCGAACGCGGGGCACCTGCCCCCGGTGCTGCGCGTTCCCGGCGAGCCTTCGCGCCCCCTGACCGCCGGCGCCGAACCACCGCTCGGCGCCGGGCCGCCGGTCTCGCGCGGGTCCGACATCCTGCTGCCGCCCGGCGCGGTGCTCACGCTCTACACCGACGGCCTGGTGGAGAGCCGCACCCGCGACCTGGATGCCGGCATCGCGCTGCTCGCTACGGAGATCGACCGCATCGAGGTTCTGGACGACGACGCGCCGGACCGCCTCGTCGCCGCGCTGCTGCCGAGTGGACCCACCGACGACGTCGCGATGCTCGTCGCACGGGTCGAGGAGGGGCACTCGGGCCGCTCCATCGTTCTCGAGGTGCCGGACACCGAACGGGCGGTGCAGGGGGTCCGCGACCAGATCACGTCGACCTTGCGGACGTGGGGCATCGACGAGGGTGTCGTCGACGACGTCGAACTGCTCGCCAGCGAACTCACGACGAACGCGATCGTGTACGGGAGCAGCCCGATCTCCGTGCGGTTGCGGCACACCTCCCGGCACGTGGTGCTCGAGGTGTACGACTCGGCGACCTACCTCCCCCGCCGCATGCGTCCGACCCCGGACGACGAGCACGGGCGGGGGCTGCAGCTGGTGGCGTTGCTCGCCGACCGTTGGGGGACGCGTCCCACCGAGAACGGGAAGGCCGTGTGGGCCGTCCTGTCGCTGGCGCGCCCGGACGAGCCGGTTGTCGGGCCGGTACGGATCGTCTGAGCCAGCGGGATCGCTCGCCCCCGAAACGGGGAAGGAGTCGGGTCTGGGCGGACGGCTCGCCCGGATCGGAGTCGACGTGGTCAGCGAGACGGCAACGCTGCGCGTGCTGCACCGCATGCGCGCCAGTCGGTCGCTCGACGTCGCCGCCCGCGCCGGCCTGGTCACCCGCGGGATCTTCTACCTGCTGCTGTCGGTGCTCGTGCTGGCCCTTCTGCTCGGCGAGCCGGTCGACCGGCAGGCGAACGCCAACGGGGCGCTGTCCGCCGTGGACGACACGCACGTCGGGACCGCTCTGCTGCTGCTCGCGGCGGCGGGCTTCGCCGCATTCGGCGTGCTCCGGGTCGTCGGTGCCCTCACTGACCGGCGGCACGGCCGGCTGCGCCGGCTGACCACCGCCGGGCAGGGGCTGCTCTACCTGAGCCTCTCGCTCGGCACGCTCGGATTCGTCGCGGGTAGACGGGCGCTGGGCTCGGAGGCGGAGCAGAGCCGCACGGCGAGCGCGCTGCTCGGGTTCCCCGGCGGTCGGCTCCTGCTTGTCGCCGTGGGGATCGTGTTCCTCTCGACCTGCCTGTGGCAGCTGGTCGTGACGGCCAGCGGTGGCTTCGCGGACACGCTGCACATGGACCGGATGGATCCTCCCGTGCGGCAGCTGACGATGCTCACCGCCCGGCTGGGGATCCCCGCCCGGGCGCTGTCGGTCGCGCCGGTCGGCGCCTTCCTCGTCGTCGCGGGAGTGCGGGACAAGGCGGCCTCGGCCCGCGGCCTCAACGCGCTCCTGCTCGACCTCGTGCAGTCCTCCTGGGGTCGGGTACTGGTCGTGTTCGTCGCCGTCGGGTTCGTGGTCTTCGCCCTGTACTCCTTCCTCGAGGCCGCGTTCCGGCAGGTGTCGGCGGGGGCGTAGGCGGTTTCTCGGAAGGGGTGGCGCGGACGGCCCGGGAGGAGGACCCTCCGGGACATGACCGGCAACACGTCCACCGTCCTGCTCGGGCTGGCCGTGATCGCCCTGACCCTGCCGATCGGCCTGCTCGTCCTCTATCTCGGCAACCGCGGTATCGAACGTGCCCATCCCAGCAGCGTGGACCGCACCACCGGCCTCCCACAGCGCGAGGCGGCGGCGCAGGTGCCAGGCCCGCGGCCGCCCTCGGCGCACGAGGGCATGGACGCGGATGGGAAGCCGAGGACGGGCAGGCGACCGAGTTCCGTCTGAGCGACGTGTGCCACGTCCGCGTCTCTCCGGGGCGGGACCTGGGCAGAGTCGGGGAGGAACGTTCCCTCACGCTCGGAGACGCTGTGCCCTCGAACCCGGTCAGCACCCCCGTCGCCGCCCCGTCCGAGACGGACGACCCGTCCTCCCGGTCCGGGGCGGAGCCGCCCGTCGAACGGGTCGACCTGCTGGTCATCGGCGCCGGCCTGTCCGGCATCGGCGCCGGTCACCAGTTCGCCTCGGCCTTCCCGGGCAAGTCGTTCGCGATCCTCGAGTCGCGGGACCGGCTCGGGGGCACCTGGGACCTGTTCCGTTATCCCGGGATCCGATCCGACTCCGACATGCACACCCTCGGCTACCGCTGGCGGCCGTGGACCAAGGCGAAGTCGATCGCCGACGGCCCGAGCATCCTGTCCTACCTGCAGGAGACGGCGCGGGAGAACGGCGTCCTGGAGCGCATCCGGTTCGGCCACCGGGTCCAGCGGGCGGACTGGTCGTCGGCGGATGCGCGGTGGACGGTGGAGGCCGAGCGCACGGTCGACGGCCGCACGGAGACGGTGCGGTTCTCCTGCCGGTTCCTGTTCTCCGGCGCCGGCTACTACCGCTACGACGAGGGCTACACCCCGCACTTCGAGGGCCGCGAGCGCTTCCGGGGACACATCGTGCACCCGCAGCACTGGCCGGAGGACCTCGACTACGCCGGCAAGCGGGTGGTCGTGGTCGGCAGCGGCGCGACGGCCGTGACGCTGGTGCCGGCCCTGGCGGAGCAGGCGTCGCACGTGACGATGCTCCAGCGCTCCCCGACCTACATCGCCTCGCTGCCGGGCAGCGACCCCATCGCCGCCAAGCTGCGGCAGAGGCTGTCGCCGACGGCGACCTTCTCGATCGTGCGCTGGAAGAACGTGCTGCTGCAGAACCTCAGCTACCAGTTCGCGCGGCGCCGCCCGGAGAAGATGAAGGCGTTCCTGCGCTCCGGGCTCGAGAAGGAGCTGCCGGCGGGCTACGACATCGACACGCACTTCACCCCCACCTACGACCCGTGGGACCAGCGGCTGTGCGTGGTGCCGGACGGCGACCTGTTCCGCGAGATCAGCCGCGGTCGCGCCTCGGTGGTCACCGACCACATCGACACCTTCACCGAGACGGGCATCCGCCTGCGCTCGGGCGAGGAGCTCGAGGCCGACGTGATCGTCACGGCCACCGGCCTCAACATGCTGCTGTTCGGAGGACTGCGCCTGTCCGTCGACGGCGAGGACGTGGACCTGCCCTCCACGCTGGCCTACAAGGGGGTGATGCTCTCCGGCGTGCCCAACTTCGCCTTTGCGATGGGCTACACCAACGCCTCCTGGACGCTGAAGGTCGACCTCACCTACGAGTACCTCTGGCGGCTGATCCGGCACATGGACTCGGCCGGGCTCCGGGCGGTCGTCCCGCAGCGCAACGACGCGTCGGTGACGGAGCAGCCCTTCCTCGACTTCGCCGCCGGCTACGTGCTCCGCTCGATCGACGACCTGCCGAAGCAGGGGTCGAAGGCGCCGTGGCGACTACGGATGAACTACGCGCTCGACCTGATCACGCTGCGCTTCGGCCGGCTGAGGGACGGCACGCTCGAGTTCTCCTGAGCCGGCCGGCCGGTCCGGTCCGCTGACCTCACAGCCGGGTGAGGACGCGGACGGTCGTGCCGCGCTCGTGCGACCGGACCTGCACGAGGTCGCTCACCTGGTTCGCCAGCCAGAGGCCGCGGCCGTGCTCGGCCTGCACGGACGGCTCGACGCGTCCGACGAGCGGGTCGCTGATCCGGCCCGTGTCGGCGATCTCGCAGCAGAAGACCTGATCGGCGGTCCAGATACGCAGGCGGCCGCGGCCGCCTCCGTGCCGCACGCTGTTGGCGGCGATCTCCGAGACGGCGAGCTGCAGGTCGCTTCCGCGCGAGTCCGGCACCCCGGCGTCGGCGGCCTGCTCGGCGACCCGCCGCCGCAGCGCCCGGAGGTCCTCGGCACCGAAGTCGAACGAGGTCGTTGCCGCCGGAGGTTCGGGGAGGTCCCCGCGGAACAGGGTCTGGACGTGGTGCAGCCCGCTGTAGTCGGTGCTGCCACGGAACTCGTGCGGCCCGACGAGCACCGGGTGGCTGCGCGGGACGTCCTCGAGCGTGGCCGGCGGAAGCGCCGCCGCGTCGTACGGGCAGCGCAACCAGAAGCTGGTGTCCGGATCGACGGCCACGTTGAGCAGCGCCTCGTGGAGCTGGCACTCGGCGACCTCGGCGTCCGACCGTCCGGCCCACACCGGCTCGCCGATGCCGCGCATCGGCTGGCCGCCGGCTCCGAACTCGTCGACGAACGCGCTCCACGCGGGCAGGATCCGGGCCGGGTTGCGGCCCAGGGCGGTCATGTCCACGAAGCGCACCCCGGCTGCGGCGGTGCCGAGCGCCTCGCGCAGCTGCTCGATGCGCTCGGGCCGGACCGCCACCATCACGGGCTCGCCGGCGTCGAGGCCGGCCCGGACGAAGGGCACGCAGCCGTCCACGAACTCCGCGTCGCCGCGGTAGAGGAACGCCTCGTGTCGGTAGCCGGAGTGCGGCTTGGTGGCGAGCTCAGCCGCGAACTCGACGGTCGCGGTCATGCTCACTCCCTCGTCCCGGGCCGGGTGACGGCACGGCGCGCGGTCACGGTACGCGCGGGCCTGGCATCGATCCACCACCGTTCGGCGGTATCCAGCCGGCGTCGGGGGAGTCGGAGCGGGCCGCGGCGACGGCCGTCGCCCTGGTGATCTCCTCCGGTCCGATCACCCCGATGACCTGAGCGGACCCGGCGCCGCCGATGACGTCGTCGGCGACCACGACGCCGAAGCCTGCCGGCCCGGTCGACCCCGCCCAGGCGCCCTGGACGAGTTGGTCGACGGACTCGTGCGGGCGGAGGACGGCCGCCGGCCGCGCGAGGTCCTGGGCGCGCTTGAGGTCCCGGTCGTCGGCCGGAACGCCGGCCAGGTCGGCGAGCAGCACGACCTCGGTGACGGAGCCGTCGAAGCGTCGTAGCGGGAAGACCTGACGCCGCGCGGGCAGCACGATCTCGTCCAGCACGGAGCCGACCGACTGCCACCCCGGCACCTCGGGCACCCCGGGGCTCATGGCCTCGGCGGCCGAGACCTCGGAGGTGGCGGAGGTGAGGCGGGCGCGCATCTGCTCGACCCGGCCCGACATGAGGGTGAGCCAGCCGACGAGGACCAGCCAGAAGCCGACGAAGCCGACGAACATGATGGCGACGAAGCCGGCGATCAGCAGCGCCCAGCCCGAGCGGATCCCCGCCTTCGCCAGCAGGGCGTCCCCGGCGGCGCGGCCCGAGCGGCGCCAGCCGCGGGCCTGGATCAGCAACCCGCCGGACCGGCCCGGGCCGGGGATCAGGTCGAAGACGACGAGGGCGGCGGTGAGCAGCGCGCCGGCGAGCAGGGCCGCGGCCAGCGGAGTCCAGGCGGCGCCCGCGGCGAGCCCGGCGAGGGCCAGCACGCCGAGCGCCGCGCCTGCGGTGGCGGCCGGCTTGACGAGGCCGAGCGACCGGGCCTGCTGCCAGGTCTGCGGCGGCTGCGCCCCGGTCGCCATGGGGCCCCAGCCGCTCACGCGGACGACGCCGGGGGTGAGGCCGAGCCGGCCGGCGCGCCGGGCGGTGGCGAGCTCTCCGAGCGTCAACGCGGCGAAGGCGGCGGCGGCTCCCAACAGGCCGGCGAAGACCACGGCGGTCGCGCCCACCGCGTCGAGGCTCGCCCGCACCGGACCGAGCGCGAAGACCAGGCCCAGCACCAGGACACCGATGGGCGCACTCGGCGCGAGAGCGACGGACCCGGACCCGCCGGGTCGGGCTGTCGAAGGAAGCACGGGAAATCTCCTTGTCCACTCCTGCCCCGATGTCGGAGCTGACTCCACTCTCCGCCCCCAACCTGTGCGGAACCAGGGAGTCTTCCCGACACCAACGCGGAACGGGCTTGCCGACATCCGGCAACGACCTGTCGGAGCGCCGCGCGAGTTCCCGATCGATGCGTCCGCAATCCGGCAAAGCCCGGCCGTGGCCCTCGAAACAGTCTGAGCTGACTGTTAGGCTGCGTCCGGCACTCGATGGAAGGACGTTCTCCTCATGCGCGACGCAGTCATCGTCGAAGCGGTCCGGACCCCCACCGGCAAGCGCAACGGCGGCCTCTCCGGGGTCCACCCCGCCGACCTCTCCGCACACGTGCTGCGCTCGCTGGCCGAGCGCGCCGGCGTCGACCCGGCGGTGGTCGACGACGTCGTCTGGGGCTGCGTCTCGCAGTCCGGCGAGCAGACGCTCGACATCGCGCGGACCGCGGTGCTCGCCGCGGGCTGGCCGGAGAGCGTGCCGGGCGTGACCGTGGACCGTCAGTGCGGCTCCAGCCAGCAGTCGGTGCACTTCGCCGCGGCCGGCCTGATCGCCGGGCAGTACGACGTCGTCGTGGCCGGTGGCGTCGAGTCCATGTCGCGGGTGCCGATGGGCTCCTCCGCCCAGGGCCAGGACCCGCTGGGCGAGCAGTTCCTCGCCCGGTACGACGGCGTCTTCCCGAACCAGGGGATCGGCGCCGAGATGATCGCCGAGCGCTGGGGCTTCTCCCGCACGCAGCTCGACGAGTTCGCCGCCGGCTCGCACGAGAAGGCCGCCGCCGCGCAGGACGACGGCCGCTTCGAGGCGCAGATCGCCCCGGTGACGCTGTCCGACGGCACCGTCGTGAGCCAGGACGAGGGCATCCGCCGCGGCACGACCGTCGAGAAGCTGGCCGGGCTCAAGACGGTCTTCCGGCCGGAGGACGGCGTCATCACCGCCGGCAACGCCTCGCAGATCTCCGACGGCTCGGCCGCGCTGCTGATGATGACCGGCGAGAAGGCCGCCGAACTCGGCTGCACCCCGATCGCCCGGGTGCACACCGCGGTGCTCGCCGGTTCCGACCCGATCATCATGCTGACCGCGCCGATCCCGGCCACCCAGAAGGCGCTGCAGCGCTCCGGCCTCACGCTCGACCAGATCGGCGCGTTCGAGGTCAACGAGGCCTTCGCCCCCGTGCCGCTGGCCTGGCTCGCGGACCTCGGCGCCGACGTCAAGGCGCTCAACCCGAACGGCGGGGCGATCGCGCTCGGCCACCCGCTCGGCGGCTCCGGCGCCCGGCTGATGACGACGCTCGTGCACCACATGCGCGACAACGGCATCCGCTACGGCCTGCAGACGATGTGCGAGGGCGGCGGCCAGGCCAACGCCACCATCCTCGAGCTGCTCTGATGGACGTCAGCGGCGCCAGCGCGATCGTCACCGGCGGGGCGTCCGGCCTCGGTCTCGCCACCGTCGAGCGCCTGCTCGCCGCCGGCGCGTCGGTGACGATCCTCGACCTGCCGTCCTCGCCCGGCGAGGCGGTCGCCGACAAACTGGCCAATGAATGTCACGGCATGGCTCGCTTCGCCCCGGCCGACGTCACCGACGAGGCGGCCGTCGCCGCCGCGCTGGACGTCGCGGTCGAGCAGGGGCCGCTGCGCGTCGCGGTGAACTGTGCCGGCACCGGCGACGCCATCCGCATCCTCGGCAAGAACGGCGTCTACCCGCTGGAGAAGTTCACGCGGATCGTGCAGATCAACCTGATCGGCACCTTCAACGTGATCCGGCTGGCGGCGGAGCGGATGGTCGCCAACGACCCGATCGGTCCCGATCCGGCCCACTCCGAGCGGGGCGTGCTCGTCAACACCGCCTCGGTCGCCGCGTTCGACGGCCAGATCGGCCAGGCCGCCTACTCCGCCTCCAAGGGCGGCGTCGTCGGCATGACCCTTCCCATCGCGCGGGACCTCGCAGCCGCGATGATCCGGGTCGTCACCATCGCGCCCGGCCTGTTCGACACCCCGCTGCTCGCGTCGCTGCCGGACGACGCCAAGGCCTCACTCGGCAAGCAGGTCCCGCACCCGAGCCGCCTCGGCGACCCGTCCGAGTTCGCCGCCCTCGTCGGCCACATCGTCGAGAACCCGATGCTCAACGGCGAGGTCATCCGGCTCGACGGCGCGATCCGCATGGCACCCCGCTGACCCACCCCGCTGACCCGCGCTGACCATCCGAGGTGGGGAGACCCGCATGAAGCGCACCCTCTACGACGCCGACCACGAGGCGTTCCGCGACGCCTTCCGCACCTTCGTCGAGAAGGAGGTCGCGCCGCGCAGCGACGAGTGGGACGCGGCCGGCATCGTCGACCGCGACCTGTTCCGCCGGGCCGGCGAGCAGGGCTTCCTCGGCTTCGAGATCGACGAGGCCCACGGCGGCGGGGGCGTGTCGGACTACCGGTTCAACGCCATCCTCACCGAGGAGCTGCTGCGCACCGGCAGCGCGGCGAGCGGGCTCGGCCTCACGCTGCACACCGACATCTGCCTGCCGTACTTCCTCGCCTACTGCAACGACGAGCAGCGCGAGCGGTGGCTGCCGGGCATCGCGTCCGGCGAGCTGATCACCGCCATCGCGATGACCGAGCCGGGCATCGGCTCCGACCTCGCGTCGATGAAGACGACCGCGATCCGCGACGGCGACGCTGCCGACGCCGACTACATCGTCAACGGGGCGAAGACGTTCATCACGAACGGCATCAACTCCGACCTCGTCATCGTCGCGGCCAAGACGGACCCGTCGCAGCGGCACAAGGGGATGTCGCTGCTGGTCGTCGAGCGCGGGATGCCGGGCTTCGAGCGGGGCCGCAATCTGGACAAGCTCGGGCAGCACGCGCAGGACACCGCGGAGCTGTTCTTCTCCGACGTCCGCGTCCCGGCGGCGAACCTGCTGGGCGGATCTCAAGGTCAGAGTCGGGAGGGTGAGGGCTTCACGCAGCTGGTGCACAACCTGCCCCGCGAGCGCCTGTCGATCGCCATCGCCGGCGTCGCGGCCGCCCGCGCCGCGCTGACCTGGACGCTCGAGTACGTGAAGGAGCGCACCGCGTTCGGCTCGCCGATCGGCTCCTTCCAGAACTCCAAGTTCGCGCTGGCCGAGATGGACACGGAGATCGACCTCGCCCAGCACTACGTCGACGACTGCGTCCGCGCGCTCAACGCGGGCGAGCTCACCGCGATCGACGCGTCGAAGGCGAAGTGGTGGTGCACCGAGATGCAGGGGCGGGTCGTGGACCGCTGCCTGCAGCTGCACGGCGGCTACGGCTACATGAGCGAGTACCCGATCGCCCGCGCCTACGCCGACGCCCGGATCACCCGCATCTACGGCGGAACCACCGAGATCATGAAAGAGGTCGTCGGCCGGGGGCTGGGCCTGTGACGGTCACCGGGTCCGTCACCGAGCTCTCGCGGCGCGACCTGTCCCGACGCGAACAGCGCACCGCCGACAGCCGGAGCCAGATCCTCGAGGCCGCCGTCGGATGCCTGATCGAGGGCGGGTACAGCGGCGCGACGACGTTGCAGATCCAGGGCCGGGCCGGCGTGAGCCGCGGCCGGCTGCTGCACCATTTCCCCTCCCGGGACGAGTTGCTCGTCGCCGCTGCCCACCACCTGGCCACGGTGCGGGTTCGGGCGACGGTCGCCAAGGCGGAGACCGAGCTCGCCGCGCACCCCGGCGGTCCGGGACGCATCGACCGGGTCGTCGAGCTGATGTGGGAGACCCACCACGAGCCGCACTACTGGGCGGCGGTGGAGCTGTGGACCGCGGCGCGCACCAACGACGAGATCGCCGACGCGCTGAGCCAGGAGGAGCGCCGGCTCGGAGGCGCCGTCCGCAGCGCCGTGGACGGGATGTTCGGCACCGAGCTGACCGAGCGGCCCGCCTATCCGATGCTCCGTGACCAGCTGTTGTTCAGCATGCGCGGCGCCGCCCTGACGTACGCGTTCGACCGGCGCGATCCGGGCTCGGACCCGCACCTCGACGAGTGGAAGTACCTGGCGCACCGGCTGCTGGACGACCGACGACCGGACGACGGACGACCGCGGGAGGCCTGAGCCCGATGGACCGCTACGCCTGGGCGCGCAGGAGCGCCTCGCTCGACCCGGTCGAGGACGCGGAGCAGATCTCGCGGATCCTCGCGACGTACGAGTTCCCGTGGGACATCACCCAGGCACTCGGCTTCGCGCTGTTCCGCACCTACGCGGTGCCGAGCATCGGCCGGCTGCTGTACGAGACCGGTGAGTTCACCGAGCGGACCCAGAAGCGCTACGACGACACGGGCCTGCTGCTCGACGCCGTGACCGAGCACGGCCTCGGATCCGCCGAGGGCAGGGACGCCGTGCGGCGGATCAACCAGATGCACGGCATGTACGACATCTCCAACGACGACATGCGCTACGTGCTCTCGACCTTCGTCGTCGTCCCGATGCGCTGGCTCGACCGCTTCGGCTGGCGTCGCCCGACCGAGGCCGAGCGGACCGCGAGCGCGGTCCACTACCGCCGCCTCGGCCAGCACATGGGCATCAGCGGCATCCCCGACACGTACGGGGAGTTCGCCGAGCTCCTCGACGCCTACGAGGCGGCCCACTTCGCCTTCGACCCGGGCGCCCGCGCGGTCGCCGACGCGACGCTGGACCTGATGACGACCTTCCCGCCGAACGCCGCCGCGCCGCGGGCCCTCGTCCGCCGCTTCTCCTACGCGCTCATGGACGAGCCGCTGCTCGGCGCGTTCCGCTACCCGCACCCCACCGCGGCGGAGCGCGCCGCGGCCGAGGCGGCGCTGCGCGCCCGCGGCCGGATCGTGCGTCGCCTGCCGCCCCGGACCGAGCCGTTCTTCGCCCGGCAGTCGCCGAACATCCGCAGCTATCCCGACGGTTACGACGTGCGGGAGCTCGGCACCTTCCGGCCCGGCTGCCCGGTGCCCTCCGCCCGGCGCGAGCCCGTCGCCGCCGGCGGCGGCACGCCGATGACCGAGAGGACGTCGTGAGCGACGTCGTCTCCGCCGAGGGACGCGTCCTGCGGATCACCGTCGCGACGGCCGAGCGCAACGCGAGCCTGCACCCGTCAGCCGTCGTGGAGGGGACCGAGGCCCTGCGCTCCCTCGGACCCGAGACCGGTGCCGTCCTGCTGGTCGGCGAGGGACCGGCGTTCTGCACGGGCGGCGACGTCGCCTCCTTCGGTACCGCCGCTGCCGGCGGGGACGATCCCGAACCCTTCATCCGCGCGGTCGCCGACGCCTTCCACGCCTTCCTGCTCGCGATGGTCGAGGCGCCGGTCCCGGTGGTCGCCGCCGTGCACGGTGCGGCCGCCGGCGCGGGGATGAGCATCGTCTGCGCGGCGGACCTCGCCGTGGCCGGCACGTCCACCATGCTCAAGCCCGGCTACCCCAGCCTCGGCTTCACCCCGGACGGCGGCATGAGCTGGACGCTGCCCCGACTCGTCGGCGCCGGCCGCGCCCGCGCGATCCTGCTGCAGGACCGGCTGATCGACGCGCCCACCGCGCTCTCCTGGGGCCTCGTCAGCGACGTCGTCGCCGATGACGAGGTCCGCGCCAAGGCGGAGCGTCTCGCTGCCCGGCTCGCCGCGGGAGCCACCACCGCGCTCGGCGGCATCAAGCGGCTGCTGGCCGACGGAGAGCACCGGGGCCTGGGTGAACACCTCGAGGTCGAGGCCGCCTCGATCGCCCGGAGCTCGGCCGGCCCGGAGGGGCGGGAGGGCGTCGCCGCCTTCAACGAACGACGGCGACCGGTCTTCCACACCGACCGCTGACAGACTGGACGCGTGACCGGGCACCGTGTGGAGCTGACCGCAGGCGGATGAACACCCTCGCCTTCGGCCCCAGCAGCGTGCTCCACTCGGTGCTGCACCTGCACGGCTGGCCTGCGTACCTGCTCGTCGGCTTCCTCGCCTTCGCCGAGGCGGCCGTGTTCGTCGGCTTCGTCCTGCCGGGCGAGACGGCGGTGGTGCTCGGCGGCGTGCTCGCCAACATGGATCAGGTCGGACTCTTCCGCATGATCGTCGTGGTCGTGGCGGCGGCAATCATCGGGGACAGCGTCGGCTACGAGGTCGGGCGTCTCTACGGCGATCGCTTGCTGCGGATGAAGGTGCTGCGCAATCGCTCGGGGGCGGTCGAGCGGGCCCGCGGCTATCTGCGGGCCAAGGGTGGCCGGGCGGTGTTCCTCGGCCGGTTCACCGCCTTCCTGCGCGCGGTGATGCCGGGTCTCGCGGGCACGGCGGGCATGCACTACCCGCGCTTCCTCGCGTTCAACGCGGCCGGCGGCGTCGTCTGGGGCACCGGCTTCGTCCTGATCGGCTACCTCGCCGGCGCCGGGTACCAACGCATCGAGAAGGTGGCCGGGCGGGCCAGCACCGGACTCCTCATCGTGGTGATCCTCGCCCTGGCCGCCAACGCCCTGCGGTTGCGGCTCAAGGAACGCCGCGGCGAGGGGACCCGCGGATGAGGCTGGCCGGCCGGACCCTCGGTCGGGGTCGTCGGCCCGTCGTCCCGGCCCGGGGCCCGTGGGACCGCGGGGCCGTCGCGCCGGTCGACGTGCCGCGTCAGACCGGGCATCCGCTGGCCGCGATGGCCCGCCGGCTGTCGGCCGCCGTGGGGCTGCTCGTCCTCGTCACGCTGCTCGTCTACCTGGGGCGGGACGGCTACAGCGACAACGCCGACGGCGGCGCCCGCGGGAGCATCACGCTGCTCGACGCCGCCTACTACTCGACGGTCAGCCTGTCGACGACGGGCTACGGCGACATCGTCCCGGCCTCCGACACGGCCCGCCTGCTCAACATCGTCGTCGTCACGCCCGCCCGGCTGCTGTTCCTGATCATCCTGGTCGGGACGACGCTCGAGGTGCTCACGGAGCGTTCCCGGCAGGCAGCCCGGATCCAGCGATGGAGGAAGTCCGTGCACCAGCACTTCGTGCTCGTCGGCTACGGGACGAAGGGGCGCAGCGCGATGCGGGCGCTGCGCGAGGGCGGCGTGGAAGCCGAGAAGATCGTCGTCGTCGACGAGGACCCCGAGGCGATCGAGCGAGCCCGGCGCGACGGCCTCGTCACGGTGCGCGGGTCCGCGACGCAGGAGGAGGTGCTGCGGGCGACCCGGCCCGAACAGGCCCGAGCCGTCCTCATCATGCTCAACACCGACCCCGCCGGCGTGCTCGCGACCCTCACCGCCCGCGCGCTGGCGCCGAACGCGAGGATCCTCTCCGCGGTCCGGGAGGACGAGAACGCGACCCTGCTCCGGCGCAGCGGGGCGGACACGGTGCTCACCAGTTCCTCCAACGCAGGGCGCCTTCTCGGCCTGTCCGCGGAGAACCCCCGCCTCGTCGACGTCGTCGAGGATCTGTTCACGCCGGGCAGCAGCCTGCGGATGCGGGAGCGGCCGGTGCGGGACGACGAGGTCGGGCGCTCGCCCCGCGAGTGCCCGGAGCTGGTTCTCTCCGTCGACCGCGGCGGACGGCGCCTCCCCTTCGACGACCCGGGTCTCGCGTCGCTGCAGTCCGGCGACGTGCTCGTGGTCGTCGACAACGTGGACCGGAGCAGGCCCTCCGAGCGGGAGGCCTGACGACCGGCGCGAGCGCCCGCCGTGCGAGGCTGAGCCGGTGCCTCATCTCCCCTCCGACCGCTCGGCGCCCTCGCCGCTGATCGTCTCCGGTCTCACCGAACTCGCCGCCGGCGCGCTGACCGGCTGGGTCTACACGGCCGCCGTCAAGCGGCCGGACCTGTTGCGCGCGGTCGGCATCTCCAGCCCGTCCCGCATCCGGCAGTGGCACCTCGACCTGGGGATGCTCGGCGCCTACACCGTGGTGTGCGGGATGGCGGTGCCGGACGCGCCGCGGCTGGTGAACACGGCCCTCGCGGTGGGGGCGTGGACCAACGCGATGTCCTTCCTGCCGCTCGCGATCGACGAGAAGCTCGTCGACCACCCCGCCTACGTGGTGCCGGTCGTCGGCTCGTTCGTCGCCACCTCGGTCGGATTCGCCGGCATGGCGCTGACCGCCTGGCGCCGCCGCCGACGGTAGCGGGGCCGCTCGTCGCCGCGGCCCATCCCAAGGGGGCTGGCGGACCGACCGGCAGGGGTCTACCTTGCGGCCTCGCTCGCGCCGCACCCGGCGGCGCCGGTTGCTCCAGGAGGCAGCTCATGTCCGCTGCGGATGAGGCCGTGGTTCGTCGCTTCTACGACGAGATGTGCAACGAGCGGCGCAACGACATCGCCGCCGAGTTGTTCGCCGACGACCACGTGATGCACGACCCACAGGTACCGGCCGCTCCGGGTCCCGCGGGCGTGGTCGACGCCGTCTCGGCCTATCAGGAGGGCGTCGACGGGCACTGGGCGATCGACGAGATCCACTCCGCGGGCGACCGGGTGATCGTGCGCTGGACGGGCACCGGCACGCACATCGGCGAGATGAACGGCCTTGCCCCGACCGGCCGCCCGATCGAGGTCAGCGCCATCTCCATCCACCGGATGGCCGGCGGCAAGATCGCCGAGACCCACGAGGTCTGGGACACCCTGGGGTTCCTCCAGCAGCTGGGCGCCCTGCCGGGGGAGGCGACCGAGCTGCTGAGCGCGGGTTACGACGCGTTCGCGCGCGGCGACATCGAGGGCGCCATGCAGAACTTCGACGCGGAGATCGTCTGGGTCGAGCCGGAGACGTCGGCGCTCGGCGGAACCTTCCGAGGGCCGTCGGAGGTCGCTGGGTTCTTCGCTCGCATGCCCGAGGTGTATCCGGAGCTGAGCGTGCAGCCCGAGCGGTACGTCGAGTCCGGCGACACTGTGAGCGTGCTCGGGCGGATCAGCGGACGCACGACCGCGGGCGTCGCCTTCGAGGAGCCGTTCGTGCACGTCTGGACGATGCGCGACGGCCGGGCGGTCGCCTTCCGCGACTTCTTCGACACCGCGAAGATGAACAGCATTCTCGAGCAGCAAGGGGCCGGCGCAGCGGTACCCGGACAGGCCTCCCGCACCGGGACGGCCAGCACCTCCCGCAGCTAACCGTCCCCCTCGGAGCACCGGCACATCAGCGCGGTGCGCAGCCCCGGCCCCAGCTGCGACAACGAGTCCAGCGGGGGCCGGGAACGGCACACGAGTCGGTGGTGACCGCCGCGACCCTGGCGCCGGCGAGGACCGTGCGGGCCCGCTCGGGGGGCCGAGGGGCGACGGAGGCGAAGGGTTGATCCTGGAGTCGTCTCGGCCATGAATTCAGGGCATCCTTACCTGATGCGCAAGCGAGCGGTCGCGTCGCGCTCGGGATCGCGGGGCAGGGTGGCAGGATCCGTTCCATGGCCGGACCCGACGGTGAGCCGGACTACCGCTTCACCCTGGCCAACGAGCGCACCTTCCTCGCCTGGATCCGCACCTCGTTGGCCCTGCTCGCCGCGGCCGTCGCCCTCGGCCGGCTCGTGCCCGACCTGGGCCCCGACGGTCTCCGCAAGGCGATCGCGGTCACGCTCGCCGGTCTCGCCGTGGTCACGTCGGCGGGCAGCGTCCTGCGGTGGCGGAGGGTGCAGCTCGCGGTCGACCGGGACGAGGCGATCCCCCGATCGACGCTGGCGTACCTGCTGGCGGGTGTGCTCCTGTTCGTGGGCGTGGTCGTCGCGGTGTTGCTCGTCGTCTCCCGCGTGACCTCGTGAACGGGAAGCCGGTGACCGACCCCGCCGGGTCGCCGGGAACCTCCAGGTCTTCGGGGCTGCAGCCCGAGCGAACCGCCCTCGCGTGGCAGCGGACCACCCTCGCGCTGCTCGCCAACGGCGGCCTGTTCGTACTCCGGGAATCCGAGGCTCCGCTGGTCCGGCTGCCCAGCCTGGTGCTCAGTGGCGGCCTCCTGACGCTGGCGATGGTGGTCGCCGTCATCGGCAGGCGGCGCGAGCGGGTGCTCAGCCGACCAGAGCTGCCGTCCCGGCTGGCCCCCACGTGGGAGGTCCTGGTCATCGGCTGGGCCGTCGTCGTGGCCTGCGCCGCGGGGGTGGTCGTGCTCGTGCTGCCCGCGACGCCGTGAGGCGCCGGACGCGACCGGGCCGGCGCGAGGTCGGACGGTGCGGTTGGCGCAGAGCGGGAAGGCCACGGTCATGAGCACATCCACCGAATCAGGCATCCAGGTCACCGACAGTCCCGAGCGGTCACGCTACGAGGCGAACCTCGAGGGGTCGCAGGTCGGTTTCGCGGAGTACCGCCTCGAGGGCAACGCCATCGTGTTCACCCACACCAAGGTCGATGACGCCGCCGAGGGGCAGGGGGTCGGGTCGGCGCTCGCGAAGAGCGTTCTCGACGATGCCCGCCGCCGCGATCTCCGCGTCGTTCCGCGCTGCCGGTTCATCGCGGCCTACATCGCCCGGCACGACGAGTACCTCGACCTCGTCGACGAGGAGAACCGCGGCCTGGTCTCAAGCGACGAGCAGTAGCTCCCGGCCGGGCGGTCCTCGCCCTGGACACCGCCTCCGCGCCGGGATAGATGTGCGGCCATGAGCCTCCGTCGTTCGCCCTGGCCGGCCGGCGTGCCCTGCTGGGCCGACGTGATGACGCCGGACGTCGAGGCCGCGTCCCGCTTCTACTCCTCCGTCCTCGGCTGGTCCGTCGAGCCACCGGACGAGCGCTACGGCGGCTACGTGATCGCGACGATGCGCGCAGCCCCGGCGGCCGGCATCGGCCCGATCCAGCAGGCTGGTGCGCCGGCGGCCTGGACGATGTACTTCGCCGCCGACGACGTGGACGCGGTCGCCGCCCGCGTCCCGGAGCTCGGCGGCTCGCTGCTGGTCCCGCCGGGCGATGTCGCTCCCGGGGATGCCGCCGGTGGGGATGCCGGTCCGCCGGGCCGCATGTGCGTCGCCGCCGATCCCAGCGGGGCCGTCTTCGGCGTCTGGCAGGCGGGATCGCACATCGGGGCCGGGATCGCGAACGAGCACGGCGCCCTGACCTGGGACGACCTGCGCAGCACCGACCCCGACGCGGCTCGCGCCTTCTACGCGGACCTCTTCGGCTTCCGCACCGACCCGCTGCCCGACGCGGGCCCCGACTACGCCCTGTTCACGCTGCCCGGCGAATCGGCGCCGCTCGGCGGCATGGGCGGCATGATGGGCGCCCCCGAGGGCACCCCGTCGCACTGGCTGGTCTACTTCGCGGTGCCGGACGCCGCCGCGGCGGCCTCGGCGGCGGAGGCCGGGGGCGGCACGGTCCTGATGCGGGACTTCGCGTCGCCGTACGGCACCATCGCGATGCTCGCGGACCCGGCAGGCGCCACGTTCCTGGTGATCCAGCCGCCCGAGGGCGCCCCACAGCCGGACCGCAGCGGCTGAGGCGTCAGGCGGCCGGCACCGTGTCGGGTTGCACCGCGTCCGGCTGCTCCGAGGTGCAGAAGGCGCAGCGCCGCGCGGCCGCCGGAATCTTGGACAGGCACTCCGGGCACTCCTTCACCGGGGCGTCCGGCTCCGGCTCCGTGCGGTAGCGGTCCATCAGGCGGCCCACCGGCTGCACCACGAGGAAGTAGACGACGGCGGCGATGATCGCGAAGCTGAGCGCGGCCTGCACGAACCGGCCGTAGGGGAACACCACATCGGCGACCGTGAACGTCTTGTCGTTGAAGTCGCCGGCGGCGCCGGTGAAGATCCCGACGAGCGGGGTGATGAAGGCGCCCACGAACGCGGTCACGACCGCGCCGAACGCGGCGCCGATGACCACCGCCACCGCCAGGTCGACGACGTTGCCGCGCAGTAGGAACTTCTTGAACCCGCCCAAAGAGGCCTCCGTTGTCTCGCGAGGGATGTGCCGGTCGGGACCCGCGTGTGTCTCAGTCGGACCGGCTCATTGTCGCCGCGCGCCCCTCGTCTCCCGGATGACTCGCTGCCGGCGGCGCGCCCTCGACCGCGAACAGCACCCCCTCCGGGTAGCACCAGAACCAGTCCTCGTCGGGCTCGAAGCTCCGGACGACCGGGTGCCTCGTGCTGCCCGCGTGCGTGCTGGCGTGCCGGTTCGGGGAGGAGTCGCAGCAGCCGATGTGGCCGCACGACTGACACATCCGCAGGCTCACCCAGGGCGTCCCCTCGCGCAGGCACGTCTCGCAGCCGTCGCTGCGCGGGGCGAGCGTCAGGTCGAGGTCGTCGAGGTGCCGGCAGGGAGCCTCCGTTCCCGGTTGCACCACCAGCGGCGGCGCCCCGACGGCGCAGTGCAGGACCGCGGGGCCGCCGCCCTTGCCGAGCAGGTCGTTGCGGATGGTCGCGGCGGCGAGTGCGCCGCCGCAGACGAGCAGCGTGGCGCTGATCAGCAGGGCCGTGCGGAAGCCGTCGTCGAAGGCGGGTGGGTTGTCGTACACGGCACCGCTCAGCCCGGCCGCGGCGGGGAGCACGGCGACGGCGATGAGGCCGGCCGCGCGCGCGACCGCGTTGTTGACGCCGGAGGCGATGCCCGCGTGCTCGTCCTCCACGGCCGCGAGGGCGGTGGCGGTGAGCGGGGCGACCATCGTCGCCAGCCCGGCGCCGAGAACGAGAACTGCCGGCAGGACGTCCCCCACGTAACTGGCGCCGGGACCGATGCGCAGCATCAGCAGCAGCCCGGCGGCGACGACCAGCGGCCCGACGCTCATCTGCAGGCGGGGTCCGATCCTGGTGGCGAGCTGGCCGCTCGGGGCGGAGAACAGCAGCATGACCACCGTGATCGGGAGCAGCGCCGTCCCCGCGACGATCGGGCTGAAGCCGCCGACGACCTGCAGCTGCAGCACCAGCAGGAACAGGACCCCGCCGAACGCCCCGTAGACCACGAACGTCACCGCGTTGGCCGCGCTGAACTGCGTGGACCGGAAGACGCTCAGCGGCAGCATGGGCGACCGCTCCCGCGCCTCCGCGGCGAGGAACGCCCCGAACGCCAGCACGCCCACGACGGCGCTCGCCACCACCTCCGTCGACCCGCCGCCCTTCGAGGGCGCCTCGATCAGCGCGTAGGTGACGCCCGCCAGGCCCAGGGCGCCGAGCCCGGCGCCGAGGAGATCGACCCGTCCGGTGACGGAGTGGTCGCGCGTCTCCGGGACGTGCCGCTGCGCCACCACGATGACGAGCACGGCCAGCGGGACGTTGATGAGGAAGACCCAGCGCCAGGAGGCGGCTTCGACGAGGTAGCCGCCGAGGAACGGGCCGATCGCCGTCGCGACGCCCCCGAGCCCGGACCATGCGCCGATGGCCTTGCCGCGGTCCTCGGGCGCGAAGGAGGCCTGGATCATCGCCAGGCTGCCGGGGGTGAGGAGCGCGCCGCCGACCCCCTGCAGGGCCCGGGCCGCGACGAGCAGCGGCGCCGTCGGTGCCAGCCCGCAGAGCAGGGAGGCGATCGCGAACCAGGCCACGCCGATCGTGAAGACCCGCCGGCGCCCGTATCGGTCACCGAGCGAACCGCCGAGCAGGATCAGCGACGCGAGGGTGAGCGCGTACGCCGAGACGGTCCACTGCAAGGCGGCGAAGTCGGTGTCGAGGTCTCGCCCGATCGCGGGGAGCGCGACGTTGACGACGGTCGCATCGATCCCCGCCAGGCCGGAGCCGAGGATCGACGCGAGCAGGACCCACCGTCCGCCGGGGGACGAGACCCGCAGTGGCTCGGACAATGCGACGCTCATCCGTGCTCCTGCCACCCGTGGGAAAGCGCTGGCGGCCCTGATGGTCGCGGACGGGTTGCGCGGCGGCAACCTAAGCTGCGGGGCAGGCAATCAACTGCGACGAGAAGCAAGGGTGCACTGTGGCTGGGTTGTGTGAAGGCCGGGTCGTCATCGTGACGGGCGCCGGCGGCGGTATCGGGCGAGCGCACGCGAAGCTGTTCGCGGCCGAGGGCGCGTCGGTCGTGGTGAACGACCTCGGCGGGTCCCGTTCCGGCGAGGGCCAGGACGTCGGCGCCGCTCAGGCGGTCGTCAACGAGATCGAGGCCGAGGGCGGCAAGGCGATCGCCAACACCGAGAACATCGCGACCTGGGAGGGAGCGCAGAAGCTCGTCCAGCAGGCGGTCGACCACTTCGGCACCCTCGACGTGCTGGTGAACAACGCCGGCATCCTGCGCGACAAGATGATGGTGAACATGTCCGAGGCCGAGTGGGACGCGGTCATCGCGGTGCACCTCAAGGGCACCTTCGCCCCGGCCCACTTCGCCGCCGAGTACTGGCGCAACAAGTCCAAGGCCGGCGAGGCCGTGGACGCCCGGATCATCAACACGACATCGCCGTCGGGCATCTTCGGCAACGTCGGTCAGTCCAACTACGGCGCCGCCAAGGCCGGCATCGCCGCCTTCACGCTCATCACCTCGGTGGAGCTCGGTCGCTACGGCGTCTCCTGCAACGCGATCGCCCCCACCGCCCTCACCCGCATGACCGAGGACCTCGGGATGATGCAGGGGATGGACGAGAACACCCGCCAGAAGCTGCAGCCGGAGAGCATCTCCCCGCTGGTCGTCTGGCTCGGCAGCACCGCCTCGAGCGGCATCACCGGCCGGGTCTTCGGCATCACCGGCAACAAGATCTCCGTTGCCGAGGGTTGGGTCTACGGCCCGAGCACCGACCGCGAGGAGCGCTGGATCCCCGGCGAGCTCTCCGAGGTCATCCCCGGCCTCGTCGCCGACGCGGCGCCGAACGCCAACATGCTCGGCCTGCGCGGCTGAGCGCGCACCGATGATCGCCGGCCGGGCCGCACGATGAGCCTCCTGCTTCTCGTGCGGCACGGTCAGGCCGCGCTCGGCGCCTACACGGGCGGCTCGGGCGAGCTCACGGAGCTCGGGCGGGCGCAGGCCTCCCTCACCGGTAGCGCCTTGGCCGCCCGCGGCATGTGGGCGGACCGGGTCGTGAGCGGCACACCGATCCGCCAGCGGGAGACCGCTGAGCTCGTGCGGACCGCCTGGGGCCCCGACGCACCCGAGCTCGAGATCGACGAGCGGTGGGACGAGTACGACGGCACCGCCCTGCTCGGCGCCTACCCGCCGGCCGCCGCCGCCCCAGAGGGGAGCAGCTCGAAGGCGCGGTTCTTCCAACAGGTGCTCGACGACAGCCTGGGCCGGTGGATGGCCGACACGGAGCGGCGTCCGCCGCTGCCCCTGTGGTCCGAGTTCGCCGCCCGCCCGAGCGAGGCCGTGGCGGACCTGTCGAGCAGCCTCGGCCGCGGCGGCACGGCCGTGGTCGCGACCTCGGCCGGGGTGATCAGCTGCGTCGTCGCCGACCTGCTGGGCCTGTCGCCGGACGCGCTGCTCGGCATCCACCGCATCGTGGTCAACGCCTCGGTCACCTCCGTCATCCTCGGCTCGCGCGGTCGGCATCTGCTCGCGTTCAACGAGCACGGCCATCTTCAGCAGTCGGATCCTGAACACGTCACGTACCGCTGACGGCTCGTGCGCGTGCGCGATCGGCTGCGGCGTGCAGCTTGGTCTGCAGGTCAGGACCCGATCTCGGCGGTGGTGCCTTGAGGCGGATGTCGTAGAACGGGTCGTCGGGGTGTAGCCGTCTGCGGACGGTGATCTTTCCGGGTGCGTGCAGGACGACGGTCCAGTGGCCGTCGTGGGCTGCGGTGTGGTGTTCGGCGCAGAGCAGGAGGAGGTTCCACTGGTCGGTGGGGCCGCCGTCGGCCCAGTGGACGGCGTGGTGGACGTTGGCCCAGCGGCCGGGGCGGTCGCAGCCGGGCCAGCAGCAGTGCTGGTCGCGTTCGGTGATCAACGCGCGCATGGCGGGGCTGATGACGCGGGTGCGGCGGCCGACGTCGATGGGCTGGCCGTTGCGGGTGAAGATCGGGAGGACGATGCCGTCGCAGGCGAGCCGGCGGGTGGCGGCGACGGTGGCGGGGCCGGTCCAGTAGTAGCGGGGCTGGCCGGAGGTGACGTCGGCGGCGGCGTCGGCCGCCGCGGCGGCGGCCTCGACCCGCGCCGCCCGCTCGTCGGCGCCCAGCCGCCACAGGTCGCCGCCCTGGCGGCGTTCGGCTTCTTCGTCGCGTTGGGCCTGCTCGCCGATCCGGTCGAGATCGACGCGGACGGTCAGGTGCGGCTTCTGCCCGCCGTCGGCGGGCAGCCGCCCGGAGTCCAGCACCGTGTCGAGAACGGATTCGAGGGCGTCGGCGGTGCGCTGGTTCGGCAGCCGCACTTCCCCGTCGACGTCGGGGCGGGAGGCGGCGGACAGCGCGGCGTGCAGCTTCTCCGCGACCTCGTCGCTGAGGCGGCCGTGGATGTTGTGCATCCCGAACATCCCCCGCGACACGGTGAGCCGGCGCATCTCGTGCTGGGTTTCGTCCTTGCCCTTCGGCTCCGGCCCCAGGCTCTGGGCCAGGCGCCGCAGCCAGTCGCCGAACTCCTTGGCGGTCAGCACCCGGGCATGGACGGTGATCGGTCCGTCGACCTCCGGCCACAGCTGCTCGGGCAGCTTCCGCAGCACCACCTCGGCCGTGTGGACGTGCTCGAAGGTCGTCTCCCCGCGGTCCCAGGCGGCGAACAGGCCGGGCAGCCGCTCCCGCACCCTTGCGGTGCTGACCTCACCGGCCGCCTGCCCGCGCGTGGCCAGCGTCTGCGTCGCCAGCCACGCCTTGCTCGAGGTCAGCCCCGCATCCGCATAGCCCTCGAGCCGGTCGAACTCGACCAGCCGACGGGAGTCCTGCGCCAGCAGCCGCTGCACCGCCCGCCGGATCTCCAACATCTCCGCCCCGAGCACCGCAGGATCCGCCGACAGATCGGCCGCCTGCAGACGGTCGATCTCGGCGTGCAACCCGGCGAGCTCCATGAAAGGACCCTCTCACCGACCTACGACAAAAAAGCCCCCTGAAAGTGGCGGTTCGCAAAGTTCATGGAAGAGTTCCGCGCGAATAGGTCGCACAATTCGACCTCGTCGAATGAGTCTCCGCTCGTTCGTCGCAACGGCGACCAACGCTGCACGGCTCCTCGGGCCTTGCGTCGATCGGCCTGCTCACGCCCTTGCTGCGGGAGTCGAGGCTGACGGTGCATCGGCGGCAACTCCTCCGCCGGTCGCCGGCCGGTATCGCCGCAGAGGAAGCGTGTAAATGATCGAGGATTCGAACGAGGAAAGGATCCGTTTCGACGCGAGACCGTAGCCAGAACCGTGGACGAAACCGAGGATTCGAACCAGGAATTGCCCACCTGTGAGGGACGAAAAGAACGCGGGGACCTCCGAAGGTGAACATCCGGGGCGTCTTCGCCCCCGAACGCAGACCAGGCCGGCCGCTTTCGCGGCCGGCCTGGTGCGTGCGGAACGCCGGGGACTCAGCGGTGCAGGTCGAACCGGTCCAGGGTCATGACCTTGTCCCACGCGTCGACGAAGTCGCGGACAAACTTCTCGCCGGCGTCGTCGGCGGCGTAGACCTCCGAGATGCCGCGCAGGATCGAGCTCGAGCCGAAGACCAGGTCGACCGCCGTGGCCGTCTTCGTGATCTCGCCGGTGGCCCGGTCCTTCCCCTCGTAGACGTTGGGGTCGGACTGCGAGGTGCTCCAGTCCGTCGACGTCACCGAGTCGAGCAGGCCGACGAAGAAGTCGTTCGTCAGCACGCCCGGCCGGGCCGTCCAGACACCGTGCTGCGTCCCGCCGTTGTTGGCGCCGAGCGCCCGGAGGCCGCCGACCAGGACCGTCATCTCCTTCGGCGTGAGCGTCAGCATGTACGCGCGGTCCACCAGCAGCGTCTCGGGCGAGAGCTTCGTGTCGGGCTGCACGTAGTTGCGGAAGCCGTCGGCCGTCGGCTCGAGGACGGAGAAGGACTCGACGTCGGTGTGCTCCTGCGAGGCGTCGGTCCGACCGGGCGCGAACGGGACGGTCACGTCGAAGCCGGCGTCCTTGGCCGCCTTCTCGACCGCGGCGCACCCACCGAGCACGATCACGTCGGCCAGCGAGACCTGCTTGCCGCCGGAGGCGGAGGCGTTGAACTCCTGCTGGACCCGCTCGAGGACCGGCAGCACCTGCTCGAGCTGCTCCGGCTGGTTGACCGCCCAGTTCCTCTGCGGCTCGAGCCGGATCCGCGCGCCGTTGGCGCCGCCGCGCTTGTCGGTGCCGCGGAAGGACGCCGCCGAGGCCCACGCGGTCGAGACCAGCTGGGGAACCGAGAGGCCCGAGCCGAGGAGCCGCTGCTTGAGGTCCGCGATCTCCGCGTCCCCGATCAGCTCACCCTCGACGGCCGGCACCGGGTCCTGCCACACCTGCGGCTCCGGCACCCACGGGCCGAGGTAGCGGGAGACCGGACCCATGTCGCGGTGCAGCAGCTTGTACCAGGCCTTGGCGAACGCCTCGGCGAACTCCTCCGGGTTCTGGTGGAAGCGTTCCGAGATCTCGCGGTACGTCGGGTCCTTGATCAGCGCGAGGTCGCTGGTGAGCATGATCGGCGGCTGGCGCTCCGCGTCCGGCTGCACCGGCGGGATCAGCTCGTTCGCCGCCGGGTCCGTCGGCTTCCACTGATTCGCGCCGGCGGGGCTCTCGGTGAGCTCCCACTCCCACCCGAACAGCGTGTCGAAGTAGCTGTTGTCCCACTGGGTCGGAGTGGGCGTCCAGGTGCCCTCGAGGCCGCTGGTGAAGGCGTCCTTCCCCTTGCCGGTGCCGCTCTGGTTCCTCCAGCCGAGGCCCATCCCGGTGACGGGGCAGCCCTCCGGCTCCGGGCCGATGAGGTCGGGGTCACCCATGCCGTGCGTCTTGCCGAAGGTGTGCCCACCGGCGATCAGCGCGACGGTCTCCTCGTCGTTCATCGCCATCCGGGCGAAGGTCTCGCGGATGTCCCGGGCGGACGCCAGCGGGTCCGGGTTGCCGTTCGGGCCCTCCGGGTTGACGTAGATCAGGCCCATCTGCACGGCCGCGAGCGGGCCGGAGAGCTCCCGGTCACCGCTGTAGCGCTCGTCGCCCAGCCAGGTGTCCTCCGGCCCCCAGAAGAACTCCTCCGGCTGCCAGATGTCGCGGCGGCCGAAGCCGAAGCCGAAGGTCTCGAAGCCCATCGACTGCATCGCGACGTCGCCGGCGAACACGATCAGGTCGGCCCAGGAGATCTTGCGGCCGTACTTCTGCTTGATCGGCCAAAGCAGGCGCCGCGCCTTGTCGAGGCTGACGTTGTCCGGCCAGCTGTTCAGCGGCGCGAAGCGCTGCGCGCCCTGGCCGCCGCCACCACGCCCGTCGGCGATGCGGTAGGTGCCGGCGGCGTGCCAGGACATGCGGATGAACAGGCCGCCGTAGTGGCCGAAGTCGGCCGGCCACCAGTCCTGGGAGTCCGTCATCAGCTCGACCAGGTCCTGCCGCAGGGCATCGACGTCGAGCTTGGCGAACTCCTTCGCGTAGTCGAAGTCCCCGCCCAGCGGGTCCGAGCTGCTCTCGGGGCGGTTGAGGACCGACAGGTCGACCTGGTTCGGCCACCAGTCCCGGTTCGTGTGCGGGCGGTGGTCGGTGGACGGCTGCGGGCTGGGGATCTCCGGGTTCTCGGACTCGCTGATGCTGTGGGTGTTCGGGTCGGTCACGTCGGTTCTCCTCCTGTGTCGCCGCTCCGCGAAGGAGCCTGCGGTCTGCTGGCTTTCTCTGCTCTGCTCGTCACTGTGGCGTGCTGGGGGTCGTCGGGGTGGTCATGCGGGTCGTCCGTCGGAGGCGGTGGCGAGGCAAGCCGGGCATCGGCCCCAGTAGACGACCTCGGCCTCGTCGATCTCGAACCCGCCGTCGTCCGCGGCCGTCAGGCATGGGCGTCTCGCCGACGGCGCAGTCGACGTCGGCGATGGCGCCGCACGACCGGCACACCAGGTGATGGTGGTTGTCGCCGACCCGCGCCTCGTAGCGGGCCACCGAGCCCGGCGGCTGGATGCGGCGGACGAGGCCGGCGTCGGTGAGCACGCGCAGGACGTCGTAGACGGCCTGATGCGACACGGCGCCGAGGCGCTCGCGCACGACGCCGATCAGCGAGTCGGTGTCGGCGTGCGGGTGGTCGGAGACCGCCGACAGCACCGCGACGCGGGGGCCGGTCACGCGGAGGTCCGACGCGCGGAGCATGCGCTGGGCGTCCGACGGGCTGCGCATGACGGCAGTCTTTCTCAGAATCTTGATCGGATCAAGATCCGTCGGCGAGTCGTCCTCAGTCGCGGACGGGACGATAGGAGCAGATCAGGACGCCTGTCTCGGCCTGGGTCACCGACTCCAGCCGCAGCCGCCGGGCGCGCCCGTCGGCCGGGTAGATCGACTTGCCGCCGCCGAGCAGGATCGGCTCGACCAGCAGGCAGTACTCGTCCACCAGGTCGTTCTCGATGAGCTGCCGCGCGAGCGTTGCGCTGCCCCAGACCTGCAGGGCCCCGCCGTCCTGCTCGCGCAGCTTGCGGATGGCCTCGAGCGAGCCCCCCTCCGCGCTGCCCTCGAGCAGCGAGGAGTTGCTCCACCGCGACTCGACGTCCGACGCCGAGACCGTCCGGGACGCGACGTACTTGCGGATCGCGTTCATCTGGTCCGCGAAGGGATCACCCGCGCGCGAGGGCCAGGCGTTCGCCATGGCCACCCAGGTCCGGCGGCCGAACAACAGGGCGTCGGTGCGGCTCATGACCCCGCCGATCACCGGCCCCATCACCGCCTCGTCGAAGAACGGGGCCGACCAGCCGCCGTGGGCGAAGCCGCCGTCGTCGTCCTCGCCCTGCCCCCCGGGTGCCTGCACGACGCCGTCGAGGCTGATGAAGTCGATCACGATGATGTCCATGGCCAGGCAGACTCTGCCGCCCGCCGGAACTCATCGCAACCCCGCCAGGCGGGGGCGAGGGCGACTCAGCCCAGGCCGAGTGCGGCAGCAGCGTGAGGTGAGTGGGTACAAAGCTGGGGCTCGGCGGCTTCGACCCGCGCTGCGGCACCCGGTATCCGGCGTTCTCGCGCGGTTCCCGCGTAGGGCTGTGCGAGATTTGCGCCGCTCTGGGTGCCCTGATCTCGCACACCCCCGGATTTGCCTGTTCCCGCGAGGTGCCGTTCTCGGACGGGTTGCAACGCTGGCCGGCGACGCAGATTTATACCCGCTCACCTCATCTTGCTGCCGCACTCAGCCTAGGCCGAGCACCGAGATCGTCCGCTTGGCCATCTTCGCCTCGCCGAGGGCGTTCGGGTGCACGATCACCGGGTTCGTCCCTTGGAAGACCGGCTCGATCCAGCGGGTCCCGATCGGCTTGCAGGCGTCGTGACCCTCGGAGACGGCGTTCAGGTTGACGTAGGTGCTCCCCGTTGCGGCGGCGGCGCGTCGAACGGCGTCGTTGAGCACCCACTGCAGGTGGCGCAGGTACGGGACGTCCCCCCGGGCGACCGGCATCTTGTCGAAGCAGCCCTCGGTCTTGGGCAGGATCCACGGGTAGCTGAGGATCGCGACGCGAGCGTTCGGCGCCTTCGCATGAACGGCCCTCAGCGATCGGACCAGGGCGGGATAGGTCTTGTTCCGGACGGTGTTCGCGAAGGACGAGCCGTACCGGTCCTTGCAGGGGCTGCCCTGGCCGCCGGTGGACAGGCCGGCGATGCCGCACTGGACGATCGAGTTGATGAAGACGTTGCTGTCGTTCCCGCCGATGGTCATGGTGACCAGCTGGGTCTTCTTGTCGAGGGCCGCAAGCTGCGCCGGGACGCCCTGGTACTGCGGCGAGAAGTAGTCATTGGTGTCCGCCCCACCGCAGGTGACGTCCGTGAGCTGGGCACCCGTGCGGGCCGCGATCACGTGGGGGTAGTTGCGGGTGGAGCGCAGGCACGGGGGCGGGGCGGTCGGGTCCGGCGGCACGACGCCGGACGCCGCGCTGTAGGAGTCGCCCATCGCCACGTACCGCTGCGGCGATGTCGCGGCCTGCGACGACGGCGCCGCGGCGACGATGCCGGCGGCGACGACCGTGGTGGCGAGCAAGGACGCGGCGAAACGACGACGGCGCACGGCAACTCCGAGAAGGTCTGGAAAAGCCCGACAGAGGCTGCGGACGGTTGCGCTGGACAACGGAGCTCGGAGTACCCAGCTACGGGTCACGTCATGTGACCCGGAACACAGCCGCACACTGGGTCGTCGGCTTCGATCGAGCAGGAGACGCGCGAATGAAGGTCCATCACCTCAACTGCGGCACGATGCGGCCGCCGGTCGCGCCGCGGCTGGTCGCCCACGTTCTGCTGCTCGAGACCGATGGCGGGCTGGTCCTCGTCGACACCGGCTACGGCCTCGAGGACATCGTCCGGCCCGGGCCGCGCCTCGGCCCCGCCCGCCACCTGATCCGGCCGGCCCTGGCGCCCGCGGAGACCGCCGCGCGGCAGATCGAGCGTCTCGGCTTCGCCCGCGAGGACGTCCGGCACATCGTGCTCACGCACTTCGACCTCGATCACATCGGCGGCCTCGCGGACTTCCCGCAGGCGTCGGTCCACGTCACGGCGGCCGAGGCGGCCGGGGCGATGTGGAACCCGTCCCGTCGGGAGAAGGTCCGCTACCGGGCCGCCCAGTGGGCGCACGGGCCGAAGATCGTGGAGCACACGCCGGAGGGCGACCGCTGGCGCGGCTTCGCCGCGGCCCAGCCGCTGGACGACGTGGCCGACGGCGTCGTCCTGCTCGCCCTGCCGGGGCACACCCGCGGGCACGCGGCGGTCGCCGTCGAGGCCGGGGACCACTGGGTGCTGCACGCCGGCGACGCGTTCTACCACCACGGCACGCTCGACCCGTCCGGCGCCTCCGTGCCCCGGACGCTGGCGTCCTTCGAGTCGTCGATGGCCTTCGACCGCGCTCAGGTGCGCGACAACCACGCGCGGCTCGCCGAGCTGCACCGCAGGGCGGACCCGGACCTGACCATCGTCAACGCGCACGACCCCGCGCTGCTCGAGCCGCTGCAGACCGCTGTCGGCTCCTGACGGGCCGGCCCGGTCGTCGGGGGCTCAGGCGGTGAGGTGCTGGGCCAGCAGGTCGCGCGCCGCGAAGCGGTCCGTCCAGAACACGCCGCCCGGCGGCAGCACCTCGAGTCGTGCCTCCGGCAGCCCCATCGCGAGCGTGCGCGCGAGACCCACGGTGTGCAGGTCGTCGCCCTCCTGAGCGACGACGAGGCTCGGCGCGCGGATGGCGCGCAGCTGGGCGAGGTCCTCCAGCGGCCGCACGTTCCCGCGCGGGTAGGGCGGCTCGCCGAACGCCAACTGCCGGGCACGTCGCCTCATCAGCACCTGCGGTGCGCGGGCACCGCGGATCGCCTCCGGCACCTCGAGCAGCAGGAGGTCCGTCAACCGCGGCACGTCCCCGACCCGCATCGCCGCCGCCAGCCGGTTGAGCCGCTCGGTCGCGCCGTCGGAGCGGCCGGCGTCCAGGGCCGCAGGGAGCACGAACGCGAGCCGGGCGAAGCGCTCCGGCGCCGCCGTGAGCAGCCGCAGCAGCGCGCCCCCGCCGAGCGAGAGCCCGACCGCCTGGGTCGCGCCCACCTCGTCCGCGACCGCGCGCAGGTCCGCGGCGAGCAGGTCGTAGTCCCAGCCGCCGGGCAGTGGCGCCGAGTCGCCGTGGCCGCGGAAGTGCAGCAGCACCCGGGTCCCGCGCAGCCCGGCGGCCAGCGGCCGCGTCTCCGCGACCGAACCGCCGAGGCCATGGGCGAGAACGGTCACGGGTTCGCCGCCGCCCGCGACGAAGAACTCGACGCCGTCGACGACTCCCCGCCGCAACCCGGCGTCCGGCTCGAGCAGGTCGGCGGTCACGCCGCCTCCTTCCGCGGCTTCGTCGACGGTGAGGTTCACAGCGGGATGTTCGTCAGGTTGCCACGCAGGGGTGCGCGGCTGCGGAGGGCGGCCGCCACCGCCGCCCGAGTCTCGGCGGGTTCGATCACCTCGTCGACGTAGCCCTCATCCACCGCGACGGCCAGTCCGCCGGTGAGCTCGGCGTGCTCCGCGGCGAAGGCGTTCTCGGCCTCGGCGCGCGCCGCATCGTCGAGCCCCGCCAGGTCGCGTCGCCGCAGGATCCGCACCGCGGAGACGGGGTTCATCACGTCGACCTCGGCGCCCGGCCAGGCGAACACGCGCGTCGCGCCCAGTGAGCGGCTGTTCATCGCGATGTAGGCCCCTCCGAACGCCCGTCGGAGCACCACCGTCACCCGTGGCACGCGCGCCGCCGCGAAGGCGTGCAGCAGCTTCGCGCCCCGGCGAAGGATCCCCTCGCTCTCCTGGCCGGCACCCGGCAGGTAGCCCGGGACGTCGACGAGCACCACCATGGGGATGCCGAACGCGTCGCACAGCCGCACGAAGCGGGCCGCCTTGTCCGACGCGGCGCCCGTCAGGCAACCGAACAGGTGAGCCGGGTTGTTGGCCAGCACGCCCACGGTCTGTCCGTGCAGCCGCCCCAGCAGGGTCACGACGTTCGGCGCCCAGTCGGCCTGCAGCTGTTCGCCCGGTTCGTCGAGCAGCGCCGAAATGAGCGGACGGATGTCGTAGGTCCGCTTCCGGGTCTCAGGGAGCTCGGCCGCCGGGTCCGGGTCCTCGCGGTCGTCCGGAGCGACCGTGGCCCGGCGGGCGAGCAACGCGGTGATCGACCGCGTGCGGGCCATCGCGTCCTCGTCGTCGGACGCCGTCACGTGCGCGACCCCGGAGCGCGGGCCGTGCACCGACGGCCCACCGAGGTCGGCGGCGTCGAGGTCCTCTCCGGTGACGCTGCGGACGACGTCCGGTCCCGTGACGAAGACGCGGGCGTCCGGTCCGAGCACGACGACGTCGGTCAGGGCCGGTCCGTAGGCCGCGCCTCCCGCCGCAGGTCCGACGACGAGGCTCACCTGCGGTACGCGCCCGCTCGCCGAGGTCATGGCGGCGAAGACGGAGCCGACCGCGTGCAGCGACCGCGCCCCCTCCTTCAGCCGCGCCCCGCCGGACTGCCGATGCCGACGACCGGTACGTCCGCCTGAACCGCAGGCGTAGGCGTCCACGATGAGCCGGCACCCGTCCACGCCGAGCGCGCCACCCTGCACCCGCGGGTCGGTGG
>CAWAMI010000009.1:0-185578 GCA_963783105.1 uncultured Actinomycetota bacterium
TGCCACGCTGATTCGCAGCTCGCAATGACGTGAAACATGAAACCTGAAACAAGAAAAAAGAGACAAGAGACAAGAGACGTGCATTGCGTCAAAAAACCTGAAACCAGAAATTACAAACAAGCCCCCTCTCGACGAACCTGTCCTGAGCGGCAGCCGAAGGGCTCAGGGTGACAGCCAAAACTGACAACCGACAACTCAAAACAACAGACAACCCACAACCGAGAACCGAACAATGTACCTCAATTGCCACACATATTATTCCTTTCGTTACGGGACTTTTTCGGCGGAAGCGCTATGTGAGCTGGCAGGTAAAAAATGGAAAGTCTGGCGCTGACCGATATCAACAATACTTCGGCCTGCCTGAATTTGCTGAAGATGGCTGGGGACTATGACTTAAAACCGTCATCGGGATCGACTTCCGGAATGGGGTGCAGCAGCAGTACGTAGGGCTTGCGAAAAACAACAAGGATTTCTTCAACTAAACGAGCATTTGTCTGCAGCTTCACGAGAAAAGGAGTTTGAAGACGATGCTCCCCCTCTGCCAGATTGTTTCATGATTTATCCTTTTGAAAAAGTAGTGGCGGCTAAAAAGACCGATTTCAGGGAAAATGAATTTATAGGTGTTTCGGTGGAAAACATCGGGAAACTAAGATTTTCGAAACGTGAAATTCTAAAAAAATAGGTAAGCTTCTACAAAACGTCAGCTTCCGAAGCAAAAAAGATTACAATGCGCACCGTTTGTTTCGCGCTATTGATCTAAATACGCTGCTGAGCCAGCTGCCAAAGAGCGAACAAGGCTAATTACCGAAAAAATGTTGACCTTGCAACAAATTCAGGCAAAATTTGAAGAATTTCCGCATATCTTGGAAAACACCCAAAGGATAATCGATAGTTGTAAGCTAGAATTCGATTTCGGAAAAGAATACAACCGGAATTGCGGGTATTCGGGAAAGCGAAACTGAAGAACAGAAGCTGAGAGAACTGACCTACGAAAGACTGCCGAGACGGTATCCTAATGCCAAAGAGAAGTTTATGAGCGTGTAAAAAAAGAGCTCGAGTGCAATCATCGGTCTAGGTTTCGTTTCCTATTTCTTGATCAATCTGGACATTGTGGAATACGCAAAATCTCAAAACTATCCGTTTATCGGCCGTGGAAGCGGCGCCAATTCCATCGTGGCCTACATCTTGGGAATCACAAATGTAGACCCCATAGAATTGAATTTGTATTTTGAAAGGTTCATCAATGCGTTCAGGAATTCCCCTCCCGATTTCGACATTGATTTCTCCTGGAAAGACCGGAACGATGTGACCGCCTACATTTTTCGAAAACATAAAAATTCCGCCCTAATGGGAACCTACGTGACTTTTAAAAGCAGAGCCGTAGCGAGCGAACTGGGAAAGGTTTTCGGTTTACCCAAGGAGAATATTGATAAACTTTCTGACGGATATTCAGTTACAGTCAACTGGACGAGCTGGAAAAGCTGGTATTCCGATATAGCTCGCTTATTGAAGGATTTCCCAATTATTTGAGCGTGCATTCCGGCGGAATTGTGATTTTGAAAAATTCGGTATATAACTATGCAGCGACTTTCCTTCCACCCAAAGGCTTCCAAACCATCCAAATTGATATGAATATCGCCGAAGAGGTGGGAATCCATAAATTTGATATTCTCGCCCAACGTGGCCTTCCAAAATCGCCGATGCCATTGAAATCATCAGACAAAATCAGCCGGATGCTTATATCGAAGATATGGAAAATGTAGATGTTTTCAAGAAAGATCCAAAAATCAACCAGCTGTTAAAAACCGGCGACTGTATGGGCGTTTTTTACATCGAGTCGCCTGCAATGCGTGGGCTGCTCATCAAACTGCAGACGGATAATTACCTCGGCCTGGTGGCGGCCAGCTCAATGATACGTCCAGGAATCGCCAATGGCGAAATGAAAGAAGAATATATCAAACGGCATCGCGATCCTGCGTCGCAAAAAAGCACATCCCGTGATGTACGAAATCATGCACGATACCTACGGGATCATGGTGTATCAGGAAGATGTGCTGAAGATGGCACATTCGTTTGCGGGACTAAGTTTTGACGATGCCGACGTACTGCGCCGGGGCATGAGCGGAAAAAAATCCTGCCAGGAGAAATTGAGCAGATCGAGGCCAAATTCAGGGAAAATTGCAAAGCAAAAGGCTATCGTGAAGAACTGGTGGGGGAGGTATGGACCCAGATAGCATCCTTTGCCGGTTATGCTTTTCCGAAGGGACATTCGGCTTCCTATGCGGTAGAAAGTTACCAGAGCTTATACTTGAAAAAATATTTTCCGCTGGAATTTATGGTGGCGGCACTCAACAACGGCGGAGGATTTTATAACGTGGAAACCTATATCCAGGAGATCAAAAGGTGCGGCGGGAACGTGCACCCGCCCTGCATCAACCACAGCGACCATCCAAAGGTGATATACGGAAAGGATATTTACCTGGGCCTAGGTTATATTAAAGACCTGGAGAGGAAAACCATGCAGCAGATTCTCGAAAATAATCAGTTTTTCGGCCAATTTAAATCCCTCGACGAGTTTATTGACCGCGTGGAGATTTCCATAGAGCAACTCGCATTTTACTGAAAATAGATGCTTTTAGATTTACGGGCATTGATAAGCACCACTTACTGTGGAAGGCCTACTTCAAACTCAGCAAGAATAAGCAGAAATCGGCGCAGGCGGTTCTCTTTAAGCCACCACACCGCGATTTTGACCTGCCGGAATTCGAATTCTCCAGGCTCATCGAAGCTTATGACCAGATAGAACTATTGGGATTCCCATTGTCCAGCCATTTTGAACTGCTGAAGCACCCCATGAAACCAGCAATGAAGGCTGCGCAACTCAAAGATCATATCGGCAAAGAAGTGCAGATCTATGGCAACCTTATCACGGCAAAAAGGACCGGCACCATCAACGGGAAATACATGTATTTTGGCACCTTCTACGATGCGGAGGGCGGTATTTTTGACAGCGTGCAATTCCCCAGTATAGCCGAAAAGTACCCGTTGCGTAGCAAAGGGATCTACCTGTGCTGCGGAACGGTAGTGAGCGAGCTGGGTTATATTTCAATCAGCATTAAATGGCTGTCGAGGCAGGAAACGGCGGGTGATCCAAGATATGTAAGCAAGGGGTTTAAGGTGAAGTATGTGGGGTAAAATCATTCTCAGAAAACCTATTCCTTATAAGGCTGGTATTCTTTATCTCCCCATTTATTTTCCACCTGAATCGTGGTATGACCGATCTCAAATTTCTCATGCAGTTCCTCCCTGAGCCGGTAAAGAAATTCATCATCCTGGCCGCCGGGCATGATCAAATGTGCCGTCAATGCAGTTTCAGTAGTGCTCATGGCCCAGATATGAAATCGTGCACCTCCTCCACTCCTTCTTTCGACCTTAGAAACTCCGCCACCTTTTTGATATTGACATGCGCCGGTACCGCATCGAGAGCCAGCTTCACCGAATCCCGCAGAAGCCCCCAGGCACTGTAGGCAATAACGGCAACTATTATGAAACTCAGCACGGGATCGATCCAGGTAATACCTGTAGTTTTAATAAGGAAACCGCCTATTACCACCCCTACGGAAACACCCGCATCAGCTGCCATGTGCAAAAAAGCACCCTTAATGTTCAGGTCTCCTTTCTGGCCTTTCATGAACAAGAGCGCAGTAATGGTATTGATGGCGATCCCTATCCCGGCAACGATCATGATGATATTCCCCGGAATTTCCACCGGATTTTGCACCCGACCACGCTGGGCGGGTGCTGACCGGGCAGCAGCTCGATCAGCTCTCCGGCGAGCAGTTCGGCGACGCGGTGGCCGACGGGCAGGTCTTCGCACGGGTGGCACCGGAACAGAAGCTGCGCCTCGTCGAGGCCATGCAGTCGCGGGGGCACGTGGTGGCGATGACCGGCGACGGGGTCAACGACGCTCCGGCTCTGCGGAAAGCCGACATCGGCATCGCGATGGGGCTCTCCGGTACGGAGGTCGCCAAGGAAGCAGCCGACATGGTGCTGACCGACGACGAGTTCGCCACGATCGAGGGTGCCGTGGAAGAGGGCCGGGGCGTCTTCGACAACCTCACCAAGTTCATCGTCTGGACGCTTCCGACGAACATGGGCGAGGGCCTGGTCATTCTCGTGGCGATCCTGTTCGGCACGGCCCTGCCGATTCTGCCGGTACAGATTCTGTGGATCAACATGACCACCGCCGTCGCTCTCGGCCTGATGCTGGCGTTCGAGCCCAAGGAGCCGGAGATCATGCATCGGCCGCCCAGGGACCCGGCTCGCCCCTTGCTCACCGGCTCACTCGTCCTACGCATCCTGCTGGTTTCAACGCTGCTGGTGATCGGCGCCTGGGCGCTCTACGAATGGGAGCTACGACACGACGCCTCCATCGAGGAAGCTCGCACCGTGGCGTTGAACGTGTTCGTCGCCATCGAGGCCTTCTACCTGTTCAACTGCCGCTCCTTGACGCAACCGCTTCGGCGCCTCGGGCTGCTCAGCAATCCCTGGCTGCTGGTCGGGATCGGTGCGCAGGCCCTCGGTCAGCTGGCCATCACCTACCTGCCGGCGATGAACGACCTCTTCGACACGGCGGCGATCTCGCTCGGAGCCTGGGGACGCATCCTGCTCCTCGGGGTCATCGCGTCCTCCGTCGTGGCCGTGGACAAGCGACTACGACCGGTGCCGCTCTGACCGACCGGCGGGGCCGACGTCCAGGGGCGAGATTGAGAGCCTCAGGGTCTTGACAGGGGCTGAACTGATATTTGTGCCGTCGCAGTGCCCGTCCTACCGTGAGACGCAGATCACGCCGGGGCGGTACGAGCCCGCCGCGCTGGTCCGCCGCCGCCCGGGAGGGCGTCGGCCCCCTCGGTCCGACGGAGGCCCCGATGGAACTGCGGCACCTCCGCTACTTCGTGGCCGTCGCCGAGACCCGGCACTTCGGTCGGGCCGCCGAGCGGCTGCACATGGCGCAGCCGCCGCTCTCCCAGGCCATCCGACGCCTCGAGGCGGAACTCGGCGTCGACCTGCTCGTCCGGACGACCCGGCGGGTGCAGCTCACCGCCGCCGGCGCCACGTTCTACGACGACGCCGTCCGCATCCTCGGCTCGGTCGAACAGAGCGCGCGCAAGGTGGGCCACTACGCCGAGGGGCGGCGCGGGGTGCTGCGCATCGGCGTCACCGGGTCGGCGGCGTACTCGGAGCTGCCGCGGCTCGCCCGCGTGGTCGAACGGGACCTGCCGGGGGTGGACCTCGAGGTCTCGCCCGAGCTGCTCACCCGCGCGCAGGAGAGCGCCCTCGTCGAGTCCCGCCTCGACGTCGGGGTGTTGCGCCCGCCGGTCTTCGCGCCCGAGCTGACCTGCCGGATCCTGGCGCGCGACGGATTCCTGCTCGCGCTGCCGGAGCGGCACCCGCTGGCGGGGCAGCCGGTCGTCGACCTCGCCGCCCTCGCCGACGAGCCGTTCATCACCTACCCCCAGGCGTCGCGGTCGGTGGTGAACGACGCCGTCCTGCGCTCCTGCCACGCCGCCGGCTTCACGCCGCGCCGGGCGCACGAGGCCGCGGAGACCTCGACCCTGCTGGCGCTGGTGGCGGCCGGCCTCGGCGTGGCGCTCGTGCCCGAGTCGGTGCGCGCGCTCCGGCTCGCCGGCGCGGTCTACGCGGAGGTGACCGGCGCCGAGGAGCTCCTCCTGGGGATGGCGTGGCGCAGCGACGATCCGTCCCCGCTGCTCGCGAACGTCCTGGCGGCGCTCGACGCCGACCGCCCGTTCCTTCCCGACGCCGATGTCAACGCGGGCGTCGATGCCGAGCAGACCGTGCGGGACGCCTCGTGAAGATCACCGACATCGAGGCGATCCCCTTCGCCATCCCGTACCGCAAGCCGCTGCAGTTCGCGAGCGGAGAGGTCTCCGCGGCCGAGCACGTCCTCGTCCGGGTGCACACCGACGACGGGCTGGTCGGGGTCGCCGAGGCGCCGCCGCGGCCGTTCACCTACGGCGAGACGCAGGAGTCGATCGTCGCGGTGCTGCGCACGCTGTTCGCCCCCGCCGTGATCGGCTCCTCGGCGTTCGACCGGGAGGCGATCGGCGCGAAGGTGGCGCGGACCGTCGGCAACCCTGCCGCCAAGGCGGCGCTCGACATGGCCCTGTGGGACGTCATCGGCCAGGCGCTCGGCCAGCCGGTCACCACGCTGCTCGGGGGCTACACCGACCGGATGCGGGTCGCGCACATGCTCGGCTTCGCCCCGCCCGCGGCGATGGTCGACGAGGCCGAGCGGATGCGCGACACCTACGGCATCACGACGTTCAAGGTGAAGGTCGGGCGCCATCCCGTCTCGCTGGACGTCGACGTCTGCCGCGCCCTGCGCTCGGCGCTCGGTCCCGACGTCGAGCTCTACATCGACGGCAACCGCGGCTGGACCCCGTCGGAGGCGGCCCGCGCCCTGCGCGCGATGGACGACCTGGACCTCAGCCTCGCCGAGGAGCTCTGCCCCGCCGACGACGTGCTCGGCCGCCGGTGGCTCGTGAGTCGCTGCCCCGTGCCGTTCGTCGCGGACGAGAGCGCGATCCGCCCGGGTGAGGTGACCCGCGAGCTGCTGTCCGGCTCCGCCACCGCCATCAGCATCAAGACCGCCCGCACCGGGTTCACGACGTCCCAGCGCGTGCTGTTCCAGTGCGAGGGGCTCGGGGTCGAGGTCGTGATGGGCAACCAGGTCGACGCTCAGCTCGGCACGTTGTGCACCGCCGTGTTCGGGGCGGCCTACGAGCTGACCGCCCGTCGCCCCGGTGAGTTGTCCAACTTCCTCGACATGCGGGACGACCTGCTCGCCGAGCCGCTCGAGATCCGGGCCGGCGAACTGCAGGTCCGCCCCGGCCCGGGCCTCGGCATCGAGATCGACCCCGACAAGCTCGCCCACTACCGCTCGGACACCTGAGCTCCGGCACCAGCCGCAGCCACCGCAGTACCGCGTCCCGGCAGAAGGCCGGGGCCTCGCATCAAGGAGAAGGTCATGACCGATCAACTGGTCGCCACCGCCGCCGCGTCCGGCACCGCCGCCACCGAGCGGTTCCTGCACCGCGATTCCACCGGCGGCGCCGCCTCGACGAGCAAGGAGCGCGTCGACCTGCTCGCCCGCGAGGTGCTGGGCGCGGTGCACGACACCATCCGCCGGCACCAGGTCACCTACGAGGAGTACGACGCCCTGAAGTCGTGGCTGATCTCGGTCGGCCAGGACGGCGAATGGCCGCTGTTCCTCGACGTGTGGGTCGAGCACGTCGTCGAGGAGGTGGCCAACGAGAACCGCCTCGGCAGCAAGGGCACGATCGAGGGCCCGTACTACGTGCCGGGTGCCCCGGTCTTCGAGGCCGAGGCCACCCTGCCCATGCGGCCCGGCGAGAAGGGCACCCCGCTGCTGTTCGACGGACAGGTCCGTGCCGTCGACGGCTCGCCGCTCGCCGGTGCCAGCGTCGAGATGTGGCACGCCGACGACGACGGCTTCTACTCGCAGTTCGCTCCCGGCATCCCGGAATGGAACCTCCGCGGCGCCGTCCGCACCGACGAGTCCGGGCACTTCGCGATCTCCACGATCCAGCCCGCCCCGTACCAGATCCCGACCGACGGCTCCTGCGGCAAGCTGATCGCCGCGGCCGGATGGCACGCCTGGCGGCCCGCCCACCTGCACCTCAAGGTGTCCGCCCCCGGCCACCAGCTCATCACGACCCAGCTCTACTTCACCGGCGACGAGCACATCTCCGACGACATCGCCTCGGCGGTGAAGCCCGAGCTGGTGCTCGACCCCCAGCCCACGGGGGACGGGTCCGGCCGGAAGGTCACCTACGACTTCGTGCTCGACCCGGCCTGACCGGTCCGCCGGACCTCATCAGACGACCGGACCTCACCAGACGAAGGAGCCCCCGTGCTGTTCGCCGTGACGATGCACGTCGCCCTCCCGCCGGACCTCGACCCGGAGGTCCGGGCCGACACCCTCGCCCGGGAGAAGGCGTACTCGCAGCGGCTGCAGCGCGAGGGCGTCTGGGTGCACATCTGGCGCCGGGTGGGGCAGTACTCCAACCTCAGCATCTTCGACGTGGAGGACAACGCGCAGCTGCACGACATCCTGTGGCAGCTGCCGCTGTTCCCCTACATGACGATCGAGGTCGTCCCGCTGGCGCCGCACCCGTCCGACATCTCGGCGCCGGTCGCGGACGCCGGCTGACCGGCGCGAACGAGAGAGGGACCGTGGACAAGCTCTATCCGTCGGCCGCCGATGCGGTGGCCGACGTCCCCGACGGCGCCAGCCTCGCCGTCGGCGGCTTCGGCCTCTCCGGCATCCCCTGGATCACCATCGGCGCGCTGTACGACCAGGGGGCGCGGCACCTGACCGTCGTCAGCAACAACTGCGGCGTCGACGGCGCCGGGCTCGGCATCCTGCTCGCCGACCACCGCATCGACCGGGTGATCGCCAGCTACATCGGCGACAACAAGGAGTTCGCCCGGCAGTTCCTGGCCGGCGAGCTGCACGTCGAGCTGACGCCGCAGGGCACGCTGGCCGAGCGGATGCGCGCCGGCGGCTCCGGCGTCGCCGCGTTCTTCACCCCCACCGGGGTCGGGACGCTGGTCGCCGACGGCGGCCTGCCGTGGAAGTACGACGCCGAGGGCGGTGTCGAGATCGCCTCGCCGCCGAAGGAGGTCCGGGAGTTCACCCTCGGCGGGCGGACGCGGCGGTTCGTGCTCGAGGAGGGCATCGCCACCGACTACGCGCTGATCCGGGCCGCCAAGGCCGACCGGTTCGGCAACTGCGTCTTCCACGCCGCGGCCCGGAACTTCAACCCGCCTGCCGCGATGGCCGGCCGCGTCACCATCTGCGAGGCCGAGGAGGTCGTCGAGCCCGGCGAGATCGGGCCGGACGACGTCCACCTGCCCGGGGTCTTCGTCCAGCGGGTCGTCGCGCTCACGCCGGAGCAGGCCGCCGACAAGTCGATCGAGAAGCGGACGACGACCCCGTCGCCGGAGGAGGCCTGATGAGCTGGACCCGCCAGCAGATGGCGGCCCGCGCCGCCCAGGAACTGACCGACGGCGAGTACGTCAACCTCGGCATCGGCCTGCCGACGCTGGTCCCGAACCACCTCCCGCCCGACGTGCACGTGATCCTGCAGAGCGAGAACGGCATCCTCGGCACCGGCCGCTACCCCTACGAGTCCGAGGTCGACCCGGATCTGGTCAACGCCGGCAAGGAGACGGTCACCGTGCAGCCCGGGGGCAGCTTCTTCGACTCGGCGACGTCGTTCGCGATGATCCGCGGCAGCCACGTCGACACCGCGATCCTCGGCGCGATGCAGGTCTCCGCCGCCGGGGACCTGGCCAACTGGATGGTCCCCGGCAAGCTCGTGAAGGGCATGGGCGGGGCCATGGACCTCGTCTCCGGCTCCAAGCGCGTCGTGGTGCTCATGGAGCACGTGGCCAAGGACGGCGGCCACAAGCTCGTGCAGACGTGCTCGCTGCCGCACACCGGCGTCGGCGTCGTCGACCGGGTCATCACCGACCTCGGCGTCCTCGACGTCACCTCCGACGGGCTCGTGCTGCTCGAGACCGCACCCGGCGTCGAGGTCGACGACATCCGCGAGCGGACCGAGCCGGCGGTGACACTCTCGCCCGATCTCGTCCGCCACCCGGACGCGACGCCCGTCGGAGGCAGCGGATGAACCGCCCTGCCACCGCCCGCCCGCTCCCGGAGCCGTGGTCGACGCGGCGCTCCGTGCTGCCCCTGCACCCGCTGGAGGGCGACGTCGCCGAGCGGGTCCTCGGTCTCGGCGCCCGGCAGGTCAACCTCTACCGGTCGCTGGCGCACACCCCCGACCTGCTGGAGGCCTGGATCGACTGGGCCTGGGCGCTGCGCGAGAAGTGCACGACCCCGCGCGCGCTGCGGGAGCTGATGATCCTGCGGACCGCGGTGGTGATGCAGTCCCGGTACGAGTGGCATCAGCACGTCGCGATGGCCGAGCAGGCCGGCGTCGGCGAGGACAAGGTGCTGGCCGTCGCCGCCTGGCAGACGAGCGACCTGTTCGACGCAGCGGAACGCGCGGCCCTGATGCTGACCGACGCGATGCTCACGGGCAGCGTTCCGGATGCCGTGCACGACGAGGTCGCCCGACACTTCACCGAGTCCGAGCGGGTCGAGCTCGTCCTCACGGCCGGGTTCTACGCGATGGTCCCGCGGGTGCTGGACGCCTGCCGGGTGCCGGTGGAGGGCGCGGAGGAGGATCCCCAGGGCTGACGGCGCCCCGTCAGCGCTCGGCGGCCCGTTCTCGCAGCACCTTCTTCTGCACCTTGCCGGTCGAGGTCTTCGGCAGCTCGCCGAACACGAACGACTTCGGCACCTTGAACCGGGCGAGGCGCTCCCGCACGTGCCCGGCGAGTTCCTCCGCGAGCTCGTCGGTGCCCTCGCCCTCCCGCAGCGTCACGTGCGCGACCGGGACCTCGCCCCACTTCTCGTGCGGCTCGCCGACCACGGCGGACTCGAGCACCGCGGGGTGGGTGTCGATGACCCGCTCGACCTCGACCGAGGAGATGTTCTCGCCGCCGGAGATGATGATGTCCTTGCTCCGGTCCCGGATCTCGACGTAGCCGTCCGGATGCACGACGCCGAGGTCACCCGTCCGGAACCAGCCGGTGGGCCGCCCCGCGACGTCGCCGTGCAGGGTGGCGGCCTCGGTCGCCTCGTCGTCCCGGTAGTAGCCGAGCATGACGTCGTTGCCGCGCGCGACGATCTCGCCGATCGTCTCCGCGTCGGCCGGGACGTCGGCGCCCTCCTCGTCCACGACCCGCAGCCGGTCGGCGACGAAGTTGGCGACGCCCTGGCGGGCCTTCAGCTCGGCGATCCGATCGGCGGGCTCGTCGTCCCAGTCCGGGTTCCACTGGTTGATCACGGCCGGGCCGTAGGTCTCGGTGAGGCCGTAGAGGTGGGTCACGTTCATGTGCAGGTCCGACATGCGGGCCAGCAGCGTCGGCGTCGGCGGCGCCCCGCCGGTCTGGACCTCGACCTGCTGCGCCAGCCGCTCTCCCTCGGCCTCGGGCGCGCTGGCGATCATCGTCAGCACGGTCGGGGCGGCGCTGAAGTGGGTGACGCCCTCGTCGCGCAGCAGCCGCCAGATCGTCGTCGGCTCCACCTTCGGCAGGCAGACGTGCGTCGCGCCGGCCGCGGTCACCGCCCAGGGGAAGCACCAGCCGTCGCAGTGGAACATCGGGAGGGTCCACAGGTACTGCGAGCGCGGGCCGAGGCCGGTGTGCATCGCCATCGCCATCGCCTGCAGGTAGGCGCCGCGGTGGGCGTACATGACGCCCTTGGGTGCCCCGGTCGTGCCGCTCGTGTAGTTGAGGGCCAGCAGGCCGGTCTCGTCCTCGCAGGGCAGCGTCACCGGATCGGCGTCGCGGAGCAGCCGTTCGTACTCGTCGTCGTCCGACTCCGGCGCGGCGACGACCAGCCGGATGCCGGCCGAAGCCGCGACCTTCTCCGCGGCCTCGGCGAAGGCGGCGTCGGCGACCAGCACGGACGCGCCCGCGTGGTCGAGGATGTACTCGATCTCCTCCGCCGACAGGCGCGTGTTCAGCGGCACGAGCACCCCCTGCGCCCACGGCACACCGTGGTGCATCTCGAGCATCGTGGCGCTGTTGCCGCACAGCGCGGCGACGCGGTCGCCCGGCTGGACGCCGAGCGCGGTCAACGCGCCCGCGAGCCGGGAGCTGCGGTCGGCGAACTCCCGGTAGGTGAAGCGGCGATCGCCGTCGACGACGGCCGTGCGGTCCGGGGTGACGGCGGCGGAGCGCGCGAGAAAGGCCGTCGGGGTCAGCTGGCTGAAGGTGAAGTCGGCCATGGGGTCCTCCCTGGGGCTCCGTGCGGTTTCGGGCTGGGGGCTGGGGGTGCTGCGTCGAGGCGGTCGGAGCCCTCGTGGCATCTGCCTACCCGCGCGCCGCACGCCCATGTGCTCTGGGTCACATGCTCGGCTAGCCTTCGCCGCATGACCGGACACGAGGTGAGCCGCTTCGGCCACGTCGAGCTCGACGATCTGCCCGACGACCTGCGGGCCCGGGTGGGGGCCATCGCCGAGAGGTCGGGGTTCGTGCCCAACGTCTTCCGCGCGCTGGGCCGTCGACCGAGGGAGCTGCGCGCCTTCCTCGACTACCACGACGCGCTGATGGACTCGGACGACGGGCTGAGCAGGGCGGAACGCGAGCTCGTCGTCGTCGCCACCTCCGGAGCGAACCGCTGCACCTACTGCGTGGTGGCCCACGGCGCGATCCTGCGGATCCGCGCGAAGGACCCGTACCTGGCCGACGCGGTCGCCACCAACCCCTACGGCACCGAACTCGACCCCCGCCGTCGGGCCATCGTCAACCTCGCGCTGCTGCTCGCAACCGACTCGGCCTCCTGCACCGACGCCGACCTCGACGACGCGCGGGCGGCGGGGCTGACCGAGGACGAGATCTGGGACGTCGGCGCGATCACCGCGCTGTTCGCGCTGTCGAACCGGATGGCGCACCTGACGGCGCTGCGCCCGAACCCGGAGTTCTACGTCCTGGGGCGGCTCCCGCGCTGATGCCGCCGGGCAACGCCCCACGGGTCCGCCCAGTAGCTGAGGCGACGCTCGTGGCCCCGGCGTCGGCAGGTGCGGTCGGGCGATCGGCTCAACCCTGGGCAAGCGCAGCACGTATTTAGGGTTGTAGGCTAAACCTCAATAAAGGAGGGTGCGTGTCCAGGCTTGTGCCGCGTCGCTGGGAGGCCGACCTGTTGGCGCCGTCCCGCCGTGACGCGCGCCCATGCGAGTACGAGGCCTACGTTCCCGACGCCCTCGTCGGGCGGCGGATAACACTCGACGGCGAGGTGGCCGCCGACGTTGCCGAAGCCGAGGCGGCGATCACTCGCCTCGACCTCGAAGCCGCCGCACTGACCGACACCGAGGCACTCGCACGGATCCTGCTCCGGGCGGAGTCGGTCGCCTCCTCGAAGATCGAAGGGCTGGAGGTGGGGGCCCGCCGGCTGCTGCGGGCCGAGGCCGCCCGCGAGCTGGGGGACGAACCGTCGGACGTCACCGCTCTCGAAGTGCTCGGCAACATCGAGGCGATGGTGGTCGGCATCGAGCGGGTGCAGCCGGGCGCGGCCATCACCACCGACCTGCTGCTCGAACTGCATCGCCGCCTGCTCGCCGGCTCGCGGCTCGAGGTGCACGGAGGCCGGTTCCGAGACCAGCAGAACTGGATCGGCGGCAGCGACCACAACCCCTGCTCGGCCGCCTTCGTGCCGCCGCCCCCGGAGCTCGTCGAGAAGCTGATGGCGGACCTGGTGAACTTCGCCAACGAGGACTCGCTGCCGGCGGTGGCCCAGGCCGCCATCGCCCACGCCCAGTTCGAGACCATCCACCCCTTCATCGACGGCAACGGGCGGACCGGCCGGGCGTTGATTCACCTCATCCTTCGCCGCCGGGGCTTGGCGCAGCGCGTGCTGCCCCCGGTGTCCCTCGTGCTCGCCACGTGGGCCAAGGACTACGTCGGGTCCCTGACGGCGACGAGGTACCGGGGCGGGGCCACCGGCCGGGAGGCGCACGAGGGGATCAACCTCTGGGTCGGCCGGTTCGCCGGTGCCTGCAAGCGCGCCGTCGCTGACGCGGCGGCCTTCGAGGCTCGCGCGCGGACGCTCGAGGACGCCTGGCGCGAGCGGCTGGGCCGGGTGCGGAGCCGTTCCGCCACCGACCTCCTGCTCCCGGCCCTCCTTGGCGCACCGGTGGTGACGGTGTCGAGCGCCGCCGGCCTCATCGGCCGGAGCTTCCCCCAGACCAACGAGGCGGTACGGCGGCTGGAAGAGGCGGGCGTCCTGCGACAGGTGACGGTCGGGCGTCGCAACCGCGCCTTCGAGGCCCCCGACATCATCGCCGCATTCACCGATCTGGAGCGCCAGCTCGCCAGTCCGCAGGGCGACACCCGGTCCTCGCAACCGTTGCGCCGGGTGCCCCGACGGCGCCCGACCTGAGCGCGCACGTCACGGTCGTCGGCAGGGTGCCCGCGCTTACTACCTCGAGCGCCGCGCGGACGAGGACGACGTCGTCGCCACGATCTGGGTGAGACGCCCCTCTAGAGACTCGGGCTCACGGCACCCACGAGCGCGGCCCCGCACGTTGTCCATGACAGGTGCTGACCGCGGACCCACGAGAAAAAGCGCGCTCGGCAGGATTCGAACCTGCAACCTTCTGATCCGTAGTCAGATGCTCTGTCCGTTGAGCTACGAGCGCCGGGCCCGGACACGGGGTCCGTCCGCCGACGCCACGATACCGAACCCGACGGCCCGCCGGTCGACGGAACCGTTCACCCCAGCGGCGCTCAGAGCTCGGTACGGAAGAACGTGACCGCCTGCCCCGTCAGCAGTACCCGCTCGCCGACCAGCTCGACGCCGACGTACCCGCCGCGGGCCGAGGCCTGGTAGCCCAGGAACGTCGGCCGCTCCAGCCGCTCCGCCCAGTACGGCGCGAGGCAGCAGTGCGCCGCTCCGGTCACCGGGTCCTCGTCGATGCCGACGGCCGGGGCGAAGAACCGGGAGACCACATCGACGCCGTTGCCGCGGTCCGGGGCATCCGGCGGCGAGCGGTCGTCCGCGCGGGCGGTGACGATCACGCCCATCGCGTCGAGCTCGGCGATCCTGGCGAACTCGGGTCGCAGCGCGCGCACCGCAGCCTCGTCGCGGAGCTCGACGAGGAACTTGTCGCTGCTCCGGCCGATCCAGCGCACCCCGTCCCGGCCGGCCCCCTCACCGAGCCCGGCGACGACGGCCCCCGCCAGCGCACGGTCGGTCACCTCTTCCGGGGCGTCGGCAGGGAAGTCGAGCTGGATGCCGCCCTCGACCCGGGCGGCGCTCAGCTCGCCGCTGCGGGTGGCGAACCGCAACCGCTGCGCCGACTCTCCCGACTCCCACAGCGCGTGGGCGGACGCGAGGGTCGCGTGGCCGCACAGGTCGACCTCGACCGCCGGGGTGAACCAGCGCAGCCCGTAGGAACCGGGCTCCAACCGGGCCTCGAGGAACGCCGTCTCGGCCAGGTTCATCTCGGCGGCAACGGCCTGCATCCAGGCGTCGTCCGGCGTCCCTGACGGCCCGTCCAGCAGGACGACGCCGGCCGGGTTGCCGGCGAAGAGCCGGTCGGTGAAGGCGTCGACCTGGAACAGGCGCATGTCCGACGGTCAGCCGCCGCCCTGGGCGTTCTGCAGGACGCGGGCCGCCAGCGGGGCGGCGGCGTCGCCGCCGAAGCCGCCGTCCGGAACGACCACCGCGACGGCGTAGTCGCCGAGGTAGCCGGTGAACCAGGCGTGGGTCTTGGGCGGGTTCGCCGTTCCGAACTCGGCCGTTCCCGTCTTGCCCGCGACGCCGCTGCCCGAGATGGACGTCGCGGTCCCCCTCGAGACCACCGCCTGCATCGCCGTCCGCATCTGGTCGACGACGTTCGGCGGCAGCGTGCGCGGCTCGACGGCGGGCTGCATCGGGCCGTCCTCGGGAAGGATGCGCGGCTGGTGCCACGTCCCCGTGCTCGCCGCCGAGACGATCGAGGCCATGCCGAGCGGACTCGTCTCGACCTGCGCCTGCCCGAACGCGGCCGCGGCGTACTCCGCCCCGGAGACGGGCGGGAAGTTGCAGGTGAACGTCGGGATCGGGAGCGGGTCCGGGGTCTGCGCCCCACCCGGCAGGGCGGTGCACCCGTAGAAGGAGGCCGCCTTCGCGAGCGCCCCCTCCGGCAGCTTCTCCGCGATGTTGACGAAGGCGGTGTTGCAGGACTTCGCGAAGGCGGTGAGGAAGCTGATCTGCCCGAAGGCCTCGTCCTCGGCGTTCTTGAAGGTCACTCCGCCCGCGGTGACGGTCGGCGGGCAGGAGACGGGCGTGTCGAGCGTGAAGCCGTTCTGCAACGCGGCGGTCGCGGTCACGATCTTGAACGTCGACCCGGGCGGATACCGCCCGGCCAGCCCGGCACCCGTGGCGGCGAGGATGGCGCCGTTCCGGTTGTCCAGCAGCACGATCGACGCGGGTTTCGCGGAGCCGGCGCCGACGTTCTCGACCATCTTCTGCAACGACAGGTCCAGCGTCGTGCGGACGTCGCTGCCCGGCTTGCCGGGGAGCGTCGCCAGCTGCTCGACCTTGGCGCCGGACGACGACAGCACGCTGACCGACGCGGGCGCGCGACCGTCCAGGGTGTCGGCGAACGCCACGTGCAGGGCTGCGGGTCCGTTGCCCGAGCCGGAGTCGTCGGATGGTGCCCGTCCGATGACGGTCTGCCGCAGCTGAGCGTCATCGCCGATCTGCTGGCCGTTGCGGTCAAGCACGTGCCCGTACTGCTGCTTGCGCGCGCACGAGCGCGAGGTGCTGGCCGGCCTGGAGCGACGGGTGCAGCGCGGCCGGGGACCAGGCGACGTGCCAGTCGCCGTTCCGCTTGGCCAGGGGAAGCGTCCCCTCGTAGGTCCAGTCCGGGTAGTTGGCGGGCGTGATGGTGGCCCGGAAGGTGGCGCTCGGCGCGTCGCCGGTCGAGACCGACAGCAGCTCGTACTTCGCCTCCTGCTCTTCCAAGCCCGTCGCCGACGCCCTGTAGAAGGCGGTGAAGCTGTCGACCGGCTGGTCGGCGACCACCGCCATCTGGTCGTACCGGCCGGCGGACCAGTCGTCGAGATACCCCTCGACGGCCTGCTTCGCCTGACCGCCCGAGGACTGGCGTTGGATGACCACGACGACGGCGGTGACCGCCACGACGAGCACGACGGCGGCGGCCAGGATTCCGAGTCCGGCGCGGCGGGAGAGGCTCATCAGGGCTATTCAACCGGAGCCGCCTGTGCGTCCCGGACCAGGGCCTCCGCGATCCCGGTCTCTCATGCGGATCCGGCCCGTCCCACATGAGAAGCCGGCGGAGACCAGCTGTGCGTGACCGAACGTGCGCCAGCTGTAGGTTCTTCGCCGTTCGGGTGGACACCCCTTCCGAGGGTGCGGTAGCACGGCGGCTCTCGCGCGCCCGATCGGAGCCCGAAGTGCCTGACGCCTTCACCCGCACCTACGCGGACCGCACGTACCGGTACAGCACGCTCGTCCGCCACGGCGGCGCCGTCCTCGCCTTCGCGATGGACGACCGGCAGCGTATCCACTACAGCGTGCTCGACCCGGGCGCAGGGCCGACGGACGCCGACGGCTGGCTCGCCAACCCCCAGGAGCTGCCGTTCGCCGCGGAGTTGGCGCGCGTCGGCTACGGCGTCGCCGACCAGGACCGGCTGCCTCAGGTCGCTCTCGGGGCGACCGCACCGCCGGCTGACGGCACGCCCGTGCCGGCCGCCGAGGTCGACCACTTCCTGTCCACCACCGCGCGCTTCACCGCCGACGCACCCTTCACGGTGCTGTCGGACGGCGTGCACGTCTACCTGTTCCGCCAGTCGATCCGGCCCGAGGACGCGCCCGACCGGATCCTCTACGTCACGAACAACGGCACGCCCGTCCTCGACGACGAGGGGCATCCGGTGCCCATGGTGGACGGCACCCTGCTCGCCGACCGTTACGTCCTGGTCGGCCCGCAGCTGCAGCTGCCGCGCGAGGTCCGGTTCCAGCGCAGCCGGAGCCGGACGCGCCCCGCCAACGCCAAGGACGGCCTCGGCGCGACCGATCTGGAGAACGCGCCCTTCTACGAGCCGACGCAGGCGCTGCAGTTCGTCGGTCACGTTACGGACGGCTCGTTCGGGGTCGCGGTTGTCCCGACGTCGGTGGTGGAGGTCAGCCGCTGGCAGTTCGCGCTTCCAGACCCGCACTCCGACCGCATCAACCTCGTCAACGTCGAACGCACCACCGACGGGCTCTTCGACACGCTCGGCCACCAGTTCCTGACCTGCCCGGACCACCCGGACGTCTTCGCCACCGAGCCCGGCACGTGCCCGGCCGCCAGCCAGGCCGACCCCTCCCGCGTCTGTGGGCTGACGCTGATCCCGGCGAGCGAGGATCCCGGCTACGCCGGGTCGGCCCTGGACTTCGCGTCCGAGGGGGACCGCGTCGATCTGCTCGCGGGATCCGGGGGTGCCGGAGCGGTCGGAGTCCTGGGCAGCATCTTCACCGTGGAGGCCTGGCTCGCGCCGCGGCTGTCCTCCGGCGACGTCGGTGAGCGGATCCTGCTGGGCGGCGGCGGGACGACGGGGTCAGACGGACTCTCGGTGTGGTTGTCCGACAGCGGCGCCGTGCGGGCCGGGGTCGGCGACGGGTCGTCCTGGCACGAGACCACCAGCCCCGACCTCCTGCGCGACGGGGTCTGGCAGCACCTGGCGGTGACGTGCGACGGCCGCCGGCTCCGCGTCTACGTCGGGGGAGTGCTGGCGCACGTCGGCGACCCGTTCCCGGCCGGCCCGTCCTCTGCGGCGGAGGGGCCGGATGCGGCGACGAACGTGTTCCCCACGGCCATCGGTGCCCCGACGGCCGGCTACCGCGGGCTGCTCGACGAGCTGCGGATCTGGTCCGTCCGCCGGACGGCCCGCGATCTGCAGGCCGGCATGTGCCGACGGCTCGTCGGTCTCGAACCGGCCCTGAGCTGCTACCTGCGGCTCGACGAGGGCGAGGGCGGCGAGGTCTGGGACGTCTCGCCGTCGGGGCTGCGGGGCGCGGTGACCGGCGCGAGCTGGGTGACCTCGACCGCCCCGATCGCCGACTCGATCGGCATCAGCCGCAGCAGCGTCGGCATCGCGGGACGCTCCGTCAGCACCGGCGTCTCGCTGCTGCTCTACTCCCAGCAGGAGGAGGCCCACAGCGGCTACCGGTCCCTCGAGCAGGCCAAGCTGCTCAAGCGCAGCTCCCGCGTGCTGCTGGCGGTGGGGACGCGGCCCGCGGACGCCGGGGGTGGAACGGGGAACGGGGGCGCCGTGCCCGCCGACGACGCGGTGGCCGTCGTCGACGTGGGCGTCTCCGGCGCCGGCAAGGTGGCCGAACTGCCGGCCACGCTGCACCTGCCGACGGTCGAGGCGCTGACGCCCTCGCACGGTTCTCCGGAGGAGCTGCTGGCCCGGCGCGCCGCCAACGAGCAGTTGGCCAGCAGCTGCCGGAGTGAGATCGCCACGCTGCAGCCGCGGCTGCGCGACGTGCGCGACGCCGTCGACTACCTCACCCGGCTGACGTCGGTCTGGGTCCTGCCGGATGCGCCGCCGCTCCTCGCGGCCGACGCGGTCGGCCGCTTCACCGCCGCGCACTCGGCGCTCGTGGAGGCCGAGGCCGCGCTCAACGACCTCTACGCCGCGGCCACCACCGCCCGGGCCCTGTTCTTCACCGACGCCTACTACGGCGGCACGGTCGTCAGCCTGCCGATCGGGTCGTACTCGAACGCGCAGCTGCTCGGCCTGAACCTGTCGCACGTCATCAGCTCGATGCAGATCCCGCCGGAGCTGCACGTCACCGGTCACACCTCCGACACGCCCCCACGCAACGGCGGCTTCGACGGCAACGTCGCCGACCTCGGCTCGTGGAACGACCTCTTCGCCAGCCTCACCATCGAACTCAACGGTGCGCTGAACCAGGCGCGGGAGAACGCCTACAACGCCGCGATCGCCGCGCAGGACACCGCGCGACGGGACATCGTCGCGCTGCGCGACTCGCTCAACGCCGAGCTCACCGCGGGCAACGCGCGGCTCGCCGAATTGACGACCACGTTGGCGCAGGCCGTCGACGAGATCCGGCGCGCCACGCTCGCCCTCGGCGGCGGGAGCACCGCGGAGATGCCGCTGCTCTCGCTCGACCGGCACGGCCTGTCGGCCTCGGGCGCCCTCCTCCCGTTCGTGCGCACCCCGAGCGCGCCACGCCTGACCGAGAGCGCGCAGGCCCGGGTCGCGATGTACGTGCGCAACACCGACGACGAGCTGACGGCGATCCACCTCGACACCCGGGTGGAGCGGCCGTCGTTCGCGCTGCACGCCGCGACGGGCGAGGTGCTGCTCGCGGCCCGCACCGCGGACATCGGCCGCCCGGATGCGACCGGCGGCCTCACCGTCGCGCTCGACGACGGCGGGACGGGGTCGCAGACGTGCACGCTGACGATCACGCTCCACGCCGCCGCCCTGACCGTCGCGGAGACCTGGCAGCAGCTGCCCCTCGACGCCGCCGCCCTGGTCGACGTCCTCACCGGTCGGGCCTCCCACGACGACTACGACTACGCGGGCGCCGCCCGCACGACGGCGATCGGCGTCGACCTGCGCACCGGCTCCCGGCTCGTGAACGCTCTGCTCAACGGCGCGAGCGGGAGCGTCGACCCGTCGCGGACGCCGACGAAATCCGGAGTCGCCCGCAGCTGCCAATGGACCTCGGGAACCCCGGGCAACGCCCTCGAACTCGACGGCTCGACCTCGGCCGCGCCCGCCGACGGGGTCGACCAGGACGGGTTCTCGCCCCGAGGTGATCTGACCGTCGAGGCGTGGCTTCGGCCCGAGGACACGCTGGCACCTGCTCGCGTCGTCTCGTCACGACCGTCAATCGGGCCGAGATCGTCCTACGCCCTCGGGCTGCGCTCGAAGAACCAGACGGTGGCGCTCCGGCTCTCCGGGACCGCCGACTGGCTGCGCCTGTCCGGGCTGGCCACCGGGTCCGGCGCCGGGCTCACGCTGGAGGCCTGGATCCGGCCGGACTCGGTGACCGGCTTCAGGACCGTCGTCGCGCACGGCGCGGCCGTCGGCTCACCGGAGGTGACGCTCCGCATCCTCAACGGGCACTACCAGTTCGGCTTGTGGGACGGCTCGCGCGATCACTTCGCCTCCGGCCCGGACCGTGCGGCCGACGTCGGGAGCTGGGTGCACCTCTCCGGCACGTTCGACGGGCGGGCGTGGCGGATCTACCGCAACGCGGTGCTCGAGGCCGAACTGATCGACGGCGCCAACCCCGCCGCGGCGTCCGGTATCTGGACGGTCGGTGCTGCCGCGCCCGGGGTCGAGCGGCTGTTCGCCGGCGCGGTCGACGAGATTCGCATCTGGGGTCGGGACCGGAGCGCGGCCCAACTCGCCGCGGACTCCGCCGTTCCGATCGCGGCCGGGACGCCCGATCTCCTCGGGGTCTGGCGCTTCGGCACCGGGCTGACGCGATCGGTGTTCGGGACCGACAGCCCGGTCGAGATCCACGGTCGCCCGAGCGCGGTGCCCACGGCGCTGCCCAACCTGCTGGTCACGGGCACCGTCGGTGATCAGCGGGTCACCGCGCAGGAGGCGATCCGCAGCGGCGAGTGGACGCACGTCGCGATGGCCTACGCGCAGCACTACGGCCTGGCGCTCAAGGGCGGGGGCTACCTGGACTGCGGGGCCAGCGACTCCCTCGACGTCGGCGGCGACCTCACCCTCGAACTCGGGGTCCGGCTCGACGACGTCGGCAGCGCGCACGGGTTGGTCAGCCGCGGGGTGCTCGGCGACCAGGAACACGATTCGCCCTACGACCTGTCGGTCGACGGCGGCGGACACCTGTCGTTCACGTTCCAGTCCGCGCAGCACGCCGCGGCCGGCCCCTTCGTCTCGACCACGGCCCTGCGGCCCGGCACCTTCTCTCGCGTCGCGGTCAGCCGGAAGCGGTCGGTGCAGGCGACCGTGACGTCGACGACCGGCACCGGCAACACGCCGGGTATCCCCGACGTCTCGGTCAAGACCTGGTACGACATCTCCTTCTTCGTCGACGGGCGAGCGGCCGGCGGCGGCAAGTACTCCATCGACGAAAGCCACGCCGACACCGGGTCGAGCAGCAGTGCCACCCGCGTCGGCGTCGCCTACCCGGGCGGCCGCACGGCGGGTCTGCGCGGCCAGATCTCCGAGATCCGGATCTGGAACGTCGCCCGCGAGGCGGCCGACATCGGCGTGGACCTCAAGGGCCGGGAGACCGGACTGGTCTCCTGGTGGCGGCTCGCCGAGAACGAGGGCAACACCACCGCGGACGAGAAGAGCGCGAACACCGCGACGTTCGCGGGCCCCGTGAGCTGGGTGAGCACGCCCGATCCGGCCGGCTCGTCGCTCGTGCTCTACCGCAACGGCGACGTGCTGCCGAGCGTCCGCGAACCGGTGTCGGCGACCGTCGAGCCGCCGCACTTCCGGGTCGGGGTCGCACCCGACGACGCCCACGAGCACTACCGCGGCCAGCTGGAGGAGCTGCGCCTGTGGTCCCAGCGGCGGACCGCCGAACAGCTCGCGGACAACCTGTTCCGCCGGCTGACGGGGGAGCGGGAGAACCTCCTCGCCTACTACACCTTCGACGAGCAGAACGAGCCCGGCATCCTGGCCGACGACGGCCCGCGGGACAACAGGCTGCGGACGGCGGGCGTCTCGGTCCTGTCCACCGCGCCCGTCGCGGACGAGGCGCCGCAGGTGCAGGACGCGCTGCTGCAGGTCACCACCGGTCGGACGGCGCGGATCTCGGCGACGCCGGATGCGATGGAGTACGCCGACCTGCAGACCGACGCCGCGGGAGCGTCGATCGGCATCTTCAAGCGGTGCTACGCGCTGATCCGCGACGGGCGGTGGTCGTTGGTCACCGGGTTCAAGGTCGGCGACATGATCACCGAATGGGTCGGTCAGGTGCAGACCGATCCCCAGCTGATGGGCTTCATCGAGGGCGCGCCGCCGGTTCCCAGCGAGAACCTGACGCTGCAGGACAGCTACGCCGACGCCAGCAGTGTCTCGCTGACCGAGGCGACGTCGAGCACCTACACCTACGCCTCCAGCCGGGACAAGGGGTTCAACACCTCGCTCGAGGCCTCGGTGCTGATCGGCGCGATGGGTGACGACCAGGTCGGCTTCGGCTTCGAGAAGGGGGTCGACAAGTGGGCCGTGATGGGCGGCCTGAAGACCAGCTTCGAGAACTCCCTCGGTTGGTTGGACAATGCCACCAGTGGGCAGGGACGCGCGCTCACCGTGGTGAGCACGCTCGGGCTGCGGGGGCGGCGGGAGAACGCACCCGCATATGCGGGATTGGGCGCGCGCTACGTCCCGGACAACACCGGCTTCGCGCTCGTGCAGTCCACGACGGCGGACGTCTTCGCGCTGCGGCTCGCCGACACGGGCGCCCTCATCGCCTACTCGATGCAGCCGAACCCGGACATCCCGCGGGACTGGAACATCCTCACCTTCCCGATCAACCCCGCCTACACCAAGCAGGGGACGCTGGACGGGAAGGTCGGGCTCGACCCCGACGAGTCCTATCCGCAGGCGCTGACCTACAGCCCGGACAGCAGCTACTTCAAGCCGATCGAGGCGTACGCGCTGAAGAACCGCATCGCCCGTGAGGAGGAGCGCCTGCGCACGCTCTTCGACCAGTTCGACGCCGGCGCCAAGGGGCGGCGCCAGTCGGGCGTCAACTTCACCGACGAGGACCTCGCCGCGGGCGGCGTGATCAACAAGCTCCCGCACCTGGACAAGCGCAACCTGGTGAACACCTACGTCTGGACGGCGGCGGGCGGCCTGTATGCGGAAGAGGAGCAGAGCCTGGACACCCGCGAAGAGGTCACGGGAGGCAGCTACTCGTTCACGGGGCTGGCCGGTTTCGACCTCCAGCTCCTGGTCCAGGTGGTCGCCCCGGCGGCTCAGTCGGAGATCAGCGCCATGTTCGGCGGTCATCTGAATCTCACGGTGACGAAGGGGTTGAGCTCGTCGAGCACGTTCGGGGCCGCCGTGAGCGTCGCGCCGGAGAGCGACCTGAGCGGCACGTGGGAGGGCGAGCCGACGGACCGGCGGCCCGGGAAGGTCGACGCCTACCGCTTCCTCACCTTCTATCTGCAACCCGATCCGGACAACCACGACTTCTTCTTCCGCCGGGTGGTCGACCCGATCTGGCTCGCCCAGGACCCGGCCGCCTCCGCCCTGCGGGAGGCCCAGCAGCAGGCGAACCGCCCGCCCTGCTGGCGGGTGCTGCACCGGGTCACGTTCGTCAGCCGCGTCCAGGCCGCTCTCCAGGCCCGGCCCGGCACGGTCGAGCACGCCCTGCACGACCTCGACCTCGACAGCAACTACGAGCTCATCCGCACCCTGGAACCGTTCGTACGGGACAAGGCCGGCAGCTATGCGGAGTTCTCACAGGCGGTGCACCGCACGGTCGCCCGGTACTTGCCTGCGCTGGTGCCGCACACGGAGGACATCCTCGCGTTCCTCGTCCTCTACTTCGGCGTCCCGGACGTGCCCGGGGTCGCGGCGAGTGCCGATGGTGCGGGTGGCCCGGGTGCTGACCCGCCCTCGGTTCGGGTCACGGGCCCCTCGTCGGTCACGCTGCCCGGACCGGCCGCCGTCTCCGCGACCGTGCTCGACGAGGCGGACACCGACCCCGCGGAGTTCTCGCTGCAGTGGACGACGATCTCCGGGCCCGCACCGGCCGTGTTCGCCGCCGAGCGGGCCGCGAGCACGTCGGCGCTGTTTCCGCAGGCCGGCACCTACCGGCTGCGGCTGACCGCCGCCGCGCCTGGACGACCCAGCGGGCACGGTGACCTGACGGTCACGGTGGCGGCGGTACCCGGGCAACCCGGGTCGGGTCCGGATGCATCCGATGGGGTGCGGCCGACGGCCTCCGGGCTGGGCGCGCTGCAGTGAACCCGCCGTGGCTCCGTCGCCCGGGGACCGGGCGGTCCGCTCTCAGCGCTGCCGCGGCGGCCGCTGCTGGAGTCGGGCCGCGCCCACCGGCTTGGCAGGGCGGGCGAGGGCGATCCGGGCGGCGGTGAACAGCCCGAGCTCCACGACCAGGGCGGCGACGCCGAGGATCGGGCTCTGCACGACGAGGAAGAAGAACAGCACGGGGATCGAGGCGACCGTGATGGCCAGCAGCCCGATGCCGATCCGCTCCCGTTCCTGCATGACTCCATTCTAGGTCGCCCGGCACTTTTCGGCTGGCCTCGGAGGGAGCAATCTGGAGGGGTGACGAGGCCACGGAAACGGGTGCCGGTCGTCACCACGTTGACGCGACCGGTCCAGCAGCGGCAGCGCCTGCACCGCTATCTCGCGATCATGGCGGTGGCGCTGGTGTGCTTCGTCAGCCTGCCGTGGTTGCCGGGTCCGCTCGCCGTGGTCGCGGCCGTCGTCGCGGCGGTCTCGCTGCCGACGGCGGCGATCGTCGCGAACGGGCCACGTCGCGCGGCCGAGCCCGGCACCGGCGTGCGGGACGCGCGCGCCGAGCACCCGGAGGCGTCGGACCCGCGGCACCGCGTCATCGATCCGGACCGCTGAGCCGCGCGTTCGCGGGGGGCGCCGGTAACGCCTGGTCGGGTGTGGGGCGCGGGAGGAGGTCCCTCCGGCGGTTGACGCCTGCTCGGGTGTGGGGCGCGGGAGGAGGTCCCTCCGGCGGTTGACGCCTGCTCGGGTGTGGGGCGCGGGAGGAGGTCCCCCGGCGGTGCACGCCTGGTCAGGTGTTGGCGCTCACCGCTCCGTGGGCTCGAGCCAGTCGATGTCGGGACCCTTGGGCAGGATCCCGCTCGGATTCAGCTTCTCGTGCGTGCAGTAGTAGTGCCGCTTGATGTGGTCGAAGTCCGTCGTGTCGGCGAACGCGGGCTGCTGGTACAGGTGCCGCGCGAAGTCCCACAGTTGCGGGTAGTCGACGAGCCGCTTCCGGTTGCATCTGAAGTGGCCGTAGTAGACCGAGTCGAAGCGCGCGAGCGTCGTCCAGAGGCGGATGTCGACCTCGGTCAGCCGGTCGCCCATCAGGTAGCGGCGGTCCTGCAGCCGGGCCTCGAGCACGTCGAGCCGGGCGAACAGCGCGTCGTAGGCCTCCTCGTACGCCTCCTGCGTCGTCGCGAACCCCGCCCGGTACACGCCGTTGTTGACGTCGCGGAAGATGTCTTCGATCAGGACGTCCATCTCCTCCCGCAGCGGCACCGGGTAGAGCTCGGGAGCACCCGGGAGGTGGAGGTCCGTCCACTCCGTCGACAGGTCGAGCGTGATCTGCGGATAGTCGTTGCTGACCAGCCGATTCGTCGCCGTGTCCCACAGCGCCGGCACGGTGACCCGCCCGTCGAAGGTCGGGTCCGTCGCCTCGTACAGCTCCGACAGGTACCGCGCGCCGGTGGCCGGGTCGCGGCCGTCCGGGTTGAGCGTGAAGCGCCAGCCGCGCTCGTCGCGGATCGGGTCAACGACGGTCACGCCGATGGCGTCCGAGAGCCCCAGCAGCTCGCGGACGATCAGGGACCGGTGGGCCCACGGGCAGGCCAGGGAGACGTAGAGCTGGTAGCGCCCGGACTCGGCGGGGAAGCCGGACGAGCCGTCGGCCGTGATGCGGTCGCGGAAGCGGTTGGGCTGCCGGACGAAGCGACCGGACGCCTCGGTCTCGCGGGAGAACTGCGCCGTATCGGTGCTCACGCCCCGGTTCGTACCCGCTCGGGCGGGATGTAGGGCGGCGCCTCACCCCAGCCCCAGTACGGCATCGGGGCCTGCAGTGGGGGAGTGGCGTCGTCCTGGGAGTTCTCCTTGCCGATCCGCGAACCCCACTCGAGGTAGGCGTGGAAGGCGGAGCGGAACTCCGGGTCGTCGGGGAGCCCGGCCTCGTCGGCGGCCTGCCCCAGCAGCTGCACCCAGCGGGCGCGCTGCGCCTCCGTGATCCGGAGCCCGAGGTGGTGCCGGACCATGGTCGGGTAGCCGCCGTGCTCGACGGAGTAGTCGGCCGCCCCGCGGAACACCTCGGTCAGCCACTGGGCCACGTGATGCGCGTGCGCGTCCCCGACGTGCGCGAACAGCGGTCCGATCAGCGGGTCCTCGTGCACGTGCCGGTAGAAGACGTCCGTGAGGCGCTCGATGGCCTCGGGCCCGCCGGCCCACTCGGCGAGGGTGGGTGTCGGCATGCAGCACCTCCGGGAACGCACGCGCTCGGGTCGGTAAGCATGTAAGCACCCGTACCGGCATGATCGCCAGCAACACAGGAGATCGACATCCCGCGGACGGGGCCGCGGCGCGCGGCATGTCGATCGACCGCGTTGCTGGCGATCTTGGTCTGGCCGCGCCGGGCGGGGGATGCTCGCGAGGGCAACGCCGGGTCAGGTGTGGGCGGCGGTGCGAGGGTGCCGGGAGATCGACGCCGGGTCAGGTGTGGGCGGCGGTGCGAGGGTGCGGCGGAGGTCGACACCCGAGCAGGTGTCACCCGCACGCGGGCGACCCCAGAGTTCTCAGGCGGCGCGCGAGGTCTGGTTCAGCTGCGCCCGGACGTCCCGCGTCACGCGGCGCTCGGCCACGAACGACATGAACGGGATCGTGCCCGCGAGCAGCACCGCGACCGTCCACACGAGCGAGAAGCGGGCCCGGACCGCGAGATCGAGCGTCGTCAGCACGTAGACGAAGAACAGGAAGCCGTGCGCCGTCCCCACCACGGCGACCATGCCGGGCGAGTCGGCGAAGTACTTCAGCGGCATCGCCACGAGCACGAGCAGCACCAGCCCGACGCCGACGACGTAGGCGAGTACGCGATAGCGGAGAAGTGCCGCAGCCACGAGGGTCCTCTCGTTCGGTCAGGAACGCCGGCTGGAGCGGGCGTTCAGGTCCGCCAGGTAGCGGTTGTAGGCAGCGAGCTCGGCGTCCTCGTCGTCGTCTCCGGCTGCGTCCCCGGCGGTGTCGGCGCCCCCGTCCGGTCGCGGCACCACGACGTCGGAGGTCACCGCGTCGGGGGTCGTGCGGGCGGACGGCACCGGACCGGCCGGTTCGTGGGCGCTCTCCTCCGGCGGCTTGAGGTCGTCGCGGACGAGCCGGGTCCAGAAGTAGAGGACGGCCCCGGCGAACAGCCACCACTGCAGCGCGTAGGCGAGGTTCCGCAAACCGCCGCCGTTGTCGACCTCGTTGGCCGGGGCAGGGACCACGGCGGGCGCCGGGGGAGAGGTCGGCCGCTGGCTCGCGAGAAGGACGTAGCCGTCGAGGATCCGGTAGGGGAACCGCCCCGTCAGCTCGGCCGTGTTGACCTGCCGGAACTGCCCGGCCGGGAGCGGAGCGGACGCCGAGGTGCCGACCGGGGGCAGGTCCTCGGAGGCGTAGAGCCGCCCGGCGACCGTCACGGGCCCGGCCGGCGCTCGCAGCGCCGGGTCGTCGGGTGACGGGACCCAGCCGCGCACCACCAGGGCGGCCGTCTCACCCGGGTTCTGCGGGCGGATCGGCGTGACCACCCAGAAGCCCGGGCGTCCGTCGAGCTCACGGTCCGCGACGAGGACCTGATGGGCGCCGTCGTAGCGACCGGTCACCGTCGTCCGCCGTCCGATGGAACCGCCGGGCAGCGGACGGTCCGGCGGGGCGAGCTCGGTCAGCGCGACCGCCGGCCGCGGGTCGGGCGGGGTGACGGAGGTGCCGCGGTCCTCCCAGCGGTGCAACTGCCAGCGCCCGAACAGCACGAAGATGATCACGATCGCGACGGTGAGCAGGTGGATCGCCACCCACCTCGGGGTGAGGAAGCGACGGATCACGCTTCCACGCTACGTCGCGGGGCCGCCCCACCGAGGGCCCGGACGCCGAGGTCAGGCGGCGGGTGTGCTGTACTTCTCGATCGCGCGGCGGACGCGTTCGACGGCCTGCGCGTGGGTCGTCCGACCTTCGACGTAGGACTGCATCGCGGCTCTCCGAGCCCGCTCCGCGCGGGGGTCGTCGAGGGGAGTGGTGAGCGGCGACGCGTTCGCCGATCCGGTGGTCGACTTGCTCTGGCGGGCCATTGCTCCTCCTCCGACGAACGGCGCGGACTGGGCCGCCCGGTCCCGATGCGAGGCGGTGGACGGCCGGCGCCGGGATCGACGCCGGCTGTCCACTGTGCCGGATCCGGGCCCCCGAGCGCCAGCGGTTATCGCGCAGAGCCCACCCTGGGTCGGGTCCGCTACTTCCAGGCGGCCGCCTGCTTGCCCACCAGCGTCACGAGGTCGCCGTAGGCGTCGCTGACGTCGAGCAGGTGCAGCCCCCACGTCGGGCCGAGGGCCTGGGTGGTGGCGGCGTCGAGGTAGGGCGAGCCGCTGCCCGAGATCTGCAGGAAGGAGGCGCCGTCGACGTCGCGGCACTCCCCGCGCAGGCCGGTGAAGGTCACGAACGGCGTCGGCAGGTCCGGCAGGCGCTCGGTCGGCGTCGCGGTCAGCCGCCCGCCGATCGCCCGCGTCGGCAGGTAGGGGTGCAGGTCGGCCGGGCCGGCGCCGAGCGTGGCCGGGTTGACGCACAGCACCTGCAAGCCCTCGGGCGAAAGACCCGGCGGGATGTTGCGCGCGTTCGTGGTCCGGCCGAACAGGGCGTTCGGGGGCGGAACCTCGGCGAAGGAGCTGTAGGCGACGACGCAGCCGGTCTGGTCGGGCCGACGGCACGCGGGGATGTTGGTGAAGGACCCGCCGACGTCCTTGCCCTTCGGCACGAGCACGTTGCCGCCGAGTAGCAGCGCGGAGACGAGCCTGCTCCGCTCGGCCGGGTTGTTGTCGATCTCCGAGCGGATCAGCCGGCTCAGCTGGCCGGCGCCCTGGCTGTGCCCGAGGAGGACGACGCCGCGGCCCTGGTTGTCGTTGTTCAGGTAGTCGTGCCAGGCGGAGTCGACGTCGGCGTCGGCCAGCGCCTGGGCCTTCGGGTCGGCGTAGCCGCCCGTGGTGATCGACTGGACGGTGAGCTGGCGGTACAGCGGCACGAACAGGCGGCACTGCGAGGCGAAGCGGGCCGCCTGCGAGCGGGTGACGCCGACCGCCGCGGGTTCGGAGGCGAGCGGGGCGTTGCGCGACTTCGCCTCCGACAGCGTCGGATAGACGTAGAAGCAGTCGATCTTGGGGTCCGCCGCCGGACGGAACGGCTCGACGGTCTTCCCGTCGCCCGCCCCGACGTCGGTGGCGTCGAGGTTCGTCTCGCACGGGTTGTTCGCCATGCCCGGCCGGCAGAGCCACGCGGTCGGGTGGCTGACCGGCAGCTTCTCGAGAGCGGGCGTCCCGGACGCCGCCGACGGCGGCGCGGAGCCCTGACCGGCCCTGGAGTCGTTGGAGGAGTCGCTGGAACCCCCCGAGCAACCGGCGAGGAGCAGGAGGGCGACGGGAACGGCGAGCAGACCGGCCGTGCGGGTTCGTGGCACGTCCCACATCCTGCCTGCCTGCAGCGGTGTCTGCACGTCGCGCAGAAATGCCGGGGACGGACGATCGCGGCCCTCGTCAGCGTTGTACGGGATGCGTCGGCGGCTGCCGGGCGCAAGGCATGCGGAGGTCGCGATGGACGGCTCGGTGATCGCAGGCATCGTGGTGTTCGCCCTGCTGGGCGTGGCCATGCTCGGGATCATGCTGTACGGCGTGTTCACCGAGGGACGCCGTCGCTGAACGGCTGCGCACCCTGGCCGACGGTGTCGCCGCCACCGTCGTGCCGCCGACCAGGCCCGACGCGAGGTCGGTGGGGGCGGAGGCTCCGGGATTCGAACCCGGGATGGGGTTGAAGCCCCAAACCGCATTAGCAGTGCGGCGCCATAGACCAGACTAGGCGAAGCCTCCTGAGCGCCCGTGCCCCGAGAGGCCGAGCGCTCGTCGGGAGCATACCCACCGACCCCGGACGGGTGCGGGCTCCGGCGAGGCCCGACGAGGCCCGCCGAGGCCCGGTGCGTGCGCCGCCCGCCCCGGACGCGTGGTCGGTGTGCGCCGCGTCATCCTCCCCGCTGCACGGGCGCCGAGAGCCGGTGCGTAGGTTGGATCGTCGTGCTCCGCCGCCGTCCGAACGTCCTCGTCGCCGTGCTGTTGCTGCTCGTCGCCGCGCTGGTGGCGAGCGCCTGCGGCCGGGGGTCGGGCGACTCCGGGGACCCTCCCGCCCCGATGCCCGCCGGACCGACTTCGCCGGCCCCGACCGGTAAGAGCGCCCGCGCCGACGCCGCCGCGAGCCTGCCGACCGCCACGCCGAGCGTTCCGCCGGCCCCGCACGATCTGCCGCGCGGCGGGCGCACCGTGCTGCCGAACAACCGCGTCGTCGCGTTCTACGGCGAGGGCTATCCGGGCGGCATGGGCCTGATCGAGGTGAACGACCTCGACGGCGTCGCCGCCCGGCTGCAGAAGCAGGCCGACGGGTACGCGGGCTTCGGCCGTCCCGTCCTGCCGGCGATGGAGCTGATCGCGACCAACGCCGTCCGGAAGCCCGGCCCGGACGGCTCCTACAGCCTCAAGCTCGACGACGCCACGATCGACCGCTACCTGGCGGCGGCCCGCAAGCACCGGATGCTGCTCGTCCTCGACTTCCAGCCCGGCACCGACGAGTTCCTGCCGCAGGTGAAGCGCTACGAGAAGTACCTGACCCAGCCGGACGTGGCGATCGGCCTCGACCCCGAGTGGCGCACGCCCGGCAGCCGCCCCTACGCCGGCACCGGCCACTCCAGCGCCGCGGAGATCAACGCGGTCGGTTCCTACGTCGCCGGCCTCGTCCGCGCGAACCGGCTGCCGCAGAAGCTGTTCGTCGTGCACCAGTTCACCGCCGCGATGGTCCCGGACCGGCAGGACGTCAAGGTGCCGGAGGAGCTGGCCGTCGTCTTCCACATGGATGGCATCGGGCCGCCCGGGCTGAAGGAGAGCGTCTACAACCGGCTCTCGGTCAGCTCGCCGTACCGCAACGGCTTCAAGGTGTTCCCGGTGCTCGACAAGCCCGCGATGACGCCGCAGCAGGTGATGCAGCTCCGCCCGCGGCCCGAGGTGATCACCTACCAGTGACCGCCCTGGTGCGTCAGCCGTCGTGCCCCCGGGTGAGCGGCGCGGCCGGGGGCTGGGTCGGATACGTCGGCTCGAGGTCGGCGAGCAGGATACGGCGCACGTCGTTGCGCGCCGAGCCGTAGGGGAGAGGCTCGCCGTCCGGGCCGCGGACGTAGAAGGAGTTGACGACGTCCGGGCCGATCGTCGAGACGAGCGCGGTCAGCACCTGCAGCCCGGCCCGGCCGAGGCTCTCGACCATCCGGAACAGCACTCCGGCCCGGTCGGCGGCGCGGACCTCGACGACGGTGGCCCCGATCGTCCGGTCGTCGAAGCGGACGGTCGGCGGCGCCGGGTCCGGTCCGTGGCGGGCGCGGGCGTAGGTGCGCTCGCGTTCGCCCAGCCGGTCCCGCAGGCCGAGGGAGCCCTCCAGGGCGGACCGGACGTCGGCGGTCAGACGCGCCGGGTTCGGCAACGGGTCGCCGTGCCGGGTGAACACCCACAGCTGCACCGCGGCCCGCTCGCCGTCCCCGAAGGCGGACGCCCGGCGGACGTCGAGCCGGTGCAGGGCGACGACCCCGGCGACGGCCGCCAGCAGCCCGGGCTCGTCCTGACGGGTGACGGTGACGAGGCCGGCGTCCGGCAGGCCCTCCGGGTCCGGCTCGACCGTCGTGACCAGCTCGGCGCCCCGGCGGAGCAGCTCGCGCTGCTCAGCGGTGAGCGCGAACGGGTCGGACTGCGGGCTGTCGCCGGCCATCGCCTCCCGCACCCGGTCGGCGAGCTGGGTGACCAGCCTCGCCTTCCACTTCGACCACGCCGTCGGGCCGGTCGCGAGCCCGTCCGCCTCGGCGATCGCGACGAGCAGGTCGAGCGCCAGCGGGTCGCCGCCGAGCGTCTCGGCGACCCGCTCGATCGTGGCCGGGTCGTCGGGGTCGCGTCGGGCGGCGGTGTCGGGCAGCAGCAGGTGGTGCCGGACGACGCAGGTCAGCAGGTCGGCGTCGGCGGAGCCGAAGCCCATGGCGGCGGCGATGTCGGCGGTGAGGCCCGCGCCGACCACGCTGTGGTCGCCCGGCCGGCCCTTGCCGATGTCGTGCAGCAGCGCGCCGAGCAGCAGCAGGTCCGGCCGGCTGACCGAGCGGGTCAGCCCGGCCGCGTTGGCGGCGGCCTCGGTGAGGTGCCGGTCGACCGTGAAGCGGTGGTACGGGTTGCGCTGTGGCCGGTTGCGGACGTACTTCCAGTCCGGCAGCAACCCCTCGAGCAGCCCCACCTGATCGAGCGCCTCGAGCACCGGCACGGCCGGACGGCCGGCGGCGAGCAGCCCGACGAAGGCGTCCCGCGCCGCGGACGGCCACGGGGAGCCGACGGGCGGCGCCTCGGTGCGCAGGCGCTCCAGCGTGTAGGGCGCGAGCGGCAGCTCGGCCCGAGCGGCGGCGCGGGCCGCGCGCAGGACGAGCACGGGGTCGCGCTCCGGCGCCGCGGCCAGGGCGAGCACGACCTCCCCGTCCTGCTCCACCACCCCCTCGTCGAGCGGGCGGCGCTGCGGACGCTTGCTGCCCCAGCGGCTCCGCAGGGTCGACGGCCGGATGCGCCGGGACGCCCGGTACCAGGACGTGTCCCACGCCCAGGCGATGGTGCGCGCGCACTCGGACACCGTGGCCATCAGCGCCTCGGCGCCCGGGTAGCCGAGGACGTCGGCGATCGCGTCCTGCTCCTGCAGCAGCAGCCGGTCGCGGTTCGTCCGGCGGTGCAGTTCGCCCCGGACGTCGAGCAGCGTCGAGGCGGCGTCGCGCACCTTCTCGCCCGGGGAGTCGACGACCCACGCGGCGGCGAGCGCCCGCAGCGCCTCGACGTCGCGCAGGCCCCCGCGACCCTCCTTGATGTCGGGTTCGAGCAGGAAGGCGACCTCGCCGGCCGCGCGGTGCCGGGCCGCGACGGCCTCGGCCAGCTCCGGCAGCCGCTTGGCCGCCCGCGCCCGCCAGCGGCCCCGGATCGCGGAGACGAGTTCCTTGGCGAGCGCCTCGTCGCCCGCCACGTAGCGGGCCTCGAGCAGGCCGAGGGCGGCCTTGAAGTCCTCGTCCGCCACGCGGGTGGCCTCGGCGATGGTCCGGACGCTGTGGTCGAGCCCGACCCCGGCGTCCCAGACCGGGTACCAGACCGCCTCGGCGAGCGCCGAGATCTCCTTCGCGTTCCGCTTGCCGTCGTGGACGAGGACGAGGTCGAGGTCGCTGCCGAACGCGGGCTCCTGCCGGCCGTAGGCGCCGACGGCGACGAGCGCGACGCCGGCCCCCGCGTCGTTCGCCATCGCCGCGCCGAGCAGGCCGGCGAGCCACGCGTCCGCGGCCTCGACCAGGGCGCGACGAAGTGCCGGCCCGGTCAGCGGTTCCCCGCTGCCGGGCCGGCCCTCCGACGCTCGACCTCTCAGCTCGTCGAGCTGCGCCTTCACGGGCGGTGCCTAGAGCGCGTCATCTCCACGCTCGCCCGTCCGGACCCGGACGGCGGTCTCGACCGGAACGGACCAGACCTTCCCGTCGCCGATGCTGCCCGTGCCGGCGGCCTTGACGATGACATCGACGATGTCCGCGGCGTCGGTGTCGCTGACCAGGATCTCGAGCCGGACCTTCGGCACGAAGTCCACCTGGTACTCGGCGCCGCGGTACACCTCGACGTGCCCGCGCTGGCGGCCGTAGCCCTGGACCTCGGAGAGGGTCAGGCCGGCGACCCCGAAGGTCTCGAGCGCCGACTTCACCTCGTCGAGCTTGAAGGGCTTGATGACGGCGGTGATCAGCCTCATGCGTTCACCTCGTGGCGGGAGCCGGTCGGGGTCGTGAGCGGCGGACGGGGAGCACCGGTGCCGAGGCCGGCGCCGAACTCGTAGCCGCTCTCACTGTGCAGCGTGGTGTCGAGGCCAGTCTGCTCCTGCTCCTCGGTGACCCGCATGCCCATGGTCAGGTCGATCACCTTGGCGATGATCAGCGTCATGACGAACGAGAACACCAGCACGACGCCGACCGCCTCGGCCTGCTTGCCCAGCAGCGAGAACCCGCCGCCGTACAGGACGCCGTCCGCGCCGTTCACCTTCGAGGTGCCGAGCCACCCGACGAGCAGCGCGCCGAGCACACCGCCGACGAGGTGGACGCCGACGACGTCGAGCGAGTCGTCGTAGCCCAGCTTCTCCTTGAGCGGCACCACCAGGGCGCAGCAGCCACCGGCGATCAGGCCGATCGCGACGGCACCCATGGGCTGGACGTAACCGGCGGCCGGGGTGATGGCCACCAGGCCCGCGACCACGCCGGAGGCGGCGCCGAGCGTCGTGGCGAAGCCGTCACGCAGCTTCTCCGTGCCGAGCCAGGCGAGCATCGCGGCCGAGGCGGCGACGGCGGTGTTGACCCACGCGTAGGCCGCGACCGGCACACCGTCGGCGCTGTTGCCGGTGCCGAGCCAGGAACCGGCGTTGAAGCCGAACCAGCCGAACCAGAGGATGCCGGCGCCGAGCATGACGAACGGCAGGTTGTGCGGACGGAACCGCGAGCCCGGCCAGCCGCGGCGCTTGCCGAGGACCAGCGCGAGCGCCAGGCCGGCGATGCCGGCGTTGGCGTGGACGACCGTTCCACCGGCGAAGTCCTGCGCGCCCCGCTGGAACAGCCAGCCCTCCGGCGAGAAGACCCAGTGGGCGACCGGCGCGTAGACGAGCACGGCCCACAGCGAGACGAACAGCACGAACGCGCCGAACTTCCAGCGGTCCGCGGTCGAGCCGGTGAACAGCGCCGGGGTGATGATGGCGAACGTCATCTGGAAGGCGACGAAGGCCAGCGGCGGGATGACCTGAGCGGCGCTGTCGGTGTAGCCCGGCACCATCTCGCTCATGTTGGCCAGGCCCACGAAGTGGAAGCCGCCGAGGAACCCGTTGTCACCGCCGAAGGCGATGCTGTAGCCGACGATGACCCAGAGCACGGCGACGATGCCCATGCAGAAGAAGTTCTGCATCAGCATCGCCAGCACGTTCTTGGCCCGGACCATGCCCCCGTAGAAGAAGGCGAGGCCCGGGGTCATGAGCAGCACGAGCGCGGCGCTGAGGAGCACCCAGGCCGTGCTGCCCGTATCCACGGTTGAGAAGTCGAAGGGCAACGAAAGTCCTCCTGCTGTCGGGGTCCCCGACGGACGGGCCCCACCCGTCCTCTTGCGGCGGGGCGCTTGCCACTCAGCGTGGGAGGGGGCGGTTCCGCAGCCGTTGCCCGTGTGTAACGCAGCCGTGAATTCTGTATTCGCAACGTTTCACCGCTACTGATCGTCACCGGCCAAGGAGCGCCTGCGGTGCGGCCTCCGACCGCCGCCGAAGTCGATCAACCGTCCCTGCTCGGCCCTTCGCGCTGGGCGACCGGGACAGTTGATCGGTGCGCGGCCGGACCCGCTGTGCGCGAGCTGGGCCACCCGGAACCGGTGACCGGGACGACCCGCGCTCCTAGAATCGGCGACATGCCAGTGACGCGCCTCGATCCGGAAGTCCTTCCCGAGGTCCAGGAGGGCGGGAACGGCGACGAGTTCGCCCACTACGCCAAGCGCGACGAGATCATGCGGGCCAACGTCGAGGGCGGGAAGATCACCGCGCTCTGCGGCTGGGAGTTCGAGCCGGTGCGGGACCCGAGCCGCTACCCGGTGTGCCCCCGCTGCAAGGAGCTCGTCGCGATGGCGGAGGACCTCTCCTAGCCAGGATGCTGCGTCGGCCTGCGCCGTCAGGGCGTGACGTCGACCGACCGGCCGGTGGGGACCAGCTCCACCCACGTGCGACCAGGCGTCAGCTTGACCTCCTGGCCTCCGACGGTGAACTCCGTCGCCGAATCCCGGTCGTCCTTGGACCAGCTGCCGCGGAACACCTGGCCGTTGCGGAAGATCTGGGCGTCCCCGGATCCCACCAGCGTCGACTCCGGGACGGAGTTGCCCGCCGGGTCGATCACACCGGTCTCGTGGACGTCGACGGACTGGACGACGACGTTCTCCGGGCCGATGCGTCCCGCACCCGTGACGACGAACGGCCGACCGCTCTGGGAGCGCCGCCAGGCCGAGCCGTCCCACTTCCAGCTGACCGACGCGGTCGGGGAGAAGTCGATCGAGATGCCGCTCGCCGGAGAGCCGCCGGACGGCGGGTCGCCGTAGGAGAACAGCGGCTTCGGGGGGTCGTCGTAGGGAGAATCGGCCTTCGCCCAGAAGCCGGCGGCGTCGCCGTAGAGGTTGTGCGGCGGGCGGCGGTCCGGGTCGCGCCGGAACGGCGGACTCTCCCCGATCGGCGAGGACGTCGAGAGGTCCTGCGCGACGGATCGCATCTGGTCGACGTAGTCCGGGATGCCGCCGGCGAAGACGGCGAGCCCCTCCAGCGGTGCGGCGAGGTCGGGATCCTGGCCGCGCACCGAGCGAATCGGGCCGAACGTTCCGGGATCGGTCGACTGGAAGACCGCTGCGAAGCGCGTGATCCCGCCCTCGGCCACCGCCTCGTAGACGACGTCGGCCACCTCGATACCCGTCTGAGGGCGGGCGTCCGGCGAATTCTCGATCTTGACGAACAGCGCCGGTCGGTTGCGGTCGGCCTTCGATCCGGTGGCGGCCAGCCCGGTCAGCGGCGCGATGTTCTTCGAGCCCGAGCCACCGCAGGCCACGAGCCCGCTGGCCGCCACGCTCAGCAACAGTAGGGCGGCGCGCGCGCGCCGAGTCTTGCCAGCAGTCACGCGGGAAACCTTTGCAGAAGCTCTCCGGCAAACGGGGGAGGTGGCGCGACGTGTCACGGAAGGTGACGTCCTTGGACGGGACGCACGCTGGATCGGGTGTGGGCGCGTGAGGCGGGTGCCGATGGCGCTGCACGCTGGATCGGGTGTGGGCGCGCGGGGCGGGTGCCGGTGGCGCTGCACGCTGGATCGGGTGTGGGCGCGCGGGGCGGGTGCATCCTCGGGTCGACACCTGGTCATGTGTGTCCGGTGGGGGAAGGCATGTCGAGAGGTCGGCAGATAGCGTTTCGAGCCGCGCCCTCGTAGCTCAGTCGGATAGAGCGACCGCCTCCTAAGCGGTAGGCCACAGGTTCGATTCCTGTCGGGGGCACCCAATTGCCTGCCGGCGGGTCCGGAACGACGGCTCAGGCGGCGGAGCGGAGCACAGCGTCCGTCGCGACGGATGCGTCCGCCCCCGACTCCGTGGACACCCGCGGCGGCGGGATCAACGCCTGCTCGAACCGGGCCGTGGCGGCGCAGCGCGGCTCGGTCGGGTGCCGTCCGGCCGCGAGACGGGCCAGGCGGATGATCGCGGCGGCCATCGCCAGGAACCCCGCGAGCTGACCGGCGAGCGGCAGCACCCCCATCTCGAGGTGCTCGCCGAAGGTGCCGACCCCGAAGACGACCGCGATCAGCGGGTCGAAGATGGCGATGGCGGGCAGCGCACCGCACAGCGGCCCCGCCTGGTACGCGGCCTGGTTGAGCAGGATGCCCCCCGCGCCCACCACCAACAGCGCGTAGAACGGCCAGGACGCGACGAGCCAGCCCAGGCCCTCGCGACCGGCGAGGGCGCAGCAGTACTTCAACAGCGCCGCCGTGACGCCGTAGGTGAGGCCGGTCGCGATCCCGAGCAGCACCGCCCGGTGCCGTCCGCCGAACCAGGAGCCGAGCACCGCGATGGAGACGACGCCGGTGAGCACGAGCACGCCGAACTGCCACAGGCGCCCGTCGTCGGGTAGCTCCGGCCCGGAGCGCGGCGCGGCGGCGCCGAGGAAGGTCGCGAGACCGGCGACCAGCACCGCCGCCCAGACCCACTCCTGACCGCTCGGGCGACGGCGGTCGAGCAGGACCGACAGCGGCAACGCGAACAGCAGACCGGCGACGAGCAGCGGCTGCACGAGGGCGAGCTGACCGGAGGACAGGGCGAGCGCCTGCAGGGCGAGCGTGCCGACCGCGGCGCACATCCCGGCCAGCCAGACGGGCCGGGTGACGAGGTGCCGGATCAGGTCCAGGTGCAGACCGGACCCCCGCGGCGCACGGGCCGCCCCCCGCTGCTGGAGCACGCTGGAGGTGGCGAAGCACAAGGCCGAACCCAGGGCGCCGAACACCGCCAGGCCGCCGTTCATACGCCTCCCTGCGCCACCGCCGGATCCTTCGCGAGTCGGATCCGGCCCCTGCCCCCGGAAGTCCGTCCCGGGGCTTCACAGGGGTTATCGGTGGGGGAGCAGCCGGGTTGAACGGTCCTTCACGGTTGCCGCGCCGCGGGCGCACATCGCCAGCGTCGGAAACGGGACGGCGCTGATCATGAGGGCCGACAGGGCTGCTGCGGCGACGAGCGCGACCAGCGGCGAGGGCGCCCACAGGGCGAGGGCCACGACGGCGATCCCGGTCGGCGGAATGGGCAGGCCGACGAAGCTGTGCGACGTCTTGACCAGCGGGAACCGTGCCAGCCGCCACCCGCCGCAGAGCACGAACGCCAACGCGCACGCCAGCCCCAGCACCGGCAGCTGGTGCACCTGTCCGACGTAGAGCGCCATCGCCGGCACGACGCCGAACGACACGAGGTCGGACAGTGAGTCGAGGTTGGCGCCGAAGGCGCCGTCGGCGTTGGTCCGGCGGGCGATGAAGCCGTCGAGCGAGTCGAAGACGGCGGCGAGCACGACCAGGGCGAGCGCCAGCCGGATGTCCATCTCCTTGGACACGACGACGACCCCGAGGAACCCGGCGGCGAGGTTGCCGCTGGTCATCAGGTTCGGCCAGGTGACCAGCTCGCGCATCAGGCCGACGTCCCGTCCTGCGGCCTGGCGGGCGGCACGACGGACGGCGCGGCGTCGGGCGAGACGTCCCCCGAAGGGCCGCCGGAGGCGGCCCAGCGAGCGTCGCCGCCGGGAGCCCGGCTCGCGCCGACCGGCGCCGGACTGCGGTACCGGGCGAGCGGGGTCACCCCGGCGCGGACCTTGTCGCCGGGCCGAACCAGGACCTCCACGCTTCCGCCCGGCAGTAAGACGTCGGTGCGGGAGCCGAAGTGGATGAGGCTGATCCGCTGTCCGGCCTCCACTGCGTCGCGAACGTCGATCCATCTGGAGATCCTCCTGGCGACGAGGCCGGCAATGAGTACGAGGACGACCGGCCCGTGGGTGCCGTCGATGCCGACGCGGTGGCGGTAGTTGACTTCGGAGCGGTCGGCGAAGGCCGGGGCGAACCCGCCGTCGATCTCCTCGACGGCGGTGATCTTCCCCGCGATCGGGCTGCGGTTGACGTGCACGTTGAGCAGGCTCAGGAACACCGAGATCCGCACCGACGGGCCCTCCGGCAGCCACGGATCCTCGACGGCCTCGTCGACGCCGCGGACGACGCCGTCGGCGGCTGCGTAGAGGACGTCGGGGTCGCCCGGGGTCGAGCGGTCCGGGTCCCGGAAGAACGCCGCGATCGCGCCGGTCAGCGCCAACAGGGGCAGCCCCAACCGACGGCGGCGAGCCAGCAGCAGCCCGGTGCCCATCGTCCCCGGGACGAGGACGTACGGCCGGGCTGTCTGCCAGCTCAGGCGGATCACGCGGACGCCTGCACGTCCGCGCGGGGTCTCTCGCACGCGAACAGGAAGGCCGGGGGAACGTTCAGCGGCGACCACCGCTGGCGGACCGAGCCGAACAGCGCCCGCAGCTTCTTGCGGACGAACACCGAGTACTGCAGCACGAGGAACACGCCGTCGTCGGCGAGGGTGCGCTGGGTCATCTCGAGGATCCGACGGCCTGTGTCGCCGGGCAGCGACGTGAACGGCAGTGCGGAGACGACGAGGTCCGGCCGCTCGTCGCCGAGGTGGGAGGGGAGGTCCTCGGCGGAGCCGGCGACGACCTCGAGTCGGGGGTCGTCGTAGCGCCGGGAGAGGCTCGCGGCGAGGTCGGGATCGATCTCGAAGGCGAGCAGGCGGGCGTCGGGGGCGAGGCGCTCGAGGATCGGGCCGGTGTGCGAGCCCGTGCCGGCGCCGAGCTCGACGACGAGTCGCGCGTGCGGAACGTCGGTCATGTCCAACATGTCGCCGACCGCACGCCGCGAGGTCGGCAGGATGGCGCCCATCTGACGCGGGTGCGCCAGGAAGGAGCGGAGGAACAGCAACCGCTCCGAGATGGTCCTTTTCATTGCGTGTCCTTCGTGCGGGGATGTCGAAAGGTTGCCAGAGCACGGGCCGACGTGCGTCGATCGTTGTCCGCGGTACCTCTGTCCGTCCTCCTGCGTGCGATCCGCGAAACCGCAGGCGCCGTGATCCGCTCCACGTCACCCGGGATCCGACATCCCAGCTTTCCTCTCCCGGTCTGGTACCCGGGATTCGACGCCTGGCACCCGCTCGGACGGCTGCCGTCGCTCCGACGGCCGATCAGACGGCGACCCCTTCGAACCGGGCGAGGGCCGTCGCGCCGGCCCCGGAGAGGATGAGCCCGGCCGCCGCGGCGAGGCTCCAGCCTGGTCGGATGGTGTCGCCGAGCAGCAGCACACCGGTGGCGGCGGGGGCCGCGGTCTGCATGACGATCATGGGTGCCGTCGCCGTCATGACGGATCCGCGCTGCAGGGCGACCGAGTAGAGGAAGAAGCCCAGACCGCCGCAGATGGCCAGGCAGTAGGTGGCCGGCGCCGTCGTCACCGAGTAGACCGTGACCTCCGGCACGAGACGCGCGGCGATGCTGACCAGGGCGAAGCCGAGCCCCGCGACGAGGCCGACGAGCGCGGCACCGAGGTCGCCGGGCACGCGGGTGGTCAGGAAGGCGAGGGCGATCAGCAGGGCGACGGCGATGACCAGCCCCGTGTCGCCGTCGGCCGGCTCCTTGCCCGTCCCGGCATCTCCGGCGGCGCCCGCGAGCAGGCCGAGACCGAGGCAGACCGAGGCGATGGCCGCCCAGTCGACCAGGGACAGCTTGTTGCCGAAGACGCGCACCGACAGCAGCGCGGTGATCGCGAGGCTGGACGCGATCCCGGTCTGTGCGACGAACAGCGGGATGTGCCAGAGTGCGACGAGGTGGAAGCCGAATCCGACGAGGTTCAGGGCGAGCGCTTCGAGGATCGCCCGCTCGCGCAGCATCCGCGGGATGAGCTGCAGGGACATCCCCTCAGCGAACGGAACCCGACGCGCCCCGATGGCCAGGCGGATCGACCCGAGGCCGAACATGCACGCCGCGCCGAGCGCCGCGGCCAGGCCGATCAGCATGCGGTCCGTCGCGAATACCGGATCGTGCCGCGCTCCCAGACGCGCCCGGGCCGGTGCTCCGGTTGGAGATGCAGCGCAGACCCCTCGGCTCGGCGGGCGGCCGCGGCCGGGGCTCGTCGCTCCGGCGGGACCGCAGAACTGCCCCCATTGTGCGGCACGACGGCCGATCAAACGCCTCCGGGCGCACACGACGCGGAGATGCCAGGCACATGCGTGCGTCGGAGTTCTTCGCTGTACCGCTACGTCGGCGGGCCCTGGGAGTTCGTGGCGTCGTTCCCCTTCGCCTGACGTCTCCGGTAGGCCACCATCTTGTGCCGGGCGCCGCAGATCCCCATGACGCACCAGGAGCCGCTGCGGCTGCGGCTCGCGTCGTAGAAGGCCCAGGTGCAGTCCGGGTTCAGGCAGGCCTTGAGGCGGCGGCGGATGTCGGGCGGGGCGGCGGTCAGGGCGGCGAAGACGCGGCTCTCGAGTCCCGCGACGACGTCGAGGTCGGCCGCGGCGGCCAGGACGGGGGCGCCGGAGTCGTCGACGTCGACCCGTAGGGTCGCGCCGCGCGCCGTCTCCCGCAGCCGGGCGACGACGTCGGGCGGCGGTGTCGTGTCGACGGTGTGGGCGAGCAGCAGTCCCCGCAGACCCTCGCGCAGGGAGCGGAGCCGGACCAGGTCCTGCTCGTCGAGCGCGGCTGCCACTTCACCGGTCCTCAGCGCGAGCCACGTCCGGGCGCTGTCGCGGTCGTCCAGCAGGTCGTAACCGACCAGCAGGTTGCGCGTGTTCACCAGCTGCTGCACGAGGTCCAGCGGGGCGGGCGCAGGTTTCGAGTCCACCGCGCGGCGGGTCAGGTCGGCGACGGAGGCCTCGCGTGCGTCTCCCGGTGACTGCGATCCCTCCACCCCTCGAGTGTCCGGCCGATGGATGTTACCGTCAAATGCATGACGATGGTAACTCCCTCCGGTCGGTCCGGCTTCGCGCTCGCCCTGAGCGGATGCGCCTCGATCGCCGTGGCCTTCGGCTTCGCCCGCTACGGGTTCGGCCTGTTCGTCCCGGCCTTCGAGAGGGAGTTCGGGCTCGCGACGACGACCGTCGGCGCAATCGGCAGCGTCAGCTACGCCGCGTACCTCGGCGCGCTGCTCGGCACCGGGATGCTGACCGCGCGGTTCGGTCCGCGGGTGCCGGTGGTTCTGGGCAACGCGTCCGCGATGGTCGGGACGGCGCTCGTGGCGGTGGCGTCCTCGTCCGGCCTGCTCGTCGCCGGCCTGGTGCTGGCCGCCTCCAGCTCCGGCTGGACGTGGGCGCCGTTCGGGGACGCCGTGGCACGTCAGGTGCCGTCGGACGGTCGATCACGCGCGCTGTCCGTCGTCAGTACCGGGACCACGTTCGGCCTGATGATCGCCGGCCCGCTGGCGCTGCTGACGGCGGGGCGACCGGACGCGTGGCGGATGGCCTGGGGTGGGTTCGCGGGCCTGGCGACGCTGGCGCTGGTCGTCTCGCTGCGCGTGGTGCCGCACGGGCGGCCGGGGGAGTCGGCAACTTTCTCGGCTCCGTCCGGGAGCATGCTGCGCGGATCGGTCCCGTTGCTGCGCCTGCGGGGCCTGCTGCGCGGGCCTGCGGCGCCCCTGTTCCTGCAGGCGGCGCTGTACGGAGTCGTCGCGTCCGCCTACTACACCTTCGCCGTCGACCTCGTCCGCGACGAGGGACTCGACGCCCGGTGGTCGTCCCTGCTCTGGCTGCTGGTCGGCGTCGGTGGCATCAGCGGGCTCGCGACCGGCGAGGCCACCCGTCTGCTCGGGCTGGGCCGCACGCTGGCGTTGAGCAACCTCGTGCTCGCGGGGGCGATCGCCGCACTGGCCGTCGTCCCCTCGAGCGCCCTCGGTGCGGGGCTGGCCGCCTGCGTCTTCGGTTTCGCCTACATGCCGATCGCGGCGCTGCTCTCGTTGTGGAACCAGGCGGTGCACCCGCGCAGACCGACCACCGGCATGACGCTGGTCTTCGCCAGCATCGGCGCCGGATCGATCCCCGGTGCCGTCGCGTTCGGCGCGCTCGCCGACGCCGTGGGCCTGCGCGCGGCGTTCCTCCTGCTCGCGGCGGTCCCGCTGATCGGGCTCGCCTTTCGTCCGTCGGCGGAGCGGTCGCACGCCACCGAGCCCGTGACCGTCGCCGGGCCGGCTGCCGGCGTCACCACACAGACAGAGCGTCGTTACCTCTCCCGTCGGTGACCGCGGCGCGGCGCCGACGAGAGTTGCCCGAGCCGAACCCGGGAGGACCTTCCGTGGACCGTCGCCGGCCCCTCCGACGAGCCCGCCTGCTGGCGCTCACCGCGTTCACGGCGGCTGCCGCCGTCCTGTCGACAGGCGCGGCCTGGGCGGGCACGGCGACCGAGCCCACGCCCGGCAGCCCCGGCTACCTGGCCCGGGACGCGCAGAACGTGCTCGACGCCTACGGGCGCCAGACGGCCCCGGACGGCCAGCTCACGCCGGACTACCTGCTGGCCCTTCAGCGGGTGGGCACCACCGTGGGGCTCTCCCAGCTGATCGAGCAGGCGGCCCGGCCGAACCACCCGGCCCTCACCCCGGGCAACCTCGCGCCCGGCTGGAACGTCGGCAACCCGTACCGCGCGGGATGGGACGGCCGCCGCGGGCGCATCACCCCCGTCACGTTCGAGAACCGGTACGGCGCGCTGCTCGTCGGGGACGTCTTCAGCCCGCTGCCGGGCGCCCGCGACCCCTACACCGGCCGCGCGTTGACCGGCCCGTTCCCGGCCGTCGTCCTCACGCCCGGGTCGGTGCAGGGCTCGGAGCGGATGTACTGGTGGCTGGCCCAGGACCTCGCCGAGAGGGGTTACGTCGTGCTCACCTACGACGTCCAGGGTCAGGGCCGCAGCGAGACGTTCCCGCACCAGCCGTTGCCGTCCCAGCCCATGGCCCCCGACCAGCCACCGCCGGACGTCCCGTTCTGCGATCCGCTGATGCCTCCCGCGACCTGGGAGTCCAACGGTTGCCCGGGCGTCCCGTCGCAGCAGGCGAGCAACTTCCTCGTCGGCACGGAGGACGCCATCAGCTTCCTGCTCTCGACGCCGGCGAAGCCGTGGCGCGGGGGTGCGGGCATGGCGTCGAACCCGGTCTGGCGCGACATCGACCGCCGGCCGATCGCGAACCCGGCGACCCCCGGCCGCACCGGGAAGGTCGCGGTCATCGGCCACTCGCTGGGCGCCTTCGCGGTCTCCTACCTGCAGGGCGTCGACCCGCGGATCGCCACCACCGTCGCCCTGGACAAGCTCTCCAGCGGGCAGAGCGGCAGCAATCCGCCCGGGGTCTCGATCCCGCCGACCAAGCCGGTCGTCCCCGCGCTCGGCGTGCAGTCCGAGTACGGCTTCACCGTCGAGCCGTATCCGCTCAACGGCGGCTCGCTGACGCCGTCGCCCGTCCCCCCGGGGCAGGCGCCCGATCCCCGGCGCGAGCAGAAGACCGGCTACGACGCCTGGCGCGCCGCCCACGTCGACAGCATGATCGTGGTCCCGCGCGCCTCGACGCACCTCGAGTACACGGACATCCCGCTCGCGCTACCGGCGTCCCGCTACGGCCAGGACGTCGCCAGCCACTACACCCAGGCGTGGCTCGACAAGTACCTCAAGCGCGACCCGGCCGCGGATGCTGCGCTGCTCGCGACGAGCTTCCGCTACCTCGAACCGACGAGTTCCGGGGCCTGGAAGCCGGTCACCCTGGACCGCAACCGCCAGCTCTCCTACGGCTTCTGCAGCGGATACGACTGGACGCGGGCCGGCGGCGGGCAGGCGGCGAACCAGGACATCAACGGCGTCGGCTGTTGACGCCTGGTCGGGTGTGGGGTTCGGGAGAGAGTCCTGTTCGGGGTCGACACCAGGTCGGGTGTGGGGTCCGGGAGGGGCTCCGGTTCCGGCTCGACACCAGGTCGGGTGTGAGGCCCGGGAGGGAGTCCGCTTCCGGCTCGACACCCGGTCAGGTGTGGCTGTCGTCCCGTGATCCGACGGGCTCGGCGAACGCCTGCCGCGCGTGGCGGGCGCGTGCGGCCAGCGAGGGCCACAGCGCGTCCGCTTCCTCCGCGTCTCGGGCGTGGGCGGCGGCGCGCCAGCTCCGGCCGACCAGGTCGACGTGCACCGTCGCGAGCCGCAGCGCCCGGGCGTAGGGCCCCTGCACGAGCCGGAGGCTCTGCACCTTCGCCAGCGGCACGATGACGAACAGCCGCTGCAGCCGCCCGGACGCGCAGACGACGTAGCGGTCGTCGGACCAGAGGCCGAGGTTCGGGTACGACAGCGGCGCCTTGGCCCGCGCGCGGCCCGGCGGCTTCGCGGCCCGGGCCCGGTGCGGGTCGACGTCCGGCAGCACCCGCGCGAGTACGCGACGGGCGTCGTCCACACTGCCGACCGGCAGCAGTGCGCGGTCCGGGAAGGCGGTGTCGTCGCCGCTGCGGCGTGCGGTGCGCTGCTTCGCGACGTCGATCTCGAGCCGACACCAGCCGAACGGACGCCAGAGCAACGGCTCGACCCAGCGGACCGCCTGAACGCGGGGCAGCGGCACCGTCTCGTGCCGGGTGCCGAGCAGGCCGCCGTCGACGCGCAGCCCATCCGGGTGCGTCGGCGACGGTCAGGTTGAACTCGGTGTTGAGCTTGCGCCACACCAGCGTCGCGACCGCGGCGATGGCCGGCAGCAGCGACAGCGCGACCGCCGGCGAGCCGGTGAGCAACCCGACCACGATGGCGGCGACGAGCAGGCCGAGCAGCAGGACCATCGGCGTCCCGAGCAGCGTCGAGCCCACGAGCCGGGTGTTGTCGACGCGGAACAGCACGTTCCCCACCGGCGCCGGGGTGTCCGAGGCCAGGCCGTGCACCACGGCGAGCAGTTCCGCGCGCACCCGGTGCGCCTCCTGCTCGGGGAGGTAGGCGAGCCGTCCCCGGCCCGATCCCGAGCCCGCGACCTGGACGTCCAGCTCGGCGAGCCCGAAGATCCGTGCGAGCAGCGGCCGGTTGACGTCGATCGCCTGCACCCGGGCCAGCGGCAACCGGATCGACTGGCGGCGGATCAGCCCGGTCTCGATCTGCAGCTCCGTCCCGGCCACGCGCCACTGCGTCACGAGCCAGGAGACGACGCCGGCGACGACCCCGAGCAGCAGGATGCCCGCCTCGATGCCGAGGCCCACGGCGTCGCCGGACGACGTCGCCACCCGCGGCACGATGATCACCGCGACGAGACCGACGGTGCGGCCGAAGGTGATGGCCGGCGAGAGGGGGTGCAGCCGCGTCCAGGTGACGGGGATGTCGTCGGAGGCGCCGACCATCCGGTCGGCGGTGCGCTCCTCGCTCTGCTGGTCGCTCACAGCCCCGCGCCGCGGGCCTCGCCGAGGGCGGCCAACCGGTCCCGCAGCCGCTGCGCCTCGGGCAACGCCAGCCCGGGGATGTAGGCGTCCGTGGTCGCGGCGGCCGTGTGCAGCTGCACCGTCGCCAGCCCGAACCACCGGTCGATCGGCCCGGCGGTGACGTCGAGGAACTGCATCCGCCCGTACGGGACCACCGACAGGCGGCGGACCATCAGCCCGCGCGCGACGATCAGGTCGTCCTCACGCTCCCGGTAGCTCCAGGAGCGGTAGCGGCCGCGCAGCCCCACCCAGATCAGGGCGGTTACGATGAGCAGCCCGGCCAGGACACCGATCGTCACCGCGACGGGGGCGAGGAACCCGCACACCAGCCCCGCGGCCGCCAGAACCGGCGCGGCGACGAGCGCGAGCAGAGTCTGCCGCGCCGTCCAGAGGCGCGGGGACGGGCGCGCAGCGGGCGTGTCGTCCACGGACCACCTCCTCCTCGTCTGCGCTCGTCCGGGGCCGCCGGCGATCGTGTGCTCAGCGCACGACCCGGATGAGACCTTCCTGAACCACGCTCACCGCAAGCGAACCATCCCGCCGCCACATCCGCCCGGCGGCGAGGCCGCGGCTCCCCGATGCCGACGGCGACCACTGGTCGTAGAGCAGCCAGTCATCGGCGCGGAACGGGCGGTGGAACCACATCGCGTGGTCCAGGCTCGCCCCGACGACGTTGCCGCTCTGCCAGGCCAGGCCGTGCGGGAGCAGGACGCTGTCGAGCAGCACCATGTCGCTGGCGTAGGTCGCGACGCAGACCTGGAGAAGCGGGTCGTCCGGCAGCCGGCCGTCGGCCCGCAGCCACACCTGGGACGTCGGCTCCTGCGGGCCCTTGCCGAGCGCGGCGCGCGGCGGGTCACCGATGTATCGGACGTCGACCGGCCGGGGCCGGGTGTACCAGGCGCCGAGCTCGTGCTGGTAGGGCGCGAAGCGCTCGGAGAACGTCGGCAGTTCCTCCGGGGAGGGCACCCCCGTCGGCATCCCCGTCTGGTGCTCGACGCCCGGCTGGTCGAGCTGGAACGACGCGGACAGGTTGAAGATCGGCTTGCCGTGCTGGACGGCGACGACGCGGCGGGTGGTGAACGAGCGCCCGTCGCGCATCCGGTCGACCTGGTAGACGATCGGGATCGCCGGGTCGCCGCCGCGGAGGAAGTACGCGTGCAGGCTGTGCACGTGCCGGTCGGCCGGAACGGTGCGCCCGGCCGCGACGAGCGCCTGGCCGGCGACCTGACCGCCGAAGACGCGCTGCAGCTTCTCGTCCGGGCTGGTGCCGCGGAACATGTCGAGCTCGATCTGCTCGAGGTCCAGGATGTGCAGCAGCTGGTCGAGGGCATCGGTCACGAGGGACAATCTTGCCCTGAAGGAGGTGTCGTGACCGAATCGGACGATCTGTCAGTGCGGAGCCGGGACGAGGACGCCGTCGGGTGGGGCGACGAGCGCGACGAGCGGGGCAGCGGCGCCGCCGACGCCGAGCTCGAGCGGCTGCTCGCCGAGCGGCCGCCGCACCACGACCGGGACTGACCGCTAGATCGTCTCGAGCTTCGTCGCGAGCCAGGAATCGCCGCTCCGGGTGAGCGTCACCCGCTCCCGCAACCGCTGCGTCGTGTCCCCGCTCGCCGGGCTCGTGATCTGCTGGTCGACGAAGGCGACGACGACGGCGCGGTCGCCCTCCCGCGTGACCAGCCCGAGGTCGACGACCGTGCCCTTGGCGTCGCGCGAGTTGTCGCGGGTGGCGGTGGCGAACTCGCCGTCGTCGGCCAGCGACTTGCTCAGCTCGCCTTTCAGCGGCTCGGCCGTGAGCGGCAGCACCGCCTTGAGCTGGTCGTTCAGCTTCGTGTGGTCGTAGGTCGTGACCTTCTCGAGCAGCTGACGGGCGGCGTCGAGGGCCGGACCGTCGTCGCTGCTGGGGAACCCGGGCGGCGCCGTCGGGGTCGGGCTCGCGGCCGGCCGTTTGGACGGCGAGGGCGGCGCGCTCGTCGTGCTGCCGGAGCTGCAGCCCGCCACCGCGAGGGTCAGGGCCGTGACCGGCACGAGGAAGGCTGTCCAACTCGTAGCGGCGCGCGACACGCGGTACTGCATATCACCCCATGTCCATATCACCCCATGTCCCCATCAACCCATGTCCGTCGAAGATGACGTCGAGGCGCCTCGGCCCGGCGACCACAGGCCCGGGTTGAGGACGCCGGCCGGGTCGACCGCGGCCTTGGCCCCGGCGAGCGCGGCCGCGAACACCGGCGGACGCTGCCGCTGGTACCAGGGCGCGTGGTCGCGACCGACGGCGTGGTGATGGGTGATCGTGCCTCCGGCGGCCAGGACGGCCTCGCTCGCCGCCGACTTGATCTCCCGCCACTGGCTCATCTCGCTGCCGCGACGCGCGGGGGCGAGCACGGTGAAGTACGGCGCGGCACCGTCCGGGTAGACGTGGGTGAGCCGGCAGGTGACCCGCCCCGCGCCGCAGATCTCGCGCACCGCGGCCTGGGTCGCCTCCGTCACCGACCGGTACAGCTGATCGAACCGGTCCCAGGTGCATGCGGTCTCGAACGTCTCGACGACGATCCCGAGCAGCACGAGGCGCTCCCGCAGCAGCGGCGCCGCCTTGAACGAGGCCCGCCAGGCGTCGCCGGACGACGCCCCCTGCTCGGACTGCGAGGTCTCGGATGCGAGTCGCAGCCCGGCGGCGCGGACCAGCTCGACGGCGGCGTCGAGTTCCGCCTCGACGGGCGCCGCCGCCGACTCCGCCCCGAGAACCAGCAGCGCCGCAGCGGGGTCGACGCCGGCAGGCAGTGCGCCGGACGTCGCCGCTTCGGCCCCGTCGATCAACCGGCACGTCGCCGGCGCGAGCCCGGCCTGCACGAGCTGCCGCACCGCCTCGGCCCCCGCCGGGAACGACGATGCGAGCAGCGTCGCCGACGCGCGGTACCGCGGCCGATCCTGCAGCCGGAGCCACACGTCGGTGATGACGCCGAGCGTGCCCTCGCTGCCGAGCAGCATGCGGTCCGGGCTCGGACCCGCGCCGGAACCGGGCAGCCGCCGCGACTCCCACCAGCCGCTCGGGGTGCAGGCGCGCACCGACTCGACGAGGTCGTCGATGTGCTGCAGGCGTGCGGCGTAGTGACCGGCGGCCCGGGTGGCGACCCACCCGCCCACGCTCGACCGCTCGTAGGACTGGGGGAAGAACCGCATGCTCAGCCCGTGCGGCTTGAGCGCCTCGTCCGCCGCGGGACCGAGGGTCCCGGCGCCGAGCCGCGCCGCCCGGCTGGTGCGGTCGAGCTCGCGGACCCCGGCGAGCAAGCCGAGGTCGAGGCTCACCAGCGGGCGGTCGGCGGCCTCCGGCACCGGCCCGACCCCACCGACGACGCTCGTCCCGCCGCCGAAGGGCACGACGCCGACGCCGGCGTCGCTCGCCCACGAGAGGACGTTCTCGACGTCGTCGTCGGTACGGGGACGCAGGACGAGGTCGGGCCGCGGCTCGACCTGCCCGGTGAGCCCGCGGACGAGGTCGAGGTAGCTGCGGCCGAGGGCGTGCCGCGCCCGGTCGACGGGGTCGTCGGACGCGAGACCGCGCAGCGCGGCCGGCGGGGCGACGCGTGGGACGGCGGCATCCGGCAGGGGCGCCGGTTGGAGCCGCCCACCGGGAGCGAAGCCCAGCGTGGTGGCGAGCAGCGGGGCGAGGGCGTCGAGCTCCTCGGCGCGCGGGGCGTCGGACGGCTCGCCCCACCCCCAGACCGCGTAGGGCGTCGTCATGCGTACGAGGGTGTCACCACCCCGGGCGGATCAGGCGGCGGAGGAGGCCGACCCGCCGCGCGAACCCGAGCCGGACGAGCTCGAGGAGCCGCTCGAGCTGCTGGTGCTCCCGCTGCTCGACGACTCGGACTTCGAGGCGGACTTCGACTCGGACTTCGAGGCGGACGGCGCGCCCTCGGACGACTTCTCCGCCGGCTTGTCGGACTTGCCGTTGGAGCTCGCCGCCGTACCGGAGCCGTTGCCGGAGCGGCTGTCGTTGCGGTAGAAGCCGGAGCCCTTGAACACGACGCCGACCGAACCGAACTTCTTGCGCAGGCGGCCCGAGCACGCGGGGCAGTCGGTCAGCGCCGGATCGCTGAAGCTCTGCACCGCTTCGAGGTCCTGCCCGCAGGCGGTGCACATGTACTGATAGGTCGGCACGGTTCCTCCGGTCTCACCCGCCGCTTGCCATTAGCACTCGGCGCTCCTGACTGCCAATGATAGGGAACGCCGCGAGGTCCTGTCTCCATCCCATCGGCGCCGCACGCCTCCGCGCCAGCGGCCGACGCCGGATCAGGCGATGTCGGTTGGGCGCCTACACCGGATCCGGTGTTGCCCCCACCCGCGACCTCGTGCTGCCGACAACACCCGATCAGGCGTGCACCCGCGGGTGCCTCCGGCTCAGGCGGGCGCGAGCCGCGAGATCCCGACCCCGCCCGGGGTGTCGGCCCCGTAGCGCGCCTTCTCCTTCTCGAGGTCCAGCGGACCGATGCGCGTGCGGGCGGCGAGGGCGGCGTCGTCGAGCAGGTCGGCGGGGATGAGCCAGACGACCTCGAACTCGAGGCCGTCGGGGTCCTTGCCGTAGAGGCTCTTCGTCGTGCCGTGGTCGGATGCCCCGACGAGTCCGCCGGCGTCGGCCAGGGCGGTCGCGATGCGCTCGAGGTCGCTCAGGGTGTCGACCTCCCATGCCAGGTGGTACAGCCCCACGGCCCCGCGGCCGGCCGGCGACGCGGTCGCGGCCTCGCCGACCTCGAACAGGCCGAGGTCGTGGTCGTTCCTCGAACCGGGTGCCTGGAGGAACGCGGCGCCGGAGAATCCCTGCGGGACCATGGACACGGGGCGGAAGCCGAGGACGTTGCTGTAGAAGTCGACACTGCGCCGCACGTCGCGGACGTAGAGGACAGCGTGGTTGAGGCGGTGGATGGGCATGGCCGGCTCCTGTGGTCAAGGCGTCGGGGGGAATCGACGGTTCGGGCGGGGCCCGGTGCTGACAGTAGACGTAACAAGTTGAGACTTCAACTGATTCCGGGTAGGATGGCGTCATGACGCGATGGCTCGACGAACAGGAGCAGCAGACCTGGCGCGCCTTCCTGTCCGCGACCCAGCTGCTGTTCGACCAGCTGGACCGGGAGCTGCAGGCCGACGCGAAGATGCCGCACGCGTACTACGAGATCCTCGTGCACCTGTCCGAGTCCCCGCAGCGGACGATGCGGATGAGCTCGCTGGCCGACGCGACCCTGTCGTCCCGGTCCCGGCTGAGCCACGCCGTCTCCCGCCTCGAGGAGGCCGGGTGGGTCGAGCGCCGCAGCTGCCCGACCGATCGTCGCGGCCAGCTGGCGGTCCTCACCGACGCCGGCTTCGCGGCGCTGGAGGAGGCGGCGCCCGGCCACGTCGAGGGCGTGCGCTCCCACCTGTTCGACCCGCTGTCCCCGGAGCAGCTCGCGGCGCTGCGGGACATCAGCCAGACGCTGCTCGCGCCGCTGGTCGCGGCACGTGAACCGAAGGGCCAGCGCGCGGGGGTCGACTGCTGACGGTCCGCTCGCGGACCTACCGCAGCCGCCGGCTCACCGCCGCCATCGCGACGCGCGCCTCGTCGAGCACCCGGGACCGACCCGGCGCGGGCAGCCGCACGCGCCGGCGCAGCATCGCCGCATCCACCCGGTGGACGGCCTCGCGTCGCCGCAGCGCGGCCGTCCGCAGCGCGATGGACAACGCGACCGACACCTCGTCCTGCACGAACGCCCAGTGCGGCGTGTAGGCGGGGATGACGACGCCGGCGCCGGGCTGCAGCGGCCACTCGCGCCGCTGGTCCGGCAGTTCGCGCAGGTTCTCGCGGGCGGGCCCGAACCGCCGGCGGAGCTCCGCCTCGACGTCCTGCCGCCGCGAGAAGGCACCCGTGCCCAGCCGCTTGCGCCCCTGCAGCTGCAGCAGCAGCACGTCGTAGGTGTCCATGTGCGCGGGCGTGATGCCGCCGGAGCTGGAGCAGACGAGCGAGAGGACCACCTCCACCCCCGGCCCGACGAGCCCCCGCACCCGGTCCGCGACCGGCCGCAGCAGCACATCGTCCTGCACCCCGAACAGCGTCAGCCAGGTGCCGTTCTCCGCCAGCTTCCGCACGGCCTCCTCGGCCGATACCCGCCGCGACTGGCGCCGCCCACTCGGATGCAGCAGGGGCAGGTCGGACTGGTGCTGCTCGACCGCACCGCAGTGCCGACCCGCGATCGCCGTCAGCTCCGCCGGCGAGATCCGCAGGTCGTGCCGTACGGGGTACGGCGCCTCGTGCGTGCGCCGGAGCCCGTCGAGCTTCATGCCGGCTGACGGGACCGGCGGAGGCGTCGGGCGACGGAGACGGTCCGCACCTTGAGGTCGTCGCTGCGGTGACCGACGGGCTGCGCGGGCAGACCGAGCCGCATCAGTGCGCCGTTGGCCTCGTGCACCTCGCCCATCCGCTCGGTGGCGGCGCTGTTCCACCCGCAGGACAGCGCGAGCGACTCCTCGGTGCTGCGCACCCAGTGCACGGTGAACGGCGGCATGTAGAGCGCGGACCCGGCGGGCAACCGGATGACCTCGGCGCCCGGCGGCATCGTGCAGCAGGCCAGGCTGGGGGTGCTGCGGGCGATGGCCGCCGCGTGGGCCCGCGAGCCGGGCAGTCCGAGGCCGATCTCCTTGCTGCCCGACAGCTGCAGGAGCAGGTTGTGGTGCCGGTCGGCGTGGGCGGAGGTGACGGCGCCCGCGGAGCTCAGGAAGAAGCCGGCGTCGCGTCGCAGCCACGGCTCGGTGGACGGCCAGGCCTTCTCGAGCTCGTCGTAGACGGAGTTGATCAGCGGGCGCATGCTGGGCAGCCGCTGCAGGTGGTAGAGCCGGGTGACGATCGAGCCGTCATCGTCGCCGGGCAGCAGGCGCTGCTTCTGGCGCGGCGGCGCCGTGGCGATCTCGTCGACGGCCCCGTCGCAGGCCCTCCACCAGCTCTGGGGGAGCGAGGCGGCGATCTCGCGGAGGGCGGCGTTGTCCCCCACGGCATCGGCCTGCAGGCCGTGCGGGACGACCACCGCCCGCCCCTCGGCGGCGGCTCGGACGACCGCGGCCACCGAGGCCGCGTCGAGGGCGGGCGGCTGTGTCGTCGAAGCCGTCATCTCAGCTGTCCGCCTCTTCGTCGTTCCACTGCGGGTTCTCGTAGCCGCTGGAGACGATTCCGATGAGCGGCTTGCCGACCTCGGTCACCGAAGTGACGGCGGGGGCTTCGTACTCCATCCCGTCCTCCTCCTGTCAGGGGTGACTCACCGTAGCGAGGGCCGCCGATCCCGCGGGTGCGTTTCGGATAAGTCGGCTGCGAGAACCCGTGCCCCGGATGCTCCGCCGTTTCTGCCGACGGCCCCGGCCTGCCGGACCCGTGCGCACAAGCGCCCGCCCCTCGGAGTCCGAGGGGCGGGCGGATGTGCCGTGGTCAGGACGCTTCGGCCTCGTCGTTCCACTGCGGGTTGAAGCCGCCGTCGCTGCCCGTCAATCCGATGAGCGGCTCGCCGACCTCGGTCACCGAAGTGACTGCAGGGGCTTCGTAGTCCATTCCGTCCTCCTCCTCCTAGGGGTGGCACACCGTAGCGGAGGTCCGGCATCCGTCTCGGCCGTTTTCCGGAAGTCGGCGGAGTGCACGGCGTCGTCCGGGCCTCGACGGGGCGGACACCCGCCGGGCGTCAGGAGGCGTCGACCTCGTCGTTCCACTGCGGGTTGATGGGCGCGCTCGGGATCGTCCCGATGAGGGGCGTACCGACTTCTGTCACCGCGGTGACGGAAGGGGCTTCATAGTCCATCTCGACCTCCTTTCTCGCGTACGGATGGGTCACCGTAGCGACGCCGGAGGTCCTGCGCGGAGAAAGTCGAGAACCCGCACGAGCGTGCGCGCGACCGCGCTCGCGGCCCGCCCTGCGACGGCAGCAACCGGAGATCGTTCGGCCACCGAGGGCGGGCGCGAGCGTGCCTCTCAGGAGGTGTCGGCCTCGTCGCTCCACTGCGGGTTCGGTGGGCAGCAACTCGGTAGGAACCCGATGAGCGGGTCGCCGACCTCGGTCACCGCGGCCACCGCGGGGGCTTCGTACTCCATCTGACCTCCTCTCGTAGGGGTGACTCACCGTAGCGATGGGTGCCGACGGCCGGGTGGATTTCGCGAACTCGCCCTGCTCGGGCCACGACGGCGGTCACACTGCGCCAGGAGGGCCGGGACGCGGCGTGCCGGGCGAACGGGAGGCATCGTGCAGGTGCTCGTCGGCGGCGTCGCCGTCCGGCTGGAGGCGGATTCGCCCGAGGGCCTGCTCGACCTCAGGGCCGCGCTCGCCTCGGCGCCGTGCACGGACGAGCCGCCGAGGTTCGTCCTCCGATCGGCCACGGGGACGGTGCCCCTGCCGGAGCGTCGGCCCGACCGCAACGTGCAGCACGTCAGCTTCTGGGACGGCAACTCCGGGGAGGACGGCGAGGGCCTGGTCATCGCGACCGGGCCCCGGCACACCGCGCGCATCGCGGCCGGACGCGCCGTGCTCGACCCCGGCGGCCCTGGCGTCCTCCCGATCCACAGCCTGCTGCTCCCCGTTCTCGCCCTGCTCTTCGCTCAGACGGGCGCCCGTCTCGTGCACGGGGCGGGTTTCCTCGACCCGCGTGGAGACGCCGTGCTCGCCCTCGGCGGCAGCGGTCGGGGCAAGTCGACCCTCGTCGCGGCGGCGCTCGACAAGGGGGTGCCGGTCCTGGGCGACGACCTCCTCGTGCTGCGGCTACACGACGGAGGGGTCACCGTCAGCGGGGTGCCGCAACCGGTGGCGCTCCCCGCCGATCAGGCCCAGCTGCCCGTGATGGGCCCGGTCATCGACGGTGACCCGCGGGCCCGCCGTCGCGCCGGGGCGGGGATCCCGCTCGCCACCGGGACCTACCGTGTCGCGTCGGTCCTGGTCGTCGAGCACTCCGATCACCCCGAGGGGCACCTGCGGCCGGCCGAGGGACGCGACGTGCTCCGCGCCCTGCTCGCCAGCTCGCTCGAGGGCCTCGCCCCCGGCCTGGCCCGCGACGTCTTCCCCTACGCCGCCGCGGTGGGGCGGCTGCCCGCGTGGCATCTCGGTCACGCCGCCGATGCGGGACGCCGGATCGCCGCTGCGCAGCGGCGGATGGACGAGATCGGCAGTCGACTCGTCGCCCGCTGATCGCGGATCATGCCGCGGCCGCTTGCGGGTCGAGGCGACCGTGGCCGGCCTGCGCAGCCTGTGAGGCGAGCGCTGAACTCCTGCCCGCACGGCGACTTGCCCGGATCGCCTGCGCGTCGACCCGGGTCGCCCTAGCCTCGTCGCAGGGCTGGGCGGCGTCAGCCCACTCGACGGGGGAGGCGACGGTGGCGGTCACGCGGGCCGACGGGGTGTTGGACGAGGTCGTCGACGGCAAGGCCGTCCTGATCGGCGCCGCCGGCACCCACGTCGTGGACCTGAATCCGCTCGGCACCCTGGTCTGGTCCGGGCTCGACGGCGAGCGCGAGGTTGCCGACCTGGTCGAGCTGGTCCGGCAGGCCCTCGGCGACCCCGACTCGGTCCCGGCGAGCCGGGTGGAGTCCGACGTGACGGCGTTCCTCGCCGAGCTGGAGCGCCTGGAGCTCGTCCGCACCTGACGGCGGGACGTTCAGCCGCAGTGCACCAGTGCGTCGCCGGCGAGCACGGCGCGCACGCGCTGGTCGTGCCCGTCGATCGGCACCGCCGGCCAGAGCTCCTCGGCGTAGACGGCCGCGACGGTCAGCGCGCCCGGGCCGACGCGCGTGAGGGCCCGGTCGTAGGAGCCGCCGCCCCGCCCCAGCCGGTTGCCGCGCCGGTCGCAGGCGAGAGCCGGGACGACGACGACCGACGCCTCCGCCAGCGGGACGACGGGAGCCGACGCCGGCGGGCAGGCCATCCCGAGCCGACCGGTCACCAGGGCTCCGTCGTAGGCGCGGAACTCGAGGTCGCGGTCCGGGAGAACGACGGGCAGCAGCACGCGCGTCCCGCGGGTCAACCAGGCCGCGAGGGTGTCGTCGGTCGACGGCTCCGTGCCGAAGGAGACGTAGGCCGCGACCGTCTCCGCACCCGCGGTGACCTCGAGCAGCGCCTCGGTCCGACGAACGTTCTCGTCCGGCTCGGGCAGCCGCCCGCTGCGCGCCTGCAGCACCGTCGACCGGGCGAGCGCCTTCTCGGACGCGGGGTCGGGCATCCGCACATCCTGCCCGGTTCCGCCCCAACCGGCCCTGCGCCGCGGCGCAGGGTTGCGGACCGCTGCGGCGGCTAAGGTTCGGCCCATGACGTCGCCCTCGACTGCCAAGCCTGGGAAGCCCGTGACCAAGGCCGTCATCCCCGCCGCCGGCCTCGGGACCCGCTTCCTCCCCGCGACGAAGGCGGTGCCGAAGGAACTCCTGCCGGTCGTCGACAAGCCGGCGCTCGAGTACATCGTCGAGGAGGCCTCCCGGGTCGGGCTCTCCGACGTCCTCATGATCACGGCGCGGAGCAAGAGCGCGATCGAGGACCACTTCGACCGCGTGCCGGAGATCGAGGCGGCGCTGGAGAAGAAGGGCGACGCCGAGCGGCTGGCCCGGGTGCAGGCGTCCAGCGAGCTCGGGAAGATCCACTTCGTGCGGCAGGGCGAGGCGAAGGGGCTCGGGCACGCGGTCCTGGTCGCCGCCGAGCACGTGGGCGACGAACCCTTCGCGGTGCTGCTCGGCGACGACGTCGTCGACGAGCGCGACCCGCTGCTCGAGTCGATGATCGCCGAGCAGCAGGCGCACGGCGGCAGCGTCATCGCGCTCATGGAGGTCGCGCCCGAGTGGGTGTCGTCGTACGGCGTCGCGACCGTCGAGGACGCCGAGGCGCACGGTCAGTACGCCGTGAAGCGGGTGCGCGACCTCGTCGAGAAGCCGTCGCGGGAGGAGGCCCCGAGCAACCTCGCGGTGATCGGCCGGTACGTCCTGTCGCCGACCATCTTCGAGGTGCTGCGCGACACCCCGCCCGGTCGCGGCGGCGAGATCCAGCTGACCGACGCGATCAAGACGTTGGCCGACCGGGAACCGGTGCACGGCGTCGTCTTCGACGGTCGCCGCTACGACACCGGCGACCGCGGGGACTACCTCAAGGCGATCGTCAAGATCGCGTGCGAGCGCGAGGACCTCGGGCCGGATTTCTGGGGATGGCTGCAGGAGTACGTGGCCGCGGGCGGCCCGAAGGGCTCGGTCCAGTAGGCGACGGAAGCCCTGCACAGCGAGGAAGCCGGAGATGAAGAACGTCGACCAGCACGTGCAGGAGGTGCTGCGCACCGTCGCGCCGCTGCCCGCCCTGCCGCTGCCGCTGGCCGACGCGCACGGCTGCGTGCTCGCCGAGGACGTCACCGCCCTCGCGCCGCTGCCCGGCTTCGACAACTCCGCGATGGACGGCTACGCCGTGCGGCTCTCGGACGTGGAGGCCGCGGCCGAGGCTGCACCGGTGTCGCTGCCGGTCGTCGGCGACATCGCCGCCGGCGACCGCGCCGCGCGCACCGTCCAACCCGGCTTCTGCCTGCGGATCATGACGGGCGCGCCGCTGCCGCCCGGCGCGGACGCGGTCGTGCCCGTCGAATGGACCGACGGCGGGGTCACGTCGGTGACGATCCGCCGCGCCCCCGTGCCCGGGCAGCACATCCGCCGCGCGGGGGAGGAGGCACCGGTCGGCGCCACCCTTCTCCGGGCGGGCACCTTCCTCGGCGCCGCCCAGATCGCGCTGATCGCCGCCACCAACCGGGCCGCCGTCTCCTGCCGCCCGCGGCCCCGCGTGGTCATCGTCTCCACCGGCAGCGAGCTCGCCGAGACGGGGGAGGCGCTGGCGCACGGCCAGATCCCGGACTCGAACAGCCACATGCTGCTCGCCGCCTGCCGCGAGGCCGGGGCGATGGGCTACCGCGTCGGCGTCGTCCCGGACGACCCGGCCGTGCTGCTCGAGACGCTCGAGGACCACCTCATCCGCGCCGATCTGCTGCTCACCACCGGCGGCGTCAGCGTCGGCGCGTACGACGTCGTCAAGGAGGTGCTCAGCCGGCTCGGGACCGTCGCGTTCGAGAAGGTCGCGATGCAGCCCGGGATGCCGCAGGGGTTCGGGACGCTGGGCCACGAGCAGGTGCCGATCTTCACGCTCCCGGGCAACCCGGTGAGCGCGCTGGTGTCGTTCGAGGTCTTCGTCCGGCCCGCGCTACGGCGGATGCTCGGGGCGCCGGCGGTGCTGCGCCCCCAGGTGACGGTGGAGACGAGCGAGTCCTTCCGCTCCCCGCCGGGCAAACGCTCGTACCTGCGTGTCGTCGCCGCACGCGAGGCTGACGGCCGGGTGTTGGCCCGCGCCGCGGGTGGGCAGGGCTCGCACATGCTCACGGCGATGGCGTCGGCGAACGCCCTGCTGGTCGTGCCGGAGGAGATGACCGACGTGCCGGCCGGGACGCGGCTGCCGGCGCTGCTGCTCGAGCGGAGGGGCTCGTGACGAGCCCTGGCGGCTCCGGAGGGAACACCCCGGGGGAGTCGCCCCGGCTCACCCACGTCGACGAGACCGGCGCGGCGCGGATGGTCGACGTCGCCGGCAAGGACGTCACCGCCCGGACCGCGACCGCCCGCGGCCGGCTGCGCGTCTCGCCCGAGGTCGTCGGGCTGCTGCGCGGCGCCGGGGTGCCGAAGGGCGACGCGCTCGGCGTGGCCCGCCTGGCCGGGATCCTGGGCGCGAAGAAGGTGCCGGACCTCATCCCGCTCTGCCACCCCATCGCGCTGGCCGGGGTGAAGGTCGACCTGAGCGTCGGCGACGACGCCGTCGACATCACCGCCGTGACCAAGACGACGGACCGCACGGGCGTGGAGATGGAGGCCCTCACCGCCGTCGCCGTGGCCGGGCTGGCGCTGCACGACATGGTCAAGGCCGTCGACCCGGCCGCGGTGCTCACCGACGTTCGCGTGGTGGAGAAGACCGGCGGCAAGACCGGCCTGTGGCGGCGCAGTGACGAGCCCGCTGCCACGACCACGCCGGCTCCTGCGGCCACGTCCACGCCCGCACCGGTCGCCGACCCGGCGGCGTTGCCCGAGGGCGCCCGCGCCCGCGTCGTCGCCGTCTCCGACCGCGCCTTCGCCGGCCGGTACGAGGACCGCGGCGGGCCGCTGCTCGCCGGACTGCTCACCGACCTCGGCTTCGCCGTGGACGACGTGGTCCTCGTGCCCGACGAGACCGACGCGGTGACCGGCGCGCTGCGGGCCGCGGTCGCGGACGGGGTCGACCTCGCCGTCACCACCGGCGGCACCGGCTTCGCGCCCCGCGACATCACCCCCGAGGCCACCCGCGCCGTCCTCGACCGGGACGCTCCGGGGTTGGTGGAGACGCTGCGGGCCGCCGACCGGGACCGCGTGCCCACGTCCGTGCTGAGCCGCGGGGTCGCCGGCACCGCCGGGCGGACCATCGTCGTCAACCTGCCCGGCTCGACCGGCGGCGTCCGCGACGGGGTGCGGGTGCTCGCGCCGGTGCTCGGCCACGCCGTCGGGCAGGTCCGCGGGGGAGGTGAGCACCGCTGAGCGCGCTCGGGTGGCCCGTGGAGTTGCGCGAGGGTGCGGTCGGCCTGCGCCCGATGCGGCTGCGTGACGGCGCCGCGTGGGTGGAGATCCGGATGCGGAACGAACAGTGGCTCGCGCCGTGGGAGGCGACTCCGCCCGGGGTCAGCGCCATCCCGCTGACCTGGGCCGAGCGGCAGAGCCTCGGTGTGTTCACCCAGATGCTGCGCACGCTGCGCCGCCAGGCCCGGCAGGGGACGTCGCTGCCGTTCGCGATCACCGTCGACGGTCGGCTGGCCGGGCAGCTCACGGTCGGCAACCTCGTCCGCGGGGCGTTCAACAACGCCTACGTCGGCTACTGGGTCGACTCGCAGGTCGCCGGTCGCGGCGTCATGCCGACGGCGCTGGCCCTGGTCGTCGACCACTGCTTCGGCCCCGTCGCCCTGCATCGGGTGGAGGCGAACATCCGGCCGGAGAACGCCGCGAGCCGCCGGGTCGTCGAGAAGCTCGGCTTCCGCGAGGAGGGGCTGCACGAGCGCTACCTCGCCATCGACGGCGCCTACCGGGACCACATCGGCTACGCCGTGACCCGGGAGGACGTGCCGGAGGGCATGCTGACGCGGTGGCGCGAGGTCCGCAGCAGCCGCTGACGGCGCGCCGACAGCCGTCCGACTGGGCAATTCGGACGGGACGAACCGCGACACGCCCGTTCAACAACCGGGCTGACCTGCATCTCCTGGCTACGTTGCTTGCGGAAGCTTTCCTCTGTCAGGAGTGCGATGAGCGCGGTCATCTGGTTCGGGATCGTCGCCGTGTGGGCGTTCGTCCTCATCCCGACGTGGGTGCGGCGGAGTGATCTGCACTGGCGCCGCTCCGACGACGCCTCGACGACGCGGAGCCCGCTGGGTCGCGCCGCCCGCGTCATCAGCCGGTCCGGGTCGGCGACGCGGCGCACCACCACGGTGCCGCGAGCCCGGCGAGCCCCCGCCGCCGCGTCGTCCCGTCGACCGGTCGCCGCGGCGGTCGCCGTGACTGCCTCGACCGCGACGGTGACCGCCACCGTCGCCGCTGCGCCGGCTGCTTCCGCCACCGTGGCGGCTTCCGAGCCCCCTTCCACGACTTCCGAGCCCGCCTCGACCGCCACCGAGACCGCTCCGTCAGCCCAAGGCCCGACAGCGGCCGAACCGGAGGCCCCGATGACGACTCCCCGCGCTCCCCGCCCGGTCCACCGCCGGACCACGGCCGGCGCTCGCCGCAAGCCCACCCCGCCGCCGCACGTGCAGCGGGCGCGGCGCCTGGTCTGGATCGCCGCGACCGCGCTGGCGACCCTTCTCCTCGCGCTGATCCTCGGCGGCATGTGGCTGCTGGTCCACCTGGCCTGCGACGTCGCCCTGGTCGCCTACCTGCGTCACCTGCGCGGCATCGCGGTGCGGCAGCAGGAGGCCCGCCGCGCGAGGCGGGCGCCGGCGCCGCACACCGAGACCGCGCGTGAGTCCCGGCGGGAGGCTCCGGCCGCCCGGACCTCCGCTCCGGCTCCCCGTGCGAGCCGTCGCATCGCCGAGGTGCGGGCCCGGGTCGAGGAGAAGCGGGTGACGGTTCCCGCCGGCGCGCCGGACGAGCCGGAGCTCACCGACGAGGCGTCGGTCGCCGCGTCGCCCGCGGTCTCCGCGAGCGCGCCGACGGCCCGCAGCCGCATGCGTCCCGCGCCTCAGGTCATCGACCTGACCGAGGGCTCCCTCGCCGACGACTGCCCGACCACGGAGCTGATGGCGGCGCGGGCGGTCTGAGCGCCGGCGCCGGACGTCGTCCCGGCGGTTGGCGACGGGACAGACCCGGCCCAGCCGTCGAGGGTCTAGTCCTCGATGACGTCCAGCCCCTGCTCCCGCAGCCGGGCCAGGGAGTCCAACATCCCCTGCAGGACCTCGGGCGCATGGCCCTCCCAGTCCGTCACCTCGGCGACGACCCGGAGGGGGTGCCGGGTCCGGTAGGACCGCGTGGGATTGCCGGGGAACCGCTTGTTGGTGACGTTCGGGTCGTCCTCGAACGGACCCAGCGGTTCCACGACATAGATGCGTCCGCGGTCCTCGATCCCGGCCAGGGCCGTCCCCAGCTCGGCGCCCCAGGCGGCGGTCTCGACGAGCGCGGTGAAGTAGATGTTGTTCGAGACCCGGCGCTCCTGGAAGTTGGAGCCGAAGCCCGGGACGAGCTCGTCGCCGACCGCGAGCACGGCCTTCGTGCCGTGGTAGAACGGCCCGTCGACGTGGGCGCAGCTGTCGTAGGTCACCGGGACGTGGGTGCTGCCGTCCTCGCTCATGGACCCAGCCTGCCGCAGGGTGGTCCGCCTGTGCCGGAACCGTCGGGCGCCTCGTCACCGGCCGTCCGGGGGTGGCCTGCGTGATAGCTTCAAGGGGCTCGACGGGGGTGTAGCTCAGCCTGGTAGAGCGCCTCCCTCGCACGGAGGAGGCCAGGGGTTCGAGTCCCCTCACCTCCACCATCAGCGGCTAACCGATGGTCAGGCATCTAGCTGACCGATGGTCGCTGCGAACGACGAAAACGGCCCCGCCGAACCCTGGGACAGGGTCGGACGGGGCCGTTGTCGTGCGGTGCCCGTCTGGCGGGTGGCGAGCGGGTCGCGTCGGCCAGGTGGCGGCGCTTCAGCGACCGTTTCCGGGCAGGCGAAGGCCCCGGAGCGGCGCAGATGGCCGGTCCGGGGCGCGCGGAAGGCGCGCGGGTGCTGCGGAGGGCGGCCGGTCGGCCGGCCGGTGGCCCGTCGCCAGATGATCAGACCGTCAACGTCGCCGGCCGCGTACCCGTTCGCTGCTCTTGGGGTGTCCGGGGGAGACGTCGTCGATGAGCACACGCCCGGCCGTCTTGCCGGATGACGTGTGGTCGACGAAGTACCAGATGCGGGCTCCGTCGGTCAGCTTGTACTGCCAGCGGACCAGCTGGCGGCCCTGGTAGGTGCCGGTGGCGAGGTCGCCCTTCATCGGGTACTGGCGATCGCTCTGCTCCTCGGGGCTGATCGTCAGCCGCTGCCAGGCCCCGACGGACGCGTTGCGGGCCGTGGCCAGCATGTCGCGCCAGCCCTTCTCCGCACGGCTGTTGGTCAGGACAATCTCGTACTCGGTCTTGCGGAGCGGGCGGGGCAGCGGCTGCTCGCGGCTCACTGGGCAGCGGAGGAGAAGGCCTCGTCGAGCGGGGAGGGGGCAGGAATCGCCTCGCTGGTCGGGGTCTGAAGCTGTGCCAGCAGCTGCGGGTCCGCGTAGACCTCGGCCGTAGCCCGCCACGCCTCGATCATCTGGTCGAACGCGGTGAAGCGGTCCACGGTCGCGCTGGCACGGAGCACGCGGAAGAATTCGTCGATGAACGCCGCGCGTTCATGCTGTGGCAGGAACTCCAGCCACGGGTACTCGTCACCGAGCGAGTCCGTCAGGGCCGCGGCGAGGTCGTGGTTGGCCAGCGCGTGCGCGAGCAGGTGTGCCACCGCGGAGACGGCGTGCCGGTCCGCTGCCCGCCGCCGGACCGATGACAGCACCAGCGGCTCGCCGCCGCGCTGCGAGAGCAGCACCTCGCCGTCAGCCAGCGAGTCCACGACGGGTCGGTAGTCCCGCACGAAGCTGGACAGCGGAATGGGCGCATCAGCCATGGCCACCATAGTTCTGCGAAACCGCAGAAGTGTCAAGGAGTCCCGACGTTGGCATCCAAGCGGCCAGTCTCCGTGCTCGCGCCGACCGTTCGGTGATGACTACCCAGCGTCGAGCGTGCCGGCGACCAGGCGTGCCGAGACCCAACCGTCCAAGTAACGGCGTCCCTGCGTCCAAGTGCTTGCCCCGCCGGTCCGCCTCGGCACAGGTCAGAGCATCGGTTAGCATCCCACCATCTCGACGGCTCGCGGACGTGAGTCATGCCCGCCCGAGGCCGCCATCCTTCGCGCCGGCCAACGACCTCTGGTGGAGAACAACCGCCGATGAAGCCGCTGACCTCTGTGCCGATCGCAGCGGAACTGGTGCGCGGTGCGGTCGAGCTCGTGGTCACCGAGCGTGGCGTCCAGCCGTACCGCCTGCCGGAGGCGGCCCGGGCGCGAGCTGACGCGCAGGTACTCAACGCGGCGTCGTGCCCCGCCGCAATCCGACTGGTGATGCGCACGGCGGCAACCGTGATCGAGGTCGATGCCTACCGCACGACCACCTCGTTCAAGGGCATGCCGCCTCGTCCGGACGGGCGCTACGACCTCATCGTCGACGGCGCGTTGCTCGACTCCCAGGCGTCGTCCGGCGGACGTGCGGTCGTTCTCGACCTCGACACCGGGGGTGCGGAGACCCGTGAGGGTCCGGTGGGCACGGTGCGCTTCGCAGGGCTGGGAGGGCATGACAAGAACGTCGAGATCTGGCTGCCGCACCACGAACCCACCGAACTCGTCGCACTCCGGGCCGACGCAGGCGTTGCGCCCAGTCCGCCGGACGGGCGCCGCACCTGGTTGCACCACGGCAGCTCGATCAGCCAGGGATCGAACGCCGCCTCCCCGAGTACGACGTGGGCGGCGCTCGCCGCGGCGGCCGGCGGCGTGGACCTCGTCAACCTCGGCTTCAGCGGCGGAATGATGCTCGACCCGTTCGTCGCCCGGGCGATGCGGGACCTGCCGGCCGACCTCATCAGCGTCAAGATCGGCATCAACATCGTGGGTGGCGATGTGATGCGTCGGCGTGCCTTCGCCCCAGCGGTGCACGGCTTCCTCGACACGATCCGCGACCGCCACTCGACGACGCCACTGCTCGTCGTCGGCCCCATCCTGTGCCCGATCCACGAGACCACCCCGGGCCCCGGCCTACCTGACTTCACCGACGGCACCGTCCGGTTCAAGGCGGCCGGGAACCCGGCCGAGGTCGTCGACGGCCCGCTCGGCAAGCTGGCGCTTCAGGTGGTGCGCGACGAGCTCGCCCGCATCGTGGCCGACCGTTCGGGCGATCCGAACCTGCACCTCCTCGACGGCCTCTCGCTCTACGGCGAGGCCGACGCCACGACGCTTCCCTTGCCGGACCGACTGCACCCGGACCCCGCCACCCACCGGTTGATGGCCGAGCGTTTCGTCGCCCAGGCGTTCGGCCCGGCGGGCCCGTTCGCCTGATCCGAGGCGGCCACCACGGCCCGGGCCCCGGGGGACGCGCGGTGACGTGGTTCGCAGGCCGTCGAGCGGATGCGGGCGAAGACCGATCGGCCGTGCGCTTATCGGTGCCCGTGCTATTCGCTCTAAGGGCTGCAGTCTCAAGGCTCGTTCTCCGATAACCTGGCGCCTATTTCCAGGCCGGGTGTCAGCCGAGAATGAGCCTCTGCTTGTGGCCGTCGTCGGGGCGCACGTCGTTTTTCACGCCAACCCGCCTGGCGGATCGGGGCACTCGAACTCCCGGCGAGCAGCTGCCGGGACCGGGTCAGGCGGTCACACCGAGCGGCAGGCGGCGCACCGGAACCTCGGGTAGCGGCTGGGTGCGCTGTGAGGGTGCCATCGACGGAGGTGCCATGTAGTGCCGCAGAAACGCGAGGGACTCGTTCCACACCTGGGGTGTCCATGTCGCCCCGTGCCCGAAGTCGGGGTAAACGGTCAACTGGGCGGACGTGCCCCGCGAGAGCAGGGCGGCGTTCATGATTTGCCCCTGCGACAAAGGCACGATGTCGCGGGCGAAGAAGGTCTGCAGCGTGGGCGGCAAGGCCGAGGAGACGTTCAGCGCGGGGGAGGCGGCTCGATATCTGGTCGGGCAGGCGGCGTAGCTGCAATGGAGCAGGTACTCCGGAATGATCGCGGTGAGCTGGTTGTAGTAGTAGCACTCGCTCCCGAGGCAGGCGGGCTGCGGATGGGTCATCCAGGCGACGAGATCGGTGGGACCGCTCCAGCTCACCAACGCCGCCGGGCGTTCGGTGGGCAGCATCGCCTCGGCCGCGGCGAGCGCGATGTGTCCGCCCGCGCTCTCTCCCGCCAGCGCGAGGTATCGCACGTTGAGGTGGTAGGTCGAGGCGTTGTTGCGCAGTGCCCGCCAGGCGCTCAGGACATCCTGCTGCTGCGCAGGCCAGGCGTTGCTCGTCGCCGTGGCCAGCCGGTAGTCGACGGTGGCCGCGACGTAGCCTTCGTCCGCGAGCTGGATCGCGGGCTCGGTGAAGCGGTCGCGATCGCCGCCGGTCCAACCGCCGCCGTGCACGAGCATGACGCCGCCCCGTGTAGCAGAGGGCGTGTCCCGCCAGTAGACGCTGTAGACCGAGTCGCCCGACGTCACCGTTTGCGTGTGCATTCCTGGATGGCCGGGAACCGAGCTGATCGGCGGGGCGGATGCGCAGGCGCCGAGCCCAACCGCGGTGATCACGCCGATCAGGAGGATCGCCAACCATCGCCGCTGCGACACGCCGTTACCACCATTCGTTCATGAGGCAGAGACAACGACAACGCGTTACTTCTGCAGCCATGGAAAGCTTGCGCTTGAACCCTCTTCAAGAACGGCTGGATCTTGTGTCGAGGTCAGCCTGTATTCAGACGAATTCATTATCCTCCGATTGCCATATGGGGTGCGGCGAACGGGCGAATCGGGCTCGTTCAGGTTCGATGGAGACGACGCTGAGCGATTCCTTATGACCCAGGGGAGTCCGCTCGACAACGAGCGGCGAACGTCCGACGCCTGCGCTATGTGAAGACGCCGGACGAGCTCGAGGCAGGACGAGAAGCACCGGCCTCGACGGGAGGCGGCGCACCATTCGTGCTGCGACGGCGGTGCCGAGTGCTCCCGCACTCCGCTCGCCCGCAGGCTCGCGTGGCGCTTGCCCGGCTGCTGGCTGCCTGCCACCACGAGCGGCCGGTCGCCCGGCACAGACGAGGGCGTCAGCCGTCGCTGGCTTTGGCATGACTAGCCGCCAGGCGCTCGGGCCGCGATGAGCGCGACGTCATCGGGCGCCGGATCGTCGGCCAGCATGACCGCCAGCAGGTGGTCGCAGAGCGCCTCCACCGCGGCGGGCCCGGCGGCCAGTTGCGCGCCGAGCTCGCGCACCCCTGCGTCGAGCGCCCGGTCGCGCCGCTCGATGAGTCCGTCCGTGTAGAGCAGCACCGTGCTGCCCCCGTCGAGCAGCTGGCTGCTCGTCGCGCAGCGCGCGCCCGACAGCACGCCCAGCGGCGGGCCCGGCACGAGGGCCACCTCGGCCACCTCCGCGGCCTCGGCCGCACCCGGCCCGCCGGCGTCATCGGTCAGCGGCGCCCGGACAAAAGGCGGCGGATGCCCGGCGCTCGCCGCCCGGAGCATGGAGTTGCGGGGATCGAGCTGCACGAAGCAGCAGGTGACCAGCGTTTCTGCCGAACCGTGGATCAGCTCGTACACCGCCTGGTTGAGCCGGGCAAGGACCGTCGCCGGGTCGGCGCCCGCCCGCGCTTCGGCTCTGCCGAGAGCCCGCACCTGGCCCATCAGCGCCGCCGCGGTCACACCGTGGCCGGCCACGTCCCCGATGAGCAGGCCGAGCTGCCGGCCGGGCAGCGGGAACGCGTCGTACCAGTCGCCGCCGACCAGCGCCGCCGTCCCGGCGGGCCGATACCGCGCCGCCAGCCGCCAGCCGCGCAGACGCGGGAGTCGGTAGGGCAACAAGCCGCGCTGCACCGTCTCGGCGATCTGCCGCTGCTCGTCGGCGAGCCTGGCGCGTTCCAGCGCTCCTGCGGACAGGTCGGCGATGAGCTGCATGCGGCGCACCTCGTCGGGCGTGAACCGGCGAGGATCGTGCCAGGCGAAACCCACCGCACCGAGCGGTCGGCCGTCGACCTGCAGCAGCAGATTCGCCCACGCCTGCTGGGGCACCTGGACGTCGGCGAGGGACGGGTAACGCCGGTCCCGTTCTTCGAAGGAGGACAGCAGGACGGGCTGCCCGGTGGCGAACAGCTCTCTCGACGGCAACGGATCGTCCACCGAGTAGCGGGCGAAGCGCGTGGTGACTTCGTCGGGCGTCCCCGGGCTGGCGTCGCGCATGGTCAGCATGCGCGTGGCGGGATCGTAGGTGGAGACGTTGGCGATCGACGCGCCGAGCAGCGCGGCCCCTTCGTTCGCCAGGATGCGCGCGACGTCGTCGACCCCGGTGGCCACGACGAGCAGCGCGGCCAGGGCCTGCAGCTGCTGGGCCTGCAGGCGCTCGACGCGCTCGTCGTCGGCCCGCCTGGCCCGGTCGACCGCGACGGCGCACTGGCCGGCCAGCGCGGTCAGCAGCCGGCGGTCCCCGTCCGACATCGCGCCGGGCTCGACGAACAGCACGGTGAAGAAGCCGAGCCGCAGCGCCCCGACCTGAAGGGGCTCGATCGCCACCGCCTGATAGGGGGTTTTCTGCACCACCACGACCGCGTCGGGGAACTCGGCCGCCAGCGCGGCCTGGTCCGGGTAGTAGCGCGGGCGTCCGTCCCGGGTCACCGCCGCGCCGGGCAGCGGAGCCTGCAGCGGCAGGTCCTGGAAGGAGGCGGCGATCGTCGGCGGCAGGCCGTCGGTGGTCGCGCGCAGCACGTTCCCTTCGGGTGTGAGCAGGCCGACGGACGCCGCGGCGGCGGCCACCGCCGAACGGGCCTCGGTGAGCGCCACCCGCACCACCTCGTCCAGCGACCCGGCCTCGGACAGCGCCGCGGTCACCGACTGCAGAGCCGAGATCCGCGCGCTCTCCCGCTGGTGCTCGGTGACGTCTGAGATCGTGAGCGCGAGGCCGGCGGGTTCTCCTCGCTCGTCCGGTACCGGACGGATGCCGACCTGCCAGGAGTCGATCGGGCTCGGCCCCGCGCGGTCCGGGCCGTCCACCTGCAGCTCGGATGGTCTTCCGTCGGCGAGCGCTGCGCGGCAGGCCCGCTCCAGCTGCTCCGCGGGGGCGGGGAACATCTCGCGCAGCGGACGACCGAGCGCGGAGTCTCCGCGGAACCCAACCGCTCTCGCGATCGCGTGCATCGCCGGGTTGTGGAACGTCACCCGCAACTCGACGTCGACGGTTGCCAGCCCGGTGGGAGCGGAGTCGATCAGCGTGTCGCGCAGACGTTGCGCTTCCGTCCCGGGCACGGTCGACGCCCGAGACCCGGACAGCTCGGGTTCGACGGTCACGGCGCCTCCTCAGCCCTCTCGCGACGCCCCGTTCGGTGCGGCACGGTACGCCGACGGGCCAGCCCGGAGCACGGGTCTCAGGGCTCCTCCCCGGGATCACGTCCCTCGACGGCTCCCCGCCGGCGCAGGGCTCGGTAGATGGTGCGGCTCGGGATGGCCTGGTAGACCGCCGCGAGCAGCAGCACGGCGACCGCGATCTGAGGAGTCAGCAGCCCGACCGCCACGGCGACTGCATAGACGCCGAGCACCGGCGTGAGGGTCAGGTTGCGTGACGCGATCTGTTCGTCCGTGATCTCCTCGCGGACGAGGCGATGTCCTTCGGAGGCGTAGAACCAGAGCACCCTGAGCACGGCGCTGATCGCCATGAAGGTCAGCGTGTATACGACAACGGCTACCCGCTCCGGCCCGGCTTCCGTGAAGAACTCCGCGACCAACTTGGTCGGGAACGGCAGGAACGCGACGAAGAACAGGAGCAGCAGGTTCAGGCGCAGGAAGACCTCGTCGACCCCGCGCAGCGTGCGCGTGATCCCGTAATGCAGGATCCAGACGGTTCCGATCGTGAAGAAGCTGATGCCGTACGCGAGGAACGAGGGCCACTCGTGCCCGAGGCCGCGGAGCAGGCTCTCGTCGCCCGTCAACACGGGCGTCGCGATCTCCAGCACCAGCAACGTCGCCGCTATCGCGAACACCCCGTCGCCGAAGGCCTCCAGCCGGCCCGGAGGGTGCAGCGCGCGGCGAGCCGACGGGGGCGTTGCCCGCGCCCTGGGATCCGTCATCGCGTCTCCGTGGCCGTCGCGGCGGCGGCGCGGCTCCCGTTCGTGGAGCTTCCCGGGTCCGCCGTGGACAGGCTTTCCGAGACCTCGTGGGGGTGGCTTCGTCCCATCCGGGTGAAGCGCAACGATGAGCGTCCCGAGGACGTCCTGCGGGCGTCACGCGCGGTGCAGCCCCACCTCGTCCGCCGGGACGGCGAAGCTCGCGCGGGTGGAGATCGGTGCGCCGGGTCGGTCCACGTACGGCACGACGCGGAAGTCCGCGCGGGCGCTGCCGGCGTCGAAGCGGGTGAGGACATAGCCCCGCTGCGAGTTGGCGAACCGGACGTGGGGGTTGGTGGCCAGCTGCTGGTCCGTTGCCGGGTCCGCGTCGCGCCCGTTGCCGCTCGAGCTGATGGAGGTGGCGACCAGCTCGACGCCGACCGGCGACGCGCCGCGGACCCGGTCGAAGTCCCGGTACAGGTCGTTGGCGTAGTTGCGGTGCTCGTCGCCGGTGAGGACGACCGGGTTCAGCCGGCGCCCGCCCGCGCCGCCCGCGGCGAGCATGTCCAGGACCCGCCGACGGGCGGCGGGGTAGCCGTCCCAGGCGTCCATCTGTTCGACCTTCCCGGGGCCCGGGTCGCGGTCGATCGTGGCGAACAGGACCTGCTGCGCCAGCACGTCCCAGACGGCGGTGGAGCCGGCGAGCCCGGCCCGCAGCCACTGCTCCTGCGCGGCGCCGAGCATCTGCCGTCCGTCGCCCAGCCGCCCGGCGCACACCGGGCCCGCGTCGCCGCCGCACGCCTGGTCGTCCCGGTACTGACGGGTGTCGAGCAGGTGCAGCGTGACCAGCCGCCCCCAGGCGAGCCGGCGGTACAGCGACAGGCCCGACGCCGTCGGCACGCTGGCGGGCCGCAGCGGCATGTTCTCCCAGTAGGCCCGGTAGGCGGCGGCGCGGCGGGCGGCGAAGCCGGGGTCGCGGACCTGCGGGACGAGCCCGGCGTAGTTGTTGGAGACCTCGTGGTCGTCCGGGACGACGACCCACGGCGCGACGGCGTGGGCGGCCTGCAGGTCCGGGTCGGTCTTGTACTGCGCGTACCGCCGCCGGTAGTCGGCCAGCGTGTGGCACTCGCCGCCGGCGTGGCTGCGGAAGACGCCCGGGCCGAGTGGCTTCGACGCCCCCTCGTAGATGTAGTCGCCGAGCGCGGCGATGACGTCGGGGTTCTCGGCCGCGAGGTGCCGGTAGGCGGTGAACAGCCCCTGCTCCCAGTTGGCGCACGAGACCGAGGCGAGCAGCAGCGGGGCGTCGGCGCCGACGTCCGGAGCGGTGCGGGTCCGGCCGGGGGGCGAGTGGTGGCCGCCCGACCGGAAGCGGTAGTAGTAGACGGCGCCCGCTCGGAGCCCCGTGAGCTGGACGTGGACGCTGTGCGCCGCGTCTTCGATGGCCGAGGTCGTGCCCGAGCGGACGACGTTGCGGAAGCGGTCGTCGGTGGCGACCTGCCAGTCCACCCGCACGGCCGTGGAGCCCATCCCGCCGAGGCCGTCGGCGGCGGCCGGGTCGCGGGCCAGCCGGGTCCAGAGGACGACGCCGTCCGGGGTCGGGTCGCCCGACGCGACGCCGAGGGTGAAGGGGTCGGGCTTGCGCGACGTGCCGCAGGCGGTCGGCAGCGCCGCGAGGGCCGTCGCCCCGGCGGTCCCGACGAGGAGGCGGCGCCGGCTGAACGCCGCGGCGGACCGTCTCATCCGCTGGTGTAGATCTCGAGCTGGATGCCATCGGGGTCGCGGAAGACGGTGAGGCGGCTGCCCGGCAGCGCGCCGTCCTTCACCTCCGAGCGCGGCACCCCCAGCTCGTCGAGCCGCGCCGCCCCCGCGTCGACGTCGTCGGGGGTCGCGACGGCGAGGCCGAGGTGGTCGAGCCCGGGTCGCCGCTCGTCGAACGCCTCGCCGCCGGCGCCCTCGTGTTGCACGAGTCCGATCAGCAGCCCGGACGGGTGCCGCAGCATCGCGACCTCGTGATCGGGCTTGTCCAACCGGCCCGCCTCCTCGAAGCCGAGCACCGTGGCGTACCACTCGATCGAGCGCGCCAGGTCCCGGACCGTCAACCCGATGTGGTGGATCCCGACCAGCGTCGGCTCCGCCATGCGCCCTCCCGCCCTGGTGCGAGGGGACCTCCGCTGCGCGTCCCCGACAGCCGCACGGTAGTAGGACGACATGAAGGGACGGCAGGGATCTCGCATGGGTGCTTCCGGCGCTCTGTCACCCCGTTCGGCGGCTAAGTCACGAGCTCTGCCGGTCGAAGACCTGATGACAGCAGTTCTCGACAGATGGGAGAGCAGATGCGACGCAGCATGGCGATCGTCCTGGGTGCGTTGGTCCTGACGGCCGCGGCGGCCCCGGGGACCGCCTTCGCGGGCAACGAGAAGCGCCCGGGAGGGTCCATCACGACTCCCGCGGCGCCGACGCCCGACAACGGCGGCGACCAGGGCTGGGGCAACTGCGGCCACAACTCCAGCGCCGGCAACCCCCACACCGGCACGCAGGGCAACGGCGGCGGCAACGGCGGTTACCGCCGCGGCGACGTCTGCGCGCCGACCACCCCGGGTGACGACGGTCCGCCCCCGGACGACGGCGGCTACACCAGCTGAGCGGGAGCCGGTGGCGGCGTCCGGATCGGACGTCGCCACCGGCTATCGCCGACCGCTCGCCTCTGCGACGATCCCGCCATGACCGACGCGCTGCACACCCGCATCCGCGAGCTCACCGACGAGCAGCACCGGCTGCGTTCGGCGCCCCCGCCGCACGACACCGACCGGCTCGCCGAGATCGAGCGGGAGCTCGACCAGGCCTGGGACCTCATCCGGCAGCAGGACGCCAAGCGCGACGCGGGGGAGGACCCCGAGTCGGCCTCCGAGCGTCCGCAGGCCGAGGTGGAGGGCTACATGCAGTAGGGCTCCCTGCAGCGCACGCCGTCGACGCCTTTCGTTGCACGCTCAACGGGAGCAGGATGGGGCTCGACGACGAGGGGGACGACGATGACGAGCGACGCTCCGGCGCGAGACCTGGACGCGATCCACGGCAACCGGGACCGGATCCGCGACCAGCACCTGCGCCCCGCGGCGGAGCGCGGCGGCTCGTCCGCTCGGGGCCTGCACCACACCGCGCTGATCAGCGGCGACGTCGAGCGGACCGTCCGCTTCTACCAGGACGTCCTCGAGTTCCCGCTGACCGAGCTGATCGAGAACCGCGACTATCCGGGTTCGTCGCACTTCTTCTTCGACATCGGCAACGGCAACCTGCTGGCGTTCTTCGACTTCCCGGGCCTCGACGTCGGGCCCTACGCCGAGGTCCTCGGCGGCCTGCACCACGTCGCCATCAGCGTCGAGCCGGAGCGCTGGAAGCACCTCGTCGGCAATCTCGGCGCGGCCGGGGTCGAGTACGTGATCCACAGCGACGTGTCCGCCTACTTCCGCGACCCCGACGGCGCGCGCATCGAGATCATCGCTGATCCGCTCGGCGAGATGTACGGCAGCAGGGTCCTCTGAGCCGACGGTCGCCGCAGCAGATTGCCGCGGTAGATCCCAGCCCGGTCTGAATATGACAACTTCGCGGTAGTCCCGACACATCCTGTTGTGATGCTCTTTCCGGGTATGGCTCCCACGCCGGTCACCCCAACGGACCGGCGACCTGCAGCCGGCTCCGGCTGCCCCAGACCCTGTGAGGGAAGAGCGTGCGCAAGTTTCAGAAGACCTGGGTTGCCTGCGCGTCCGCGGCGTCCGTGCTCGGTCTGTCCGTGGCCGCCGCGACGCCGGCCGCGGCGGCGAGCGGTTCGTCCTACCAGGCAGACCTGTCCCCGGTCCCCTTGAACGGGCAGACCGGGGCGTCGGCGCGGTTGATGCTGACCCTGAACGGCAACGAGGCGACGATCAGCGAGCAGGCCTCAGGCCTGGCCTCGACCTTCCAGGGCAAGCCGTTCCCGCACGTCCAGCACCTCCACGGACAGGGCCAGGGGCAGTGCCCGACGAGCTCGGACGATGCGGACGGGAACGGCGTGCTCAGCACGCCCGAGGCGCGGTCGAGCTACGGGGACATCCAGAACACCCTCTCGACCACCGGGGACACGAGTCCCAGCGCGGCCACGGACGTCGAGATCGCGCCGAGCGGCTCATCCTTCAGCTACTCCCGCACGATCACCTTGTCCGACGCCTCGGTCTCGGCCATCAAGGACGGCAACGCGGTCATCGTGATCCACGGCCTCGACCCGGCCAAGGCCCCTCCGGCGGCCGGCAGCGAGAAGAGCACGCTGGTTCCCTCGCTCCCGCTGGCGGCGACCGCACCGGCGCTGTGCGGGCAGCTGAAGGCCGCCCAGATGGGTTCGGTGCCGAGCGGCGGCGCGGCCACGGGTGCCGGCTCGACGTCCGGCACCGAGAACGAGGGTGTGCTCGCGCTGGGTGCCGCCGCCGTGCTGGGGTCGGTGGGCGCTCTCGCGTACCGGCGGCGTGCCGCGGTCCGCTGACCCAGACTGCTCGCCGCTTCGCGCCGGGTGGCCCTCGTGACCGCCCGGCGTGACCGTCGCAGCCCGATGACCAGGTAGCGCAACGTGCGAGTACAGGCGTGACCCGTCGAGGCGTGGCGTTGCTGGTGGCGGTGGTTCTCGCCCTCGGGGGCGGAGCCGCCATCGCGTGGGCGGTGACCCACCAGGAGTCCGCTCCGCAACCGTCGGCGGCCGCACGTGGGACCAGCCCTCCCTCGGCGTCCTCGACCGGTGGAGACGCCGAGCCCGGCGGACCGTCCCCTCGCGGGCCGATCCTCGCGGCGTCGAAACCCGTGCGGATCGAGATCCCGGCCATCGGCGTGGCGTCACCGGTCCAACCGATCGGCCGGGCGCCCGACGGCTCGCTGGCCGCCCCCTCGCCGGGGCCGCACTACGACGAGGCGGCCTGGTTCTCCGATTCTCCGACCCCCGGCGAGCTCGGGCCGTCGATCATCGAGGGGCACGTCGACTCCACGTCCGGGCCGTCCGTGTTCTTCCGGCTCGGGGATCTCCGGCCGGGCGACTCCATCACGGTGACGCGGGCTGACCGGTCCGAGCTGGTCTTCGTCGTCGACGGCGTACAGCGCTATCCCAAGGACGAGTTCCCGACCACGACGGTGTACGGCAACACCGAGAACGCGGCACTGCGCCTGATCACCTGCGGTGGCGAGTTCGACCGAGCCAGCGGCCACTACGAGAGCAACGTCGTGGCCTACGCCCACCTGAAGCACGCCTGACCGGATCGGTCGACGGGCTGGCCGGGAGGTCGAGGCGGCGCGAGACTGGTGGGACGACGTCGCCGAGGAGGCATCCGTGAGCGGTCCCGTCACGTCAGCGGACTCGGACGTTCTCGACGCCGTCGACACGTTCGAGCGTGCGCCGACGCTGGAGATCAGCGACTCCCGCACCGCCACGGTCGGTGGCGTCACCGTCCGCCGGGCCCTTCCCCGTCGAGTCCGCCGAACCATCGGGGCCTGGTGCTTCGCCGACCATCTCGGCCCCGCCGCGGCGACCGAGAACGAGGGGCTCGACATCGGCCCGCACCCGCACATCGGCCTGCAGACCGTGACCTGGCTGCTCGACGGCACGATCCTGCACCGCGACAGCCTCGGTTCCGAGCAGGAGATCACGCCCGGCCAGTTGAACCTGATGACCTCCGGTGCCGGTATCGCGCACGCCGAGGAGACGACCGGCACCTACGTCGGCAAGCTGCACGGCATCCAGCTGTGGGTCGCGCTGCCGGAGCGCACGCGGCACGGCGGCTCGGCCTTCGAGCACCACCGCGAGCTGCCCCAGGTGGAGTTCGACGGCGCGGTCGCCACCGTGCTGATGGGTGAGTTCGCCGGCGGGCGGAGTACGGCCCGCGTCGACACCCCGCTGGTCGGCGTCGACCTCGCGCTGCACGGGGATCTCAGGACGGGCCTGACCACCGTGCCCCTGCGGCACGAGTTCGAGTACGGGCTCGTCGTGCTCGACGGGGCGGTCCTCGTCGACGGGCAGGCCGTCGAGCCGGGCCAGCTCGCCTACCTCGGCGAGGGCCGGGACGAGCTCGGGCTCACCGTCAGCGGGCCGACCCGCGCGATGCTGCTCGGCGGCGAGCCGTTCGAGTCGCCGATCGTCATGTGGTGGAACTTCGTCGGCCGGAGCCGGGACGAGATCGCGGACGCCTACCGCGACTGGGCGGACGGCGCCGACCGGTTCGGGCGGGTCGCGTCGCCGCTGCCGCGGATCCCGGTGGACGCGCCGTCCTGGCTCCGAGGTTGATGAGTCGGCTCCTGATCCGTCACCAAGCAGCAGCGTCCCGGCCGTAGGGGCGCGACGGAAACGGCGCGTCGAGTGGCCGGTCGCCGAGCCGGAACGGCGGTCGTACCTGGACGACGTCGCCCGCGCTGACGAGGTAGGGCTCGGCGTCGAACTCGACAGCTTCGAGATCGACGGCTTCGGGATCGGCATCGCCCGCCGAGCCGGGCCGGCGCTTGAGGTGCTCGGCGGTGGCGGCGAGGGCGAGCCGCAGATGTGCCCCGCCGCGTTCGGGTCGGGCGGCCAGGGCGTCGAGAGCGGCGGCCGCCGCCCGGTAGCCGGTGGCGTGATCCACCACCTGCGCCGGCAGGGCGCCGGGCCGGCCGCTCGCCGCATCCCGGCAGCGTTCGGCGATGCCGCACGCGGACTGGACGATGCTGTCGAACCCGCGCCGCCCCGCCCACGGCCCGCGCCGACCCCAGGCCGAGAGCTCGACGACCACGAGATGCCCGGCGTCCTCGAGCAGCTGCTCGGGCGCAAGGCCCAGCCGGTCCAGCGCGCCGGGGCGGTAGCCGAGCAGGACGACGTCGGCCTCCGTCGCGAGCCGGCGGAGCGTGGCGGCACCGGCCGGGGTGCGGGCGTCGAGCACGGCGGTGCGCTTTCCCTGGTTCATGTCCAGGTGATGGACCGGGAGCTCGGGGAGCTGCGGTGGGTCGACGCGCAGGACGTCCGCGCCCCAGGCGGCGAGCGTCCTGCCGGCGGTCGGGCCGGCAAGGACGCGGGTGAGGTCGAGTACGCGCAGTCCCTCGGCGGGGAGGCGGTCGGCGCGGGGGAGCGGTCGCGCCCCGAGTCCTTGCGCCGCGCCGGCGACGTTCTCGACCCGCTCGACCAGCGGCGCGTCCCGGACGGCGGCACCGGGCTCGGACGCCTCCCACTGCGACTCGGTGCGCATCGCGGCCGCGACCCCGCCGGCGGTGACCACCGCCGTCTCGGCCTCGAGCGCGAACCGCTCCGCCAGGGCGGCGCCCACCTCGTCGCGACCGGCGCCGTCGGTCAGCCCGAGCGCCCGGCGGATCGCGGCCGCGTGCTGCGGATAGTTCCCGTGCAGCCGGAGCCAGCCGTCGGCCGTGGGGAAGAAGCCGGACAGCTCCGCCCAGATGTCGGGTGCCCGCCCGCCGATGCGGAGGTAGCGCTCGGACGACACGGCCGCCGCGACCGCCCGGCTGTCGACGGTGACGTCCGGCAGCTCGAGCCCCCGCGCGGCGCCGAGGCGGAGTGCTGCCTCGGCGCAGTCGGCGACGGCGTCGACCGCGAACCCGGTCACGTCGAACGGGGAGGGGAGCACCGTCGACGGGCCGGTGCGCACGACGGTCCCCACCCGCTCAGTGTGCGGCGATGATCGACGGTGGGAGGGGAGATGAGGCGGAAACGGCCAGGGACGCGCTTCCCAGGGTCACCTCACCGCCCACGGCAGATCACGACGGATCACGACGGATCACGACCGATCGCGGCGCCGAGCTCAGTGCCGCCGGCTCACGAATTCCGGCACCGCGTCCGGGCTCAGCGGCCGCGAGAAGTAGTAGCCCTGAATCTGCGAGCAGCCCAGCTCGCGGAGGACGTTCACCTGCTCCTCGGTCTCGGCGCCCTCCGCCACCGTCCGCAGGTGCAGCCGGTGCGCGAGCCCGATGACGCTGTCCACGATCGCGAGGTCGGACATGTCGTGGGTGATGTCCGCGACGAACGACCGGTCGATCTTGATCGTGTCGACGGGGAACTGCCGGAGATAGGACAGCGACGAGTAGCCGGTGCCGAAGTCGTCGACCGACAGCCCGACGCCGACCTCGGCCAGCGCCTTCAACGTGCGCGCCGCCGCATCCGGGTCGGTCATGAGGACGCTCTCGGTGATCTCGAGTGAGACCGCATGCGCCGGCAGCTCGTGCTCCGCGAGGATGCGCACGACGTCCGGGATCAGGTTGGGGTCGGCGAGCTGGTGGCCGGAGACGTTGACCGCCACCCGCAGGTCGGGGGCCCCGGCGCCCCGCCAGGCGGCGGTCTGCGCGACGGCGTCGGCGAGCACGGAGGCGCCGAGCCGCCCGATCAGGCCGGTCTCCTCCGCGGTCGGGATGAACAGGGCCGGCGACATGGATCCCCGCAGCGGGTGGGTCCAGCGGGCCAGTGCCTCGGTCGAGGCGACCCGGCCGTCCGCCAGGTCGACCAGCGGCTGGTAGGCGACGGTGATCTCGTTGTTCGAGACCGCGCGGCGCAGGTCCTCCTCCAGCTCCAGGCTGGCCAGCGCCCGCGTCCGTAGCTGGGCGTCGAAGCGCACCGCGCGGGAGCGCCCGCTCTGCTTCGCCGTGTACATGGCGACGTCGGCGTCGCGGAGCAGGTCCTCGGCGTCGATCCGCTCGTCCGGCTCGAGCATGGCGATGCCGACGCTCGCGGTGACCGTGAGGCGCCGGCCGTTCACCCGCAGTGGGTCCGCGAGGGTGCCGAAGAGCCGGTCGACGAGCCGGTCCAGCTCGCCCGGGTCGGTCAGCTCGTCGACGAGGACGACGAACTCGTCGCCCGCCAGGCGGCCGACCAGGTCGTTCGGGCGGACGGCCGTGAGCAGCCGGCGGCTGACGATCCGCAGCACCTCGTCGCCGGCCGCGTGCCCGAGGGAGTCGTTGACCAGCTTGAAGCGGTCGAGGTCGAGGAACAGGACGGCCATCGGTCCCGCGGGCACGCCCGAGGCGGCGACGCTGACATGGGCCGCCGTGCGCTCCAGCATCTCGGTCAGGTGCTCGACCACCATCGCGCGGTTCGCGAGACCGGTCAGCGCGTCGTGCCGCGACTGGTGCCGCAGCCGGGCGGCGGCGACCTCCTTCTCGGTCTCGCGGTGCCGTCGCTCGGTGATGTCGCTTGCGATCATGACGCGTCCGGAGATCCGCCCGAAGCTGTCGAGGACGTCGTCGACCGCGACCTCGACGTCGATCTGCTCGCCGGTCCGACGCTTCAGCTGCAGCTCGACCCGGGCGGTGCCCGCGACCGACGCCAACTCCCGTGAGCACGCATCCCCGAGGACGGCCTGGAGCGGCCGGCCGACCGCCTCCGCCGCCGACCAGCCGAAGATGCCGTGGGCGGCGGGGTTCCAGTTGGTGACGACCCCGTCGAGGTCAACCGCGACGATCGCGTCCGAGACGTGCTCGACGAGGCTCGCCTGCTGGCGCATCGCCGCCTCGGCCGCGCGCCGCTCGCTCAGGTCCCGCATGATCACCTGATAGGCCGGGCGCCCGTTCCAACTGGTTCGGACCGACACCGCCTCCATCACCAGGCTCGTGCCGTCGAGCCGCTGCAGGATCGCCTCCGACGGCTCGGAGACCGAACCGGGGCCGGTCAACGCCGCGAGCCGCTGCAGCAACTCGGGCTGCGACTCCGGTGCGACGAAGGACAGGATCGACGCGCCCAGCAGGTCGCCCAGCGAGCTCGCCCGGGCGAACGCCACGGCTGCCGGGTTGGCGTAGACGATCTTGCCCATCTCGTGGACGATCAGCGCGTCCGGGCTGAGCTCCAGCAGCAGCTGGTAGCGGTCCTCGACGTCGGCCGTGCCGGTTCCGACGGGTGCGAGGACGCCGACGACCCACCCCTCGTGGCCGGGCACGCTTCGGGCGGCCACCCGGACGCGGCGCAACACGCCGTCCTCGGCCGGGACGTCGGTCTCCAGGTCGTATGCGTCCCAGGCCGCTCCCGCGGCCCGAGCGGAGAGGATCGGCGCGAGCAGCGCGGTGACGGCGGTCTGCAGCGCGGCCGGATCCGCGTCCCGCAGCCCGAGCAGGCTCGCGGTAGAGGGCGAGACCCGCACCAGCCCGTTCGGACCCCACACCCACCGCGGCACGTCGACGAGGTCGAGCACGAGTTCGCGCAGCGCGGCCCCGGCCGCCAGACCGGCAGAGCCGGAGCGGCTCTGCGGAGGCACGACCGATGTCACGGGGAGTCGTCTCCTGGGGTGCGGGGCGGACGGGACGAACAGCAGACGCGGGTCGCTGGCGCGAATCGTCTGGACATTCCTCGGCACGCGTTGTGTAACGCTTGAGATGCCAGACGCGTGCGGTGCCCGACCGGGCGATCGCCGTCGCTCCGCGACGGCCGACAGGCGCTGATGCGCATCGTTCTCGAGTCCGCTGCCGAGGTGACCCGGGCGCTCGACGCCGGGGAGTTGCGCTGTTCCTGCGGCCCCGGCCGGCTGCGGCGGTGGGGGTGGGCCCGGCCGCGGCTCCTGCGCTTCGGCGGTCGGCTGCGCTGGATCCAGCCGAGGCGGGCCCGGTGCCGAGCCTGCGGACGGACCCACGTGCTCCTGCCGGCGTCGTGCCTCCTGCGGCGGCTGGACGACGTCGGGTCCATCGGCCGAGCGCTGACCGAGTCCGCGCGGGGCGCCGGGAGCCGCCGGATCGCCGCGGCCCAGGGCGTCCCGCGCAGCACGGTCCGCGACTGGATCCGCGCCTTCCGACGCCGACTCCCGTCGCGGCAGGGTCCGGCGTGGTCGGCGGGCTGGGCCGCGCACCCGCCGGACTGGCGCCGCGTCTCGCTCGCGACCGGTGGTCGCCTGCTCTCCCCGGCACCCGTCCCGCCGGTCCCGCGCCGAACGTGCAGCTCAGCAGGCGCAACACGAGCCCGCCCCTGAGCGGCGCCCGAGCCGCCCCCGATCCCTCGAGAGAACTGCGCAAACCGCACATCTCTTTCGAGGAGTCCCATGGAAACCGGTCACTCGCCCCTCATCGCCGGCGTCGGCGCCGTCACCGGATACGGCTGGGGGCGGGACGAGCTGTGGCGGGGCCTGTCGTCCGGTGTCAGCGCGGTCGTGCCCACCCCGGGCTACGAGGACGTCCTCGGCCACACCGTCTGGATCGCGGCGGTCTCCGACGGCGGCGACCCGGCCGACGGTCCGGGTCGCTTCTCCCGGGCCATGCGCGCCACCGCCCGCGAGGCGATCGACGACGCGCTCGCCCGCGGCTGGAAGCCGGGTCGCAAGGTCGGCCTCGTGCACGCCGTCGTGCTCGGCGACGTCGACGAGTGGCGCGACTTCTACCTGGTCGACGAGCGGCAGCGCTCGGTGCGCCGCTACCTGTCGCTGATGCCGTCGACCACGATGTCGCTGCTCATGCAGGAGTACGGCTTCCACGGCCCGGCCATGAGCGTCTCGGCCATGTGCGCCTCCGGCAACTCCGCGTTCCTCACCGCCAAGGCCTGGATCGACGCCGGCGTCGCCACCGACGTCGTGGTGATCGCGACCGACATCTCCGGCACCCCGGAGAACGTCAAGCACTTCCGCGACCTCGGCGTCGCCATCACCGACGTGCCCCCGGACGCAGGCGTGCCGGCCGTTCCAGCCCGGCAGCCGGGGCTTCGTGCTCGGGGAGGCATCGGTCGCGTTCGTCCTCACCCCGGAGGCGGCCGACCCCTACGCCCGGCTGCGCGGTGGCGCCATGACCCACGACGCCTTCCACGTCACCTCGATCGACCCCGAGCTCACCCAGGTGCGCCGGGCGCTCGACGAGGCGCTCGAGGACTCGGGCGTCAAGGGCCGCGACGTCCGGTACCTGAACGCGCACGGCCCGGGCACGAAGCAGTGCGACCGGGCCGAGAGCGCGCTGCTCGCCGACGTGCTGACCAACGCGGACGTGTACTCGCTCAAACCGCTCGCCGGGCACTGCCAGGCGGCCGCCGCGGCGGTGGAGATCGCGGGGGCGGTGCTCGGCTACGGAGCCGGGACCATCCCCGCTCCGCGGCACGCCGTCGACGGCGCGCACGAGCGACTACTGGACGGCGCGACGCCGCAGCGTTCCGGCCCGACCGTCAAGACCTCGCTCGGGATGGGCGGTCACAACTCGGCGATCGTGCTCGACGTGCCCTGACGGCTCAAGGCCGGCCCGGATGCTGGCGACATCAGGAGGAGGACTCTGTCCGGCCCGGGCCGGTCGGCGTCGGCGAGTCGGGGCAGCTGCTCGGCCGCCCCGCCGCGGTCGCCGTGCTCGCCGTCGTCTCGCTGGCGGGTGCGGCGATCAGCCTGCTCGCGGCGCTGCGTCCCCTCTCACCGGACTCCCCGGTCCGGCTCGACGCGGTCGTCGCCGGCTACGCGCTCGCCGTCGCGGTGGGACTCTGGTGGGCGAGCGACCGGACGCCGGTGATCGCCCTGCATCGGGTGCTCGGGAGCGCCGTTCTGGTCATCAGCGCAACGATCGCGGTGGCGGCCACGCAGTACGGCGCCCTCGCCCCGGCCTTCGCTTTCGTGTGGATGGGGTTGTACGCCAGCTACTTCTTCTCCACGAGGACGGCGGGCGCGTATCTCGCCGCGATCGCGGTCGGATTCAGCGCCGGAATCGGACACAATCCGCTGCCGCTGCGGCCGAGTGTCTGGATCCTCGTGATGGGAAACCGACGCGCGGGTGCTCGTGGGCCGGCTGCGCGAGGCGCACCCGGCCCGGTGGTCGGCGGGGATCGTCGAAGCCGGCGAGGGCGACGTTTTCGACGATCTGCTCCGCAATGCGGACCGTGCCATGTACGACGTGAAATCCCGTCGACGAGGGCGTCCCGAATCAGCCGGGGAAACGGCACTCGCCCGGCTTTGACGGGGAAAACACGGTAAGCCTCATGCCACCTCTTCGGCACATCTTGGCGACTCCGGGGGTGTAGTGCTGCAACTGCCGACCTCCCGGTCGGTTTTCTGTGCAAGATGCTGCGGTGGCAACGGCGGATCGGGATTCGGGGGCACGCCGACGGGCGGCGGAGGCCACCCGGGACAGGCTCCTGCAGGCCGCCGTCGAGCTGTGCGCCGAACGCGGCTACGCGGGTGTACGGGTGCGCAACATCGCCGAGCGGGCCGGGGTGACCACCGGCGCCATCTACGCCCATTACGACGACGTCGCGTCCCTGCTGGCCGACGCCGCCGGGCGAGCGGTCGACCACGCCGTCAGCGCCGTCGCCGACGTCGTCACCGGCGAGCTCTCGTCGGTGCTCCGCGACTTCGTCGTCGACACCGCCTCCCGCGGGCTGTCCCGCGAGCAGACGCTGCTGCTGGAGGCCTTCGTCTCGGCCCGGCGCGAGGACCATCTGCGCGACGTGCTGAGCGAGGCGCTGCGGGCCCGACTCGTGGTCCTCGAGCGCGCGGTCCAACGGGCGCAGGCGGCCGGGGAGCTGCGCGACGACCTGCCCGCGAGTGCGCTCGCCTGGTTCCTCTACCTGCTCCCGGTCGGTCTTCTCGCGGGGCGCTCGGCGAATCTCCCGCCGCCCGACCTGGACGAGGCGGCCCAGGTCTTCGACGCCCTCTTCGTCGGACTGGCCGGGACGAATCACTCCGAGGTGAACGGGCAGGACCCGACCGGCGGTGTTCGCGACCAGCGCACGTAAAGAACTTGCTCGCCGCGCACCCGGCAGGAACCCTGGAGTCGCCCTCGGGTGTCCCAGTTTCGGGTGAGAAAGGCGGTACCGGTGAGCTCCGGCGCGTCCCAACCAGCCATCCTCGTCGAGGGGCTGACGAAGTCCTTCGGGTCGGTGCACGCCCTGCGCGGGGTCGACCTCGCCGTTCCCGCCGGCACCGTGCTCGGCGTCCTCGGTCCCAACGGCGCCGGCAAGACGACCACCGTCCGCGTGCTGACCACCCTGCTGCAGCCGGACGACGGGCGCGCGCTCATCCAGGGGCGGGACGTCGTGCGCGAGGCGCCGGCCGTCCGCCGCCTGATCGGCCTCGCCGGTCAGTCCACGGCGATCCAGGAGGACCTGACCGGCCGGGAGAACCTCGAGATCATCGGCCGCCTGTTCCGACTCGGGCGCAAGACGGCGCGCTCGCGGGCCGTCGAGCTGCTCGGTCAGTTCGACCTCGAGGACGCGGCCGACCGCACGGTGAAGACCTACAGCGGCGGCATGCAGCGCCGGCTCGACCTGGCCGCCAGCCTCGTCGGCCAGCCGTCGGTGCTGTTCCTCGACGAGCCGACCACGGGGCTCGACCCGCGCAGCCGCATCGGCATGTGGCAGGTCATCCGCGACCTGGTGCGGGGCGGGACGACCCTGCTGCTGACCACCCAGTACCTGGACGAGGCGGACGAGCTGGCCGACGAGATCGTCGTCATCGACACCGGCCGCGTCATCGCGGCGGGGACGGCCGAACAGCTCAAGGGACGCATCGGCGGTGACGTCCTCGAGTTCCTGGTGCCGGACCGCTCGCGGGTCGCGGCGGCGGCGGAGGCCGTCGCGCCCATGTCGGTCGCGGAGCCGAGTACGGACCCGGAGACGGGCCGGGTGGCGGTCCCGGTCGGCAGTGCCGGCTCGGAGGCGTTGGTGGACGCGGTCCGCCGGCTCGACTCCGCCGGCATCGAGACGAACGACCTGGCGCTGCGGCGCCCCTCCCTCGACGACGTGTTCCTGTCCCTGACCGGCCACGCCGCCGAGGACGAGCAGCCGGAGGCGCGCGGGCGGGGCAAGGGACCCGGCCGCCGGGGCGCCAACGGCAAGACAGCCGGCCGGAAGCAGAAGACGGAAGCGGGGAAGTGAGCATGTCGGCCACCACTGCGGACGCGGCGGAGCTGTCGGGAGGCCCCGGAGGCCCCGGGGGAGCTGGGGGCTCAGGGCCGTCGCGTCTCGCCGAGTTCCGCGGGACGATGAGCGACTGGCGGACCCTGACCCACCGCAACCTGCTGGTCTGGACGCGCGTCCCGGCCTACATCGTCTTCACGCTCGTGCAGCCGGTGATGTTCGTGCTGATGTTCCGCTACGTGTTCGGCGGGGCCATCCAGACGGACAACGTGGGCGGGTACGTCAACTTCCTGCTGCCCGGCATCATCGGGCAGACCGCGGCCTTCGCCTCCATCGGCACCGCGATCGCCCTGGCCATCGAGGTGCAGAAGGGCATCCTCGACCGGTTCCGGTCGATGCCCATCTCGCGGTCGGCGGTGCTGGGCGGTCGCCTGGTCGCCGACACCGCCCGCATGGCGATCACGATCGTGGTCATCGTCGGGGTCGGTTACCTGGTGGGCTTCCGGTTCCAGAACGGCTTCGTGCCCGCGGTCGCGATGGTGCTGCTGGCGATCCTGTTCGGCCTGACGATCTGCGCCGTGTCGGCCTTCATCGGGCTGGCGATCAAGGACGAGGAGTCGGTGCAGGCGTTCGGTCTGATCTGGCTGTTCCCGCTGACGTTCCTGTCCTCGGCGTTCGTCCCGGTCGCGTCGATGCCGGGCTGGCTGCAGGCGTTCGCGAACAACCAGCCGGTCACCCACGTCATCAACGCGATGCGCGGTCTGGCGCTGGGCGGCCCGATCGCCCACGAGCTGATCCTCGGCCTCGTCTGGCTCGCCGGCATCCTGGCCGTGTTCGCGCCGCTGGCGGTCCGCGCCTACAAGCGCGCGAGCTGAGGCCGGACCCCAGCCCCACTTACACCCCGGCTGCGCAATTTTCGGCCGGTCCTGGCCGGCCGAGAGTTACGCAGCCGCGGTGGCGGGGTGCCGTCAGTTCAGCGGGCGGGTGTCCGCGGGCAGGGTCCCGCCGCCGACCATCGCGGCGGCCGCGTCCTGCAGCGCGGTCAGCGCGACCCGCTGCGTGAAGGGACCCGTCGACACCCGGGCGACGCCGAGGTCCTCCAGCTCCCGCACCGACAGCGAGACGCCGGGCGCGCTGATGACGGTCAGCTTCTGCGGGCCGAGCTCGGCGACGAGCGTCGAGATGTCGTCCCGCTTGATGGCGCGCGGGACGAACACCACCGGCGCGCCCGCCTCGAGGAACGCCTGCCCGCGGCGGACCGCCTCCCGCAGCACCGCCTGCGGGTCGGCGCCCTTCTCGGCGCGGACGTAGGCGTCGGTGCGGGCGTTGAGCACGAAATCGATGCCGGCGTCCTTCCCCGCGGCCAGAACGGCCTTCACCGCGTCGACCGCCTCCTCGAGCGGCTTCATCTGGTCCTCGAGGTTGCCGCCGACCACGCCGGCCTCGATCGCGCGGGCGGCCGTCGCGCCGGCATCGCCGTAGCCGGCCTCGAAGTCCATCGTCACGGGCAGCTCCACCGCGTCGACGATCCGCCGGACCATGTCGAGGTGCAGCTCGAGCGGGATGTTCTCGCCGTCCTGGTAGCCGAAGGTGGCCGCGATGGAGTGGCTGGCCGTGGCCAGCGCCTTCGTGCCGTCGACGGCGCTCACGACCTGCGCGGAGACGACGTCCCAGACATTGGTCAGGACGAGGATCTCGGGTGCGGTGTGCAGGTCGAGGAGGGTCCGGGCGCGGGTGGCGAGATCAGGCATGGGTCTCAGCCTAGGAGCGACGCCTGATGAGGTGTTGCCGTCGGAGCAGGGTTCCCTTCGGGGACTACGCCTGGTCGGGTGTGGCGCCTTCGATCCCCACACGAGGTCACCGACGTCGCCACCTGCCCCGACTGCGGAGGCGACGCGACCCGCGTGTTCACGTCGCCGCTGATGTTCACGCGCACCTCCGCGGTCCGGCGCGCGCTCGACGCGGAGAAGGCCGGTGAAGGGCAACGTGCCCGCAACACCGGCGTCCCCGGGCCGACATCGTGGAGGGGAAGGTGGTGCCCAGGCCCGCCGGAGGACGAGACTGCACCTGCGGACCGGAACCTGAGCGAGGGAGCACCGTGGTCCAGTTGAGCTCCACCGGCCCGTCCGACGTCTCGAGCCCGTCCGACGTCTCGAGCGCCCAGGCCAGTGGCGCGGTCGATCCCGTCGAGGCCCACGCGGGCGTCGTCACGGAGACGGGCCACTCGGCGATGCGGGCCGACATCCGCAAGCTCGGCGCCATCCTCGGCGAGACCATCGCGCAGCAGGAGGGTCAGGAGCTGCTGGAACTCGTCGAGAAGGTCCGTCGGCTCGCCCGCAGCGACGACGAGCAGCTGACCCGGCTGCTCGACGAGCTCGACTTCCCGGACGCGATGCAACTCGCCCGCGCGTTCAGCATGTTCTTCCAGCTCGCCAACGTCGCGGAGCAGTTCCACCGTTCCCGCGGGCTGGCGGCCCGGCGCCGGGACGTCGCCAGCCCGCTCGGCGAGGTGTTCGAGCGGATCCGCGACGCGGAGGTGCCCGCCGAACAGATCACCGCCCTGCTCGGGCGCACCGAGCTGCGCACGGTCTTCACCGCCCACCCGACCGAGGCGTCGCGGCAGTCGGTGCTGCGCTCGCTGCGGCGCGTGGCCGACCTGCTCGGCGCCGAGCTGCCGGAGCCGGTGCGGGACCGGCAGCTGCGCGAGGTCGTCGAGCTGCTGTGGCTGACCGACGAGATCCGGCCCGGCAAGCCGTCGGTGCAGGACGAGGCCCGCAACATCGTCTACTACCTCGACCAGCTCGCCCGCCGCACCCTGCCCGGGCTGTTCGACGACCTCGCCGACGAGATCCGCAAGGCCGGGGGTGAACCGCCGCTGGCCTCCGCGCCCGTCCGCTTCGGCTCCTGGGTCGGCGGCGACCGCGACGGCAACCCGAACGTCTCACCCGAGGTCACCGGCGACGTCCTGCGGCTGCACGCCGACCGGGCGATCCGCTACCAGATCGACCTCGTCGACCAGCTGATCGAGGAGCTCGCCATCTCCACCCGCGTCGTGCAGGCGACGCCGGAGCTGACCAAGAGCCTCGATCGCGACCGCGAACGGCTGCCGGAGGTGCACGACCGCTTCATCCGGCTGAACGCGGAGGAGCCGTACCGGCTCAAGTGCTCCTACATCAAGACGCGGCTGCAGGGGACGCACGACCGTATCGCCTCCGGCGCCCCGCACCGGCCCGGCCACGACTACCTCGGCGCCGAGGAGTACCTGGAGGAACTCGAGCTGCTCCGGACGTCGCTGCTCGCCTCCCGCGGCGAGCGCATCGCGGAGGGCGCCCTGCGCCGGACGATCACCGTCGCCCGGGCCGTCGGGCTGCATCTCGCGACGATGGACATCCGGCAGCACGCGAAGTTCCACCACGCCGCGCTGGCCGCCCTGTACGACCGGATCGGCGAGCTCGACCCGCCCTACGCCGAGCTCGACTCCGACGCCCGGACCGAGCTCCTGGCCCGGGAGCTCGCGGGCGGGCGGCCGCTGGTCGGTCGCAACGCGCACCTGCCCGAGGACGCCGCCGCGGTGCTCGACGTGCTCGACACCGTCGGCGACGCCTTGGACAAGTTCGGCGACGACGCCGTCGACACCTACGTCATCTCGATGGCGCAGGGCGCGGACGACGTGCTCGCCGTCGCGGTGCTCGCGCGGGAGGCGGGGCTCGTCGACCTCGACGCCGGCGTCGCGAAGCTGAACATCGTGCCGCTGCTCGAGACGGTGGACGAGCTCGCGGCGGCCGGACCGATCCTCGACACCCTGCTGAACGACCCGGCGTACCGGTCGCTGGTGCGGGCCCGGGGCGATCTGCAGGAGATCATGCTCGGCTACTCCGACTCCAACAAGGACGCCGGAACGGCCGCCAGCCACTGGCAGATCCACCGTGCGCAGCGCTCGCTGCGCGACATCGCCGCGAACCACGGGGTGCAGCTGCGGCTGTTCCACGGTCGCGGCGGGTCGGTCGGGCGCGGGGGCGGGCCGTCGGGGGAGGCGGTGTTGGCGTCACCGTTCGGGGTGCTGGACGGGCAGATGCGGGTGACCGAGCAGGGCGAGGTCATCTCGGACAAGTACTCGCTGCCGGGGCTGGCGCGGGACAACCTGGAGATCCTGCTCGCGTCCGTCGTCGAGGCGTCGCTGCTGCACCGCGGCTCGCGGGTGCCGGAGTCCGACCTCGAACGCTGGGACGCCGCGATGGACTCGCTCGCCGGGTCCGCGCGCCAGTGTTACCGGACGCTGGCCGACGACCCGGGGCTGCCCGCGTTCTTCGCGCAGGTCTCGCCCGTCGAGGAGCTGGGCCAGCTCAACATCGGCTCGCGGCCGTCCCGCCGGCCCGGCTCGGGCGACCCGACGCTGGACGACCTTCGGGCGATCCCGTGGGTGTTCGGCTGGACGCAGACGCGGCTGATCGTGCCCGGGTGGTTCGGGGTCGGCAGCGGGCTGGAGGCGGTGCGCGACGCGGGGATGGAGGACGAGCTCTCCGCGATGCTGGAGGGGTGGCCGTTCTTCGCCACGTTCATCGGCAACGTCGAGATGACGCTGGCCAAGACCGACCTGCGCATCGCGGAGCGCTATGTCACCGAGCTCGTCGACCCCGAGCTGCACCCGGTGTACGAGCGGATCGTCGCCGAGCACACGAAGACCGCCGAGCAGGTGCGCCTGCTGGTGGGGGACTCGGGACAGCTGTCCCGCTTCCCGCTGTTGCGGCGGACGCTGGAGGTGCGCAACTCCTACCTCGGGCCGCTGCACCACCTGCAGATCAACCTGCTGCGGCGGCAGCGGGAGGCCGAGGAGCCGTCGGCCGAGCTGCGCCGCGCGCTGCTGCTGACGATCAACGGGATCGCGGCGGGGCTGCGGAACACGGGCTGAGCCGGGCACGAGCGGGCCGTTGCGCTGAGGTACCAGCCGGGCTCGCGGGCGGCCTCGACGCGCAGCGGCACCGCGGTCCTTCCCGATCAACTGCCCCTGGCGGGCCCGCCGTGCAGATGAGCGGGACAGTTGATCGGGAAGCGACGCTCCGGTCGGTCCCTGCTAAGGCCACCCGCCCCACGCCCGCGCCGATCAACTGCCCCTGGCCGGCCCGCCGCGCAGGTGGGCGGGACAGTTGATCGGGAAGCGACGCTCCGGGGTGCACTGCCGAGCGCGATGTCGGGAATCCGTTACGTGTTTCTCGTCGGCTGATTGCACGCCGGTAACGCGCGGCCGTTGCACTGAGGATGTGTCTCGAAGGCCCCGTGGAACCTGCCCCGTCTGCCGCAGCGTGCTGTCGTTGTGCTGGTCCGGCGAGGTCCGGGTGCTGCGCAAGCACGGCGCCAGGACCGGTGCCGGCAGCGGCGCCGGTCCCGTTGGCGAACTGTGCCCCGGCGCGGGTCGACCGGCGGTCGGCGAGGTGTCGAACCTGCCGCGTCCGCTGGCATCGCCTGCCGGAAGGCCCGTCCCCGGCCCGGCGTCGACGGGCGGACAGGAGCACGTCGTCTCGGTCGCCTGAACGCCGATAAGCCCGCCGACACTTTCCGCCCCTCGCCTTTCGGGCGTAATTCGTCCGATTCAGGCCTTCCGGAGTTCGGGATGCTTTCGTTACCGTGGATCGGTCGAACGCGGTCGGCGGGAGGTGGAGCGGTGGATCTCCGACCCGAGGTCATGCGCCCGGAATACCGGTTCGTGCTGTCGTCGAAGCTCGACCAGGCCGCCGAGTCCGGCGATGCCGCCCTCGTCACCGCCGGCGTCCTGACCACGGGCATCGTGCTGGGACTCCGCTTCCTGCACCAGAGCGTTCTGGTCACGGCGCTGCTGGCGGTCCCGATGATGGCGAGCGGGATCGTCGGCTATCTCTACTGCCGACGCCGGGTGCAGGCGTTCCGGCGCGACATCGACGACGCGACGATCGTCACCGGCTCGGCGCCCGCGAAGCTGACGCGGCTCCAGGGCTCCGCCGCGGGCAGCTACACGCTGCACCTCCCCGACCGCAAGGTCGGCGCCTACTCCAAGCGGGCCGGGCTGCGCGGCATCCTCGTCCGGCCCGACCCGGGCTACTTCTCCGGCGGTTTCGCGTTCGCCCCGCACAGCGGGCAGCTGCTGCGCCTGACCGACCTCCGCTCGAGGCCCATCTTCGACGCGGCGGCGAGCGAACTCGACGAGACGTACGACTTCGACGACCTGCGAAGCGCCTGACCCGAATCGGGTGCCGGCTCCGGCGCAGCCGCACGCCGGGAGAGCAGCGCGGTCGCGAGCAGGACGCAGACGCACCCGCCGAGGGCCAGCGGTCCGAGGCCCGCCTGCGTCCGGTCTCCCAGCCACAGCAGTCCGACCGCCGCCGGGACGACGGTTTCCGTCGCGAACAGCACCGACGTCACCGTGTTCACCGGCAGCCGGCGCATCGCCGCGGTCACCAGCACGACCCCGAGAAGGGCGTGCGCCACCACGACGACGACCAGGGGCGCCAGGCGCACCGCCGACTGCCCCGGCGCGGAGAGCCCCCGCGCGGCCAGGCTCGCCGTGCCGTAGGAGAGGCCGGAGAGCAGGGCGAGTCCCAGGGCCGAGCGCCACGTCGCGGCGGTCCAGCACCGGCGGGCGAGCAGCCCGAACACCGGGACCGACAGCAGCATCAGCCCGGTCAGGGGAGCAGGGATTCGCGACGCCGGGCCGGGCTCCGCGGCCACGGCCAGAGCGATCAGGCCGACGAACACCAGCGGCATCGCCACCGCCTCGCGGCGGTCCGGGCGTTCGCCGAGCACGACCGACGCGAGCAGGGCCGTCACGAGGATGCTCGCGGCCGCGGCGCCCTGGACGACGAACAGCGGCAGGTCGCGCAGCGCCAGCGCCCCGCAGAAGAACGCGGCGACATCGAGTCCCAGCCCGCCGAGGACCAGCGGCGAGAGGACCAGGGGCGAGAAGGCGAGCGGCGGGAGGACCTGCGGCGGGGCGTCGGCGCGACGGGCGGCCATGGCCTGCAGCAGGGACGCGACCCCGTAGGCGAGCACGGCCGTGCCGAGCGCGACGACTGAGGTCAGCAGGAAGTCGGAGAACACCGGGAGGGGGCGGGCCCGGCTCAGGCGACGGTGACGGGCGCCGGCGGCGGGAAGCCGTTGAACGACGACGCGTAGGACAGGGTGTAGGCACCCGTCCCGGCCAGGTAGAGGACGTCACCGGGCCGGACGTCCTCGGGCAGCCGGACGTCCCGCAGCACCGTGTCGCTGGAATCGCAGGTCGGCCCGGTCACGGTCATGGCCGCGGTGTGGCCGCCCGCGCGGACCCGGCCGGTCACCCCGTCGACGACGCGCACCGGGTACGGCCAGCGCGCGCCGGTCTGGGCCGCCTCGATCAGCCCGTTGTAGGCGCCGACCTCGAGGAACACCCACGGCCGGCCCTGCCGGTCCTCGCGACCGATCACCTCCGCCGCGATCACCCCGGTCTCGGCCACCAGAGCTCGTCCGGGCTCGGCGACGACCTCGACCGGCGGGTGCGGCATCGCGTCGAAGGCGCGCAGGATCGCGCAGGCGATCTCGCGGAGATCGGGGACGGCGCTGCCGTAGCGCGCGGGGAAACCGCCGCCGAGGTCGAGGACCGCCATGGGCCGACCCGCCGCGGCCCGCGCGTCGAACAGCGGCGTCACGGTCTCGATGGCCCGGCTCCAGGCCCGGGCGTCGGTGCACTGCGAGCCCACGTGGAACGTGAGGCCGGCGGCCACGAGCCCGCACGACTCGGCGTATTCGAGCAGCCCGAGCGCCGCGGAGGCGGGCGCGCCGAACTTGCTGGAGAGCGGGAACGCCGAGGTCGAGTCGTCGACCCGGACGCGGACGAGGGCTTCCGTCCCGGGTGCGGTGGCGGACAGCTTGTCGATCTCGGCGACGCCGTCGACCACGAACCGGCGCACGCCGGCCTCGGCGGTGATCGCGATGTTCGACGCGGGCTTGACCGGGTTGCTGTAGAAGATGTCGCCCGGCGAGGCCCCCGCCGCCAGGGCGAGGCCGAGCTCCTGGGCAGAGGCGATCTCGAAGCTTCCACCGCCCGCGACGACGGCGGCGAGAACGTCCGGCAACGGGTTGCACTTCACTGCGTAACGGATCCCGACGCGGCCGGCGAAGGCGTCCCGGAACTGCTCGACCCGGGTGCGCAGCAGTGCGGTGTCCAGGGCGAAGAACGGGGTCGCCAGGCCTCGGGCGTGTAGCGACGCCGGGTCGAGGCGGGTCGGCCACGGTGCCTGCGGTCGGACTGCCGACCGCTGGCGAGGCAGCTCCCGAAGGGGGGCTGCCGCCGTCTCCGATCCCAAGGACATCCGCTCTCCCTCCTCGTGGCACGCCAGTGGTGACGCTGTGCAACGTCTTGTGGACCTGTCGTCCGCGGTTGGGGAGAAGTTGAGCAGTCGCGAGTATCAACCGGCGTTCATCCATTCGGCTCAATCGGCGATGGGATGGCGTGACGACTCCGGAGAGCATGACGTCGGCTCCTCGCCGACCGGTGCCTCTGCTCCCAGCGCTGCGCCGGCCGACACCCGTGGTGTCGGCCATCGTCGTCGCCGTCTGCTGCTGGTTCGCGGCGTTGCTGCTCTCGCCGGGCTCGCCGAAGACCGCGGCGGCGGTGAGCAACTGGGGTCTCATCGTCGCCGCCCTCACCGGCGCCTCCGCGGCGTTCTGGCGCGCGCACCGCACGCGGGAGCAGCGGACGGCCTGGATCCTGCTGGGCGCAGGTGCCCTTTCGTGGGGGTCCGGGCAGACGACGTGGACCATCTACGAACTGCTCGGCCGCGAGGTGCCGATGCCGTCCTACGCGGACGTCGGCTACCTGGGCGCGGTCCCCCTGCTCGCCGCCGGGCTCCTGTCGCTGCCGGGCACCCCGGTGCGCTGGCCCTTCCGGATCCGGCTGCTGCTGGACGGCGGACTCGTCGCGATCGCGCTGCTGAACATCAGCTGGATCTTCGTGCTCGGGCCCCTCGTCGTGGGGGAGTCGGAGGGCTGGCTCTCCCAGGTGCTCTCGGTGGCCTACCCGGTGGGCGACGTCGTCTGCGGAAGTCTTGCCGTCGTCAGCCTCGCCCGGGCTCGGCACCAGGCGGAGCTACCGCTGCGCACCCTGCTGCTGCTCGCGCTCGGGCTGCTCAGCTTCAGCATCGGCGACACCGGGTTCGCGCTGCAGACGCTGCAGGAGACCTACGAGTCGGGCAACCTCATCGACCTCGGTTGGTGCGCCGGCTGGGCCCTGCTGGCGCTCGCCGCCCTGCAACGACCCGGTGGCCACCGCCGGCCTTCCGCCGACGAGCTGCGTCGGCGGGCGTGGATGAGCACGTTCGCGCCCTTCGCGCCGGTCGTCCTGATGGCGACGGTCCTCTTCTACTGGCGGATGACGCACGGTTCGTTCGGTCGCGTCGTCTTCGGCGGGCTGCTGGTGATGCTGGTCCTCGTCGTCATCCGACACATGATCACGCAGCGGGAGAACGACCAGCTCACGAGCTCGCTCGAGGCCCGCGTCCAGGAGCGCACCGAGGCCCTCTCCGGCTGGGAGCAGTGGTGGAAGGCCCTCGTGCAGAACTCCACCGACGTCGTCACGGTGGTCAACGCCGACGGCGCGGTCCGCTACCAGACCCCGTCCGTCTCCCACGTGTTCGGCTACGAACCGGACGAGCTGCTCGGCCGGGAGTTCGCGGAGCTGTTCGTTGACGCGGACGTCAGCCGCTTCCGGGACTGCCTCGCCGCTGGCCGGCTCACGCCCGGCGAGCCGGTGCGGTTCTCCGGCACGGTCCGGCACGCCGGCGGCGAAAGCTGCACCACGGAGTCGACCGTCATGTCGCTGCTCGACGACCCCGCGGTGCAGGGCCTGGTCATCAACACCCGCGACGTCAGCGAGCGGGCCCAGCTCGAGTCCGAGCTGAACCACCGTGCCTTCCACGACGAGCTGTCCGGGCTGGCCAACCGCGCCCTGTTCCGGAACCGCCTCGCCCACGCCCTCGACCAGCGCGCCCGGCTCGGGCGTGCCCTCGGCGTCCTGTTCGTCGACCTCGACCGCTTCAAGGAGGTCAACGACACCCTCGGCCACGCCTACGGCGACGAGCTGCTCGGTGCGATAGCGCGGCGGCTGACCGAGGTCGTGCGGCCGGGCGACACGGTGGCCCGCCTCGGCGGCGACGAGTTCGCCGTGCTGCTCGAGCACCTGGGTAACGCGGCCGAGGCGCAGGCGGTGGCCACGCGACTCGTCGAGGCGATCGCCGAGCCCGTCCGCATCCGCGGGGTGGACGTGCAGGTGCGGTCCTCGATCGGCATCGCCCTCGCCGACTCCTCCGACGTCGAGCTCGACCGCCTCGGCGGACCCGAGGCCGCCGACGTCATGCTGCGCAACGGCGACATCGCGATGTACCGGGCCAAGAGCTCCGGCGGCGGCTCGTTCGAGCTCTACCGACCCGAGCTGCACGCCGCGATCATGCGCCGGGTGGAGGTCGAGAAGGAGCTGCGCAACGCGCTGCGCAACGACGAGCTGAGCCTGCTCTACCAGCCCACCGCCGACGTGCGGGACGGCAGCTTCAGCGGCGTCGAGGCGCTCGTGCGCTGGCACTCGGCCGCTCTCGGCGACGTCTACCCGAACGAGTTCATCCCGGTCGCCGAGGAGACGGGGCTGATCGTCGACCTCGGCGCCTGGGTGCTCCACCACGCCTGCGTCCAGGCCGCGGCCTGGCTGCGCGACGGTGTGCGGGACGACCTGACGATGGCCGTCAACGTGTCCGGTCTCCAGCTCGCGGACCCGGCGATGGTCGAGACGGTGCGCAGCGCGCTCACGCTGTCCGGGCTGCCGGCGCGGCACCTGCTGCTCGAGATGACCGAGTCGGTCCTGCTCGAGCGCACCGAGCAGATGCTGGACCGGCTGCACGAGCTGAAGGCGCTCGGCGTCCGGCTCGCGATCGACGACTTCGGCACCGGCTACTCGTCGCTGTCCTACCTCTCGCGCTTCCCCGTCGACGTGCTCAAGGTGGACCGGTCGTTCATCGCCCGCATCCAGCAGGAGTCGTCGAACGAGCGGGAGCTCACCCGCACCATCGTCCAGCTCGGCGGCAGCCTCGAGATGCTCACCGTCGCCGAGGGCGTGGAGACCTCCGAGCAGCTGGACACCCTGCGCACGCTCGGCTGCGACCTGGCGCAGGGCTACCTGTTCTCCGTCCCGCGCCCGGCGCAGGAGATCGAGGGGATGCTGGCCCGGACCGCGCCGTCCGCTGCTCAGGAGGCCAGCGCCGCGTCCCTCGCCCGTGCCGCGTCCCGGCGGTTGTCGTAGCGCGTGGCCAGCTGGTCGAGCGCGTCGAGGTAGTTCCGGCAGTCCTCCCGCGCCTTCTGCGCCTCGGGGGTCAGACCCTCGAGTTCGAAGAAGCCCCAGTTGCGCAGCAACGGCCAGACCACCTCGTCGTGGTGGATGCGGAGGTCGTAGATGCCGGCCTTGGCGATCCGCTTGGCCTTCCCGAGGAACCCCTCGATCCCGGTGCCGGGCATCTGGAAGGTCATGACCTCCTTGGCGATGGCCTCGACGGTGGCCGAGGGGGCGACCTGGAGGGCGTCGGCGACGAGGTCCCGATAGAAGATCATGTGCAGGTTCTCGTCGGCCGCGACCCGGGCCAACAGCTTGTCGGCGACGGGGTCGTCGCAGATCTTGCCGGTGTTGCGGTGCGAGATACGGGTGGCCAGCTCCTGGAACGACACGTACGCCATCACCTCGAGCTGGTTCTTCTGCCCGCTGTCGTAGCCGGTCTGCGTCTGCTTCATCCGGCCCCGCTCGAGCTCGTCCGGGTCGACTCCGCGCGTGGCGAGCAGGAAGTCGCGGATCACGATGGAGTGCCGGCCCTCCTCGGCGGTCCAGCGGTGCACCCAGGTGCCCCAGGCCCCGTCCCGGCCGAAGGCGGTCGCGATCTCGTAGTGGTAGCTCGGGAGGTTGTCCTCGGTGAGCAGGTTGACCTCGAGCGCGGTCTGGGCAATCGGGGACAGCGTCGACTGGCCGGGCTCCCACGGCTCGGCGACGAAGTCGCGCCCCTGGTCCCACGGCACGTACTCGTGGGGCATCCACTCCTTGGCCATGGAGAGGTGCCGGTCGAGGTTCTTCTCCGCCGTGGGCTCGAGCTCCCGCAGGAGGTCGACGGTGTCGATCTCGGCCAGGGTGGCGGTGTCCAGGGACTGCGTCGTCATGCCTTCACCGTCGCTGGTGGTGGCCGCGGTCAGCTAGCCGCGTCGAGACGAGACGCCGGTCGCGATTTGTCCCGAGGGGACAACGCAGCAGGTATGGACCACCGCCGACTGGCTCCGTCCGCGTCGGTGATGTGCCGTTCGGGCCAAAGGGGTTGAGCTCAGCCGACCCGGCGGCCCACGAAGGGCACGACGGTGTCGTCCGGCTCCCGCTGGACCGGCAGCTGTCGGGCCACGGCGTCACCTCGGAATGCCGCGACCGGCACCGGCCGGCCGAGGTGGTACCCCTGCGCGATGTCGCAGCCCATCACCTGGAGGTGACGCAGCTGCTCCTCCGTCTCGACGCCCTCGGCCACGACCGACAGGCCGAGCCCGTGCGCGAGGTCGGTGGTCGCGCGGACGATCGTCGCCGCGCTGGGGGAGGACGTGATGTGCGAGACGAAGGCGCGGTCGAGCTTCACCTCGTGCACGGCGACGCGCTGCAGGAAGGTCAGCGACGAGTAGCCGGTGCCGAAGTCGTCGACGGAGATCCGGACGCCGGTCGAGCGCAGGCGCCGCAGCACCTCTTCGCACACCTCGGCCTCGGTCATCATCGCCGTCTCGGTGACCTCGAGCATGAGGAAGCGCGGGTCGAGCCCGTGCCGTGCGAGCAGGCCGGCGACCTCGGTCGGCAGTCCGTGGTGCAGCAGGTTGCGGGCCGAGACGTTGACGGCGACACCGCACATCGGCATCCCGCCGTCCTGCCATGCCACGCAGTCGGCGATCGCGCGGTCGAGCAGGTGCAGGGTGAACGCGCCGATCAGGCTGCTCTGTTCGACGACGGGGATGAATTGGTCCGGGCCGAGCAGCCCCCGCACCGGGTGCTGCCAGCGCACCAGCGCCTCGGCGCCCGTCACCGCGCCCGAGCGGAGATCGATCTTCGGCTGGTAATAGAGGACGAGCTGGTCCTCGTCGAGCGCGGCCTGCAGCTCGGCCAGCACCGCCAAGCGGGCCTGGTCCTGCAGGTCGCCCGCCGCGTCGTACCGGACGACGGTGTGGCCGCGTCGCTTTGCGCGGTACATGGCGACGTCCGCGCAGCGCAGCAGGCCCTCGACGGTGTCGGCGTCGCCGGGGTGCACGGCCGCGCCGATGCTGCCCTCCACCGAGATGCGCAGGCCCTCGAGCATGAAGGGGGTGCGGAGCCGGTCGAGCATGCTGTTGGCGAGGTGATCGGCCTCGACCTGCTCGACGATGTCGCGGAGCAGGATGGCGAACTCGTCGCCGCCGAGCCGGGCGACGAGGTCGCCGACGCGCACGCTGGCGAGCAGGCGGTTGGCGACCTCGACGAGCAGCTTGTCGCCGGCGAGGTGGCCGAGGGTGTCGTTGATGTTCTTGAAGTTGTCGAGGTCGAGCAGGAGCAGTGCGCAGCCGACGCCGTCCACCCGGCTCTGCTCGAGCGCGTCCTCGACGGAGGTCTCGAGCAGCGTCCGGTTCGCGAGCCCGGTGAGCGCATCGTGCTGGGCCTCGTAGACCTTGTCCTGGTAGGCCCGAACGTTGAGCAGCGTGGACGCGACGGTGGCGGCGAAGGTCGCCAGCACCTGCCGCTCCTGCTCGCTGAACTCGGTCCGCGGCGCGAGCAGCCGCAGGGCACCGAGCGCGCCGCCGGAGGTGGTCAGCGGGGCGATGAGGACGCCGTCCACCTGGCGGACAACCGGGTCCGCGCACATCGCCCCGGCCTGCTCGGCCGGCAGCGTGAGGCGGGTCAGCCGCTCCTGCTCACCTTCACGGACGGCGACGAGCGCGGGCTGGCCCTCGTCGAGCAGCAGGACGATCTCGGCTCGGTCGACGGAGAACAGCGCCCGGGCGCGGTCGAGGATCTCGGTGAGGATGCGGGACTCGTCGAGGCCGTCGAAGGTGCGGCTCGCGACCTCCAGCCGACGGAGCGCGTCGGTCTGCGTCGAGCTCTGCGCGAAGTGGCGGTGCATGTAGAAGGCGCCCGCCAGCAGCGGCGGGGCCAGCAGGAGGGACGGGCGACTCCACTCCCAGGCCGCCAGGATCATCAACGCGAGCCCGATGCTGAGGGCGGCCGCGGCGATCAGCGGCGGCAGCTGCGTCGCGAGGACGGCACGGAAACGCTGCCCGGTGGAGAAGGCGATCGCGGCCTGCAGGGCGAGCCCGCTGAGCAGGTCGTGAAGGCCAGAGCTCCGGCAGGAGCCCAAGCCCACCAGGCCTGTCCGCGACTGAGGTCGGTTCCGAACGCGGAGGCGATGACGACCGGCAAAGCGGTGCAGCCGTGTTGCTTGAGGCGACGTTGAAGCTGCCGTGCAGCAGCGTGCTCTTCCGGGCGAGCCTCCAGGGTCGCGGCCAGGCGACAAAGGTGACGAGCACGAACCACGCCGCCGGCGGGAAGGACCAGCCACCCGGAGCAGAGAGCCGCCTCGACCCAGTCAACCCGGATCTTCGCCGCAGCCCAGCGCCACCGATGAAGCCCGCTGCGCTCGCGGCGACGATGAGAAGGCCGCGGTGCGAGGTTCCGCTGGCGGCCATCGCGTAGGGCGGCAGAGATTGCTGAAGGCCGGCGATGCCCCGCACGGCGTGTACACCGCGAGCAGAAGCGCCCGTAGTCGCCAGGGCGCACGGGATTCCTTTCCCGTCATGCATCAAGTGATCGGGGCCGTGACCCCGGCCGCCGAATGCGCCGAATGGACGAGTTGGCCTCGCTCCGGTCTCCGCAACTTTCGCGTCGCGGCTTCAAGACCGGACGCCGACTGGCTCCCGAAACGACAGAGGACCGTGTCCGGTGCGCCAACACCACGACACGGTCCTCGAGTCGAAATGAGAAAGGAGCTCAGTTCCAGCGACCTCCGCGCATCTCGTACACCTCCAACGCTGCTGCAATGCAGTGAGCAGTTGCCGCTGCTCATCCGCTCGTACCGACACATGAAGTGAAGCATTAGTAGCTAGCTGTTGCCACCAGCCCAAAACGGACAGTCCTGGACAATGCGGCGACTTCCGGGCTCGGTTTCACCCTGCCGAGTGACAAGTTGTGCACGCTGAGTTGCCGAAGAGTTCTGCTCGAGTTCTTTTCGGTCGCGCCGGTACCGCCATTCGGACGCCAATCAGCTGCGCCATATACCGCAACTTGCAGGCGAAGTCTTCAGTTCCGGCTATCGGCTATCCGACTAACCTCTCGTCCGCATGGCCAGAACCCACGCCGTAGCAGTGCAAGAGGTGGTTGCCGCCGCCGAACCGCTCGTACCGACAACCGAGCAGCACTGGGAGGCGCGGATCGCCGCCCTAGGCGGCGTCCGACTCCGGTCAGGCGGCCTTGGCCACTCGAGCGCCACCGGCTCAACGGGGGGCTCCTCCAGCGCGGAAGCGCGTAGCCGGCGGCCCCAGCAGACTGCCGCCAGCAGCCCGAACAGGCCGGCGACACCCACTGTGGTGGCAGGGTCGGAAGGTCAGCCAGCGCGCCGGCGAGGGCAATCGCGAGACCCTGCCCGACCGAGAGCCCGGTACCCGGCCAGGCCCAACGCGCGTCCTCGCTTCTCGGGCGGGACGAGCGTGACGAAGCGGACCATCGCCACCAGGTGGTAAGACGTCCCCATTCCCGAGACTGCCACCAGGCCGACGACGAGCCAGAAGGGTGGGTGCACCAGGCAGACGACCAAGGGCGCCGCGGCGAGTGTCGCGAGCGGCCAGAGCAGCGGCACGCGCCGGCTCTCCGGCAGCTCGGGCAACAGAAGCCCGGCCACACGTTCCCGACGGGACTCGCGGCCAACAACAAGCCGACGGCTGCGGAGCCCAGCGCCAGACCCCGTCGGCGTACGGCACAGCCAAGCGCCTCGGGCGCCACGGCGGCGGCGCTCATACAGCCACGCCACGAGTACCAGCGGACGCAATACCCGGTCGCCGAACACCAGCCGGCCCGCGACCCGGAGGTCGGTAAGCGGTGTCGCTTTCTCGTCCGGGTCGAGCTCGAGCCTGGTCAGCCCGAACGGCACCGCGCGGACGAGCGCAGCGGACACGACGAAGGTCATCGCGTCGAGGGCGAGCAACTCGCGCGGTGTCGCGAATACCAGCAGTGCGCCGCCGGCAGCGAATCCGACCACCATCGCGGCCTGCAGCACGACCTGATCGATCGCGCCGCCGATGGCATAGCGCTCGCCGGGCAGGACGTCCGGCATCATCGCCCCGCGCGCGGCGTCGAACGGCGACTCGCACAGGGTCACGACGGCCAGCAGCACCAGCAGGAGCGGGAGCGGCATCCCCGGGATCGCCATCAGCAGAACGAGCACGGCCCGCAACAGATCGCACCAGACCATGACCGAGCGGCGCGGCCGACGGTCGGCCAGTCCGGCCAGCAGGGGTCCGCCGACGACCGACGGCAGGTACGACAGGGCGTAGGTCAGCCCGGTCAGGGCGGCGGACGAGGTCCGGTCGTAGACGAGGACGGACAGCGCCACACGCGCGATCTGGTCGCCGGCGAGGGAGACGAAGTTGGCCAGGCTCAGCGCCTGAAAAGACCGGTCTCGGAGCACGCCGGCATAGCCGGGGCGGGGCACGGCTCCGCCAACCGGGTTATGCGACACGGGACCCCATCGGGCGGAATTGCCCCGACCTAAGCTGGCTCATGGCCGATCTGCCCCTGAATTGGCGTGCGGTCCTCGCCGGACGTCTTTTGCGACAAGACCTGGCGAGCCGCGCGTCGGCCGACCAGGCGCTCGAGGTCGTTTCGCGGCTTTGCGGGCTACACGCGCAGGTTATGACGTCGGCCGAGCTGACGTTGGCGGTTCGTGTCGACGGGCTCTCACGGGATGCCGTGGCGAGCGCGCTCTGGAACGACCGCTCCCTCGTCAAGACGTGGGCCGTCCGCGGCACCCTGCACCTGCTGCCGGCCGAGCAGATTCCGACATGGATGGCAGCGCTGTCGACGTACCGCCACTTCGAGAAGCCGAGCTGGCAGAAGACGTTCGTCTCACTCGACGTTCTGAACCAGGTCATCGAGGTGGCGTCGGACGCCCTCGCCGATGCCCTGCTGACGCGCGAGGAGCTGGCCGACGTCGTGGCCACCCGGACGGGCTCGCCGGAGTTGGGGGAGGCGGTGCGTGGCAGCTGGGGCGCGCTGCTCAAGCCGGTCGCGTGGCGGGGCCGGTTGTGCTTCGGCCCGGGCAACGGTCAGCTGGTGCGCTTCACCCGGGCCGACACCTGGCTGGCCGAGCGGATCGGCCCGTGGCCCGAGGTCGACCCGGACGAGGCGCTGAGGAGTCTGGTCCGCGATTATCTCCGGGTGCACGGCCCCGCGACGCGGGAGGACCTCGCCCGCTGGAGCGCCCTGCCGCCCGCGCGTGCAGGCGCGGTGCTGCGCGGGCTCGGCGACGAGGTCGTCCCCGTGGACATCGAGGGGCGGAAGGCCTTCGGGCTGGCCGAGGTCGTGGCCGAGGACGCCGCCCGCGAGCTGACGGACGCACCTGATGAGCCACTCGTCCGGTTGCTGCCCGCGTTCGACCAGTACGTCGTGGCCGGGCAGCGCGACGTCGAGGCGGTCCTGGCCGCCGAGCACCGGCCGCGCGTGTTCCGGCCGCAGGGCTGGCTGTCACCGGCGCTGCTCGTCGACGGGCGTATCGAGGGCGTCTGGCGGCACGAGCGCCGAGGCGCGCGGCTCGCGGTGACGGTCGACCCGTTCTCCCCGCAGCCGCCGGCGGTGGTCGACGGCGTCGAGGCCGAGGCCGCGCGGCTCGCCGCGTACCTGGGTGGCGAGCTGGAACTCAGCTGGACCTAAATCTCGGCGTCGCCCAGCTTGCGGGCCCGGACCACCGTGTCGGTGAGCACCGTCGGGTTGCCCTCGTGGTCCTGCGCCTCGCGCGTGCGTCCCTCGGCCGTCAGGACCTCCCAGCTCGAGGCGTCCAGGCCGCCGACGACCTCCTCCGGCGAGAAGAACAGCTCCGCCGGCCGCCCGCCTCGATGCGTCTCGCGCTCGCTCGGGTGGTGCCCGAAGATCAACAAGCTGCCCCCGGGTGCGACGGCGTCCGCGAGCCGGTCGAACAGGGTGCTGCGGTCGTCGTGCGGGATGTGGAGGAACGCGCACGTGACGAGGTCGTAGGAACCGTCCGGCGTCCAGGTGGTGACGTCCGCGGTCTGCCACGAGATCCGGGCGGCGACGTCCTCGCCGCGGGACGCGGCCTCGTCCGCGCCGCGCTGCAGCGCCGTCTCGGACCAGTCCACCGCCGTCACCCGCCAGCCCCGCTCGGCCAGCCAGATCGCGTCGGCCCCCTCCCCGCAGCCGACGTCGACCGCGGTGCCGGGCTCGAGGTCGGCCGCCTCATCCAGAAGCACCGAGTTCGGTCGTTTGCTCCACACGGCGTGGACGGAGCGATAGCGCTCCTCCCAGAACCCCTGGTCGTGCGTCACGTGGTCGTCGTGCGTCATGGCGCCACCGTCTCACCCTTGCTGGCGTCCTGCGCCGAGGTCTGGCTGGGCACGGCGCGCCGAGCGGCGGCGACGGCCAGCCGGGTGTCCTCCTCGACGAGGTCGGCGTTGAGCCTCGCCCCGCAGGTGACGCCGGCGGCGGCCGACGCGATCACCGTCGCCATGAGCTCCGTCGAGTTACCGGCGGCCCAGACGCCGGGGACGGCGGTCGCTCCCGCGGGATCGGTCGCGAGATAGGTGCCGACCACGTGGTCCCCCATCAGCAGCTCGGTCGGCTCGAGGCCGAGCCCGGCGACCGGGTCGAGCCGTGCGGTGAAGCGGGGGACGACCGCGACGGCAGCTCGCGCCACCCGCCTCCCGTCGGCGAGCAGGACGGCACGCAGCGACCCGTCTTCTGCGACGTCCAGGCCGGCGACCTCGCCGTCGACGACGCGGATGCCGCGCGCGGCGAACTGCTCGCGCTGCCCGTCGTCGAGCACGAGGCCGGCATGAGAAAAGACGTGGGAGAACACGACGACGTCGTCGGTCAGCTGACGGAACAGCATCGCCTGGTGGACCGCGCCGGGGCCGGTGCCGAGGATGCCGACCTGCCGGTCGCGCACCTCCCAGCCGTGGCAGTACGGGCAGTGCAGCACCGAGTGCCCCCACCCCTCGGCCACGCCGGGCAGGTGGGGAAGCTCGTCGACGAGCCCGGTCGCGAGGACGATCCGGCGGGTCTCCACCGTCCGGACGGTGGCGTCGTCCTCACTGGGGACCGGAGACCACCGCACCCGGAACGCGATGCCCTCCGTCTCGTCGAGACGCTCGGCGTCGCGGACCAGCCCGTCGACCACCTCGCCGCCGTACTGCGCCACCTCGCCCCGTCCGATGCGGACCAGCTCGCGCGGCGGCGTGCCCTCGCGTCCCGGGTAGTTGTGCACGCCGTCGGCGGGGGCGTTGCGGGGAGTGCCCGCGTCGATCACCAGCACCCGCCGCCGCGACCGGGACAGCGTCAGCGCCGCGCCGAGCCCAGCCGCGCCTCCACCGACCACCACCACGTCGTATCGCTCGTCCATCCCGAACTCCCTTCGCGTCGAGACGGACCATGTCGGACGCGGCCCGCCTTGACAAGTGCTGTTGCTGGAGTGGCAAATGGGCCGGTGAGCAGCGAGTCGGCGGTCGAGGGCGTGCTGGGTGCGGTCGGGCCACGGCTGCGCGCGCTCCGGGAGCAGCGGGGCGCGACCCTGGCGCAGCTCTCGCGAACCACGGGCATCTCCGTCAGCACGCTCTCGCGGCTGGAGTCCGGGCAGCGCCGGCCGACGCTCGAACTGCTGCTCCTGCTCGCCCGCGCCCACCAGGTCCCGCTGGACGAGCTCGTCGATGCCCCGCCCACCGGGGACCCGCGGATCCATCCGCGCCCGATCGTCCGGCACGGGGTGACGCACCTCCCGCTCAGCCGGCGGCCCGGCGGGGTGCAGGCGTACAAGATGATCTTTCCGCCGCGGACCGAGGCGCAGGATGCCGGGCCCGAGCCCGAGCTGCGGGCGCACGAGGGCTACGAGTGGATGTATGTCCTCTCCGGCCGGATCCGCCTGCTTCTCGGTGAGTACGACGTACTGCTGCGGCCCGGGGAGGTCGTCGAATTCGACACCCACGTGCCGCACTGGTTCGGCAACGTGGACCGCGAGCCGGCCGAGGTGCTCAGCCTGTTCGGCCCGCAGGGGGAGCGGGTTCACGTCCGGGCGCGGCAGCGGTCCGGCTAGCGATGGAGTCGGGCGCGGCAGCGGTCCGGCTAGCGATCAGATCCAGCGCGAGAACCAGATCCGCGCGTCCCAGTCGCTGGTCGGGATCACGTCGCCGACCCAGATCGGGTGGAAGAAGGCGAACAGCCCCAGCACCACCAGCGCGTAGGCGCACACGGCCACTGCCCCGCCGGCGCGCCGCCTGCGCGAAGCACCCGGTGGACCCAGCGCCAGCCCGGCGCAGGCGGTCAGCGCGAGGACCACGAACGGCAGCAGCGGCAGGGCGTAGAAGATGAACTTCGTTCGGCCCGCGAAGAGCAGCCACGGCAGGAAGTTGAACGCGAAGCCGACGAGGATCAGCGCGGCCCGCCAGTCGCGGCGCACCGCCCACAGCGCGATCATCGCGAGCAGCGCCACGATCCCGACCCACCAGATGGCGGGGTTCCCGAGGTCGAGCACCTCGCTGGAGCAGCCGCCCGGGGCGGTGCAGCCGGCCTCGCCCGCCTGATAGCCCTGGTAGTGGAAGGCCACGGGGCGCCCGAGGATCAGCCACTCGAACGGGTTGTTGGACTGGTACGGGTGATTGGTCGTCAGGTGGTCGTGGAAGTCGCGGACCGACGCGTGGTAGTCCCACCAGCCCCCGAGGACGCCGAACACACCCTTGCGGCCGGCCCGGTCGAACCCGGTGTCGGTGACGAACCAACCGGTCCAGGACAGCGTGTAGACCACGATCGGCAGGACGACGAACGAGCCGATCCAGGCGGGCAGGTCGCGTACCAGGAAGGTCCACGCCGGGCGGTCGGCCCCCGCGTTCCGTCTGGAGCCGATGTCCCATGCCAGCGCCAGCGCGGCGAAGGCCACGATCGTCGGCAGGGCGCTCCACTTCGTGGCCATCGCAGCCCCGAGACAGACGGCGCACGCGAGCCGCCACGGGCGCCAGAGAACACGTCCGTCAGGGGGTCCGAGGGCCAGGCGCGTACGTAACCAATCTCGGTCGGCCACCAGGCAGGCGAGGGCGGCGACGATCCAGAACATCAGGAAGATGTCGAGGATCCCGATGCGGCTGTGCACGAAGGCCAGCCCGTCGAGCGCGAGCAGCAGGCCGGCGAAGCAGCCCAGCACCGTGCTCCGGAACATCCGCCGCGCGGTCCGGGCCAGGATCAGCACGGCCAGGGTGCCGACCACGGCGGACGCGGCCCGCCAGCCCAACGCGGGGTTGCCGGCGACGGATCCGTCGCATCGGACGTAGCCGAACAGCCACTCCGAGACCGCCATCAGCCACTTGCCGAGCGGCGGGTGCACGACGAAGCCCGGGCCCCGGCACGCCTCGCCCCGCTCGACGCCGAAGGCCAGCAGGTCGTGGGCGTCCTTGGTGTAGTAGACCTCGTCGAAGGTGTACTGCACCTTGCCCGCGACGACGGCCGCCGGCTGCGTGATCTTGTCGAACCGCAGGACGCCGGCCAGCAACGCGACGGCGATCGGCCCCAGCCACCCGAACAGCCGATCGTTCGGCATCGGCGGATCCGGGTTGATGCCGACGACGGGAGCCGGACCGTCCTCCACCTCGGGCGGCGGGTCGGATGGCGGCGGGCCGCTTCCCTCGGCCGACAGCGTCGCGGTCACATCGGTCAGCCTAGAGACTGGATCCTGTGAGCAGCCCCGAGCAGACCGGCGTCCTGATCCTGTGCGGCGTTCCCATCGGCGACGTCCGGGACGCCAGCCCGCGGCTCGCCTCCGTGCTCCGGGACGCGGACGTGATCGCCGCCGAGGACACCCGGCGCCTGCGCCGCCTCGCCGCCGCGCTCGAGGTCGAGATCGGCGCCGAGATCGTCTCCTACTTCGAGGGGAACGAGGCCGAGCGGGCGGCCCGGCTGGTCGAACGGCTGCGCAGCGGCGCGACGGTCGCCCTCGTGACCGACGCCGGGATGCCCGGGGTGTCGGACCCCGGCTACCGGCTGGTCCGGGCCGCCGCCGACGCGGGGATCCCGGTCACCGTCGTGCCCGGCCCGTCCTCGGTGACGGCCGCGCTCGCGGTGAGCGGACTGCCCACGGACCGCTGGGTCTTCGAGGGCTTCCTGCCGCGCAAGCCGGGGGAGCGGCGGGCGCGCCTCGCCGAGCTCGCGGGGGAGCGGCGCACCCTCGTCCTGCTGGAGTCGCCGCACCGGCTCGCCGCCTCCCTCGCCGACCTCGCCGAGGCGTTCGGCGACCGGGAGGCGGTGCTGTGCCGTGAGCTCACCAAGACCTACGAGGAGATCGTCCGGAAGCCGTTGCGTGGGCTCGTCGGCTGGGCCGGGGAGCGGCACGTCCGCGGCGAGGTGACGCTCGTCGTCGCGGGCAGCCAGGCGGAGACGGTGGCCGCCACCCCACCCGACCTGGCCTCCGCCGTTGCGGACCTCGAGGGCGAGGGCACCCCGCGCAAGGAGGCGATGGCGCTCGTCGCGCGGTCGGCCGGGGTCTCGCGCCGCGTGGTCTACGAGGCCGTGCTGGGTGCCAAGGGGCGCTGACGCGGAGGTCCCTGCGGCGCGGTGTCGGTGCTGGCGCGGTGTCGGTGCTGGCGCCGGCTCGCTCGCTTCGTGATCACCTGACCCGGTCACCTGCGGGCGGGGCCGCTGAGGGCGAGTTGATCAACTTCGGACGCGCTCGAGCTGTGCGCCCGAGATGCGTGACCCACGCACCTATTGACTTTCGATAGCTACCGACCGATGCTCGATCTATGACGAAAGCTCACCTTGCGATCCCACCGCTGCGCGGTCTGCTCGTGCTGGCCTTCGCCCTGCTCGTCGTCTTCCAGACGCTGTCGCTGCCGGGACAGTGGGCCCACATGGCCGAGGAGTCGCCGGATATGGCCTACCTGCGGTGGCCGCTGACGGTGTTCTCGGCGGTGGAGCTGGCCTGCATCCAGGTCGTGATCGTCTGCACCTGGAAGCTGCTCGGCATGGTGCGCAACGACCGCATCTTCAGCGAGGACGCCCTGCGGTGGGTCGACGGCATCGTGGGCGCCATCGCCGTGGGCTGGACGCTCCTGGTCGGACTGTTCCTCTACGTCGGTGTGCACGCCGACGATCCCGGGGCCCCGATGCTGCTGTTCCTCATGGTGGTGGCCGGCGCCGTGCTCGGGTTGCTGATGGTCGTGATGCGCGCGCTGCTGCGCAACGCCACCGCGCTGCGCAGCGACCTCGAAGCGGTCATCTGATGGCCATCGTGGTGCGCATCGACGTGGAGCTGGCCAAGCGCAAGATGAGCGTCGGCGAGTTCGCCGAGCGGGTCGGCCTGACCCCCGCCAACGTCGCGGTGCTGAAGAACGGCCGAGCGAAGGCGGTGCGGTTCAGCACGCTGGAGGCCATGTGCCGGACGCTGGGCTGCCAGCCGGGAGACCTGCTCGAGTGGGTCCCGGACGAGCCCGAGGGTGTAGGCGGCTCGGGTGTAGGCGGCTCGGGTGTAGGTGACGCGGGTGTAGGTGACGCCGCACCGAGAACAATCGAGGCATGGCAGACCGCACCATCCTGATCACCGGCGCCTCCGACGGCCTCGGCCGCGCCCTCGCCCAGCGGGCGGCCGCCGACGGCGACACCGTTCTCCTGCACGGGCGCACCGACGAACGCCTCCGCCCGGTCGCCGACGAGATCGCGCAGACCGCAGGCCCGGACAAGGTGCGCACCTACGTCGCCGACCTCTCCTCCCTGGCCGACGTGCGCCGCCTCGCCGACGAGGTGATCGAGCGGGAGCCGCGCCTCGACGTCCTGGTCAACAACGCCGGCATCGGCAACACCAACCCGGACGGCACGAAGGACCGCCGGGAGAGCGCCGACGGCATCGAGCTGCGGTTCGCGGTCAACTACCTCGCCGACTACCTGCTGACGCGCCGGCTGCTGCCGCTGCTCGAGAAGTCGGCGCCGGCCCGCATCGTCCACGTCAGCTCGGGGGCCCAGGCGGCGATCGACTTCGACGACCCGTTCCTCGAGCAGGACTACCGCGGCGGGCGCGCCTACGCGCAGAGCAAGCTCGCCCAGATCCTGTTCGCGTTCGACCTGGCCGACGAGCTGGAGGACTCTGGTGCCGGGGGAGTCGGAGGCGTCACGGTGACGGCACTGCACCCGTCGACGTACATGCCGACGAAGATGGTCGTCGCCGAGCCGGTCAGCACGCTGGAGCAGGGCGTCGAGGCGACCTGGCGGCTGGTCGCCGACCCTGCGCTGGACGGGGTGACCGGCGCCTACTTCGACGTGCAGACCGAGACGCGGGCCGACCCGCAGGCCTACGACGAGCAGGCCCGCAAGCAGCTGCGTGACCTCTCGGAACGGCTGGTGGCGAACGCGTGAGCCATTTGCCCGGCTCACTAGTCTGGACGGCATGAGCGAGGCGGCCGGCGGCCCAGCCGAGGGAGACGGCAAGGCGTACTACGTCACGACGCCGATCTACTACGTCAACGACGCCCCCCACATCGGGCACGCGTACACCACCGTCGCGGGCGACGTCCTCACCCGCTGGCACCGGCAGCGCGGGGAGAAGGTCCACTTCCTGACCGGCGTCGACGAGCACGGCCAGAAGATCCTGCAGGCCGCCGAGCAGCACGACATGACGCCGGAGCAGTGGTGCGACCACATGGTCAGCACCGCCTGGCAGCCGATGCTCGGCGCGATCGACGTCGCGAACGACGACTTCATCCGCACCACCCAGCCCCGGCACACCGAGCGGGTGCAGGAGTTCTGGCAGCGCCTGTACGACCAGGGCGAGGTCTACCAGGGCAGCTACACGGGCCCGTACTGCATCGCCTGCGAGGAGTTCAAGGTCCCGGGCGAGCTGATCCAGCCCGGCGACCTGTGCCCGATCCACACCCGCCCGGTCGAGATGCTCTCGGAGACCAACTACTTCTTCCGCCTGTCCGCCTACGCCGACAGGCTGCTCGAGGCGTACCGGTCCGGGATGATCAGGATCGAGCCGGAGAGCGCCCGCAACGAGGTCGTCCGGTTCGTCGAGGGCGGCCTGCAGGACCTGTCGATGAGCCGGTCGACGTTCGACTGGGGCATCCCGGTGCCGTGGGACCCGAGCCACGTCATCTACGTCTGGATCGACGCGCTGCTGAACTACTGGACGGCGGTCGAGGGCAGCGACGAGTACTGGCCCGCGGACGTCCACCTGGTCGGCAAGGACATCCTGCGGTTCCACGCGGTGATCTGGCCCGCGATGCTGATGGCCGCCGGGCTGCCGCTGCCGAGGCTCGTGTTCGCCAACGGCTGGCTGCTCGTCGGCGGCGAGAAGATGAGCAAGACCAAGCTCACCGGCATCGCCCCGCAGCGCATCACCGACCACTTCGGCTCGGACGCCTACCGCTACTACTTCCTGCGCGAGCTCCAGTTCGGGCAGGACGGCTCGTTCTCGTGGGAGTCGATGGCGGCGCGCTACCAGTCGGAGCTCGGCGACCAGCTCGGCAACCTCGCGAGCCGGCTGACGAGCATGGTCGGGCGCTACCGCGACGGCGTGCTGCCGGACGCGACGCTCGACGACGGCATCGCCGGCGCCCTCGCGACCGCACGGGACGAGGCGGAGGCGGCCATCGACCGGCTCGACTTCCAGGCCGCGCTGGCCTCGGTCATGACGTTCGTCCGCACGGTCAACGGCTACGTCACCGAGCGGGAGCCGTGGAAGGTCGCGAAGACTGAGACATCGAATGACGCGACGCGTTCCGCCGAGCTCGACGCGATCCTCTACACCACCGCCGATGCCCTCCGCGCCGCCGCGGTGCTGCTGAACCCGGTGATGCCGAAGGCATGCGCGAAGCTGTGGGACCAGCTGGGGGCGCCCGGCGAGCTGGCCGACGCCCGGGTGCAGAAGGTCGCCGACGAGCACCTGCCGGCGGGGAGCAAGGTCGTCAAGGGCGACCTGCTGTTCCCGCGGCTGGAGGAGCTCGCCGACCCCCTCGCCCCGGCGTGAGTTCGACGCGCTGGAAGCGGGAGGGTGAGGCGCCCCCGCTGCCCGAACCGCTCCGGACCGCCGCGGTGGACAGCCACTGCCACCTGGATCTCATGGAGCTGCCATCTGAAGATCCGAAGCGGAACGGCGGGATCGAGCGCGCCATCCGCGAGGGGGAGCAGGCCGGCATCCCGCGCATGGTGACGGTCGGCATCGACGTGCCGAGCTCGCAGTGGTGCGCGGAGGTCGCCGGCACGCACGATGCCGTCCTCGCCGCGGTCGCCCTGCACCCCAACGAGGCGCCGACCTCGACGCTCGACGACTTCGCCGAGATCGAGCGGCTGGCCCGACTGCCCCGGGTGCGGGCGGTCGGCGAGACCGGGCTGGACCACTACCGGACCGGAGAGGACGGCCGCGCCGAGCAGGAGGCGAGCTTCCGCCGGCACATCGACCTCGCGAAGCGGGTCGGCAAGGCGCTGGTGATCCACGACCGGGACGCGCACGACGACGTCCTGCGCGTGCTCGAGGAGGAGGGTGCGCCGGAGCGCGTCGTCTTCCACTGCTTCTCCGGCGACGCCGACTTCGCCCGCCGCTGCGCCGACGCCGGCTACGTGCTCTCCTTCGCCGGCAACGTCACGTTCAAGAACGCTGCCGACCTGCGCGAGGCGGCGGCGATCCCGCCCGATGGACAGCTGCTCGTCGAGACCGACGCCCCCTTCCTCACGCCGATGCCGTATCGCGGGCGACCCAACGCGCCCTACCTCGTGCCGCTCACCGTTCGGGCGCTCGCCGAGGTGCGCGGGGTGGACGAGGACCGGGTGGCCGCCGCCGTCGCGGGCACGGCCGAGCGCGTCTTCGGCTCCTGGTGAGGCCGGTCGGAGCGTCGGGACCGGTCGGAGCGTCTACACCGGTCCGAACAGCACACCGGTGACCGACGCGAGCGGCCTGCTCACCGGCGCCGACGTCCGCGCCCTGGCCGCGCGGCTGGACCTGCGCCCGACCAAGGCGAAGGGGCAGAACTTCGTCCTGGACCCCAACACGGTGCGACGCCTCGTGCGCCTCGCCGACGTCGAGGGTCGGACGGTGCTGGAGGTCGGGCCGGGGCTGGGGTCGTTGACGCTGGGGCTGCTCGAACAGGCCGACCGGGTCGTCGCCGTCGAGCTCGACCCGTTGCTCGCCGGCGCCCTGTCCGACACCGTGGCCGAGCGGCTGCCCCAGCGAGCCGATCGGCTGCAGGTCGTGACCGGCGACGCGCTCCGGGTCGGGATTCCGGGCGACCCTGAGGTCCTGGCGGCCAACCTGCCCTACAACGTCGCCGTCCCGATCGTCCTGCGACTGCTGGAGGACCTGCCCTCGCTGCGGCGCGGCCTGGTGATGGTGCAGGCCGAGGTGGCCGATCGCCTCACCGCCGGGCCCGGCAGCCGGGTCTACGGGGTGCCGAGCGTGAAGCTCGCCTGGTACGCCTCGTCGCGCCTGGCCGGCGCCATCTCGCGCAGCGTCTTCTGGCCCGCGCCGAACGTCGACTCGGCGTTGGTGGCGTTCGAACGTCGCGACCCGCCGGGCGGCCCCCTGGCACCGGACGAGCACCGGCGGGCCACCTTCGCGGCCGTCGACGCCGCGTTCGCGCAGCGGCGCAAGACGCTGCGGGCGGCGCTGGCGGGCTGGGCGGGCTCGCCCGCCGAGGCGGAACGACGGCTCCGCCTGGCCGGCTTGGATCCGGCCGCGCGCGGCGAATCGTTGACGGTGGAGGACTTCGCCCGGCTGGCCGCCACCGAATCGCCGCAGGCGCGGCCGGGTGGCTGAGTGGCTGAGTGGCTGAGCGACTGAGGCGCCGGTCAGCTGATGGAGCGGCGCTCCTCGCTGGCGACGGCGAGGCGCACCCACACCGGAAGCTCCGGCATGCTCACCGCCCGCCTCGCGTTCGGGATCGTGTCCTCCTCGATGCGGTTCCGGATGTAGCCCAGGTCGCCGTCGTCGCCGACCTTGACGTCGAGGCGGAGCAGCGGATCGGTCGCCTTGCCGAGCATCCGCACCGAGGCGCGGGAGACTCCGCGGATGCGCTCGACCTCGTCCTCGACCGCCTCGCCCAGGGCGCCGGTCGTGAGCTTGGTGTGGCCGGTGCGCCGGTTCGGCTCCAGGCTCAGCGACGACAGGCGCTGCGTCGATGCCTGGGCGAACAGCCACCACAGCGCCAGCAGGGCGATCAGACCGCAGCCGATGGCGATCGCCGTCCAGAACCAGCCGGCGTTGCGGTCGGCGAAGTCGCGGGTCTGCTGCTGCAGCACCGGCTGGTCGGCCCAGTCGTCGCCGAAGACACGGACGGACAGCAGCAGGATGACGACCCCGCCGGCCAGCGCCAACAGACCCAGCAGGAACAGCAGGACGCGATTGATGCGGTCGACGGGCGCGGTCATCGCGTGCCTCCCGGGTTGGTGCCGGAACCCGAGCCCGACTGGTCGTGACGGAGCCGGAGCCGGAGCCGGAGCCGGAGCCGGAGCCGGAGTCGAAGCCGGGCACCGGGTTGGCGGCGGTCGTGCCCGGGCCGCCCTCGTCGCCGCCCTCGTGCCCCCGGCCGCCCTCGTGCCCCCGGCCGCCTTCGTTCTCGTTCTTGACGGTCCGCACGCTGGCGCCCACGCCCACCGGCGTCCGGTCGTGCTCGGAACCGCTGTCCGCCGTCGGCGAGGAAGCCGTGTCGGTGACACCCTCGGCCGCCTCCGGCGTCCGCTTCTCCGGCGCCGCTGCCAGCCGCACCTTGAGCCTCCGGGCGTCGGCGAGGGACAGGCCGTCGATGCGGTCCTGCAGCTGCGACACGAGCCGGGAGCGGGCGCCGTCCCGGTCGGCGGTACCGGCGCGACCGGTGACGACGATCTTGCGGCGCTTGACCTTCGCCTTGGCCTCGGCCACGCCGTCCACGGAGGTCGCGACGGTCGACAGCGAGCGCTGCAGGCTGCGGCGGGTCGTGGTCATGTCCGTCGCCGGCGCGTTCGTCGTGAGCGCGACGGTGTTGGGCTTGCCGCGCCGGAGGGCGAAGAACAGGAGCAGCAGGCCGGCGACGATGAGCACGATCGCGGCGACGCGCGGGCCGGCGGTCTTCCACTGGTTGGACGCCGCGTCGTTCACGGCGCCGTGCCACTTGACGAAGACCGGGTCGTGATCGGTGTTCGCGGCGATGATCTCGATGACCGCGAGCACCCCCGCCACGGCTATTGCCGCCGCCAGCACGAGGCAGAGGATGCGGTTGAAGGCGCGCATGTCACTGAACCCTTCGGGTCGGCTGCGTCGCCGCCTTGGAGTAGAAGTGCGGGACGTCGACGTGGACGTCGATCACGTGCAGACCGCAGAGATGTCCCACGGTGTCCATCACTTGTCGGCGGACCTGCGCGGCGACCTCTCGGACCGGCTCCGGGTACTCGACGGCGACCGAGACGGAGATGGAGACCACCGAGCCGTCGACCTTGGCCGAGGCGCGGGCCTGCGAGTCCGGCTTCACCTTGCCGAGCGTCTGCCCCAGCACGCGCCGGGGCACGCCGGTGACGTGCTCGACCTCGATGGCGGCCTGCCCGGCGACCTTCTCGACCACGCGGTCGGCGATCTTCAGACCGCCGCGGCTCTCGGCGTCGCCCGCCGCGAGTGCGTCGACGCTGAGGTATTCGTCCTCTCCGTAGGCGTGGCCCTCGGTGCCGGGCGTGCCCTTCGTGAGGACGGGGCTGTCTGAGCTCATCGGTCGCGGGAGTCGCGGTTCGACAGGTAGGGGCTGAGGTCGAGTTCACCATCGAGGACCTTGCCGACGATCAAGCCGACCGCGGCGAACACGATGCCGAGCAGGAAGTACCACCATCCGCCCGCCGCCACGGCGATCGCGAGCAGGAGTCCGGCGAACACGCCGAGGGTGGAGAGCGACATGAGTGGTGCTCCTTCTCCTAGAGGTCGTTACCGGACCCGAGGGGGTCGGGTCCAGCCGTCCCAGCGCCGGCGAGCCCAGCGGGTGAGATGGCCCAGGCCGCGGGGCGACCGATGGATGGTCAGGTACTGCTCGGCGACGGCCGCCTGGCTGGGTCGCCGGCCTTCCCGGTAAGCGCGGACGCCGGCGGCGAAGACCTCCGGATCACCGCCGCGGTCGGGGTGGTGGTCCCGCACGAACCGGCGCCACTCGGCCCGCAGTTCGCGATCTCCGCCATCCGCACCAGCGACGCCCGTACCACCGTCGCCCGCACCGTGCTCGACCTCTCCGGAACCGAGGTCCGGCTCGTCCGCCCTGCTCACGGTCCTCACGGTGCCGTGGGCGGCGGCGGAACGGAAGCCGATGGCGGGCCTGTTGTCGGGGAACCGGTCGCAGCGGTGCCCGACGAGCCGACCGGACTGGCGGACAACGGGGAACTCACCGCGCCCTCGGCGGGCGGGAGCGCCGCCGTCGATGCGGACGGACCTGCCTCGAGTGCCGGCGGCTCCTGTTCCTCCTCCGGCTGGTCATCCTCGGCCGGCGCGAACGGGTCCTCCACGTCGGCGAGGACGACGTGGATCGTCAGCGGGCCGGGAACGGCCGCCTGCACGGCCCCCCGGACCTCCGCCTCGACCTCGTGCAGCGGACTGCCGTAGCGGGTGACGACGTGGACCTCGACGAAACCCGGGTTGCTCCGCACGCCGCTGACCCGTCGGCCGGGCAGATAGGTCGCGATCTCCCCGGCGATGCCGCCGGACAGGCCGCTGACCGAGGGGCAGGTGGCGACGGCGGCTGCGATCGCATCCGCGTCGGGCAGGTCCGGAACCGGACTCATGCCGCCCCTCCTTCCGCCCGGCCGGGGGCCGGACTCGGTGTCGCCGTCTCTGCGGCTGGTTCTGCCGCTGCTGCGGCCGCTGGTACGGGCGCCGTCGTCGCCCGGGCAGCTGGGCCCACCCCCCGATCTCCGGGCATCACTGCACGCGGGACGGCGCCGGCTCCTCGTCGTCTTCGCTGGCGATGAAGATGTCGTCGACACTGATGTTGACCTCGGCGACCTCGAGGCCGGTCATCCGCTCGACCGCAGTGATCACGTTGCGACGGATGGCCTGGGCGAGGTCGGCGATGGCGACGCCGTACTCGACGACGATGTCGAGGTCGATGGCGGCCTGACGCTCGCCCACCTCGACGGCCACGCCCTGCGAGACGTTCGGGCCACCGGAGCCGGGGATGCGCTCGCGGAGGGCGCCGAAGGCGCGGGTGCCGCCGGTGCCGAGGTTGTGCACTCCATTCACCTCACGGGTGGCGATGCCGGCGATCTTGCGGACGACGCCGTCGGCGATGGAGGTCTTGCCCTGGTTGGTGACCAGTTCGGTGCTGGAGCTGGAACCGGACTGGGTGCGGGCGCTGGAGCGGGCGACCTCACCGGCGCGGGTGGTGGCGCCACTGCTGGTCTCGGGTGTGGTGCTGCTCATTCCGCAATCTCCTCTGATCGGGGCAAGTGAGGGGATCACTGCCCAAGCGGGTGCCCCTGACACGCGGATGATCCAACTGTCGCTCTGGGTGGCTTACGTGGTACACCGCGTGACGGACGTCACGATCCGAGGACCCTAGATTGAACAGCCGTGGAAGCCCAGCCCCGATCGACCGTCGTCGTCCGCGTCCCCGGCAAAATCAACCTGCATCTGGGGGTCGGGCCGCTGGGGGAGGACGGGTACCACCCGGTCGTCTCGGTCTTCCACGCCGTCTCCGTCTTCGACGATCTCCGCGCCGAACCCGCCGACGAGATCCGCCTCGCGCTGCTGGACGACACCGCGACCGGCGGACAGGTGCAAGGGGCGGGCGGCGCCCACATCGGCGACGAGATCCCGCTCGGTCCCGACAACCTCGCCCACCGCGCCGCTGCCCTGCTCGCGCGGGAGGCGGGCATCCGCGACGGCGTGGCGCTCACCCTCGACAAGCGCATCCCGGTCGCGGCGGGCATGGCTGGCGGCAGCGCGGACGCGGCGGCGTCGTTGGTCGCGTGCAACGCCGTGTGGAACGCGGGGCTGTCGCGGGAGGACCTGCACCACCTCGCCGCGCAGCTGGGCAGCGATGTGCCGTTCGCCCTGCTCGGCGGGACGGCCCTCGGCCTCGGACGGGGGGAGCAGCTCACCCCCGTCCTCGCCCGCGGCAGCTGCACGTGGGTGCTGGTGCTGGCCGACGGCGGGTTGTCCACCCCCGCCGTCTACCGCGAGTACGACAGGATGCTCGAGGAGCTGCCGCAGGATTCGCACCTGCTCCGGCCGGCGGTCGCGCAGCCGGACGACCTGCTCGCCGCGCTCGCCGCGGGCGACACCGCGGGAGTCGGGGCGGCGCTCGGCAACGACCTGCAGCTGCCGGCGCTTCGGCTCCGCCCGGCCCTGCGCGAGGTGGTGGAGACGGGGTCCGAGCTGGGCGCCCTCGGCACGCTGGTCAGCGGCTCCGGACCAACCGTCGCGATGCTCGCCGCCTCCGAGGAGGACGCGCGGCGCCTCGCGGCCGGGATTGCCGAGCGGTCGCTGGGGCGGACCGTCGTCGTCGCGAGCGGACCCGTGCCGGGCGCGCGGCTGCTCGACGACGAGTCGGTCGCGCCGCCGGCGTGAGCTGCCGGGGCGAGCGTCAGACCAGGCGGGCCTGCACGCGCTCCGGGTCGGGCCAGCGCACGTCCCAGACCAACCCGAGCTTCTCGAGCCCGCGGATCAGCTCGGCGCTCGTGTCGACCTGACCTCGCAGCACGCCGTGCCGGGCGCAGGTCGGGTCGGAGTGGTGCAGGTTGTGCCAGGACTCGCCCATGGAGATCAGGGCCAGCGGCCACACGTTGGCGGACCGGTCGCGGGTCTTGAAGGGCCGCTTGCCGAAGGTGTGGCAGATGCTGTTGATCGACCAGGTGACGTGGTGCAGCGTGGCGATGCGGACGAGCCCGGCCCAGAAGAAGGCCTGCGCCGCCGCCTGCCAGGAGCCGCCCCACAGCCCGCCGACGACGGCGGGCAGGAAAAGGCTCACCAGCGTCCAGACCGGGAACAGCTTGGAGACCCGGGAGACGGCCTTGTCGGCCAGCAGGTCGGGCGCGAAGCGCTTCTGGTCGGTCTGCTCGACGTCGAACAGCCAGCCGACGTGGGCGTGGAACAGGCCCTTGACCAGGGCGCGGAAGTTCTCGCCGTAGCGCCACGGGGAGTGCGGATCGCCGTCCTTGTCGGAGAAGGCGTGGTGCCGGCGGTGGTCGGCAACCCAGCGAATGACCGGTCCCTCGATGGCCATGCTGCCGGCGACGGCGAGGCCGATGCGGACCGGCTTCTTCGCCTTGAACGAGCCGTGGGTGAAGTAGCGGTGGAACCCGACCGTGATGCCGTGGCCGGTGACGGCGTACATGACGGCGCTGATGACGACGTCGCGCCAGGAGATCCAGCGGCCCCAGAGCAACGGGATGGCCGCGACCACGGCGATCAGCGGGACGACGATGAAGGCGCCGAGCGCGACCTGCTCACCGTGGGCCTTCAGCCGGCTCTTCGGCTTCTCCGTGAGGGCGCGGCGCCGCTGCCGCCCGCCGTCCTGACCGTCGGGACCGCTGGGTTCCGAGGCGGCCGGAGCCGGGGTCGCGGGGAGCGGGGTGTCGTCCAGGACTGCCATAAGCACGCTTCCGTCGTCTCGTCGTCCGGATGAGCCGACGCCTGCCGGAGCCGGAACCTCACCGTATCGATCGGCTGAACGAGCCCGACATCCGAGGCAATTCGCGGCTGTCGTCCGCACGGTGTGTTCTGCATGTGCCCTTGGGCTGGCGGCATCAACCGGCGGAGGGCCAGCCGAGCAGCTGCTGACCCACGGTGGCGGCCTGCAGCGTGAACCGGTCCTCCGGGTCGGTCGGGTCGTGGCCCGTCAGCGCGGTGATCCGTTCGAGCCGGTACGTCAGCGCCCGGACCGACAGGTGCAGCAGCCGCGCGGCCGCGGTGGCGACGCCACCCGCCGCGAAGTAGGCCCGGAGCGTCGCGAGCAGGGGCTCCGCGCCGCCCCGCGCCTGCTGGAGGGGGAGCAGGACGATGGTGATCAGCTCGCGCATCGCCTCGGCGTCGCGCGCGAGCACCTGGTAGACGAGCAGGGCCTGCGCCTGCACGACCCGGTCCGGCCAGCTCAGCGCGTCCGCCAGCTCCACGGCCCGCGAGGCCTCGGTGAAGCCGGCGCGCACGCCGGGGCCTCCGCTGCGTGCCCGGCTCACGCCGATCCGCCACGTCAGCCCCGGCTCGCGCTGCAAGGCGTCGCTCAGGCGATCGGTCAGGGCGAGCACCGCCTCGTCGTAACGACGACGATCGGGTGGGCTGATCTCGGCGGCACCCGCGCCCAGGGCCGCCCCCGCGCCCAGGGGCTGCGGTACGACGGCGGCGAGCAGTCCCATCCGGGTGGCGACGAACATGCCGCCGCTGCGGGTCAGCCCGCTCGCGGCCGAACGGCGGAGCTGGTCGCGCAGCGCGGACTCGACCCTGCGCTCGGTCGCCCTGCCCTCCACGAACGGGCGGTTGGCGCCGACGACGAGCACGAGGTGTGGCGCCTCGAGGTGGAGGCCGAAGCCGGAGGCGCGGGCGAGCATGCCGCCGACGTCGGTGGTGCCGCTCAGCAGGTCGTCGACCAGCTGCCGCCGCTGCTCCGCCTCGGCGCGGGCGGCCGCACGCTGCGCCGAGGAGTAGCCCTCGCACACCGCGGCGACCGCGTCGTCGGCGGCGCGCAGCACCGACAGGCCGGCGCGGCGCAAAGCGGCGGCGGTGGCCGGGCCGTCCTGTTCCTCCGCGACCGCGGGCAACTCCGGCCACGCCCGCCAGGTCACCGACAGGTAGAGGTCGACGAGGGCGGGCAACGCAGCCCCCTGCTCCGCGGCGACCCGGCCCAGCCGTCTGTACTCGTCGAGCTGGCCCGCGGGCAGTCGCCGCCCCGTCGCCGCGGCCTCGACCAGGGCATCGAGGAACGGCCCGAGCAGCGTGGCCGGAAGCCCCGCCTCGCGGGCGGCACGCACCGCGGACCGCGGGAGGCGGGTCAGGCGCCAGCCGGGTGGCGAGTCGTCGAACTCGTCGGCGGCCCCCTCGAGGGGGTCCACGGCAGCGTCGCGCACTGCGCCGTTCCGCCGCGGCTCGTCCCGTTCCGCCTCGTCCCGATCGTCCTCAGCCATGTCGCGCAGTCTATTGCCGAACATCGGCAAGTTCGAGAGCTGCATGCCGCCGGAATCGTCGGTCATCTGCAAGAGGCTGGCAGGGGAAACTTGTCGTGTCGGTGCGCGTCAGCCGACTCGACTCGACACGTCCTTCCCGACCCCCTCCGACGCCCCAACACCCCGCAACGCCCCAACACCTCAGACGAATAGGAGTCCTCGTGGACGTTCCCGTGTGGGCGTGGGCGGCCTTCGCCGTCTTCGTCACCGCCGCTCTGCTCCTCGACCTCTTCAAGCACCGCGACGCACACGTGATCGAGTTCCGCGAGGCGCTCCGCTGGTCGGTCTTCTGGCTCGCGCTCGGCTTCGGCTTCGCCGGGCTGGTCTTCCTCACCTACGGAGGCACGGCCGGGGCCGAGTACACCTCCGCGTACCTGCTCGAGAAGAGCCTGGCCGTCGACAACCTGTTCGTCTTCGCGCTGATCTTCGCGTACTTCAAGGTGCCGGCGCAGTACCAGCACCGCGTGCTGTTCCTCGGCGTCCTGGGCGCGCTCGTGATGCGGGCGGTCTTCCTCGCTGCCGGCGTCGCGGTCGTCAGCACCTTCAAGTGGGTGCTGTTCGTGTTCGGCGCCTTCCTGCTCTACACCGCGATCAAGATGTGGCGGGACGACGGCGAGCCCGACGTCGACCCGGGCAAGAGCCTTCCGGTCCGGCTACTGCGCCGGGTACTGCCCGTGAGCGAGTCCTACGACGGGCAGAAGCTGCTGACCCGACGCAACGGCATCCTCATGGCGACGCCGCTGCTGGCCGTGCTCGTCTCGATCGAGACCGCCGACCTCGTGTTCGCGGTCGACAGCGTGCCGGCCGTGCTCGCGGTCAGCGACGAGCTGTTCATCGTCTACACGTCCAACGCGATGGCGATCCTCGGCCTGCGGGCGCTGTATTTCTGCCTGTCCGGCCTGCTCACCCGCTTCCACTACCTCGGCGCCGGGCTGTCGCTGATCCTCGGCTTCATCGGCGTCAAGATGCTGCTGCAGGCGCTGCACGCCTACGTCGACGGCGTGCCGACCATTCCGATCGGGGTCTCGCTCGGTGTCATCGTGGTGGTGCTCGGCGGCGCGATCCTCGCCTCGCTGAAGTGGCCGAAGGAGTCGGCCGACGAGTTGCCGGGTGACGAGCCCGAGCCCGTCGAGGACCGCGACCGGGTCGGCGCGGACTCGTAGCGGCGGGCACCGGCTGCTCGCGAGCAGGAGCCTGCACCACGAACGGCGTGGAGTCCTCGGACTCCCCGCCGTTCGTCTGCTCGTGTGCGGCGCCCCCCCCGCGTCAGGAGACCGCGCCCGCGCGCTCCTCCTCGAACGGGGAACCGTCGCGCGGAGCCGGCAGCGACCGCCCCGGATCCAGTGCGAACGACTCCTGGTCGGGGAACTCTGCGCTGCGGATCCCCTGGACCATGTACCGGATCGCGGCGAGGACCAGCACGGCCTCCACCGCGACGAGCACTGCGATGATCGCCCCCGTCGACATCGCCACCCCCTCGCCCTCGTGCCGTGAACGACTCGGAGAGCTTCGCAGGAGATCCGCCGCCCGGCAGGCGTTCGGCGCAATCTCACGCGCTTCCCGTTCGGCAGTTGTGGACGACGAGGCAGAAATGTCGGAGGTCCGCAGGACACTTCCCACATGTCAGAAACCGCCCCTGAGCAGCAGGAAGACGCCTACCCCGACACCGGCCAACCTGTATCCGACCAGCCCGCGCTCGATCTGGGCGACATCGCCCGCAACCTCCGTGCCGAGGGCATGACCCGCAGCCAGATCGCCCGCAGCCTCGCGGTGTCCACGTGGCGGGTGACCGAACTCCTCGCGGGCGAACCGCCGCGACATCCGGGCCTACGAGCCCGTGCGAAGGACGACGTACACGCCCGAGCACGGCAGCTGCGGGCGGAGGGCAAGACCTACGACGAGATCGCCGAGGAGCTCGGGGTCAGCAAGGCCAGCGTCAGCCTGTGGACGCGGGATCTGCCGAAGCCGCCGCCGCGCGAGCGAAGCGCGTACGACTTCGAGCGGGTGTCGGCCGCCAGGCGCGCGCAGTGGGAGCCGTTCCTTGCCGAACGTGAGAAGGAACGGCAGGAGACGAAGGCGAAGGCAGCGGCGTCGGTGCCGCAGTTGGACGACCAGGTGTTGTTGATGCTCGGCGCTGTCCTCTATTGGGCCGAGGGCACCAAGGACAAGCCATGGGGGCGCAAGGAGTCGCTTCGCCTCATCAACAGCGACGCCGACGTCATTCGCGTCTTCCTTCGTTGGTTGACGTCCATGGGGGTGACCAAGGACCGGCTCACCTTCCGGGTAGCGATCCACGAGTCCGCTGATGTCGATGCCGCGACCAGCTACTGGGCTGGAGTCGTCGGAGTCGGTCTCGATGCCTTCGCCAAGCCCACGATCAAGAAGCACAACCCCCGAAGCGTCCGCAAGAACGTCGGCAACAACTACCAGGGCTGCCTCGTGGTCGGTGTACGCGACAGTCGGCGCGAGTACCAGGTGATGGATGGCCTGTGGCATGGCATCGTGGAGGCGCTATCCGGCGTGGTGTAATTGGCAACACCCTTGGTTTTGGTCCAAGTGTTCTGGGTTCAAGTCCTGGCGCCGGAGCCGTTCGAATCCTCCGGATCGGTTTCTCGGCCGAGCCGGCCCCGCCGGTACAGTCGTAGCGGTTCCGGGCAGTGCTGCGCCGTCGCTGATCCCGATCGAGCCGCCGCCCGCCGACCATCCCCGCCGCAAGCCGCTGCGGCCGGATCGAGGAGTTCTCCCGTGACCGACCACCGGCCTGCCGTGGCGGTCGTGCTGGCAGCGGGTCAGGGCACGCGGATGAAGTCGGCCAAGGCCAAGGTTCTGCACGAGATCGCCGGTCGAACCCTGCTCGGGCACGTGCTGCACAGCCTCGAACCCCTCAAGCCGGAGCGCACCCTCGTCGTCGTCGGCCACGATCGTGAAGCCGTCAGCGCCACGCTGCCCGAGGGCGTCGAGCCCGTCGTCCAGGCTCAGCAGAACGGCACCGGCCACGCCGTCCGGCTGGCCCTCGAGGCGGTGGACGAGCTGCCGGAGCACGCCACCGTCGTGGTGCTGCCCGGCGACGCCCCGCTGCTGCGCGGCGAGACGCTGCGCCGGATGACCCGTCGGCACCAGGAGCAGAAGGCCGCCGTCACCCTGCTCACCGCGATGATGGACGACCCCACCGGCTACGGCCGCGTCGTGCGCGGCGGCAGCAGTTCGCACCCCACGAAGGCCGATGCGCTCGGCGGTGTGGTCCGCGCCGTGATCGAGGAGCGCGACGCGGACGATGCGACGAAGCAGATCCGCGAGGTCGCCGTCAGCGTCTACGCCTTCGCGGCCGGTCCGCTGCGTCGCTCGCTGGCGAAGCTGACGACCGACAACGCTCAGGGCGAGGAGTACCTCACCGATGTGATCGGGCTGCTGGTGGGGGAGCGGGCGCTCGTCCAGGCCGTGACCACCGACCTGCCGGCCGAGACGGCCGGGGTCAACGATCGCGTGCAGCTGGCCGAGGCGGGCCGGGTGCTCAACGCCCGTCTCGTCGAGCGGGCGATGCGGGCCGGCGCCACGGTGATCGACCCGGCGACGACCTGGATCGGCACCGAGGTCGAGATCGAGCCGGACGCCACGCTGCTGCCCAACACCAGCCTCACCGGCCGCACCCGCATCGGCGCCGGCGCCACCGTCGGCCCGGACTGCTCGCTCACCGACACCTCGGTCGGCGCCGAGGCGCGGGTCCGCCGCACCACGGCCGACTCCGCGGTGATCGGCGGAGGTGCCGACGTCGGCCCGTACACCTACCTGCGCCCCGGCACGGTCCTCGGCGTCGGCAGCAAGGCCGGGGCCTTCGTCGAGATGAAGGCCGCGAACCTCGGCGACGGCGCGAAGGTGCCGCACCTGTCCTACGTCGGCGACGCCGACATCGGCGAGGGCAGCAACGTCGGGTGCGCCACGGTCTTCGTCAACTACGACGGCGTCGCGAAGCACCGCACCGTCGTGGGCAAGCACACCCGCATCGGCAGCGACACCATGCTCGTCGCCCCCGTGACGATCGGTGACGGGGCCTACACGGCGGCGGGCAGCGTCATCACCGCCGACGTCCCCGCCGGCGCCATGGGCGTCGGCCGGGCCAAGCAGCGCAACGTCGAGGGCTGGGTGGAGCGGCGGCGCGCCGGCAGCTCCTCGGCCGACGCGGCCCGGACGTCCAGCACGGTGACCAGTACGGCAGGAACCAGTACGGCAACAGACAGTCCCGCACAGCAGGCGACACAGGAGGCCGGCGAGTGACCGGAATGCGCGGCGAGAGCCAACGCAATCTCATGCTCTTCACGGGGCGCGCCCACCCGGCGCTGGCGGCCGACATCGCCAACGCCATCGGCGTCGATCCGGTGCCCACGCAGTCGTACGAGTTCGCCAGCGGCGAGATCTTCGTGCGGTTCGAGGAGTCGGTCCGGGGCTGCGACGCCTTCGTCGTCCAGAGCCACGCCGCGCCCATCAACACCTGGCTGATGGAGCAGCTGCTGATGGTCGACGCCCTCAAGCGGGCCTCGGCCAAGCGCATCACCGTGGTCGCGCCGTTCTACCCCTACGCGCGGCAGGACAAGAAGCACCGCGGTCGCGAGCCGATCAGCGCGCGCCTGATGGCGGACCTGTTCAAGACGGCGGGTGCCGACCGGCTGATGACCGTCGACCTGCACACCGCTCAGATCCAGGGCTTCTTCGACGGCCCGGTCGACCACCTGTTCGCGCTGCCGATCCTCGCCGACTACATCGAGGAGCGGGTCGAGGGCGAGATCACGGTCGTCGCTCCGGACGCGGGTCGCGTGCGCGTCGCCGAGCGCTGGACCGACCGGCTCGGCTGCCCGCTCGCCATCATCCACAAGCGCCGCGACCCGAGCGTGCCCAACAAGGTCATGAGCTCGGACGTCGTCGGCGACGTGCAGGGCCGCACCTGCATCATCGTCGACGACATGATCGACACCGCCGGCACCATCACCAAGGCGGCGGACTCGCTGATCGAGCACGGTGCGGCCAAGGTCATCGCCGCCGCGACCCACCCCGTGCTGTCCGGTCCCGCCGCCGACCGGCTGAAGAACTCGCAGATCAGCGAGGTCGTCATCACGGACACGCTGCCGGTGCCGCCCGAGGCGCAGATCGACAAGCTGACCACCCTGTCGATCGCGCCGCTGCTCGCCCGCGCCATCCGCGAGGTGTTCAGCGACGGTTCGGTCACCAGCCTCTTCGGCGGCGACGCCTGAGCCGACGCCTGAGCTCGCGCAACGCGTAAAGTTCACCCTCGGTCGTTCGCGCGGAGCCGCTCGAGGTCCTTCCCGGCGCCCAGCGTCCGATTCCGTCCGCAGCAAGCACACACCAGACGCTCGAAGCAGCATCGCAGCCTGAAGGAGCAGTACCGCCGTGGCCGAGGTCCGCATACCCGCCGAGCAGCGCACCGAGTTCGGCAAGGGTGGCGCGCGCCGTACCCGTCGGGCCGGCAAGGTTCCCGCCGTCCTCTACGGCCACGGCCAGCAGCCGCGTCACCTGTCCCTCCCGGCGCGGGAGATCGCCGCCGCGCTGCGGTACGACGCCAACGCCCTGCTCGAGCTGCAGCTCGACGGCGGTGCCGAGCTCGCTCTGGCCAAGGACGTGCAGCGAGACCCGCTGAAGCAGACGATCGACCACATCGACCTGATCGCGGTCCGCCGTGGCGAGAAGGTCCAGGTCGAGGTGTCGATCTCGCTCGTCGGCGAATCGCCGTCGGACACCCTGGTCCAGCTCGAGTCGAACACCGTCACGGTGTCCGCCGACGCCACCAGCATCCCGACCGAGTTCCAGGTCGACGTCTCCGAGCTCGGCGTCGGCGACTCCATCACCGCCGGCGACCTCGACCTGCCCGACGGCGTGGAACTCGCCGTCGAGGCGGACAGCTCGATCGTCCAGGGCCTGCCCGCCCCGACCGCCGACGAGCTCGAGGCCGAGATCGCGGACGTCGAGGCCGAGCTCGGAGCCGGTCAGGCCGGTGCCGCCGTCGAGGAGCAGGTCGAGGCGCCCGGCGAGCCGACCGGCGAGGGCGACGTCGTGCCCGGCACGGCCGAGAGCTCCGGCGGGCCGTCCGAGGACGCCTCGAAGGGCGCCGACGAGTAACCGCCGGCAGCCAAGAACGCTCCTGCTCCGATCCCGGAGAAGGTGACTGCCCTGACGACGCCGACCGCGTTGCCCGCTCCCGACGAGCTCTGCGCCGTGCTCGGGCTCGGTAACCCCGGCCCGACCTACGCCGAGAACCGGCACAACCTCGGCGCGATGGTCGTCGACCTGCTCGCCGAGCGCATGGGCGGCAGGTTCGCCAAGGGCGCGCGCGGTCGTGCCGATGTCGTGGAGGGCCGACTGGTCGGCCAGCGGGTCGTGCTGGCCAAGCCGCGGTCGTACATGAACGAGTCGGGCGGCCCGGCGGCGGCGGTGCTGGCGTTCTACAAGGTGCCGGCGGAGCGGCTCGTGGTCGTCCACGACGAACTCGACCTGCCGTTCGGGGCGATTCGGCTGAAGCTGGGCGGAGGCCCCGGCGGGCACAACGGGCTGCGCTCCCTCGACCGCAGCCTCGGCACTCGCGAGTACCTGCGCGTACGCGTCGGCATCGGCCGGCCTCCCGGTCGTCAGGATCCGGCCGACTACGTGCTGCGCAACTTCTCGCCACCCGAGCGCAAGGAACTCCCGCTCGAGATCGAGCGGGCGGCCGACGCCGTCGAGGCACTGCTGACCAAGGGCCTCGAAGCAGCGCAAAACGCCTATCACTGACAATCAGGCCGAAGCGCGAACGGTTCAGCCACGATTACGCAACGTGTCGACCGTAACGAAAGAAAGCGGCCACGCGTTAACACAGTGTTGATGCAGGATGGCGTCAACCCGGTGATGAGCAAGCATCCCCGGCACGCTTCGGGGGAGGCGGCTGGTCCATGGCAACCCTGCGCGACGATTGGGTGAGCGATCCCCAGGAGATCCCGGCACCCACGGGTGCCGTCACTCTCGCGCACGTCCTGGACGAGCCCGCCGCGGCCGGCCCCGCCACCGCCCTGGAGGTCCCGCGTACGCGTTCGTCGCATACGCACCCCCCACATGCGAGTCGCCTGGTACGCGCCCTGGCCGGCGCGCACCGCCGCTCCGGTCTCCTGCTGTTCGCGCTCGACAGCGTGGCCCTGCTACTGGCCTTCGCCGTCGCCGGGCCCCTGTCGATGCTCGGCGCGTGGCTGCTGACCATCGCGATCTTCGGCTGGCGCGGCCTCTACCGCTCCCGGCTCTCCATCTCGCTGCTCGACCATTTCCCGGTCCTGTTCGCCGCACCGCTGCTCGCCGGTTCGCTGGCCCTCACGCACGACCTGGTCCGACCGCAGCCGACGGAGCGCCTCGACCACACCATCTCCTCCGGCCTCCTCGCCGCCGTCGCCGTTCTGGTCGGTCGCGCCGTCGCCTACGCGGTGATCCGCGGGGTCCGCGCCCGGGGCCTCGTCGCGCACCGCACCCTGATCCTCGGCGCCGGCAAGGTCGGCCACGGGCTTGCCGAGTCGCTGTTGCAGCGTCCCCAGTACGGCCTGAGCCCGGTCTCGTTCTGGGATCCCACGCCGATGCTCAGCTCCTCCGAGCTCGGCCTCCCGATCCGCAACGACGCCCTCGCCGAGGCGATCCGCGACAGCGGCGCGAACGTCGTGCTGGTCGCGTTCGGCCGCGCCGCCGAATCGGGGATGGTCGACATCGTCCGGACCTGCGACCGGATGAACTGCGAGATCTTCGTCGTCCCCCGGCTGTTCGAGCTGGCGCAGCGCAGCTACGGCATGGACGAGGTCTGGGGCACGCCGCTGATGCGCCTGCGGCGACCGGCGTTCCAGTCGAAGACCTGGCGGCTCAAGCGCGTCGTCGACGTCGTCGTCTCCGCGACCCTGCTGCTGCCGCTGGCCCCGCTTCTGGCGGTCTGCGCCCTGGCGGTCCGGCTCGAGGGCGGCCCGGGCGTGATCTTCCGTCAGCAGCGCGTCGGCCTCGACGGCCGCGTGTTCGACCTGTTGAAGTTCCGCTCGATGCGCCCCGCCAGCCAGGAGGAGTCCGCGACGCGCTGGTCGGTCGCCGCGGACGACCGGATCGGTCCGGTGGGCCGTTTCCTGCGCCGCACGTCCCTCGACGAGCTCCCGCAGCTGGTCAACGTGCTGCGCGGGGACATGACGCTCGTGGGCCCGAGGCCGGAGCGGCCGCACTTCGTCCACCAGTTCACCGACGAGCTGCCCCGCTACGTGGCGCGCCATCGGGTGCCGGCGGGCCTCACGGGCTGGGCCCAGATCCACGGCCTCCGCGGCGACACCTCGCTCGCGGACCGGGTCCGCTTCGACAACTACTACATCGAGAACTGGTCGCTCTGGCTCGACACGAAGATCCTCGCCCGGACACTGGCGGCGGTGGTCCGTCGCGAGGGGGCATGACGCGGCCGCTCCGTAGCCGCCGGACACGTCGAGGGGACGTGCCCGTCTCCTCGACGGACCTCGCGGTGTTCCCGCCGCCGCGTTGCGCCGAATGCGCGGCGCGGATGCGGCCGAACGGCTCAGGTCGGGGCGCGACCCGGTCGAGACGTGAGACGTGTACTCCCGCACCGCTCCCGCGCCGCCGCGTCCCCGTCGTCCCGTCGCGCGCGCGGTCGCCGTGGCCGTGGCCGCGCTGGTCGGGCTGTCGATGCTGCTCACCGCCTGCGCACCCCCGGACACCGTCTCGATCAGCACGAGCCCGGGCCGGTCGGCCGCGCGGGACCTGTCCGGCAGCGTCCTGCGCGGCAACGCCTACGTCTTCGTCCCGCAGACGGGCGGCATCACGTCCGTGTCCTTCTACCTCGACGGTGCCGCGACGCCGTACCGCACCGACAGGGCCGCCCCCTTCGACCTCGTCGGCAACGGCCCGACGGGGTCGGCCCTCCCGCTCGACACGAGCCGCATGACCGCAGGCTCGCACCGCATCACCGCGCGGATCGCCCGGGGAACGGCGATCACCGCGCTGACCGTTCTGTTCGCCGTGCAGTCGAACGCGGCGACCCCCGCCTCGCAGCACTTCAGCCGCACCGCCGGAAGGGCCTGGGGCCCGAACAGCCCGTTCAACACCCCGCTGCCGGCCAATCCCGTGCTCGACCCGAACTCGGCGTCGATCGCCGCCTACCTCTCCGGCGGCACCCGGGCGCAGATCGCGAACCTCTACGACTACGGCTGGCCGATCTTCTCCGCCGACGCGTCGACGCCGCGGACGACGGTGAAGGCCACCATGCCGTGGGGGCCCGACCCGTTCGCCGGGCTCGCCGTGCCGATCCCCGCGAACCTGCAGCCCAACGCGGGCAGCGACGGCCACGCCATCGTCGTGGACTGGAGCACCGGTCGCCTCTTCGAGTTCTGGCAGCTCCGCAAGGTGAACGGCGCGTGGACGGTCTCGTGGGGCCAGGTCACCCCGGACGTGTTCTCCGGCCTGGGCAACGAGAAGCTGGACGGCGGCTCGTCCAAGGGCGCCGGGACGAGCGGCCTCGCAGGCCTCGTCCTCGCCCGCGAGATGCGGGAAGGAGCCATCAACCACGCGCTGGTGTTCGCCAGCAACGCCGTCACGCCGAACACCTTCCGCTTCCCGGCCACCAAGACCGACGGCAACAACCCGGCCGGGCTCCCGCTGACCAGCACGATCCCCGAGGGCGCGCGGGTCCGGCTCGACCCGTCGATCAACCTCGCCGCGATCCCCGGCATCACCAAGGCCGAGCTGATGGTCGGCCGGGCGCTGCAGACCTACGGGGCGTTCTGCGCGGACCAGGGCGGTGCCCGCATGTCGTTCGAGTTCGAGAACCCCGTCGGCGACCCGGCCGGCAACCCTTACCCGAGCCTCGGCCTGAGCTGGGACTACTTCCACATGTCGCACATCCCATGGCAGAAGCTGCAGGTGCTGCGCTCCTGGGACGGCCGCTGAGTCGCTGCGGCACGATCGGACGATAAGAGAGATCATTCCGTCGACCGGCATCCGCGGGCGGTGGCCGGACACACGTGGGGAGCGCATGGTCGTCCTGAGGGTGGAGCGGTCGCTGGGCCCGTGGGCGGACGCCTGGGACCGGCTGCTCGACGCGTCGCCCCTCCCGTCCCCGTTCCTACGGTCCTGGTGGCTCGGGGCGATGGCCGACGCGGACAGCCGCTACCTCCTGGTCACTGAGGGGGAGACGACTGAGGGGGAGACGACCGAGGGGGAGACGACCGAGGGGGAGACGCTGCTCGGCGGACTCGCCGTCGACGTCCGGCGCCGCGCCGGGGTCGAGATCGTGGGCCCCCTGGGGGAGCGCGGCTTCGCTCCCGACCATCTCGACCTGGTCGCCCGGCCCGACCGCGCGGGGGACGTCGCGTCGGCGCTGGCGCGCTGGTTGCGGCGGCCGGGCAGCCGGCTGGTCGAGTTCCCCGGCGTCGGGGTCACGTCGCGGCTGGCCGAGGTTCTGGGGCCGCGGGTCGAGGAGGTGGAGATCGAGCAGGCGCCGTGGGTGCCGCTGCCGGAGGACTTCGCGACCTTCACCCGCACGGCCATGCCGGGCATCATGCGCAACTCGATCCGCCGCTCCGGCAACAAGCTCGCCCGCAACGGCGAGGTCCGCTTCGTCCCGCTGCACGCCGACGACCCCGCCTTCGAGACCACCCTGGCGCGGCTGCTGGCCCTGCACGGTGCGCAGTTCGGCGAGGGCTCGGCGCTGGTCCGGGAGGCCGACCGGTTCCGCGCCGCCGTCGCCGCCGGCCTCGACCGCGGCGAGATGAAGATCTTCCCGCTCTACGTCGGGGAGGCGATCGCCGCCGTCGACGTCGCGTTCTCCGTGGCCGGCCGGTTCAGCTACTACCAGGGTGGCCGCTCGACGGCGGCGGAGCATTCCGGGGCCGGGACGGTGCTGATGGCGCGCGGGATCGAGTGGGCCTGCGACACCGGGCACCGGGAGGTCGACTTCCTGCGTGGCGCGGAGCCGTACAAGCTCGGGTGGGGCGCGGACCGCCGACGGCCGGTTCTGCGGCTGCGCGCCGGCTTCGGCCCCGGCGGCGTGGCGGCGCTCCGCGTGCTCCAGGCGCGCGAGGACGAGCGGGTGCTGCGGCAGGGTCGCCGCGTGAAGGCGGCGCTGGCCCCGATCCGTACCCGCCTGCGGGAGCGGTCGGCGTGACCGGTCCCCGGCGGGTGCTCATCGTCGAGGACGGGCTCGGGCCCCACCCGCTCGTCGCCGCCCGGTCCTTCGGCGAGTCCGGGTGGTTCGTCGGCATCGGGTCGCCGACCGGCGGCGGGCGGGCCGCGTCGTCGCGATGGGTCGCCGCCCGGCACGTGGTGCCGCCGGCGGAGGTGGACGAGGCCGCGTTCGTCGCCGCGACCGCCGGCGCCGTGGCCGAGCAGGGCTACGACCTCGTGTTCGGCGCCGACGACGTCGAGGTGCTCGCGCTGTCGTCGGCGCGCGACCGGCTCGGCGCGCTCGTGCCCTACCCGGAGCACGCCGCGGTGCTCGGCACCATCGACAAGCTCGCCGTCACGCGCGCCGCCGAGACCGCCGGGGTGCCGGTGCCGCGGACCGCCTTCCCCGACGGCGAGGTCAGGGCCGGCCTCGTCGAGCCGCTGCTGCCGGCGGTCGTGAAGGCGCGCCTGCACTGGACGCCCGGTCAGCGCGAGGTGCCGCCGCGCCTCGAGCGCGTCTACTGCCGGACCGTCGACGAGGTCGCGGCGGCGGTGGCGTCGATGCGGGCCGCCGGGGCGCAGCCGATCGTGCAGGAGCGGGTCGACGGCGGCCTCGGCGCGGTCACCGTGCTGCTCGATCGACGCGGCCGCGTCCGCGCGCGCCTGCAGCAGGAGGCGGAGCGCATCTCACCGCTCTGGCACAACAGCGTCGCCGCCCGCACGGTGCCGGTCGACGACGACCTCGTCGATCGGGTCGCCGCGATGCTGCGGGAACTGGGGTGGTGGGGGCTGGTCAACCTGCAGTTCCTGCTGCCCGGCGGCACGTGGGCGGCATCGCCGGTGGCGGCCGTCGGACCGGACTCGCCGAGGCTGATCGACGTCAACGGCCGCTTCTACGGCTCCATCGCGCTCGCCCGCGCGGCCGGCCTGGACCTGCCGGTCCTGTGGGCGCGGCTCGCCCTGGAGACCTCGGAAACGGCGGAGAGCTCGGACACCGAGGGGGCCGGGCCGCCGCTCACCGGCCGGCCCGGGGTGCGCTACCAGAGCCTGGAGGAGGACCTGCGGCGCGCCCTGCTCGGACCCCGTGGCGGCCGGACCCGCGACGTCTGGGCCACCCTGCGCTACGCGGCGGGCGCCACGCACTCCACCTGGGCCCGCGACGACCGCCGCCCGGCGCTGCGCCGCACGGTGGAGGTGGCCCGGCTCGAGGGCCGGGAGCTCGCCCGCCGGGCCCTCGGTCGCGGCCCGGGCTGAACGGGGCGGCGTCCTGACGAGGGGACGCCGCCCGATCAGGCGAGGCCGCGGGCCGCGGCGTAGCGCCGGATGACCTCGACGACCTCGTCCACCACCGCGGCGACCGGCTGGGTGCCGTCGACGAGCACGCTGCCCGGTGCGCGCCGGACGACCTCGAGGAGCTCCCGCCGGAGCGTCGTCACCGACTCGAGGGTGCCCTCGCCCTTGCGGGCGAGCAGGACCTGCGGCGGGGCGTCGAGGTAGATGGTGAGGTCCGGCCGCGGGTAGCGCTCGAGCACCCAGCCGTGCAGCCGCTCCTCCTTGCGCCGGTTCGGCGCCGCGATGTCGGTCGCCCAGTAGTCGAAGTAGTAGTGCCGGTCGAACAGGACGATGTCGCCACGCCGCACGAAGACGGCGGCCACCAGCGCCCGGAACCACTCCTCGGCGATGAGGTTGAGCATCCGCAGCCCGGTCGCCGCCTGCCCGACCAGCCGCGAGCGATGCTCCCGGTAGGCCGACTCGATGTGCTCGGGCCGACCGCGCAGGAGCCACGCGAGCCGGGTGGTCGGCAGCAGCCAGGTGCCCGACGCCGGGTTGATGCTCATGTACATCCGGCGCAGCGGCGCGGGCAGCCGGCCGGCCAGCTCCGGACCGAACAGCGCCCGCGCCACCGTCGTCTTGCCCGACCCGTCGGGGCCGATCAGTGCCACGGTGAAGCCGCGGTTCCGTCCTGTTCGCACGCGGGCCACGGGGGCATTGTGGCCGCGCCACGGGACGCGGTGGCCGCGCCACGCGGCGCCGGCGTCGGCGGCGCGGCACGGGACGGCGACAATGAGGCCGTGGCATCGGGGGAGCGGGAGACGTCGGCCGGCGGCGGTGGCGAGCCGGCCCGGCCGGACCTCGCCCGGCTCGTCGCCGAGGAGGCGGGGGCGCCTCCTCGCCGGAGGGACACGGCCTACGACGCCTGGGCCGACGAGGCGCTGCGGGTGGCGCTTGACGGCAGCCTCCCGCTCGCTGCGACCTCCGAGGCGCTCGGCACACCGAACACGACGGCCTGGCGGGCCGCCCTCGTCGAGGAGGTGACGCGGCAGCGCGTGCGGGAGGCGACCGTGGCCGAGGTCGCCGCGGCCCTCGGCCCCGACGTCCGGCTCGTCGGCCGCGGCAGCCCGGCCTGGCGACCGAGCTCCGGACGCGACCTCGACCTGCTGGTCGAGCACCCCCGCGTGCCGATCGTCGCCGGACGGCTGGCGACCGCCGGCTTCGTGCCCGTGCCGGCCCACGACGAGCCGGGTCGCCGCGTCCTGGTCCGGTGCGAGGGCGGTCGTGCCGTCGACCTCGTCGACCTGGAGGGAGTCGACGCCGCGGACCTCACGGTCGGCGAGGACGGCTGGGCGGAGCCGACGGCGGCCGCGGCGCGAGCGCGGCTGCTCGCCCGGGCCGCGGCCCGGGGGAGCGTCCGGCTCGTCGACCGGGCCGACGCCGAGGTGTTGGAGATCCCGATGCCGGAGGTCGACCCCCCGTCGGCTTCGCGCCGAGACGACCGGGTACCCCCGCCGCCGCGCGTCCTGCTGACCGGCCCGGGGGCGCGGCCGGAGGCGGAACGGCTGGCGGGCAGCCTGCGCGTGGCCGCCCTCGACGTCGCGCTCGTCGACCGTCGCGGGCCCGTGCGGGTCCTACGCGGGCACGGGCGGCGGCTCCGCGACCGTGCCGTGCCAGTGTTCGTCGGCGCGCCGCCCTGGCAGGTGGGCCGTGCGGTGCGCGCCGAGGTCGGGGCCGACGGGCTCTCCGACGACGACGCGGTCGCCCTGCTGCGCCGCGTGCTCGATCCTCCGCGCCGGTCGGACGGGCGCCGGTCGGGCGGGCGTCAGGCGGACGGGCGCAGCGCGTAGCGCAGGTTGGCCGCCAGGTCGCGGTTGCCGCGCTCGGGGTACATGACGACCCGCTTCAGCTCGAGGCTCGGCGTCGACGGCCGGTTGAAGCCCTCGGTCGTGGTGAGCGCGGCCCGGTAGCCGGCGCTGCTCGCCGCGGCGAGGGTGTGCTCGTCGTAGTCGGCCGTCGTCCCGTTCGGGTATGCGAGCAGGTCCACGCCGACGGCGAGCCGCTCGGCCAGCAACCGCCGGGAGTCCGCGAGGTCCCGCTTCTGCTCGCCTGCGGACTCGCCGGACAGGATGGCGTGCGCGCAGGTGTGCGAGCCGACGTCGAAGCCGCGCCGCAGCAGCTCGGCCGACTCGTCCCAGTCGAGGAACAGGTCCTGCGCGCTCGGCGCCGTCCCGGTCGGCGCGAGCTGCTCGGTCAGCTCCGCCACCGCGGCGTCCCGCGTCGCGCGGTCGAGCCGCTTGAGTCGTCCCTGCAGCTGGTGGTTGGCCCGCCGCCGCGCGGCCTCGTCGGTCAGCTCCCAGCTGTCGCCGTCCCAGTCGACGCGGGGCGCGGTGCCGGCGCGGACGGCCCAGCTGAACGACTCCCACCACGGGATCGTCTCGTTCGACAGCAGGCCGGGGACGAGGAAGAACGTCGCGGGCAGCCCGAGCCGCTCGAGCATCGGGACGGCCGTGGTCAGGTTGTCGCGGTAGCCGTCGTCGAAGGTGATCGCGACGGCCCGCGGCGGCAGCGGGCGTCCCTCGGCGAGCCGGGCGACCGCGTCGGCGAGCGGCATGACGGAGGCGAACCGCCGCAGCGACGTCAGCTGCCGCTCGAGTCCCTTCGGTCCGGCGCCCGGGCCGGACGGGAAGCACCAGGTGGAGTGGACGTTGTGGTAGCAGAGCACCAGCAGCCGGCTGCTCATCGGCGGGCCTCGATCGCGGCGGAGTAGACGTCGCGCAGCCGCTCGGCCCACAGGTCGGCGTCGAAGCGCTGCTCGGCGCTCGCCCGGGCGGCGAGGCCCATCTCCTTGCGCAACCCGTCGTCGGCGAGCACGTCCGCGATCGCCTCGGCCAGCGCGTCGGGCCGGCCGTAGGGCACGAGCCGGCCGGTGACGCCGTCGTCGACGACCTCCAGCACGCCGGACACCCCGGACGCGACGGCCGGCACCCCGCAGGCGGCCGCCTCGATCAGCGCGGTCGGCAGGGCCTCGGTCCGCGTCGGCAGGCAGGCGATGGTCGACGCGGCGAGCAGGGCGTGCACGTCGGAGCGCCGGCCGGCGAAGACGACCCGGCCGTTGCCGTTCGCGCCGCCGTCGGTGGACAGCCCGAGCCCCTCCGCCTGCGCCCGCAGCCTCGGCTCCCACCGCCCGTCGCCGACGAGCAGCAGGCGCGCGTCGGGCACCCGCTTCAGCACCGCCGGCCACGCGTTGATCGCGTGCTCGTGCCCCTTGCCCGGCCCGAGCCGGCCCACGAGGGTGGCCACCGGCGCGCCCGCCGGGATGCCCAGCTCGGCGGGCAGCGTCGCGTCCGGGTCGGGGACGAACGAGGACAGGTCGATCCCGTTGTGCACGACCGTCCAGTTCTTGCGGGGGCGGTAGCGGGCGGCGAAGGAGTCCTTCGACGCCTGCGAGACGAACAGCACGCGTTCGCCGCGGTTGGCGGCCTGGACCGACAGCCACTCGCGCACCCGCTCGCGGCCGTGCAGCGGCTGCGCCTCGTGGTGGTAGGTGCTGACGCACGGCGTGCGGGTGATCCGGCTGGCCAGCGGAGCGAAGGTGGCCGCGTCCTCGAGGTGGGCGTGGACGACGTCGCAGCCGCTCTCCCGGATCGCGCGGACGACCCGCGGGATCGCATCCGGCTGGGCGAGCCGGTCGATGTCGAGGAAGCGGGGCTCGAGTCCGGCCGCGCGCAGGGCCGGCAGCCAGGTGGCGGTGTCGCCCTGCCCTCTGGCCAGGCTCACCACCGAGAGCTCCAGGTCGTGCCGCGGGCCGACCCGGCCGAGGGTGGCGAGCAGGTTCTCGGCGCCGCCGAAGTTGAGGGCGTCGATGAGGGCCAACACCTTCATGATGCGACCTTCACCGGGCCGCCACCCCGTCCGCCGCCTTGTCCGCCGGCCCGTCCGCCGCCCTGCCCGAGCGCAGCTCGTCGTAGACGGGCAGCACCCGCTCGGCGACCGAGGACCAGGAGGCGGCGCTGCGCGAACGCTCCAGCCCCGCCGCGCCCATCCGGTCGGCCAGGCCGTCGTCGCCGAGGACCCGGAGCAACGCGCGGGCCAGGGCGCCGGGATCGCCGGGCGGCACGAGCAGCCCGGTCTCACCGTCGCGCACGGCCACCCCGAGGTCGCCGACGTCGGTGGCGACGACCGGGCGGCCGAAGGTCTGGGCCAGGTGCACGACGCCGCTCTGGTTGGCGAGCACGTACGGCGCGACCACGACCCGGGCCGTCTCGACCATCGGCGCGACCGCCTCGGCCGGCACGTAGCCGGCCCGCAGGTCGACGCCGCCGACCCGCTCCGCCGACGCCCGCAGCGCGGCGATGTCGACGTCGGCGACCGCGCCGGCGACGACGAGCTCCGCGTCCGGCCGGTCCTGCCGGACCCGGGCGAAGGCGTCGAGGAGTCCCTCGACCCCCTTGTAGCGGGCGAGCGTGCCGAAGAACAGGACCCGCGCGTCCTGCCGCGAGGGCGGGGAGGCGGCGGTCGCGTCGGTGCCCGCGGACCGGGTGAAGATGCCCTCGTCGCCGTGCGGGATCACCTCGACCCGCCGCAGCCCGGGGAACGTCTCCTCGAGGTCCCGCCGGGCGCTCTCGCCGAGCACGAGCACCACGTCCATCGCCCGGTAGGCGCGGCCGAGCTCGCGGAGCAGCCCCCCGCCCATGCGGTAGAGCTCGCCGGTGCTGCGCTGCTCCTCGAACGGCTTGGGCGTGTGCGCGACGTCGGCGTGCACGGGCGCCCGGCCGGTGGCCGCGAGCAGGCGGACGATCCGGCGCACGAACCAGCCGTCGAGCGCGAACCGCCACTCGGCCCACTGCACGACGTCGGGCCGCGAGCGCAGCAGCAGCACCGCGAGCCGGAGCCAGGCGAGCACCAGCCGGCCCGCGCGGACCGCCCGACGGGCCTTGCGCACCACCCCGCCGAGACGGGTGCGCAACCAGGCCGGCTCGTCGGCGGCGGCCGGATGCCAGGTGGGGAGGACGTCGCGCAGCACGACGCCGGGCTCGCGCGGGGCCAGCTCCGGGTCGCGGCCGGTGATCAGCTCGACCCTGTGCCCGGCGGCCGCGTACGCGTCGGCCATCTGCAGCGCGAACTGGTACAGCCCCCCGGACGGGCTGAACTCGACGACCGCGATGCGCAGGGCGCTTCTCATGCGCTCGCCCGCTCGCCGGGCCGCGCGGTCCCGCTGCCGGTCTCGGACCGGACCTGTTCGTACAGCGTGCGCAGGCGGGCCGCGAACGTCCCGGCCTCGAACTCGGCGGAGAAGCGATCGCGCGCCGCCTCGCCCATCTCGGCGCGGGTCGCCGGGTCGCCGATCAGGTCCGCCAGCGCGTCGACCAGGCCCTCGACGTCTCCCGCCTCGACGAGCCGGCCCGTCGCCGCGGTCACGATCTCCGGCACGCCGCCGACCCGGGCGGCGACGATCGGCAGCCCCGCGGCCAGGCCCTCGATCAGCACGGTCGGCAGCGCGTCGAAGTCGCTGCAGTGCACCAGCAGGTCGCTGGCCTGCAGCAGCGCCGGCACGTCGGAGCGGTGGCCGGCGAAGACGACCCGCTCCGGCGGAAGGCCGAGCCCGGCGGCCTGTCGCTCGAGATCCGGACGCAGCTCGCCGTCGCCGACCAGCAGGAGCCGGACGTCCTGTTCGGGGAGGCGCTCGTGCAGCCGGTCGACGACCGCGAGCGCGCTCGCCTGCCCCTTGCCCGGGCGCATGACGCCGACGTTGGTCACCACGACTGCGTCCTCGGCCAACCCCAGCTCCGCCCGTAGGGCCGAACGCCCCGCCGCGGAAATCTTCTCGGGTGCGGCCCGGCCGTTCCGGATCGTCACCACCGAGGCCGGGGTCACGCGGGGGAACGCGTCCAGGTACCAGCGCCGGACCGCGTCCGAGACGGCGATCGTCCGGTTGGCGACGCGCCGCCGCGCCTGCCCGGCCAGCCACCGCTTGGCCCGCCCGAGCGGGCTGACGGCGTCCTCGACCAGGTGCAGCGTGGAGACCATCGGGACCCCGAGCCGTCGGGCGGCGAACGCCCCCACGAGGTCGGCGTGCTTCATGTGCGTGTGCACGACGTCCGGACGCGTCGCCGCCACCGCGGCCACCGCCGCGCGCAGCCCCCGGGCGTCCCAGCGGCTGGGCAGGTCGAGCGTCGACAGCGGGACGCCGAGCTCGCGGAGCCCGTCGGCGTAGGCCTGGCCCTCGGTCGGCATCAGGCTCAGCACCTGCAGGTCGACGCCCGCCTCCGGGAAGGCCGCGGCGAGGTCGACGAGCACCTGCTCGGCCCCGCCCGGGTGCAGCTCGTGGATGACGTGGGTGACCCGCAACCGGTCACCCGGTCCGTCTGCCTCCGCGCCCGTCCCCACCCGCTCATGATGACGAGAACGAACCCGCGGGACGCCATTTCCGACACGCGTCGCTCGTGCGGGTGGCGTCCGCCGCGGGAGCGCACCATTTTGCGTGCCCGGGCCGTTGCCTCCGGAAGCCGTTGTTTCCGGCGATAGTGGGATCGCAGGGGATCGCAGGGGTCACCGGAGGGAGTGGGGCATGCGCGGGGGTCGAGGGCTGCTGGCCGCACCCGTCGCCGTGCTCGCCGCGACCTACGTCGGCTATCCGCTGCTGGTCACGAGCGTCGCCCGGCGTCGTCGGTCGCGGTCGGCCGAGGCAGGCATGGGCGGCGCGCACGGGGCAGGGGTCGCTCCGGACTGGCCGTCGATGACGGTCGTGGTCGCCGCCTACAACGAGGCCGACGTCATCGAGCGCAAGGTCGCGGACGTCTGCCGGCAGGAGTATCCGGGCCGCGTCCGGGTCCTCGTCGTCGCCGACGGGTCGACCGACGACACCGCGGCCCGCGCCCGGTGGGCGGGCGCCGACGTCCTGGACCGCCCGGGCCGGGAGGGCAAGAGCGCCGCGGTCAACCGCGGGATCGCCGCCAGCGACACCGAACTCGTGGTTCTCACCGACGCCAACTGCCTGCTGCGCCCCGGGTCGCTGCGTGCGATCGCCGAGCCCTTCGCCGACCCGGCGGTCGCCGTCGTCGGCGGCGTCAAGGCCGTCGAGGGCGACTCGGCGCAGGGGCGCAGCGAGGGCCTCTACTGGCGGTTCGAGTCCGTCATCCAGGCCGCGGAGTCGGAGCTCGGCGTGGTGCCGGGTGCCGTCGGCGAGCTGGTCGCGGTGCGCCGCCGCTGCGTGCGGCCGATCCCGGGCGGGGTCATCAACGACGACTACCACCTGGCCTGCTCGGCGCTCGCCGACGGTTATCGGGTCCGGTCCGCGCCGGATGCGGTCGCGACCGAGGACGCCTCCCTCACCGCCGCCGACGAGTTCGAGCGGCGCACCCGCGTCGCCGCGGGCACCTGGCAGACGACGCTCGCGCACCTGCGCCTGGCGGACCCGCGGCGCGGTCACGTCGCGTGGGTGTTCGTCGGGCACCGGGTGCTGCGCAGCCTGGCGGCCCCGGTGAGCCTGCCGGTCCTGCTGGCGGCCGCGCTCTGGCAGAGCCGGCCGGGCGCGGACCGGCCGGCCGTGCCGCGGATGATCCTCGGCGGCCAGCTGATCGTCTACGCCGCCGCGACCGTCGGCGCCAGGGGCTCGGCGTCGCGGCCGGGCACGCTGTCGACGTCGCGGCCCGCCGCGCTGTCGACGTCGCGGCCCGCCGCGGCGGCCTACGGCTTCGTCGTCCTCAACCTGGCCACCCTGCGCGGCGGTCTGCGTTTCCTGAACGGACGGCAGCCGGTGGCCTGGCAGCGCGTCGCCCGGGCGACCGAGGGCGTGCCGGACGCGCCGATCGTCGGTGCGCCGCTGCCGCGGGTGCCGCAGCCGGCAACTCGTCCTGACACCGACGAGCCGGTACGGTCCACGCACCGAGGGGAGCACCGCCGATGACGATGGAGTTCAACTCGGACGAACTCGACCACGTCGAGGCCAACCGAGCTGGTCAGAGCCGGGGCGGGGGCGGGGGCGTGGCGCCGGCGCGGTCGTCCCCGAGCGGGAGCACGGGCACGGGCGCGGGCGCGGGCGCGAGGCCGGGCACGGCTCCCGGTGGCACGCGCACCGGGACGGCCCCGGCGGGCGCGAGGCCGGGTACGGCCCCGGCGGGCGCGAGGCCGGGTTCGACCGTGCCGGCGCAGCCCGATCAGCCCCGCACCGGCGAGCGCACCCGCGTCCGCCCGCGTCGCGGGGCATCGCCGAGCTTCGGCCGCCGCGCCCGCAACGCGCTCCTGCCGGCGACGCTCGTCGGGCTGCTGCTCGGCCTGGTCGTCGCCGCGGCGGGGTTCGCCCTGATCGACCGGAAGCAACCGACGTATGCGGCGACGGCGTCGCTGCTCGTGCTACCGGATCAGAAGGCCCGCCCCGACGTCGTCGCGAGCCTGTACGACTCGCTGAGCTCCGGTCAGGTGGTGGAGAGCTTCCGCGCGGTCATGACCAGCTCCGGATTCACCCAGAGCGAGTACGACGCGCTCGCCCTCTCGCCGCGCGACCGCACGGGGCTGGTCCTGGACGTGCACGTCGTGCCGTCGACCGCCCTGATCGACGCCACGGTGACCGCCCGGTCCCCGCAGGTGGCGGAGCGGGTCGCCGACGGGCTGGCCCGGAAGGCGACGACGGAGCTGGTCCGGACGTTCGCGCCGTTCCGGATCACCTCGGTCAGCTCCGCCGCCGGCACCGCCGAGAAGAGCGGTCCGAGCTCGAAGACCCTCGGCGGCGTCGTCGCCCTGCTGGCGATCGTCGCCGTGGTCGTCGGGCAGCAGGCCGTCCTGTTCCTCGTCGGCAGCCGCGAGCGGTCCCGCTCCCGGCAGCGGAACCAGCGGCCGCCGCACGACGCGGCCTCCGCCGGCCGCACCGTCTGACGCCCGGCGACGCGACCCGTGTCCGCCCTGCTGAGCGACGCCGGACCCGTCGGTCCGCTCGGCCTGCTCGTCCTCGCGACGATCGGGGCCCTGGCCGCGCTGCTGGCGGCACGGGTCGTCTCGGCCCCCGCGGTGGCGGCGGGGCTGCTGGTCGTGGTGGTCGTCAGCAACATCAGCGAGGCCGTCGGGAAGGTCGGTCCCGCGTCGGTCTACCTGGCTGCCCTCGGCCTCGCCGTGCTCGCCCTGGTGCTCGGCGTCATCCGCGGCGAGCTGACGCTGCAGGTCTCGCCGTTCTTCGCGCTGTTCGGCGTCTTCGTCGCGGTCCGCGCCGTCTCCGTGCTGTTCGGGGCCAGCGACGTGGCCGCCGGCATCGCCGAGCTGAGCGACGAGGTGAAGGGCGGCGTGCTGCTCGTCGTCCTGACGACGCTGCTCGCGGCGCACGGCCGCCCGGGCAGGATGGCCGAGCTGGCCGTCGTCACGGGAGCAGCCCTCGCCGCGCTCACCGCCGTCCAGGAGTTCGTGCTCGGGGACGACAGTTCCCTCGGCGGCCTGTCCAACGTCGACGTCGCCTCCGAGGTCCCCGGCCTCGGCGCCCGCCACTCGGGGCCGCAGCTCGACCCGAACTTCTGGTGCCGCGTCCTCGTGCTGATCCTGCCGCTGGCGCTCGCGCTGATGTGGTCCCGCTCGGAGCGGCCGGCGGGGGCGCACCGCTCCGAACCCGGGCTGCGGTGGCGGTGGGCCGCCGCGGCCGGGCTGCTGCTCGTCGGGGCGTACCTGTCGCAGTCCCGCGGCGGCATGATCGCCATCTTCTGCACCGGCGTGCTCACCCTCGCGCTGCTGGTGCGCAACCGGGTGCGACTGCTGGCCGGCGCGGTTCTGTTCGTCCTCGTGCTGGCGCTGCTCCCCGGGGTCGGGAACCGGCTGGCCACCCTCGGGTCGCTGTCCGGACAGTCGTCGGGCGTCGTCGACGAGTCGTTGCAGGGGCGGGAGGCGGCCCAGCAGGCCGGGCTCGCCATGTTCCGCGATCAGCCGCTCACCGGGGTCGGCGCGGGGAACTTCGAGGTCGCCGGCGACCGCTATCAGCGGGAGTTGGGCATCCGGCTCGGCCGCGAGAACCGCCTGCTGGCCCCGCACGACATCTACGTCCAGCAGCTCGCCGAGGGCGGCGTCGTCGGGCTGGTCGGCTACCTGATCTTCTGGTCGGGCGGCATCGTCCTCATGCTGTCCACCCGCCGGCGCTGGCGGGCGTTGCGGGAGATCGGGCTCGCGGGGGAGAACGAGCTGCGGCTGTCGGCCGCGGTCGCCGCGGCTCTGGTCGGATGGGGGATAGCCAGCGCGTTCCTGCACCTGGCGACGCTGCCGATCCTGCTGGTTCTCGTCTCGATCGGCGCCGCCCTGCACCTGCAGGCCCGGCGGGCGGAGGCCGACAGCGGCCTGGATCTGCTGGCGCGCCCCGAGGCGGCCCGGCCGACGGCGGGTCGCCCCACCGGCTGGGTCGGGCCCTCGCGCACGCAGCGGATCACGCTCACCGTCCTGGGTGTCGCCCTCGCCGCGGGCGCCGGCGTCGCGGCCCGGCAGGCGGCGGATACCCGCACCGGCTACAGCGCGGGTGTGCTGCTCGGCATCCGGCCCGAGGGAGCCGGGAACTCGGAGGTGTCGAGCCAGGGCTACTCCTTCAGCGTCCTCGACCGCGCCCGGACCGTCCCCACGATCGTCGCGCTCGCCGACGCGCTCCGGCCGCAGGCGGCGGCCGACGTCGGCCTGCCTGCTGAGGCGCAGCGTCACGTGCAGGTCTCCGCGGTCCGCGAGGGCGACGGCAGCTCGTTCCGAGTCCGGGTCGTCGCCGACGACGCCGACGACGCGCGCGTCCTCGCCGGAGCGATCGGCGACCGGGTCTCCCGCTACCTCCGCGAGGTCGGGTCCCTCTACGACGTCCGGGTGCTCGCCCGCTCGCCGGCGGAGCGGATCGGCTCGGACCGTCCGCTCTGGCTGACGCTGAGCGCCGGCCTGGGAGCGCTCGGGCTGACGGTCCTGGTCGCCGCCGCCCGGCCGCGTCAGCCGGCGGGCCGTCCGGCGACCGACCCGTTCGACGAGCCGGACGGGTACGTACTCGCTGAGAGGCGGTGACTGCGCAGCGTCACGACCTGGGCAGATGTGCGGCCGTCATGGGCAGGAAAGGCGCAAATCTTCGGCGAATACCCCCTCGTGGAGTAACGGAGCGTTGAATATGTCGGTGCGGGGCGCCGAGCAGACGACGCCGCCGTCCGAGGAGGGGGTTGGCGCTCGTGACGGAACTCGCTCCGGGGTTTCTGCAGTTCCGACGCCCCGCGTCGATTCCGCGTCAGAGCCCTCCGGGCCCGTCTCGGGACGCCGCGCTCGGCGGGCCTGCCGACCCGCCCCGCGCGCCCGGCCCCTCGCTGCTGTTCCCCGCGCTGGCGGTCGCGCTCGGTCTCGTCGTCGTCGCGGCGGCGTACCGCCTGCAGTTCGACGGCGGGCACGCCACGTCCGGTGCCCTGCTGTTCTGGGCCGGGCTCCTTCTCGCCGTGCTGCCCGCCGCGGCCCGGCTGATGAGCCGCCGGGCCGGGCTGTTCGAGCGGGTCTACGCGCTGCTGCTGATCGGCGGCGCGACGGCGGCCCCTCGCATCCTCCGGGCCGGCGGACCCCTGTTTACCGACGAGTTCGCGGCCTGGCGGCAGACGGTCGACGCCGTCACCGGCACGTCTCCCCTGGTCCGAGCGGGGTTCGTCCCCGGCGTCGAGGGTGAACCGGGGCTGCACCTGCTCGTCGGGTCGGTCTCGTCGCTGTCCGGCCTGTCCGTGTGGACCGCGGCCGTGGTCGTCCTCACCGCCGCCCACCTGGTCGGCGCCCTCGCCGTCTTCGCGGTGGCCTCCGCGCTGCTCGACCGGCCCCGTCCGGCGGGTGTGGCCGCGCTCGTCTACCTGCTGAACCCGCTGAGCCTCTGGTCGGGCACGCGCCTGGCCCCCGACAGCCTGGCCATACCGCTGGTGCTGGCGGCGCTGGCGCTGACCGTCCGGGCCTGTCGCGTGGAGCAGGCCGGCACGCGGCGCGCGCTCGGCGTCGCCGCCGGCGCCCTCCTGGCCTTCGTCGCGCTCACCGACAGCACCGTCACGCTGATGACCGTCGCGCTGCTCGCGGTCGTCCTCGTCGCGGCGCTCTGGCGGACGCGACAGCACCCGATGCAGGTGACCGTGCTGGCGGACGGTTCCGTCGGCCGACGGCTCGTCGGGATGCCCGAGTACCCCGGGTTGTGGGGAGGCGTGCTGGCCGTCCAGGGGCTGGCGCTCCTGCTGGTCGCCGGGGTCCTGGCCGCGACGGGCGGCGCGTTCGAGCAGGCGGCCGACTGGTTCCCGTCCCGCGGGCTCGCCGGCATGCCCGGCTCGCCGCCCCTGTTCGAGGTCGTGCTCACCGTCCTGGCGCCGCTCGTGGTGTTCGCGCTCTCGGCGGAGGGCGTCTGGCGGTTGTGGTCGCATCCGCGCCGGCGCTCCGGCCGGCTGCTGGCCCTGGCGTCGGTGGGCCTGCTGTACTTCCCGCTCGTCCCGCTCGCGCTGCTGCCGACGATCGCTCCGGGAGTGCGCAGCGCCTGGGGCCTGACCTATCTGGGCGTCGCGCTGCTGTGCGCGCCGATCCTGCTGCAGCGCTTCGATGCGCTGCAGGCCCGCGATCGCTGGGTCGTCGAGCGGGTCAGCGCCGGCCCGCTGGTCTCGCTGGCGCTGGCGGTGGTGCTGCTCGGAAACAGCGCGGCGAGCGCCGGCGCGGGCTACCGGTACGCCGGGCCGGCGCGCTACGGCGCCGAGGGTCGGACGGACATCGTCGAGCTGCGCTCCATCGCCACCGCCTTCGCCGCGGACCACGGCCGCGTCGGCATCCTCGCCGACCGCTACACCGGACCCGGCTTCGCCGCCTTCTCCGGCAGCCGGTTGCCGCGGGCGACGACCCTGCTTCCCGGCAACGAGCTGATGCAGGGCGTCGACCCGGACGTCGGGTGGGTGTCGGGGCTGGTGCGCCGCGGCTACTCCTACCTCGTCGTCGACGTGCGGATGGCCGGGACGACCCCGCTCGACGGTGACAGCTTCGGACCCGACGACCCGGGCGAGGGGCGCCAGCCGCGGATGGCGGCCCTGCGCCGGCTCGACCGCGTGCCGTGGGTCAGCCGCGTGGCGAGCAGCGAGCACTACCGCGTCTACCGGATCGACCTCGCGGCCGCCGGCCGGCCGCTCGTCGAGCAGGCCGACGCGTGGGGCGAGGACTACGGGCCGCTGCCCGGCACCCCCGAGGCCGCGCTGCCGCCGGACGTGGCCGCGACGCTGCCCGCCAGCGCGTCCTACGGACCGGTCGTCCCGGGGCCGGCACCGGCCGGCGCTCCGGCGGTCGGGGCCCCGCAGATCTTCCCGGCGGACGGTTCGCCCCCGCGGCCGGCGCCGGGCGCCGCTGGTGGCCTCGTGATCGCGGGCGGACGGGCGGCGCTCACGTCGGTCTCGGGTGGCGGAGCCGGAGCGGCCGGACCGGGAGGTCCTGACGGAGCCGGACGGTCGGTGAAGCCCGGCAAGCCGACGGTGCCCGCGGGGCACGGCGGGAAGCCGAAGCCGAAGCCGGGGCACGGCAAGCCCGCTGGGCCGGCCAAGCCGCCGAAGTCCGGGCCGAGCAAGCCGGGCAAGTCCGGTCCGAGCAAGCCGGGCAAGTCCGGTCCGAGCAAGCCGGGTAAGCCGGCCAAGTCGCCGAAGGCCGAGAAGCCCGCCAAGCCCCCGAAGGGCGGCCACCCAGCCAAGCCTCCCAAGGGCGGCAAGCCAGCCAAGCCCCCCAAGGCGGAGAAGCCGGCCAAGGCGGAGAAGCCGCCGAAGCCCGCGAAGGCTGCCCCGAAGCCCAAGCCGGCTCCGAAGGCGAAGGCTGCCCCGAAGGCCAAGGAGGGGCCCAAGGGAAGGTCGGCTCCGAAGGAAAAGGCCGCTCCGAAGGCCAAGCCTGCCAAGGCGGAGAAGGGGCCGAAGCCGGCCAAGGCGGAGAAGCCGCCGAAGCCTGCCAAGGCGGAGAAGCCGCCGAAGCCTGCCAAGGCGGAGAAGCCGACCGAAGCCTGCCAAGGCGGAGAAGCCGCCGAAGCCCGCCAAGGCTGCTCCGAAGGCCAAGGCGGAGCCCAAGGGAAAGTCGGAGCCCAAGGGAAGGCCGGACAAGAAGGCCAAGCCCGAGCCGAAGGCGAAGGCTGCCCCTGCCAAGGCCAACGGCCCGAAGCCGGCCAAGGCCAACGGCCCGAAGCCGGGGAAGGCCAACGCCGCACCGCCGCCCAGGTCGCAGGGCCGAGCACCCGCGAAGCACGAGCCCGCCGACCGCGCGATGCCCATGATGGCCAGGTCCGTCGCCGTCCCGGGCCCGAAGCCCGCCGGCGACGGCAAGCCCGGCCACAAGGGCAAGGCGAGCCCCGCTGAGCAGGCGCCACCTGCGGACCGCGCTCGGAAGGCGAACGCATGACGACCACCTCCGCTCCGACACCCGGCGCCGCTCCCGCGCCTGCTCAGGGGACGCGGCGCTCCCTGACGCCCCTCGTCCTCGCGGCCGGCGGCCTCCTGCTCGCCGTGCTGCTGACGGTCGTCGGATCGCCGGCATGGCTGCGCATCGTGGTGTGCCTGCCGCTCCTGCTCGGCATCAGCGGCGCCGCCATCAGCGGGATCGTCCTGCCGCCTCGAGCAACGGTGGACGGGCTCATCCGCGCGGCGCTCGTGGTCCTGTTCGGCGTCACCTCACTGGTCTGTGCGGCGCTGATCGTCGCGCTCGTGTGCCGCAACGGCCTCGGCACCGATGACCTCGTGCTCGTCGACGCCGGGCTGGCGCTCGTCGCGCTCGGGGTCTTCGCGGTCCTCAACCCCGGCGGAGTCGCGGCCGTCCGCGCGCGCCCCCTCGGTCCCGGGACCGCGGGAGGGTCTGCGTGGGTCTCCGCCGTCGCCGGTCTCGTCCTGGTCGTGGTCGCTCTCGTCGTCGGGCGCTCGCTGCTGCCCGTCGGAAACGGGTCGCCGACCTTCGACTTCACGGGGCCGGCCGCCACGGATGCCGGTCCGATCGTCTCGTCCCCTGGACGCGAGGTTCCTCTCGACTGGGTGGTGCGCGACGCCGGGCAGCTCCCGGCCTGGCAGCCCCTGCAGGCGGTCATCGACGGCCATGCCGTCGACGTGCTCAGCGACGTGACGCCCGTCGCCCGCGGCGAGTACGCAGGGCGGGCCGTCGTCCTCGCGCCCAGCACGATCGGTCTGCACCGCATCGTGCTCTCGCTCCCGTTGCCCGACCGGCGGCTGGAGCTGGTGACCTATGTGGACGTTCGTCCGTACTGACTTCACCTCTCCGGGCCGACGCGCCGACCTGCCGAGGAACCTCTCTCCCGCAGCCGACACCACATGCGGCGTTGAGCTCCCGAGGTACGCCTCCCGCAGCCGACACCACATCCGGCGTTGAGCTCCCGAGGTACGCCTCCCGCAGCCGACACCACATGCGGCGTCGGGCCGCCGACCCGTTGATCCGTCCGCAACGAGAAGAGCCTGCCCCGGTCCGTCAGCGGACCGGGGCAGGCTCACCTCGCGGGCTTCGAGCCGTCAGCGGATCATTCCGCCGAGATGTGGCGACGGGTCGTGGTCACCGGCAGCGAGGTCCCGTAGATCGCGAGCTCGTCGATGTCGCCGTTGAACCCGAGGCTGGTCGGCTGACCCGGCCATCTGTTCAGCGCCGAGTCCGCACCCACGCGCCACCATCCGTTGTAGGCCTGACCGATGGTTCCCGCGGGGTTGCTGCCGACCATCTCGCCGTCCACGTAGAGGCGCAGACCGTTCACGCCGTCCTGGGTGGCGACGACGTGGTGCCAGTACCCGTCGTTGTACGACTTGTCGGAGCGCGCCACCCGAGCGCCGTAGTACCAGTTGCCGAAGACGAGCTGACCGTTGTCGGACATGAACAGCAGCCGGTCGTACCCCGTGCTGTTGGCCGTCTGCTGGTTACCCATCCCGACGATCCGGCCGCCGGTCTTCGTGGTCGTACGGATCCACGTCTCGATCGTGTAGACGTTCGGCGCGGGTGCGGCAGCGCCCGTCGAGGTCACCTTGCCCGTGCCGCCGAGGTGGATCGCCCTGTTGCTCGGGACCGCCCCCAGGACGTTCTGGTTGAGGCTGCCGTCGTAGGTGCCCGCGACGTTGCGCCCGCTGCTGTCGGCTGCGGTCGTGCCGCTGATCTCGCCGAAGCGCCAGTACCGGATCGGCGCGCTCGCCCGCACCGCGTTGTAGTAGTTGGTGCTGTTCGTGGTCGGGGTGAAGGCTGCCGACGGCGTGACCCGGCCGCCTTCGTCGACCGCGTCGATCCGGTACGACGGGCTGGCGCCGGGCGTTGCGTCCCGGACGGTCAGCAGCGGGCCCTGCCAGAAGTGCGCCCACACGTTCGGGATCGTCGAGATGAGCGCGCCGTTCCGGTAGACGCGATAGCTCAGGACGCCGCTGTCCTTATCGCTGATGCCGGAGAAGCGCACGGTCGCTCCGGCGCTGGTGCGGTTCACGATCGCGTTCGTCACCGCGACGGGCGCCTGCGGTGGCGAGCTGGGGGTGAACCGGGTCAGACCCTGTTGCGGGGCGCCGTTCACCCGGGAGAACTGACCGCCGACGTAGAGGGTCGTCCCGTCGGTCGTCAGCGCGCGCGGCCCGAGTTCATTCGCGGCCGGCGGCGAGTTCAGCCGGGGGCCCGAGTTGGTCACCGGGAACCAGTCGAGCACGTTCCCGTTGGCCGTGCGCAGGCCCATCAGGTGATGCCAGGCGCGCCAGTCGACGGCGCCGAACTGCCCGAACGCGTTGGCCGCGCCGCAGTCGTGAGCGTGTGAGCCGTCGTAGAGCACGTCGCCGATGACGGCGAGGGCCTGCGTCGCCCCGAGGCAGTTCGTCCGCCACACCTGGGCGCCGGAGATGCCGTTGAGCGCGGCCGTGCCGTCGAAGACGCCGGTTCCCGTGCCCTCGGCGCCGATGTAGACGGTGCCGCCGGACACCACGATCGTCTTGACGTCCGAGCGGACCCCCGCGGGGATCACCGCTGCCGAGGGATAGGTCGTCCTGCCCGAGGCGTTGTCGGTGTGGGCCAGGGCGCGGCGGGGAGCGCCGTTGACCGTGTTGAAGTTGCCGCCGATCCAGACGTGGTCGGCGACGGTCGCCAGGGCGTCCACCGGGCCGTCGACGACGGCGTTCCAGCCGTCGACCGCACCGGTGGAGCCGGAGACCCGGGCTACGTTGGCGCGGGCGGTACCACCGATGCTGGTGAAGGTCCCGCCGACGTAGACGTTGTTGGCCGCGTCGACCGCCAGCGCGCGGACCTGCGAGTTGGCGCTCGGGTTCCAGGCCTTGAGCGGCGCGCCGGGGGAGGTGAGGTCGAAGGCGGCGACCTTGTTGCGGCCTGCCCGTCGACGTACGGAGAACAGGCCGCCGACGTAGAGGGTGGACTTGTCGGGGGAGACTGCGATGGCGGTGACCCGCGCGTCGAGCGTGTGGTTGAAGCTGGAGATGGGCTCGCCGGTGTCCTTGTCGAACGCGGCGATCCGACCGGCGCTCTGGCCGACGACGCCCTGAGCGGCATCCGGGGCACGGAGGCTGGTGAAGTCGCCGCCGGCGTAGAGGGTGCTGTCCACGAGGGCGAGCGACCAGACCCCGTCGTTGGTCTGCCACATCGAGCTCGCGCCCGCCGGAAGCGTGGGGTAGCTGACGGCCGCGGGCGGGCCGGGTTCCGGCGTCGCCGGGCTGATCGTCGCGACCGGATCACAGCTCGCGCCCAGGAGGACGAAGGCTCCCGCCGCGAGGATGCGACGTGTCCGGCGGTGGGGTGTCGAACCCATGCACTGACTCCAGGTGAAGAAGAACCCCGGGTCCGGACCTCGCGGACCCGGGGCTCAGTGAACTATGGAAAGGGACGCCCGGCGCCGCGTTTCGAGCCGATGTGCATTACTTCTCGCGACGGCGCTGGGAGTCCTGCCTCACTCCGCAGCGATGTGCTGACGAAGCGTTGCGCTGGTGAGGGAGGTCGAGTAGACCGCGAACTCATCGATGTCACCGGTGAAGCCGGCGCTCGTCGGACGCTGGGGCCAGCTGTTCATGTTGTCGGCCCCGATCCGCCAGTAGCCGCTGTAGCTCTGAGCCGTGGTCACGCTCTTGTTGAAGGCGACCACCTGACCGTCCACCCACAGCCGCATCCCGTTGGCGGCGTCCTGTGTGACGGCCACGTGGTGCCAGGTCCCGTCGTTGTAGGACCGGGGGGACCAGGCCGTCCGCGCACTGCCGGGGTAGACGCCGAACAGCAGCTGACCGGCGTTGTTCATGTACAGCATCCGGTCGTAGGAGCTGCTGGTGCCGGTCGAGCGGTTGCCGAAGCCGAAGATGCGCCCACCGGTCTTGGTCGTCGTCCGGATCCAGGCCTCCGCCGTGTAGGTGGTCGGGCCCGGCACGGCGGTGGTGTTCGGCGTGATCGTGGCGGTGCCGCCGAGGTGGACCGAGGTGCCGGACGGGACCGCACCGGGGGCACCGAGGTTTATCGGGCCCGAGTACGTCCCGGTGACACCGCGACCGCTCGAGTCGGCGGCGGTCGTTCCGGTCGTCTCGTCCAGCCGCCAGTACCGGGTCGGTGCTGCCGCCTTCACCGAGGCCTCGTAGCCCGAGGACAGGCTGTTGCTGCCGAAGCCCGCGGACCGGGTGACGTTGCCGGCCTCGTCGACGGCCTCGATCGTGTACGAGTACTTCCCGGCCGGGTTCAGGCCCGACTCCCGGAAGGTGTACAGCGGCACCTGCCACCAGTGCGAGGCGACCGGGCCGATGGTGCCGACCGGGGTCGTCAGGTTGGCGTTGCGGTAGATGCGGTACGTCAGCGCGCCGCTGTCCGGGTCGCTGACCCCGGCGAAGCGGAGCTCGGTGCGACCGTCACCCCTTGCCGAGGCCATCGCGTTGGTGACGGCGAGCGGCTTGGCGGTGGGCGTGTTGGCCATGAACCGGGTCAGACCCTGCTGGCCGACGTTGTTGACGCGGGTGAACTGGCCGGCGACCCACAGGTTCGTGCCGTCCGTGGCCATCGCGCGCGGGCCGAGCTCGTTTGCGACCTTGGCCTCGGTCGGGCCGGGGTTGGTGGTCGGGAACCAGTCGAGGCCGCCGCCGTTGTCCGTGCGCTCGGCGCGCAGGTGGTTCCAGCTCGAGGGACCGCTCTGGTTCGGCGCCTGCCCGAAGCCGCCGGAGGCGGAGCAGTCGTGGGCGTGGGAGCCGACGTAGAGCGCGCCCCCGACGACCGCGACCGCCTGTGTCGCGCCCAGGCAGTTGTCCTTCCAGACCAGCGCCCCCGTGGCGGGGTTGACGGCCATGGTGCCGTCGAACCAGCCGCCGCCGGTGCCCTCGGAGCCGGCGTAGACGAGCGTGCCGTCGGTGCTCAGCGCCTTGATGTCCGACCTCAGCAGGTTGCCGTTGCCGTCCTTGCAGCCGTAGCAGGAGTAGATGGAGTCCGACATCGGCGCGTTGCCGCCGTTCGAGATCTCCACGGAGGCGAGCGCACGATGGTGGGCCGCGTTCACGTACTCGAAGTTGCCGCCCAGCACCAGACGGGTGCCGCCGGGAGCGACGAGCAGCGCGTTGACCGGGCCGTCGACGTTGGGGGCGAAGGTGGTGCGGGTGCCGTCGGCCAGCACCTGCGCCACGCGCGGTCGGGAGACACCACCGACGGTGGTGAAGGCCCCGCCGATGAACACCGAGCTGCTATCCGCGGCGACCGCGAGAGCACGGACGGCGCCGCCACCCATGCTCGGGTTCCAGGCCAGCAGCGGGGCGCCGGTCTTGGTGAGGTCGAGCGCGGCCACCTTGCTGCGCTTCTGCCCGTCGACGTAGGAGAACTCGCCGCCGAGGTAGAGCGTCTTGCCGTCGGGCGAGACGGTGAGGGCCAGGATGCGGCCGTCGAGGGTGTGCTTGAAGGAGCTGTCGTAGGTCCCGGTGGCGGCGTCGAAGGCCGCGATGCGACCGGCGGCCACCTCGCCGGTGCCGAGGGGGGCACCCGGGGGTCGGACGCTGGTGAACTCGCCGCCGGCGAACACCTTGCCGTTGCTGACGGCCAGGGCCCACACGGCCGCGTTCGTCTGCCACTGGGAGCTCGGGAGGGCGCCGAGCGTCGCCGGCTGCGCCGCCGGTGGCGGCGTCGGCTCGGGGTCGGGCGCCGGCGCCGGAGCCTGAGCCGGCGCGGGGGCCGGCTTGGTGGGAAGGCTGGTGCCCACGTTCCATGCCGGCGCGCAGCCGGACAGAGCGGCGGCGCTGAGGGCGGCCATCGTGACGAGTCGGCCGCGGTTTCGCATTGTCATATGAGCTCCCGAGAGGACGTGTACTCGGAGCAACGGGGTGTGATCACTCAGAGTGACGTCGATCGGGAAGTAACACCCGTTCGGGGGACGAGACCGGCGTCGTCGCAGGTCGAAGCGACGTCGAACACCGTCTCGAAGCCGGCGTGAGCGGGCGTTACGCCGAGCGGAGCAGCGGTTCTGCGCCGTCCGCCCGAGCCGCCGCATCCGCGGGGTGAAGCCGGCCTCGCATCCGTGTGACCAGCGGATTTTGCCCCCGGGCCGGGCGTACCGTGCTGGTCATGGCAGCCGGAACGATCCGCAAGGTACCCCTCCCGCCTGCGGTCCTCGACGCGGGGCGCGAGGCCTTCCGCCGGTACGGGGCAGCGACGGCGTCCCTTCGTCCGCCGCCGGACTTCATCATCGCCGGCGCGAAGCGGGGCGGGACGACCTCGGCCTATTTTCAGCTCCTCGAGCACCCGCAGATCCTGCCGCTGTTCCCCTCCGCCCGTTACCTGCCGAAGCGGCGGGACGGCAAGGGCCCGCACTACTTCGACACGAAGTACGGGCTGGGGGAGCGGTGGTACCGCGGGCACTTCCCCTCCCGGATGACCCGCCGGGCGGCCGCACGTCGCCTCGACGGCCCGGTTCTGACCGGCGAGTCGTCGCCGTACTACCTGTTCCACCCGCTGGCGGCGGAACGGGCGGCCCGGACCGTGCCGAACGCCAAGATCCTCTTCTGGTTGCGCGACCCGGTCGTCCGGACCTACTCGATGTGGAAGCTCCAGTGCCGCAACGGGGAGGAGACGCTGAGCTTCGAGGACGCCCTGGCCGCGGAGCCGGAGCGGACCGCGGGCGAGCAGGAGCGCATTCTCGCCGACCCCGGCTACGTCTCCTACGCCCACGAGTTCCAGACCTACCGGGCCCAGAGCGAGTACCCGCAGGCGCTGAGACGCTGGTTCGAGCACTTCCCGGCTGAGCAGATCAAGGTCGTGGCGAGCGAGGACTACTACGCCGACGCCGGTGCGGTGCTCGACGAGGTCTTCGACTTCCTGGGCCTGCCGGCGCTGCCACGGGCCGAGGCCGTGAAGCTCAACGACGCGCCCCGGACGCCGATGAGCGAGGACGTGCGGGCCGGGTTGCAGGCGTACTTCGCGCCACAGGTGGCCGAGCTCGAGAGCATGCTCGGTCGCTCGTTCCCGTGGTCCGGGAAGTGAGCACGCCCTCCTCCGACGTCTCCGACGAGGCGCTGCCCGACCCCGGTCCGGCAGAAGCCCGTTCCCGCGCGCACTCCGACACCCTCCAGAAGGATGCGAGCGCCGGCGGGGGCGGCTTGACCAGGCCGTCCGCGACGACGCGACCTCCCCGCAAGCGCTCGGACCTCGCCGGCCTCGCCCTCGTGACGATGTTCGCGCAGGTCTCGCTGCCCCTGACGGCACTGATCACCGGACCGGTCCTGGCCCGCACCCTCGGGCCGGACGGTCGAGGCACGTACGCGGCCGTGCTGGCCCCGATGCTGGTCGTCGCCTTCCTCGCGAACGTGGGCCTCCCGGATGCGACCACCTACGCCGTCGCGCGCCTGCGGCTGCCGAAGGGCCACGTCGTCCTCACGGTCTCGCGGCTGACCCTCGTCTACGGCGGGATCGCCACGGTGGCGCTGTGGTTGCTCGCACCGGCGCTGCTGCACCAATCGAGCGGAGCCGTGACGCTGTTCCGTGTGGCGGTGCTGACGCTGCCGCTGCAGATGATCCTGATCATCCTGCGCCAGGCGACGTCCGGTTCCGGTGACTTCCAGTGGCGCAACCTCGAGCGGGTCGCCAACGCCACGCTCCGCTTCATCGCCATCGTCCTGGCAGCACTCGCCGGCCTGCTGACGGTCACGTCCGCGGTCTGGATCACCATCATCGCCGGCCTCGTCGGCCTCCCGATCCTGGGGATCGTCACCTTCGGTTGGCGGCTCGAACGGTTCCGGTCCGACCCCGAGGCGAAGGCGGAGCGGCCTCACCTGGCGAAGGACATGGCGTTGTACGGCCTGCGCGGCTGGGGCGGCGTGTTCGCCTACCTGGTCACCTACCGGCTCGACCAGGCGCTGCTCGTCGTCCTCGTCGCGCCCGCGCAGCTCGGCTTCTACGCCGTCGCCGTCAGCCTGGCGGAGCTGCCGCAGACCGCGTTCATGCAGATGAAGAACATCCTGTTCGCCGAGTCGGCGGCGCGCGACAGCATGCTGCTCATCGCCCGCGCGTGCCGTTTGCTACTGCTCATCACGACCCTGCTCGCCCTGCTCGGCATGTTGATCGCGCCCTTCGCGATCCCGATCATGTTCGGCAACGACTTCGCCCCAGCCGTGCGGATGGCCCAGATCCTGTTCGCCGGCACGGTGCCCTTCCTCACCGACTCGATCATTGCGGCGGGCATGCTCAGCCTCGGGTTGCCCGGACGTCGGTCGGTGGGCGCGGGCATCGGAGCCGTTGTCACCGTCGTCGGCCTGCTGCTGCTCTGCCCGCGTTTCGGCGCCATCGGTGCCGCCTGGACCAGCCTCGCCGCCTACACCACCGCCTCCGTGGTCGGCATGGTCATCTTCTCGCGCACCACCGGCATCCGCATGCGGGACATCGTCGTCCCGCGGCGTGAGGACGTCGCCTGGCTGGCGAACCGACTGATGAAGCTGGCTCGGCGGGGACGTTCGAAGGCTCGGCACGCGGCAGCCCGCTGAACCCTCTGAGCCCGCGCGCATCCCAACCGCCGGCGCGGGACGCCGGATCGGGCGTAGGGCGCGGAACGAGGTCCCTCCCGCCCTCGACGCCGGATCGGGTGTCGCAGACGGAAGCGTCGGCTCCGTGCGGCGCGACCGGCCGGATCAGGACCGGGCGGCCGGGCCGGCCTTGACGAGCGGCACCGCGCCGCTTGGCACTCCCCGCGCTCCGGCGGCGGCCAAGTTCGAGCCCGAGCGGCGGCGGTACTCGGCCCGCGCCGCGACCGCGAGGAACACCCAGAGAAAGAACCCGGGGGCGTTCTTGATCGTGTTCGTGAAGATCAAGCTGACCACGAGCATCGTCACCGCGGCCGCACAGTAGGCGACGGTCGCCGGCGAGCCGCGGCTCCGCCGCCACGCCGCGACCATGGCGAACACCAACCCGATCACCAGGGAGAAGCCGAGCACCGACCCGTACGTCGTGCCGTTCTCGAAGATGCCCGAGTCGAAGAAGGTGTAGCGGGCGTTGGCCGCCTGGGCGTCGCCGAGCTTCAGGGCCGTGCCCGTGGAGCCCATGCCGAGCCCGACCGGGTTGGAGATGGTGTCGCCCGCGATCTGCGTCTGGAAGCGGATGCGGGACTGCACGCTCGTGTCGGACGAGCCCGAGGAGACCGAGCTCGACAGCCGGTTGTAGACCGTGTCGGCGGCCGTACCCCCGAAGAAGACCAGCCCGATGAGCACGATCACGACGAACCCGGCGAGCGCCTGGGCGCGGATGCGACCTGCGTGCACCAGGGTGCCCACGGCGACGATGAGGGCGATCCAGGCGGCGCGGACCAGCGAGAGCCCGAGGCTCGCGAGCCCCAGGCTTGCCGCGGCCAGCCGCAGCAGGAGCCGCCGTTCGGCCAGGGCCACCAGCAGGAGGGCGGCGACGACCTCACCGAAGGGGTTCGACGTGTTCAAGGTGCTGAACACCCGGATCTGCCGCGCCTCCGGAAGACCGGCGGACAGGATGCCCGAGTCGGTGATCCACTGCGTGTCCCAGGCCGGCGCCACGAAGAACTGCAGGATGCCGTAGGCGCCGATGACGATCGTGCCCCAGACCGCCAGCTCGACGATGGTGCGCTGCAGCCGCTCCCCGTCGGAGATCGCGAGCAGCGCGAACAACCCGGCACCGAAGGGGCCGAGGATCGCCAGGATGTCGATCGCCGTGCCGGACGGTCCGTTGCGCAGCAGTCCGAGCCCCGCGCCGTAGACGAAGACCACGAACGCGAAGGCGAAGACCGCGCCGATCGTCCTGTCGACGCGGCGGCGTTGACCCCACGCCACGGGAATCGCCAGCAAACCCGCGACGGCGGGTGCCACGAGGATCAGACTCGACGCGTGATAGGTCGTCTTCCAGTCGACGACCCGGCGGAGGAACGGCGTCAGCAGCCACATCCAGCCGACGTACGCGAGGAAGTCGTAATCGAGCCGATGCCAGAGGAAACGACCGGCGAGGACCACCGAGACCAGCGGAAAGGCCAGGTAGACGACCGGAGCGAAGCCGACGAGGCTGGCGGCGAAGCTCGCCAGCACGAGGCCGACGCCCAGCAGGTGCCCCGAGGTGGCTCCGAGCTGACGCCGCGCACCCGGACGAGGGATCAGGTCGAACCGGCGTTGAGCAGACGAGGCGAGTTTTGTGGACATATGACCGAACCTCACCTCGCGCAAAGGACCGACACTTACGATAACGGCGGAACTGGACAGATGAGGAGCAGTTGTGGACGACGGAACGATTGAGCTCGATCAGCGCCGGCTCGGCCGGTTGCTGGGTCGACACACAGCTTTGATCGTGCTGTGCGTACTGCTCGGAATCATCGTGGCTGCCGCGCTGGCCGTCGCCAAGGGCACGAGCTACACGGCGACGACGCAGCTGAGGGTCGCGAGCCCGCTGACGCTGAACGACGTGATCGGCCAGAACACGTCGTCGGGCTCCCGCCCGGGGGTGAGCCTCCAGGATCAGGTCGCGGTGCTGCAGAGCGACACGATCCGGGACCGTGTGCAGCAGACGGTCGGCCGCGGGCGCAGCTTCACGCCCGCCTTCTCCGCCGGCAACACCGGTGAGGTCGTCAACATCGAGGTGACCGCGAAGACCCGGCAGCTGGCCAGCGCCGCGGCGGCGGCCTACACCAAGGCCTACCTCGACGTCCTCGCCGAGCGGAACCGGCCGCTGTTCGACGCCGCGATCCAGCAGCTCAACGAGAGCATCCAGGGCGTCAACCAGCAGGTGCTCGTCCTCACCCGGCCGCTGGCGTCGGCCACGAGCTCGACCCTCGACTCCGTCCGGGCGCAGGTCAGCGACGCGCAGAGCCAGCTGCTCCAGCGCCGGACCGAACTGCAGACCCAGCTCGACACCGTCCAGCTCCAGCGCAGCGTCGCCCCGAGCGGGAACGCCGCGGTGATCAGCGAGCCGTCGACGAGCCGCGGCAACGGCCTCCTCCGCACCTCCCTCATCGGCGGGCTGGTGGGCCTGTTCCTCGGGCTCGGGCTCGCCGCGCTGCGCGAGTCCCGCTCCGGTCGCATCGTCGAGACGGCCGACGCCGAGTCCGCCGGCCTGCCGGTCGCCGCGGACATCCCGGTGGCGCTGCCGCGCAAGATCCGTAGCGCGATCGCGGCCCTGGCCGCCGGCGACGACACCGGGGCCTATCGCGGCGCGGCCGTGACGCTGGCACCGCCGCACAGCACCGAGATCCCGCGCCGCTGGCTCGTCACCACCCCCGACGCCACCGGCCTGTCCGCCTCGGTGCTCGCCGGCCGACTCGCCCGCCAGGTCGCGTCGCTCGGCCGCACGGTCGTCATGGTCGACTGCGACGCCTCCGCCGGGCGGGTCGGCGTCCCGTCGCAGAACGGGCTGCCGGGCCTGGGCGAGATCCTGCGCGGCGAGGTCGCCCTCATGCAGGGCCTGCAGGCCGACCGCAGTTCCGGCGTCAGCGTGATCACCGCCGGCCGCGACCTCGCCGGCATCGGGGAGCCGCTGGCCAGCCCAGCGTTCGCCGCCATGCTGACCGCGCTCTCCGAGCGCTTCGACGTGGTCATCGTGACCGGCACGCCGCTCGGCCGCTCCGCGGACGCCGACGTCGTGGCCCCGCTGGTCGACCTGGTCGTCGTCGCGCTGCAGCGCAACGTCACCCGCCGGCGGGCCGTCGAACAGACGCGTCGACGCCTGGCGCCGGTCCTCGGCGACGCAGCGCTGGTCGCGGTGCTGCTCGGGGCGACGCACTCTGCGGGTCAGTGGCGCGGGCCCTCCGGCGGCAACCGGGCCGAGGAGTCCGCCGAGGCGGCCCGGAAGAAGCCCGCGAACTCGCTCAAGGTGATGCTCAGCCCGTCACGGGCGTGGGCGACGCACTGAGAGTCGCGCGTCCGCGCACCCGGCGTCGGGTCGCCCGCCTGGGCCCACTGCTGATGCTCGCCGTGGCGACGCCGGTCGCCGCAGCGGGCGCCGGCCCGGATGCCGGTGCGGTGGCGCACGCCGACTCCGCGCCCCAGGTCGTCTCGTCCCGTCCCGCCTCGACGTTCGTCGACGGCGTGGGGGTGAACGTCCATTTCGGCTACTCCTCGACGTCCTACGGCGACACCGGGCGCGTCCTCGCCGCCCTCGACGATCTGCGGGTCCGACACGTCCGTGATTCGCTGCCGACCTCCGCCAACCCGGCGCTGCTCTCGGCCCTTCGCCGCCTGCCCGCGCACGGCATCTCGGCGACTCTGGCGCTGGGGCAGACCAACCGCGGTGTCCGGGCGTTGCCCGCTCCGCGACTCGTCTTCGACGAGCTCCGTCGGGACGGGATCCGTCCCGACGTCGACGCCGTCGAACCGCCCAACGAGTGGGACATGCAGGGCGGCGAGCAGTGGGTGGAGCAGATCTCCGGCTGGACCCGGACCTTCTCCGGCCTGCTCGAGAAGGACCCGCGCTGGCGCGACGTCACGTTCGTCGGGCCGTCCACGGGCCGCATCAACCGGGTGTCCGACCTGCCGGATCTCGGCGCCTTCATCGACGCGTCCAACGTGCACCTCTACACCGGGGGAGGGCCGCCGGAGCGGGATCTCGACCGGCTCGACGAGGCGCGGGCGATGGCTCCCGGCAAGCCGCTGTGGGTGACCGAGATGGGCTTCCACACGGCCGTCGAGCAACCGGGCCGGCAACCCGCGGTCACCGAGGCCCAGCAGGGCAGCTACCTCCTGCGGCAGCTGCTCGAGAACGCGCAGAACGGCGTCCAGCGTTCCTACATCTACGAGCTGCTCGAGCAGCGGCCCGAGCCGGCGCTGCGCAACCAGGAGCGGCACTTCGGACTGCTGCGGCCCGACTTCAGCCACAAGCCCGCCTTCGACATGCTGGCCACGCTGATGCGGGAGCTCGACGACGAGGGGACGTCGGCCGGACCGGCTGTTCCGCCCGCGCCGCTGGATCTGACCGTCGCGACCGGGGGCTCGGACGTGCAATCCCTGCTGTTCGCGAAGAACGACGGCAGCTACCGCCTGGTCCTGTGGACGCGCGGCGATCTCGAGCCGAACGGGACCACGTCCGCCTCGGATGCGACGGTCGACGTGCGGATCCCCGGTGAGGCCCGTCCCCTGCAGGTGACCCGGACGTCCGATGGAGCGCTCGCCGGCGACGCCGCGGGAAGCAGCAACCGTGTGACCGGGCGCCTCGGCGGGGATCCGGTGATCGTGACGATCGGGGCCACGGGGGCGAAAACGGCGGCCGCGCCGGCGCGGGACGTGCTCCGGTTCGACGCGTCGTCGCTTACGCCGGAAGGCGCAACGGTGCCGCGCGGCCGTGTCGGCCAGAGCTCCAAGTGGGTGATCTTAGCCCTGGCTTCGGCATTCGCCCTCGCAGTGGCCGCAGCTGCGACGATAGTGACCCTATGGATCCGGCGCCGAAGGCAGCGGCCTTGACGACGCTGTCCACCGCCCGGGACCGTGCTGCCTCGCGGCGGCGGCCGGCCGACGCCGGCGCGACCGGGCCGCGGGTCGCCGTGGTGCACGACTACCTGTCCCAGCGCGGCGGGGCCGAGCGCGTCGTGCTCAGCATGATGAAGGCCTTTCCGCAGGCACGGTTGATCACCAGCGTCTACGAGCCGTCGTCGACCTTCCCGGAGTTCGCCGAGTACGACGTGGAGACGACGTGGCTGAGCCGGGTGACCCGGCTGCGCCAGGATCCCCGCCTGGCCCTGCCGCTGCTGGCTCCCACCTTCAGCTCGCTCGAGGTCCGCGACGTCGACGCCGTCCTGTGCTCGACGTCGGGCTGGGCGCACGCGGTCTCGACCACCGCACCGAAGCTCGTCTACTGCCACTCGCCGGCCCGATGGCTGTACGAGTCGGACGACTACTTCGCCGGTCTCCGGCAGGGCGCGCGCCGGGCGGCGAACGGCCTGCTGCTCCCGCTGCGGCGCTGGGACGCCCAGGCGGCCGCCTCCGCCGACCGGTACCTGGTCAACTCCAGCGTGGTGCAGGAGCGGCTGCAGCGGGCCTATGGCCGATACGCGCCGGTCGTCCCGCCGCCGGTCAGCCTCGGCCCGACGCCGGTCGAGCCGGTGCCGGGTCTCGAGCCGGGCTTCCTGCTCGTCGTGAGTCGGCGCCGTGGCTACAAGCAGGTCGACATCGTCTGCGAGGCGATGCGGGAGCTCTCCGACGAGCGTCTCGTCGTCGTCGGTGGGCTGCCGCAGGGCATGCAGGACTGCGCCCCGGGACGCACGCTGGGCCTCACGGATGTCCCCGACGCGCAGATGCGATGGCTGTACGCGAACTGCGCCGCTTTGGTCGCCACCAGCAACGAAGACTTCGGTTTGACGCCCGTCGAGGCCAATGCGGCCGGAAGTCCAGCTATCGTGCTGCGCCGTGGCGGTTATCTCGACAGCAGCGTCGAAGGCCTCACCGGCGTGTTCGTCGAGGATGCGACGCGTGACGGGGTGGTCGACGCGGTCCGGCGTTTCCGGGCACTGTCGTTCGACTGTGAGTCCATTCGTCGGCACGCGGCGCAATTCAGCGAAAGCCGTTTCGTCGCCCGGTTGCGCGCCGAGGTGGACCAGTTGACGGGTGGGGGTTCCTCCGTCGGCGGAGGAGCCCCGGAGGCCGTGGACGATCCCGCGAGTACGGCGTGCGCTTCTTGACCACCGCCCACCGAGCCCAGCGCGCCGCATGGCAAGCCGCGGTGGAGGTCTGTGGCGCCCTCGGCATCCCCGGCGGTCCCGGGATGACCGCTCTGGGCAGCACCAACCACGTCTACCTGCTCGACGAGCCGCCGCTGGTGTTCAACGTGGCGCCCGCCGGGCGGGACGAGGCCGACCTCCGGGATCGGCTGAGCGCCGCCGGAATCCTCGCCGACCTCGGCGTCTTCGTCCGCGCAGCCGGCACCCTGCCGCAGCCGGTACGGACCTCCTCCGGCCGCCTCGTCACGGTCTGGGAACGCGTCACCACCCTGCCCGACGACCCCGACTGGGCCGGGGTCGGGCAGCTGCTGGGCCGCATGGCCGACCTGCGCCTGGAGTCCCTCGGCTCCCTGCGCACGCGGCTGCGGCCCGCGGACGACCTCACCGACGTGCACGACATGCTCGACGGCCTTGTCGACGCCGGTCGGCTCCGGCCCGCCGACGGCGCGCTGCTCTCCCGGATCGCGCGGCGGCTCCGGGAGGAGATGGCCCTCGACGACGCCGCGACGAACCGCGTCCTGGTCCACGGTGACCTCTGGCGTCCGAACGTCCTGGTGACCCCGACCGGCGCACTGCTGTGCGACGTCGACGAGCTGGGTATCGGGCCGGCCGACTGGGACATCTCCGCGCTCCTCGACTGGCGCCGGCCGACCGCCGCCGGCCCGGCCCGCGCCGCGCTGCTGCAGGGGTGGGACCGGGAGCTGCCGTCGCGGGAGCGGGTCCGGACGCTGATGCGCGCGGCGCACCTGCGGCGCACCGTCAAGCGGCTGGTGCGCGCCGAGCGGACGCCTCGGGACGGGTACTGGGACCTGGTGCGCCTCGGTGCCTGGCAGCAGGTGGACCGCGACTGGAACTACGACGGCTTCCCGGAGCTGCACCAGTCGCGCCAGGAGCAGGTGCGCAACGTCCTGAACCGCACGAGGCAGGTCGGCGCCGACCGTTGGCGCGAGCGTGCCCGCTCGGCCGACGCGTCGCGGCGCAGCACGCGCGTCTGAGCTGCCGCAACTGACGGACGGCCCCGGCAAGTGGCGTCAGCAGCCCTGCAGCGCCTTGTCGCGCGCGGACTGCAGGTGGTCGAACGTCGAGGTCAGCTTCTGCACCCGGGTCCGGGCCTCGTCGGCCGACGCCTGGCTGCCGGTGAGGTTCACGTCGGCCGCGTCCGCCGCGGTCGAGTAGGTCTGCAGCTGCTGACGCGAGTTCGCGTTCGCGTAGTCGACGGTCGCCTGCAGCGCGGTGATGTCGGACCGGACCCGGGCGAGCACCGGCCGCAGCCGGGCCACAGCGCTCGTCACGGTCTGCACGTCGGTCGAGGTCGCCGACAGGGCCCCGCGTCCGTCGCCGAGGACGCCGGCGGCCTGCGCGGCCGCGCTGCGGATGTCGGCGCAGTTCTTCGGTCGGACCACGCGGAGGTCGTTGAGCCGTTTCGCATTCGGCGGCGCCAGCGTGCCGGCGGCCCGGAGCCGGGCGTTGTCGGCGTTCAGCGCGGTGTTGGCGTCGCCGAGCACCTTGTCGCTGTTCACGGCGTCCAGGCCCGTCTGCACGTCGTGCACGCGCGCCGGGTCGAGCGGGGGATGCGTCGGCGCCGGTTGCGCCGCAGCGCCCGTGGCGTCGCCGAGCGCGGAGGACGAGACGTGGGTCGAGTCGCCGCCCGAGCCGCACGCGGCCGTGGCCAGAAGTGGTGTGACAACCAGCGCGGCCAGCATGCGACTGCCCATCCGAGCACGCTGCGTGACCATGACACCATGGTAGAACGGCCACGCTGGTCACGGGGGGCGTTCCGCCGTAAAGCCTGCAAGACACCCGTTTCCGCCCGGCGAAGCCGCGCGAAGATGATCACGCAAAGTCACTACGCGTCGTAGTGGTTTGTCCGGATGCCGCGGCTGAGAAGCCCATGATCAGCACAGACGCGGAAGTCGCGGTGAAGCGGGGGCTCACCGCAGAGTGATCAAGTTAGGCCGATCGGCCCATTGGTGCGATTGGGTGAAACACGGCTGCTCTGCTCAGGCGAGGGGTCGCCGTCGTCGAGACACCTGTCATGGTTGCTCACGCTCCGAAGTCGAGCCAGGGCCGCAAGCGCATCGCCCCCGCGATCCTGCTGCTCTCCTTCACCCTGACCGGCGCGGTGGCTTGCGAGCCCGCGCAGCCCGCGAAGCCGATCGCGAAGCCGACGTCGACGCCCAAGCCGACGACCACGCCCAAGCCGACCACCACACCCACGACCACGCCGACCGGCACGCCCACGGCAACCCCGACGGGGACGCCGGCGCCCGTCACGTCCCCGGCGACCTCCACGCCGACCCCGACGGTCACCCCGACCCCGACGCCGACCCCGACGGTCACGCCGACGCCGACCCCCACGGTCACGCCGACCCCGACCCCCACGGTCACGCCGACCCCGAGCCCGACGATCCCGAGCTCCACCGTGGGCGTCGCGGCGAAGCAGGCCGACAGCGTGGTCGACGCCTTCGGCGTCAACGTCCACATGAACTACCCGGGCCGCTACCAGGACGTCAACCAGGTCAAGACGAACCTGCAGAACCTCGGCGTCCGGCACGTGCGCGACGAGATGTACAACTACGCCTCGAAGGAATGGCCCGCCCTGCGGACGCTGGGCGCCGCCGGCATCAAGGTCAACCTGATCATGGGTCGTCCGGACCTCGCGAGCGGCACCCCCGAGCAGCTCGTGGCCCGGATGAAGAAGGAGCTCATTCCCTCCGGCACCGTCGAGTCGCTCGAGGGCGCCAACGAGTGGGACCAGAGCGGCTCGTCCACCTGGGCCGCCGACCTCAAGGCCCACCAGACGTCCGTGTACAAGGCCGTCAAGGGCGACCCGGCCACGGCCAACCTGCCGGTGCTCATGCCCTCCCTGGCCAAGCGCACCGGCTGGGACCAGCTCGGCAACCTCGACCCCGTCTCCGACTACGGCAACCTGCACCTCTACCCGGGCGGCCAGGTGCCGTCGAGCGGGCTGGACGGTGTGCTCAACCTGTCCAAGGTCTCGAGCGGCTCGCAGAAGACGATCACCACCGAGGCCGGTTTCACCGACGCGATGAACAACACCAGCACCCACCGCCCGACCCCGGACAACGTGACCGCGATCTACGGTCCGCGCCTGCTGCTCGAGCACTACAACCGTGGCGTCGCCCGGATGTACAGCTACGAACTGGTCGACCAGCGCGACGACCCGAACGGTGTGGACAAGGAGGCCAACTTCGGCCTGCTCAACTACGACTGGACGCCGAAGCCCGAGTACACCGCCCTGCAGAACTTCTTCGGCCTGCTGAACGACAAGGGCGCCGCGTTCACCCCGGGCAAGCTCGACTACAAGCTCACCGGGGCCCCGTCGGACCTGCGGCAGACCCTCGTGCAGAAGCGGGACGGCCGGTTCTACCTGGTCATGTGGCGCGACTGCAGCATCTGGGACCCGGCGGCGAAGAAGGCCGTGGCCTGCTCGACGTCGAACGTGACGGTCAGCCTCGGTCAGACGGCGGACGTCAACCGCTTCCGCCCGTCGGTGCAGAAGGCCGCCGTGGCCACGAACGCCGCGACCAAGTCGCTGACCGTGCCGGTCGGCGCCGACATCCAGGTGCTGGAGGTCAAGCTCAGGTGAGCTGAGCGAGCGAACGACGAGAGGGCCGGGAGACGGTGCAGACACCGTCTCCCGGCCCTCTCGCTGCGTCCGGCCCCGGGGCCGGCCAGGACCGCGCTACTTGATGGTGAGCGCCACGACCTCGCCGCCGAGGCTCACCGGCACGGACGAGCCGGTCACCGTCTGCTGGGGCGTGGCCGAGGTGCTCGGACGGATCACACCGACCCTCGAGGACTTGCCGAGCTTGACCGTCACGTTCGACTTGGCGACCGAGATCGGCTTCAGCGTCTTGGTGTTCCAGACGGAGACGTCGCGCCAGAGGAACAGCACGAAGGTGCCGTCCCGCTTCTGGAACAGCATCTGCCGGAGGTCGGTCCCGCCGCCGTTCACGGCGTAGGCCAGCGATCCGGTGGTGAAGCCCGCACCCGGGTCGTTCATCAGCGTGAGCAGATTCCGCATCGCGTAGAAGGCCGGCTTGCGGCTCCAGTCGTAGCGGACGAGCCCGAGGTTGGTGATGTAGGAGTCCTTCTCCGGGTCCGGCTTCGACTCGATGAGCTGGAAGCCGAAGGTGTTGGACAGGCCCCGTCGCATGTCCTCGAGGACCATGCGCGGGTAGTAGGTGGCCGCGGCGGCCTCCGACGAGGGCCGGTGCCCGCAGCCGCAGTTGACCGCGTTGTGGTAGCCGGTCTCGGTGGAGACGGCCGGCTTCGCCTGCCGGTTGACCTTGCTCGCCGCGAGGCGGCTGTCGAGCATGTTCGACGGAGGCATGCCGCCGGGGTAGGTGTGCAGGTTGCCGGCGTCGAGCCACTTGCTGACGTCGCCGAGCTGCGAGTAATGCTTGTCGCCGCCCACCGAGGGACCGAAGACCTGGTACTTCTTGGTCACCGGGTTGGCCTTGAGCTGCGTGTAGAGGTTCTTCTGGTGGGCGCGCACCTCCGCGGCCCAGTTCGACCCGCTGCGGCGGTCCCACTCGTTGGCGCCCTCGAAGGCGTAGATGACGCTCGGGACCTGGGTGGCGGCCACGTTGACGATCTGCGGCACGGTGCCGCCGAGGTTGTTGGGCCGGCCCATCGTGAACAGGGCGGTGATGCCGGTCTTCGCCTTGATGTCGTTGAGGTAGGCCACCTGGCCCTTGTTGTTCGCCCACAGCTCGGTGCGGATGTGCCGCACCCGCAGCTCCTGCAGCGCACTGATCACACGGGCGTGGTCGTCCCAGTGGTTGTTGGCCTTGCTCGACTCGATCTTGATCCCGAAGCCGTTGGCGAGGGAGTCGGCGGGCTTCGCCTTCACCGTGGGCAGCGCGGCGAGCGCGGGGGCGGAGTCGGTGGTGCTCAGGCCACCGAAGGCCAGAGCGGTGACGGTGAGCACGGTCCCGGTCGCGAGGAGCCGGGCGCGGCCGCGGGAGAGGCGCTTCCGTGAGCGGGCAGCGGAGATCGGCAAGGCAGGCCCTTTCCCGTCGCCTGCGGAGTTAGCTGTCGGGTTCGGGCTGGGAGGCCCGGCCAGGTTGCGAGACATGCGTCCCGTATCGGCTTCACCCCGAGACGAGCCAGGAGGACGGCTCGTCGAAAGTGGGTTCCCCGCTCCTGCCCGGTCTGACGGTGGGTGAGATCTCCGGGCTGGGCAGGACTCGGCGGTGGCCCGGAACCGGCTCGTCGAAGACCAGCCGTGCCGAGCTTGCCTCGCGGACGAGCCGTTCCGTCCGGCGGGCGCAAACTGTGCGGGGGATCACTGAGGGCAGGGGTGTAACCAGCCGAAAAGTCGGTTTCGCCGGAAGCCGAACCGACCGGAATGTCCGGGATTTCAACGGACTGCAAGATCAGGAGTGTTGGAGGTCACCGACACGGAGACACTTCACGGCAACTTCGGGGGATTGCCGCACACTGCCCGATTCGAAGGAGGACTCGTACGCCGGTCGGGCCACAAGCCCGGCTGACCGGATCGCCACGACGGGCGCCCGGGCCTTCGCGATCGAACTGAGAGCGCGATGTCCCCGGCACCTCGCCGCCGCGGTCCGCGCCGGAACGAGCTCCCCCCGCCAGCTCCCGAAGAGGTCCCCAGCCGTGTCGATGTCCCGCGCCGACGGCGCGAGATCGTGTCCGAATTCCCCCGGCTCGCCCGGTTCCCGCTCCGCCCGCCGCCCGTCGGCGAGGCGGGTGGTCGGCCGGGCCTCCCGGCTCGTCTCCACCGCTCTGGTCGCTGGTCTCGTCGGCGTGCCGGTGCTCCTGCCCGGCGCCGCCTCGGCCGAGCCCGCCCCCACCTCGGACGAGCAGGCCCAGCCGGTCGGCGACTTCCTCAACTCGCTCGGCGTCAACATCCACATGAGTTACGGCAAGACGCGGTACGCCGACGCGAACGCCACGGTCGCGGCGCTCCGCCAGCTCGGCTTCACCCACGTCCGCGAGAACTTCCGGCCGACCAACACCGCAGAGCACAAGCGTCTCCGGGTGCTGCGCGACGCCGGCATCCGGTTCAACATGCTCATCCCGCGTCCCGACGAGCCGGACGGCAAGGACCCTGGCCAGTCCGTGAGCGTCATCGCGGACCAGTTCGCCGCCTCCACGGACTCCATCGAAGGGCCCAACGAGTTCAACAACTCGAAGATGGCGGACTGGCCGAACGCGCTTCGCCGCTCGCAGGAGGCGCTGCGATCCTCGGCGTCGAGCAACGCCGCCACCCGCGGCAAGCCGCTCTACGGGCCGTCGCTCATCGGATTCAAGATGCCGAAGGACGCCCCGAAGGTGGGCGACCTGAGCCCGGACCTCGACTTCGGCAACGTGCACAGCTACCCGGGCGGAGAGACACCCGAGGTGCAGGTCGAGAAGCAGCTCAGCACCTACGGCGAGTACATCAGCAAGGGCAAGGCAGGGGTGGCCACCGAGACCGGCTACCACAACGCCACGAGCAACACGCACAAGAACGGGCACCCGTCGACCACCGAGCGGACCGCGGGCGTCTACTACCCGCGGCTCTACTTCGAGTACTTCCGGCGTGGGGTGGCCCAGACCTTCGGCTACGAGCTGTTCGACGAGGGCACCACCGCGGACCAGGAAGACCACTTCGGCCTGTTCCGTGTCGACGGCTCCGCGAAGCCCGCCGCCGTCTCGCTCGGCAACCTCACCTCGATCCTGGCCGACGGCGGTCCCGCGCGGCACGACTCGCTGCCGTTCGGCATCGCCGATTCCGACGGCGACGCGGGCGACGTCCGGCACGTCCTGCTGCAGAAGAGCGACGGGACCTTCTACCTCGCCCTCTGGCGGACGGCGAGCATCGCCAAGCCCGGCGCGGGCAGCGCGGCACCGCAGGACTACCCGATCACCTCGAGCCCGCTGACCGTCCATCTGGACAAGCCGGTCCCGTCGGCTCGGGCCTTCCGGCCGTCATCCGGACGGGACGCCACCGACAGCTGGTCGTCCACGCAGGACATCACCACGCCGGTCGGCCCGGACGTGACCCTGGTCGAGCTCTCGCCCGGCGGGTCGAGCTCGCCGAGCAGCCCGCCGCCGAGCAACCCGGACGACCCGAACGGGGGCGGCGCGAGTCCGCCGCCCGGCGACCAGCCGCCCGGTGGCTCGGACGGTGGCGGGAACGGCGGGAGCGAGTCGCCGTCGCCCACGCCCACGCCCTCGCCGTCTGACCAGCCGGACCTCGGCGACGTGCTGAAGCTGCTGCCGTTGCCGCAGGTCGGGACGACGGACTGGACGCCCAAGCGCCTTCGCGGCAAGTACAAGCTGACCCCGCCGGTCGACAAGCCGATCGAGAACCCGCACTACGACGTGGACGGGATTCCGCTGCGCGGAGACGTGCTCGACACCACGAAGCTCTCGCCAGGCCGGCACATCGTGCGGCTGAGCGGTTCGCCGGTCGCCGAGAACAAGCCGAGCGGCGTCCAGCCGAATGCGGGCAGCGCGCCGGCGGAGCAGCCGAAGGCGGAGAGCAGTGCGGCGCCGGATCAGCCGAACGCGGAGAGCAGTGCGGCGCCGGATCAGCCGAACGCGGAGAGCAGTGCGGCGCCGGCGGAGCAGCCGAAGGCGGAGAGCAGTGCGGCGGCGGATCAGCCGAAGGCGGAGAGCAGTGCGGCGGCGGAGCAGCCGAAGGCGGAGAGCAGTGCGGCGGCGGATCAGCCGAAGGCCGAGAGCAGTGCGGCGCCGGCGGAACCGGCGGACAGCAGCAACGGTCCGACGGCTCAGTCGAACGCCGCCGGCGGCAACACAGCGGCGACCCAGTCGAATGCCGGTGGAACCGCACCGGCGGTTCAGTCGAACGCCGGCAGCGGCACCGCCGCGACGGGTTCGACTGCTCAGCCGAACGGCGGCACCTCGGCGGCGGGTCCGACGGCCGGAGGCACCGTGCCTGCGGCGCAGCCGAACAGCGGCACCTCGGCGGCGGGTCCGACGGCCGGAGGCAACCTGCCTGCGGCGCAGCCGAACAGCGGCACCTCGGCGGCGGGTCCGACGGCCGGTTCGTCCGCCCCCGGCGCTGGTGGCGGCAACGCTGCGGCGGGTCAGCCGACCGGCGACGAACGGGTGCTGAGCGCCCAGGTCGTCGACGTCGAGCGGCAGGGGCCGGACGCGAAGACGGTGCTCACGCTGCTCGGCGCCGGGCTGCTCGCGGCCCAGGTCGGCGGGATCATCAGCTTCCGGCGCCGGCGGCGACGCAGGGCCTGACCGCCTGCGAACGGCCCCGGAACCGCGGGGCCGTTTGCGCCTGCCGTTCGCGGTCGCCGCGGACCCGTTCGCGGTTGTCGCGGGAATCCGCCGCGGATTCCGCGGAGGCCGCGAACGCCTCGGGCCGTTCGCGGTTGGTGCGGCGCTGCTGGTGGACCGGTGCGGGCCCTGTTCGCGGTTGCTGCGGGGCCGTTCGCGGTTGTCGCGGGAATTCGCCGCGGATTCCGCGGAGGCCGCGAACGCCTCGGGCCGTTCGCGGTTGGTGCGGCGCTGCTGGTGGACCGGTGCGGGCCCTGTTCGCGGTTGCTGCGGGGCCGTTCGCGGTTGCCGCGGAGATCCGCCGCGGATTCCGCGGAGGCCGCGAACGCCTCGGGCCGTTCGCGGTTGGTGCGGCGCTGCTGGTGGACCGGTGCGGGCCCTGTTCGCGGTTGCTGCGGGGCCGTTCGCGGTTGTCGCGGGAATTCGCCGCGGATTCCGCGGAGGCCGCGAACGCCTCGGGCCGTTCGCGGTTGGTGCGGCGCTGCTCGCGCTTACCGCGGCCCTGCTCGCGCTTACCGCGGCGCCGTTCGCGCCTACCGCGGCCCCGTTCGCACCTAACGAGGACCCTCAGGCCGCGGGGCGGTCCCGGCGGTGCTCGATCGCCGCGGAGTAGGCCCGCAGGTGCGCCTCGACGCAGGACTCCAGCGACAGTTCGGCCAGCGCGATCTCGCGGGACCGCTTGGCCATGGTGAAGCGCAGCTCCGGCTCCTCGGCCAGCTGCGTCAGCCGGTCCGACATGGCCGCCGGGTTGCGCGGCGGCACGCAGAAGCCGGTCTCGCCGTGCCGCACCGCCTCCGCGACACCGCCGACGTCACTGGCCACGACCGGCACGCCGGTGAGCATCGCCTCGATGATCGCCGTCGGCACGCCCTCCGAGCGCGGCTCGGAGCCGACCGCGAACACGTCGAGCGCCGAGAGGAACGCCGCCGAGTTCATCGCCGGCGGCAGGCTGTCCACCGTCTCGTCGGGCAGCCCGAAGGAGGCGGCGAGTTGCTCGACGCTGCGCTGGTACTCCTCGTGCCCTGGCGCGCGTCCGCCGCGGACCCGCAGGGTCACCTCGGGCAGCCGGCGCCGGACGCGGCCCACCGCCTCGACCACGTACTGGTGGCCCTTCTGGGCGTTGAGGTTGCCGAGGTCCCCCACGAGGACCTCGTCCTCGGCCACCCCGAGCCGGTCCCGGACCGCCTGTCGCTCCGCCGGCGTCGGCGGGGCGAACTCGGTGCCGCTGACCGGGGGGTAGTAGGGCACGAGACGGTCGCCCAGCTTGTCGAGGCCGGGGTAGAGCGAGCCGACGGTCGTGCCGGTGACCAGCACCGAGTCGGCGTAGCGCTGCACCAGCGGCGCGGTCATCGCCCGCAGGGCGCGCGGGGCCCGGGTGTCGAGGATCTGCCAGATGATCGGGAGCCGTCGGCGGCGCGCGCCCAGCGCACCGTCGAGGCTCATGACCCCGTGCAGCTGGACGAGGTCGATGCCGTGCTTGGTCAGGAACCGCTCGAGCAGGTCCACCTGCGGCCGGAACGAGCTCACGAGACCCCAGTGGGTCGAGAGGTTCGTCGTCGCCCGCAGCCGGTGCAGCGTCGCGCGGTAGGTCTCGATCCCGGCGGCGACCAGGCGGTCGTAGCCGTCGCCCTCCTGGTCGGGGAGGAGGACGACCGGCTCGTAGCCGGCGGCGCTCAGCGGCTCGGCGAGGCGCACGACCTGGTTGTGGGCGCCCCCGTAGGTAGGGCCGGGGATGTAGTAGAGGATCCGCACGCTCAGCCGACCAGCTCGGGCGAGGCCGACGGTCGCCGCACGTCGGCGCGCCGGAGCTCCGAGATGGCCTGCCACAGGCGCCGACTGGCGCCGGGTTCGGTCACGCCGCCGATCTCTCCGGCGAGCGCGTGGCGGCGGGCGCGGTGCGGGTCCCGCCCGGCGGCGACGTCGGAGACGAAAGCGCCCAGGTCCGAGATGTCGGTGACCAGCGGTCCGGGCGCGACGGCGAGGAGGTCGGGGACGTTGAAGCCGCGGGTGGCGGCGTACTCCTCGTAGTCCGGGCAGAACAGCAGCACCGGCCGGTCGACCACGAGGTAGTCGGTCCAGACGCTGGAGTAGTCGGTGATCAGGCCGCTCGAGGCGCCCAGCACCTGGTAGAGGCTGACGCCGAGCTCGTTCAGCGCCTCGTCGTCCACGGTGCGCAGCCCGGGGATGCCGGCGTAGGTGTCCCGGTCCATCGGGTGCGGCTTGACCACCACGGTCACGCCGTGCCGGTCGGCCGCGGCGCGGGCGTGCGAGCCGAGCGAGGCCAGCTGCCCGGTGTCGCTGAGGCGCCGCCCGTCGCTCCACTCCCGGAAACCGGCGCCGTTGGAGTCCCGATAGGTCGGCATCCAGAGGATGAAGCGCGGACCGAGCAGCTCGTGCAGCGCCTGTCGCTGCGGATCGGTCATCGGCTCCACGAGGTCATCGATGCGGGGATTGCCGACGACGAGCACCGAGGACGCCGGCATGCCGAACTCGTCCGCCTTCTTCTCACCCCACAGGCGCGTCTGGCCGACCACCGCCGTCGCGCCGGGTCGCACGGCGAACTCGGGATTCTCGGTGCGCTTCGGCCCGTCGCCGTGCCAGAGGTTGACGAACACGCGCCCCCGGCAGGGCTTCGGGCTGCTGTAAAGGCCGTGGGTGAAGCAGACGACGTCGCTGCGCAGGTAGGCCCAGAAACCGGCGAGTGATCGCTTGTGCCGAATCGTCACCGCCGAGATCCAGCTTGCGTATTGCGCATTCCTGCCGGGCGTGCCGCTGGCCAGCCAGACGATGCGGCGCTCCTTGCCCTCGCGGGCGAGGAACCGCAGCAGGGAAACCGCGTTGCCCTCGTGATCGGGCCAGCCGTACACGAGAACCTGGCGGCCCGGCGGAACGATGAGCAGAAGAATTCGTGTCAGCGAAGAAATGACAAAACCGCGGGAGGGCAACAGTGACCGCACGGTCGCTTGCCTCCGCAGGTTGCCCATCCCCACATTGCTCCCATGTTTCGGCCCTGCGCCCGGCCCTGGGCGCGGTGCACCTCAATTGGCTGACTCTACCCGCATGGCCTGCGCCGGGTTAGCGGTTCACCCCATCGAGGGGTCGTGTCACCGGTTCGGACTAATACTCGGCCGCCGGTGCGCGCGGCGCGGGTCCTCCGCACGCCGGAGGGGTCGGCCCCGGGAGCCGCCCGGGCCGCGCGAGCAGCGGGTCGGCGGCGCGGCGAACCGGGGCCGGGCTCGGAGATGGTTGATCCGTTCGGCCCTCGCCCGGGACGCGCGGCGGCGCCGAGGACGAGGACGCACGTACGCAGACGGGCAGGTCGCGGCCCTGTCCACGCCGGATCCGCGAGGGGTCGAACTACGGCGTTCGGCGTTCGCGGGCGGGCCCCGGCACGTACGATCTTGGGACCGTCTGCCGACCTGCCGCAGCCGAGAAAGGGCATCGAGTGGCGAACAGTGCTTTCCCCACGACAGCGGTCGTGCTGGCGGGTGGCTCGGGGACCCGGGTCGGTCTCGGTGTTCCGAAGCAAATGCTGAAGGTGGCGGGAAAGACCGTCATCGAGCACACGCTCGATATCGTCTCGGCTTCTCCGGTCATCGATTCCATCGTTATCGTGATGTCCGCGGAATGGATCGAACGGCTCAAATACACGATCGGCGATCGCTATCCGAAGATCGAGGGGATTGTCGCCGGCGGGCGGGACCGTAACGAGAGCACGAGATTGGCACTCGTCGCGCTCGGTGAAGGCGAACGTAAAGTCCTCTTCCACGACGCGGTGCGCCCCTTCGTCGGCGGACAGATCCTCGTGGACTGCGTGGAGGCGCTGGAGCGGTACGAGGCCGTGGACGTCGTCATCCCGTCCGCCGACACCATCGTCGTCGTCGACGAGAGCGACCGGATCGTCGACATCCCCGACCGCTCGCGGTTGCGGCGCGGTCAGACGCCGCAGGGCTTCCTGCTGTCGACGATCCGGCGCGCGTACGACGAGGCGGTGAAGGACCCGGACTTCACGGCGACCGACGACTGCTCGGTGGTGCTGAAGTACCTGCCCGACACGGCCATCGGCACCGTGCTCGGCAGTGAGCAGAACATGAAGATCACTCACCCGCTGGACCTGTTCATCGCGGACAAGTTGTTCCAGCTGGGGAGCGCGCACCTGCCGGAGCTGCCCACCCCGCCCGCCGACTCCCTGTCCGGGAAGACCGTCGTCGTGTTCGGCGGCAGCTACGGCATCGGGCGCGAGGTGGTGCTCCAGGCGACCGAGCGCGGCGCCGACGCCTTCTCCTTCAGCCGGTCGGAGACCGGCACCGACGTGCGCGACCCCGCCGGCATCGACCGGGCGCTGCAGACGGCGTTCGACGCCACCGGCCGCATCGACGCGGTCGTCGTCAGCGCGGCCGTCCTGGCCCGGGGTCCGCTGGTGGAGATGACCGTGCAGGGGATCGTCGAGCAGGTCGAGGTCAACCTGCTCGCACCCTCGCTGATCGCGCGGGCGGCCCTGCCGTACCTGGCGAAGACCGAGGGGCATCTCGTCTTCTTCACCTCGAGCTCGTACACCCGCGGCCGGGCCGAGTACAGCCTCTACTCGGCGGCGAAGGCGGCCGTCGTGAACCTGACCCAGGCGCTCGCCGACGAGTGGTCCGACCTGCGGGTTCGGGTCAACTGCGTCAACCCGGAGCGCACCCGGACGCCGATGCGGAGCATGGCCTTCGGTGAGGAGCCGGCGGGCAGCCTGCTCGCGCCCGACGAGGTCGGCAAGGCGACCGTGGAGCTGCTCGAGTCCGCGGTGACCGGGATGGTCATCGACGTGCGGCGCTCCGTCGAGGGCTGAGCACCGCTTCCGCGGTCGGCCGGCTCCAGCGCCGGTTCAGTGGCCGGCTACAGCCGCTGGCTCGGCGCCCAGCCGGGGGAGCGCAACTCCGTGCGATCGGCCAGCCAGCTCGTCCAGTACCGGTTCGACGCCCGCTCCCACGGGCCCACCTTCGCCGGCGGATCCGCGGGCTTCGGACGGCTGGGACGGACGCTGTCCGGGCCGCGACGGAGCTTGTCGGGGTTCGACAGGTAGATGTGGTTCGGCTCGGAGGTGAAGGCGACCGCGCCCTCGACCGGGGTCAACCGCTGAACGGGGCCACCGGTGATGTCCTCGAGCACGTCCAGCGGCGCGTTCGCGAGGCGGCGGTAGGACGTCCGCAGCCAGGGGGCGCCGGTGCGCTTGCGCATGGCCTCGGCCGTCAGACACGTCCGCAGCCAGTGCTTGGCGGCGACCTCCCGGGGCGTGTACTCCAGGTAGTCCTTGGCGTTCTGCCACGACGTGATCACCTCGTGGGGATCCCGCACCAACTCCACGAAGCGGACGTCGGCCCAGGGCTGCTGGGCCAGGAGGAAGCCGAGCCACGGGGTCTTCGACTCGTCGACGACGATCTCCCCGGTCGAGCCCAACGTCTCGTAGACGTGGCGCAGCTCCGACAGCCCGCTGCGCACGCCGGGCCGGAGCCGGCCGGGGGCGACGAAGCCGGCCAGCTGGTCGAGTTGCGCCGCGTAGTCCGCCCGCAGCCAGGCGGCCAGCCGGTCCGGCTCCGCCTTCCAGGAGGAGATCAGCGGACCCCAGAGCTCACAACCCTCGTGCGGCTCGCCGCAGCCGCAGACCATCGGCCAGCTGTAGGCGTCGCCGGCGTAGCGGGTCTCCCCGACGGCGCGGTAACCGTCCTGCAGGTCGAGGAGGCGGGAGAGCAGCGTGGTCCCCGAGCGGCCGGAGCCGACCAGGAACAGCACCGGCAGCTTGCTCACGTCGTCTCCCCGGGGCTGATCCTGCAGGCGCTGCGGAACGGCAGCCACAGCAGCGGCCATTCTTTCATCACCATCGACGCCCGGCGCTCCATCGCGAGCGCCGTGCCCGGGAGCACACGTTGCGGGCGCCGCCGCGGGGCGGTCGGACTACGCGCCGGTGCCTCTACTCGGCGGCCCCGAAGTGCGCCGCCACCTGGGCAGGCGTGAGCACGGTCGGGTACACCGCGACCTCGTCGACCTCGCCGTTCAGTCCGGGACTGAAGGGCTGGTTCGGGAAGCCCGACAGGGTGTCCACGCCGACCCGCCAGACACCGTTGCCGGTCGCCTTGGGCAGGTAGGACTTCGAGTCGGAGGTGCTGGCGACGCGGGTGCCGTCCACGTAGAGCGCCATGCCGCTGGTGCTGCTCTGGGTGGCCACGAGGTGGTGCCAGCTGCCGTCGTTGTAGGACTGCGGGGACCACAGGTAGCAGGTTCCGCCGACCATGTACCGGTTGCCCGGCCGGCAGGTGCTCCCGTTCCGGGTGAAGATCGAGTAGTTGATCTGCCCGCTGTTCAACATGTAGACGGCGCGGTCCGGCGTGCTGCTCGTCCCGGTCGCGTTGTTCGACCAGCCGATCATGCGGCCACCGTTGGTCTGCCCCGGCTCGGTCCGGAACCACAGCTCCAGCGAGTAGTCCGAGGGCGGCGGGGCGGGCGCGGCCGTGGGGGAGAGGTTGGCGGTCGTGCGGTTCAGGCCGACGGCGCCGTTGCCACGGATCGCGCCGTCCCGGCCGAGGCTGATGCCGGAGCGGTATGCCCCGGGCGCGTTGTTGCCGCTGCTGTCGGCCGCCGTGCCGCCGCCGGTCTCGTCGAGGCGCCAGTAGAACGACGGCGAGTCGGCGAGAACGCTGGCGCGGTACCCGCCGGTCGGGGCGCCGGCGGTCGAGAACGTGATGTTCCTGCCGTAGCGCAACCCGCTGGCGTCGTAGGCGCGGGCGGCGTACTTGTGCCTCCCGTTCGGGGCGGAGTCGTCCCGCCACACGTAGGAGGGGCTCTGCCACCACGGCGAATCGACCGGCCCGACCTCGTCGATCACCTGGTTGTCCCGGAGGATCTTGTAGGTGAGGTAGCGGTCGTCGGGGTCGCTCGAGCCGGTCCAGCGCAGGGTCACCTGCCCCGGTGCGGCGCTCGTCCCCGTCAACGACGCCGGCCGCGTCGGGCGCGCCCCGTTGCCGCCGGGGGCGAAGCGAGCGAGCCCGCGCTGCGTGGCGCCGTTCACCGTCGTGAACTGTCCGCCGACCCACAGCTGGGTGCCGTCCGTGGCCATCGCGCGCGGACCGATCTCGTCGGGAGATGCGCCGTTCGTCGGCCCGGCGTTGGTGACCGGGTACCAGGTGCGGAGCTGCCCGCCACCGCTGTTGGCGTCCCCGTCCTTCTGTTCCGCGAGCAGGTGGTGCCACGAGGAGGAGTCGTTGGCGAAGGGCGTCTGGCCGAACCCGCCCGTGGGCAGGCGGCTGCAGTCGTGGCTGTGCGAGCCGACGTAGAGCGAGCCCCCGACCACCGCCAGGGCCTGCGTGGCTCCGAGGCAGTTGGTCTTCCAGTTGAGCTCCCCGGTCGACGGGTTCACGGATGCCTGGCCGTCGAAGATGCCGTAGCCGCTGCCCTCGGCGCCGAGGAAGATGCTCGTGCCGTCGGTGGTGAGGGTCTTGACGTCGGAGCGGGTGTTGCCGACCTGGCCCGGGATGATGGTGTTCGACATCGGGCCGTTCACGTCGCCCGTGGCCTCGTCGACCTGCGCGATCCCGCTGTGGGCTGCCCCGTTGACCTTGCGGAACTTCCCGCCGAGCACGACGCTGCCCGGGCGGGGCCCGACCATCAGCGCGTAGACGTTGCCGTCCACGTCCGGGGTCCAGGTGCTGCGGAAGGCGCCGCCGCTGCCGTTGATGGTGAACGCCGCGACCCGGGACCGGGGGACGCCGCCGACGGAGCTGAAGGCCCCGCCCGCGTAGAGCGCGGTGTTCGTGCTGGCGAGGGCGCGCACCTGCCCCTTGATCTGCGGGTTGTAGGGGAACAGCGTCGGCGTCGACTTCGTCAGGTCCCACCCGGCGACCTTCTTGCGGGGACCGCCGAAGTCGCCACCCGCGTAGAGCTTGCTGCCGTCGGGGGTGACGGTGAGCGCCCACACCCGGGCGCTGAGGCCGGGGTTCGCCCAGGTGAAGGGGCGACCGTTGCGGACACACGGCGTCGGCGCGACGCACGGCCGGCCGGTGGCGGCGTCGAATGCGGCCACCCGGCCCATCGACACCGAGTCCGACCCGGAACCCGGCGCCCGGAGGGCGGTGAAGTCGCCGGCGGCGAACACGATGCCCTGGCTGTAGGCGAGTGCCCACACCGAATTGTTGGTCTGCCACATCGACGAGGCGACGGCGGGCAGCGTCTCGGGTGCGTCCGGCGCTCCGGTGATGGCGCCCGCGTTGCCGGTGCCGAGCGACACCGCCGCTATGGGCAGGGCGGCGACGAGGACGAGTGCGGCGCTGCGGCGTGAAGCGTGGAAACGCATGGTGGTGTACCCCCGGAATGAGCTCACGCCGTTCTATGCGGGATGAGGGCCTCGCGCGACGGCAAGGCCACCATCTCCATAGAAACGACATATTCGAGTGAACAAATCGGGACACTCATCCCGATTTCGGTGCGCGCGAATGCCCCGGGAGATGACGCACAGCTCCCGGAGCATTTCGCGGCGTGGTCTGGCGGAGCGTGGCGACCTACTCCGCGCTCTTGAAGTGGTTGCCGACGGTCGCCTTGTCGAGGGCGACGGGGTAGACGGCCGCCTCGTCGATGGCCCCCGGCATGGCCTTGTTCGCCGGGATGAAGGCGAGCCCGGTCATCGTGTCCACACCCAGCCGCCAGAAGCCTGCGGCCGTGGCCTTCGGCGTCTGCCCGGCGGCGAGCGTCTGGCTGCCGACCTGCTTCCCGTCGACGTACAGGCGGATCGAGGTGGCGTCCTGGGTGGCGACCACGTGGTGCCAGCTGCCGTCGTTGTAGGACAGGGGGGACCAGACGTAGCAGGTGTGCGCCTGCCCGTACCGGTTGGCCTGGCGGCAGGTGCTGCCGTTCTTCGTGAAGATGGAGAACGTCAGCTGGCCGCCGTTCTGCATGTACACGACCCGGTCCGGTGTGGAGCTGAGGTTCGGCTTCCAGCCGGCCGCCCCGGAGACGTTGACGGAGTTCTTGTTGCCCCAGCCGATGATCCGGCCGCCCCCCTTCTGGTTCGGGGCCGTCTTGATCCACGCCTCCATGCTGACGTTCGCCGGCGGGAGGGTCGCGGTGGCCGATGTGGGCGAGATGATGGTGTTCGTCGCCGTGCCCACCGCCTTGTCGCCGGCGATGGCGCCCTCGACGCCGCGGGTCGCGGCCCGACGGTAGGTGCCCGTCACGTTGTGGCCGCTGCTGTCGGCCGCGGTGGTGCCGCTCGCCTCACCGAACCGCCAGTAGAACGTGGGGGCGTTCGCCTTCACCTTGTCCTGGTAGGAGCCCGTGGGCGTGTTCACCGGCGACGCCTTCGCCCGGATCGCGGGGTCCGCGAAGGGGGTCAACCCGTTCGCGTCCGTCACCTGCACCGAGTAGGTGTGCGTTCCGGCCGGCACCCCGGTGTCGCGGAAGACGTAGACCGGGGTCTGCCACCACGGGCTGTCGGCCGGTCCGACGGTGCCGATCTGGGTGTCGTCCCGGAAGATCGTGTACGTCAGGAACTTGTCGTCCGGGTCGCTCGACCCGGTCCACCGGACCGTCACGTTGCCCGCGGTCGGGCTCACGGCGGACACCGTGGGCGCGACCGGGCGCATGCCGTCGCCGACGGGCCGGAAGCTCGTCAGACCCTGCTGGTCCCGGCCGTTGACCTTGCTGAACTGACCGCCGACCCACAGGTTGGTGCCGTCGGTCGCCATCGCCCGGGGGCCGAGCTCGTTGGGCCCGACCGGGGTGTTCGGGGAGGCGTTGGTGGTCGGGAACCATTCCCGGAGCGGGCTGCCACCCGTTCCACCGTTGCCGTCCTTCTCCTGGGCGACGAGGTGGTGCCAGGACGTCGAGTCGTTGGCGAAGGGCGTCTGCCCGAAACCGCCGCTGGCGAGGCGGGTGCAGTCGTGCGAGTGCGACCCGATGTAGAGCGTCGGACCGATCGGGGCGAGCGCCTGCGTGGCGCCGAGGCAGTTGCTGCGCCAGTTGAGGGCGCCCGAGTTCGGGTTGATCGAGGCCTGGCCGTCGAAGATGCCGTAGCCGCTGCCCTCGGCGCCGAGGAAGATGCTGGCGCCGTCGGTGGCGAGCGCCTTGACGTCGGAGCGGGTGTCGCCGACGACGCCCGGGATGATCGTGTTGGAGATCCGGCCCTGGCCGGTCGCGGGCACCTGGCCGTTCGTGCGGTAGAGCTGCGTGACGCCGCTCTGCGCGACGCCGTTCACGGTGCGGAAGGTGCCGCCGAGGACGACCGTGTCCGCGCGGGGTCCGACCATCAGCGCGTTGACGTTGTACGGGCTACCGCTCGGCGAGGCCAGCACCGGCTTCCAGGTGCTCCGGAAGGTCGGGGCCCCGGACGCGGGGATGCTGAAGGAGGCCACCCGCGGGTTCGGGGCGGTGATGGCGCCGCCCACGTAGAGCTCCGTGTCGCTGGCGGCCAGGGCACGGACCTGCCCGGAGACGCCGGTGGTCCAGCCGATCTTCGTCGCGCCGGTGGGGGTCAGGTTGTAGGCGAGCACCTTGCCGCCCATGTCCCCGCCGGCGAACAGCCGCTTGCCGTCCGGGGTGACGCTGAGCGCCCAGACCCGGTTGGCGGGCCCGGGCGTCGTGGCGCCGATCGCGGGGTCGCGCCAGATGAAGCCGTTGCAGTCGGCCGCGGTCCGGCACGGCACCCCCGTGGCGGCGTTGAACGCAGCGAGGCGACGCATCGGCACCTCACCCGTGCCCTTCGGCGTGTCCGGCGGGCGGACGGAGGTGAAGTCCCCGCCCGCGAAGACGATGCCGTTGCTGTAGGCCAGCGCCCACACCGCGTCGTTGGTCTGCCACATCGGGGTGTCCGTGGCCGGCAGCGTCACCGGCGCCGACGGGCCGCCGGTGACGGCGTCGGCGCCGGAGATCCCGACGGCGACCGAGGCGACGGGCAGGGCCACCGCGAGTGCTGTGACGGCGATACGGCGGGTGCGTCCGAGCATCAGCGAGGTCCCTTTCGACGAGCAGCGGAATCTGTATACGTGGCGGAATTACCGGGCGGGACGTTTTCCTCGAACCCACCCGAGATCGGTGTCTCGGAAACGGAGAGTGACGGCACGTCGGCGGCAGCGCTGCCATCGGGCGGTCGCCGTGGCGGGCTACTCCGCGGCCGCCCGGTGCGCGGCGATCCGCTCGGGCGTCAGCGTGTACGGGTAGACGGCGACCTCGTCCACGTCACCGACGACCGGGCCGTTGAGGTTGAACGGCACGTTCGGGAACGGGGCGAGGTTGTCGGCCCCGACCCGCCACACGCCCTTCGTCGCCACCTTCGGCGTGAAGGAGGACGTCTCGGTCGTGCTCGCCACCTTCAGCCCGTCGACGTAGAGGGCCATCCCTGTGGTGCTGCTCTGCGTCGCGACCACGTGGTGCCAGGTGCCGTCGTTGTAGGAGGGCAGCGTCCACACGTAGCAGGTGCCGCCGACCATGTACCGGTTCGTCGCGCGGCAGGTCTTGCCGTCCTTGGTGAAGATCGAGTAGACGAGCTGACCGCTGTTCATCATGTAGAGCGTGCGGTCCGGCGCCGTGCTCTTGGTGGTGGCGGTGTTGCTCCAGCCGATCAGCCGTCCGCCGTTCCGGTTGGTCGGGTCGACGCGGATCCACGCCTCGAGGGAGTAGTTCGCCGGCGGCAGTGCCGGGGCGGTGGTCGGGGAGACGCCGCTGCTCGTGTTGTTGTTGAGCCGGATGGCCTTGTTGGCGTCGATGGCACCCGGCCGGTTCAGCGTCGGCGCCCCGCGGAGCGTCCCGGTGGCGTTGTTCCCACTGCTGTCCTTCGCGGTGGTGCCGCCCGTCTCGTCGAGCCGCCAGTAGACGGAGGGCTTGTCGAGCAGGACGGAGCTCTTGTATCCGCCGGTCGCCGCCGCGGCCACGTCCACCGTGACGGAGTTGCGGCGCACCAGGCCGTCGGCGTCCGTGACGGTCACCTGGTAGGTGTGCGGCCCGGCCGGGACCGCCGTGTCCCGATAGGTGTAGACGGGGCTCTGCCACCACGGGGAGGCGACGGGAGTCGCCGTGCCGGGCGTCGTGGCGCCCGTCAGCGGCGCGCCGTCCCGGGTGATCGAGTAGCTCAACGTCGTGTCGTCCGGGTCGCTCGAGCCGGTCCACCGGACGGTGACCTTGCCCGGCGCCGGGCTCGTCCCCGTGATGCGGATGGTCGCCGGGGCCGTCGTGTCCGGCCCGGGGGCGAACGTCGTGATGCCCCGCTGGTCGACCCCGTTCACCTGCGTGAACTGCCCGCCGACCCACAGATGGGTGCCGTCGGTGGCCATCGCGCGCGGGCCGATCTCGTTGGCGGTGGCGCCGTTGGTCGGGCCGGCGTTCACCGTCGGGTACCAGGTGAGCAGCCGACCGCCGCTGTTGGGCGTGCCGTCGGCGCGTGCCTGCTCGGCCAGCAGGTGGTGCCAGGAGCTGGAGTCGTTGGCGAACGGCCGCTGCGGGAACCCGCCCGTGGGGAGCCGGCTGCAGTCGTGCGAGTGCGAGCCGATGTAGAGCGCGTTGCCGATCAGGGCGAGAGCCTGGGTGGCGCCGAGGCAGTTGCTCTTCCAGTTGAGCTCGCCGGTGAGGGCGTTCACCGACGCCTGCCCGTCGAACCAGCCGTACCCGGTGCCCTCGGCGCCGACGTAGATGTCCGTGCCGTCCGTCGTCAGCACCTTGACGTCCGACCGGTTGCCGTCGGCGGGACTCGGGATGATGGCGTTCGACATCGGGCCGTTGACGTCGCCGGTGGCCTGGTCGACCTGCGCGATGCCGCTGTGCGGTGCGCCGTTGACGGTGCGGAAGGTGCCGCCGAGCACGAGGTTGCCGCTGTCGGCACCGGGCCCGACCATGAGGGCGTAGACGGCGGCGTCGATCGTCGGCGTCCAGTCGGTTCGCAACGCGTTGGTGGCCGTGGCCCACGAGGCGGCGCGCGGCTGGGCGACGACGGCGCCGGAGGCGTCCTTGACGCTCGTGAACGCACCGCCGAGGTAGACGTTGTCGTTCGTGCTGGCGATCGCCCGGACCGTGCCGTTCGCGCCCGGGTTCCAGGGCAGCTGCATCTGCGCGCTCGTCGCGCCGGTCTTGGTCAGGTCGAAACCGACGGCGCGGGCGCGGGCCACGTTGTTGACGTAGGTGAACTCGCCGCCGGCGTAGATGCGGCTGCCGTCCGGCGTGACGGACAGGGCCCAGACCTTGGCGGAGATCTTGGGGTCCTGCCACGCGCCGATGCCGGGGCAGGGCCAGGCGGCGGTGCAGGGCTTGCCCGCGTTCGGCCCGGTGGCGTTGAAGGCCGCGAGGCGTTGCATCGGGATCTCCTGGGCGTCCCCGGCCGCGGTGCCGGGCGGGCGGATCGCCGTGAACTCCCCGGCGGCCCAGACGACACCGTTGTTGTAGGCGAGCGCCCAGACCGCGTCGTTCGTCTGCCACATGGCGCCGGGCGTGGCCGGCAGCGTCTCCGGGGTGGCCGCGGTGCCGGTCATCGCCCCGGCGTCGGGGATGCCGGACAGCAGCGCCGCAGCCGGCAGGAGCCCCGCGAACAGCAGGGCGGTACGTCGGCGCAGTGCTCGGCGCATGCTGACCTTTCGGGGTGGGCGAGCTCGGGAACCCGGGCCCGCTCGAAGGCCGCTGATCGAGCAGCACCGGTCGCGCCGCCGTCCTCGCGGTTCTGTTGACAGAGAGTAATGGGCTTCGTCCGCGTTTTGTCTCAAAAAAGAAACAAGCGCGGACCGTTTTTCCCTAGTCCGAAGGGGCCAGCGGGCACCGCCTGTGGCGGCAGCCATCGCGCGGGGTCGGCCGCCGTCGGTGCCACGCCCCGGCGAGATGTCGATTGTGTGACTCGGCTGACGGGTCCCACACCCCCCTGACATGCTTCGCCTTCCCCCATCGATCCGGCTGCGGCCGCTGCCCGGCCAAGAAAGGTGCCGATGTCACGCACCAGGGTGTCCATCGTGTTCCTCGTCGGCATGGGGCGTTCCGGCACGACCCTGCTGTCGCGGCTGCTCGACCTCGAGCCCGGCTATCGCGCGGTCGGGGAGCTTCGCTACCTGGCCGATCCGGCGAGCTACCAGGCGCCGTGCGGTTGCGGCGCTCCGCAGGCGGAGTGCGCCGAGTGGAAGCCGGTGGCCGATCTGATGGCCGACCCCGCGAAGGCCCGGGATTGGCGGTACGCCATCTTCGCCCCGCAGCGGGACCAGCTGACCGGGCTCGCGGCTCCCTCGAGGCCGAGTGCGGGGCTGGAGCGCGCCCTCGAGTCGGTGCGTCTGGTCTACGAGACGCTCGCCCGGGACGGTTCCGTCCTCGTGGACGAGTCCAAGACGCCGTGGATGGGTTATCTGCTGTCGATGCAGCCCTGGGCGGAGGTGCGCTTCGTCGAGCTGGTGCGTGCCCCGACGGACGTGATCCGGTCGCGGTCGACGGCGAAGGGCTACCAGCCGCCGACGCCGTCGGAGGTGGTCGGGAAGCAGTGGTTGCGGACCTGCATGACGACGGCGCTCCTGCGGCGCCGCACGTCCGCCCCGTGGCTGCGGATCAGCTACAGCGACCTCGTGAACGAACCGCAGAAGGTGCTCACGCAGATCCTCGGCCACGAGCCGCAGGGGCTGCGTCGCGAGGACGGGGAGTGGGTCTTCGAGGCGGTGCCCACCCACATCTTCCGGTCGAACTCCGACAAGCTCCGCCGCGGGCGGGACACCGTTCGCCCCTCGACCGGTCGTCCCGCTCCGCTGTCGCCCGAGGCCGGGCGCTGGGCGCGGCTGGCCGACCGGTACTGGCGGCGCTTCATGGCCGGCCGCGTCGCCGTGGCGCGCAACTGGTCGCCCGCGGTCGCCTTGATGCCGCGGGTCGCAGCCGAGCACGACGCTGCTGCGCCGGTGCGGGTAGCGGCGAAGCTCTAATCGTCCAGCCGACCCAGTCCCCGGACGGGCCGTCGCCCTCGATGTGGGGTCAGGAGCCATCGGGACGTCGGCCGGATGCCGCTTCCTTGTTGCTTCCCGGTCGCTTTCGCACGTGACGCTGAGGTCATGTGGTGGTTACTACTGGCCTGGCTGACGTTCAGCGTCGTGGGTG